>OY970227.1:0-3254181 GCA_963714055.1 uncultured Acidimicrobiia bacterium
AATGTATTGCTCTCAGGACGCGTTCTTCATTGCACGGGACAGCTGTCGTGCTCGGCGACGGCGGGTGGAGCCAGTGGTGGCGCTCTGATTCACCGACGCACCTGAGGCAGTGGCGGATGGCTGGCCGCCGCCGTGGAGGCCGCGGATTGGACGCGATCTGGCTTCAGAATGGCCAAAGAAGCGCGAAGACCGCCGGAAGAAGCGACTGGAAACTCATACAGTGCAACGGTTTTCGGCCGATACGACATAGTGTCGTTGAGCAACACTGTCGCCGTCCGCGTGTCGCGAGGTGTCCGACCCATGAGACGGCGAGCCCAGCCAGATCCGGCTGGCCGGCTGGAGACTGAACCGGCGTCCTGCCTGAGGTGTGCTCGCCGCTCAGGGAAGGCGACGCTCACTGGTCGGGATCGATCCCGTGCTGGACGAGCAGCGCCCTCAAGCGCTCGACCTCCGCAGCCAGGGGATGCTGTTTCTCAGTGTCGATGCCGAGATGCCTCTTGACGAGGGCCGTGAAGCGTTTTCCGTGTGCCTGAGCGGCGCCGAAAGACCTGATCTCGAGGGTGGACTTCGGAGTGCCGTCATACCTCCACAGCCGATACATCTCCTTGACCATCGCCGGTTCTTGCGTTGTGCCATACCGACTGTCCATGACGCCTCTCAGGTTCCTACCGAGGGGATGGCCGCCGTCGACGAAGCGTACAGAGCGTCTCACAACGCCGTCGGCGCCCGCCGGACGCGCGGGCGACCGAGCCATCGTGGGTATCGTGCGCAGGAGAAACAATGAGGTCGGGAGGGTTCTTGAGATCCGGCGGTGTTGGGAGTCGACGACGATTAAGAGCGAGAGCGCCAAGATCGAGGTCGTGTTGGGCAACTCATGGAGCCGCTGCACTCTCGCGAGATCGTCGTCGACCGATCGAGGTGGTGTTCGGTCCTGGCTGCCGGTCAACGCTAGCTTGAGTCTGCAGGGAAGACGCGTGGCGCGGCGCAATAAACCTCAGGCCTCAGTCGTGTATCCGATGGCTGAACGCTGGGTAGAAGTGGCGTTCGTTCGGACGACTCGCTGCTGACGCCGGGCAAGGCAGTGTGGTCGCCCACGTTGCTCGACGAGTTGCACGCCCGCTTCGTGGCAGAACCCGGACACCAGCGGCGACGAGTTCCTCATCAAGCTGCACCGGCAGTCTCGCTGATGCGACGTCCGACGCGATCCAGCTCATGGGCGAGTTGCTTGTCGTGCATTTCCTCATCGCATCGAGGCGCTCGGTCACGGGCGACAGGAAGAAGGAAGTCATCGAGACGGTGTTGGGCTGGTCCCCGACCGTGGTCAACATTCCTCCAGAGATCACCGACGCACTCGAAGACGGGCTGTGCAGCACCGGCACGGCGTTCCACACCTATCGGCCGTTCCAGCTCGCCTTCGTCGTCGAGGCGCTCCGGCAGCTGGAAGCGGTTCGGCGCTCGACCGCGAGCGGCTGTCTCTCCGATCCGTGGGCATTCAAGGACTGGCTATGGACAGTTCCGATGCAGGCCGCTTACACCCAACGGCTCGCCTTGCTGCATATCGTTCATCCGGAGACGTTCGAATCGATCGTGTCACGCGAGGCGCGAGAAGCGCATCGCTGCGCACTTCGCCGACGCGGGTCACGGATCCTACGGACGACGTCGATCGCCAGCTCCTCCAGATCCGCAGATCACTCGCCGAGCAATACGGGCCCTCGTTCAGCTTCTACGACCCTGTGGTCCTCAATCAGTGGCAACCGGACACGAGCCGTTGGGGCCAATTCGTCCACTGGGCCCGCCGGCTTCCGCGGAGTTGGAAGGGTTCCACGACGACGAGATCGCCTACAAGCTCGACTCCGCCGAGCGGGTCACCGAGGTGCGTGACGCCTTCCTGTCGGGCGGGCCCTGGGTCGACGATCTGCGGCGGGCGGTACAGGACACCAACCTGACCGACTGGCGTGCGAATTCCGCCTTCTTCGAATGGGTCGATGCACGAGCCGGAGCAAGCCGAGACGGCGTTGCGGGCGTTGTGGGCAGTCGACCGGTCGCTCACCGAGCGCATCGACGGGTACATGGCGGCGGCCAGCGGCGCGACCGCCACGACCGACCATGTGTTCGTGCATGCCGGCAACGGCAAGTACGCCCACCTAGCCCCTGCCGTCGACCCGACCGCGCGCGCTGTGCGGCGGCGGCAGCACCACTCGCGGGTATGTCGCCACCGGCCGGGCCACCACCGAGGCCCGCATCGCGGCTGGCGGGAGGCGACCGAAACCGGGCGGAACGACTCCACCGCCTTCGACATCGCACGGTGCCGCCTACCACGGGCGGTGCATACCGTGCTGGATCAAGGCGGGTGGGCCGTACAGCGGCCCGACCGAGTCGTCGCCCGGCACGCCGCACGACCCGTATCCCGACCCGGCGTCGACCCCAGCGCCCGAGTGGGTGCGGAAGGGGGCCGGGCTTGCGCTGGTGTCGTTCCTTCTGATGGCGATCGACCCGCTGTCGTATCCCATCTACCGGCAAACGCCGTTCTGGGACGCGTTCGTGCTCACCGATCACTCCAAGCCGTCGTCCACCGCCCGCCCCGCAGAGGTGTACGAGCACGCGGTGGAGTTCCTCGACACGATCGCCACCGAGGCTTCGGCGCGCGGTCTGGAGTTACCCGATCGGCTCGAGTCGCAGGGCACGCTTTGGGCCGTGGTCAAGTCGCCAGTCGAGTACCTGGTCGAGAAGCGCGGCCTGCCGCCGGAGGAGGGCGAGGCCCTCGCGAAGTATCGACGAAGCCAAGGAGCGGCCGATGGAACCGACCAGATCGGTGACCGTGAGGTCATCGTCCCGGACGCTTCCTGAGTGACCTCGCCAGGAGCCTGTCGCTCGACGAGGCTTGGCTCGCCGACACCGTCCACCTGCTCCGTGACCGCAAGCAGGTCGTCTTCTACGGTCCGCCCGGCACCGGCAAGACCTACGTCGCCCGCCAGCTGGCGGAGTGGCTCGCCGGCAGCGCCGGAACCGTCGAGCTGGTGCAGTTCCATCCGTCCTACGCGTACGAGGACTTCGTCGAGGGGTACCGACCGCGGAGCTCGCAAGCGGACAGGCGGGCTTCCGGCTCGCGACGGTCCCTGAAGCGACTCGCCGCCAGCGCCATCGAGCACCCCGAGACGACGCTACGTCCTGATCATCGACGAGATCAACCGGGCCAACATCGCCAAGGTGTTCGGCGAGCTGTACTTCCTGCTCGAGTACCGCAACGACGAGGTCGACCCTGCAGTACTCCGATGCGGGCTTCGTGCTGCCGAGCAACCTGCTCATCATCGGCACGATGAACACCGCCGACCGCTCGATCGCGCTCGTCGACTTCGCCCTGCGACGGCGTTTCTACTTCGTCCCGTTCTTCCCGGACCGGGTGCCCGATCGAAGGCCTGCTCGGCGCTGGCTCATGGAGGCGCAACCGGCGATGGTGTGGGTGGCCGACGTGTGTCGAGCGCGCCAACGAGCGCATCGGCGACCGCGATCTCGCGATCGGTCCGAGCCACTTCCTCGGCCGCTAGCCTCGACGACGAGTGGGTGCGGCTGATCTGGGAGCACGCCGTCCTGCCCACCTCGCAGAGGCGCTCTTCGACGAGGACGACCGGGTGGACGACTTCCAGCTCGACCGACTCCGGGCGCAGCCCGGAGAGACCGTGTCGATCCGACCTCGATGACGAGGCTTGACCTCACCGAGTGGGTCACCGAGCGTGACGTCGCACTCGATCCCGAGGAGGTCACGACGCTGCGTCGGTAGCGTCCCGTCGGTGCGCCTAGCCCCAAGCGGCCGACGAGCCTGGACGCTACGACGTCACGCCGGACCAGAACATCGGAGCGGTGGCGGTCGGCGACATCTCCGTCGTGATCCGTCCCAAGCTGCCCATGGAGCGGGTGCTGTTCCTGATCTCCCACGCGATCGGCGCTCCGGGAGTCTGGCCGCGAGCCGTCGACCTCGGCGGCGCGGACCAGCTGGTCGAGGCGATCGTCCCCGGCTTCGTGCCCAGGTCCGCGCCGTGCTGCGGCGCGGGCTGCTGCAGGGCTACCGCTCGACGGAGGACTCGCTGCTCACGGTGCGTGGCCGCATCCGAGTCGACGACCAGATGCGGCGTCGCTTCTCGTTCGTGCCTCCGGTCGAGGTCAGCTTCGACGAGTACACCGAGGATATCGAGCACAACCGCCTGCTCAGGGCGGCCGTAGCCCGCCTGCGCCGCCTTCCGCTCCGACGCCCGGAGTCCCGCAACGGAGCTGCGTGCCATCGACGGCGCGCTCGCCAACGTCGCCTTGGTCGAGTACCGGCGGACGCGAGATCCCGGTCGTCCGGTACGACCGGCTCAACGAGCACTACCGACCCGCGGTCGAGCTGGCACGGCTCATCCTCGCCGGCATCGTCCCCGGATCTCATGGCGCGGCGAGACACGGACCGCCGGGTTCCTCGTCGATATGAACGAGATCTTCGAGCTATTCGTCATCAACACGCTGCGGGCCCGGCTCGGGTTGAGCGAGAGGTCCTTTCCCGCGAGGGGCGAAGGGTCGTCGACTCGCTCTTGAGATGAGCACGGCCGGATCGTCCTGAAGCCCGACCTCTCCTGGTGGCAGGGGAGTCGCTGCCGTTTCGTCGGTGACGTCAAGTACAAGAAGACCCAGGACCGCGTCCGTTCCCAACGCCGACCTGTACCAGGTGCTCGCCTATGCCGTTGCCACCGACCTCCCCGGCGGGCTTCCTCGTCTACGCAGCCGGCGAAGACGAGCCCTGGCACTACCGGGTACGTCACCTCGGCAAGTCGATCAGCGTGACCACCCTCGACCTCGCCGGATCGGAAGCCGACCTCCTCGCATCGATCGACCGAGTCGCTGCCGACGTCAGAAGCTTGGCCAGACCGGTGTGGCAGTCGAACCCTATGACGGCCAACCAGGCTTCTCCCATCGACGTGCTGGCATAGGTCACTGGCGGGGGAGCCGACAGCTCGGCCGTGTTGCTTTCGCGGCCTGTTCGACTATCTCTTCCGGCTTGATGACTGGCGAGGATTGGGAGCGACTGAACGACTTCGGAGGCGGTGTGATGACGGTGTGGATGGTACGAGCCGGCCGTACCGGCGAGCGCGAGGACTTTGCACTGAAGGACGGCGTCGTCGTGATCGGTTGGGACGAGCTGCCCGATCTGTCGTCAGCTCGGTCCCGGCAGGACGTCGAGAGCCTCCTCCGGGAGCCGTATCCGGACGCCAAGCCGAACACGTTGGTGAACTGGTCGACGCAGGTGTGGAGCTTTGTGGGGCGGATCCAACCGGGTGACCTTGCTGTGCTGCCGTTGAAACATCAAAGCGCCATTGCGGTGGGGCGTGTCACGGCTGGGTACGAGTACCGGCCGGAGAACCCGCCGGGCGCTCGTCATGTGCGACCGGTCCAGTGGATCCGGGATGATCTGCCTCGCAGCGCCTTCGAGCAGGACCTGCTCTACTCCTTGGGCGCCGCCTTGACGGTGTGTCAGATCAAGCGCAACAACGCCGAGGAGCGGATTCGAGCGATCGTCGAGGGCGTGCCGGCGCCACCACTGCCGGTGACTGAAGAGATCCCGACCGAGGAGACCGCCGAAGCCGTCGACGTGGAGACCTTCGCTCGCGATCAGATCCGGTCGTTCCTCTCACAGCGGTTCAAGGGGCACGACCACGCCAGGTTGGTCGACGCGATTCTTCAGACCCAGGGGTATCGAACCCGACTGTCACCGGCGGGTCCCGACGGCGGAGTGGACATCATCGCCGGCAGAGGGCCCATGGGATTCGAGCCGCCTCGCCTCATCGTCCAGGTGAAGTCTTCGGATGCCCCTGTTGACGTGCGTGTGTTGCGGGAGTTGCAGGGCGTGATGAGGACCTTCGGAGCCGACCGAGGGCTGCTCGTGTCCTGGGGAGGGTTCAAGCGCAGCGTGCTCGATGAGGCCAGGAAGCTGTTCTTCGAGATCCGCCTCTGGGACGCCGACGACCTGATCGCGGCGCTCTCCGACTGCTACGGGCAGCTCCCCGAGGATCTGCAGGCCGAGCTGCCCCTCAAGCGAGTGTGGACGTTGGTCCCGGACGAGTAGAGCGAGGTCTGCCCTTGACCGAGGCTGCCGTCGAGAGCGTGGTGGTGCGGTCCGCTGCCGGACATCGGCTGGACATGCCCGTCCCGAGAGACGCCGTGGACCCGCGGCGGATACGGGTCTTGGGATGGCACTGCGTAGGCAGGAATGGTGACGGATGACTGGCGACCATCGACGACCTGATCGATGCGATCCGGACGTAGCCACCATGGTGTCAGACGAGGTCTGGGCGGATGAGGAGGATGTCCGCGTGGGTGAGCGGCCGCTTCATGACCCCGCTTTGAAGCTGTTGATGGCCTGAACCGACCTAGCCCCCCCGCAGGATGGTTGAGTTCGCACACGGCTGACGGCCCCCTCTTCGGCCAGATCGTCTCGGCTCTCGTCTCGGTGTGACCATGAACATGGTGCCGGCGTCTCGGCCGTCGATCTGGGCGGCCGCGCTGCAGCTGAGCCGCGCCTTGCCATCGACGGCCGATTCATGGCGGCGAGCACCGCCCTCGCCTCCTCGCAGAAGGCCTAGGGGGCCGAGGAGCCTCCGTAGGCGGCCACCGCCGCCGGAGCCAAATCGTGGACACGCCACGCCCCATCTCCCGCGGGCACCGGGCTATCGAGGACGTTGCGCGTGGCGAGGGCGTTGACGCGTCAGAGATCGTCTCGCTGGCCACGGTCCGCCGATTTGGCGCCGCCGACACTGGCAAGGCGACAAGGAGCCAAGGGGTCTTGTTCAAGAGACGCCCCAAGTACTGGATTGCGGAGTTTGGGGCCCGTGTCGAAAGTGCGGGCTGGAGACCGATACGAGGCTCGGTGATCTCGGCTATGAACACCCCGCAATCTGTCCGTGCGATGTCAAGCCTGGAACGATCGTTCTTCCACCCATCAAGCTGTTTATGGACATGGCAGCCGAGACAACCAGGCGGCGTGGGAGCGGTTGGGCACAAAGAGGAGAGACGGATGCGGTAGGCTCTAGTGAACGCAGCATCGAAGGTTTACCTGCTTCAACCGACGACGTCGACGACGCCGTCTCAAGCACAGAAGCCGTCGACTTGTCGACGAGTATCTTGTTGAACAAGGACTGCGAGTTGAGGCAGAACGCCGACAACTAGTGCAGCCATACATGCGTATTGACGAACAACTGTTGCGGAATACGCCGGTCCAACTACAGCTCTCTGACGGCGTTCGAGCCGTCGGAATCTTGTTCCTCACAGATCGCGCACTCGTAGTCGTTGCGGATACGGGTCGTCTTATCAGCCGGATCAAACTAACTCAGATTGTGTCGGCGGCCGCTTACTGGTCACGGACTGACAGACGTCGTGATCACATGGGATGAGAGTGGCATGACAAGAACTGCGGACTGCACCCTGTTTCCCAGTCCGCTGAGCGCGGAGCTGTGGGAGCTTCTACAGCGAATGCTGGCCGAGTCGTGAGGATGGCGTCTCGATTGCAGATCCGCTAGTCGTGCCGCCAAATTGGAGGATCAGGTCCGGAGTTCGTCGCCCAGGGCCGCCCGGAACCTGCCTCACCTCCGATATGGAGTCGGGGATGCCGATGCCGTTACTGTTCGGTCGGCCCTAGACCTGTCGTGGCGTTCGACCACGTTCTCTCCACAGCGAGGCGGCGAGGGTCGGCCGGCGGTGCGACACCCCTGGCTGCCGGGGGCTAGTGGCAGCAGTCGATGTTCCCGATGGGCTGCATGGGGTGGATGATGGCGACCACGGCGGTCCCGTCGGTGGCGGCCGTTGGGGTCGGCCCGAGCTGTGAGGCCAGCGCGATGGCGACGACGGCGATGGTCGCGGCGACGACGCGGCGGAAGGTCCGGGTACGCGGGGCATCGTTGTTCATGGTTCTCTCCCTCGTGACGGCAGCAGATCTGCCCTCGATTGTCAGGACAAGTCGATCACGATGAGCACCCCTAGATACGCGCGATGTCGACCGGGGAGTGAGGGACCGCCGGGCGGTCGCTCAGCTCCAGCGGGAGGCGACGACCTTGCGGTCGGTGAAGAACAGGTAGGCCTCGCCCCGCCCGTGGAGTGGTCCGTACGCCGACTCCTTGAGCCCACCGAGGGTGGCCCAGGCCTGGGTGGCGGGGACACCGACGTTGATCCCGATGTTCCCCACGGTCACCCGGGCCTCGAACGCCCTCGCCGTGGCGCCGCTCTCGGTGAAGAGCATGGCGGAGTGGCCGTACCGGCTGGCGTTGATCATGGCGATGGCGTCGTCGAGGGAGTCGGCGCGCCGGATGACGGCGACCGGCCCGAAGACCTCCTCGTGGGCGATCTCCATGTCGGCGGTCACGCCGTCGAGGATGGTGGGGCCGACGAACGCCCCGTCGGGCCAGTCGGGCACCTCGGGGTCACGCCCGTCGAGCAGCGGCACCGCGCCCTGGGAGACGGCGGTGTCGATCATGGCGACGATCCGGTCCCGGGCGGCGTGGGAGACGACGGGCCCGAGGTCGACGGTCTCGTCGAGCCCGCTGCCCAGCCGCCACTTCGAGGCGGCGGCGACCAGGGCGTCGCGCACCGGCTCGTAGGCGCTCGGCGACGGGGACGAGGACAGACCCGGCGAGGCAGCGTTGCCCGCCCGACCCGAAGAACGACGACATCGCCGCATCGACGGTGCGGTCGAGGTCGGCGTCGGGCATCACCACGAAGTGGTTCTTCGCCGACGTCGCCGCCTGGGCGCGCTTGCCGAGGACCCCGGCCCGCCGGTACAGCTCGGCACCGACCTTGGTGGAGCCGACGAACGAGAAGCCCTCGGTGTCGGGATGCTCGAGCAGCCGGTCGACGACATCGGCGCCGCCGTGCACCAGGTTCACCACCCCCGGGGGGAACCCGCACTGGTCGATCAACTCGAAGATCCGGGTCTGGGTGATCGGCACCTGCGGGCTGGGCTTGTCGATGTAGGTGCAGCCGGCGGCGACGGCGTAGGGCAGGTACTCGAGGGGCACCATCGCCGGGAAGTTGAACGAAGGCACCATGAAGAACACGCCGCGGGGAACGTTGGTGACCTTGAGGTCGAGGTCGGGCCCGATGTTCTCCTGGTGGTACCCGCGGGTGGCGGTGGGGATGGCGCACGCCGCCTCGATCTCGTCGGTCGCCCGGTCCATCTCGGCGCGGGCATCCTTCAGCACCTTGCCCATCTCCTGGACGAGCGAGCGGGCCAGGCTCTCCTTGTGCTCCTCCAACAGCTGTTTGAGCTGGAAGAACGGCCGGGTGCGCTTCACCGCCGACGTCGTCGCCCACGACCCGAAGGCCTCCCGCGCCGCCGCCACCGCCTCCTCGACGTCGCCAGGCGACGACTCCGGTACCCGGGCGATCACCGCGCCGGTGGCCGGGTCGACCACGTCCAGGAACCTGTCTGTCGTCGACGGGCGCCACTCGCCGCCGATGTAGTTGCGCAGCTCGCCGTAATCCGTGCTCGGAGCGGGGAGCGTCTCCGCCATCAGTGCAGGCCGTCCTCGCCGACCACGTCCTCGTGGCGCAACCCGCCGAGCCTGAAATTTGGTCGACCCCGGTTGGCGGCGGCGACCACCACCACGACCTCGTCGGGCCCGGGGGCGTCGGGCACCCGGACCGTCATGGTGTCGTAGTGGGAGCGCACCTTGAGGGCGTCCTTGTGGGCGAGCGGGACGTCGATGGAGGTGCCCGGCGCCCCCCGCTTGCCCGTCGACGAGATCCACGCCGCCCCACCGCCGACCGCCGACCGCACCCGGTCGGCCATCACCGTGGTCAGGAAGGCGTGACCGTGCTCGTCCTCACCGTCCATGCCGACGATGCTCGCCTTGCCATAGCTCTGGATCGGGCCGGCCATCGTCTCCACCAAGAGCGCCCCCATCGTGTCGCCGAGCCCGACACTGAAGTCGAGGATCTCGCTCAGGTCGTCGGAGTACCGACCCGCATAGGGGTTGTCGACCACCACCGCCACCGCCACCTTCCGGTACAGCGGCTCCACCGGTCTTCCGGCCTCGGTGAGCCCGTCCTCGACCACCCGCACGATCTTCCGAATCACCGGCATGGCACCGACGCTCCCGCCTGTTTCACTGTTAGCGACAATAGTAGGGTGCCCGGTTGCCGACCCCTGGGGAGGATTCCTTGACCAGTGGCGCCGCCCTCCATCCAGACAACCGGCTCGCCGAGTCGCTGCGCAAGATCCGCGCCCCGTACGCACTCGACCCGTCGCTCCGGTTCTACTCGCCCCAGGCGAACCGGGACGCGCTCCGCCACCCCAGGGTTCGCGCCTGGCTCGACTTCGTCGCCGAGCGGTGGGAGCCGGAGCCCGGTGAGCGGGTGGCGCTGCTCATCCCGTGCACCAAGTACAAGCCCTACAGCACGAGCCGCGAGCACCGTGCCATCAACGGCGCGCTGCTCACCGCCGGATGGTCCCCGGTGGGCGAGTCGTCGGCGCCGGCTGAGCTGCTCGCAGCCCTGGAACCGGGCGAGGACCCGGCGCTGCTCCACGAGGGCTCGCTGGCCAAGGACGGGCTGCTCCTCGACCGGATCGTCATGTCCGAGCCGCTGGCGCTCGTTCCCTATCCGTTCATCTACGAGTGGGAGGGGACGCAGAGCGTGGCCACCAGCTACGACGACCCGGGACTGTTCGAGGGGAGGGGGACCTCGGTGTCGCCGGAACGATCCGACAGCACCGCCGTCGAGCTGTCCGGCGGGAAGTGGCGCTGGGGCCCGGCGGAGCGGGAGGCGTACGTCGACGTGCACAACCACCTCAGCGGTGTCATCGCCCGGGTCCTCACCCGTGTCGGTCCCCGCTACCGGGCGGTGGGGGCGTGGGTGTCGCCCGGTCTCACCCATCGGAGCTTCCTCGCCGACGCCGCCCTGCGCGACGCCGAGGGGCTCCCGCGGTGGCGGCGGGGGAGCGGCGGCAGGCTCCCGCTCCACGGCGTCCTCGACGAGCTGCCCGGGGCGGTCACCGTCATGCCAACCGTCGAGCAGCAGGAGCGGGCTCGAGCGGCGCTCGCCGGAAGGCTGGAGAGCGAGGGCCGACACGCCGGCCGGGGGGCGGTGGCGGCTGTGTATGCCCGCGGGGACGGCCACGACACCCCGTTGGGGCTGCCCGAGTCGCTGGTGTTCCTCACCGAGTGGCTCGACGGTCTGCGTTGAGCGACGTCACGAGCCGAGGAAGCCGCCGAGCACGGCGGGGACGGCGGTCTCCAACGTGCCCGGCTCGTAGCCACCCTCCTGGATGAAGACCGTGGGCAATCCGGCGGAGGCCACCCGTTCGCCCAGCCGCCGGTAGTCGTCGCCCTCGAGGGCGAGCACCCCGTGGGCGGCGTGGGTGTCCACCCCCAAGGCGACCACCAGCGCATCGGCACCGTGCCCGCTGATGGCGGCCAGCGCCGCACCGAGCGCCTCGTCGTAGCCAGGCCAGCCGGTGCCGGTGGGGAGAGGCAGGTTCAGGTTGGCGCCCTCGGCCTGGTCCCCGCCGGTCTCGCCGGCGTGACCGAGGAAGAACGGGTAGTGCTCGACCGGATCGCCATGGATGGAGACGGTGAGGATGTCGGGACGGTCCCAGAACACGGTCTGGGTGCCGTTGCCGTGGTGGGTGTCGACGTCGAGGACCGCCACCCTCCGGCCCGTCGCCGCCAGGGCGGCGGCGGCGACCGCGGTGTTGTTCAGGTAGCAGTAGCCGCCGTAGGTCTCCGGCCCGGCATGGTGGCCCGGTGGGCGGGTGAGGGCGTAGACCGGTGAGCCGTCCGCCACGGTGCTCGCCGCGGCGGCGGCACACGAGGCGGCGGCCAGTGCCGCCGGCCAGGTGCCGGCGAGGATCGGGTCGACGTCGTTCGAGTAGCGACCCAGCTCGGCGAGCACGCTGGCCGGCTCCGTCCACGGGGTCCCGGGCAGCGGCCGGATGTAGGCCACGGCCTCGGCGTCGGGCCCGGCGCCGGTGGCCGACCGCCATCGGGCGTGCGCGGTCTCCAGGAAGCGCAGGTACCGCTCGGTGTGCACCCGGGCGAGCGATCGGCGGTCGACCGGCTCGGGCCGGCGCACCTCGAGACCCTGCAACGAGCCGAGCCCTTCGAGGATGCGGTCGGCACGGGCGGCGACCTCGGCCGGGGGAAGTGACCGGCCGCCGAAGATGTGCGGCTCCACCGGGTCGTGGAGGCGGTGGGCCGGGTCGTGGAACACGATCATCGCCACCTTCTCCTCCGCCGGCGCCCGGGCGCGCCCGGCACCGGGAGTGTAGAGTGCTGTCTCTAACAAGGCACAGAGGCGAGGGACGGGTCGACGTTGGCGAGCGGCCAAGCCGGTAGCGGTGGGATCGGCGTCACGTCGATCATCGGGTTCTCCGGGATCTCGGTGCGCTTCGGGGAGGTCACCGCCATCGCCTCCTTCGACCAGGTGGTGGCCCCCGGGGAGTTCGTCGCCCTGGTGGGACCGTCCGGGTGCGGCAAGTCGACCGTGCTCCGTCTCGCCTCCGGCCTCCTCTCCCCGAGCACCGGCACCGTCGACCGGGGCACCACCAACATCGGCTACGTGTTCCAGGACGCCACCCTGATGCCGTGGCGCACGGTGCGGGGCAACGTCGAGCTGCTCGGCGAGCTCGAGGGCCTGTCGAAGGGGGAGCGGAGCGCCCGGGCCACCGCCATCCTCGAGCTGGTCGGGCTCACCGAGTTCGCCGACCACTACCCGCTGGCGCTGTCGGGCGGGATGAAGATGCGCGCCAGCCTGGCCCGGTCGCTCCTCCTCGCCCCGGACCTGTTCCTCTTCGACGAGCCCTTCGGCGCCCTCGACCAGATCACCCGGTCGCGGCTCAACGACGAGCTGATGGCGCTGTACTCGACCCAGCGGTTCGCCTCGATCTTCGTCACCCACTCGGTCAGCGAGGCGGCCTTCATGGCGAGCCGGGTGCTGGTGATGAGCGCCCGACCCGGTCGGGTGATCGCCGAGTTCACCGTCCCCTTCGAGTACCCGCGGGCGCCCGAGGTGCGGTACGAGCCGGAGTTCGCCCGGCTGTCCGGGGACATCGCCGAGTCGCTGCAGGAGTCGTCGTGAGCGTCGCCGTCGAGGAGCAGGCGGTCGTCGGGCAGGAACCGGCGGAGCGGAACCGGCTCGCCGAGACCATCCGGATCGTGGTCCCGCCGGTCGTCGTGTTCTTCTTCGTCATCGGGATCTGGTACCTGGTCACCTATGTCGTGCTCGACGAAGACCGGCGCTGGCTGCTCCCCCCGCCGCACGAGGTGGTCACCGAGGGATTCCTGGTCGCCGAGACCTTCAAAGAGATCCTCGACGGGCTGTGGGAGAGCACCAAGGTGGCGCTCATCGGGTTGACCCTCGCCTTCGTGGTCGGCTTCGCCATGGCGCTGGCGATGAGCCAGGCGAAGTGGATCGAGCGCTCGCTGTACCCGTGGGCGGTCGCCTCGCAGACGATCCCCATCCTGGCGCTGGTGCCGATGATCGGCTTCTGGTTCGGCTTCGGGATGAGCGCCCGGGTGATCGTCTGCTTCATCATCTCCCTGTTCCCGATCGTCATCAACTCGCTCAACGGCCTCCTCAGCGCCGACCGCGGCCTCCACGACCTCTTCACCCTCCACGGCGCCGACCGCCGGGTGCGCACCAGGAAGCTGCAGATACCCGCCGCCCTGCCCAGCATCTTCATCGGGCTGCGCACCGCCGCCGGGCTGTCGGTGATCGGCGCCATCGTCGGCGACTTCTTCTTCGGGCGAGGCACCCCCGGTCTCGGCCTGCTGCTGGAGCGGTACGCCTCCCGCCTCCAGTCGGCCGAGCTGATCGCCACCGTGTTCGTCGCCTGCCTGCTCGGGCTGGTGGTGTTCTGGGGATTCGGGCTGCTCGGCCGGCGGCTGGTCGGCGCCTGGGATCCCGCCTGGGCAGGCGAGCGGTGAGGAGACCTGTTGAGCAACGCATTCCCCGCTGATGAAGAAGGACGAGAGACCCGTGACACGAGGAGAGGAGCGTCGATGAAGCTACGACTGCTGGCAGTGCTGGCGGTGCTCGCCCTGGTCGTGGTCGCCTGCGGAGGCGACGACGACGACAGCGACACCACCGGCGGGGCCACCGACACAACTGCGGCGACCGGCACCACGGCGGCGACCGGCACCACCGGAGCGACGGGCACCACCGCGGCCACCGGGACCACCGGAGCCGCCGCCGCCTCCCTGGCAGGCGTCTGCCCCGACCCGCTGGTCATCCAGCTCGACTGGGAGCCGGAGTCGGAACACGGCGGGCTGTACCAGATGGTCGGCGACGGCTACGAGATCGACACCGAGTTCAAGCGGGTGACAGGGCCGCTGGTGGCGTCCGGGGCCGACACCGGCATCGACGTCGAGATCCGCATCGGCGGCGCCGCCGTCGGCTTCCAGCAGACCGGCGCCCTCATGTACCAGGACACCGACATCTTCCTCGGCATGATCCGGCTGGTCGAGGCGATGGAGTTCCACGAGGACCTGCCGGTGGTCGGCGTGCTCGCCATGTTCGAGAAGAGCCCGTTCTCGGTCTACTGGGACCCGGAGACCTATCCCGACGCCGACGAGGTCGCCGACCTCAGGGAGGACAACGTCACCATCATGCTGGGCCGTCCCGACCCCTTCCAGGACTACTGGCTGGCGGAGGGGATCATGGACGAGTCGCAGATGGACCTGAGCGACATGGCCAAGCCGGCCGCCTTCATCGGGCACGACGGTGAGTGGGCCGAGGCCGGGTTCGCCACCGCCGAGCCGTTCCTCTACGAGTTCGAGGTGCCCGAGTGGGGCCGCCCGGTGCGGGTCCAGCTCATCCACGACACCGGATGGGAGGAGTACTTCCAGACGATGGCGGTGCGCACCGACGACCTGAGCGCCGAGGCCGACTGCCTGGAACAGCTGGTTCCGATCATCCAGCAGTCGATCGTCGACTACTACGCCGACCCGGCGGCGACCAATGCCCTCATCCTGGAGCTGGTCGACGCCTACGACACCGGCTGGGTGTACAGCCAGGCGGGCGCCGAGTTCTCGCACTCCACGCAGCTCGAGCTGGGGATCGTCAGCAACGGCGAGAACGCCTACATCGGCGACTTCGGGCCGGAGCGGGTCGCCGGGTTGATGAGCCTGGTCGACGAGGTCACCGAGATCGACGTCTCCGGCGTGGCCCCCGAGGACGTGTACACCAACGAGTTCATCGACCAGTCGATCGGGTTGGCGGGATGACCACCGACCAACTCCGGATCGGTCTCGCCCAGCCACGGGTGGTGACCGAGCCGGACGGCGTGGCCAACGTGGCCCGGGCAGCCGAGCTGGCTGCCCGGGCCGCCGGCGACGGGGTCCGGCTGCTCCTCTATCCCGAGGGCTACCCGGGGCCGGTGCTGCGCCGCCCGTTCGACGATTACGACGCCGCCGACGGCATGGCCGAGGCGGCGAGGACGAACGGCATCGCCCTGTGCTGGAGCCGGATCGAGCTGTGCGACGACGGGCTGCGCCGGCTGGTGGTCTACGTGGTCGACGCCGAGGGCAGGCAGCTCCTTCGCTACCCGCGCGCCCACCCGGCCGCCATCGACCCCGCGGAGACGGGTGGGGCGTGGATCGCCCCCGGCGAGGGCCTGGCGATGGTCGAGGTGGAGGGCGTGCCCGTCGGGGTGATCGTCTGCTCGGAGCTGTGGGTGCCGGAGCCGACCAGGGTGCTGGCACTACGCGGCGCCCAGCTCGTCCTGTCGCCCGCCGGTGGCGGGTTCACCACGCTCACCGAGAACTGGCAGCTGATCGCCCGGGCGAGGGCGATCGAGAACAACATGTACGTCGCCCTGACCAACAACCTGTGGAGCGACGAGCGGGGAGCGGCGATGATCGCCGGGCCGGAGCACGTCGTCGCCTCGTCCGGCTACGAGGAGCTGGTGACCGCCACCCTCGACCTGACCCGGGTCCGCTGGCTCCGGGAACGGGACGACTCCATCGTCGAGCCCAAGCCGTTCGCCTCGATCCCCGGGCTCACCCGGTACCGGCGGCCCGAGCTGTACGGCGACCTGGTGGCGCCCGGCGACGACTACGACTTCTCGACCGATCGCAGCGAGCAGACGCTGAGCACCGTGTGAGCGCCGCCACCCTGATCCGGGGTGGGCACGTGCTCACCTCGGACCGGCCCGAGCACATCGTCGACGGCGCCGTCCGCGTGGCCGGCGGGCTCGTCGACGCCGTCGGCGACTGGGGTGAGCTGCGCGCCCGCTACCCCGATGACGCCGTCGCCGGCGGGCCCCACGACGTGGTGACCCCCGGGTTCGTCAACACCCACGGGCACTTCTCCGAGGGGCTGATCACCGGCATCGCCAAGCAGCACACCCTCTGGGAGTGGATCGATGCCCTCATCGCCCCGGTGGCGCCGCACCTCGACGACGAGACCGCGTACATCGGCACCCTGGTCGCCGGGATCCAGATGCTCCGCAGCGGGATCACGCTCGCCAACGACATGTTCGTCTGCGACCCGAGGCCGGACGGCCCCACCACCCCGGGCGTGGTGCGGGCGCTCGACGAGCTCGGGTTGCGCGGCGTCGTGTCCTACGGGGCCGGGGACGTCCGCGGCGCCGCCCTGCCCGCCATCCTCGACGAGCACCGGGCGTTGCAGGAGGCTGCCGCCTCCAGCCGGCTGAGCCGTTTCCGGGTGGGGATCGCCGCCATCGGCGCCCAGTCGGACGAGCTGTTCGCCGAGAGCGTGCGTCTCGCCGCCGAGTCGGGTGCCGGCTCGCACATCCACCTCCAGGAGATCCGTGAGGAGGTCACCACGGTGCGGGGCCGGTACGGCGTCACCCCGGTGGCCCACGCCGCCCGGTCAGGGTTGTTCGCCGCGCCGACGATCGCCGCCCACTGCGTCTGGGTCGACGCCGACGACCGCCAGGCTGCTCGCCGCCAACGACGTCGGGGTCGCCCACAACCCGGTGTCGAACATGATCCTCGCCTCGGGGGTGTGCCCGGTGACCGAGCTGCGCCGGCTCGGGGTGGCGGTGGGGATCGGCGTCGACGGCCCGGCCAGCAACGACCGGCAGGACATGTTGGAGGCGATGAAGATGGCGGTGCTGCTGCAGCGGGTCGACGCCCTGCAGGCGACGGCGCTGTCGGCACGCCAGGCGCTCGAGATGGCGACCATCGGAGGGGCGGCCGCCCTCGGCCTGTCGGGCGAGCTGGGCAGCCTGACCCCCGGGAAGGCCGCCGACGTGGTGGTGTTCGACGGCGACGACCCGGCGCTGGCCGCCATCCACGATCCCTTCGCCGCGGTGGTGTACGTCGCCGGCCCGTCCCAGGTGCGCGAGGTGTGGGTCGCCGGCGAGCGCTCGGTGATCGACGGCGAGGTGGTGACGGTCGACATCGCCGAGGTCGCCGCCCGGGCCCGCGAGCTGTCCCGACGGCTGGTCACCAGGGCCGGGATCGGCTGACGGCGTCGCCGGGCGGGTGCGTCGCCCGGTCAGTGACCGACGGCGGCCTCGATCCTGGCCAGGAAGCTGGCCGACGAGACCGGGTCGAGCTCCCACTCGATGAGGATCGGATGCGGCACCGCGTCGAGGATCGCCGGGTCGAGCTGGGCGGCGTTGGTGTACACGACGGCGTCGTAGCCGGCGATCGCCGCCGGGTCGTCGGTGCGCGAGTTGTGGGTGTCGACCTGGCCCAGGAAGAACTGCTGGGTGAGCGACAGCATCCGCTCCTTCCCTCGCCCGGTCGGCGCGGTCACCACCACCCGGGCCGACGAGTCGAGCAGGGCGATCTGGCGGAGCGCCGCAGGGGCCGGTTGGAAGTTGAGCTCGACGACCCGGGCGAAGTCGCCCACCAGCCCGTTGAGCTCGGTGATGTGGAACAGCGGGGTGACGATGACGTCGTACTGGTGATCCACGTGCTCCGGCACGTCGTCGAGGAGCATGGGGATCAGGTCGACGCCGGTGGCGTTGGTGACCGTCCGGGACATCTGCTCGAGGTCGACCGTGTTGCACTCGATGAACAGCACCTTGGGGTCGGCGAACACGGTGTCGAGCGTGCTGTCCACCAGCCGGCGGACGTCGGTCGCCGACATGCCCGAAGACCTGAGGTTGACGATCGCCCGTTCCAGCAGCCCGGCGTCCCCGCCACGGTCGGCCGGTCCGGGGATGTCCATGGTGGCGACGTACGTGCCCTGGCGGGGCACGGTGCGCACCACGCCGCTCTGGGCGAGCCGGTGGAGCGCACGGTCGACGGTGCTCGGGTTCGAGCCGAGCTCGCCGGCCAGCGTCCGCACCGAGGGCAGCTTGCCCCCCACGGGGTAGGAGCCGCCCCGGATGCGCGCCAGCAGGCGGCGGTGGACGTCGTCGACGCTGAGCGGGCGCAGGTTCATCGGACGGCTCCGCTGATCACGGTGAGCGGCGGATCGAACTCTTCGACGGTGATCTCGGCCAGCCCGGCCTCCTCCATCATCGCGACGAGATCGGCCCGAGCGTACGCGTTGCCGCCGGTTTCCAGCGCCATCATCAGATCGAAGAGGGGGCCGAAGGCACCCGGGCCCGAGTCCCCGGCGAAGTCGTTCACCACCACCCGCCCGCCGGGCCTGACCGCGCTCGCCGCCGCGGAGAGGACGCCGACCGCCGCCTCCCGGTCGAGGTCGTGGACCAGGTGGGACACCAAGGCGGCGTCCTGGGACCCTGCCGCCACCCCGCAACTCGGGTGCGCCAGGACGTCGGATGCGATGACGGTGACCGGGACGCCGACGAGCCGGGGCTCGGCCCAGGCGACGACCTCGGGCAGGTCGACCAGGGTCACCGTCGAGCCGGCTTCGGCGAGCAGGCGGCTGTAGGTCCCGAGGCCTCCGCCCACGTCGACGACCAGCCGGCCAGGCGCCAGGGCGGGCATCCCGGCCAGGTCCGGCCCCGTCCTCCGGGCAAGGACGTCGAGCGCCACGAGAAAGGCCTGCGCCTGGTCGGGCTCGGTGACCAGCCGTTGCCGCCACGGGGCGAGACGGGGCTGTCCGGTTCGCACCGTCTCCGCCAGGTCGAGCCAGGTAGCGGCGAAGAAGCCCTCCTTGTCCACCACGTGCCGAAGGTCACCGCTCGATCCCAGCTCGGCGGCGGCGAAGCCGGTGGCGAGGTACCCGCCGGGGACGCCCCTCGCCAACCCGATCGCCTCGATCGCGGCCAGCAGCTTGGCCAGGGCGGCTTCGGAGACCTCGAGCGACGAGGCGAGCTGCGCCGGCGTCCGCGGCTCGGTGGGCGACAGGGCGTCGAACAGGCCGAGCCGGGTAGCGGCGGTCACCACGGCTGCCGGCTGGTACCCGGTGAGCACGTCGACGAGCTGGTGGATGGTTTCGATCACGGGGTCACCTCCGCAGGGAGCGGTAGAGGTCGAGGGCGGCCTTCACCGAGGCGAGCCGCCCGCCACCGTCGCCTCGGGGTCGGGTCCCGTCGCGGTCGGCGATGAGGGCCTTGGCGGCGTCCCGCCCGGGGATCCCGGACAGCCCGCCGCCGGGATGGGTGCCGGCGCCCGACAGGTACAGCCAGGGAAGCGGGGTTCGGTGGCCGGCCAGCCCCGGTGGTCGCCACCCCATGGTCTGGTCGAGGGTGAGGTCGAGGTGGTTGGGGTTCCCGCTCTCGGATCCGAGGCGGGCCGACCAGTCCACCGGGGAGGTGACGGCGACGGCGGTGGCGTGGCTGCGCAGCTCGGTGCCGGTGATGGCGGCGAACCCGTCGAGGAGGAAGGCGGCGACGTGCCGCTCCAGGTCGGGTGACCACGGTCCGGCGGCCGGGTGGCGGGGAACGAAGGCCGAGACCCAGACGACGGCGCCTCCGGCGGGTGCCGCCGTCGGGTCGGTCTCCGACGGTGACGCCCACATGAACGCCGGACTGGTGGGCACCCGCCCGGCCAGGATGTCGGCGTACGTGCGACGCAGCGAATCTGGATGCTCCTGGACCATCCAGATGGCCTCGGGTGCGGCGTCGATCGGTCCGAAGGACGGCCGATCGACAAGCGCCAGATCGACCTTGATCTCCCCGACGTTCAGGGCACCGTCGTGCGCCCGGGCGGCGGCTGCTGCCAGCACGGGATGGGGGTCGCTGAGCAGACCGGCGGTCCGGCGCACGTCGACCGAGGAGATCACCAGGTCGGTGTCCACCGAGGCACCACCCTCGAGCCGGATCCGGCGGCCGGTGCCGTTCTCCTCGATGGCGACCACCCTCGATTCCAGCGCCAGCCGGCCCCCGGCAGCTTCCAGGGCGTCGACCAGCGCGGTGACCAGGGCGGCGGAACCGCCCCGGGGACGGCCCGGTGCGGTGCCGTGGGAGGCGGGGAGGAGGAGAGCGAGCGGTCCGGTGCCCGGCATGAAGGAAGGCACCTGTGAATGCGCCCCGTACATGGCGACGGCGCTGATCAGGTGTGGATCGTCGAGGTACTCGGCGAGCACGGCGTCCGCCGAGGCGACCACGATCCGCATGAGGTCGTCGCCACCGGGCAGCCGGTGGAGCGCGGCGGCCAGCCCGGTGAGCGTCGGGGGTGTCTCGAACCCGTCGAGCAGGGTGTAGAGCGCCGACCCCGTCTTCATCAGGCGGCGGTAGCCGTCGACGTCACCGGTCGGCGCCAGGGCATCGGCGACCTCCCGCTCGTCGACGGGGAACACCAGGGTCGTACCGTCGCCGAAGGCGGCGCCGACGCCGATGCGACGACGGTGGTAGGTGAGCCCGTACTCGGCGAGACCGAGCTCGTCGGCGATGTCGAGGACCATGGAGTGGTCGACGGCTCCCCGCTCCAGGTAGTGCCCGCTGTCGAGGCGCTCGGTCCAGATGCAGCCCCCGGGCTCGGCGTTGGCCTCGAGGACGAGGACGTCGAGGCCGTGGCGGGCGAGCACGACGGCGGCGACCAGGCCGTTGTGGCCGGCACCGACGACGACTACGTCGTGGCGATCCACGAGAAACCCTTGTCGACCAATCCGGAGGCGACGGCGAGCTCGACGGCGAGCGGCCGGCACCGTTCGATCTGCTCCCGCTCGTCGAGACGGGTGAGCGTCCCGTCGGCGACGAGCTGGGCGCCCTCGACCCACACGTCGCTGACCGTCCGCGGAGAGGAGGCGTACACCAGCTGTTGGTAGGGGTCGTGGATGGCGGCGAGCTCGACGGTGCCGCCGAACAGCACGACGTCGGCGCGCTTGCCCGGTTCGAGCGAGCCGATGCGGTCGTCGAGGCCCAGGGCGGTGGCGCCTCCGATGGTGGCCATCTCGAGAGCGTCCCGTGCCGAGATGACGTTTGGGTCGGTGTGGTGGACCTTCTGGAGGAGGGCGGCCATCTTGGTGGCCTCGAGCATGTTCTGGCTGTCGTTGGACGCCGCCCCGTCGGTTCCCAACCCGACGCTGAGCCCCGCCGCCCGCAGCCGGGGGACGGGGCACACTCCGGAACCGAGGATCATGTTGGCGACCGGGTTGTGGGCCACCGCCACCTCGTGCTCGACGAGGCGGCCGATGTCGGCCTCGGTGACCCAGACGACGTGGGCCCCGACCACGGCGACGTCGAACAGGCCGATGTGCTCGGCATGCTCAACGGTGCGACGACCCCAGCGTCCCGAGGCGGCGACGATCTCCTCGCGCACCTCGGCCAGGTGGGTGTGCACCGCCCACCCCCGGAGCCGGCACCGATCGATCCCGGCCTCGAGCAGCTCGTCGGTCTGGCCGAGAACGGTGCCGATGCCATAGCGGAAATCCACCAGTGGGGAGGCGCCGGCGGCGGCGGCCAGGTCGTCGTGCTCGGCCAGGATCTCGGCGACGGTCAGCGGCTCCATGTCGGTCGGGCCGTCCAGGCCGTTCTCGGCACCGAACGACACCACCCCGCGCAGCCCGGCGCGCTCCAGCCCGGCCACCACCCCCAGCGAGGCACGCGATCCGGGTGAGGAGTGGCAGAACATGTCGTTGACGGTGGTCACGCCGCTGTGCAGCAGCTCGATCGCCTTCAGGACGGTGCCCTCTTCCGCCATCTCCGCGGTCAGCCGTTCGCCGACCGGGGTGACGATCCGGCTGCCCCACTCGAAGAGGGTGAGCTCCGATCCCATCCCAGGGATCAACGCCTCGGAGAGGTGGGCGTGGGCGTTCACCAGCCCTGGGGTGACGATCCCGGTCCCGTCGCCGACGACGGCGGCCTCGGGGTGCCTCGCCCGCAGCTCCGGGTAAGGGCCGACGGCGATGATCAGGTCACCGTCGAGCAGCACCGCCCCGTCGGCGATGTCGCCGGCCGCCCCCATGGTGAGGACCCAGGCGCCGCGGACGAGCACTCCGGTCATGACGGTCGACCCTGGTCGGCCAGTGCGCCCCGCAACGCACCGATCAATACGTCGATCTCGCCCTGCTCGACGATCAGCGGCGGGGCGATCCGGATGGTGCCGCTCGAGTTGAGCATCGAGCCGACGATGACGCCGCGGTCGGCGAGCAGGTCCACCAGCGGTTGGGCCAGCTCGTCGGGGGCGATGTCGACGGCGTACCACAGCCCGATGCCGCGGATGTCGGTCACCCGGTCGGGGAACTGGTGGCGCACCGACTCCAGCTTGCGGCGCAGGTAGTCGCCCATCTCCCGCCCCCGCTCGATGAGCCCCTCGGACTCGATTACGTCGAAGGCGGCCACCGCGGCGGCGCAGGCGACCGGGTTGCCGCCGAAGGTGGTGAGGTGGGAGAGCGGCGGGTCGAGGAAGGTGTCGAAGATGGCCCGGCTGGAGAGAATCGCCCCGAGCGGGAGCCCGCCACCGAATGCCTTGGCCAGGGTGACGATGTCGGGCACGACGTCCCACTGCTGGAACGAGAACCAGTGCCCGGCGCGGCCCATGGCGCCCTGGATCTCATCGGCGATGAGCAGCACCCCGCGTTCCGTGCACAGCCGTCGCAACCCGGGGAGGAACTCGTCGGACGGGATCCGGACCCCGCCTTCGCCCTGGATCGGTTCGACGATCACCGCCGCCACCGTGTTCGTCCACGGCGGCGTCGACGGCGGCGAGGTCGTCGAAGGGCACGAACCGCACCCCCTCCAGCAGCGGCTCGAACGGCTTGCGGTACTCGTCCTTCCAGCTCACCGACAGCGACCCGAAGGTGCGACCGTGGAATCCCCGCTCGAAGGCGACGAACCCCGGCCTCCCGGTGTGCTTGCGGGCCAGCTTGAGGGCCCCCTCGTTGGCCTCGGTCCCCGTGCTGGTGAGGAAGGCGACGTCGAGGTCACCGGGGGCAACCCGTGCCAGACGCTCCGCTATCTCGACCTGCCCGGGCACCACGAAACGCCCGTAGACGTTGACGTGGGCGTACTTGCCCATCTGCTCACGCACCGCGGCGACGACCTTGGGATGGGAGTGGCCCACGTTGGACACGGCGATCCCGGAGATCATGTCGAGGTAGAGCCGGCCGTCGGCCATCTTCAGCGTGCAGCCCGACGCCTCGGCGACCACCAGCTCCTTGCGGCCAGGGATGGTCTGGGAGAGATGGGCGACGAACCCGTCGCGGAGCGCCTCGATGGCCTCGGCGGAGTGGGTCGGAGTCGTGGTGAGCCGGGTCATCGCGCCCCTCAACCGTTGTCCCGGTCGAGGTGGTACCAGGGGATGGTGAGGCGCTCCAGCAGGACGATGAGCCCGAAGAAGCCGACCCCGAGCACCGACAGGGTGAAGATGATGGCGAACACCGCGTCGGTGTTCACCGCCCGGTTCTCCAGCAGTAGCAGGTACCCGAGGCCACCGCGCGCCCCCACCCACTCGCCGAAGACGGCGCCGAGGACGCTGAAGGTGGCGGCCACCTTGGCCCCGGTGAAGACGTAGGGCAGCGCCACCGGGATCCTGACCTCGCGGAAGATCCTGCCCTTGCCCGCCCCGAACGAGCGCACCAGCTTCACCATCTCGGGATCGACCGATCGCAGCCCGTCGGCGGTCGCCACCGCCACCGGGAAGAACACGATGAGAGCCACCACGATCACCTTGGGGAGGAGGCTGAACCCGAACCAGATGACCAGCACCGCGGCCACGGCCGGGATCGGGATCGTCTGGCTGACGATCAGCCAGGGGTAGACGGCGGAGCGCACCGTCGTGGAGTAGGTGAGCAGGATCCCGAGGGCGACGCCCACCATGGTGCCGGCGACGAACCCGAGGACCATCTCGAGGAGGGTGATGGCGGCGTTGCGCAGGATCTCCGCCGGGTCGGCGAAGAAGGCGGCGATCACGTCGGAGGGCGCCGGGAACAGCCGCTCGTCGGCGTCGAACACGATCGTGGCCAGCTCCCAGGCGACGACGACGAGCAGCCCGAAGACGACCGCCGGGACGAGCCGGCGCAGGGCGGTGGCCCCGCGTCCAGGTGCGTCTGGCTCGGGGGCGAGCAGCTCGAGCTCGGGTCGGGTCTCGGGAGTCATGCCGGCGCCTCATCCGGGTGGATGTGGGCGAGCGCCCGCCGCTTGAGGTCGGCGAACTCGGGGGCGAGAACCACCTCGTACGGCCGGGGGCGGGGGAGCACAACGTCGATGACGGTGGCGACCGCGGCGGGTCGGGAGCTGAGCACGTACACCCGGTCGGAGAGGCGGATCGCCTCGTCGACGTCGTGGGTGATGAACAGCACGGCGGCGGCGCTCTCCTGCCAGATGTCGAGCAGCCACGCCTGCATCTGGAGGCGGGTGAGGGAGTCGAGCGCCCCGAACGGCTCGTCGAGCAGCAGGATGTCGTCGCCGGAGAGGAAGGTCCGTGCCAGGGCGGCGCGCTGGCGCATGCCCCCCGACAGCTGACTGGGATAGTGGTCGACGAACTCGGCGAGCCCGAACCGTCCCAGGATCTCAATCGCTTGCCGCCGGGCCTCCCGGCGGGGCGTGCCCTTCACCACCCGACCCAAGGCCACGTTGTCGGCGACCTTCTTCCACGGCATCAGCAGGTCGCGCTGCGGCATGTAGCCGCTCCGTCCCAGCCTTTCCGGGCTGCCGTCGATGTGCACGATCCCCTCGGAGGGCTCGTCCAGCCCGGCGATGATGTTGAACAGCGTCGACTTCCCGCACCCGCTGGGGCCGAGCACGCTGACGAACTCGTGGCGGCCCACGGCGATGTCGACCCGGTCGAGCACCGGCATCGTGCGCCCGCCCCGGCCGAACGCCTTGGACACACCTCGGGCATCGATCCGGGGGAGTAATTGGTCGATCATGGTCCTGTCCGCCGGACCGGAGAGCCGACGTCGGTGTCGACCCTCCAGCCCGACCTGGTGATCGTCACGGCATGAATTGGGTGGTGAGCAGGCCCTCGGGCTTCGACTCCAGGATCCCCTCGCCGGTGGCCCACTCCAGGTATTCGTCGAAGGCGGCCTCGTCGAGCGTTCCGAAGTTGCCGTCGGCCCCGAGGAAGTAGGGCTCGACATTGGCGAACTCCGCAGAGGCGAACTCCACGTCGATGCCGTCGGCGTTGTCGGAGAGGTTCTGCACGGCGGCGTCGGGGTCGTCGAGGGCGAAGGCGTAGCCGCGGGCGACGGCGTCGTAGAAGGCCTGCAGCATCTCGCCCTCTTCGGCGACCCTGGTCTCGGAGGCGAAGAACACCAGCTCCGGGTAGGGCGGAGCCCCGAACTCGTCGGCGCGCCACACCACCGGGGTCTCTCCCTCGAGCTCGAGCACCACCGCCTCGGCGCTCCAGAACCCGATGGCGGCGTCCACCGTCTGGCCGATGAGGTTGCCGACGGCATCGAACCCGATGGTGATGAACTCCACCGAGTCCGGGTCGACTCCGGACGACTCCAAGATGAACCGGGCGATCGCCTCGTCCGAGGGGACACCGGTGACGCCGATGGTTGAGTCGGCGAGCTCCGACGGGTCGGTGACGCCGATGGCTTCGGTCGACATCAGTGCGCCGAGCGGGACCTGCTCCAGCGCCATGAAGACCTGGATCTCCTCGCCCTGGGCGCGCAGCGACGCCACGTCGGCCACCGGGGCGATGCCGATGGTGGCCTGGTCGGCGACGACCAGCCGGAGGGTGTCGGCCGACGACGTGGGCGGCTGGATGTCCACGTTCAGGTTCGCCTCCTCGAAGTAGCCCTCGGCGAGGGCTGAGTAGATCCCGGCGTGGATCCCCCCGGGGACGAAGTCGAGGATCAGCGAGATGTCGGTCATCTCGGGCATGACGGCGAACTCGTCGCCACCGGCCGTTGTGGAGGTTGCTCCACCGACCGTGGTGGATGTTCCCCCACTCGCCGCCGGCGCCGTGGTGGACGCTCCGGCTGCCGCCGTCGTCACCGCCGCTTCGGTGGTCGCCGTGTCGTCGTCGTCGCCGCCGCAGGCGGCGACGAGAAGGGTGAGGGCTCCGAGGAGCCCGACGAGCTTGATCAGCCTCGGATTCATGTGCTCTCCTTGTCGGTCACGGTGTCGTGGTGTCGCCGAAGCGGGCTTCGAACCAGTTGACGGCTCGGGTCAGCTCGGGGTCGGTGTGCTCGAGGCGCCGCGCCCAGGTCGAGGCGTCGCCGGGCGGCGCCGCCGTCGACCGGGTGGCGACCCGGGCGCGTTCTTCCAGGAAGTACAGACGGGTGGCCGCCTCGACAGGGTCTCGTCCCACGGCGAGCGCCCCGTTGGCGCGGAGGATCAGCGAGGCGGCGCTCCCGAGTGCACCGGCCACCTTCGCCGCTCGATCGGGAGTCGTCACCAACTCCATGTCGTCGTGGACCCGGACGGGGTGGCCGGCGAGCGCACCGAGGCCGTGGAGCAGGGGGAGGTCGTCGTCACCGATTCCCCAATCGACGACGTAGGGCGGATGGCCCCGGCAGATGCCGCCCACGTCGGGTCGGGCGGCGTACACCGCGGCATGGAGCGGGGTTTCCAGCGGCGCCAGGTCGACGGGTCCCCCCGCCGGGCCCGTCTCCAGGTCGACGATCGACGACGCTCTCGGCGGTGGCGCCGAGCATCGGCGCCACGCTGGTGATGGCGAACCCGGATGCGGTGCGGGCGGACACGTGCCCGAACGCCTCGACGAGACCGGCTCGCGACAGCATCCGGGCTACCCGGGCCACCTCGGTGCGGACGTCCTCGGTCACGATCCGAAGACCGCTACCGCAGGAGGGCGCACCCCGCGGATGGCGATGAACCGGGTCCGGGTCATCTCCTCGTAGGTGTAGCCGATCCCCTCGCGACCGGTGCCTGCCAGCCCGACACCGCCGAACGGGACAACCGGGGGCCGGTAGTTGTTGGTGCCGTTGACGACGACGCCGCCCACCTCGAGGCGCGAGGCGATCGCCATCGCCCGGCCGATGTCGGCGGTGTAGACCGCCGCCGTCAGCCCGAGTCGGGACCGGTTGACCGTCTCCACCGCCTCGTCGTCCGAGGAGACCGGGATCACCGGCACCACCGGTCCGAAGATCTCGTCGTCGGCGGCCACTGCGGCGGTGGTGGGGACGGCGCCGACGACGGTGGGCGCGAACCACGGACCGTCCGCGTCGCCGGAGCCGAGGACGAGATTTCCCCCTTCCGACACGATGCGCCGCACCTGGGAAGCGACCCGATCGGCGCTGGGAGCGTCGATCAGCGGGCCGAGATCTGAGGTCGGGTCGACCGGGTCGCCCATGGCAACGCCGCCCAGCGCCGACTCGAGCCGTTCGGTGACCTCGCCGACGACGGTGTGGTGGACGACCAGGCGCTTGGTGGCGGCGCACGCCTGGCCGTTCATCAGGAGACGACCACGCAGCGTCTCGGCGATCACCAGGTCGAGGTCGGCGTCGGCAAGCACGATCGAGGCGCCGTTCCCGCCGAGCTCGAGGTGGAGGGGACGCAGGAGATGAGCGGTGGCGGTGGCGACCGCAACCCCGGCGCCCACGCTCCCGGTCAGCGACACCGCGTCGACACCCGGGGCGGCACACAGCGCGGCGCTGAGCTCCGTGGCCCCGGGCGCCACCTGGAGCACACCATCGGGCAAGCCGGCGCGCCGGACGAGCTCGGCGGTGCGGACCGCGGCCAGCGGGTTCTGCGGTGGTGGCTTGAGGATCACCACGTTCCCGGCCGCAAGCGCGGCGGCCGCCTTCTCCACGGTGAGCTCCACCGGGAAGTTGAACGGGATGACGCACACCACCACGCCGAGGGGGACCCGCTCGACGATGGTCAGGTCGCGTTCCCCGCCGGGCAACGCCCCGGTGGGGGCGAGGTAGCCGGCATCGAACCGCCCGACGCCGGCGTTGGCGCGCAGCAGTGAGGCGGCTCCGGTCACCTCCTTGCGTGCCTGGGCGATCACCTTGCCGGACTCGCGGGCGTGGAGCATGGCCAGATCTTCTGCTTCGGAGTCGACCAGGCCGGCGGCACGCTCCAGCAGCGTCGCCCGCTCGTGGGGGGCGGTGCGCGACCAGGAGGCGAACGCGACGCGGGCGGTGGCGATCAGGTCGGGCACCTGTGCCGGCTCGACGGTCTCGACCGCGCCGACGGGTGCGCCGTCGGCTGGGGCGAACACGGTGTGGGGGTTGCCGCTCAGGGCTCGCTCCGTACCCGCAGCATCATCGATGTCGGGTTGAAGTCGTTGCACGGGGTGAGGTCCTGGGGACAGGCGGAGAGGAGCGCCACCACGTCGTGGTGGGCCCGCAGGGTGATGGTCGAGCCGGCGCCATGGGCCGCCCGGTCGGTGACCACACCGAGGTCGTCGGTCACCCTGTTGTGCATGAACACGTTCCAGGCCATCTCGCCGTGGACCTCG
This sequence comes from uncultured Acidimicrobiia bacterium, assembly GCA_963714055.1. Taxonomy (GTDB): domain Bacteria; phylum Actinomycetota; class Acidimicrobiia; order Spongiisociales; family UBA5794; genus JACDBE01. Next base: position 28,665 of record OY970227.1, read on the forward strand.
AAGTCGACACCGAGCAGGTCACGGGCCTGCTCCAGGTTGCCCAGGCAGTGGGGATGATCGGGGAGCCCGTAGTCACGCTGGTAGCGCTCGTGGTCGCAGCAGGGGACGACGATGTCGTGGCGTTCCACGTCGTCCCGCACGATGGTGAAGACGGGGTTGCGGCGGTTGGTGAACACCACCGAGCCTGTGTGCAGTCCGATCGAGGCGTTGCAGGACGCGGTGTGGGTGGGCGACAGGTACTCGGCGGGATCGTCCTCGAACCAGGCGACCAGGTCGCCCACCTGGTGGCCCTCCAAGTCGACGATGTCGAGCAGCTGGCCCTCACCGACGCGGACACCTCGTCCCTCTCGGGCGGGGACGACGATCTCGGCAAGGCTCATTCCTCGGCTCCTTCAGACGTGTGACGAGCCGGGAGGCTCGTCGATCGGGGGGTCGACGTCGACCTGGCGGGCGGCGGCGGGGGTGTTGCGGCTGCGCAGCGCCCGGATCACACCGTCGATCATCACACAGGAGATCCCGGGGATGTCACCCCGGGCGAGCGCTCCGAGGGCGTTGTCGGCCTCGCTGCCCCACGGGGCGTCGAGCACGACCAGGTCGGCGGGAGATCCTTCCCTGACGATCCCGGCGTCGAGGTCGTAGACGGCGGCGACGTTCCCGGTCGCCCAGCACCACACCCGCTCGGGGGCCACGCCACCCAGCGACGCCATCTCGGCCACCGTCTTGAGGACACCGAGCGGCATCACCCCGGTCCCGGTGGGTGTGTCCGAGCCGATGATGACCCGCTTCTCGGCGTCGATCTCTCGGACGATGGTGACGATGTCGATGGCGGATCTCAGGTTGCCGGCCTGGACCAGTTGGAGGATCAGGTCGGTCTCCCGGATGATCCGCTCGACGCCTCCGGCGTCGAGCGACGTCGGTCCGCCGTTGATGTGACCGCACACGTCGGGGGCGAGCAGCATCAGGTGCTCTGCGGTGATCGGCTTCGACCCGGGGATGGAGGCCCCGCCCGAGTGGCACATCACCACGATGCCCGCCTCCTGGGCGGCCCTGACCTGAGGTAACCCGTCGGCAGGATCGTGATAGAGGCCGAACCCGAACTTGGCCAGCCGGACCCCCTCGCCCGCCAGTTGACGGAAGTCGTCGGGGGACAGGGTGGGCTCGAGGACCACGGCGCCCCCGTTCACCTTCATACCGTTGGGCCGGTAGGTCGACCACGACCGCTGGGCGAGAATGGCCAGCGCCTTGACACCTTCGGCGTCGTGGGGGCGTCCGGGGGCGTGGATCTCGCCGGGAGAGATCACCTGGGTGATGCCGCCGTGCACGTACGACGCCAGGAACCCGATGGTGTTCTGACGTGGGGTGTAGTCGCCGAGGACGACGTGGCAATGGCTGTCGATGAGCCCTGGGGCGACGGTGGCACCGCCCACGTCGACGATCCGCTCGGCGCCGCTGACGCCGCCGATCCGGGTGATCCGCCCGCCTTCGATCAGGATGCTGTCGGCGTCGATGAACGGTGAGTCGAGGTCGCCGCTGAGCAGGGTCCCGATGCCGACCAGCGCGGTGGAGGACGGCTCAGGCATCTGCTCAGTCCCGCCGGCTCGTCGCCGCGATCAGGATCACGTCGTCGCCCGCGCCGCCGGCGGCCAGGTCTCGTCGAACAGCCCCGGCTCGAGGCCGTCGAGATAGCCGACGACGTCGTCGGTGTCGGTGACGTCGACGTACTTCATGTGGAGGTCCATCAGGGCCACCTTGTGGGACAGCATCGACCGGTCGAACGTGGCCTCGTGGGGGATCGTCACCCGCACGTCGTAGGACAAGGCGTCGACCGCGGTGGCGCGGACGCACCCGCTGGTGGTCGACCCGGTCACGATCAGCGAGTCGGCCCGCAGGTTGGTGATGTGGCTCATCAGCGGGGTACCGAAGAACGCCGACGGCTTCCGCTTCTCGATGAACAGGTCGCCGGGCAGTGGCGCCACCTCGTCGACGATGTCGTTGCCGCGGTGTCCCATTACGTCGACGTCGTCCTCTGCCCTGTGGCTCTTCAGCGACCAGATGCCGAGGTCGAAGCCGTCCTCACGGCGGGGATTGGTCGTGTAGATGATCGGCAGGCGCTTCCGCCGGGCCGCTTCGAGGATGCGGGCGATGGCAGGGATCCCCGTCGTCCAGGCGACCTCACCGCACGAGTACCGCCACCGCTTGATCGACTCGAGGATCGGTTCGGCCCGGTCGCCGCAGAAGTTGTAGTTGACGTCGATGACCATGATCGCCGGGCGTTCGCCGAACCCGGCACGTCGCCCCCAACCGGCGGCCTCGAACACGGCCCGGTCGGTGTCGCCGAGGACGTCGTCCCAGACGGCCACGGCTCAGACCTCCTTCACCGACGTGTAGCGGAGGGTTTCCTTGGCGAACCCGGGACGCTCGAAGTCGTCGGCCAGCATCCGGCGCGGTCGGGGGAGCCGGACCGGGCTGGTGACCTCGAGCGCCCTTCCGGCACCCTTGACCTGGCGCGGCAGATACTGCCCGGCCGGCTCGCCCACTGGGCGCATCCCCGGCGAGTCGTCCGCCCACTGCGCGGTCACCCGCCCCCGGAGGATGGTCATGACCGGCCAGCCGGTGAACTCGTGGCCCTCCATGATCGACCAGCCCGACCGGGTGTTGATGTGCTCCTTGCCCACCGTCACCTCACGACCGGCGTCGACGATGACCATGTCGGCGTCGAAACCGGGGAGCAGCGAGCCCTTCTGTCCCCACAGGCCCGACGTCCTCGCCGGGTTCTCGCACGAGATCTGGACGAGGCGCTCCAGGCCGATCCGACCCTTGGCGACCCCTTCGGAGAGGAGCACCGGCAGGAACAGCTCGACCCGGGAGAAGCCCGTGCGGCAGTCCCAGATGTTCGGGTTGTACATCTCCTCGTACGACGACGGCTCCCAGCCCACCACGTGGTCCGACCCGACGACGTCGACGATCCCCTCGGCGATGGCCATCCACAGGGCCTCGATGTTCTCTCTCCGGCGGAGCGGGACATTGATCCGCCAGCCTCCCTCCGGCTCGGTGAACAGCCAGGCGGGACCGGTCTGGGCGTACAGCTCGAGACCCTCGGCCCGGGCCTTGAGGACCTCCTCGAAGCTGAGCTGCGTCGTGCAGTGCTGCAGGTACAGCGGGACATGCCCGGGGGTCTGCATGGCCAGATAGGCGTAGGCCCGGATGTGCTGGGCCTCGAGGAAGTCCGGGGATCGGTCGGTCCACGCCCCGAAATCGGTGCGGCCCGAGGCACGGAGGCGCTCCTCGAAGACACGGCCTATCTCCCAGTTCTCCGGGTGGATGTGGACGATCCCGGGATAGCCGAGATGGCCGACCTCCTCCATCACCTGGTACACGGTGCCGTCGTCGATCCCGGTGCCCAGCCCGGCCCGGCGACTCGGCCAGTTGCTGTCCTGGTCGTCGGCCATCCCCTTCATGCCCCGGGTCTGCAGGTACAGCTTGAAGGAGGTGACCCCATGCTCCTCGGCGTACTGCGGGATCTCCCGGGCCTGCTGGTCGGTCTCCAGCATGTAGGTCAGGTAGGCGTCGGTGAAGGAGACGTCCTCGATCACCTTGCGGGCGGAGGGGAACGACTCGTTGAACGAGACGACGTCGGCCTTGCTCACCACCTCCTTGAACGGCTCGGTCCCCATGCGAGTCACCGGCGCCTGGATGCCCCAGGTGGTGACCCCGGCGCAGGCGGCGGCCTTGGACTCGGTGGTCATGTCGTACACGAACGGCACGTAGCAGCCGGGGTGTGCCTCGGAGTCGACGATCCCGGGCAGCACGAAGTTGCCCTTGGCGTCGATGGTCTCCTTGGCGGCGGGCAGCATCTCCTCGGGGGCGAGGGCGACGACCTTGCCATCCTTGACACCGACGGCGACCCGGTACCGCCCGCCCCCGAGCACCACCGTCCCGTTGATGACCTTCAGGTCGAGATCGTCCATGCCCTTGTCCCTCCGTCGAACCGGATCAGCCTCGTGTCTCTTGTTGCTGCCAGAGATTCGAGCTTAGCCAGCGGGTCAGGCGCCCGGCGTGCCCGGGCGCAGGCGACGCCGGCGGGCGGTGATGTTGGTCCTGCCGGGTCTCCAACTTTGAGCGATTGACTACACCAGATGGCGCCACTCGCTCAAAGTTCGGCGGTTCGCCCTGCCGGGTCTCCAACTTTGAGCGATTGACTACACCAGATGGCGCCACTCGCTCAAAGTTCGGCGGTTGGTAACGCCCGGTCTCCGCAGTCCGGTCGAGGGTGCGCTCGACGAGGCCTCCGTCGTCGAGGATCACCACGGCGTGGATGTCGGCGCCTGCGAGGGGTGTCCTCGCGTGGACCGCGCCCACCGCAGTTCGGGTAGCCTCGCTCCGCTGATTTCCCCGCGCCCGGGAGGCGAGGCCGATGACGACCGGTGTCCAGAAGGCGAAGCCCGAGTGGTACGGCGCCGACAGCGCCACGGTCGCCGCCGCGGTCGGGGCCGATCTCGAGAACGGCCTGAGTGCCGCCGAGGTGGAGCGTCGCCTCGCCGAGCACGGGCCCAACAAGCTGACGGCGGCGAAGGGCGAGACCGGGTTCCAGGCGTTCATCCGCCAATACCGGGACTTCATGCAGATCATCCTCCTCGCCGCCGCCATCATCAACCAGGTGGTCACCGGGGAGGCCGGCACCACCGTCCTCCTCGCCGGGCTCACCCTGGTCAACGCGGTGATCGGCCTCCGCCAGGAGGCGCAAGCCGAAGAGAGCGTCAAGGCGCTCGCCCAGATGATGAAGACCATCGCCCGGGTGAGACGGGACGGCCAGGTGATCGAGATCGACGCCGAGCAGCTCGTCCCCGGCGACCTGGTGCTGGTGGAGGCGGGGAACGTGGTGCCCGCCGACGGCCGGATCACCCTGGCGGCGACCCTCGAGATCGAGGAAGCGGCCCTCACCGGGGAGAGCCTGCCGTCCGGCAAGGGCGTCGAACCGGTCCCCGGCGACGACGTCCCCCTCGGCGACCGCACCTGCATGGCGTACATGAACACCGCGGTCACCCGGGGCCGAGGCGAGATCGTCGTCACCGGCACCGGCATGAACACCGAGATCGGCCACATCGCCGACCTGCTCGCCGGGACCGAGACCGAGAAGACGCCGCTCCAGAAGCAGCTCGACAGCCTCTCCAAGATCATCGCCAGCATCGCCGGGGTGGCGCTCGCCCTGGTGGTGGCGATCGGCCTGGTCCGCGGCGACCCCTTCGACGAGCTGTTCATCACCGGCGTGGCGCTGGCCGTGGCCGCCATCCCCACCGGGCTCCCCGCCGTGGTCACCGCCCTGCTGTCGATCGGCACCAGGGAGATCGCCAGCCGCAACGCCATCGTCAAACGCCTCCCCGCCGTGGAGACGCTGGGGTCGACATCGGTGATCTGCTCGGACAAGACAGGCACCCTCACGCTCAACAAGATGACCGCCCGGGAGCTGGCCATCCCCGGCCACGAGGTGTTCACCATCACCGGCGAGGGCTACTCCACCCAGGGCGAGGTCAAGCACGTCGGCGGGGGGAAGCTCGAGCTCGACCCCTACCTCCTGCCGATGGCCCTGTGCGCCGACGCCGTGCTCGAAGGGGAGAGCCTCATCGGCGACCCCACCGAGGGTGCGCTCATCGTGCTGGCGGCGAAGGGCGGTCTCGACCTCGACCGGACCCGGCAGAGCTACCCGCGCATCGCCGAGGTGCCGTTCGACTCCGAGTACAAGTTCATGGCCACCTTCCATGAGATGACCGCCGCCGACGGCCGCCCGGTGGTCCGCTGCTACGTGAAGGGCGCCCCCGACGTGCTCATCGCCAAGGGTGGCTACTACCTGGCCGCCGACGGCACGGTTGCCGCGGTCACCGACGAGAACCGCACGCTGGCTTCCGAGGCCAACGACCGGCTCGCCGACGCCGGTGAGCGGGTGATGGTGGTGGGCTCCCGCGACTTCGACCCTGCCGGCTTCGACCCGAGCGGCAACCTCATCGACCTCGTCGACGACCTCACCCTGCTGGCCATGGTGGGGATCGTCGACCCGCCCCGGCCCGAGGCCAAGGTGGCCATCGCCGAGTGCAGGGCCGCCGGCATCCGCGTCCGCATGATCACCGGCGACCACGCCACCACGGCGGCGGCCATCGCCCGGGAGCTCGGGATCGAGGGCGAGGCGATCACCGGCGCCGAGTTCGCCGCCATGAGCGACGACGAGCTGGTGGCGCGGCTCCCCGACATCGGGGTCATCGCCAGGGTCGCCCCCGAGGACAAGCTCCGGCTGGTCAGGCTGCTCCAGCAGACCGACAACGTGGTCGCCATGACCGGCGACGGCGTCAACGACGCCCCGGCGCTGAAGGCGGCCGACATCGGCGTCGCCATGGGCATCACCGGGACCGAGGTGTCCAAGGAGGCGGCGGTGATGATCCTCACCGACGACAACTTCGCCACCATCGTCGGGGCGGTGGAGTACGGGCGGGCCCTCTACGACAACCTGCTCAAGTACCTCCGCTTCCAGATGTCGACGCTGGTCGCCTACATCGCCATCTTCATCGGCGCCGGGCTCTTCGCCATCGCCGGTGGCATCCCGCTCAACCCGGTGCAGATCATCTGGCTGAACATGGTCATCGACATCCCCATCGCCGTCGCCCTCGGGTTCGACGTGCCCAGCCGCGGCCTCATGGAACGCGCCCCTCGACCCGTGGGTGCCCCGGTGCTGTCCAGCGCCAACTGGGTCAGGCTGTGCGTGCAGGGGTTGGTGATGACGGTCGGCACGTTGGTCGCCTATCAGATCGCCGAGCCCGAGTACGGGCCGGCGGTGGCCAACACCGTGCTGCTCACCACGCTGTCGCTGTTCCACCTCGCCGCCGGGTACCTCGCCCGCGATCAGGTGGGCACCATCTTCAATCGGGCGACGTTGCCGGGCGCCACCCAGCTGCGCCGCTACGGCCTGGCCCTGCTGGCGATCATCGCCGTCACCACCATCGGGTTCCTGCAGCGAATCGTCAGTACCGTCGACCTGAGCCTCTCGCAATGGTCGATCTGCGTCGGCATCGCCGCCAGCCTGGTGGTGGTAGAGGAGATCCTCAAGGTCTTCTTGCGCCGGCGGGGCGCCGGCGGGCAGGATCAGCCGATCGAGGCGGTGCCGGCGACGGCAGCAGCGACGAGCAACGAAACAGGTCGACAGGCCGCGTAACACGAGAGGAGACAACAGCAGTGACCCACCACACCGAGGCAGAGGTCGGGCCCATCGACTACTTCGTGGTCGAGTGGCCGGCCGGGAAGCAGCCGACGGGGGAGGCCTTCCCGTTTCTGGTCGACCTGGTCGATCAAGGGCTCATCCGGTTGCTCGACCTCGCCTTCGTCCGCAAGGAGGAAGACGGGACCATCGTCGGCCTCGACCTGAACACGTTCGGCGGCGACGCCGAGTTGACCATGTTCGAAGGGGCCGCATCCGGGCTGATCGGAGAGGAAGACGTTCAGGAAGCCGGCGGTGTCCTCGAGCCCGGATCCTCCGCCGCCATGCTGGTGTACGAGAACACGTGGGCGGCGCCCTTCGCCACCGCGCTGCGCAAGAGCGGGGCGCAATTGGTCGCCAACGGGCGAATCCCGATCAATGCCATCATCGCCGCGTTGGACGAGCTCGAGGCGACCGAGGCCTGAGCGGCCTCTTCGAGAGAAGGAGAAACGAGATGGGATTGGTACGTGGAATAGCTCGCACCGCGGCTATCGCCGGGACGGCGACTGCCGTCTCCAACCGGGTGTCGCGCCGTCAGGCCAACCGGTGGTCCGAGCAGGCCGCCGCCGAGGAGCCGCAGCCGGAACAGGTCGTGTATGTGCAGGCGGAGCCGGCGGCGCCGGCGGGCCCGAGCACCGACGACAAGCTCGGGCAGCTCAAGCAGCTCGGTGAGCTCAAGGACGCCGGCGTGCTCACCGAGGCCGAGTTCGAGGCGCAGAAGGCGAAGATCCTCGCCGGCTGAGTAATCCCCTCGGCGCCGGTCTTCGCCCCCGGGCGATCGCCCGTCACTCGGGTGGGGTGCTCTCGTCGTGCCCTTCAGGGGGCGCCGGATGGGAGGTGCGCCACCGCCGCCGCAGCCAGCGACCCCTGTCGGCTATGGAGTCGGACAGCTCACCGACGATCCTGCCGCTGGCGACCGCCCAGGCGAGGAGCTGGGTCCCGCAGAGGATGCCGAGCGCCACCCCGAAGATCGATCCGACCGTGGCGACGAGGTCTTCGCCACCGCTGCCCCGGGCGAGCTCGGTGAGGCCGATGAGGCCGAGGGCTCCAGGGACGAGGAGCCAGAACCCGGGCAGGGACAAGGCATGGGTGGGGAGGGCGGCGGGCACAAGTCGCGCCGTGACGAAGGCGGCCACGGTCATGACGGCGGCACCGACGAACGCGCTCACATAACCCCCGAAGGCTGCGTTGCCGAGCACCTGACCGACCCACGCCGCGTAGAGCACGACGAGGAAACCGACGGAGGAACCGCGCGGCGCCGAGTAGGCGACGACCACGCCGACGGCGAAGACGAGCACACCCAACCATGGTGACCACGCTCCGAGCAGATCGGGCGAGCGGGACAGCACACGCGACGGCGGGACACCGACCGCTTCGATCCCGGCGAGGATTCCGAAGGCGAGCAACGCCAGCTGCACGCCGCCCGAAACCAGCCGGCTCGCCCCGGAGACCATCTGACCCGCCGCCAGCTCGAGCACCGAGGTGGTGAGGGCGGCACCGGGGAGGAAGATCACCAACGAAGCCACCATGGCGGCGAGCCCGGGGTCGGTGATGTCGTGCCTCACCGCCAGCGCGCTCAGCGCCGACACCGAGAAGGCGGCGATGACCGGCGCCAGGATCTGGAGGGTGGGTTGCCCCCTGGTGAAGTAGCGCAGCGTCCCCACCAGCACGCCGAACACCGCCGCCGCCACCACCTCGCGCGGCGCCGGATGGAGGATCAGGCACACCCCGACCGTGAGCACGGCGTACCCGAGGATGCTCTGTGGCCACCCGAATCGAGCGGGCAGCCGGCGGATCTCGGCGAGCCGGCGGAGTCCTTCAGCGGGCTGCACTCGCCCTCGCATCGCCTCGAGGACGAGGGTGTCGAGGGCGGCGATCTGATCCAGCCGGGGCGCCCCGCCCAGCACCGCCGTCATCTCGAGCATCGCCGGCTCGCCGGTGCCCATCGTCACCATCAGGTACGTCGGGAAGGCGCTCACCGTGACCGAGTCTGCCCCGAGCGCCCGGGCCACCTCGGTGAGTCGCTCCTGGACCGAGTGGACCGGCTCGCCGGCCGCGTTCATGGCGGCCCCGAGTTGCACGACGAAGGTCTGCAGGTCGTGGAGCTCGTCGTCTTCGCGTGGAGTCATGTCCCACCGACCGTATGGCGGCGCGCCCGTCGCCGGCGCCTCACGGTCCCGAAGTTAGGACACGGTGAAGGCTGCTGCCCGTCGAATCACCACCCGCACGGCCCGGGCCGGGCAGTCGGCGCCACTGCGGGAATCGCCCTTCGGCGGTCGTCCCCGGGGACTGCCTAGAGTTGGAGGAAGTCGGGCCGGTCGTAGTCCAGATGGCGGTTGCCCCCGCCGGGAGGGATGCAGATGGCGTTCAATCTGAGGAACCGGAGCTTCGTGAAGGAGCTCGACTTCACGCCCGAGGAGCTTCGCTTCCTGCTGAAGCTCTCCAAGGACCTGAAGGCGGCCAAGTACGGCGGCTACGAGCAGAAGCGCCTCGTCGGCAAGAACATCGCCCTGATCTTCGAGAAGACGTCGACCCGGACCAGGACTGCCTTCGAGGTGGCGGCATACGACCAGGGTGCGCAGGTCACCTACCTCGAGCCCTCGGGATCGCAGATCGGGCACAAGGAGTCGATGAAGGACACCGCTCGGGTGCTGGGCCGCACCTACGACGGGATCGAGTACCGCGGCTTCGGCCAGGAAACGGTCGAGACCCTGGCCGAGTACGCCGGCGTCCCGGTGTGGAACGGCCTCACCACCGAGTTCCACCCGACCCAGATCCTCGCCGACGTGCTCACCATGACCGAGCACTCCGACAAGCACCTGTCCGAGATCGCCTACTGCTACCTCGGCGACGCCCGGAACAACATGGGGAACTCGCTGATGGTTGGCGGGTGCAAGTTCGGCATGGACGTCCGCCTCTGCGCCCCCGAGCACCTGTGGCCCGAGGAGGACCTGATCAAGACCTGCCGGGGCATCGCCGAGGAGACCGGCGCCCGGCTCACCCTCACCGAGGACGTCGACGAAGGGGTCGACGGTGTCGACTACCTCTACACCGACGTCTGGGTGTCGATGGGGGAGGACCCCGGCGTGTGGGAGGAGCGCATCGAGCTCCTCAAGCCGTACCAGGTGAACGCCGACGTCGTCGCCCGGACGGGAAACCCCAGGGTCAGGTTCATGCACTGCCTGCCTGCCTTCCACAACCGGCAGACCAAGGTCGGCGAGGACATCTTCGAGCGGTTCGGCCTCGACGGGATGGAGGTGACCGACGACGTCTTCGAGTCGGAGCATTCGATCGTCTTCGACCAGGCCGAGAACCGGCTGCACACCATCAAGGCCGTGATGGTGGCGACGCTCGGGGACTGAGGGGCCGGCAATGAGAGTCGTGGTGGCGCTCGGAGGGAACGCCCTGCTCAAGCGGGGCGAGCCGCTCACTGCCGATGTGCAACGGGCCAACGTGCGTGCCGCCGCCCCTGCCCTGGCGGCGATCGCCCGTGAGCACCAGCTGGTCCTCTCCCATGGCAACGGCCCCCAGGTCGGTCTGCTCGCCCTCCAGGCGGCGGCTTACCAGGAAGTCGAGCCGTACCCGTTGGACGTCCTCGGCGCTCAGACCCAGGGCATGATCGGTTACGTCCTCGAGCAGGAGTTGGGGAACCTCCTGCCGTTCGAGGTGCCCTTCGCCACCCTCCTCACCATGATCGAGGTCGATCCGGCCGATCCCGCCTTCGATGACCCGACGAAGTTCGTCGGTCCCGTCTACGACCGCGCAGGCGCCGATGCGCTGGCCGCCGACAAGGGCTGGGTCTTCAAGCAGGACGGGGACCGATGGCGGCGGGTCGTGCCGTCGCCGGAACCCCGGCGCATCTTCGAGATCAGGCCGATCCGCTGGCTGTTGGACCAGGACGTCCTCGTGATCTGCGCCGGCGGCGGGGGTGTCCCCACCATGTACGACCCGACCGCGGACCGGTTGCTGGTCGGCGTCGAGGCGGTCATCGACAAGGACCTCGCCAGCGAGCTGCTGGCGAGGGAAGTTTCCGCAGACCTCTTCGTGATGGTGACCGATGTCGACGGGGTGTACTCGGGCTGGGGGACGCCCGAGCAACAGAAGCTGGAGCGGATCACCCCGGCCGAGCTCGACGGGCACGACTTCGCGGCCGGTTCGATGGGCCCGAAGGTCAAGGCGGCGATCCGATTCGTCGAGAACACCGGCAAGCGTGCCGCCATCGGCGGACTGGAGGAGATCGAGGGGATCGTGGCCGGCGCCGCGGGCACCCAGGTGGTGCCCGGGTGAGTCACTCGGAAAGGAGCTGACGATGGAGTTCGGGGTCCACTCGGAGGTCGGCAAGCTGCGCAAGGTGATGGTCCACAGGCCCGAGCTGAGCCTGCAGCGGCTGACCCCGTCGAACCACGACGACCTGTTGTTCGACGACGTGCTCTGGGTGGAACGGGCGCAGTACGAGCACGACCAGTTCGTGGAGAAGATGCGGCAGCACGGAGTGGAGGTCTTCTACCTCCGCGATCTCCTGGGGGAGGCACTTGCCGCCAGTGACGAGGGGAAGGGACGGCTCATCGAGCTGGTGGTCTCCGAGTACACCGTGGGCGTCTCGCTGGTGGACGACGTCCGGGCGCGGCTGTGGGGCATGGCCCCCGACGAGCTCGCCAGGCATCTCATCGGCGGCTTGACGGTGGCCGAGTCGGGGCTCGACCTCGGCAAGCTGGGATCGTCATCGCTGGGCGCCGCCGCCCTCGACGACCTCAGCGCCTTCGTCCTGCCGCCGCTACCCAACACACTGTTCACCCGTGACTCGTCGTGCTGGATCTACGGAGGGGTGTCGGTCAACCCCATGTACTGGCCGGCACGACGACTCGAGGCCTACAACGTCGCCGCCATCTACCGCTACCACCCCATGTTCGCCGAAGCTCAGTTCGACTACTGGTACCCGCCGCTGGGCGACGACGGCAGGTTCCAGGCGGCGGACTTCGGGCGCTCCTCGCTCGAGGGCGGCGACGTGCAGCCGATCGGCAACGGGACGGTGCTCATCGGGCTGAGCGAGCGGACCCAGGCGCGGATGATCGAGCAGATCGCCCGGGCCCTGTTCGCCAGGGGCGCCGCCGAGCGGGTGATCGCCGCGGTGATGACCAAGGATCGGGCGCACATGCACCTCGACACGGTGTTCACCCTGCTCGACCGGGACAAGGTGACCGCGTACCCGAAGGTGATCGACCAGGTGCGGGCGATCAGCCTGCGCCCCGGTCCCTCCGAGGGGCAATTCCACGTCACCGAGGAGAAGGGATTCCTCCCCGCGGTCGCCGACGCCCTGGGCGTTGCCGACCTCCAGGTGGTGGAGACCGGGGGCGACGCCTACCAACAGGAACGCGAGCAATGGGACGACGGCAACAACGTCGTGGCCCTCGAGCCGGGCGTGGTGGTCGCCTACGAGCGGAACACCCACACCATCGCCGCCATGCGCCGCGCCGGGGTCGAGGTGGTGACCATCGAGGGCTTCGAGCTGGGCAAGGGTCGGGGCGGGGGGCACTGCATGACCTGTCCGCTGCTCCGGGACCCGCTGTGAGGAGGTCGTGGTGAGCGATACGGCACGGTGGGTGATCGCCGTCGTGGTGCTGCTGCTTGTCGTCGGGATCATCGCGTACGCCAGGGGCGACGAGCACTACCGCGGAGACGAGGTCGGGGCGCTCGGCGCCCGCGGGAACGTGACAACAGTCATCTGAAACCGAGGCGATCCGGTCATGACTCCGAGATCGGGGGAGACTCGCCGGGGGAGCGGGAGACCCAACCGATCCCCCGTCGCGTGGCCCTCGATCACCGACGCTGCTCGACGCCCTCCTCCCCATCGTCGTCCTCATCGGGCTGATCGCCCTGACCATCGCCCTCTTCGGCGTCAGCGCCACCGACGGGCCCTTGCAGGTGGCACTGCTGCTCAGCGCCGCCTTCGCCAGCCTCATCGCCTTCAAGAACGGATACAAGGTGGAGGAGGTGGCGGACGCCATCGTCGAGGGCGTCTCGTCGGCGATGAGCGCCATCTTCATCCTGCTCGCCGTCGGTGCCCTGATCGGCACCTGGAACATGGCGGGGACCATCCCGACCGTGGTCACGTACGGGATCCAGTTCATGAGCCCGAACTGGTTCTATCTCGGCACCGCGGTGATCTGCGCCCTCGTCGGCATGGTCACCGGGAGCTCGTGGACCACCGCCGGGACCCTCGGGGTCGCCTTCGTGGCGATGGCGGGAGTCATGGGCCTGTCCGCACCGATCGCGGCAGGGGCGGTGATCAGCGGGGCCTACTTCGGCGACAAGATGACCCCGTTGTCGGAGACCACCATCCTGGTTCCCAAGCTGGTGGGGGGCGGTCTCACGGTGGCGGAGCACGTGCGCAACATGTTCTGGACCGCCGGGCCCGCCTTGGGGATCAGCCTCGTCATCTTCCTCGTGCTGGGTCTCGCCTCCGACCCGGAGGGCGAGGTGAGCACGGACGCCGCGGTCGAGGCGCTGGAGCAGGCGTTCAACATCTCCGCCGTCACCCTCCTGCCGTTGCTCCTCCTGGTCCTGTTCTCCGTCCGGAAGGCCCCGCCGTTCCTGGCGATCATGGGGTCGGCGCTCTTCGCCGGGATCCTCGCCTGCTTCATCCAGTGGGACTCCGTCGAGGCCTTCGTCGGCGACCCGAGCCTCGGGCCGGTGGCGACCGGCATCGAGGCCATCTACGCGGCGATGGCCACCGGCTATGTCAGCACCACCGGTGTCGCCGCCGTCGACGACCTGTTCTCGCGCGGGGGGATGGCCAGCCTGCTCACCACCGTGTGGCTGGTCCTGGCCGCCCTGGGGTTCGCCGCCGTCATGGAGCGCGCCGGATTCCTCCAGCGGCTGCTGGCCCCGATCGTCAGCAGGGCGAGGTCGAGAGGGCGCCTGATCCTCGCCGTCAACGCCAGCGGGATCGGCCTCAACGTCATCGCCGGAGACCAGTACGTCGCCGATGTCCTGCCGGCCCGAATGTTCCGGGAGGAGTTCGAGGAACGCCGGCTGGCGCCCCAGGTCCTGTCGAGGGCGGTGGAGGACTCGGGGACGGTGACCTCGGTCCTCGTCCCGTGGAACACCTGTGGCGCCTACATCGCAGGCGTGCTGGGGGTGCCCACCGCCTCGTACCTCCCCTTCTGCTTCTTCAACATCCTGAGCCCGATCCTCGACGTCACCTACGGCTTCATCGGTTTCAAGGTGCCGACGCTCCCGCCCCGGGAAGGCGATCCCGATGGCGCCGGCGCCCGACCCGAGACGACGATCGACAGCCCAATCGGAGGTACCGATGACGAATGAGACGACGGCGGGACCGGGACAGGGGACGGAGAAGAAGCGGCGCTTCACCCTCCCGTCCGCCTACACCATCCTGTTCGCCCTCATCGTGCTCGCCGCCATCGCCACCTGGCTGGTGCCTGCGGGCACCTACGACCTGACCGAGGAAGGGGAGCCCATACCGGGCACCTACCACGAGGTCGAGTCGAACCCGCAGCGGATCGTCGTCGACTCGCTCACCGCCCCGATCAACGGCCTGTACGGCATCGAGGACGAGACCGGCAACATCAACTACTACAACAGCGGGACGCTGTTCGGCGCCATCGACGTCGCCCTCTTCATCATCGTGATCGGAGGCTTCCTCGGGGTGACCATGAAGACGGGGGCGATCCAGGCGGGCATCGGCCGCCTGGTGGCGCGGCTCCGGGGCCGGGAACGCCTGCTCATCCCGCTCCTGATGACGGTCTTCGCCATCGGCGGGACCACCTACGGGATGGCGGAGGAGAGCCTCGCCTTCTACGCCCTGGTGATCGCCGTGATGATCGCCGCCGGCTACGACGCGCTGACCGGGGCCGCCATCGTCCTGCTGGGGTGCGGGATCGGGACGCTCGGGTCGACCATCAACCCGTTCGCCACCGGCATCGCCTCGGGTTTCGCCGGCATCTCCATCAGCGACGGGCTGATCGGCCGGTTGGTGATCCTGATCGCCGGCCTCGCCGTCGGCATCTTCTTCGTCATGCGATACGCCGCCCGCGTCAAGAGAGACCCGGCGGAGTCGATGGTCGCCGACATGAGGGAGGCGAACGAGGAGCACTTCCGCGCCCAGGAGGAGGGCGACGGCACGGTGGTCCTGACCAGCACCCACAAGCTGATCCTGACGGTGTTCGGGCTGGCGTTCGTGGTGATGATGTACGCGGTGATCCCATGGGCCGACCTCGGGCTGCCCTTCCCCACGCTGTGGTGGTGGTTCCCGGAGATGACGGCGTCGTTCCTGCTGTTCTCGGTCATCATCGGTCTGATCGGTCGGATGAACGAAGGGGAGCTGACATCGACCTTCGTCACCGGGGCCGGCGACCTGCTCGGGGTAGCCCTCATCATCGGGATCGCCCGGGGCATCACGGTGATCATGAACAACGGCCAGATAACCGACACCGTGCTCAACTGGGCGGAGGTCGCTCTGGCGGACGTCGGTCAGGCCGCCTTCGCCATCGTGATGTACGCGCTGTTCCTCCCGCTGTCCTTCCTGATCCCTTCGTCGTCCGGCCTGGCGACGGTGGCGATGCCGATCATGGCCCCGCTGGCCGGATTCGTCGATGTGCCGGAGCGGTTGGTGGTGACCGCCTATCAGAGCGCTTCCGGGCTGATGAACCTGTTCATCCCGACTTCGGCGGTGGTGATGGGCGGTCTGGCCATCGCCCGGGTCCCGTACGGCCGCTACCTGCGATGGGTGTGGCCATTGCTCGCCATCCTCGCCGGGATCACCATCGTCGTCCTCGGGGTGGGCGCGCTGCTCGCTTGAAGAGGGTGTGATGTCCGAAGTGGAGACGCGGGCGAAGGTCGAGGAGCTGATGCCGCAAGTCCTCGCCGACCTGGTGCGGCTCGATCAACTGCGGAGACACCGATCGATAGGCTCGATGCACACAAACGTAGGGAGCAGACCATGACAGGCGCACCTGAACCCGAGACTCCGGCACCGCGCAATCAGCAGTGGTGGCTGGTTGCGCTGGTAGCCGTCGTCGCAGCTGTTGTCACCACCCTCATCCTGACCGGCGGCGACGATGCGGAACCCTCCGGGACCGAGGCGCCCGACGGGACTGAGGCACCCGACGGGACTGAGGCACCTGACGGGACTGAGGCACCTGACGGAACCGAGGCACCTGACGCAAGCGAGGCGCCTGACGCAACCGAAGCGTCGGCGGCGAGCATCAGCACTGCAGTGCAGAGGCCGCACGGATGGGTGGCCAATGGGCGGGACTCACCGGATCGGTTGCACGAGGCATGAAGACTCGTCGCACCTGACTGCAGAGATGTCAGGCCGCCTTCGCCATCGGGTGCGCTGGCGGCCTGAGCCGGGCGCGGCGTAAGGTCCTCCCGTGGAGAACGGCCTGAAGGCACGGAGCCAGCACTCCTTCCCCGTTCCGCTGTCGACGGAGGATCTCCGGCGACATCACGGCCGCGTCCCGTGACCGACACCCCGACTCCAGGCGCCAGGCTGTCGGTTCGCCAGGCGGCGTTCATCGGGGTCGGCTCGATGGTGGGCGCCGGCATTTTCGCCCTGCTCGGGGCGGCCGGAGAGGTCGCCGGAGCCGCGGTGTGGTTGTCGTTCCTCCTGGCCGGCGTGGTAGCCGGGCTCCAGGGCTACTCCTTCGCCAAGTTCGGAGCCCGGTACCCCTCCGCCGGGGGCCTGCTCGAATACGTGGCAAGGGGCTACGGCCAGGGCCATGTCACCGGGATCCTCGCCTGGTTGATCTACGCGGCCAACGCGATAGTCACTGCGATGGTGGCGGTCTCCTTCGGGAGCTACGCCAGCTCGATGTTCGCCGATGGCGGCGAGGCCTGGATCAAGGTGTTCGCCGTCCTCGTGCTGGTGGTGATGACCTTCCTCAACGTCGCCGGCTCGCAGGCGGTGGCCCGAGCGCAGACCGTCGTCGTCTACGTGGTCCTCAGCATCCTCGTCGTCTTCGCGGTGACCACGCTGGCCAACCTCGAGCCCAGCCTGCTCGCCACCTCCGGTTACCCGCCGTTCCGTGACATCGTGTCCAGCGTCGCTCTCACCTTCTTCGCCTTTCTCGGCTTCGGGGTGATCACCTTCACCGCCAAGGACCTCGCCGACCCGGCGCGGCAGCTGCCCCGGGCCGTCTATCTGGCGCTGGGCATCGCCACGGTGATCTACATCGCGGTGGCCCTGGGCGTCTTCGGCACGTTGAGCGTCGAGGAGGTCATCGCATCGGGAGGCACCGCCCTGGCGGTCGCCGCCGAGCCGGTCCTCGGTGAGGCCGGGTACTGGCTGATGAGCGTCACCGCGTTGTTCGCCACCGCCGGTGCCACCAACGCCGGTCTGTTCCCCGCCACCGGGCTCGCCGACGAGATGGCGGCCACCGGTCAGTTTCCCCCGGTCATGGCGACACGGTGGCAAGGGCGCATCCCTGCCGGGCTGCTGGTCACGGGGGGTGTCGCCCTCGTATTGGCGATCGGCTTCGATCTGACCGCCATCGCCTCGATCGGCAGCGCCATCGCCCTGCTGGTGTTCACCCTGATATCCGTCGGGCACCTGCGGGTGCGATCCGAGACCGGCGCCAACGTGATCCTCTTGACCCTGGGTGCGCTCACCGCCGGGGTGGTGCTGGTCACCTTTGCCTTCACCACGCTTCCCGAGGAGCCGGGTACCGCGGTGGCGCTCGTTGTCATCCTGCTCCTCGCCGTGGTGCTCGACCTGACCTGGAAAGGCGCCCGCGACCGGGCGGCAACCACGTAGGTGCGAGCACGCCCGTAGATGCCGGGCGACGTCAGGCGAGGGCGACGAAGAGCACCCCGAAGCCGTTGACCGCCCAGTGGAGGAGGATCGGGGCCAGCAGGCTCCCACTGCGCACCCGGAGCTCGCAGAGCAGAATCCCGGCGAGCCCGGTGAACACGATGGTCACCGCAACCAGCAGCGCATCCCCGCTGCCGCCGCCGATGGTGTCGGTGACGACGTCGTTGGCGTCACTGCCTCCCAGCGCGGGTAGCACATGCCACAGGGCGAAGAGCGCCGACGACACCAGGGTGGCGAACCCCTGACCGCGGACCCGTCGCAGCAGGCTCCACAGCACGCCGCGGAAGGCGAACTCCTCGCCGAGCACCGTTCCCAGCGGGATCACGATGAGGCTCTGCAACAGCACGTCGCCCCACGACCCGTCCTCGGCCGGAGTGACGGCATCGCGGACGGCCGGGATGGCCAGCGCCACCAGATACCCGGCGGCGACTACCCCAGCTGCGGCCGCCCCCCAGCGCAGCCCGCGCCCCCAGGTGCGACGCGCCAGGCCCAGGTCGTCGACGGTGAGACCGGCCATCTTCGCGATGGCGGCGAGGACGCCGACCAGCGCCAACACCACCACCGGTCCCCAGCCAGGTGCGACCTGGTTGGCGGCGACGTTGGCGACGACGAGGGCGAGCAGCGTGAACCCGATGGCGGCACGGACCGGCACCGCCCCATCTTGCCCGCAGATCGACCACGGGGGCGGCCACGCGATCGAACTTTGAGCGAGTGACGCCCTGTGGTGTAGTCAATCGCTCAAAGTTGTACCTGAGGAGGCTGTCACGCCCAGTCGAGCCCTTCGGTGGGCGACGCCGGTTCAATGTCAGGGAGGCGGACCATGCGGAACGAGTTGAATATGCCGAGCAGCCCGGCCAGGAGGGGGATGAGCAATGCGACCTGCAACGCCCGATCGCGCGCCTCCCGGTTGATGGCGAGGATCTCGTCCTGGACCGCCGGAGGCTCCTCGGTCAGTAGCGCCTGCAGCTGGGTGTCGCTGACCACGTTGGCGTCCTCCTCCAGCGCCGCCGCGATCTGCTCCTGCTGGTCCTGGGGGATCACCGCGCTCGACTCGGTGAGGTTGGTGAACGAGAACGCCAGGGTGGCCAGCATGATCCCGCCCGCCATCGCCAGTCCGAACGACAACCCGAAGGATCCTCCCGCCGAGTTCACGCCCGCCGCCTCGCTGACCCGCTCCTCGGTGATCGGGGCGAGCGTGAAGTTGTTGAGCTGCGACACCAGCAGACCCGAGCCCGGAGCCGACGATGAGCAGGGGGACGAAGAGGTACCACCCGGACTCTGCTCGGGGCACGATCGGGATGATCACAGCAGTCCCGATCGCGCTGAGGAAGAACCCGACCCGGATGATGCCGGCCGGCCGTCTCGAACCGGCCCGCTTCCCGGCCAGCATCGCCACGGCGAACATGCTGAGCGACAGCGGCGCCAGCGAGAGGCCGGCGAGCATGGCGTTGTACTCGAGGGTGATCTGGAGGAAGATCGGCAAGGCGATCATCAACCCGCCCAATGTGATCTGTTGCATCATCTGCTGGGACACGCCGAGGCGGAAGTGGGGCAGCCTGAACAGGTCCGGGTCGAGCAGGGCCGGCTGGCCGCGTTGCTTGCGCCGGACCAGCCACCTGGCCAGACCACCCAGGGCGGCGGCGCCGACCAGCATGATGCCGAGAACGGATTCGGCGCCCTCCTGCCAGGCGAGGATGCCGAGGACGATCCCCCCCATGCCGACCACCGACAGCAGGGCGCCGACCAGGTCGATCTGTCGCGGCCCCGTGTAGGCGACGTCCCGTACCCTGCCGATCTGGGCGAGCACCACGGCGATCACAATGACCTCGAGCGCGAAACCGACCCTCCACGAGAGGTAGGTGGTCACGGCCCCACCGAGCAACGGTCCCACCGCCGCCGCGATCGCTGCCGATGCTCCCACCAGCGCGTAAGCCCGACGCTGGGCGGCGCCTTCGAAGTTGCCGTGGATGAGCGACTGCATCGCAGGTAGCAACAGGGAGGCGCCGAGCCCGCCGATGATGGCCCAGAAGATCACGATGGTCATCAGGTTCTGGGCCACGGTCATCGCCAGCGCCCCGATGGCGTATGCGAGGAGGCCGAGCACGTAGGCCCGCTTCCGGCCGATGAGATCGCCCACCTTGCTGCTGATCAGGATGAAAGCCGCCGAGACCAGGGCTTCGAGGGCGATCGCCGACTGGACACCGCTCACGGTCGTGTCCAGGTCGGTGACCACCGCCGAGATCGACACGTTCATCAGCGAGGTGTCGACGACGAGCACGAACATGGCCATGGCGAGGAGCACCGCCAGACGCTGGTCACCGGACTTGGCTGACCCCTCGGCGACGGCGCCGGCGTCCTCGTTCATCTCGTCTCCCATCATCGAATCGCCCGGTCTGCCGGCGCCGGCACCGTTGCTGTGCACGGAGACGGGCCGTTGATCCCGGTCAACGTACACGAGGCAAGCCGAGATTGGTCGCTCATTGGCCGGCCGCGCCGACCTTCGTCCTTCCGCTGTCGGCTCCGGCGTCGAGCGCGACGAGCTCGAAGGTCATGATCACGATGGGGAGGGCGGACAGCGGGAGGAGGATGACCGCGGGGATGGCGTGCACGAGGGCGTCGAGCGCCACATTGCCCGTGTGGGTGACGGTGGCGACGATCGCAATGACGATCTCGGGAATCACGAAGGCGGTGACGGCGACGAGCGCCACCCGCCACGAGTGCCCTCGCACCAGGTGGTAGCTGCGGGCGAAGGTGGCCGGGACCGGGCGGCGCTCGAGGTTGACCAGGGGCAGCACGACGGCGAACCAGGTCATCGCGACGAGGCCGGGCACGACGAAGGCGGCGAGACCGGCGAGGATCAGGGTGGTGAGCACGAGGTCGGCCACGACCAGTCGAGCCCAGGGGAGACCGCGCACCACCTCGCCGAGGCTCGGCCTCCGGTGACCGCGGCGGTCGGCGGCGACCACCCGCTCGAGCAGACCAGCCAGGAAGTGGTGGGAGAGCGAACCGTAGATGAGGACGATCAGGACACCCCCCGAGATCACCACGCTCCCTTCGACGAAGTCCTCGAGGCTCGGCGTGACGTGCAGGGCGACCTCGGCGACCACGATCGGGATCTCGATTGCGGCGGCGAGGATCGTCAGCGGGCGAAGGTCGCGACGCCAGATGGAGATGGTTTCCGACAAGACGCTCGCCAGCGACAGCGTTCGCACGCCGGGATCGTAGGAACGCACATCACCGTGGGACGACGCCGAACGGACCGAGGTCCGACCCGGGCCGGCGATGGCGACCGCCAGGGAGAATGGTGAACGTGAGCGGCCAGTCCCGATTTCCGGCCCCACTGACGTGGAGCGCGGTCACGGCGCGGCGGATGGCGCGCCATGCGTTGACCGAACCGGCTTCCGACCTGGGGCCTGCCGACATCGCCGGCGTGATGTGCGGAGCGCATGCACAGGTCATGAGCGCCGCCGAGTTCTCCATCGGTCGGCGAGTCGCCGGGGCGACCCGCTCCGACGTGCAGCGTGCCCTCTGGGACGATCGCACCCTGGTGAAGACCCTCGGCCCGCGGGGCACCGTCCACCTGCTGTCCACCGCCGACCTGCCGATGTGGACCGGGGCGCTGTCGACCCTTCCCATGTCGACACCTCGGCATCCCGACCCGGTCCGCTTCACCCCCGAGCAGGCCGACGAGGTCATCGCCGCCATCGGCGACGCCCTCATGGAGGATGCGTTGACCGTCGACGAGCTGACCGAGGCGATCGCGGAACGAACCGGCCGGTGGGCAGTCGAGCGAACCATGGACGCCTTCCAGGACAAGTGGCCGCGCTGGCGCCAGCTGACCGGCGTTGCGGCGCATCGCGGAGTCCTCTGCTTCGGACCGAACCGGGATCGCCACGTCACCTACACCAACCCGCATCGCTGGCTGCCCGGCTTCCAGCCCGCCGAAGGTGACGCCGCCCTCCGCACGCTCCTTGCCCGGTACCTCTACGCCTATGGCCCGGCCACGCCCCGGCACTTCGCCCAGTGGCTCAACGTCCCGCCCCGTGACGCCGCTGACCTGTTCGACGATGCGGCAGACGACCTGGAGCAGGTCGAGCTCGAAGGGGCCGCGGGTTGGGTGGTGGACGGGGACGGCGAGATGCCGGCGGAGCCGCACCGGGGCATCCGGCTGCTGCCCTACTTCGACGCCTTCGTGGTGGCGGGCCGGCCTCGGGAGTCTCCTCTACCCGGGCGCCGCCGCCGGGCGAGCCCTCAGCCCCTCGGGCCAGGCCGGCAACTATCCCGGTGGTGCTGGTCGACGGGGTGGTCGGCGGGGTATGGCACCAGCGGCGCTCTGGCCGAAGGCTGGCCGTCACCGTCGAGCCGCTCCGGGACCTGACCGCGGCGCAGCGGCGTCAACTCGACGAGGAGGTGGAGCTGCTCGGTGCGGTCATGGAGGCGGTGCCGGCGCTCACCGTCGGCACCGTCGCCGTCGGCCCCCACGCCTGAGCGGTGATCGGACCAGCTCGGGCTTGGGCCGTCGGCCCGTGCACGAACTGGCATCGTTGTCGGAGACCGATGATCCCGAGCCGGAAGCGAACCGATGAGAGCAGTCGTCCACACCAGGTACGGGGACCCCGATGTCCTGCACCTCGCCGAGGTCGAGCGACCGAGCCCGAAGGACGACGAGGTGCTGGTTCGGGTGCGGGCCACCACGGTGAACCGGACCGACTGCGGCTTTCGCCATCCCCGGCCCTTCTTCGTCCGGTTCTTCAGCGGCCTGGTGCGCCCGAAGTACCGCATCCTCGGCTCCGAGTTCGCCGGGGAGGTCGTCGAGGTCGGCGCCGCCGTTACCGAGCTTTCGGTCGGTGACGAGGTGTTCGGGGTCAACGCCGACCGGTTCGGTGCCCACGCCGAGTTCATCCGGGTGCGCCAGGACGCCCCGATCGCCGCCAAGCCGGACAACGTCACCTTCGAGGAGGCGGCGGCGGTGTCCGACGGCATGATCCTGGCGCTGACCGGCCTGCGTGCCGCCGGGGTGGACGAGAGCCGGCGGATCGTCGTCTACGGGGCCTCGGGATCGATCGGCACCGCCGCGGTGCAACTCGCCAAGCATCTCCTCGGCGCCGACGTCACCGCGGTGTGCGCCACCGCCGCCGTCGACACGGTGCGTTCGCTCGGTGCCGACCGGGTGATCGACTACACGCAGGAGGACTTCACGGCGAGCGGCGAGATCTACGACGTGATCCTCGACGCCGTCGGCAAGCACTCGTTCCGCCGCTGCCGGGCATCGCTGAAGCCGGGTGGGGTGTATGCATCGACCGACCTCGGTTTCCTGTGGCAGGTCCCGATCCTGTCGCTGGCGACTCGGTGGGTCGGCAGCAAGCGGGTGATGCTGCCGATACCCCGCTACCGCAAACAGGAGGTGCTCCTGCTCAAGGAGCTGCTCGAGGACGGCAGGTACCGGGCCGTCATCGACCGGAGCTACCCGCTGGAGCAGGTGGTGGCGGCAACCCGGTATGTCGAGACCGAGCAGAAGATCGGCAACGTGGTCCTCACCGTCGCCTGACCCGGAGTTCGCCACCGGCACCTTCCATGTCAGAGGTCAACGCCGAGCGGAGGGACCGATGCCGATCAGAGCCGGGCTACGGCTGGGCCGTGCGCCGCTGGTGGCTCACGTGGAGGCGGTTTCCTGCCGGTTGGACGCGTGGCGCAGTGCCCAATCGAGGGCGTAGTCGGCGATCTCCTCCCACCCCTCCTGGGATGGCATGAGATGTGACTTGCCCTCGTACTCCTTCACCTCGGTGACCGTGTTCGACTTGTAGTGCTTGGCGTTGGACCGCTGCACGCTCGGGGGCATCAGGTGATCCTCCCCGCCCGAGATGAAGAGCAGCGGGGCCCGGTCGTCGTTGTGGTAGTCGACCCAAGTGTCCTGATGGCCGGGGAGCAGGTTCGCCAGAGAAGCGCCCCACAGGATCCGGGCCGAGGCCGGCACGTGGTAGCGCTCGTAGAGGCGTCGCGACTCGTCCTCGGGGAAGGTGTTGGTGAAGGCATACCGCCACTGGTCATGGGTGAAGCCGATGGCCCTGGTGGCCGTGGGCCGGGTTCTTCAGCACCGGGAACGTGGACTTGATCTGGGAGAACGGGACGACGGGCACCCCCTCGGTCGGTGCGGAGTTGATCGCCACGCCAACGGCGCCGAAGCCGTGGTCGAGGAGGATCTGGGTGAAGGCACCGCCTGCCGAGTGACCCATGATGATCGGTGGCGATGGGAGGGCGCCGACGACGCTCTCGAGGTGGCTGATGATGTCGGGTACACGCAGCTCCTCGATCGGCGAAGGGTCGGCGTTCAACGCCTCGACCTCGACCTCGAAGCCGGGGTAGCCCGGGGTGACCACCTTGAAACCGGCCGCCTCGTAGCGAGCCTTCCAGTCCTCCCAACTCCGCGGGGTGACCCAGAACCCGTGGATGAGGACGATGGTGTCGGGCGTGGTCGAGTCGGGCATTGGGGGGTCCTTCCGTGCCGGTCGTCCCGGAACGGACGACCTCGTCGCTTGCCTCATGCAAGCTACAAGGATCCCTTTCGTCAAGCAAGGGATCCTCTAGGCTCCGGAAATGCTCCGTACCGACTTCGGCGGAATGCACTGCTCGATCGCCCGATCCGCCACTGTGGTCGGGGAGCCCTGGACCTCCCTGATCTTGCGTGACCTCCTCCTGGGTTTCACCCGGTTCGAGCAGATCCGCGCCGATCTCGGTATCTCGACGAACGTGTTGTCCGACCGGTTGCGGACACTCGTCGACCACGAGGTCGTTGAGCGCAAGCCCTACGGAGGCCATCCCGACCGATTCGAGTACTCGCTGACGCCGAAGGGTCTGGACGCCATCTCGATCGTCCTCGCTCTCCTGGCGTGGGGTGACCGCTGGGAGGCGGACCCGGCGGGAGAGCCCACGCAGGTGGTCCACGAGCGATGCGGCAGGCCCACCCACGCCGTCGCGCACTGCTCGGAATGCGGTGAGGCGCTTCATCTCGACGAGCTCACCTATCACCAGGGCCCGGGAAGCGCCAAGGGGCCAGGCACCCACCTGCTGCGTGAGCACCTCGGCCCGCCACTGCAAGAGGCGCCTTGACCCGGACGTAGTCAGAAGTCGATACGCATCACGACCCGTCGCTTGGTGGGATGGCTGACCTCGGTGAACCCGGCCGCCTCGAAGATGCTGCGGGTGCCGACGAGCAGTTCTCCCCACATGACCTGCTGCCCGGGAGCGACGATCATCGGGTAGCCCTCGATGGCGCGGGCGCCACGCCGCCGGGCGAAGTCGACCGCGGCGCGGGCGAGTGCGTAGCTGACACCCTGGCCGCGATAGCCGGCTCGGGTGACGAAGCAGGTCACCGCCCAGACGCTGTCGTCGGTCTTGTCCTCGTCCCGGCCGTCCCAGGGTACGCGGTAGACCCTGAGTAGGCCCGTGTAGGAGGTGCGAGGCTCGACGGCACACCAGCCGACAGGCTCGCCGTCGACGTAGGCGACGAGGCCGCTCGTCGTGCCAGACCCCGTGTGCCCGCAGTCGGTCTGCTGGCGCAGCCGCATTGCCCGCTCCTGGCGGGGGAACGAGCGGAATGCCTCGCCAGGCTGCAGCTTGAAGCGCTGGCACTGGCACGTCGCCGCATCCCCACGCTCGCCGAACACGGCCTGCAGGTCGTCGCAGGACGCCTCGTTGGCCGGTCTGCAGACGACATCGAGGAGCTCATTCGCCACGGCCGGCCCACTTCAACACCCGCAGGGCGTGCAGCGTGTTCCACCGACTGGGCTCACCGGGGGTCTCCATGGGGAAGGGCAGCCCGTCGGGATGCGGGTTCTGCAACGGCCAGCGGCCGTCCTCGCCCCGGTTCTTCTCCACCACGTCGATGGCTTCAGCCATCCGATCGTCGGGCTCGACGCCGGCGCTCCTCAGGTAGTCGAGGCCACGGAGCACGTCGTAGTGCCACCCGGGTGGGTATGAGAACAAGGTCCAGTCCGGCTCGATCACCTCACCGGTCGACAGTCGTCGGAGCAGGCGTCGCTCGAGGAGGTACTCATGTGCCGTGCGACGGGCGGCGCTCACATCGCCCGAGCCGCCGGTGGAGCGTTCATGCTGGAGCAGACCTTCGAGGACGTCGATCGTGGTGTGAAACGAGGAACGGACCGAGCCCCGCTCCGCCTCGCAGTTCCAGCCCCCGTCGTCGAGCTGCTCGCCGAGCAGGCGGTCGACGACTCCCTGGACGTCCTGGCCGAAGTAGGCGCCGGCGGCGACCACCTTCCCGTTGATGCACGGCTCGACCTCACCGGTGAAGAACGGCTGGTTGCCCTCGTAGAAGCGGACGTTGTCCCGCACCAGGCGCACTGCTCTTCTCGCTTGCTCGCTGCCCGGGTCCACACCGAGGTCACGCAACTGCGCCAGCCCGTACATGGCGGAACCATCGACGGTCTCGACGAACATCTTGGGTTCCTCGATATCGCTCCATCCTCCGTCCGGCCTCTGGAGGTCGAGCAACTGGGCGCCCCAACCCTCGGTGGCGACCCTCGCCCGCTCGGCGGCGATGACGTCGTCGGGCGCATGCGTCAGATCACGCATCACCTGCCAGCGGATCGAGGGATCCGAGTCGAGCAGCCAGTCCGTCACGTACATCGATTCACTCCTGGGTTGCGGACACCGTACGGTGCCGCAGATTGCGGACACATCATGTCCTCGATCGCCGCGTTCGGGTCGAGTCGACCGGCCCACCGTAGAGGGGATCGCCGACCTCGATGTTCGAGTCGGTCCGGCGAGGTGCGACACTCCAGGTCATGGATGACAACGTCGCGGTGCACGCACTCGCCGACAAGGGCGTGTTCCTGGGCACGTGTTCGTGGACCGACAAGACGCTGATCGACGCGGGCACCTTCTACCCGGAGAAGGGCATGTCGGCGGAGGAACGGCTCGGGTTCTACGCCGAGCGGTTCCCGATCGTCGAGGTCGACGCCACCTACTACGCACCACCTTCCGAGCGGGTGGCCGGGTTGTGGGTGGACCGCACTCCGGACGACTTCGCCTTCGACATCAAGGCGTTCCGGTTGTTGACCCATCACCCGACCCCACCGAGCGCGCTGTGGAAGGACTTCCGTGAGGCGCTCCCGGAGGAACTGGCCGCCAAGAACAACGTTTACCTGCGGGACCTTCCCCGGGAGGTCCAGGCGGATGCATTCTCCCGGTTCGGGGAGGCGCTGCTGCCGCTGCACTCGGCCGGGAAGCTGGGCTCGGTGCTGATGCAGCTCCCCCCGTACGCCTACCCGACGACGGCCAACTTCGGGTACCTCAAGTGGGCGGCTGCCCAGTTGCCGGAGTACCGGTTGGCGGTCGAGTTCCGCAACGGCCGATGGTTGGACGAGGAGCACCGCGACGAGACGATCTCGTTCCTGGATCGGCACGATCTCACCTACGTGGCCGTCGACGAGCCGCAGGGTTTCGCCTCGTCGGTGCCTCCAGTGGCGGCGGTGACCTCGGATGTCGCCGAGGTGCGGTTCCATGGCCGCAACGCCGACAATTGGGAGAAGAAGGGCATCACCGCCGCCGAGCGGTTCCGGTACGACTACGACCGCCCGGAGTTGGAGGAATGGGTGGCCAGTGTCCGCGAGATGCTCGCCTCGGCGAACCGGGTCAACCTGCTGATGAACAACTGCTACGCCGACTACGGCATCCGCTCCGCCCGCACCATGGCCGAGGTGCTCGTCGACGCCGGCCTCGCCTGAGGTCTCGTCGACTTCACTTGCGGGCGATGAACACCACCACGGTGTCGTCGGCGGTTGCCGGGTTGCCGGTGTAGCGGGCCTGGGTGGCGACCTCGACGAAACCGGCCGCCTCCAGCATTTGCAGGACCTCGTGGTAGAAGTACAGGTTTGCCTGGAGTTGGTGCTCCTCCTCGTCGACGGCGACCCCGTCCTGCCACAACGTGACCCGGATCTGTGCGGTGGCGCGCTGATCCATCGGGTCGAGGTCGACCAGCCGGCTGTTCAGCTCGAGCTCGTCGCCGTTCCGCGCCGGCGAGCGGTGCCCGGCCTCCCGCCACGGCTGCGGAAGCCGCTTTCTCTCTTCCGGCAGCCAGAAGGGCCACCCACTCACATCCTCGTACGGCAGGTCGTGGCTGAACACGAGGGCGCCGCCCGGGGCGAGGTGGCGGTGGCAACGGCGCAGCGCCTCCACATCGTGGGCACGGTGCCCGCCGAGGCCGAACGAGTCGCAGATGTAGATGGTCCGGTATGTGACGGGCAGGTCGAGCTGATGGAACGCCTGCTCGAAGAGTCGGACGGTGAGCCCTTCCTCGTCGGCCTGTTCCCGGCAGTGGGCCAGCATGTCTGCGGAGATGTCGCAGCCATGGACCTCCAGCCCCTCGCGCACCAGCGGCAACAGCAGCCGCCCGGTGCCGCACCCGAGATCGAGGGCCGGCTGCCCGTCTCCCTCGACCCACGATCGGTAGAAGGCCAGTTCCTCCGGCTCGGCCGGGTTGCACTCCGCCCACCACCGCGCCACCAGTCCGTAGTGCCAGGTTTCCGGGCTAGCCATGCCGGGAAACGTAGCGGCGGCAGTGGGGCCCTGCCATGGCTGAGAGTGGGGTGTCTCGCGTCGCCCACGTTGCCGGTGGCCGCGATGGCCGTGCACAGCGATCGGGGCTAGTACGGCGCCTTGATGTCCGGCAGCATCGGGAAGTGCCGAGTGTTCGTCGTCAGCAGATCGGCCTCGAGCAAGAGAGCGGTGCCGGCAATGAGGTAGTCGGCATCGTCGATCCCGCTGTGCGCCGCGCGATGTCGGCGGGCAAGCGCTCCGGCGACTCGGATGACCGCCTCATCGACCGGGATCCAGGCCAGTGCCGAGAAGAACTCCTCGAGCTGCTCGAGTTCGTTGGGGCGGACGCCGGCGAGCAATTCGAACCTGACGACTTCAGAGGCGGCGAGCGTCTCGTCGGTTGCCAGAGCACCGCGCAACAGGCGTACGGCAGGCTCGTGTCCTCGCAGGTGGTCGACGGCGACCGAAGTATCGATCAGCTTCATGCGAGCCCGAGGCGTCGCAACCGGTCATCGAGGTCACCGCGGATGGAGTCGACATGGTCGGCACCCGTGAAGCCGCGATCCGTCCAGGATCCAGCGCTCGCCTCGAGCGCACGCAGTCTGTCCGCCTTGGACTTCTCCCCGTACATCCTGTGTACCGCTCTCCGAACGAGCTCGGAACGGGAGGCGCCGGTTTCCTTGGCGGCGCGGTCGAGGAGTTCGAGCTCTTCGTCGCCGAGATAGATCTGGGTGCGGGCCATGGTGTCACTGTACACCACCTAACACCATACGCCCCGTTCACCACCCTGGCGATCTTTCGGGTGGCAGCGGGTAGGTTGCGGGGATGACGATCGACGAGCTCTACGGCGTACCGCTCGAGGACTTCGTGGCGGCACGAGACGAGCTCGCCAAAGAGCTCATCGCCACCGGTGACATGGACGAGGCGAAGCGGGTCAAATCGCTGCGCAAGCCCACAGTTGCTGCGTGGACCCTCAACCGGCTTGCCCGAGAGCGCCCTGAGCTGATGGCGGCGCTGGTCGATGCTCACGCCAGGCTGAGGTCCGCCGACTCGGCGAGCGAAATGCGGGCAGCTTCCGACGCTCGCATGGCCTCCATCCAACAGATCGTCGCCGCTCCCGAGGACGCCACGGAGGCGATACGCAAGAAGATGCGGAGCACTCTGCTGGCCACCGCCACCGACCCGGCGGCCGAGGAAGCACTGATCGCCGGTCGACTCCAGTCCGAGCTCGAGCCCGGTGGTCTCGGGGGCTTCGACATGGGAAGCGGGTTCACCACCACCACCCCGGCTCCGGCAAGGAAGTCGAAGTCCAAGACAAGCGACCGGAAGAACGCCGACAAGGCGGACAGCCCGAAGACGATCAAGGCCCGGCAACGCGTCGAGCGAATGCAGCAGGAGGCGGATGAGGCCGCAGCCGAGGCGACGACCTTGCGCGCCGAAGCCGATCGCGCCGAGCGACTGGCGGCGTCGGCCGAAGAGCGGGCCGCCAAGAAGCAGGCCGTCGCCGAGAAGGCACGCCAGCAGCTCGAGGCGGACTAGGCGGGTCGGTTGCTCCAAGAAGCGGCATTGACACCAACTCGACCGTGAGAGCCCCCTCCTGCGGGCGAGGCCACGCTTTGATAGCCTCGTTCCAATTCGAGTTCATGCTTGCTAGGAGTCGCCCGTGACGGTTGACGCCGGACCAGCCTCGAAGGAGCTGGACGCCTTCATCGAGCACTATCAGCGCAACCGGGACCGGTGGGCCTGGGGGTACTACGCGGCGAGGGGAAGCGTCATCTTCCTCGGCGCGTCGATCCCGGTGATGACCACGCTCGACTCGTTGCCGAAGACGGCCATAGCAATCGCCGGAGGATTGATCGTCGTCATCGAGGGAGTGTCGCGGCTATCGCGCGTTCCACGATCGGTACATCGCGGCCAGGGTCTTGTACAAGAGCCTCATCAAGGAACGAGTGCTCTTCCAAGCTTCGGCGCCCCCGTACACGGCGACGAGAGACGCGCGTGAACGCGCTTTGGCAGACCGCTTGGTGCGGTTACTGGACATGTACGACATCCAGTACTACGACCTCCTCACCAAGCCCGACACTTCGGACGAGCCGGCACCGAAGAACGCCGAAAAGCCCTGAAACGCGGCTCACAGCCCGATCGTTCAAATCGGCTCGGCGTCGACCAGCAACCGGACTATCGCCGCGTCGTCCCGGTGTCACCGAGCCGGGTCATGGGTGCCTTCCCCTGAAACTGGGTCGGCCCAGAGCCGTTCGCGCAATCCGGAGGCCCTCTGGACCGAGCGGGTGACGGCAGCCCGGACGGTCGCCTCGTCGGCGACCAGCCAGACCCTGTCGGAGGCGCGAGTCGCCGCGGTGTACAACAGCTGCCGGGTCACGAAGGGGGACGGCTCACCGGGGAGGACGACCACCACCGAGTCGAACTGCGAACCCTGGCTCTTGTGGATGGTCATGGCGTGGACCGTGGTGTGCTCACCGAGGTGGCTCAACGGGAAGACGCGGAGACCGCCGCGGTCGAACACGGCGCGAAGCCCGTCGGGGGTTTCGACGCAGACGCCGATGTCGCCGTTGTACAGATCGAGGGTGCGGTCGTTGCGGGTGATCATCACCGGACGTCCCGGGTACCACTCGCCCTTGTAGCGGAGGCCGGGGAACCGCTCGTCGAGGGTGGTCTCCACATCCTGGCGCCAACGGGAGACGCCGCCCCGACCCTCCCGGCGAGCGCACAGCACCGCCAGCTCGGGGAGCGCCGCCAGTGTCGCCGCGGCGTCGCCCGACGCCGCCAGCTCGACCAGGCGGGTGCGGTGCTCGACCAGGTCGTCCCACAGCGGGCCGAACGCCGGGTGGGTGCGGTCCTCGACCCAGCGCAACTCGTCGTGACCGCCCGCCAGCTGCTCGACGGCGGTGTCGGCGTCACCGCGGCGGACGGCGTCAGTGAAGTCGGCGATGACGCCTTCCTCTCCGAAGCGGTGCACCCGGTCGAGCACCACGACGTGCCCGGCGATCGGTGGTGCCGTCGGCGTCGCCGAGTCGGGCTCCACCGCCGGCCCGACGATGTCGGCGAGCACCGTCCCCGCCTCGATCGACTCCAGCTGGAACGGGTCCCCGACCAGCACCACCGAGGCGTCGTCACGCACCGCCGGCAGGAGCTTGGCCGCCAGCGGCAGGGACACCATCGACATCTCGTCGACGATCACCAGGTCGTGGGGCAACCGCTGCCGAGCGTCATGGGCGAAGCGGCCCCGCTCCCGGCTCCAACCGAGCAGCCGGTGGATGGTGCTCGGGTCGACCGCCAGCAACCGCTTGCCCACCAGCGGGTCGTCGACACGAGCCGCCAGCGCAGCCAGGCCCTCACCGACCCGGGCGGCCGCCTTCCCCGTCGGGGCGCACACGGCGACCAGCGGGAACGGCGTCGACGCGTCGGCGGCGAGCGTCGCCAGCAGGGCGCCGATGGTGAACGTCTTGCCGGTGCCCGGGCCGCCGGCGATCACCGTCACGTCGCCGGTGGTGGCCCGTACCACCGCCTGGCGTTGCCGGACCGCATCGGGGCCGAGCAGCCGATCGAGCATCGTCGGTGCCGCCGGTGCCAGCTGCCTGGTCGGGCGTCGCAACCGTTCGGTGAGCAACCCGGCGATCTGCTCCTCGTAACGGAGATAGCGTTCCAGGTAGAGACGACCGTCGACCAGTGCCAGCGGCTCGTCGCCGGCGCCATCACCGACCAGCACGCTGCCGGCAATTGCGGTCGACCATTCCTCGGGGTCCGGCCACGGCAGGGAATCGACGACTTCGGGTTCCTGCCCGTCGACCACGACTGCTTCCCGCAGTGTGGCCACATCTGATGCAGACGTGGCCGAACCGCGTGCCCCGGATCGTCAGCGCTGCTGCCAGAACCGCCTGCTGGTCGGTCTCGCCGAGGAGGCGGGCGATGGTCTGCGCCGCCAGGATGTCGATAGGGGCGAGGACCCCGGCGTCGTTGAAGGCGGCGAGCAGCCCGTCGGTGGCCACCACGGCGGAACGCGACTCGGTGGCGGCGAGGAGGCGGTCGGTGACCGGGGCGGCGTTCACGGGTCGTCTCCTCGGAACAGGCGACTCAACGCCACGATCATCTCCGGCGGGGGCGCCCAGCGGGAGACGCCGCACCGCTCGCCGTCGACGATGGGGGCGTCGGCGCCGACCATGCCTCGCACGAACAGGTACATCGAGCCTCCCAGGTGGACCGACGGGTCGTAGCCGGGCAGCCGCCACTGCAGGTAGCGGTGTAGCGCCACCTGGTAGAGGGTCGCCTGCAGCACGTAGTCGCCTTCGATCATCGCCGTGGCCATCGGCGCCGGGGCCGTAGTCCTCTGGCCGCGCCGCTGCCCCGACCGTCGGCAGGGCGTTCGACTTGAAGTCCATCACCACGAAGCGCGGGCTGGATGATCCGGGGAGCGCCGCGGTGAGGTCGATGCTCCCGGTGAGGTAGC
Organism: uncultured Acidimicrobiia bacterium; assembly: GCA_963714055.1. Lineage (GTDB taxonomy): Bacteria > Actinomycetota > Acidimicrobiia > Spongiisociales > UBA5794 > JACDBE01. The sequence goes on from OY970227.1 coordinate 61,755, forward strand.
CGCGGAACCGGTCCGGGGCGAGGCTCTCGAGATGGGTGGCGTAGGCGCGGAACCGGTCGTCGGGGCGAAGATGGGCGAGCATCACCGCCCCGATGTCCCGCAAGGTGAGCGCTTCGGAGCCGGTGCGGACCGGCAGCTCGAACGACAGTTCCTTGAGCAGCCGGTGTCGGCCAGGTCGCGCAGGCGGACGGCGTCGGGCTCCGGGCCGAGCGGGGTGTGGATCGTCGCCACCAACGCCATTACGAGCGACTCGGTGTCGAGATCCGACGGGGCTCCGATTCGAGCCGTCTCGATGGCTGTGCCCAGCATCGGCCTCCAGGGCGGGGTCGTCGAAGCGGGTCCGTTCCAGGATCTCGTGGACCAGCGTGCCGAAGCGGGCACCGCGGGGCAGGTCGGCCATGGGCAGCGCCAGCGCCGGAGCCGCCGGCTCGTCGTCGGCGACGTCGACCTCGTCGGTGCGCACCATCTCGTCGGAGACGTCTGCCGAAGCCGTCAGCGGGTGCTCGGGGGACAGCGAGCTGAACGAGACCCGGCGCCACTCGTGGTCGAGATGGCGGGTGAATCTCGCCCGGTCCAGGGCGACCGGCTCTCCGCCGACCGGCTGGTATGTGTCGATCGGCGGCGGCTGACGGAGCATCGCCAGTGCGATGGTGCCCTCGCTCGCCACCGGGAGGAACGCCGGGTCGCGCCCGCCGGCGGTGACCAGACCGGTCGAGCGCGTTCTCCGACGCTTTCTGGGCGTCTCTCGAGCCACCACACCACCAGATGGTGCTCGGCCCGGGTGAGGGCGACGTAGAGCAGCCGGCTCTCCTCGGCTTCCTCCTCGGCCATCGCCACAGCGACGTGGTCGGCGAAATCGGGGGACTCATCACCGCCGACGTCGATGAGGCGGCGCCGGGGCCCGGTGCCGGCCACGTGCGATGGGTCGTGGAACACCGGGATCTGCGGCTTCTGTGCCCAGCGATCCCAGCGTGAACGGCACCAGCACCACCGGCCACTGAAGGCCCTTGGCACCGTGGATGGTCTGCACGGTGACGGCGGCGGCGTCGGTCTCGAGGCGGCGCTGGCGGGCCTCCGGCTCCTCCAGGTTGTCTTCGGCGCGCTTGCGAGCCTCACTGATCGCCGCCTCCAACCAGGTCGGCAGTGACCCCATGCGGCCTCGTCGCCACACTGCGTGCATCTCCTCGGCGATGTGGGTGAGATCGGTCATGGTCCGCTCCCCTTCGGGCTGCGCCAGCACCCGGGCGGCGAGGCCGGTCTCGCGGTCGACGGCGGCGACCAGCGGTGGCACGCCCTCGCCGACGAGCAGATCGTGCCACCGTCGCATCTTCTCCTGGAGGTCGAGCACCACCTCGTCGGTGAGGGCGGCGACATCGGTGAGGGTGTTCCCGACCAGCAGGGTCGTCGCTGCCAGTCGCACGTAGTCGCTGCGCTCCGGGTGCTCAACGGCGAGGAGGAAGCGCCGCCACTCCTCGGCAGCAGGGGCGGCGAACACCCCACCCGCCCTGGCGGCGACCGACGGGACCCGGCGGCGGTTCAGCTCCTCCCGAACCATGTCGACCTGCTCGCGGGTGCGGCACAGCACGGCGATGTCGGCCGGGCCGAGCGGACGACCGGCGTCGTCGTCGGCCAAGGTCACCCCTCCGGTCGAGCAGCCGGACGACCTCGGCGGCGGTATCGGCGGCGACCATGTCACGAGCCGACCCGACGTAGTACGGGGCCCCGGGCTTGGAACGCCTGATGGGGAGGTCCTCGTGGAACCGGCGGATCGACAGCGGGGCGACACCATGGATGCGCGCCGGTCTCGTGCGCCGGAGCGGCCCGTACCGGGTGGTAGGCGATCCGGTCGTCACCGAAGGTGGCCCCGGTGAACAGCGTGTCGAGAGCGGTGACCAGCGGGCCGTCGCTTCGGTGGTTGACGTCGAGGGTGCGCCGGGCGTCGGCTCCCTCCACGGCGGCGAGATAGGACTCGACGTCGGCACCGCGGAAGCTGTAGATCGACTGCTTGGGGTCGCCGATGACCACCAGCCGCGAGCGGGTCGAACACCGCCCGGATCACGTCCCACTGGATCGGGTCGGTGTCCTGCGCCTCGTCGACGAGGGCGACCGAGTAGCGGCGGTGCAATAGCGCCCTGGCGGCGGCGCCGATCTCCGGGTCGGCAAGGGCGTCACCCACCTCGACCAGGCCGTCGTCCCAGGTGCCGGTCCCCGCCCGCGTCATTCGTCGCCGCAGCTCGGCCTGCGTCGGCGTAGGCCATCTCGACCCGGGTTCGCGCCGAGCCGGTCACCTCGGCTGCGTCGGGCACGATGCGGGCGTCCGGCACGGCCATGACGGCGCGGCCCAGCGCGGCGACGACCTTCGGCCCGAGGAGGCCGGAGGCGTCATCGGCGAAACGGCCGACGACCAGGTCACCGGCCACCTGGGCGAGCAGCGTTTCGTCGATCTCGTCGGGCTCCAGGTCGGGGGAGAGGCGTGCCCGCAGCCCGAGCTGGGCGAGGAGCCGGGCGGCGAAACCGTGGATGGTGAAGATCTGGGCCCGGTCGAAGCGGGTGACGGCGACCGCGATGCGGCCGGCGAAGGTGTCGCGGTCGGCCGGGCCGGCGGCGAGCAGCGCAGCGAGGGCGGCGTCGCCGTGGTCGGCGACGCCGCCGCCGAGCGCCTTCGCCGTGTCCACCAGGCGACGCCGCACCCGGTGGCGCAGCTCGGCGGTGGCCGCCATGGTGAAGGTGACCACCAGGATCTCCTCGAGGTCGAGGCCCTCGACGGCGACCAGCCGGGTGAGTTCGGCGGCGATGGTGAACGTCTTGCCGGTGCCGGCGCTGGCCTCGACGACGGTGCGCCCCGGTCCGAGCGGCTCGACCGGGTCGTAGGGCCGTGGGGTCACAACGTCTTCTCACTCGTGATGGCGATGATCGGCTCCCAGAGCCGGGCGGCGTACTCGGCGAATTCGGTCTCGAGGAGGGCGTCCAGGTCGCGATGGGCGAGCAGCACCGAATGCGCCCCGTCGTCCTTCTCGCCGAAGCGGCCCGCCCAGGCGTCCTTGGCGTCCGCGATGGCGCGGTTGCGGTTGTTGTTGACCCGTCGTTGCCAGATGTAGCGCGGTCTCACACGGGATGGGCAGCGGGGCACCGTGTCCCTCGTCGTACAGGGCGACCAGGTCGGTGATGAGGCGAAGTGCGTGGTCTCCCCTGTCAGCCGTGGTGTCCCCGAGGGCACCCATGGTGACCGCCTTGTGGCCGACGCCGTCAGCCCTGCCGAGGAGCACGGCCGTCCAGGCGATCTTCGGCTCGATGGCGGTGAGGAACGCCAGCTCGACGAACGCCCGCAACCGCGGCTTCCCCTCAGGCGCGACGGGGTGACCGTGACGATCTGTGCCCGGTCGACGTCGGCGAGGACGCTTCCTTCGACGACGCGGTCTCCGATCTTCAGTGAGCCGGGCCACGGCCGCTGGCGCTCCGGGGCGTAGCCCCGGTCGCCGGCGGCGTCCCACAGGCTCCGGGCGGCGTCGACGGATGCGGCGAGGTCGTCGGCACCGAGCTCGCCGGCCGGCAGTGCGCCGCTGTGGCGCTCCCGGGCGGCGACGGCGTCGAGGTCGTAGCCGGCGAGGAGGCCGGTGAGGATCCGGTTGGTGACCGCCCAGGCGGCGAGGCTCGTCAGGTCGGCAGGGAGCGTGTCGTCCGGCACCTCACCGCGCTTGGGTATCGAGAAGCCGAGGCGGGCCTTGGCGAACCGGCCCGTCGGATGCTGCAGAAAGGCGATGAGATCGTGGAGCTCGATCACCGGCTGGGGGTCGACCGCCGGCCAAGCCGCCGGCGCCGGCGACGCAGGGACGTGGCGGCCCTGGGCGGCGAAGGCGCCGGCGAATTGCATCGGATCGAAGCCCCACGGCCCGGCGAGGCCGAGTTGGGACCCCATGAAGTTCCTGGCGGCGAAGGATTGCAGTGGGTGTTCGGTGACGATCGAAGCCATCGCCTCGTCGCCGACCATCGCCGCCACGGTGTCGACCAATTCGGCGATGGGGACCGACGCCGGGTAGGCGGCGTTGGTGAGCTGGTCGTGGCCCGAGTAGGTGACGACCAGGTGGTCCCCGGCGGCCATCACGGCATCCAGCAGTAGCTGGCGGTCCTCGCTGCCCCGGTCGTGGTCGCCGACCATCTCGTGGTCGATCAGCAGATCGTCGCCGTCGCCGCGGCTCGACCGTGGGAAGCGATCGTCGTCCATGCCGAGCAGGCAGACCACACGGTACGGCACCGACCGCATCGGCAACAGGGTGCAGACGGTGACGTCGCCGGTGCGGAAGTGGAGCGGGCTGGGCCGGTCGTCCAGCCAGGAGGCGGCGGCACGCCCGGCCTCGGCGAGACCGATCAGCGGGTCGGGGCCGGACGCCGCAGGGGCAAGGCCAGATTCTGCCGGAGCGGGGAACGTCTCGGCGAGCAGCCGCTTCAACTGGACCCACTGCCACTCCTCGTCCCAACCCGGAGCTGCGAGGAGACGGACAGCAGTTGCGATGGTCGCCGCCCAGGCGGACATCGGCTGGGGGTCGCCGAGCATTCCACGGATGGCGGCGATCCGGTCGATCAGCGCGGCGAGCAAACCGACCGGAGTGGCGTCCTGGCCCTCCACCCCGTCGAGTGGGGCGACACCGGCGACCACCCGCACCGGGCTGTCGGAGTAGAACACCCCGGTCAGCGCCCGGTCCAGGGCCTGCCGCCAGGTGCGGTCGGGGTTGGTACCGGCACCCCACTGCTCCCGGTCGGCGCCGTCGATGCCCCAGGCGACGGCGGTGTCGTCGATGACGTTGACGATCTCGTTCGGCCACCTCGGCATCGAAGCCGAACCTCTGCTGAACCGCCGGTTGGGTCACCAGCTCGCGGAGGGCGCTCGCCTCCAGCCTCGAGTCGGCGAGCTCGAGGACGGTGGCGGCGAAGCGCACCAACGGGTTGGTGGCGGCCGGGGAACGGTCGGCGATGCGCACCCGCAGGTCGGGCAAGGCATCGTCGACGGGATGTCGGGTGCCGGCGGGGAAGGCCGCTTCGATCAGCGGGGCGAAGGTGGCGAGGTCAGGGCTCATGACGACCACGTCGCGAGCCTCGAGCGTGGGGTCGGCGGCGAGGAGGTGGAGGATGGCGTCACGGAGGACCTCGACCTGGCGACGGGGCCCGTGGCACACGTGCACCTGGATGGAGCGGTCGTCACCACTCGCCACGCCGGCGGAGACGGCGTCATCGAGGGTCGCCGGCCGATTGGCGCGGATGTCGTGTTGCAGGCGGTGAAGCAGCGTCGTGTCTGGTGCCAGGTCACCGGGGGGCGGCTCACCGGTCACGCCCTGGTGGCCGAGCACAACCTGGAGCTCGCGTGAGTCCTGGCCCCACGAGCGGAGCATCGCATGGTCGGGCAGCGCCGTGGTGGTGTCCTCGCCGCGGGGCAGCTGCCGGCGACCCGGTCCGATCAGCTCGGCGCACGACCGCCACAGCGCCGGGGACGGGTGGAGCACGTAGAGATGGACGTCGCGGTGGGCAGCGACGGCATTCGAGCACATCGAGGTCGAGTGGGTCGACGGCAGTGAGCCCGTAGACCTCCAGGCGCGCCGGCAGGTCGAGGACGACGTCGTCCGACCGGATGGGGCCGAGGCCTTCGGGAAGCACCTCGGGGAGCGAGGGCACGCCGATCCGCTCCCGGACCGCGCCCCAGAGACGAGCCTGCCACGCGGAATCTTCGGGGAGCGGGCCTCCGTCGGGGTCGACGAAACGTCCCGAGGCCCAGGCGCTGATCATCGCCGGCCGGCGGCGGGCGTAGCCGTCGAACAGGCGGGCGACCTTGCGGGCGACCGACAGCCGGTCCGGTGTCGATGCCAAGTCGCCGCCGGGGCCGGCCAGGTGGCGGGCGATCAGCCGCATCCACGGCTCGTCGACGTGGGTGTCGATCGCCTCTACCAATGCCGCGATGAGCGCGGTGCGTTCCCAAGCCTCCGACGAAGCGGCCAGGTGGGCAACCGACCGCAGCACGTCGTTGACCAGGTCATGTGGCGAAGGGAAGCGGACGTTGGCGCAGATCCCGTCGCCCGCTCCGCGCGTCCCGAGCTCGGAGGCGATCCGCTGGGTCAGCCACCGCTCGATGCCGCGGGTCGGCACCGCCACCAGCTCGGTTGCGAACGGGTCGTCGAGAGGCGTCGCCAGCAGGTCGCACAACTGCCCGACGAGCACATCGGGGTGAGCGGCGACGTGAACCGATATCGTCATCCGCCACACCCCGCCGAGAGGTCGTTCTCCGTCATCCGTCCCGCACCGCCCACGACTGGAACCTATCAGCCGCCTGTGACACGTTGATCGCTCGGCGCCTGGCCCGGGAAGCAGTCAGGCCGACGGCCCCCTGCACGGGCACCACCCTGCGAACCGCCAACCATGCGGCTTGAATCGTCGGCGATGGGAACGAGCCCGACGCCCGCGGTCCTGCTGTTCGACGTCAACGAGACCCTCCTCGACCTCGACGCCCTGCGGCCCGGGATCGCGGCTGCGGCCGGTGGGAGCGACGTGACGGGGGAGTGGTTCGCCCGGTTGCTCCACGGTTCATTGGTGGCCAACCATCTCGGTCGGTACCGCCCATTCGGCGAGATCGCCATCGAGGCGCTGCAGTCGGTGGCGGCTCGCCATGGGGTCGACCTCGATGCGGCGGCCGCCGCGGCCGTGATGACCGGGATGGCATCGCTCCCGGCTCACCCCGACGTGGTACCGGCGCTCGACCGGCTACGCCGCGCCGGGTTGCGCATGGCGGCGCTGACCAACGGCTCTGCCGGCATCGTGGCGATGCAGCTCGACGGCCCCGGGCTCGCCGGCTACTTCGAGCAGGCGATCTCCGTCGACGAGGTGCGTCGCTTCAAGCCCGCCCCAGAGGTGTACCTGGCGGCGGCGTTGCGACTCGACGTCGCAGTCGACCGAGTGATGATGGTCGCCGCCCATGACTGGGACGTCCTCGGGGCGCAGAGCATCGGCATGCAGGGAGCGTTCGTGGCCCGACCTGGGACGCGGTGGGGTCCGGTCGACCGCAGTCCCGACCTCAGTGTCCCGGACCTGGGGGTCCTCGCCGACCTGCTGCTGGCAGAGACCTGATGACGCCGACGTGGGCAGGCGTCGATGTCGGAGGCAGTCGCAAGGGCTTCGACGCCGTCGTCCTGGTCGGGTCCAGGTTCGAGGCGCACCGGCGCAACGGCGATCCGGCGGACGTGGCGTCCTGGCTGGCCGGCTACCGGCCGACGATCGTCGCTGTCGACAGCCCGAGGACGCCGGCGGAGGATGGCCGGCTGTCGAGGCAGTGCGAGCGGGACTTCGCCCACGCGGGAATCTGCGGCATCCGGTTCACCCCGGACCGCAGCACGTTGGACGCCCGGGTCGGCAACTACTACCAGTGGATCGAGAACGGCTTCGCCCTCTACGACGAACTGGCGAGCCTCGGCCTGGACGTGATCGAGTGCTTTCCGACCGCGTCGTGGACGCGGTGGGCCGGCCCCCGGTCACCCCGGCGCCGTTCGACGTGGAGCAGGGCGGCACTCGGCGACCTCGGGGTCTCCGGAATCCCCGAACGCACCAACCAGGACCTGCGCGACGCCATCGCCGCCGCGATGACCGCCCGGCAACACTGCGGAGGGAAGGACCGAGAGCTTCGGCGACCTCGTCGTCCCGTTGGTCGCAGCGAGATGACGATGCGGAGGGCCCGCGCAGCGCTCTCGAGGTTTGCCGGTCGGCGGCAGGGGGAAACAGAGACCGGACATCCATGGGAGGAGGGCCGAGGTGCCGCAGAAGGCATGGAGCGCCAAGCGGGAGCGGCAGTACCAGCACATCAAGGAGAGCCTGCGTGAGCAAGGTCGCTCCAAGGACACCGCCGAGGAGATCGCCGCCAGGACCGTCAACAAGGAAAGAGCCAGGGCCGGCGAGGCCGAGGAGAGCTCACGGCTGTCCCGGGAAGACATCTCCTCCGGCAGGCGGGGCGGTCTCCGGTCGCGCAGCGGGCCGCGAGGACGGACCCGCGACCAGCTCTACGAGGAGGCCAAGGACATGAACATCCCCGGCCGGTCGAAGATGAACAAGGAGCAGCTGCGTCGCGCCGTGAATCGACGGTCCGGCCGGCGTGGTTGATACGGAAGGAGCCGATCGATGAACAGGAACATGACCATTGCCCTGGCGCTGCTCGCCATCGCCGCCCTCACCGCCTGGTTCGTGCGCAGCCGGAGCGTCTGACCGTCAGGCCGGCGACACACGGCTGAACGGCTGCGGGTCTGCGCCCGCTCGGGCGCAGACCCCTCGGGGAGAGCCCCCGTCTATGGTGTCACCGCTGACGCGGTTCAACCGAGACACCGGAGATGACCCCGAGATGACTACGCCGACCCTCACCGACGACCAGGTCACCGAGATACTCGCGCTGGCCAAGCACTCCGACACGATCGAGCTGAAGCTGACTGTCGCCGACTCCGACATCCGCTCGACCGGCAACGCCCTGGGAATGGACCCTCTGGAAGCGGAGATCCGCCAGGTGGTGTTCTTCGATACACCCGCACTCACGCTCAGCGCGGCCGGGGTCGTCGTGCGGGCGCGCCGCATCCAGGGTGGGACGGGAGACACCGTCGTCAAGCTCCGCCCGGTCGTTCCGGAACAGTTGTCGCCGGAATTGCGCCAGTCGGCGAGCTTCGGGGTCGAAGTGGATGCCATGCCGGGGGGATATGTCTGCTCGGGCTCGATGAAGGGCTCTTCCAACGCCGCCGACATTCGGCAGGTCATCCTTGGGGAGCGCCCGATCAAGGACCTGTTCTCCAAGGAGCAGCGTGCCCTGTTCAAGGCGCACGCACCTGAAGGCATCGGCCTCAACGACCTGGCGATCCTCGGTCCACTCAACCTCTTCAAGCTCAAGTTGACCCCGGAGGACTTCGGTCGGAAGGTGGTCGCCGAGATGTGGTTGTACCCGGACGGGTCGCGCATCTTCGAGCTGTCGACCAAGTGCAAGCCAAAGGAGGCGTTCCAGGTTTCCGCCGAGGCACGCGCTTACCTGACAGGCCACGGGGTGGATCTCGGCGGCGAGCAGCAGACGAAGACGAAGACGGCAATGGAGTACTTCGCCGGGCTGCTCAAGGCCGCCGAGCAGGACTGACCGAAGGCCCGCTCACTGGTAGCGGTGACGGAACATCAGCGCCATCCGGGCACCGGCACCGGCCGCCTTGGGCACGGTGTGTTCCCAGTCACGTTGACAGGACCCACCCATCACCACCAGATCGCCTCTGCCCAGTGACCACGACCGCGACCGGCCTCCGCCCCTGGGGCGGATCATGAACCGCCTCGGCTCGCCGAGCGACACGGTGGCGACGATGGCGTGAGGCCGGTCCCGGGCGATCCGGTCGCCGTGCCACGCCACCGAATCTCGCCCGTCGCGGTACCAGCCGGCCGACACCTGGTCGAGGTCGATCCCGTACCGGTCAGAGAGCAGGTCGACCAGCCCGGGTAGTACGGGATGCATGTCGAGCTCGACCCGGCCCACCAGGCGTGGCGTGCGCACCTCGCGGTCGTACATGCGCACCACCGGCTGCTCCCAGGCGACCCGCTCGGCCAGCGCGGTGAACAGCGTCTCGTCGCCGGACAGCCACCCGGGTGCCACATCGACCCAGGCGTCGACGTCGAGCCGGACCCGGCCCAACGAGGCGAACGCCTCGTCCGGGGCGGGGTCGCTCCCCCCGAAGAGAGTGGACTGTGCCAACTGATCGAACATGTGTTCGTATGCTAGCAATCCGGCGGGCGAGCGTATACACGTCTACGGGTGGTGGAGCAACTCGGTCAGGGCGGCGGCCCGGTCGGGATCTGCCCGGTGGAGACGTCGCTTGCGGAGGTTCTCGGAGACGATCCACCGGATGTCGGCGTCGGTCGACGTCGCCCAGCGTTCCAGTCTGGCGAAGCCCTCGTCAGGGTCGGCGACGAGTGCCACGCTCCAGCCGTAGCCGAGCGCCTGGCGGAGCACCCGGAAGGAGTCGTCGGTGCGCTCGGCCGCCGGCAGGGTGCCCAAGTCGGCGGTGATCCCGTCGAGGACGGCGAGCACCTGGCGGGCCTCCTCGGGCGTCGCCACCAGGAACGGCTCGCACAAGGCGGCGACGGCGGCTCGCCGGACGAGCAGCGACGGGTCCGCCGCCCAGGTCGACGCCACGTCGAGTGCACGGCGGCGATCGGACCTTCCCAGCAGCTGGAGCGCCATCGCCGCCGCCTCCCGCACCCGCCAGCGCCGGTCGACCGCCTGGATCCGGAGCTCCGCCTCGGCACCGGGGTCGCCCGAGGAGAGCAGCCGGCCGAGCCCGACCGTCCCACAGGCGGCGAGGAACTCGTCATCGCTCGTGGCGTACCGGCGAACCCGGTCAACGGAGGCCTCCTCGGCGACCGCCCAGATCAGCTCGAGGTTGGCGCGCGGGCCGGGGAGCCCGGAGCGCTCGGTGAGGAAGCGGTCCCACTCACCCGGTGGCAGGTCGGCGAGCGCCTCCCGGTACTCGTCGATGCGACTCATCGCGCACGGCCGGGAACCCCGACGCCGACGATCAGGACACCGGCGTCCAGGTCCCACAGCCGGTCGACGTGAAACCGGCGTCGCCGTCGGCGATGTCGACGATCACCGAGCCTTCGACGGCGTCCTCGTCGACCACGGCGTCGGCCTCCCCGGTGAAGGCGGAGAGGCGCGCCCAGGAACAGCCGTCACCACCGGGTGCGGCGTAACGACCCGCATCGACATGGGCGCCCACCGCCCAGGTACCGGGCGGGACGTCGCTCATCGGCACCGGCAGCTGAATCAGCGCGTACCAGTCGCCGCATCCCGCGGTGACCAGGGCAACGTCGCTGTCGACCACCTCGACGATGCCGTGGGTGTCCACGTCGACCTCGGCGATCACCTCATCGTCGGTGCCCCCGGTCCCGGCAAGCCTCTGCCACGAGCACGCCGGGTCCTCACCGGGCTCGGTCGTCGTCAGTAAGCCGGTCTCGTAGGTGCCGGCGGCGATGTCGACGCCTACTTCGTGGGTGCCGTCGGAGAAGAGGGCTTCGGGAGGCGACTGGGTGGTGGTCGTCGAGGGCGCCACGGTCGTCGTCGTGGTCGGTGGCGTCGTCGTGGTGGTGGAGGGTGTCGCCGTCGTGGTCGATGACGGGGGCGCCGACGTGCCTGGAGCCTCGGTGGACGCCGTGGGAGTCGTCGATGACGTCGAGGTGGTGGACGAGGCCGGCAGGTCGTCGTCGTCTCGACGTGAGGCGGGCGATACCGAAGGCCAGGAGGGCGGCGAGCACCACCCACAGGGCGATCGCCCAGCCGCGACGCCACCACGGGGTCGGTACCGGCTCGTCCGGCCCGGCAGGAGGCGGAGGCGGCGGTGGGACCGGGGGCTGGACCAGCGTGGCGTCGTCTGGCCCGGGTGCGCCGGGGGTCTCGGGCATTTCCATGGTGCTGTCTTCGGAACCCAGTTCGCCGGTGCCTTCCGGTGGGGTGGGGTCGTCGCCGCTCGGTGGGGGGAGTCCCTGGTCGGTCATGCTTGCTCCGCTCGTTCGCAGTCGCGCCGCACGATCACACTAGACCGAGCCTATGCAAGGGTCGCGACCGGGGGTTCCGAGCGTCGCCGGGACCAGGCGATGGTGACAGACTGTCGCTGTCCCAGACATGCCGTCGTCCACCCGGCTAGGTTGAGAGGGCCAGCGCCGAAGTGGATCGAGAGGAGCCGGCTGTGGCGAGTCCCTCGGTCGACGACGTCGTCTTCACCCTCGCCGAGCGGATCGGCGGGCAGCCGCCGGGCAGCCGCCTGCCGTCGTGCCGCCGGCTGGCCGAGGACCTCGGGTCGAATCCGAGCACGGTCAACCGGGCACTCCATCGCCTCGCCTTGGGCGGCCTGGTCCGCAGCGAGCCGCGCCGGGGCACCTTCGTCACCGCTCGCGCGGTCCCCGGCCGGGTCAGCGACATCGAGGTCGTCGATGCGCTGGTCGCCCTGGTGCGATGGGGGAGGGCAGGCGGCGTCCCGGTGGATCGAATCGACCGACTCTTCCGGGAAGTCCTCCAGGGTGGCGCCGGGGCTCTGCGCGTCGGTTTCGTCGAGTGCAACACCGTCGACGCCACCGATCTCGCTGTCGCCGTCACCAACGCCACCGGGGTGACGCTGAAGCCGGTGGTGCTCGACGACATGGACGACGGAGAGGTATGGCCGGATGCCTTCGACGTCCTGGCTTCGCCGCTCTACCACCTCGCCGACATCAAGGCGAAGACCGGGTCGCTCGACCGGGTGGTGGAGGTCGTGGTGCTCCCTTCGACGGCGACGATGCGCCGGCTCGCCACCGTCGAGCCGAGCGCCGTGGTGACCGTGGTGTCGCCCACCGAACGCGGTCTGGTGCTGATGACCGCCATCGCCCGCCAGCATTTCGCCGGCGAGGTCCGGCCGATGCTCGTCCCCGGCGACGGGACCCTGCCCGACCAATCGGACATCGAGGTGCTGCTCTACAACGCCGCCACCCGGCTGACACCCGAGGCGGTATCCGGCGTGCCCAGCTCCTTCCGGCTCGAGTGGGAGCTGGACGCCAGCTCGGCCGCCAGCTTCCCTGCCAGGGTCGAGGCGGTCGCCAAGAGCATCCGGGAACTCGCCGGCGCCGAGCGGGTGGCGCAGCTCAGCGGATAATCGGCAGCACGTCGGCGGTGGTCGCCCGTCCCCCGAGCATCCGTGCCAGGTCGGGGCCGACACCGGTGCGCACCGCCACCTCCGCGAGGAGATGCAGCGTGTCGGTCAGCGCCTCGGGTGGCGGGCGCCACTCGACGGAGAGCGCCGCCGCCAGGTCCATGCCGTGCATGACGAGCTCCATCACCCGGGTGCGGAGATAGTCGACGAGCCGGATCGCGCCCCACGGTGTCGAGACCGTCGTCTCCCCATCGGCGGTGGCCAGGAGGGCGGCCACCCGGGCGACCGTCGCCGAGAACTCGCCACCCGGGACGTCGCCGAGGGCGCTCACGGACTGGCGGCCTCGGGTAGCCACCTGGGCGTCGAGCTCGGGCTGGCGACGGCGGGCGTCGAGGTAGGCGGCGACGTAGGCGGCGGCGTCGTCGAGCTGGGGTGGCCCGGCAGGCCCGGCAGCGACGTACTGCTCCACCGTGGTCAGCGCCCGCATGGTGTGGGCGGCCAGCTCGATGACGGTCCACTCGCCCAATCCGGGCGCGGCGGGGTCGTCGATAGAGGCGACCAGCCCGGCAACTTCTTCGGCGACGGCGCGGTAGCCGGCAATCACCACGGCCCATGCGGAGTCGACCATGGCGGGCATTCTGCCGTCGGAGCGAGGTGGCCGGGACGCGCAGGACCCCCGGCTCGCCGGGGGTCCAGGCATTGCGGTCTTCTTGTCGGTTTGCTCAGGGAGCCGCCGTGGTGTCGACGATCGCCACCGTGGTGACGGTGTCGTCGCCGGTGTCGCCGTCGTCGTCGTCGTCGCCGCAAGCGGCGGCTCCGGCGGACAACGCCAACAGTGCGGCGAGCACCAGGCTGGTCGTCTTGCGCTTCAGCATGAGGCGGGGGGACCTCCTTTTCGGGAGACGTGGTCCGTCTCAGGTCGTGCCACCATACCTACCCACCCCGTCATCGGGCCAAACGGGGCCGAGCTCGATCCCGGCGAGCGCTTCGAGCGCTTTCACCAGGGCGTGGTTTCCCTCGCCACCCAACCCGCGGTGTTGCAGGGTCCGATAGAGCTGGTGGACCAGGGCGGTCGTGGGCAGGGGCACCCCCAACGACTCCGCCGCCTCGAGGGCGAGCCGGAGGTCCTTCTGCTGCAGGTCGATGGTGAACCCGGGTCGCCAGTCGCGGCGGATCATCTGCGGGCCCCGGTTCGCCAGCATCCAGGACGACGCCGCCCCGCCCCCGACGGCGGCGAGTGTCTTCTCCAGGTCGAGCCCGGCTGCCTGGGCCAGGAGCAACGCCTCGGAGGCGGCGAGCTGGTTCACCACCACCAGCACCTGGTTGACCAGCTTGACCAACTGCCCCGACCCGACCGGGCCGACGTGGGTGACCGTGGTGGCATACGCCTCCATCGCCGGCTGCACGGTGGCGTAGTCCTCCTGGTCGGCGCCGACCATGACCGACAGCGTGCCTCGCACCGCACCCTCCGAGCCGCCGCTCACCGGGGCGTCGACCCAGGCGCCGCCGCCGTTGGCCACCAGATCGGCGAGCCGTCGGGTCTCCGCCGGGCTGATGGTGGAGTGGTCGACCACGATCGACCCGGCCGCCAGGCCCTCGAGGACACCCGAGGGCCGCGTCACCACCTCGGTGACGTCGGGGGTGTCCGACACGCACAGCATCACCAGCCTGGCGCGGGAGGCGACGTCGGCAGGATCGGTTGCCGCCTCGGCCCCTGCGGCGACCAGCGGCGCCATCCGGGCGGGGGAGCGGTTCCATACCACGACCCGGTGCCCGGCATCGAGCAGGTGGCCGGCCATGGGGCCACCCATGGTGCCCAGCCCGATGAAGCCGATGGCGGTGCCGTCACCCGGCATCAACGGTCACTCCCGGAGACGGAGCCGCCCGATAGGCGCCGAGGACGCGGTCGCTCGTGTCGGGCCAGGCGGTGAGCGCCCACGGCCCGAAGTCACGCTCGGTGAGGCCGACGGTCGCCAACCCGGCGACGGGGTCGGCCCACAGGAAGCTGCCGGTCCTGCCGAAGTGGCCGAAGGTCTCGGGGGAGTTGTCGCTCCCCGTCCAGTGCGGGTGCTTGTCGCCCCGGATCTCGAAGGTGAGGCCCCACGGGCAGGGGTCGAAGAAGCGCACCCCGGGGACGACCCCGGCGAGGTCGGGGAACTGGACGCTGGCGGCCGTCGCCATGGTGCGCGCCGAGACGAGGGTGGGGGAGAGGAGCTCCCGGGCGAACCGGGCCAGGTCGGCCGCCGAGCTCCGCACGCCGTGTGCCGGTGACCCGACCAGCCTGGTCGACGCCATTCCGAGCGGGAGTATCACGCCTTGGTCGAGGTAGTCGGCGAACGGCATGCCGGCCCGGGCGGCGAGATGATCGGCGAACCGGTCGATCCCGGGGTTGGAGTAGATCCGACGGGTCTCCGGTGGCACCGTGGACCGGCTCTCGTCGTAGGGGAGCCCGGAGGCGTGGGAGAGCAGGTGACGGACCGTCGAACCGGGTGGGCCGGCCGGCTCGTCGAGTTCGACGGTGCCCTCCTCGAGCGCCACCAGTGCCGACATGCCGACCAGCAGCTTGCTCACCGAGGCGATCGGCTGGACGCGGTCGAGGTCGCCGACGGCACCGAGTACGGAGTCGGCGTCGGACACGGTGAGAGAAGCGGTGTCCACCGGCCACGAGGCGACGAACGCGGTGAGGTCGTCCACCAGGTCACGGTAGCGCCGGGTGGTCCCGCCACCTCGGGGTGCGACCGAGTCACATGCCCGGCTCGTGGCCGTTGGGGATCTCGTCGTCGTCAACGTCGGACTCCTCCGACTCGGCGATCGCCCGGTAGAAGGAGTTCCGGCGACGGAGCACGACCGCCCCCAGCAGGGCGGCGGCGAAGGAGGCGGTGAGCACGGCGAGCTTCACGCCGTCGATGCGGGCGGTGTCACCGAAGGCGAGCTCACCGACCAGGAGAGAGACGGTGAAACCGATCCCCGCCACCATCGACAGGCCAAGCATGTCGCTCCAGGTGACGGCGGCGTCCAGCCTCGCTCGGGTCAGGGTGGCGGTGAGCCAGGTGGCGACCATGATCCCCACCGGCTTGCCGACGATCAGCCCGGCGAGGATGCCGATGGCGACGGGATCCGCCATGGTCTCGAGAAGGCCGGGCCCGCCGACGAAGGTGACCCCGGCGGTGAGGAGCGCGAACAACGGCACGGCGATCCCTGCTGAGATGGGCCTCCACCGGTGTTCCAGGTCCTCGATGATCGGCTCGCCGCCCTTGCCGTGCAGCGGGACGGCGACTCCGAGCAGGACCCCGGCGATTGTGGCGTGGACGCCGGAGTCGTGCATCAGCACCCAGGCGGCGACGGCGACGACCGCGGCGAGGATCCACGGCGGGCGGCGCCGGCGGGTCAGCCAGCCGAAACCGGCCACGCAGGCAACGGCTCCTCCCAGGGCGGCCAGGTCGACAGTGGCGGTGAAGAAGACGGCGATGATCGTGATGGCCAACAGGTCGTCGACCACCGCCAGGGTCAACAGGAACGAGCGCAGCCCCGCGGGGAGGTGGCTGCCCAGCACGGCGAGAACGGCGAGGGCGAAGGCGATGTCGGTGGCGGTGGGGATCGCCCAGCCGTCCAGCGAGCCTTCCGGGCCCAGATTGACCAGGACGTAGAGGAGCGCGGGGACGGCGACACCGCCCAGGGCGGCGATCACCGGTACCGCCGCCCGGCGTGGGTCCCTGAGATCGCCCTCCACCAGCTCGCGCTTGAGCTCGAGCCCCACCACGAAGAAGAAGATCGCCAGCAAGCCGTCAGCCGCCCAGGTGGCCAGGTCGAGGTCGAGGTGGAGCGCAGCCGGTCCGACGACCGTGGCTTTCACCGTCTCGTACGACTCCCGCCAGGGCGAGTTGGCCCAGACCAGAGCCACCAGGGCGGCGCCGATGAGCAGCAAACCGCCGACGGTCTCGGTGCGGAGGGCGTCGGCGACGAACCGAATCTCGGGCCGGGACTCGGGACGCCGGAACAACGGGCTCTTCGCGGTAGGTGGTGGTTCCGTGCCGGCCTCCGGTGTGGCGGCGAGAGGGTAGTTGTTGGTGTCCCGCCGCTCAGGTCCGACCACCAGACCCGGCACATGCAAGATGCAGACGTCTACACTCTCGCAAATGCGAATCGAATACCGGATCGGTCAGGTCGCCGACCTGCTCGGCGTCAGCCCGGACACGGTGCGGCGATGGGCGGACTCCGGACGGCTCGCCATGCACCGCACGCCGGGAGGCGAGCGGGTCATCGAGGGCGCCGCCCTCGCCCGCCTGCTGGTCGAGGAGGCACCGACCCGCCATCCGGAGACGGCACAGTCGGCCCGCAACCGGTTCCCCGGGGTGGTCACCTCGGTCGAGAAGGACTCGATCATGGCGAAGGTCGAGATTCACGCCGGCCCGCACCGCATCGTGTCGCTGATGAGCGCCGAGGCCGCCGACGAGCTCGGCTTGGTCACCGGTGCCTACGCCGTGGCGGTGGTCAAGGCCACCAATGTCATCGTGGAGACCCCTGGGGGAGCCTCATGAGGCGCGCCCTGGCCGCGCTGGCCGTCCTGACCCTGGTGGCCGCCGCCTGTGGCGGCGACGACGAGGCCGAGGCCCCGAGTGAGCCGATCCTCGTCTTGGGGGCGGCTTCGCTGACCGACGTCTTCACCGCCATCGCCGCAGAGTTCGAGGCCGCCAACGAAGGGGTCACCGTCGAGCTGTCCTTCGGGGCCAGCTCAGCTCTGGCAACGCAGATCATCGAGGGGGCGCCGGCGTCGGTGTTCGCCTCGGCGAGCGGGACCCAGATGACCGCCGTGGTCGACGAAGGGCTCAACGACTCCGAGCCGGTGATCTTCGCCACCAACGTGCTCGAGATCGCGGTCTCGACCGAGGCCGAGGGCGAGGTGACCACCATCGACGACTTCGCCAACGAGGCCCTCCTCCTCGGGCTGTGCGTCGAAGACGTTCCCTGCGGCACGTTCGCTGTCGAGATGTTCGACAGCGCCGGGATGACTCCTTCGGTCGACACCTTCGAGCCCGACGTCCGTGCCCTATTGGGCAAGGTGGAGAGCGGCGAGCTCGACGCCGCCATCGTGTACCACAGTGACGTGGTCGCCTCCGCCGGCGGCGTGGTCGGGGTCGAGATCCCCGAGGACCAGAACGTGATCGCCGCCTATCCGATCGCCACCCTCACCGAGGCGACCGACGCCGAATGGGCCCAGGCGTTCGTCGACTTCGTCATGTCCGACGCCGGGCAGGAGATCCTCCGGGGCTACGGGTTCTCCGCACCGTGAGCGAACGCCGCAGGGCCCGGCGCCGGCCGCCGCCGGCGGTGCTGGTCCCGGCGGTGATCGGCCTCGCCTTCATGGTCCTGCCGTTCGTCGGCCTGCTGATCCGAACACCCTGGGGCGAGCTCGGCGAGCACCTCACCGACCCATTCGTGCTCACCGCCCTCAGACTGTCGGTGGTGACATCGCTGGCAGCCACCGCGCTGTCTCTGGTCATCGGCGTGCCGCTGGCCTGGCTGCTCGCCCGCACGACCTTTCCGGGGCGGTCGGTGGTCCGGGGCATCGTCCTCCTGCCGATGGTGCTTCCCCCGGTGGTCGGCGGCGCCGTCCTCCTTTTCGCCCTCGGCCGGCGCGGCCTGGTCGGGCAGTGGCTCGACCGGCAGCTCGGGTTCCTGCTGCCTTTCTCCACCTGGGGCGTCATCGTCGCCGTCACGTTCATCGCCATGCCCTTCCTGGTGATCACCGTCGAGGCCGGGCTCCGTGGCGCCGACCTCCGGTTCGAGGAGGCGGCGACAACGCTGGGGGCGTCGCGGCTCGCCGTGTTCCGCCGGATCACCCTTCCCATGTCGTGGCCGTCGATCGTTGCCGGGGCGGTGCTCGCCTGGGCCAGGGCGCTCGGCGAGTTCGGGGCCACCATCACCTTCGCCGGCAACCTGCCCGGTCGCACCCAGACCATGCCCCTGGCTGTGTTCGAGGCGCTCGAAGCCGACCGGGGCTCGGCGCTGGTCCTCAGCCTGATCCTGGTGGCGGTGTCGTTGGTCGTGCTGGTGGCCCTGCGCGACCGTTGGTTCCGAGTGGGATGAGCCTGGTCGCCGACGTCCGGGTGCGGCGGGGGGCCTTCGCCCTCGACGCGTCACTGTCGGTGGGTGACGGCGAGTTGGTGGCGCTGCTCGGGCCGAACGGCGCCGGCAAGTCCTCGTTGCTGCGGGCGATCATCGGGCTGGATCCCTTGGACGGCGGTCGGGTGTCCGTCGACGGGGTGGTGATGGACGATCCGGCCGGCGACGTCTTCGTCCCGGTCGAGGCCCGCCCGGTCGGTCTGGTGTTCCAGGACTACCTGCTGTTCCCCCACCTCAGCGTCGTCGACAACGTCGCCTTCGGTCTCCGCTGCCACGGCATGGGCCGGTCGTCGGCAACCGCCGAGGCGATGGGGTGGCTGGAGCGCTTCGGGCTGCTCGAGGCGGCCCGGCGGCGGCCCGCCGAGCTGTCCGGGGGCCAGGCGCAGCGGGCGGCGCTGGCTCGTGCCCTGGCCACCAGCCCGCGTGTGCTGTTGCTCGACGAGCCCCTGGCCGCCTTGGACGTCGCCACCCGGCGGCAGGTGCGCACCGAGATGGTCGCCCACCTCGCCTCGTTCCCCGGTGCCCGGGTGCTGGTCACCCACGATCCGGTGGAGGCGGTCGTGCTCGCCGACCGGATCGTGGTCCTCGAGGAGGGGAGGGTGCGCCAGGAGGGGACCGCCGCCGACATCCGGCGGCAGCCGCGCTCCGATTACACCGCCCGCCTCGTCGGCGTCAACCTGCTGCGGGGGAGGGCGGACGGCCACGACGTGGTGCTGGCCGGCGGTGCTCGGGTCCACCTGGCCGAGCCGGCACCCCCGGGCGAGGTGCTGGTCCTGGTGAGGCCCCAGTCGATCGCCCTCTACCAGGGAAGACCGGAGGGGACCCCCCGCAACGTGTGGCGGCTCGTTGTGCTCGGGGTCGAAGGCGGGGGGGAGCGGGTGAGGGTGGAGCTGGGCGGGCCGGTGCCGCTCACCGCCGAGATCACCCCTGAAGCGGTCGTCGCCCTCGACCTGGCTCCCGGCGCCGAGGTGTGGGCGTCGTTCAAGGCGACCGACGTCGAGGTGTACCCGGCATGAGGCCGGTGGCGAGAGCGAGCGAGGCGGGCGGCCGGGGGACGTGGCCGCCCGCCTCGAACCTCGACCTGTCTAGAACACCCGGTACGAGATCTCGGCCGGGGCCAGCATCAGGTCCTTGAGCTCGTCGTCGACCTTGAGCAGCGTGAGGTGCGCCCCCGCCATCTCCAGCGAGGTGCAGTACTCGTTCACGTAGCTGCGGAAGACGTTGATGCCCTGGTCGGCCAGCTTCTGGTGGGCGATGCCGTAGAGCAGGTACAGCTCGCTGATCGGCGTGCCGCCCAACCCGTTGATCATCAGCGCCACCTCGTCACCCGAGCCGTACGGGAGGTCCGGGACCACCGCGTCGAGCAGGATGTCGACGATCTCGGTTGCCGAGACGATCTTGACGCGCTCGCGTCCCGGCTCGCCGTGGATGCCGATGCCGATCTCCATCTCGTCTTCGGCGATCTCGAACAGCGGCTCGCCGCGGACCGGCGGGGTGCACGAGCTGAGGGCGATGCCCATCGTCCGCACGTTGGCGATGACCTTCTCGCCGATCCGGACCAGCTCCTCGACCTCGTCGCCACGCTCCGATGCGGCGCCCACCGCCTTGATGACGTAGAAGTTGCCGGCAACGCCGCGCCGCCCGACGGTCCAGGTCGAGTCCTTCACCGCCACGTCGTCGTTGACGAGCAGCGCCCCGACCTTCATCCCGTCGGCCTCGCACATCTCCTTGGCCATCTCCCACGCGGTGCGGTCACCGGTGTAGTTGTTGACCAGGTGGAGGATGCCCTTCGGCGAGTAGAGCAGCTTGCTCGTCTCGTAAACGAACTCGACCGGCGGACCGGCGAACACGTCGCCGGGGCAGGCCCCGTCGAGCATCCCCGGGCCGACGATCATGGTGTGTGCCGGCTCGTGGCCCGAGCCCGAGCCCTGGATCACCGTCACCTTGTCGTCCTTGGGGATGTCGGCGCGGTAGATGAGGTTGTATGCCGGCTCGTACTTGAGCGTTCCGCCGCTCGCCAGCTGTATGCCGGTGAGCATCTCGGGGACGAACTGACGGGGGTCGTTGACAAACTTCTTCACTCGTCGGCCTCCTGTTCCATGGTGTGCCTGTTCTGTTCTTGCCTATTCGGGGTGCCGGTCGCGCCAGGCGGCGCTGACGGCTTGGAGGATCACGCCGATGGCCGTGGCACCGGCGTCGACCGACTCACGGCTGCGGTCGCCGGTGTAGGCGGCCCTCCCACGCATGGCGAGCATGCCCAGGGTGTCTTCCGCAGCCTTGACGGCGACGTCGGCGGCCTTCTGCAAGGCGACCGAGCCGTCCTCACCCGCCTTGAAGCTCTCCTCGAGGCTGTCGACCGCCGGGACCAGGGCATCGAGCAGGGTCTTGTCGCCGAGCGACGCTTCTCCTCGGTGCATGATCCCGGCGATGGCGGCCCGCAGGATCTCGATGACGTCGTCCGAGGTCAGCTCCGTCTTGTCGCCGGCGGCGGCCGCCGCCCGCATGAAGGCGGTGCCCCAGATGGGGCCGCTCACCCCGCCGACCTTGCCCGACATGACGAACCCGATCTTCTTGAGGATCGTCCCCGGGTTGGTCCGGTCGAAGGTGTCGTAGTCGGCGACCACGACCTCGAAGCCGTTCCTCAGCGAGAAGCCGAAGTCGCCGTCGCCGGCGACCGCGTCGAGCTGCGCGAAGTGGTCTGCGTTGTCGACGATCGTCGTCGCCATCGTCTGGATGACGAGGTCGAAGTCGTCGAGCGCAGTTCCTGCCATACGAACCTCCTCGGTGCGGTTGATCGGTTGACGTCGTCGGACGCCGCCTCGGGGTCAGGACTCGAGGCAGCGCTCCAGATCCGCCAAGGTGATGTAGTCGCCAGGTTGCGCCCCGCTCCGGTTCGCGATCACGCGGGCCGGCTCCCCTCCCGGGTCTCCCAGCGACGAAACGACGAGTGTTGCTTCGCTGTTGTCCTCCTCTTCCGTGTATCCGTTGACCGTCATCACGCAACGGAGCCCGGCGGCCACCGCCGCCAGCAGGCCGTTGCGCGAGTCCTCGATGACCAGTGCGTCGTCGACGCCCACCCCGAGCCGTTCCAACGCCAGCAGGTAGATGTCGGGGGCCGGCTTCTTGTTGGCGACGACGTCTCCGGCCAGCACCACGTCGAACCGGGCGGCGCGTTCCGGCCCGGCCGCCTGCTCGAGGATTGCCCTCACCGAGGGCTCCGCCGAGGTCGAGGCCACCGCCACCTCCCAGCCGGCGTCCTGGGCCTCGGTGATGATCCGCCGGATGCCCGGCCGGGTGGGAAGCCTGCCGGCGGCGACCATGTCGGTGTAGATGGCCGTCTTCGCCTTGTGCCACCTGGCCAGCTCGGCGGCGCGGCCCTCGTCGTCGGCGGGCAGCCCGTTGGCGGCGGCGAACTCCGGGGTGTAGTCGGTGGCCATCCGCTCCTTGCCGCCTGCCGTCTTCAGCTTCACGGCGTACTCCTGCTCGTCCCAGCTGAGCGGTAGCCCGAACTGCTCGAAGGTGGCGTTGAAGGCGACCCGGTGGCCGTCGCGCTCGGTGTCGGCGAGGACCCCGTCGCAGTCGAAGATGAGCGCCCTCACCATGCTTTGCCGTCGCTCCCGAACATGCGGATGTGCTCGCGGGTCATGTCCATCACCGCTTCGCGCTGGACGGCGAACTGCGAAGGCGGGTCGTACTTTCCGGGGTTCTCGGTCATGTGGTCGTATCCGGACTGCATCAACCGGATCTTGAGCGCCGTCGAGATGTTGACCTTGGCACAGCCTCGGGCGATGAGGTCGGTGAACTGGTCAGGGCTCATCCCGGTGCCGCCGTGGAGCGCCACCGGGATCCCGGTGGCCTCGACCAGGTCGGTCACCCGCTGGTTGTCGAGCTTGGGGGCCCGTTGGTAGGTGCCGTGGGCGTTGCCGATGGCCGGGGCGAACACGTCTATGCCCGTGTACGTGATGAAGTCGACCGAGGTCGCCAGGTCCTGTTCGGACTCGACGTCCTCGTCACCGAGGTCCTCGGTCCGCTTGAACCCCTCGATCTCGCCCTCGACGAGCGCCCCGAAGGGCTCGGCCTCCGCCACCACCTCGGCGCACTGCTCCCTGTTCTCCTCGACGCTGAGGTTGGACCCGTCGAAGAGCACCGAGTTCCAGCCCTTCTCCAGGCAGAGGCTGATGACCTCGCGCTCCGGGCAATGGTCGAGGTGGAGCGCCACCGGCACGTCCAAGCCGGCGGTCATCGCCGTCCACATGGCGTAGAGGACATCCGCTCCGATCGATTTCACGGTCTTCACCGACGTCTGCACGATCATCGGCGACCGGAGCTCTTCGGCGGCGGCGAGCACCGCCTCCATCGACAGGTCGTTGACGACGTTGATCGCCGCCACGCCGTACCGCTGCTCGAACGCCCGCTTCACGATCTCCCGGGTCGGCACCACCGGCATTCATCCACCTCCTGCCACGGCCAGGTCGAGCACCCGGCCCCCGTTGGCTTCGTCCACGATCAACACATCGACGATCCCGGCGCGCAGGACACCGAGGATCGCCAGAGGCTTCTCCTCGCCGCTCACCACCGCCACCACGGTGTCGACTGCCCGCAGGTCGTCGATGGAGAGCCCGATCAGGCGGCTGCTGTGCGGGGCGACGATGTGCTCGCCGTCGATGTCGACGTAGTTGCCGAGCACGTCGCCCACGGCTCCCTGGCGACGGAGCCTTCCTATCTCCCGCTTGGTGAGGCATCCGCTGCGCACCATGGTGCAGGCGTCGTCGGTGCCGCCGATCCCGACCAAGGCGACGTCGGCGTCGGCCGCCACCTTGAGGGCGTGGGCGACGGCGTCCTGCTCGAGCAGCCGGTCGCGCATCTCGGCGCTCTCCACGTACGCCGGGGCGTAGAGGCTCTCGGCCTGCCCTCCGCACCGGTCGGCGAGCGCCCGGCAGATCTCGTTGGGGTTGGTGGGTGCGTCGACGCGGGGCGAGCCGCCCATGGCGCTGGCGAACACGCAGTCGATGGTGACGCCAGGTCGGAAGTAGCGGGGCACCGCCCCGGTGTCGCGCCCGTGGCTCACCGCCACCACCGAACCGTCGTGGAGTCGGCGCTCCAGGTAACGGGCGGCACTGCGCGCCACGGCGGCACGTTGCGTCTCGGCGTCGGCGCTGGAAGGACTGACAATGGCCTCGGCGAGCTCGAAGGTGTCGGCCAGGCGGCGCTCCAGGTCGAGGTCGAGACCCATCGGCACCTCTATGTGCACCTCGACGACACCGCTGGCGCGTGCCCGGTCGAGGAGCCGCTGCACCTTGGGGCGGGACAGCCCGAACTCGTCGGCGATCTCGCTCTGGGTCCTCCGGTCGATGTACGAGCGGTGGGCGATGCGGGCCAGCAACTCGTGCTCCTCGCGGCTCAGCTCGGCGACCAACCGGACTCTCCCTTCGGTGGCGGCTCTGAGCAATTGCTCACCGCCGCACAGGTGCTCACGGTAGCGGCCCGTTGCAGCCGATGTCGGGCCGAGGGTGCTCCCTGATCCGTGAATCGGCGTACGCTGCGGGACCTCGCCGGCGAAGGGATCGATCATGTGCTTCGACCTCGACTCGACGCCGCCGCTGCCGCCGGTGACCGGTGGTGCGCTGGTGAGCCGCCGGTTGGTGCTCGAGGCGGCCGACGGGAATCGCCTCGCCGCCTACGAGTCGCTCCCCGAGGGCGACGGCGGGGCGGCCGTGGTGGTGCTACCCGACGTGCGTGGCCTGTACCCCTTCTACCAGGACCTCGCAGACCAGCTGGCCGGCGCCGGCCATCACGCCGTCGCCATCGACTACTTCGGGAGGACGGCCGGGGTGGCCGAGCGCGATGACGAGTTCCCGTACAAGGACCACGTGGCGGAGACGACGGCGGCCGGGGTGGTCGCCGACGTCGCCGCCGCCGTCGCCCACCTGAGGACGTCGGGTGCCGAGCGCCCCGTCTTCACCGTCGGGTTCTGCTTCGGCGGCTCCTACTCGTGGTGGCAGGCGGCCGCCGGGCACGGCCTTGCCGGGGCCATCGGGTTCTACGGCCATGCCGCCCGGGAGCGCGGTCCCGGTGAGGGGAGCGTCATCGACCACGTACCGGCGATGACAGCTCCGATCCTGGCGTTGATGGGCGGTGACGACCCGGGGATCCCGCCGGAGGTGAACGAGGCGTTCGAACGGGCGTTGCAGGATGCCGGCATCGAGCACGAGATCGTCACCTACGCGGGGGCGCCCCATTCGTTCTTCGACCGCAAGCAGATCGACTTCGCCGCCGAGTCCGCCGACGCCTGGCGCCGGGTCCTCGAGTTCATCGCCGGTCACGTCGATCAGGGGCCTTCGGTGAGCGACGGGTCGCTTTCCCCCCGATCACCGGCCTGAGGGAGGCCCGAGATGCCAGGCTGCTGCGATCCAGACGAGTACGCCAAGGTGTTCACCCCCCGCCGAGCGCGGCGGGCGGTGCGTCGTTACCTCGACCGTGGGCTCGGTGGGACCGCCGGCGACCTGGCCCGGGCAGTCGCCGAGACCGGCATCGACTCCGCCACCGTGATCGAGGTGGGTGGCGGCGCCGGCACCATCCAGGTGGAACTCCTGCGGCGAGGGGCCGCCTCGGCGGTGAACATCGAGCTCTCGCCCAACTGGGAGGTACCCGCTGCAGAGCTTGCCGACGAGACCGGGGTGTCCGACCGCGTGACGCGCCGGGTCGGTGACTTCGTCGGCATCGCGCCGACGCTCGAAGCCGCCGACGTGGTCGTGCTCCACCGCGTGGTGTGCTGCTACCCGGACTGGAAGGCGATGCTCGACGCCTCGGCGCGCCTCGCCGATCGAGTCGTCGCCGTCACGTTCCCACTCGACCGGTGGTGGGTGCGGTGGTACATCCGGGTGGGCAATCTGCTCATCGGCGCCACCGGATCCACCTTCAGGGCATTCGTACATCCCGCCGCCCCCATGTTGGGCGTGCTGGCTGACGCAGGATTCACCGCCACCCATGACCGCAAGGGCGGCGGGTGGCGCACCGTCGTGCTGGCCAAGCGGTGACGGCCGTCAGGCGCCGCGCAGCACCGGGCGCGTCAGGCAGGTGGCACCACCCTCGGCCTTGAGGGTGATCTCGTCGCCGACGTAGGTACGGACGTCGCAACCGGCGGCGACGAGGGCGGCCTCGGTGACCGGGTTGTCCCGGAGCATGATGCAACGGCGGGGAGCGGTGGCCAGCACGTTGGTGGCGTGGGTGGGCAGCTCGTTGCCGGGGACGTCGATCAGCTCGATGCCGCGCTCGTCGAGGAGCTCGACGAAGGCAACCGGGAGCAGCGGGCGGTAGGCGACCGCCAGGTCGTCGTCGAGCATGCTGGCCAGCGACATCAAGTGGAGGCAGGCATCGGGCCCGGTGTTCCAGGGGAGCGGCACCGGGATCATCTCGACCTCGGGAAGCAGGGCGGCCAGCTGGTCGAGGCCCGATCGGTTGGTGCGGAAACCCTGTCCCACGGCGAGCGTGTCGCGGTCGAGCCACATCAGGTCGCCACCCTCGGCCGTGCCGGGTGCCTCGATCGCTCCTGCCACCGGCACCCCGGCGGCCTCGAGGGTTTCGGCAAGCGGGGCCTCCTCGCCGCGGCGCCGTGGCTTGCCCATCCGCAGGACGATGGTGCCCCCATCGGTGACCAGCACCGGGTCGTGGACGAAGACTGCGTCGGCGTGGTCGGGCAGGGGTGCGTCGTGAAAGACGATCTCGATCCCGTCGTCGACCAGCATCGCGGTCAGCGCGTCGTGCTCGGCCACCGCCGCCTCGACCTCGGGGCGGCTGGCGTAGTGCCACAGGTCGGGATCGGCGGCGAAGGCTGCGTCGGGACGGCGCACCACGACGCGGCGTAGCGGCGCCACCATCGACTGCGAGCCATACCTACTTTGAGCGATTGACATCGGATGGCGATGCAAAGCGCTCGAGGTTGGTCCCCGTGTCGGCCGGCGAAATCATGATGGGATCACGGCGACGGCGGTGATCTCGACCAGCGCCCCCGGCTCGACCAGAGCGGCGACCCCGATGAGGGCCATCGCCGGGAAGTGGAGCCCCATCCGGCGGCGCCAGATCGCGCCCAGCTCCCTCCGTGACGCGCGATATCCGTCGATGTCGGTGGTGAACACGGTCATGGCGACGACGTGGCCGGCAGCCCCTCCTGCCGCCTCGACCACGGCCAGGACGTTGGCCAGGGCGACGTCGAACTGGGTGGCGAAGTCGCCTTCCGCCAGGGCGCCGTCGGCATCGACGGCGATCTGGCCGGCGACGTGGAGCGTATGTCCCTCGGCGGCGACGATGCCGTGGCTGAACCCGACGGCGGGGGCGAGCCCTTCGGGGGCGACGATCCGGTGCGGGGTGCTCATCGGCCCTTCCAGTCCGGGTCGCGGCCCTCCGTGAAGGCGGCGTGGAACTCGGCGTGGTCGGACGTGGTCATCAGCAGCGCCTGGGTGATCGCCTCCAGCTCGACCGCCCCGGCCAGGTCGAGGTCGAGCTCCCGGGTGAGCAGCGTCTTGGTGGCCCGGTAGGCGAACGTCGGGCCGGAGGCCAGTCGGGCGGCGATCTCACCGGCGGCCCCGGCGACGTGGTCGACCGGCACGACCCGGGTGGCCAGCCCGATCCGCTCGGCGGTGGCGGCGTCCACCGGGTCTCCGAACAGGAGGATCTCGGTGGCCCGCCCCGCCCCGACGATGCGGGGGAGCAGGTAGGCGGCTCCCATGTCGCCCCCGGCCAGCCCGACCTTGGTGAACAGGAAGTGGAACCGCGCGGTGTCGGCCACCACCCGCAGGTCGGCGGCCAGGGCGATCACCGCACCGGCTCCCGCCGCCGTCCCGTTCACCGCCGCCACGATCGGGATGGGACACTCCCGCATGGCGCGCACCACGGCACCGGTCATCCGGGTGAACTCGAGGAGGTCGCGGGCGTCCATCGCCAGCAGCCGGCCGATGATCTCGTCGACGTCGCCGCCGGAGCAGAACCCCTTGCCGGCGCCGGTGATCACCACGGCCTCGACGTCGTCGCGGTGGGGGAGCTCGCCGAGCAGGTCGCGCAGGTCGGCGTAGACCTCGAAGGTGAGGGCGTTGAGCTTGTCGGGCCGGTCGAGGGTGATGGTGGCCACCCGGTCCGCCACCTCGAACCGGAAATGCTCCCAGTCGTCGGTGAGGGGTGCGCCGGCGCGAAACGGGCTCACTGCTGGAGGTCCCCGCCGTCGATGAGAATCGACTGGCCGTTGACGGCGGCGGCGCCATCGCTCACCAGGTAGGCGACGGCGGCGGCCACCTCGTCGGGCTCGATCAACCGGCCCAACCGCGACCGCCCGATGAGGACCGTCATCGCCTCCTCCTCGGAGCGCCCCGTCTTGTCCCGGATTCGGGCGACGGTCTGCTCGGTCATCGGGGTGCGGACGTAGCCGGGGCACACCGAGTTGGCGGTGACCCCGGTGCCGGCCAGTTCGGTCGCCAGCGACCGCATCATCCCCAGCACGGCGTGCTTGGAGGCGGCGTAGGCCCCCATGTACGGCCCGCCCTGGTGGCTGGCGATCGAGGCCACGGTGACGATGCGGCCGTGGTTGCGGGCGGTCATGCCGGGGAGGACCTGCTGGATGCACAGCAGCGGCCCCAGGGCGTTGACCCGCATCAGGCGGTCCCATTGCTCCAGCGGGATCGAACGCACCGGGGCGGAGTCGGCCACCCCGGCGTTGTTTACCAGGACGTCGAACGGCCCGGCGGCGGCGAATGCGGCGGCGATGCTATCGGGGTCGGTCACGTCGCACACCACCGTCTCCACGTCGCCGGCCACGGTGGCGGCCGCCTCGGCCAGTGCCTCGGGATCGCGGCCCATCGCCACCACCGAGAGGCCGTCGGCGGCGAGACGCTCCACCACCGCCAGCCCGATGCCCTTGTTGCCGCCGGTGACGGCCGCCCGCCGTTCGCTCATGTGCCCGCCACCCTACGAGATGCGTCGCCTCCTGGGGCTGGCCGCCCAGGTAAGTAGCCTGTGCTCATGGCTCTTCGGCTGACGCCTCATCGCTGTGCGATGGGGGACCCCCAGCCCCCATCGCCGAGTCTCCGCCTGGTGGCGGAGCCTCACTGAGATGCGCCTGGCCTGCATCGGTGGCGGCCCCGGCGGCCTGTTGCTGGCCGCCAGGCTCCGCCGGCTCGCCCCCTCGATCGAGGTGGACGTGTTCGAGCGCAACGGACGCGACACCACGTTCGGGTTCGGGGTGGTGTTCTCCGACGAGACCCTCGAAGGAGTCGCTGCCGCCGACCCGGAGGCGTTCGCCCGGATCAGCGCCGAGTTCCGCTCGTGGAGCGACATCGACATCCATCACCGCGGAGAGTGGGTGCGCTCCACCGGGCACGGGTTCTCCGCCATCGCCCGACTCCGGCTGCTGCAGATCCTCGCCGGCGTCGCCAGTGAGCGTGGCGCCCGGCTCCATTTCGAGCAGGACGTCACCGTCGCCGACCTCGACGGCTACGACGTGGTGGTGGCCGCCGACGGGGTCCACAGCGCCACCAGGGCAGCCGGCGCCGAAGTGTTCCGGCCCACCATCGAGACCGGCAGCGCGCGGTTCATCTGGCTGGGCACCCGCAAGGTCTTCGAGGCGTTCACCTTCGTCTTCGAGGAGACCCCGCACGGCGTGGTGCAGGCCCACTGCTACCCGTTCGACGAGAAGACGTCCACCGTGGTCGTGGAGATGGGCGAGGAGACCTGGCGGCGGGCCGGGCTGGACGCCACCGGATCGATCCCGCCCGGTGAGTCCGACGAGGCGGCGCTGGCCTTCGCCGAGGACGTGTTCGGGGGCCATTTCGACGGCGACGGCGTGATCGGCAACGCCTCGGTATGGCGCACGTTCCCCACCGTGCGGTGCGAGCGGTGGCACGACGGGCGGGTGGCGCTGCTCGGCGACGCCGTGCACACCGCCCACTTCTCGGTGGGGTCGGGGACGAAGCTGGCACTCGAGGACGCCATCGTGCTCGCCGACGTGCTCGCCGGCGCCTCCGGTCCCCACGACGTCCCGGTCGCCCTCGACAGCTACCAGGAACAGCGTCAGCCACCGGCCGCCTCGCTGCAGCGAGCCGCAGACACCTCGGCCGCCTGGTTCGCCTCGGTGCCCCGGTATGCGGACATGCCGATGGAGCAGTTCGTCTTCCAGCTCCTCACCAGGTCACAACGGATCACCTACGACAACCTGCAGCTGCGGGACCCGGAGCTGATGGACCGGATCCGGCACTGGTTCCACGGTTCCCGCCCGGCTGCCCATCGCCCGCCGGCGGTGGACACCCCGCCGATGTTCTACCCGTTCACGCTGCGCGACCTGAGGCTGGCCAACCGGGTCGTGGTGTCGCCGATGGCGCAGTACTCGGCGGTCGACGGGATCCCCGACGAGTGGCACCTGGTCCACGTGGGGAGCCGGGCGGTCGGCGGGGCCGGGCTGGTGATGACCGAGATGACCTGCGTGTCACCGGAGGGGCGCATCACGCCCGGCTGCACCGGGCTGTGGGACGACGCCCAGCAGGAGGCGTGGGCGCCCATCGTCGACTTCGTCCACCGTCGCACCCCGGCCAGGATCGGCCTGCAGCTCGGTCATGCCGGGCGGAAGGGGTCGTGCAAGGTGCCCTGGGAGGGTGACGGCGACGACGAGCCCCTCGACACCGGGAACTGGCCGCTGCTGGCGCCCTCGGCGGTCGCCTGGGCGGCGCGCAACCAGGTGCCGGTGGCGATGGACCGCGCCGCCATGGACCTGGTCCGGGACCAGCACGTCGCTGCCGCCGAGCGGGGCGCCGACCTCGGCTTCGACCTGCTCGAGCTCCACTTCGCCCACGGGTACCTCATGTCGAGCTTCCTGTCGCCGCTGTGCAACCGGCGTGAAGACGAGTACGGCGGCCCCGTTGGCAACCGGCTCCGCTACCCGCTCGAGGTGGTGCGGGCGGTGAGGGCGGTGTGGCCCGACCACCTCCCGCTGTCGGTCCGCTTCTCGGCCACCGACTGGATGGCGGGCGGTAACCAAGGCGACGACGCGGTGGCCATCGCCGCCGCCATGGCAGGGGCCGGGGTGGACGTGATCGACGTCTCCACCGGGCAGGTCCACGCCGACCAGCAGCCCAGGTACGGGCGGCTGTACCAGACGCCGTTCAGCGACCGGATCCGCCAGGAGGTGGCCATCCCGACGATGACCGTGGGTGCGGTGTCGAGCGTGGACGATGTCAACACCATCGTGCTGTCCGGCCGCGCCGACCTCTGCCTGTTGGCGCGCTCGCACCTGGTCGACCCCTACTGGACGCTCAACGCCGCCATCGACCAGGGCTTCGGCGGGCACCCGTGGCCGGTGCAGTACCTCTCGGGGAAGACCGCCCGAAGGCGTGAGCAGGACCCGCTGCGCCGCATCGACGACGGCCCGGCGGAGCCGTGACCGCCTGGCCGGAGACGCTTCCTCGCCCGACGGCGCTCCGTGACGAGGAGCTGGCCGAGTACGACGCCACCCGCCGGCTGACCGCCGAGCGGCTCGCCGCGGTGGCCGCCGCCGGGCCGGAAGGGCGGCTCGACCGGGCGCTGATCGCCGCCCTGGCCGGGGCCGGCCTGGTGCAGCGCCTGTTCCCGGCCTCCCACGGTGGGAGCCAGCCCGGCGAGGTCTCGGCGGTGACGCTGTGCCTGCTGCGCGAGGCGGTCGCCGCCGAGTCGCCGGCGGCGGAGACGGCCCTGGCGATGCAGGGGCTCGGCGCCTATCCGGTCCTCCAGTCGGGGCGGGCGGAGCTGGTGCGCCGTTGGATCCCGGAGATCGCCACCGGCCGGGCGGTCCCCGCCTTCGCTCTGACCGAGCCGGCAGCCGGCTCGGACGCGGCGGCGCTCGAGCTGGCGGCGGAACCCGACGGCGACGGGTGGCGGCTGACCGGCGAGAAGACGTGGATCTCCAACGCCCCCGAGGCCGACATCTACTCAGTGTTCGCCCGCACCACCCCCGGGGCGGGCGCCGCCGGCGTCACCGCATTCGCCGTCCCCGGCGACTCCGAGGGGCTGTCGGGCCGCTCGCTCGACCTGGTCGCCCCCCACCCGATCGGGTCGATCACCTTCGACGGGGTGTTCGTGCCCGCCGACCACGCTGCTCGGCGAGCCCGACGGCGGCTTCGCCGTGGCGATGCGCACCCTCGACCGGTTCCGGCCCTCGGTGGGCGCCTTCGCCGTCGGGATGGCGCAGGCGGCGCTGGAAGCGGCCATCGCCTACGCCGAGCAGCGGCAGGCGTTCGGTGGCCCGCTGCGCGACCTGCAGGCGGTGGGCCACAAGCTCGCCGAGATGGCGACGGCGGTGCACGGCGCCCGGCTGCTGGTCTATGACGCAGCTCGCGCCTTCGACACCGGGGCCGAGCCGCTCACCATCCGGGCGTCGATGGCCAAGCTGGCCGCCACCGAGATGGCCCAGCGAGTGATCGACGACGCCGTCCAGATCCACGGCGCCCGGGCCCTCGAGCGGGGACACCTGCTCGAACGGCTGTATCGCGATGTCCGCGCCCCGCGGATCTACGAGGGCGCCTCCGAGGTCCAACGGACGATCATCGCCCGCCGCCTCTACCCGAAGGCCTGACCACCTCCGACCTCCAATCGAACTTTGAGCGAGTGGCGCCATCTGGTGTGTTCAATCGCTCAAAGTTGCGTGGGCTGAGCGACGATGATTCGAACTTTGAGCGAGTGGCGCCATCTGGTGTGTTCAATCGCTCAAAGTTCGTCGGTGAGGTGGCGGAGGGTGGAGCGGTCGACCTTGCCGAGATGGGTCTTGGGGAAGTCGTCGACCAGCACCACCCGGCGCGGGTGCTTGTAGGGCTCGAGCCGCTGGAGCACGTGCTCGACCAGCTCTGCCTCCAACCCGGGCCGCCGCGCCGAGACCACCACGAACGCCACCGGCTTCACCAGCCCGGCGGCATCGGGCACTCCGACCACCACGCATTGTTCGACCGCCTCGTGGGTCAGCAGGCAGCTCTCCACCTCCTGAGGGGCGAGCCATCGGCCGGAGACCTTGAGCGCCTCGTCCGCCCGTCCGTGGTGCTCGAGGTAACCGTCCTCGTCGAACCGCACCAGGTCACCGCCGGCCACCCACTCGCCCCGGAAGGTCTCCATGGTCCGGGGCAGGTCGCGCCAGTAGCCCCACGCCCGCGAACCACCGCGCACCCAGAGCCGGCCGATCTCACCGGCGGGCAGGGGCATGCCGTCTTCGTCGCGCACCAGGACGTCGAACCCGTCCACCGGCCGGCCCAGGGTGCCCGGCTTGACGTCGCCGAGCCGGTTGGTGACGAAGACGTGCCACATCTCGGCGGTCCCCAGCCCGTCGAGCAGCTCTACCCCGTAGGCGTCCTTCCACCGTTCGTAGAGCTCGACCGGCAGCGCCTCGCCGGCCGATGTGGCGAAGCGAAGGCTCGACAGGTCGGCGTGGCGGCCGGCGGGGTCGGCCAGCATCCGGCTCATCATGGTGGGGACGGTGATGAGGATGGTGGGGCGGTGCCGGGCGATCTGTCCCACCAGCACCTCGACGGTGGGCTGCTCCGGGAACAGGACCGCAGAGGCACCCACCGAGAACGGGAAGAAGAGGTTCGACCCGGTGGCGTAGCCGAAGATCAGCTTGGGGACCGACAGCGTGATGTCGTCCTCCCGGTAGCCGAGGGTGTCGTGGGCGTAGCGGAACGTCGTGTTCAGGAACGACCCGTGGGTCTGCACCACCGCCTTGGGGACACCGGTGGTACCCCCGGAGAACAGCCAGAGCGCAGGGTCGTCGCGATGGGTGGGGGCCGCGGGGACATCGGCGGCGAGGTCGAGCCCGTCATCGGGCACCGGCAGCAGGCCGGGTCGCGACATCGAGGCGGCCACCGCGGTAGACACCACCGGGCCGAGCCGGGCCTCGTGGACCACCGCCTGGGGGGAGGCGAGGTCGAGGATCTCGGCAATGCGCCCTGCATCGAGCTCCGGGTTCACCATCACCACCACGGCCGCCAGCTTCAACGCCCCGAACAACGCCCCGACGTACTCGGCCCGGTCGGTGAGCAACAGCACGACGCGGTCCTCGCGGTGTACCCCGAGGCCGGTGAGGGCAGCGGCGAACCCGCCGGCGAGGCCTTCCACATCGCCATAGCTGTACGTGCGGGCGGCGGTGCGCAGCGCGATGCGGTCGCCGCGGCCTTCACCGATCCGGTCGCGGAGGAAGGCATCGGCGATGTTGACCCACTCGGGGACGGCAGCGGGACGCTCGTTCACGGCGATGCGCATCGTACGACGAGCCACCGGCAGACGGCTCGGGCCGCCTGAAGCGGTTGCCGACACAGGGGCTTGGGGCGAAGATGTCCCTGATGTCGCAGGAAGCTGCTCGCCCAGCTCCGCGGAGCCGGCCGCAGCCATGGGCCGGCGGGGAAGCCGCCGTCACCGAGGCGAGCGGAACGTCGGAAGGATCGTGGGGATGAGCGCGGCCGGCGACCACCAACCGGTGTACTACCACGACTACCTGCAGCTCGAACGGCTCCTCGGTGCCCAGCACCCGCTGTCCACCGAGCAAGGTCGCTCCGCCCACGACGAGCTGCTCTTCATCATCGTCCACCAGGCCTACGAGCTGTGGTTCAAGCAGATCCTGCACGAGCTGGAGGCGGTGCGGGCGGTGTTCGACCAGCCGGCGGTGCCCGAGCGCAGCATGGGCCGGGTGGTGGGCCACCTGGAGCGGGTCCACACCGTGCAGCGGGTACTCATCGACCACCTGGACGTGCTGGAGACGATGACCCCGCTCGACTTCCTCGAGTTCCGCGACCTGCTCGTGCCCGCCTCGGGGTTCCAGAGCCTCCAATTCCGGCTGATCGAGAACCTGCTCGGGCTCGACCCCGGCCGCCGGATGCTGATAAACGCCTCCGAGTACGTCACCAGGTTCAGCGAAGAGCACCGGGCACTGCTCGAGGAGTCGCACCACCGGCGCAGCCTCTTCGATCTCGTCGAGGCGTGGCTGGAGCGGACCCCGTTCCTGCAGGTGGGCGAGTACGCCTTCTGGGACGCCTACCGGGAGGCCGTCGACACCGTGCTCGCCGGGGAGCGTCTGTTGATCGAGGGGAATCCGAACCTCTCGGACGAGGGCCGCAAGGAGCAACTGATCAGATTCGACGCCACCGCCGCCACCTACGTGTCCCTGTTCGACGACGACGCCTATGCCGAGCTCCAGGAGCAGGGCCATCGCCGGTTGAGCCGCAAGGCGTTCCTGGCCGCCCTGCTCATCAACCTCTACCGCGACGAGCCCATCCTCCACCTCCCCTTCCGCGTCCTCCAGTCGTTGATGGACGTGGACGAGGGGTTCACCGCGTGGCGTGATCGCCACGCGGTGATGGTGAGGAGGATGATCGGCGGCCGGATCGGCACCGGGGGCACCAGTGGGCACGACTACCTGGAGCAGACCGCCCGCAGCCACAAGGTGTGGGGCGACCTCTACGACCTGGCCACCTACTACATCCCCCGCACGCGCCTCCCGGACCTGCCACCGTCGGTGGCCGAGGCGATGCGGTTCCACTTCGACGTCACCGGCGCCCCGCCGCCGGCCCCGTGAGCCACGCCGGGCTCTTCTCGCGGTTCCTCGGCGACGGCAGGCTGCACTTCGCCGCCCACAGCCACCATCCGTGGCCCGACGTCACCTTCGATGCCCACCAACAGGCATGGCTCGACGCCGCCGAGCTGATGGACGACAAGTGGGAGCGCGTGCTGGGTGAGGTCGTGCCCGAGGCGCAGCGCCACATCGCCGGCCGGCTCGCCCTGCCCGACACGACAACGATCGCCTTCGCCCCCAACACCCACGAGCTGGTGGCGCGGCTGGTGTCGACCCTGCCGCCTCCGGTGCGGATCCTCACCACCGACGGCGAGTTCCACAGCTTCCGCCGCCAGCTGGCGAGGTGGGAGGAGGGCCGCCGGGTGGCGGTCACCCGGGTGCCGGTCGAGCCCTTCGACACCTTCCCCTACCGGTTCCTCGCCGCCGCCCGCCACCGGGAGCACGACCTCACCTACGTGAGCCACGTCTTCTACGACACCGGCTACGTCGTGCCCGACCTCGAAGGGTGGGCCCGGGCGCTGCCCCCCGACGGCCACGTGGTCATCGACGGCTACCACGGCTTCATGGCCATCCCGACGCGGCTCGACGCCATCTGGCGACGGGTGTTCTACGTGGCCGGCGGGTACAAGTACGCCATGGCCGGGGAGGGCGCCTGCTTCATGCACTGCCCGCCCGGGACCGTGCGACGTCCCATCGACACCGGCTGGTTCGCCGGTTTCGAGCAACTCGAGGAGACGGCCGGCGGGGTTCGGTACCCGGAGCACGGAGGTCGTTTCTGGGGCGCCACCTTCGACCCGAGCGGGCTGTACCGGTTCAACGCGGTGCAGCGGCTGCTCGACCGGGAGGGGATCGACGTCGAGTCCATCCACCGCCATGTGACGGCCCTGCAGAGGCGGTTCCTCGGCTCGGTCGCCGAGCAGGGCCTCGACCTCGGCGAGCTCCTCCCACCGGAGGGGGCGTCCGGCGAGCGCGGCCACTTCCTCACCTACCGGACCCACGAGGCTGCGATGCTGGCGCCGATGCTGGCCGAGCGTCGGGTGACGGTCGACCGGCGGGGAGACCGGGTCCGCATCGGCTTCGGGATCTACCACGACAACGATGAAGTCGACCGGCTGGTCGGCATCCTCAATGACACGGTGACGATGATGACCGCAAAGGAGACGGCGCAATGAGCGAGGCGACCAAGGTGCTGCTCGAAGAGAGCGAGATGCCGACGCAGTGGTACAACATGGTGGCCGACCTACCCGAGCCGCCCCCTCCGGTCCTCCACCCGGGCACGCACCAGCCGGTCGGTCCCGACGACCTGGCCCCGCTGTTCCCGATGGCGCTGATCGGCCAGGAGGTCACCGCCGACCGGTACGTCGACATCCCGGGTGAGGTGCTCGACGTCTACCGGTTGTGGCGGCCTTCGCCGCTGTACCGGGCACGACGCCTCGAGAAGCTGCTCGAGACCCCGGCCCGTATCTACTACAAGTACGAGGGGGTGAGCCCGGCCGGGTCGCACAAGCCGAACACGGCCGTGCCCCAGGCGTTCTACAACGCCGCCGAGGGTGTCAAGCGGCTGACCACGGAGACCGGGGCCGGCCAGTGGGGGAGCGCCCTGGCCTTCTCCTGTGCCCAGTTCGGGCTCGACTGCGAGGTGTGGCAGGTACGGGCCTCGTACGACCAGAAGCCGTACCGGAAGACGATGATGGAGATATGGGGGGCGACCGTCCACCCCAGCCCCTCCGACGTCACCGAGGCGGGGCGCTCCATCCTCGCCACTGACCCTGACAGCCTCGGGTCACTGGGTATCGCCATCAGCGAGGCGGTGGAGCGGGCGGCGGGCGACCCGGACACCAAGTACGCGCTGGGCAGCGTGCTCAACCACGTGCTGATGCACCAGACCATCATCGGCGAGGAGGCGCTGCTCCAGTTCGCCAAGATCGGCGAGAAACCCGACGTCCTGGTGGGCTGCACCGGCGGGGGGTCCAACTTCGGCGGGCTGTCGTTCCCGTTCCTCCGCGAGAAGCTCGCCGGGAACATGGACCCGACGATCCGCTGCGTCGAGCCGGCCGCCTGCCCGTCCCTGACCAGGGGCGAGTATCGCTACGACTTCGGCGACACCATCGGGATGACCCCGCTGGTGAAGATGCACACGCTCGGCCATGACTTCGTCCCCGACCCGTTCCACGCCGGTGGGTTGCGGTATCACGGCATGGCGCCGCTGGTGTCCCACATCTACGAGCTCGGCCTGGCCGAGGCGGAGGCCATCAACCAGCGCGAGTGCTTCGACGCCGCCCTCACCTTCGCCAGGACGGAAGGGATCGTGCCCGCCCCGGAGCCAACCCACGCCATAGCCG
This sequence comes from uncultured Acidimicrobiia bacterium, assembly GCA_963714055.1. GTDB lineage: Bacteria > Actinomycetota > Acidimicrobiia > Spongiisociales > UBA5794 > JACDBE01. Next base: position 99,443 of record OY970227.1, read on the forward strand.
CCGCCATCCGGGAGGCGAACCGGGCCAAGGAGTCGGGTGAGGAGACGGTGATCCTCACCGCCCTCTGCGGGCACGGCCACTTCGACATGACCGCCTACGAGGCGCATCTCGCCGGGCGGCTCGAGGACTACCCGTACCCCGAGGAGCGGGTCGCCGAGGCGATGGGAAGGGTCCCCGAGGTCGCCGGAGTGTGACCTGTTCTTCCCCGTTGGGAGGAGTGTCTGCAGCAGGGGCCCGCAGGTCGACGCGGCAGACGAGAAGGGAGCCGCGTTCCTCGGAATGATCAGCCGGCGAGGCGCGCGACGTCGATGGCGATGCCCACGAGGAGCAGCACCCAGACGACGGCGATGAACACGGTGTAGTGCCACCGGAGGCGGTGGTCGGCCAGCCAGAAGCGGCGGAGGCTCTGGTAGCCGAGCACGATGGCGAGCACCGACAGCGTGATCGACACCGGCGCCGCCACCGCACCGGAGAGCCCGATCAGGGGAACGACGAAGGGCACCACCAGGTAGGTGAAGATGCACCGGACGCCGGAGATGATGATCGAGCTGCGCAGCTTGTTGCGGGCGTCGAAGACAGCTCCCGGCACCGGGTCTCCGTGCACCCTCAGCAGCCGGCGCATCGTGCGGTCGCCGGCGGAGTACCGGCGCGTGGCGGTGGCGGTCACGGAGGAGAGGCTACGCCGTCAGGCGGAGACTCGGCGATGGGGGTTGGGGGTCCCCCATCGCTCCGCGATGAGGCGTCAGCCGAAGAGCCATGTAACAGAGGCTACGCCGTCAGGCGGAGACTCGGCGATGGGGGTTGGGGGTCCCCCATCGCTCCGCGATGAGGCGTCAGCCGAAGAGCCATGTAACTGATGCTAGGAGGGTAGAGCCACACCGCCTCCCGGAGGCGGCTGCAATCTCAGCGCACCGAAGACGGGCTGAGGTGCCGTTGGAGGACACCCCACGACGGCCGGGTGGCTGAGCTCGTCGCGCATCGTGCGCAGTGTGCGGAGGAACACCGGGATGGAGGCCTCGGTCGACATCGGGTTGGGGCGGGCCGCCTCGAGGATGTGCTCGTCGGGGCGCAGGATGAGGATCTCGGTGGTGGGCCATGCCTCCTTGATGCGCTCCAGCTCGATGTCGAGCGCCTGCCGGCCCAACCGGTCGAGGGCCTCCTCGTAGAACCGGGCGCGGCGGCGGGAGTCGAGCGCCGCCATCGGGGCGAGGATGAGCAGCAGGTCGAGCGGCTCGCCCATGCCGAGCACGAGGTCGGCGCTGGTGCCGCTGGCCATGCCCCCGTCCGAGTACCAGCGGCCGTCGATCATCACCGGCTGGTAGATCATCGGCACCGCCAGCGAAGCCGCCACGGCATCCTTGAACGGGACCTCGGGCGCCGCGTCGGTGCCGAACGCGGCCCGGGTCCTGGTCACCAGGTCGAAGCCGACCACCACGGTCGGTCGCTCCGGCCATCCCGACGCCATCTCCTCGCCGATACGCTCTTCGATCCACTCGGTGAGGCCCTTGGTGGAGTAGAGGGCCGGGCTCCCAGCCAGCATCCGCAGATCGGGGCCCCCGGTGATCCCGGGGAGCACCCCACGCCGCAGCCACCGTCCCACCCCGGCGGGCCGGGCGCGTCGGTAACAGCGGGCCTTCAGCCGTTCGGTCGCCTCGGCACGGGAGCGGGCGCCGTCGATGAAGGTGTCGATGTTGAGGTGCCCACCGCGCAACATGGCCGCGGTGAAGGCGCCGCACGAGGTGCCCACCACCACCGCAGCGTCGTTGGGATCCCAGCCCGTCGCCATCTCGAGAGCCAGGAGGCACCCGAGGTGATAGGACGCACCGGTGACTCCACCGCCTCCGAGTACCAGCCCCACCGAACCCATCGTCCAGTCACCTTAGATCGTGCCGCCGAGTTGCCAACGGTTCTCCCGCACTAGATTTCTCCCGGCCGGAAGCTCGTCCGGCTCCGCCGGCGTACAGGAGCGTCCGGCGGCTCCTCCCACAGATGGGGCCCCTACCCCATCGTGGGCTGGACATTCCCGCCGAGCAGAGCTCGGCTCCTCCCACAGATGGGGCCCCTACCCCATCGTGGGCTGGACATTCCCGCCGAGCAGAGCTCGGCTCCTCCCACAGATGGGGCCCCTACCCCATCGTGGGCCGTGGGTGTCTTTGCTTTGCCCGGCCTCGAACGGGCCTGGCGTTCTACCCTGCGGCCATGAAGGTCCGCACCGCCCATCCGTCCGATCGGGACGCCATCGAGGTGCTGCTGGCCCGCCGTGAGGAGGCGGACGGGCACCCTGCGGTCAGCGAGCACAAGGCCATCCGGCTGCTGTCGCATGAGCAGATCGGGCGGGTCGTCGTCGACGGCGGCAACCGGGCACCCTCCAGGCTGGTGGGCTACGCGGTGGCCTCCCGTCACCCGGCCGCCGCCGACATCCCGCACGGGCATTGGACCATGGAGATCGTGTCCGAGCCGGGGCACCCCGGGGAGATCGCCATCGTGCGGATGCTGGTGGAAACGGCCCCGGACGTGATCCCCGACGACGCCCCGCTGACGCTGTGGGTGTGGCGACCGGCGGAGACGGCGGCGGTGTCGACCCTCGGCCTCGGCAGGGTGCGGATGCTGGCCGAGATGGGGCGGGACCTGCCCACTGGGATCCACTGGACGCTGCCCGAAGGCGTCGAGCTGCGGCCCTTCCGGCACGAGGATGGCGCCGCGTGGCTCAGCGCCAACAACGCCGCCTTCGCCGGGCACCCGGAGAACGGGGCTCTCGACGCCGACAATCTGGCCAAGCGCCTCGCCCAGCCCTGGTTCGACGCCGAGGGATTCCTGCTCGCCTGGGAAGGCGAAAGGATCGCCGGCTTCTGTTGGACCAAGGTGCACGACGACGGCAGGGGAGAGATCTACATACTGGCGGTGGTGCCCGAGGCGCAGGGTCGCGGGCTGGGCAAGGCGCTCCTGCTCGCCGGGCTCGACGACCTCAACCGGCGGCACAACGTGAGTGAGGCGATCCTGTACACCGACGCCGAGGACGGGCGCGCCGTGGGGCTCTACGAGGCGACCGGGTTCGGGACGGTGCGGATGCTCGAGGAGCTGACGCTGCGGCGGTGACGCTCGCCGGCTACCCGAACGGCTGGCCGCACGACCGACAGCGCCGGTCGCTCTCCGACGTGGCCGCCCGGCACCACGGGCACGGGAGATCGGAGCCGAGCGGGAACCCGCCCGCCCAATCGTCTTCGGGGTCGGGGCCGATCGGGTCGAAGCGCACCCGGGCACCGGCCGCCACCAGGGTGCGGCGCCGGACCGGCGCCGGGGCTTCGGTCGAAGGGGCAGCCCTGGTGAGCGCCACCACGATGCCGGCGATCAGGCCCGCCGCGGCCACGATCTCGAGCATGCCCGACCCCTCCTCGGTTTGGCTGCTGGCCAAGGCTAGGGAGCGCAAGGACGGTTTTCGCGGATTTGCCCTCGCTCCCGATGTCCCCTTTCCCTTCCGCCTCTGGGGGAAGGGTGGCCGCAGCACGGGCCGAAAGGCTGGTCGGCGGACGGGAAGGGGGTTCCGATGTCTTGTTTCCCTTCCCCCTGCGGGAAGGGTGTCTGCACCACGGGCCGAAGGCCTGCACGGCAGACGGGAAGGGGGCTCCGCCCATTCGAGCCCATCTCAACGGGATGTAGCCTGAGGCACCCCAACCCACCCGGGAGACGGCGTGGCGATCAACCTCACCTTCCCAGACGGCAGCGCCCACGAGTTCGCCGACGGCACGACCGGCGCCGAGGTCGCCGCATCGATCGGGCGGCGGCTGGCCGAGGCGGCGGTGGTGGCGAGCCTCGACGGTGTCGTCCTCGACCTCTCCCGGCCACTGCCCGGCGACGGCGAGTTCGCCGTGGTCACCGACACCAGCGACGAGGGTCGTGCGGTCATCCGCCACTCGTCGGCCCATGTCCTCGCTCAGGCGGTGCTCGACCTGTACCCCGGAGCCGCCTTCGCCATCGGCCCGCCCATCGAGGACGGCTTCTACTACGACTTCGACATCGGGCGCGCCTTCCACCCCGACGACCTCGAGGCGATCGAAGCCCGGATGCACGAGATCATCGCCGAAGACCAGCCGTTCGAGCGCCAGGTGGTGGCAACGACCGAGGCCAGGGAGCTCTTCGCCGGCCAGCCCTTCAAGACCGAGATCATCGACGGCGTCGACGAGGCCCAGGGAGCCGGGGCCGAAGAGGTGAGCCTCTACCGCAACCTCGACTTCGTCGACCTGTGCCGGGGTCCCCACCTGCCGTCGACCGGCCGGATCAAGGCGGTGAAGCTGCTGCGGTCGTCCGGGTCGTACTGGCGGGGGGACGAGAAGAACCCGCAGCTGCAACGCATCTACGGCACCGCCTGGGAGACCCCGCAGGCGATGGCCGACTACCTCGATCGGGTCGAGCAGGCCAGGCTTCGCGATCATCGGAAGCTCGGGCACGACCTCGACCTGTTCTCCTCCCCGCCGGAGTTGGGACAGGGGCTCGCCGTATGGCACCCGAACGGCGGGATGCTGCGCAAGGTGATGGAGGACTACAGCCGGCGCCTCCACACCGAGTACGGGTTCGATTTCGTGGTGAGCCCGCAACTGGCCAAGGAGGAGCTGTGGGAGACCTCCGGCCACCTCGGCTGGTACGCCGACAACATGTACCCGGCGGTCGTCGTCGACGATGGCGAGCGCTACCGGGTGAAGCCGATGAACTGCCCCTTCCACGTGCTCATCTACCGCAGCGCGGCGCGCTCGTACCGCCGGCTCCCCATGCGGTTGTCGGAGCTGGGGGCGGTGTACCGCTACGAGCGCTCGGGCACGCTCCAGGGACTGCTCCGGGTCCGGGGCCTCACCCAGGACGACAGCCACACCTTCTGCACCAGGGAGCAGCTCGCCTCGGAGTTGGAGCGTCACCTCGACTTCGTGTTGACGCTGTTCGCCGACTTCGGGTTCGAGGAGATCGAGGCCGAGCTGTCGACCCGTGACGAGGACAAGTGGATGGGGGACCTGGATCTCTGGGACGAGGCCACCAAGCTGCTCCGGCTGACACTGGAGAAGCGCGGAGTCGACTATCGGGTCGGCGAGGGCGAGGCGGCGTTCTACGGGCCGAAGATCGACGTCCACGTGAAGGATGCCCTGGGACGGCGGTGGCAATGCTCCACGATCCAGCTCGACTTCAGCACGCCGCAGCGCTTCGACCTCGAGTACACCACCCCCGAGAACACCAAGGCGCAGCCGGTGATGATCCACTGTGCCAAGTTCGGAGCGGTGGAGCGGTTCGTCGCCGTCCTGGTGGAGCACTACGCCGGGGCGTTCCCCGCCTGGCTGAGCCCGATCCAGGCGACCGTGATCCCGGTGGCCGACCGCCACGACGGGTACGCCGCCGAGGTCGAGTCACTCCTCCGCAGGGCGGGGTTGCGGGTCGAGCTCGACCTCAGCGACCAGTCGCTCGGCGAGAAGGTGCGGCGAGCCATCACCGACAAGCACCCGGCGGTCATCGTCGTCGGCGACAGTGATGTCGAGGCCGGGAGCGTCGGGCTGCGGCTGCGCGGAGACGACGCCGAGCGTCGGGGAGTGCCGGTGGACGAGGCTGTGTCCGAGCTGGCGGCTCTGTGCACGCCACCTCGATGACCGTGGAGGCCGTCGTTGTCGGCTGACCGTCGCCGCGCCGGCCGGCGAGGGATCGAGATCCCTCCCGAGATCGCCGAGGGTGTCGCCGTGCCCGACGACCTCGACGCCGAGGTGCTCGACCCCCATGCCGTTCCCGACCCGCAACGACGCCGTCGGGCGGCGTTGGTGTATGTGGTTGCCGCCGTCCTGACCGCCATCGGGGTGCTGGTCGATGCCCTGCCCACCGGAATGTGGCTCACCGTCGCGCTTCTCGCCGCCATCGCCGGGTGGTACCTCCTCGGGGCGTGGCACCTGGCGGTGCGCGAGGGCGCCGCCCTCGAAGCTGCCAACCGGGCGATCGGATTCCCCGTTGGGCATGCGTCCGCCAACCTGGGCTTCAGGGGCTGGCGGAGCCGACCGATTTGGAATGTGCTGGTGTTTTCCGCCGACGACCCGCCATCGCGCCGTGGGCTCGTCCGCGTCGACGGCATCGACGGCTCGGTCGTGGAGACCTACGTCGAGGACGTCCCGCCGGGCGAGTGGTGAGGTCCGGGACGCCGGGCTGTGCCCTAGCGCTGGTCGAGGGGGACGAAGTCGCGCATCGCCTGGCCGGTATAGATCTGCCGGGGCCGGGCGATCTTGTTGTCGCCGTGCTCGTGCATCTCCATCCAGTTGGCGATCCATCCGGGCAGGCGCCCGATGGCGAAGAGCACCGTGAACATCCGGGTGGGGAAGCCCAGTGCCCGGAAGATCAGCCCCGAGTAGAAGTCGACATTGGGGTACAGCTTCCGGCTGACGAAGTAGTCGTCCTCGAGCGCCGCCGTCTCCAGTTGGTGGGCGATCTCGAGCAACGGGTCGTCCTTGCTGACCGTGCCCAGCACGTCGTCGGCGAAGCGCTTCAGGATGCGCGCCCTCGGGTCGTAGTTGCGGTAGATGCGGTGACCGAAGCCCATCAACCGGTAGGGGTCGTCCTTGTCCTTGGCCCGGGTGATCGCCTTCTCCACCGTCATGTCGGGGTCGACGTGGATGGCGTCCAGCATCTCGACGACCTCTTGGTTGGCGCCACCGTGGAGCGGGCCCCAGAGGGCGTTCATCCCGGCAGCCACGGAGGCGAACAGGTTCGCCTGGCTGGAGCCGACGAAGCGCACCGTCGCCGTGGAGCAGTTCTGCCCGTGGTCGGCGTGGAGGATGAGCAGCACGTTGAGTGCCTTGGCGATGATCGGGTCGATCTTCTCCTCCTCCACCGGGAGGGCGAACATCATGTGGAGGAAGTTCTCCACGTAGCTCAGGTCGTTGCGCGGGTAGACGTACGGCTGGCCGATCGACTTCTTGTACGCCCAGGCGGCCACCGTCGGCATCTTGGCGATCAGCCGGGTGGCGCTCTCCCGCACCGCTTCCGGGTCCTTCGGGTTGTAGTACGGCTCGTAGAAGGTAGAGATGGCGTTGGTGGCGGAGGACAGGATCGCCATGGGGTGGGCGCTGCGGGGGAAGGCGTCGAAGAACCGCTTGAGCTCCTCGTTGAGCAGGGTGTGGTGCCGCACCTTGGCCCGCCACCCCTCCAGGGCGACGGTGTCGGGGAGCTCGCCGAAGAGAAGGAGATACGCCACCTCGAGGAAGCCGCATTGCTCGGCGAGGTCCTCGATCCGGTAGCCACGGTGCCACAGTGTCCCGTTGCCGCCGTCGATGTAGGTGATGGCGCTCTCGGTGCTCGCCGTGTTGGCGTATCCCGGGTCGAAGGTGACGTAGCCGGTGTCGCCGCGCACGGTGCGGATATCGAGCCCGACGTCACCGATGGTCGACTCGACCACCGGCAACAGGTAGCCCTCGTCGCCGATGCGCAGCTCCGGCTTGGTCTCCGTCATCCAGGTCCTTTCACCGACGAGGAAAAACGTGGGTTCGGGGGCGCGGCGAGTGTAGCTACGCGCCCGGGGTGGCCAGTCGGGATGCATTTCGACCAGGCGGAGCTCACTACATCGGACGGCTGGGCTCCTCCCCGTCATCCGTGCCGGCCTTCGGCCCGTATCGCTGCCACGCCTCCTCCGGTAGGCGAGGGGAAACGGAACCCGGTGGGCAAGCTGGTAACTTTCCGGGCCGGAAGGAGGACGAGTTTGCTCGACCTCAAGGGTCGGAGCCGGGTTGCTCCGATGCTCGACGCCATCGCGGTGACGCTGTCGAAGGCGCGGCTGACCCCCACCATGGTCACGGCCGCCGGGCTCGCCGTCACCATCGCCGGGGCCGTGTTGATCGCCGTGCAGCGTTACACCCTCGGGGCGATCGTCACCGCCATCGGCTGCATCCTCGACACGCTCGACGGCCCGCTGGCGAGGCACCAGGGCAAGGCGTCCATCCGGGGCGCCTTCGTCGACACCATGGCCGACCGATTCGGGGAGATCGCCATCTGGTCGGGGCTGGCGTTCAGCCTGCGCGACGAGGAGCCGGCGCTGATGCTGTGCCTGTTCGCCCTCGCCTTCTCGCTTCTCACGCCCTACGTGCGGGCGAAGGCGGAGAGCTGGGGCGCCGAGGGTCGCGGCGGGTGGATGGGCCGGGCCGAGCGGATGATCCTGATCCTCGTCGGGGTCTTCGCCACCGGGGTCGGTGGCGGCCTGCGTGTGTTGTATCCGGTGCTGTGGGTGTTCGTCGTGCTCGCCGGCTTCACCGTCTTCCAGAGGATCCGTAGGACCTGGGAGCAGCTGGAGCGGTGAGCCGCTTCGACGGGTTGGGCACCTATGCCCTGTTCCGGCTGTCGGCCGGGATCCTCTCGCTGCTCCCCGAGCCGGTGGCCCGTCGGTTGGGGGAGGGGCTGGGGTGGGCAGGCTCGTTCGTCGTCCCCGGCCGGCTGGCCCTGGTACACCGCCACCTGGCGCGGGTGGTCGGCGAGGAGGAGGCGACGAGGCGGCGGGTCAGGCGGATGTTCGCCAGCTATGGCCGGTACTGGGCCGAGGTCTTCTGGGTGACCCCACGGCGGGTCACCGACATCCTCGCCACCAGCCGCCTGATCAACCCGGAGCGGTTGGAGGCGGCGGCGCAGTCCGGGAGGGGAGTGATCCTCGCCCTGCCGCACACCGGCAACTGGGAGTCGGCGGGGGCTGCCTCCGCCAGCCACGGGGCGCCGGTCCTGGCGGTGGCGGAGGCGTTGCCCAATCGACGCCTCATCGAGTGGTTCATCGACCTGCGGCGCAAGGTTGGGATGGAGGTCGTGCTCGCCGACGGCGACCGCACGCTGACCACCACCCTCGTCCGCCGGCTGAAGGGCGGAGGCACCATCGCGCTGGTATCAGACCGCGACCTGTCGGGACGGGGGGTGCCGGTGACGTTCTTCGGCGAGCAGACGACGCTGCCGGCGGGCCCGGCCACGCTGGCCGAGCGCACCGGGGCGATCCTGCTGCCGGTCGGTTGCTACTTCGAGCGGGGGCGCGGCAACCGCTTCGTGATCGAAGAGCCGATCGAGGTGCCCGACCTCCCCACCCGGGAGGAGCGGGTGGTGGCGACCACCCAGGCGCTCGCCGAGGTCCTCGAGATGATCGTGGGCCGCGCTCCCGAGCAGTGGCACCTGTTCCAACCCAACTGGCCGTCCGACCGGGCGCCGCGGTGAGCTCCCCGCCGGACCGGCGAGACCTCCACGTCGCCCTGGTGTGTCCCTACGACCTGGGACGCCACGGCGGGGTCCAGGACCAGGTGCTCGAGCTGGCCCGGTGGCTGGGCGAGGAAGGGCATCGGGCCACGGTGGTCGGGCCGGGAGAGACCGAACGGGAGGGAACGGTCCTGGTCGGCCCGGCGCGGGTCGTCCGGGCGAACCGCTCGGAGGCACCGGTCGCCCTGGGGCCGGGGGTGTGGTCCCGGGTGGCGGGAGCCCTGGCCGGGGTCGACGTCGTCCACGTGCACGAGCCCCTGATGCCGGCGGTGTCACTGGCGGCGATGCGGGCCGGGCCTGCCCCGGTCGTCGCCACGCTCCACGCCGACGCCTCCGCCATGGTGCGGCGGGGCCTCAGGGTCGGCCGGCCGCTGGTGCGCCGGCTGCTCCGGCGGGCGGCGGTGGTGACGGCGGTGTCCCCGGTGGCGGCGACGGTGGTGGCCGGCGCGGTGCCGGTGCGGCTGGTTCCCAACGGCATCGACACGGCCCTGTGGAGTGACCAGGAGAGCGGGCGCCCGGTCGACACACCGGCGAAGCGACCCGGTTCGGTGGTGTTCGTGGGGCGGGACGACGCCCGCAAGGGCCTCGACGTGCTGCTCGCCGCCTGGCCGGCGATCGCCGCCCGGGTACCCGGCGCATCGCTCGAGGTGATCGGCAGCAGCCGGCCCGGCTCGGGCCCGCCCGGCGTCACCTTCAGGGGGAGGGTGGGTGACGACACCAAGCGGCGGGTCATGGGTTCCGCCGAGGTCCTGGTCGCCCCGAACACGGCCGGCGAGAGCTTCGGGATCGTCCTGGTCGAGGGCATGGCGTCCCGGTGTGCTCTGGTGGCGTCGGCGCTCCCCGGGTTCGTGCACGTCGGAGGGAACGCCGCCCGATGGGTGGCCCCGGGTGACGCCGCCGCCTTGGCGGACGCCGTCGCCGGGCTGCTCTCCGATCCGGTGACGCGTGGTGCGCTGGTGGAGCGGGGGATCGAGCGGGTCGCCCGCTTCGACCGCGGCCCGGTGCTCGCCGGGTACCTGGAGGCCTACCGCGACGCCCTGGGAGATTGAACATGAGAAGGAAACCCCTCGTCTGTTGGAAGCCCGAGAACGGCCGCTGTGGGGTAGGGGCCCCACATGCGGAGGAGGGCCGACCGGCGTCTGTTCGGCGGCGCAGCCGCCGAAGTCGGCCCGGGTAGAGGGCACAGCCGTACACTGTGCCGGTGGCCTATTCGCACATCGCCGTCGCCGATGGGCCGGTCACCAGGATCACCCTCGACCGGCCCGAGCGGCGCAACCCGCTGAGCCTCGACACCATGACCGAGGTGGCCGCCGCACTGATCGCAGCCGGCGCCGACCGGTCGGTGGCCGCCGTGGTCATCGCCGGCAACGGTCCCGCTTTCAGCGCCGGGCACGACCTCAAGGAGATGGTGGGGCGCGACCACTCGTTCTACGAGAAGCTGTTCGACGCCTGCACGGTGATGATGGAGACGATCCACGAGATCCCGCAGCCGGTGATCGCCAGGGTCCACGGGATCGCCACCGCCGCCGGGTGCCAGCTGGTCGCCGCCTGCGACCTGGCCGTCGCCGCAGAGAACGCCACCTTCGCCACCCCCGGGGTGAGGATCGGGCTCTTCTGCTCCACCCCGATGGTGCCCATCTCTCGGGCCGTGGGTCGGAAGCGGGCGATGGAGATGCTGCTCACCGGCGAGCCGATCTCTGCGCGGACCGCGCTCGACTGGGGCCTGGTCAACCGGGTGGTGCCGGAGGAGCGGCTCGATGAGGAGGTCGACGCCCTGGCCGCTGCGGTCACCCGGTACAGCCCGGCGGTGCTGGGCATCGGGAAGGCCGCCTTCTACCGCCAAATCGACCTCGCCGAGCCCGCCGCCTACGAGCACACCAAGGTGGTGATGGCCGCCAACGCCGGCCTGGCCGACGCCCGTGAAGGCATCGACGCCTTCCTGGGCAAGCGACCCCCGGAGTGGCCGGCCTCACCACCGGGCTGAGTCGCCGGGCCGAGCCGCCGGGACTGGCGGGTGGCGCCGGTAGAATCGAGGCTCATCGTCCCGGAGCGTGAGATGCCCACAGCCGAACGCGGCACCGACCTCGTCAAGCGCGGCCTCGCCGAGATGCTCAAGGGCGGCGTGATCATGGACGTCGTGTCCGCCGATCAGGCGAAGATCGCCGAGGAGGCCGGAGCGGTGGCGGTGATGGCGCTGGAGCGCGTGCCCGCCGACATCCGCGCCGTCGGTGGCGTGGCCCGCATGGCCGACCCGGCCAGGGTCGAGGAGATCGTCGCCGCGGTCTCCATCCCGGTGATGGCCAAGGCCCGCATCGGGCACTCCGTGGAAGCCCAGGTCCTCCAGGCGCTCGGGGTGGACTACATCGACGAGAGCGAGGTCCTGACCCCGGTCGACGAGCACCACATCGACAAGCGCGCCTTCACCGTCCCGTTCGTGTGCGGGGCAAGAGACCTCGGTGAGGCGCTGCGGCGAATCGGCGAGGGCGCGGCGATGATCCGGACCAAGGGTGAGCCCGGCACCGGCAATGTCGTCGAGGCGGTGCGGCACATGCGGATCATGAACCGCCAGATCGGCCGGCTCACCACTCTGGGTCCCGACGAGCTGATGAGCGCCGCCAAGGAGCTGGCCGCTCCGTACGACCTGGTGAAGGAGGTCTCCGAGACCGGCCGGCTCCCCGTGGTCAACTTCGCCGCAGGCGGCATCGCCACCCCGTCCGACGCCGCCCTGATGATGCAACTCGGTTGTGACGGGGTCTTCGTCGGTTCGGGCATCTTCAAGTCGGGCGATCCGGCGGAGCGGGCCCGAGCCATCGTCGAGGCGACCACCTTCTTCCGCGACGCCGACAAGATCGCCAAGGTGTCCCGAAACCTCGGTGAGCCGATGGTGGGCATCAACGTCGACACCCTCCAGCCCCAAGATCGGATGCAGGACCGGGGGCTGTGACCGATGCGGATCGGCGCGCTCGCCCTCCAAGGTGACTTCCGCGAGCACCTCGCCGTGGTCGCCCGGCTGGGGCACGAGGCGGCGGAGGTGCGCACCCCCGAGGAGCTGGGGCGCGTCGACGCCCTGCTCATCCCCGGCGGCGAATCGACCACCATCGGGCGGCTGGCGACCATCTACGGGCTCATCGACCCGCTCCGGGAGCGGGTCGGCGATGGCATGGCCGTGCTCGGCACCTGCGCCGGGATGATCTTCCTCGCCGAGTCCACCACCGGTGTGGAGCAGCCGCAGTTGGGCGTGCTCGACGTGGTGGTCGAGCGCAACGCCTTCGGTCGCCAGGTCGACAGCTTCGAGGCCGACCTGGCGGTCGACGGGTTCGACCGGCCGGTCCACGCCGTGTTCATCCGCGCCCCGTGGATCAGCAAAGTCGGCGGCGCCGTCGAGGTACTGGCCACGGTCACCGAGCCGGGGACCGGCGACACCCATCCGGTGTTCGTCCGCCAGGGGAGGGTGCTGGCGACGTCGTTCCATCCCGAGCTCACCAGAGACGACCGAATCCACGAGATGCTGGTGGCCGCCGCCGCCGAGGACGGCTGATGGCCGGGCACTCCAAGTGGGCCAACACCAAGCACCGCAAGGAGCGGCAGGACTCCAAGCGGGGCAAGTTGTTCGCCAAGCTCATCCGAGCCGTCGAGGCGGCCGCCCGCCAGGGCGGCTCCGACCCCGACGGCAACGCCGCCCTCTACAACGCCATCCAGAAGGCGAAGGACGCCTCGGTGCCCAAGGACAACATCGAGCGCGCCGTGGCCCGTGGTGGGGGCGGGCTCGACGGGGTCGACTACGAGGAGATCTGGTACGAGGGGTACGCCGCCGGCGGCGTCGCCCTGTACATCCTGGTCCTGACCGACAACCGCAACCGGGCCGCTGCCGATGTGAGAGCCACCTTCAACCGCCTGGGCGGGTCGCTGGGCGAGCCGGGCTCGGTGGGGTACCTGTTCGAGCAGAAGGGGCTGATCGTGGCCATCGGCGACGAGGAGACGGTGATGTTGGCGGCGCTCGACGGAGGCGCGGAGGACGTCACCGGATCCGGCGACCAGTGGGAGGTCGTCTCGGCGCCCGGCGACCTGTCGCGGGTGCGCGCCTCTCTGGAGGAGGGGGGGATCACCGTCGAATCAGCCGAGGTGACCCAGCTGCCGACCACCACCGTGGCCCTCGACGAGCCCAATGCCCGCAAGGTCCTGCGGCTGCTCGACGCGCTCGAGGACCTCGATGACGTCCAAGAGGTCTTCGCCAACTTCGACATCCCCGACGAGGTCCTCGAGTCGGTCGGATAGCCCACCTCCTCGGTACGTTGCGAACTTTGAGCGATTGAACCCCTCTCGTGTAGTCAATCGCTCAAAGTTGGGAGGCACTGCGGCCATAGCGTCGAACTTTGAGCGATTGAACCCCTGTCGTGTAGTCAATCGCTCAAGGTTGGGCAGAGGGCTCGGAGTGCTTGGTTGTGTCGTGGGCAGCCGGTACGCTCACCAAACATATGTTCGTCCTCGGCATCGATCCCGGTCTCACGGTCACCGGTTACGGAGTCATCGAAATCGGCTCCGGAGAACCCCGGGCGGTGGCGGCCGGGGTCATCCGCACCGACCCGGCGGAGCCGATGGCGAGACGCCTCGCCGACCTGCACACCGACATCACCGACGTGGTGCGCTCCCTGGAGGTGGACGAAGCAGCCGTCGAAGAGGTCTTCGTCAACCGGAACCTGCACACGGCGATGGCGGTGGGACGGGCATCAGGCGTGGCGATGCTGGCGCTGGCCCAGGCGGGCGTGCCCGTCACCGAGTACACCCCGAGCGCGGTGAAGCTGACCGTCACCGGGTCCGGTTCGGCCGCCAAGGCTCAGGTCGCCCGGGTGGTCGCCATGCGCCTCGGCCTGGTGGAGCCGCCATCACCGCCCGACGCGGCCGACGCACTCGCCGTCGCTCTCTGCCACTCGCAGGCGCTGCCGATGCGGGTGGCCCTGGGACGGTCGGCGGCAGGGGGTCACACGTGAGCCATCTCGATGCCGCCCGGTCGGCCGACCCGGCCCCGGCAACGCCATGATCGGCAGATTGCGCGGCTCGCTCGTCGTGAAACAGCCGGAGCGGGTGGTGCTCGACGTTGCCGGGGTGGGCTACGAGGTGGCGGTCACCCCGCGGGCCCTGCTCGACCTGCCCGGGATCGGCGAGGACGCCGTGCTCCACGTCCATCTCCATGTGCGCGAGGACGCCCTGGCGATGGTCGGCTTCCCGACCGAGGAGGAGCGGGACACGTTCCGGGTGCTGGTGGCGGTGCCGGGGATCGGCCTCAAGGTGGCCATGGCGATCCTGGGCACGCTCGCCGTGGCCGACCTGCGGCGCGCCGTGCTCACCGACGACGTCGCCACCCTCACGATGGTGCCCGGGATCGGCAAGCGCAGCGCCCAGAAGCTGATGCTCGAGCTGCGCCCCCGCTTCGACGGCGCCGAGGCGGTGGTGGCGGCGACCGGCAACCTGTCCGAGGTCCGCGCCGCCCTGGAAGGCTTGGGGTACGAGGCTGCCGAGATCAGCGCCGCCGTCTCCGGGCTCGAGGCGGCGCAGCCGGTTGAAGATCTGCTGCGGGCCGCGCTGCGCCGCATCGGCGGGGCCGACGATGCGTGAGGAAAATCTGCTCGCCGGGGCACCGCTCCCGGGCGAGGCCGGGTTCGACGCCGGGCTCCGGCCCAGGAGGATGGGAGACTTCGTCGGGCAGGCCGCCCTCAAGGAGCGCCTCGAGATCCTGATCCAGGCGGCCCGGGCCCGCGGTGAGCCCATCGACCACGTGCTGTTCTCCGGCCCACCCGGGTTGGGCAAGACGTCGCTGGCCGGGATCCTCGCCGCCGAGATGGACGTCACCCTGCGGATCACGTCAGGTCCTGCGCTGGAGCGCCCCGGCGACCTGGCCGCCGTCCTCACCAACCTCGAGCACGGTGACGTGCTCTTCGTCGACGAGATCCACCGCCTCGCCCGCCCGGTCGAGGAGGTCCTCTACCCGGCCATGGAGGACTTCGTGCTGGACATCATGGTGGGCAAGGGGCCGGCCGCCCGGTCGATTCGGCTCGACCTGCCGCGGTTCACCCTCATCGGCGCCACCACCCGGGTGGGGCGGGTTGCATCGCCGTTGCGCGACCGGTTCGGGTACGTGGCCCGCCTCGATTACTACCCGGCGGTCGAGCTGGCGTCCATCGTCACCCGCTCGGCGGAGATCCTCGAGGTCTCGATCGACCCGGGCGGCGCCGAGGTGATCGCCCGCCGCTCGCGCGGCACCCCCCGGGTCGCCAACCGGTTGCTCCGCCGGGTGCGGGACCACGCCACGGTGCGGGGCGATGGGACGATCGACGCCGCTGGAGCCGACACCGCGTTGGGGGTGTTCGAGGTTGACCGGCGGGGCCTCGACAAGGTCGACCGGTACATCCTGGAGGCGATCGTCCACAAGTTCGGCGGCGGCCCAGTGGGGCTCTCCACGCTGGCCATCGCCGTCGGGGAGGACCCGGAGACCGTCGAGGACGCCTACGAGCCATTCCTCCTCATGGAGGGTCTGTTGCAGCGGACCCCGCGTGGCCGGGTGGCCACCGCCAACGCCTATGCCCATCTCGGTGTCGATGCCCCGCCGATCCCGACCGACTCCCAGGGCTCGCTGCTCGACGGTTGAAGTCGATCGGTCCAGGCGCTGCTGGCAGCATCACAAACGGCCCACGATGGGGTTGGGGCCCCTCGGGGGAGGGCCGACGGCTCTGCGTCGGCCGGGCATTTCACAAACGGCCCACGATGGGGTTGGGGCCCCATCTGTGGGAGGAGGGCCGACGGCTCTGCGTCGGCCCGGGCATTTCACAAACGGCCCACGATGGGGTTGGGGCCCCATCTGTGGGAGGAGGGCCGACGGCTCTGTCGGTCGGCACAGCCGACCGAAGTCGGCCGGGCATGTCAGCGGCCGTGGGCCCTCATGATGGCGACCAGGCGGTCGTGGTCGATGGCGTGGGCGGTGATGCCGTCACGGCCGACCATCGTCTCGGCGGCGAGCAGCGCGTTGGCGATCGCCGCCTCGGTGGCCTCGGCGATCGCCTCCAGCAGCGGGTTGATGTGATCGTCGACCACCATCGCCAGGTCCACGGTGGGGCGGGGGTCGTCCTCACCGCCTCCGGTAGGACAGCCCGCGGTTGCCGGTGGCGAAGGCGAGGAACAGGTCGCCCGAGCCGTGCGACCCGTAGCTGCCCATCCGGGCCACGCCCATGCCGATCCGCTGCGCCAGCCGGGCGCACTGGTGGGGGAGGAGCGGAGCGTCGGAGGCGACGATGCCGATGATCGAGCCTCCCTCGGGAGTCGCTCGGGCGTTGACCGCGTCGAGCCTGGTCCCATGGCGACGGGACCTCTTCGTAGGGGATGGCCGCTCCCACCGGCACCCCGTCGATGCGCAGCAGCGCCCGCTCGCCGTAGTTCGCCTGCACCAGGACCCCGACGGTCCAGTCGCCGGCGCGTCTGGAGGCGGTGCCGATGCCGCCCTTGAACTCGTGGCAGATCATCCCGGTCCCGCCACCGACGTTGCCCTCCGTCACCGGTCCGGCGGCAGCCGACGAGAGCGCGGCGTGGACGTGCTCGGGGCGCACGTGGAACCCGTTGATGTCGTTGAGGGCGCCGTCGTAGGTCTCACCGGCGACGGGGAGCGCCCAGATGGCGTCGCTCATGTCGTGCGACCGTGCCGCCGACTCGATCAGGGCGTCGTGCACGACACCGACGCTGTGGGTGTTGGTGATGCCGATGGCACCGCCGAGCATCCCGGCCTCCCGGATCCACTCCAGCCCGGTGAGCTCGCCGTTGCCGTTGAGCCGGTGCGCCCCGGCGAACACCGGCTCGGTCCATACGTCGCCGTCGTGGGGGATCACCACGGTGACCCCGGTTCGCACCGGCCCCTCGCCGGGCCGCAACCGGCCGTCACCGCTGATCAGCGTGGTGTGGCCGACGCGGACACCGGCGACATCGGTGATGGCGTCGAGGGGGCCGGGTTCCATGCGCCCGATTCGGATGCCGAGGTCTCCGGTGCGCACCGGCGGAGCGTAGCTGTGCTCATGGCTCTTCGGCTGAAGCCTCATCGCTGTGCGATGGGGGACCCCCAACGCCCATCGCCGAGCTCGTCCTGACACCGGGACCCCTGCCGGGTCGGCCTAGGCGCTACTTTCATGGCTCTTCGGCTGGGCGCCTCATCGCGGTGCGATGGGGACCCCCAACCCCCATCGCCGAGCCTCCGCCTGGCGGCGTAGCCTCTCTCGGTGCGGGTCGACGACTTCGATTACGAGCTACCGGTCGAGTTGGTGGCACAGGAGGCCATCGAGCCCCGCCACGACGCCCGTTTGCTGGTCACCGCCACCATGGAGGACCGCACCGTCGCCGATCTGCCCGCGCTCCTCCGCCCGGGCGACCTGCTGGTGGTCAACCGCACCCGGGTCAGGGCCGCTCGCCTGATCGGGACCAGGGTCGACACCGGCGGGACCGTGGAGGCGCTGCTGCTCCGCCGCGTCGACCCGGAGCGATGGGAGGTGATGCTGCGTCCGTCCCGGCGGTTCCGTCCCGGCGTGGCGCTGCGCTTCGATCGGATCACCGGCGAGGTGCTGTCCATGCCGGACGAAGGCGTCGCCGTTGTCCGGCTCACTGCCGGCGATGCCGACGTCGATGATCTGCTCCCCGAAGTGGGCTCCCTGCCGCTGCCCCCGTACTTCCACGGTGAGCTTGCCGATCCGGAGCGCTACCAGACCGTCTTCGCCAAGGACATCGGGTCGGCGGCGGCACCGACGGCAGGGCTCCACTTCACCCGACCCCTCCTCGACCGGTTGGCCGCCGCCGGCATAGGACTGGCGGAGGTCGATCTCGACGTCGGTCTCGACACGTTCCGGCCGATGACGGTCGACCGGGTGGCCGAGCACCGCATCCACCGTGAACGGTACGAGGTGCCGGACGGGGCCGCCGTCGCCGTCGCCGACACCCGGCGTTCTGGCGGAAGGGTGGTGGCGGTGGGGACGACGGTGGTGCGCACCCTCGAGACGGCCGGCGCCTCCGGGAGAGTGTCGCCCGGGGAAGGCTGGAGCGAGCTGTTCATCGTCCCTGGCCATCGCTTCACCGTCGTCGACGCCATGCTCACCAACTTCCATGCCCCCCGCACCACACTGGTGGCGCTGGTCGCCGCCGCCGTCGGCCCGGCGTGGCGTGACGTCTACCGGACGGCGGTCGAGCGCCGCTATCGCTTCCTGTCCTTCGGCGACGCCATGCTGGTCGACCCGGTGGGGGCGACGCGGTGACCCGGGCCGTCTGGTGGGAGCGGTCGTCGGCCGACGGGGCGGCCCGGACCGGGATCCTGCACACCCCGCACGGCGACGTGCCCACGCCGGCGTTCATGCCGGTGGGCACCCGCGGCGCGGTGCGCACCCTCGACACCGCAGACCTGGAGGCGCTCGGCGCCGACATCGTGCTGGCCAACACGTACCACCTGGCGCTCCGGCCGGGCGCCGATGCGGTGGCGACACTGGGGGGACTGCACCGGATGACCGGTTGGACCGGGCCGATGCTCACCGATTCCGGTGGGTTCCAGGTGTTCTCGCTCGACCCGGCCGTCACCGATGAGGGCCTGCGGTTCCGCTCCACGTACGACGGGTCCACCTTCGACCTGACGCCCGAGTCGTCGGTGGCGGTACAGGAACAGCTGGGGGCGGACATCGCCATGGCCCTCGACGTGCTGGTCGGGCTGCCGGCGCCGCGCCACCTCGTCGAGGAGGCTTCCGAGCAGACGCTGCGCTGGGCGGAGCGATCGGCTCGAGCCCGCTCGCGCGCCGACCAGGGCCTGTTCGGGATCGTCCAGGGCGGCACCGAGCTCGACCTGCGGGCACGCTCGGCGGCGGCGACGGCTGCGATCGGGTTCGACGGGTACGCCATCGGCGGGCTGGCGGTCGGGGAGGCTCCCGAGGAGCGCAACGCTGCCGTCGAGGCCGTCGTCGGCGAGCTCCCCGACGACGCCACCCGCTACGTGATGGGCCTGGGCGATACCGAGGGGCTTCTCGACGCCGTGGCCCGCGGCGCCGACTTGTTCGACTGCGTCATCCCCACCCGGCTGGCGCGCCACGGCAAGGTGCTGCACCCCGATGGCGACTTCTCCGTCAAGCTCGCCCGCTGGGCCCGATCGACCGAGCCGTTGGATCCCGCCTGCGCCTGCTCCACGTGCCAGCGCTATCCCCGCGGCTACCTGCGCCACCTCTTCGCCGTCGGCGAGGCGACCGGGCCACGCCTGGTCACCATCCACAACCTGCACTACACCCTGCAGCTGATGCGCTCGGTGCGCACCGCCATCGCCGCCGGGACCTTCTCCGAGTTGCACGCCGGCCTGGTCCGGCGCCGGCGGCCACCTCCCTTCCCCGAACGGGCCACCGATACGGATTGCGCGATGAGAGGTAACTAACCTGACGGCACACCCGGCGCGGCGTCCGTGCCGGGTTCCGTCCGCAAGGAGGACTTCGTGGGATACCTCGCCACCGTGCTGCTCGCCACCGAAGCGGCCGAGTCGGAGCCGTCTGGCTCGGTGTTGACGCTGGTGCTGCCGCTGCTCGTGCTTGGCGGTCTCTTCTACTTCATGATCGTGATGCCGCAGCGGCGCCGGGTGAAGGCCGCCGATGCGATGCGGAACTCGGTCGATGTCGGCGACGAGGTGCGCACCATCGGAGGGATGTACGGCCGGGTGATCGCCATCGACGACCACGACGTCACCCTCGACGTCGGCAACGGCACCAAGGTCAGGTTCGTCAAGAAGGCGATCGCCGACCGCGTCGGAGGCGACACCGGGTGAACCGCCGCCGCTTGTGGGCCTCCATCGTGGTCATCACGGCCATCGCATGGGGGTCGACGATCTACGCCGTGGTCACCGGCTGGGGACCGACCCTGGGACTCGACCTGAGGGGCGGCTTCTCCGTGACCCTGGTCGCCCCTGACGGCACCGACGCCGCCGTGCTCGACAAGGCGGTGGAGATCATGCGCCAACGCATCGAGAACCTCGGGTCCGTGCAGGAGCCGGAGATCTCGGTGCAGGGCAACCGCTCCATCCTGGTCCAGCTTCCCGGGGTGGAGGACCGCGACCGCGCCCTGGATGCGGTGGGCACCACCGGGACCCTCAGCTTCCGCCCGGTGCTCGAGGTCGGCGTGGTCAGCCCCGCCTTCACCAACGGCACCCTGCCGCTGCCCGAGGAGCTGCAGGGCACCACCACGACCACCGTTCCGGAGGGGACATCGACCACGCTGGGCGACGGCTCCTCGACCACCACCGGTCCCGACGAGACGTCGACCACCACGACCACGGTTGCTCCGGTCATCCCTGACAACATGGACCCGGAGACCGGGCTCACCATCGTCGACGACGTGGACGCCGAGGGGTACCTGCAGGGACGCGACGGGCTGGTCTACCACGTCGGCCCGGCGTTCCTCACCGGCCAGGACATGACCGGGGCCCAGGCAGGGTTCGTCGGCAGCCTCGACGGAGGGGTCATCGTCGACCCCGAGTTCACCTCGGACGGCGCGGTCAAGTTCGAGGACGCCACCGCCATCCTCTCCCAGTACCCGGTGGGCGACCCGCGACGCCAGATGGCGATCGTGGTCGACGGGGAGGTCAACTCGGCCCCGGCCATCGCCGAGTCGGTGGCACCGGGCACCCCGCTCGAGGCCGACCAGGTCTACATCACCATCGGCACCTCGGAGAACGCCCAGGCCGAGGCCGAGGACCTGGCCACCATCCTGCGTTACGGCGCCCTGCCCACCACGCTCGAGCGGGAACGGGTCGAGTCGGTTTCGGCTTCGCTCGGCGAGGACGCCCTCCGCGCCGGGTTGATCGCCGGCATCGGCGCCCTCGTGGTGGTGGCGATCCTGTTCGTCCTCTACTACCGGGCGCTGGGTCTCATCGCCGTCGTCGGGTTGAGCATCTTCGGGTCCCTGCTCTTCCTGGTGTTCGGCCTGTTGAGCGAGTTCCAAGGAGCGACGCTCACCCTGGCGGGGGTCACCGGGATCATCGTGTCGATCGGGATCACCGCAGACTCCTACGTCGTCTTCTACGAGCGGGTCAAGGAGGACCACCGCAAGGGCCGGGCGCTACGCCCCGCCGTGGACCACGGCTTCAAGCGGGCCTTCCGGACCATCCTCACCGCCGACTTCATCGCCTTCGCCGGCTCGGTCCTGCTGTGGATCCTCGCCATCGGCCCGGTGAAGGGTTTCGCCCTGGCCCTCGGTCTGTCGACGCTGATCGATGTAGTCGTCGCCTGGTTCTTCACGAGGCCGGCGGCGATGCTGATGGTGCGCGGCCGGCTCGGTGAGGGCGCGGGGTACCTCACCATCGAGTCTGCGATGGGTGGGCCGGCTCCGCTCGCCGCGGAAGGGGCGGAGGCCCCGGCATGAGAGAGTTGCTCGGCAGGCTGCACCGCGGGGACACCGACTTCGACTTCATGTCGCGGAAGAACCTGTACTTCACCATCGCCGCGCTGCTGGTGGGGATCTCGGTGTTGTCGATCGCCATCCGTCAGTTCGACCTGAGCATCGAGTTCACCGGGGGCACCTTCCTCGAGGCGCCCAACTCCAGCGGTCTCGACCTGGGCGGATACCGCGATGCCGTCGCCGCCGTCGGGCAGGGCGACGCCCGCCTGCAGTTCGTCGGCGACGACGACGAGGGCGTGACCCTGGCCACCGAGTCGCTCGGCAACGAAGACCTCGATGCCCTCATCGAAGCGTTCGCCGATGCTGCCGGCGTCGACTCTGACCTCGTCACCGTCGACGCCGTCGGTCCGACCTTCGGGGCCGAGATCACCCGCCGCGCCATCCAGGCGCTGGTGGTGTTCCTGCTGGTGGTCGCCGCCTTCATCTCCCTGCGGTACGAGTGGAAGATGGCGGTGACCACCCTGGTGGCGGTGTTCCACGACCTCATCGTCACCGCCGGCATCTACTCGATCCTCGGTTTCGAGGTGACCCCGGCGACGGTGATCGCGGTGCTCACCATCCTGGGCTACTCGCTGTACGACGGGGTGGTGGTGTTCGACAAGATCGACGAGAACGTCCATGCCCTGGGCGAGAAGCTCACGTTCATCGAGATCACCAACCTCTCGATGAACGAGGTGTTGATGCGGTCGTTGATCACCGTGCTCACCACCTTGATCCCCATCGGCACTCTGCTCTTCGTCGGCTCGTTCCTCCTCGGCGCTCGACCGCTCGAGGACTTCGCCCTCGCCCTCTTTGTCGGGGTCGCCGCCGGCACGTTCTCCTCGCTGTTCCTGTCCACCCCGCTGCTGGCGGTGTGGAGGGAACGGGAGCCGCACTGGCAGCGGATGCAGCGCCGGGCAGAACGCCGCGGCGGCGCGCCCGCAGCGGGGGTCGCCGGCCCGCCTGTATTCGACGACGAGGTGGTCGTTGCCGCCCCCGTCGCCACCACCACCTCGGGCGAGGTGGTGACGCAGGTCTCCGGCGACGTGGTGGCCCGCCCACCCCGCCAGCGCCGTAAGCGCCGCTGAGCACCGATCCAGCGTCGCTGGTCACCGGTGCCGGAAGCTCGCCGATCGGGCGGTAGGATCATGGAGTGACCGCCGACCTCATCCGCGGCCTGATCAGAGACGTCCCAGACTTCCCCAAGGCGGGGGTGATGTTCAAGGACATCACCCCCGTGCTGGCCGACGCCGGGGCATTCGACAGCGCCCTCGACCTGATCATCGGCCCATTCCGCCGACACCGGGGTGACCAAGGTGGCCGGCATCGAGGCCCGCGGCTTCATGTTCGCCGCTCCCATCGCCTGCCGGCTCGACGCCGGGTTCATCCCCATCCGCAAGCCGGGCAAGCTCCCCCGTGAAGTCGTCGAACAGGAATACGCCCTCGAGTACGGCACCGACGCCCTCCAGGTCCACGCCGACGCCATCGCCGCAGGGGACCGGGTCCTGGTGATCGACGACGTGCTGGCCACCGGGGGCACCGCGGCGGCGTCGGTCGACCTGCTCCACCAACTCGGGGCGGACGTGGTCGGGGTGTCGGTGCTGCTCGAGCTGGTCTTCCTCGGGGGGCGGGCCAAGCTCGACCATGTCGCCTTCCATGCCGTGGTCAGCGATGGCGAAGTCTGAGCCCGCCGCGGCGGCACCACCGTTGACGGTGGACCCCCAGACGGACGAGCTCTTCGCCCAACTGGTCGCCGAGTTCTCCTCCGTCCACCCCGACGAGGACACCGGGCCGATCGTCCGAGCGTACGAGCTGGCCCAGGTGCTCCACGCCGGGCAGAAGCGGGCGACCGGTGACCCCTACATCGTCCATCCGCTGATCGTCACCGGCATCCTCGCCGGGTACGGAATGGACTCGGCGACGCTGCAGGCGGCGCTGCTCCACGACACCGTGGAGGACACCCCGGCCACCCTCGACGCCATCGCCGCCGACTTCGGGCAGGAGGTCGCCTCGCTCATCGACGGGGTGACCAAGCTGGACCGGATCGAGTTCTCCTCACGGGAGGAGGCCCAGGCCGCCACCATCCGCAAGATGGTCATCGCCATGGCGCGGGACGTCAGGGTGCTGCTCATCAAGCTGGCCGATCGGCTCCACAACATCCGGACCATCGACCCGTTGCCCCCCGAGAAGCAACGCCGGATCGCCGAGGAGACGCTGGAGGTCTACGCACCGCTGGCGCACCGCCTCGGCGTGCAGGAGATCAAGCACGAGATGGAGGAGCGCTGCTTCGCCGTCCTCTACCCGAAGCGGGTGGCCGAGCTGGAGGGGCTGGTGGCGAAGAGGGCCCCGGAGCGGGAGGCGTCGATCGAGAAGGCGACCCTCGACCTCGAGGCGGCGCTCGAGGCGGCCGGGATCGAGGCGGACATCAGCGGCCGGCCCAAGCACCTCTACTCGATCTACCGCAAGATGGTGACCAGTGGGCTCGAGTTCGAGGACATCCACGACCTCATCGGCATCCGGGTGCTGGTCGACGACAACGCCGGCTGCTACGCCGTTCTCGGGCTGGTCCACAGCATGTGGCCGCCGATCTCGGGACGGTTCAAGGACTACATCGCCATCCCGAAGTTCAACCTGTACCAGTCGCTGCACACCACCGTGGTCGGGTCGGACGGCAAGCCGCTCGAGGTGCAGATCCGCACCCGCGACATGCACCGCAAGGCGGAATACGGCATCGCCGCCCACTGGCGGTACAAGGAGACGGGCGGGGCCGAGGTCCCCTTCGTCGGCGACCTCGTCCACGAAGAGGCGACCGACCCCCAGGAGTTCCTCTCCAACCTGAAGCTGGACCTCTACCAGGACGAGGTGTTCGCCCTCACCCCCAAGGGCGACGTGCTCACTCTGCCAAGGGGCTCGACCCCGGTCGACTTCGCCTACAGCATCCACACCGACGTCGGGCATGCCTGCGTCGGCTCCAAGGTCAACGGGCGGTTGGTGGCGCTCGACACCGAGCTCGCTTCGGGGGACATCGTCGAGATCATCACCTCGAAGGGCAAGGACCCGCGGCCGTCGCGGGACTGGCTCGACTTCGTCAAGTCGGGTCGGGCGGCGGGCAAGATCCGCCGTTGGTTCACCCGGGAGCGCCGCGACCAGTCGCTGGCCGACGGCAAGGAGTCGGTGGCCAAGGCGCTGCGCAAGGAGGGCATCAGCCTGAAGGCGGTCGATCGCGACGGGCTGCTGCTCGAGGTGGCCGAGGACCTGGGGCACCGGGACCTCGACGCCATGTACGTCGCCATCGGCGACAACCACGTCAGCACCAACACGGTGATGCGGCGGCTGGAGCGGTTGATGGCCGGCGCCGAGTCGGGGGACGACGAGCTGGAGTCGGTGCCCTCTCTGCGGCCCCGACCCCGGCGGCTCGGCGGCGGGATCATCGTCGAGGGGATGGAGGACCTGCTGGTGCGGCTCGCCCGGTGCTGCTCTCCGGTACCGGGCGACGACATCGTCGGCTTCGTGACCGTGGGCCGCGGGGTGTCGGTACACCGGGCGGACTGCGCCAACATCGGCGCCCTGGGGGAGCGGGCGGAGCGGATGATCGACGTGTCGTGGTCGCTGCATCAGGAAGGCTCGTTCACCGTCTGGTTCCAGATCGAGGCCCTGGACCGGCCCAAGCTCCTACGGGACGTCACCACCGTGCTCGGTGAGCTCGGGGCGAACATCGTCGGGTCGTCGTCGGTCACCGGCAGCGACCGCATCGCCGTGATCCGCTTCGAGATCGAGATCTCCGATACCAATCGGCTGGAGCGGATCCTCGCCGAGCTCCGTGGGATCTCCGGGGTGTTCGACGCCTACCGCCTGGTGCCGCAGAACACGTGACATTCCCGGGCCGTAGTGGCACCGGTGCGGCGCCGGTTGATGGCAGACTCGACCGGTGGCGGTGCTGATCGACGGCAAGGGCCTGTGGGTGGCGGACACCAACTGCTATGTGGTGGCCGCCGCTCCGGGTGAGCCGTGCGTGATCATCGATGCCCCTCCGGACATCGCCGGGATCGGGCAGCTGGTGTCCAAGCACCGCCTGGTACCCGCCGCCCTGCTAGTAACCCACGGTCACGTCGACCATGCCGGCGGGGGAGCGGTGGCGGCCGGTTACGGGATCGGCGCCCACCTCCACCCCGACGACGAGTTCCTCGCCCTCGACCCCGCCGGCCAGATCCGGATGCTGTTCGGGCCGGTGACCGACGATCAGGCCGCCGGCTTCCGGTTCCCGAGCGACTACGTCCCGCTGGTCGCCGGGGATCGTGTTGGAGCTGGCCGGGCTGGCGATCGACGTGATGCACACTCCCGGCCACACCCCGGGCCACTGCTGCTTCCATCTCGCCGGCGAGGGGGTGCTGTTCACCGGCGACCAGCTCTTCGCCGGGTCGATCGGCCGCACCGACCTCCCCGGCGGCGATCTCGACGCCCTGGTTCGCTCGATGGCCGGCGTGCTCGCCCTCGACGACGCCACCAGGATCCTCCCCGGCCACGGACCGGAGACGACGGTGCGTCGCGAGCGGCTCACCAACCCGTTTCGGCACCTGTGGGAGGCTTGACGACGCGGAGCCGGCGACTGCGGCATATCGGAGGGTCGCAGGACCCCCTCCCCGTCCCCTGCTCGCCTTCGGCGGGACCCGGACACCCCTCCCCCCAAAGGGGGAGGGGAAAGGGTTTCAGGCGTCAGGCTTTGGAGGTGGCCCTCCGGTACTGACGCACCGACAGAGGCACGAACACCGCCAGGATCACCACGATCCAGATCATCGTGTACAGGATCGGGTTCTGCAGCGACCAGGCGTCCGATGGCGTTATCCCAACCGCCGAGAGCGCCTCAGCGGACGGCTGGTTGCCGAACAGCTCGCGCACCGCCGTGGTGAGCGAAGAGACCGGGTTCCACTCGGCGAAGGTCTGCAGCGGGCCGGGCAGGTTCTCCAGCGGCACGAAGGCGTTGGAGATGAACGTCAGCGGCATGATCACCATGAACGCCGCGTTGTTGATCACCTCGACGCTCGGCACCAGCAGCCCGACGTAGGCCATCACCCAGCGAGAAGGCGTAGCTGAAGAGCAGCAGGAGCAGGAAACCGGAGACCACCTCGAGCGGCGAGGTGTGCACCCGCCAGCCGACGAGCAGCCCGGTGAGCGCCATGATCCCGACCGAGCAGCACGTTGTAGACGACGTCGCTGGCGGTCCGGCCGGCGAGCACCGCCGACCGCGACATCGGCAGCGACCGGAACCGGTCGATGATGCCCTTCGACATGTCCTCGGCGATCCCGGCCCCGGTGAAGGTCGAGCCGAAGACGACCGTCTGGGCGAAGATCCCGGCGATCAGCCATTCCTTGTAGGGAACACCGGGGACGTCGATCGAGCTGCCGAACACGTAGACGAACAGCAGCACGAACATGATCGGTGACATCAGGACCCAGACGAGTACCTCGGGCACCCGCTTGATCTTGATCAGGTTGCGCTTGGCGACGACCGCGCCGTCGGCGAGCGCCCAGCCCAGGCTGGTCATCGCAGCACCTCCTCGTGCTCGTGAGCGCTCTCGGCGTCGACGGCGGCCTCGTCCTCTTGCGTCCACTCGGCGGTGTGGCCGGTGAGGCTGAGGAAGACGTCGTCGAGGGTGGGGCGGCGCAGCCCGACGTCGGACAGCCCGATGTTCAGGCCGTCGAGGTCGACGCAGCACCTGCCGCAGCGTGTCGGCGCCACCCGGCACGGGCACGGTCATCCGCCGCGACCGCTCGTCGAGCTGCACCCCGTTGAGGGAGTAAGCCGCCAGGACCCGGCGCGCCTCGGGATGTCGCCGGCGCTGGTTCACGACCAGCTCGATCCGCTCGCGCACCGGCCCGCTGCTTCAGCTCGTCGGCGGTGCCCCGCTCGATGCACTTGCCGTGGTCGATGACCACGATCTCGTCGGCGAGCAGGTCGGCTTCCTCCATGTACTGGGTGGTCAGCAGCAGTGTCGTGCCCTGCCCGACCAGCTCGCGGATGACGTCCCACATGTCGGAGCGGCCCGCCGGGTCCAGCCCGGTGGTCGGCTCGTCGAGGAACAGCACCGACGGCTTGGCCACCAGCGCCCCGGCCAGGTCGAGCCGGCGCCGCATCCCACCGGAGTATGTCTTCACCGGTCGGTCGGCGGCGTCCTCGAGGTCGAACCGCTCCATCAGCTCGACGGCCCTGACCCGGGAGGGCGCCTTGCCCATGTGGTAGAGGCGGCCGATCATCTCCAGGTTCTCGGTACCGGTGAGGTACTCGTCGACGGCGGCGTACTGACCCGATAGCCCGATGCGCCGCCGTACCTCGTCGGGGTCGGCGGCGACGTCGATCCCGGCCACCCACGCCGAACCGCCGTCAGCGGGGAGCAGGGTGGTGAGGATGCGGACGGCCGTGGTCTTGCCCGCCCCGTTGGGCCCGAGCAGGCCGAGGACGGTGCCTTCGGGCACGTTCAGGTCGAGCCCGTCGAGGGCGGTCAGGTCTCCGTATCGTTTCACCAGTCCGGTGGTGAGGATGGCCCCTTCGAGGGGAGCCGTTCTCGCATCGGCCACGGTGCCTCCTTCCGATCCTTGTCGGCAGAGTCGCGTGCGCTGTGCCAGCGCTTCGTACTGAGGTTGGACGGCGCCAAGCCCCGGAACTCATCGATCGGCAACTCATCGGTCGACGGGGGGCCGTCGATGACGACGGGTCACCAGCCGGGGTGGCGGCGCCAACGAAGTCTAGGATACGAAACCATTAGGTCAGATCCTGACCGCAACGTGAGAGAAGCTCGATTTCGTGGACGTCACCGGGCGGATGCTGCGCCTCCTCTCCCTTCTCCAGACTCACCGCGCCTGGTCGGGGGCGGAGCTTGCGGAACGGCTCGACGTCAGCCGGCGGACGCTGCGCCGCGACATCGACCGCCTGCGCGACATGGGGTACCGGGTCGGCGCCCGCCGCGGCTCGGACGGCGGCTACCGGCTCGAGGCCGGCGCCTCGCTGCCGCCGCTGCTGTTCGACGAGCAGGAGGCGGTGGCGATAGCCGTCGGGCTGCGGACGGTGACCGTGGGTGGCCTGGCCGGCATCGAGGACATCTCCGTGCAGGCGCTGGCCAAGCTGGAGCAGGTACTCCCCGCGCGAGCTGCGTGCCAGGATCAGCGCCCTCAACACGTACACCGTGCCTCTTCCCGCCGGCGGGCCCTCCGTGGATGCGGCGACGCTGGCGGTGATCGCCCAGGCGTGCCGGGACCAGGAACGGCTGCGGTTCCGGTACACGACCCGGGACGGCGTCGAGAGCGACCGGCGCGTCGAGCCGCACCGGTTGGTCCCCAGCGGGAGGCGGTGGTACCTCGTCGCCTGGGACCTGGAACGCGACGACTGGCGCACCTTCCGGGTCGACCGCCTGGACGACGTCACCCACACGTCGTGGAACTTCGACGCCCGCACCCTCCCCGCCGACGACGCCGCCGCCTTCGTTGCCGAGGCGCTGGCCGCCGCCCCGGCGCGGTACGAGGCGGTGGTGACCCTCCACGCCCCGTTCGAGGAGGTGGCCGAGGGATGGCGGCACTACGGCGGGAGCGGCCTGGAGCCCCTCGACGGCGATCGGTGCCTGCTCCGCACCAAGGGCGACCACCTCGGCTGGCTGGCGGCGAGCATCCTCCTCATCGGGGTCGACTTCGAGGTCCACGAGCCGGCGGAGCTGGTCGAGCACATCGGCCGGCTCGGTGCCCGGCTCACCGCCGCCGCCACTTCGGGCTGAAGGCCTGACCAGACCCGCCGGCGAACCTTGAGCGAGTGACGCCACCAGGTGTCGTCACTCGCTGCGAAGTTGGGGTCGCCATGGCACGACTACCGTTACCGGCCGCACCGGTGTCCCGGTTCCCCCGTTTCCACGTTCCCGACAGGAGCGCCCCCGATGGCGACCACGTACCGTGACACCCACGCCGGGCTGCTCCGCGCCGCCGATGCCGGGCGCACCGTCCGGCTGGCGGGATGGGTGGCTCGCCGCCGGGACCACGGTGGCGTGGTGTTCGTCGACCTGCGCGACGCCTCGGGCCGCGCCCAGGTGGTCGGCAACCCCGAGGAGCAGCCCGAGCTCGCCGAGGTCCTCCACGGGCTGCGCGCCGAGTACTGCATCGCCGTAACCGGCACGGTCCGGCTCCGGCCCGACGGCACGACGAACCCGGATCTGGCGACCGGCGAGATCGAGGTCGTGGCCGAGCGACTCGACGTGCTCTCGGCAGCTGCCGCGTTGCCCTTCCAGCTCGACGAGCGCACCGATGTCGACGAGTCCCGCCGGCTCCAGTACCGGTACCTCGACCTGCGCCGCCCCCGGATGCGGGACAACCTGGTGGCCCGATCCAGGGTCGTGGCCACGATGCGCCGCACCATGGACGACCTCGGCTTCCTCGAGGTCGAGACGCCGACCCTCATCGCCTCGACCCCGGAGGGCGCCCGCGACTTCCTGGTTCCCAGCCGGCTCCGCCCCGGGGAGTTCTACGCCCTGCCCGCAGTCCCCCCAGCTGTTCAAGCAGCTGCTGATGATCGCCGGGGTGGAGCGCTACTACCAGGTGGCCCGCTGCTACCGCGACGAGGACTTCCGCGCCGACCGCCAGATCGAGTTCACCCAGCTCGACTTCGAGGGCGTCGTTCTGGGGCCAGGACGAGGTCCTCGCCACCCTCGAGCAGGTGGTCGCCGCCGTGGTGGCAGAGGTGCGCGGCGAACGACCGGTGACCCCGATCCCACGGCTCACCCACGCCGAGGCGATGCGCCGCTTCGGCACCGACAAGCCAGACCTGCGGTTCGGGATGGAGCTGGTCGACCTCGGCGAGGTCTTCCGGGACACCGGGTTCGGTGCCTTCAAGGCCGTGCTCGACGAAGGCGGCACCGTGGCCGGGATCAATGCCGGGCCCCATCGGATTGAGCCGGTCCGGGCTGGATGCCCAGGTGGAGCGGGCCCGCTCGCTCGGCGCCAAGGGCCTGGTGTGGATGGTGGTCGAAGACGGGGGCGCCCTGCGCTCCCCGGTGGCCAAGTTCCTCGACGAGACCGAACAGGCCGCCCTGGTGAACACCATGGACGGCGCAGTCCGGTGACCACCTCCTGCTGGTGGCCGACCGCCCGAAGGTGGTGGCCTCGGTGCTCGGCCAGCTCCGCCTCGACCACGGGCGCCCCGAGGATCACGACCAGCTCGCCTTCCTGTTCGTCACCGACTTCCCGGTCTTCGACGTGGGCGACGACGGCTCGTTGTCGCCGGCACACCACCCGTTCACCTCTCCGGTCTCGGTGGCCGACATGCGTGACGCCCCGGAGGCCGCGCTGTCGCAGGCCTACGACCTGGTCCTCAACGGGGCCGAGCTCGGCTCGGGGAGCGTCAGGATCCACGACCCCGATGCGCAGGCGGCGGTATTCGAGGTGCTCGGCATCGACCCGGAGGCGGCGCAGCGGCGATTCGGCTGGTTCCTCGAGGCGCTCCGCTACGGCACCCCGCCGCACGCCGGGTTCGCCATCGGCATCGACCGGCTGGTGTCGATCCTCCAGGACGAGCCCAACATCCGCGAGGTGATGCCGTTCCCGAAGACCCAGACCGGGGCCGACCCGCTCACCGGCTCACCGTCGACCGTCGAGCCGGCCCAGCTGCTCGAGCTGGGGATCGACATCCGTCCCGAGGTGTCGGCGGCGCGCCAGGCCGAACCGCACGACGGAGACTCCTCGTAGGGCCGCGCCGTACCATGCGCGGGTGACCCAGGAGCCCGACCTCTTCGCCGCCGACCGCGCCGCAGCCAGGTCGGCGGCGGCACCGCTGGCGGCGCGGATGCGCCCGGCGACGCTCGACGAGGTGGTCGGGCCAGGGACACCTGACCGACCCTGGTACGGCGTTCCGGTCGATCGTGGAGACCGGCCCGGTGTCGATGATCCTGTGGGGACCGCCGGGAACCGGGAAGACCACGTTGGCGCGACTGGTCGCCTCGGCGTCGTCGGCCCGCTTCGAATCCCTCTCGGCGACCTCGGCGGGGATCAAGGACGTCCGGGCCGTGCTCGACGAGGCAAGGCGGCGGCTCGAGGAGGGGCGGGGCCGCACCGTGCTCTTCATCGACGAGATCCACCGGTTCAACAAGACCCAGCAGGACGCCTTGCTGCCCGGGGTCGAGGACGGGATCGTCATCCTGGTCGGCGCCACCACCGAGAACGTCTTCTTCGAGGTGAACTCGCCCTTGGTCAGCCGCAGCACCTTGTTCCGCACCAACCCGCTGACGCCCGAGGCGGTGGCGACCCTGGTGCGCCGGGCCGCCGACGACCCGGTGCGGGGCCTTGGGCGGCTCGCCGCCGGTCGATGACGGCGTCATCGCCTTGCTCGCCGAACGGGTCGGCGGCGACGCCAGATTGGCGCTCAACGCGATCGAGGTGGCGGCGCGGATCGCCGCCGGACGCGATTCGCCGATCACCGAGGCCGAGGTCGAGGAGGCGTTGCAGCGGCGGATCATCCGCTACGACAAGGCGGGCGACCGCCACTACGACGTCGTCTCGGCCTTCATCAAGTCGCTGCGCGGATCGGACGCGGACGCCGCCCTCTACTGGCTCCACACCATGCTGGAGGCGGGGGAGGACCCGGAGTTCATCGCCCGGCGGATGATCATCCTCGCCTCCGAGGACGTCGGGTTGGCGGACAACCGGGCGTTGGGGCTCGCCGTCGCCGCCTTCGACGCCCTCCGCGTCGTCGGCCTCCCCGAGGCCTCCTACGCCCTCTCCCACGCCGCCGTCTACCTGGCGCTGGCTCCGAAGTCGAACAGCGTCACCATGGCGATGGGAGCCGCCCGGCAGGCGGTGGCGGACACCCCGGCGGCCGAGGTGCCCGACCACCTCCGCTCCGCAGCCACCCCCGGCGAGCGGGCGCTGGGCCACGGGGTGGGCTATCGCTACCCGCACGACAGCCCGAACGGCGTGCTCCCTCAGCAGTACCTGCCCGACGAGGCCGGCGACACCATCATGTTCCGGCCAGGCGCCCACGGTGAGGAAGCGGAGTTGGCCGAGCGCGTGGCCGAGGTCGACCGCATCCTGGGAAAGCGGCGCTGAGATGCCCTCCCAGCCGCCGACGCGGTCCGACCGCTTCGAGGCCGTCGACGCCCGTATCACCCGCACGCTGGCGCGGCTCGGCATCCCGGTGCTCCGGGTCGGCCTGGGGGTGGTGTTTCTCTGGTTCGGGGTGCTCAAGTTCTTCCCCGACCAGAGCCCGGCGGCGGACCTCGCCTCCAGGACGATCGAGGAGCTCTCGTTCGGGATCATCTCCCCGGCCGTGGCGCTTCCGATGCTGGCGGCGTGGGAAACGCTGATCGGGCTCGGCCTGATCACCGGGCGGGCGCTGCGGGCCACGCTCCTGCTCCTCATCGTGCAGATGGCGGGCACGCTGACACCGCTGGTGCTCTTCCCTGACGAGGCCTTCACCACCTTCCCGCTGGTCCCGACGCTGGAGGGCCAGTACATCATCAAGAACGTCGTGATCATCGGGGCGGCCATGGTGGTCGGGGCGACCGTTCGCGGCGGTCGGCTGGTGTCCGACGGCCCGGGGGCCGAAGCGGTAGGTGGGCCGGCGGACCACGCGTCTCGATGATGACGCAGGACCCGGGATCACTGCCCTTCGGGCAGGGTCGCTCCACTCTCGAGCCCTACTCGGGCTCGATGCTGCGCTCCAAGGTGTCGACGCCTGTCGGCGTCGACCTGTCGTGGTAGGTACCATCGCCGGCGTGCTGCTCCGCATCCGCTGGTTCCTCTTCGGCGTCATGGGCGCCCTGCTCGGCGTCGTCTACGCCGGGGTGAAGGTGCGCCGCGCCAAGCGGCGGCTGTCCCCGGCGGCGCTGGCCACCAGCGGCAGGCAGGCGATGGCCTCCATGCTGGATCGGACGGCCGATCGGATCGACCCGCCGGCAGCCACCGCGCCCTGACCGGCGGCCAATGGGCGACGTCATCCCCCCACGCACGCTGAAGGGCTTCCGCGACCTCCTTCCCGCGGCGGCGATACGCCGGGAGAGATTGGTGTCGGCTGCGATCGAGGTCTATCGGAGCTACGGCTATGTGCCCATCGACACGCCGGCGTTGGAGCTGGCCGAGATCCTCACCGGTGGCGGCGGCGCCGACGCCGAGAAGCAGATGTACCGGTTCGAGGACGCCGGGGGGCGGGAGGTGGCGATGCGCTTCGACCTCACCGTGCCCCTGGCCCGCTTCGCCGCCCAGCACATCGACGTCCTGGGGACCCCGTTCAAGCGGTATCACATCGCCCCGGTGTGGCGGGGAGAGAACCCGCAGAAGGGCCGGTACCGGGAGTTCGTCCAGTGCGACTTCGACACCATCGGCACCGAGAGCGCCGTGGCCGACATCGAGACGGTGCTGGTGGTGCACGACCTGTTCGCCGCGGTGGGCGCCGGCCCGTTCACCATCAGGGTCAACGACCGTCGGATCCTCAACGCGGTGCTGGCGGCCACCGGCCTCGCCGGCCGGTCGGAAGCCGTCCTGCGGGCACTCGACCGCATCGGCAAGGTGGGTGCGGAGCGGGTGGCCGCCGACCTCGAAGCGCAGGGCGCACCTACGGACCAGGTGGACAGCCTGCTGGCCACGGTCGATCCCGGGGCCGCCGGGGGTGATGCCCTCGATCGCCTCACCGACGCGGTCGGTGGGGACGAGGCGGCGCAGACCGCCATCGGCGCCCTCGGCACGCTGCTGGAGGCCGCCGGCGCCGTCGGGATCCCGGCCGGGCGGATCGTCGTCGACGGGTCCATCGCCCGCGGCCTCGACTACTACACCGGGATCGTCTTCGAGACCTACCTCGACCAGCGGCCCGACATCGGGTCGTGTTGCAGCGGCGGGCGGTATGACGACCTCGCCTCCCGTTACACCACCCGTCGCCTTCCCGGGGTGGGGGGCTCGCTCGGCGTCGACCGGCTACTCGTCGCCCTCGAGGAACAGGAGGAGGGTGAGGGTGCCGTCACGGCGCCGGTGCTGATCACCCGCTTCGGTGACGAGGAAGTCGTCGGGCTGCTCGCCCTGGCCGACTCGATCCGGCGCGCCGGCATCGGTGTCGAGGTGTACCCGGACACCGACAGGATCGGCAAGCAGCTCCGGTACGCCGACCGCCGCCGCCACCGATTGGTGGTGATCGCCGGCCCCGACGAGCGGGCCGCCGGCACGGTGACGCTGAAGGACATGGCCAGCGGCGAGGAGCGGCCGGTCACCGTCGCGGTGGCGGTCGAGGAGATCGGGCGCGCCCTCGGGGCCGGGTCGGGGACCAGCCCCGGCATCTAACCTGCCCGGCCATGCACGGCGACCAGATCCGCGAGACCTTCACCGCGTTCTTCGCCGCGCGGGAGCACACCCCGGTCCCCAGCGCCTCGCTGATCCCGCACGATCCCAGCCTGCTGCTCACCGTCGCCGGGATGGTCCCCTTCAAGCCTTACCTGTTGATGGAGGTCACCCCGCCGTATCCGCGTGCGGTGAGCATCCAGAAGTGCCTCCGCACCGAGGACATCGACATCATCGGGACCACCGCCCGGCACCTCACGTTCTTCGAGATGCTGGGCAACTTCTCCTTCGGCGACTACTTCAAGGAACAGGCGATCCCGTGGGCGTTCCAGCTGGTCACCGAGGGATTCGGGCTCGACCCGGCCCGGCTGTGGTTCACCGTGCACCTCGATGACGACGAAGCGGAGGAGATCTGGATCGACGCGGTCGGCGCGCCGCCGGAGCGGGTGCAGCGACGCGACCGGGACAACTTCTGGCAGATGGGCGTCGCCGGCCCCGCCGGGCCGTGCTCCGAGATCTTCTACGACAAGGGACCGGCCTACGGCGCCGATGGCGGCCCGGTGGTCGACGAGGAGCGCTTCGTGGAGATCTGGAACCTGGTGTTCATGCAGAACATCCAGGACGAGCCGTACCACGTCGTCGGCGACCTACCCGCCAAGAGCATCGACACCGGCGCCGGGCTGGAGCGCCTGGCCACGGTGCTCCAGGGCGTGGACGCCTTGTTCGACACCGATCTGATCCGCCCGGTGCTCGCCACCGCCGAGGACCTCACCGGGGTCACCTACGGCGCCGCCGCCGGGTCCGACGTCAGCCTGCGGGTGATGGCCGACCACGCCCGCGCGGTGAGCTTCCTCCTCGCCGACGGCGTGGTCCCGTCCAATGAGGGCAGGGGCTACGTCCTCCGCCGCCTGCTCCGCCGGACGGTCCGGCACGCCCACCTGCTCGGGTCGGAGCAGATGGTGATGTCGCCTCTGATCAACCGCACGGTGGAGGTGATGGGTCGGGCCTACCCGGAGCTCGTCGCCAAGGAAGCCGCCATCGTCGAGCTGGCCGAACGCGAGGAGCACGGGTTCCGGCGGACGCTGGCCTCGGGTCATCAGCTGCTCGACGCCGATCTGGCCTCTGCCCAGGAGGCAGGCGGGACCCTCTCCGGGGAGTCGGCGTTCAGGCTCCACGACACCTACGGGTTCCCCATCGAGATCACCGAGGAGATCGTCGCCGAACGGGGGATGACCCTCGACCGGGCCGGTTTCGACCGGCTGATGGAGGAGCAGAGGGAGCGGGCGAGGGCCGCCTTCAAGGGAGGCGCCGCCGCCGACGCCGCCGACGCCTACCGCACCCTGCTGCGGGGAGTCGCCCCGACCGACTTCATCGGCTACGACCACGAGCATGGCTCGGGTCGGGTGCTCAGCATGATCAGCGAGGGCGAGACGGTGGAGCGCGCCGAGCCCGGGCAGCCGGTCGAGGTCTATCTCGACCGCACCCCCTTCTATGCAGAGTCCGGAGGCCAGGTTGGCGACACCGGCACCATCGTCACCCCGACCGGGAAGGTGGCGGTGGCCGACACCACCTACTCGGTCCCCGGGGTCCACGGACATCGGGGCACGGTGGTGGAGGGATGGGTCGCCGTCGGCCAGGACGCCGAGCTCGCCATCGGCTCGTTGCGTCGAGAGCGCATCCGCAAGAACCACACCGGCACCCACCTGCTCCACTGGGCGCTACGGGAGGGCATCGGTGGCCACGTCCACCAGGCCGGTTCCCGGGTCGAGCCGGACAAGCTGCGGTTCGACTTCAGCCACTTCGAGGGGCTCGACGACGAGGCGCTGGCCGACATCGAGGGCACGGTCAACGCCCGAATCGTCGAGAACGCGGAGGTCTCCACCGTGGTGACCACCAAGGAGGAGGCCGAGTCGATGGGGGCCCTGGCCTTCTTCGGCGATAAGTACGGCGACGAGGTCCGGGTGGTACGCGCCGGCGACTACTCGATCGAGTTCTGCGGAGGCACCCACGTCCACACCACCGGACAGGTCGGCCCGCTGATCCTGGTCAGCGAGGGCTCGGTGGCGGCCAACACCCGACGGGTCGAAGCGCTGACCGGGACCACCGCGTACGAGTACCTGATCGGGATGAGACGGGCGCTGGAGCAGACCGCCCGGGTGCTCCGCACCCAGCCGGGCTCGGTGGTCGAGGCGGCGCAGGCGCTGTCCGACCGGCTCGACCAGCAGGAGGAGCGGCTGGAGGCACACGCCCGGCAAGCGGCGGCCGGGGAGGCGGCGCGGCTGGTGGAGGGCGGCGACCGGCATGGCGACGCCGCCTTGGTGGTCGGCTCCCGTCCCGGGCTGTCGTCAGACGACCTGCGCGCCCTGGCGCTGCAGGTCCGCCACCAGGCCGGGTCGGGTGTCACCGTGCTCGGCACCAGCCGGGAGGGCAAGGGCACCGTGATCGCCGTGGTGAGCCGGGATCTCGTCGAGGCCGGCGTCTCGGCGGCGGACCTGGTGCGCCCGGCGGCCGAGGTGCTCGGCGGGGGAGGCGGTCGTGACCCCGAGGTCGCCCAGGCGGGAGGCCCCCACGGCGACCGGCTGGAGGCGGCGCTCGAGGCGGCGCGAGCGGCGGGGCAGGCGGCGCTGCTGGCCCGATGACCCGGGCCGACGGCGTGCCAGGTCCGGGCCGCGTCCTCGGGATCGACCCCGGCGAGCGCCGGGTCGGCGTCGCTTTGTCCGACCCCCTCGGTATCATCGCCTCACCCTTCGCCGTCCTCGACCGCAGGAGCGGCGACTTCCTGGGAGAGCTGAAGACGATCCTGGTCGACCACGAGGTCACCCGGGTGGTGGTAGGTCTCCCGGTGTCGCTGTCCGGCGAGGAAGGACGGGCCGCCCGGCGAGCGAGGGAGCTGGGAGAGACCGTGGCCCGGGAGATGCAGGTGCCCGTGGAGTTCCATGACGAGCGATTCACCACCGTGCTCGCCGAATCGGCGCTGCTCGAGGCCGACATGCGCCGCGACGCCCGTCGGGCGGTGCGCGACAAGGTGGCGGCGGCGGTGATCCTGCAGAGCTGGCTCGACGCCAGGCGCAGGGAGCAGCCGTGACCAGTCCTTCCGACCACCAGGCGCCACCGACCGAGGGCCCCGACGTCGACGCCGGCAACTTCGGCCCGGAGGACGTCTGGTACGCCGAGGTGCCCCCCGGATACCGGCCGCCACCGCCGCCGCGCCCACCAGGCGTCGTCGCCGCCCGGATCCTGGGAGCGCTGGGGGCCATTGCCGTAGCCGCCTTTCTCGTCACATGGGCGGCACCGCGCCTCGCCGACCTCGCCGCCGGCGATCCCCCCGAGGCCGACCTGGTCACCGCCGGCGCCCCCGTCGCCTTCACCGTGCCCCAGGGCTCCACTGCCGCCGGCATCGGCGCCCTCCTGGAGGAAGCGGGGATGCTCGCCGACGGCGGCGACTTCGAGCGGTTCGTGCTGGTCGGTGGTGTCGCCGACGAGCTGAAGGCCGGGGACTACGACCTGGTCGGGGGGATGACGGTCGAGGCGATCGCCGACCTCATCGTCGCCGGTCCCCCGGCCGTCGACGTGTTCCAGCTGACCGTCATCGAAGGGCTCCGCATCGAGGAGATGCTCGAGTCGCTGGCCAGCCAGACCGACTACGAGGTGGAGGATTTCGCCGCCCCCCTGCTGGACGGCACCGTCACATCGCCGTACCTCCCCGAGGAGCTCCCGGAGGGCACTCCTCCGCTCACTGCCTGGGAAGGCCTGCTGTTCCCGTCCACCTACGAGTTCCGAGCCGACGCCACGCCGGAGCGGATCTTGTCGCGGCTCAACGACGAGATGATCTCCCGGATGAACGAGGTCGACTGGAGCGAGCTCGAGGCGGCCGGCTTCACGCCATACGAGGGGTTGATCATCGCCTCGCTGGTCGAGGAGGAGGCGAAGCTCGACGAGGACCGGCCGCTGATCTCCAGCGTCGTCCACAACCGCCTCGCCGAGGAGATGGCGCTCCAGATCGACGCCACGATCATCTACGCCCTCGGCGAGAACCCGGGCCGGGTGCTCGACGAGCACCTCGAGATCGACTCGCCGTGGAATACCTATCGCAACCCTGGCCTGCCCCCGACCCCGATCGCCGGGGTGCGCGGCGCCTCGCTGCAGGCGGCGGCGCACCCCGAGGACACCGAGTTCCTCTACTACGTGCTGATCGACGAAGAGGGCCGGCACGGCTTCTCCACCACGCTCGAGGAGCATCAGGAGAAGGTGGAACAGGCGCGGGCGGACGGCATCCTGCCGTGAGGCTGGCCGTGGTCGGCGACCCCGTCGACCACTCGCTCTCGCCCGCCATCCACGCTGCGGCGCTGCGCGCCGCCGGCATCGCCGGCAGCTACACCAGGATGAGAGTCGACGCCGCCGGGATGGCCGGCGTGACCGCGGCGATCCGAGGGGGCGATCTCGACGGAGTCAACGTGACCATGCCCCACAAGGGCTTGGCGGCGAGCCTGGTCGACGGCCTCGCCGGCGCCGCGGGCCGCACCGGGAGCGCCAACACCATCACCCGCGTCGGTGACCGACTCATCGGGCACAACACCGACGTATCCGGAGTCTGCACCGCCTGGGGCGGCGCCGGACTGCCCGTCGACGGGCCCGTCCTGGTGCTCGGCGGCGGAGGTGCGGCCGCCGCGGCGCTGGTGGCGATCGAGATGCTGGGTGCCGGCCCGGTGCGGCTCGCCGGTCGGCGTAGCGACGCGCTCCAGGCCCTGGTGGCGACCATCGGGGTGGCGGCATCGGTCGAACCGATCGAGGAAGCGCGCGCCGACGGCGTGGTCGTGGTGAACGCCACCCCGCTGGGCATGCAAGGGGAGTTCCTCCCCATCGAGGTTCGAGCGGCGTCCGGTCTCGTCGACCTGGCGTACGGACCTGGCCCGACGCCGGCGGTCGTGGCCGCCCGGGACGCCGGGATCCCGGTGGTCGACGGCGTGTCGATGCTCATCGCCCAGGCTGCCGGGTCGTTCCGGCTGTGGACCGGGAGAGAAGCGGATGTCGCCGCCATGACGGTGGCGGCCCACACCGCGCTCACCCGAGGGGCCGGCAACCCGGTCGCCGGCAGCCGGTGAGCGCGCCGGCAGTCGTCGCTTCGGTCGTCCTCGGCGCCGCTGGCGGGGTGGTGGCGGCCTGGATCGCCGACACGGTGCTGGCAGCGCGTGACGACGCACCTCCAGCGGCGCCCCGTTGGGTGCCGGCGGCTTCGGCCGTGGTCGGCGCCGGGCTCTTCCCACTGGCCGTCTGGGTGGCTGGAGACGTCTGGCTGGTCCCCGCCTTCATGGGCTTCGCCGTGCTCACCCTCGCCCTGACCATCACCGATCTTCGGGCGCAGCTGATCCCCGACCGGATCAACTTCCCCGGGTCCGCTGCCTGCGGAGTGCTGCTCGGCCTCGGTGCCTTCGCCGCCGGCCAGCAGGCGGCACTGGGTCGTGCCGCCCTCGGGGCCGTGCTGTGGGCCGCCTTCGCCCTGATCCTGTTCGTGGCGGGCCGGGGGAGGAGCTTCGGGTTCGGTGACGTCAAGCTGGCCCCGGTGCTCGGGCTGTTCACCGCGTTCGAGGGCTGGGAGGCGTTCGGCGTCGGGATCTTCGCCGGGATCGTGGTGGGTGGTGCCGCCGCCCTGGTGCTGGTCGTCGCCCGGCTGCGCGCCGCCCAGGACCACTTCGCCTTCGGGCCCGCCCTCGTCGCCGGCGCCTGGATCGGCCTCACCCTGGGCGATCGGCTCGCCACCTGGTACCTGGGCTGACCGGCGGTAGCATCGCCCCATGCTCCGCTTCCTCACCGCAGGGGAGTCGCACGGCCCCGGGTTGGTGACCATCGTCGAGGGGCTGCCCGCCGGGCTCCCATTCGTCACCGAC
The DNA here is from genome assembly GCA_963714055.1 of uncultured Acidimicrobiia bacterium. GTDB lineage: Bacteria > Actinomycetota > Acidimicrobiia > Spongiisociales > UBA5794 > JACDBE01. The sequence continues at coordinate 140,272 of OY970227.1, forward strand.
GACCTCGCTCGCCAGCTCGCCCGGCGCCGCCTCGGGTTCGGTCGGGGCAAGCGGATGGCGATCGAGCGCGACGAGTTGGAGGTGCTCGGCGGAGTCCGCTTCGGGATGACCCTGGGGTCTCCGGTCGCCGTGCTGGTCCGCAACACGGAATGGCCGCGCTGGCGCGACGAGATGTCCCCGGAGCCCGGCGATAGCTCGGCACTGCATCGGGGGCGCCCGCTCACCGCGCCCCGACCGGGTCATGCCGACCTCGCCGGGATGCAGAAGTACGACACCCACGACGCCCGAGACATCCTGGAGCGGGCCTCGGCGAGGGAGACGGCAGCCCGCACCGTGGCCGGCTACCTGGCGAGGACCCTGCTCGAAGCCATCGGTGTGCAGGTGCTGAGCCACGTCGTCGCCATCGGCGAGGCGGTCGCCCCGGACGGTGCCCTCCCCACCATGGCCGACCTCGACACCATCGACTCCTCCCCGGTGCGAGCGTTCGATCACGAGGCGGAGCAGGCGATGGTCGCCGCCATCGAAGCCGCCCATGCCGAGCGGGACACGCTGGGCGGGGTGGTCGAGGTCCTCGCCTTCGACGTGCCCACCGGCCTGGGGAGCCACGTCCACTGGGATCGCCGGCTCGACGCCCGGCTGGCCGGGGCACTGATGTCGATCCAGGCCATCAAGGCGGTCGAGATCGGCGACGGGCTCGCCTCGACCCGTCGGCGCGGCTCGGACGCCCACGACGAGATCGGGCACGACGGCGATGGCTTCACCCGGGCAACGGACCGGGCCGGTGGTGTCGAGGGCGGGATGTCGATCGGCGGCACCATCCGGGTGCGGGCCGCCATGAAGCCGCTGTCGACGCTGATGCGCCCGCTCGACACGGTGGACGTCACCACCAAGCAGGCCGAGAAGGCCATCCGGGAGCGGAGCGACGTGTGCGCCGTCCCCGCCGCCGGGGTGGTGGCCGAGCAGATGGTGGCCGTGGTGCTCGCTCAGGAGGCCCAGCGCAAGTTCGGCGGCGACACGGTTACCGACCTGGTGGAGGCAGTCGCCGCCTACCAGAAGCGCCTCGCCGCCTTCTGAACGTGGCGACGCCGCCCGGCACCGGGCACCTCTGGCTGGTGGGGCTGATGGGTTCCGGAAAGTCGACCGTCGGTGCGTTGGTGGCAGAGCGGCTGGGGATCCCGTTCGTCGACACCGACGGGATGGTCGAGGAGGAGACGGCTATGCGCGTCCCGGCGCTGTGGGTGGTCGACGGGGGGGTCACCTTCCGGAGGATCGAAGCCGCCGCCGTCGCCACGGTGGCCGACGGGCCCGGGCCGCGGGTGGTGGCCGCCGGTGGCGGCGCCGTGCTCGACCCGGCGTCCGTCGACCACATGCGCCGCTCCGGCCTGGTGGTGTGGCTCGAGGCCGACCCGGCCGAGCTGGCCACCCGGGTGAACGCCGAGGGACGGCCGCTGCTGGCCGGTTCCTCTCCGGAGGCGCGACTCACCGCCTTGCTGGAAGAGCGGCACCAGTTGTACGCCGCCGTGGCGCACCACCGCGTCACTACCGGCGGGAGGTCCGTCGATGACGTGTGCACAGAGGTGGTGGCGCTGTGGCGAGCCGCCACCTGATCACCGTTGCCGGCGACGTGGTCACCGAGGTGACGGTCGGCCGCGGGGTGGCCGTCGACGGGTCGCAGGTCGTCCCCGAGGGCGTCGAGGGGAGGCGGGTCGCCATCCTCACCCAGCCGGCGACGGGTGCGACCGCCCGCCGCCTTGCCGGGTCGTTGGCCGGTGCCGGGCTCGGCACCTCGGTGGAGGTCCTGCCCGACGGCGAGGCGGCGAAGGCGCTTGCCGTGGTCGAGGCGGTGTACCGCAGGCTGAACGAGCTGGAGCTGAGCCGCCACGACCTGGTGGTCGGCGTCGGCGGAGGCGCCCTCACCGACGTGGCCGGTTTCGTCGCCGCCACCTACCTGCGCGGGGTCGAGCTGGTGTTGGTGCCCACCACCCTGCTCGGTGCCGTCGACGCCGCCATCGGTGGCAAGACCGCGGTGAACGTCGACGGGAAGAACCTGGCGGGGGCCTTCCATCACCCGGTGCGGGTGCTGGTCGACCTCGACGTCCTCGACCTGCTTCCCGCCGAACTGCGCCGCCAGGGGTCCGCCGAGGCGCTCAAGGCGGGGTTGGTCGGCGACCCCGCCCTGGTCGACCTCTACGAGCGCTGCGGGTCCCGATGCCCCGCTCGACGACGTGGTCGACCGGGCGATCGCCGTCAAGGTCGCCGTGGTGAGCGCCGACCCGACCGAGCGGGGACGGCGCGCCTGGCTCAACTACGGCCACACCGTCGGCCACGCCATCGAGGTGGTTGGCTCGCTGAGCCACGGCGATGCCGTCGCCGTTGGGATGGTGGCCGCCGGCGAGGCGTCGACCCTGGAGTGCGGTTTCGGCGAGGCGGAGCGGGTGGTGGCGGTGCTCCGGCGACTCGAGCTGCCGGTGGCGGCACCCGGCCTCGATCCGGGTGAGGTGCGGCGGCTGGTGGCCCTCGACAAGAAGCGAGACCTCCGAGGGCTGCGGATGACGCTGCTGCGCGCCATCGGTGACCCTGTCGTCACCCCGGTGGGCCCCGCTACCGTGGACGCCGCGCTCACCGCCGTCGGGATCCGCTGAGCCGGCCCGCCGACAGCAACACGGGAAACGACCCGAGGGGGGACCTGCACCCATGGACCATGCTCGCCGCCTCCACCGGCTGATCGCCGAGCGGGAGCGCCCACTGCTGGTGACGTCGCTGGTCAACATCCGCTACCTCACCGGGTTCACCGGCACCGCCGCCTGCCTGCTGGTCACCGCCGAGGAGTGCGTCTTCGCCACCGACGGCCGCTACGGCGAGCTGGCCGAGGAGCTCGCCGCCGAGCTCGAGGTGACCCGGGTGGAGGTGTCGACCACCGGGATGCTCGATCTCCTCGCCGGGCTGGTGGGGAGCGCCGCCGAGGTCGACCTCGAAGCCGACCACGTCACCTGGTCGTTCCTCACCTCCCTCCAGGAGAAGGTGGGTACGACCCTCCACCCGACCACCGGGGTGGTCGAGGCGCACCGGCTGGTGAAGGACGCCGACGAGGTGGAGGCGCTCACCGCCGCCGCCCGTGCCGGTGATGCCGCCTTCGCCGGCATCGCCGGCCTGGCGGCCGGCGCCGCCACCGAGGCCGAGCTCGCCGATGCCCTCGTCGAGGCGATGCGGGCGGCCGGGGGAGACCAGGCGGGGTGGCCGCCGATCGTGGCGGCCGGCCCGAATGCCGCCCGACCTCACCACCAGACGGGTGGCGGCCCGGTCGGTGACGGCCTGCTGCTGCTCGACTACGGCTGCCTGGTCGACGGCTACCACTCGGACATGACCCGCACCGTGTGGCTCGACGGCGAGCCCGACGACGAGCTGCGCAAGCTGTTCGACGCAGTCCTCGAGTCGAACGAGGCGGGAATCGCCGCCGTCCGCCCCGGAGCCACCGGCGACGAGGTCGACGAGGCGTGCCGGGCGGTTCTCCGTCGCCACGGGCTCGAGGACCACTTCCTCCATTCCACGGGTCATGGCGTCGGGCTCGAGATCCACGAGGCGCCCGCGGCGCGGCGCAAGTCCGAGGACGTCCTCGAGCCGGGCCATGTGCTCACCGTCGAGCCCGGGGTCTACCTTCCCGGCGTCGGTGGCGTCCGCATCGAGGACATGGTGGCGGTCACCGATGCCGGCCACGACGTCCTCACCACCTCACCGAAGGAGCTGGCCCTCAGATGATCTCGACCAACGACATACGCCCCGGCATGGCGCTCAACCTCGACGACGGCCTCTACGCCGTGATCGAGCATCAGCACGTGAAGCCGGGGAAGGGCAAGGCGTTCGTGCGGATGAAGCTGCGCAGCCTGGGCGGGGGCGGTGTGGTCGACCGTACCTTCCGGGCGGGAGAGAACGTCGGGCTGGCCCGCATCGACCGGCGCGAGTACCAGTTCCTCTATCGGGACGACCTCGGGTTCCACTTCATGGACGGACAAACCTACGACCAGATCGTGGTCGATCCCGAGCTGGTCGGTACCACCGCCGACTACCTGGTCGAGGGCATGACGGCGCAGATCCCGATCCACGAAAGCATTCCCCTCGGGATCGACCTGCCCGCCTCGGTGGAGCTCGAGGTGACCTACGCCGAGCCGGGGGTGAAGGGGGACCGGGTCTCCGGGGCCACCAAGCCGGTGACCCTGCAGACCGGTCTGGTCATCCAGGCTCCCCTGTTCGTCGAGTTGGGCGACGTGGTGAAGGTGGACACCCGGAGCGGCGACTACATCACCCGGGTGTCCTGACCATCCCGACCGGCGAACCACCGCCCACCGCCAAGCCCTCGACCAGGGAGGAGGCCCTACAGGCGCTCTATGCAGCCGACACGCTGGGTGGGGCGCTGTCCGTCGAGGGGCTCTCCACCAAGGGCGCCCGGCTGGCGACCGCGGTGTGGGATCGTCGCCACGAGCTCGACCGGGCGATCGCCTCCCGGTCGCTCGGATGGCGGGTGGAGCGCATGCCGGCCGTCGACCGGGCCATCCTCCGCATCGGTGCCCATGAGCTGCTCGACACCGACCTCCCGGTCGGGGTCGCCGTTTCCGAAGCGGTGGAGCTGGCCAAGAAGTACTCGACCGCCCGCAGCGGATCGTTCGTCAACGGCGTGCTCGGGACCATCGGTCGCGACCTGGCGGAGCGACGAGACGAAGGCTGACATGGGCCGAGAAGCGCGGGTTTTCGCGGGCTGGCCCGGATGACTTCGTCGCCGGGCGCGGCGATGCTACGGTCACCTCGACCAGACCTTTAAGCCCGGTCCCGTGAGGCCGGAAAGGAAAGGAGGGCCCCTTGTCGCCCGATCGGCCCGCGCCAGCCGGTTCGTCCGTACCGGAAACCACGTCGCTCCCGGCACCTGCCCACGTCCTCGGCCCCGAGGACATCTCCCGAGCGCTCCGCCGCATCGCCCACGAGATCGTCGAGCGCAACCGCGGCCTCGATCGGCTCATCCTCCTCGGCATCCACACCAGGGGAGTCCCCCTGGCCGCCCGCCTGGCCAAGTCCCTCACCGAGGTCGAGGGCACTCCGGTTCCCCACGGTGCCCTCGACATCGGCATGTACCGCGACGACCTCGACTCCAGGCCGACCACGCCGCTGGGACGCACCGAGATCCCCGAGCCGATCGACGGGCAGACCGTGGTACTGGTCGACGACGTGCTCTACACCGGGCGAACCATCCGGGCGGCGCTCGACGCCCTCACCGACCTGGGCCGGCCGGGCACGGTGCAGCTCGCCGTCCTCGTGGACCGCGGGCACCGCGAGTTGCCCATCCGCGCCGACTACGTCGGCAAGAACCTGCCGACAGCCCCCGGGGAACGCGTGTCGGTGCGGCTCGACGAGGTCGACGCCGGCGACGCGGTCGTCATCGAGCCGGCAGTGATCGAACGGGTGACAGGCGATGGCGGGGAGGTGGGGGAGTGAGGCACCTGCTCACCACCGAGGGCATGGAACGATCCGAGATCGAGGGCTACCTCGACGACGCCGACATCTTCGCAGAGGTCCTGCGCCGACCCATCCCGAAGGTGCCGGCACTGCGCGGCAAGACGGTCGCCACACTGTTCTTCGAGGCGTCGACACGCACCCGGATGTCCTTCGAGAAGGCGGCCAAGGCGCTGTCGGCCGACACCATGTCGTTCTCCCCGGGCACCTCCTCGCTCAAGAAGGGCGAGAGCCTGAAGGACACGGTGCTCACCATCGAGGCGATGGGGCTCGACCTGATGGTGGTGCGCCACGAGGCGACCGGGGCGCCATGGCGGGTGGCCGACTGGTCGGCGGTGCCGGTGGTCAACGGCGGCGACGGCTGCCACCAACACCCGACCCAGGCGCTGCTCGACTGCCTGACGCTCCGGCAACGGTTCGGCAAGCTCGACGGCATCAAGGTCGCCATCGTCGGCGACATCCGCCACAGCAGGGTGGCCCGCTCCGACATCCACGCCATGACCGCTCTCGGCGCCGAGGTCACCCTCGTCGCACCACCGACGTTGCTTCCCCTCGACACCGGTGGCTGGCCGGTGGAGGTCACCACCGACCTCGACGAAGCCCTCGAAGGCCTCGACGCGGTGTACCTCCTCCGGGTCCAGGCGGAGCGGGGCGGCGCCTCGGTATTTCCGTCGTTCCCGGAGTACCGGCGCCGATTCGGGATGACGAGGGAGCGGCTGGCGAGACTGCCCAAGGACGCCGTCGTCCTCCATCCCGGGCCGATGATCCGTGGCATCGAGATCGACGCCGAAGTGGCGGACGACCCGCGGGCACTCGTCCTCGACCAGGTGACCAACGGCGTTGCAGTGCGGATGGCGGTGCTCTTCCAGCTCCTCGGTGGCGAACATGCCGGCTGAGCGACCACTCCTGATCATCGGCGGCACGGTCCTCACCGCGACGGGACCGGAGGCTGTCGACATCCTCGTCGAGGCCGGCGTGGTGTCCCGGATCGGCGCCGGGCTGGAGTCGGAGGACGCCGAGGTCGTCGACGCCTCGGGCTGCTGGGTCGGCCCCGGCCTGGTCGACCTCCACGCCCACCTCCGTGAGCCGGGCGAGGAGCACAAGGAGGACATCGCCTCCGGCTCGGCGGCCGCCGCCGCCGGTGGGTTCACCGCGGTGGTGGCCATGCCCAACACCGACCCACCGGTCGATGCCGGGCACCTCGCCCGCTACGTGGCCGACCGGGGACGCCAGGTCGGTTTGGTCGACGTGGTCGCCGCCGGCACGGTCAGCGCCGGCCGAGCCGGATCGCGACTGGCCCACCTCGACGACCTGTGGGAGGCCGGGGTGCGGCTGTTCACCGACGACGGCGACACGGTCGCCGACGCCGGCCTGCTCCGGCGGGCGATGGAGTACGTGGCCGAGATGGGAGGGGTGGTCGCCCAGCACGCCGTCGACCCCGGGCTGAGCCGGGGCGGGCACATGCACGAGGGGCCGCTGTCCTCCCGCCTCGGGATGCAGGGGATCCCGGCGCTGGCCGAGTCGGTTGTGGTCGCCCGCGACCTGGCGCTGGTCAGGCTCACCGGGTGTCGCTACCACGTGCAACACGTCTCCACCGGAGAGTCGCTGGCCATGGTCGAGGCGGCCAAGGCGGAGGGGCTGCCGGTGACCGCCGAGGTGACTCCCCACCATCTCGCCTTCGACGTCTCGGCGGTGGAGACGATGAACCCGGTGTACAGGATGATGCCGCCGTTGCGTTCCACCGCCGACGTGGATGCGCTCCGTTCGGGTCTGCGCCGCGGGGTGATCGATGCCGTGGCCACGGACCATGCCCCGCACGCCGCCCACGAGAAGGAGGTCCCGTTCGAGGAGGCCCCCAACGGGGTCACCGGGCTGGAGTGGGCCGCCGCAGCCGTCATCACCGAGGTCGGCCTCGACCAGGCCGGGCTCTTCGCCGCGCTGTCGACGCGGCCCGCCGGCATCGCCGGGCTGGCCGATCACGGCCGGCCGGTGGAAAAGGGCAATCCGGCAAACCTCACCGTCATCGACCCGCAAGCGCGATGGGTCGCAGTCTCCACCCGGTCCCGCAGCGCCAACTCGCCCTGGCTGGGAAGGCCGCTGACCGGACGGGTCGTGCTCACCGTCCGGGCCGGGGTGACCACCTTCGCCGCCGAGGCGCTGCCGGCACCGTGAGGCGAGGAGCCATGGATACCTCCCTGCTGGTCCTGGCCGACGGCACCGAGTTCGAAGGTTTGGCGGTGGGGGCTCCCGGGGTGGCAGTGGGCGAGGCGGTCTTCAACACCGCCATGACCGGCTACCAGGAGGTGATCACCGATCCCTCGTACACCGGGCAGGTGGTGGTGATGACCGCGCCCCATATCGGGAACTACGGCGTCACCGACGCCGACGACCAGTCCGCCGCCGGCGGCTGTGCGGCCCTGGTGGTGCGGGCGGTGACCCGGCGTCACTCGAGCTGGCGGGCACAACGGTCGCTGGCAGATCACCTCGCCGACCGCGGGATCGTGGCCGTCAGCGAGGTGGACACCCGCATGCTCACCCGCCGCCTCCGCGCCACAGGGGCGATGGCTGCGGCGGTCGGGCCGCTCCGGCGGGTCGACGAGCTGCGTCACCTCGCCGCCACCCACGGGACGATGGAGGGGCGGCAGCTGGGCATCGACGTGTCCACGGACCACGCCTTCCGTGTCGGCACCGGCGGCGCCGGCCACATCGTCGCCTACGACCTCGGGATCAAGCGGGACATCCTCTTCCAGCTCACCGCACGGGGGCTCGACGTCGAGGTGGTCCCGGCGACCACACCGGCCGCCGACGTCCTCGCCAGGCGCCCCAACGGGGTGTTCCTCTCCAACGGGCCCGGCGACCCCGCGCCCCTGGGGCCGGTGGTGGACGCGGTGTCCGGCCTGCTCGGCGAGGTCCCGATCTTCGGGATCTGCCTGGGGCACCAGGTGCTCGGCCTGGCGCTCGGCGCCCGCACCGGAAAGCTCCCGTTCGGCCACCACGGGGCCAACCATCCGGTGCGTCGCCTCGCCGACGGCCACGTCGAGATCACCTCGCAGAACCATGGCTTCACCGTCGACCTGTGGAGCCTCACCGGCGACCCCCCGCCGGCGCTCGCACCCGGGTCGCTCCCCGGGCCCGATCTCCTTCCGGGCGTTGTCGAGTCGGCCTTCGGCCGGGTACGCGCCACCCACCAGAACCTCAACGACGGCACGCTGGAAGGGCTGGAGTGCCTCGACGTGCCGGCCTTCTCGGTGCAGTACCACCCGGAGGCCGCACCGGGGCCCACCGAGGCCTCCGCCCTCTTCGACCGGTTCGCCGGCTCGATCGGAGCCGGCTGATGCCCGCCCGTCGCGACTTGAGGTCGATCCTGGTCGTCGGATCGGGCCCGATCATCATCGGCCAGGCCTGCGAATTCGACTACTCCGGCACCCAGGCGGTCCGGGCGCTGCGCGGAGAGGGGTACCGGGTGGTGCTGGTGAACTCCAACCCGGCGACGATCATGACCGACCCGGACCTGGCGGACGCAACCTACGTCGAGCCGATCACCGCCGAGATCGTCGCCGCCATCATCGCCGAGGAGCAGCCCGACGCCCTCCTTCCGACGCTCGGCGGCCAGACCGCGTTGAACGTGACCACCGAGCTGGCCGGGCTGGGGGTGCTCGACCGGCACCGGGTGGAGCTGATCGGCGCCGGGCTCGACGCCATCGCCGCCGCCGAGGACCGGGGCCGGTTCAAGGCATTGATGGATGGGGCCGGGATCGCCACCGCCCGGGCCCGGTCGGTGACCTCCGTCGAGGACGCGCTCACCGCCGCCGAGGCGCTGGGCTATCCGGTGATGGTCCGCCCCAACTACATCCTCGGGGGCGGGGGAACCGGTCTCGCCTCGAGTCCCGCCGAGTTGCGCCGCGTCGCCGGCGTAGGTCTCGACGCCTCCCCGGTGAGTGAGGTGCTGGTCGAGGAGTCGATCGCCGGCTGGAAGGAGTTCGAGCTCGAGGTGATGCGGGACTCGGCGGGCAACGCGGTGGTGGTGTGCTCGATCGAGAACCTCGATCCCATGGGCGTCCACACCGGCGACTCGATCACGGTGGCGCCGGTGATGACCCTGTCCGACCGCGAGTACCAGGAGATGCGGCGCGAGGCGATCGCCTGTCTCGGGCTGGTCGGGGTGGCCACCGGCGGCTCCAACGTCCAGTTCGCCGTCGACCCGTCGACGGGCCGGCGGGTGGTGGTGGAGATGAACCCACGGGTGTCCCGTTCCTCGGCGTTGGCGTCGAAGGCCACCGGGTTCCCCATCGCCAAGATCGCCGCCCTGCTCGCCGTCGGGTACTCGCTGGACGAGATCCGCAACGACATCACCGGAGCGACCCCGGCCTCGTTCGAGCCGGCCCTCGACTACGTGGTGGTGAAGGCGCCCCGTTTCGACTTCGACAAGTTCCCGGCGATCGAGCCTCGGCTGGGCACGTCGATGCAGAGCGTCGGTGAGGCCATGGCGATCGGGCGCACCTTCCCCGAGGCCTTGCAGAAGGCGCTGCGCAGCCTGGAGACCGGGCGGGCCGGGCTCGGCGCCGACCCCGACGAAGCCCCGGCGATGGCGATGGCGCACGCGCGCACTCCTCGACGCCGTCGCCACCCCCGGCCCCGACCGGGTCTTCCACGTCGCCGAGGCACTGCGCCGCGGGGTCACCGTCGACGAGGTGGCGAGGCTCAGCGGGTACGACCCCTGGTTCGTCGAGGAGATGGCCGCGGTCACCGCCATGCGCCGGCGACTCGCCGGCGGGCTTCCCGACCCGGCGACGATCCGGGCGGCCAAGCGGCTCGGGTTCTCCGACCGCCAGATCGGCCACCTGGCCGGCGTCGACGAAGCTGCGGTCGGCGCCCGACGGGCCGCCGCCGGCATCGACGTCACCTACAAGACGGTCGACACCTGTGCTGCCGAGTTCGCCGCCGCCACGCCGTACTTCTACGGCACCTGGGAGACCGAGGACGAGGCGCCGCCGCCGGGAGCCGCCACCGTCGTCGTGGTCGGGTCGGGGCCGAACCGAATCGGGCAGGGGATCGAGTTCGACTACTGCTGTGTCCACGCCTCGTTCGCCCTGGCCGAGATGGGCTTCGAGCCGGTGATGGTGAACTGCAACCCGGAGACCGTCTCCACCGACTACGACACCTCGGCGCGGCTCTACTTCGAGCCGCTCACGGCTGAGGACGTCGTCGCCGTCCTCGATCGGGAGCGCCCGGTTGCGGTGATCGTCCAACTCGGGGGGCAGACCCCGTTGGGTCTCGCCGGGGCGATCGCCGGCGCCGGGCACGCCATCGCCGGCACCTCCCCGGACGCCATCGCCCTCGCCGAGGACCGGGAGCGGTTCGCCGCCCTGTGCGGTGACCTCGACATCCCGCAGCCGGCATGGGGCATCGCCCGCTCCATCGACGAGGCGGCGGATGTGGCCGGCGCAGTCGGATACCCGGCGCTGGTCCGTCCTTCGTTCGTGCTCGGGGGCCGGGCGATGAGGATCGTCGCCGACGGGGAAGAGCTGCGCCACCACCTCGCCCGGGTGTCGGGCGGCACCGGGGCCGGGATCGACTTCACGTCGGCGCCGCTGCTGGTCGACCGGTTCCTGGAGGCAGCGGTCGAGGTCGACGTGGACGCGGTGTGCGACGGTTCCGAGGTGTACGTAGGTGGAGTGATGGAGCATGTCGAGGAGGCCGGTGTCCACTCGGGTGACTCCGCCTGCGTCGTGCCTCCCCAGACGCTCACCCCCGACGAGGTGGAGCGGATCATCGACCTGACCGGCCGGCTGGCGTTCGGGCTCGGGGTCCGAGGACTGCTCAACATCCAATTCGCCGTCCGCGACGGGGAAGTGTGGGTGCTCGAGGCCAACCCCCGTGGGTCGCGCACCGTCCCGTTCATCTCCAAGGCAACCGGCGTGCCGCTGGCCAAGGTGGCGACCCGGGTGATGATGGGGGCGGCCCTTTCCGACCTGCGCGCCGCCGGGATCCTGCCGTCGCCGCGGTCCGCTCACCTCGGGGTCGCCATCAAGGAGGCGGTGCTGCCCTGGAAGCGGTTCCCCGCCGAGGACAGGGTGCTCGGCCCGGAGATGCGGGCCACCGGCGAGGTGATGGGTTGGGCGCCGACCATCGGTGGGGCCTACGCCAAGGCACTGCGGGGCGCCGGGCACGTCATCCCGACGTCCGGGACGGTGTTCCTGTCGCTCGACGATCGCGACAAGCCGGCGGCGGCATCGCTGGCAAGGGACCTCGCCGGGCTTGGGTTCCGGGTGCTCGCCACCCACGGCACCGCCGGCCACCTGGCGAGCCAGGGCGTCGCCGTCACCCATGTCGACAAGGTGGGCGAAGGTCCATACGACCCGGTGCGGCTCATCGAGTTGGGGGAGATCGACCTGGTGATCAACACCCCGGGCGGGTCGCGCTCCCGCGGGGACGCCGCGCTCATCAGGGCCGCCGCCACCCGCCACGACGTGCCCTGTGTCACCACCGTCCGGGGCGGGCGACTGCTGGTGGAGAGCCTGCGCTGCGGTGACGAAGCGGTCCAGGTCGTCAGCCTGCAGCAACACCACCGGTCTGCCGCCGAGGTCGCCACCGGGTGAGCGCCGTGGACGTCGACCTGGCCGTCGCCCTGGGGGGCCACCGGTTGCGTTCGCCCCTCATCGCCGCCTCCGGGACGGTGGGGTCGGTGGTCGACTTCGCCGCCACCGCCCCGTTCGACGTCTACGGGGCAGCGGTGGCCAAATCGGTCAGCATCGAGCCATGGCCTGGCCGTCCGGCGCCACGGATGGCGCCGGCGGGGCAGGGGATGCTGAACGGGATCGGTATCCAGAACGCCGGGATCGACGCCTGGATCGCCGATGTCGGCCCTCGGATCGGCTCGGCAGGCGTGGAGGTGTGGGGGTCTGCGGTTGGTCACCGGCCCGACGAGTTCGGGGAGGTGGCCGCCCGGCTCGAGGCGGCCGGGGTCGCCGCGGTCGAGGTCAATCTGTCCTGTCCGAACCTGGACGCGCCGGACGGGGCGCGGCAGATGCCCTTCGCCCTCGACCCGGTCGCCGCCTCCGCCGTGGTGGCCGCGGTGAGAGAGCGGGTGACCGGTCCGATCGGAGCCAAGCTGTCGCCCAACGCCCCGGATATCGTGGCGGTCGCCGCCGCGGTGGCGGGAGCGGGGGCGGACTGGGTGGTCCTGACCAACACGGTGTGGGGAGCCGGGATCGACATCGAGCAACGACGACCGGTCCTCTCCGGAGGCGTCGGAGGACTGTCGGGGGCCCCGCTCAAACCCATCGCACTGCGCGGCGTGCTCGAGGTGCGACTCGGCCTGCCGGATCTCCCCATCGTCGGCGGCGGTGGGGTACGAACCGGGGAGGACGTGGTCGAGTACCTGATGGCGGGTGCGTCGGCTGTTGCCATCGGCACCGCCCACTTCGCCTCGCCCCGGGTCGGGGAACGGGTGCGGCGGCAGCTGGCCTCGTGGTGCCGGAAGCACGGGGTGGCCCGGGTCGCCGACCTCACCGGTGCCGCAGTGGGCGGGGCGACGGGGTGAGCCGCACCGACCCGCCCATCCTGGTCGCCCTCGACATGCCGACCGCCGAGCGGGCGGTGCGTCTGGCGAAGGACCTCGCCCCATACGTCGGGGGGTTCAAGATCGGGTTACGCCTCCTCCATGGGCCGGGCCCGGGGACGGTGGCCGCCCTGGCGGGCCTGGGCAAGCCGGTGTTCGCCGACGCCAAGCTCCACGACGTCCCTTCCCAGGCGGAAGCCGCCGCAGCCAAGCTCGGCGAGATCGGGGCACGCTGGGTCACCGTGCATGCCACCGGCGGGGTCGAGATGCTGGAGGCGGCGGTGGCGGGGGCCGCCAGGGGGTCGTCGGGTCGCTGCGGCGTGCTCGGCGTCACCGTGCTCACCAGCCTCGACGGGCCGGCGCTGAAGGAGATCGGGGTCGACCTGAGCCCCGGCAAGCTCGTCTCCCGGCTGGCACGGCTCGTCGACGCCGCCGGGTGTGAGGGGGTGGTGTGCTCGGCGCAGGAGGTGCGCGTCGTGCACGACGTCGCCGCCCGCCTGCTCAAGGTGGTTCCCGGCATCAGACCGGAAGGCTCGGTCGCCGGTGACCAGCGGCGCACCGGCACCCCGGCGGACACCCTGGCCAGGGGCGCCGACTGGCTGGTGATCGGGCGTCCCATCGTGGAGGCAGCCGACCCCGTTGCCGCCGTCGCCGCCATCGTCGCCTCCCTCGACCCGTCGGGGGTCATCGGTTTGGATGACCGCCGGGGGATCGGATCGATTACCGGAGGGTCGGCGTGACCGCCCCTAACCTGGGCACAACCGACCCGACGGAGGGGAGCATGCTGCCGCAGACCACACCCGAGCAGCGCGAAGCCGCCCTGGAGAAGGCCCGCGCCGCCCGGCGCCATCGGGCCGAGATCAAGGAGCTGCTCAGCACCGGCAGCCTGACCCTCGGCGAGGTGATCGACCGCGCCGAGGGCGACCCGGTACTCGCCGGGACCAAGGTGACGCCACTCCTGGTCGCCCTGCCCGGGATGGGCAAGGTGAAGGCGAAGCGTCTGATGGAGGAGATCGGGATCCACGATACCCGGACACTGCGAGGCCTCGGCTCCCGCCAGCGCCAGGCACTGCTCGACCACTTCGGCTGATCGGGAGGGCGGTTGGCCGACCCCGACGCGAGGCCGCTCATTGTCGCCATCTCGGGCCGGCCCGGCTCCGGCAAGAGCGTGGTGGCCAAGGAGGCCGCCACCCGGCTCGGGCTGCGCCACGTGTCGGCGGGCGACTTCATGCGCGAGATGGCGACCGAACGCGGCATGTCGATCCTCGAGCTGTCCCGGGTCGCCGAGGTCGATCCCTCCATCGATGCCGAGATCGATGCCCGCACCGTCCGGCTCGGCGCCACCGGGGAGAGTTTCGTCATCGACTCACGGATGGCGTGGCACTTCATCCCCGAGTCGGTGAAGGTGTTCCTCGACGTGAGGACGGACGTCGCCGCCGGGCGTATCTACGCCTCGATGCGGGAGACCGAGCGGGAGAACGTCGATCGGGCCGCCACGGAGGCCGCTCTCGTCGAGCGGACGACGTCGGAGGCCGATCGCTACCTCCGGTACTACGGCGTCGACTACCTGGACACCGGGCACTACGACGTCGTGATCGACACCTCCACGATGCCGGTGGAAGCTGTCGTGGACCTCTTGCTGGCGCAGGTTCGGTCCATCCGAGCCCTGCACGACGGCGGAGAGGGCCAGGAACGAGGCCGGACGGGGCTATGATGGGTGCCTCCCCGCAGCCGCGGGCGAGACACCCGTATCCACCAGGAGATCGCCGACGATGATCGAGCCTCCCATCGGCCGTGTGCTCGAGAAGACCAACTCACGGTTCGGTCTCGTCGTGCTCGCCGCCCGTCGAGCCCGCCAGATCAACGCCTACTACAACGAGCTGGGCGAGGGCCTGGGCGGGTACGTCCCACCTCAGGTCCACACCCTGTCCCGCCAGCCGCTGTCCATCGCCCTCGAGGAGATCGACAACGACAAGGTGGTGATCGACCGGGAGGTCGAGGAGGAGCCGGAGGCCTGATCCCTCCCGACCACCCCGGCATCGGCGACCGGGCCTGGACTACATGGGCCCGCACTGCATGGGTGTCGCGCTGATGCTGCGAGGCCGCCACATCGTCCTCGGCGTCAGCGGCGGGGTCGCCGGTTACAAGGCCGCCTACCTGGCACGCCGGTTGGTGGAAGCCGGGGCCGAGGTGCGCACGGTGATGACCGAGAGCGCCACCAGGTTCGTCGGGGCGCAGACGCTGGCCGCCGTCACCGGCACCGCCCCGGTGATCGGACTGTTCGGGGCGGAAGACGTCAGCCCGCACACCACGCTCGCCCGATGGGCCGACGCCGTGGTCGTCGCCCCGGCGACGGCGGCGACCCTGAGCCGGATCGCCACGGGTCTCGCCGAGGACGCCCTGTCGGCGACCGTGCTCGCCGCCTGGGGGAAGCCGGTGGTGCTGGCGCCGGCGATGCACACCGAGATGTGGGAGCACCCGGCCACCCGGCGCACGGTGGCCACCCTCCAATCCGACGGCTACCACATGGTCGGCCCCGAAACCGGTGTCCTGGCCGGAGGTGACGAGGGACCGGGCCGGTTGGCGGAGCCCGAGGACATCGTCGCCGCCCTCGACCGGGTGTTGGGCGGAGGCGACCTCACCGGATGGCGGGTGCTGGTGTCCGCCGGGGGCACCCGCGAGGCGATCGACCCGGTTCGCTTCATCGGCAACCGTTCCTCCGGTCGGATGGGCAACGCCATCGCCCTCGCCGCCGCCGAGCGGGGAGCGGCGGTCACGCTGGTCACCACGGTGGCCCCGGCGGAGCACCCCGACATCTCCGTGCTCGCCGTGGAGACCGCAGACGAGATGGCGACCGCCGTGTGGAAGACCGCCGAAGACGCCGACGTGGCGGTGCTCGCCGCCGCGGTGGCCGACTTCAGGCCCATTGACCCGTCCACCGGCAAGCTGCGCCGCACCGACGGGCCGCCCGAGATCGCCCTGGAGCCGACCCCCGACATCCTCGCCGGCGTCGCCAGGATGCAGCCCCGTCCCTTCCTCGTCGGCTTCGCCGCCGAGACCGGGTCGCTCGACGAGGCGGTCGCCAAGGCCAGACGGAAGGGGGTCGACCTCCTGGTGGGCAACGACGTCTCCGACCCCGCCTCCGGGTTCGGCACCGAGACCAACCAGGTGGCTGTCATCACCCCGGACGGCGTCACCGACCGGTGGCCGCTATTGACCAAACGAGAGGTGGCCGACCGGTTGTGGGACCGGGTCGTCGCCATGCGGGGGAACGCTCCCTGACCCGGATCGTCCGGGTCGTCCCCAACGTCCCCACCTTCGCCGTCGACGGAGGGTTCCGCTACGCCGTGCCCGACGACCTCGACGGGATCACCCTGGGCTCGATGGTGCGCGTCCCGCTGGCCGGTCGCCGCACCCGCGGGTTCGTCGTCGAGGAGCGCGACGGTGACCCCTCCTCGCTCCGCCCGGTGCTCGGTCGGGTGGGCGACCTCCCGATCCTCTCCAGGGGTCTGATCGAGACGATGCGATGGGCCTCGGTCCACTACGTCGCCCCGTTCTCCGTGATGCTGTCCAAGGCGGCGCCGCCCAACGTGCCCCGTCGGGTAGCGGTCCCGGAAGGGACACCACGCCACGTCCCCGCCCCGCTCGAGGGGTGGGCCGACCGCGACCCCGCAGGCCGCACTCCGGCGCAATACCTGGTGGGCGGAGGGCCATGGGGAATGCCGGTGGCCGGGCTGGTCGCCCCGGTCCTCGCCTCCGGCCGCCCGGTCGCCGTGGTCATGCCCACCGTGGCCGAAGCGCACACCCTTGCCGAGGTGGTGAGCGAGGCGTTGGGCATCGTCGCCTGGATCGGCACCTCGGCGGAGCCCGCCGCCGCCGTCACCCGGGCCTGGGCCGCACCGGTCTGCGCCGAGGGCCAGCTCGTCGTCGGCACCCGCGAGATCGCCCTGTGGCACCTCGGTGGCCCCGGGCTGTTTGTGGTCGTCGAAGAGGGTCGGGCGGCGATGAAGTCGCCGCAGACCCCGACGGTGGGTGTGCGCGACGTGGTGCGACGGCGGTCGGCGGCGGAGCGGTTCGCCACGGTGCTCGCCGGCCCGGTCCCCACCGTCGAGGCGCTGGCCTCCGGCGTCGAGGTCCACCAGCCGAATACCAGGACCTGGCCGCTGGTCGAGGTGGTCGACCGGGCCGAGGAGCCTCCCGGGTCGGGAGTGCTGCTCGAAGCCACCGTGCGGGCCTTGGCGGCGGTGGCCCGTGGCGGGGGCACGGTCTTCGTGTTCGTCACCAGGCGTACCGAGGCGGCGGCGTTCCGCTGTGTGGCCTGCGGGACGTTGCGCACCTGCCCGGCCTGCGGTGCGGCCGCCACCGGGAGCCTCGCCTGCCGGCGCTGCGGCGCCGATCTCGGCTCGTGCGGCGATTGCGGGCGGTCACGCTTCCAGGCTCTCGGAGCGGGCGCCGGGCGGGTGGTGACCGAGCTGCGACGACGGGTCAGGGCCATGGTGGCGATGGTGGGGGAGGAAACCGGAAGCGGCCGGGAGGCCCAGGTGCTGGTGGGCACCGAGGCCGACCTGCCCGCGGTCGGCATGGTCGACCTGGCCGTGGTGGTCGACGCCGACGGGCTGGTGCTGGGCCCGCACTACCGCGCCGAAGAGGATGCCCTGCGCACCCTGGCGCGGGTGGCGACCACGGTCGGACGGGGTCGGGGTCGCCGTTGCCTGGTGCAGACCGCCCAGCCGGGCCACCGGGTCTTCGAGGCGCTGCGACGCGGCCGCCCGCTCCCGCTCCTGGAGGCGTTGCTCGAAGAGCGGAGGGCGGTCGGCTACCCGCCGGCCGGCGAGCTGATGGCGGTGGAGATCGCCGGCGACCCGAGGGCCGCCGACATCGAGCTGCGCGCCGCCGCCGCCGGCGTCGATGTCCACGGTCCTGCCCCGGCCGGCGCCCGGGCTCGCTGGCTGGTATCCGGAGGTGACCTCCGACCGCTCAAGCTGGCCCTGCGGCCGGTCGTGCAGTCGTGGCGCGACCGCGGGATCAGGGTTCGCATCGACGTCGACCCGGTTCGCCTCTGACCGATTCCAGGCGACACACCGGCTGGGTGACCGCACCGGCAGTCCCTCTATGCTCCCCGGGCAGATGGCCCTCTTCCCGATCAGGACCTTCGGGGACCCGGTGCTCAACCTGGTCGCCGACCGGGTCGACGACATCTCCAGCGCGCTCGAGCGCCTGGTCGACGACATGCTCGAGACCATGTACGACGCCCCCGGGCTCGGGCTGGCGGCGCCGCAGATCGGTGTGTCCAAGCAGATCTTCGTTGCCGACGTCGGTGACGGAGCGTTCGTGATGATCAATCCGGAGTTGACGGAGGTGGGCGACGACGACTGGCCATTCGAGGAAGGCTGCCTGTCGGTCCCGGGCAGGTATTGGTCGATCGACCGCCCCGCCTATGCCGCCGCCAAGGGCATCGGCCTCGACGGCCACCCGATCGAGCGCGCCGGAGACGAGCTGATGGGACGGGTGCTCCAACACGAGATCGACCATCTCAACGGGACCCTGCTCCTGGAGCGACTCCCCAAGCGAACCCGCAAGACGGCGCTGCGCGACCTGCGCCGGGAGGCGCTCGGGCTGGACATCGGCGCGACGTGACGCGGGCTCCTCTGACTCGGGGCGGCTGATGCGAGCCGTCTTCCTGGGCACCCCGGCGGCGGCGATCCCTTCCTTGGCGTCACTCACCCAGGTGATCGACATCGCGTCGGTGATCACCCGACCCGACCGGCCGCGGGGGCGAAGCGGCGCCGCCGCCGCCCCTCCGGTGAAGGTGGCCGCCCTCGAGTGGGGCTTCCCCGTCGAGCAACCCGACACCGCAGCCGAGCTGGCGGCCGTTCTCGGCGAGACCGGCGCCGATGTCGGTGTCGTCGTTGCCTATGGGCGCCTTCTCGACCGCTCGGCACTGGCGTCCACCAGGGTCGGCTTCGTCAACGTCCACTTCTCGCTGCTTCCCCACTGGAGGGGAGCGGCACCGGTGGAGCGGTCGATCATGGCGGGCGACACCCTCACCGGGGTCAGCCTGATGCGTCTCGACGAGGGCCTCGACACCGGGCCGATCATCGCCGTCGACGAGACCGACATCGCCGAGGATGACACGGGTGGGTCGCTCACCGCACGGCTCGCCGATCTCGGAGGCCAGCTGCTCGCCGACCACCTGCCCGACTACCTGGCAGGCTCCCTCCTCCCGGCCGAGCAGATCGACACCGCCGCCACCTACGCCCCCCGATTGTCCACCGAGGAGGCACGACTCGACCCCGACCTCCCGGCCGCCGTCCTGGCCAGGACGGTGCGGGCACTCCATCCCCGCCCGGGCGCCTGGGTCGCCCTCGAGGGCGCCCGGCTCGGGGTGCTACGCGCCGCCGACGTGCCCAGAGGCCCCGACGCCGGTGACGATCGAGCGCCTCGACGGGCTCCCGGTGCTGGGCACCGCGGAAGGGGGGCTGGCACTGCTCGAGGTGGTGGCGGCGGGCCGGCGATCGCAGCCCGGGTCGGCGTGGATGCACGGGCGGCGCGGGTCGCCCGCTCTCGTCGACCGGTGAACCGAGTCGTGGACGGACCTCGTCAGATCCCCTCGGTGATGCCCGGCGGGCTCAGCCGGCCAGCGATCCGGCGAAGCGCCCGAGCACGATGTCCCAGCCGGTGTCGTAGCCCAGACGGGCGCTCCTGCCGTCCTCCCGATAGCCCCAGCCGGCGTGGGTCAGGGTGACCTCGGTGCCACCTTCGACCGGGCCGAACGCCACCTTCACCGAGGTCGCCTCATCCTCCCCGCGGCCCGGGTGCCAGGTGAAGGCGACGGCGTTGGGCGGGTCCCACTCGGTCACCGTCCCCCATACCGTGGACTTGCCGCCGTCGTAGGTCTCGACGATCTCGCCGCCGATCATGGGTGCCATCGACACCTGCTCGGCGGTGTCCTCGCCGACCGAGTGGGTCGCCAGAGGCCACCAGGCGGTGAGCTCGCCGGTGAACGCGGAGAAGGCGGTGACGACGTCGACCCGGACCACCACCGTCTTGACCAGCGGTTGCACGGTCTGCTGTTCCATGGAGCTCATCGCCCCCTCCTTTCAGGCCGGCCATCGGCCGGTTCGGTCGGCGTGGTATCGGTGCTGCCGGTGGCTGAAGCGTCCGGTGACAGGGACTCGACGTGCCGGGCGTAGGCGTCGAGCGCCGACCCCCAGAAGGCGTCCAGCCACTCGCGGAGTGCCATCAGGCCGGCCGGGTCGAGGCGGTAGACGTTGCGGGTTCCCACCGACTCGTGGCTGACCAGCCCTCCTCCCTCGAGCACTCTGAGGTGCTGGGAGACAGCGGGTCGGGTGATGGGCAACCCGGCGGCCAGCGCACCGACCGGGGCCGGGCCCTGGCGCAGCCGGTCGAGGATCAGCCGGCGGTTCGGGTCGCCCAAGGCGTCGAATACATGGTAAGTCGTCACGAACCGTAAGTTAGCACTTACCATCCAACTCGTCAACCGGTGCGATCCCGGTCGCACCGAACGGGCTCAGGTGACGACGGTGCCCTCGATGCCCGCGGCCGGCTCGGGATAGCGGAGGTCCATGGCCTCCAGCGTCTCGACGATCGTCGTCGCCACCACCAGGTCGCGGTACCACTTCCGGTTGGCGGGAACGACATACCAGGGGGCCGCATCCGTGGACGTCCGGGTGATCGCCTCGCCGTAGGCGGCCATGTAGTCGTCCCAACGGGTGCGATGCTCCAGGTCGGACGAGTTGAACTTCCAGTGCTTGGAGGGGTCATCGACACGCGTCTGCAGCCGGGCCGCCTGCTCGTCCTTCGAGATGTTGAGCATGAACTTGAGGATGGCGGTGCCCTCGTCGGCCAGCATCTGCTCGAAGGCGACGATGTGGTCGTAGCGGCGGCGCCAGACCCGTTCGGGTACGAGACCCTCGACCCTCACCACCAGCACGTCCTCGTAGTGGCTCCGGTTGAACACCGTGATCTCGCCGTCGCCGGGGGTGCGGGCGTGGACCCGCCACAGGTAGTCGCGGGCCAGCTCGAGCTCGCTGGGGACGCCGAAGCCGTGGACCTTGACCCCCTGCGGGTTGACCCCGGAGAACACCTTGCGGATCGTCCCGTCCTTCCCGCCGGTGTCCATGGCCTGGAGCACCACCAGCAGGCTGTGCCTCCCGTCGGCCCAGAACAGCTCCTGGGCCACCTCCAGGCGCTCGTCGGAGACCCTCCAGGTGCCGGCGACCCTCCGCCTTGCCGCCGTCGAAGCCGGACTTGTCGTCCGGGTCCCGGGCCGCCAGGTCGACGGCGGACCCCGGGACGACCCGGTGCCGTTCCATCGTGCCGAGCTCGGTCATCGCCGCAGGCTAACCGGCAGGCTGCTTCCCGGTCGCCGGGCGGCAGCCCGGGTACGCTTGCCGCCGTGCCGTCCCCCCGCCCCGTCAAGATCGCCCCGTCGATCCTCGCCGCCGATTTCGCCAGGCTCGGCGAGGAGATCGCCGCCGTCGCCCCCCATTCCGACCTCCTCCACGTGGACGTCATGGACGGGCATTTCGTGCCCAACGTGTCGCTGGGCATACCGGTCATCCGGTCGATCCGGCGGGTGACCGACCTCCCCTTCGACTGCCATCTCATGATGACCAACGCCGATGCGTACTTCGAGCCGCTCAAGGAGGCGGGCGCCGACCTGGTCACCATCCACATCGAGGCGTACCCGGACCCGACGGCGGCGGCGGCGCGGGCGAGGTCGACCGGGCTCGGCTTCGGGCTGGTGCTGAACCCGCCGACACCCCCCGAGTCGGTCCTCCCGTTCCTCGAGCTGTGCGACCTGGTGCTGGTCATGGCGGTCGACCCCGGCTTCGGCGGCCAGGCCTTCATACCCACCGCCCTGGACACGGTGCGTCATCTGAGGGAAACCCTTGATGAGCGAGCCCTCGAGGTCGATATAGAGATCGACGGAGGCATCGGCCCGGACACCGTCGGCGCCGCCCGCAGGGCGGGGGCGAGCGTGTTCGTGGCGGGCAGCGCCATCTTCGGCGCGGCCGACCCGGTGGCCGCCGTGAAAGAGCTGCGCCGAGCCGCGGAGGGGTGAAGAGGGCCATGTACGGAGGTTTGGGAGGCCCGCCGCCGGCGGTGCCTCGGCTGACGTCGCCGGCCTGAGCCGCATGCGGCAACGGATCCTGGTGATCGACGACGATGCCGACCTCACCCGGCATCTGGGTGAGCGCCTCGGCGCCGCCGGATTCACCGTCGACGTCGTCCCCGACGAGAACGCCGCCCTGGCCGAGCTGGGGGAGCGGAGCCACGACCTGGTGCTGCTCGATGTGATGTTGCCCGATGGCGACGGGTTCGACCTGCTCCGCCGGATCGTCGGCGACCGGCGAGACGCCCCCGTGTCGGTGATCGTGCTCACCGCCGGAGGGCGGGTGGGCGAGGCGATCAAGGCCCTCCGGATGGGTGCAGACGACTACGTGGTGAAGCCGTTCGACTCCGACGAGCTGGAGGCCCGCATCCACACCGTGCTCCGCCGTACCTGGCAGATGCGCGACCTCTCCCCACTCACCGGCCTGCCCGGCAACCGGGCGATCGCCGCCGAGCTCGGCCGGCGAATCGCCGCCGACGAGCCCCTGGCGGTGGCGCACGTCGACATCGACGACTTCAAGGCGATCAACGACGCCTACGGGTTCCTACGTGGCGACGGGGTGATCACGTTCTGTGCCCGCTGCCTGCGCCAGGCCGCCGGCGATACCACCGACGCCTTCGTCGGGCATGTGGGCGGGGACGACTTCGTCGTGGCCCTCGGCCCCGATCGGGTGGAGCCCTTCTTCGCCGCGGTCTTCGAGACCTGGAAAGAGGGGATCGGCGGTCTGTACGACGCTGCCGACCTGGCCAGGGGCGGGATCACGGTCTCCGACAGGCTGGGCGAGGAGCGGCTGCACCCGGTTGCCTCCCTCTCGGTCGGGGTGGCCACCAATTCCCGGCGCCGGCTCGAATCGCAATGGGAGGCGTCCGCCATCGCCGCCGAGATGAAGGAACACGCCAAGAAGCACCCGGGATGTGATCTCCGGATCGACCGGCGCACCGAATGAGCCGCCGCTCGTCATCTCGAATGAGGCCCGCCGCCTTCGCCGTCGACGGTGTGTAGCATTCGCCCGGTCAGTAACAGAGCCCCCTTCAGGGCAGGGTGAAATCCCCGACCGGCGGTGAAAGCCCGCGACCCCCACGGAGCCGGACCGGCTCCAGGGGTGGACCCGGTGGAACTCCGGGACCGACGGTGAGAGTCCGGATGGGAGAAGGAGGGCGTGGTGCCGTTTGGCGCCCACGGCAACCGAGTCGGTTGGCCGCAGCCCTGGCTGTGGGCCATGGAGCGCGCCGCGGAGGCCGCCGCCCGGTTCCGACCCCATCCCAACCCGAGGGTCGGCGCCGTTGTCCTCTCGCCCGGTGGGAGCGTGGTCGCCGTCGCCGCCCACGAGCGACCCGGCCTTCCCCACGCCGAAGTCCTGGCACTCGGCGGGGCCGGTGGCGAGGCGCGGGACGGCACGCTGGTGGTGACCCTCGAGCCGTGCGCCCATCACGGGCGCACCCCGCCGTGCGTCGACACGGTGATTGCGGCCGGCATCGCCCGGGTGGTGGTCGGTGCCCCCGACCCCGACCCCCGAGTGTCCGGGGCGGGCATCGCCGCCCTGAGGGCGGCCGGGGTCCAGGTAGAGGTGGGGGTGCCCGGTCTCGACGCCGAACAGGTCGATCCCGGGTACTTCCACCACCGGCGCACCGGCCGGCCGCTGGTCACCCTGAAGCTGGCGGCGACGCTCGACGGGCAGACCGCCGCCGCCGACGGCACCTCGCGTTGGATCACCGGTGAGGAGGCGCGGGCCGACGCCCATCGGCTGCGGGCCGCCTCCGATGCTGTGATGGTCGGGGCCGGCACGTTGCGCACCGACGATCCGTCTCTCGACGTCCGCTTGCCCGGGTTCACCGGCAACCAGCCGCGTCCGGTGGTCGTGGCGGGAGATCGTCCACTGCCCGCCGCCCGTGCGCTGTACGCCAGGGACCCGCTGGTCTACCGCCTCGGCCGGGCGGCGAGCCCGGGCGCGGTCGAGACCGTCGAAATCCCCGACCTGGACGCCGTGGTGAAGGACCTGGGGGCCAGGATGGTGGTCGACCTCCTGGCCGAGGGGGGACCGACCCTGGCCAGGTCGCTCCTCCATGCCGGGTTGGTGGACCGCTTCGTGCTCTACCTGGCGGGGCGGTTCGCCGGAGGGGTGGGCCGGCCGATGTTCGACGGCGTGTTCGGCACCCTGGGAGACATCGTCGGCGCTCAGGTCGACGCCGTCACCAGGCTCGGCGACGACATCCGCGTCACCGGGACGGTGCCCTGATGTTCACCGGGATCGTCGCCGAGTTGGGGGTGGTGGAGGCGGTGCAGGCGGCCGACCAGGGCGCCCGAATCGTGCTCTCCGCCCCGGGCACGGTCAGCGGGATGGCGGTGGGCGACTCGCTGGCGGTGAACGGGGTATGCCTCACCGCCGTCGTGCTCGACGGGCCACGGGTCACCGTCGAGTTGGTGGCCGAAACGCTGGCCCGGACCAACCTCGGCGACCTCTCGGAGGGCGACGCCGTCGACCTCGAGCGCCCCATGGCGGCGTCCGGCCGCTTCGACGGTCACGTTGTCCAGGGCCACGTCGACGGCACCGGCCGTGTCATCTCGACGAGCGACGAAGGAGCCGGTCGGCGGCTGCGCATCGGGCTCGACCGGTCGCTGGCCCGGTACGTCGCCGAGAAGGGATCGATCACGGTCGACGGGGTGAGCCTGACGGTGACCTCGGTCGGTGACGACGACGAAGCCTGGTTCGAGGTGGCGTTGATCCCGCACACCCTCGACATCACGGTGCTCGGGCGGCGACGGCCTGGCGACACCGTGAACCTGGAGGTGGACGTGATCGCCAAGTACGTGGAACGACTCATGGGCGCCGTCCGATGACCGGGCCGCCTTCCAGGGACGGGGGAGCGCCAGAGACCCGAGAAGCGGTGGAGCGCGCCGTTGCCGCTCTCGGCGCCGGCGGGTTCGTCCTGGTCGTCGACGACGAGCGCCGCGAGAACGAGGGCGATCTCATCCTCGCCGCCGAGTCCGCCACCGTCGCCCAGCTCGCCTTCATGATCCGCCACACCAGTGGGTTGATCTGCGTCCCCATGACCGGCGAGCGGATCGACGCCCTGGCGCTCCCGCTGATGGTGGGCAGGAACACCGAGGCACACCGCACCGCCTTCACCGTGTCGGTCGACCTGCTGGAGGGCACCACCACCGGGATCTCGGCCGCCGACCGCACCGCCACCATCCGCGCGCTGGCCGACCGGAGCTCGGAGGCGGGCGAGTTCGCCCGGCCTGGTCACGTGTTCCCGCTGCGGTACACCCCGGGCGGGGTGCTGGTCCGACCCGGCCACACCGAGGCGACGGTCGACCTGCTCCGCCTGGCCGGGCTCTCCGAGGTCGGGGTGCTCTGTGAGCTGGTCAACGACGACGGCACCATGATGAGGGGGTCGCAGCTCGACGACTTCGCCGCCGGCCCATGGCATCCCGATGCTGTCGATCGCCGACGCTCATCGAGCACCGTTGCCGGACGGAGTCGCTGGTCGTCGCCGAGGGCGAGGCCCGGCTCCCCACGCTCTACGGCGACTTCAGGGCCCTCGGGTTCCGTTCGACCGTGGACGGGTCCGAGCACATCGCCCTCGTGATGGGTGACGTCGCCGGTCGCCAGGACGTGCTCACCAGGGTCCACTCGGCCTGCTTCACCGGCGACGTGCTCGGCTCGCAGCGGTGCGACTGCCGCGCCCAGCTCGAGGCGGCGATGGCGCGGATCGCCGCCGCCGGGGTCGGGATCGTCGTCTACAACCGGTCGCACGAGGGTCGGGGGATCGGGCTGCTCAACAAGCTCGCCGCCTACCGCCTCCAGGACGAGGGCCACGACACCGTGGAGGCCAACACCGTTCTCGGGTTCGACGCCGACCACCGTGACTTCGCCCTGGACGCCCAGATCCTGGCGGCGCTCAAGGTGTCGAGCGTGGCATTGATGACCAACAACCCGGAGAAGGGCCGCCAGCTGGAGCGGTACGGCATCACGGTCTCCCGCCGTGTGCCGCACGTGGTCGGTGTCGGCCCCCACAACGCCGGGTATCTGGCCACCAAGCGGAGCAAGCTGGGTCACATCATCGACGACGAGGGGCCTCCGATGGGAGCGGGTAGGTGAGGGTCGACGCCGCCGCCACCGCGATCGACGCCGACCTCGGCGAGCTCAGGATCGGGGTGGTCCGGGCGCTGTTCAACGCCTCGGTGACCGACGGGCTGCTCGACGGCGCCCTGCGGTGGCTCGAGTCCGCCGGGGTGGCGTCGGTGACGGTCGTCGACGTCCCCGGGGCATTCGAGCTCCCCGTCGCCGCCGCCGCGCTCTGTGCCGACCACGACGCCGTGGTGGCCCTCGGGGCGGTGATCGCCGGGGAGACGGATCACTACGAGCACGTGGCCCGCACGGCCTGCGACGGGCTGATGCGGGTCATGCTCGACACCGGGGTGCCCGTCGGGCTCGGCTTGCTCACCGTGCGCGACCCGCAGCACGCCGTCTCCCGCTCGCTACCGGGCGCCGACAACAAGGGCGCAGAGGCGGCATCAGCAGCGGCGACCACCGCCGCCGTGCTCCGCCGCCTCCGTCCCGTCCCCGGGTAACAGCCGCCGGGTAGGCCCGGGCGACAAGACGGCCGCCGTGGGGTAGGGGCCCCACGTGCGGAGGAGGGCCGACCTCGGCGCCTGGTCGTCATTGGTGTCGTCGCTGGAGGCGCCGAGGCCGGATCTCCCGGGCATCAAACGCAGCTATAGTTCCGGCTCACAACCGACATGCAAGCGGGGGCGCTGCCTCCCACCCGGCCACCGCCACGAGGTGCGCCGCGGTCATCGAACCCGATGGGGCAGCGCGCACGTGCTGCCCCTTTCCGATGGCCGCCAGGCCGGTGCGACGGGGCGCAGTCGGGATCGAGACGACGAGCAGGCTGCCCCGGGAGGTACCGCATCACAACCAGAGAACCGAGGGTCAACGAGCGCATCCGCGCCCGTGAGGTCCGGCTGGTAGACCCCGACGGGGGCCAGATCGGGTTGAAGAGCATCGAAGAAGCCCGCTGGCTGGCCGATCAGCTCGGTCTCGACCTCGTCGAGGTGGCGCCCGACGCCAAGCCACCCGTCGTACGGATGATGGACTACGGGAAGTTCAAGTACGAGCAGTCGGTGAGGGCGCGCGAGGCTCGCAAGAAGCAGACCAGGACCGTGATCAAGGAGGTCCAGTTCCGCCCGAAGATCTCGCAGAACGACTTCGATGTGAAGCGAAAGAGGGTGGAGCGGTTCCTCGGCGAGGGCGACAAGGTGAAGGTGTCGATGAGGTTCCGAGGTCGAGAGGTCACCCACCCCGAGCTGGGCAGGGAGGTCCTCGACCGCCTGGCTGCCGCCATCGAAGGGCAGGGGACGGTGGAGACGGCGCCGACGATGGACAACCGGCAGATGACGATGGTGCTGGCACCGGTCAAGAAGGTGAGACTGCAGGCGACCGATGGCCAGGTCCCGGGCGGGAGTGTCGAGCTACCGGCTGTTGCCGAGCCCGCCGGAGTGGACTCGGCCGAGCCCGAACCTGTCGAGGCGGTTGAGGTCGAGGCGATAGAGCCCGAGTTGGTCGAGGCCGAACCGGTGGCGGAGCCCGTCGACCAGCCCGAGGCGGAGACCGAGGAGCCTGCCGAGGAGAACGAGGGGTGACCCGAGGGTCACCATTGCAGGAGAGTGTGACGTGCCGAAACAGAAGACACACCGGGGCGCCGCCAAGCGGCTGAAGGTCACCGGGTCGGGGAAGATCAGCCGGCGCAACGCATGGCGGGGTCACAACCGGCACAAGAAGAGTGGGAAGCGGTGGCGCCGCGTCCAGGGCGAGACCGTCCTGACCGGCGGCAACGCCCGGCGCGCCGCCAGGCTGCTGGGAAAGTAGGAGAGATCTCATGGCGAGAGTGAAGCGATCGGTCAACGCCGCCAAGAAGCGCCGCAAGGTGATGGCGCGCGCCGCCGGCAACACCGGGGCGCGCAGCCGGCGGTACCGGGCCGCACGCGAGCAGAACCTCAACTCGCTCCAGTACGCCTACCGCGACCGTCGGGCGCGCAAGGGTGACTTCCGTCGCCTCTGGATCACCCGGATCAACGCCGGGGCCCGTCTCCACGGCAGCACCTACTCGCAGATGATGGCCGGGTTGAAGGCGGCCGACGTCGAGGTCGACCGCAAGATGCTGGCCGAGATGGCGGTCAACGACCCGGACGCCTTCGAGGCGCTGGTCGAGGTGGCCAGGTCGGCGTCGCCCGCCCACTGACGGCATCCGCGGCCGCCGAGGAGACTCCATCGCCGGGCCCATGCTGACCTCGGTCCGCAACCCCCGGGTCGTTGCCGTCGGGCGACTCCACCAGCCGGGCCGGCGCCGCGCCGAGTCCGTCACCCTCATCGAAGGCCCGGCCCAGATCGCCGACGCCGCCCGGGCCGGGGCGTCGTTGATCGAGGTGTTCGCCCTCGACCCGGCCGACGTTCCCGCCGCGGTGGCGGCACCGGTGACGCTGGTGTCCGAAGCAGTTCTCGCCCGGATGGCGGGGACCGTCCACCCGAGGGGGCCGTTGGCCGTGGCGACCGTGCCGCCCTCGGCTGCCCTGAGGCCGAGAGACACCGTGGTCCTCTGGGACGTGGCGGATCCAGGCAACGCCGGGGCGATCGTGCGCTCGGCGGCCGCATTCGGCTTCGACGTCGCCGTCACCCGCCAGGCAACCGACGTGTGGTCGCCGAAGGCGGTGCGGGCGGCGGCAGCCACCCAGTTCCGCACCACGGTGACCGAGCTCGGCGACGACCCGCTCGGAGAGGTCGTGACAGCCGGGCTAGCCCTGCTGGCGACAGTGGTCGAGGGCGGCGAGGATGCCGACCGGATGGGCGTCACCGGTCCGGTGGCGCTGTTGATCGGTTCCGAGGCACACGGGCTTCCCGAAGCTGTCGTCGGTGGCGCCCGAACGGTCACCTTGCGCCTGGGCAATGGGGTCGAGAGCCTCAACGCCGCCGTCGCCGCCGGGGTGATGATGCACCACCTCCGCTCGCTGCGAGAGGGCCGCCGATGAGGCGGCGGCCGGCATCGGGGTTGTGCAGCCGGGGCGCTCCCTGAACCGTGCGGCGCATGCCAGCCGATAAGCTCCCCAACCCATGGAGACGGCAGCCGCCCTGCGCCAGATGATCGACGATGCCCCGGCCCGGATCGCCGGGGTCGAGTCGCTCGATGCCCTGCAGAGCCTCGAGGACGACCTGCTGGGCAGGTCCTCGGCGATCGCCGAGGCTCGCCGGACCCTCGGCTCGCTCGATCCGGAGAGCCGCCGCAGCCTGGGACTCCTGGTCAACGAGGCGACTGCCGTGCTGACGCCCGCGCTCGATGCCCGGCGCGGCCAGCTGGAGGAGATCGAGCGGGCCTCCCGGCTCGTCGCCGACGCCGTCGACGTCACCCTGCCGGGGCGCCCGACGGTGCCCGGCACCGAGCACGTCATCCGAACGGTGATGGACGAGATCGTCGACGTCTTCGTCACGCTGGGGTACACGGTGGCCACCGGCCCGGAGGCGGAGACGGACTGGTACAACTTCACCGCCCTCAACTTCAAGCCGGGCCACCCGGCTCGCGCCGAGACCGACACCCTGTACCTCGACTACGGCGACGTCGAGGAGAGCGTCCTGTTGCGGACCCACACCTCACCGATGCAGGCCCGATACATGGAGCAGCACCCCCCGCCGATCCACGTCGTCGTGCCCGGCCGGGTGTTCCGTCGCGACCCGCTCGACCCCACCCACTCGCCGGTGTTCCACCAAGTGGAGGGGCTCGCCGTCGACACCGACATCACGTTCGCCGACCTGAAGGGGACCCTCGCCCACTTCGCCAGGGAGATGTTCGGGTCGACGGCGAAGGTCAAGTTCCTGCCGCACTACTTCCCGTTCACCGAGCCGTCGGCCGAGATGCACGTGCTCTACCGAGGGGCGTGGCTCGAGATGCTCGGGTGCGGGATGGTCCACCCGGCGGTGTTCGAGCACGTCGGCTACGACCCCGAAGCCGTCACCGGCTTCGCCTTCGGCATGGGTGCCGATCGGGTGGCCATGGTCCGTCACGAGGTCAGCGACATCCGCCACCTCTTCGACCCCGATCTCCGCATCCTGGGCCAGTTCCGATGAAGCCGGAGTCGATGGGGCATGGCTCGACGAGGCCCGTCTCATGAGGCTGACCATGCGCTGGCTGGCCGACTTCGTCGAGCTGCCCACGGCCGATCCCGAGGAGATCGCCGGCGCATTCGAGTCGATGGGGCACGAGGTCGAGGCGTACCGGCACGTGGCCGCCGACTTCGAGGGGGTGGTGATCGGCCGGGTCACCGCGATCGCCGCCCACCCCGACGCCGACAGGATCAGAGTGTGCACCGTGGACGTCGGCGACCCGGCCGGCGACTCCGAGATCGTCTGCGGGGCGTGGAACTTCGAGGTCGGGGCGCTGGTGCCGGTGGCGCTCCCCGGCGCCAGGCTCGGCGAGGCGACGATCGAACGGCGCAGCATCCGGTCGGTGGCCTCCAACGGGATGATCTGCTCGGAGAAGGAGCTGGGCCTCGGTGACGAGCACGCCGGGATCATGGTCCTCGACGAAGACTCTCCGGAGACGGCGGCGACGCTCGGGTCCGACTTCGCCGCGATGCTCGACCTGCCCGACACGCTCTTCGACGTGGCGATCACACCCAACCGGCCGGACTGCATGTCGGTGCTGGGCCTCGCTCGGGAGCTCGCCGCCTACTACCGCATCGAGGTCGCCGAGCCGACCATCGACGTCGACGAGTCGCCTCCGGCGTCGGCCGTCTCCGTGATGATCGACGACCCGATCGCCTGCCCCCGCTTCGTCGGGCGCCAGCTGCGCGATGTCACCGTCGGCCCCTCGCCGCTGTGGATGCGGCTCCGCCTGCGTCACGCCGGGATCCGTCCGATCAACAACGTGGTCGACGCCAGCAACTACGCCATGGTCGAGCTCGGGCATCCCACGCACGCCTTCGACCTCGACCGCCTCGGGGAGACCGTCGTGGTGCGACGAGCGGTGGCGGGGGAGCGGCTGATGACCCTCGACGACCAGGACCGGGAGCTGCTGCCCGGTGACATCGTCGTCGCCGATGGAGCTCGGGTGGTGGCCATCGGCGGGGTGATGGGTGGCGCCGACACCGAGATCCACGACGGGTCGACGCGCATCCTCGTCGAGGCCGCCTACTGGGACCCGCCCGCCATCCTGGCGACCTCCCGCCGCCTCGGCCTGCGGTCGGAAGCCTCGGCCCGGTTCGAACGCGGGACGGATCCGAACTTCTGCCACCTCGCCGCCGACCGGGTCGCCCAGCTCCTGGTCACCACCGCCGGGGCGACCGTGGTCGCCGGCCGGGTCGACGCCTACCCGAGCCCGATCGAACCTCGGACGATCGCCCTGGCAGAGGACGAGATCGAGCGACACCTCGGGATCACGCTGGAGCCCGGTGAGTCGAAGGAGTTGCTCGAGCGCCTCGGATTCGCGGTGACCGCCGGGGACCCGTTGATGGTGACCGTTCCCACCCGCAGACGCGACGTCGAGCGACCCATCGACCTGGTGGAGGAGATCGGGCGGTTGGCCGGGTTCGACAGGATCCCCGACAGGGTGCGGACCGGTCTCGGTGGCGGGCTCCCCCCCGTCGAGGCCCGCAAGGCGAAGCTGCGCCGGTTCATGGCCGGGTCCGGCTACTCCGAGATCCTGACTCTCTCGTTCATCGGCGCCGCAGATCTCGACGCCCTCGACCTGCCCGAGGACGACCCTCGCCGTTCGGGCATCGCGGTGGTGAACCCGCTCCACGACGGCAACGGGGTGATGCGCACCACGTTGCTGCCCGGGCTGGTTTCCGCCGCCGCCCGCAACGTCAACCAGCACATCGAGGACGTCGCCCTCTTCGAGACCGGCACCGTGTTCCGTCGCGGCCCAGGCCCCATCCCGGACCAGCCCGAGCACCTCGGGTTCATCCGGGTGGGGGCGGACGGAGGCGACTTCGCCGGTCCGGGCCGTCCGGTCGACGTGCGCACCGCCACCGGGCTGTGGGAGGGGCTGGTGGCCGCCATGGGCGTTCCCGATGCGGTGATCCGCCGGGGCTCGGCACCCGAGCTGCACCCGGGTCGAGCCGCCGAGGTCATGGTGGGCGACACCGTCGCAGGGGTGGTGGGCGAGCTGCACCCTTCGGTGGCGGAGCGAGCCGGGCTCCCCGGTCGGGTGGCCGTCGGGGAGATGGCCATCGCCCCACTGGTCGCCGAGCAGCCGGTGTGGCGTCTGATGCCCCCAAGCCTTTTCCCGCCGAACATCTTCGACCTCGCCTTCGAGATCGACCCGGCGACGTCGGCCGGCGAGCTCCTGGCGGCCATCCGGCGGGGTGCCGGCGACCTGTTCGAGGCGCAGCGGGTGTTCGACGTCTTCACCGGAGGACCGGTCGAGCAGGGCCGCACCAGCATCGCCGTGCGGCTCACCCTGCGCGCCCCCGACCGAACCCTCACCGACCGGGAGCTCGCCCCGGTGCGGCGAGCGATCGTCGACGTGGTGACCTCGTCCACCGGGGCGACACTCCGGGGGGAGGTGTGATCTGGCCGCCCTCCTGATGCTGTCCGGGACATCGCCGCTCCACCTCACCGGGTGACCGGCGGCTCGCTGCGCGGGCTGCTCGGGGACGACCCGGTCACGGTCGCCCCGCGGCTGCTCGGGATGCGGGTCCGCACCCGCTTCGGAGGGGAGCTCACCGAGGTCGTGCTCGACGAGGTGGAGGCCTACGCCGGGCCGGGGGACCCTGCCAGTCACAGCGCCAACGGCCCCACGCCGCGGAACCGTCCCATGTGGGGTCCGCCGGGGACCCTCTACGTGTACCGGTCGTACGGCCTGCATTGGTGCATGAACGTGGTCACCGGTCCCCGCGGCGTTCCAGGGGCGGTCCTGCTCCGTGGTGGGAGGGCACTCGTCGGCGAGGACCTCATGCAACGCCGGCGGGGTCGGATCGACCATCTGGCGGACGGGCCCGGGAAGTTGTGCGCCGCCCTCGGCGTCACCGGGGATCACAATGGGACCTCGGTGCTGGGCGGGCCGGTACGGCTGCTCGCCCGCCGCGGCCCTGAGCTCTGGGTACGCCACCACCCCCCGCATCGGCATCACTCGCGCCACCGACCGACCGTGGCGCTTCGTCTCGGTGGCCGGCCGGTAACCTCGCTGCCCCGGAGGTACCTGCCGATGCTCCCCGTCGACCGCCAACTCGATCACCTGGTGCAGGGCATCGACACGATCCTGCCCGAGGACGGGCTGCGCCGGTTGCTGGACGAAGGTCGCCCGCTCCGGGTCAAGTTCGGCATCGACCCGACCGCCCCCGACATCACCCTGGGATGGGCGGTCGTGTTCCGGCTGTTGCGGCGGTTCCAGGAACTGGGCCATCTCGCCGTGCTGATCGTCGGCGACTTCACCGCCCGGGTCGGCGATCCCAGTGGTCGTGACGAGACCCGCAAGCGTCTCGACGCCGACGCGGTGGACGTCTTCGCCGCCCGCTGCCTCGACATGGTCGGCGACCTCCTCCTCCCCGAGCCGCTCGAGATCCGGCGCAACTCCGAGTGGCTGGCCCCGATGACCATGGAGGGTGTCCTCGAGCTGTCCTCGGCGGTGACGGTCGCCCAGCTCCTCGAACGCGGCGACTTCAGGGAGCGATGGGGCGCCCATCGCCCGATCTCGCTCGTGGAGTTCGTCTACCCGCTGCTCCAGGGCTACGACTCGGTAGCCGTGTCAGCAGACATCGAGCTGGGCGGCGCCGACCAGTTGTGGAACCTGGCCATGGGTCGGGCCATCCAGGAGCGGTTCGGGCAGCCGCCGCAGACGGCGATGACCGTGCCGTTGCTGGTGGGCACCGACGGGACCAGGAAGATGTCGCAGAGCCTCGGGAACTACATCTCGGTCCGCGACCCCGCCGAGGAGATGTTCGGGAAGACGATGAGCATCCCCGACGAGGCGATGGAGGAGTGGTTCGTGCTCGCCGCCGGGACCGGAGAGGTCGAGGCGGCGTCGATCGTCGCCGACGTCGCCGCCGGTGTCCGCCATCCGGGGGAGACCAAGCGGCTGCTGGGACGCCGGATTGTCTCGCTGTACCACGGTGCGCCGGCAGCGGAGGAAGCCGAGGCGGCGTTCGATCGCCTGTTCGTCGGCCACCTGGCGCCCGAAGACGTCGAAGTCGTCGCCATCGCCACCGATGCGGTCGAGGTGGGGCTCCCCGAGCTCCTCGAGCGCGCCGGCCTGGTCAGGTCGCGCACCGAGGTGCGCCGGCTCATCGGGCAGGGGGCGGTCAAGATCGACGGCACACCGGTGTCGGCCGAGCGCCTTCCCGCCGACGAGGTGGTCGGTAGGATCGTCCAGGTCGGGAAGCGCCGGTTCGTGCGAGTCGAGCGGTCGTGACCCGGCACCGACCTCGGCATTCGGTGGAGGAGCCGGAGAGGCTGTGAACAAGACCCGCAACGTGCTCGCCAACGTGCTGATCGTCCTCGCCGTCGCCATCGCCGCCTGGTGGCTGCTGCGCGGTGTGTTCGGGTTCATCGTCGGCATCTTCTGGTTCCTGGTCGCCGCCGGCCTCGTCATCGGCGTGCTCTACCTGGCCGGCAAGGTCCGCGGGAACGGCGGGAACACCTGAGGCGTCGCCACGGTTGACCTATCTGTCGTCGGCTGCGCGGCCGGTCGGGGCTGCGCAGTGACTTGCGGAGCACACCGGCCTGTGGCACAATCCGCCCAGCGGCCGGCTCGCGAGCCGGTTGCTTTGCACGCCCACGTCTGGGCGGACAAGGATCAGGGGCCATGGAGGAGCGTCACGCGCCGACCTCTGTGGCTACGGGCTCCTTGACAACTGAACAGCGTGCCAAAAGCCAGCATGCGCCTTCCATGGCGACCCGCCTCGTGCGGGCTGCCCTCTGGTCGGCGCAGCACAAGCCAACCGTCTGCATCCCTCGGTTCGCCGAGGAGCTGGGGTTTCCGTCCCCTGGTGCAGACGACCTTTGAGTCTGACTCCACCGTCGCTTCGGCGACATCGGAATCAGGTTCAACAACTCTCGATGGAGAGTTTGATCCTGGCTCAGGACGAACGCTGGCGGCGTGCCTAATGCATGCAAGTCGAGGGAGAACCGTCCAATCCGTAAGGAGCGGACGGGGAAACCGGCGAACGGGTGCGTAACACGTGAGGAACCTGCCCTGAAGACCGGGATAGCCCGGGGAAACCCGGATTAATACCGGATGATCTCATCGGACCGCATGGTCTGGTGAGCAAACAGTCCGCTGCTTCAGGATGGCCTCGCGGCCTATCAGCTTGTTGGTGGGGTAACGGCCTACCAAGGCTTCGACGGGTAGCTGGTCTGAGAGGACGATCAGCCACACTGGGACTGAGACACGGCCCAGACTCCTACGGGAGGCAGCAGCAGGGAATATTGCACAATGGGCGAAAGCCTGATGCAGCGACGCCGCGTGCGGGATGACGGCCTTCGGGTTGTAAACCGCTTTCAGGAGGGACGAAAATGACGGTACCTCCAGAAGAAGCCCCGGCCAACTACGTGCCAGCAGCCGCGGTAACACGTAGGGGGCAAGCGTTGTCCGGATTTATTGGGCGTAAAGGGCTCGTAGGTGGTTCAGCAAGTCAACTGTGAAAGTCCGGGGCTCAACCCCGGGAGGCCAGTCGAAACTGCTGTGACTAGGGTCCGGTAGAGGTGAGTGGAATTCTCGGTGTAGCGGTGAAATGCGCAGATATCGAGAGGAACACCAGTAGCGAAGGCGGCTCACTGGGCCGGTACCGACACTGAGGAGCGAAAGCGTGGGGAGCAAACAGGATTAGATACCCTGGTAGTCCACGCCGTAAACGTTGAACACTAGGTGTGGCGGACTTATCCACGTCTGCCGTGCCGCAGCTAACGCATTAAGTGTTCCGCCTGGGGAGTACGGCCGCAAGGCTAAAACTCAAAGGAATTGACGGGGCCCCGCACAAGCGGCGGAGCATGCGGCTTAATTCGATGCAACCCGAAGAACCTTACCTGGGCTTGACATCATGGGTCTACCTGTGGAAACACAGGGTGCTTTGCGCCCATGACAGGTGGTGCATGGCTGTCGTCAGCTCGTGTCGTGAGATGTTGGGTTAAGTCCCGCAACGAGCGCAACCCCTGTTCTACGTTGCCAGCGGATAATGCCGGGGACTCGTAGAAGACTGCCGGGGACAACTCGGAGGAAGGCGGGGACGACGTCAAGTCATCATGCCCCTTATGTCCAGGGCTGCACGCATGCTACAATGGGCGGTACAACGGGCAGCGATCGCGCGAGCGTGAGCGAATCCCTTAAAGCCGTCCTCAGTTCGGATTGGAGTCTGCAACTCGACTCCATGAAGCCGGAGTCGCTAGTAATCGCGGATCAGCAAAGCCGCGGTGAATACGTTCTCGGGGCTTGTACACACCGCCCGTCACATCACGGAAGTCGGTAACACCCGAAGTCAGTGGCCCAACCCTTGTGGAGGGAGCTGCCGAAGGTGGGATCGGTGACTGGGATGAAGTCGTAACAAGGTAGCCGTACGGGAACGTGCGGCTGGATCACCTCCTTTCTAAGGAGCATTCTCGAGCCGCCGAAAGGCCGGCTCGGAAGCACCTAGTGGATATGCTGGTTACTCGGCGTCGCACCGTCATCGTGCCACCGCAGTCTCGTGAGCTCGCTCCCCACCAGGGGAGGGATGTTCGATCGAGCCGTCGGAGGACCGGTGCGTCGGCGACGTCGGGCACGCTGTTCAGTCGTGAGGGAGTCCGTTGCCGGCCCAGCCAACAGGCGGGGCCGGCTTCGTCGACCTCGACGCCCCTTGAGAACTGCATAGCGAGCACGAGAAGTCAAAGTATTCTGTGCAATCCAAGCTACAAAGGGTTGTCGGTGGATGCCTTGGCGCTAGGAGCTGAAGAAGGACGTGGCAGGCTGCGATAAGCCTCGGTGAGCTGTCAAGCAAGCATCGACCCGAGGATGTCCTAATGGGGAAACCCGGCTGGGGTAATGCCCAGTCACTCTGGTCTGAACACATAGGGCCAGCAGAAGTAACCGGGGGAATTGAAACATCTCAGTACCCCGAGGAGAGGAAAGCAACAGCGACTCCCTGAGTAGCGGCGAGCGAAACGGGAAGAGCCTAAACCCACATGGTGTGATAGCCCGATGGTGTTGCCATGTGGGGGTCGTGGGACCCGTCAGACGGAGCATCGGATCCGTCAGAGAGTTACCAAGCTCGGAGATAGCCGAAGCCGTCTGGAAAGCGGCGCCATAGGGGGTAACAGACCCGTAGGCGAAATCTCTCGAGCCTCTCGATGGTGTTCCCAAGTAGCACGGGGCCCGTGAAATCCCGTGTGAATCTGCGAGGACCACCTCGTAAGGCTAAGTACTCCCTAGCGACCGATAGCGGACCAGTACCGTGAGGGAAAGGTGAAAAGCACCCCGGTGAGGGGAGTGAAATAGTACCTGAAACCGGCAACTTACAAGCAGTAGGAGGGGTCTTCGGATCCTGACTGCCTGCCTTTTGAAGAATGAGCCGACGAGTTATCGATGCGTGGCAAGGTTAAGCCGAGAGGTGGAGCCGCAGCGAAAGCGAGTCTGAATAGGGCGTCAAGTCGCGTGTCATAGACCCGAAGCCGAGTGATCTATCCATGGGCAGGGTGAAGCGAGGGTAAGACCTCGTGGAGGCCCGAACCCACCTAGGTGAAAACTGGGGGGATGACCTGTGGATAGGGGTGAAAGGCCAATCAAACTCGGCGATAGCTGGTTCTCCTCGAAATAGCTTTCGGGCTAGCGTCATGCGTTCCGCATTGGGGGTAGAGCACTGATTGGGCTAGGGGGCCAACAAGCTTACCGAACCCAGTCAAACTCCGAATCCCAATGCGCCAAGCATGGCAGTCAGACCTTGTGGGATAAGCCTCATGGTCGAAAGGGAAACAGCCCAGATCGCCAGCTAAGGTCCCTAAGTTAGTGCTAAGTGGGGAACGATGTGGAATTGCCCAAACAGCCAGTAGGTTGGCTTAGAAGCAGCCACCCTTTAAAGAGTGCGTAACAGCTCACTGGTCGAGTGGTTCCGCGCGGATGATGTAACGGGGCTCAAGCACTACACCGAAGCTGCGGGATCTCTTCTCAACCCAGGCGTGGACTCCCGAGGGACCCACGTCCAGGGGAAGAGATCGGTAGAGGAGCGTCGAGCGGCCAGGGAAGCGGCGGCGGAAGCCAGCCGTGGAGGCCGCTCGAGTGAGAATGTCGGCATGAGTAGCGAATGAGGAGTGAGAATCTCCTCCGCCGGATGTCCAAGGGTTCCTGGGGAAGGCTCGTCCGCCCAGGGTTAGTCGGGACCTAAGGTGAGGCCGAAAGGCGTAGTCGATGGACAACGGGTTGATATTCCCGTACCACCATGTGCGCGCCCAGACCGAATCCGACTTGCTAAGGAAAGCCCTTCGGGGCCTACCGAACCAGTCGGTACTAGGTCAGCGATGGGGTGACGCGGAAAGGTGAGTGGACCCGGGCGTTGGTTGTACCCGGGGTAAGCATGCGGAGCGAGGCCCAGGCAAATCCGGGCCTCATGAGCTCGAGGTGCGATGCCGAGCCGATTCAGGTGAAGCCACTGATCCTATGCCGCCGAGAAAAGCCTCTAGCGAGCTCACATGGTGCCCGTACCCTAAACCGACACAGGTGGACAAGTAGAGAATACTAAGGCGAGCGAGAAAACTCTGGTTAAGGAATTCGGCAAGATGGCTCCGTAACTTCGGGAGAAGGAGCGCCCCGGTAGAGTGAAGGACTTCGCGTCCGGAGCTCGAGGGGGCCGCAGAGACCAGGCCCAAGCGACTGTTTACTAAAAACACAGGAGCGTGCTAAGTCGCAAGACGCCGTATACGCTCTGACGCCTGCCCGGTGCTGGAAGGTCAAGAGGAGAGGTTAGCCCTTTGGGCGAAGCTTCGAATTCAAGCCCCAGTAAACGGCGGTCCTAACTATAAGGATCCTAAGGTAATCAACCTGCGTGCAGCAGGTGTTGCCCTTCTAGGCGGTGACGTCTGGAGTCGCAGTTGGCTATATGCTGGAAACCCCGAGTATCCGACGGTACTAGCCGTGTCACACCCACTCCTTAGAGTGGGGCCGGCATGGACAGTGACAATCCGCTCGGTGCGGGCAATCAGCAGGAAAGGCCAGGTTTCGAGCAGTGGGTCGTCGGCTTCGTCGACGGCGAGGGATGCTTCTCGATCGCGGTGGTTCGCAATCATGTGTGCCGACTCGGCTGGCAGGTCCAGCACGAGTTCTCGGTCACGCAGGCGGCGAGTTCCCGGTCGGCACTCGAGGCGCTGCGACAGCGCTTCGGATGCGGACATCTGATCGAGAGTCGTCGCAATGACAACCACCGAGAACCGCTCATGCGGTATTCGGTGAAGCGGCGAGCAGACCTCATCGAACGGGTGATCCCGTTCTTCGAAGAGCACCCACTGATCACCGCGAAGCGGGCGGACTTCGAGAAGTTCGCCTGGGTCGTCGGTGCGATGGACGCCGGGATGCACCTCGAGATCGAGGGCCTCCGCACCATCGCTCTGGTGACCGAGACGATGAATCGTCGTCAGCGGTCTCGATACCTGGAATCCTCAGAGGCCATACGCCAACCATCTCACCTCCGATCGTGAGATGAAGATATGGTCCACGCCTCATGGCGACATGGGGAGCTCGTGAGCGAAATTCCTTGTCGGGTAAGTTCCGACCTGCACGAATGGCGCAACGATTTGGGCACTGTCTCAACCAGAGACTCGGCGAAATTGCACTGTGAGTAAAGATGCTCACTTCCCGCGACAGGACGGAAAGACCCCGGGACCTTTACTGCAGCTTGACATTGGAGTTCGTCATGTGATGTGTAGGATAGGTGGGAGGCTACGAAGCTACGGCGCTAGCCGTGGTGGAGCCACCGTTGAAATACCACCCTTCTCATGATGGTCTTCTAACCTCGGTCCGTTATCCGGATCAGGAACAGTGTCTGGCGGGCAGTTTCACTGGGGTGGTGGCCTCCTAAAGTGTAACGGAGGCGCCCAAAGGTTCCCTCAGCCTGGTCGGCAATCAGGCGTTGAGTGTAAGGACACAAGGGAGCTTGACTGCGACACCTACAAGTGGAGCAGGTACGAAAGTAGGGCCTAATGATCCCTTGGCGGCATGTGGATGCGCCAAGGCCAACGGCTAAAAGGTACCCCGGGGATAACAGGCTCATCCCGCCCAAGAGTCCATATCGACGGCGGGGGTTGGCACCTCGATGTCGGCTCGTCTCATCCTGGGGCGGTAGCACGTCCCAAGGGTTGGGCTGTTCGCCCATTAAAGAGGCACGCGAGCTGGGTTTAGAACGTCGTGAGACAGTTCGGTCCCTATCCGTCGCGGGCGCAGGAGATTTGAGGAGATCTGTCCCTAGTACGAGAGGACCGGGATGGACGGACCTCTGGTGTGTCAGTTGTCTTGCCAAGGGCACGGCTGATTTGCTACGTCCGGAACGGATAAGCGCTGAAGGCATCTAAGCGCGAAGCCGTCTCCAAGATGAGATCTCCCACCGGATTAACCGGGTAAGACCCCTGGTCAGAACACCAGGTTGATAGGCCAGAAGTGGAAGCACAGCAATGTGTGGAGCTGACTGGTACTAATACGTCGAGGGCTTGGGTTTGAATACCGACGACTCTCTCGTGCTCGCTATGGAGGGCTCAAGGGCTCTCGATCCGTTTCGGTGGCCATGGCGGCAGGGACCCACCTGTTCCCATTTCGAACACAGAAGTTAAGCCTGCCAGCGCCGATGGTACTTGGGCCGTAGGGCCCCGGGAGAGTAGGTCGCCGCCGAGCATCATTGGACGAGGGGTCACCCAGCGATGGGTGGCCCCTCGTCGCGTGCCGAGCCCTACGCTCTCCGGGAGCGAACCAGGCGACCCAGAGAACCAGGCGACCCAGGGAACCAGATCGAGCCGATCGCAGACCCGACCGAGGAGAGCCGTGGCCGACAAGCGCGAACGATCGTCGTCCGAAGGTGGACGACCGGCGAGGAAGCCGGCCGGGAAGCATGGCTCGGGCAAGCCGAAGCCGGGGGCCGGCACGGCTTCGGGGAAGGCCCGTTCCGGCGGGGCGGGGACCGGTCGAGGCTCTCGCACCACGGACCCGAAGCACGGCGACCACCCCGCTCCGGCCAAGCGCAGGCGCGACCTCACCGGCGCCGCCGCCAACCTTCCGAACTGGGTCATCGAGGACCTCGCCAGGGTCACCCCGGCGAGCCGTGTGGCGGGTGCCCTCGAAGCGCTGGGAGAGGCATCGGAGGCACTCGCCGACGGCGCCTATCGCCGGGCGATCCGCCATGCCAAGACCGCCAAGGAGCTCGCTCCTCGGGACGCCACCGTCCGGGAGACGCTCGGGATCTCCGCCTACCGGGCGGGCGACTGGCACACCGCACTCACCGAGCTGCGCGCCTACCGGCGCCTCTCCGGCGAGACCACCCACGTACCGGTGGAGATGGACGCCCTCCGCGCCCTCGACCGACCCGCCGACGTCCGAGCCGCCTGGGAGACGCTGCAGCAACGGGGCGGTAAGCCGGCGGTGCTGAAGGAGGGCCGGGTGGTGTACGCCTCCCACCTCATCGACTGCGGCGATCTCGACGGGGCATGGGCGCTCGTCGACCCGGGCCGGATGCAGGGAAATCCGTTCGAGGAGGACCTGCGGGTCTGGTACGTCGCCGCCCGTGTCGCCGCCCTTCGGGGAGACGTCGCCAGGGCCGGAGCCATTCGGTCGGCGATCCTCATCAAGGACCCGGCGTTCCCCGGGATCGACGAGCTCGAGGCCCTCATCTCCAAAGGCTGAGGCCACCATCCGGGCTGCCCGGCCCAGGGCGGGATCGGCCCTGGCGCGTTCGTGTCACACCGAGGCGATACCTTCCTGCATGAACCCGCACTCCCCGCCGACCAGGGAGATGCGTGATGCCCCGCACCAGCCAGCGAGCGACCAAAGGCCCCGCAACCGACCGGGCCGCCACCGGCGAGACCAAGCAGCCGGCCCCGACCCGGAAGGCCGCCTCGGCACGAAGTCGGGCTGCGGACGACAAGCCGGCCCGGGCCAAGCGATCCACGAAGAGTGGAGGCAAGCTCGACGGCGCCGCCGAACGCGCCGGCTCCGGGCAACCCGACGAGGCCACCGCCGACCTCATCGACGTGAACCTCGTCGTCCTGAAGGGGCGGCTCGCCGCCGACGCCGAATATCGCACCTACGAGTCCGGAGCCACCGCCCTCCGCCTCTTGGTGACGATCCGGCTCACTGAGCCCCGGCAGCGGATCGACGTGATCCCGGTGACCATGTGGGACCCGACCCGGGAGCCTGGTCCGGAAGCCGCCGGTGCGGGGCGACCACGTCTGGCTCACCGGCAACGTGCAGCGTCGGTTCTGGGAGACGCCGGACGGCCGTCGTAGCAGGATGGAGGTGGTGGCCCACGAGGTGAAGCGGGTCGAGCCCGCCGCCGGCGACCCGACCGGGTAGAGGGCCGGGGCCGGCGGTCGACGGTAGATTCGCCCCATGGGCAGGGTGACCGTCGCCGCCGGCTCGCAGCTCGCCGCCGATGCCGGGGCCGCCATCGCCGAC
Source organism: uncultured Acidimicrobiia bacterium (assembly GCA_963714055.1). GTDB lineage: Bacteria > Actinomycetota > Acidimicrobiia > Spongiisociales > UBA5794 > JACDBE01. The sequence continues at coordinate 183,077 of OY970227.1, forward strand.
GCCGGGGGGAACGCCGTCGATGCCGCCGTCGCCGCGGTCATGACCACGATGTGCACCGACCCCGGCATCGTCGCCCCCGGGGCGTGTGGATTCGTCACGGTCCACGCCGCCGAAGATGAGCCGGCCGTCTTCGACGGGTACGCCGAGATGCCGGGCAGGAGCGCACCGCCGGAGGCCTTCGGGTCGGGGCGTCCCGTCCGGCTCGACTATGGCGGCGGCATCGACACCGTGGTGGGGTACGGGTCGGTGGCGGTGCCCGGGATCCACGCCGCCCTCGAAGAGGCCTGGCGGCTGTACGGCAGGATCCCGTGGCGCCAGCTCTTCGAGCCGGCGATCGCCGCGGTCCGTGGCGGCTTCCCGTTGTCGCCCCCGGCCGCCGAGTACCTCGGCTTCGCCCACGACGCCGTGTTCGGGTGGGAGGAAGAGTCCCACTCGGTGTTGCATCACCCCGACGGCTCGCCGTACCGCGCCGGTGACATCGTCTCGGTCCCTCATCTCGCCGACACGCTCCAGCTCATCGCCGACGAGGGAACAGACGCGCTCTATCGCGGCGATCTCGGTGCGGCGATCGTCGATGCGGCGGCGGCCGACGGAGGACTGCTCGGCCGCGACGACCTGGCCGCCTACAGGGCGTTGCGCCGCCGGCCGCTCGGCTTCGACCTCGGCGGCTGGTCGGTGCGGACCAACCCGCCGCCGGCGGTCGGCGGCTCCACCATGGCGGCGGTGGCGTTGCTCGCCGTCGCCTCCGGTTGGACCGGGTGGAGCCAGGCGGACGTCGCCGCCCTCGTCCGGGTGCAGCGGGCCGTGCTCGACTACCGGCGCCAGGAGCTCACCGTGCCCGGTGCCATCGGCGACGCCATCACCGAGCTACTCGAGGCGGCGAACGCAGGCGACATCGGCCGCTTGCTGTCGTCCCCGTCGACCTCGCACTGCTCCGCGGCAGACAGCGAGGGCACCGTCTGCGCGGTGACCGTTTCCGCCGGGTACGGCTCCGGGGCGATGCCGCCCGGGACCGGCTTCTGGCTCAACAACTCGCTGGGTGAGCTCGAGCTGCATCCCACCGGGTACCACGGGCTGGCACCGGGCACCCGCCTGATCTCCAACATGGCGCCGACCACGGCCCGCAACGGTGAGAAGGCGATCGCCGTCGGCTCCGCCGGCGCCGATCGCATCACCACGACGCTGAGCGCCATCCTCCTCAACACCCTGGTGTTGGGGATGCCGCTCGATGCCGCGGTGCACCACCCCCGCCTCCATGTCGAGGTCTTCGACGGCGTCGACCTCATCGCCCACGAGCCCGGGATCCCGGTGGAGCCGGTCGACGGGCTCGGCCGGCGGGCCTTCCCGCCGCTGTCGATGTACTTCGGCGGCGCCCAGGCGGCGTTCACCGACGGGCACGGTGAGCTGGTGGCGGTGGCCGATCGACGCCGTGACGGCGGGGTGGCCACCGGCGGCAGCTGAGCCGGTTGCCACCGATCGATCACTGGATCGGCCAGGGGTATGCCGGGCGGTCGCCGGGCGGATCGGGGTGGTGTCGCCGCGCCAGCAGCGACTCGACCCTGGCCACCGTCGCCGCGGCGGCGTCGTCACCCAGGTCGTCGCCGATCGCTTCTGCCCACTCGTCGCCCAGCCGTGCCCGTAGCTCCTGCAACCGGTCGAGCTCGGCTGCTGGGACCGGGCGCCCGGCGAACGCCCACAGCACGGTCCGCAACTTGTCCTCGGTGTGGAAGGTGAGGCCGTGGTCGATCCCCACCATGCCGGTGCCGTCGGACCGGCGCAGGATGTGGCCCAGCTTGCGGTCGGCGTTGTTGCACACAACGTCGAGGACCGCCAGTGCCCACAGGGACGGGTCGCCGCTCCGCACCAGGGGGAGCGGGTCGAAGTCGTCGTCGGTGTCGACCCAGCGCTGCACCGCTCCCGGCCCGTATACCCCGTCGCCGATCACCGTCTCGGGCACCCATCCCGGGGCGATCACATCGGCCAGGCGGGAGGTCCACACCTCTCGCCGGCCGAGGGTCCGGGGGTCGAAGTCCCACAGCGGCTGGACGCCGGCGTCGGGCTTGTAGACGACCCGCTCGCCGTCGGCCGTCGTCCCCAGCAGGGTCGCATTGGAGGCGGCGACGTACCGACCCTCGACCTCGGTGACCACGGGACACCACCTCGCGGCGTCCGTGCTCAGGGTCGGTGCCCCCGCAGGTCGCCGTTGGTCAGCGGGCAGGGGTGACCATCGGGATCCATGGCCAGCCCGCACCGCGGGCAACGAGGTCGCCCGGACATCACGGCGACGGCCGCCACCCGCGCCGCCGCCCGGAGTTGGGCGGTGCTCATCACGTGGGTCACCGAGACCGCGCCCTCGTCGGTGGGCACCAGGGTGACGGCAACGGTGCCGGTCCCCTCGTCGTAGGCGAGCTCGAGCTCGGAGACGCGGAACGCCACGACGTCCGGCACGGCCAGCTCGCCTACCTCGAAGTCGTCGGCGGCCTCTTCGAGCTCGTGATCGACGAGGATGCGACCGGCGTCGACGGCGAGGGCGGCCACCTGGCCCTTCTCCACCAGGTACCACGACCGGGTGCCTCCGGCGTCGACCTGCAGATAGAAGGTGCGGTACCCCGGTTCGCCGATGAACCCGGGGATGAAGCTGTCGACCAGGCGGGGTTCCGTCATGGCGGCACCAGGTGGTGGTTCACCCTGGGCACGCGAACGAAACCGTCCGTCAGCTCGATCTCGCTGAGGCTGGTCGGACCGACCTCGAGCCGGTGGAGGAGGTCGAGTGGCATGCCGAGATAGTGGCACAGCAGGGCGCGGACGACGTCGGCGTGGGTGACCACCACCACGGTCTCGCCTCGGTACCCGCCGGCCAGCTTCTCGGTGGCGGCCACCGAACGCTGCCGCACCTCGTCGAGGGTCTCGCCGCCGGGGAACCGGAACCGGGCCGGGGACGCCATCAGGGTTCGCCACGCCGCCAAGCGACGCAGGTCGGACAGCTTCCTTCCCGACCAGGTGCCGTAGTCGACCTCGGCGAAGGCCCTGTCGACCCGTGCTCGGAGCCCCGTCGCCCGCCCCACGAGGGCGGCCGTCTGCCGGCACCGCTCCATCGGCGAGGTGACGATGGCGACGGCGGCAGATTCGGCGAGGGCGAGCCCGGCGACGCCGGCTGCCTCGACCCCACCCGGCGAGAGCGGGATGCCGGGCAGGCGGCCGGACAGCACCTTGCCCGTCTCGGCCGTGGCGGCGTGGCGCACCAGGAGCAGTCGCATCGCCCCGGAGCCTAGGGAGGTCCCGATACGCCGCAGCGACCGTCAGTCCGTCGCCGCCGCCAGGGCGGCGTGGGCCGCCGCCAAGCGCGCCACCGGGACCCGGTACGGGGAGCAGCTCACGTAGTCGAGCCCGTAGCGGTGGCACAGGGCGATCGAAGCCGGATCTCCGCCATGCTCGCCGCAGATCCCGGTCTCCAGCCCGGGCCGAGCCTGTCGGCCGGCAGAGACCGCCATCTCGATCAAACGGCCCACCCCGGCGTCGTCCAACGTGGCGAACGGGTTCGCGTCGAACACCCCCTGCTGAACGTAGGCCATCAGGAAGCCGGCCTCGGCGTCGTCACGGCTGATGGCGTAGGTGGTCTGGGTGAGGTCGTTCGTCCCGAAGGAGAAGAACTCGGCGGTCTCGGCGATGTCTCCGGCGGTGAGCGCTGCCCGTGGCGTCTCGATCATGGTGCCGATCTGGAACGCCAGCTCACCACCTCGCTCCTCCAGCACGGCGGCGGCTGTCTCCTGGAGCAGCGCTGCCATCCAGGCAACCTCCCCGCCGTCGACCACCAGCGGGATCATCACCTCCGGCCGGACGTCGACCCCGCGGTCACGCACGTCGCAGGCCGCCTCGATGATCGCCCGGATCTGCATCCGGCTGACCTCGGGGTAGACCACGCCGAGACGGACCCCACGCAGCCCGAGCATCGGGTTGGTCTCGCGCAGGCGCTCGACCGCGTGGACCAGCTGCTCGGAGTGCTCCAGGGCCGCCAGCGACTCGTCGATGGCCTCCAGGGATGCGGCGGCCCGCAGCCGTATCTTGCGATCGGCCACCTCCTTGACCAGCCCCTCCCAGGCGGGGAGGAACTCGTGGAGGGGCGGGTCGATGAGCCGGATCACCACCGGCTGGCCGTCCATCGCCTCGAACAGGCCGCGGAAGTCGGCACGCTGCATGGGAAGGAGCTGATCGAGCGCCTCCCGGCGATCGGTCGGGCTCACCGCCATGATCATCCGTTGCACGATCGGCAGCCGTTCCTCCTCGAAGAACATGTGCTCGGTGCGGCACAAGCCGATCCCTTCCGCCCCGTACGACCGGGCCCGGATTGCGTCGGCGGGATAGTCGGCGTTGGCCCGCACCCCCAAACGGCGGAACCCGTCGGCCCAGCCGAGCAGCTCGACCAGAGCCGGGTCCGAGAGGTCGGGGACGAAGGTCTCGATCTCGCCGGCGTACGCCTCGCCGGTGGTTCCGTCGATCGACGCCCAATCTCCCTCGGCCAGGAGGTGTCGGCCCACGCGGACCACCCGGTCGGTGAGGTCGATGTCGAGGGTGGACATGCCAACCACGGCCGGCTTGCCGAACTGGCGGGCAACCAGCGCGGCGTGGCTGGTACGGCCACCGCGGCTGGTGAGGATGCCCTCGGCGGCGATCATCCCGTGGACGTCGTCGGGTCTGGTCTCCGGGCGGACCAGGAGCACCTTGCGGCCCTCGGCGTGCCAGCGCTCGGCCAGGTCGGGGTCGAGAGCGACGATGCCGACGGCTGCGCCTGGGGAGGCGTCCACCCCGGACCCCAGACGGCGTCCCTCGGCGATGGCCGACGCCCGAGCCGCCACCGCCAGCTGGGGATGGAGGAAGAAGTCGACCTGTTCGGTCGAGACCCTGGATACCGCCTCTTCACGGGAGATCAACCCCTCGTTGGCCATGTCGACCGCGATGCGCACCGCCGCCTGGGCGGTCCGCTTGCCGTCACGGGTCTGGAGCAGCCACAGGTGTCCCCGTTCCACGGTGAACTCCATGTCCTGCATGTCGCGGTAGTGGCGTTCCAGGGCCGTGGAGATCTCGCGAAGCCGTTCGTAGACGTCGGGCATCTCCCGGGCGAGGTGGTCGAGGTCCTCGGTCGGCCTGGTCCCGGCGACGACATCCTCCCCCTGGGCGTTGAGCAGGTAGTCGCCTTCGATCTTCGGGTGGCCGGTGCCGCCGTTGCGCGACATCGCCACCCCGGTAGCGGAGTCCGTCCCCAGGTTGCCGAACACCATCGACTGGATGTTGACCGCGGTGCCCAGGTCGTGGGCGATGCCGGTGGCGTTGCGGTAGTCGTGGGCCCGTTTCCCGTGCCACGACCGGAAGACCGCCTCGACGGCGAGACGGAGTTGCTCCCTCGGGTCGTCGGGGAAGCCGGTGGCTATGGCCCGGAACTTCTGGGCGATCTCCGCCAGCTGCTCGGCGCCGAGCTCGGTGTCGCTGGTCACCCCGGCCCGCTGCCGGGCGTCGCCGAGGATCTGTTCGAACAGCTCATCACGGTGACCCAACACCACCGAGCCGAACATCTGCACCAGCCGCCGGTAGGAGTCCTGGGCGAAGTGGGGGTCTCCGCTGGCGGCGGCGAGACCGACGACGACTCGGTCGTTGAGCCCGAGATTGAGGACCGTGTCCATCATCCCCGGCATCGAGAAGCGCGCCCCGGAGCGGCACGACACCAGCAGGGGCCGCTCCGGGTCCCCGAACGCCTTGCCGGTCTGGTCTTCGAGATGGGCCAGGGCTTTGATCAGTTCTTCGTCGAGGCCCGGCGGCAGCTCACCATCCGCCTCCAGGAAGGCGTTGCATGCCTCGGTGGTGATGGTGAAGCCGGGGGGCACCGGTACCCCGAGGCGTGACATCTCGCCGAGGTTGGCGCCTTTGCCCCCGAGCAGGGCTCGCACCGCCTCCCACGACCCGCCGACAGCTGCCTCCGCCTCGTCGACCTCGTCGAACCTGTAGATCCAGCGCATGGCGCTCCTCTGGTGTCAGCGGTGACCGTCGCCGGACGGCGCCGGCTCACCCCTGGTGACGTTCGTACGTCACCAGTGTCTTCATGTAGTTGGCCCGTTCGAAGGCAGTCGGGTCGGGGACGGCGGCCTGGCTCAGGCTTCCCTTCGCCTGCGTCACCGACGAGTAGCCGTTGGTGTCCAGCCAGTCGCTGAGCCCGCCCCGCACCGTGGCCAGGTGGCCGGGTCCGTGCCGGAGCAGCGCCGAAGCCATCATGGTGACGTCGGCTCCGGCGAGGACGAGCTTCACCACGTCGGCGGCGGTGTGGACCCCGGTGGTCGCCGCCAGCGACAGCTCGACGCGCCCGTGCAGGATGCCGATCCAGGTGAGGGGAAGCAGGAGCTCGGCCGACGTCGACAGCACGAGGTGGGGCTTCACCTCGAGGGTGTCGAGATCGATGTCGGGCTGGTAGAAGCGGTTGAACAGAACCAGCCCGTCGGCCCCGGCATCGGCGAAGCGCACCGCCATGGACGCCATGGACGAGAACGCCGGGCCGATCTTCACCGCCAGCGGGATCGACACCCGGCGGCGCACCTGATCCACCAGGTGGAGGTATTCGTCCTCCACCTCCCGGCCATCTCGGGTGACGTCGGCGGCGATGCTGTAGATGTTGAGCTCGATGGCGTCGGCGCCGCTGTCCTGGATCTTGGCGGCGTATGACGACCAACCGCCCCAGCTCGCCCCGTTGAGGCTCCCGACCACCGGCACCGGGAGCTCCTGCTTGGCCCTGGCGATGCCGCCCAGGTATGCCTCGGTCCCGGTGTTGTAGGCCTCCATCGGCGGAAGCTGCCCACCGGTGAACTCGGGGGAGAGCTCGGCGCCGAGATCGGTGATGCCGGCCACGACCAGGGCATCGTGCACGATCTGTTCCTCGAACACCGATGGCAGGACCACCGCCGCCGCCCCCGCCTCGACCAAAGCGTGGAGGGTGTCGATGTCGCCGGTGAGGGGGGAGGCCGACGGGACGAGGGGGCTGGCCAGGTCCATGCCGAGGTAGCGCGTGGTGAGGTCCGGAGTCATGCCGGCTCCTCGGTGGAAGGCTCGCCGACATCGTCGGTCACCCCGTAGACGGCGCTCCGCTCCACGTGCACCATCTGCTCGTACAGGTGCCAGCGGTCGTCGATGTCACGTTGCGCCCGCGCCAGCAGCTCCTCGGCATGTTCGGGGTTGGAGCGCTGCAGCATCGAGAAGCGGGCCTCCGTGGCGGCAAATTCACGGAAGGGAAGGGTCGGTGCCCGGCTGTCGAGGCGCAGCGGCGGCTCCCCGGCGGCCATGGCTGCCGGGTTGTACCGGAACAGCGGCCAGTAACCCGACTCGGCGGCGGCCTTCTGGTGGCCCATCTGCTGCGACATGTCGATCCCGTGGGCGATACACGGGCTGTAGGCGATGATCAGCGACGCCCCGGGGTGCGCTTCGGCCTCGGTGAAGGCCTTGACCACCTGGGTCATGTTGGCTCCCATCGCCACCTGGGCGACGTAGACGTCGCCATAGGCCTCGGCGATCAAGCCGAGGTCCTTCTTTCCGGTGGCCTTCCCGCCGGCGGCAAACTTGGCCACGGCGGCGCGGGGTGTGGCCTTCGAGGCCTGACCGCCGGTGTTGGAATACACCTCGGTGTCGAGCACCAGGATGTTGACGTTTCGCCCCAAGGCGAGGACGTGGTCCAGCCCGCCGAAGCCGATGTCGTATGCCCAGCCGTCGCCGCCGACGATCCACACCCCGGTCTCCACCAGGGCGTCGGCCAGGCCGTCCAGCATGCCGGCGTCGGCACCGGTCATCGTCGCCAGTGAGGAGCGGAGTACCTCGACGCGGTCACGTTGGGCGGCGATGCCGACCTCGCCCGACTGGTCGGCGTCGAGGATCTCGGCGGCGAGCGGCCCCAGCTGGTCCGCCATTGCGGCGACGAGCCGCCGGGCCGTCGCCTTCTTCTGGTCGAGGGCGAGCCGCATTCCCAACCCGAACTCGGCGTTGTCCTCGAACAGCGAGTTGGACCAGGCCGGCCCCCGACCCTTGGCGTCGGCGGACCAGGGCGTGGTGGGGAGGTTGGCTCCATAGATCGACGAACAGCCGGTGGCGTTGGCCACGACGACCCGGTCACCGAACAGCTGGCTCAGCAGCTTCAGGTACGGCGTCTCCCCGCACCCGGCGCACGCCCCGGAGAACTCGAACAGCGGCTCCAGCATTTGTGAGCCCTTGACCGAGCCGACGTCGACCTCGGTCCGGTCGCGTTCGGGAATCGAGAGGAAGAAGTCGAAGTTGGCCCGCTCGACGTCGAGGTGGTCGGCCTTGGGGCGCATGTTGATCGCCTTGAGCTTCGCCTCCTCCTTGCTCTTGGCGGGGCATATGTCGACGCACACCCCACAGCCCGTGCAGTCGTCGGGCGCCACCTGCACGGTGAGCTGCAGCCCGCCGAAGTCGCGGGACTTGCCCGCCTTGGTCTGGAAGCCGGCGGGGGCGTCCGCCACCTCCGACGGGTCGAACACCTTGAACCGGATTGCGGCATGCGGGCACACGAGCGCGCACCGGGCGCAGTCGATGCAGATGTCGGCCTCCCAGATGGGGATCTCGTCGGCGATGCTCCTCTTCTCGTACCGGGACGTGGCCGTCGGAAAGGTGCCGTCGACCGGGAAGGCGCTCACCGGCAGCCGATCGCCCTGCCCGGCGAGGATCACCCCGGTGACCCGTTCGACGAAGGCAGGCACGTCGGGGGGCACCGCCGGGCGGAGCCGCCTGGTGGCGGTGACGGTCGCAGGCACCGGGACCTGGTGGAGGCCTGAAAGGGCGGCGTCGACGGCGGCGTGGTTCCGCTCGACGACCACGTCCCCGAGCTTGGCGTAGGCGGTGGCGATCGAGGCCTTGATGGCGGCGATCGCCCGGTCGACGGGCAGCACGCCGCTCAGGGCGAAGAAGCAGGTCTGCAAGACGGTGTTCACCCGGCTGCCCAGCCCCACCTCGCCGGCAATGCGGGCGGCGTCGACGGTATGGACCGTGATGTCGAGGTCGATGATCCGCTGCTGGGTCTCTCGCGGGATATGGTCCCACACCTCCTCTGCCGGGTACGGGCTGTTGAGCAGGAACGTGGCGCCGCGGTCTGCCCGCTCCAAGACGTCGAGCTTCTCCAGCAAGCCGAATTGGTGACAGGCGACGAACTGGGCCTGCTCGATCAGGTACGTGGAGCGGATGGGGTCGGGGCCGAACCTGAGGTGAGAGACCGTGACCGCCCCCGACTTCTTCGAGTCGTAGACGAAGTAGCCCTGGGCGTTGAGGTCGGTGTGGGTGCCGATGATCTTCACCGAGTTCTTGTTGGCCCCGACCGTGCCGTCGCTGCCCAACCCGTGGAAGATCGCCCGCACAGTCGAGTCAGGCTCGTGCCAGGTCGACTCGACCCTCAGCGAAGAGCCCGAGACGTCGTCGTGGATGCCCACGGTGGCATGGCGGCGGGGAGTGGCGGTGGCCAGATCGGCGAGAACGGCTTCCGCCATTGGCGGGGTGAACTCCTTGGACGACAGCCCGTACCGGACCCCGGTGGCGCTGACGTCCCCTCGCCCGGCCTCGGCCAGGGCGGCGACAACGTCGAGGTAGAGCGGGTCGCCGACTGCTCCGGGTTCCTTGGTGCGGTCGAGGATGGCGACGGCGCGGGTGGAAGCGGGCAGGGCGGCCGAGAAGGCATCGACGGCGAACGGACGGTACAGCCGGACGGTGAGCAGGCCGACGCGCTCGCCGGCCGAAGTCAACCGCGCCACCGCCTCGCCGGCCGCTCCAGCGCCGCTCCCCATCAACACCAGCACCCGCTCCGCCTCGGGGTCGCCCTCGTAGTCGAACAACCCGTAGTGCCGGCCGGTCAGCCCACCGAGCCGGCCCATCTCGGCGGCGACGATCCCCGGCGTGGCGTCGTACCACGGGTTGGCCGCTTCCCGCGCCTGGAAGAACACGTCCGGGTTCTGGGCGGTGCCCCGGATCACCGGTCGGTTGGGGTCCAGAGAGCGGAGCCGGTGAGCGGCCACCAGTTCGTCGTCGATCATCTCCCGCACCACGGCGTCCGGGATGGCGTCGATGGTGGCCACCTCGTGCGAGGTCCGGAAGCCGTCGAAGAAATGGAGGAACGGCAGCCGGCTGCGCAAACTCGAGGCGTGGGCAATCAGGGCCAGGTCGTGAGCCTCCTGGACCGAGCTGGCGCAGAGCATGGCGCACCCGGTCGGGCGGGCCGCCATCACGTCGCTGTGGTCACCGAAGATGGAGAGGGCGTGGGTGGCCACGGTCCGCGCGGCGACGTGGACCACCGTCGGGGTGAGCTCGCCGGCGATCTTGTACAGGTTGGGCAGCATCAGCAGCAGGCCCTGGGATGCGGTGAAGGTGCATCCCAGCGCCCCCGCCTGGAGGACCCCGTGCAGCGCTCCGGCGGCGCCGGCTTCCGACTGCATCTCGACCACCTCGGGCACGGTGCCCCAGAGGTTGCGCCGCCCGGCCTGGGCCCAGGCGTCGCCCAGCTCACCCATCGGCGAGGCCGGCGTGATCGGATAGATCGCCATCACCTCGCTCAGGGCATAGGCGATGCGGGCGGCGGCCTCGTTGCCGTCGACCACGATCCGCTCCGGCGCGGTCGCGGTGGCTGGGGATGACATCGTTCCCAATCCTCCCGCGGAACCCGGTCCGCAGAGGAGGGCCGATGGTCCTTCTGACCAGGACCATCCGGCACTGCCTCCACAGACGCCGACAGTACCATCGGCCCATCGAAGGAGCATTGGCCGTTCCCAGGGGACACCGAACCGAAGGAGTGACGATGCGGAGAAGATGGCTGTTGATGCTGCTGGTGGTGATGGCGGTGCTGGCGGCGGCGTGTGGCGGAGACGACGACTCCGGTAGCGAAGGTACGGGTGGCGACACCACAGGGGACGCCGCCGGTGCCGGCGTGTGTGCCGAGACGGACGCCTCCGGTGACCTGCTGGCGGAGATCTGCGAGACGGGGACGATCCGGGTATCCACCGACCCGGCCTATCCGCCACAGTCGTCGCTCAACGAGGAGACCGAGGAGTACGAGGGCTTCGACATCGACGTCGCCACCGAGATCGCCAACCGGCTCGGTGTCGAGGTGGCCTGGGAGGCACCGGCGTGGGATGTCATCACGGCGGGCTCCTGGAACGGGCGGTGGGACATGAGCGTGGGCTCGATGACCCCCACCAACGACCGGCAGACGGTGCTCGACTTCACCGCGCCGTACTACTTCACCCCGGCGGTGGTGATGGTGCACGAGGACAACACATCCGTCACCGATCTGAGCACCGACCTCGACGGCGCCACCATCGGCGTGTGCAGCGCCTGCACCTATGACTTCTTCCTCCAGAAGACACTGGAGATCGAAGGGTTCGAGTTCGACTTCATCATCGACGATGCCGAGATCACCGGCTACGACACCGATACGACCGCCCTCCAGGACCTGGCCCTTGGCGACGGGACCCGACTCGACGCGGCGATCACGTCACTGACCGTTGCCCAGGGATACGCCGCCGAGAACCCGGTGAAGATCGTCGGCGATCCGGTGTTCTTCGAGCCGTTGGCGGTCGCCTTCGACAAGAGCTCGGAGCTCGACGGAGCCAGCCTGGTCGCCGCGGTGAACCAGATCGTGGATGAGATGCACGCCGACGGGACCCTCACCTCGTTCTCCGAGGAGTGGTTCGACGGTGTCGACCTGACCACCCAGTAGCCGTTGTCCACCAACCTCGACCCAGGGTCGCCTTCGCTCGGCGACCGCTACGAGCGCTGGTCGCAGGCCAGCGCCCGGGTGCCGTTCCGATTGAAGACGGCCCTGGTCTGGGTGGTCATCTTCCTGATCCTCGGGTTCTTCTTCTCGGTGGCCGGCTTCGACACCGCGTGGATGGCCGACAACCTCCAGTTCATCGTGGGTGGGCTCCAGTACACGTTGATCATCGCCATCGCCGGCATCGTGCTTGCGGTGCTCCTGGCAACCCTGGGCGCATTGGGTCGGCTTTCCACCAACCCGGTGGCGTTCGGGGTGTCGGGGTTCTACACGTCATTCTTCCGGGGCACACCGCTGATCGTCCAGATGTTCCTGATCTACCTGGCGCTGCCTCAGGTCGGGATCAACCTGTCCGATCGATTTCCCGGCCTCCCAGACCGCCTCGCCGAAGTCCTCGTCCTCGCTCCCGCGGTCGCCGGGATCATCGCCCTCGGTCTCAACTACGGCGCCTACATGACGGAGATCTTCCGCGCCGGGATCCAGTCGGTGGGACCCGGGCAGGGAGAGGCGGCCGAGGCGCTCGGGATGAACTACCAACAGCGGATGCGCCGTGTGGTGCTGCCCCAGGCGTTCCGGGTGATCGTCCCGCCGACCGGGAACGAGTTCATCGCCATGATGAAGGACACCGCCCTGGTGTCCTTCCTCGGCGTTGCCGTGAGCTCGGCCGAGATCTTCCGGAGGGCGCAGCTGATGGGCAAGCGGGACTTCAAGAACCTCGAGGCGTACATCGTGGCCGCCGGGCTCTACTGGGCGTTGACCGCCGTGTTCAGCTACTTCCAGGCGAAGCTGGAGAAGAGGCTGTCGGCCGGATACATCCGCACCGTCGACCCGCGCATCCCGCCGCGCTTCGTGGTACCCGCCCCGACCGGGCTCGATCAGATGGGGGACGAAACGCCATGACGGCAGTGGAGGCGAGGCCGGACTCACCGCCGATCGTCAAGATCGAGCAGCTGTGTAAGGACTTCGGCGAGGTCGAGGTGCTCACCTGCATCGACATGGCGGTCTCGCGCGGCGAGGTCGTCGTCATCTTCGGACGCTCCGGGTCGGGCAAGTCGACGCTGCTGCGCTGCATCAACTTCCTCGAGGATCCCTCGGACGGGATCATCGAGGTCGCCGGCATCCGCCTGAGCGGGGGCCACCGCACCCGCCGCAAGCGGGAACAGATCCGCCAGCTCCGCCACCACGTGGGGATGGTCTTCCAGCAGTTCAACCTCTTCCCGCACATGACCGCCGTGGAGAACGTGATGGAGGGGCCGCGCACCGTCAAGAAGGTGCCGGAGGAGCAGTGCCGGGCCGAGGCCAAGGAGCTCCTGGCACGCGTCGGGCTGGCCGACAAGGCGGACGTCCACCCGATCCGGCTGTCCGGCGGGCAGCAGCAACGGGTGGCGATCGCCCGGGCCCTGGCAATGCACCCCGACGTGATGTTGTTCGACGAGCCGACGTCGGCCCTCGACCCGGAGCTGACCGGCGAGGTCCTGGCCGTGATGAAAGGCCTCGCCACAGACCTGCACATGACGATGATCGTGGTCACCCACGAGATGGGCTTTGCCCGCGAAGCGGCGGACCGGATGATGTTCTTCCACGACGGCGTGATCCTCGAGTCGGGCACCCCCGACGAGATCTTCAACCACACCCGTCAGGCCGAGACCCGGAGGTTCCTGGACGCGGTCCTGTGACGGGCCGCGGCGGCGTCGGTCGGTACGATGGCCTCATGGACGCCGGGCAGTTCCTGAGGCTGGCGGTCGACCCGGTGCGGCTCCACCTCCTCGGTCGGGCGGTGACCGGCTCGGTCGACACCGCCGTCGCCGCCACTGATCTCGGTGTGCCCGAGAGGGAGGTGGTCGTCGCCCTGGGCAAGCTGCGGGCCGCCGGATTGATCGGCGATGACCTGACGCTGGACTTGGCGGCCCTACGCGATGTGGCGTCGTCCCTTCCCCGCCAACCACCGATCGACCCCGCCCTCCTCGGCGAGGGTTGGACCGAGGAGGAGGCCGAGATCCTCAGTCGGTTCTTCTCCGGCGGACGGCTCAGCTCGATCCCGGCATCCCACGGAAAGCGGCTCGTCGTGCTCGACCGGCTCGCCCAGGAGTTCACCCCTGGGCTGCGGTACCCGGAGGCGGAGGTCAACTTCACCCTGCAGATGTTCAACGCCGACTATGCCTCGTTGCGGCGCCACCTGGTCGATGAGGGCTTCCTCACCCGAGCCGACGGCGTGTACTGGCGCACCGGAGGCCGCCATCTCCCGCTGAGCGCAACCGAGCCCTCCATGCCTGAGCTCTCCCATGACCCGCAGCCGGCCGAGCCCGCCGGCTGAGCGGTCGCTCACCAGCCCGATCTGGATCCTGGGTCACCTGGTGGCCCTGGCCGCCATCGTCGGCTTCGTGATGCTGGGAGCGTGGCAGCTCCGTCGCCATGACGAGCGGCGTACCCTCGACGAGCGGATCACCGACCGGGTCGCCTCCGCTGCTTTGCCGGTGGAGCAGCTCATCGCCGAGTACGGCGAGGACGGGGACGCCCTCGACCTCCGCCCCGCCATCGCCAGCGGGACCTACCTCCTCGACGAGGAGGTGATCCTCCAGGCGCGCACGCTCAACGGTCGGTCGGGCAACGAGGTGCTGACTCCGCTCGACCTGGGCGACGGCACCGGGCTGATCATCGACCGCGGCTGGGTGCCGCTCGACGTCTCCGGGCCCCCGGTGGCGGGCGCCGAGCCACCGCCGGCGGAGGTCACGGTGACCGGGTACCTGCGCCCTACCCAGGTGCGGGGCCGCTTTGGCCCCGTCGACCCGCCCACCGGCGATCTCGACCGGATCTCCCGGGTCGACCTCGACCGGCTGCAGCGTCAGCTCGACCTCGATCTGCTCGGCGTACACCTCGTGCTGGCCGACCAGGACCCTCCCCAGGTGGGAGAGCTCCCCCTCCCGCTCCCGGCCCCCGAGGCGGGAGGCGGCCCTCCCCACCTCAGCTACGCCTTCCAGTGGTTCGCCTTCGCCGGGGTGGTGGCGGTGGGGTACCCGATCCTGTTGCGGCGCACGGCTCGGAGGCCGCCACCGCCGGACGCCGGCCCCGGGGGCGTCTAGGTTGACACGATGACCACCCGGATCTACTCCACCGACGCATACGCCAGCGAGATGCAGGCCTCGGTCGCCGCCGTCGACGTCGACGACGGTCGCCTCCTGCTGGACAGCACCGTCTTCTACCCGGGTGGCGGAGGCCAGCCGCACGACGTCGGTGAGCTGTGGGTCGGGGACGACCGCCTCGAGGTGACCAGGGTCACTTCCGACCGGGACGGGGTGTGGCACTGGGTCGGCGGTGCCATCCCCTCGGTCGGCACCGCGGTGACCGGCCGGCTCGACTGGGAACGCCGCTACCGACTGATGCAGACCCATACCGCGCTCCACACCCTCTGCGGCGTGGTGTGGAACCGCTACCGGAGCCCGGTCACCGGAGGTGACATGAAGCCGGGGGAGGGGCGGCTCGACTTCGAGCTCCCCGACTGGGACCCCGAGGACAAGGCGCCGCTGGAGAACGAGCTCAACGCTGAGATCGCCCGGGGGCGGCCGGTGGAGGTCTCGTTCCTGCCCCGTGACGAGGCCGACAAGGACCCGAGCCTGATCCGCACCAAGGTCAGCCTGCTCCCACCGTCGCTGCGTGAGGTGCGGGTGATCGACATCGTCGGGCTGGACCGGCAGGCCGACGGCGGGACCCACGTCAACTCGACCACCGAGGTGGGCCGGGTGCGGGTGGCCAAGATCGAGTCCAAGGGCAAGGGTTTCCGGCGCATCCGCCTCGAGATCGCATAGGCAGTCTGCTCCGTCCGTCGTTTGTAGCGTCCTGGCATCCCTGTCGCGCCAGGTTGGCGAACGATCGTTCGTTCGTTCGCTAGGATGTCGGGTATGCCAACCACCGTCGCCGAGGTCGACCAGCAGGCCCGGTTCGAGGCCCTGATCGAGGCCGAGGAGAAGATCGAGCCCACCGACTGGATGCCCGCTGCTTACCGCAAGACGCTGATCCGGCAGATCGCCCAGCACGCCCACTCCGAGGTCATCGGGATGCAGCCCGAAGGCAACTGGATCACCAGGGCCCCGACGCTCAAGCGCAAGGCGATCCTCATGGCCAAGGTCCAGGACGAGGCCGGCCACGGGCTGTACCTCTACTCGGCGGCGGAGACGCTGGGGGTCGGCCGGGACGAGCTGGTCCGGCTGCTCCACACCGGCGCCCACAAGTACTCGTCGATCTTCAACTACCCGACCCTCACCTGGGCCGACATGGGCACCATCGGCTGGCTGGTCGATGGCGCCGCCATCACCAACCAGGTGATGCTCACCCGGAGCTCATTCGGCCCATACGCCCGGGCGATGGTCAGGATCTGCAAGGAAGAGTCCTTCCACCAGCGCCAGGGCTACGAGATCATGCTCACCCTGTGCCGCGGTTCGGCCGAGCAGAAGGCGATGGCTCAGGACGCCCTCGACCGCTGGTGGTGGCCGTCGCTGATGATGTTCGGCCCCCACGACACCGAGTCGACCCACACCGAGCAGTCGATGGCGTGGAAGATAAAGCGGGTCGGCAACGACGAGCTCCGCCAGCAGTTCGTCGACATGACCGTGCCCCAGGCCGAGTACCTCGGGCTCACCATTCCCGATCCCGATCTCCGCTGGGACGACGAAGCCGGGCACCACCGGTTCGGGGAGGTCGACTGGGACGAGTTCTGGACCGTGGTCGGTGGTGATGGGCCGATGAACCGGGAGCGCCTCGCCGCCAAGAACCGGGCATGGGACGAGGGCGCCTGGGTACGCACGGCAGCGGTCGCCCACGCCGCCAAGCACGAGGGGAACGCCACGTGAGCTACGAGGTCCCGCTCGCCCCCGGCGAGCAACTGCCCGACCTGCCCGACCGCACCGAGGTGTCGACGTGGCCCCTGTGGGAGGTGTTCATCCGGGCCCGCCGCGGGCTGAGCCACGTCCATGCCGGCAGCCTCCACGCCCCCGACCCGGAGACCGCGTTGACCAACGCCCGCGACGTGTACACCCGGCGGGGTGAGGGGGTGAGCGTTTGGGTGGTCCGCTCCGACCAGGTCACCGCCTCCGACCCGGACGACGCCGCCGAGATGTTCGAGCCGTTCGGGGAGCAGCCGTACCGCCACGCCACCTTCTATCAGATCCCCGACGAAGTGGGGCACATGTGACCGTGACCGTCCCGAGCGGGGTCGCCACCGCCTCCTTCGACTATGTCCTCAGGCACGGCGACGACAACCTCGTCCTCGCCCAGCGGCTGGGGGAGTGGATCTCCGCCGCCCCCGAGCTCGAGCTGGACATCGCCCTGGCCAACTTCGCCGTCGACCACCTGGGCGTCGCACGCTCGCTGCTCGGCTACGCCGCCGAGATCGAGGGCGCCGGCCGCGACGAGGACCTGCTCGCCATGGGTCGCAGCGAGCGCCAGTTCACCAACCTCCTGCTGGTGGAGCAGCCCAACGGCGACTTCGCCGTCACTCTTGCCCGCCAACTCTTCTTCGACGCCTATCAGGTGGAGCTGTGGCAGGCACTCACCTCCTCGACCGACCCCACGCTGGCGGGGGTGGCGGGCAAGGCGATCAAGGAGGCCGCCTACCACCTTCGCTTCAGCTCCGACTGGGTGGTCCGGCTCGGCGACGGCACCGACGAGAGCCACCACCGGATGCAACGGGCGATCGACCAGCTGTGGCGCTTCACCGGCGAGATGCTCGTCGCCGATCCGGTGGACGTCGCCATGACCGATCTCGGGGTCGGGCCCGACCCGGCCACCTTCGCCGCCCCGTGGAGCGACCGGGTGACCGATGTGTTGCAGGAGGCGACGCTGGCAGTGCCGGCCGACGACTTCGTCAGGCTGGGCGGCCGCTCCGGGCTCCATACCGAGCACCTCGGGCACCTGCTCGGTGAGATGCAGTGGATGCAGCGCAGCTACCCGGGCCTGTCATGGTGAGGGCACCGTGATGATGGCTGTGGAGGCCGACCTGCTCGATCGGGTGCGTTCCGAGCTGGCCTCGGTCGTCGACCCCGAGATCCCGGTGCTCACCATCGCCGACCTCGGCGTGTTGCGCGGCACGGCCGTCGAGGACGGTCGGGTGGTGGTGACCATCACGCCTACCTACTCGGGATGCCCGGCGATGGACGTCATCCGCGCCGACGTCGCCGAGGCGCTCCGGCGGGCGGGCTGCATCGACGGCGAGGTGCGCACCGTGCTCGCCCCTGCCTGGACCACCGACTGGATCAGCGAGGAGGGTCGGGAGAAGCTGGCCGTCTTCGGCATCGCCCCGCCGCGCCGGCTCCCCACCGCACCGGTGCTCTGTCCCCGATGCCGCTCGGCGAACACCCGGACCGTCTCCGAGTTCGGCTCCACCGCCTGCAAGGCGCTGGTGGTGTGCGAGTCCTGTGGCGAGCCCTTCGACCGCTTCAAGGAGCTCTGAGCACGTCCGTGTCCGCCCCGGTGTTCCACCGGCTGACGGTGAGCGACGTCACCGCCGAGACCGACGACTCGGTCGCCGTCACCTTCGCCGTCCCCAGCGAGCTGGCCGGCGACTTCGCCTACCTCCCGGGGCAGCACGTCACGGTGCGGGCGATCATCGACGGCGAAGACGTTCGGCGCAGCTACTCGATATGCGCCGATGCCTCCACCTCGGTCCTGCGGGTCGGCATCAAGCAGCTTCCCGGAGGGGCGTTCTCCACCTGGGCCACCACCGACCTGCGGGTCGGTGACGAGCTCGAGGTGATGCCGCCGGTGGGGGAGTTCACCATCACCCCCGACCCCAGCCGGGCCCGCCACTACGGGGCGATCGCCGCCGGCAGCGGGATCACTCCGGTGCTGTCGCTGGTGGCGACCGTGCTCGCCGTCGAACCGGAGAGCCGGTTCAGCGTCGTCTACGGGAACCGGGGGGCGAGCTCGATCATGTTCCTCGACGAGCTCGACGGGCTGAAGAACCGCCATCCCGGGCGGCTCCACCTGGTCCACGTCCTCAGCCGAGAGACCGGGATCGTCCCACTGCTGAGCGGGCGCCTCGACGCCCCCAAGCTGGAAGAGCTGCTCGACCGGGTGATCGACGCCAACACCGTCGACGAGTGGTTCCTGTGCGGCCCCTTCGAGATGGTCGCCACCGCCCGGGCGATGCTCGAGGCCAGAGGCGTGGAGCCTGAGTTGGTCCACGACGAGCTGTTCTTCGCCGGGCCGCTCGATCCGGCGACGCTGCCCCCGCCGCCCGCCCACGCCGCCGGCACCGTGGCGCTGTCGTTCGTGCTCGAGGGCCGGTGGTCCGAGGTGAGGATGCTCCCCGAGACGTCGGTGCTCGATGCCGCCCTCTCGGTGCGTCACGAACTGCCCTACTCGTGCAAGGGGGGGATGTGCGCCAGCTGCAAGGCGCGGCTCATCGACGGCACCGTGGAGATGGCCAAGAACTATGCCCTCGTGGACGCCGATCTCGACGCAGGCTTCATCCTCACCTGTCAGTCCCATCCCACCAGCGACCGGGTCGAGGTCGACTACGACCAGCGCTGATGGATCACTACGCTCCAGCTCCGTGCTCGGTGGGGTGATCTTCGATCTCGACGGGACCCTCGGTGACACCCTCCCGGTGTGCTTCGTCGCCTTCCGTGCCACCTTCGAGCGCTTCCTCGGGGTCACCTACTCCGACGAGGAGATCAGGGCCATGTTCGGCCCCACCGAAGAGGGTATGTTCCTCGCCCGGACCCCGGACGCGTTCGACGATGCGCTGGCCCACTACCTGGAGGGCTACGCCGCCAACCACCACCTGTGCCCGACGCCGTTCGCCGGCATCGTCGACGTGCTCGACCGGCTCGACGACCGCGGCGTCTCCGTGGCCGTGGTCACCGGGAAGGGCCCGAACAGCACCCGGATCTCGCTCGAACAATGGGGGTTGGAGGGTCGGTTCGACCGGGTGGAGCCGGGCGGCGACCACGGCGCGATCAAGCCCGAGCGGATGACGGCGGTGGTCACCGGCTGGGGCGTCGACCCGGCCACGGTGGTGGCGATCGGCGACGTGCCCGGCGACGTAATTGCCGGGCGCGCCGCCGGCGTGGTGCCGGTGGCGGCGGCCTGGTCGCCGCTGGCAGATCCTCGGGCCCTGACCGCCTCCGGGCCTGACGCCATCTTCAACGAGGTCACCGATTTCGCCACCTGGCTGGACCGTTTCGAATGAACCTGCGCCGTGCCGCTTGGACTGTCGACACATGGAGGTGAAGCCATGACCGACCGACCCCGGATGTTGGCGACTGTGGTGCTCGACTGTGCCGACGCCAACGCCCTCGCCGATTTCTACGAGCGCCTCCTCGGCTGGGAGGTCGCCATGCGAGAGCCGGACTGGGCGCTGATGCGAGCGCCCGACGGCGGCACCGGCCTGGCGTTCCAGTCCGAGCCCTGGTACCGGCCGCCGGTCTGGCCCGAGCGCGCCGGTGAGCCCGAGAAGATGCTGCACCTCGACTTCTGGGTCGACGACCTGGACGCCGCCGTCGCCCACGCCGTCGCCGCCGGCGCCACCGTGGCCGGGTCTCAGCCCCAGGAGACCGTGAGGGTCCTCCTCGACCCGGCCGGCCACCCGTTCTGCCTGTTCCTCGACTGAGCGTCAGCTGCCCATCTCCTCGACGAAGGCGCCGCCTGGCCTCGAGGGCGTTGATCTCCGACACGCGACGCGGTATGTGTATGCTATGCGCATGGCGCGCGTCAACATCTACCTCCCCGACGAGCTCGCCGAGCAGGCGAAGGATGCCGACCTCAACGTGTCCGGGCTGGCCCAAGAGGCGATCCGCCGTCACCTCCGATCGGCAGAGACCGCCCGTTGGCTGGACGAGGTGTCGGCGTTGCCCCCGATCGAGGTCGATGCCGAGGTCGTCGCCGACGCCATCGCCGGGGCCAAGGACGAGATCGAGGGCCTTGCCTGACCCGGAGCCGCTGGTCATCGACGCGTCGGCCGTCGTCGACTTGCTGCTCGCCGGCCGACGGTCCGCCAGCATCGCCGACCGTGTGCGCCACGCCGAGTTGCACGCACCGGCAAACCTGGACGCCGAGGTGCTATCGGCCCTGGCGCGGCTTCAACGGGCGGGCGTGCTCACCGCGGCTCGAGTCCCCGGTCGTTTGCGGCGGTTGGCCGGCGCACCCATCGAGCGGCACGCCCTCGCCGACCTGCTCGAAGGCGCCTGGCAGCGACGCCACAGCCTGCGGGTGGTGGACGCCCTGTACGTGGAGTTGGCCGAACAGATCGGCACCATTGTGGTCACGACCGACCGAGGCATGGGGACCACGGACCACGCCGAGCTCATCGTCGACTGAGCGACCCTCAGCTGCCGATCTCGTCGACGAGGCGGGTGATCCGCTCCACGAACGCGTCCCGGTGGTGGCGGTCGAATTCCGCCCAGGTGGAAAAGGTCCGTGGGTCCTCGACCCGGTCGACGAAGATCATCCCGTCGAGGTGGTCGACCTCGTGCTGGTAGGTGCCGGCGGTGAGCCCTGCCACTTCGGAGACGACGTCTTCGCCGTTGCGATCCCAGGCGGTGGCCCGCACCCGGACATGGCGGCGCAGGTCGCCGCGCAGGTCCGGCACCGAGAGGCACCCTTCGTTGTTGTCGTACGTCTCGTCGCCGAGGTACTCCAGCGTGGGGTTGACCAGCACGGTGAGCGGAATCGCCGGCTTGTACGGGTAGCGCCGGGCAGTCGCCTCGCCGACCTCGATGGCGCAGATACGCACCGACCGGCCCACCTGATTGGCGGCGATCCCGGCGCCGGCGGCGTGGCGCATGGTGTCGATCAGGTCGTCGATGAGCCGCTGCATCTCCGCCGACGCCAGCTCCTCCCTGCTGATCGGGCGGGTGGGGGAGCGCAGCACCGGGTCACCGATACGGGTGATGGGCAGGACGGTCACCCGGTGTCGCCCGTGTGCCGGTCGAAGCTGGGCACCCCGCCGACCCACACCGACGAGCACAGGCCCATCCCCACCCAGTAGCCGATCTCGGCCGGCCGGTCGACGTCCCACATCGCCAGGTCGGCCCGCTTCCCTGGCTGCAGGGTCCCACGGTCGGCGAGACCGAGGGCGAGGGCGGCGTTGCGGGTCACCCCGGCGAGTGCCTCCTCGAGGGACAGCCCGAGGAGCACCGCCCCGAGATTGACGATCAGGGCCAGGTCGGCGACCGGGGACGTGCCCGGATTGCAATCGGTGGCGAGCGCCATCGCCACCCCGTGCCGGCGCATGGACTCCACCGGTGGGCGGGCGGTCTCGGCCAACGTGTGGGTGGCCCCGGGGAGCAGCACTGCCACCGTTCCCACCCTCGCCATCGCCGCCACCTGGGCCTCGGTGGCGTGCTCCAGGTGATCGGCGGACAGGGCGCGGTGGGATACGGCGACGTCGACGCCCTCGTCGGAGAAGAGCTGGGCGGCGTGCAGCTTGACCGGCAGCCCGTGGGTGGAGGCGGCGGTGAACACCGCGTCCACCTGGGCAGGGGTGAAGGCGAGATGCTCGCAGAAGGCGTCGACGGCATCGACCAGTCCTCCCTCGACCGCTGCCGGCAGGATCTGCTCGACGATCAGCCGGACGTACCCTTCGGGGTCGTCGCCGTACTCGTCGGGGACCACGTGGGCGGCGAGCAGCGTGGTCACCACGTCCACCGGGCCGTCCGCACCGAGTTGCCGGGCCACGGTCAGCATGCGCAGCTCGGTGTCGAGGTCGAGGCCGTAGCCGGACTTCACCTCGACGGTGCTGGCCCCACTGCGGTGGATCCGGTCGAGCCGTTGCCTGGCGCCGGCGAGCAGTTCGTCGCTCGACGCCTCCCTGGTGGCCCGCACGGTGGAGCGGATGCCGCCCCCGGCGGCGGCGATCTCGGCGTACCCGGCACCGGCCAGGCGCCGCTCGAACTCGCCGGAGCGGTCGCCACCGAAGACGAGATGGGTGTGGCAGTCGATCAAACCGGGGGTCGTCAGGCGACCGCCCAGGGAGCGCATCTCGGCTCCGTGGGGAGCGTCGAGGTCGCGGCGATGACCGACCCAGGAGATGGCGCCGCCGGTGATCACCAGGGCGGCGTCGTCCACCAGGCCATAGGGCTCCCCGTTCTCCGTCATGGTGGCGGCGGCGGTGTCGACCAACACCGTGCTCGTCGGTCGACCGCTCACTCCAGCACCGCCCGCACCGCCCGGTCGATCCGGGCCGCCACGTGGTCGATCTCGTGATGGGCGCCCGAGGAGACGATTCGCCGACCGGCCACGACGACATCGGTCACCGCGTACGCCGAGCCTCCGAACACGATGCCGGCCACCCCGTCGGCCGGCGACCAGCCGGCCAGGGTCGGGGCCGTGGTGTCCATCACCACGAGGTCGGCAGGGGCGCCCACGGTGAGCCCGCGCTGGGCGGTCCCCACTGCCCGGGCACCGCCGACCGTGGCTGCCTCCAGCAGCGAGGTGGGGGAGTGGACCCCACGCCGCCGTAGGCGGAGCCGGTCGTGGTACTCGATGGCGCGGGCCTCCACGAACAGGTCGATGACCGCCTGCTGGTCGGTGCCCACCGCCAGCGTCGACCCGGCGGCGGACAGCTCGGCGAAGGGCCCCAGCCCGTCCCCGAGGTCGGCTTCCGTGGTGGGGCAGGCGACGACGCTGACTGCGGCGTCGCCGAGGACCGACACGTCGGCGTCGGTGAGATGGGTGGCGTGAACCACCGAGGTTGTCGGGCCGAGTGCGCCCGCCTCGGCGAGCAGCCCGGTGGGTGACCGCCCGGTGGCGGCCAGCGCCGCCTCGTTCTCGGCGACCTGTTCGGAGAGATGGACATGGAACGGCAGCCCGTGGCCGGCGGCGTACCCGGCGGCGACCTCGAGGTCGTCGACCGGTACCGCCCGCACCGAGTGGGCGGCAGCCCCGATCCGCACCATCGGGCTGTCACCGTAGAAGCTGCGCAGCGACTCGACGCGCTCCGCCCAGCGCCCCGCGTCGCCGTCGCCGAAACGTCTGGGGACGCCCTCCAAGGGTGTGTCGAAACCACCCCTCAGGTAGCAGGTGTCGAGCAGGACGAGGCGGATCCCCGCCCGGTGGGCGGCATGGACGATGGCGTGCCCCATGGCGTTGGGGTCGCCGTAGGGGGTGCCGTCGACGTCGTGGTGGACGTAGTGGAACTCGGCCACCGTGGTGATCCCGGTGAGCGCCATCCCGGTGAAGACTGCGGTAGCCAGCTCCGACAGGGTGTCTGGGTCGAGACGGCCGGCCACCGCCAGCATCTCCTCACGCCATCGCCAGAAGTCCCCGCCATCGTCGTGGGTGCGATGGCGCAATGCCCGGTGGAAGACGTGGGAGTGGGCGTTGACGAGCCCGGGCAGGGTGACCCCGTCGAAGCGGACCGCCCGGTGGGGTGGCTCGATGCCGGCGGCCACGTCGACGATGACCCCGTCTCGCTCCACGATGGTTACGTCGGCCACCAGCCGGTCGCCGCCCAACCAGGCCCAGGTGGAGTGGAATGCGGTCACGGCAGCATCGGGATGCGCACCCCCCGCTCCCGAGCAACCTCGACCGCCCTTGGATAGCCGGCGTCGACGTGCCGCATCACCCCGGTGCCGGGATCGCTGGTGAGGACCCGCTCGAGTCGCTCGGCGGCGAGGTCGGTGCCGTCGGCCACCACCACCATCCCGGCGTGGATGGAGCGCCCGATCCCGACGCCACCACCGTGGTGGACGCTCACCCACGTCGCCCCCGAGGCGGTGTTGAGCAGGGCGTTGAGGATGGGCCAGTCGGCGATGGCGTCGCTGCCGTCGGCCATCGCCTCGGTCTCCCGGTACGGGGAGGCGACGCTGCCCGAGTCGAGGTGGTCCCGGCCGATCACGATCGGGGCCGACACCTCACCGCGGCGCACCATGTCGTTGAAGCGCAGCCCGAGCCTGGCCCGCTCTCCGTAACCCAGCCAGCAGATCCGGGCGGGAAGGCCCTGGTAGGCGATCCGGTCGGCGGCGAGGGTGATCCACCGGGCGAGGCCCGGGTCGTCGGGGAACGTCTCCAGCACCGCCCGGTCGGTGGCGGCGATGTCGGCGGGGTCACCGGACAGCGCCACCCAACGGAAGGGCCCCTTGCCCTCACAGAACAGCGGCCGGATGTAGGCCGGGAGGAAGCCGGGGTAGGCGAAGGCGTCCCGGAAGCCGCCGAGCAGGGCCTCGGCGCGCAGGCTGTTGCCGTAGTCGAACACCTCGGCTCCCCGCTGCTGGAACCCGACCATCGCCTCGCAGTGGCGGGCCATGCCGAGTCGAGCCCGCCGGGTGAACTCGTCGGGATCCTCGTCGCGGAGCCGGGCGGCGGCCTCCAGCGACAGGTCGGGAGGGATGTAGCTGAGCGGGTCGTGGGCCGAGGTCTGGTCGGTGACGATGTCGGCGGAGAGATCCAGGTCGAGGAGGCGGGGGACGAGCTCGGCGGCGTTGCCCAGAACCCCGACCGACAAGGGTCGCCGCTCGGCCTTGGCGCCCTCGCACCGAGCGATGGCGTCGGCCAGGTCGTCGGCCCGCTCGTCGAGGTAGCGGGTCTCCAGTCGCCGCTCGATCCTGGTGGGGTCGACGTCGATGCACAGGGCCACCCCGCCGTTCATGGTCACCGCCAGCGGTTGGGCGCCTCCCATCCCTCCGAGACCGGCGGTGAGCGTGATGGTGCCCGCCAGGGATCCCCCGAACCGCCTGCGCCCGATCTCGGCGAAGCACTCGTATGTGCCCTGCACGATGCCCTGGGTGCCGATGTAGATCCACGACCCGGCGGTCATCTGCCCGTACATGGTGAGGCCCTCGGCCTCGAGGCGGCGGAACTCGGCCCAGGTGGCCCACTCCGGCACCAGCAGCGAGTTGGCGATGAGCACCCGCGGCGCCCACTCGTGGGTGCGGAACACTCCAACGGGTTTGCCCGACTGGACCAGCAGGGTCTCGTCCGACTCGAGGTCGCGCAGTGTGGCCACGATGGCGTGGTAGGCCTCCCACGACCGGGCCGCCCGGCCGGTGCCGCCGTAGACCACGAGCTCGTCCGGGTGCTCGGCCACCTCGGGATCGAGGTTGTTCATCAACATCCGCATGGCGGCCTCCTGCGGCCATCCCTTGCAGGTGAGGTCGCCGCCTCGGGGTGCGCGGATCACGGGGCACCTCCTTCTTGGTCGATCGGGCCGCCGGCCGGCGGGCGCCGGTCGAGGTACCGTCTCAGCAGTGTCGCGGTGGAGGTGTCGTGGGCGCCGGGGTCGACCTCTCCGGCGGCGATCTCGTCGCCGATCCTGGTGGCGAGCATCTTCCCGAGCTCCACACCCCACTGGTCGAACGAGTTCACACCCCAGATGACCCCCTGGACGAAGACCTTGTGCTCGTAGAGGGCGATCAGCTGACCCAGCGCCGAAGGGTGGAGAGCCTCGAGGAGGATGGTCGAGCTGGGTCGGTTCCCGGGGAAGGTGCGGTGCCGGGCCAGGTCGGGGGGCGCACCCTCGGCGAGCACCTCCTCGGTGGTTCTCCCGAAGGCCAGCGCCTCCGCCTGGGCGAGCAGGTTGGCGGTCAGGCTTGTCGTGGTGTCCGCCTGGATCGGCCACCGGGCGGCACAGCCCGATGAAGTCGGAGGCGACCGTCGCCGTGCCCTGGTGGATGAGCTGGAAGAAGGCGTGCTGACCGTTGGTGCCCGGCTCTCCCCAGACCACCGGGCCGGTGTCGAAGCCGACCGCCGACCCGTCGAGCCGGACCGACTTACCGTTGGACTCCATGTCGAGCTGCTGGAGATAGGCGGGGAAGCGAGCCAGCTCGTGGGAGTAGGGGAGCACCGCCAGCGTCGGGATGACGAGGAAGTTCCGGTTCCACACCCCGAGCAGCGCCATCAGGACCGGAAGGTTGCGGTCGAGCGGTGCGGTGCGGAAGTGCTCGTCGATGATGCGGAAGCCGGCCAGCATCTCCCGGAAGCGGTCGGCGCCGATGGCGACCATCAGGCTGAGCCCGATCGCCGAGCACAGGCTGTAGCGGCCGCCGACCCAGTCCCAGAAGGGGAACATCACCTCCGGGTCTATACCGAACCGGGCGACCTCCCGCTCGTTGGTCGACAAGGCCACGAAGTGGGAGGCGACGGCGCCCTCGCCGAGGCGATCGACCAGCCATTTCCGGGCGCTGTGGGCGTTGGCCAGCGTCTCCGCCGTGGTGAACGTCTTGGAGGCGACGATGAACAGCGTCGAGGCCGGATCGGCGACCGCCAGGGTCGCCGCCAGGTCGGCCCCGTCGACGTTGGAGACGAACCTCGAGTCGATGTCGCCGCGGGTGTACCGGTGGAGAGCCCGGGTGGCCATGGCCGGGCCGAGGTCGGACCCGCCGATGCCGATGTTCACGACCGTGCGGAAGCGCTCGCCGGTGGCTCCGGTCCGATCTCCGGCGCGCACCGCCTCGGCGAACGAGGCCATGGCATCGATGACGGCGTGGACCCGGGGCACGACGTCTTCGCCGTCGACGGCGATCACGGTGCCCGGTGGAGCCCGCAGGGCGACGTGGAGCACCGCCCGGTCCTCGGTGGTGTTGATCCTCTCGCCGGCGAACATGGCGTCGCGATGCCCGGCGACGTCGGCGGCGACGGCCAGGTCGACAAGGAGCCGCACCGTCTCCGCGGTCACCCGCTGCTTGGCGTAGTCCAGATACAGGTCGCCGGCGGTCGCCGCCATGGTCTCGCCCCGGCCCGGGTCGGCGGTGAAGAAGTCGCGGAGGTGACGTCCCCCGATCCGCCCGGCCTCGGCGGCGAGCGCCTGCCACTCCGGGGTGTCGCTCACCGCCGTCGGGGTGCCGCCGTTACCAGGCACCGCCGCCACCTCCTCCGCCTCCGCCGCCCCCGCCTCCGGAGAACCCGCCGCCGCCACCCGACCCCGAGCTCGGCGCCGAGAATGCACCAGAGAGCGAGCTGCCGATCCCCGCGATGGCGCTGGAGCTGTGCCCGCTGGTGTAGCCGTGGTCGCCGTACCAGTAGATCGACGACCGCTCCTGCAGTTCCGGGGGTGCGGCGATCCTGGCTGCGGCGAGCACCTCCTCGGCGACCCCGAAGGCGATGGCGTACACCAGGTACTCCTCCCACAGCTCGATCGAGATGGACGGTGCCTCCTCGAACCGTCCGAAGTCGACCAGGTAGCGTCGAAACGCATCCCACCGGGCGTCGAGCAGCGCCCCGTCGCGGGTGCGCCGCACCCAGGCCCGGCGGTTCATGGCGCTCGCCACGGCCACGCCGCCGCCGACGATCCCGAAGACGACCAGCCCGGTGCGGATCAGGACCGGGTCGAAGATGGTGGAGAACCGGGCGAGCAGCGGGGTGACCACGAACCAGCCGAACAACACCAGGCCGACGACGCCGGCGACCACGAGGGTGGGAAGGTGCCGACCCGCCTCGTCGAGCAGCTTCTCGTCGATGAGCTGCTTCCTGGCGCCGGCGGCGAACGCCACGAAGCTGTTGTGGTTGGCTTGCTGGTCCTCCCTGATCTCGTCGCGGAACTCGGTGAGCGGCCGGGCGCCGTCGTCGAGCACTCGCCGCACGACCTCCATCACCTCCGCCTCGACGTCGTCGAGCTTCGGGCTCTCCCCGGTTGGTGGCACCGCGGCCAGCTCGAGGTCGGAGATCTCCTCGGTGCGCAGCCCGAGCCAGGTCTTCCGCTCCACCTTGGTCGGCGTGGCGACGATGGCGTCCTTCCGGATGAGGTCGAACATGGTGGCGGTGAACGCCGACTCGTCGACCTTGCCCTGCGACCGTAGCGCCGCCACCACGGCGGGCCCGTGGTCGCTCGGCGGTGCCTGCTCGTACTCGCGGTCGTAGTCGGCCTTCGGCTCCCTGCCGAACCGCAGGTAGCCCCACACCAGGACGATCGGCACCAACACCAGCAAGGCGGCGATGACCACCAGCGACCACAGGTCGGCTCGCCTCTCGGTGTTGGCGCGGTCGGCCTCGGCCTCCTCCTCGGCGAGGATGGCGGGGAGCCCGTCCCCGGAGCGAACAGTGGCCCCTTCGGTGGAGGCCAGCACCGAGCGGGGTAGCACCACGCGCATCTCGACGAACTGGCGGGCGGGGACGTCGTGGGCCTCCAGGGTCGGCGTGACACCGTCGTCACCGAGCGACGTCTCGCCGTTCACCGTGCTCGGATGGCCGAACACCCGCACGTCCCCGGTCTGGAGCGTACCCGGGTAGGTGAGCGACGAGGTGAGCAGGTCGACGGTGGTGTCCCAATGCTCTCCCCAGACCTTGAGGTTGATGTCCACCACGTCGTCGTAGGCGACGGTGAGGCCGGTCATCCGATACGAGAGGGTGAAGCTGCGCTCTTCGGAGGAGGCCGAGTAGTGCCACACCACCCGGGTCACCGACCCCCGGTCCTCGACGCCGTAGGACCCGGGCACGTCGAAGGAGCCCAATTCGGTGCTGGCACCCGGGGTGAACGGCTGCCCGCCTTCGCTGACCACCACGTCGCTGACCGCTTCCCCGGCCCGGAGAGGGATGTCCCGGAAGGCTCCGCTGTACGACCCGTCGAACGAGAAGGTGAGCAGCTCACGCACCTCGAGGGAGCCGTCCGGGAGGAGGGTGATGTCGACATCGACCTCAGGGAACCAGAACGACCGGGCGAGTACCGGTGCGGCGGTGGCCAGCACCAGGACGATGACGGCGGAGGCCAGCGCGGCGGCGAAGCCTCGGCGGCGCTGACGCGCGGTTCGCACCTCCGGCGGGGCCGGACGATGCCCCGTAGGCTTCAGAACTCCACTTTCGGCGCCGAGCGGCCCTCATCCTCGACCTCGAAGAACGGGCCACGCTCGAAGCCGGTCATCCCGGCCACGATGTTCGACGGGAACGTCTCGACGGCGTTGTTGAGGCTGAGCGTCGAGTCGTTGAAGATCTGCCGGGACACGGCGATGTCGTCCTCGATCTCACCCAGGTCGGCCTGGAGCCTCTGGAAGTTCTCGGTTGCCCGCAACTCCGGGTAGTCCTCGGCGAGAGCGAACAGGCTGCGCAGGGCGCCGGTCAGCATGTTCTCCGCTTGGGCCTTGTCGGCGACGCCGGAGGCCGACACCGCGGCGTTGCGGGCCTCGACCACGGCCTCGAACGTCCCCCGCTCGTGGGCGGCGTAGCCCTTCACCGTCTCGACGAGGTTCGGCACCAGGTCGTGGCGCTTCTTCAGCTGCACGTCGATCTGCGCCCAGGAGTTCTGGGTCCGGTTACGCAGCCGGACGAGGCGGTTGTAGGCGACGATCCCCCAGATCACCAGCAGGATCAGGACGGCAATGGCTATGTAGACGAAGAGCATGGGCGCATCGTACGGTGCAGGATGAAGCGATCGCCAGCGGCGCCGGGTCGCGGCCTGGCGGCGCCGACGGTATCGTCGGCGGAACAGCTACGGCGAGGGACGGGTGATGGGCGACGAGGTTCGGAGCAATGTCGAGCGGCTCCACGAGGAGCTCACCCAGGCTGCAGCCGGTGGTGACGAGCACGCCCAGGAGATGCTCGACCATGTCGGCGCCTACCTCGACAACGAACAGCCGTCGGAGGACGACCACGAGGACCTGAACGAGCGACTCCAGGAGGCGTTGGTGAAGTTCGACACGGACCACCCGTCGCTCTCCGGCGCCATCCGGGGCGTGATCGACTCGCTGGGCGCCGCCGGCATCTGACTTCCCGCAGCCGCCGGTGACCGTCGGTAGCTAGCGGGCGGACAACCGGTTCAGCGCATCCTGGGCGGCGTGGTCGGGCGGGAACACCGGGTAGTGGACCGACTCGACCCGACCGTCGGACAGGATCATGGTGAGCCGCTTCAGCAGCGTGACCCCGGCCGCCTCGAAGGTGGGCAGCCGCAGGGAACCCGCCAGCCGTAGTGCCGCATCGCTCAGCAGCAAGTAGGGGAGGGCCAGCCGCTCCGTCGCCTCTCGTTGGTAGTCGGTGTCCTGGGTCGACAGCCCGTAGACGTGGACATCCCGGGCGGCGAACTCGGCGGCAAGGTCGCGGAACCCGCAGGCCTCCGGTGTGCAGCCGCGCGCCCCGGGGATGTCGTCCCAGTGGGGCACCAGGGGAGCTTCACCGGGCCTTCCGGTACGCGGGTAGGCGAACACCACCACCGTGTGCTCGGCGCTCTCCGCCGCCAGGTCGACCGTCGAGCCGTCCGTCGCCGGGAGGGCGAGACGGGGAATCGTCAGCCCGGGGAGGTGATCGGCGGCGCCGTCATCATCGGGGACGGGCAGGTCGTCGGGCAGGTCGGTCGGTGACGGCGCGTCGGTCACTCTCCGATTCTGACACGGGGCCGCCGGCTCGGCGCTCCGCCGCCCGGGCGTGCGCCTCGAGACCCTCGAGGCGGGCGAGCAGGACGGTGTCCTCGACCAGGGCGGCAGGGTCGTCCAGCCGGGTCCAGGTGGGGGAGCGGAGGAAGGTCGACACCGACAGGCCCGACTGGAACCGGGCGCCGCCCCCGGTGGGGAGCACGTGGTTGGGACCGGCTCCGTAGTCGGCGAACACCTCGGCGCTGCCTCCACCCACGAACAACGACCCGAACGAAGTCAGGCGGCCGGCGAGGGCTTCGGTGTCGTCGACGTGCAGGGCGACGTGCTCCGGGGCGAGCCTATCGGAGAGGCCCATCGCCTCGTCGATGGAGCCGACCACCACGCTGAAGCCGTGCTCCAGGGCCGCCGCCGCCGTTGCGGATGTGGGAAGGTCGTCGAGCTGAGCGGCGATCTCCTCGTCCACGGCATCGGCCAGGGCGACGCTGGTCGTCACCAGCATGGGGACGGCGTCCGGGTCGTGCTCGGCCTGGGCGAGCAGGTCGGCGGCGACCACGGCGGCGTCGGCGCCACCGTCGGCGATCACCAGGATCTCGCTGGGCCCGGCCAGCCCGTCGATGCCCACCTCGCCGTAGAGGTACTTCTTGGCAGCGGTCACCCAGCGGTTGCCCGGACCCACCACCACGTCGCTGGGGGGCGACACGGTGCCGAAGGCGAGGGCGGCCACCGCCTGCGCCCCACCCACTCGGAGCAGCCCGTCGGCGCCACCGAGGGCGGCGGCCGCCACGCTGACCGCGGCCGGGTGGGGGGAGGCGACCCACACCTGCCCGACCCCGGCCACTCGGGCGGGGACCACGGTCATCAGGACGGTTGAAGGAAGCGGGTACCTGCCGCCGGGGGCGTAGGCTCCGGCGGAGGCGACCGGGAGCCAGCGGTGACCGGCGCGGCCTCCCGGGACGGCCAGGTCGAGGTCTCCAAGCCCGGCCCGTTGGGCGGCGGCGAACCGCCGGATCCTCCCCGCCACCCGCTCCAGCATCTCCCGCTGGCCTGCGTCCAGCGATCTCGCCGCTGCGTCGAGCTCGTCCCGGTCGAGGACGATCGACTCGAACGGGCGGACGTCACCGAAGCGCTCGGCGTGGTGGCGCAACGCCGCCTCACCCCCGACTCGCACGTCCTCGACGATGGAGGCGGCGGTGGCGAGGGTGTCCGGATCGACCGGCCGGCGGGCGAGCCGTGCCGCCGCCGAAGGCTCGACACGGGGGAGCAGGCTCAACGGCCGGTCTCCTTGGCCACCATGGGACGCCTGGTCAGCCGCCGCTCCCGACGGTCGAGCTCGGCCACGATGCGTTGCAGCGGGACCCCGGAGGCGGCGGCCTTGACCATCAGGAAGTAGAGGAGGTCGGCTGCTTCGGCTGCCACCGCCTCGGGGTCGTCGGCGCCGGCGAGCTCGGTGGCCTCCTCGACCAGCTTGGCGGCGAGCAGGGCGGGGCGCTCGAGCAGTGCGCCGGTGTTCGACGCCGGGTCGGGCGCCGCGGAGATGGCCGCCAGCCGGCGCTCGAGCCGACCCAGTCCCCGATCGGCTCCCCAGCAGGTGCGCTCGCCGGTGTGACAGAAGGCATCGTGCTGGTGGACGGTGAAGCGGAGCGTGTCCCGGTCGCAGTCGACGTCGACCGCCAGCAGCTCCTGGACCGCCCCCGATGTCTCGCCCTTGACCCACCTGCCCCGGGACCGGCTGTGGTACACCCCGCGCAGGGTCTCGATGGCGGCGGCGAGGCTCCCGGCGTCCGACCATGCCAACCCGAGGGCGAAGCCTCCCTCGTCGGTGACCACCGTCGGCCACAGCCCGTCGATCCGGTCGGACACCAGCACCGCCGCCACCGCCTCGGCCAGCCCGATCCGACCGGTGTACAGCGCCATGCCCACCTGGGCGTCGGCGCCGACACGGTCGAGGGCGGCGATCTCCTCGGCGGTGGTGATCCCCCCGGCGATGGTCACCCGGGTGTCACCGGCGGCGACGACAACGGCTTCGGCCCTCGCCAGGTCGGTGCCCGCCAGGTGGCCCTCCCGCTCGACGAAGGTCACCAGGAAGCCACCGCACAGCGGACGCAACTCGCCGATGCGGGCGATGAGGTCGCGGCCGGTGGAGCGTCGCCACCCGTGGCTGAGGACCACACCGTCCCGGGCGTCGAGCGCCACGACGACGCGGTGGCGGGGGAGGGCGGCGAGCAGCTGCGGCGTTGCCGCGGTCCCGATCATCACCCGTTCGGCACCTCGGTCGAGCCAGCGGCGGGCGGCAGCGAGGTCGCGGATGCCGCCACCGACCCGGACCCTGGCCCTGGTGCACAGCTCGGCGATCAACGCCTCGTTGGAGCCCTCGCCCCGGGCGGCATCGATGTCCACCACCGCCACCTCGCCGACTACCGAGAAGCGGTCGAGGATCGGCCCGGGGTCACCGGCCTCCACCGCCAGCGCCTCGCCTTCGACCAGCTGGACGGCCCGGCCGCGCGAGATGTCGATGGACGGGATGATCACGGCCGCACCACCACTCCCGCCCCGGCGAGGACGGCCTTGATGTCGGCGATCGTGGTGTCGCCGTCGTGGAGGACGGAGGCCACCAGCACCGCCGACGCCCCCGCCCGTAGGGCGGCGACCATGTGGTCGGCATTGGCTGCGCCACCCGAGGCGATCACCGGGACATCGACTGCGGCCGACACCGCGGCCACCAGCGCGGTGTCGTAGCCGAGGCGGGTCCCGTCACGGTCCCAACTGGTCAGCAGGATCTCGCCGGCACCGAGCGAGGCGCCCTTGGCGCACCAGTCGACCACGTCCAGCCCGGTCCGTCTCGTGCCGCTCTCGACCACCACTTCCCATGTTCCGGGCGAGGTGGCTGCGGCGTCGACGGCGAGCACCATGCACTGCGCCCCGAAGCGGCCGGCCATCTCGCCGATGAGCTCCGGCCGGCGGATGGCGGCGGTGTTGACCCCGACCTTGTCGGCGCCGACCTCGAGCAGCCGGGCGGCGTCGTCGACCTCGCGGACCCCGCCGCCGACCGTCATCGGGATCGACAGCACCGGGCGCACCCGACGGACGGTGTCGACGGCGTGTCCCCTTCCCTCCGGGGTGGCGGACACGTCGAGGACGACCACCTCGTCGCCCCCTTGCGCCTCGTACCGGGCGGCCGCCTCCACCGGGTCGCCGGCCGAGCGGAGCTGTTGGAAGCGGATGCCCTTGACCACGACGCCGTCGCGTATGTCGAGACATGGGATCACCCTGGCGGCGAGGCTCATGCTGTCAGCTCCAACCAGCGGCTCAGGACCCCGGTGCCCCACCCACCTGACAGCTCCGGGTGGAACTGGACTGCCAGGACGGATCCCCGCTCCAGGGCGGCGACGAACGGACCACCGTGTCCGGCGACGGCGATGGCCCATCCCGCCGGCGGCGCCTCGTACCGGAACGAATTGGCGAAATAGGCCCAGCCGGGGGAGAGGTAGCGGGACCCGGCCGCGGGCTCGACCTGGTTCCAGCCGAGCTGCGGCACCCGTACCCCGGCGGGAAACCCCGACACCGCAGCCGGGAGCGCGCCGAGACCGGCGACCCCGGGGCTCTCCGTGCTCGACTCCCCGAGGAGTTGCATCCCGACGCACACCGCCAAGGTGGCTCGGTCGGCGTCCACCCGGTCCCTCAGGGCGTCACGCATCCCGGCGGCGTCGATGGCGCCCATCGCCGAACCGAAGGCGCCGACCCCGGGCAGGACGACCCGGGCAGCCGCCTCGACGTCGTCGGGCGTGGCGGCGTCGCCGTGGCTCGACGCCAAGGCGACGGAATGCGGCGCGGACGCTGGCCACGTTGGCGGTGCCGGTGGGCACGATCACCAGGTCGTCGCCGGTGGTCGCCCTCACTGCAGGGTGCCCTTGGTGCTCTGAATGCCGCTCCCGGTGACCGACACGGCGGCTCGCAGGGCGAGGGCGACGGCCTTGAAGGCGGCCTCCGCCTTGTGGTGGTCGTTGTCGCCGCGGATGAGGTCGACGTGGAGCGCCATCCGTCCCTCGATCGCCAGCGAGCGGAGGAAGTGCACCAGGTTCTCGCTGGCCACCTCGCCGAGCATCTCCCGGACGAAGGGGACGGCGATCTCGGGCCACGGTCTCCCCGAGAGGTCGACCACCGCGCGTGCCAGGGATTCGTCGAGCGGGGCATAGGCGTGACCGAAGCGGGTGATCCCGGAGCGGTCGCCCAAAGCCTCGTCGATCGCCCGACCGAGGGCGATGGCGCAGTCTTCGACCGTGTGGTGGTCGTCGACGCCGAGGTCGCCGGTGGCCCGGACCTCGAGGTCGAGCCGCCCGTGCCGGGCCAGCGAGTCGAGCATGTGGTCGAGGAAGCCGAGCCCGGTGGCGACCACCGCCCGGCCGTCACCGTCGAGGTCGAGGCGAACGGTGACTTCGACCTCGGACGTCCGGCGGGTGACGGTTGCGGTCCTGGTCATCGGACTCGTCCTTTCCGGGGGGCCAAGACCCTCTCGAGCACCGCCACCAGCCGGGCGAAGTCGGCGCGGTCGCCGGGGAGGCTGATCCGCACCATGTCCTCCATCCCCGGGCGGTCGGCGAAGCCACGCAGGGCGACTCCCATGGACCGGGCTCGTCGGGTCACCAGGGTGGCGTCGGGGCACCGGGTCAGCACGAAGTTGGCCTGGGAGGGGAGGGGAGTGGTGCCCAGCCGCTGCAGGACGCCGATCAGCTCGTGGCGCTCGGCGCGGACTTCGGCCACGAAGCCGTCGAGCGCTTCCCGAGGAAGGCCCAGCCTCGCCTCGGCCATCGCCGCCGACAGGGCGGCAACCGGATAGGGCCCGCCCTGGGCACCGATCCGTGCCACCAGGTCGGCCGGGCCGAGCAGGTAGCCGACGCGGAGCCCGGCCAGGCCGTACGCCTTCGACAGGGTGCGCACGACCACCGTGTTGCCCAGACCCAGGGCGGCGGGGGAGAGGTCGGCGTCGGCGAACTCGCCGTAGGCGGCGTCGAGCACGACGTGGGGAGCGGCGGCGGCGACCTGCTCGAGGTCGTCCCGGGTGAGCACGGCACCGGTGGGGTTGTTGGGCGAGACCAAGAAGGCAGCGGCGGGACCGGCAACCGCTGCGGAGACGGCGCCGGCGGGGAAGGGTGCCGACAGCCACGGCACCTCGGTCAGCCGGGCGCCGACCTGTCCCGCATAGACGGGGATCATCTCGAATGTCGGGGTGGTGGTCACCGCCCGACCCCCACTGCCCACCAGTGCCAGGAAGCACCGGTGCAGGGCGTCGTCACCGCCGGCGGTTACCAGCACCTGGTCCGGGTCGACCTCGTTGAGCTCGGCGAGCCGGCGGCCGAGCGCCGTGGTGTCCGGGTAGCGCGACACCAGGGGGCCGAGCTCGGGTAGGGCGGAGAACAGGGCGACGGCATCGGCCCGGCCCTCGTTGCGCGACAGGTCCAGGTCGAGTGCCGGATCGGCCACGGGAGGGGAGTAGGTGCCGGGGACGGTCATGGCACGATCTGCTCCAGCTTGGAAACGGTGAGGTCGGTGGCGCCCAGCTGCTTCAGGAGCGGGATGAGACGGGGGAGGTCGGCCGTGGGGACCGCCGCCTTCACCGCCATCCCTGCGTCACCGTGGAGCGTCGCCATGGTCGGCTGGCGCATGCTGGGAAGCGCGGCCACCACGGCCTCGAGGCAGTCGAGGGTCACGTTGAGCTCGACCATCACCCGTTTGCGGGCTTCGATCACCGAACGGAGGGTCAGCACGAAGTCGTCGATGACCGGCTTCTTCTCCGGGTCGTCGAGCGCCCCCGGGCCGGCGTAGAGCCGGGTCGACGAAGTGAGCAGCTCATCGACCTCGACCAGACCGTTGGCGGCCAGCGTCTCCCCGGTGGCACTGTTGTCGACGATCACGTCGGCGTCCTCGGGCGGGAACACCTCGGTGGCGCCGTAGGAGTGGACGAAGTGGGCGTCGAGCCGGCGCGCCGTGATCCAGCTCCGGGAGAGCCGCTCGTACTCGCTGGCGACCACGAGCCGCCGCTCGGGGAGCCGCCCGTCCTCGAGGAGCTCGGCCGGGGCGGCGGCGACGATGCGCACCGGGTCGAGCCCGGTGTTGATCAGCTCGACGAGCTCGGCGCCCTGCTCGACCACCCAGTCGGCCCCGGCGAACCCGAGATCGCGGGTCCCGGCGGCGAGCATCTCGACGATGTTCTGCGGCTTGAGCAGCTTCACCTCGAAGCCGGGCTGGGACGACACCGGCCGGTACCCGCGCACCCCGAAGTGGAGCCGCATCCCGGCCGAGGCGAGCAGGTCGACGACACCCTGCTCCATGCGCCCCTTGGGGAGCGCCAGGTGGACGGTCGCTGGCATCGCGGGCTTCCTTCCCGCCGGATCGCCGGTCGGAGCCCTCGGAACGAGAAACGCCGACCCTGCGGGCCGGCGTGGTGCTGGTGGCTTCGGTGCCTAGGTGCCCAACATCAACCGACCCGGGGCGGGTGGTGGTGATGACGGTGGGCGTGGCCGAAGCGGTTCATCGTGGTGGGCAGCATAGGGCACGATGTCCATCCCGCAAGCCGCCTGGCCGAGGAGCCTTCATCGCGTCAGGGGATCACGTTGGCGTTGCGGAACGCCGCCAGCACCGCATCGTCTCCCTCGACGGCGACCGCAGACCGGTCGAGGGGCCGTCGCCACACGAACAGCAGGAGAGCGCCGGCAGGCCCGGAGACCACGGCGTCGGTCGGCGCGTCGATCCCCTCGCCCAGCTCCCAACCGGCGGCGACGGTCCAGCTCCGACCGGTGTCGGTGGCACGCAGCCCCACCTTGCCCTGGAGCGTGCCACGGTCGGCGGGGGAGCTGCGACGGGGAAAGACGGTGAGCACCTCGTCGACGCCGTCGGCACACACGTCCGGGTCGAGGTCGGCGAGCACGTCGCCCGGCGCCAGCACCGACCTCAGGTCCCACAGGTGCACCACGGTCTCGTGGAGCTGGCGACGATGCCAGTACCGGACGATGCGGTCGTCGGGATGATGGGTCCAGCAGGCCCGCTCGGGATCGGTGCTCGTCAATACCTCGAGCAGCCGGGACCGGCCCCCGTCGTACCACACGCTCGGGGTTTCGCTGAGTTCGGGCCGGTTTTGGCGATTGGCGCGATGCCCGGTCTCGACGATGTCGGCGGCCCACCGATGCACCGCACCGAGATGAGCCACGAGGTCGGTGACGGTCCAGCTCTTGAAGGTCGGTGGCCGGGCGTCCAGCGGCGTCAGCGCCAGGGTCCGAACGAACTCCGCGGTGGCGGCCCGCAACGCAGTGATGTGGTCGACGACGGCGGCGGACTCGGTGGAGAGCACGCCAATGAGCGTACCCACCAGGGAGACGTCTCCTGATCGGCCCAGTCGCTGGACGCCAAATCGCCTCCGACCGGTCGATTACCGCGGGGAGCCGGCTTGCGGGCGCAACAGCTGACCAGGCGCGCGGGCCGTCGGGTCCGTCAGGGAAGCTCCCTGATCACAGTCGCCCGGAACGGCGCGGCCACCATCTCGAAAACGGGTGCGTAGGCGCCGGTGGCCGCAGCCTCCTGCATGTGCGCCGCCCGCGCCTCGGCCGACTCCCACTCGGCAATTTCGATCAGCGTGTCGGGGTTGTCGAGCACCTCGTAACGCGTGCTGCCGAGGAATCCCCGCAGGCTCGGTCCCTCTGTTGCGACCAGGCTCTCCAGCAGCGCCTTGAGCTCATCGCGCCGGCCCGGGGCGGCCTGCAACTCGACGACGACCTTTATGGTCATGGGTCCTCTCCTCTCGTCGTCGGTGCGGCGCTCCCGATGGTGCTCGCCGCACACCCCGATAATCCATGTCGCCGGCGTGCTCAGGGCTGCCGTCGGAGGATTCCCAGCCGACAGGCTGAATTCTGACATTGCCGGGGCGTCGGCGCCCACCGCTGCGGGAGAGTGGGACGCTCTGCCATCGACGGCTCCGGCGGCTCGGTACGACCTCGCCGGAGATAACGTCGCGGGCGGCGAAGCAGGTGAACAGATCGGTCAGGAATCGAGAAGCGTGGTCGACGAGCCTCGCTTAGGGTGATCGACATGGACATCACACTTCAATCGAGCTACCTCCCATGAGCACGGCCACGAGGACGGACGCGAAGCCGGCGCGGCACGTCGCCGACAGCCACGATCTGATCCTCGTGCAGGGCGCCCGGGTGAACAACCTCAAGGACGTCACGATCGAGCTGCCCAAGCGCCGGTTGACCGTCTTCACCGGCGTCTCCGGCTCGGGCAAGAGCTCGCTGGTCTTCGACACGATCGCCGCCGAGTCGCAGCGTCTGATCAACGAGACCTACAGCACCTTCGTGCAAGGTTTCATGCCGACGCTGGCCCGACCCGAGGTCGACCTGCTCGACGGGCTGACGACGGCGATCATCGTTGACCAGGAGCGGATGGGCGCCAACGTCCGCTCCACGGTCGGCACCGCCACCGACGCCAACGCCATGCTGCGCATCCTGTTCAGCAGGCTCGGACAGCCGCACATCGGCCCGCCCAACGCTTACTCCTTCAATGTCCCCTCGGTGCGGGCCAGCGGCGCGATCACCATCGAGCGGGGCGAGGGCAAGACGAAGACCGAGAAGGCGACCTTCACCCGACTCGGCGGCATGTGCCCCCGGTGCGAGGGGATGGGCTCGGTCACCGACTTCGACCTGTCCGCGTTGTACGACGACAGCTTGTCGCTCAACGAGGGGGCGCTCACCATCCCTGGCTACAGCATGGAAGGCTGGTATGGCCGCATTTTCCGCAGCTGCGGCTTCTTCGACCCCGACAAGCCGATTCGCAAGTACACGAAGCGGGAGCTGCACGACCTCCTCTACAAGGAGCCGACCAAGATCAAGGTCGAGGGGATCAACCTGACTTACGCCGGGCTGATCCCGTCGATCCAGAGGTCGTTCCTGTCCAAGGACGTCGACTCCATGCAGCCGCACATCCGCGCCTTCGTGGAGCGGGCGGTGACGTTCCAGACCTGTCCCGAGTGCGACGGCACCCGGCTCAGCAAGGAGGCCCGGTCGTCGAAGATCGACGGGAAGAACATCGCCGACGTGTGCTCGATGCAGATCAGCGACCTGGCCGACTGGGTCCGCACCCTCGACGAGCCCTCGGTGGCCCCCCTGCTCGCCGGGCTGCAACACGTTCTCGACTCCTTCGCCGAGATCGGGCTGGGCTACCTGTCTCTCGACCGCCCGTCGGGCACCCTGTCCGGGGGAGAGGCGCAGCGCACCAAGATGATCCGCCACCTCGGCTCGTCGCTCACCGACGTCACCTACGTCTTCGACGAGCCGACCATCGGGCTGCACCCGCACGACATCCAGCGGATGAACGACCTGTTGCTGCAGCTGCGCGACAAGGGCAACACGGTGCTGATCGTCGAGCACAAGCCGGAGGCGATCGCCATCGCCGATCACGTCGTCGACCTCGGCCCCGGCGCCGGCTCGGAGGGCGGCACCGTCTGCTTCGAAGGCACCGTGGAGGACTTGCGGGGGAGCGGCACCACCACCGGCCGCCATCTCGACGACCGGGCCGTCCTCAAGGAGTCACTGCGCTCGCCTTCCGGCGCGCTGGAGGTCCGCGGCGCGTCGACGAACAACCTCCAGGACGTCGACGTCGACATCCCGCTCGGGGTGCTCGTCGTCATCACCGGGGTGGCCGGCTCGGGCAAGAGCTCGCTGATCGACGGCTCGGTCGCCGACCGTGACGGCGTGGTGGTGATCGACCAGGGCGCCATCCGCGGCTCCCGCCGGAGTAACCCGGCGACGTACACCGGGCTGCTCGACCCGATCCGCAAGGCGTTCGCCAAGGCCAACGGCGTGAAGCCGGCTCTGTTCAGCGCCAACTCGGCGGGCGCCTGCCCCAACTGCAACGGCGCCGGCGTCATCTACACCGATCTGGCGATGATGGCCGGGGTCGCCACCGTCTGCGAGGAGTGCGAGGGCAAGCGGTTCCAGGCCGCGGTGCTCGAGTACCGGCTCGGCGGCAGGAACATCGCCGAGGTGCTCGCCATGTCGGTGACCGAGGCCGAGAAGTTCTTCGGCGCCGGCGAGGCGCGCATACCGGCGGCGCATGCCATCCTCGACCGGCTCGCCGACGTCGGGCTCGGCTACCTCAGCCTCGGCCAGCCGCTGACGACGCTGTCCGCCGGCGAGCGGCAGCGGGTGAAGCTGGCCACCCAGATGGCCGACAAGGGCGGCGTCTACGTCCTCGACGAGCCGACCACCGGCCTGCACCTCGCCGACGTCGAGCGGCTCCTCGGTCTGATCGACCGGCTCGTCGACTCCGGCAAGTCCGTCATCGTCATCGAGCACCACCAAGCGGTGATGGCGCACGCCGATTGGATCATCGACCTCGGCCCCGGCGCCGGACATGACGGCGGCCGGGTCGTGTTCGAGGGTGCACCAGCCGAGATCGTTGCCGATCGATCCACCCTCACCGGCGAGCACCTGGCCGAGTACGTCGGCAGGTGACCGAAGACCTCAGTGGCTCAGGTCCCATAATCCACGTTATGTAAAGTCAAGCGTCTGACTTTACATAGACGTGACCGCGTCCAGGGCCTCGACACCGAGGCGAGGGAGTAGGCAGCGTGGACACGCCATGTCGAGTCAGGTATCTCGCCTGACTCGACATGGACGCGCAGCACACGGGTGTCAGAACGGGCAGGTTCCTGGGTCGGCGTCGTCGATGCGGGTCTCGGTGGAGCTCGCCACGTCGAGGAACGCGGCGTACAGCACCACGTTGACCGTGCCCTCGTTGCGTCCGAACCACACGCTTCCCGGCCCGGGCTCGACGAACGCCTCACCGGCCTCGTAGACGTGAGGCGTGCACTCGGGGTCGTCTGCCAGGTACATGGTCAGCGTGCCGGCGGCAACAGCCACGATGGTCGGGCCTGGATGGCTGTGCCAACCCAGGTATCCAGCGGGCGCCAGCACGAGATTGGTGAACACCACCCCTTCTGCGGCCTTCACCTTGGTGACCGCCGGGGAGGCCACGGGGCCGTTGACCTTGACGGTGAGGCCGATCCGATCGGTGAAGACCGATTGGGCCAGGATCGTGTTGCTGACCACCCCTGAGCCGGGAGTGGCCGACGCTATCCCGATCGAGGTCAGCAATACGGCCGAGGCCAGGATTGCCAGTGAGAGAACGACGCATTCGTGATCCCTTCCTATGCCCCCGAGAAGGTCTCGGGGTTGCGGTGCCGGGACGGGCGCCCAGGGCGTCACTGGCACCTGCAGGATCTGTTCCTGAGCGACCTCCTCGTGATCGGGCTCCTGACCGACAACGTAAGAAGCGGCCGCCCGAGCACGGTCCGGAATGTGTCCAGACATGGTCCAACCGCCGGGATCCGAAGCGCCAGGGCCCCAACGCGCTGGCATCGTCAAGCGAGGGATCTCGCCGGCACCCGAGCCTCAGCCGGTCGGGCAGGCCTCGAGGTCGAGGTAGGTCCGGCACTCGTCACCCGTGAGCGGGCGCGTCGCCCGGTCCCCGGCCTGTGCCACCAACTGCTCGATGTCGGTGTAGAACCGGCGGACGACCGGCCCGTCGCCCTTGTACAGGAGGTACTCGCCGTCGGGAGAGAACGCGGCCAGCGGCACCGGTTCGTCGTTGGCGGGGACCTCAGCCACCAGTGTCCCGGTGGCGACGTCCCACAACCGCACCACGGCGTCGCGGCCTGCGGTCGCCAGCAGCCCGTCGGCGGTGAGGTCGATCGCCCCGACCGAACCGTCGTGCACCTGTTGATCGAACACCAAGGCCTCCTCGGCGGTCGCCCCGGCGACCAGGGCGCCGAGGTCGAGCACCCACGCCCTGCCGGACACGTTGC
Organism: uncultured Acidimicrobiia bacterium; assembly: GCA_963714055.1. Lineage (GTDB taxonomy): Bacteria > Actinomycetota > Acidimicrobiia > Spongiisociales > UBA5794 > JACDBE01. The sequence goes on from OY970227.1 coordinate 225,951, forward strand.
CGCCTGCCACAAACCGGCCGCGGGGATCGAACGTGACGGACAAGGGGAACGCTCCCGGCTGGAAGGTGCCGACGACGGTCCCCCGTTCGATGTCGTGGATCTCCACCAGATCACCGACCAGCACCGCAAGGAAGGCCCCGCCCGGGAACAGACCGTCCGGGTTGAACGCGGCCGAGTGGACCGGCCTCGGGCCGAGATCGAGCCTGCGTTCCCCGGTCCTGATCTCGATCACCTGACTCGACCGGCTGGCGCCAGGTGCTGCGTCGGCATCGGCGGCGCAGGGTTGCTGTCCGTCGAGGACCAGCAGTGAGCCGTCGGGGCTGAACGCCCTCGGTTGAGTGCACTGCGGTAACTCGGTCAGCTCGTCACCGGACCGGAGGTCGCGCACGGTGACGCGACCGTCGGCGGCGCTGGCGGCTGCCAGGAATCGCCAGTCAGGGCTGGCGACGGCTGCGAAAGCGACAAGATCGGTGATCGGCGTCCCGAGCGCTGCGCCGGTCTCGGCGGCGAAGCGCTCGAACCCGCCGTCGACCGTGACGATGCCCACCTCGGCACCGTCGGCTGAGAACCGCACCAGTCCCGGAAGCCCGGTCTCGGTCGACATCGCACCCAGCTCGGGCGAACCGTCAGGGGTGACATCCCAAATCAACGTCTCGCCGAGCCCAAGCCCGGCACTGGCCAAACGATCACCCGCCGGCGTGAAGTCGATACCCCACACGTTGCTGGCGTGGCCCGGAAGAACCGTGACCTCCTCCCCGGATGCCACGTCGACGATCGGGATCGACCCCTGGGACCCGGAGTACGCCAGGTACCGCCCGTCCGGGCTCCAGGCGAGCGCCACCACGTCCCGGTCGGCCAGCGCCAGGGTTTGCTCGCCGGTACCCAGGTCCCAGACCTGGAGACCGCGGGAGTTCTGCGACGCCATCGCCAGCCGCTCCCCTGCAGGATCGAGGGCCAGGTTCTCCGGCTGGAATCCTTCAGTGTCCAACACCTGCTGCTCGGCGCCATCAGCGGTCGAATAGAACACAACGCGCTCCGCTGCCGGTTCGCTCACCAGAAGGGTGTCTCCGTCGGGAAGGAAGGCGACCCGGGACATGAAGCCGTCGGCTGGCAGCGATCGCACCTCATCGCCGGAGCTGACATCCCACACCGTGACCTGGTCGGCGGTACCGGTGGCGTAGCTGGTGGCAGCGACGAGGTTGCCGTCCGGGCTGAACACCGGTCCGGAGTAGCCGCGGGCCGAGCCCATCAACCGGGTCACCTCCTGTCCGGTCAGCGGGTCCCACAGGATGATGGCGGGCTCGTTGCCGCCGGCCCCCTCATTGATGTAGCTCACCGCCACCGCCCGTCCGTCAGGGCTGAACCGCACCCCCTGCTCCCCCACTCCCCCGTCGGGACCGTCCAAGGCCCAGCGCACCGAGCCGGTCTCGGTATCGCGGATCAAGGCGACCCCCGGGTCGAGCGAGTCGGTCACCAGCACTTCCCCGTTCGGGCTGACGTCGACCACCATGGAGCCGTCGTCGAGGCGGAGATCGAGGCGCGAGCTCTGCACCGCCTGTTGAAGAGCGCCTGCACTGCTGGCCAGGATCGGGCCTCCCGACGGTCCGGGCCATCTCGACGGCCTCCAGGGCGAGCAGGATGGCCCGGTCGGGATCCTCGTCCAGGGCGAGCTCCGACTGGGCGGTGAGCTCCCTGGCGGCAGTCTCGGTGGCGGCACGCTCGGCCCGGCGCTGGTTGGTGACGGCGACACCGGCCAGGACCGTTGCCACGACGGCGGCCAACCCGAACCCGGCCGTGATCGCCCGCCGGCGCCTCCGCTGCCCAACCTGGGCGTGATCGGCGACCTGCCTGCTGCGCTCGAGAAACGACCGCTCGTCGCTGCTCAGGGCGAGATCGGTGGACGAGGCGAGGCTCTCGAACTGCTCCAACCGGCCGCCGGCCAGTGCGTAACTGGACTCCCGGCCCGAACCCTCCCATTCGGCAGCGGCTTCGCCGAGGCGCCGATGCATGAGCAGCTCGACGCGGCGATCCTCGATCTCCCCCCGTAGCCAACCCCATTCTGAGAGCAGGGCCTCGTGAGCGACCTCGACGGTGGGGGCTCGGGTGGCCGGGTGGCGGTCGAAGGTCAGCAGCCGGGCCTCGCCGAACCGGTCGAGAACCCGATCGACGGCGGCCGGGTCGAGGGAGAGGTCGCGGAGCACGCGTCGCGACACCCGCCGACGGGTAGCCAGACCGGACTCGTCGACGGTCACCAGACGCAGGAATACCTGGCGAGCGGCCTCCTTGTCACCACTGTCGAGCTGCCGAAACAGTGCTTCGGCTCGGTTACCCAGGGCTCCCACCACTCCGCCGATGGCCTCGTAGTCGGTGAAGGAGAGCACATCGGCGGCACGTCGATCGAACAGCTCGGTGAGGGCGTACTGGAGCAGCGGCAGGCCGCCGGGCTCGTCGCCCACATCGGCCACGATCCGGTCGACCAACCCGGGGGCGTATGAAACGCCGACATTCTCGGCGGGGAGACGGATCGCCGAGGCCAGCTCGCCCCTGCTCGGTGCGGCCAGCGTGACCACGCCGGCACCGAGCCGATCCCCGAACTCGGGATAGCGGAGCGGTCGGTCGAGGAAGTCGGCTCGCAGTGTGATCAGCACGCTCACCGGCGAGTCCTCGTGGCTGGTCAGGCTGGCGAGGCCGTCGAGGAAACGGCGCCTGGTCTCCTCATCCGAAGTGAGGGTGAACACCTCCTCGAACTGGTCGATCACCAGCACCAGGCGGGCTCCGGGCGGGAGCATTTCCTCGACCACGGAGGCCAGCGCGCGTTCCCCGGAAGCCAGGTCTTCCACCAGGCTCGGCGGCCGGCGCACCGCCACCCTGAGTAGAGCGAAGGCAAGGCTGTCCCACGGAGATGTCCCGGGGTGGCAGTCGGTGATGAGCCAGTCGGCCGATCCCTGGATGGCGCCCGCCCGCAACGCGGGAATGATCCCGGCCCGCACCAATGACGACTTGCCGATCCCCGAAGGGCCGACAACGGTGACCATTCGGCGGCTCTCCACCGCGGACACCACCTCGGCCACCAGCGAGTCCCGGCCGTAGAAGTCGCCGGTGTCTGCCTCGCCGAAGGCTTGCAGCCCCTTGTACGGGTTGCGAGCCACGGTGAGGGGTGTCGCCGAGGGCCGGTGCGGCGCTCGGAGCGTCTCGGTCAGCGCAGAGAGGAAAGCGTCGATCGAGTCGAAGCGGCTCTCCGGCTCGTCGCCGACGGCCCTTGCAATCACCGCGTCGACCCGGGTCGGGATCCCCGCCCGTATGGCGCCAACCGGAGGAAGGGCGGTGTCCAGTGGCGGGCGGCTCCCCGTGAGTAGCTCGAAGGCGAGCAGGCCCAGCGCGTAGACGTCGGTGCGGGAAGACAACAGGTCACCCCGGATTTCCTCCGGCGCCAGGTATGCGGGCGATGTGCTCTCCGGCCCGTGCCCGTCCGACGCGCCGACCAGGCGCGGGGCGATCCCGAAGTCGGCGACGTAGGCGTTGCCGTCATCGTCCAGCAGTACGTTCGCCGGCTTCAGGTCACGATGGACGACGCCGTTGCGGTGGGCGTACGAGAGCGCCGAGCCCACGTCGATCAGGACCCGGGTCGCCGCTTCCGGGTCCCATGGGCCCCGGTCCAGCGCCTCCCGAAGCGACCCACCCCGAAGCCATCGGGTAACCAGATAGGCCCCGTCGGGATCACGCCAGAAGTCGTGCAGAGGCACGATGTGCGGGTGCTCCAGCATGGCCACCAGGTGGGCCTCGCTCTCGAACCTGCGCACGAACTCCGGGCTGTTGACGAACTCGGGACGGATCACCTTCACGGCGACCTCCCGGCCAACCGAGGGCTGGTACGCCCGGTAGACGACCCCGAAGTCGCCGGCGCCCGCCTGCTGGCGGAGCTCGTACCCGCGCACCGTGCGCCCGACGCCGATGCCGGAGAGCGTCTGGGGAAGCCGATCGACCCGCAACGGGGGGAATTCGCCGGGCAGTTCGTCGATCAGCAACTGGAAGACCCGCTGCGGTGGTCCCAGCCCACGGATGCGGTGCTCCCCCAGCGCCTTCACCCGCCAGCCGTCGGTGCCCGATTCGGAGAGCAGGGCGTGGGCGTGATCCGACAGGAGAACCTGCCCGGCGTGGCCGGCGGCGAGCAGTCGGGCGCAGCGGTTCAACGGCGGCCCGAGGTAGTCACCGGCGCGCACTTCCACCTCCCCGGCGTCGATCGCCATCGACACCCCGGCTGGTGCAGTCCCCTCACCGTTCGCCGTGGCCACGCTCACCTGGAGGTGGGTGGCGGCCGACACCGCATCGGCAACGGTGGCGAAGGCGGCGCAGACACCGTGAGCGAGCCGCTTGAACACCTCGCCTCCGCCCAGGCGCACCGCCGACTCCAACCCAAACTGGTCGTGCCCGGCAGCCATGTCCGTCTCTGCAAGGGGCTCCCACCCGTCTGGGTTCTCCCGAGCGGTGAAGAGGAACGCCGTTGTCTGCACCAAGGGCTCGGTCTCGAGGTGGAGCGTTGCGTCCTGCTCCAAGATCTGCTGCTCGAGGTGGCGCAGTTCCGGGGTCGGCTCGATGCCCAGCTCCTCGCCCAGGTAGAGGCGGGTCTTCTGGAAGGCGCGTAGGGCCTCCGCCTGCCGACCCGCCCGGTACAGCGCCAGCATGTGTTGGGCACGGAACCGCTCGACGAGAGGAAACTCTGTGGTGAGCACTTCCAACTCCGGGACCAGCATGGCGTGGTGCCCCATCGCCAGCTCCGCATCTACCCGGTCCTCGACCGCCCTCAGCCTCAGCTCTTCGAGCCTTCGGGTCTCCCCGTCGAGTCGCACCGATGACACGTCTGCAAAGGGATGACCCTGCCACATCGCCAGCGCCTCCCCGAGGCGCTCGGCCGCCTCCCAAGGCCGGGTCGATGCCACCGCACGCGCCTCGGTCGCCACGTCCTCGAAGGCGTAGGCATCGACCAGGTCCCGTGCGATGTCGAGTCGATAGCCACCGCCCTCGCTGAGACGATCAGGTCGCCCAGCTCGCCGCGTAGGTTCGAGAGATAGGTGCGTAGCGTGCTGCGTGATCCGGCCGTCGACTCCTCGCCCCACACCGCTTCCACCAGGGCATCCGCCGAGACGGTCCGGCCCGCCTCGGCGATCAGGACGGCGAGCACCGTTCGCTGTTTGGGCCCGCCGAGGCGCACCGAAACTCCGTCCCGGGACGCCCGAACCGGTCCCAGCACGCAGAGCTTCACACCCAAACCGTACGCCGTCGATGGGACCGGCTGTCTGCGCGGCTGTCGAATGCTCGCGATCACCGGCTGGCGGGCCATTCGTCTCAAACTACGAGCTAGGCGTCCAGGAACCGTCCAAACGGCTTGGTACGTCGGTTGAGATACCGCCTGTATTGCGCCTCTGCCTCGACAAATCCGCTAGTTGTGGGTCGAGTCCTACCTCGAAGCTCCCTTGTTGGACACATGTTGGACAGCATCTGGCGTGGATTCGGCCAGCCGTCGCTTACGTTATGCAGCATGCAGCAAAGGAAGTGGAAGTGGCATTGTCATACGCTGATGTGCTGAACCAGATGAAGAACGCGAAGACCCCGCATCAGGTCGACATCTTGATGACCATACATGGCGACAACCAGAATGTGTTCTATGGGTATGGCGCGATGGTCTACTCCCAGACCCCTGTGCTGGGGGGTAGCGGTTACGTCGTCGAGACGCTCGCCCCCGAGCCGCAACGTGGAGTCAAGGTTCTCAACAATCTGGCATACAACACCGGTGTTCGCGGTAGCTGGGGTGAGTACCAGACGTTTGTCGTCGAGGAGCCGGCTGTCGAATATTGGGACATGAAGCTCGAGAGTCTCACGTCAGCGATTCCGTTCAAGCCCGGTCTTACGTTTCCACCACCCACGATCACGATCGGAATGGGCACCTACCGAACACGACCGCCATACACGGTCGCATTGGGAAGCCATGGAGTATTTCTCAATGGAGTCGGCGAGGGTCCGGTAGACGCGACTGCGCACGCCATGTACGCCATCACGTTCGACTCGGTCAGCCCCCATAGAGAGATCGGTTGATGCCGAATTTCCGAAATATGGCTCACTCTGTATCCCGACACTCCTCGTCAACAGGCCCAGGTCGCCAGCTCGCCGCGCCGGGTCGACGGCCGCCGAGAGCCTGACAGAAGGTTCGGGACTCAACAGTCGGCAAGGGCCCCAAGGGCTCGGCATATCTCGTGGCGCGGTTCGGCGAGGGCGCCGATCCGGACCGTCAACAGGCGTTTCGGGATCGGCTGCAGGTTGTCGAAGGATGCCACGCATTCGTCAGGTAGGCCCTCGCCCGGTCCGAGATCGACTTCTGTCGAGATGCGGCGGATGGTGCGGGTGACCGGCGCCACGACGATCGTCGACAGCACCGGGATCGCCTCGGACCGGGTGACGACCAGCACGGGTCGCCGCTTGTCGACGGCTTCGGCCCACCAGAGATCACCCTGGGCGACGGTTACCACGGCTCGTCGGCGATCATCTTGACCGCCGCCTGCTCGGCCCAGCTCACTTCCTCCTCGGTCTGGGGCTGCGCCTCATATCCGGCCACGATGGAGGCGGCGATCTGCTGGCGACGGTGGCCATCGAGGAGCAGGGCCAGGCCCTGTCGCACCGCGTCCGATCGCGAGTCGACGGCGCCCTCGGCAACGAGTCGATCGACCTCCGCCACCGTTCGATCGTCGAGTCGCGTCACCAGTTGCGCCATGCATTCAGCATACCAGCATGCATGACGAGATGCTATGCATGCCTGCCACGCTTCCGCCTTCGGGGACCTGGGAGGTTCGCTACCGTTCCGGCGATGGCGATCGAGCCGGACACCAAGGATTGGACCTGGGTTCTCCACGAGCGATGCCAGGAGTGCGGCGAGGACGTGGCGACGATCCCATCAGAGGATGTCCCCGGGCTGATCCGGTCCACTGCCGACGTATGGGCCGATGTCCTGTCGCGTGACGACATTGGCGAGCGGACGTCGCCCGACGTGTGGTCGCCGCTCGAGTACGCCTGCCACGTCAAGGATGTGTTCATGGTCTTCGACCGGCGGCTCGCCTTGATGCTCGCCGAGAACGACCCGCTCTTCGCCAGCTGGGACCAGGACGCCGCCGCCGTCGAGTCCCGCTACGACCTGCAGGACCCGGCGAAGGTGGCGGTCGAGCTGCGTGCCGCCGCCGAGACCTTGGCGACTCGTTTCGAGGGGGCCTCGGCCGACGACTGGTCGCGTACCGGCAGGCGGAGCGACGGCGCCGTCTTCACCGTCGGCACCTTCTCCCGGTATCTCCTCCACGACGACCTGCACCACCTCCACGACGTCGGGGCGGCCCCGCCCGCGTGAGCCGCGCTAGCTTGACCGCATCGCACCAGGAGGAATGGCCATGGCGTTGACCAGCACCGGATCGGCCCACTGGGAAGGCGACCTGCTGAGCGGCAGCGGCCACACCACGTTGGAGACCAGTGGAGCAGCCGGCCCACTTCCCATCACCTGGCAGGCTCGCACCGAGGACCATGGTGGCCTCACCAGCCCGGAAGAGCTGATCGCCGCCGCCCACGCCTCGTGCTTCTCGATGGCGCTCTCCAACGGCCTCGCCACCGCGGGGACCCCGGCGACCAGCCTCGACACGTCGGCGACCGCCACCTTCGACAAGACCGACGACGGCTGGCGAATCGTCGCCATCGCCATCGACGTGGTCGGCTCGGTGCCCGGCATCGACGAGGCCGGCTTCGCCGCCGCTGCCGAGGCTGCGAAGGACGGCTGTCCCGTCTCGGCGGCTCTGACCGGCAACGTCGCACTGAGCGTCACCGCCCGGCTCGCCTGACCGACGGGCCGGGCGAAGCGTCATCGGGCCCTTGGTCGGGCGGCCGTCGTCAACGGGGGATCCGGGTCCGCTTGAACTCGTTGAGGTCCACCCAGCGAACCATGTCGATCACCCTGGAGACGTCGGCGCGGTCGTGACGCTCCATCAGGCGGACGAACACCGCCTCGTCCCCGGCGATGAACGTCGGCACACCGAAGACGCCCCAGCGGTCCACCGACTCGTCGTGCTCCGCCGCCAGCGTCGCCATCGGCCCACCACCAGCCACGCCAACGGCGACACGGTCGGGGTCGACTCCCACCGTCGCGGCTACTTCCTGCAGCACGGACTCGTCCTCGATCGACCGACCCTGACCGTGCCTGGCGTCGAACAACGCCTTGTGGAAGGCGAGGAAGCGGTCGGGCTCGCCGTCACGTACCGCAACGCCCCACTGCAGGGCGAGCACTCCCCCGGTCCCGGCGGAACCCGGTTCCCGGTCCCACACGTCCGGCTGTCCTGGGTCGACGTGGACCTGGGACAGCGAGAAGGGCCGGAACTCGACGTCCCACTCCACCCCGTCCTCGATCGCCTCCGCCACCGTCTCGTTGGCGATCCGGGCGAAGGGGCACAGGTAGTCGAAGGTCAGGGCGAAGCGAACGGTCACGCAGCTCTCCTTCGGGTCATCGGGATGCTCGAGAAGCCTGCCCGGGCTCGACCACGGCGACGACCTGACCAGCCGCCACCACGTCGCCGACACCGGCGATGGCGGTCACCGTTCCTGGCTCGACGGCGCTGATGGTGTGCTCCAGCTTCATCGACTCGACCACCACCAATGCGTCACCGGCGTCGACCACGGCACCGGGCTCGACCGGCACCGCCACCACCCGCCCCGGGACCGGGGCGGTGAGGGAACCGGAGGTGATGGTCGTCGTCGGCGGTCGGCTCCGTGACCCCTCGATCAGGTCGACGGCTCCCTCGACGCTGTCGACGGTGATCCGGACCTGTCCCGCGTCGGGCCAGACCTCGACCTCGAACCGCCCTTGCACCCCGTCGACCTCGACGCCCACCGACCCGTCGCCGAGTCGGGCCATTGTGTAGCGGCGATCGCCGACCGTGGCCTCGATGTCCGGGAACACCCGGTAGGCGACCTCCACCCGTTCGCTCCCGTGCTCGAACAGCCTCACCTGCGGGTCGCCGGCCACGTTGCGGAACCCGGCAGGGATCGACCGCATCACCCCACGGCTCTGCTGCGCCCGATCCGCCAGCGCCAGCACCGCCGCCGCCGCCGCCTCACCGATCGTCTGCGGTGCCCACACCGGCTCCCGGAGGTCGGCCCCCACCCGGTCGAGCCAGGTCGTGTCGACGTTGCCACCCACGAAGTCGGGGTGGCGAAGGACCCTCACGAGGAGATCCCGGTTGGTGGCGACCCCGTGGGCCTTGGTTCGCGCCAGGGTGGCTGCCAGCAGCGCGGCTGCATCGCCCCGGGACCCCCGGTGGGCGATCACCTTGGCGAGCAGGGGGTCGTAGTGGGCCCCGATCACCGACCCGGAGCCGACCCCGGCGTCGACCCTGACGCCGTCGACCTCCGGCACCTCGAACCGGTGCAGCACACCCGACTGCGGTAGATCGCCGGTAGCCGGGTCCTCGGCCAGCAGCCTGGCCTCGACCGCATGGCCGGAGAGCGCGGGCAGGTCGGCTTGGACCCCAAGGCGTTCGCCGTGGGCGATGCGGATCTGCTGCTCGACCAGATCGATCCCGGTTACCGCCTCGGTCACCGGGTGCTCCACCTGGAGCCGGGTATTCATCTCGAGGAACCACCAGGCCCCGTCGGGGGCGACGAGGAACTCGACGGTACCCGCCCCGACATACCCGACCGCCTTGGCCAGGCGGCAGGCGGCCCCGGTGAGTTCGTCGCGCAGCTCCGGGTCGAGACCCGGGGCGGGCGCCTCCTCGATCACCTTCTGGCGGCGTCGCTGCACGCTGCACTCGCGGTCGTACAGGTGGATCACCCCGCCGTGGACGTCGGCCAGGACCTGGACTTCGATGTGGCGGGCGTCATCGATCAGCTCTTCCACGTACACCCGGTCGTCGCCGAAGATCGACTGCGCCTGGCGCGAGGCCGTGTCGACGGCGGCGGCCAGGTCCGCGGGGAGCTCGACCCTGACCATCCCCCTGCCCCCTCCCCCGCCGACCGCCTTCACCAGGACCGGGAAACGCCACTGGCGCTCCCCGACCTCACCGCCCGGGATCGCCTCGATCCCCGCCCTCGGCGGCCGCTCGACGCGCCGCCAGCTTGTCGGCCATGGCGGCGATCACCGCCGGCGGCGGGCCGATGAACACCAGGCCGGCTTCGGCGACGGCATCGGCGAAGCCGGCGTCCTCGGACAGGAAGCCGTACCCCGGGTGGACGGCATCGGCCCCGGCCCGTCGCGCCGCGGCGACGATGGCGCCGGCATCCAGGTAGGCCCGCTCCGGGGACCCGGGCAGCGCCACCGTCAGGTCCGCCTCACCGACGTGGAGGGAGCCGGTGTCGGCGGTCGAGTACACCGCCACGGTGCCGATGCCCATGTGACGGCAGGTGCGGAAGACCCGCCGGGCGATCTCGCCCCGGTTGGCTACGAGGAGCCGCCTCACATCCGGAACACCCCGTACCCGGTGGCGCCGGAGATCGGGGCCGAGTGGATCGCCCACAGCGCCATGCCGAGCACGTCCCTGGTGTGGCGGGGGTCGATCACCCCGTCGTCGAGGAGCCGGCCGCTGGTGTAGGCGGCCGCCGACTCGTGCTCGATCTGGGCCGTGATGGCCGAGGTCCGGGCGGCATCCGCCTCCTCGTCGTAGTCGATGCCCCGAGCCTGGGCGGAGGCGCGCGACACCATGGACACCACCCCGGCGAGCTGGTCGGCTCCCATCACCGCCGTTCGGGCATTGGGCCACACGAAGAGGAACCGGGGCCCGAAGGCGCGGCCGCACATCCCGTAGTTGCCCGCCCCGTAGGACCCGCCGATCTGCAGGGTCAGGTGGGGCACGGTGCTGTTGGCGACGGCGTTGATCATCAGCGCCCCATGCTTGATCATCCCGCCCTGTTCGTACCGCTCGCCCACCATGTAGCCGGTGACGTTCTGGACGAACAGCAGGGGGATCTCCTGCCGGTTGGCGAGTTGGATGAACTGCGCCGCCTTCTGCGACTCCTCCGAGAACAGGATGCCGGCGTCGTTGGCGAGGATCCCGATCGGGAAGCCGTGGAGATGGGCCCAGCCGGTCACCAGGTTCACCCCGTAGTGCGACTTGAACTCGGTCAGCTCGGACCCGTCGACCAGGCGGGCCAGCACCTGGCGAACGGGGAAGGGCACCCGGAGGTCGGCGGAGACGATGCCGAGCAGCTCGTCGGCCGGGTACATCGGCTCAGCCACGGGGCGGGTCGGGCCCGGCCCCTGCCTGCGGAATCCGAGGGCGGCAACGACCTCGCGGCCTACTCGAACGGCGTCGTCCTCGTCCTCGGCCAGGTAGTCGGCCGAACCCGACACGGCGGCGTGCATGGCGGCACCGCCCAGCGCCTCCTCGTCGGCGTCCTCGCCGGTGGCCATCTTGACCAGCGGCGGTCCGGCGAGGAACACCTTGGATGAGCCCCGGATCATCACCACGTGGTCGGACATCCCCGGCAGGTAGGCGCCACCGGCGGTGGAGTTCCCGAAGACGATGGCGATGGTGGGGATCCCGGCCGCCGACAGCCGGGTGAGGTTGCGGAACGTCGCACCGCCGGGGACGAAGATCTCCGCCTGGTTGGGGAGGTCGGCCCCACCCGACTCGACCAGGTTCACCAGCGGCAGGCGGTTCTCGGCGGCGATCTCCTGGGCACGGAGTCCCTTCGCCAACCCGATCGGGTTGACCGCCCCGCCCCGGACGGTCGGGTCGGAGGCGACGATCATGCAGGCCACATCGGAGACCACACCGATCCCGGTGACCACTCCCCCGCCCACAGGGAATTCGGTGGTGGCGCCGGCGATCGGGGACAGCTCGAGGAACGGGCTGTCAGGGTCGACCAGCCGGTCGATCCGCTCCCGGGCGAGCAGCTTGCCCCGGGAGCGGTGTCGGGCGACGTACTCCTCGCCGCCGCCGGCGACGGCCTCGGCGACCAACCGCTCGAGCTCGGCGACGTGAGCCAGCATCGCCTCCCGGTTCGAGGCGAAGCCATCTGACGAGGCGACAACGGAGTCGGGGATGACGGTCATCGACCGAGGAAAGGTAGCGCCGCCACCGGGACGCAGTGGGGCCCGGGCCGCTGCCGCCGGCCCGGGCCCCAATCGAGGAGGCTTCTCAGCCGACCAAGTTGAAGCTGGCGATCGCCTGGTCGAGGGCGTCCAGATCGGCATCGGTGACCATCTGCACCATCAACAGCACGGTGACCGACCCGTCGGCGGGTTGCGCCGCCAGTACCAGCAGGTCGGCGGAGCCATCGGCACACTCCACCCACAGCTGGTACTTGCCGGTGAACACCGGGTCCTCGTAGTCGCTGATCCCGCCGTCCTCGCAGTCGGTGCCGAACGCATTCTCCGCCAACGTGCCGTCGACGTCGTTGCTCGGATCGAGGGCGATGTAGAGCAGCCCGGGGTCGGTGTACCCGTTGAGGAAGCCGTCGAGGCTGGTGGCAGCGGCGATGTACGGGATCTCCTCGCCGTCGATCTCTGCGGGCACGGTGTCACGTTCGGACCACTCGACCGGCACGCTCACCGTGATGGTGCCGGTGTCGTCGGTGACGCTCTCGTACTCGCTGTACGTCGCCGGGCCCGATGCCTCGGTGTCGACGTCCTCCTCGACCTCCTCGGCGAGCGACACGGTGAGGGCCAGCGGCTCGTCACCGTTGATCTCACCGGCCAGCACCTCGGACGTGTCCCAGCGCAACACCTCGACGGCCATCGGCTGCCCGGGACCGGCGGTGCGCAGCACGTCGCAGTAGTCCTTGAACGTGCCGTCGGTGCCCATGGGCAGCCCGTTCAGCGACGTGATGATGTCACCGGGCAGGATGTCGGCCTCGGCGGCCGGGGAGCCTGCGGAGACGCCCGCCACCCAGATGCCCGAGACTCCCAGCGCCTCGTCGAACACGGCCCACCCGTTGATGCCGATCGACTCGACGTCCCCGTTCTCCATCTGCTCCACCACCGGGGAGGCGAGGTCGTGGGCGATGGCGAAGAACTGCGCGGTGGTGGTGGCGACGGCGCCGCCGGCGTAGTTGACCCCGACCACGGTGCCCTCGGTCGAGACCAGCGGCCCACCCGAGTTGCCCGGCTGGATGTTGGCGTCGTGCTCGAACGTGTGGTCGATGGACGATGTGCCGGTGATGTCCCCGGCCGCCCGCGCCTTCGCCACGATGCCCCGGGTCAGGGTGAACTCGGGGTCGCCGAGCGGGAACCCTGCCGCGTAGACGTCGAGCCCTGCGGTGACCTCGCCGTCGAACCACTCCAGGTAGGGCAGCGGCTCGGACTCGGCGATGTCGATCAGCGCCAGGTCGTTGCACTCCGACACCCCGAGGATCGTGGCGTTGTAGCTGTTCGACGTGTCACCGCCGACGAACACCTCGAGCGTGGCGGCCCCGGCCACGACGTGGTTGTTGGTCACGGCGAGCCCGTCCGGGCTGAGGATGAAGCCACTACCCGCACCGGAGCTGTACGCGTAGCCCACCTCCGGGTCACGGAACGTGCCCTGGGACACGATCTGGATGACCGCAGGCTGGACGTCCTGATAGCCGCCGATCCCCGCGGCGGCAGTGGTTGACGTCGGCTGGGTGGTGCCGGTGGCTGCGGTCGTGGTCGCTGTGGCGCCGGTGGTGTCGGTTGCGTCGTCGCCGCCCCCGCACGCTGCCGCCAGCAATGCGACGACGGCGCCGAGCGCGAGCCATCGCAATCGCTGAAGTCGAGACATGGTGCCCCCCTGTCCTTCGGTTGTCGAAACTGAACCGTCCCGGCAAGCCGGTTGCGGGATCCTACCTGGTGCCTGCTCCTGGAGGATGGGTCCACAGACTCAACTGTGATATCCCGCCGGGCCTCGTTCGCCTCCTCCCGCAGATGGGCCTGTGACATTCCCGGCTCGCTGCGCTCGCCTCCTCCCGCAGATGGGGCCCCTACCCCATCGCGGGCCGTGGTGCTCTCCGGTGACTGCGCCGGTGGTATGCCCGGTCGGCAGCGCCTTACGATCTCCCGATGGTGTCAGGACCCTCATTGGCGGCGGTGGTTGAAGCATCCGACGCGGTGCGGGCCACCCGGTCGCGCAAGGCCAAGGTGGAATGCCTCGCCGAGGCGCTGCGCTCGGTGGACCCGTCCGAACGGGCGATCGCCGTCGCCTACCTCGCCGGTGAGCCGCTCCAGGACCGGCTGGGAGCGGGATGGGCCACGGTGCGCGCCATCGACGCCCGTCCGAGCGCCACCCCCACCCTCACCCTGAGCGCCGTCGATGCCATCCTGACTGAAGTCGCCGCCGTGTCCGGGGGTGGCTCGACCTCCCGTCGCAAGGCGCTGCTCGACGGCCTGTTCGCCTCCGCCACCGATGTCGAGCAGGACTTCTTGCGGCGGTTGCTGCTGCGCGAGCTGCGCCAGGGATCCACCCAGGGCCTGATGACCGAGGCGGTGGCTCAGGTTTCCGGCGCTCCGATCGACCTCGTACGCCGGGCGATCATGCTCGGTGGCGACCTGACGCAGGTGGCGGCGGTCGCCCTCGACAAGGGAGCAGCCGGCTTGGCGGAGGTCGAGTTGACGGTGCTGCGCCCGATCCAGCCAATGCTCGCCTCCACCGCCGCCGGTATCGAAGAGGCCTTCGCCGGTCAGGGGGACGGCGTTGCCACCGCCATGTCGGTGGAGGCGAAGCTCGATGGGGCCCGCATCCAGGTCCACCGGCTGGGCGACGAGATCCGCGTCTACACCCGCAACCTCAACGACGCCACCGAGCGGCTGCCCGAAGTGGTGGCCATCGCCGCTGCCCTTCCGGTGACCGCGGTCATCCTCGACGGCGAGGCTCTAGCCCTCGGCGCCGACGGGCGACCGCTCGCCTTCCAGGCGACCATGTCACGGTTCGGCACCGGCACACCGGTCGACGACCCGGCCGCTCGGCCGACCCTGGTCCCACGGTTCTTCGACGTGATCCACCTCGACGGTGAGGACCTCATCGACCGACCGCTCGAGCATCGTCTCGGCGCGCTCGACTCGCTTCCCGGCGAGCTCCTCGTCGAGCGTGTGGTGACCGCCGACGTGGGGACCGCGGCGCGGTTCACCGAGCGGGTGCTCGCCGCCGGCCACGAGGGGGTGATGGTCAAGCGGCTCGACGCCCCGTACGCCGCCGGGATGCGCGGCGCTGCCTGGTTGAAGGTGAAGCCGGTGCACACCCTCGACCTGGTGGTCCTCGCCGTCGAGTGGGGGTCGGGTCGCCGGGAGGGATGGCTGTCGAACCTCCACCTCGGCGCCCGCGACCCCGAAGGTGGCTTCGTGATGCTCGGCAAGACCTTCAAGGGCCTGACCGACGCCATGCTGGCGTGGCAGACCGAGCACCTGCTCGGCCTGGAGACGGCCCGCCACGGGCATGTCGTCGAGGTCCTGCCCGAGTTGGTGGTCGAGGTCGCCTTCGACGGGGTCCAAGCCAGCCCCCGCTACCCGGGGGGCGTGGCGCTCCGCTTCGCCAGGGTCAAGGGATACCGGCCCGACAAGCGCCCGGACGAGGCCGACACCATCGACACGGTGGTCACGCTGCTGCCCGGTTGATCTGTTGCACGGCTCCACGGCCGCGTCGAGCAGCGGGCCCACCAGGTGGCGAAGGGACACCGGGAGTTCGAAAGCCGGGGTACTCGTCTCCGACCGGTCAGAAGGGACGCGATGACGACCGGGGTGGACAACCGATCCCAGCGGTACGGGCGGCTGCGGCGGAGCGCGTTCTGGTTCGGCTCGCTCGTCGGTGCGGTGCCATGGATCGCCATCGCGGTCTACACCTTCGGCGGACCCGCTCGTCCACCCGGCTTCGTCTATGCCATCACCGTCGTCGAGCTGATCCTGTTCTTCAGCTTCGCGGTGAACATGGTGCTCCAGTACCGCCAGGTCGGCCGCCGGCACGACTACCTGACCGGTGAGATCTCCTATGTCGTGCTCAGCCTCACCGCGAAGTCGCTCTTGGCGTGGCTGATCTTCGCCAACGTCCTGCGCACGTAGCGGTTCCGTGGGGCGGCGCCGGTCCCCAATCGGGAGTTCAGCCCTCGCCGCGGACCCGGGTGACGCGGTGACGTGCCTGGAGCGCGAACACCCTGCGGTGGACCGGTCGCAGCAACTTCCAGTACAGGAAGCCGGGCACCCCCCTCGTGCGCAACGCCCCGACCTGGACGAGCTCGTTGGCATCGACGCGCGCAGCCGAGCCATCCTTCACCGGGAAACCAGCCCACACTCCGCAGCACCAGCTCGCCGGCACGTCGGCGCGCGATCACCCACCAGTCGACCGACACTCCGGTCGTCATCGCCCGGGGGCGGCTGAGTCGCCATCGCTCGCCGAACAGACGGCCGAGCGCTATCCGGGCCCGCCAACCGCCGGCGAGCCCGTACCAACCCAGATCCCCGCCGATGCGATCGAGGTCGGCGTCGATCGCAGCTGCATCGCCGGTGGCCAGCGCGACACTCACCCGCTCGAGGTAGACACCGTCGACGAGGCCGCTCGAGCGATCGAGCAGGCCGGCTTCGACAGCCACGGCCTGGTCGTCGAGGGCTGCACGGATGGCGTCCCGCACGCCCAGCGGCTCGACGCCGAATGCGGCCGTGGTGCGGGCCGGGTCGGTCACCACGACCTCCGTGCCGAGGCTCTCGATGAGAGAATGACTCACACGGGAGTCGACCGGCGTCACGAAGTCGACCCAGTACGACGACAGCCGCGGCGTGAGGTACGGCACGTCGACGATCCGCCGCCGACGAAGATGACGCACCTCTGCATACGCGGCGATCATGTCGCGATAGGTGGTGATCTCGGCGCCGCCGATCTCGTAGACGCCGGGGGCGACGCCGAGGGCGCGTACGAGGTACTCGACGACGTCGGCGAGCGCGGTCGGCTGGATGGCGGTGCGTACCCACCGGGGGCAGACCATGAACGGCAGGCGCTCGGTGAGGTAGCGCAGCATCTCGAAGCTGATGCTGCCGGCGCCGAGGATCACCGCGGCCCGCAGCTCGACGACGGGCACGCCGGCCTGTGCAAGCGCGGCGCCCACCTCCTGGCGGCTGGCGAGGTGCTCCGACGACGGTTCATGGCCGAGGCCACCCAGGAAGATGACTCGCTCGACGTTGGCGCGCGCCGCGGCCCGTCCGAAGGTCGCAGCCAGGTTGCGATCGCGCTCACGGAAGTCACCGACTCCGAGCGAGTGCACCAAGTAGTACGCCGCATCGCACCCTGCGAGTGCGTCGGTCGTGGCGGCCTCGTCGCCGACGTCCAGCGCTCGGCTGGTGGCTCCGGGAAGCGAAACCGGCCGGCGGGACAGGGCGACTACGTCGTGGTCACCGCCGAGACTGGCGACGAGTGCACGACCGACGAACCCGCTGGCGCCGGCGACCGCGATCGACCGGACCGAGTCACCGGGCAACGAACTCCTCACCAGTGGCGCTCGAACAGGGCTTCACCGAATCGCCGGAGATCAAGCCGAAGCCACACTGCTCGTCGACAACGTCTCGGCACCTGTTGCCAACGTCTTCACACACCTTCGCTTCGACCGGGACTGATCGCAGTTGACCCGGCCGGGATGCGTCAGTCTACCGATCGGCCCGGCGAAGGGATCACGCGGCGACGCAGGACCGGAAGGCACGGCGTCGAGATACGTCGGTGTCGCCCGGTGTCAGGCGGTGGCCGGTCGCGCCTCGCCGACCGGAGGCGCCGCCCCCTCGACACCGGGGGACACCACCTTGGGGCGGCCCACATCCTCCACCGGTTCCAAATCGCCCAGGGAGTGGGCGAGGACGACCAGGTCGTCGGTGGCCGCCATCCGGAACCCGTGAGGCGGGTGGGCGACCGAGCGCCCCTCTCGGTTGATCGCCAGCCAGGTGGCGTGGTGCTCGGCGCGCAGCACGGTGGCCAGCTCGATGGTGGACATCCCGACGCACTGCGCCGGCATCTTGACCCGGTAGAGCTGCGGCTCGTCGGACCCGCCCCCCACCATGTCGGTGACCAGCTCGGTCAGCCCCGGGTAGACGGCGGAACGGGCGAGCAGCCTCGACGTGAGCTTGGAGGTGACCAGCAGCTCGTCGACGTCGGCGCGCCGGAAGTGCGGGACGTGAATCGGGTTGTTCACCTCGGCCACCGTGCGAACGTGGGGTGCGATGGCCTCGATGGCGAGCACGGTGAGGATCGAGTGCAGGTCGGCCTCGTTCGACGAGTCGGCCGGGCAGACGATCGCCGAGCGGGCGGTCTCGATGCCGGCGCGCCTCAGGTCGGCCTCGTCGGTGGTGTCCCCTCGCACGTAGTACACCTGGCCGCCTGCCGGGTTCTTCTCGGTGTCGTGAACCAGTGCGATGCGCAGGCCCGACTCGTCGCCGGTGAGTTCCTCGATCAGGTCCCGGGCGGTCGGGTTCCACCCGCACACCACCACATGGTCCCTGTAGCCCGATGCTCCCATCCCCTGCCCCTCCTTCAACAGAAAGTCGATGAAGAACCCGACCAGCACTCCGGTCATGGTTGCCACGATGGCCACCCCGAACAACCCGAGCACCCATCCGGCCACCCAACCGACCGGACCGGCGGCGAACGAACCGTCGCCCTGGCCGAGCACGGTGGTCGACGTCCAGTAGACAGATTGTCCCAGGGCGTTGGCGCTGCGGTCGGTCTCGAACAGCCACACCGCCACGCTGGTGAGGACGAGGAAGACGGTCAGCCCGATCAGCAGGGGTCGGAAGAAGGCCCCATCGAGGCGTGAAGTGACCTGTCTGAGGTACCACGCCACACGGCGGATCACCGGGAACTCGAACAGCCTGGCGAATCGCCCCTGCATCCCTCGCGTACCCCCTCGAGACCCGGGCACGATACCAACCCGGCGCCGTCCGCACCGGGTGAGAACGGTCACCCGTCCGGTGAGGTGGTCCCGGTGGGCTCGGCGGGTGCCTCGGTCGTTGTCGTGGTGGCCGGAGGCGGGACGATCACCGGGCGCTCCACGATCAGGACGTCGGGGGTCAGGATCTCGACCCCGGAAGGGTCGACGATCTTGTCGGCCTCGGGCCGCCCCAGCGTCATGTAGGCGCGGATGTGGATGACCGCCTCCCCGGCGCCCTCCCCGGCGGCGACGGTGGTGCTCTCGTCGTAGGGCGCACCGACGGCGAAGCCCAGGATCTGCATCCCCAGGTCGCCGTCGAGCAGGAACATCCTCCCGTTCACCTCGGCGGCGGTGCGGGCGGCCCCGGCGAAGCGTCCCGGTGACGAGTCCCCGCCGACCGACAGGTTGGTGGCGAGGATGCTGGGCGGCTGGGCGAGCTCGCCGTTGTTCTCCGTCGCATAGGTGGGCTCGACCAGGAACACCGCCTGGGACGCCACCGCGGCGGTGTCGCCGGTCCCGCTGACGGCGGTGAAGTCGGTGCCGTCGTCGATCCCGATGGACACGGAGACGTTGCTCATCTGGATCGGGGTCTCCGACGGCGCCACCAGTTGGAACCCGACGGCGACGTCGTCCATGGTGACGTTGCTGAGCTGGCCCCAGGCGCCCCCGCCCGACGGGCTGACGAACACCTCGCCGTCGTCAGGGTTCACCACCGGGACATCGAAAGACGCCCCGACCCTGACCGCGGTGTGCACTCCCTCGAACGACACGTCGTCGAGGACGAACCCCTCGGAGGTCGCCAGGTGGAAGCCGACGTTGTCGGGACGCGAGGCGATGGCGCCGAAGACCCAGCTCCACCGGTCGGTCTCGTCCGGACCGGGGACGATCGGCCCCACCGCCGGGCGGAAGTGGACGTTGGTGAAGGTGTTGCGCCGGTCGGAGTCTTCCACCACGAAGCCCTTGTTGTACCCGTAGAGGGTGACGTTGTCGACGCGCAGCGGCCCACCACGGGACATGTAGAGGAAGTCGTAGTAGCGGTCGGCGATGATGTCGGCGATGGTGACGTTGTCGCCCTCGTCGATGACGAAGGTGGGCGCCATCACCTCGACGTGCTCGTCGACGAAGAACGTCCTGGCGTTGTCGAAGGAGCGGAAGGCGTAGTCGCCGTCGATCGCCGACAGCTCGGCATCGGACGGCAGGGGCTGCTGGTCGTACGAGATCCACAGCCCTCGCACCGTCGTCCCGCTCGCCAGCCTGAAGGCGGGCTGCCCGGCGTCCACCGGCCGGACCAGGAGCTTGGCCCCGGGCACATCGGTCCCCGGCCACGGGTACGGTCCACCGGGATCGATGGTGGCCCCTGCCGGGCTCCCCACGATCGCAACGCCGCCGGGGACGGTCACGGTGCCGTTGAGCACGTACCCACCGGAGGCGGTCCCCGGCGGCACCACCACCGTCCCGCCCTCGGCGGCGGCGGCGTCGACGGCCGCTTGGAAGGCGTCGGTGCTGTCGCTGCGGCCGTCCGCCACCGCCCCGTACGCGGTGACGTCGAAGGTGGTCCCCAGCGCCACCGGTGGCGGAGGTGGGACCGTCGTGGCCACGGCGCCGACCTCGGTGGTGCCCGGCGCGACCGTCGTTGCGGGCACCGCGGTGGGCACGTCGCCCCCGCCACCATCGGTGCACCCGCCCACCACAGCGGCGAGCACGGCCACCAGACCCCCGATCCTGACCCGGCGTCTCATGACGGGGATCCTAGGAAGGCCCCGTTTCGAAGCCGCCAAGCCCACGCTTACCTACGCCGCAAACGGCCGGCGCCTTCACAGCCCACGATGGGGTAGGGGCCCCCATCTGCGGGAGGAGGCGAGCGCAGCGAGCCGGGAATGTCACAGGTAGGGGCCCCATCTGCGGGAGGAGGGCGGCGCCGGCCGCCCGAGCATATCTAGTCGACCGGCAACCCCAATCGGCGAGCGATGATCAGCCGCTGGATCTCCGAGGTTCCCTCGCCGATCTCGAGGATCTTGGCGTCGCGGTAGAAGCGCGCCACCGGTCCCTCCTCGATGAAACCCGCACCACCGTGCACCTGGGTGGCGACGCGGGTGGCGGTCACCGCCGCCTCGGTGGCGTACAGCTTCGCCACCGCCGCCGCTTGGGAGATGTCGGCCCCGGCGTCGCGGAGCGCCGCCGCCCGGTAGACGAGCAGGCCGGCGGCGTCGGCCATCACCTGCAGGTCGGCGATGGGGAAGGCCACACCCTGCTTCGCCCCGATGGGCTTGCCGAAGGCGTGGCGCTGCTTGGCGTAGGCGACACTGACGTCGAGGCAGGCGCGGATCAGCCCGAGGGCGAGGGCGGCGATGGCGATTCGCCCCTCGTCGAGGACGGCGAGGAACTGGGGGAACCCCCGCCCCCGCTCCCCCAAGAGGTTCTCCGCCGGCACCCGGCAGCCGTCGAGGACGAGCCCGTGGGTGTCCGAGGCATGCCACCCCATCTTGTGGTAGGCGGGCTCGACCACAAGGCCCGGCGTGCCGGCGGGCACCAGGAGGGTGCTGATCTCCTCCGGGCCGGTCCGGGCGGTGACGGCGATGACCGAGGTGAGCGTCGACCCCGAGTTGGTGATGAACGCCTTCGCCCCGTCGATCACCCACTCGTCCCCGTCGAGCACCGCCCGGGTCCTGGTGGCGCCGGCGTCGGACCCGGCATCGGGCTCGGTGAGGCCGAAGGCGGCCAGCGCCCTGCCGGCGAACAGGTCGGGCAGCCAGCGATCGTGCTGGGCCTGGGTCCCGTAGGCGACGATCGGGTTGATGCCCAGGCCGACCGCCGCCTCCAGCGTGATGCCCATCGACTGGTCGATGCGCCCGATCTCCTCGATGGCGATGCACAGGCTGGTGAAGTCCCCACCGCCGCCCCCGATCCGCTCGGGGAAGGGAAGGCCGAACAGCCCGAGGTCCCCCATCTTCCGGACGACGTCCTCGGGGAAGTGGTGATCCCGGTCCCACGAGGCGGCGTGCGGGGCGATCTCGGTCTCGGCGAACTGGCGGACCACCTTGCGGAACGCCTCGTGCTCCGACGACAGCTCGAACGGGGTCACTCGGGTCCTTCCTCGGTGAATGGCGGCACCGTCACCAGGATACGGCCGGTACGGCCCGAACCGTCAGGCCGTCGGGCACGGTTCGACGAGGCCTCACGTGGGTACAGTCATCGTCGGTCGATGACTGGAGTGTGGTGCGCTGGCGGAAGCTCGAGGCGAGTGACAACGTCCAGGATCGCCGTGGCATGGGCGGGAAGGCAGCCGCCGGCCTCGGCGGTGCCGGGCTGATCGGCGTCATCCTCGCCGTGGTGTTCAGCTTGCTGGGCGGGGGCGGCGCCGGAGGCCAGGTCGACGACCTGCTCAACCAGGTGGCGCCCGCCGAAGACCCCTCGGGGAGCCAGCCGCCCGAGTTCGAGGGCGTCGACGAGTCCGAAGACTTCGTCCGGAGGGTCCTGGGGAGCACCGAGACCACCTGGGAGGGGATCTTCAGCGGCTCGGGCCGCCAGTATCAGCCCGCCACGCTGGTGCTGTTCACCGGTGGCACCCAGTCGGCGTGCGGCGGCGCCCAGTCGGCGATCGGCCCCCACTACTGCCCGGTCGACACGAGCGTGTACATCGACCTCGACTTCTTCGGAGAGATGCAGCAGCGGTTCGGCGCCGGCGAGGCGGAGTTCGCCCAGGCGTACGTCATCGCTCACGAGATCGGCCACCACGTCCAGAACGAGCTCGGGATCATGTCGCAGGTGAGCCGGCTCCAACAGGAGGACCCGGAGAACGCCAACGAGCTGTCGGTCAAGCTCGAGCTGCAGGCCGACTGCCTCGCCGGGATCTGGGCGCACAACCTGTACCAGAGGGAGGACGTGCTCCAACAGGGCGACGTCCAGGCGGCGCTCGACGCCGCCGCCGCGGTGGGCGACGACAACATCCAACGGCAGACCACCGGCCAGGTCAGCCCCGAGTCGTGGACCCACGGCTCGTCCGAACAGCGCATGGAGTGGTTCACCACCGGCTACGAGTCCGGCGACCCCAACCAGTGCAACACCTTCTGATGGTCCCTCTCGGAGAGGAACCCCTCGTGGTCGCACGCCCGGCGCTCGGGCCCGTAGGCGCCCTACTCGAAGGCGCTGATCCCGGTGATCGCCTGGCCGAGCACCAGCGTGTGGATCTCGTTGGTGCCCTCGTAGGTGTACACCGACTCGAGGTTGTTCATGTGGCGGACCACCGGGTACTCGAGGGTGATGCCGTTGGCCCCGAGCACCCCTCGGGCCTGGCGGGCGACATCGAGCGCCATCCGCACGTTGTCGAGCTTGCCGAAGTTGACGTGGGTCGGATCGAGGGTGCCGTCGTCCTTCTTGCGGCCGATGTGCAACGCCAGCAGCGTGCCCCGGTTCACCGCCACCATCATCTCCACCAACGTCCTCTGGATGAGCTGGAACGAGGCGATCGGCCTGCCGAACTGGTGCCGCTCCCCGGCGTATGCCAGCGCCGCCTCGTAGCACGCCCGGGCGGCGCCCACCGCACCGAAGAGGATCCCGAACCGCGCCTCGTTCAGGCAGGAGAGGGGGCCCTTGAGCCCGACCACATCGGGGAGCACGGCGTCGGCGGGCAGTCGCACGTCGTCGAGCACCAGCTCGGACGTCACCGAGGCCCGCAGCGACAGCTTGCGGTGGATCAGGTTGGCGGTGAAGCCGGCGGTGTCGGCGGGGACGATGAAGCCTCGGATGCCGTCATCGGTTTGGGCCCACACGACCGCAACGTCGGCCAGGTTGCCGTTGGTGATCCACATCTTGGTCCCGTTGAGCACCCAGTCATCGCCATCGCGTCGTGCCGCCGTCCGCATGCTCCCCGGGTCCGACCCGGAATCGGGCTCGGTGAGGCCGAAACAGCCGATGGCCTCACCGGCGGCCATGGCGGGGAGCCATTGCTGCTTCTGCTCCTCCGACCCGAACCGCCAGATGGGGAACATCGCCAGCGACCCCTGGACCGAAACGAAGCTGCGCACTCCGCTGTCTCCCGCCTCCAGCTCGAGGCAGGCGAGCCCGTAGGCGACGGCGCTGGTCCCGGCACAGCCGTAGCCGTCGAGGTGCATCCCGAGCAGCCCCATGGCCGCCATCTCCTTGACCAGCTCCTTGGGGAACGTGCCCGCTTCGAACCACTCGGCGATGTCGGGGAGGACCCGGTCGGAGACGAACCGGCGCACGGTGTCCCGCAGCAACCGCTCCTCGTCGGACAGCAGGAGGTCGACCTGGAGGAAGTCGTGGGGATCGACCGTGCCTGGCCGGAGGGATGTCGGTGCTCATCGCGGGAACCTCGTTTGGCGATGGTGGGTGCGGACGCCGGGGCCCATTCTCCCACACCCGCCGCCGCCGGGCCTGCGGACGGTACCCTCGCCAACCCGATGACCACCGGCCAACCGCGCATCGAACTGGCTCGTCTCCCCACCCCCCTGGAGCGGCTCGACCGTCTGTCGAGGGCATGGGGTGGCCCGACCCTCTGGGTGAAGCGCGACGACCTGACCGGGTTCGGGCTGTCGGGCAACAAGGTGCGCAAGCTGGAGTACCACCTCGCCGCCGCCGGCGACGCCGGTGCCGACACGGTGATCACCTGCGGCGCCGCCCAGTCGAACCACTGCCGCACCACGGCGATCGCCTGCGCCCGGCTCGGGATGCGGGCGGTGCTGCTGCTCCGAACCCCGGACGGCCTCGACCCGGGCACGCCTGCCGGCAACCATCTGCTCGACGTCCTGGCCGGGGCCGACTGCCGCTACGTGACCCCGGTCGGCTATCGGCACCGTGACGAGATCATGGACGCCCTGGCTGCTGAGGTCGGCGCCGCCGGCGGCCGGCCGTGGGTGATCCCGGAGGGCGCTTCGGACGCCGTCGGCATGTGGGGGTTCGTGACGGCGATGGAAGAGCTGGCCGCCCAACTCGACGAGACGCTCCCGGGGATACCGGTCACCGTGTGGCACGCCGCCTCGTCGGGGGCGACCACGGCCGGATTGGGGT
Source organism: uncultured Acidimicrobiia bacterium (assembly GCA_963714055.1). Lineage (GTDB taxonomy): Bacteria > Actinomycetota > Acidimicrobiia > Spongiisociales > UBA5794 > JACDBE01. The sequence continues at coordinate 250,848 of OY970227.1, forward strand.
GGGCGGTCGACGGTGGCACCCTCCACCACCGCCTGGTGGCGTGCTCGGTGGGCGACACGATCGGCGACCTGCAACGGCGGGTCGATGGCATCTGGGCCGAGGCGGCGGGTTCCACCGGTGCCCCCCTCCCCCGTCCTGCCATGGAGCTGGTCGACGACCACGTCGGTCTCGGCTACAGCCAGTGCACGCATCGAAGAGTGGGAGACCCAGCTCGAGGTGACCCGCCTCACCGGGCTCGTCCTCGACCCCACCTACACCGGCAAGGCGATCCACGGCCTCCGGGTCGACATCGCCGCCGGCCGGTTCGGCCCGGGCGACCACGTCGTGTTCTGGCACACCGGCGGCGGTTTCGCCCCGTTCGCTGCGGAGATCCCGTTGGCGGTGCTCGACCGGCGCTGAGGCGTGCCGGCACGCTCCGTGGCCGCCCGGCCGTCACCGTCAACCGAAACGCTGCGCCACCAGCTCCGGGGCGTCGTCGAACAGGCCCAGCTGCGGATCGGGACGGTGGAACCTCGGGCATCCCGGTCCACGGCAGCGAGTCCATGAACACCCAGCTCCGGCGGTGGATGGCCGACGGTCCCACGTACTGCAGCGCCGCCTTGTGGCGGGGGCCCGGGTACCCCTTGTTGTGCTCGAAGCACCACAGGGGGTAGTGCTCGGCCTCGGCCCGCATGATCCGGTCCCGGGTCACCTTGGCCAGGATCGACGCCGCCGAGATCGACAGGCAGGTGGCGTCGCCTCTGACGATGCGGTCGGTGCGGGCGGCGTCGACAACCGAGACGAAGTCCCACTTCCCGTCGACCAGCACCTGGTCGGGCACCACCCCGAGCTGCTCGAGGGCACGGGCGGCGGCGAGCCGTTGGGCGTCGGACATACCCAACTCGTCGCATTCGGCCGCGGTGGCGTGGCCGACCCCCCAGGCCACGCACCAGCCGGCGATGCGGTCGAACAGCGCCTCGCGCTCCGCCTCGGTGAGCATCTTGGAGTCGCGGATCTTGTAGACGCGGCGATCGGAGGGCACCACGGCGGCGCCGACCGTCAGCGGCCCGGCCCAGGCGCCCCGTCCCGACCTCGTCGACCCCGACCACCACCGACCGGCCCGCCTCCCAGTGGCTCCGCTCCACGCTCAACCCGGGTGCCCGGCGAACCAGGGAGGGTCGAAGCCTTGGGGCGGTGGTCACCGGCGGCGATCCCCGAGGCGATCGTCGAGCCAGGCGGCCGACGAAGGTGAGGATCTCCCGCTGCTCCGGCTCGTTGTGCATCTCGTGGCGCAGCCCCGGCCACACCCGACGCTCCACCTCGGGCACTGCGGCCAGCGGCGCGGACACGCCGACCGGCACGATGCTGTCGTCGCCACCGTGGATAACCAGGGTCGGCGTGCCGATGGCGGCGAGGTTTGCGGAGGCGCGGGTCATCGCGTCGAACAGTGCCTTGCCGAACCGGGTCGTTGCCTTCACCGACACCAGCGGGTCGGCGAAGTACGCCTCGCCGACCGCGGCGTCGCGCGCCAGTTGCTCGCCCTTCAGGCCCGTTCCCATCCGGATGCCCGGGGTCGCCCTGCCCAAGACGGCGGCGGCGATCCGGAGCGGAGGGGAGACGTCGGCGCCGATGGCCGGGGCGGAGAGCACGTAGCAGTCGGCTTGGGGGTGATCGCTCTCCGCATAGAGCACGGTCACCAGGCCGCCCATCGAGTGCCCGTAGACGACCAGCGGGAGGTCGTCGTCACGAACCTCGGCGACGATCTCGGCCAGGTCGCCGACGTAGTCGTCGAAGCCGGCGACGTCGAGCCTCGGCCCGTCCGACACCCCGTGCCCGCGGAGGTCGAAGGCGTGCACGTCGTAGCCGGCGGCGGCGAAGAACTCACCGACATGGTCCCAACGTCCGCAGTGCTCGGCCATCCCGTGCACGATGAGCATCGTGGCGGTGGCCGGCTCTGACGGCGCCCAGTGCCAGGTGACCAGGTCGAGGCCGTCACGGGTGCGATATGCGCTGCTGTCCACGGGGCTCCTCACGGGACGACCGCTGCTGCGGCGCCGACGATACCGGCGTTGTTGAGCAGCTCGGCAGCGACCACCTCACAGCCGACGTCGAAGAAGCCGGCGAAGTCCTCGAACCGCTTGCAGATCCCACCCCCGACGATGAGGCGGCTCGGTGTGAACACGCGGTGGATGCGATGGAGCAGCCGGTTCACCCGCGGGGCCCACTCCTCGATCGCCAGCCCTCGATCCTCGACCAGGCGGGCGGCCGTGGTGGCCTCGGCGATGTCGCCGTCGAACTCCATGTGGCCCAGTTCGACGTTGGGCACCAGCGTGCCGTCGACGAAGACGGCGCTGCCCACTCCGGTGCCGAAGGTGAGGAGGATGACCACCCCGGGAACGCCGCGGCCCGCCCCGTAGCGCACCTCGGCCAGACCGGCGGCGTCGGCGTCGTTGAGCACCGCCACCCGGGCACCGATGCGCCGCTCGAGCTCGTCCCGCACCTTGGTGTCGACCCAGGATGGGTCGATGTTGGCCGCCGTCCTCGCCACCCCGTCGATCACGACGGCAGGCACCGCCACCCCAACGTCACCCTCCCATCCATGCGCCTCGAGCACCTGCTGGATGGTGTCGTACACGGCGTCGGGCGTTGCCGGGCGGGGCGTGGCGACGCGGACCCGTTTTCCGGTCAGCTGCCCGTCGATGACGTCCACCGGGGCGCCCTTGACCCCCGAGCCCCCCACATCCACACCGAACTGAACCTGCATGACGCCCTTCGCCCACCCGGCGGCCGATGAACCGAGAGGCTACACGTCGCCGCCGCCGGGGACGGGACGCCGGATCGTCCTCCGGTATTCGGGTGGCACCTCCTGCCGCGATGGGCAGGGACGTCAGCTCCGGGGTATGAAGGGCGGGTCCACCCGCCGGCCGGGCAGCTCGGTCCCCCGGACATCGACCGCCACCTCGGTGGCATCGGTGGGTGGGGTCACATAGCCCATCCCGATGCCGCGCTCCAGCACAGGGCTGAAGTTGCCGCTGGCGACACTGCCAGTGCTCTCGCCGACGCGCAGGCGAGCGCCGTGCCGGGGAACCCGGCGGTCGTCGAGGGCGAAACCGACCAGCTGTCTGGTGATGCCGGCATCGCGCTGTCGCTCCAGTGCGGCGCGGCCCACGAAGTCGTGGTCCCAGTCCACCACCCATCCCAGGCCGGCCTCCAGGGGGGTGGTTTCGGCGTCGAGGTCCTGTCCCCAGAGGGCATATCCCATCTCGAGGCGGAGCGTGTCGCGGGCACCCAGCCCGCACGGGGTCGCCCCGGCTTCGATCAGCCGGCGGTACAGGCGCTCACCGGATTCGACGGGTACGGCGATCTCGGCGCCGCGCTCCCCGGTGTAGCCGGTCCCCGCCATCCAGCACGGACCGCCGGCGAACTCGGTCGAGGTGACCCGGAACCGCTTCGGGGCCTCACCGATCACCGCCTCGATCAAGCCGGCCGATTCCGGTCCCTGCACCGCCAGCAGCACGGTGTCGTCCCGGACCGGAGCCACCTCCACGTCGGTCGGTGCCACCTCGGTGAAGCGCGCCACGATGCCGTCGAAGTTGGCGCCGTTGGGCAGCACCCAGAGCGACTCGTCCGCCAGCCACCACACGATCAGGTCGTCGAGGACGCCGCCGCCGTCGTTGAGCGCCATCGTGTACTGGGCCCGCCCCGGCCCGATCGAGGTGACGTCGTTGCACAGTTGGTGGCGGAGGACCTCCACGCACCCCGGGCCCTCGACTGAGAACCGACCGAGGTGGGAGACGTCGAACACGCCGACGTGGCGGCGCACCGCCATGTGCTCGGCGAGCACCCCCTCGAACTGGAGCGGCATGTGCCAGCCGGCGAAATCGGTGAACTTCGCCCCGAGTGCCTGGTGTGCCGCGGTGAGCGGAGACTCGGGCACCTCCGGTCAGGAGACCGCGCTGTCCGGCGATGCCGAGTCGGCGCCGAGCTCGACCACCTGCAGCGGCCCGGGGATGCGCGACGGCGCCGGGGGGAGCTCCTGGTCGGCGATGTCGTCCAGCTCGTACTTCACCACGAGGTTGAGGTAGTCCCGCTGGTAGAAGACCTTGCAACGGATCTGCGGGTACAGCTCGTGCAACCGCTTGACCTTGCGGTTCTTCTTGGTGACCAGCTTCTGGTTCATCGTGGTGATCTCGATGTAGCGGTCCTCGTCGGGCAGGTAGAAGTCGGGTCTGAAGAACTTGGTCGGCGTGCCGTCCGCATCGAAGTCGATGGCGAATTCGTGCGGCTCGTACTCCCACTCGATGTCGTAGAAGTCGAGCAGCCGGGCGAACTGGCGCTCCGCCTCGTGGGCGAACTCGACCAGGTCGGCCGGGGACTGGTCGAACTCGTCGGGCATCCCCTCAGGTGCCGATCGCCTCGGCGGTGCCGGCGACCTCGTCGGGGGGTGGGAACAGCATGTGGAGCTGTCCCTCGAGCTCTTCTTGCACCGGTCCGACCGCGATGCCGAACACGCCCTGGCCGCGACGGAACACGTCGACGACCTCTTCGGCGCTGTGGGCCGCGTAGATCGTGATGCCGTCGGACAGCAGGGTGACGTCGGTGAGCGGCGTCTCCGATCGGAGCTGATCGCGGAGGATTTCGATGGCGGTGCGGATCTTCTGCAGGCTCATGCCGGCGTCGAGCAGTCGCTTCACCACCTTGAGTTGGACGAGGTCGGTGAACGAGTACAGCCGCTGCGACCCGGAGCCCTGGGCGCTCTGGATCGAGGGCCGGATGAGGCCGGTCCTCGCCCAATAGTCGAGCTGGCGGTAGCTGATGCCGACGGCGGCGCATACCTGGGGGGCACGGAAGCCCATCGGGACGCCGTCGAGGTGTTCGGCAACCCCGCCGCGGGCGTGTTCACCACTCCCCAGCATCTGGTTGGCCACGAGGCGCCTCCTCCTGTCGCGCGACAGCTTACACGACTGTAATTCCGCCGTCCGAACTACCCGGGTGAAGTTACCGGCCGCCCCGGCGAGTTGTCAACAACCCCTGTGGATATGACAGGTTCTTCTCGCGGTGCGGTTCGGAACGAGACCCGATCGCCTCGTGAGTTGGCTCAGCCCCTGCTGCCGGGGTCGAAGTCCTCGGGCTGGACGTCGGCGAGGAACTCGCGGAAGCGCTCGATGTCGTCCTCGCCCAACACGTCGTCGTCCTCACCGAGCACCGAATCCTGGATCTCGACGCCGACCTCGTCGAGCACGGCCCGGGAGGCGAACAACGGGGTGGCGGTGCGGGCGGCGAGCGCCACCGCGTCCGACGGCCGGGCGGAGAGGTGGACCTCGTCGCCGTTGCGGCGCATCACCAGGTCGGCGAAGTAGGTGCCGCCGGCCAGCTCGGTCACGACCACCCGGTCGACGGAAGCCCCGAGTGCCTCCACCACCAGCTTGAGGAGATCGTGGGTCATCGGCCGCTCCGGCTCGACGCCTTCGAGTGCCAGGGCGATGGCGGAGGCTTCGTTGCTGCCGATCCAGATGGGGAGGTACCGCGGTCCGGACTGCTCGCGCAACAGCAGGATCGGGGTCTGCGAGGGAAGCTCCAGCCGGACCCCGATCAACTCCATCGGAACCGGATCGTCCATGAGTCCACCCTATCACCGTCTCCGGTATGCGATCCCGGCAAACGAGTCGGGGTCCCGGGACAGCGCCGGCAGGTCCATCACCGCCCACAGTGAGCGCACGTTGCGGTACCGCCCCTCCCAGTCGAGCCCGTACCCGAGCAGGAACTCGTCGCCGACCTCGAAGCCCCGGTACTCGAGGTCGACGCTCACGATGCGACGCGACGCCTTGTCGATCAGGGCCGCAGTGGCCAGGCTGGCCACTCCGCGCGCCTCGAGCAGCCGGCGGAGCGTGGTGAGCGTGAGGCCGGTGTCGACGATGTCCTCCACCACGATGACATGCCGCCCCTCGAGCGAGACCTCGGTGTCCATGGCGATCCCCACCCTCCCCTGGCCGCCGAACCGGGTCAGCGACAGGAAGTCCACCTCGGCGGGCACCGTGACGTGGCGGATCAGATCGGCGGTGAAGATCACAGACCCCTGCAGCACACCGACCAGCACCGGGTCGAGGCCCGCGTAGTCGACGGAGATCCGCTCCCCCAGCCGGGCCACCCGCTCGGCGAGGCGGTCCTCATCGACCACCTCGACGAACCCGTCGACGCTCATCCCGATCCGCCCAGCACCTCGGGCAGCGTGGAGCGGAGCCGCTTGGCGATGGCCCGGCCCACCGCGGTGTCGCTGATGTCGTCGGTCACCTGGCCGGTGCCGGCAGGGAGGTCCTGTACCGCCAGCAGGCGGGACCTGGTGGCGTCGTCGAACCCGGTGACACCGGCGCCGCCCCCTCCCGCCTCCACCAGCAACGGGCGCAGCCAGCGATCCTCGAGGGTGATCAGCCGCGACCCGTAGTCGAGCAATGCCCTGCTGTCGTCGAAGTGGGCCTCACTGCCGAGCACGACGCCGACGAGCGTGCGCGAGGGCATTTCCAGCGCCGAGACCAGCACCAGCCCGGCGTTCCCGGTGTACCCGGTCTTGACCCCGACGACCCCGGGGAACACGCCGAGAAGGTGGTTGGTGTTGCGCATGTTGCGGTTGGCGCCGTTGGGGCTGGGCTTGAACACCACCACCCGGGTTCGCACCATCTGGGCGAGCACCGGGTCATCGAGCAGCTCCCGGGTCATCACCGCCAGGTCGTACGCCGAGGTGTAGTGGTCGGGGTCGTCGAGCCCGTGGGCGTTGACGAAGTTCGAGTGGACCAGGCCGAGCTCAGCCGCCTCCCGGTTCATCAACTCGGCGAAGTCGCTGACCGACCCGGCGGTGGCCTCGGCGAGGGCGATGGCGGCATCGTTCCCCGATCGGACGAGCAGGGCGTAGAAGAGGTCGCGTATCGTCCACCGCTCCCCCGCCACCAGCCCCACCTCCGACTCGCCGGCGGCGGCGGCGGTGTCGGAGATGCGTACCTCGGCGTCGAGGTCGAGGTGCCGGCGGGCCACCAGCGCCGTCATGATCTTGGTCACCGACGCCATCGCCCGCTCCTCGTCGATGCCGGTACCGGCCAGCGCGACGTCGGAGGTGGCGTCGTAGAGGATCCACGCATCGGCGGTGACCGTGGGCGGCTCCCCGGGATGCGCGGCGGGCACCGGCGTCGGCGGAGGGGGCACGATCAGACCGAAGGACAGGGAGAGAGCGGCGACCGCCGCCGACGAGCGCAGGTTCATCCGTCGAGCAGCTTCCGCAGCCTGCCCTTGACCATGGCCTCCTGCAGGGTGGCGCCCGCCTGGGCCGTGTCGGCCAGGATCTCGGCGGCCTTGCGCCGGTTGTCGGGGTTGCCGTGGCGGAGCAGCGGAGCCACGAGTTGGCGCATCAGGTCGATCTCCCGCTCGGCGCTGAGACGGAGGGTGCGGAGGTGGCGGGTCTCCAGGCCCTGGGCGATCAGCCGGTAGGCGGCGCGGGCCGTCGCCACGTCCTCTTCCTCGAAGACCACGGTTCGGTCGGCGAGCTGGCGCGGCTCGAACACCCCCTCGGCGACGAGGTCGTGCACCTGGCGCAGGGTCAGTCCGCTGGCACGCATCAGCTCGTCGTCGGTCAACACGCCCGCGGTGGCGCGGAAGTAGGCCTCCGGAGGTAGGCCGGTGTCCGGCTGGTCGGGGGCGTCGTCGCCCCGCTCCCATGCGTTGAGCTTGGATTTGATCACCTTGAGTGGCAGGAAGTGATCGCGCTGCTCACGGAGCACGTACTGCACCCGTGCCACGTCGTCGTCGCTGAACATCCGGTACCCGGCGGGGCTCCGGCGGGGGCTGATGAGCCCCTGGCCCTCGAGGAACCGGATCTTGGAGACCGTCAACTCCGGGAACTCGTCCTGTACCAGGTTGATCAGCTCGCCGATGCTGTACGGCCCGCCGTTCATGCCTTCGAACCGGCCGGTGGTCATGCGTCACCGACGATGACGACGAGGTGGAACTTCCCGATGATCACCTCGTCGCCGGCCTCGAGACGGGTGCGGTCACGTCGCTCCCCGTTGACGTAGGTGCCGTTGGTCGACCCGAGGTCCTCCATGGCCAACCCCTCCTCGTCGACGACAAACCTGACGTGCTCCCGCGACACGGTGACGTCGCCCAGGAAGATGTCGACCTCCCCGCTGCGACCGGCGGTCGTCTCCCCCTCGCCGAGTACGTAGGCCAGCCCGGCGCTGGGACCGCGCTCGACCACCAGCCCGTAGTGGAACTGGCCCTCCAGCCTCGAGCCGGACTCCTCCGCGGCCGCCTCGCCCACCGGCTGGTAGACGATGGTCGGGTCGTGCTCGATCAGCGGCCCGTGGTCGTCGGGTCGCAGGTCATCGGGTAGCTGGTCGTCGGGTGTTGCTGGCTCGGCCACGCCACCATCGTACCCGAACCTCGATACCAGCTTGAGGCTTCACAACGGGTCGAGCCCGGGCGCCGCCGGGCGTCGGCCCTGGAGGTCCCTCAACGTCAGCTCGAGGTGTGGGCTTCGTAGGCTCCGGCGTCGAGCAGCCCGTCGGGGACACCGGCCTCCGACCGGATCACGACCAACCACCCTTCGCCATAGGGGTCGGCGTTGACCGCCTCGGGGGCATCGAGCAGTGCCTCGTTGACCGCTTCGACCTCACCGGTCACCGGGGCATAGACATCGGAGACGGACTTGGTCGACTCGACCTCGCCGAAGGCCTCCCCCGCCGACAGGGCGCGGCCGACGTCGGGAAGGGCGACGTACACCACATCACCCAGGGCGTCCTGGGCGAAGTCCGAGATCCCGACGCGGAACAGGCCCCCGCCCTCGTCCCGGACCCACTCGTGGTTGGTGGTGTAGCGGCGGTCGTCGGGAACCTGCACGCGTCTCCTCTGATCAACGGTCCGGGAGTGTACCCAGCGGGCCCTCGGAGCGGCGGGCCTCCACGACCATGGTGCGGGCGTCGCCCACGTACGAGACCATCACCGCGTAGTAGAGGACCAGGCCGACGAGGGCGCCGATCTCGGCCAGCTGCTCCAGCCAGGACATCGGGGTGCCCACCCCGATGAACCAACAGGAGATGGCCGCGTACAGGATCAGAGTTGCTGCCTTGCCCAGAAAGCGCACCTCGAGCCTGCGTCCCATGCGCAACCCCAGGTACAGCGCCAGCCCGGCGACCACCGCCTCGCGGACGATCAGCCCCCATACGAACCAGCCGGGAAGCACCCCGGCGATCAGACCCCCGATCACCGCGGCCACCACGGCGAGGCGGTCGGCAACCGGGTCGAGCATCTTGCCCATCTCGCTCACCTGGCCGAGCCGGCGGGCGAGGTACCCGTCGACCCAGTCGGTGCCGCCGATGATCGCCAGCAGCCACCCGGCGGCGGCGATCTCGTCGACTCCCAGCAGCAGCCAGAGAAACAACGGCACCAAGAGGAGACGCGCCAGCGACACCAGGTTCGGGATGGTCACGATCGCCGACGACGCCTGGCCCCGATCCCCTTCCCCGTCGATCACTCGACCACCACCACCCGCAGCCGCAGCCGGCCCAGCTCGTCGTCACCCTGGCGGATGATGAAGCTGTATCCCTTGGCCTCCGTGAAGCGCACGTTGTAGAACGGGCTCACCACCGCCACCTGGCTGGTGGCGCCGGGGGGAAGCTGCGGTTGGTCGGGTACCCGAAGCCGGCCCCGCGCCTGGACCCCGAGCTCCTGGCCGTCCTCGTCGACGATGTCGATGAGGATGTCGAGGTCCTCGTTCCGCTCGTCGGGACCAACCTCGAGGATGAGGGCGACGTTGAGGTTGCGGTGCACCACCGGCACCGACCGGGCCCGGATCGTCTCGAAGCCGCCACCCAGGATGTTGAGCTTGCCCCCCTGGACCTGGGCCGAATCGGCGAGCATGGCGGTGGTGAGGCGCACCGGGCAATGGTAGGTCCGGCGTCCTCGGCGGCTCCCGCCCATACACTGCCCCGGATGTCTCCCATCCGGATCATGACCGCCAACCTGTGGGCCCACAAGGTCGACGTCGACGGCTTCGGCGCCCTCGTCGACCGGGTGGACCCCGACGTCCTCGCCGTGCAGGAGCTCCAGGTCCCGGCCGCCGCCGAGGTGATGGCGCGGTACCGGTACCACGGCCTGGTGGCGCACCACGACACGCTGGGAAACGGCATCGCCACCAGGTTCCCGGCCACCATCTCCCGGTTGCCGATGACGTACCGCAGCGGCTGGTCGGCCCGGCTCGACCCTGCCGGGTGGCCGGGCCTCACCGTGCCGCTCGAGGTGCTCTGCGTCCACTTCGGCAACCCGGTGACGTTCCCGTGGTGGCGCGCCGTCGACCGGCGACGGCGCCAGCTGGCTGATCTCGGCCCTCGCCTCGACACCGGCGCCGAGAGCCTGGTCCTGGTCGGCGACTTCAACGCCACTCCCCGCTGGCCGCTCTACCGAACACTGGCCGAGCGGCTGGGTGACGGCCCGGTCGAGTTGGGCGCAGCCACAGCCACCTGGTCGTGGCACGGGTTCGGACCGCCGCTGCTGCGGATCGACCATGCCCTCACCCGCGGCGTGACCACGCTGCGATCGGAGACCCACCGCATCCCCGGCTCGGACCATCGCGCCCTGGTGGTCGAAGTTGCAGAAGGTCGCCGCCAGGCATGATCAGCTTCCCGGGCCCGGCCGGCGGGCGAGGTCGATGATCCGGTCGAACTCGAAGTCGGTCACCGGCTGCACCGACAGGCGCGGCCGCGTCACCAGCGTCATTCCCGCCAGCTCGGCGTCCCGCTTGATCTCGTCGAGTGCGACCAGCCGAGGCAGGCGGGCGACGAATGAGATGTCCACCATGAACCAGCGAGGCGCGTCGGGCGTCGACGCCGGGTCGTGATAGCGCGATGCCGGGTCCCAGGCGGTGAAGTCCGGATATGACTCCCGTATCACCTCCGCCAGCCCCACGACCCCGGGCGGCCTCGCCGCCGAGTGGTAGAAGAGCACCTGGTCGCCGACGGCCATCTCTCCCATGGCGTTGCGGGCCTGGTAGCTGCGCACCCCGTCCCAATGGGTCCACCCGTCCCGTTCCAGGTCGTCGATCGAGTACTCGCCCGGTTCCGATTTCACCAGCCAGTGCCGCATCGCCCGATTCTGCCACTGGCCGCAGGTGACCCAGCCATTGGGGAAACGTAGGGTGGGGCGATGGCGCCCGCCGACCTGCTGCTGCGCAACGTGCGGCGATGGCCGCGTTCCATCGCAGGTCCAGTCACCGACGTCCTCATCCGTGACGGCCGTATCTCCGCCATCGGGTCGTCGCCGGCGGCACCCGATGGCACACCGGTAGCCGACGGTGCCGCCGGCGTGCTGCTCCCGGCCTTCGTAGACGCCCACGCCCATCTCGACTCCACCAGGCTCGGCCTCCCATTCCGGGAGCACACCGCCGGGCCCGGGCTGGCCGGGCTCGTGGAGAACGATCGGCGCAATTGGAGATCCGCCGAAGCGGGCGTAGCCGAACGCGCCACCCACACCCTCGGTCGCACCATCGCCGCCGGGGCGACGCTGGTGCGCAGCCACGCTCAGGTCGATCCCGACTCGGGATTGGAGAGGCTCGAAGGTGTGCTCGCCGCACGGCAACACCACGCCGGGCGTGCCAGGGTCGAGGTGGTGGCGTTCCCGCAGGCGGGGGTGATGCGGGCGCCCGGGACCGGCGACCTCCTCGAGCAGGCGTTGCTCGCCGGCGCAGACCTGGTCGGCGGGATCGACCCGTGCTCGTTCGACCGCGACCCGGTCGGGCAGCTGGATGTGGTGTTCAGGCTGGCGGAACGGCACGGTGTCGGGATCGACATCCATCTCCACGAGCCCGGCGAGCTGGGCGCTTTCACCATCGAGTTGATCGGTGAGCGGGTCCGGGGCTCTTCCATGGAGGGCCGGGTGACGATCAGCCACTGCTTCGCTCTTTCCGGCGTGGAGCCGGCAACGCAGGACCGCCTGGTCGAGCTGCTCGCCGAGCGCGACGTTGCGGTGACCACCGTCGCTCCCGGCAATCGGGAACCGCTGCCGATGGCGGCGCTGGGCGACGCCGGGGTGAGGCTCGGCCTGGGCCAGGACGGCATCCGCGACTACTGGTCGCCGTACGGCAACGGCGACATGCTGGATCGAGCCTGGATGCTCGCCCACCGTTCCGGCTACCGCGACGACGCCCTCGTCGAAGCCTGCGTCGAGGTCGCAACGCTCGGGGGCGCGCCGTCGTTGACGGAATCACGCCGAGCGCCGGGCGGGGGCTTGTCGTCGGCGACCCCGCCGACCTGGTGGTCGTCCCCGGCGACACGGTCACCGCCGCCGTCATGGACCGGCTGCCCCGCACCCTGGTCATCCACGCCGGCCGGGTCGTAGCGAGGGATGGCGAGCTGGTCTGATGGAGCGACCCGAGGTGTCGCTCCGCTGATGCGACGAACGATGCGCCGGTGACGGGCGTGCTGCCGTAGGCTGTCGGGACACGATCGCCATCAGGGATGGGGATGAGCGCCAAGCGAGCATCGGAAGAGCCCGAACGCCAGAAGGGGCGTCTCAGCCGGATGGCCGGCGCCGTCACCGGCAAGGTCGTGGAGACGATCGACCCCGACATCGTCATCGAGCAGATCGACGTCGACCAGGTCGTCGACCGTATCGATGTCAACCGGGTGCTCGACCGGATCGACATCGACCGGCTCGTCGACCGGCTCGACATGGACGCCCTGCTCAAGCTGGTCGACATCGACGCCATCGCCGACCGCATCGACATCGACGAGATCCTGGCGCGGGTGCCGGTCAACGACCTGCTCGACCGGGTCGACATCGACGCCCTGCTCGACCGGGTCACCGTCGACGCCCTCCTCGACAGGATCACCATCGACCGTCTCCTGGAGCGGGTCGACATGGACGCCCTGCTCGAAAAGGTGGACATGAACGCCCTCCTCGACCGGGTCGACGTCGCCCGGTTGGTCGACCGTATCGAGGTCAACGAGCTGGTGGCCAAGGTGGACATCGACGCCGTGCTCGAGACCGTCGATCTCGAGGCGGTGGTGCGACGGGCCGGCGTCCCCGAGATCGTCCAGGAGAGCACCTACCGGGTTGCCGGATCCGCCGTCGACATGGTCCGCCGCCAGCTCGCCGGGCTCGACATCGTCATCGACCGCACGATGTGCCGGTTGCTGCGCCGCGACCCGGCAACGATGCCGGTCGGGCCCCCCGCCCTCACCAGGCAGGCGTCGTCGTGACCGGCGCCGACTCGCGGGTCCACGTCAGCGGTCACTACTCCGGGGCGGTCAGCCGAGCCGTCTCCACCGTCATCGACATCGGCATCGTGTTCGGGTTGTTCGCCCTCGCTGTCGCCGGCATCGATCTGCTGTTCCGCGTGGTCCTCGGCATCGAGCTCTCCAACGACCGGTCAGGGCTGGCGTGGGGGATCGCCCTCGGCACCTGGGCGTTCCTCTATGCGTTCATCAGCCTCACCATCGCCGGGCGTACCATCGGCAAGGGCCTGATCGGGCTCAGGGTGGTCACCGGCGGCGGCGGCACCCTCCCCGCCTCCCGAGCCTTCGTCCGAACGCTGGCGTTCCCGTTCAGCGCACTCCTCTTTGGTCTGGGGTTCCTCGGCGTCCTGATCGGGCGACGTCACCGGGCGCTCCACGACGTGATCGCCGGCACCTGTGTGGTGTACGACTGGGGGGACCGCGCCGCCGAGCTGCCCGCTCCGCTCTCGGCGTTCCTCGCCCGCAAGGCAGGTGCCGAGTACACCCCGAGCCCACCACCGGCAAGCTGACAGCCGCCGACCGTCGCCCAGCCCGGCCACAAGTCCCTCGGCCTCGCTTCCTGCCGGCGCGGTCAGGCGACCAGGATCGCTACCTTCGCCACCGAGAACTGTCGGTACTCCTCCAGCGCCGCCGGGACTTCTTCGAGTCGGTAACTGGCCCGGACGGTGAGCTTCAGGTCGCCGGACGCCACGGCCTCGGCCAGCCGGGTGAGCATCTCACGATCGGGCGAGGCGAACACGCCCACTGCCGAGATCGGACGATCGGCCACCTGGTACTCGCCCCCCACTATGGACACGAAGCGGCCGTCCGGGCGCACCAGGTCGGCGGTCTCGCCGGCGTCACCGGCCATGTGGATGGCGGCGTCGACGCCGTCGGGCCGCAGCGCCCGCACCTGTGGGGTGATGGCGGTGCTGTAATCGACGATGTGGTCGGCGCCGACTCCTTCCACGAGGTCGAGCCACGCCCCCGGCCGAGCCGTTGCGATGACCTGCACCCCGCGGTCCCGGAGCATCTGCAGGGCGAGCGGGCCAACACCTCCGGTCGCCCCGACGATCAGCACCGTATCCCCCGGCTCGGCTGCCACCGCGTCGACGACCGCCACCGCCGAGGAGGCGGCAAGTCCGAGGGCGCCGGCGACCACCGGGTCGAGCCCTGCCGGGATCGGCGCCACCGCCCCGTTCTCCGCCACCGTGAGGTACTCGCAGAAGGCCCCGTCATGGAGCACCGGGCCGAGCACCACGCCGAACACCGGGTCGCCCACCTCGTACTGCGTCACACCTTCACCCAGTGCCTCCACCGTCCCGGCGAAGTCCTTGCCGACGATGAAGGGGAACTCGTGCTCGATCATGCCCTTCAGCCACCCGCCGGTCGACGCCCGGTCGAACCCGTTCAGCGACGAGGACGACACGCGGACGAGGATCTCACCGGGGCCCGGTTCCGGCGCCGGGATGTCCCTCAGCTCGGGCTCTGCCCCGTAGTCATCGACGACGATCGCCTTCATCGGTCCTCCTGTGGCTGGTTCGGCAGCTTCGCTCGGACGTCGCCACGCCCGGCGGCGGCGCACGATAGAACCCATGCCCCTGGAAGATGCCCGCTGATGGCGTCCCCGACGACCTGTGTCGCCGAAGCGCCGGCCGCTACTGGCCGACCCGGCCGTCGATGCGCTCCCTCAGCAGGTCGGCGTGGCCACAGTGGCGGGCGTATTCCTCCACCATGTGGATGAGCACCCAGCGCAGCGAGACCCGGTCGGGGTCGCTCTTACGAAGGGAGACGACGTCGAGGTCGGGTGCGTCGGCAACGAACCGGTCGGCGTTGGCCATCTCCTCCCGCCACCGTTCCCACGCCTCGACCACGACGTCCGGGTCCGCCACGGCGTTGTCGAAGTCGCCATCGATGTCGTCCTTCGAGTAGAAGAGCGGAGGGGCGTCCTCCCCTGCCATCACCCGGCGGAACCAGCTCCGCTCGACGTCGGCCATGTGCCGTACCAGGCCGAGCAGCGACATCGACGACGGCTCCACCGCCCGACGGGCGAGTTGCTCGGGGTCGAGACCGGAGCACTTGGCGTCGAGCGTGTCCCGGTACCACTTCAGGAACGCAAGGAGCAGCGTCCGCTCGTCACCTTGGAACGGCGGGTCGACCCGTCGTTCCTCCTCGGGCTCGAAGAACA
The DNA here is from genome assembly GCA_963714055.1 of uncultured Acidimicrobiia bacterium. GTDB lineage: Bacteria > Actinomycetota > Acidimicrobiia > Spongiisociales > UBA5794 > JACDBE01. The sequence goes on from OY970227.1 coordinate 266,268, forward strand.
TATCGATAGTCATCGAGCGATCGTAGACAGGCCGCCGTACGTGGTCGGGCTGGCCGGATTTGAACCGGCGACCTCTTGACCCCCAGCCGGCTCGGTGCCATCACGGATGATGGCGGCGAGTGCCGAAAGGGTTGCCCACAAGGCATTCCCGGTTTCGGCTGTGACAGCCCGTGACGGCTGGTGAGGGGTGATTCTGTCGCGTTCGTGGTCAGATTGTGGTCAGAGCCCTTTCACCCTTTGCCGGACCGCAATCGTGACCTACCTGGTTGGCCGTCCACGTACGCATCCATCTCCTGCAGTCGCGAGTCGGATCGATTGAGACGAAATCCGGATCAGCACCGGCTAGCAGAGCGCTGAGCAGCGTCGAGCACTGCCATCTCGCACAGCACGGCGCGAAAGTCCTCGTACTGGGCGGCTGTGGCGGATGTAGCCACGACCCAGCCGATCTCGGGACAATCAGTCGTGTCGAAATCCGTCGCCGCGAACACCTGTGGATCGGCATCGTTTACCAGACGCAACTCAACCGATGACCCGTCTATCACACCTCGGGCGACCACAGTACTTGACACGACCTCGTCGGGCAGCTCTGCACATGTCACGGAGAAGAATGCTTCGCCCACGAGGAACCCCGCTGAACACGCGGCTGCGTCGTCACAGCTCTCAGCGTCGATCTCCGCTGGCCACGTCGACGGATCAGGCAACGACGGTGGCAATACCCCGCTACGAGACAACGGCATCGCTCGAGACAACGGCATCGCCGTCACAACTTACGATCAACACGACAAGGGTGACGAGCGCGCCGATCCAACCAGCCGATCCCGTCCTGCTCCGACCGTCAATCACTGGCCTGATCCACAGGATGCCGACACTGGGTGCCAGTCGCCGAGAGCTCGGACGTCACTTCGGGGATCAACGGCTCGACCCGACGCCTCCGACGGACCACTGCGAGGCTCACGACGTTTCAGCGATGTGGTCATTCTGTGGTCAGACCGCCCTTCGCAACCCCGACCCAGGGATGCCCTGGAGGCGAACCCCTTGCGTGCCAAGGGGTTCGGGTGGTCGGGCTGGCCGGATTTGAACCGGCGACCTCTCGACCCCCAGTCAAGCGCGCTGCCAAGCTGCGCCACAGCCCGTGGTCGAGCCATGGTACACCCGTAGGACGGACCACCTTCTCTCGCAACCGACTATGTAGCCGCCGTTACACAGAGCCAGTATGATGCCGTCGTGAAGGCGGTAACCATCACTGTGCCCGAGGAGCTCGATGCCGACGCCGCGGCCGAGGCGCGTCGGCGGGGCATTTCCAAGTCCGAGCTCTATCGCCTTGGCCTGAGGTCGATCCTGCCCGAGCCCCTACCCGGTGACGGCGATGACCCGTTGCGTTTTCTCGCCGGCTTCGTCGACTCGACGCTGTCGACCGAACCTGGTGAGATCGACGAAGTCGTCTACGGCCTGTGAAGTTCGCCGATACGAGCTGGTGGGTCGCTTGGTCGCTCGCCGGCGACCGGAACCACGTGGCCGCGGTCGCCGTGCTGGACCGTCTCGGATCCGCTGAGCAGCTCATCACCACGAACCACGTGGTCGGCGAAACCTGGACCTACCTGAACAACAAGGCCGGGCATGGCGCGGCGATCGGCTACCTCGATCGGGTTGCGTCCCTGCGAGAGCTGGGCAAGCTCGCCGTTCATCTTGTCGCTGGAAGCCAGGAGGAGGCAGCCTGGGCGTGGCTCCGTCGCCATGACGAACGTGCCTACTCCTTCGTGGACGCCACCAGCTTCACCGTGATGAGGGACCGACGACTACGCGAGGCCTTCGCCTTCGATGAGGATTTCTCGGCGGCGGGCTTCGTCGAGCTGCGTCCCTGACAGGTATCGCGGCACGCCGTCGCCGATCAGAACACTGAGCGCCAGACGAGGACCAGACCCTGCCACAGGCGGTAGGCGAGATAGAGCCCGGCCATGACGATGGTGAGGATGAAGCCGATGGGCCAGCGCTCCTCCTCGGGCGCGGTCTCCTCCTCCGCAGGCGGCTCCCCCGAGAGCGGATCGGGTTGCTCGCCGCCCTCGGTTGGGTCGGTCATACCGGGGGAACGCCGTGACGCCGGCCGGAGAAGTGACGCTCCTTGCGGGCGGCGGCGGCGAGCCGCTGGACGAGCTCGCCGCGAAGGTCGGAAGGCTGGACCACGGCATCGACCACCAGCTCGGAGCCGAGCCTGAGCAGGTCGACGTCCTCGAGGTACTCGGCACGACGTTCGTCGACGAACTCGGCCCGCCGGTCTTCGGGGAGCTCCTGGATCTTGTTGTAGTAGACGGCGTTGACCGCCGCCTCGGGACCCATGACGGCGATCTCGGCGGTGGGGAGCGCCAGCGTCGCCTCGGGGCGCAGGCCCGGCCCGGAGAACGCGTAGAGGCCCGCACCGTACGCCTTGCGGACGATCACCGAGATGCGCGGGCACGGTGGCCTCGGCGATGGCGGTGAGCATCTTCGCCCCGGAGCGGATGATCCCCTGGCGCTCGACCTGGGTGCCGATCATGAACCCGGGGACGTCGGCGAAGAAGAGCAGCGGGAGGTTGAAGGCGTCGCACAACCAGATGAACCGCGAGGCCTTGTCCGCCGAGTCGACGAAGAGCACGCCTCCGAGGTGGCTCGGCTGCGAGGCGACGATCCCGACCGGCTTGCCCTCCAGCCGGGCGAAGGCGGTGATCACCTCGCGGGCGTAGAGCTCCTTGACCTGGAACAGGCTGTCCTCGTCGACCACCCGCTCGAGGAACCGGACCATGTCGTACCCCTGGGTGGAATCGGCGGGGAGGATCTCACCCGGGTCGCCCGGGGCGGCCGGCTCGGCGGAGTACTCGGGGGGCAGCACCCGGTAGTGCTCCGCCACGTACGAGAAATACAGCTTGGCCCAATCGATCGCCTCCTCGTCCGAGGTGACGAGGGCGTCGCCGCAACCGGACACCTCGCAGTGCATCCGGGCGCCGCCCATCTCCTCCAGGCTGGTGTGCTCTCCGATGACCATCTGCGCCATACGCGGTGAGCCCAGGTACATCGAGGCCCGGCCCTCCACCATGATCACCACGTCGCAGAACGACGGGATGTAGGCGCCGCCCGCCGCCGAAGGGCCGAACAGGCAACAGATCTGGGGCACCCGCCCCGACAGGCGCACCTGGCTGTAGAAGATGCGCCCGGCGCCGCGCCGGCCGGGGAACAGGTCGACCTGGTCGGTGATGCGGGCACCGGCGGAGTCGACCAGGTAGAACACCGGGAGCAGCTCGTCATAGGCAGCCTCCAGCATCCGGATCATCTTTTCAACGGTGCGCGCCCCCCAGCTCCCCGCCTTGACGGTCGGGTCGTTGGCGATGACCACGACGGGGCGCCCGTCCACGGTGGCGCGCCCGGTGACCACCCCGTCGGCGGCCAGGTCACCGGCCGAAGCGTTGGCGAGGAGCCCGTCCTCTCGGAAACTGCCTGGGTCGACGAGCAGGTCGACCCGGTCCCGCACGAACAGCTTCCCCTGCTCGGCGAGTTTCTGGTGGTACTTCTCGGCCCCGCCGGCAGCGGCGGTCTCCGCCGCCTTCCGGAAGCGGTCCTCGAGTGAGCGGGCGTCCGACATGGGCTCAGGCTACCGGGCGCGCCGGCCGACGCCGGGGTGCCTCGGCAGCCGAGTGGCGACGGCGGGAATGGAACAGCACAGGGGTGCCGGTGAGGTCGTACTCCCCCCGCACCCGCTTCTCGAGGAAGCGGACGTAGTCGGGCCCCAGGTCGCCGCCGCGCACGAACAGCACGATGCGGGGCGGGCTGTCGTCCGCCTGGACCGCGTAGATGACCCTGGCCCTCTTGCCGTTGCGCATCGGCGGCGGGTGCGCCTCCTGCCAGGTACGGACCAGTCGGTTGAGCTCGGGGGTCGGGATGCGGGTCCGGCGGGCGTCGAGCACGGCGCGGATCGCCTTGGGGAGCCGGTGGATCCGGCTCCCGGTCAGCGCCGACATCCGGAGCACCGGTGCCCAGGACACGAACCCGAGGCGGTCGCCGACACCGTCCTCGGTCGCTTCCCGGCTTTCCTCGTCGACCGCGTCCCACTTGTTGAGCAGCACGATCAACCCGACACCCGCGGTGGCAATCTCCTCGGCAAGCCGCTGCTCGAGGTGGGTCACACCCCGGGTGCCGTCGATGACCAGGAGGGCCACGTCGGCGGCGGCGAACGCCTCCCGGGCCCGGAGGACCGCATAGAAGTCGGCATCGTCTTCGATCCTGGTCCGGCGCCGGATGCCGGCGGTGTCGACGATCTCGAAGGGCTCCCCGTCGATGTCGACCACCAGGTCGATCGGGTCCCGGGTCGTGCCCGGCTCGTCGTCGACCAGGACCCGCTGCTCGCCCGCCAGCCGGTTGAGCAGCGTCGACTTGCCGACGTTGGGACGGCCCACGATCGCCAGCCGGGCGTTCCCGGAGCGGGGCTCGACGCTGCCCTCCTCGGGGAGGGCGTCCACCAGGGCGTCGAGGAAGTCGCCGACACCGCGGCCGTGCTGGGCGCTGATCGGGATCGGCTCGCCGAGACCGAGCGACCACAGGCGGTCGAGGTCCGACTCCTGGCGCTCCCCGTCCACCTTGTTGGCCACGAACAGGTACGGCACCCCTGAGCGGAGCAGCAACCGGGCGATGCCCTGGTCGTCGTCGGTCACCTGGGTCGTGGCGTCGGCCAGGTAGACGACCACGTCGGCGGCAGCCGCCGCCGCCTCCGTGTGCTGCCGCACCCCGGCGATCAGCGGTTCGTCGGGGCTGAGCTCCCAACCGCCGGTATCCACCAGGAGGAAGCGGCGGCCGCTCCACTCGGCCTCGAAGCGCCGGGTGTCGCGGGTGACCCCGGACTGCTCGTCGACCACGGCGAGACGGCGCCGCAGGATCCGGTTGACCAGGGTCGACTTGCCGACATTGGGCCGCCCGACGACGGCAACCACCGGAAGGGCGGTCATACGCCGACCATCCCGCCCCAACGCAACTTTGAGCGATTGAACACACCAGATGGCGTCACTCGCTCAAAGTTGGCGAACAGGTGACAGCGGCCGCCCAACTTTGAGCGATTGAACACACCAGATGGCGTCACTCGCTCAAAGTTGAGAAAAGGGGTCATGCCGCCAGCCCGTCGAGCAGCCCGGCCACGGTCGCCGGTACCACCAGGACCGGCGCCGGGGCGGCGACGACCACATCGTCCAGGGGAACGTTGTCGAGGAAGACGTCGCCCTGGAGGGCGACGTCGGGGAGCAGGTAGACGGCGGCCGGGCCGGGGTCGGCGGCGATGGCGCGGCGCACGTCCTCGCCGACCATCAACCCCGCCACTCCCACATTGCCGGCGAAGAAGTGGTTGGCCACCTCGAGCAGCCGGATCTGCCGGCCGGAGATCGCCTCCAGTCGGGACTGCACCGGGCTCAGCGCGCTCACCCCGTAGCGCCCGGTGAGCACCACCGCCGGTCCGGCTGGTGCCGCCGGGTCGTCGGTCACGTGGCGAGGCGCCCGGTAGCCGAGGGCGGGGGCGGCGGGGATGGTCCGCCACTCGCCGGTCACCACCGGCACGTCATAGCGACTGCCGGTCTCGATACGGTCGAGCTCGTCGTAGAAGGCGCGCACCATCCCGATGCCGTTCTCGTGCTGGCTGTAGTCCTCGTACTCCTCAGTGGAGGGGATGGGCCGCCCGGCCACCAGGTACAGCTCGTCGGAGGCGAAGAACATGCGGCGCCCGACCATCTCCAGCGCCCGCTGTTGCCAGGCGTGGACCACGTCGAGGTCGGCGGCGGCCCCGGTCGGGCTGTGGACGACGAGGTTCTCCTCGGTGTTGTAGCGGGAGAGACCCAGCGGGACGATGCCGACGGTCGCCAGCCTCGGGTACCGGCCCAGGATCTCGGCGCAGGTGCGGGCGAGGACCTCGCCGTCGTTGATCCCCGGGCAGAGGACGATCTGGCCGTGCACCACCACATCGCGTTCCAACAGGCCGCGTAGCCAGCGCAGGCTGGTGGCACCCTTCGGGTTGCGCAGCATCCGGGTGCGCACCACCGGGTCGGTGGCGTGGATCGACACGTACAGCGGTCCCAGCTTCTCCTCGACGACGCGGGCGAGGTCGAGCTCGGTGAACCGGGTCAGCGTGGTGAAGTTGCCGTACAGGAAGGAGAGCCGGTAGTCGTCGTCCTTCAGATACAGCGACTTCCGCATCCCCGGGGGAAGCTGGTAGATGAAGCAGAATTCGCAGTGGTTGTCGCACGTCTGCACCCGGTCGAATATCGAGGCGTTGAGTCGCAACCCGAGCGGCCGGGCAGCCCGCTTTCCGACCGTGACCTCGACCTCCACTCCGCCCCGACGCACCACGAGGTCCGGGTCGTCGTCGTCCACCAGCTGCTGGTACTCGATGACGTCGGTGGGAACCACCCCGTTGACCGCCACCAGCTCATCGCCGACGAGGAGCCCGGCGGCGGCGGCCGGGCTCCCGGGAACCACTTCGAGGATGGTGGGATACGACATGGGACCTGCGGGGAAGGGGAAGCCAGAGGATTCTACGGTCGCCGGGGTCTGACCCTGTCCCCGCCGGCCGAGGCGTGCACGCGGCAACTCACCCGAGCAGACGGTGGCGCATGGCGAACACGGCTGCCGCCGCCCGCGACGAGACCCCGATCTTGGCGTACACGTTCTCGACGTGACGCCCGACGGTCTTCACCGAGATGAACAGCTCCTCGGCAACCTGGCGGTTGGACCGGCCCCTGGCGATCAGCCGGAGCACCTCCACCTCGCGCCCGGTGAGCCCCGCCGGGGCACGCTCCGCCTCCGGGGGCGGACGGCTCCCGGCGGCGGCGAGCACGGCGGCGACGGCGACCGTGTCGAGGTGACCGGCTCCCGCCTCGCCCTCCATTACCCGCGCCGCGTCGTTGTCCGCCAGCGCCGGCCGGTGCGGACGATCGGCGGTGAGGGCGGCGAGCACGTCCGCCGCCGCCAGGATCCGCTGACCGGTCGACAGGTCGTCCGACCCGACGGAGCGGTGGTAGCCGGAGCCGTCGAGGCGCTCGTGGTGGGAAGACGCCGGCCCGATGAGAGCCGCCAGTGGCTCACAGCGCGCCAGGATCCGCTCGGTGTGGTAGGCGTGAAGGCGGACACGCTCCCACTCGGTGACGGTGAGCCGACCCGGCTTGTCCCATATCCCGTTCTCGACGGCGATCCGACCCAGGTCGTGGACCAGCCCCGCCCGTCTCAGGTCGGCACCGCCGGTGTCGCCCAGCCCGGCGAGCCGCCCGGCTCCCTCGGCGAGCGCCGCCACCGTACGGGAGTGGCCCCTGATCCATGGTGACTTCAGGTCGACGAAGTCGCTGAAGGCTGCGAGGACGTCGTCGAGCTGGTCGATCCTCACCGTCACCACCGGGTGCGGTTCGGCGGCCAGCGCCCGCTCCCACTCGTCGCCGCCGTCGAGCTCGGCCAGCAAGCCGGGCCCGGTTTGGGCGAACGCGTCGACCACCCTCGGGTCGTACGCCCGGCCACGCCGCTCCCCCATCAACTCGGCGGGGTCGATACCCGCCAGGAGGGCGAGGTCGATGTCGCGGGCCACCTCGGCGATCCGCACCGCCAGCGGGATGTCGTCGCCGGCGAGACCGTCCGGGGCGCCCTTGCCGTCCCATCGCTCGTAGGCATGGGCGAGCGCGTCGACGACCGGTCTCCCGAGGCCGGCGCCGGCCGCCAGCATGGCGGCCACCTCGCAGTGGGTCACCAGCGAGTCGCCACCGGTCATCTCGGCGGCGAGCCCCCGGACAACGAGCCCGGCCCTCCGCACCACCGGTTGCCCGGCACCGACGTTCCGCACGAACCGGAACATCGCCTCTCTCGTCGAGCCCATCACCACCGGCGCCATCGCCCTCAACAGGGCCAGGTCGTCGCCACCGTTCAGGGCCGCGGTCTCGGCGGCGTCGGCGGTGCACCCGACGAACCGGAGCAGGGCGAACTGGTGGACTGTTCGCACCTGGTCCGGTGCGCATCCCATCTCCTCGGCGATGGCGGTGGCCATGGCACAGGTCCGCAGGCCGTGGCCGAGTGGCTGCCCGGTGCCCAGGTCGGTGGCGAGCGAGATCGAGGCCAGCAGCTCCACGAGGCGCAGCGGTGCGCGCACCGCACCACCGCCTGGTGAGACGTCACCTGACACGACGGGACCTGTGTGCACCAGGGCACCCGGGACTCACGATGGTGACCACGGTATCGCCTCCGGTCGAGTCGCTCGGCGCCCACCGGCCTCGCTTCGGCAGGCTCCTAGCATTCATCCCATGGTCTCCAAGGTGGTGCTCGCCGAACCACGCGGGTTCTGTGCCGGCGTCGAGATGGCGATCAAGGCGCTCACCTGGATGGTGCGGATCTTCGAGCCACCGGTGTACTGCTATCACGAGATCGTCCACAACGCCGCCGTGGTCGAGGCGTTCCGCCGCGTCGGCGTGGTGTTCGTCGACACCATCGACGAGGTCCCGGCGGGGCGACCGATCATGCTGTCTGCCCACGGCTCGGCTCCCGAGGTGGTGGCGGCCGCCGAGGAGCGTGCCGCGGTGATGGTCGACGCCGTGTGCCCGCTGGTCACCAAGGTCCACCACGAGGTTCGTCGGATGGCGGGTCAAGGGTTCGACATCATCTACGTGGGGCACGAAGGCCACGACGAGGCGATCGGCGCCGTCGCCGAGGCGCCCGAGGCGGTGACGTTGGTGGACCCGAGAGTCGGGCTGGGCGGGTTCTCCCCCACCGACGAGTCGAAGGTCGCCCTCCTCGCCCAGACCACCCTCGGCCTGTACGAGTGGGAGGGTGTGCTCGGCGACGCCTCCGACCGCTACCGGGACCTGTGGACGGCTCGGCGCAGCGACCTCTGCTACGCCACCACCAATCGGCAGGACGCCGTCCAGGCGCTGGCGCAGCGCTGCGACCTGGTGTTGGTGGTCGGGTCCGAAAACTCCTCCAACACGCAGGCGCTGGTCCGGGTCGCCCGCAACGCCGGGATCGCCGCCCATCGGGTCGACGGCCCGGGCATGGTCGACCCGGCATGGCTCGACGGGGCCACCACGGTCGGGGTCACCGCCGGGGCGTCGGCGCCGGACGTCCAGGTGCGGGCGGTGATCGACGCCGTCGCCCCGAGCGACGGGGTGGACCTGCTCCGCATGACCGAGGAGGACGAGTACTTCCCGCTCCCCCCGTCACTACGCCGTCTCGCGGTCACCCTGCAGGCGTTGGTCGAGGGCTCGGTCGCCTGCCGCAGCCCGGGACGACCGGGCCCGATCGAACAGGACCGGGAGTGGGGCGCCACGGAGGCACTGGAGCTGCTCGCCGGCTGAGCCGGGTGTCTCCGGACGGATTGCTGGAGCTACGGCGTGGGCGATCGGCCTCAGTCCGGTGGGACGAGGGCAACGACCCGCGCCACCACCTCGTCGATCGACAGCTCGGAGGTGTCGATCACCACGGCGTCGTCCGCCGGGCGCAGCGGCGACGTCTCCCGCGCCGTGTCGAACCGGTCGCGACGCTCCAGGGCGAGGGGGTCCTCTTCGTCCGAGCGACGCGCCGCCCGCACCTCGGGGTGAGCGGTGAGGAACACCTTGGTGGCGGCATCGGGAAACACCACCGTGCCTATGTCGCGACCCTCCACAACGGCATCACCGCCGTGGTCGGCCACCCAGGCACGCTGCAGCTCGACGATGATCCGCCGGACCTCCGGGTGGGCGGAGACCGGGCTCACCGCCGCCGCCACCTCCGGGGACCGCGTCTCGGCGGTGATGTCGTCGCCGTCGAGCCAGACCTGGCCCGCCTCGAACCGTATCGGCACGCCGGACACCGCCGCCAGCACCGCCGCCGCGTCGTATGGGTCGGCTCCCCGACGTAGGGCGGCGACGGTGGCGGCCCGGTAGGTGGCACCGGTGTCGAGGTGGGGCAATCCCAGGACCTCGGCGGTCCTCGCCGCCACCGTGCTCTTTCCGGCCCCGCCAGGCCCGTCGATGGCTACGACCACAGGCCCTCCATCACGTCGTAGAACCGCGGCCACGATACGCCTGCCGCCTCGGCGCCCTCGATGACCACCGTCCCGTCGACCGCCAGGGCGGCAACGGCAGCAGCCATGGCCAGCCGGTGGTCCCCGCGGGCCTGCACCGTCCCGGCGTCGAGCCTGCCGACGCCGACAACGGCGAACCCGTCATTGGTGGGCTCGGCGCCTCCGCCGAGGGCGCGGACGAGGTCGACGGTGCCGGTGATGCGGTCGCTCTCCTTGGTGCGCAACTCGGCGGCGCCGCCGACCACGGTGACGCCCTCGGCGACGGCGCCGAGCACCCCGACCAGGATCAGCTCGTCCATGGCGGCGGCGGCGAGCTCCGGGGGCACGTCGACGGCGAACAGCCCCCGCCCGGTGACGGTGACCGTCCCGACCGGGTCGCCGTGGACGGAACCGGTCACCTCGGCGGCGACCTCGGCGCCGAACGCCTCGAGGATCTGGAGGAAGCCGATCCGCCCGGGGTTGAGGGACACCTGCGGCGTGGTCACCGTCGCCCCCGGTCGGAGCGCCGCCGCCGCCCAGAGGAAGGCGGCGCTCGACGGGTCTCCCGGGATGCGGTACTCGGCGACCGGGACGGGTCCGGGGGCGACGTGAAAGGTGCCGGGACCGGCGAACGCACCGCGGCCCAGGGCAGCCAGCCAACGCTCGGTGTGGTCGCGGTATCCCTGTGGGCTGCGGATCACGGTCGACCCGACCGCCTGCAGGGCGGCCAGCTCGACCGCCGACCGGAGCTGGGCGGAGGGGAGGTCGATCAGGACCGATGCTCCGTGGAGCCCGTCGACCGGGCGCACCGTCACCGGTGCCGTGCCCTGTGGTTCGGTGACGGCGACATCGGCTCCGAGGGCAGCCAGCGGGGCGACCAGCCGGCGCATCGGGCGGCGTCGCAGCGAGGCGTCGCCGGTGAGCGTCGTGGCGAACGGCCTCCCTGACAGCGCCCCGGCGAGCAGCCGGGTCGTGGTACCGGAGTTGGCGCAGTCGAGCGGTCCTCCCGGATCCGTCCAGCCGCCGATCCCCGGGCTGTCGATCCAACCGGCGTCGATGGCGACGCCGAGCGCCCGCATCGCCCCGGCCGTGGCCACCACGTCCGTCCCGGGGCCGAGCCCGGTGACCCGGCTCCTTCCTTCGGCCATCGACCCGAGTATCAACGCCCGGTGCGACAGCGACTTGTCGCCAGGCACCGCCACCGTCGCCGCCATCGGCTCGGGCGGGTAGGAGACGGCGCGGCCGGTCATGGCGACTGCCCGGGTGGAACTTCCGACGGAGCGCCGTTCGGCGGGTCGCCGTCGGGACGTCCGGCGGCGGCGTAGAGATCGCGCACCTCGGCCAGGGTCAGCGGACGCACCGTGCCCGGGGCGAGATCCTGGTCGCGCGAACGGCCCGATGGCGGTCCGCACCAGGCGCGTCACCGGGAACCCGAGGGCGGCGCACATCCGCCGTATCTCGCGCTTGCGGCCGTGGGTCATCACGATCTCGACCAGGCTGCGGTCGGGTCGGGCGTCGACCACCCGCGCCGAGGCGGCCACCGCCGCCCCGTCGTCCAGCTCGACCCCCTCGGTCAACCGGCGGGCGAGACGCGGCCCCGCCTCGCCGGCGACCAGCACCGAGTAGGTCTTGGGAAACTCGCTGGAGGGATGGGTGACGCGGAAGGTCAGGTCGCCGTCGTTGGTGAGCAGGATCAGCCCCTCGGAGTCGGTGTCGAGTCGTCCGATCGGGAACACGCGGAGGTCGGTGCCTGCCAGGTCCACCACCGTGGGTCGGCCATGCGGGTCGTGGGCGGTCGACACCACCCCGACCGGCTTGTACGCCAGCAGGTAGACGAGATCTGGCCTGACCGGGAGCGGTATGCCGTCCACCTCGATGGCCGCGGTTTCCCGGTCGACCCGCTGCCCGACATGAGCGGTCACGCCGTCGACGGTGACCCGCCCGGCTTCGATCAGCTGCTCGGCGCGCCGCCGGGAGGCCAGCCCGGCATTGGCGATCACCTTGTGGAGCCGTTCGGTCACGCCCCGTTCGACGGGACGTCGGGCCGGAAGGGCCGCTCCAGCGTCTCCATCACCTCGGCGGGCGGCACGTGGTCGGCGATCGGCGGGAGGTCGCCGAGCCCGTCGATCCCCAGCTTCTCGAGGAACAGCGCCGTGGTTCCGTAGAGCAACGCTGCCCCCGACCCGGCCGCCTTGCCCACCTCGGCAACCAGGCCGCGCCGCTCCAGGGTCCGCAACGCCTGCTCCGAGTCGACCCCGCGTATCTCGGCGACCTGGCCGCGCGAGACGGGCTGCCGGTAGGCCACCACCGCCAGGGTCTCCAGGGCGGCGCTCGACAGGCGGGTCGCCTTCTCGGTGGTGGCGAACCGCTCCAGGTACGGGTGAGCATCGGGATGGGTGTAGAGGCGCCATCCGCCGGCGACCTGGCGGAGCACCACGCCGGCGCCCCTTTGCTGGAGCGAGGCCGCCAACCCCGCCAGCTCCACCTCGACCTCGCTCTTCGCCACTTCGAGCACCTCGGCGATCTCGCCGGCCGCCAGCGGCTCCTCCGCCACGAACAACATCGCCTCGATGACCGCCCGGGTGTCCACGGTCACCACTCGACCTGGTCGATGTCGATCCCCCGCGCATCTGCTTCCGGGTCGTGGCGGAGCCCGATGGCCCCGGCCGGCTGGCGCTGGTCGATCCGCACGATCCCCCAGCGGGCCAGTTCCAGTACCGCCAGGAAGTAGGCGATCACTTCGACCGGGCGGGAGCAGTGGGCCACCATCTCCTCGAACCCGGAGACCGTCCCGGCGCGCATCCGCACCCGGACGTCGTGGATCGCCTCCTCCACCGACGGGAGATCGAACTCGAGGTGGTCGACATCCGGCTCCTCGCCGGCATGGGCGAACACCCGCTCGGCGATGAGGGCGAGGCCCGGCCGGGGTGATGTCCAGGGTGACGTCCGGTGGAGCGGGCCGGATCCCGTCGTCGAGACCGGCGAGACGAGGCAGGGAGCGGCCGCTGCCCTCCATGCGGTGGGCGAGGACCGCAGCGACATCCTTGAAGGTCAGGCAGGCGAGCAGGCGGGCCAGCAGGCGGTCCCGCTCCTCCTGCAGCGCAAGCTCCTCGTCGATGTCGACGGGCTCTGTCCCCGGGAGCAGATGCCTGGCCTTGAGCTGGATGAGGGTGGCTGCGATGACCAGGAACTCGGAGGTGACCTCGAGGTCGAGGGTGCGCATCAGCTCGAGGTGCTCGAGGTACTCGGTGACCAGCATGCCCAGGCTGAGCTCGGTGATGTCGACCTGGCGCGAGGTGATGAGCTGCAACAGAAGGTCGAGAGGGCCCTCGAAGACCCTGGTGCGCACCTCGTAGCTCATCGCTCGCCATGGTATCGGCGCCCCCGGTGCGCCCGGTGGCTTTCACCCTTCGAACTTTGAGCGAGTGGCGCCACCACGTGTGTTCAATCGCTCAAAGTTGGCGGGGGTCGCCGCGGCACCGGCCGGCGGTCAGGTGTGGTCGGCGTCCAGAAGCAGCGCCCAGGCCGCCGGGTCGTGCGGGCCGGGGTCGGGGTCGGGGTGGCGGCGGGCGAAGTCGACGGCCACCGGCGACGCTCCTGCCGCCTGGAGACGCTCGGCCCCGATCGGCCCGTGGTTGCGATAGGCCCGCATGCCGGCGGTCAACGGCAGGTCGAGGGCAGCGCACACGGTGGCGATGCTCCTGCCGATCGGTCCCAGCCCGGTCCCCGCCTTGCCGACGTCGTGGAGCAGGGCGGCGGCGATCACCTCGGGATCGACGGAGCGAGTCGCCACCCGCCGCATCACCGTGTAGGCATGCCGCTGGTCGGCGGGGTCCTGGGCGGTGAACAGGTCGAGCTGCGCCGGTAGGAGTGCGGCGGCGACCTCAGCGGCCTCGTCGACCTCGAGGGGCCGGGCGAAAGCGACCTGGAAGAACCGCCTGAAGAGGTGGAGGAACCGGCTCAGCGCTTCGACTTGCACTCGACGCAGTAGCGCGAGGTCGGTCGGAACTCCATGCGCTCCGCCCCGATCGGGTTGCCACAGGCGTCGCAGATCCCGTACGTGCCCTCGGCGACCCGCTGCAACGCCTGGTCGACGTCGGACAGCAGGTTGGTGATGTTGTCCACCAGCCCCAGCACCTCGGTGCGCTCGGCGGTGGCGGCGGCGGCGTCGGCGAAGCCGTCACCGAACTCGAGGTCACCGGTGAGATCACCCTGCTCATTGGCCCCCAACTCGCCGAGCTGGCGGATCAACTTCTCCCGCTCCACCTGGAGTACGGCGGCAGCCGCTTCAGTGTCCACGAAATCTCCCTCGAACCAGCCCGACGGCCCAGTCTCATCTACCCCTGGGGTGCGAGGTCACGAACACCTCGAGCAGATACTGCGGCGACACCCGGGTGTAGACCTGTGTGGTCGAGATACTAGCGTGACCCAGGATCTCCTGGACGCTACGCAGGTCGGCGCCGCCCTCCACCATGTGGGTGGCCGCCGAGTGACGGAGCACGTGGGGCGACAGCCTGGCCGGGTCGATGCCGGCCTTGGCGCCATGGCGGCGCACCACCAGGAAGACGCCCTGCCGGCTCAACCTACCGCCCCGGGTGTTGAGGAACAGCCACCCCGGATCGTTCCTCGGCGACTTGATGTCCATCCGGGCGGGCAGGTACGCCTCGATGGCGGCCACTGCGTGACGGCCCAACGGCACCACCCGCTGCTTCGACCCCTTGCCGGTGACGAGGGCGGTGCGCGCCTCGAGGTCGAGATCCTCGACCGCCAAAGCCACCGCCTCGCTCACCCGGGCGCCGCTGGCGTACAAGAACTCGAGCAGGGCCCGGTCGCGCAGCCCGAGCCTGGTCGAAGGCTCCGGCGCCGCCAGCAGCGCCTCGACCTCGTCGACGGCGAGCGCCTTGGGTAGGGACGCGGTTCGCCCAGGCGGGTCGATGCCCCCGGCGGCGTCCACGACGGCGAGCTCCTCGGCCACCAGGAAGCGGTGGAGGCCGCGGACGGCGGCGATCTTGCGGGCCACGGTCGCCGCCGCCCACCCCTGGGTGCCGAGCCACCCCACGAACCGGTCGACCATCGCCGGCGTCACTGCGGTGACTTCGACAGGGCCACCTTCCTCGACGACCCGACGGTACTGGGCGAGATCGCGCCGGTACGCCGCCACCGTGTTGCCCGCCAACCCCCGCTCCGAGCGCAGCGCCGCCAGGTACTCCTCGACACCCCCGGCGAGGTCCATCACCGGTGCTTCCCCGTCACCAGGAGCAGCCCGGCGAGCGTCTTGGCGTCGCGGATCTCGCCGGCACCGATGAGGGTTGCGACCTCGTCGAGGGGCACCAGGACCACCTCGGACACTTCCTCCTCGGCGCCGTGTGGCACCCGGTCGACCGGGACGCAACCGGTGGCGAGGAAGATCCGCATCCGCTCGTCGGTGAACCCGGGGGCGGTCCACACGTCGGCGATCAGCCGCAGCTCGCCGGCATCCAGCCCGACCTCCTCGGCCAGCTCCCGCCGGGCCGCCTGTTCCGGCTCCTCCCCGGCCACGTCGAGCTTCCCGGCGGGGATCTCGAGCACGTCGTCGTCCACGGCAGCCCGGTACTGGCGGATCAGGACCACGGAGCCGTCCACCACGGCGACCACGGCGACCGCGCCCGGATGCCGGACGACGTCGCGTCGCACCGGGGAACCGGTGGGACCGGAGAGGTGCATGCGCTCGAACCGCAGGAAAGAGGAGGCCGCCAGCGTGGCCGAGCCGACCACGGTGAACCCGGGCTCGGTCACCGGACGGCGACGGCGCCGGACGCTCGCACCCTCCAATCGTTGCGGCACGACGGCGCGCCCGGCTCGCCAGACCCCTCAGACATCGACGCTGACGTCGAGCTCGACCGGGGTGGTGCCCTCCTCCGCGGACCGGCGCCGGCGGGACCGCTGCTTGGCGGCGGCGATGAAGCCGGCGAAGAGCGGGTGGGGCCGGTCGGGGCGCGACAGGAACTCGGGGTGGAACTGGGAGGCGATGAAGAACGGGTGGTCGGGGAGCTCGATGATCTCGACCAGCCGCTCGTCGGGCGAGATCCCCGACAGTGACATACCGGCGGCGGCCAGGTCCCGGCGGTATCGGTTGTTGACCTCCCAGCGGTGGCGGTGGCGCTCGTAGACGAGCGCATCGTCGTAGAGCGACGCCGCCAGCGAGCCCGGGACGAGCTTGGCCGGGTACAGCCCGAGCCTCATGGTGCCGCCCTTGTCCTCCACGTCCTGCTGGTCGACCATCAGGTCGATGACGGGGTGGTCGGTGGTCGGGTCGAACTCCGTGCTGTTGGCGTCGACGTGACCCAGGACCGAGCGGGCGTACTCGATGACGGCGCACTGCAGCCCGAGGCACAACCCGAGGAACGGGATCCGCTCCTCGCGGGCGTAGCGGACCGCCTGCACCTTGCCCTCGACCCCGCGGTAACCGAACCCGCCGGGCACGACGATCCCGTCGACCCCGTTCAGGTGCGAGGCGCCGAGCAGGCCGTCGACCTCCTCGGCCGGGATCCAGCGCAGGTCGAGCCTGACGTCGTGGTGGGCGGCGGCGTGGCGGAGCGACTCCACCACCGACAGGTAGGCGTCGGGCAGGTCGACGTACTTGCCCACCACCCCGATCGTGACCGGCTCGTCGGCGATGGCCATCCGTTCGACGATGCGGCGCCACTCGACGAGGTCGGGAGCGGGGGTGTCGAGCTCGAGCTCGCGGCAGACGACGGTGTCGAGACCGGCGGCGTGCAGCTCGAGCGGCACCGCGTAGATGTTGTCGACGTCGACGGCGTTGATGACGGCGTCGTGCTCGACGTCGCAGAAGAGGCTGATCTTGCGGCGCGACCCGTCGTCGAGGGGACGATCGGAGCGGACCACGATCACTTCAGGATGGATGCCCCGGCCCCGCAACTCGGCCACCGAGTGCTGGGTCGGCTTGGTCTTCAGCTCCTCGCTGGTCGACAGGAACGGCACCAGGGTCACGTGGATGTAGCACGTGTTGGCGGTGCCGACGTCCTTGCGTACCTGGCGGATCGCCTCGAGGAACGGCAGGCTCTCGATGTCGCCCACGGTCCCACCGACCTCGGTGATCACCACGTCGACGTCGTCGCGATCGCCCAGCTTGCGGATCCGAGACTTGATCTCGTTGGTGATGTGCGGGATCACCTGGACGGTTGCCCCGAGGTAGTCGCCGCGGCGCTCCTTGCGGATGACGGACTGGTAGATCGAGCCCGTGGTCACGTTGGAGTCCCGCCGCAGGCTCTGGCCGAGGAACCGCTCGTAGTGGCCGAGGTCGAGGTCGGTCTCGCCGCCGTCGTCGGTGACGAACACCTCGCCGTGCTCGAACGGGTTCATGGTGCCGGGGTCGACGTTGATGTAGGGATCGAGCTTCTGGGTGACCACCCGGAGCCCCCGGGCCTTGAGGAGTCGGGCGAGCGACGCCGACGTGATCCCCTTCCCCAGGCTCGATGTCACACCACCGGTGACGAACACGTACTTGGTCAATGTTCGCTCCTTGCCCGGGAAGAGACCCTACCACCGACCCCCCCTCGACCCGGATCATTGCCGCCGGCCCCTGTCAGCGAGCGGTGACGGCGTCGATGATGGACCCGACCACGACGACCGTGAGCCGTCCGTCACCGAGGAACTCCTCCATGCCGGCGGCGGAATGGTCGCGCTCGCCGCCAGGGTCGAGCCACAGCCGGCCGTGCCGGTACCCGATGTGCCCGAGGGAGGCGATGGCCATCGAGAACGTGCCGGGACGGTCGACCCGTCCCGGCCCCCCGGCGTCGATGTAGGCGTCGCGGATGGCACGGGTCCGAGCCGGGTCCGCCATCCCGAACTCGAACAGGACCATGGCCAGCTCCTGGGACGGGTCGGCGAGCCCGCAGTTCTCCCAGTCGATGACGCAGAGGCCGTCGTCGGTGGCGAGGATGTTGTCCGCCCACAGGTCACGGTGACACGTCTGCAGGTGTGACGGCGGTTCCAGCAGGCCTTCGAGAGCCACCAGCTCACGACGGTAGGCGGCCAGCTGTTCGGCGAACGGGGCCCTCGCCGCGGAGAGGGCGACGACGAGATCGTCCCAGGCGGCGGCGCCGACCGGGTCGGAGTACCAAGGGTGAACCGGGATCCCGGCGTCGTGGCGCACCCGGTGGACGGCGGCGACGACCGCGCCGACCGCCGCCGGATCGACCATCGGGTCGCGCCCGGCGAGGTCGAGCCAGCCGTACACCCGGATCGGCTCGCCGGCGACGTCGGCGAGGACGTCACCGGTCGTGGTGCGGACGACAACAGGTGCGTGGACCCCGGCGGCCCGGGCGGCTTCTTGGTAGCGCGCCGCCCGCTCGGTGTCGGCACCGTCGGGCGGCTCGAAGTGGCGCTTGACGGCCCAGGAGCCATCCGCCGTCTCCAAACGCCACACCTCGCCCTGCTCGCCTCGGGCCACCGGCCCGTCCAGCCCGAAGGCGCGTCCCAAGCCGTAGCGGTCGGCGACGGTCCGAGCGTCCGCTGCTCCGAGCCCGCTCCGAGCCTGCATCACGAAGGGCGGGCGGTGGCGAGCAGCTCGGCAGCGTGGCCGCGGCCCCGCTCGCTGTCCGGCATCCCGGCCAGCATCCGGGCGAGCTCCTCGACCCGACCGGCCTGGTCGAGCAGGCGCACCTCGGTGACCGTGCCGGTGCGTTCGACCACGTAGTGCTGGTCGGCGTGGGCGGCCACCTGCGGAAGGTGGGTGACGCAGAGCACCTGGCGTCCTGCGGCGAACCCGGCGAGTTTCCGCCCCAGCTGCAACGCCACCTTCCCACCCACCCCGGCGTCGATCTCGTCGAATGCGGTGATCGGTGCCTCATCCGACCCGGAAGCCAGCCGCAGCGCCAGGACGAGCCGGCTCAACTCGCCACCCGAGGCGACCCGGGCGACCGGGCCGGGATCGAGGCTCGAATCGGAGGAGAACAGCAGCTCGACCCGGTCGGCGCCTTCAGGGCCGGGGACCGCCTCGGTGACGGCGATGGCGACCACCGGGTCGGCGAAGCCCAACTCGCCGAGATGGCCGACGGCGGCGCCGGCGATCCGCTCGGCCCCGCGGCGTCGCACGTCCCGGAGACGGTCGCCCGCCGAGGCCAGTGCTCCGGCGGCGGTTGCGATGGCGTGGTCGAGGTCGTCGGCGGTGGAGAGAAGGCCTTCCAGCTCCTCGGCACGGAGGCGCGCCGCGGTGGCGAAGGCGAGCACCTCGTCCAGGGTGTCGCCGTAGCGACGGCGGAGCTCGCCGAGTCTCGCCACCCGCTGTTCCACCTCGTCGAGGCGTGCCGGGTGCTCTTCGAGGCCGGAGGCCGCCCGGGCGACGTCGCTGCGCAACTCCGTCATGAGGTCGGCTACCTCGGAGACCTGTTCGCCGATGGCGACCAGCCCCGGGTCGAGGGCAGCCGCCCTGGCCAGCGCACGCACCGCGGTGTCGAGGTGCCGGTCGGCGCCCTCCTCCCCCAGGGCGGTCGCCGCCTCGTCGAGATCGTCGAGGATCGCCCTGGCGTTGCGCAGCCGGCCGGCCAGTCGCTCGAGCTCGACGTCGTCGCCGGGAGAGAACCCGGCGCCGGTGATGTCGTCGACGTGGTTGCGGGCGGTGGCCAGCTCCCTCTCGACGCCCCGCCGATCGCCTCCGATCTCCTGCCGCCTCCTGTCGAGCTCTCGGGACGCCATCCACGCCTCGGCGTAGGCGGCGCGGGCACTCGCCCCCTCTTCCCCGGTGACGGCGTCGACGATGTCCCTGACATGCTCGGGCCGTCCCAGGAGCACATGGGTGTGCTGGGCGGTCAGCTCGACCGAACCGCCCAGCCGGAGACCGAGGGCACCGACCGGGGCCATGATCCCGTCGAGGTAGGCGCGGCTCTTGCCCGAGGAGGTGAGACGGCGCACCGCCACCACCTCGTCGCCGTCGAGCGAGAAGCGGCCCTGGACGACCGCCTGCTCGCCGTGCGGCCCCACCAGGTCCCTCCGTCCCTGGGCCCCGAGCAACAGTCGCAGCGCACCCAGCAGCAGCGTCTTGCCGGCCCCGGTCTCACCGGTGAACACGACCAGGCCCGACCCGGGCTCGAGCTGGGCCCGTTCGATGATCCCCAGGTTCTCCACGATCAGCTCGTCGAGTGTTCCCCTGGCCGGGACCGTCTCAGGCATGGTCGAGCCCGAACTGGCGCCGCAGGCCCTGAGGGAAGGGCCGGCCACCCATCGTGACGAACCGGACCGGGCGCTCGCCCCGACCGATGGTGAGGACGTCCCCCGCCTCGAGCGTGGTCGCCTCCCGCCCGTCGAGGTTGACCCGCACCGGCCGGTCTCCGTCCACGGTGCAGGTGACGACGGTGGCCGGCGTCAGCACCAGGGACCGGGACAGCAGGCTGTGTGGCGCCACCGGGGTGAGCAGCAGGGCTTGCACGGCGGGGTCGACGACCGGGCCTCCTGCCGACAGCGAGTACGCCGTCGACCCGAGCGGGGTGGCGACGATCAACCCGTCGGCGCGGTAGGTGGTGAAGTGCTCACCGTCGATCTCCACGGTGATCTGGACGATTCGCTGGCTGAGCACCTTCTCCAGCACCACGTCGTTGATGCCATGCCAGCTCCCGTCATCGGAGGTGGCACGCAGGGTCATCCGCCCGATGGTGGGGAGCGGGTCGAGGGCGAGCGTGTCGAGGAGGGCGGTGTCGTCGGCAGGGTCGAAGTCGGCGAGGTAGCCGACCGTGCCCAGGTTGACGCCCGCCACCGGTATGTCGGCGCGGTGGGCGAGGTGGGCGGCCTCGAGCAGGGTGCCGTCGCCTCCGACGCCGACGAGGACGTCGAAGGGCTCGCCGTCCCAGGTCCCGATCCCGGTGGTCCCCACTTCCCAGCCCGCGCGCCCGGGCGGCGACGGCGAGCCGGTCGCCGACCGACCCGGCGGACTCCCGGCTGGGATGGACGACGATGCCGAGCCTCATCGCCGAGACCTCACGCCGATGGCACACCTCCTGTGCGGTCGACCCGGACCTCGATCACCGACGCCCGGTTCCTCGGCCCATCATCGGGGCGGGTAGTGACACGATCCAGCCTTGCGGTGTGGGGATCCCCCCGGCCTGTTCGGGGCGACGACCTCCCGCCCAAACGGTCAGCTGGTCGCATCGAGCCTGCGTTCCAGCTCATCGGCCAGCCGGTCGGCGACCACCGGGGCGTCGGCGGGGTCGGCGGCGGCGAGCTCGTCGAGCATGGCTTCGGGTTCGAGGGCCGCAGGGGGCTCTTCGGGGCTGATCTGGTCGGGCGACGTAGTATCCATGGGCCCATCATCCCAGGCCAGACCCGGAGACCGGCGCCTTGTTCCCGATCCGTGACGTCAATCCGACGATGACGACGCCGCTCGCCACCATCGCCATCATCGCCGTCAACCTCGCCGTCTACTTCCTGTGGCAACCCCAGGGCACCGGTGCCGAGGCCACCGAGTTCCTCTACGAGAACGCCGCCATCGCCTGCGAGCTGACCAGCGGTGAGCCGGTCACCATCGAGGAGATCGAGACCGACACCTGCGACGATCCCGGGCCCGGCTACTTCCCCGACAAGAACGTATGGCTGGCGGCGCTGATGTCGATGTTCCTCCACGGGGGGATCGGACACCTCCTCGGCAACATGTGGTTCCTGTGGATCTTCGGGAACAACGTGGAGGAGGCGTACGGCCATCTGGGCTACGTGGCGTTGTACCTGGTGACCGGGTTCATCGCCACCGCCGCCTTCGTGATGTTCAACCCGGACACGACCATCCCGCTGGTGGGTGCCTCCGGGGCGATCGCCGGGGTGCTCGGCTCCTACCTCGTCCTGTACCCGGCCCACAAGGTCCTCACCCTCCTCGTCGTCGTGTTCGTCCCGGTCGCCGCCGTGGTGTTCCTCGGGCTGTGGCTGATCAGCCAGTTCCTGCTCCCCCTCGAAGGGGTGGCGTGGCAGGCCCATGTCGGGGGCTTCATCGCCGGGATGCTGATCACCCTGCCGCTGCGGCCAGTGTTGCTCGGCCGGGTGGAGCGGGCCCACGCCCGCCACCACGCGCCGTTCTACGGCTGACCCAGGCCGACGACCCCGGGGAGGTCGGCGACCGACTCGAGGATGTGGTCGACGTCGACGGTGGCGGCCTCCTCCGGTGAGGTCACCCCGGTGAGCACGAGCGCGGTCGCCCAGCCCATCGCCCGCCCCATCGCGATGTCGGTGTCGACCCGGTCGCCGATCACCAACACCGGCCCGGGCCCGACCCGGGCCGACACCGCCCGCAGCATCGGCGGGTGCGGCTTCCCACAGACCTCGGCCTTGACGCCGGTGGCCCGCTCCAGGGCGGCGACGATCGCCCCGGCGCCGGGGATGATGCCGTCGGAGCTGGGGAAGGTGGCGTCGTCGTTGGTGGCCACCAGCCAGGCCCCGTTCCCCACCGCCAGGGTCGCCTCCTTCAGCTTGTCGTACGTGAGATCGGGGTCGAGCCCGACCACCACGGCGTCGGCGTCGCCGTGTTCCTCTGTCGTGCCGACCCCGGACCGTTCCAACTCGACCCGCAGCGATGGCGTCCCGATCACGTACGCCGCCGACACCCGTCCCGCCAGGTGGGCGCCGGCGGCCATCGCCGACGTCACCACGGCGGCCGGGTCGGCGGGGAAGCCGATCCGGTCGGCGATCGCCCCGGCAACCTCCTCTGGGAGCCGCGAGGCGTTGTTGGTGGCGTACACCAGGGAGACCCCGGCGGCGGCAAGCCGATCCAGGGTCGCCGCCGCCCCGGGGACCGGGCGGTCGGAGTGGTACAGGACCCCGTCGAGGTCGAACACGATGGTGCTGAAGTTGCCCAAGCGACCCCCACCCGGGAGACTGCCCGGGAACGTAGCAGTCGCTGTGCAGGGAACGGCCAATGGAACAGACCATCCTGGTCCGGGTCACCGGGATCGACGGGCCGGGCATCACCGCCGGCATCCTCCGCATCCTGGCCGAGGCCGAGGCGGAGGTCCTCGACATGGAACAGGTGGTGGTGAGGGACCACCTCAACCTCGGACTGCTGATCGGCGTCCGGGAGGCCCGGTCCCCCCTCAAGGACCTGCTGTTCTTCGGCTGGCAGCGGAAGCTCCACTTCGACTTCGAGGTCGTCGAGCCACCCGACAACCTCCCGACCCCTACCCGGTTCGCGGTGACCGTGATCGGCGCCAGGCTCGGCCCCGAAGCCCTCGGCGGCGTGGCCGATGCCATCGCCGACGGCGGCGGCAACATCGAGCGGATCGGGCAGCTCTCCACCTACCCGGTGATCAGCTACGAGTTGATCGTCGTCGGCGGCGACACCGACACGATGCGCAAGGGCCTGCTGGAGGCGTCCAGCTTCCACCGGGTGGACATCGCCCTGCAGCCCGAGGGCCTTGCTCGCCGCGCCAAGCGGCTGGTGGTGATCGACATGGACTCGACGCTCATCCGCGACGAGGTCATCGACATGCTCGCCGACGAGATCGGCACCGGCGACGCGGTGAGGGCGATCACCGAGGACACCATGAAGGGCGTGCTCGACTTCGAGGCGTCACTGCGTCGCCGCGTCGCCCACCTCGAGGGGCTCGACGTGACCCGGTTGCGGGCGGTGAGCGAGCGCATCCGCTACACCCCCGGCGCCCGCACCTTCGCCCGCACGCTGCGCCGGCTCGGCTACCGCACCGCCCTGGTCAGCGGCGGGTTCGACGTCTTCGCCGAGCAGGTCCGCCGGCACCTGGGCATCGACGTCGCCTTCGCCAACACGCTGGAGGTGGTCGACGACCGGTTGACCGGGCGACTCGTGGGCGAGATCATCGACGGCCCGGCCAAGGCGAGGCTGCTCGAGACGATCGCCGCCGACGAGGGGATACCTCTCGAGCAGACGGTGGCGGTGGGCGACGGCTCCAACGACCTGGAGATGCTGGCCAAGGCGGGCCTGGGGATCGCTTTCAACGCCAAGCCCGTCGTCGATGCCGCCGCCGACGCCACGCTCAAGGTCCCCTACCTCGACGCCATCCTCTTCGTGCTCGGGATCCGGCGGAAGGACATCGAGGCGGCGGACCGCGCCGACACGTGATCTTGCCCGGGCCGACTCCTGCGCTGCTCTCAACAACATAAGTGCCGAGCGGGCGCACGTCGGCCCTCCTCCCACAGATGGGGCCCCTACCCATCGTGGGCCGTGACTCTGCCCGGGCCGACTCCGGCGCCACTCCAACGACACAAGTGCCGAGCGGGCGCACGTCGGCCCTCCTCCCACAGATGGGGCCCCTACCCCATCGTGGGCCGTGACTCTGCCCGGGCCGACTCCGGCCGGTCAGCCGGGGAACACCGAGCGGATCTCCTCGGCGACCCGGGTGCGCTGGTCGTCGGTGAGGCTCGACCCCGACGGGATGCACAACCCACGCTCGAACAGCCGCGAAGACACCGCCCCCCCGAACACCTCGGCGTCGGCGTACAAGGGCTGCAGGTGCATCGGCTTCCACACCGGCCGGGCCTCGATGTCCAACGACTCGAGGTGGAGCCGGATGGCCTCGCGGTCGGTGCCGGCGGCCTCCGGGTCGACGGTGAACGTGGTCAGCCAGAACATCGTCCGGTTGCCGGCGCTCTCCTCCATGAACCTCACCCCTGGCAGGTCGCCGAGCGCCTGCCGGTAGAAGGCGTTGTGGTCGCGCCGTCGCTCGATCCTGCGCTCGAGATCGGCCAGCTGCGCCCTCCCCAGGGCGGCGAGCAGGTTGCTCATCCGGTAGTTGTACCCCATCACCGTGTGCTCGTAGTGGGGGGAGGGGTCCCGCGCCTGCGTGGCCAGGAACCGCGCCCGGGATGCGGCGTCGGCATCGTCGGTGACCATCGCCCCGCCACCGCTGGTGGTGATGATCTTGTTGCCGTTGAAGGACAGGGCGGCGCTGTGCCCGAACGACCCGGCGGGCCGGCCGGCATGGGTGGACCCCAACGCCTCGGCGGCGTCCTCGATCAGGGTGACCCCGTGGCGCTCGCACAGCGGGACGATGGTCGAGTAGTCGGCGCACTCTCCGTAGAGGTCGACGGTCACCAGGGCGGTGTAGGGACGGCCCTCCCGCTCGGCGGCGTCGAACGCCTCGCCGACCAGGTCGGGATCGATCGCCCACGTCTCCGCCTCGCTGTCGACCAGCACCACCTCGGCTCCGAGGTAGCGCACCGGGTTCACACTGGCCACGAAGGTGAGGCTCTGCACCAGGACCCTCGTCCCCGGCCCCACCCCGGCATGCTGCAGTGCCAGGTGGATGGCGGCGGTGCCCGACGACAGGGCCACCCCGTGGGCCCGACCGGTGACGGCGGCCAGCTCCGCCTCGAAGGCGTCCACCTCGGGGCCCAGCGGCGCCACCCAACCACCGGCGAGCGCCCTCTCCAGGGCGGCGTACTCGTCGCCGGTCAGGTCGGGCGGGGACAGGTAGACCCTCAAGACGCGCCCTCGGCGATGCGCACGCCGAAGCGCTCCACGGTGAGGGCGAGCAGGGCGGTGGTCGCCTCGATGCTGCCGATGCTGACCCGTTCGTCGTGGCCGTGGAACAGGCGCAGCATCTCCCCGAACCCCATCCGGTCGTCGAAGAGCCCCACCCCATAGGAGACCGCACCCCGGGCGCGCATGAACCGGGCATCGGTGGTCACCGGTATCAGCATCGGCAGCAGCGACCGCGACCCGGTCAGCGTGCCGGCGGCGTCGCCGATCGCCTCCCAGAGCGGTCCCGACGCCGGCGAGCCGTTGGCCGGGAACGATATGTGGTCGATCACCTCGATCCGGTCGAGGCGGTCGGGGCCGAGCACCTTGCGCAGGTGGTCGTGGACCGTGGCCTCGTCCTGGCCTGGCACCACCCGTATGTCGAGGTACGCCTCGGCCGAATCCGGCACCACGTTGGACTTGGTGCCGGCGTTGAGGATCGTCGGGGCAACGGTGAGGTGGGTGCAGGCGTGGGAGAACCGGGCCAGCGGCTCATCCGCCTCGGCGAGCTCGTCGATGGCTTCGTCGAGCCGGTCGGGATCGGTGAGCCGCTCCGCCAAGCCTTCGGGCAGGCCGGCCCCGGCGGCGAACTCCGCCCACTCCGCCGAGACGGCGGCGGGCTCGTCGGCGGCGTCGAGCAGGTCGACGGCGCTGGCCAGTCGCACCAGGGCGTTGTCGGTGCGGTACGGCTGGCTGGCGTGACCAGGGGTCCCCCGGGTGCGCAACACCTTCCACGACGGGCCCTTCTCGGCGACGGTCACCGGCAGCCCGCCCCCAGCCGCTACCCGGGGGGTCGCGATCTCGGTGAGCACGTAGTCGGCGGGGAGGAGGTCCGGTCGGTGCTCGGCGAGCCAGCCCGCCCCGTGGACGCCTCCCGCCTCCTCGTCGGCGACGGCGGCGAGCACCAGGTCGCCGGGCAACGGAGCCAGCTCCCCCGACCGGTACCGGGCGAACACCGCCGCCATCGCCGCGGTGAGGTTGAGCATGTCGACGGCTCCCCGCCCCCACACGTACCCGTCGTCGACCTCGGCGGCGAACGGGTCGACACTCCAACCGGACGCCGTCACCGGCACCACGTCGAGGTGGGGCAGCAGCACGAGCGCCGGGGCTCCACGGGTCGAGCCGGGCACCCGGAACACCACGCTCTGCCGGCCCGGGTGTGGCTCGACGACCTCGCCCTCGACGCCGAGATACCCCTGCAGGGTCGCCACCGAGCGGTGCTCGTGCCCCGAGTCCGGGGTGCCGTCGTTGACGCAGGCGTTGCGAATCAGCTCCTGCAGCAGCTCAACCACTTCCGAAGTCGGGACGCCCCCGGTCTTCATGTCTTCACCCCGCATCGTGGTACATGACGATGAGCCGGGCGGAGAAGCCGTGCGCCTCGAAGAAGTTCTTGGCGTTGCGGTGGCCGGGGCTCACCCGGGCATCGAAGTGGCGGTGGCCACGGCCGGCGAAGTCGTCCATCAGGAGGGTGAGCATGCGGTCCCCGACCCCCACTCCCCTCGCCTCGGGGGTGGTGTACACCAGTCGCACCACGCACACCGGCGCCCCACCGGCCTGGGGCAGGAGCGGCTCGCTGCGCGCCCAGGCGAACCCGACCACGACCCCTTCGATCTCGCCGACCACCAGCCGGGAACCGGGGTCGCCCATGACGTCGGCGATCGCCTCTGCCGCCGGCTCGGCCAGCCCGTCGGCGAGCGGCCACATAGGGCGGAGTGCGGCCTGCTCCCCCACCGCCTCCCGGTAGAGGTCGAGGACCGCGGGCGCATCGTCACCGGTGGCGAGCCTGCTCGACGGATCCATGTGGAATGAGAGCGTAGGGACGTCCCAACCGCACCGCGATGAGGGGCCGGCCGAACAGCAAAGGAGCATCCGTGGACGCTCTCCGAGCGTCCACCGCTCAAGGGGCGCAGTCTCGACAGAGCATCTGCCGGGCGTTGGCGAGCTGGCTGCGCTTCAGCACGAGGAAGCAGTTGCTGCAGACGAACTCGTCGGCGCCTCGCTCCGGCCCGGCCTCGCCTTCCATGGCCAGCTGCTCCCGTCGGATGGCCCGCAGCTCCGCCGCCTCGTCGACGATCAGCGTCTCGGACTCCTCGTCGTCCGTGAGCATCTCGAGCTCCTCGGCCTCGAGCTCGTCGAGCGCCTCGTCCGACTCCTCGTCGCCCTCGCCTTCGACGTCGCCGTCGTCTTCCTCGTCGACCAGGACTACTTCGACGGCGACGTCGAGCTCCTCGTCGAGCTCTTCGAGATCCTCCTCGACGTCGGGTTCGCCGTCGAAGTCCTCGTCGCCCCACTCGCTGTCGGCGGGCTCGGCGACGTTCTCGACATCGCCGTCGCCGGTCAGAACCTCGAGGTCGTCGTGGTCTCGGTCGGTCATGCTGGCCTTCGTCTCCCCGATGCGGCGCCGGAGTATATCGGTCGATGTCCAGCGGGGAACAGGCCCCCGGTCTGGGTTGTTCCCGGCCGCCGGAGGGAGCCGCAGTCGGTCAGATCACGAAGTCGATCGCCCCGGGGCGAACGGTGATTCGCACCGACCCGCTGCCCACCATCTCGCCATCAGCCTCCACCGGCCAGTCCTCCGGGACGGTGATGGTGAGCCGGGACGCCCGTCCCCGCTTGACCGCCGGGTGGCGAAGGTGGTTGCCCCGGATCACCCGTGGCATCAGATCGAACGCCCGCCACTTCGAGCAGGTGAACGCCTCGATGTCGACGGCGCCGTCCTGCAGCGACGCCTGGGGGGCGACGTTGAGGCCACCCCCGAAGAACTGGCCGTTGGCCACCACCACGGTGATCGCCTCCTCCTCGATGCGGCGTCCGCCGAGGTCGACGACCACCGGGGCCCGTCCGAAGGTGGCCAGGCTCAGCCAGAAGGCCGCGGTGTACCGGAGCGACCCGAGCCGGGATGGCAGCCGGTTCGCCCGCTGCGCCGAGCGGGCCACCAACCCGACGTTGGCGGCGTTCAGGAACCACCGCGACCCGAACGATCCCTCGATCAGGCCGACGTCGACGCGGTAGGTGCGTCCCGATGCCAGCAATGGCACCGCACCCTCGATGGTGCGGGGCAGGGCGAACGTCCGGATGAAGTCGGAGCCGGAGCCGGCCGGGATGATGGCCATGGTCGGCGGCTCGTCCCACTCGGCGGCCATCAGGCCGTTGAGCAACCAGTGGGCCGTGCCGTCACCGCCCACCGAGGCGAACCGGCGGTACCCGCGTTCCCTGCCCTGGCCGACGAGGACGGCGACGTGCTCCTGGGTATCGGAGACGACCACCTCCGCCTCCACCCCTGCTTGGTCGAGGGCGGCTCCGAGCCGCCTGCTCACGTCGATGCCCATGCCCGCCGCCGGGTTCCGCACCACCCACCAGCTCACCGCATCACCCAAGGACCCCACCGAGCAGAACTGCCAATCCGCGGCCCCCCGCCGCTCCGAACCGGTGGCAACCAGAGTCCCCGACGAAGGGAGACCTCCTCATGACCCTGGCACGAAGGGCTGCGCCGATCGCAGCACTCATCGCGCTGACGGCGCTGACCATGGCGCTGCTGTCACCCGTGGACGGCGTCGATGCCGCCGACCATCTGGACGCTCCGGGCACCATGTCACCGAGCGGCCGGACGGACCTCGACATCAACGACGTGTACGTGTTCGAGGCGAACTCGGGCAAGACCGTCATCGCGGCGACGGTACACCCTCTCGCCTCCACCGACTCGCGCTTCGCCGACGCCGCCGACGGCGTCTACGAGCTGCGAGTCGACACCAACGGCGACGCTCGGACCAACATCTCGTACGTCTTCACGTTCGACGACGACGGCTCGACCGTGGCCGTGGCGCGGGCAACCGGGCGAACCGGTGAGGGCCCGTGGCTCAACGGCAAGAAGCTGGGCGGTGGCGACGTCGGCGACGTGATCACGCTGTCCGACGGCACCAAGCTGTTCACCGGGTTGCGCTCCGACCCGTTCTTCTTCGACCTCTCAGGGTTCCTGGGGACGGTCGAAGGACGCGGCGACGACGCCCTCGGCAACGACCCGACCGACTTCTTCGCCGACCTCAACACCCTGGCCATCGTCATCGAGGTGCCCGACAGTCGTCTTGCCGGTGGCAACCCGATCGGGGTGTGGGCCCGGACCAGCCTGGCCAGCGGCAAGCAGGTCGATCGGATGGGCCGTCCCGCCATCAACACGGTGGTGAACAGCTCAGGCCCGATCGTCGGCACCCGCACCAACGCCAAGAACCAGTTCAATGCCACCCGACCGATCGGCGACGTGCTCAAGTGGACGGACGAGACGATCAACGCCCTCCAGGCGTTCTCGGCGCTCGACACTGAAGGCCCGTACAGCGACGACCAGGCGGCTGCCCTGGCGACGGTCCTGATGCCGGACATGGTCACCTTCGACAAGGCGTCGACCCTGCCGGCTCCGCTCAACGGGCGGGCGCTGGCGGACGACGTGATCGACGTCGAGTTGCGGGTGATCACCGGGGGCGACCCCCTCGGCCTGTTCATGGACCGGGATGCCGACGGCGGTGTGAACTCCGACGGTGTCGGCCCGCACGACGACTACCTGACCGTGTTCCCGTACCTCGGCGTGCCGCACTCCTGACACGCCGGACCCGGTGCCGGGATGGGCGCGACTCGGGGGACCGCCCATCCCGGCACCACCTCACCGAGGAGGATCTGATGCGACGGGGACGACTGCTCGCCATTGCGATCGCCGTCGTCCTCGTCGCCGGCGTTCCCCGGCTGGTCCGGGCGATCGACGGCGGCGGGGCGACGGAACCACGGGTGTTCGCCACCAGCCTCCCTTCGCCGACGAGCGAAGACACCACCCCGACGGCCGGCATCGGCGAGCTGGACCGGCTGATCACGGTGGTGTCGGCACGGCTCGAGGGGCACGACAACTACCTCGACGTGCGCACCCTCGGTGAGCTCCATCTCGCCCGGGCGCACCGCGACGGGAGCCTCGCCGACTACGAGGAGGCGGTTCGCCTCCTCACCGGCACCCATCAGCGCGATCCAGACGACCCGGACGGTTCCACCGCCCTCGCCGCGACCCATCTCGCCCTCCACCGATTCGGCCAAGCCGCAGACCTCGCCGGGACCGCGTTGGCCGCCGCCCCCGACCACGTCGGCGCCCACGCCGTGCTCGGCGACGCCTCCCTGGCGACCGGCGACGTGGAGACGGCCCGGGCCGCGTTCGCCGTGCTCACCGCCGCCCTGCCCGGCGACCCGGCGGTGGCGGTGCGGCTCAGCGAGCTCGCCTGGCAGACCGGTGACGTGACCGGCTCGCGGCGGCACTCCTCGCAGGCGGTGGAACGAGCCAGGACCCTCGGGCTCACCGGTCGCGATCTCGCCTTCTACCTCACGTACGACGCCCACCGCGCCCTCGACTCCGGCGACGGCGATACCGCCGAGGCGCGGCTCACCGAGGCCCTCTCCGCCGCCCCCGACGACGCGACGACGCTGGCCGAGCTCGGCCGGCTGCGTGCCACCGAGGGAGACCTGCTCGCCGCCGAGGAGGCGTACCGTCGGTCCACCGAGCTGCGCCCCGACCCGGACACCCTGGTGGCGCTGGGTGACGTCTTAACCGCCGTCGGCGACCACGACGGGGCAGACGACGCATACGCAACGGTGGAAGCCGTGGTGGCGCTGGCATCGGGCGCCGAGGTGTACCGGGGCGCCCTGGCACGGTTCCACACCGAGCACGGCGACCCGGGTACGGCAGTGGACCTGGCCGTCGCCGAGGCCGAGGCACGTCGCGACCCGGCGACGCTGGAGACCCTCGGCCGGGCACTCACCGCCGCCGGACGCCATGCCGAGGCGCAGCAAGCGCTCGACCGGGCCCTGGCCACTGGGATCGTCGACGCCGGGCTCCTCTATGCGTCCGGGGTGGTCGCCGCCTCACTCGGCGACGCCGAACGTGCGGTGCACGACCTCGAGGCGGCTCTGTCGATCGACCCGGGGTTCCATCCGATCGAGGCCGGCGACGCCGCCCGCCTCGTCGAGGAGCTGACACCGTGAGGCGGATGGCCATCGTCATCGGGACGCTCGTCGCGGTGCTGTTCACCGCGGCGCCGGCCGGGGCGCACCCTCTCGGCAACGTCTCCGTGAGTCACCACCTCGGCGTCCTGGTCACCCCGGGTGCCGTCGAGGTCACCCATCTCGTCGACATGGCGGAGATCCCGGCCTTCCGGGCGCTGCGCCAGATCGACTCCAACGGTGACGGCGCGGCGACGGCGGCCGAATTGGGCTCCTGGGCGACGGACGAGTGCGCCAGGCGACGCCAGGCCACGAAGGTGGATGTGGCGGGCACGCCGGTCGAGCTCGTCGGTGGCAGTTCGACGGCGGTGACGTCGCCGGGCGAGGCGGGCCTGCAGACCCTTCTCCTCACGTGTCGATCGGGAGGGGCGATCTCGCTGGGAGGCGCCACCGAGGTCGAGGTGGTGAACGCGGACGACGCCGGCCTGGTCGGCTGGCGGGAGGTCGTCGTCGCCGGCAACGGTGTGGCCATCGACAGCGTGGCGCCCTCGACCAGCCCGAGCGACCTGCTGCGGGCCTATCCCGAGGGCCAGGTGAGCGACGTCCGCCGAGCTGTCGCCACGGTCACCCCGGACGGCTCCCCGGCAGGGTCCACCCGGGACGGTTCGGAGGCGACCGCCGGGGACCTGGCGGCGGCAGGCGAGAGCGCCCCTCCTGTGGTGGGCGCTCTCGGGGAGCTCGTCGGTGGCGCATCGGCAGGGGGGACCGGGCTCGCCGTCGCCGCCGCCTTCGCCCTCGGGCTCGCCCATGCCCTGGCGCCGGGCCACGGCAAAGCGCTGATGGCCGCCTATCTCGTCGGGCGCTCCGGCACCGTCCGCCACGCCGTCGGGATCGGCGCCTCGGTGGCCGTCTCCCATACCCTCGGCGTCGCCGTGCTCGGCCTGCTGACGCTGGCGGCCTCGTCGACCTTCGAGCCGTCCGCCGTCTACCCGTGGCTCTCGGTGGGCGCCGGCGTGGTCGTCCTGGCTCTCGGCGGTTCGTTGCTGGCCCGCGCCGGTACCCGGGTGCTCGCCCACCGGCGCGGCGGGCAAGGCCACAGCCATGCCGATGGCCATGGGCACAGCCACCACCATGACCGGGGACACGATCATGGCCACGCCCATGACGGCGCCCACGGGCACAGCCACGGCCAAACGCACGGGCACGACCACGGCCCCAGCGATGTGACCGGCTCGGGGTGGAAGTCGTTCGCCGCCCTCGGCCTGTCCGGTGGCCTCGTCCCCTCGGCGTCGGCGGTGGTTCTGTTGCTCGGGGCGGTCCACCTCGGCAGGGTCGGGCTCGGCCTCGTCCTCGTGGCCGCCTTCGGAGGGGGAATGGCCTTCGCCCTCACCGGCGTCGGGATGCTGGTGGTACTGGTTCGGTCCCGCGGAGCCCGCCTGCTGCCCGACCGGGTCAGCCCCCTCCTCGCAACGGCCCTGCCCGTCGTCATGGGGATCGTGGTGCTCGGTGCCGGGGTCTACATGACCTGGAGCGCGGTCGCCGATGTCGGCGCGCTGTGACCGCCGGCGCCACTGCGCCCGTCGTCCCCGGGTGGCGGGCGGTGTGCCGGGCGGTCGTCGACGTCACGAGTAGGCTCACCACCCCTGGCATGCCCGACACTCCCCCGTCCCTCGAGGAGCTGATGGTGGCTGTCGCCGGTGGCGACGCCGCCGCCTTCGGCGATCTCTACGACCGGGTCGCCGGCCTCGTGTACGGGATCGTCCTCCGGGTGGTCCGTGACCCGGCGCAGAGCGAGGAGGTCGCCCAAGACGTGATGGCGGAGATGTGGCGGACCGCCGGGCGCTTCGACCCTGCCCGCGGTGGCGTCAAGGGGTGGATCGCCGTCATCGCGCACCGGAGGGCCGTCGACTTGGTTCGCAGCGTGCAGAAGGGCCGGGACCGGGCTCGCACCTACGGGATCGTCGCCGCCGCCGGCGCCCACTACGACAGCGTCGAGGCGGAGGCCATCGTCCACGCCGAGCACGACCAGGTGCGCTCCGCCCTCGGCGAGCTGAGCGCCAGCCAGCGGGAGGCGATCGAGCTGGCCTACTACGACGGGCTCACCTACCGGCAGGTAGCCGAGCGCATCGGCGCCCCGGTGGGCACCGTGAAGACGAGGATGCGGGACGGGCTCAGCCGCCTTCGCACGATCCTGGGGACTGCCGGTGGCTGACGCCGACCTCCACGAGCTCGCCGCGGCCTACGCCCTCGATGCCCTCGACGCCGAGCAACGGGTGCTCTTCGAAGGGCACCTCGACACCTGCGACGCCTGCCGGCGCCATGTCGACGAGGCCTGGGCCGCCCTGGCCGAGCTCGGCGACCTGGGGGCTGTCCCGCCGCCGCCGGCGATGCGCCCAGCGGTCATGGAGCGCATCGCGGCCACTCCACAGGAGAGCCCGGGCACCGACCGGGCGGCCGTCCACCCGATACCCGACCTCCCACCCGAGGCCGTCCCGGCGGACCGACGCCCGGCACGCTGGGCGGCGGCCGTGGCCATCGCGGCCGCCGCCGTCGTCGGGGCGCTGCTCCTCGTCGACACCGGCACCGACGTCGAGGACGTGCTCGCCGCCCCCGACGCGGTCACCGTGCCGGTGGAGAGCGAGGTGGTGCCCGACGGCGCCCTGGTGTTCTCCCCCGAGCTCGGGCGTGGGGTGTTCACCGCCGGCTCCCTGCCCGCCGTGGACGAGGACGAGACCTACCAGCTCTGGTTGATCGAGGGCGAGACTCCGGCACCCGCCGGCGTGTTCGTGCCGGACGAAGACGGGGACGTCGAGGTGCTCCTCGACGGGGACGTCGCCGCCGGCCAGGTCCTCGGTCTGACCGTCGAGCCGGCCGGCGGCAGCGACAGCCCTACCGGCGAGATCCTCGTCGCCACACCGATCGGGGAGGCTTGACGGCCGGTCCCGCTCGCCGCGGCAACTCGGCCCCGGTCGACCCTGACCAGGCTCACAGCCCCCCGGCGGAGACCACGCCGCGATCGACGAGGCGGATGGCCTCGGCGGCGTCCTCGCTGAGCTCGGGAAAGACGTCGCGGACCTGGCGGAGCAGGTCCAAGGTCTGGCGAGCCAGCCGGACGAAGTCGCCGGCCGACGACTCCTCGTCGAACAGGTCCTCGAGGCTGGCTCCGCTCGCCCAACGATGGATCCGCTCCACGTAGCCGTCGTCGGGTGGGCGCATCGGCTCGATGCCCCTACGCGTTCTCGTCGGCGGACAGCTCCTCGCCCAACTCGAAGATGGCGTCCACCGAGTCGGCGCAGGCGGGTGTGGGCATTCCGCCGGGGACGTCGCCGCGACGGCTCTCGTACACGAAGACGGAGAGGACCGCAGCCAGCTCGGCCGGGGTCAGGTGGTCGAGGATCCGCTCGTGGGCGGTCTCGGCCACCAGCAGGTCGAGCTCGTTGTAGATGAACCGGAGCCGCTCGCCCCGCTCGGTCAACGCCCAGCCCTTCGTGTAGCCGCGGTGATCGAGCACCGCCAAGCCGGTGCGGAACCGCTCGACCAGGTCGTCGCCGCCCCGCTCGAGGGCCCGCTCGATGCGGTCGATCTGAGCACGCACCCGGGCCGCCCGCTCCAGGCCGGCGAGGTGGTCGGCGAGATCGGGGCAGGTGGCGACCGGGCCGAGGCGATCGGCGGTCCTTTCGACCGGCTCGGCCGGCTCGAACTCGGCCAGCAGCCTCGCCACCTGGCGGGCGAACGCCTTCTCCTTGGGCCGCCATGGCTCGGGGAGCGCCAGTGTTCCCCGTTCGACGGTGGCCGGTGGCAGGTCCCCTGCAGGCAGCCGCCGGGTTCGCCCCGTGGCATCCACCAGCAGCAGCCGGGGATTCGGGCCGTACCCGCGCGCCAGCAGCACCATTCGCCGCCCGGCGCCGAGCTCGATCACCGAGCCCTCCACCAGGCCCTGGGCGAAGTCGGCCATCCGCCGACCGGCATCGGCGGCACTCTCCGCATAGGCGGCGACGTCCCCGAGTTCGCAGCGGGCTTGTTCCTCCAGGTCGGCCAGCTGGGACCGGAGGTCATCGACCCGGGCCGTTTCCTGTTGGCGACGCCGCTGGTACCGGTGCTGGGCGAACGACGCCCGCACCAGGTCCTCGGCGCGGTGGCGGGGGTACGTGGCCACCAGGTTCACCGCCATGTTGTAGGTGGGCGTGAAGCTCGAAACCAAAGGGTGGCTGCCCTGGGCGGCGATCGAAGCCACCCGGTCGAACGGGATCTCGGCCTGGTGCAGCACCACCGCGGTGCCGGCCCGATCGATGCCGCGCCTGCCCGCCCGTCCGGTCAGCTGGGTGTAGTCGCCGGGGCGGAGCACCTCGTGGGACTCGCCGTCGAACTTGGAGAGACGCTCCAGTACGACGGCCTTCGCCGGCATGTTGATCCCCAACGCCAGCGTCTCGGTGGCGAACACCACCTTGATCAACCCGGCGGCGAACAGGGTCTCCACGGTCTCCTTGAACGCCGGGACCATCCCGGCGTGGTGTGCCGCCACCCCCTCCTCCAGGTCGGCCACCCACCGGTCGAACCCGAGGACGGCGAGGTCGGCCGGGTCGAGGTGGGCGGTGCCGGAGTGGGCGGTCCGCACGATCTCCGCCCGTTCGGCGGCGGTGGTCAACCCCGGCTTGGCCCCCGCCACATGGGTTGCCGCGTCGCCGCACCCCGCCCGGGAGAAGATGAAGTAGATGGCAGGGAGCATCCCCAGCCGGGACAGCTCCTCCACCACCCGGAGCCGGCGAGGCGCCACGAACCGCCGGAAGCGGCCCCGTCCCTTGCGGAGCATGGACACCACCGCCGGGTTGGGCCGCTTCCCCGAGCGGTCGAAGACGGGGAACATCTCGAGCACCCGCTCGCGGTGGCGGTCCTCGACCATGTACACGCTCTCCAGCGGGACCGGGCGGTGTCTCTCCTCGACGAGCACCGTCTCGCCGCGGCGCGCCTCGACCCACTCGGTGAGCTCGTCGGCGTTGGCGACCGTCGCCGACAGGCTGACCAGCTGGATGTGGCGGGGCAGGTGGATGATCACTTCCTCCCACACCGAGCCCCGGTAGCGGTCCTGCAGGAAGTGGACCTCGTCCAGCACCACCACCGCCAACCCGTCGAGTCGTGACGAGTCGGCGTAGATCATGTTGCGCAGCACCTCGGTGGTCATCACGACGGTGGGGGCGTCGCCGTTGACGACGTTGTCGCCGGTGAGCAGGCCGACGCCGGCCTCGCCGTACGTGGATACCAGATCGCCGTACTTCTGGTTGGAGAGCGCCTTGATGGGAGTGGTGTAGAAGGCGCGGGCCCGACGACGGCGGGCCAGCTCCACCGCCGCCTCGGCGACCAGGGTCTTCCCCGCTCCCGTCGGGGCGGTGACCACCACCGACCTGCCCGCCTCGACGTGGCCGATCGCCTCCAGCTGGAAGGCGTCGGGTGTGAAGGGGAGGCTCGCCACCCAGTCGGCGAGGTCTCCGGTCCTCGTGCTCACTTCTTGAGCCCGAAGCGGATGGCGAGGATCGTCGCCTCGTAGAGGATGTAGAGCGGTCCGGCGAGCAGGACCAGGGTCAGCGGATCTCCCCCTGGGGTGAGCAGAGCCGAGCCCACAAGGATGACGGTCACCGCCCAGCGCCGCCACGAGCGCAGGGTTCGTGAGGTGACGACACCCGCCGCTCCGGCGGCGAACAGGAACACCGGGAACAGGAAGGCGAGCCCGAAGGCGAGCAGGAAGCGCATGGCGAACCGGAGGTAGTACTCGGCGCCGATGACGGGGTCGAGGATGTCGGAGCCGATGCCGAGCAACAGCCGGAGCGTCATCGGCAGCGCCAGGTACCCGACCACCACACCGACGGTGAACAGCACGGCGAGGACGATGGAGAGCGGCACGGCGAACTTCCGCTCCCGCGGTGTCAGCGCCGGACTGATGAACCCCCACGTCTGACCGATCAACACCGGCGAGGCGATGACCACGCCCCCGAAGAGCGCCACCCTCAGCACGAGCGTGAAGGCCTCGGCGGGCTGGAAGAAGGCGAGGCGGTCCCCGCCGACCGCCTCCAGGTAGGGCTCGGCGAGGATGTCGAGGAGCTGCTCGTAGAAGATCGCCGCCACCACGGTGCCGATGGTGATGGCGACGACGGAGACGATCAGCCGCCGGCGCAACTCGACCAGGTGGTCCATGAATGTCATCGGGCCGTCGGTCATGTCGGAGGCGACGTGCTCCCTGTCGCCGGCGGGTCGGGGGCGCCGGGCGGGTCGTCACCCGGCCCTTCGACTCCCGGCTCGTCGATTCTCTCCTCGGGACCCGGCGGTGCCGGCGCACGACTCGGGTTGCGGGTCGGGGCGATGTCGTCCAGGTTGGGGATGGCGGCTCTCAGGTCCGCCTTGGCGGCGCGCAGGTCGCGGTCGATGTCGGCGAGCGGCTTGGCCAGCTCCTCGGTGCTCGCCGTCAACTCCTGGCGCACGTTACCGGCGGCTTGGCGCAGCTTGGCCACCGCCATCCCCGCCTTGCGGGCCAGTTCGGGCAGCCGGTGGGGCCCGAAGACGATGAGGATGATCACCGAGATGGTGATGATCTCCGACAGCGTCAGGTTGGCGTTCACCGTGCCGATGGTAGGACGGGAGTCGCCCCCGACCGGTCCCCCGGTGTGCCCATGGCGGTCCCCTGTGGATCTGTCGGAGCCCGGCTCCGCCGGTCAAGCCCGGTAGCGAGCCAGGATCCTGGTGCGGAGGTCGGCGACGGCGTCTGCGACCTCGGTACCCCGCAGCAGCTCAGCATCGCTCCCGAGACGAAGCAGCAGCCGGGCGGCCACCGAGGCGTCGCCGGCGAAGAAGCGGATGGTGGCGGACCCGCCCTCGCCCTCGTCGGCGAGGAGGTCCACC
Organism: uncultured Acidimicrobiia bacterium; assembly: GCA_963714055.1. Lineage (GTDB taxonomy): Bacteria > Actinomycetota > Acidimicrobiia > Spongiisociales > UBA5794 > JACDBE01. The sequence continues at coordinate 304,604 of OY970227.1, forward strand.
GGGTAGTAGTCGACGACCCACCGGGCGCGGCGGCCGAGACGGATCTCGCACACCACGTCGTCGTCCCCGCGGTTGTACGACACCAGCGGGGGCGGGATCTCTGCAGGAGGCTCGAAGCGATCCCCGGTCGTGCGCAGGTCCCGGATGCGGTCGATGCGGAACACCCGCTCGTCCCGGGCGAGCCGGCAATGCCCGGTCACGTACCAGTTGCCCAGCGTGGAGAACACCAGCCACGGCTCGACGTCCCGTTCGGTGGTGCGGTCACCGGCGATGGCGGTGTACACCAGGTGCACCACCCTGTGGTCGGCCGCCGCCCGACGGAGCTCTCCGACCATGCCCGGCTCGGGGAGGTCGACGGTGAGCACCTCGCCGGCGTCGGGGAAGATCGCCGCCACCAGCTTGTCGACCGCACGCCGCAACGCCTCGGGAGCCTCGCCGGTGGAGAGCATCGCCAACCCCGAGGCGATCAGGCTGAGCGCTTCGGGAGCGGTGAGCTGGACCGGGTCGGCGAAGTAGTCGGCCATCTCGATGACCACCTCGTCGTCGTCGATGTAGGCGACCATCAGGTCGTCGGGCCCGTAACCCGGAAGACCGCACACGAAGAGCAGGTTGAGGTCGGCGGCCAGTGCCCGGCGGTCGTAGCCGAATCGCGTGCAGACCTCGTCGACGGTCGACCCGGGATGGGCGATCACCCAGGGCAGCATCCCGAGCAGCCGGTTGAGCCGGCCGGCGGTGCGGATACTGGTCATCCGGCGACCCTGGTGACGAGCCGCTGCCGGAGCTCGACCGGGGCGACTATCTCGGCGCGGTCCTCGAACGACAGGACCCAGCCGATCAACGCCTCCGGGTTGGCCACCCGCAGCCGCAACTCGAGCCCGCCGTCGGGGAGCCGGGTCACCGTGGCCGGGTCGTGGACCTGGCGCTCCGCCCACCAGGCCAGATCGGGGTCGATGCGCACCACCGCCGTGGTCTCCGCGTCGGCGCCCGCCTCCCAGGGGGCGTCGGGCACGAAGCCGGCGGCGGAGAAGTCCTCGGGTCGGTCGAAGGCGGCGCGGGGGCCGGTGACGCGCACCGGCGCCGCCCGATCGAGGCGGTAGAGCTTGACGACGCTGTCGTCGCGCTCCGGTCCGATGAGATACCAGTGACCGCGCCGATGGGCCAGCCCGAACGGTGCCACCACCCGTTCCCGCCCCCGGTAGTCGAAGGCGAGGTGGCGGCGCTCGGAAACGGCCAGGAACACCACGGCCAGGTCGCCCTCGCTGGTCCCCAGGTCGGCGGCGAGCGGCTCCCCGGCAGGCGCCAGCGGGGTGCCGCCCAGCTTGAACATGGCGTCGGGCCCGGAAGACCGTCCCCCCATCCGCACCACCTGGGCAGCCAGCCACAGCGCCGCCCGCTCGTCGTCGGTCAGTCCCGGGTCGGGGAAGTCGGGATCCTCCTTCACGGTGTACCCGTGCTCGACCTCCCAGGCGTCGGTGGGACGCAGCTCCAACCGGAAGCCGAGGCTCCGCAGGAGGTCCTTGTCGCGCTCGAAGGTGCGACGGAACGCCTCGTCGCTGTCTCCGTTGTAGCCGGCCACCGTGTGCCTGATCTCGTCGGCGGTCACCGGCCGTCCCACGGTCAGCAGGAACGCCAGCAGGTTCAGGATCCGCTCGATGACCTTCTGCATCGCTCGCCAGCGTATCGACACCCCGACACCCGGGGAAGCACCCGGTGAGCGGCGTGCGGACGGGTCAGAGGCCGCCGATCAGCTTGTCGACCCGCTCGTCGACGGCACGGAACGGGTCCTTGCACAGCACGGTGCGCTGCGCCTGGTCGTTGAGCTTGAGGTGGACCCAGTCGACGGTGAAGTCCCGCTTGCGGGCCTTCGCCGCCTTGATGAACGCCCCGCGCAGCCGGGCCCTGGTGGTCGCCGGCGGCTCGGTCTGCGCCTTCTCCACCATCTCGTCGGTGACCACCCGCTCCACCAGGCCGCGCCGCTCCAGCAGGTAGTAGAGGCCACGCTCGCGTTTCACGTCGTGGTAGGCGAGGTCGACCAGCGCCAGGCGGGGATCCGACATGGGCGTCGACCGCTCCTCGACGAACCGCTCGATCAGGCGGTGCTTGGCCACCCAGTCGCACTCGCGGTGGAGACTGAGCGGGTCCTTCTCCAGCCCGGTGAGCAGGTACTCCCACATCTCGATGGCGTTCTCCACCTGGGCGGGGAACCCGACGGTGCGGCCGTAGCGCATCGCCCGCTCCAGGTACTCCCACTGGATGTCGAGCGCCGAGAGCTCCCGTCCGTTGGCCAGCCGCACCCGACGCCGGCACGTGATGTCGTGGGAGATCTCCCGGATGGCCCGGATCGGGTTCTCCAGGCTGAGGTCGCGGAACACCACGTCGTCCTCGAGCATCTGGAGCAGCGCCGCCGCCGTTCCCACCTTGACCAGGGTGACGTACTCCGACATGTTGGAGTCGCCGGCGATGACGTGGAGTCGGCGGTACCGCTCGGCGTCTGCGTGGGGCTCGTCCCGGGTGTTGATGATGGGCCGGCTCCGGGTGGTTGCCGACGAGATGCCCTCCCAGATGTGCTCGGCCCGCTGCGACAGGCAGAACACGGTCCCCCGGGCGGTCTGCAGCAGCTTCCCGGCGCCGGCGTAGATCTGGCGGGTGACGAAGAACGGGATCAGGGTGTCGATCACCCGCTGGAAGTCGCCGTGGCGGCCCACCAGGTAGTTCTCGTGGCACCCGTAGGAGTTGCCCGCCGAGTCGGTGTTGTTCTTGAACAGGTAGATCTGCCCCCGGATCCCCTCCTCCTCGAGCCGCTGCTCCGCAGAGGTGAGCAGGCTCTCCAGGATCCGCTCGCCCGCCTTGTCGTGGGCGACCAGGTCGAGCAGGCTGTCGCATTCGGGTGTGGCGTATTCGGGGTGGCTGCCCACGTCGAGGTAGAGCCTGGCGCCGTTCTCGAGGAACACGTTGGAGGACCGCCCCCACGACACCACCCGCCGGAACAGGTAGCGGGCCACCTCGTCGGGTGACAGGCGGCGCTGGCCGCGCAGCGTGCAGGTGACCCCGTACTCGGTCTCGATTCCGTAGATGCGACGCTGCATCGTCGCACAGTACCCAGCTAGGGGGCTTCGACGTTCCGTGCGGTGGCGATGTCGTCGGCGGTGAGCCGGCGGAACTTGCGACGTCCCCGGGTCCGGTCGAGCACCGCCGCCTCCCAGTCGACCGGCTCGACGGTGTGCTGCTCGGCCTCCTCGATGGCGGACGTCGCCAACCGCACCGCCCCGGCCAGGTCGACCTCGGGCGCCCACCCCGCAGCGAGTACCTCGGCGACCTTGGCGTCGTTGCCGCCCATGGCGCCGAAGTCGGCCATGGCGGCGAGCGTCCCGTCGAACTGGATACGGAACATGTTGGTGCCGTCGTGACTGTCGCTGCCGATCTCGGCCACCATCAGCTCGATCTCGTAGGGCTTCAGCTCGTGGATGAAGATCTGGCCGAGCGTCTGGCTGTAGGCGTTGGCCAGCCCGCGGGCGGTGACGTCCATCCGCCCGTATGAGTAGCCCTTGATGTCGGCGTAGCGGACCCCTGCGGTGCGGAGCATCTCGAACTCGTTGAACCGGCCCACCCCGGCGAAGGCGATGCGGTCGTAGATCTCGCCCAGCTTGTGGAGCGATCCGCTCGGGTTCTCCCCGATGAGCAACACCCCGTCGACGTAGGTGCACACGGCGATGGGACGTCCTCGGGCGATTCCCTTGCGGGCGAAGTCGGCGCGCTCCTTGGTGAGCTGCTCGGGCGGGACGTAGAACGGGCTGGTCACGGCCGGGCCTCGAGCACGTCGGCGGCGATGCCGGCGCAGCCGGTCGTCACCGACCTCGGTGAGCCCGTCGACCGTCACGGTGACGACGTTGGGGTAGATGCCTCGTTTCACGTCAGGCCCGCCGGTGGCGACGTCCTCCTCGGCGGCGGCGACCAGCGCCTCCACCGCCATCCGGAGCGCGGTGTCCTCGTCGAGGTCGGTCCGGTACGACGCCTTGAGGAACGCCCTTGCCTCGTTGCCTCCAGAGCCGGTGCTTGCGTAGTCCTGCTCCAGGTAGCGGCCCCCGACCACGTCGAACGAGTACAGGGCGCCGCTCCCCGTGGTCTCGTCGAAGCCGCAGAAGAGCGGCACCACCGCCAGCCCCTGGAAGGCGAGGGGCAGGTGGCCGCGCACCATCCTGGCGAGGTAGTTGGCCTTCCCTTCGAGCGACAGCCTGGTGCCCTCGATCTTCTCGTAGTGCTCCAGCTCCAGCTGGAACAGCCGGATCAGCTCGATGGCGAGCCCGGCGGTCCCGGCGATGGCGACCGCCGAGTATTCGTCGGCGGGAAAGACCTTCTGCACCCGCTTGTGGGCGATGTAGTTGCCGGAGGTGGCGCGACGGTCACCGGCCATCACCACGCCGTCGGAGTACTTCAGGGCCAGCACCGTCGTCCCCTCGGGGACCTCGGGGAAGGTGCCGGTCTCGGGGATCCGCCAGCGGGGAGCCAGCCCCCGTTGGTCGAGCAGCGAAGCGAAGCTGGCGTCGAGGCTGGGGGGCTCGAGGGGGAGGACCGGGCGGGTGCCGAGCTCGTCCCTGCTGCGGCTCACTCGCCGCCCTTCTGGACGTAGTTCTTCACGAACTCCTCGGCGTTCTCCTCGAGCACCGAGTCGATCTCCTCGAGGAGATCGTCGATCTTCTCGGTCAACTCGTCGGCCTGCTCGGCAGGCGCGCTCTCGTCGATCTCCTCCTGGCGGCCCGGTGCCGGCGTCTGCTTGCGTTCCTGCTCAGCCATCGTCGCCTCCCAACGCCTTGATCAGGGCCGCCGGCGTGTCGCACCGGTCGAGCAACTCGCCCACCATCTCCTTCGAGCCCTTCAGCGGTTCCATCATAGGTACCCGCCTCAACGCCTCCTCGCCGGTGTCGAAGACCAGGGAGTCCCAGTTGGCGGCCACCAGCGCCGGTCCGAACCGGCCGACGCATTCGCCCCTGAAGTACGCCCTGGTCTCGTCGGGGGGCCGGGTGACCGCCTCCTCGACCTCGCCGTCGGTGAAGAGCCGCTGCATCCTGCTGCCGGCCACCAGTCGGTGGTAGAGGCCGCGTTCGGGATCGACGTCGTGGTATTGGAGGTCGAGGAGCCGCAGCTTGGGATGGTCCCACGACAGGTCGTCGCGGTCGACGTAGGCGGCGAGCAGCCGGCGCTTGGCCACCCAGTCGAGCCGGTCGGCGAGCCGCATCGGGTCGATTTCCAGGTCGGTGAGCACCTCCTCCCAGCGCTCCAGCAAGACCGGGTACCGGTCGCCGAGGTCGACGGTGTTGACGTGCTTGGTTGCCCACTCCAGGTACTGCCACTGCATCTCCAGCGCGGTCATCGTCCCGCCACCGTCGAGCGGCAGCGGCAGGGTGAGGTCGAGGTCGTGGCTCACCTGCCACGCCGCGTTGACCGGGTCCTCGAGGGCGATCGGCTCGGGCAGCGCTCCGGCCTCCAACGCCGCCAGCACCACGGCGGTGGAGCCGAGCTTGAGGAAGGTCTGGATCTCGGACAGGTTGGCATCGCCGAAGATGACGTGGAGCCGGCGATAGCGGGAGGCGTCGGCGTGGGGCTCGTCGCGGGTGTTGATGATGGGCCGCTTCAGGGTGGTCTCCAGGCCCACCTCCTCCTCGAAGAAGTCGGCCCGCTGGGTCAGCTGGAAGTCCACCGGGGGGCGCCCGTTCTCGGACCCGACCTTCCCCGATCCGGTGAAGACCTGCCGCGACACGAGGAAGGCGGTGAGGTGGCGGACTATCTCCCCGAACGGAAGCGCCCTGGCCAGCAGGTAGTTCTCGTGCGCCCCGTACGAGTTGCCCTTGCCGTCGCTGTTGTTCTTGTGGATGAACATGCGCTCCGGCTCCGGCATGGCGGCCCGAGCCGCGGTGACGGCGCGGGCCATGATCACCTCCCCGGCCTTGTCGTACCGTGCCGCCTGGAGCGGGTCGACACACTCCGGCGTCGAGTACTCCGGATGGGCGTGGTCGACGTACAGCCGGGCACCGTTGGTCAACACCACGTTGACCAGCCCCGTCTCCAGCTCGGGCGGGAACAGCCCTTCGTAGCCGAAGCCGCGGGCGTCACGCCCCGGTGACTCCTCGTCGATCGACCACTGGATACGGGCCCGGCCGCCGCGATAGGAGTTGATCACCGTGCTCGACGAGAGCACCGGGTTGAAGTCGGCCTGGTGACGGACCGTGATGCCGTACTCGGTCTCGGTGCCCAGGACCCTGGGCGCCGCCGAGGGCTCCGTCACAGGTACTGCCCCGGCGCCACCGCCTCGATGGCGCGCCCGTCGCCGTCGCTGGCGATGAGGCGGACGTACACGATGCGCTCCCCCTTCTTGCCCGAGATCTTCGCCCAGTCGTCGGGGTTGGTGGTGTTGGGCAGGTCCTCGTGCTCCTTGAACTCCTGGGCGATGGCGGCGAGGAGGTCGCCCTCGGTCATCCCGAGGGGGTCGCCGGCGATCTCCCGCTTGATGGCGTCCTTCTTGGCCCGGCTGACGATGTTCTCGATCATCGCCCCGCTGGCGAAGTCCTTGAAGTAGAGGGTCTCCCGGTCGCCGTTGGCGTAGGTGACCTCGAGGAATCGGTTGTTCTCGGAGGTGTCGTACATCCGGGCGACCACCGCCTCGATCAGCGACACCACCAGTGCCGCCCGGTCTCCGTCGAACCTGTCGAGCTCGGTCTGGGCGTACGGCAGCGACTCGCTCAGGTAGATGCGGAAGATCTGGCGGGCGGCATCGATGTTGGGTCGTTCGATCTTCACCTTCACGTCCAGCCGGCCCGGCCGCAGGATGGCCGGGTCGATGAGGTCTTCCCGGTTGGAGGCGCCGATGACGATGACGTTCTTCAGCGTCTCCACGCCGTCGAGCTCGGAGAGGAGCTGAGGCACGATGGTGGACTCCACGTCGGAGGACACCCCGGTTCCCCTGGTGCGGAACAGCGAGTCCATCTCGTCGAAGAACACGATGACGGGCACACCCTCGTCCGACTTCTCCTTGGCCCGCTGGAAGATGAGCCGGATCTGGCGTTCGGTCTCGCCGACGTACTTGTTGAGCAGCTCGGGACCCTTGATGTTGAGGAAGTACGACCGGGTGTCCTCGTTGCCCTCCTTGGCGGCCACCGCCTGGGCCAGGCTGTTGGCCACCGCCTTGGCGATGAGCGTCTTGCCGCATCCCGGTGGCCCGTACAGGAGCACGCCCTTAGGAGGCGACAGGTCGTACTCGTCGAACCGCTCCTTGTGGACGTAGGGCAGCTCGACGGCGTCCTGGATGGCGATGATCTGCTCGCTGAGCCCGCCGATGTCCTCGTAGGTGATGTCGGGCACCTCTTCGAGGACCAGCTCCTCGACCTCGGGCCGGACCAGCTTCTCGAACACCATGCCGGTGCGGGTGTCCAGCCTGACGTGGTCGCCGGGGCGGAGGAACACCCCCCGCATCGGGGATGCGATCTCGGTCACCCGCTCTTCGTCGGCGCGTCCGATCACCAGCAGCCTGGTGTCGTCGAGGACCTCCTTGACCGTCACCACCTCGCCCTGGATCTCGAAGTAGCGGACGTCCACGATGTTGCTCGCCTCGTTGAGGAGTACCTCCTGGCCGACCTCGAGCGCCTTGATCTCGATGGTCGGCTCCACGTTGACCCGCAGCTTGCGCCCGGCGGTGTGGACGTCGGCGGTCCCGTCCTCGTTGACCCTGAGCACGGTGCCGAACGGGTTGGGCGGCGCCGTCAGCTTCTCGACTTCCTGGCGCAGCATGGCGAGCTGCTGGCGGGTCTCCTCGAGGGCGGCCGCTAGCTTCTGGTTCTGAGTGGCGGCCTGGTTGAGGCGGTTCTTGGTCTCGAGCAGCCGTTCCTCCAGCACGCGGACCCGTCGGGGCGCGTCCTGGAGCCGGCGGCGCAGGACGGCGACCTCCTCCTCCAGCATCCGCACCGTTGCCCTCAGCTGGTGTGCCTCGTTCCCACCCTGGTCCACGTCGCTTCCTTCCATGGCCCTGCTTCGCACTATAGGCCCGGCCTACCACAATCTCGGTGGTCCTCGGAGGGCGATCGAAAGCGGTGTCGACGCCGGTAGAATGCCGGTGCGGGTAACGAGAGGACCAACCTCATGAAGGTATGGATCGACCAGGATCTGTGTACCGGAGACGGGCTGTGCGAGGAGATCGCACCCGACGTCTTCGTCCTCCTCGACGACGGCCTGGCCTACGTCCGCGAGGGCGGGACCATCTATGCCGAGTCGAAGGGCAACCCGCAGGGCGCCGCCGGCATGGCCGCCATCCCGGACAGCCAGCTCGACGTCGTCGTCGAAGCGGCCGAGGAGTGCCCCGGCGAGTGCATCTTCATCGAGCCGTGAGGTTCGACGGCCGGCCTCGGGCGGTTTCGCCGCGTCACCGCGTCTCGAGGATGCCGGCGACGTAGTCCGCCTGGCCGGTGTGCTGGGTGGCGTCGTCGACGACGCTCACCAACCGCACCGCCAACGTCACCGGCGGGTCCCACCTGCGGTCGACGATGCGGTCGAGGTCCTCCTCGGTGAGGGTGTCGACGACCCCGTGGACGTAGGCCTGAACCGCTGCGTGGTAGCCGAGCAGGAGGTCGGCGGCGACCCGGACGCCGGCGACGTCCTCAGCGGTGTGCCCGTAGCCGGTCGAGCGGTCGTCGAAGGGCAGGGCGAACGACGACGCCCAGCCGTCCCGGGTCCACACCTGCTCGTCGCCCTGGGCGCGGGCGACGTGGTCATCCATGATTCGGGTCAGGTGCCAGACCAGCCACGCCACCGTGTTGGCGCCGGGAGCGACACGGGCCGCCAGCTGTTCGTCGGAGAGCCGCCCCACGACGCGCGGGACGTTCTCGCTGATCCGGTTGAACGAATCCGTGAGGATGTCGTTGACCGTTGCCATTATCGGTTGTCGCCTCCTGGTGCCGAGGTCTCGCCCTGTTCGCCTGCTGTGCCGCTGCGTCTCGCCGTATCTGGTGCGTCGGTATCCCCCTCCTCGTCCGCTGTGTTGGCCTTCGGCCCCTGCTGCGACCACTCCTCCCCCAGAGGGGGAGGAGAAACCAGAGGGGGAGGAGAAATTCGTCTTGCAGTGGTGATGAAACCGGTGTGGCCCACCATACGGTGCGAGGGCCGCACCGAGCGGCCGTCGACGACCCAGGAGCGGTGGAGCACCTCGAAGGTCTCCACGGCGAAGAAGCCACCCGAGGCGCGCAGCTCGTCGACCAAGGTCTGCACCTGGGGGACGGTGGGCAGGTAGCAGAGGAAGACCCCGCCGGGCCGGAGGCGGGTGGCGGCGAGCCGGGCCATATGCCATGGCTCGGGCAGGTCGAGCACCACCCTGTCGGGGGAGACCTCGTCGAGCGCATCCTCCACGTCCCCCACCCGCAGATCGACCTGTTCCGGGACCGTGCCCGAGAACCCGGCGATCAGCTTGCGCGCCACGGTGGCATGGTCGGTGCGCCGTTCGTAGCTCACCACCCGGCCCCTGGATCCGACGGCCCTGGCCAGCGCCATCGTCAGCGCACCCGAGCCCGTCCCCGCCTCCAGGACCGTCATCCCCGGTCCGATGTCGCCGGCGACCAGGATCGCCCCGATGTCCTTGGGATAGGACACGGTGGCCCGCCGCCCCATCTTCAGCACGTAGTCCCCCAAGGTGGGGAGCAGGGCCACGTACGGCTCCCCGAGGGTGGTCAGGTGAACGCTGCCGTCGCCGGCGCCGATGAGGTCGTCGTGCTCGATCATCCCGCGGTGGGAGTGGAACTGCCGTCCGGGGACCAGCTCGATCAGGTAGCGGCGACCCTTGGCGTCGTGGAGCATGCACGGGCCGCCAGAGACGAACTCAGGCTGCATTCCGGCTGCGGGGTTGGTCACGGCCCGGTCAGTTGATGAGGACCGCGCTCAACGAGGCGACGAAGGTGAGGACCAGGGCCGTCACCAGGACCCAGACGACGATCTTCACCGACCGGTCTTGCCGGTCGGGCATCAGCCCGTCACCTCCGTCTCCTCGCCATCGCCGTCGTCGTCGACCAGGCGGATCCTGATTGTCTCCCCTTTGCTCAGGTTGGCGACGTACAGGAGCTCCCTTGCGGGCGGACGGTGGTTGCGCATCCACGACAAGACGAGGAGCGCGGTCCCCAATGCCGAGGCGGTCGAGTTCCCGGTCCGCAACCCGGAGAAGAGCTGCTGCGACCCGTAGTCCGACATCGATCTCGTCCCCAGGCCGAACTGCCTGGCGAGCCAGCGAATCATCGGAGCCGGATCACCTCGACTCGGGCCCCGCCCGTGCCCTTGGACCCGCGCCTCCTACCGAAGATGAAGGCGAGGACGATGAACAACACCACGCCGACGGCGATGGCGGCCCCTGTGGTCCGCGCCTGCTCCTTGGTGTCGGTGACGATGGTCTCGATCTGGCGCAGCTTGTTCTCCAGATCAGCCCTTTGCACGGTCATGCTGGTCACTCCTTGGTCGAGGCGGCGGTGATCTTGATGAGGACGACGGCCACGGCGGCCATGGCGAGCGCCCCGAGCACGTACCCGAGCGCCTCCCAGTTGGGGCCCTCGGGCAACGCCATGATCAGGTAGCGGGTGCCGGCGATCCCGAAGAACAGCGCGGAGAGCACGAAGCAGAACGCCGCCCCCAACGACACCCCGGCGAACCGGCCGAGTTGCTTGGCGGGAACCACCGTCTCCTGGCGGAGGTACTCGGTGGACATCGACACGAACTCTCGGACGTGGTCGGGTAGTTCTCGTACGTCGGCCATGGTGCTCCTCGCTCGCCGTCAGGGTAACGCACCGGAACGGCGGCCCGCGGACCCGCAGGGGCCTCGGACGCTTCTGGTCAGAACCGCCGTCGGGTGGCGCTGTTCGCCTTACGCCGTCCCCTGGCGAACCAACCGACGGCCAGGCCGAGCAGGAAAGCGAGGAGCATCCAGACGACGATCTGGCTGGCGATGTAGCTCACACCCTCACTCCTCCAAGGCGATGAACTCGATCCGGCGGTTCCGTGCCCGGCCTTCCTCGGTGGCGTTCGAGGCGATGGGCCTGGTGTCACCGTAGGCGGTCACCACGAAACGGTCCGGGTCCTGGCCGCGTTCGACCAGGAAATCGACCACCGCCTGGGCGCGCCGCCGGGACAGATCCATGTTCGCTGCCGCCGAGCCGACCGAGTCTGCGTGGCCGGCGATCTCGACCGGCACGTCGGGGAACTGGCGGAGCGGGGGAACGATGTCCGCCAGGAGTCGGCGACCGTCGCGGGTGAGGACGTCGGAGTTGAACTCGAACTCGATCACCTTGCCACTGATGAGGTCGTCGAGGTTCTCCTGCAGTTCGACCACCTGCTGGCGGGGCGGCGGCGGAGGGGCGTCGACCAGGGTGAGGGCACTGACGAAGGCGAGCGGGCCGTCCTGGAAGAGGTCCTCTGCGGCGCGGCGGACGTCGGCCCTGACCTGGCGTGAGTCGAAGACGGCGGACACGGTGGCCACCCCCGAATCGGGATTGACCACGATCTCGAACTCGTCGACCTCCTGGTTGAGGCGATCGGTGATCGCCAGCACCGCCGCCATCCACTCGTCCACCGCCGGGACCTGCTCCCGGATCTCCAGCCCCTCGGTGTCGAGTTGGTGGCCGGTGTCGGCCAGGGCCGTGGTGACCCGGTTGATGGCGGACTGGCTGGGCAGGGTCCCGGTGACGGTGAGGACGTCGTCGGCCAGGGTGAGCACCATCGGATCCGAGGGCGCCGGGACCCCTTCGGGGACGACGACCTCCCGCACGTCCAGGCTGCTGAACACCCGCTGCACACCGGGACGGTTCGACACCGTCTCCGGGAGAGCGACGAGGTCCTCTTCGGTGGGGACGGTGCCGTCCAATTCGATGTCCTGTCCGCTGGCCCGGACCTCGATGTCGTCGAAGCCGGCGCGGCGCAGGTATTCGAGTGTGTCGCGCTGCAAGGCCGCCTCGACGTGGCTCGACCCGAAGAACACCGCCGCCGCCGTCAGCGCGATCAGCGCCAGCGCCGACAGCAACCAGAAGGTGAACCCGGAGAGGATCGGGCCTTCCTCGTCCTCCCCGGCGATGTAGCGGGGGGTGTGCTGGCGCGGGGTCTCGTCGAGGTCCCGGATCCTCACCCTGCCTGTCTTGGAGGGCTTCTTGGCCACGGTGCTCCTGTTGTCGTCCCCGGCACCGTGCCGGCGACCAGGCGCAATCTACCGGAGGTCCGAGTTCAGGTGATCGAGCAGGCGGTCGACCAAGGCAGCCTGCGCCGGGTTGAGCAGTCTCCTGGCGTCATCCGGCCCCACCCAGGCGACCCGGTCGATCTCCGGGATCTCCAGGGTGCCGGTCGAGCCGGGTGGCCACGCGATGGTGACGACGTTGGAGACGACGGTGGCTGGGTCGACGTCGCCTTCGCCGGCGAAGGCGTGGACCGTCTTGCCCGCCTTCTGCACCACCGTTCCCAGGTCTTGCAAGGCCTCGGGGGCGGGGAACCCGAGCTCCTCGGCGAACTCGCGGCGAGCAGCCGTCTCCGGGTCCTCATCTCCCTCGACGAGCCCCTTGGGGATGCTCCACGCCCCCTCGTCACGCTTCGCCCAGAACGGCCCGCCCGGGTGGGCGATCAGCACCTCGATCTTCCCGCCGGTGCGACGATAGAGAAGGACGCCTGCGCTGAGAGACTGCGCCGACCGTGGCATCCAGTCGAGGGTAGAACCTGGTCGCGCCTGCACCCGCGGCCGCCGTTGTCATGAAGCGCAGGCGAAGTGAGTCGGAAACTCTGGTTTCTGTCACAGCGGTCTGGTATAACGAACGTATGTTCGATACACCGTCAGACAGCGCCGATACCCGCACCACTGCGGCCCGGATCGAGGCCTGGGAGCAGCAACTGGTCGGGTTGGAAGCCGAGATCACCCAACGCCGCGCCGCCCAGGTCGAGTTGCTCCGCAAGCTGGACCGCCACCAGGTGGACGCCGGGGCGGGGATGCGCACCATGGGTGACTGGGTATCCGCCCACCTCGACGTGTCCTCCCAGACCGCCAACCGGCTGTGGCAACTGGCCAGAGCCGGCAACGAGCGGATCGACACCCTGATGGCCGACGGTCGCTGCGGCCTGGACCGTGCCGCGGTGCTGGTCAAGCTCCACGCCGCCGGGGTGAACGAGGACCAGCTGGGTGACCCCACCGCCATCCGGGTTCTCGCTGGGACGGTTGTACGGGTTGCTCGAGCGGGTCCGGTCCTTCACCCACCATGACGAACGGAATGCGTTCGAGCACCGGTACCTGGTGATCCAACCCTCCCTCGACGACGCCGCCTACAAACTATGGGGACTCCTCCCCGGCGTCGACGGGCACGTCATCGCCGCCGCCTTGCGACAAACGAGAGACCGAACTCCCCGTCCTCCCCGGTGAAGGGAACGGTCAGGGGCAACGCCGCGCCGACGCCCTCACCGCCATCTGCCTCGACACCCTCACCGGCACACCGATCGACACCGGTGACGGTGACCAGACCCGGGCGGTCACCGTCGCCGAGGTGTTCGTCGACGCCGGCCTCGCCACCCAGCGACGGTGGCGAAACCGGTGCCACCCTGCCGTCGGGGGTCAAGGCCGGTCCCAACACCCTCGCCGAGATCCTGTGCGGCGGCAAGGTCCGGGTCATCGCCACCGACGGGCTCCACCCCATCGCCTACACCGACCGCACCGACACCATCCCCCCGGTCATACGCCGCTTCGTGCAATGGCGGGACATGGGTCAATGCTCCATTGCCGGCTGTCACAGCCGCTACCGGATCCAACCCCACCACATCAAAGAACGACACCAAGGCGGCGACCACGACCCGGACAACCTGGTCAGCCTCTGCTGGTACCACCACCACGTCGCCATCCACCAACTCGGCTACACCATCGACCCCGACACACCCACCCACCGACGACGACTGCTCTCCCCCCGCCAACCCACCGGGCCACCCCTACGCGACCACTACCCGCACCTAGCGACCATCGCCACAGCCGCATAGCCGAGGTCGAGCCCCGGTCGACCGATCCCGGAGCCCAGGCAGGTCGACCTGAAGCGAAATGGGTTGTTCACCCGATGCGGAGCCCGACCGTCCGCTGCATCGTGGCCGGGTCGAGCGTGGGAGGACGCAATGATCGAGATCGGGTTCCAACGACAGACTTCCGTTCCGCCGGATGTGGTCCTGGCGGCGGCGATCGACTTCTCGGACCGACGCCCGGATACCTGGACGATGCTCGACCCCGAGACATACCGAGTCCATGAGGTTGGTGCTGCGTCGGCGGACGTCACCGAGGGCACTGCGGTGATGGGCGGCATCTGGGCGCGGGAAGAGTACGACTGGTCGCTCCCGGGCACCGTGCGGGCGGTCGTCCGGGAGTCCAACGTCTTCGCCCCGGGGAGCAGCTGGGAGCTGACCGTCGAAGCCCTGCCCGGCGGCGGCTCCGGCGTCTCATGGCTGGCGCGGCGCCGGGGCGCCGGCTTCAAGGGCCGGCTGCTGACGACGATGCTGCGGTTCCGCGGCGAGAAGATGCTGGCCGGATACCTCGAGGAGACGCTGGCACGTCTCGAGGGGTCGGCAGCGGTCGAATGACGGGGGGCCGGCTGGGCGGCCGGCGAGTCCGGCGGCCTTCTGTCTATCCAGCCTCAGCAGGTGCGAACGGTGCACCCGGTGGTCGTTGTCGTGGAACTTGCCATGGGCGAGGAGATATCAGCCGACATTTCGATAGGAGTCGAAGGTGAGGTCGGCGGTATCTACTACCGCCGCCGTCCGACCCGGCGCCGAATGCCCCGACCAGTACATGTTGGTGTGCGAGATCACCTTGTCGGGGCTGGGGGCGCCCCACTCCGAGAGGTCCTCAGTGGTGTGCGCATCGCCGACCAGGATGGTGTCGTAGCCGCGGGCGATCGCACCGTGCAGCGTCGAACGAACGCACTCGTCGGTTTGGGCGCCGGTGACGACGAGTCGGCCGACCCGGCGCGCAGCCAGCTCCGACTCGAGGTCGGTGTCCTCGAACGAGTCGCCGTACCGCTTGTGGACGATCGGTTCCGACCCGGTCTGCCGGAGCTCCTCGACGTACTGCCACTCCTCGCTACCCACCGGCAGGTTGTCGGAGGAGTGCTGGACCCAGATCACGGGGACGTTCGCCGCCCGTGCCTTGTCGACGACATCCCTGATGTTGCCGACCACCTCGTCGCGCTGATGCGTTTCGGCGACGACGCCCTTCTGCACGTCGATGACGAGGAGGGCCGTATTGGGGCGGTTCGAGAACGTGCTCACGCCAGACTCCCGGGTCGGGCCACCAGCCTAATAAGGGCCCGCTCCATCCCGGTTTCTGGCGTGGCTCGGTAGGGAAGAGTGAGAGAGCCAGCCTGGGAGGTTTCGATGACACGAACTCTGATCGCCCTGCTGCTGGCTGCCGTCCTCATGCTCGGTGGGTGCAGCTACGCCGACGACGGTGGCAACACCGGCGGTGGCTACGGCGCCGCCGGTGAGACGAGTGTCGCTATCCAGTAACGAGGCGTCGAGGTCGGGGGGCTCGGCTTGCCGTCGTCCCTGGGTGGTCAATCACACGCACGATGACGCCACCCAGGGCGACGGTCGCCGTGCGGGCGCTCCGAGCCACCGGGAACAAAGGGGCACTGGTGAGCTGTCACCAGGCTTACCGAGGTCGGTGCGATCGCCGGGGCAGTGCACACTTGGTCACTCGGCTTCGAGCACCATTCTCGCCAGTGTCTCGGCAGCGGCCACGCCGACCTCCGTGTCGTCGCCCAGCGCGTCCACGGCCACGTCGAACGGTGCAGCGGCGCACACCGCGATCTGGGCTGTGGCCTCACCGTCGGTCCGCAGGTAGGCCTCGGCATCGAGGGTGGTGACCGGCTCGGTGTATCCAGTGCCCGTCGCCCAGGCCTCGTTGCACACCCCGGGCATCAGCGTAAAGAACACGACCACGGGCAGGCCGCCCCCATCAGCAGGCTGGTAGTAGCAGGTCTCGTCGGTTTTCTCGACCGTGACGCCCAACACCTCTCCGACCTGCTCGGCGCTCAGCGGGCAATCGAATAGCGCCCTCAACTGCCCCGTCTCCAGCATCACCCCCCGCACTCGTCCCGACGCCCGTTCCATCCGATGCCTCCGGAAGGCCCTCCCCCGTGGGATCCGGACTCGCAGTGGAATCCCCGCCGCAACCAGCCAGGGTGACCGCCACGAGAGCCACCACACCCAGCAATCGACACTTCGTGTTTATTGACTTCAATCGTCTTCCTCCATCCAGCCGGTCAATGGTTCCTCGAGGAGTGAGGGTCTCGTCGAACTCAGAACCTCAGGTTGCACGTTGCGACGAGCTGGAGCGTGGCTTCGAGGTCCATGTCGCATCCGGAGGCTCTGGCTTTCTCGTATCGAGTCGAGTGTCGGAGAGAGGACTCGAACCTCCACGAGCGATTAGCTCACCAGGCCCTCAACCTGGCGCGTCTACCAATTCCGCCACTCCGACGTGGGGGACGAATCATACCGGGGCGGTCACAGGTAGAACCGGGCCAGGCAGGTGGCGACACACGCCGGGCGCTCGCTCCCTTCCAGCTCGATGGTGACCTCGGCGGTGGTCTGCACCCCTCCGGCGACCTCGGCGACCTCCTCGAGCACGGCGTGCGCCCGGACACGCGAGCCGGTCGGTACCGGGGTGATGAACCGCACCCGGTCGAGCCCGTAGTTGACCGCCATCCGCGCCGGGAGGTCCACCCGTGGGGCGATCGCCGGGATCAGCGAGAGCAGGAGGAACCCGTGGGCGATGGTGGAACCGAACGGTCCTGCCGCCGCCTTCTCGTCGTCGACATGGATCCATTGGTGGTCGTCGGTGGCGTCGGCGAAGGCGTCGATCCGCTCTTGGGTGATCGTCGTCCACTCCCCGACCCCGATGGAGGACCCGACCATGGACCGCGAAGGTCGTCGATGGACACGTTCCCTCCGGTCAGGTGGCGGCGCGACCTCGACGGTACAGGTCCGAGGGCGGCACCTTCTCGGGGGGACGGGCGGCGCCCATCACGAGGTCCGGCGCCCACACCGTCATCCCTTCCCTGATCCTGTCGTACTCCTTGCGGCTCTCCGACTGGTTGCACAAGAGGTAGTTGCGTCTGCCCACCTTGGCGATCAGGGGCCCGACCCCGATGTGGTCCGGGTTGCGGCTCCGCAGGTTGGCGAACATCGAGCCTCGGGCACGGCGAAGCACCAGGATGTCGTCCCATGGGATCACGTGGCGGCGGAGGGCGCACACCCGGGTGACCCCGTCGGCGGCGAAGACGGCGTGGCGGGGCATGTCGAAGAGCGCCGCCCCGGCTAGCACCAAGGCCAGAACACCGAGCACGGCGATGATCGGGGTCACCCGGTAGGCCCGGGTGTAGCCGAGCAAGGTCGCCGCCACCAGGAGGCCGGGGGCGAGGGCTGCAGAGGCCAGGCCCCGCATCGATGAGTAGATGCGTACCGGCGGCTCAGGACTCACGGGCGTCGACGAGGCGCAGGTCCCGGCCAAGCTTCTGCACCTGGCCCACCAGGGTGTCGTCCGGCGGGCACGGGAAGTGGCACGCCACCCAGTGGTTCTCGTACACCGGGAACAGCTGGGGGACCTCGACCTTGCAGATGTCCTGGGCGATGGGGCACCGGGTGTGGAACCGGCATCCCGACGGCGGGTTGGCCGGCGAAGGGAGATCGCCTTCGAGGAGGATGCGCTTCCGGTTCCGCTCGGAGTTGGGGTCGGCGACCGGGACCGCCGAGAGCAACGAACTGGTGTAGGGGTGGGCGGGCTTCTCGTACAGCTCGTTGCGGTCGGCCAGCTCCACCACCTGCCCGAGGTACATCACCGCCACCCGGTCGGAGATGTGACGCACCACCGAAAGGTCGTGGGCGATGAACACGAAGCTGAGGCCGAACTCGTCCTGGATCTGCTCGAGCAGGTTGATCACCTGTGCCTGGATGGACACGTCGAGCGCTGAAACAGGCTCGTCGAGGATGATCAGGCTCGGGTCGAGGACCAGCGCCCGGGCGATGCCGATGCGCTGCCGCTGGCCGCCGGAGAACTCGTGCGGGTATCGGTTGCCGTGGTCGGGCATCAGCCCCACCTTGCCGAGCAGGTCACCGACCCGGTCGTACGCCTCCTTGCGGCCCATCCCGTGGATGCGGAGCGGCTCGGCGACGATGTCCCGCACCGGCATCCTCGGGTTGAGCGAGGCGTACGGGTCCTGGAACACGATCTGCATCTCCTTGCGGAGCTGCCGCATCCGGTCCTTGTCGGCGCCGGTGACGTCTTCGCCCTTGTACCTCACCGTGCCCGAGGTGGGCTCGATCAGTCGTAGGATCGACCGGCCCAACGTCGTCTTGCCACACCCGCTCTCCCCGACCACGCCCAGGGTCTCGTGGGGGTCGACGTACAGCGTGACCCCGTCGACGGCGAGCACCGTGCCGGTCTGGCGGCGGAAGATCCCCTGGCGGATGGGGAAGTGGGTCTTGAGGTCGTCGACCTCGAGGATGGGCTCGGTCATGCCCTGATACCCGCCCGGGCGTCCTCGACCTTGTCGATGTGGTAGCACCGCGAGCTGTGCTGGTCACCGTTGACCGAGATCAGCTCCGGCTCCGCTTCCTCGCAGATGTCGGAGGCGAACACGCACCGGGGCCGGAACGGGCACCCCTGGGGAAGCCGGAGCAAGTTGGGCGGCGACCCGGGAATCGGGGTCAGCTTCTCGGCGGTACGGGAAGTCAGGATCGGGACCGAGCCGAGCAGCCCCAGGGTGTACGGGTTGCTGGTCTTGTAGAAGATGTCGTCGATACCGCCGGACTCGAACACGGCGCCGGCGTACATCACGTTGACCCGGTCGGCCAGCCCGGCGACCACCCCGAGGTCGTGGGTGATCAGCACCATGGCGGCACCGGTGACCGCCTGCGCCTTCCGGATCACCTGGAGCACCTGGGCCTGGATGGTGACATCGAGGGCGGTGGTCGGCTCGTCGGCGATGAGCAGCTTGGGCTCGTTGGCCATGGCCATGGCGATCATGGCGCGCTGCCGCATCCCGCCCGAGTACTCGTGGGGATACAGCTTGATCCGCCGCCTCGGGTCGGGGATCCCCACCAGGGCGAGCAGCTCGGTGGCGCGGTCCACCGCCTCCTTCTTGGTGACATCGTTGTGCAGCGTGATCGCCTCGACGATCTGGTCGCCAACGGTGAACACCGGGTTCATCGCCGTCATCGGGTCCTGGAAGATCATGGCGATGTCCTTGCCGCGGATCTTGCGCAAGTCCTTCGGCTCGGCGCCGATCAACTCCTTTCCGTCGAAGGTGACACTCCCGGTGACGACGGCGGACTTGGGAAGCAGCCCCATGATGGCCAGCGATGTCACCGACTTCCCCGACCCCGACTCACCCACCACGGCCAGAACCTCGCCGGGACGCACTTCGAAGCTGGTCCCGCGGACCGCGGTGACGTCGCCCTCGTCACCGCGGAAGGTGACCGACAGGTCCCTGACCGCCAGGACCGGATCGGTCAATGCCCCCTCCGAGCCGTGGGATCGAGGGCGTCCCGCATGGCGTCACCGAGGAAGTTGGTGCACAGCGTGATCATCACCACGAAGAATCCGGGGATGAGGATCTTGGTCGGGTCGGAGTCGATGGCGCCCCGGTAGTCCTGGATGATGTTGCCCAGGCTGGGGATCGGGGGGCGCACCCCGAGCCCGAGGAACGACAGGGTCGACTCGATGACGATGGCCGCTCCGACCGCCAGGGTGGCGTTGACGATGATCGGGCCGAACGTGTTCGGGATGATGTGACGGAACATGATCCGCCCGGGCTTGGCCCCGGCGGCCACCGCCGCCTGGACGAACTCCTGCTCCTTGAACTGGATGAACAGCCCGCGGACGACACGGGCGATGACCGGCCACGAGAGGAGGGCGAGGAGGATCGCCGTGCTGTAGACCCCGCCGCCCCACTTCACCGCCACCACCAACAGCACCAGGAGGCCGGGGACGATGAGGAACAGGTTGGTCAACGAGGACAGCAGGTTGTCGATCCAGCCGCCGAAGAACCCGGCGATGGCTCCGATGATGGTGCCGATGATCGTGGTGAGCAGCGCAACGGTGATGGCGATGGTCATCGAGATCTGGCCCCCGGTGAACACCCGGACCATGAGGTCGCGCCCGATCTGGTCGGTGCCGAACGGATGGGTGAGCGACGGGCCCTGGTTCGGTAGGCCGGCGAGCACCTGGTCGTAGGTGAACGGCGACAGCCACGGGCCCACCCAGAAGGCGAGGGTGAGCAGGACGAGGAGGATGAGCGACACCACCGCCACCGGGTGCTTCCTGAACCGGTCCCAGGTCTGCTTCCTCATGCTGCGCGCCTCGACGTCCAATCCCTCGGCTTCGACGAGGATCGGGTCGAACCCGGCGACGATCTCCACCTGCTCGTGGGAACCGAGGTCAGTCATAGCGCACCCTTGGATCGAGGACTCCGTACATGACGTCGGCGACCAGGTTGAACAGGATGGTGATCACCGCGGTGAACACCATGATCGCCATCACCGGGTCGAGGTCGAATCCCTGCAGCGATTGGAGGAAGTAGCTGCCGATGCCCGGCCAGGCGAACACGGTCTCGGTGATCACCGACCCGGACAGCAGGATGGCGAAGTCGAGTGCCCAGATGGTCACCAGCGGGATGAGGGCGTTGCGCAGGGCGTGGTGGAGGATCACCCTGCGCTCGGGCACCCCCTTGGCCCGGGCGGTGCGGGTGTACTCGGAGTTGATCACCTCGAGCATCGACGCCCTGCCGAACCGGCTCTCCCCGGCGACGCTGACCAGCATCAGGGTGACGACCGGGAGGGTCAGCGACCGTAACAGGTCGATGAAGTTGGCATTGTGGTACCCGGTGACATAGAACGGTGTGTTGCCCGTCCATTGCTGCCACCACACCCCCCAGAAGACCTGGAGCAGTAGGCCGAAGAAGAAGGTCGGCATCGAGATACCGACGAAGGAGAACGCGGTGAGCGCGTTGTCCCCGAACGAGTACTGCCTGACCGCCGAGTAGACCCCGAGGGCGACGGCGATCAACGCGGTGAGGATGAAGGCCGGTGTCGCCAGCATGATGGTTTTCGGTAACCGCTCGGAGAGGACCTCGGTCACCGGCCGGAACCCGTCGCGCACCGAGGTCCCCAGGTCGCCTTGGAGGGCGTCACCCAGCCAGCCGATGTAGCGCTGCGGGATGGTCTTGTCGAGCTCGTACATCTCGGTGATCCGCTGCTCGAACTCGGCGCCGCACCTGGTCGGCGGGCAGGTGGCGAGCAACAACTCGGGGTCCGACGAGATCGACGTCAGGTAGAAGACGACCATGGTGCCGACGAAGAGCAGGATGACCGACGAGAAGAGTCGGCGGACCGTGTAGGCGACCATCAGCAGCCCCCTCGGTGATGTTGCGGCATCCTCAAGGGAATATACCAACCCGGGTCGACTTCTGCTGGTGACCGGGATCCGCCCGCCTTCGGCGAACCCGACCGAAAAGAGGCTACGCCGTCAGGCGGAGACTCGGCGATGGGGGCTGGGGGTTCCCCATCGCACCTATTGGTACAGGCCCGCCTGCAGGGCGGGCACCCAGGAGAGTGGCGTCGAGCCCGAATGGGGTTCGAAAGCCGCTCGACCGCCCGGCGAAGCCGGACGATCAGACGTGAGGCTCCAGCCGAAGAGCCATGAACAGTGAGAGGGGGCCCGTTGCCGGGCCCCCTCTCGGTCGTTTCGGTTCGCCGCCCTGGGATCAGGGAACGAGGGCGAAGTCGACCACGTTGACGAGCGGGCCGGCGCTGTTGGCGTCCGGCGAGACCGCCCCGGCCGAAAGGGCCGTGTTGCTGTACGCGTAGAACGACGGCTTCTGGGTCAGCGGAAGGACGATGAGCCCATCGCCGTCCGGACCGAGCGTCGTCACGAACTCGTCGAGCTCGTTGTAGCAGGTGGCTGCCTCCGCCTCGTCGACGATGAGGTCGCACTCGTCGGCCTTGGCGTCGAAGCCGGGGCTTGCGTACCCGTACGGGTTGTTACCGGAGTCGGTGCGGAACGAGAACGATCCGCTCCCCGGCCACGGGCCACCCACCCAGGCGAACTGGGTGAGCTCCCACACGGTCGGATCGCCACCGAACGGGATGGAGAAGTACTCCGAACCCGGCAGGTTCTCGATCACGATCTCGATGCCGGCCTCCAGCATCTGCGCCTGGATGAGCTGCTGCTGCAGCTCGCG
Organism: uncultured Acidimicrobiia bacterium; assembly: GCA_963714055.1. Taxonomy (GTDB): domain Bacteria; phylum Actinomycetota; class Acidimicrobiia; order Spongiisociales; family UBA5794; genus JACDBE01. The sequence continues at coordinate 326,863 of OY970227.1, forward strand.
CAGCTGGTTGCCACCGGTCGTGCCGACCCGCAGCGACAGGCGCCCGTCGGTCGGGTGCTCGTAGATGCCGTCGGCTCCTTCGACGTAGCCGGCGCCCTCGAGCAGGGCCCGAGCCGCCTCGACGTCTCCGGTGCCGTAGCCGGCCTCGCCCTGATGGTCGACGTACGCAGGCTGGTTGGACATCCAGAAGGCGTTGCCCAGGCCGGCGGTCGGCAGCAGGTCGCCGAACAGCGGCGTGTACAGCGTCTCCACCACCTGCGCCTTGTTGAGGGCGTGGGCCAGGGCCTCACGCACCTCCACCTTGGCGAGGTGGACGTTGAGGATGTTCATGCCCCAGTGCTCCCACACCGGGCCCGCCAGCGGGTCCACCGTGAAGTTGGGGTCTTCCGCCAACTCGGTGAACTGCTGCTGCGGCTGGGTGAAGATGACGTGGGCCTGACCCGACTTCAGGGCGTTGACCTGGGCGTCGGTGTCGGTCACGAACTGCATGTCGACGCCGGCAACACAGGCGATGCCCTTGTTGACGGTATCCGGGCTGTTCGACCCGTTGTAGTTGTCGTTGCGCAGCATGTGGATGGCCACGCCACGCTCCCAGCTGTCGAACACCATCGGGCCCGAGGACGGGATCGCATCGCCGCTCGCCAGGGTCCACTCGCGCAGCGCTTCGTTGACCTCGGCCGCGGCAGTTGCCGGGTCGGCATCGAAGACATGGCTCGGGTAGACCTCGGAGAACAGGGCCTTCCAACCGCCGAAGAACGCGCTCCAGGTGATCGAGAACTCGGTCGGCGACGTCACCTCGAAAGCGGTGATGGTGTCGTAGCCGGTCCGGTCGCCGATCAGGTAGATGAAGTCGCTCTCCGGGTCGGTGTCGGTGTCCTGGTCGTCTGGCGTGGTGTCCGGCCCGGTCGCCATGAAGGCGTCGAAGGTGAACTTCACGTCGTCGGCGGTCAGGTCGTCGCCATCGGACCACACCAGGCCGTCACGCAGCACGAAGGTGCCGGTGAAGGTCCCGTCGCCGTTGTCGGTCATCACGGCCTCCTCAGCCAGCAACTCCGGGAAGAAGGTGGTGGCGCCGGTGATGCCGTACAGACCGTCGAGCAACGGTTGGCGTGCCCACGCGGTGGCGGTCAGGTTGTTGGCCGGGTCGTCCAGGTGCAGGTCAGGCGGCTCCTGCTCGTGCGCCCAGATGAGGGTGCCCTCACCGCGCCGGCGCAATAGTCGTCGCCTGCTGCAGTGGTGGTACCCGGTGCCCCGGTCGTGTCGGACGGGGCGGCGGTTGTCGCCCCTGCGTCTGCTGCCGTGGTCGTGGCCTCGTCGCCCGTGTCGTCGTCGCCACCACAGGCAGCGACGATCAGCACGAAGGCGAGGAGAAGCACGGACCAGGCGAGCTTGCGGCTATGCCACAAGTTCAAGGTGTTGCCTCCTTATGAATGGAAGCACTCCTCGACGGCTGTATCGCCGTCAACGCCACAGCCACGTCAACGCGAATGTGGTGACGCCGAAGGCCACGGCGACGATCACGGTGAGGCGGTCGAGGTTTCGCTCGACCACCGTCGATCCCGAATAGCTGCCGCTCATCCCCCCACCGAACATGTCGGAGACCCCGCCACCACGTCCGGCATGAAGCAGGATGAGGAAGATCAGAGCCAAGGAGACGACCGCATGCAACGCCGCAACGATTCCGGCCAGCAAGGAGTGCCCTTTCTCCAAGGCCGCCCTCTTGCGAGGAGCGGTCCTGTGGGCGAAGTATCGCCGCCCCTGGGCGCCTAAGCAAGTCCGCGCCAGAACCTTCCAGAGAGTCGCCGGGGTGAGCTCAGGGCGCCGACGAAGCCTGGCGGGCGACGGCGGCGGCCGCCGCCTCGACCTCCTCCGGGTCGCCGAGGTATCGCGACGACACCTTTCTCAGGTCGTCGTCGAGCTGGTACACCAGCGGCACGCCGGTGGGGATGTTCAGGTCGACCACCTCGGCGTCGGTGAGGCCGTCGAGGTGCTTGACCAGGGCGCGCAGGCTGTTGCCATGGGCCGCCACCAGCACCCGCTGTCCACGGCGCATGTCGGGGACGATGGCGTCGTACCAGTACGGCAGCATCCTGTCGACGACGTCGGCGAGGCACTCGGTGGCGGGAAGCAACTCGGGGGGCATCCAGGCGTAACGCGGGTCGTTGCCGGGATGTCGTTCGTCGGCGCGGTCGAGGCCCGGCGGCGGCACGTCGTACGAGCGTCGCCACAGCAGCACCTGGTCGTCACCGTGACGGCGGGCGGTCTCCGCCTTGTCGAGGCCCTGCAGCGCCCCGTAGTGGCGCTCGTTCAGCCGCCAGTGCTTCTTCTCCTCGATCCATCCGAGGTCCATGGCGTCGAGGGCGAGGTGGGCGGTGTCGATGGCCCGGCGGAGCAGTGAGGTGTGGACCACGTCGAAGCCGAGCCCGGCTTCGCCCATGAGCCTCCCCGACTCGGTGGCCTCCTCCCGGCCGAGGTCGGACAGCGGCACGTCGGTCCACCCGGTGAAGATGTTCTCCAGGTTCCAGGTGCTCTGCCCGTGCCGGAGCAGGACCAGCGTCGAAGTCGGCGCACCGGACACGGCGCCAGTGTGGGCCGCGCCGGCGTCGTAGGGCAAGTCGATCGGAAGATGCGGCGGAGCCGCCTACCAGCCGGCGGCCTCGTCCGGGATCTCCACGGTGAACCGGGTGCGACGGAGCTGCCAGGTCGCGGTGCGGAGCCCGGACCACGACCCGAGCCGCGGCAGCATCTTGTATTCGGCCTCGTTGGGGAAGAGACCGTCGTGGTAGGCCGCCGCGTCGCGGATCACGTCACCGAGCACCGATCTGGCCTCAGCCTCGGCTCCCGCCTTGCCCGACCCCGCCACCGTGAACCGGACGAACACCCGGCCGGTGTCGACGTCGGTGGTGAAGTAGGGGTCGACCACCCGGCTCTGCTGCGAGAGTCGCGTCTGCACGGCTTCGACGTGCGCCAGCAGCGAGTCGATGTCATCCCCCCATGGCATTCGGCGCGTGACGGCGAACTCGAAGAGCGCCTCGACCCGCATTTCCCCCCACGTTTCTGTCCCCACCAACATGCTCACCACGTGAACCGCCTCCCCTTCAACCTCTGCGGATCATGGCACTTGTGATTATCCGGGCGGCTCGAAGGGGCCGCAATGGGTCGGCAAACCCAAAGCAACGGGGGGGAAGGTCACACCCAGTAACGGACTATGGCGGCGAACTGGTCTGGGTCCAGCGAGGCCCCTCCCACCAGCCCGCCGTCGATGTCGTCCTTGGCCATCAGGCCGGCGATGTTCCCCGGGTTGACCGAGCCGCCGTAGAGGATCCTGGCCTGCTCGGCGGCTTCGCCCCAACGACCGGCGATCGTCTGCCGCACCAACGAGGCCATCGCCCCGGCGTCGTCGGCGGAGGCGGTGCGACCGGTGCCGATGGCCCAGATCGGCTCGTAGGCGACGACCAGCCCGGCGACGGCGGTGGCGTCGAGCCCGGCCAGTGAAGCGGCCAGCTGCTCGGTGACGATCGCTTCCGCCTCGCCCGCCTCACGCTGCTCCAGGGTCTCCCCGACGCAGACGATCGGGGTCATCCCGGCGGCGATGACCGCCTTCGCCTTGCGGTTGACGATGTCGTCGGTCTCACCGAACAGCTGGCGGCGCTCGGAGTGCCCGGCGATGACGTAGCGCACCGAGAGCTTGGCGAGCATGCCCGGGCTGACCTCGCCGGTGAACGCCCCCGACTCCTCGAAGTGGCAGTTCTGCGCCCCCAGCCGGACCAGCAGGTGGTCGGCCTCGATCACCGTCTGCGCAGAGCGCAATGCGGTGAACGGCGGGCACACCACCACGTCGACCCGGTCGTAGTCCCCGGGGTCGAGCCGGTAGCTGAGCTTCTGCACCATCTGGATCGCCTCGAGGTGTGAGGCGTTCATCTTCCAGTTGCCGGCGATCAGGTTCTTGCGCATCGCTCCCCGTTCACGACTCGGTCACGGCTGGCGGCGCTCGAGCACCTCGACACCCGGGAGCACGCGGCCCTCGAGCATCTCCAGCCCGGCTCCGCCGCCCGTGGAGACGTGGCTGAAGCGGTCCTCCAGCCCGAGCTGGCGGACGGCGGCGACGCTGTCACCGCCGCCGACCACGGTGAACCCTCGGCAGGCGGCCACCATGGCCGCCAGGGCATCGGTGCCGGTGCGAAACGCCTCCCACTCGAACACCCCCATCGGGCCGTTCCAGAACACGGCGCCGGCGGTGGCGATGTGGTCGGTGAAGAGCTCGACCGTGGCCGGGCCGATGTCGAGGCCGACCTGGCCGGCCTCGATGGCGTGGGCACGAACGGTGCCGGGAGTGGCGTCCTCGGCGAAGCGATCGGCGACCACGACGTCGAGGGGGAGCACGATCTTGTCGCCGTGCTCAGCGAGGAGCTCGCCCACCTCGCCGATGCGATCGGCGTCGACCAGCGACGACCCGACCTCCAACCCGCGGGCGGCGAGCAGGGTGAAGCACATCCCGCCGCCGACCAGCATCCGGTCCACCCTGGGCAGGAGGTGACGCATCACTCCCAGCTTGTCCGCCACCTTGGCCCCGCCCAGCACCACGACGTACGGTCGGGGCGGGTCGGTGAGCAACCGCGACAACGCGTCGACCTCGGCGGCGAGCAGCGGCCCGGCCGCCGCCGGCAACAGCTCGGCGACGCCGACGGTCGAGGCGTGGGCCCGGTGCGCCGACCCGAAGGCGTCGAGGACGAACCCGTCGGCGAGCTCGGCCAGAGCGGCGGCCAGCGCCGGGTCGTTCTCGGTCTCCCCCGGCTCGTACCGGGTGTTCTCGAGGACGGCGACGGTGTCATCGGGAACCGCGGCCACGGCTGCGGTGACATCCGGCCCGGCGACGCCGTCGATCTGGATCGACCGGGAACCCGGACAGCTCCCCCAACCGTCGCCGTCACCGGCGCCATGCTGAATGCCGGGTCGCGCCCCTTCGGCCGGCCCAGATGGGAGCACACCACCACCTTGCCGCCGGCCTCTCGCACCTGGCGGATGGCGGGGATCGACGAGACGATCCGGTAGTCGTCACCCACCGACCCCTCGTCGAGCGGTACGTTGAGGTCCGACCGGATGAGGATCGTCCGTCCCTCGATCTCCAGGCTGTCGATGCCGGGGAGCGCCACGTCAGCCGAGCTTGGCGACCAGGTCGACGAGCGGTTGGAGTATCCCCACTCGTTGTCGTACCAGCCGAGCACCTTCACCATGTTCCCTCGCACCATGGTGAGAGGGGCGTCGAACACCACCGAGTGCGGGTCGCCGACGATGTCGCTGGACACGATCGGGTCGTCCGAGTACCGCATGATCCCGGCTAGATCGCCGCCGGCCGCCGCCCGATAGGCCTCGTTCACCTCGTCGACGGTGACCTCGGCGCCGAGCTCGGCGACCAGGTCGGTGATCGAGCCGTCGGGGACCGGGACCCGGAGCGCAGTGGCGAGCAGCTTGCCCTCGAGGTGGGGCAGCACCTGGCCGACCGCCTTGCCCGCCCCTGTGGACGTCGGGATGATGTTGAGGGCGGCGGCCCGGGCCCGGCGCAGGTCCTTGTGCTCGAGGTCGAGGATGCGCTGGTCGTTGGTGTAGGCGTGGACGGTCGTGAACATCCCCCGCTCGACCCCGAAGGCGTCGTCGAGCACCTTCACCATCGGGGCGATGCAGTTGGTGGTGCACGAGGCGTTCGAGATCACCTTGTGGCTGGCCGGGTCGAGCTTGTCGTCGTTGACCCCGAGCACCACCGAGAAGTCGGCGTCGCCCACCGGGGCGCTGCACACCACCCAACCGGCTCCGCCCTCGAGGTGCTTGGAGGCGGCGGCGCGGCTGTTGAACACGCCGGTCGACTCGATGACCACGTCGACCCCGAGGTCGCCCCATGGCAGGGCGGCCGGGTCACGCTCGGCGAACACCTTGAACCGGTCGCCGTCGACCACCAGGTCGCCGTCCTCGATGGCCACGTCGCCGGCGTAGGCGCCGAGCACCGAGTCGTACTTGAGCAGGTGGGCGTTGGTGTCAGGGCTGGTGAGGTCGTTGATGGCGACGATGTCGACGTCGGTCCGGGTGGTCACGGCTCGGAAGAAGTTCCGGCCGATGCGGCCGAAGCCGTTGATGGCAACCTTCATTGATGTCCCCTCGTAGCGATCGACTGCCTAGGGCCTTGTGGTAGTCAGTTTGCCAGCTTGGCGAGTGCCCGGCCCAATCTGGCCGGGTCGTGCTGCGGCCACGGCGCATCGGGGTCGACCAGGTCGGCCAGCAGGACGTCGACCCCGTAGGTGGCGAGCATGTCCGGGTCGACCAGGACCGCCTCCAGACCAGGCGGGGCGACGATCGGGCCCGCCTCGGCCACCACGGCGGCCGGTGGGCGGATGCTGCCCGAGCTTCATCGAGCGCCTCGATGTGGTCGACGGCGTCCATCCCCAGCGTCTCGGCGTCCTGGGTGATGAGATTGGCCACCGACACCAGCCTCGCCCGCGACCGGTTGACGGCGTCGGCGATGCCGGGAACGGCCAGGGTGGCGATCACCGACGTGTAGAGGCTCCCCGGGCCGATCACGATCTGGTCGGCATCGATGATCGCCCGCACCGCCCTGGCGCCGGCGGTGACGTCCTCGGGGAGCAGCCGGAGCGCCGTCACCTCTCCGGGAGTGTGGGAGATGGCCGACTGGCCCCTCACCACCTTCCCGGCGATCACGGCCTCGAGGCTCAGCCGGCGCGGCGCCGCCGGGATGACCGAGCCGATGGTGCCCAGCAGCCACTCGCACTCGGCCAGCGCCGCCTCGAACCCGCCCTGGGTGTCGGCCAGGGCGGCGATGATCAGGTTGCCCAGCGAGTGGCCCTCGACGTCGGCCCCCTCGAACCGGTACTCGAACAGGCTGCGCCAGTGCGACTCCTCCGGGGTGAGGGCGAGGAGACAGCGGCGGATGTCGCCCGGCGGGGGGATGTCGAGCGCCGGGGCCAGCCTCCCCGAGGAGCCGCCGTCGTCGGCCACGGTGACCACCGCGGCGATCGAAGCGGCGTAGCCCGAGATCGCCTGGAGCACCTGGGCGAGCCCGTGCCCGCCGCCGATGCACACCACCCGCGGCCCGCGTCTCGTCGCCGGGGATCGGCTCGAGCACCTCGACCGGCAGCGTCGCCATCTGCCTCATCGTGCCCCTCATGGCGTCGACGCCGCCCTCCCCGAGGTCGCGGTGCAGCACGCTGACGTCGACCCCCTCGCCGCTGAGCACGTCGGCCAGCCGGGCGGCGATGGCCACCGACCGGTGCTTGCCGCCGGTGCAGCCGATCCCGATGGTCAGGTACTTCTTCCCCTCGGCCTCGTAGCGGGGCACGAGGAACACCAGCAGGTCGACGATGCGATCGAAGAACACCTTGGCGTCCTCGGTGGAGAACACGTACTCGTCGACATCGGGGTCGAGCCCGGTCTGGGGGCGGAGCTCGGCCACCCAGTGCGGGTTGGGGAGGAAGCGGGCGTCGAAGAGGAGGTCGACGACGCGGGGAACGCCGTGCTTGAACCCGAACGAGATGAGCGGCGATGTGCATGGCGCGGGTCGGTGCGCTCGACGGCGAAGGCACCCTCCAGCGTCCGGCGCAGCTCGTGCACGTTGAGGTCGGTGGTGTCGACGATGATGTCCGACATCCCGCGGATCTCGACGAACGACCGCCGCTCGGCTGCGATGGACTCGGCCAGCGACTCGGCCTGGATGGGATGGCTGCGCCGGGTCTCCTCGAAGCGCCGTGCCGAGGACGGAGTCGTCGGCGTCGAGGAACAGCACCGTGGTCTTCGCTCCCCTGCTCAGCAGGCCCTTCACGGCGGCATCGAGGTCCTCGGCGGTGACTCCACCACGGGTGTCGACCACCAGCCCCATCCGGGGATACCGCCCTTCGACCAGGCCCACCCGGTCGACCACGTCGGTGATCAGCGTCGGCGGCAGGTTGTCGACCACGAAGTAGCCGAGATCCTCGAGCACGGCGGCCGCCTGGGAGCGTCCCGCTCCCGACATCCCGGTGATCACGATCACCTCTGGCACCACGCCGGGCGGTGGGGTCATCTCGCTGCCGATCCGCTGTGCAGCACTCTAAAGACCTCCTCGGCGACCGCCGCGGGCACCACCTCGGCCAGGTCCTCCTCCGACGCCGCCCGCATCCGTTTGATCGACCCGAAGCGGCGGAGCAGGTCCTTCTTCCGGGTTGGCCCCACCCCGGCGTATGCCGTCGAGGAGCGATCCGGTCATGCGCCGGCCACGCAGCGTCCGGTGGTAGGTGATGGCGAAGCGATGCGCCTCGTCGCGGACCCGCTGCAGGAGGTACAGCGCCTCCTCCCCGCGGGGGATCACCACCGGGTCGGCCATCCCGGGGAGGTAGACCTCCTCGAGCCGCTTGGCGAGCCCGACCACCGGGATGTCGAGCTCGAGCTCGGCGAGCACGCCGACGGCTCTGCCCAGCTGACCGACGCCGCCGTCGATCACCACCAACGAGGGCTCGTAGGCGAAGCGGCCCCGCTCACCGACGGGCTGGCGGCGCGAGGCGAGCAGCGCGGTGAAGCGTCGCCGCAGCACCTCCTCCATGGCGGCGAAGTCGTCCTGCCCGTCCACCGTCCGCACCTTGAACCTGCGGTAGTCGGCGACCTTGGGGAGCCCGTCCTCGAAGACGACCATCGAGCCAACGGTGTCCCTGCCCTGGATGGTCGAGATGTCGTAGCACTCGATCCGGAGCGGAGGCCGGTCGATGTCGAGCAGTACCTGCAGGTTGCGCAACGCCCGCGCCCTGGCGTTGTGGTCGGCGCTGCGGCGTAGCCGGTGGCGGGCGAACTCCTCGCGGGCGTTGGCGGTCGCCGTCTCCATGAGGCGACGCTTGGCACCCCGTTGCGGTCGCCGGATGCGCACCGTCGAGCCGCGGAACCGGCCGAGCACTTCCTCCCACAGCTCGAGGTCGTCGGGCCGTTCGGAGACCAGCACCGTCGACGGTGGCACGTCGCTGTCGTAGAGCCTGCCGAGCAGGACGCCCATGAGCTCGCCCGAGGTGAGGTCCTCGACCTTGTCGAGCACCGTCGTCCGGTGCCCGGTGACCCTCCCCTTCGTCACCCGGAGCACCACCAGGACCGCCTCGAGGTCGTCCTCCTCCACCGCCACCAGGTCGAAGGTCTCCGGGCGGTCGGATACCAGCTCCTGACGGGCCAGCGCCTTCTCCACCGCGGTGGCCTGGTCGCGCAACCGGGCGGCGACCTCGTACTCCTGGCGCGAGGCGGCGTCCTCCATCTCGGTGCGGAGCCGGCTGACCGCATCGTCGCGGTCGCCGTCGAGGAAGGCGGCGAGCCCGTCGACGTATCCCTGGTACCGCTCGGGGGTCACCTCCCCCACGCACGGGCCGGAACACCGCTCGATGTGGAACAACAGGCAGGGCCGGCCGATGCCCTGGTGGGTGCGGAACTTGCTGTCGGTGCACGTTCGGACCGGGAAGGTGCGGAGCAGCAGGTCGAGCGTCTGGCGGATGGCGTAGGCATGGGCGTAGGGCCCGAAGTACTCGACGCCCTTGCGTCGCCTTCCCCGCATGACGAGGGCGCGCGGCCACTCCTGGTCGCGGGTGATGGCGAGATAGGGGAAGCTCTTGTCGTCGCGGAGCCGGACGTTGAACCGGGAACGGTGCTCCTTGACCAGGGTGTGCTCGAGCATGAGCGCCGCCACCTCGCTCTCGGTGACGATCCAGTCGACCGAGACGGCCGACTCGACCATCGCCCTGGTCCGAAGCGGCAGGTCGGCGGACCAGTACTGCGGCACCCGTTTCCGGAGCGATTTCGCCTTGCCGACGTACAGCACCCCGCCGTTGACGTCTCTGAAGAGATAGACGCCCGGCGTGTCGGGAACGGTGGAGGTCTCCGGCCGGTCGATCACACCGTGATTCTAAGAATCACCCGGGTTCTTCCCATACCGGCCCGTGTCTCCGGGGGCACGGGGGGCGAGGCCCCCGTGTGACGCGAAGAGTCCCTACCTAGCGGAGTAGGTAGGGACTCACCGCATCGCCCCCCAGAGTGTGTGACACCACGCCCCCCGACGTGTTGCCGATCACTGCTCATAGCTTGGACCCACGGGCGACGATTGGCTATGGGTCGGGCGTCCCTATCTGTTCCAGAGGCTCCCGCCACAATTCTTCCAGTGGCTTCCGCCACCGGAGCCCGGCGAGACGGGGGAACCCCTCCTGGCCCTCGTAGCCCGGCATCCCGGCGAGCGTCTCCCTGCCCAGGGGGCGCTCGATCAGCTTCACCAGCACCCATCCGGCGGCGGCGGCGACCGTGAGCAGCTCCCCGAGCTGGCGGTGGTGGAAGGTGACCGTCGCCCCGCCGATGTCGGTGGGGACGGGGTGCGACGAGAAATAGCTCCCCCACCGCCACAGCACCTCACCGTCGGCGAAGCCGGTGATCGGGGCGGACCCTTCGGCGGTGAACACCGGGTGGTTGGCGACGACCACCATCACCCCACCGGGCCGCACCGCCCGGTAGGCGGCGCCGAACAAGGCGGCCAGGTCTTCGATGTGCTCGATCATCAGGACGGCGTAGACGCCGCCGAGGACGTCCCCGGCCAGCCAGTCGAGCGCCGGCAGCCGCGCCCGCACGACGGGGGCGGTGGCCGATGCCCGCGCCGCCAACTCTGCGCTGGCGTCGACGCCGACCAGCGGGACGGCAGAGCCGGCCAGCCCTCGCATGACCCGGCCCTCGCCACAGCCCAGGTCGAGGAGCGGGCCGGCGGCGCCCTCGAGCAGCTCCACCGCCAGCGGCAGGACATCGGAGGCGAAGGCGGGGTCGGTGACGGCCTCGCCGGCCCACCAGACGGCGAGGTCGTCCCACTCGGCGGTCACCGCCGACTCGGGGGGGACCGGAGGTGGCCGCTCACCGGGGCGCCCCGACCAGGTGGGCGAGGAACTTGCCGGTGTACGACCCGGCGGTGGCGGCGACCTCCTCCGGGGTCCCTTCGGCGACGACCCGGCCACCCTCTCCCCCGCCCTCGGGCCCCAGGTCGATCACCCAGTCGGCCGACTTCACCACGTCCAGGTTGTGCTCGATCACCACCACCGTGTTCCCCTGGTCGACCAGCCGCTGCAGCACCTCGAGGAGCTTGCGCACGTCCTCGAAGTGGAGGCCCGTCGTCGGCTCGTCGAGGATGTAGAAGGTCCGCCCCGTGGAGCGCTTCCCCAGCTCGGACGACAGCTTCACCCGCTGCGCCTCACCACCCGAAAGTGTCGGCGCCGGCTGCCCGAGGCGGATGTAGCCGAGCCCGACGTCGTACAGCGTCTGCAGGATGCGGGCGATCCCGGGCTGGTGCTCGAAGAAGTGCAGCCCCTCCTCGATCGACATGTCGAGCACGTCGGCGATGGAGTGGCCCTTGAACTGCACCTGGAGCGTCTCGCGGTTGTACCGCCGACCCTTGCAGGTGTCGCATGGGATGTACACATCGGGGAGGAAGTGCATCTCGATGCGCAGCGTGCCGTCACCCTTGCAGGTCTCGCACCGGCCCCCGGCCACGTTGAAGGAGAACCGGCCCGGCTGGTACCCCCGCATCCGGGCGTCGGGTGTGGCGGCGTACAGCTGTCGGATGCGGTCGAAGGCCTTGGTGTACGTCGCCGGGTTCGACCGGGGGGTTCGGCCGATCGGTGACTGGTCGATGTTGATCACCTTGTCGATCTGCTCGACGCCGGTGAGCCGTCGGTGCCTGCCCGGTTGCGCCCGGGAGCCGTGCAGGGCGTTGTGCAGCGCCTTGGACAGGATGTCCTCTACCAGGGTCGACTTTCCGGAGCCGGACACCCCGGTCACCGCGGTCAGCACACCGAGCGGGAACGCCACATCGATGCCGTCCAGGTTGTTCTCGACGGCGGCGATCACCTCGATCGCCTCGCCGGTCCCCTTGCGGCGATGCTCCGGGACCGGGATCGACCGGCGCCCGGCCAGGTAGTCGCCGGTGATGGAGGTGGGCTCGGCCACGATGTCCGCCAGCGAGCCCTCGGCCACGATTGCCCCGCCGTGCTCACCTGCACCGGGCCCGATGTCGACGACATGGTCGGCGATGCGGATGGTCTCCTCGTCGTGCTCGACCACGATCAGGGTGTTGCCCAGGTCCCGCAACCTGAGCAGGGTCTCGATGAGGCGGTGGTTGTCCCGCTGGTGGAGCCCGATCGACGGCTCGTCGAGGATGTAGAGCACCCCCACCAGGCCGGAGCCGATCTGGGTGGCCAGCCTGATCCGCTGCGCCTCCCCGCCGGCCAGGGTCGCCGCCGACCGCATCAGCGTCAGGTACTCCAGCCCGACGTCGACGAGGAACCGCAGCCGGGCCACGATCTCCTTCACCACCGGCTCGGCGATGGCGCGACCCCGCTCGTCGAGCTCGAGCTCCTCGAAGAAGGCGATGGCAAGGCGCAACGGCATCGACGACACCTCGAAGACGTTGCGGTCGGCCACGGTCACGGCGAGCGACACCGGGTTGAGGCGGCCTCCCTCGCAGGCGTCGCAGGGCACCTCGCGCATGAACTCGGTGTACTGGTCTCGAGCTGCGTCCGATTCGGCGTCGCGGTAGCGCCGCTCCACCCACGGGACGACGCCCTCGTACTCCGCCTGGTAGCGCCGGGTGCGGCCGAACCGGTTCTGGTAGCTGACGGTGAAACGGCCCCGCTCGTCGCCCCCGTAGAGGATGAACTGCCGATGGCGCTCGGCCAGGTCCTCGAAGGGCGTTTCGAGGTCGAACCCCATCTCCTCGCCCACCGAGGCGAGGAGCCGCTGGAAGTAGCGCATCCGGTGCCGGCCCCCCCACGGGGCGATGGCCCCGTCGGCGATGGTCCGGCCCGGCTGGCCGACGATGAGGCTCGGGTCGACCTGGAACCGGGTGCCGATGCCGTGGCACTCGGGACACGCCCCGTACGGGCTGTTGAACGAGAAGTTGCGGGGCTGGAGCTCCTCGAACGAGTGCCCGCACCTGGCACAGGCGTATGCCTGGCTGAAGCTGAGCGTCGGGCCGTCGATGATGTCGACAATGGCGATGCCGTCTGCCAACCCGAGCGCCGTCTCCACCGACTCGGTGAGCCGCCGCTCGATGCCGTCCTTGCGGACCAGCCGGTCGATCACCACCTCGATGGTGTGCTGGAAGTAGCGGTCGAGCCTGATGTCCTCGGTGAGGTCGTGGCTCTCGCCGTCGATGCGGGCACGGGCGAAACCGTCCTTGGCGAGGTCCTTGAGGAGCGACTCGTACTCACCCTTCCGGCCACGGACCACCGGGGCCAGCACCTGGAAGCGGGTGCCTTCGGGGAGGTCGAGCACCTGGTCGACGATCATCTGCGGGGTCTGGCGGGCCACCGGGGTGCCGTCGTTGGGGCAGTGGGGCACGCCCACCCGTGCGTAGAGGAGCCGGAGATAGTCGTGGACCTCGGTGACCGTGCCGACGGTCGACCGCGGGTTGCGGCTCGCCGTCTTCTGGTCGATCGAGATGGCCGGCGACAGGCCCTCGATGAAGTCGACCGCCGGCTTGTCCATCTGGCCGAGGAACTGGCGGGCGTACGCCGACAGGCTCTCCACGTACCGCCGTTGGCCCTCGGCGTAGATCGTGTCGAACGCCAGCGACGACTTGCCCGAACCGGAGAGCCCGGTGAACACGATCAGCGTGTCACGGGGAAGCTCCAGGTCGACGTTGCGCAGGTTGTGCTCCCGCGCACCCTTGACCACGATCTTGTCGCTCGCCACCGAACCAGGCCCCCGGTCGCCGTCCGGCGAGTGTACCGGGAGGGTACGACACGATCGGCGGGCCCATTTCCCCGAACAGGGTGGGAAAACCGGCTACCGACTGGCGTCGACGATGTCGTGGAGCTCGCGCCTGAGGTCGTTGACCTCGTCGCGCAACCGGGCGGCGTACTCGAACCGCAGCTCGGCGGCGGCCTCGTGCATCTCCTCCTCGAGGCTCTGGATCAACCGCACCAGGTCGTCGTGGGACAGGTCGACGGGGGTGCGCGAGGTCAGCTCCCTGGTTCGGCGGTTGCTCGTCGCCGTGTCCCCGCTCTGGACCAGTTCCAGGATGTCAGACACCTTCTTGCGGATGGTCTGCGGGTCGATGCCGTGCTCCTCGTTGAAACGCGTCTGCATCCCGCGGCGACGGTTGGTCTCGTTGATCGCCTTCCGCATCGAGTCGGTGAGGCCGTCGGCGTACATGATCACCTCGCCCTCGACATTGCGGGCGGCGCGGCCGATGGTCTGCACCAGGCTGGTCTCCGAGCGCAGGAAGCCCTCCTTGTCGGCGTCCAGGATCGCCACCAACGACACCTCGGGCAGGTCGAGGCCCTCACGGAGCAGGTTGACCCCGACGAGGACGTCGTACTCGCCAAGGCGCAGCTCGCGGAGGATCTGCACCCGCTCCAGGGTGTCGATCTCGCTGTGGAGGTAGCGGGCGCGGAGCCCCAGCTCGAGCAGGTAGTCGGTGAGGTCCTCGGCCATCTTCTTGGTGAGGGTCGTCACCAACACCCGCTGGTCCGCCTCCGCCCGGGCGCGCACCTCCTCCATCAGGTCGTCGATCTGGCCCTTGGTGGGCTTCACCACCACCGCAGGGTCGACCAGCCCGGTGGGGCGGATGATCTGCTCGACGACCTGGCTCGAGTGCTCGATCTCCCAGGCGGCGGGGGTGGCCGACAGGAGCAGCGCCTGTGGCGTGTGCTCGTACCACTCCTCGAAGGTGAGCGGCCGGTTGTCGACGGCGCTGGGCAGGCGGAAGCCGTGCTCGACCAGCACGTCCTTCCTGCTCCGGTCCCCGGCGAACTGCCCGTGGATCTGCGGGATGGTGACGTGGCTCTCGTCGAGGACGGTGAGGAAGTCGTCGGGGAAGTAGTCGAGCAACGTGTACGGGGCCTGTCCCGGCTGGCGCCCGTCGAGGTGGCGCGAGTAGTTCTCGATCCCGGCACAGGTCCCGATCTCCCGCATCATCTCGAGGTCGTAGTTGGTCCGCATCCGGAGCCGCTGGGCCTCGAGCAGCTTGCCTTGCCCCTCGAGCTCCGCCAGCCGCTCGGCCAGCTCGACTTCGATGCCGGCGATGGCCTTCTGCATCCGCTCCCGCTCGGTGACGTAGTGGGTGGCCGGGAGGACCCACAGCTCGGACTGCTCGCCGATGACCTCGCCGGTCACCGGATTCATCTGCAGGATGCGCTCGACCTCGTCGCCGAAGTACTCGACCCGGTACACCGTCTCCTCGTATGAAGGGAAGACCTCCAGGGTGTCCCCCCTCACCCGGAACCGGCCACGGATGAGGTTCACCTCGTTGCGCTCGTACTGGATGTCGACGAGGCGTCGCACGGCGAAGTCGAGGGGGAGCTGCACCCCTTGGACCAGCCTGAGGAGCTGGCCCTCGTACTGCTCGGGCGAGCCCAGGCCGTAGATCGCCGACACCGAGGCGACGATGATCACGTCGCGCCGGGTGAGCAGCGCCGCCGTCGCCGAGTGGCGGAGCCGGTCGATCTCGTCGTTGATCGTCGACTCCTTCTCGATGTACGTGTCGGTCGAGGGCATGTAGGCCTCGGGCTGGTAGTAGTCGTAGTAGCTGACGAAGTACTCCACCCGGTTGTCGGGGAAGAACTGGCGGTACTCGTTGGCCAGCTGGGCGGCGAGCGCCTTGTTGGGGGCGAGCACCAGCGTCGGCTTCTGCGTCTGCTCGATCACCCAGGCGATCGTGGCCGACTTGCCCGACCCGGTGATGCCGAGCAAGGTCTGGAACCGGTCGCCGCGGGCGACGCCCTCGGCCAGCCGTGCGATCGCCTGCGGCTGGTCCCCGGCCGGGGCGAACTCGGACTTGAGCACGAACGGCGGCATCCGCCCAGGGTACCGGCGGCCCCCGACAGGAAACGCCGAACCACCTCACCGCCCCCGCCAACTTTGAGCGATTGAACACACCCAGTGGCGTCACTCGCTCAAAGTTGGATTAACTGCCAAAGCCCGAAGCGAACTTTGAGCGATTGAACACACCCAGTGGCGTCACTCGCTCAAAGTTGGTCGGGCAGGACGATGGCGTCGATCCAGGCGGTCCACCAGCGGTCGACGACGGCCTCGAGGTCCTCGAATGTCCCGTCGTTGTCGATCACGGAGTCGGCCGCCGCCCGCCACTCGTCGAGGTCGGGCTGGGCCTGCATCCGCCTGGTCACGTCCTCCGGGTCCATGCCGCGCTCCACCGCCCTGCGATACCGCAGCGGCGTCGGGGCCAGGACCACGAGGCGGTGCCAGGGCAGGGGCGGGTCGATCAGCGGCATCTCGACCGCGGTGACCCCGTCGGGCGCACCGGCGACCAGTACTTCGATCCGGGCGGCGATGTGGGGATGGGTGAGCGCTTCGAGCGCAGCCAGCTCGGCGCGGTCGGCAAAGACGACAGTGGCCAGCCGGGCCCGATCGACCACCGGACCACCCGCCTCGTCGACGACGACCGAAGGCCACCGCTCGGCCACCGCGGCGAATGCCTCGCCGCCGGGAGCGAGGACGGCGTGGCCGACTGTGTCGGCGTCGACCACGAAGGCTCCCCGGTCGGCGAGCAAGGCCGCCACCGCCGACTTGCCGGAACCGAGCGGTCCGACGATCACCAGCCGGCGAAGTGGCGAGTCGGGCCCGGATCGAGCCGTTTCTGTCACCCGGCGACTGTACCCTTGGACCATGCCGAGGGCCGAGCGGAGCGCATGGGAGACCAGGTTCGACTGGATCCTGGCGGTGTTGATGATCGGCTCGTACGCGCTCGCCGTGTTCCAGAGCGCCCTATCCGAGAACACGGGGGTCGAGCTGGTGGTGGCGGCGGTGGTCACCGGCGCCTACGTACTCGTGATGCAGACCGTCCCCCGCAAGTGGCGAGACGTCGGGGTGCCCGGCGAGGTGCTGGCGATCGCCGGTGTGGTGGCGACACTCACCGCCGTCTACCTCACCGACGCCGGCAACCCCGGGTACGTGCTGATGGTGTCGGTGCCGATCTTCTTCGCCTCCGCCTTCATGGGCTTCCGGGTGGGCATCGAGGTGGCGTTGCTGGCCAGTTTCGGCTACCTGGCGATAGTCATCGTCGAAGGGCTGCCGTTTCTCGACGCGGTGCAGGCGGTGGCCTTCTACCTGTTGATGGGCGCCGCCTTCGCCCAGGCCCGGCGCATCCTGGTCGTCGAGCGCGAGGAGTCGGCGGCGGCCCTGCGAGCCTCACAGCTCGACATCGAACGGCTCGACCGCCTCGAGGAGGCCCACTCGCTCTTGGTCGAGCTGGCCGAGGTGGCGGGCACCAACGAGCTCAGCCCCTCCACCGTCGGCGAAGCGGCATTACTCGACCTGGCCGCCCGGCTGCCCATCGCCGGCGGCGAAGTATCCATGAACGGCGACGATGGTCCGGTCTCCACCTGGGGACATCGTTCGAGCAACGGGGCCGGCCCGGCCGAGTACCCGCTGATCTCCGGCGGGCGCCCGGTCGGCATGGTGCACCTGTGGCCGGTCGACGGCATGGACCTCGCCCAGCACAAGGACGATATCGACAGCAGCCTCTCCGGCGTCGCCCTCGCCTTCGACAACATCAAGCTGCTGGGCACGGTGGCCCGGCGGTCGGTGCAGGACGAGCGCAGCCGGGTCGCCCGCGAGCTCCACGACGACATCGGGCCGGCACTCGCCTCGCTCGGCCTGGTCGTCGACGTGATGGTGCAGACGAGAACGGATCCGGGGCTCACCCCCGAGCTCCGCAAGCTGCGCGGGGAGATCACCGACCTGGTGGAACGGGTGAGGGCCACCGTGGCGGACCTGCGCCGGGCCGACACCACCACCGTGATGGACCACGTCCACCGCATCGTCACCGAGCTCGGCGACCACGCCCCGCGGGTGGTGGTCGCCATCGACGAGCGGTCTGCCGCCGACGGCGCCACCGCCGCCGAGGTGGGCTCGGTGCTGGTGGAGGCGGTGCGCAACGCCGCCCGCCACTCGGAGGCGACCCAGATCCGCATCGAAGGGATCGTGGACGGCGCCAATGGCGAGCTGGCGGTGGTCGACAATGGTCACGGATTCGACCCGCAACTCGCCTACGCCGGGCACTTCGGGCTGGTTGGGATGCAGGAACGGGCCGTCGCCATCGGTGGCGACCTCAGCATCTCGTCCCGGCCCGGTGCCGGGACCCGGGTGACGGTAACGTGGGGGGACGACACCCGATAGGAGCGTGCCCCCCATCGTGATCGACATCCTCATCGCGGACGACCACCGTCTGATGCTGGAGAGCCTGGCCGAGGCACTCGACAGCATCCCCGATATCCGGGTGGTCGGCACCGCCATCGACGGCTCCGAGCTCCCCGATGCGGTACGGCGCCATCGACCGCACGTGCTCCTGGTCGACATCGAGATGCCCCAGGTGTCGGGGATCGCCGCTCTGCGGGAGCTACCCGGCGACATCCCGGCGGTGGTGGTTACCATGCACACCGGCGAAGCGGAACGACGCCAGGCCAAGGCGGCCGGCGCAGTCGGTTTCCTCTCCAAGGCGACGCCGCTTCCCGACCTGGCCGCCGCGGTGCGAGCGGCCGCCGCCGGCGAGGACCTGATGGACGACGAGCAGCTCGCTGAGGTGCTCGACCGGCACCGGGCGCCACAGCTCGACGAGGGCGCCGCATCCCTCACGGCACGGGAGCGGGAGATCCTCAAGCTGCTCGCCTCCGGGGTGAGCGCCACCGACGAGCTCGCCGACCAGCTGTACATCTCGCAGAAGACGGTGAAGAACCACCTGGCCAACATCTACGAGAAGCTGGCGGTGGCCGACCGCGCCCAGGCGGCGGTCGAAGCGATCCGGTTGGGACTGCACAAGGAACCCTCCTGACACCGTCGAGTCTGCCTCACCCGCGGCTCCCCGCCCACGGATGAGAAGTTGGTGAGATAGGTCGCCCGGACCATCCCTATCGTCCGGGAAGCAGGTAAACTTCGACGTGCATCGGCGACAGCGAGAGGAGGTGGGGTAACCATGTCTGATGCAATGATGAAACTCTATGTGAGCGCGAGGACCCTGATGGTCAGGGACGTCGAGCGTGGGGCGAGCCTTGTGGAGTATGCCCTGCTGGTCGCCCTCATCGCCTTGATCGCGATCGGCGGCATCACGCTGCTCGGCCAGAACACGGACGCCACGCTCACCGACATCGCCAACGAGGTCGGCGGCTGAGCCGGTAGTCGTGGCTTGGACTTGGCACCCGAGGTTGGGGGAGAAGGTGCGTAACTCCGAGGATGCATACAGACGTGCGGCGGCACTCGACGACTCGACCGTGAGCGAGGTCGGGGCAAGCCTCGTCGAGTACGCACTCCTCGTAGGCTGATCGCTCTCGTCGCCGTAGGTGCAGTGCAGGTACTCGGCGTCAACGTCGCAGCCCGCTTTCAGCAGTTCACCGGGATGTTCGGCGGCTGACTCAGCCGGGGCAACGAAGCTGTCAGGGGCCCTCGGGCCCCTGACCCGCGTCAGGCACCCCGATCTCGCCAACCGGTCTGGCTCACCCGCCGAGCAGGTTGTTGGCCACGTTGATCGCCGCCGGCCCCAGCATCACAACGAACAATGCAGGGAACACGCACAGGACGAGGGGGAACACCATCTTCACCGGGGCAGCGAACGCCCGCTCCTGGGCGCGCTGACGCCGCCGATCCGCATCTCCTCGGCCTGCACCCGCAGCATCTTCCCGATGCTCACCCCGAAGCTGTCCGCCTGGTTGAGGGCGAGGATGAACGAGTTGAGGTCGTCGACATCGGTGCGTTTCGCCAGGTTGCGCATCGCCTCCGAGCGGCTCACCCCGACCCTGTTCTCCTGCATCATCCGGGCGAACTCGTCGGACAGCTCGCCGGGCACGTGCCGGACGACACGGTCGAGCGCCGAGTCGAACCCGAGCCCGGCCTCGATGGAGATGACCATGAGGTCGATGATGTCCGGCAGGTCCCGCTCGATGGCGCCCACCCGCTCGTCGACGCGCCGGTTGAGCAGCTGATCAGGCCCGACGGTGCCGATGACGGCGAGGATGAAGAACACCAGCCACTGGGCGGCGCCCTCGACCACCAGGGCGAGAAGGATGAAGAGCAGAGCACACCCGATGAAGGTGACCAGCTTGATCGCCGCCCACGAGGTCTCGTCGATGTCGGGGTACCAACCGGCGCGGACCAGCCGGCGGCGGGAGCGGTCGATCCAGGCCTGTGGAGAGAGCCGCATCCCCAGCGCACCGATGCGCTGCCCCATCGGCCCCAGCACCCGGTCGCGGAAGGGCAGGTCGGCGACATCGGTCGTCCCGCCCAGACCGGCCACCCTCTTGTTGGCGCTGTCGGAGGCACGTTGCAGCGATCGTCCGCTGACGTAGGCGATGTAGGCCACCGCCAGGGCGGTGAAGACGATGGCGGCAATCCCGGTCCAGCCCATCACACGTCAGTCTTCACGATGCGTGCCATCCAGATGAGCCCGACGATGAGCAGCAGCCCTGACCCGATCAGCGCCGCAATCCCGACAGTGCTCTCGAACAGCGGGGCGACGTAGTCGGGATTCACGACCAAGAGGAAGCCGAGGATCAGGAACGGCATCGACCCGAGCACCAGGGCGGAGATGCGGCCCTCGGCGGTGAGCGCCCGGATCTCCCGCCGCATCCTGGTACGTTGCAGCATCGTGTCGGCGGCGGTGTCGAACACCTCTGCCAGGTTGCCGCCCACCTCCCGCTGGATGGTGAAGGCGAGCACCACCCAGTCGAAGTCGACCGAGTCCATGCGCACCGCCGAGTCCTGCAGCGCCTCGGCCACCGAGCGGCCCAGCCGGATCTCGTTGAGCACCCGGGAGAACTCGCGGGCGGTGGGGTCGGGGGCCTCCTGGGCGACGGCGTCGAGCGCCTGGAGCATCGAGTACCCGGCCCGCAGCGAAGTGGCGAGCAGCGCCAGCGTGTCGGGGAGCTGCTCCTCGAAACGGCGTCGCTGGCGTGAGGCCGCCGCCGCCACCAGGTAGGCGGCCGTCACCACGGCGATGACCGCGATGATCACGGCGGTGAGCAGGCTGCCGAAGATCACCAGGCCGACCAGCCCGACCAGGATGGCGATCAGCAGCAGGGCCGCCATCGCTTCGCCGGCACGCAGGTTGAGGTTCGCCTGGTCGAGGGCGGTCTCGATCTGCGACAGGAACCCGCGTCGCTCCGCCATCCGCTCGGCGGTGACGGCGAACCGACGGAGCAGTCTGATCCGACCCATCCAGCCTGTCGGCACCTCCTCGTCGCTGTAGGCCGACAGCCGCGTGTCCAGGTTGCTCTCCACCGAACGGCCGCTGAGCACCAGGTAGAAGAGCAGGAAGATCGCCACGCCGCCGCACAACACACCGAGTACGACCCAGGTGCGTCCCTCGACGCCGATGTCGGGGGCTGCGGTGGCGACGAGGTCTAACAGCACCAGGCTCATCGGGCCCTGGCCACGAACGGCTCGGGCTCGAACAGGTCGGCGGCGAGCTCGATCCCCTGTTCCTCGAGCCGTTCGAGGAAGTGGGGTCGGAAGCCGGTGGCTTTGAGCCTGCCGAGGAACCGGCCGTCCTGGTCCATACCCATCCCGTAGTCGAACCGGAAGAGGTCGTTGGTGGTGACGACGTCCGACTCCATGCCCACCACCTCGGTGACGTGGGTGATCTTCCGGGTGCCGTCGCGCATCCGGTGGAGGTGGATGATCAGGTCGACCGCCGAGGAGATCTGCTCCCGCACCGCCCGCACCGGCAGGTCCATGCCCGCCATCAACACCATGGTCTCGATCCGGGACAGCGTGTCGCGGGGCGAGTTCGAGTGGATGGTGGTCAACGAGCCGTCGTGGCCGGTGTTCATCGCCTGGAGCATGTCGAGCGCCTCGCCGCCGCGCGCCTCGCCGACGATGATCCGGTCGGGACGCATGCGCAGCGCGTTGCGCACCAGGTCGCGGATCGAGACCTCCCCCTTGCCCTCCAGGTTCGCCGGGCGCTGCTCCATGGAGAGCACGTGGAGCTGGTTGAGCTGCAGCTCGGCGGCGTCCTCGATGGTGACGATCCGCTCGTTGTCGGGGATGAAGCTGGAGACCACGTTGAGCATCGTGGTCTTGCCCGACCCGGTGGACCCACTCACGATCATGTTGATCCGCCCGGTCACGCTCCGTCGCAGCAACCCGGCCACCTGGTTGGTCATGGTGCCGTTCTCGACGAGGTCGTCCACGGTGAACGGCTCGACGGCGAACTTCCGGATGGTGAGGAACGGCCCGCCGATGGCGAGCGGGTGGATGACCGCGTTGACCCGCGACCCGTCGGGAAGCCGTGCATCGACCATCGGGTTGGACTCGTCGATGCGCCGGCCCACTTGGCCGACGATCTTCTCGATGATCCGCTCGACATGGGTGGCGTCCACGAACCTGGTGTCGGTGAGGTGGATGATGCCCGCTCGCTCCACCCAGACCTGGTTGGCACCGTTGACCATGACCTCGGTCACGTTGGGGTCCTGCAGGTAAGGGTCGATGGGCCCGTAGCCGAGGACGTCGTCGGCGATCTCCTGGAGCAGGACGACCCGATCCGAGCGGGCCAGCGGGACCGACTCCTCCTGGTCGAAAGCCCACTCCAGCATCTCCATGACCCGGGTCTTCAGCTCGCCGTCGGAGATGTGGCGGTCGTACAGGGTGGGGCCGAGCCCTTCGACCACCTTGTAGTGGAGGCGGCGGCGGAGGTCCTGCCGAGCCTCGAGCCGCTGGCCCTCGATGGTCCGCCCGGCATCCCGGGCCGCCTTGACCCTGTCGCCCAGCGTCATCGCGTTACCTCCTCAGCCGGCGGCTGGTCCGCTCGCCGCCACTGGACGCCGGGGAGCCGTCGTACACCAGCTTGGTGACGTTCCGGAAGTCGCGCGCCACCCGTGAGCGGGGGTTGAGTTGCACGACGGGGACGCCTTCGTTGACCGACCGGGGCACCAGCTTGTCGGATACCACCGATGCCTCCACCTTGAGCCCGAGCGACCGCTCCAGTTCGGCGACGTCGAGCCGGGCCTTGGAGTTGTTGCGGTTGAGGACCAGGCGGATCTTCTCGAACGGGAACTTGATCAGCCGGAGGGTGTCGAGGGCGAGCTTGGCGTTCTTGACGCTGGGGAGGTCCATGTCGACCACCAGCAGCACGGCGTCGCTGCGCTCGAGGATCGACAGCACCGGCTCGTCGAGGAATGGAGCGGTGTCGACGACGATGTACTCGAACATCCTGCGCAGCATTCCCATGGTGCGGACGACGACCGGGGTGGACACCTCGTCGGCGAGCGCAGGCTCGAGCGGTGCCGCCAGCACCCGGAGCCCACTGGGATGGCGGGCCAGCAGGCTGCCGAGCAGCTCCTCGTCGAGCTTCTCGATGTCGCGAGAGACGTCGACCAGGGTGTGCTTGGGGTCGACCTGGAGGGCGATGCAGATGTCGCCGAACTGGAGGTCGGCGTCCATCACCACCACTTGGTCGGGGCCGGCCCATTCGGCCAGTGTCACCGCCACGTTGGTGGCGGTGACCGTCTTCCCGGCGCCGCCCTTGGGCGACATGATGGTGACTACCTTGCCGATCCGCGGCCGCCAGTCGACGGCCTCGCTCTCCTCGTCGCCCTCACGGTCGAGCAGCCCGAGCGAGTCCCGCAGCTTGTCGGTGGTGATCGGAGTCTCCAGGACGTCCTTGATCCCCAGCCGCATCGCGGTGCGGAGCAGCTCGGTGGTCATCTCGTCGCTGACCACGATCACCGGGAGGCTCGGCTTCAGCTCGAAGAGGCTGGTGATCTCGCGCACCGCGTCGGTTCGCCCGTAGCCCGGCCCGACGATGGCGACGTCGATGGTCTCCTCGACCAGGCGACGCTGGGCGTCGCTCATGTTGCGGGCGGTATGGACGGCGTGATCGCTCAGCAGGCCCTTGGTGTCGTCGACGAACCCTGCCTCGGTGTCGACGAGCAGGACGGACCAGGAGCGATCAACCGCCATCGGCGTTCTCCAATGCGGTGATGAGACGCTCGGCGAAACGGGTCACGTCCTCCATGGTGGCACCGGTGAGGTCCAGCTCGGTGTACTCGCCTTCGGCGGGGAGCAGGCTCAACCCGAGGACACCGTTCTGGCGGGCGAACTCGAGCAGCTCGGCTTCATCGGGGAGGACCTCGAGCACCACGGACGTCACCGTGGCCGGGTCGCCGTTCTCGTCGACGGTCTCCTGCGGGTTCGACACCGAGGCCGAGCCGACGGCGAGGACAGGGATGTTCTGGAGGATGGTTCTGGTGAACGTCACCGTGTCGGGGAGCGATGCGGCGATCTGGGAAAGAGCGTCCTCCGACACCTCGGTGACGACCTCGCCCTCCTCGTTCGTCGTCTCGATGACCTCGGTGTTGGTGAGGAACTCGGGGATCACGGCACCCTCGAGCAGCAGTTCGCGGGTCTCCGGGTTGGAGAGCAGCTCCTTGATGCTCTCGACGCCGAAGGTGAGGGTCGCCAGCACGTTGACCCGATCGAGGGGCTCCACGAACTGGCCGACGGCGCCCACCTCGTCGGGGCTCATCGCCACGGCCATCTTCCCCTCGGGCACGTCGGTCGCCAGCCGGTCCGGGTCGGAGGCACCGGCCTCGACGAACATGTCGGTGGTGATGACCTGGCCCTCGCTGATCGGCCCGGCGGCGACGCCGCCCGTCAGCAGCTCGTCGATGTCGCTCGGGTTGTCGTCGCACACCGTCGGGTCCGACGCCGTCGCCGGGTCGACCGGGCCGGCGCACACGATCGTCGAGCCTTCGAACACCACGTCCCGGACCAGGGCCGGGGACGTGCCGATGGAGCTGCTCGCCTCGGTGCCCGCGGTCCCGTCGGCGATCAGCGACGTGGCCTTGTAGACCAGCACCTCTTCGAGATCGCCCCTCACCTGGTCCTCGACCGACGCCAGGTATCGCCAGACGGCGACGGCGGCCACCACCGCCAAGATCAGCGCCACCGTCAACACCACTGTGCGACGACTCATCGACAACCCCCCTCGGGCACCTAGTTCCCTCTACCCGGCGATCGCAACGCACGTGACCGTGGGGTCATGGCGCCCACGGGCCCCGTCCCAGACAACAGCAGAGTGTAGACCGTCTGATATGACGCCTACTTTCGTCCTATGCCGCGTTCCTTGAGCTCCTGGAGGATCGCCTCGAGCGACGCATCGGCGTTGAAGGAAGGGGCGGCCGGCGTCTCCTCTTCCTCACGCTGGAACTCACGACGGGGGGCGCGGGGCGGGCGAGGCGCTTCGCGGGCGGGCGGCTGCTGGGTCCGTTCCGACCACTGCGAGCGCTCTTCCCACTCGGGCAGCGCCTGCTTGATGGACAGGCTGACCCGCCGGCGCTCCATGTCGATCTCGGTGACCTTGACCCGGACCTGCTGGCCGATGGACAGCTCCAGCTCGGGGCTGGGGACGTGGTGGATGGCGATCTCGGAGACGTGGACCAGCCCTTCGACGCCGTCGCTCACCGAAACGAAGGCCCCGAACGGCACCGTCTTGGTGACCTCGCCGTCCACGACGGCGCCCACCTCGACGTCACGGGCGAACTCGTCCCACGGGTCCTCACGGGTCTGCCGGATCGACAGCGAGATGCGCTCCCGGTCCCGGTCGACCTCGAGCACCTTCACCTTGACCTTGTCGCCGACGTTGACGATCTCGCTGGGGTGGGAGACATGCTGCCAAGACAGCTCCGAGACGTGGACCAGCCCGTCCATTCCTCCGAGGTCGACGAAGGCGCCGAAGTTGACCACCGAGGAGACGACTCCGTCGCGGACATCGCCCGGCTGGAGATCGCCGAGGAACGCCTGGCGCTGTTCGGCCTGGGCCTCCTCGAGGTATGCGCGCCGAGAGAGCACGACGTTGTTGCGGTTCTTGTCGAGCTCGATGACCTTGGCCTCGATCGTCTCGCCGACGAACGGATAGAGGTCGCGCACCCGGCGTAGGTCCACCAATGAGGCGGGCAGGAACCCGCGCAGCCCGATGTCGACGATGAGGCCACCCTTGACCACCTCGATGACCGGCCCGGTCACCGTCCCGCCGTCGTGCATGACCTGCTCGATCCGGCCCCAGGCGCGCTCGTACTGCGCCCGCTTCTTGGAGAGCACCAGGCGACCCGACTCGTCCTCCTTCTGGAGGACCAGCGCTTCGATCTCGTCGCCGACGGTCACCACCTCGGAGGGGTTTGCGGTGTTGCGGATCGAGAGCTCGTTGGACGGGATGACGCCTTCGGACTTGTAGCCGATGTCGATCAACACCTCGTCCGGGTCGACCCGCACCACCTTGCCGGCCACGATGTCGCCCTCGCGGAACTCGAACACGGTGCGGTCGACCGCCTCGGCGAAGTCGTCGGCGGACAGGTCGTCCTCGACGTGGCCGATGTCACGAGGGGCGGTGATCGCCGGTCGCAGACCGCGATCGCTCCGCGGCGCCGGGACGCTCTCCTCGCCGGCCTCCTCGGATGCGTCGTCGACCTTGGCCGGTGCCGCTTCGGTGGCGTCGACGGGAGTCGCCTCGGCTTCTCCTGCGATCGCCTCGTCGGCGCTCGACGTGAGTCGCCTCGTCTCCTGCGATCGCCTCGTCGGCGTCGACGTGAGTCGCCTCGTCTCCTGCGATCGCCTCGGCGACGGGCGACAGGTCGTCGGTCACCGGGGGGTCATCGGTCACGGGGACGTTTTCGGTGCTCGGGGTCTCGGGGGTCTCCGGGCTGTCAGCCCCGTCGACCCGGGTGGGGGCGGGAGCTTCGGTGTCCCGGACATCGTGGTCCAGGGCCTCCACTTCCGTCTCGTTCTCGATCGTCATGCGACAGCATCAGCTCCTTGAAGGATGACTTGCCTCCGTGCGCGCGGGAAGCCCGACGGGGCGGCCACAGGCTACCAGGTCCGGTGATCCGTTGGGTCAGCGCGTTGTGTCAATCCGCCTTGCACTCGGCGAGGTTCGCGCCGGTGGCGGTGTCCACCACCAAGGGCACGTCGAGCGAGACGATGCCCTCCATCACGGCGCGGGTGACCGCGGTCGCCTCTTCGACCATGTCGTCCGGGACCTCGAGCACCAGCTCGTCATGGATCTGGAGCAGCATCGACGCACCAACGCCCTCTACGGCGAGCGCCTCCTCGAGCACGACCATCGCCTTCTTGATGATGTCCGCCGCCGATCCCTGGATTGGCGCGTTGAGCGCCATCCGCTCCCCCATCTGGCGCTGGCGGAAATTGGAGCTGGCCAGCTCTGGGAGGTAGCGGCGTCGCCCGAGGAGGGTCGTGGTGAACCCGGTGGTGCGGGCCTGGTCGACGATCCCCTGCATGTAGTCGCGCACCCGGGGGAACTGGGCGAAGTAGGCGGCGACATGGCCCTCGGCCTCCTGCCGGGATATGTCGAGGCGTTGCGCCAGCCCGTATGCCTCCATCCCGTACAGCAACCCGAAGTTGATCACCTTGGCGCGACGCCGTTCGGTGGCGGTCACATCGGCCGCCGGCTTGCCCGCCACCCGGGCGGCCGTGGCCAGGTGGATGTCCATGCCATGCCGGAACGCCTCCACCAGCCCGGGATCGCCGGAGAGGTGGGCCAGGATGCGGAGCTCGATCTGCGAGTAGTCGGCGGTGACCAGCCGGTGCCCTTCGGCGGCGACGAAGGCGGTGCGGATGACCCTGCCCTCCTCCGAACGGACAGGGATGTTCTGCAGGTTGGGCTGTTCCTGGCTGAGTCGCCCGGTGGCGGCGGCCATCTGGTTGAACCGGCCCCTCACCCGCCCGTCGGCCTCGATCAGCGGCAGCAGGGCGTCGACATAGGTGGAGCGGAGCTTCTCCAACTCGCGGTACAGGAGGAGGTGGTCGACGACCGGGTGCGCCTGGCGCAGCTTCTCGAGCACGGAGGCGTCGGTGCTGGGCACCCCCTTGGCGGTCTTCTTCAGCACCGGCAGCTCCAAGCGGTCGAAGAGGACGGCGCGCAGCTGGAGGGTCGAGTTGATGTTGAAGGCTTCGCCGGCGGAGGAGTGGATAGCGGTCTCCAGCTCGGTGAGCCGCCGGCGCAGGTCGTCACCGAGCCTCGTGAGCACCGCCCGGTCGACGGCGATGCCGGTCTCCTCCATGCGCGCCAGCACCCCGATGAGCGGCAGTTCGATCTCCTCGTAGAGGTCGCCACCGCCCCGCACCTCGATCTGCTCCCGGAGGGGGGCGATCAGCGCGGCGACGGCGGTGGCGCGGCGAGCGGCGGCCTCGGAGGCGGCGAAGGCGGTGTCGGGCCTGCCCTCGACCGGGGGCGCTTCGAAGTCGAACGATCCCTGCGGCAGCTCGGCTACATCGACCGGCTGCGGGACGACGGCGAGCCCGAGCTCGCGGTAGGCCAGCTCCTCGAGGTCGGGGGCGCGCTGGCCCGGGTTCACCACGTAGGCGGCCAGGGCGGTGTCGAACCCCACCGGCGGCGCCTCCAGGTCGGAGGCGAGGAAGTCGCGGAGCAACGGCTTGACATCGTGCCCGGCCAGGCGGGCCGCCGTCCGGTCGAGGGCCTCGGCGACGATGGCGAAGCGCTCCACGGGCACGAAACGGGCCTCGTCGGCGGCGGCGGCGGCGAGCCCGATGAGGTCGGCGCCGTCGTGGACGGCGGAGACGGCGACGAGCCCGCCGCGGGCCAGCGGGACGAGATCGTCGGCGGTGTGGGCCGTCGACACCTCCACCTCGATCTCCGCAGTCTCGACCGCACCCTGCCCGCCCAGCTCGACCAGCCGTTCCCACAGGGTCCGGAAGGCGAGGGCGTCGAACACCTTGCGGACCCGGTCGTGGTCCCACTCGCCCAGCTGCAGGGCGGTGAGGTCGGTGGCGGCCACCTCGGGCACGTCGACCATCGTCATGATCTGCCGGTTGAGGAACACCTGGTCGCGGTTCTCGGCGAGGTTCGCCTTCATTCGGGGGGTCTGCTCGTCGAGATGCCCGTAGACGCCCTCGAGGTCGCCGTGCTCGGCGATCAGCTTGGTGGCGGTCTTCTCGCCGACCCCGGGCACACCGGGCAGGTTGTCCGAGCTGTCACCGCGGAGGGCGGCGTAGTCGAGGTACTGCGTCGGGGCGATCCCGTAGCGTTCCCGGATCCATGCCTCGTCGGCCATCACGGTGTCGGAGATGCCCCGCCGGGTGTACATCACGGTGGTGTCGTCGTCGATGAGCTGGAACGAGTCGCGATCGCCGGTGACCACGATCACCTTCCAGCCCTCCGAGGTGGCCTTGCCCACGAGCGTGCTGATGACGTCGTCGGCCTCGAAGCCGGGCGCCTCGATCTGGGTGATGTCGAGCGCCTCGAGCACCTCGCGGATGAGCGGGAGCTGGCTGCGGAACAGGTCCGGCGGCGCCTCGCGCTGCGCCTTGTACTCCGGGAAGAGGTCGCGGCGGAACTGCGGTCCGCGGACGTCCCAGGTGACGGCCACCGCCTCGGGTCGCTCGTCCCCGAGCAGCTTGATGAGCATCGAAGTGAAGCCGAACACGGCGTTGGTGACCTGGCCGGCGGGCGTGGCCAGGTCCGCCGGGAGCGCGTAGAACGCCCGGTAGGCGAGGCTGTGGCCGTCGAGGAGGGCGAGGGTCGCCATCGCGGCGAGTGTAGGGAGCGGCCCCGACACGACAGCGATCGACCCGAGGCGGCACGTCCGCCACCGCGATGCAACTTTGAGCGATTGAACACCTGAGGTGGCGCCACTCGCTCAAAGTTGGGAGCTCTGGTCGCTAGGTGAGCTTCTTCAGCAGCCGGTCACGCTCGACCTCGAGACGCTCCCGCCGGTGCGCCAGCTCGGCGACGTGGCGCTCGAACCTGGCGACGTCGGCGCCGGTCTCCCTGGCATCGGCACGGTCGAGCGGGCTGTCCGACGTGAGGGCGTCGCGGTTGGCGTCGTCGTGGAGGTGCTGGTGGAAGATCAGCTCCTCTGCGGCCAGACGCTCGTCTCGCCGCAGGGCGGCGATCTCGTCGTTCATGGCGAAGAGCCTCTTCTCGATCCGGCGCACCCGGCCAGGATACGACGGCGCCCGGCGATGGGCGGTCGCGGTGCGTTCAGAAGTCGGATGGCGGTGCCGGAGGCGGGACTCGAACCCGCACGTGGTTACCCGCGATGGTGTTTGAGATCTCGTGTATGCCAATTTCTCCACTCCGGCGATTGCAGGATTATAGGAGGTCAGTGCTTCGGCCCAACAAAGGTGTCGAGGTAGGCGACGTCGTCGCGACGGGCCACCGGAGATGTACCCGACGAGTGGTCGCGTGTCCAGTGCACGACCGAGTAGGTCGAGGGCGTCGGTGAAGATCCTCGAGGATGTCCTCCGAGGCGTTGGTGAACATGTAGCGCGGGTACTCGGTAGCGCTTCGGTCCGGTGCGAAGCCGTCTCCTGACACTTGATTGATCATGCCGGTTGCCATCCGGACTGGATCGAGCCCGCGGACGAGCTCGTCGCGGGTGAGCGGCGACCACGTCATGCGCTGCCACGTCCGCTGAGTCGATCGACTCGCTGCGTGCTTGCGCGCCGGGCCATGCTGAGGAAAGACGCACGGCCAGTGTTTCCAGTAGGTCGTTGGCACGACGACGCAGCCCGGGCTGTGGACGAAAGCCGACGGTGTCACGAGCCGCGCACGATCGTGATCGCCGTGGCGATCTCGTTGACGATGTCCGGATACTTGAGGTCACACGAGACGCGGAGGTCATAGACATCTCTCGGAAAGGCGCGTCAACGTCCCATCTCCGAGGTAGATCCCCAGGAGGTAGGCGTACGCCTTCGGGTCGAAGGGCGCGGTGCCTGCGCATCGGAAGCACGGGGCAGCACCGTGGCGCTTGCCGGTCCACGCAGTCGTGCGGCCGCCGCTGCCGGCAGCTCGTGCCGTGCGCCAGCCCCGGATGGTGACCCTCGAGATCCCGAGACGACGGCCGATCTCGCAGTCGTTGATGCCCTGGTCGATCAGGTCCAAAGCCGCCTCGTACTCTTCCTTGGATCGCACCCGACCCTCCGTCACCGGCGAACGTGTGTTCGATCAGGATGATCGGCGGGTGTGACGGAATCGGGCCTATTCCTGAACCGTGCGGATGTACTCCACCAGGCTGTCGACCTGCTCGTCGGTCAGGCGGTCGAACCCGGGCATGGAACCCGGGCCGACCCGGATGGCGCCGGCGATCTGCTCGTCCGTCAGCGAGGCGGCCTCGGACCCGGCATCGAGCGCCGGTCCCACGCCGCCACCGCCGAGACCACCGTGGCACGAGGCGCACGACTGCTCGTAGAGCTCCCGGCCGGTCAGGCCGGACGACCCGCTGCAGCCGGCCATCACGACGGCACCGGCGAGCACCGCCGCGCCCGCCCGCGACCACATCACGCCCCCAGGGTGGGATCGAGGGGCAGCCGCTCCACCACCGCGCGAGCCTCGCCGCCGGGCCATCGGAGGCTCACCGGCGAGCCCGGCTCGACCTGGCGGCGCACCATCGCCATCCCTACCGGCGCCGAGAGCGTGAGCGACTCGGCGATCGATGTCACCGCCCCAACCGGTCCATCGGCGACGACCTCGGCGCCGGCCGGCGGGAGGACGTTGGCGGTGAGCCGCACGCCGCGCAGGCGCCGGTTGACGTGGCCCCGGGAGTCGATGCGGGCGATCAGCTCCTGGCCCAGGTAGCAGCCCTTGGTGAAGTCGACGGCACCATCCACGAGGTCGGCCTCCTGGGCGATCGTCTTCTCGTCGATGTCCACGCCCATCAAGGGCTCCCCCGCCTCGATGCGCACCGCGTCGGCGGCGAGCCGGCCACAGCACACCGCCCCGGCGGCGATCAGCGAATCGATGCCCACCCCGACGAGAGCCAACCGGGGCAGCGGCACCCTGGCGAACGGCACCGAGGAGACGACCACGTCGCCGCGACGCTCCCAGCCTTCGGCGGCGACAACACCCACCACCCTGTCGACGATCGCCATCGCCGCCGGGCCCCACAGGGCCACCACCGGACCGGGCTCGGGCTCGATGGCGACATCGACCCGGATCTTGAACCGGCGGAGGTCCTCCTCGACGATGACCCCGCGGCCGGCATCGGTGAGCAGGCCGACCTCGTCGACGCCGCGCAGCAGGAGATGAGGAGCGCGCAGCTTGCCCTGTGGCGACAGCAGGAGTGACCGGGCCACGCTCCCCGGTGCCATGGGCTCGACCGCCTGGCTGAGCAACCCGTCGAGGAACCGCACTGCGTCCGGCCCGCGCACCCACACCAGGTCGTGCCAGCCGGCGACAGCGCCGGCGCCGGTGCGGAGGGCCAGGTACTCGCCGGTGACGTCGCCGTAGGAGTCGGCTCCACCGCGCCGGGTAACCGCGGCGCCAATCACACCTGGGCCAGTCATACGTCGGCCAGGCCTTCGAGGCCGAGGCGAGTCAGCCACCGGCTGAACCACGAGTTGAGCTCGGTGACGTTCCCGGTGACCAGGAGGAGCCCGAACCCGGCGAGCAGCAGACCGGATACCACCGTGATCGGCACCAGGAAGGGTCGGAGCCGGTCGAAGCTGCGGTATGCCCCGGCGATGGCGACCGAGGTCACCAGGAACGGGATCCCCAGCCCGAGCGAATAGAAGGTGAGCACCACCATCCCGCGGGCCACCGTGTCGCTGGCGGCGCCGAGGGCGAGGGCGGCGGTGAGGAACGGCCCGATGCACGGGGTCCACCCGAAGGCGAATGCCGCCCCCATCACCGGTGCCGTCAGCGAGCCGAAGCGGTCGGAGTCGACGGCGAGCCTCCGCTCCCGCAGCAAGGGCATCAGAAACCGCGGGGTCGATACCGCGGTCACCGCCACGAACACCCCCATCAGGATGATCAGCACCCCGGAGACGAACTGGAACTGGGGCACGGCGAGCAGCCTCCCGATGCTGGTCGCCGCCGCCCCGAACACCAGCACGAAGACCAGCGTGAAGCCGAGCACGAACAGCCCGGTGGTGCGGGTGACCCGCCCCAACTCCACCTCGCCGGCCCGCAGCTCCTGGGCGGAGTATCCCGAGACCAGCCCGATGTAGCCGGGCACCATGGGCAGGACGCAGGGCGACAGGAACGATGCCGCCCCGGCGGCGACGGCGGTGAGCAGGCTCAGGTTGTCCATGACCTCCGGCGTCCTTCGGGCCATCCGCGACCGTTGTCCAGAGCGGCGCCCCCCGGCGGACCCTCGCGTGCGGAGAGCGGCGTCCGGGGACATCCGGCTGCCGGCATGTTCCCATGAACCCGGTGCGATCAGGTACACGGAGTCACGGCCCCCTGGCGGTAACCTGCCCGGCCGGCATCGACCGGGCGGATCGGAGAAGGTGCATGCGGACAGCGGGACAGTCTGGCCCGGGCTTCTCGATGAGAGATCGCCGCACCATCTTCCTCATGGGCATCGCCGCCTTCGTGGTCGGCTACGGCGCCTCGGTCATCTCCGCCACCCTCCCGTACGCCCGGGTGGCCATGGACATCAGCGAAGGGTCGATGTTCTGGATCTTCGGGATCACCAGGCTGGCGTCGCTGGCCGGGATCCTCTTCGCCTTCGCCGCCGATCGCCAGGGTCGCCGCGATGTCTTCCTGGTCGCCTTCGCCCTCGTCCCGGTGGGCAACCTGCTCGCCGGGCTGCTCCCCAACCCGATCTTCTTCACGCTGGCCCAGGCGCTCACCCGGATCGGGGTGGTGGCGGTGGCCGCCCTCGCCGTGGTGATCCTGGCCGAGGAGTTGACGCCGGGACGGCGGGCCTTCGGCATCGGCCTCTACGCCATCGCCGGATCGGTGGGCGCCGGCCTCGGCCTCCTCCTGCTCCCCTTTGCCGACTCCGGCCCCGATCGCTGGCGGATCCTGTTCGGGCTCACCGCACTCGGCCTGCTGGTGTTGCCCTTGCTCAACCGGTTCCTCGAGGAGACCAGGGCGTTCACCCGGCCTTCCTCCGCGCCGGGATACAACGCCATCATGCACACCGGCGAAGGCCGCTACCTGTGGACGCTGGGCGGCATCGCCTTCCTGGTCGCCGTGTTCTCGTCGCCGGCGTTCAACTTCGTCCTCGAGCGGCTGGTCAACGACCTGGAGTGGACGGCGACGTCCGCCACCTGGCTGCTGGTGATCGCCTCCGGGATAGGCACGATCGGGTTGCTCATCGGGGGGCGCCTCGCCGACGTGGTGGGTCGCCGCCAGGCCGCCGCCCTCGGCATCCTCGTCGGGCTGGCAGGCGGGGTCGGCTTCTACTTCGTCGACTCGACGCTGTTGCTGGGGGTGACCGTGTTCCTCGGGACCCTCGGGGCGACGATGCTGACCCCGGCGTTCGCCGCCCAGCGCTCCGAGCTGTTCCCGACCCGGGTGCGGGCCTCGGCCGGTGGGTTCATCACCAACGCCGGCATCGTCGGGTCGATCCTCGGGTTCCTGATCGGCGCCCTCGTGGTCGACACCATCGGGCTGTCCCGCACCGTCGCCTTCCTGGGGCTCGGCTTGCTGGCGGCGGTGTGGCTCGTGTTCCAGCTCCCCGAGACGAAGGGTCGGGTCCTGGTGGAGACCTACGCGACCCCGGCCGACGTGGAGGAGCCGGCGTGGGTCGAGGAGGCCCGCCCGGACTGAGTCATCGTCCCGGCTCGCCCGGGGTGAGCAGCCCGCGGTCGAACGCCGCCCCGACGGCAGCCGCCCGATCGTTGACCCCGAGCTTGGCGTAGATGTGGAGCAGGTGGCTCTTCACCGTCGCCTCGCTGATGAACAACCGCTCGGCGGCGTCCCGATTGGTGGCACCGGATGCGATCAGGCGCAGCACCTCGAGCTCCCGCTGGCTCACCGTATCCCTGGGCGGCTGCCGCACCTGGTCGAGTAGCAGGGCCCCGACCCGGGGCGAGAGGACCGCCTCTCCCCTGGCGGCTGCCCGCACCGCATTGAGCAGGTCGTGGCGGGGGGCGTCCTTCAGCAGGTAGCCGGTGGCTCCCGCTTCGATGGCGGCGAGGACGTCTCTGTCGCTCTCATAGGTGGTGAGCACGAGCACCTTCACGTCGAGCTCTGCCTCGGCGAGGCGACGGATGGCGGCGACCCCGTCGACCCCCGGCATCCGCAGGTCCATGAGCACGACGTCGGGACGGAGCGCCGCCGCCTTGGTGACGGCCTCGCCGCCGTCGGCGGCCTCTCCGATCACCTCGAACCCTTCCTCGCCGGCGAACATCCCGCGCACCCCGTCACGGACCACCGGATGGTCGTCGACGATCAGCAGTCGGATCGGGTCACCCACCGGTCACCTCCAGGGAGATCTCGACCGGGGCGAGCGCCGGGAGGCTGGCCGAGACCGCAGTGCCGCCTTCCTGGCCTGACTCGAATTGCAGCACCCCGGAGAGTGCCTCGACCCGCTGGCGCATCGCCGTCATCCCGAATCCACCGGTCCCATCGCCGCCGGCGCCGAGGCCCACCCCGTCGTCGCGCACGTCGACGGTGACCATGTCGCCCATGTAGGAGAGGGTGACCCCCACCCGGGTAGCGGCGGCGTGCTTGGCCACGTTGGCCAACGCCTCCTGGACGACCCGCAGCACGGTGACCTCGACCTCGGGGTGGAGAGTCTGCGGCGTCCCGGTGGTCGACATCGTGGCGGTGACCCGATGGAGAGCCGCCCATTCGGAAACCAATTGGTCGAGCGCCTCGGCCAGGCCGCGACCCTCGAGCGGCTCGGGGACCAGGGCCCTCACGGAACGCCTCGCCTCGGTGAGGCTCTCCCTCGCCAGCCGGGCGGCGTTGTCGATCCGGCGCCGCACCTCGGCCGGGTCGTCGCCGACATGCCCGGCGGCCTCGAGCTGGGTCACCACCCCGATCAGCCCCTGGGCGATGGTGTCGTGGATCTCCCTGGCCATCCGCTGCCGCTCATCGGCCACCCCGGCTTCATGGGCCTGGGCGACGAGCCGAGCCTGCAGCCCGGTGTTCTCCTCCTGGGCCTCCCTGAGGTCCACCAGCGCTTGGCGGCGCTGCTCGCTCAGCTCCGAGATCTTCTCGCCGCCGACGATCCCGAAGCCGATGGCGACGGTCTGCACCGCCACGATGATCCCGAAGAACCACAGCTCTTCGCTTGTCGGATCGGGGATGATGATCAGCGAATTGATCACCATCGAGGTGGCCGCCACCCCGGCGAACGCCACCGGTGCGGGCCGCAGGAGATAGGCGTGGAGGAACCCGGTGATGACGAACACGAAGAACAAGGAGTGGCTCATCATCAGCAGGAGCCCCAGCACCAGCAACCCGGCGAAGTACACCCGCACCCATGCCTGACTGTCTCGACCCCTTCGCCGGGCGTCGGTGAACATCACGTACACCCACGCAGCCGCCAACGCCACCAACCCGAGGGTGACTGCGGGCGACCCCGAGGCGTCCGGATCGATGACGGCGAAGATGGCGCCGAAGGCGAGCGAGACGTACGGGCCCCAGGCGACCACGTTGTCGAAGCCGCGCTCCCACCGCGACACGGCGTCGGTGGTCGGGTCGGGCTGTCCGGTGTCGACCATCGGGCTCACTCCCAACGGAACCGCTTGGCGGCGAGCCACGCCCCCCCGAGAGCGAACGCCACCAGGACGAGAAGACTAGAGACGGTCGGGGCTCGGCCCGCCCAGGTGTCGGTCAGGGCCTGGACGGCGGCCCCGCTCGGGGTCAGGTCGCTGACGACCCGCAAGCCCTCGGGCATCGCCCCCCGTGGCAGATAGACGCCGGCGAAGAACAGCGACGGGAAGTACAGCGCCATGCCGATCCCCTGGCCCGAGGCGGCGGTGCGGGCCATCGCCCCCACCACCATCCCGACGGCGAGCAGGGCGGCGGCGGCCAGGAGGAAGCTCGCCACGAACCCGACCGCGTTCCCCGGCGCCGGTACGGAGAACACGACCAGCGCCACGATCAAAGCGAGGCCGGCCGCCGCCACGGCCAGAGCCAGGTGCACCGTCAGCTGGGCGAGCACCATGAGCCTCGGATGCGCCGGCGTGGTGGAGATGCGGCGGAGGACTCCTCGCTCCCGGTAGGTGGCCAGGATCACCGGCAGCGTGGCGAAGGCCAGCGTGACGAGTCCCAGCGTCAGCACGATCGGTGAGTAGAGGTCGACCAGTCGAAACCCACCCAGGTCGTCGCTCGGCTCCCGGGCGCCCGGGAAGGCGAACCCGAGAACGATCAACAGCACGGCGGGGAACACCAGTCCCCAGAAGACGCCGGCCGGCTCCCGGGCGAACACCCTGGCCTCGGTGGTGGTGAGTGCTCGGAATGCAGACATGGTTCCTCCTCAGATCTCCGGCCCGGGCACCGGCACGGTGCCGGTGAGAGCCACGAAGGCGTCGTCGAGCGTCACCTGCTCGACCTGCAGCTGCTCGGCGACGATCCCGTTGCGGGCGAGCGCGGTCGCCACGGTGGCGAGCAGCTCGCCGGTGCCGGTCACCAGCACCCGGTCGCCGCGCACGTCCACCCCGGTCACCGCGTCGAGGCTCCCGAGCAGGTCGGGGTGGAAGGGTGTCGCCGAACGGAAGGTGAGCCGCCGGGCGCCCCCGGCACGGTCGACCAGCCCTCCGGGGGTGTCGACGGCCACCAGTCGGCCGGCGTCGAGGAGCGCCACCCGGTCGGCGAGACGCTCCGCCTCCTCCATGAAGTGGGTGACGAGGACGACGGTCACCCCGCGGTGGCGGAGCCGCTCGACGATCGACCACGCCTCCCGCCTCGCCACCGGGTCGAGCCCGGTGGTGAGCTCATCGAGGATGGCTACCTCTGGGTCGCCCACCAGGGCAACGGCGATCGACAGCCGTTGCCGTTCACCACCGGAGAGCTCGGCGAAGCGCCGGTGGCGGGCTTCGGCCAGGCCCAGCTCGTCGAGCAGGCCGCCGACCGGCACCGGATGGCGGTAGAAGGAGGCGAACATCTCGAGCAGCTCTCCGACCCGTACCCGGTCGGCGAACCGGCTCTCCTGGAGCTGGACGCCGACCCGTTGCCTCAGCTCGGCGGCGTCCCGCCGGGGTCGAGCCCGAGCACCCGGACGGTGCCGTCGTCCGGACGGCGGAGCCCTGCAATCGACTCGACCGTCGTGGTCTTGCCGGCGCCATTGGGCCCGAGGATGGCGAAGACCTCGCCGACCTCGACCTGGAACGAGACGCTGTCGACGACGGTCCTCCCGTCGTAGCGCTTGACCAGGTTGTCGACTTCGATGACCGCTGCCACACCCGCCTCCGTTGAGCTTCCGCTCCACAGTGCGGCAAGGGCACGTCGCATGCATCGCCCGACCGGCCAGACATCCGATCAGCCGATCGGTTGAGTTTCCCATCCCCCTTACGTCGGCGATCCGCTCTGCGCCACGTCGGCGAGGTACCGGGCACTGTCCCGCACCGTCCGCTGCTGGGTGACGAAGTCGACGTGGACGACCCCGAACCGCTGGCTGTACCCGTATCCCCACTCGAAGTTGTCGAGCAGGGACCAGGCGAAGTAGCCCCGCAGCGGGACGCCCCGGTCGATGGCGGCCAGGGCGGCGACGAGATGCCGGCGAAAGTACTCCACCCGATGCGGGTCGCGCCCCGGGTCTTCCGGGTCGTCCGGGTAGGCCACCCCGTTCTCGGTCACGTAGAGGGGCAGCTCGCCCGTCCGGGAGGCGACGAACTCCAGTATCTCGGTCAGCCCTTCGGGATAGACCTCCCAGCCCATACCGGTCAGCTCCGGCGCCGAGGCCGCCGGCAGCGGGTCGAGGTCTGGCGAGCGCACCACCTGCCGGGTGTAGTAGTTGACCCCGAGGAAGTCGATGGGGGCGGCGATGACCGCCAGGTCGCCGTCGGCCACCTCGAGCTGGTCCCAACCCCACGCAGCGGCACCGTGCGCCGGGTATCCACGGCCCACCACCGGGTCGAGGAACCACCGGTTGTACTGGTCGTGGGCCGCCAAGGCGGCTTCGACGTCGAGGGGATGCGAGGACGCCGGTGCCTTGGGCTCGAAGTTGAGGGTGATGCCGACCTCCGACCGCGGGGCGGCGGCCCGTATCGCCGGCACCGCCAGGCCGTGGGCGAGCAGGAGATGGTGGGCGGCAGCCAGCGCCGCCTGGTGCTGGCGGCGTCCCGGCGCGTGGACACCGACCCGGTAGCCGAGATCGGATGAGCACCACGGCTCGTTGAGCGTGGTGAAGCGGGGCACCCGGTCGCCGAGCCTGGCGGCCACCACGGAGGCGTACTCGGCGAAGGCCTCGGCGGTCGCCCGTGCCGGCCAGCCACCGGCGTCCTCGAGCGCCTGGGGCAGATCCCAGTGGTACAGCGTCACGTATGGCGTGATGCCGTTGCCCAACAGCTCGTCGACCAGCCGGTCGTAGAAGTCGAGCCCGGCGGTGCTCACTTCGCCGACACCGGCGGGGACTACCCGCGGCCAGGCCACCGAGAACCGATAGGCGTCGAGCCCGAGCCCGGCCATGATGGCGATGTCCTCGGCGTACCGGTGGTAGTGGTCGCAGGCCACGTCGCCGGTGTCGCCGTTGTGGATGTTCCCCGGCGTGTGCGAGAAGCGGTCCCAGATGCTCTCCCCGCGCCCGCCGGCGTGGACGGCGCCCTCGATCTGGTAGGAGGCGGTGGCGACGCCCCATACGAAGGTCGGGGGGAAGCTCGTTGTCGGCACCGTTCTCCTCCTGCTGTCAATGGGCGGCGGCACCGGGCATGCTGGCAGATCCGCCGGCGGTCACGTCGGCCCGCTACTCGGCTGGGCGCAACCCGGCCGCCGTCGGCAGCCGGACCCGATGCCACCAGGCGAGCATCGCGGAGCGCAGCACCATGAGGAGCACGATGCCCCACCACACCGCCCCCAGCTCGCCATCGAGGACGAGCACGCCACCGAGCCAGACGAGGGTGACCACTGCCGGGGCGACCGTGGCGGCCATGGCGTAGGTGAAGTCCGTGGCGCCGATGACGATGCCGTCCCAGGCGAACACCGCCCCGCCGAGCACCTGGATGAGCACCAGCTGCGGGTAGATGGTGGCCAGGGCGGCGACGACCGCCTCATCCGGGGTGAACCAATGGCCCAGCCATGGCGCCACGACGGCGACGAGGGCGGCGAGGATCAATCCGGCGGCGGTCCCCAGCACCACGAGGCGGTCGGCCAGCTGGCGAACCAGCGGGGCGTCGTGCTCTCCGACCGCCTTGCCGACCACGGACTGGGCGGCGATGGCGATGGCGTCGAGCACCAGCGCCAGGAAGAGGAACAGCTGACTGGCGACCTGGTGGGCGGCGACCGCGGTGGTCCCCAGCCGGGCGGCGACCCCGGTGGCGGCGGTGAACACTGCCAGCAGCCCGAAGGTACGGAGGATGAGCCGGCTACCGGCGGTGGACAGCGCCACGACGTCTGCCCTCCGGGGGCGGGAGGGGCTGAACCCGAGGGCGCCGGGCCGGCGAAGCACCCCGGCGAGCATGGCCGCCCCGACCACCTGGCCGGCCACGGAAGACCAGGCGGCCCCGGCGACCCCCCACCCGAGCACGAAGATGAGCAGCGGGTCGAGCACCAGGTTCACCAGGTTGAGAACCAGGATCGCGCGCAGCGGGGTCACCGCATCTTGGGCTCCCCGGAAGATCCCGGAGGCGGCGGTGATGTAGAGCACTGCCACCAGGCCGACGCTGCGGATCCGGAGGTAGGTGACGCCTGGGCCGAGCACCTCCTCCGACGCCCCAAGCCAGCCGAGCAGGACCTCGGGAAAGGCCAGCAGGAGAGCGGTCGCCACCAGCCCGGCGACCACCGCGACCCACACCGCCGCCCCGGCCATGCGGGCGGCTGCCTCCCGGTCGCCGGAACCCAGGCGGGTGGCCACCAGTGGCGTCGTGCCGTACGCCAGGAAGTTGAAGCCGGCCACGGCGACGGAGAACATGGCGCCGGCCACCGCTACCGCCCCGAGGGCGGCGCTGCCCAGCCGCCCCACATAGGCGGTGTCGATCAGAGCCACCAGTGGGTCGGCGGCGAGCGCGCCCAACGCCGGGATCGCCAGCCTGAAGATGGCTCGGTCGTGTGGCGAGCGCAGCGACACGACGGACATGCCGGTCAAGGCGATGGGGCGGGACGCTTGTGCGGCCAGGGGCAGACGTCGCGCAGCGGGCACTCCCAGCAGCGGGGCCGCTGGGCGTCGCACACCTCGCGCCCGAACTGGATGAACCGCATCGATATGCCCGACCATCGGCGGCGCGGGTACAGAGCCTTGAGGTCCTGTTCGATCTTCACCGCCTTGTCGTTGGCGGTGAGCCCGAGCCGCCTGCTCACCCTGTTCACGTGGGTATCCACGGCGATGGCGGGCATGTCCCAGGCCTCGGCGACCACCACGCTGGCGGTCTTGCGCCCGACGCCGGGCAGCTCGGTCAGCTCATCGAAGTCCTTGGGTACCACGCCGCCGTGCTCCTCGACGATCGCCTGGGACAGCGTCATCACCGATTTGGCCTTCTGGCGGAAGAACCCGGTCGGGTGGACCACCGCCTCCACCTCGTCCGGGTTGGCGGCAGCGAGGTCCTCGGGCTCGGGCCAGCGGGCGAACAGCTCCGGGGCGACCCGGTTCACGGTGGTGTCGAGGGTCTGGGCGGAGAGCACGGTGACCACGAGCAGCTGCCACACGTTCTCGTAGTGGAGCGCGGTCCGGATCTCCGGGTAGCGCCTGGTCAGCCGGGTGAGCACCAGGCGGGCGCGCCGTCGCACCGTTTCATCGGGCTCGGTGCGGTCCTCGGTCACGAGCGCCGCCGACCCGGGTCAGAGGCTGGGCTCGGCCGGCGCCGCCCGGTCGCCGCCGGGCGAGCCGCTCGACTGCGGCGAAGCCGCAACACCCGACTGCGGCGAAGCCGCAGACGGCGAGCCGCAGCTGCGGCGAAGCCGCCATGGCGGACTGCGCCGTCCACGACGCCTCCCGCTGCTGCCATGCCTGCTGCTGGCGGAGCCATGCCTGCTGCTGACTGGCGACGAAGTCCCGCGCCGCCTGGTGGCGCTCCATGCGACGCAGCGCCCTGACGCAGAGGTGGATGGCGAGGAGCACGGCGCCCAGAGCGATCACGACGCCGGCGAGGAGCTCGAAACCGGCGAAATAGCCGTTGCGACACACCGCCAGCCCCTGCGGGCACAGGCCCCAACCGTTCCCGCCGTCCTTGAGGTCGGCGAGCACGGCGAGCGGCACCACGGCGATGGCGACGGCGACGGCGATCAACGCCCCGATGAGGACCCGCAGCCAGATCATGCAGGCAGGATACCGGTGAGCCGCGATTCGCCGGCTCTACCGGCCGGTCGTAGGGCGTGGGAAGCCTCCCGGCTGGTAGGGTGAATCACAGCGCTGTAGTTCCCTCGATCGACCGGACCGTGACCGACCTCCCTTCCGTGCCCTATTTCCAGGAGACGTTCACCGACGCCGAGCGGGACCTGCTGCGCCCGCACTTCACCGACCTCGACGGCCCGGTGTTCGCCGTCGTCAACCTGCCCGAGGTGGTGAAGGGGGCGCTGTTCGCCCGGTACAGCCGTTCCCCGAAGTCGGTGCGCCGCCTCTTCCTCGACGAGTTCGTCGAGGCGACGGAGGCGGGGCTGGGCGGCGTCGCCGGTCGGCGCGGGGAGACCGGTGAGGTGGGCATCGATCGCGCCGAGGCCCTCTACCGGCGGGTGTTCTCCGACTACGGCGACGATTCGGTGGCGCAGCTCGGCGGTGCCCACCTCGCCTGCGAGCAGGCGTCCAACGTGCTGACCAAGGTGCTGGAGCGGGGCCGCCTCGCCGCCTACCTGGAGCAGAGCACCCGCTACATCTTCTACGACCAGCGGATCGGCGACCGGTACCGGTACATGACGCCCCCCGAAGTGGCCGGGTCGGGCCACGCCGCCGCCTACGCGGCGACGATGGAGTGGCTCTTCGACACCTACGCCGACCTGGTGAAGTCGCTGGTGCCGTACTACGAGGCGGCGTTCCCCCGCCAGGACGGCGACACCGCCTTCACCTGGCGGTCGACCATCAGGGCCAAG
This sequence comes from uncultured Acidimicrobiia bacterium, assembly GCA_963714055.1. Taxonomy (GTDB): domain Bacteria; phylum Actinomycetota; class Acidimicrobiia; order Spongiisociales; family UBA5794; genus JACDBE01. The sequence continues at coordinate 369,740 of OY970227.1, forward strand.
GCCTGCGACGACCTGCGCGGCCTCCTGCCCGCCTCCACTCTGTCGAACGTCGGCATATTCGGCACCGGGCAGAGCTACGAGATGCTGCTGATGCGCATGGCGGCCCATCCCTCGTCGGAGGTCCGCCGGTACGGGACGATGATGCTCGAGCAGTTGCGCCGGGTGATCCCAGCCTTCCTCCACAGGGTGGACAACGCGCAACGGGGCGGCGCCTGGATCGACTACTTCGCCGGCATCGCCGCCGGGCTCGAAGAGCGTGCCGGGCAGTTGGAGGGCGAGCCCGACGGCCGGCCGGAAGTGACGCTGGTCGACTGGGATCCGGACGGCGAGGTGAAGACGGCGGCGGCAGCCCTCTACCCGTACACCGACCTCCCCGACGACCAGCTCCTCGACACGGTGCGGGCCATGGGTGAGGCAGAGCGGGCGGCACTCGTCGCCGCCGCCGTCGGCGCCCGGGCCAACCGGCGCCACAAGCCGGGCCGCGGCTTCGAGCGCACCTTCTACCGCTTCGACATCCTCTGCGACTACGGGATCTTCCGCGACCTGCAGCGGCACCGGATGCTCACCGTCGAGTGGCAACGGCTCACCCCGACCCACGGGTACGTCACCCCGGCGGCGGTGGCCGAGATCGGCGCCGAGCCCCGGTGGCGGGACGCGATGGAGCGCGCCGCCGCCCTGCACGGGGCGATTTCCGGCGATCTCGGGCCACAGGTCGCCCAGTACGTGGTGCCGCTCGCCTACCGGATCCGGTTCGTCCTCGACCTCGACGCGCGGGAGGCCTTCCACCTCATCGAGCTCCGCAGCCAGGCGGGGGGCCACCCCGACTACCGGCGGATCGCCCAGACCATGCACCGCTTGATCGCCGAGCAGGCGGGCCACCGGCTGATCGCCGGCGCCATGACGTTCGTCGACCACGAGGACCACGACCTCGCCCGGCTCGGCGGGGAGCGTCGTGCCGCCGCCCGCCGCGCCGCCGCCGGCATCACGGATCCCGATTGACCTGGCGACGATCCCGCGGGGCCGGGAGGTCCTCGCCTAGGCTCCCGTACCAAATCGACGAGGGAAGGGCGAGGAGACATGGAGCCGAAGAGCTTCTTTGCCGGGCTGTTCGACTGGGACTTCAAGCAGTTCGTCGCGCTGAAGTTCATCAAGGTCATCTACATCATCGGCGCGATCGTCATCGGCCTCGGGGCCATCTCTTTCATCGTCGCCGGTTTCTCACGGAGCTTCGGGGCGGGGATCTGGGCCATCATCGTCGCTCTCATCGGCGGGCTGCTGTACCTGATCTTCTTCCGGGTGTGGCTCGAGGTGATCGCCATGCTGTTCCGCATCGGCGAGAACACCGACAGGGCGGTCGTGGCGCTCGGCGGCCAGCCGGCCAGCGGGGTGATGGACCCGGGACCGGCCATTCCGCCGCCCCCGCCGATGACCCCCGAGACTCCGCCCTCGGACACGCCACCCGACCCGATGACCTGAGCCGCAGCCGGAAGGCGGCGGCCGCTCAGCGCAGGGGTATTCGCAGCACGAGGTGGTCGTCCTCCACCGTCCAGGTGGCGCTGCCGACCAAGGCGTAGTCGAGGTGGTCGAGCTCCATCTGCTGGATGAAGGTGCGGCGCGCCTCGCCCTCCAGCGGAGGAACCCCCCGCTCCCGGACCGCCGCCGCCCGGTCACGGAACCGGGTGATGAACTCGTCCACATCCAGCTGCGCCACGCGTCGCCTCCCCGGTCGAGAACGAGCCTCAGCGTACCTTCCGACAACTAGCCTGACCCGGTGCTCGATCGGCGCCTGTTGTTGGTCTCCGGCAAGGGCGGCGTCGGCAAGTCGGCAGTCACCGCCTCCATCGCCATCGCCGCGGCGCGGGCGGGCCAACGGGTGCTTGCCATGGGCATGGTCGACGGGCTCGGCCTCGCCCTCCACCTCGGGGTCGAGGCCATCGGTCCCGACCCCCACGAGGTGCTCCCCGGGGTGTCGGCGTCGGTGGTCGACCGGGCCCGCGCCCTCGACGAGTACCTGAAGCTCCAGCTGAGGGTCCCCAGGGGGACCCCGACCCGTCAGTTCAGCAAGGCGCTCAACGTGCTGGTCGACACCGCGCCCGGGGTTCGCGAGGTCATCTCGATGGGCAAGCCGTTCTTCGAGGCGCAGCAGCATCACTGGGATCTCGTCGTGGTCGACGCCCCGCCGCTCGGGCAGCTCCTGTCGTACCTTCGGGCGCCGGCCACCATCGAGCGGCTGGTGCCGACCGGGATCGTGCAGAACCAGGCTCGGTCGATGCGGCGCTTCCTGGCCGACCCGAGACGCACCGGGCTGGTGCTGGTCACCGTCCCCGAGGAGCTACCCATCGTCGAGACGGTCGAGTCCCTCGACGAGCTGGCCTCCGAGCCTCTCGTCGACCTGGCCGCCGTCGCCGCCAACCGTGTTCTCCCCGAGCTGCCGGTGCCCGCCAAGGTGATCGCCCGGCTCCCCGACGGCCCGATGCGGGACAGCGCCACGCTGCATCGCACCCTGCAGCGCCACCAACGCCACTGGCTCGACGCCCTCGGCGACGCCACCCCGCTCCCCTACCTGTTCGGGCTGGTGACACCGGCGGAGATCGCCGCCCAGCTCAGCGGCCGCTGGGGTGTGGCGTGACCGAGATCCTCGTGGTGGCCGGTGCCGGTGGCGTGGGCAAGACGACGGTTTCGGCCGCCGGAGCCGTGATGTCGGCGGCATCTGGGGTCGACACCCTGGTGGTGACCGTCGACCCTGCCCGGCGTCTCGGCGACGCCCTGGGCGTCGGCGGGCTGGGCAACCACCCGTCGCCCGTCCCCGGGCGCCCGCACCTCTGGGCGGCGATGCTCGACGTCGCCGCCTCGTGGGAGGGGATCGTCACCCGCCATGCCGACCCCGAGGTGGCGGAGCGCCTGGTCGCCAACCCGTACTTCCGGGCCATCGCCGACCGGTTCCCCGCCGCCCAGGCCTACGCGGCAGGCGAGCAGATGGCCGAGTTCGCCGACAACGGCGACTGGGAGCGGGTGGTCGTCGACACCCCGCCCGCCGCCGGCGGCATCGATTTCATGCAGGCACCACACGCCATGCAGGACCTGCTGGGGAGCCGGCTGCTGAGCTGGTTCACCGGAGCGGGCATCCCGGGACGCCGCGCCCTGTACCGGGTCACCGCCCGCCCGATGCTGCGGATCGCCGACACGGTTCTCGGCGGCCCGCTGCTCGAGGACATCGCCGAGTTCCTCCTCGACCTCCGCACCGTTTACGACGGGCTGTCGGCGCGAGCGGTGCAGGTCGAGCGGCACCTGCGCACTGCCCGTACCGTCCTGGTCACCAACGCCTCCCCGACCCCGCTGCGCGAGGTGCGCCGGTTCCTCGAGGAGCTCCCCGCCTCGCTGGAGCCGGCGGCGGTCATCTTCAACCGGATGCTGCCGGTGGAGTGGGCCTCCGCCATGGAGCCCGAGGAGCCCGATGGGGTCGGCCAGCCGCACTGGGTCGCCCTCCACGACAACTTGGCGAGATGGGGCGCCGAGGCCCGTCGCGAGGCCGACACCCGGCGCCAGTTCGCCGCCACCTACACGGTCCCGGTCGCCACGGTGCCGCTACTCACCTCGCCCCCGACCGATCTCGACGGCCTGGCGGCGCTCACCGACGCCTCCCCCGACCTGGTCAAGGCCCTGTTCGGCTGATCGGCTCGTTGGTCAACTCGATTCGCCGGAGCCGTCGGAGCCCTGGTGCGGGAACGCAGCGACCACCCGATCGGCCAGGGAGTGCGCCAGGACACGCTCCGCCATGATGGCGTGGTCGGCGCCACGTTCGATGAGGTGGGCTACCTCGGCGTCGCTGTGGGCCCGGGCGAGCAGTATCAGATCGGGGTTGGCGGCTCGCAGCTTGACGAGCACCTCGCCCGCTTCAAGCGCCACCGGGATGGCGACGGCAGCGATCCTCGCCGATTCCGGGCTCGCCTCGGCCAGTACCCGGCTGGAGAGGGCATTGCCGCGGATCCCCGGGATCCCGTCGCGGTGGGCGCGGTCGATGAGGTCGTCGTCCTCGTCGATTACCACGAACGGGATCCCCTGCTTGCCGAGGTCCTGCGCCACCACACTGCCAACGCGACCGTAACCGATGACGATGGCGTGGTCCCCGGGCACCAGGACGGGGCCGGCTTCCCGCTCGACGGCCTCGCCGTCGCCACGCGACCGGCGACGGTCGAGGGTGGTGAAGAGGAACGGGTTCAGCATGATCGAGATGAGGGCGCCGGCGACGATCAGGTCTCGGCCGTCCGCCGGCATCAGCTCGAGCGAGACGCAGTCGAGACCCTATGCCATCGCCGCGCCGAGCAGCGTGGCCACTGCGATCTGGGACACGGCGCCGGGAACCGCGATGGCCCTCACCTCGAAGAGGTCCTCGAACGAGAAGTGGAGGCCGACTCCGAACATCAGCAGCACCACGCCGATCTCGGAGAGCTGCAGCGCCAGGTCCTGGTCGCCGACGAACCCGGGGGTGAAAGGCCCGACGAGGACCCCGGCGAGCAGGTAACCGACCAGCGGTGACAGGCGGAGCCGGTTGGCGGCCGCTCCGAGGATGAAGGCCAGGCCGAGCCCGACGGCGATGATTTCGATCAGGTCGTTGTCATGCATCGGGGCGTAGCGAGGTGCGTCCCATGGGCCAGTGTCGCCCACGAAGCTGGGCGGGTCCAAATGGCGGAACGGTCCAACTGGCGGAAGAGGCGCGGCTCAGACCACGGCGCCGCCGCCGAGCAGGCCGCGCAGGTCGGCGAAGAGCGAGGATCGCGGATCGACCCTGTGGTCGTCGCCGAGTCGCATGACCTTCTCCCCTGCGTCAGAGACCATGTGGAGGTAGACGGTCGCCGATCCCGGGTGGTTGGCCAGGACCTGCTTGAGCTGGTCGACAACGGATCGGCTGAGCTCCACGGCCGCCACCCGGAGCCGGACCGTCTCCTCGGCTTCGAGCCGGGGCTCCCGGATGTCGCCGGCGATGAACTTGACCTCGTCACCGCGATGGTCGACCCGCCCGGAAACCACGACGACGGCGTCCTCGCGCACCAGCGGCCCCGCCTTCTCGACGGTGCGGGGGAAGGCGATCACCTCCGTCGATCCCTCGAGGTCCTCGAGGGCGAAGAACAGGATCGGCTCCCCCTTCTTGGTGTAGCGGCGGGTGACCGGCCCCACGATCCCACCCACCGTGGCCTCCGCCTTGTCTTCGAGGTCCCACAGCCCGGGGATGGTCGAGGTGCACAGCGCCTTGAGGGCCCGCTCGACGCCGAACAGCGGGTGGTCGGACACGTAGAGCCCGAGCATCTCCTTCTCGAACCCCAGCCTGACCCTCTTGTCCCAGCGGAGGTCGGGCACCGCCACCGGCTCCTGCGGCACCGCCGACTGGCTGCCGCCGAACAACGAGAACTGGCCCATGTCCTCGGCCCGTCGTCGCTCGACGGTGTGCTCGACGACCTCCATCGAGTGCTCGAGCAGGCCGCGCCGCGGGTACCCGAGACTGTCGAACGCCCCCGCCTTCACCAGCGCGTCGATGACCCGCCGGTTGAGCACGCTGACGTCGACCCGGTCGATGAAGTCCTGGAACGACCGGTACGACCCGTTCTTCTCGCGCTCGTCCAGGATGTGCTCCACCACCGTCTCGCCGACGTTGCGGATGGCCGAGAGCCCGAAGGTGATCTCGCCGTCGGCGGTGGCGAAGTCGGATTCGGACCGGTTGACGTCGGGCACAAGCACCCGCAACCCCATGGTCCGGCACTCGTTGAGGTACAGGGCGGTGCGGTCCTTGTCCCGCTTGCTGGCGGTGAGCAACGCCGCCATGTACTCCGCCGGGTGGTGCGCCTTCAACCAGGCGGTCTGGTAGGCGACGTAGGCGTACGCCGCCGAGTGGGAACGGTTGAAGCCGTACCCGGCGAAGTGCTCGATGAACCCGAAGAGGTCGCGGGCCAGCTTCTCCTCGTAGCCGTTGGCGACGCAGCCGTCGATGAACCTGTCGAGCTGGCGCCGCATCACCGCGGGGATCTTCTTGCCCATCGCCTTGCGCAGGTCGTCGGCGTCGGCCATGGAGAACCCGGCCATGCGCTGGGCCACCTGCAGGACCTGCTCCTGGTAGACGATGATCCCGTACGTGTCGCCGAGGACACCGGCCAGGTCGGGGTGGACGTACTCGATCGGCCTGCGCCCGTTCTTGCGATCGGCGTACTCGTTGTGCATCCCGGCGCCCAGCGGGCCCGGCCGGTAGAGGGCGTTGAGGGCAACGAGGTGCTCGAACCGCTCCGGGCGGAGGTTCCGCATCAACGCCCGCATCGGACCGCCCTCGAACTGGAACACCCCCATCGAGTCGCCGGCCTGGAGCATGGTGTACACGGCAGCGTCGTCGAGAGGTAGGGCGTCGACGTCCACCCGGGACCCGGTGCTGCGCTCGATGAGCTCGAGCGCCCGCTCGATGGTGGCGAGGTTGCGCAACCCGAGGAAGTCCATCTTGAGCAGGCCGAGCTCCTCCACCGACCCGAACTCGTACTGGGTGACGGTCTCGGCGTCCTCACCCTTTCGCTGGATGGGGACGATCTCGGTGAGCGGGATCGGGGAGATGACCACCGCGGCGGCGTGGATCGAGTCCTGACGGCGCAGCCCCTCGAGCCCGCGGGCGGTGTCGATCACCTGGCGGGCCTCGGGATCGGTGTCGTACGCCTGGCGGAGCCCGGCGCCGTCGCGGTAGCGGTCACCCGCCTCGCTCCCGGCGGCCGGCGACGGCTCGTCGAGGCAGGCCCGGAGCGTCGCCTCCACGCCGAGGATGGGCGGCGGCATCAGCTTGGCCACCCGGTCGCCGAGACCGTACGGGTACCCGAGGACGCGGGCGGCGTCGCGCAGCGCCTGGCGGCCCTTGATGGTGGAGAACGTGACGATCTGGGCGACGTGGTCCGACCCGTACCGCTCGGCGCAGTAGCGGATCATCTCGCCCCGGTGACGCTCGTCGAAGTCCATGTCGATGTCGGGCATCTGGCGGCGACCGGGGTTGAGGAATCGCTCGAAGATGAGGCCGAACTCGAGCGGGTCGAGCTTGGTGATCCCCAGGCAGTACGCCACGATCGAGCCGGCGGCGCTCCCCCGGCCGGGGCCGGTGCGGATGTCCCGTTCCCTGGCATATCTGATGAGGTCCCAGACGATGAGGAAGTAGGCGGAGAACCCCATGTCGCCGATGACCCGCAACTCGTAGTCGATCCGCTCCACCACGGTCTCGGGCAAGGGGTCCCCGTACCGGTGCCGGGCGCCGTCGAGGACCAGGTCGCGCAGGAACGACGCCTCGGTGGCCCCGGCCGGCACCGGGAACTGCGGCAGCAGGATGCGGCCGAACTCCAGTTGCAGGTCGCAGCGCTCGGCCACCTCGAGGGTGTTGTCGCAGGCACCGGGGAACTCGTCGGCCGGGAACAAGGAACGCATCTCGGCCGAGGTCTTCAGGTAGTTCTCCTCGGACTCGAAGCGGAACCGCCCCGGGTCGTCGCGGTTGGCCCCGGTCTGGATGCAGAGCAGCACGTCGTGGGTCTCGGCCTCGGTGGCGAAGGTGTAGTGGCTGTCGTTGGTGGCCAGCAGCGGGGCACCCACCTCGCGGGCGACTTCGAGGAGATCGGGCATCACCTTGCGCTGCGCCGGGATCCCGTGGTCCTGCAGCTCGATGAAGAAGTTGTCCCGGCCGAAGATGTCCTGGTACATCGCCGCCGCCTCGACGGCGGCGCGGTAGTCGCGCACCTGCTGGCGGTTGCCCTCCTCCGAAGCGGCGTCGGGGGCGAGCAGCTGGGCGACGTGTCCGCCCAGGCAGCCGGACGTGGCGATGATCCCCTCGCTGTGGGCGGCGAGGAGCTCGCGGTCCATGCGTGGCTTGTAGTAGAAGCCCTCGAGGAACGCCTTCGACGACATGGCGATCAGGTTGCGGTAGCCGACCTCGGACGTCGCCAGCAGCGTCATGTGGTAGCGGACGTCGTCACGACGGGGAGGCCGGTCGAAGCGGGACCCGGGGGTGACGTAGGCCTCGATGCCGATGATCGGCTTCACCCCCGCCGCGGTGGCCGCCTTGTAGAAGTCGACCACCCCGTACAGCACCCCGTGGTCGGTGATCGCCACCGCCGGCTGGTCGTCTCCTCGCACCGCCTTCACCAGGTCGTCCACCCGCGCGGCACCGTCGAGCATCGAGAACTCGGTGTGCACGTGCAGGTGTACGAATCGGTCGCTGTTCAACCAGGCTCCGCGAGAACTACAGCCATGTAAGCACGACGGCCGAGGAGGCGGCAACGTCCTCGGGAGCCTCGCGAAAGATCGCGGCGTCGGAGGGCGGATGTGCCCGGGTCGACCGGCCGACCCCGGCTTGTAGGATCGCCGCACCGCCGGCGCCGAAGGGCTCGGCCCCCGCGGGAGGGACGAGATGCGGGTGCGGAGGATCGGGCTACTCACCTCCGGAGGCGATGCCCCGGGGATGAACCCGGCGGTGCGCGCCGTGGTCCGGGCCGCCGACGCCGCCGGGATCGAGACCTACGGCATCACCTCGGGCTACGCCGGCCTCATCGACGGGAATCTGCGCCCGCTCGGCCCTCGGGACGTCGGCGACATCGGCCACCGCGGGGGCACCATCCTGCACACCGCCCGCTGCCCGGAGATGCACGAGGCGGAGGGACGGGCCAAGGCCCGGCACAACCTGGCAGCCGAGGGCATCGACGCTCTGGTGGTCATCGGCGGCGACGGGTCGCTGCGCGGCGCCCACCTCCTCGACAGCGAAGGGATGCCCACGGTGGGGATACCGGCTTCGATCGACAACGACCTGTGGGGCACCACCATGGCCATCGGGGTCGACACCGCCCTGAACACCATCGTCGACGCGGTGGACCGGCTGCGGGACACCGCGCAGTCTCACCAGCGGATGTTCCTGGTGGAGACGATGGGGCGCAACAGCGGCTATCTGGCGCTCCTCAGCGGCATCGCCTGCGGTGCCGAGCTCGCCATCATCCCCGAGCGGGAGACCCGGCTCGAGGACGTGGCGGAGGCGGTGAACCTGGCCTACGCCCGGGGCAAGAACCACGCCTTCATCATGGTGGCCGAGGGCGCCGGGTTGGGCATCCGCGAGGTCGCCGACTACTGCGCCACCAGCACGATGGGGCTCGAGCCCCGGGTCACCCTGCTCGGCCACGTGCAACGGGGGGGCAACCCCTCCTCGTTCGACCGCATCCTGGCCAGCCGGCTCGGGGCGGCGGCAATTGATGCCCTGCTCGACGGTGATCACGACGTGATGACGGCGCTGACCGGCACCCACATCGAGCGCCTCCCCCTGGTCGACGTCACCGGGCGCAGCCGGGACACCGACCTGTCGTACGCCGACCTCATCGCCATCCTGGCCCGCTGACCCGCACCAGGCCCGTCGACCGAAGGAGACCCATGCGCATCGGAGTGCTCACCGGAGGGGGCGACGTCCCCGGGCTCAACCCCTGCATCAAGGCGGTGGTGAACCGAGCCGTCGCCGCCGGCCACGAGGTGGTAGGCCTCCGCCGCGGATGGGCGGCCCTGGTCGACACCGACCCCGACGACCCCGACTCGGCCGCCCATCACTTCGTCCCTCTCGACCCGGGCGCGGTGCGCACCATCGACCGCAGCGGAGGCACCATCCTCCACACCTCGCGGACCAACCCGGGCAAGGTCCCCGACGGCGAGGTGCCCGCCTTCCTCGCCGACACCGTCGCCGGCGAAGGACCGCACGACCTCACGCCGCACGCCCTCAGGGTCCTCACCGCGCAGGGCATCGACGTGCTGATCCCCATCGGCGGCGACGACACCCTGTCGTACGGCCTCCGGCTCCACGACGAGGGCGTGCCCGTCGTCGCCATCCCCAAGACGATGGACAACGACGTCCATGGCACCGACTACTGCATCGGCTTCTCCACCGCGGTGACCCGGGGCGTGCAGTTCATCCACGACCTGCGCACCTCCACCGGGTCGCACGAGCGGCTGGCGGTGGTGGAGCTGTTCGGCCGCTACTCCGGAGAGACCTCTCTGATCACCGCTTACCTGGCCGGTGTCGACCGGGCGGTGATCTCCGAGGTCCCCTTCGACATCGACCGGCTGGGGGCGATGCTGCTCGCCGACCGGGCGGCCAACGCTTCGGGCTACGCCATGGTCACCATCTCAGAGGGAGCCACCCTCGCCGGGGGTGAGATGGTGCTGTCCGGTAATGCCGATGCCTACGGTCACCGCAAGCTCGGTGGCATCGGCCAGCTCACCAGCGAGCTGCTCAAGGAGCGCACCGGGATCGACATCGTCTACCAGCAGGTCGCCTACCTGATGCGGTCGGGCCGCCCCGACTCGCTCGACCTGATGGTGGCGACCAACTACGCGGTGATGGCGGTCGACCTGGCGATCGAGGGCGCCTCCGGGCGCATGGTGGCGCTCCGCGGCGGCACCTACACCGCCGTCCCCATCTCGGTGACCAGGGAAGGCGTGAAGCGGGTCGACGTCGGCGAGCTCTACGACGCCGAGAACTACGTGCCCAAGGTCCGCCACGTCACCGGCAAGCCGATGTTCCTGTACTAAGACTCTCCCGCGCCCATCGGGGGACGTTTGCGGGGGCCGCGCTTCCTCGTGGGCGCCGGCCGGGGCGGGGCGGCGGCGGCGACGCTTCGCAGCTCCTCGTAGGAATCCTCCACGGCCCGGATGAAGTGGTCGAGGTCGGCGAGCACGTCCCAGTCGGCGTTGAAGCCCCAGTAGAGCGTCCCGGCGTAGCTGAAGATGGCGATGCCGGCGCCGTGCCCCTGCCACAACGGGACCAGGGGGTAGGTGGCGAGCATCCTCGCCCCCAGGAGGTACAGCGGGAACTGCGGCCCGGGGACGTTGGTGACCGTCATGTTGAATGGCCGGGCGTTGGAGGCGAGCCGGGTGGCGAGCGACACCAGCGTCATCGGGGCGCCGCTGCTGAGCCGGACGATGGTCTCCGCCCCGAGAGCCTGCTCGGTCGTCTTGAGGTGGGCGGTCTCGGTCCGCACCGCCTCCAACCGGGCGACCGGGTCGGGTTGGTCGATGGGCATGGTGACCAGCCACATCGCCACCTGGTTGCCCAGGGTGCCCCGCTGGTCCCGGGATCGCACCGACACCGGGGCCATCACCCGGAAGGAGATCCCGTCGACCTGGGTGTCATGGTTGTCGAGCAGGTGCCGGCGGACCCCTCCGGCGACGATCGCCAGAACCACGTCGTTGACGCTGCCACCGAGCGAGTTCTTGATCGACTTGACCCCGGCAAGGTCGATGTCGAGCGTCCCGAACCGGCGGTTGGGCCCGACCTGGCCGTTGATCGGGGTGTTGCTCGCCGTGGTCAGCCATCCCGAGCCGAGCGAGTGACCCATCGCCCGCAGCTTCCTCATCGACTCGGTCGCCAGCGACTGGGCGGTGTCCCGGACGTCGCCGATCCCCCGCATCGACGCCATGATCCTTCCGGTCAGGCGCGCCGCCTCGCGCAACGCCAGCTCGCCACCGCCGGGTACGGCCCTGGGCCGGTACGGCTCCGGTTCGGCGACGGACTCGTCGGGGATCAGGCTGAGCAGGACCGCCAGCATGTCGACGCCGGAGATCCCATCGATCATCGAATGGTGGATCTTGGAGATCAGGGCGAACCGGTCGTCCGAGATGCCTTCGACGATCCAGATCTCCCAGAGCGGCTTGGCGTGGTCGAGCTGCTGGGACACCAGCCGTCCCATCAGCGCCTTCAGCAGCTCGTCGCCGCCCGGGCGGGGCAGGCTGGTGTGCCTGACGTGGTACTCCAGGTTGAAGTGCTCGTCGTCGACCCACACCGGATGCCTCTCCAGCGGCACGTGCGCCAGCCGCATCCGGTAGCGGGGGATGAGGTGGAGCTTGGAGGCGATGTGGCGACGGATCCTGGCGATGTCGACCCCTCCGTACTCCGTCCGGAGCGGGCCAAGGTCGAAGGTCACCAGTGCCGCCACGTGCATGTGGGTGGTGGGGGTCTCGAGGGCGAGAAAGGAGCTGTCGAGGTTGGACAGCGGCTCGTAGTACGCCACCGTGCCGCGGCTCGCATCGCCCTGGCTCGAGTTGCTCTCGCTCACTTGCTCCTCCGGGATCGGGCTCAGGTTATCGCCGGAGGGAGCCGGCCCGTCGCCGGCTCGCCGAGCCGGGCGACGGCGGCGGCCAGTTCGGCGGGAACCGGGGAGGCGACGGTCAGGTCTCCGCCGGCGACCGGGTGGGTGAGCTCGAGCCGAGCGGCGTGGAGCCACTGCCTACCCGGGTCGGCGGGGTGGCGTCGCCCCTCGGTTCCCGTGGGGCCGGCGCCCGAAGGGGATGCCGTGGCGCGGCGGCGACCGTAGGAGCGGTCCCCGACCACGGGGAGTCCGACGGCGGCCAGGTGGACCCTGATCTGGTGGGTGCGACCCGACTCGAGCGAGACCTCCAGCAGCGTCGTCCCCGGCCAGCCCGCCAGGCGCCGGTAGTGGGTGCGGGCCGCCTTCCCCCCGGCGTCGACCGCCATCCGGGTGGGCGTCGACCGGTCGCGGCCGATCGGGGCGTCGATGGTGCCCGTCGTCGCCGGCGGCTCCCCGACGACCAACGCCAGGTAGGTGCGGGCGATGGTGCGGCGCCGGAGCATGTCCTGCAGCGCGGTATGGACGGCGGCGCTCCGCGCCACCAGCAGCAGCCCCGACGTGTCCTTGTCGAGCCGGTGCACCAGCCCGAAGCGCTGCTCTTCGAGCCCGGCCAGGTCCGGGTATCGATGCACCAACCCGGAGACGAGCGTCGCCGACCGGAGCATCTCCCGACCCACCCCGGAGACGGGGTGAACCACCACGCCGGCGGGTTTGTCGACGACCAGGAGGTGCTCGTCCTGATAGGCGACCGAGTAGGGGACGTCTGCCGCAGCCACGGTGGCGGGGGCGCCTCGGTGGGTCACCTCGAGCTCGATTCCAACCCTCAGCCGCTGGGACGGGGAGACGGGCACCCCGTCGACGGTGACCAACCCGGCGTCGATGAGGTCGTGGGCCTGGGTGCGTGGTATCCGCACCAGGGTCGCCACCGCCTTGTCGGCCCGCATCCCGTCGAGCTCGGTGGGCACGACCACCCGATCGACCTCGGTCGTCATCCGGCCCCCGTCACCCCGGGGGGCGCATCGTCGTTCTCGGGGGCGTGGCGGACGGTGACGAGGACGAGCAGCACCGCGCCGATGGTTATGGCGGCATCGGCGACGTTGAAGGTCGGGAAGAACGACGGCTCGATGAAGTCGACGACGGCACCGTCGAGCAGCCCGTCGCCCCGGGTGACCCGGTCGACGAGATTGCCGACGGCGCCTCCGAGGATGAGCGCCAGCGCCACCACCTCGCCGGTCCTGGTTGACCGGCGCCGGATGAGGACGGTTATCCAGCCTGCCACCGCCACCGCGGCGATGGCGAGCAACGGGCCGATGCCCTGGAGGCTGGAGAAGGCGGCACCGGGATTGAAGGTGAGGTCGAGCTCCAGCCATCCGTCGACGAGCACGATGGGACCGTCTGCCAGCGCGGACACCGCCCATCGCTTGGTGAGCTGGTCGAGCACCACCACCCCGACGGCGATGACGATGGCGAGGAGGAGCCGGTGACGGCGGCCTGCCGAGGCAGGTGCCTGATCGTCGATGGCCGGCGGCGTCGGCTCGCCCGGCACCGGGTCGGGGATCGGCTCGGTCATGGCGGTCACGGCACCGGCGGGTCGGGCGCAGCCGGCCGGTCAGACCCGGTCGGCGTACTCCACCAAGGTGGTGGCGTACGGGAGCGCCTCGAGCCGGGCGAGCGGGATCGGCTTGCCGGACACCTCGCACAGCCCGTAGAGCCCTTCGTCCATCCGGCGCAGGGCATGGTTCACCTTCTCGAGCAACTCCTTGGCGTTCTCCTGCTTGGAGAGCTCCATCTCCATCTCGTAGGCGAGCGAGCCGCCGTCGGCGCTGTCCGGGTCGGCGGCGTGCTCCGCCGACGTCTCGGCCAGCCGGCTCTGCTCCCGCTGGCGGTCGAACTCGTCGATCACACCCTCGAGTCGTGCTTGCTCATCCTCGAGTCGTGCTCGAAGCTTCGCCAGAGTCGACGGGGCGAGCTTTCTGGCCAACGGACCTCCGTAGCGTGCTCTTCGGCTGACGCCTGATGGCGGTGCGATCGCCGGGTCCCGCCCGTGGCGGATCCCGGACGGCGGCGGGGACGATAGCACCAACGATCTGGAGTCCCCGGGAACTTCGAGCGAGGACGGCGCTGCCCTGCCAGGACGCCCGAAGACCACCCCGCGGGGCTTGTGTACCATCCCCGCCTCCCGGGCGGCCTTCCCCACTTCGGGCGGCGCCTTCGCCCGTCCACCGGAGCACTCGTGAGCGACGCCAACCGACCCCTCTTCACCAGGGCAGCGCCCGACCTCGACCTGCCCGGGCTCGACCACGAGATCCTCGCCCTGTGGGACGAGACCGATGCCTTCAAGCGGTCCGTCGACCTGCGACCTCCCGAGTCCGAGTACACCTTCTACGACGGACCACCGTTCGCCACAGGGACGATGCACTACGGGCACGTCCTCCAGGCGGTGATCAAGGACGTGGTCCCCCGGTACTGGACGATGCGGGGCTACCGGGTGGAACGCCGCTTCGGCTGGGACACCCATGGTCTCCCTGTGGAGATGGCGGTGGAGAGCCAGCTGGGCATCTCCGGTCCGGTGGAGATCGCCGAGTACGGCATCGATCGCTACAACGCCGCCTGCCGCGCCCTGGTGGAGCACGCCGCCGCCGAGTGGGAGGTCATCACCACCAGGGTGGGGCGATGGATCGACTTCGAGGACGACTACCGGACCATGGACCCCGAGTTCATGGAGACGGTGTGGTGGGTGTTCCGCACCCTGTGGGACAAGGGGCTGATCTACCACTCGTTCAAGGTGCTGCCGTACTCGTGGGGAGCGGCGACCCCGCTGTCCAACTTCGAGGTGAACCTCGGCGGCTACCGCGACGTCGACGACCCTTCGATCACCGTCCGGCTCGAAGTGGTGGCCGGCGCCGGCCCGGTGGAACCGGGCGACCGGCTGTTGGTGTGGACGACGACGCCGTGGACGCTGCCCGCCAACCTCGGGGTCGGTGTCGGGCCGGACATCGAGTACGTCGCCGTTGCGGACGACGGCCACCGCGCCTGGGTGGCGGCCGACCTCGCCGAGGCGGTCTTCGGCGAGCCGGTCGACGTCCTGGCGGCCGCCACCGGTGACGAGCTGATCGGCGCCGAGTACCGCCCGCCGTTCCCCTACTACGTCGACCTCGCTGCCCGGGGTGCCTTCGTGGTGGTGGCGCTACCCGAGGCGACCACCGACGAGGGCACCGGCCTGGTCCACATGGCCCCGGCCTTCGGCGAGGCCGACTTCGCCGCCTTCCAGTCCGCCGGGCTCGATCTGCTGGTCGACCCGGTAGATGCCCAGGGCAACTTCACCGCCGAAGTGCCCGAGGTGGCCGGCATGAACATCAAGGACGCCGACGCCGTGCTCGTCGAAATGCTGCAGGGGTCCGGCGCCCTGCTCCGCAGCGAGCGCCTCGTGCACGCCTACCCGTTCTGCTACCGCACCGACACGCCGCTCATCTACAAGGCGATCCCCACCTGGTTCGTGGCGGTCGAGACGTACCGCGACCGGATGGCCGAGCTCAACGAGCGCATCCGGTGGGTACCCGAGGCGGTGGGAGCCAAGCGGTTCGGGAACTGGCTGCGCGAGGCGCGCGACTGGGCGGTGAGCCGCAACCGATACTGGGGGAGCTGCATCCCGGTGTGGGTGTGCGCCAGCGGGCACCGGGTGTGCATCGGGTCCCGGGCCGAGCTGCAGGATCGGTCAGGGGTGTGGCTCGACGACCTCCACCGCGACGTCGTCGACCCGGTCACCTTCCCCTGCCCGGAGTGCGCCCAGACCATGCGCCGGGTGCCGGAGGTGCTCGACTGCTGGTTCGAGTCGGGGTCGATGCCCTACGCCCAGATCCACTACCCCTTCGAGAACGAGGAGCGCTTCGCCCGGCGCTTCCCCGCAGACTTCATCGCCGAGGGGCTCGACCAGACCAGGGGCTGGTTCTACACGCTGGTGGCGCTCGCCGCCGGGCTCTTCGACGACATCCCGTTCCGCAACTGCGTGGTCACCGGGCTGATCCTGGCCGAGGACGGCCGGAAGATGTCGAAGCGGCTCAAGAACTACCCGGAACCCGACGCCGTCCTCGAGACGTTCGGCGCCGACGCCCTCCGGGCCTACCTCATCGACTCACCGCTGGTCAGGGGCGATCCGCTCCGCTTCTCCGAGGACGGGGTCCGGTCCTACGTCCGGACGGTGCTGCTCCCGCTGTGGAACGCCTTCTCGTTCTTCACCACCTTCGCCGAGGCCGACGGCATCACCGCAGCCGACCTGAAGGCGGCTCCGCCGCTGGCCGAACGGCCGGAGCTGGACCGCTGGATCGTTTCGGTGCTCCAGTCGCTCATCGCCGATGTCAACGAGGAGATGGAGCGCTACCGCCTCTTCGCCGTGATCTCACCCGTGCTGGGTTTCGTCGATCAGCTCACCAACTGGTACATCCGTCGCTCGAGGCGGCGGTTCTGGAGCCGGCGCACCGGTTCCGACGACACCGACAAGCTCGCCGCCTTCGCCACGCTCTACGAGGTGCTGGTCACCTTCTCCACGGTGGCGGCACCGGTGCTCCCGTTCATCACCGAGCACCTGTACCAACGGCTGGTCCGCCCGGTCGACGCCGCCGCCCCGGGGAGCATCCACCACACCGACTACCCGGTCAGCGACCCGGACCTCATCGACGCCGCCCTCGAGTCCGACATGGCGGTGGTGCGGGCGGTGACCACCATGGGACGCTCGCTACGCCGCCACCACGAGGTGCGGGTGCGCCAGCCGCTGGCATCGGTGACGGTCGTCAGTGTCGACCCGGCGGCGCGCCGCGCCGTGGAGACCCATCGCGACCTCATCGCCGATGAGCTGAATGTGAAGCTGGTCGAGGTCGGCGACGACGAGGCGTCGGTGGTCGAGCTCACCGCCAAGGCCAACTTCCGCATCCTGGGCCGGCGCCTGGGATCGAGAACCGGCGAGGTGGCTGCCGCCATCGAGGCGCTCGACCACGCCACCGTCACCCGCCTCTCCTCGGGCGAGACCGTCGAGGTGGCCGGTGTGGACATCGGTCCCGACGACGTGCAGGTTCGCCGGCAGTCGCGGCCGGGCCGGATCGTGCTCGCCGAGGGACCGCTGTGCGTGGCACTCGACGCCGAGCCCGACGGGGCGCTCCTAGCCGAGGGCCGGGCCCGCGAGGTGGTCAGCCGGGTCCAGGCGATCCGGCGCGGGTTGGACCTCGCCGTCACCGATCGCATCGAGCTGGGTTGGGACACCGACGACGAGACTCTGGCCGCCGCCATCGAGCAGCACGCCGCCCTGATCGCCGCCGAGGTCCTCGCCACGTCGGTGACCCGGGGCGCCGCCGGCGACGGGGACGGTGCCGAGGTCGACGGGGTTCCCCTGACCCTCACCGTCACCAGGGTCGGTTGAGCCTCAACAGTCGCCGGGCGCCATCATCCTGAATCGACATGGCCGCCTCCGTCGCTCAGGAGGCCATGCTGCGCAGGATGGCGATGCCGAAGAAGAGCACCAGCGGGGCGAGGTCGAGTGCCATGCCGCCGACGCGGAGCGGCGGGATGATCCTGCGGATGGGGGCCAGCACAGGGTTGATCGCCGCCGCCAGGGCGTCGAACAACCGGCGAACCGGGTGCCCGTAGCTGAGCCGGCCGAACGTCACCACCCAGCTCAACACGATCCAGACGATGAGCGCGTAGTAGGCGATCGTGAGGAGCAGGTAGAGGAGGTTCACGACGAGGGGTCAGTCGAGCCGGTACAGCCCGAGCTCGCGCAGGCGCTCCTGCTCCTCGATCCCGATGACGCGACCTGGAGGCGACACCAGGATGACCCCCTGGGCGATCTTGGCCATCCGCCCGTCGAGGGCGTAGGTGAGCCCGGTGGCGAAGTCGACGAGGCGGCGCACCATCGCCGGCTCGGTGGACCGGAGGTCGAGCACCACGGACGTCCCCGTGCGGATGTGGTCGGCGAGCACCTGGGCGTCGGTGAAGGTGCGGGCCTCGATGATCTCGGTCTCCACCGTCGCCGACTCCGACCCTCGCATCGAGATGCTCTCACCGGTCCTCACCAGGACGCCCGCCTCGGCGTGCTCGGGATTCGCCGACACCCGACGGCGTTGCGCCGACGGGGGCTCCACCCGGCGCCCGGCCACGGTGGTGCGGGGCCGGGTCGGGTCGATCGACTCCACGGATGAACCGGTGGCCATGTCGCCGGCATCCGTTGTGGTGGCGCCGCGGCGGCGGGTGCGGGTACCCGGGGGGTCGACCGTGCGCACCCCGGCCTCAGCCTGGGGTTGAACAGGCTCGACCGGAGCTGGAGACTCCTCGTCGACCAACCCGAGATAGAAGAGGGTCTTCTGCCACAAACCAGCCATTGCGTCCTCGCTCCTGTCCGGTCCCGCTCCAGCTCCCCGGACCCTCGGCCACCCCTCCGGCTACGTCCTCTCCCCAAAGATAGCCCTTCCCACGCGTATCAACGTGGCACCCTCCTCGACGGCGACCTCGAAGTCGTCGCTCATACCCATGGACAGCTCGACCAGAGAGGGGTGCTCGGTAGCGAGCCGGCGCCGGAGCTCGGCCAGCTCGCCGAACCAGGGCCGGCTGTCCTCCGGGTCGGCGGCGAGCGGCGGCATCACCATCAGCCCCTGGCAGCGGATGCCGGCTTCCTCGGCTGCATCGACCACGGACGCCACCGCCTCCCGGTCTGCGCCATGCTTCTGCGGCTCGGCGGCGAGGTTCACCTGCACCAGCACCGGGGGCGCCCCGGCGCCACCCCAGGGAGCGACCAGGGCCATGCGGTCGAACGAGTGGACCACTGCGGCCCGGGCCCGGATGATCCCCAGCTTGCGCCGCTGCACCGTGCCGACGAAGTGCCACACCACGTCGTCGGGCAACTGCGGGGCCTTCGCCTCCAGCTCGTCGGCCCGGTTCTCGCCGAAGTGCCGGTGGCCCTGCTCGTACAGCGCCCGGACCGCTTCCACCGGCTGGCCCTTGCTCACCGCCACCACGGTCACCTGGTCCGGGCTACGCCCGGCTCGCTCGGCAGCGGCGGCGACACGGTCGATGACGGCCGAGAAGCCGTCGCCCACGCCGGTCACCGGTCTGCGTCGGGGATCCAGGCGACCGACACCTGGCGTCGTTCGGTGTGGTCGCGACGGTACGAGTTGAGCCCGGGGTCGGTGAAGGTGCACCGGTCGCTCCGCCACGCCACCAGGCTCCCGAGCGTGTCGGCGACGGCCCCGGGTAGGTCGATGCTGATCCCACCCTGCGTGGTGACCGTGGGGTGCCCCGGGAAGCGCTCCGCCACCTCGGGGCCGACCTCGTAGCAACACGGACCGATGGCGGGACCGATGGCGGCGCGTTCCGCGGTGAGCCCGAGGGAGGCGATGCGGTCGAGCGTCGCCTCCACGACCCCGGCGACGATGCCTCGCCACCCGGCGTGGACCACGGCGGCGAACCCGGCACCCTCGATCACCACCGGGACACAATCGGCGGTGGCCACGCCGACCCCCACGCCGGGGGTGGTGGTGACCAGGGCGTCCGCCTCGCCGTGGCGCCCGGGAACGGTGACCACGAGCACCCCGGAGCCATGGACCTGGTTGGGGAAGGCGACGCCTTCGGGGACTCCGGCGGCGTGGAGCGCGGCGGCGGCCGACGGGTCGTGCCTGGGGTCCCCGTCGGCGGCCTCGCCGAACCGGGCGCCTTCGAGCCCCGGGGGGTGGATCACGCGGCCTGGCTAGTCGGAGGGGGCGGGCGTCATCCCTGGACGAACCCGGGGATGTCGAGGTCGTCGGCGGAGTCCTCGCCGGTCTGGCCTCCGCCGCGGCCCGCGGTCGCCGGGTACGTGCTGCTGAGCCGGGCGGAACGGCGCTCCCGATCGAAACCGGCGGCGATGAGCGTCACCCGCATCTCGTCGCCGAGGTTGTCATCGACCACGGCGCCGAAGATGATGTTGGCATCGCCGTCGGCGTGCTGGGAGATCATCGCCGCCGCCGTCGACACCTCGTGGAGCGTCATGTCGGCCGGACCGGCAATCGACAGCAGGACGCCGCGGGCCCCCTCCATCGACGTCTCCAGGAGCGGGCTGCTCACCGCCTTGGTGGCCGCCTGCTGTGACCGGTTCTCCCCGGTGGAGGTGCCGATCCCCATGACCGCCGACCCCGCCTCGGTCATCACCGCCTTGACATCGGCGAAGTCGACGTTGATGAGACCCGGCGTCGTGATGAGGTCGGTGATGCCCTTCACCCCGCTGGTGAGCACGTCGTCGGCCATCCGGAAGGCCTCGAGCATCGGCGTGGTCGGGTCGGAGATCTCGAGCAGCCGCTCGTTGGGGATGATGATGAGCGTGTCCACCGCCTGCTTCAGGGCCTGGATGCCCTGCTCGGCCTGGACCGACCGCCGTCGCCCCTCGAACCCGAAGGGTCGGGTGACCACACCGACGGTGAGGGCACCGAGCGAACGGGCCACCTCGGCGACGATCGGAGCGGCGCCGGTGCCGGTGCCGCCACCCTCGCCGGCAGTGATGAACACCATGTCGGCGCCCTTGAGGGCGTCGTCGATCTCGTCGCGGTGCCCTTCGGCGGCCTCGCGGCCCACCTCCGGGTTGGCGCCGGCGCCCAGCCCGCGCGTCGAGTCGCGGCCGATGTCCAGCTTCACGTCGGCGTCGGACATCAACAGGACCTGGGCGTCCGTGTTGATGGCGACGAACTCGACCCCACCGACCCCGGCGTCGACCATGCGGTTGACGGCGTTGACCCCGCCCCCACCGACGCCGACCACCTTGATGACGGCGAGGTAGTTCTGCGGCGTATGCGTCTCGGTCACGCGATGCTCCTCTGCTCCGCTTCGGCTGGCGAAGGTTCGACTGGTACGTTAGCCATCAGGAATCGGCTGCGGTGGATCTCGTCGAGAACTCTCAACTGTTGGTTCAGGCTTGCACTTACCTCGCTTGATCACGGCGTCTCGGGCGTCCCCGGCGGTCAGCCGGGCGACACCGCCGGCCTGCTCGGCGAGATGACATTGATGGTGCTCCCCGGCGCCACTCCCCGATCGAGCAGGGCCGTCACCGCGGCCGCCTTGAGATCCAGGTCGGTGCCGTCACCGAAGAGGACCGTGATCGTCCCGAGGCTGACCACTCCGCCCCGCGGGGTGGCGGCACCGGTTGCGCCGGCGACGACCTCCGGTGGGAGCCTTCCCAGGAAGCCGACCACGGCGGCTGCGGCCTCGTCGCCGAGGCGGTCGCCGGGCCGCAGCCCACTCACCTCGCCTTCGACCCGCGGGGCGTCGCCCGGCGGGTTGCCGCCGGCGACGACCATGCCGTCGACGGCGACCAGTACCCACCGGTCCCCCGTGTCGACCCACGCCGCCGGCACCCTCTCCTCCACGGTCACCCCGACGGTGCCCGGCCAGGTGACCGTGACTTCGGCCTTCGCCACCCACGGGTTCGACTCGAGGATGGCGGCCACGGCGCCGGGGCGGACCCGGATGGTCGGGGTCCCCGGCGTCACCCCGGCCTCGCCGAGGAGCGCCCCCACCGGGGACCGGTCGGCACCCGAGACCTCGATATGGCGCACCGCCAGCCAGGGCGAGTCGAGCGCGGCGTAGGCGACGGCGCCGAGCAGGACCAGGCCGGCTCCGGCCACCACCCAACGCAGCCGCCGCCTCGCCCACGCCTCCCGCACCTGGTGGCGGCGCTCGGCGATCCGGGTGTCGACGGTGGTGCTCACGGTGCCCCGCCCCCGTCGCCGGCGGGCGCCTGGTCGAACGTCCCCAGGAACCGGATCTCCGGCTCGAGCCACTCCCCGCTCGCCTCCCGCACCCGGCGCCGCACCTCGGCCACCAGGTCGAACACGTCCTGGGCGCTGGCTCCTTCCGTCGCCTCGAAGAAGTTGGCGTGACGGGGAGAGACCCGGGCGCCTCCGATTGCCATGCCCTTGAGGCCGGCGGCGTCGATCAACCGTCCGGCGGCGTCGCCCGGCGGGTTCTTGAACACGCTGCCGGCGTTGAGGGTGCCGCCAGGCTGGGTGAGCCGGCGCTGGCGGGTTATCTCCCGCATCCGGCGCCGCCCGCGATCTGCCGGCTGCGGTGTGCTGCGCAGTCGCGCCGACGTGCACCACGTGGCGATCGGTGAGGTTGGTCGAGCGGTACGCCATGGCCAGGTCGCCGGCCGGCCGGGTGGACACCGAGCCGTCTTCGAGGTCGAACACCTCGGCATCGATCAGCACGTCGGAGAACTCCGTGCCGAAGCAACCGGCATTCATCCTCACCCCTCCGCCGATCGATCCCGGGATCCCCACGAGGAACTCGAGGCCACCGCGGTCGTGGTCGACGGAGAAGCGGGCCACCTTCGGCTGGTGGGCGGCCGCCCCGGCGACCACGGTGCCGTCGGTGTCCAGTGCGGTCGTGGCGAAGCCACGCCCGAGCCGCACCACCACCGCATCGAGGCCGTGGTCGCTGACGACGACGTTGCTCCCCCGGCCAAGGACGACTATCGGGAGCCCGAGGTGCACGGCCGCAGCCCGCGCCGCCGACAGCCCGGCCACGTCATCCGGCTCCGCCCACCACGAGGCGGCGCCCCCGAACCGGTAGGTGGTGACTCCTGCCAGCGGCACCGACCGCCGCAGCGGGCCCTCCCCGACGGTCTCGTCGACGGCGGTCATCCCCGCCCCCGACGCTCGAGTGCCTCCAGCAGAGGCTCGGCGATCCCGGTGATGTCGCCGGCGCCGAGTAGCAGCACGAGGTCACCGGGAGCCACCGACTCGGCGAGCAGCACGGCGACTTCGGCCAGGCTCGGGACATACCGAACCGACCCCCCTGAGGCGGAGACCGCCTCCGCCACGATCCTGCCGGAGACACCGGGGATGGCCGCCTCACCCGCCGAGTACACATCGGTCACCAGCACCCGGTCGGCACCGGCCAGTGGCCGGCCGAACTCGGACCCCAGATCGGCGGTCCTGGTGTAGCGGTGCGGCTGGAAGACCGCCCACACCCGCTCCCACCCGCCGAGCCTCCCGGCGGCGATGGTGGCGGCCACCTCCGTCGGGTGATGGGCGTAGTCGTCGACGACGGTCACCCCGGCAACCGTCCCCCTCACCTCGAACCGGCGGCGCACCCCCCGATAGGCGGCGATCCCGGCGGCGAGCCGCTCCACGTCGTACCCGAGCATGGCGAGCAGGGCAACGACGCCGGCGGCGTTGCGCGCCACGTGGAGCCCCGGCACCGGGACCGCCACCCGGACCCGATCGCCCCCTGGCGATGCCAGCGTGAACGTGGTGCCGGCTCCGTCGTGCGCCGGGTCGGTGATCCGCCAGTCGGCGTTCCCGGTGAGCCCGTAGCCGACGACCTCTGCCCGCTCCGCCAACCGGAGGACCCCCGGGTCGTCCACACAGGCCACCACCGGGCCGTCCACCCGGTTGGCCACCAGGGCGAACGCCTGCTCCATCGCCGCCGCCGTCCCGTAGTGGTCGAGGTGGTCGGGCTCGATGTTGGTGACCATCAGCCCGCGCGATCCTCAGGTGGAGGAACGTGCCGAACGCCTCGTCGGCCTCGAGCACGAACCGGGAGCTGTCGCCCAGGTGGGCACCGGTGTTCAGGGCGACCATCTCGCCGCCGACGATGAAGCTCGGGTCCTCGCCGGCGCCGCGCAGCGCCGTCACCGCCAGCGCCGTCGAGGTCGTCTTGCCGTGGGTACCGGCGAACCCGATGGCGGGAGACGCCGCGGTGAGCGCCTCGAGCAGGGTCGGCCGGGGCCACACCGTGACGCCGGCCCGCCGGGCGGCCTGCACCTCGGGATCCGTGGCGGGGACCGCCGAGGAGAAGACCACGAGGTCCATCGCCTCCATCCGTTCCGGGCGATGACCCACCCAGGTCTCGATGCCCAGGTCACCGAGGACGTCGAGCGCCGTCCCCGGCTTCAGGTCCGAACCGGTGACCCGGTACCCCATGCCGGCGAGCAGCTTCGCCAGCGCGCTCATCCCGGCGCCGCCGGCGCCGACGACGTGGACCGACCCCGTGGGTTGGAGCCGCGGTGCCGGGCGGAGATCAGCCACCCGCCGCCTCGCTCATCACGGCCGCCATCACCGCGGCCGCCTCGGGACGCGCCAGCTCGGCGGCAGCGGACCCCATCACCCGGCGCCGTTCCGGATCGAGGACGATCTGCTGCACCACCACAGGAACCCGGTCGATCTCCTGCTGGGCGATGACCACGGCGCCACCGCCCCTGGCGAGATGGTCGGCGTTGCCCTCCTGGCCCACCGCCTCGAGCGGCACCAGCACCGCGGGAGTGCCGGTCGCCGCCAGCTCGCTGACGGTGAGGGCCCCGGACCGCGCCAGCACCAGGTCTACGGCGGCGTAGAAGCGCGCCATGTCCGCCTCGAAGGCCACGGTGCGCCACACGATCCCGCTGCGGGCAGCGCGGGCCGACACCGCCTCGTGGTGGCTGGGCCCGGTGAGGTGGACGATGGCGAGCTGGTCGGCGTCTGCGTCGTCGGCGATCCTGGCGACGACGTCGTTGATCACCTGGGCCCCGAGGCTGCCTCCGAGCACGCCGAGCACGGTGACGTCCGGGGGTAGGTCGTAGTGGCGCCGCGCCTCGGCCCGGCGCCTCCCCCGGTCGAAGCGGGCGAGGTCGGCCCGCAGCGGGTTGCCCACCAGCTGGGGGTTGCGCAGCGTGCCTGCAGCGGCGGGGAAGGCGATGAAGGTGGTGGCAGCCCGCCGCGAGATGAGCCGGTTGGCCAACCCGGGAACGGCGTTCTGCTCGTGGACGAGCAAGGTCGCCTTCACCCGGGCGGCGGCGATGGCGGCCGGAACGGAGACGTATCCGCCGAAGACGGCGACCACCTGGGTGCCTCCGGCGCGGCATCGACTCGGTCATCACGTTCGCCGCCCTCCAGACCATCCCGGGCAACTCGAGGTTCTCCTTCGACAGCGAGCGGCGCAGCCCGTGCATCTCGACCGGGACGAAGCGGTATCCGGCGGCGGGCACTGCTTCTGCCTCCATGCGGTCGCCGCCGAAGAAGACGATCTGGTCGGCGGTCACCCCGCGTTCGACGAGGGCGTCGGCGACGGCGACGGCGGGGAACACGTGCCCTCCGGTGCCGGCGGCGGCGAAGGCATACGTCACGGTGCCCCTCTCACCGGCTCGACGCCGCTGCGGGCGATGTTGAGGAGCACCCCGATCACGGCCAGGTTCACGATCATGGCGTTGCCGCCCACCGAGATGAACGGGAGGGGCACGCCGGTGATGGGGAGGGCTCCGACCACACCGCCGATGTTGACCACCGCCTGGAAAACGAGCCAGGTGAGGAGCCCGACGGCGAGCAGCCGCCCGAACTGGTCGCCGGCGCGCATGGCGACGATGGTGCCGACCACGGTGAGCACGAGGAACAGGATGAGGACGCTCAACGCCCCGGCGAGCCCGGTCTCCTCGCCGATGATGGCGAAGATGAAGTCGGTGTGCGCATTGGGGAGGAAGGACCAGCGGGCCCGGCTGGCGCCGAGCCCGACCCCCCACAGCCCGCCGCTCCCCAGCGCCAGCAACGCCTGGTGCGCCTGGAGCCCGTCGCCGAGGATGTCGGGCGTGTCGTCGAACCAGGACAACACCCTGGTCCAGCGGTAGGGCTCCGCCCAGGCGAGGGCGACGGTCACCGCCAGCCCAGCCAGCCCCAGCGAGGCGACGTGGCGGAACGGCGTCGCCGAGGCGAAGAGGACGGCGAAGGCGGCCACCACGATGAGCAGCGTGGTACCCAGGTCGGGCTGGAGCATCAGCAAGGCGGCGACGACCCCGAGCGAGCCGAGCACGGGGAGGACGACGTGGGAGAACTGGCCGAGGAACGCCTCTTTCCGTGAGAGGACCGCCGCCAGGTAGACGACCACCCCGAACTTGGCGTACTCGGAGGCTTGCACGGTGAAACCACCGATCTCGATCCACGACCGCGAACCGCCCCGGACCGATCCGATCAGCATCGTCGCCACCAGCCCGGCGATGCTCACCGCGAGGATCGCCGGCGCCCAACCGGCATAGAGCCGGTACGGGATCATCGTCGTGGCGATCATCGCCCCGATGCCGACGGCGACGAAGAGCAGCTGCTTCTCGAAGATCTGGTACTGGTCGAGGCCCTCCCGGATGGCGACCACCGAGCTCGACGACAGCACCGCCCCGAGACCGATCACCACGAGCACGGCGACGGGGATGGCCAGCATCAACGCCCTGCGCTCCTGGGGCCGGCGCAGCACGTTCGCCGCCGAGTCGACCACCCGGCTGGCTCGGTTCGCCGCGGCGTGGGCGGCGCGACCGCTCACGGCCCGACCTCCGCCGGCCGCCCGTCGAGCGCCTCGACCAGCGAGGCGAACACGTCGCCGCGGTGGGCGTACGAGTCGAACATGTCGAAGCTGGCGCACCCTGGGGCGAGCAGCACGGTGTCGCCGGGTGCGGCGCTCGCCGCTGCCATCGACACCGCCTCGGCAAGGTCGGCGACCTCGGTGACCAGGTCGCCGCCTGCGGTGGCCAGCTCGCCGGCGGCCTCGCCGAGGGCGAGGATCCGGTGCACCGAGGGGACGGCGGCCAGCGGCGCCAGGTCGAGCCCCTTGTTGCGGCCGCCGGCGATGAGCACCACCGACCGGTAGGCGCCGGCGGCGGCAACCGCGGCGTGGGGGTTGGTCGCCTTCGAGTCGTCGACCCAGGTGACCCCGTTGCGGACCGCCACCACCCGGCGCCGGTGCGGGCCCGGTCGGAAGCCGTCGATCACCCCGGAGATGGCGTCACTGGTGGCGCCCTGGGAGCGGGCCAGGGTGGCGGCGACGGTCAGGTCGTACCGCCAGACCGGGTCGAGGTCCGGGAGCGGCAGCACCAGGTCTTCGACGTGGAGCCGTCCCCGCTCGGGGCCGTTGCCGCCCGGGGGGCGGCGGGTACCGCTCACCGGGACCCGCCGGGATCGGGCGCCGGCGACCGCGGCCATCGCCGCCGGGTCGTCGACCGGGTGGGCCACCAGGTCACCCGGGTCCTGGTTCTCGTGGATGCGCGCCTTGGCGGCGGCGTAGGCGGAGAGGTCGGGGTGCCAGTCGAGATGATCCGGGGCGATGTTGAGGATGGCGGCGGCAACCGGATGGAAGCGGTCGACGAACCGGAGCTGGAAGCTGGAGGCCTCGACCGCCACCACGTCCCAGGGCCCGGCGACGGCGTCCGACAGCGCCAGCCCCACATTGCCGGCCGCCACCGACCGCATCCCCGAGGCGTCGAGCATCGCCGCCGTGGCCTCGGTCACCGTGGTCTTCCCGTTGGTCCCGGTGACCGCCACGTATGGCACTGCGAGATGGGAGGCGGCGAACTCGAGCTCACTCACCAACGGGAGCCCGGCGGCGAGGGTGTCGACGATCGGCCCGGCCGACTCCGGGATGCCGGGACTGGTCACCACCAGGTCGACCGCGTCGAGGAGGCGGCGGTCCCAGTCCCCACCATGGGTGGCGACGCCGGCGGGGAGGACATCGGGGCCGGAGGACCACGCTCCCGGGTCTCGGTCGTACAGCACCACCTGATGGCCGAGGCGGACGGCCAGCCGGGCAGCCGCCCGTCCGCTCACCGCCCCACCGAGCACGAGCAGCCTCACGGCAGGATCCCCACGTCGGTGACGATGAGGAAGTCGGCGTAGAAGACGCCGACGCCGACGGCGACGAACAACCCGGCGATGATCCAGAACCTGACGATCACGGTCGTCTCCGGCCAGCCGTGCATCTCGAAGTGGTGGTGGAGCGGTGCGATGCGGAACATCCGCTTCCCGAACACCCGGAACGAGAACACCTGGATCACCACCGAGAGGGCCACCATGACGTAGAGGCCACCGAGGAGGATGACGAGGAACTGGGTCTTGGTGAGCAGGGCGAGCGAGGCCAGGGCCCCTCCCAGCGCCTGGGAGCCGGCGTCGCCCATGACGATCTGGGCAGGGGCGGCGTTCCACCACAGGAACCCGACCACGGCCCCCATCACGGCGGCGGCGAACACCCCGAGGTCGAGGGCGCCGTCGACCGAGTAGAGGGCGGGGTTGCGGAACTGCCAGAAGGCGATCAGCACGTAGGCGGCGAACACCAGGGAGCCCGAGCCCGCCACCAGGCCGTCGAGCCCGTCGGTGAAGTTCACCGCGTTGGCCAGCCCGGTGAGCATGAGCAGCACCAGCACGGTGTACAGCACCGGCCCGAGGTAGATCTCGTAGCCGCTGGTCAGGCTCAGGGTCGGCTCCGTCCCGGCGGCGATCGCCCACCAGGCGAACAGCGCCGCCACCACGAGCTGGCCGAGGAACTTCCAGCGCTTGGTCAGCCCGAGGTTCTGCTTCCTGGCGAACTTGGTGTAGTCGTCGACGAAGCCGATCACCCCCATCCCGAGGAAGGCGAAGAGGGCGAGCAGCCCCTGAGGGGCGAAGGGCAGCGTCTCCAGGGTCGGCCCTCCTCCGACGCTGAGCACTCGCAGGTGAGCCACGAGGTAACCGAGCGTGACCCCCACCCACATCACCAGACCTCCCATGGTGGGGGTTCCCCGCTTGTGACTGTGGCCTTCCTCCAGCTCCGCCTGGATGAACTGGCCGATGTCGCGGTCCCGCAGGAGCCGGATCGCCACCGGGGTGAGCAGGATGGTGAGCACGAACGAGACGGCGCCGGAGATCAGCAACGAGATCATCGGGGGGCCTCGGATCCAATGCTGTGGCGTTCCTCCACTCCGCAGGCATGATCGACCACGACACCGCCGGTCCGGTGGATTTCCCCGGAGGTCATCGGCCCGGTCCCGCCAGCAGCCTGGCCAGCTCCTCGGCGGCCACGGCGCGGTCGTCGAAGGCCGTCACCACCCCGCCTGCCTCCTGGCCGGTCTCGTGCCCCTTGCCGAGGACGAGCACCACGTCACCCGGCCGGGCGGCGGCGATGGCGGCGGCGATGGCGCGGCGGCGATCGGGCTCGACGGTCACCTGTGCCACCGAGGCGAGGTCGGCGGTCATCTCGTCGATGATGGTGCCCGGGTCCTCGCTACGGGGATTGTCCGAGGTGACCACGGCGAGATCGGCGGTCGCCAAGGCGCGTCCCATCATCGGCCGCTTGGCCCGGTCCCGGTCTCCCCCGGCGCCGCCCACCGCGATCACCCGTCCCGACGTGAGGTCACGGGCGGTGGCCACCACGGTGCGGATGGCGTCCGGGGTGTGGGCGAAGTCGACGACCACGGTGAAGTCCTGTCCCGCCTCGACCCGCTCGAACCGACCGGGAACCGGGCCGGCGGCGCTCAGGCCGCGGCGGATGTCGGCCGGCTCGACGCCGATCCTGAGGGCGATACCGGCGGCGACGAGCGTGTTCACCGCGTTGAAGGCGCCGGCGAGCGGGAGCGGGACCTCGAAGGAGGCGAGCCCGCGCAGGGTGAGCCTCCCACCGGTGGCGGTCAGCTCGATCTCGGCCACCCCCAATGACGCGTCATCGGCGAACCCGACGGTCGTGGTGGGGATCGTCGCCTCGCCGAGGAGACGGCGACCCCACGGGTCGTCGACGGCCACCACCGCCTCCCGGCACCGCGCCGGTGTGAACAGACTCGCCTTGGTGGCGTAGTAGCGCTCCATGTCGCCGTGGAAGTCGAGGTGGTCCTGGGACAGGTTGGTGAAGGCGGCCACGTCGTACCTGATGGCGTCGACCCTGCCCAGCTGGAGGGCGTGTGACGACACCTCCATGGCGACGACCTCCACCCCGGCGTCGACCATCCGGCGCAGCAGCCGCTGCAGGTCGGGCGCCTCCGGCGTGGTGAAGCCGATGGGGAGATCCTGGCCGCCGATCCTGGCCCCGATCGTCCCGATCACGCCGGCGGCACGGCCGGCCGCTTCGACGATCGCCGCCAGCAGGTGGGTGACCGTCGTCTTGCCGTTGGTCCCGGTGACCCCGACCATCGTCATCCGCTCCGCAGGCCGGCCGTGAACCTCTGCGGCGAGCGGACCGAGGAGTCGGCGGGTGTCCTCCACCACCAGTTGGGGCACGGCGACGGGGACCGGGCGCTCCACCACCACCGCCACCGCCCCGGCGGCGACGGCGGCGCCGGCGAGCTCGTGCCCGTCGGCGGTCGACCCCCGTACCGCAACGAACACGGAGCCCGGGGTGACCGCCCGGGTGTCGGCGTGCAGATCGGTCACCGCGGCGTCGCCGGTGCGCTGCACCTGCTGGGTGTGCGAGGCGACCTCGGCGAGGCGTGCCAGGCCTACCGGGTCAACTCCCATCGGGGGGCACTCCGAGCTGGTGCAGCGCCGCCTCGGTGACCAGCGAGAACACCGGCGCCGCCGACACTCCCCCGTACTCGTAGCGGGGCGGTTGATCGGCCTGGTCGGGATGCCGGTCGTCGACGTCGCCGTGGGGCGAATCGAGCACGACGGCGACGACGACCTGGGGGTCGTTCACCGGGGCGATCCCGATGAAGCTGGCGATCCGGTCGGTCGCCGAGTACCTGCCCTCCTCCGGCATCCACTTCTCCGTTGTGCCGGTCTTGCCACCGACGGTGTACCCGTCGACCGCTGCCCTGGTGCCGGTGCCGGTCTCCACCACGCCCTGCAGCAGCAGCTGCATGGTGCGGGCGGTCTCGGCGGACACCACCGTGCGGTGGGTCGGCTCGGTGACGATCCGCTCCCCGTCGTGGGGGATGATCTCCCTGACGATGTGGGGCTGGACCCACACCCCGTTGTTGGCGATCGTGGCGTACACCGCCGCCATCTGGAGCGGGGTCACCCCTACGCGGTAGCCGATCGCCGTGCTCGGCCCGCACGTCGTGGCACACCACTGGTTGACCGGTTGCAGCTGGCCGGGCGCCTCGGCGGGCAGCCCGGACTCGGTGGAGGCGCCCAACCCGAACCGGTCGAGGTAGGCGTAGTGGACCGGGTTCCCGATGCGCGCCTGCACCTGGATGGTCCCGATGTTCGACGACTGCGCCACGATCCTGGCCAGCGTCATCTCCTCCGGGTCGTCGCGGCCGGAGTCGGTGTAGACCTTGTCGTGGATCAGCAACTCGGCCGGCACGTCGAAACGCGTCGAGGGGGTCACCGCTCCCTCCTCGAGGGCAGCGGCGATGGTCACCACCTTGAGCGTCGACCCCGGTTCGTACACGTCGCTGACGGCGCGGTTTCGCACCGTGTCCGCCGACACCTCGGAGCGGTCGTTGGGGTCGAACCCCGGGGCGTTGGCGACGGCGAGCAGCTCGCCGGTGCCGACCCTGAGCACGATGACGGTCCCGGCGACCGCCCCGGTGGTCTCCATCGCCTCGGCCAGGTGCTGCTCGGCGGCGAACTGGATCTCGCGGTCGATGGTGAGTACCACGTCGGCGCCCGGTACCGCCGGCTCGACCGTGTATGCACCCTGCGGGATGGGGACGCCGTACCGGTCGCGTTCGATCTGCTGGGTCCCGTCGGTGCCGGTGAGCTGGTCGTCGAGCGCCAGCTCGAGGCCTTCGATGCCCTGCTCCGTGTCGGACATGACGATGCCGACCAGTTGCGACCCCAGCTCTCCGGCCGGGTAGGTCCTCACCGGCTCGGTCTGGAAGGCGAGGCCGGTGAGCTCGTGCTCGGTGATGATGCGCTCCGCCTCCTCGGCGACGTCGGCGGGCAGCGCCCTGGCGACGTAGGTGAAGCGTCCGTCGCCCGAGAGGCGCTCGGTGAGCTCGGCGGCGTCGGTGTCGAGCACCGGCGCCAGGAGGCGGGCGGTGCGTGCCGGCCGCGCCACCAGTGTCGGGTCGGCGACGATGGTCACCGCTTCAACGGTCACTGCCAGCTCGACGCCGTCACGGTCGTAGATCGTTCCCCGGGGCGCCGGCAACGCCTCGTTGTGCAAGACCTGCTCGGTCCGCGACGTTGCCCACGTGTCGGCGTCGAATGCCTGGACCTGCACCAGGCGATACCCCAGCCCGATCCAGGCGATGACCATGCCAAGGGTGACGACCAGCAACCGGACGTTGCGTGCGCGGATCGAGCGGACCGGCATCTCAACCGTCCGCCGAGAGGTTGACCTCCCCGATCCCCGGCCTCCCCGTGGGGCGCGGTCTCTTCCCGGCGCTCCCGGTCATGGCCCGTCCCCGAGCGCGACGTCCGGCCCGGTCCCGGCCTCGGCCTCGGCGCCCGACCCGGACGGGACGATCTCGAGCGGAAGCTGGCGACCGGGGAAGGCCATGCCCATGGCCGCCGCCCGGTCGGCGATGCGCTCCGGGTCGCGCAGTTCGGCGATCTCCAGCTGCAGCGCCATGTTGCGCGTCTGCTCGGCGGCGATCTCGTCCTCCAGCCGGTCGATGGTGAAGGCGGACTGGTCGAGCGAGATGCGGCTCCCGATCAGCCCGAAGAAGGCGGCCAGCACGACGACCGTGAAGACGAGCCAGTGACGGCGCCGCCCTGGCGCCGCCCTGACGCCTGCCCTCTCGTCGGCAGCCGGCGAGGGTACGGTGGCGATGTCCCGAACCGATGGGCTGTGCGTGGTCACGCGGCGATCCTCTCCGCCGCCCGGAGCACCGCGCTGCGGGCGCGTGGGTTGGCCGAGATCTCCTCGACTCCCGGGCGCAGCGGCTTGCGGGTGAGCAGCCGCAGCTCGGCGGTGGTGTCACAGACGCACGCCGGCAGCTCGGGCGGGCAGACGCATCCCCGGCTGGCGGCGACGAACCGTCGCTTGACGATGCGGTCCTCCAACGAGTGGTAGGCGATCACCACGATCCGCCCTCCCCCGACCAGGGCGTCGATGGCGGCGTCGAGCCCGGCGGACAGCGCGGCGAGCTCGTCGTTGACGGCGATGCGGATCGCCTGGAAGGTGCGTCGCGCCGGATGGCCGCGGCGCCGTGCCGGTGCCGGGAGAGCCCCGGCGACCACATCGGCCAGCCGGACGGTGTCGTCGATCGGACGGGCGGCGACGATGGCGTCGGCGATCCTCCCGGCGAAACGCTCTTCGCCGTAGCGGCGGATGATCCCGGCCAGCTCGGCGCGGTCGGCCCGGTTGACGATGTCGGCGGCCGAACGAGGCTCCACGCCGGACCCTGCTCCCTCACCGATACCGACCCCCGACCCCATCCGCATGTCGAGGGGCCCCGCCCGGTGGTAGGAGAAGCCGCGCCGCGGTGTCCAGCTGATGGGAAGAGACGCCGAGATCGAACAGCACTCCGACCGGGCGGCCGTCGTGCCGCTGGTCGGAGCGCTCATCGATCCACCTGCGGGTCTCCGGGTCCGCCAGCAGCTCGCCCAGGTGGGCGAAGTTGGCGGTCACGACCCGAACCCTGGTGTCGACCGGGACCCGTGCTGTCGCGTCGGGGTCCCGGTCGACTGCGAGGATGTGAAGGCCCGGCGCCGCGTCGAGCAACGATGCCGAATGCCCCCCTCCTCCGAACGTGGCGTCCACCACCACCCCCGAGCGGAGGGGTGCGAGGAACTCCACCACCTCGGAGGTCATCACCGGGGTGTGGTATCCCCCGGCGGGCGTCTGAGCCATGGTCAGCCTCCCGGAGCGCTGGCGCCAATCTGGAAGCGGGCGGAGTAAGGGGCCTCCCAATTGGCATCCGGGAGGCTGACCATGGACCAGACACGACACGTTGGACGGAAAGGACGGGCGAACTCGTACCCGACGGTGATGCGCCGGAGTGGACGGTGACCGGGACTCGGGGGCTCATCGGGTCGCCCCACCGAAGCCGGCGTCGAGGTCCTCGTCCATGTTGCGGAAGATCTCGTCGTCGGTCGCCTCGATCTCCGCCCACGCCTCGGGTGACCACAGCTCGAGATGGTCATCGGCGCCGGTGACCACGACGTCCTTGTCGAGGCCGGCGTACCGGCGGAGCCGGTCGGGGAGGCTGATGCGCCCGGCGCGGTCGATCGCCTGGTCGGTGGCGGTGCTGGTGAGGGACCGCCGGAACGAGCGGACCCGTCCCCTTGTCGGTGGCAACGAGGACGAGGCCTCGAGGTAGCGCTCGAACTCGTCGCGAGGCCAGACGTGGATCGACCCATCGTGGCCCTTGGCCACCACGCAGCCGGGCTCGAGGGCGGCGCGGTACTTGCGGGGCAGCACCAGCCGTCCCTTGTCGTCGAGTGTGTGTTCATACAGCCCGAGAAACACGTCACGCCATCTCCACGAAGGCCATCCCGTCCACGGCGCCCCACTTTGCTCCCTTCTCTCCCATTTGTCAACACTTCCTCCCACCTCCTCCCCCCGCCGACACCAAGTGTTGGAGTGTGTGGCGTCGATCGGCGATGGCGCGCGGTCAGCGCGCCAGGTAGCGCTCCCAGGCGGGATCGGGAGCCGACCCGCTCGCCAGCGCCCAGCCGCTCCGAGGGGGCCGGGGTACGCGGACGAGGGAGAGGCCGGCCTGTTCGGGCGTGCGGCCGCCCTTCCGGGTGTTGCAGCGCCGGCAGGCGGCGACGACGTTGTCCCACGTGTGGCTGCCGCCCTGGGTGCGGGGCACCACGTGGTCGAGGTTCTCGGCTGGGCGACCGCAGTACTGGCAGGAGTGGTCGTCGCGGATGAACACCGCCCGCCGGTTGAGGGGCGTGCGCCGGTCGAACCGCACCTTGACGAACCGGCGGAGTTTGATGACCGACGGTGCGTCGATGGTGACGTATTCGGAGCGGTAGATGTGCCCGTTGCTCTCGACCACCTCGGCCCGCTCGAGGAGGACGAGCACCACCGCCCGCCTGGCCGGCACGACCGACAGCGGCTCGTAGGTGGCGTTCAGCACGAGGGCCCTCGACATCCGGCCAGCGTACCAGTGCCTTCCCGATGTCTCCGGCGCTCGCCCCGATGGATGGGGCCTGGCACACTGTCCCCATGCGCCTCGCCGGGTACGTCCGTCAGCTCCCCGCCGCCGGCGACGGCAGCGGTGCGGAGCCGGGGTTCGCCCAGTGGGAACGGATCCGGCGTTGGGCCGACGACCGGGGCGAGCTCCTCGTCGCCGTCTGCCAGGACGACGCCGCTCCCCGCACCGGTGATCCCGTGGCCGGGATGCGTGCCCTGATCTCTCTGCTGGACGCCGGCGCCGCCGACACCGTGGTGGTCGCCTCGATCTCTGTGCTCGGTGACCCGGCCGACCAGGAGCTGGCCCTCTGGGAGGTCCACCGGAGGGGCGGCACCGTCGTCTCGACGGATCCCAGCGATCGGACCGCCATCGACGGCGAGGACGAGACCGGGGAGCGCAAGGCGATGCGGCGCCTCCTCGAGGCGGCCGAGTCGCAACGCAGACTCCTCGACGGCTGATCGCCAAACGGGAGCCGCCATCTCGACCGGCTCCACTGTCACGGACCGCCAGACCCCTCCCCGTCATCGGTGATGGCCTTCGGCCCCTGTTGCTGCCACCCACTCCCCTCCGAGAGGGGAGGGGAAACTCATCTCCTTTGGCGGCGGCGCCACCGGAGGAAGGCGACCACGTCCTCGACGTCCTCGGGAAGCTCGCCGCCGCCGCCGTAGGCGGTGAGGGCACGCCAGCGGAGGTACGCCGGGTCCGGCACGGGCACGAACGGCGGACGCCGCCACCAACCCGCCGGGGACGCCGCCACCGCCAGCCGAGCTGCTTCCAGCCACACATCCGGGTGACGGGCCACCACGGTGACGATCCGGCGCAGCTGCGGCGCTGCCTGGGTGGGCGTGGGCTCCATGCGTGATCGTTGTACCACGTCTTCCGATCCAACTTCGAGCGGTTGACATCGCCATGCGCTGCAGAGTGCTCAAAGTTGGCATGGAGCCATCGCTGTGGCGGACACACCGGACGCCTACCGGCCCGTCGTTGATAACCTGCGCCCTCTGCCGCGCCGCCAAGGAGGCCCGACCGTGACGATCAGCGCCGACGCGCTCGACGGGTTCCGGCAACGCTTCAACGCCATCGTCTCCAACATCGAACGGGTCATCCAGGGCAAGCGGCACGTTTCCGAGCAGGTGGCCAACTGTCTCATCTCGGGCGGCCATGTGCTCATCGAGGACGTTCCCGGGGTGGGCAAGACCCTCCTGGCCAAGTCACTGGCCCGGTCGATCGACTGCACGTTCTCCCGCATCCAGTTCACCCCCGACCTCCTTCCATCCGACGTGACCGGGGTGTCGGTATGGGATCGGGAACGGGGCGACTTCACCTTCCGTCCCGGACCGGTGTTCGCCAATGTCGTGCTCGGCGACGAGATCAACCGGGCCAGCCCCAAGACCCAGTCGGCACTGCTCGAAGCCATGGAGGAGCAGCAGGTCACCGTCGACGCCCTGACCCGTCCGCTCGAGGAGCCGTTCCTGGTGGTGGCGACGCAGAACCCGATCGAGCACGAGGGCACCTACCCGCTGCCCGAGGCGCAGCTCGACCGGTTCATGATGCGGATCACCATGGGCTATCCCAGCCGGGAGAAGGAGCTGGAGATGCTCGACACGCACGGCGCGCGCGAACTGGTCGAGATCGAGCCGGTGGTGACCGGGGCCGATGTCGTCGAGATGATGGCGGCTGGCGACCACGGTCCACGTCGCCGACGTGGTGAAGGGCTACCTGGTCGACCTCGCCGACGCCTCGCGGCATGGCGACGACCTGTTGCTCGGGGTCTCGCCCCGGGCGACTCTGAACCTCCTGCGCGCCTCCCGCACCCACGCCGCCGCAGCCGGTCGCGACTTCGTGGCCCCCGACGACATCAAGGCGATGCTGCACCCGGTGCTCAACCACCGGCTGATACTCCGCCCCGAGGCCCAGATGCGCGGCGTGGAGATGGGCGCGGTCATCAGGGGGCTGGGCAACTCGGTGCCGGTCCCCGGGCTCAAGCCGGTTCCCTGATGCCCACGGTGCGGGGCTGGGCTGCGTTGGGGGCGGCCCTCGGCTTCGTCATCGCCTGGATCTCCTTCGGTGAGCAGCTCCTTCTCGCCGCCGCCGCCTTCCTGGCCATCGCCGTCGGCTACGGCGTGCTCTCGGTGCGTCGCTCCTCCATCGGCGTCACCATCGACCGCCAGGTGTTGCCGCTCCAGGTGTTCGACGGCGACCACGCCGTGGTCACCGTCACCCTGCACGTGGCCCGAGACCTCTCCGTGGTCACGGTGGCCGACACCGTGGCCGGGCTCGGCACCGCCGAGTTCGCCGCCGACCGGGCCACCCCCGACGACCCGCTGATCGGCCGGTACGAGGTCGTGTGCCATCCCCGCGGCGTCTACCAGGTGGGCCCGACCGACGTGAGGGTGCGCGACCCCTTCGGCATGGCCGAGTCGGCAGTGCAGGCGGGATCGGTGGACCGGCTGGTGGTATACCCCCGGTACGAGGAGCTGGAAGGGCTCCCGGTGGTCAGGGGGCAGGACCCGAACGTGGCCACCGCCCGCACCCGATTCTCCCAGACCGGCGGCGAGGACTTCTTCACGCTGCGCGACTACGAGGACGGCGACGACCTGCGCAAGGTCCACTGGCCGTCGTCGGCGAAGCGGGACAGGCTGATGATCCGCCAGCTCGAGATGCCGTGGCAGTCGCGGGCGCTGATCGTCCTCGACACCGACGTGGCCAACTATCCCAACCCCGATACCTTCGAGCATGCCGTGAAGGGCGCCGCCTCGGTGGTCCACCACTTCTACCGATCCGGGTTCTCGCCCACGCTGTCGACGGGGCGTCCGGAGGCGGTCACCGTCGCCACCGCCGAACGCCACGAGCTGGCGATGCAGGAGCTGGCGATGGTGGCCACCACCGAGGGGGCCGACCTGCGGCGCGCCCTGGGACGTCTCCGTCAGCGGGGCATCGCCGGCGGGGCCCTGGTGCTCGTCACCGGTTCGCCGGGTGATAGCCACCTGGCGCTGTACCGCACGCTCGGCAACGACTACACCCGCACCCTGGTGATGGCGGTGACCGATCGGACGAACGAGGCGCTGGGCATCTTCCGTCGCGGTGGGGTGCTGACGGTGGTGACGGGTCGGAACGGGCGGTGGTCGGACGCGTGGCGTGACGCGATGGAGAGCTCGTGGGCAACCGCAATACGACGGTAGTCGCCTCGATCCTCCTGTTCGTTGCGCTGATCCAGCTGGGCGGCCTGCTCCGCCCCACGGTGTCCGGCGTGTCGTGGCAGATGCTGGTCCTCGGCTCGATGTTGCTCGCCGCGGTGATCACCTGGACCGGTCTCGCCTACCGGGCCCCGCTGTGGGCGGTGGCCGCGGTCAACCTGGTGGCGTTGGTGGTGGTCGCCCTCCAGGTGATGTCGCCCTCGACCATGAGGTTCATCGTCCCCACCGGTGCCACGCTCACCGAGGTCGGCACCGACATGAGCCAGGCGATGTCGCTCATCCGCACCGGGATCGAGCCGGTCCTCCCCATCGACGGCGTCGTCGCCGTGGTCATCGCCGTCTTCTGGGTGGCGGCGGTGGTGACGGTGTACGGACTGCTCCGCCGGCCCTGGCTGGCGGTCGTTCCCGGGCTGGTGTTGGTGATCCAGTTCGCGGTGATGGACCGCACCCCGACCAGCCTGCTGATGGTGGCGTTGTTCACCATCCTGCTGGCGGCGTCGATCCTGGCGGTCACCAGCGACCAACGTCGCGCCGGCAGCGGGCGGATGGTGCACAAGTCGGGGTGGCTCCCCTCCACCGGGCTGGCCGGCCGGGTGACGGCGACCGCCACCGGTGTGGCGCTGTTCGGCACGGTGTTCGCCGTCGGGTTCTTCAGCGACCGGGTTCCCTTCGACGGGATGCTGTCGTGGCGGACGTCGACCGGGCTCACCGGCGACTACTTCGGCGGCATCTCCTACAACCCGTTCATCGGCATCCAGCAGTCGCTGGTCTCGCAGACCTCGACCCCGCTCTTCTATGCCCAGATCGAGGGGGACCTCGACCCGACCGATGTGTCGTTCCGGTTGCTGACCATGGAGACCTACGACCGGGGCCGGTTCTACGCCAGCCGGCCCGAGGTCACGCCGATCGTCGACGGCCCCGCCTGGCACACCCCCGGCCATGAGTTCGCCGGCCCGGCGGCGTCGATCACCAGCACCATCCTCATCGACCGGCTGGAGACGGACTGGCTCCCGACCGCCTACGCGGCAACGACGTTGGGCGGCGACGACGCCTTCGCCGGATCGGTGATGGTCCGGCCCGACGACGGCGCCCTGCGGCTGGCGGGCGGGCTCACCTATCCGGAGCTGAGCTACACCGTCACATCCGACATCCCCCAACCCGACCCGGCGGTGCTGTCCGGTGACACCGAAGGCGCCCTTTCCCCGTTGTTCGAGGCCGCCGCCGACGGCGAGGCCCCGGTGCCCGCCCCCGTGGTGTCCGACGTGCGCCCCACGCCGCCGAGCGTCGAGGTGTACCTCGGGCTCCCCGAGAACCTGGAGCCGGGTATCGCCGAGCTGGCCGAACGGCAAACCGCCGGGCTGGAGACGCCGTTCGAGATCGGTCTCGCCCTCGAGTCCTGGTTCCGCTCCGACGCCTTCGAGTACACCACCGACATCGCGCCGGGGCACGGGGCCACCGACCTGGCCCAGTGGCTGCTCCCCGAGAACAGCGGCAGCCCGAACTTCCGCCGCGGTTACTGCGAGCAATTCGCCACCTCGATGGCGGTCCTGGCACGCACCCTCGACATCCCGTCGCGGGTGGTGCTCGGGTTCACCCCGGGCCGCCTGACCAACCCCGGCAGCGACACCGTGGTGGTGATGGACCGCAACGCCCACGCCTGGGTGGAACTGTGGATCCCGGCCCAGGGCTGGGTCGCCTTCGACCCGACCCCCCGGCCCGACGGGGTGAACCCGTCGACGACCGAGGTGGTGACCGACCTGCTCGGCTTCGATCCCACTGCCTTCCTCGACGACCTGCCCGCACCCGAGCTGGTGGTTGCGCCGGGGACAGACACTCCGGGCGGCCTGGAGCTGGAGCCGGAGCTCGGCCTGGTGAACCCGCCGGGATCGTCCGACGGGGGCTTCGCCGTACCGGCGTGGACGTGGCGGGTGCTCGCCATCTTCGCCGCCGCCGCCGTGCTGCTCGGTGGGCTGCCGCTGCTCAAGCGGTTCCGGCGCTCCCGCCGGATGCGGCGACTCCGCTCCGGAGACATCACCGCCGCCTGGGAGGAGATCGTGGCCCAGCTCACCGACTTCGGCCAGAGCCCTCAACCTTCGTTGACCCCTGACGAGCTGGCCAGGATGACCGACCCGGCCATGGAGCCGCTGGCGATGATGTACGGCCGGACGGTCTACGGGCCGCCGGCGCCGGCGCCCCCCGACCGGTGGCGCGTCGCCGAGCAGTCGTTGGTCGACACCAGCGACCGGCTCGCCGCCGGACACAGCCGATGGCAGCGGCTACGGGCGATGTACTCGCCGGCCTCGCTGATCGGTGGGCTCCGCCGCCCCCGCCGGGACGATCGACCAACTTTGAGCGATTGAACACACCACATGGCGCCACTCGCTCAAAGTTTGGATGGCGCTGTCGACCGAGCGTGCAACTTTGAGCGAGTGAACACATCAGAGGGAGTCACTCGCTCAAAGTTCGAGTCGGCTGGGCCGACTCAGACGACCTCGACCTCGGAGAGCACGTCGTCCTCGCCCCGCCTGAGGAGCTCGAGGAACCGCTCCCGGTCGAGCTCGAAGCGGGTGACGTCGTCCTCGACGTTCTTGGTGATCTCGTTGATGGCGACGAAGAAGGCCAGCTGGCCCTGACGCAACGCGTCGAGCAGCTCGTCGTCGTCTGAGGCCACCCGGAATATCGTCGAGCCGTCCGTCACCAGCTTGACCTCGGCCAGGTGGTTGTCCATGTCGGCGGTGCGCCTGAGGTAGTCCCACGCTCGCCGTACCCGCTGCACCGACATTCCGTTGTCGAGCAGACTCTTCACCACCCGCAGGGCGACGAGGTCGCGGAACGAGTAGAGGCGGCGACGTCCGGGGCGACCCCCTGACGACTGCAACGATGGCTGTACGAGCGCGACCTTGTCCCAGTAGCGCAACTGGTGGGCGGTGCAGGACGTGAGCCGAGACGCCTGCTGAGCCGTGAACGCTTCCAACAATCCTCCCGACACCGGGACGTCACTTCGGGGACGTCCGCAGCCGTCGGACGCTCGCGCCTGTCACGCCAAGCCTGAAATCTCACTCCGCCCGCCGGGCCACCCCCACCCGACGCTGAAATCGGCACTCTAGTGGGGGCGCTGCCACCTCTGCCGAACGTGGTCCAGCCACGATCGGGACGGCTGCGCACCGGACGGTTCGTGCCGCCCGCGCCTCACGTGCATGGCGATCCACCCGGCGCTGACCACCATCACCAGGAAGCCGATCAGGGCGACGGCGGTGTATCGGGTGAACGACGCCAGCATGACGACGAGCCCGACGACGAAGCCGACGAAGGCGAGCCGGGTCCACTTGCGGTAGACAGACTGCAGCGTCGTGTTGGCGACGGTCTCGGCCAGCTTCGGGTCGTCCTGGTAGAACTGTCGCTCGATCTCTTCGAGAATCCGCTGCTCTCGCTCGTTGAGCGGCATCCCTACAGTCCTCCACCAGGTGCGATCGTCGAATGCGATCGACGCTCGATCGGCGTGATCAGTATATCGCCGGCGGCGGCTAGCTCCCCGGGTCGTTCGAACTTTCCGAGGCCACCCTCCGAACCGCCGGCTCGCCGCTCCTACACTCGCCGCGATGCCGGGCCGAGCGACGTCAATCGCCGACCTCGGCCCGTCGCTCCACCTGGTCAGGCACGGTGAGGTGGCCAACCCCGACCATCTGGTCTACGGAGACCTGCCCGGGTTCGGGCTCAGCGAGGCCGGTCTCGCTCAAGCGGCCGCCGCCGGGCGGCATCTCTCCCGCCGCCCGGTCGAGCGGGTGGTGTCGTCCCCGTTGGAGCGGGCGGTCTCGACCGGCTGGGCGATCGGCGCCCGCCATGGCCTCGTTCCCGAGATCGACCACCGGCTCACCGAGTGGCCGATCAATCCTGCCTGGGTCGGCAGGTCGTGGGAAGACCTCCCGACGATGTTCCCCGGTCAGTTGGAGGCATATCTCGCCGACGCCGCCTCGCTCGACTTCCCCGCCGAGACCTTGCCGGAGATGGGTGTCCGGGTCACGGCCGCCATCACCGAGCTGTGGGAGGAGCGAGCCGGGGCATGGGAGGATGTCGTCGTGGTGTTCCACCAGGACCCGATGGAGACCGCGCGTCGCCTGCTGACCGGAGAGGGACTCGCCGGTTACGGTCCGGGCAAGCCGGGCCACGGCGCGGTCGTCTCGCTGACCCGGCACCGTGGGTCGGATGGCTGGGTGGAAGCCCTTCGATGGTCGCCGTCGTGACGCCGGGCCAGCAGGGTGCCACCTGGGCCAGGATCGCCGCCGTCGCCCTCGGCGTGGCCGGAGCCGCCACCGCCGTCCACCTGGCGACCGGCGACGACGTCTTCGCTCCGTCATCGGCGGCGGTGATCGCCCTCGGCGTTGTGATGTTCACCCTGATCGCCCTGGTCGGGCTGCTCCTGGTGCGCGGCCGGTGGGCCAGGGTCCTCGCCATCGTGGTCGCCCTGGCCGACCTGGCGCTGGTGGCGGTGGTCGGTCTCGCCGCATGGGGCCTGGTGGCCGCGGCCGCCGCCCTGGTCGCCCTGGGCGGGCTCGCCTCGCGGCCCATCGACGGGTGGCTGCGACAGCGACCTCCGGCCGACGGTCCCGACGGGCGCGCCGTCGCCCTCGCCCTCGGACTGCTCGCCCTCGTCCCGGCAGTAGGCCTGGCGGCGCCCGAGGGCCTCTCCACCGCCCATGGGATCCTCGGCTCGGCGGGGGTCATCCTCGGCTGGGCCTACTCCCAGGCGCAGCCCTGGGCCATCTGGGCGATCCGGCTGGCGCTGCCGGTCGTGGCGGTGCCGGCGGTGCTCGCCGATCCGTGGCAGGGGGGACTGGCGCTGGCGATGATCGTCGCCGTCCTGGTAGCCCTGGCGTGGACGCCGCAGGCGTACGCCGCTACCGCCCCCCGACCGGGCCCGCTCCCCGCCCCGGCACCACGCCGGCGGACGCCGTGACCCGCGGAGCGGACGCGCTCGCCGCGGTGCTGGTGGCGGCCATCGGCGCCGTCGCCGGAGGGTTGGCGGCCGGTACGAGCGGAGCGGTGGTCTGCGGAGCCATCGGGCTGGTGGCGGGGATCGCCGCCGCCGCTGCCGGCGTGCGACCGGCGGTGACCGTGACGGTTGCGGTGGGCGCCGCCGCAGGGGCGCTCGCCGGGTACAGCGTGGTTGCCGCCCTGTGCCGGCCCGGGTCGTGCACTCCCCTGGAGGTGACCGGCGCCGTTGTCGCCGGGCTGGGGGCGCTCGTCGGCACCGGGTTGGTGACCGCGCTGGTCACCCGGTCCTTCGACGAGTTCAACGAGGCGGGGCGGGAGCGGCCCCGGGACGGCAGCTAGCGCCCCGCTCACACGGTGATGATCAGCTTGCCGGCTGCGTGCCCCTCGCCCAGACGCCACAACGCCTCGGCGGCCTTCTCCAGCGGGTAGGTGTCCTCGATCACCGGCACCACCGCACCGGATGCGAGCAGACCCGCCAGCGTTTCCAGGTCCTCGCGCTTCATCGTGGAGACGAACCAGGCGAACCTCCGGCTGTCGAACGCCGCCGCCGCCTTCCGGTAGATGAGCTCGCGGACCGGCCCCAGCCAGCGGTGCTTGGGCCCGGTGACGGCGACGTTGACCCCGCCGTCGGCGAGGACGCGTTTGGTCTCCGACCACGGCCGGTCCCCCACGTTGTCGAAGAGCACGTCGTAGCCGCGTTCGGTCTCGGCGAAGTCGTCCCGGGTGTAGTCGATGACCTGGTCGGCGCCGATGGAGCGGACCATGTCGACCTTGGCGGTGCTGCACACCGCGGTGACCGAGGCGCCCATCGACTTGGCGATCTGGACGGCGAAGCGTCCCGACGCCGCCCGACGCCCCGTTCACCAGCACCCGCTGACCGGATCGGAGACCGCCGACGTCACGGAGGCCCTGGAGCGCGGTGACGCCCGCCATCGGGACGGCGGCCGCCTGCTCGAAGGTCACGGTGCCCGGCTTGGAGGCGATCTGCCGCTCCTTGGCGCAGACCAGCTCGGCCCAGGCACCC
This sequence comes from uncultured Acidimicrobiia bacterium, assembly GCA_963714055.1. Lineage (GTDB taxonomy): Bacteria > Actinomycetota > Acidimicrobiia > Spongiisociales > UBA5794 > JACDBE01. Next base: position 413,819 of record OY970227.1, read on the forward strand.
GAACCGACGCAGCCGAACACCTCGTCGCCCGGTGCAAAGCCGGTGACGTCGGCACCGACGGCCTCGACCACGCCGGCGACGTCGGCCCCCGGGATCGGGTCTTTCGGGACCCGGAGCCCGGCCTGGGCCCGCGCCATGTACGGCGTCCCCGTGGTCATGTGCCAGTCGTACATGTTGAGCGACGACGCCCGCACCCGGATCAGCACCTGGTCGGCGGCGGGCTCCGGCACGGCGACCTCCCGCAGCTCGAGGACGTCGGGACGTCCGTACCGTTCCTGGACGATCGCCCTCATCGTCTTCCTGGCTGTGCTGGTGTGATTCGCATCTGCGCGCTTCCGGTTCCACGACCGACCTCTCACCTCGACGGTTCGTACGCTGTAAGGCACGTTAGCCGTACGTCGTAAGGTCGTCAAGACCCGGCTGGGCGATCCATCTCCAGACGACCGGTTCCGTTACGGTCGCTGATCGCTGGCCGACAGAACAGCGATCATGAAGAATCCTCTCATGACATCGCTTTTTGTCATAGGTGGTCGATACCGTGGCGGGCATGGACGGAGTGACCGCCATCGTTGATCTGACACCTGATCAGGTCGAGTGTGAGCTCATCCGCTTTGAGGCCATCGTGGCCCGGGTGCGGGGATTGCAGGCTCGGTTGGTCGAACGCGCTGCCGAGCTGCGGATGCCCCGGATGGACGGCGCCCGCTCGGTGGTCGACTGGGTCTCCGCCAGGCTCGATGTCACCCGGGAGACGGCTCTCGACCTGGCGCGGGTGGCCCGCTCCGAGAACATCGATGTCCTCATCGACGGCGAGGCCAGCTTCGACCGGGCCGTGGTGCGGAGCCGTCTGGTCGAGGTCGGCGCCTCGAAAGAGACGCTGGAGGAGTCGGACCGATTCGACATCGCTGGCGTGCGACGGCTGGTGGCACGGCACCGACGCATCGCCCGCATCGAAGAGCGCCGGGCCACGACCGACCGCGCCCTGGTGTTCGAGGAGAATTGCGACCACACCATGATGCGGTTCTGGGGACGGCTCCCCGGCCGCGAGGGCAGGCTGGTACGGGAGGTCCTCGACCTCCTCGGCGACACCGTGCCCCGGGACGGCGCCTCCAGCCGTCACCAACGGGCTGCCGACGCACTGGTCATGCTGTGCCAGGGTGATCGACCCGACACCCAGCCGGGGGCCACCATCTTGGTCGACGCCCGGCTGGCCGCCCCCGCCGGCGGCCAGGCCGGCGTCGAGGTCCTCGGAGGCCCGCGGGTGGGCCGTCAAGCGGTCGAGGCGATCCTGTGCGGCGACACCGTCGAGGTGATCGCCATCGCCTCGGACGGGACGCCGCTGGGGATCGGCACCACCTCACCCACGATCCCGCCCAAGCTGCGCCGCTTCGTGCTGGCACGCGACGGCGGCTGCGTGGTCGAAGGATGCACATCGCACTACCGATTGCAGGTCCACCACAGGATCCCGGCCTCGCAAGGCGGGCCAACCGATCCCGAGAACCTGGTGACACTCTGCTGGCACCACCACCAGGTAGTGATCCACGGCGGCGGCTTCACGATCGACGCCCACTCACCGCCCGGCCGGGTGCGGCTGTTGCCGCCCGGTCGAGCGCCGCCCCCGTAGCGTGCTGGCCGATGTTCCAACTCGCAGAACACCTCGCCGACGTGAAGGCGCACCGCGAATCCTCAAGCTGGTATGAGCCGTGGTAATCGGTCGTCGTAGAGCACGGTGCCGACCATCCCGCGGGTCAGCAGGACTTTGACGGGCAGACTGCGATCCCAGGAACGGACCTCGGCCGCTGAGGTTCGTAGCCCGGTCATGTGCAGCACGTGCTCGGCGATCCGTCGGCCCAAGGTTCCATAGACGTTCCCCGGCATGACCGAACGGGGCATCGAACGTGATGCCGTCGCCGGTGCCGAACCCGTCCAGGGAGATCGAGAAGTTGTGGACACGGACCTGGGACATGCTGCCTCCCGAGCCGAAGGGTCGTTGCGCTTTACCGGCGGCACGGCGGTGCCGGCACCGCGGACCGGCGGCGGCCTCAGACGCTGCCGAAGATCAGCGCGACGTTGTGGCCGCCGAAGCCGAACGAGTTGGTCATCGCCCGGGTCACCGTGATCTCCCTCGCCTCGTTGGGGACGTAGTCGAGGTCGCACTCCGGGTCGGGGGTGGTGTAGTTGATCGTCGGGGGGATCACCCCGTCGCGGATGCTGAGCAAGCAGAAGATCGACTCGATGGCGCCGGCGCCACCCAGCATGTGGCCGGTCATCGACTTGGTGGACGAGATCGGCACCGACCCGGCGGCAGCCCCGAACACGGTCTTGATCGCCAGCGTCTCGGTGACGTCGTTGGCGACCGTGGACGTGCCGTGGGCGTTGATGTAGTCGATGTCGGCCGCGCTCAGTCCGGCATCGTCCAGTGCCCGTTGCATCGCCTTGGCCGCTCCGGCACCACCGGGACGGGGCAGGGTGATGTGGTAGCCGTCCGAAGACATCCCGTAGCCGAGCACCTCGGCGTAGAGGGTGGCGCCGCGGGCCTTGGCGTGCTCGTACTCCTCGAGGATCAACGTCGCCGCCCCTTCTGCCATCACGAAGCCGTCCCGGTCGGCGTCGAACGGGCGGCTGGCTCCCTCGGGGTCGTCGTTGCGGGTGCTCACCGCCTTGGCAGAGGCGAAGCCGGCCACGGCGAACTCGCAGATCCCGGCCTCGGTGCCGCCCGCCACCATGACATCGGCGTCGTCGCGGCGGATGATGGCGGCGGCGTCGCCGATGGCGTTGGCCGAGGCGGCGCAGGCGGTCACCGTGCAGCTGTTCGGCCCGTAGAGGTGGAAGTCGATCGACACCAGACCGGCGCCCATGTTGGAGATGACCTTGGTGATCGCCAGCGGCGACACCCGTCCCGGGCCCCGGTCGCGCAGCACGTCCATCTCGTCCTGGGTGGTGGAGATGCCACCGATGCCAGAGCCGATGACCACGCCGGCCCGGTCGGCGGCGGGGTCGTCCTCCTCGTAGGACAGCCCGGCGTCGGCCATCGCCTGGGCGGTGGCCACCCAGAAGAACTGGGCGCTGCGGTCCATGCGCCGGTATTCCTTACGGGCCAGGTAGGCGTCGAGCTCGAGCCCACGCACCTCGCCGGCGATGCTGGTGGCGAACTCGGAGGCGTCGAAGAGCGTGATCGGGCCGATGCCGGAGACACCGGAGCGTGCCTGCTTCCAGGTGTCGTCGACGCCCAGACCCAGCGGGTTGACGGTGCCGAGACCGGTGACGACCACCCTGCGCGTGGACACTGGGGTCAGCCGTTCACCTTGGCGTACACGACGTCGACGGCGAGACCGACGGTGGTGATGCCTTCGGCCTCGTCGTCGGGGATCTTCACGCCGAAGTTGTCCTCGAGCGCCATCAGCAGCTCGACGACGCCGAGGGAGTCGACCTCGAGATCTTCCTCGAACCGGGCGTCGAGGGTGATGTTGTCACGTTCCAGCCCAAGCTCGTCGACCAGCAGGTCGACCATCTTGGCCTCGATCTCGGCACGGTCCATGGGGGGCGCCTCCTTGGCGTTGCTCAGAGCGCCAGACCGCCGTCGATGACGATCGTCTGGCCGGTGATGTACGACGCACCGTCGGAGGCAAGATAGCCGACCGCCGAGGCGATCTCCTCTGGAACCCCGAGCCGGCCGAGGGCGATCCGGCCGGCCTGCGCCTCGGCCATGGCACCGAGGTCTGCGGTGAGGTCGGTGCGGATGAACCCAGGGGCGACCACGTTGACCGTGATCCCCCTCGACCCGACCTCCTTGGCGAGGGCCTTGGCGAACCCGATGATGCCCGCCTTGGCGGCGGCGTAGTTGGTCTGTCCCGGGTTGCCGTGGATGCCGGCGGTCGAGCTGATGCAGACGATCCGGCCCCAGCGGCTCTTGACCATCCCCCGCAGCGCCGCCTTGGAGCACAGGAAGTTCGAGGTGAGGTTGGTGGCGATCACGTCGTCCCACGACTGCTGCGGCATCCGCATCATCAGCCCGTCCCGGGTGATCCCGGCGTTGTTGACCAGGACCTCGACCGGGCCGAGCCGTTCCGTCACCTGGTCGAACACGGCGGCGACCGACTCGGTCGACGACACGTCACCGGGGACGGCCACCGCCTCTCCGCCTGCAGAAGCGATCCGGTCGACCACCTCGGCGGCGGCGTCGGCGTTGGAGAAGTAGTTGACGGCGACGCGGTGGCCGCTCGACGCCAACGTGAGGCAGATGGCCCGCCCGATGCCGCCGCGAGCCCCCGGTGACCAGGGCAACCCGGGTCAAGCGGATCCCGACTTCGCTGAGACATGCCCGGGCGGCTGCGCCACCCTCCTCCCGCAGATGGGGCCCCAACCCCATCGCGGGCCGTTCACTGCGCCCCCGACTTCGCCGGCAGGGCTCCTCGGCGTTGCCGGATCTCCTCCTGGACGTCGGCGAGCAGCTCCAGCCCGGTCTTGTCGGTGGGTGGCAGCGAGGCGGTCGACGTCGCCTTCGGCGTCACCCGCTCGGCGAAGCGGAGGGCGACCGCGCCCCAGGTGAGGCCGCCGCCGAACGCCACCATGACGATGTTGGCGCCCGGCCCCACCCGGCCGAGCTCGATCGCCTCGGAGAGGGCGATGGGGATGCTCGCCGCCGAGGTGTTGCCGTAGCTGGCGATGTTGACGAACACCTTGTCGTAGGGCATCTTCAGCCGTCGGGCGGTGGCGTCGATGATCCGGGTGTTGGCCTGGTGCGGGATGAGCAGGTCGATGTCGTCGAGGGCGAACCCGGCGTCCTCGACGACCTTGGCGGCCGCCGCCCCCATCTGGGTGACCGCGTTGCGGAAGATCTCCTGGCCGTCCATGAGCAGCTTGTAGTGGTCGCGGTCGTCGCCGAGCCGCTCGGTGCCGAACCCGGACACGGTGAGCTTCTCGGCGAGGCCGCCGTCGGTGCCCAGCGTCACCGACAGGATCCCGTCGTCGCCTTCGGCCGGTTCGATGACCACCGCGCCGGCGCCGTCCCCGAAGAGAACCGCCGTGTCGCGCACGTCGACGTCGAGCAGCATCGACAGCTTCTCGGCGCCGATCAGCAGGATCCGCTGGTTGAGGCCGGCGGCGATCATCCCCTGGGCGATAGCCATCCCGTAGACGAACCCGCTGCAAGCGGCGTTGATGTCGAGGCAGGTGGCGTTGGTGAGCCCGAGGATGGGCTGCACGTAGCTGGCGGCCGACGGGATGAGCCGGTCCGGGGTGCAGGTGGCGACGATGAGCAGGTCGATCTGCTCCGGCTCGAGCCCGGCGGCGGCCAGGGCGTGGGCTGCCGGCGACGGCCGCCATGTCCGACGTCTCGGTGTGGGTGATGCGCCGCTCCTTGATCCCGGTGCGGGTGCTGATCCACTCGTCGCTGGTGTCCATCACGGTGGCCAGGTCGTCGTTGGTCAGCACCGCCGGCGGGATGCAGCGGCCCCATCCGGTGATCGTGGCGCGACGCACGGTGCGGTCTCCTCGCTCGCTCGGGGTCATTCTACGGCCGGGGCGACCGCGGCCACATCTTCCAGGCCGGCGACGACGTGCACGGTGGCGTCGGGGACGGTGCGCCGGGCCAGCCCGGCGGTGACCTCGCCGGGGCCGATGTGGACGAAGGTGTCGATGCCGGTGGCCGCCATCCCGGCCAGGGTCTCGGCGAACCGGACGGGCGACACCAACTGTCGGGCGAGGGCGTCGACCGGGCCGCCGTCTGCGGGCCCGGCGATCGGGGCGGCGTCGGCGTTGCCCCAGACGGCGAACCGCAGCGCGGTGAAGGCGGTGGCGGAAAGCGCCGCGGCGAGGTCGGTGCCGGCCGGGGCCATCAGCGGCGTGTGGAAGGCACCGGCCACCTTGAGCGGGATCACCCGCCTGATCCCGTGGTCCCCGGCGTGTTCGGCGGCCCAGTCGAGGTCGTCGAGCCCGCCGGCGATCACCACCTGGCCAGGGGCGTTGAGGTTGGCCACCCACAGGGCACCGCCATCGGCGCGGCGAGCGGCGGCCAGCGCCTCGGCATCCGTCGCCTCGCCGCCGAGGAGGGCCGCCATCCCCCCCGCACCGGCGGCGGCGGCCGCCGCCATCGCCGTGCCCCGGGCAGCCACCAGGGTAAGCCCGGCGCCGAAGTCGACGGCGCCGGCGGCGGCGAGGGCGGTGTACTCGCCCAGCGAGTGTCCGGCGGCCGCCTCCGGCGGAGGAGCCTGATCCCGCCATGCCTCCCAGAGTGCGTAGGCGACGGCGAACAGCGCCGGCTGCGCCCGGTCGGTGCGGGTGAGCTCCTCCTCGGGCCCTGCGGCGCACAGCTCGGAGAGCGACCAGCCGAGGACCTCGTCCGCCTGGTCGACGAGAAGATCGGGACGGGCGGCGAACACGTCGCTCCCCATCCCCACCGACTGGCTGCCCTGCCCGGGGAACAGCACTGCGTACGTCACGGCAGCTCGTCCAGGAAGCGACGGATGCCGCGCACCGCCTGGGTGATGCGATGCTCGTTCTCGACCAGGGCGAAGCGGACGTGACGGTCGCCCGACACCCCGAAACCGATGCCCGGGCTGACCGCCACCTTGGCCCGGTCGAGCAGGTGGATGGTGAAGTCGAGCGATCCCTTCTCGTAGAACTCGGGAATCTCGGCCCAGACGAACATCGACCCGCGGGGTCGCTCAACCGCCCACCCGCACCGGGCGAGCCCGTCGACCAGCGTGTTGCGGCGGCTCTCGTAGACGGCGTTGACATCGGCCACGAAGTCGTCGCCCTCGTTGAGGGCGATGATCGAGGCGATCTGGATCGGCTGGAAGGTCCCGTAGTCGAGGTACGACTTCAGCTGGGCGAGGGCGTCGACCATCGCCGGGTTGCCGACCACGAAACCGACCCGCCACCCCGCCATCGAGTGGCTCTTCGACAGCGTGTACAGCTCGACCCCGATCTCCTTGGCACCGGGCACCTGGAGCAGCGATGGGGGCCGGTACCCGTCGAAGGCGATGTCGGCGTAGGCGAAGTCGTGGACCACCATGACGTCGTGCTCGCCGGCGAAGGCGACCAGCCGGGTGAAGAACTCGAGCTCGACGCAGCGGGTGGTCGGGTTGTGCGGGAACGACGTGAGGATCACCCGCGGCCGCGGCCACGAATCGTGGAACGCCTCCTCCAGCCCGTCGAAGAAGTCGGTGGCGCCCCCGATCGGCACCCGGCGCGCCTCGGCCCCGGCCAGGGCGGCGGCGTAGATGTGGATGGGGTACGACGGCTCGGGCACCAGGGCCACGTCGCCGGGCTGCACCAATGTCCACATCAGGTGCGACAGCCCTTCCTTGGCGCCGATCGTGCTGATCACCTCGGTGTCCGGGTCGACCTCGACCCCGAAGCGGCGGCGGTAGCGCTCGGCCACCGCCTTGCGCAGGTTGGGGAGGCCGCGCGAGGACGAGTAGCCGTGATTGCGGCCGGAGCGGGCGGCCTCGACGAGCTTGTCCACCACGAACGGGGCGCTGGGCAGGTCGGGGTTGCCGAAGCCGAGGTCGACGATGTCCTCGCCGGCCTGCCGCGCCTCGGCCTTGAGCTGGTTCACCTGGGCGAAGACGTACGGGGGGAGGTTGGTGATCCGGCGGAACTCCATTGTCGACGACGTTAGTGAGCAGTCAGTCGCCGCCGAGCAACACGGCCAGGGCGGGGCGTACCCCCCACTCTCCCACCAGCGCGTCGTACTCGGCCTGCACCTCGGTCGACGGGGCGGCGCCGGTGCGCACCGCCCGCACCATCGTGTTCCGCGGGGTGTGCCGGCTCTCCACGAACTGGATGACCTCCACCCGATACCCGTGCTGGCGAAGCAGGGCGGCGCGCAACGCATCGGTGAGGACGTCGGCGAGGCGTTCGCCGAGGATCCCGTGCCGGGCGACCAGGCCGTAGGGCACCGGCGGGTCGCTCGCCGACAGCTGCCGTTGGATGTCGTGGTGGCAGCACGGCGCCGCCAGCACGACCGGGGCCTCCCAGCCGAGGGCGCGGGCCAGCGCCTCGTCGGTGGCGGTGTCGCAGGCGTGCAGCGCCAGCACGATGTCCGGCGCATCATCGAGGGCGGCCTCCCGGATCGAGCCGGCGACGAAGGCGAGCCGGTCCCAACCCAGCTCGGCGGCCAGCGCGGTGTTGCGCTCACGCATGTCAGGGTTGACATCGATCCCCACCATGTCCACCTCCAGGCCACGCACGCCGGTCAGGTAGGCGAAGGCGGCGAAGGTCAGGTAGGCGTTGCCGCATCCGAGGTCGACCACCCGCAGCGGCCGGTCGGGGCCGGTCGCCGGGATGGCACCCGCCGCCATGGCGGCGTCGAGCGTGCCGTCCAGGGAGCGGAGGAACTCCTCGACCTGGCGGTACTTGGACTGCCGTGACGGTTTGACGCGCCCTTGGTGGTCGGAGATCCCGATGGCGTGGAGCATCGGGTCGGCGGGGTCGAGCAGCCGGCTCTTGGCCCGGTCGTGGGCGCGCTCGGGGGTGACCGCCTCCTCGCGGGCGCGGGTGTGGACCAGGGCGTCGCCCTTGGCGGTGACCCGCACCTGGACGACGTCACCGGACGTCTCGACGTGCCAGTTCCCGAAGGGCTCGACGAGCAATCCGTCGACGGCGGCCTCGGCCGGCGGCCCGGGCTCGTGGTTGGTCGTGGTGGCCTGGCGCTCGTCGTAGGCCGTCACCTGGAGCCGGCGGCCCTGCTTGAGATCGACCCAGCGAAGCTCCACCCGACGCCACCGCGGTGTTGCCGCCCCCTTGCGTCGCCCCGCCCCGACCGCCCGCAACAGCGTCGCCTGGTCGAGGACGGCTGCCCGCACCCGTTGCAACGCCTCGTCGAGCGGTTGCGCCACGTCAGCCCCACCGGTCCGCATGGCGAACCTCGAGACCGCCGAGAAGAACGGTGGCGTTGACATCGAGGGTGCGGGCCGCCTCGACGGCGAGGTCCCGGCGGGTGGTGTTGTCCCACATGCCGAGCAGGGGGATGCCGCTCAATCTCACCCCCCACCCGTGGGGGACGATGACGTCGCAGCCGCCGAGGACCACGGTCAGCTTGATGCGGGCGCCGTCGGCGAGCCCGGCAGCACTCAGGTCGACGACCCCGCTGGCCGCCACCACGGTGACGTCGCCGCTGCGCACCCGCGACGAGGTGGCGATGAACCGCCGGGCGCCCAGCACCACGACACCGACGACGTCGTCGCCGGCGACGGTGACCTCCCGGCTGGACCGCGGCGCCATCACCAGCGCCCCCAGGGCGATGAGCGTCACGGCCCCGAGCACCGGCCACACCGAGGCGTCGATCAGGCCCGTGGTCGACGCCAGCAACAGCAGACCGATGGCGAGCAGCGCCGTCGAACCGATGCGCAGCCTCCGCTCGGTGGCGACCTGCACCAGGCCGAGGGCGATCAACACCAGCGGCCACCACCGTCCGAGGACGGCTCCGGCATCGACGTCTCCGATCACAGAGAGGAACAGGACCGCGCCGGCCACCATGGCCGCCCCTCCGAGGACGGCCCGGCCGAGCGACGGTCTCACGACCCGAGGATTCGGCGAACCTTCGGCGGGACCATCTCGGCGCCCCACGACAGCAACCCGGTGACCAGCTCCAGCGTCTCCGGCGAACCCATCCAGTACTGCTCCCGCACCTCGGCGGGCACCGACCGCAGCAGCCGGTCGACGGCGAAGGCCGCCAGCAGGATGTCGTCGAACCGGCCGAGCACCGGGATGAAGTCGGGGACGAGGTCGATCGGGCTGACCAGGTAGGCGAGCGCCCCCACCGCCAACAGCTTGTTCCGCCTGGGAACCTGCGTGTCCGTCATCAGCTTGCGAAGCAGGTTGAGGGTGGCGGGCAACGCCCACACCACCTCCTTGACCAGGTCGGCGCTCGACCGGGCCGGGACCGCCGGTGCGTCGTCGATGTGATGGGCGGCACCGTCGTTCGGGCCACCGGGCGTCATGTCGGTCAAGTTCCCACCTCCAGTTCGAGCCGTCCATCGACCAGGTCGAAGGCCATCATTGCCGCCCCGATCGCCCCTGCCGCCGGCCCGTGGTCGGCCACAACGATCGGTGGGAGCATCCGGTGGGAGCCACCGTGGAGCGCATCGGCGGCCGCCCGGCGGGCCGGGCCGAGCAGGCTCTCCCCGACCGATCCCAGTCCCCCGCCGACCACGACGATCTGCGGGTCGAGCGCGGCGATCAGGTTGCACAGGCCGAGGCCGAGGTCGATGCCGACCTGGGCCACCAATCCCCGGGCGGTTTCGTCGCCCTCGTCGGCGGCGCGGATGACCGCCTGTCCGGTGATGGCGGTCTCCCCGAGCCGGGCGGCCAGGGTGCCACCGGGATTGCGGGTGACGAAGTCGGTGGCGAGCCGCTCGAGGGCGTGCGCCGAGGCGACGGTCTCCCAGCAACCCCGCTTGCCGCATGCACATCGCTCCCCGTTCCGCTCGAACAGGGTGTGACCCCACTCACCGGCGAAGGACCCGCCCCGGTAGATCCGCCCGTCGACGATGAGGGCGCCTCCGATACCGGTCCCCAGGGTGACGAAGACGACGTGGTCGTAGCCACGGGCAGAGCCCCTGGTGTGCTCTGCGTGGGCGCCGGTGTTGGCGTCGTTGTCGACCACGGTGGGGAGCCCGAACGCCTCCTCGAGATGGCTGCGCAGGTGGAGCCCGGTGCCGGCGACGTGCGGGCCCCACACGAAGATCCCCTCGGGCCACTCCACCAGGCCGGCGATCCCCACCCCGATGGCGTCCACGTCGTCGGTGAGCACCTCGCCGATCGCCGTCGCCAGCGCATCGACGACCGGGACCCGGCCGCTGGGGTTGGACGAGCGACGCTCGTCCACCACGGCGTCGCCGTCGAGGCGGACGGCGAGGAGCTTGGTCCCCCCGAGGTCGATCCCGACGGTGGCGATGTGCGGGCTCCCTTCACCGGGTTCGTCGACAGCCGCTGGCCTGGCGAGCGTATCAGCCGACGCCGAAGGTGACGCGCAGCTCGCCCCCGGTGAGCCGGGCCCGCTGCACCTCGCGTCGCTTCAGCGAGTCGGGCAGGATCAGCGAGCGCCGGTAGGGGCCCACCGTGACGTACAGCTCCTCGCCGTGACGGAGCACGTCGACCTCACCGTGCTCAGCGAAGGGCACCGACAGCACCAGCACCACGTTCTCTCCGTCGTCCTCCACCCGGAAGGGACGGCCCTTGGACAGGTGCACGGTCGGGTCGTCCTCGCCGAACAGCTCGTCGCCGATGACGCGGAGCTGGTCGATCCCCACCATCTCCTCACCGAACAGCCGCAGCCGGAGGATGGCGATGTCGGCGAACCCTTCTTCGACGTCGGCGAGGTGCCGCTCCTGGATCTCCCGCCACCGGTCGAAGTAGGGGTCGGTCACCGTGTCGGGGAGCACGCGGTTGACGATGGCGGCGTCGACGGCGTAACCGAACAGCCCGAGGTAGGTGTACGTCCGCCTGGCCTCGGAGATCACCATCTTCTCCGGGTTCATCACCAGCCGGGCCGAGGTCACATCGGGATCGCTCAGGATCTCGCGGATCCCGTCGAGCCGCTCGTAGAAGCGGGCCACCGCGTCGAACACCTTGTCGTCGGCGATCGGGATGGTGGTGACCCGGGACAGCACCGGACGGACCACCTTGGCCACCCGCCGGCCGACGGGGAACATCTTCTCCATGTACCAGGAGAGGACCTCGGGGAGCGAGAGCAGGCGGAGCGTCTCCGCAGTGGGGGCGCAGTCGACCACGATGACGTCGTACTCGGCGGAGCGGACGTGGTCCCGCACCGAGACCAGCGAGAAGACCTCGTCCATCCCGGGGAACACCGACAGCTCCTCGGCCTCGATGCCCTTGAGCCCCGACCAGTCGAACAGGTCGGTGAGGTGGTCGCGCACCTCTCCCCACGATTCCTCGAGTCGCTGCTGGGCGTCGATCTGCTCGGCGAACAGGTTGTCGGTCACCTGGGTGGCGGCGTCGCCCAGCGGCACCCCGAAGGCGTCCGCCAGGGAGTGCGCCGGATCGGTCGACATGACGAGGACCCGCTTGCCGATGTCGGCGGCACGCAGCGCGGTGGCTGCGGCCACCGTCGTCTTGCCCACGCCACCCTTCCCGGTGACGAGGAGGACCCTCATGACGCCGCTTCGGCCCGCCTCTTGAGACCGCGGAGGGCGCTCGACACGATCTGCTTCTCGGCCTGGCGCCTCAGGAAGCCGGGCAGAGAGAAGGCGGGGTCGACCCGGAGGGCATAGAGCACCTCGGTGCCGCCGTCGTCGAGCTCGTTGAACTGGTAGCTGCCGTCCATGGCGGTGATGTCGTCGCCGGGCTCGGCCGACCACGAGAACCCGTTGTCCATCTCGTAGCGGTATACCAGCGTGTAGACGATCTCCTTGACCATGGCATCGGCTCGGAAGGCGGCCTTGAGCGGGCGGCCCTGCTCGTCCTCCTCGACCACTTCCACGTTCTTCACGCCGGTCGCCCACTCCGGATAGGCCTCGAGGTCGAGCGCCACCTCGTAGACCAGCTGGGGCGGAGCCGACACCTCGATGCTCTGGACCGTTCCTTCCATGCTCATTGCTCTTCGCCTGGCGGCTCATCGCGGAGCGATGGGAGACCCCCAACCCCCATCGCCCGAGTCTCCGCCTCCGGCGTAGCCTCGCTACTCATGGCCATGAGAGTAGCGGCCCGGCCAGTCAGATCCGGGCCGGGTGACGCATCGCCCGACCGGTGGCTCGGAAGTAGCCGACGTTGACGCACCGTGTCGGCCCGACTCTCCAGGAACTCGCCTGGGGTTGGTGGACGTCACCGAAGTAGTGCCATCTCGGCCGCCAGCGGACGAGGTACTCGAGGATGGCCTCCGAGCCCTTCGCCCGTCCCCCGATGACGTCGGTGGAGAGCGCCGGGATCGCCGGAGGGAGGTGGGTGCCGAGCACGTCGACCGGGCCCATGCGGTCGAGCTTGGCGGCCATCGCCTCCTCGGTGACCTCTCCCGGTGTCCCCAGCGACATCTGGCCGCCGCCGGCGATCCCGATTCGGAAACCGTCGACGTCGACCACCTCGCCGTCGACGAAGCGACTTCCCGGGGGCAGCATCGACGCCAGCAGGTCGGGTCTGTCGACGTTGCCGTAGGTGACGTAGGCCGTTGCCCCCTCGAGGCCGGCGCACACCTCGACGTAGGCCGCGGCCACCGCCCGGTCGAAGGCGTCGGTCACCTCCTGTTCGCGTCCCGACACGAACCGGCGCCACAGGGCGCGGGAGTCGTCGAAGCGTCCGGCGGTCCGCATCAACACGATCTCGTCGACGAAGGCCCGCCCGGTGATGTCGGTGACGATGCCTTCGTTCGTCCGGTAGTCGATGAAGTTGATCAGGTCGCCGAGCACGACCAGGGGCTCGCCTGCCCTGGCCACCCGCCGCAGCGCCTCTGTGGCACCGTGGACGTCGGCGAGTATCAGTACCACGCGGGGCTCGGTGAGGGCTCGGCGCTCACCTCCGGGACGGTAGCCCGCCGTCCGTCGAACCCGAGGTGGCGGGTGCCGCCGAGGTGGTCAACGCCACCTCGATCTCGTTGCGGACGTCGGGATGGCGCTCGCCGGCCAGCGCCGACCGGAGTGCGCTGCGGGCGGCCGCCGACCCGATCGCCCCGAGGGCCCAGGCGGCGTGGAGCCGGAGCACCGGTCGGGGATGGTCGAGGAACCTGGCCAGCAGCGGCACCGCATCGTCCCCGCCCGTGTTCCCCAGCGCCACCAGGGCATTGCGCCGGACCGTCACCGGGTCCGCCTTCGGCAGGTACCAGTGTCCGAGGTCCGCCCGGATGGAGGCGTCGTCGGCGTCGAGGACGGCGGTCAGGTCGACCCGTCCCCGGCGCTCGGTCGACGAGAGGAGCAGGCGGCTCCCCGGGGGGCACGCCTCGAGGCAGTCGTCGCATCCGTACAGCCGGTCATGGAGGGCCTTCCGGTACTGGCGGGGGATGGCGCCGGGCTGCTGGGCGATGGCTGCCAGGCAGCGACGGGCGTCGAGCACGCCGGGCGCCACCAACGCCCCGGTCGGGCACGCCGGCAGACAAGCGGAGCACGACCCGCAGGTCCGCGACGTCGGCTCGGAAACGAGTAGTTGGGCATCGGTGACCACCGTTCCCAGCAACACCCACGGTCCGACACCGGGTGCCAGGACCATGGTGTTCTTGCCCCGCCACCCGATCCCGGCCCGCACCGCCGCCGCCCGGTCGGAGAGCCGGGCGTCGTCGCACACGGCCTCGGCGCGGTGGCCGGCGGCGGTGAGCCGGTCGGCGACTGCCGCCAGGGCCGCTCGCAACGGCCCGTAGTGGTCGGCCGTGGCGAAGCGGGCCACCCGACCGGTACCCGGTTGTGGCGGTCCCGGCGCTCCCGCCGCCGGCAGGTACGGATGGGCCAGCACCACCAACCGCTCCGCCCATGGGAAACTGCGCCTGACGTCGGTGGCGGTGTCCGGGTCACGGTAGGTGAAGGTGAGTCCCGCCGAGCTGCCGTCGGCGAGGCGCCGGCGGAGCTCGTCCCGCTCGTCGGGGAACGGGCCGGCGCCCGCAACCCCGAAACCGCTGCATCCGGCGTCGACGGCGATCTGCGCCAGGTCGTCGATCAGCGCCATGACGCGAGGGTACGGCGGTGCGGTGGACGATTGTCGCCGCCGGGTCGATGCGGTACGGTGGGGGCATGAACCGCCACGCCACCAACCGGCCCGGCCGCCTCCTCCTTCTCGTGTAGGGCGAGCGTCACACAACCGCGCTCGCCCGCAAGCCCCCCGCCACAAGCCGGGGGGTTCTTCAATTCCCGGACCACCCACCGCCCGGGACCCTTCCGAACTCCACCCTCCCGAACCCGACCCCCGACCCCGCCACGACGAAACCAGGAGCAAGTCATGCCACCCCCCAACGTCATACCGCAGGCCATGCCCTACGACCGGTACCAGCCAACGGTGCCGCTGGTGCTCCGGGACCGCACCTGGCCCAACGTGGTGATCGACAAGGCGCCGGCGTGGTGCTCGGTCGACCTGCGCGACGGCAACCAGGCGCTGATCGACCCGATGGACCCCACCCGCAAGCTGCGGATGTTCGAGGAACTGGTACGCATGGGTTTCAAGGAAATCGAGGTGGGGTTCCCGGCGGCGAGCCAGCCCGACTTCGACTTCATCCGGAAACTGATCACCGAGGACCGCATTCCCGACGACGTCACCATCCAGGTGCTGACCCAATGTCGCCAGGAGCTGATCGAGAGGACCTATGAGTCCATCGAGGATTCCCCGCGGGCGATCGTCCACTTCTACAACTCGACCAACCCTCTCCAGCGGGAGGTCGTGTTCGGCCTCGACAAGGCCGGGATCGTCGACATCGCCGTCAACGGGGCCAAGCTGTGCCGCAAGCTCGAGGAGGGGCTCGGCGCCGCAGTGGTCCGGTACGAGTACTCGCCGGAGAGCTTCACCCTCACCGAGCCCGACTTCGCCGTCGAGGTGTGCGAGGCGGTGATGGACGTGGTCGAGCCCGAAGACGACCGGCCCGTCATCCTCAACCTGCCGGCGACGGTGGAGTGCTACTCACCCAACGTCTACGGGGACGTCATCGAGTGGTTCGGGCGCACCATCAGCCGGCGCCGGCACGTCGTGCTCAGCCTCCACCCGCACAACGACCGTGGCTGCGCGGTGGCCGCCGCCGAGTTCGGGGTGATGGCGGGAGCGGACCGCGTCGAAGGTACGTTGTTCGGCAACGGCGAGCGCACCGGCAACGTCGACATCATCAACCTGGCGATGAACCTGTTCATGAACGGCGTCGACCCGGAGCTGGACATCACCGACATCGACGCCCTGCGCCGGACCGCCGAGTACTGCAACCGGCTCCCGGTGTCCCCTCGCCACCCGTACGTTGGCGACCTGGTCTACACGTCCTTCTCCGGCTCCCACCAGGACGCCATCAAGAAGGGCTTCGAGGCGCTCGACCCCGACTACGACCGGTGGGCGGTCCCGTACCTGCCGATCGATCCCAAGCACGTCGGCCGCTCGTATGAGGCGGTGATCCGGGTCAACTCGCAGTCGGGCAAGGGCGGCGTCGCCTATGTCATGAAGGCCGAGCACGGCTACGACCTGCCCCGGCGGCTCCAGATCGAGTTCTCCAGGACCATCCAGCACATCACCGAGGACTCCGGCACCGAGATCAGCCCTGCCGTGATGTGGGAGGAGTTCCGTGCCGAGTACGCCCCCGACGAGCCCCGGTTCCGGCTGCGCAGCCACGAGCTCCACACCCGGGACGGTCGGACGGTGGTGACCGCCGTGCTCGAGGTTGATGGAGACCAGCGGACCGTCATCGGTCAGGGGGACGGCCCCATCGAGGCGTTCGTCACCGGGTTGCGCCAGGCCTTCGACGCCGAGTTCGACGTGGTCGACTACGCCGAGCACGCCATGGGCCGTGGCGCCGACGCCACCGCCGTCGCCTACGTGGAGAGCTCCCGCGGGGACGGCCAGGTGCGCTGGGGGGTGGGCAGCGACCCCAACATCACCACGGCGTCGCTGTACGCCGTACTGTCGGCGTTCGAGCGTCAGCAGCGCTGAGGGCCTGCCCCTCAGTCATCCACCAGGGTGACGCGGAGGTTGAAGTGGCCCATGGGAAGGGCGTCCTCGCGCTCCTCCTGCCACGCGGTGAGGCCGACCGCCTCGATGGCCTCGATGTTGGCCAGCACGTCTTCGGGCACGGCGTCGGTGGCGCCCTCGCCGTCGGCGGCGGCGTCGGCCAGGCCGCCTGCGTCGAGGTAGAAGGCCGCCGACACCGGGCCCTCGGTGCCGAGCGCCCGGGCAGCCGCCCCGGTGTCGGAGAGCAGCTCGACGTCGGTCGCCCCGGTGAGCTGGTCGAGGTAGCTCTCGCTGAAGGTGATGACCGCCCGCTCCCCGTCGTTGTCGACCGCCAACCCGAGTCCCGACTCCTCGATGAGGTCGACCACCTTGACCACCGCCTGCTCACCGGCCTCGCCGGAGAGGTCGAACACCAACGCGGCGGCGAAGTCAGCCGGGTCAAGCGGGTCCTCGACGTCGAGGACCGAGGCGTCCAATACGACGGTGATGTCGTTGCTGAGCAGGTCGAAGAGGTCGTCGGGAAGCACCACGCCGAGGCTCTCCTCGAGGTCGTCGGCCAGCTGGTCGGGATCGAAGCCGGAGCCGGCCGGACCGGACATCATCTGGTCCCATGCGTCCTGGCGTTGCTCTGCGGTGAGGTCGACGCCGGCGAAGGTGAGGCCGAACAGCGTGGTGGCCGGCAGCCGGCCGAGTGTCGTCGCCGCATCGAGGTCCGACCCCACCCCGGTGGCCACGTCCCCGAGCGAACCGGTGTCGAGGATCGCCTGGCCGGCCAGCTCGATGTGATCGGCATCGAGCCGGAGCGCCGCCGCCATGGTGAGTTCGCCCAATTCTGGCTGGGCGGCGGCTTCGGTGAAGCCGGCCGGGGCTGCTTCGATCTCCCCAGCTCCCTGCGCGGTGAGGGTGGTTCCGAACAGCTCGTCGAGGTCGGCGCCCAACCACATCGACGCCACCCCCGGATCGCCGAGCCCGCCGTGCACCTCGGTGAACAGCTCGTTGTCGGCCAGGGACTCGTCGGCGGCGTCGGCGACCGCCTGGTCGGCCGTCGCCTGGTCCTCGGCGAACACCACGTAGTCGCCGGCGAAGGCGTACGCCACCAGCCCGACGTCCTCCTCGTCGAAGAGTCGGGGCAGCGCCTCGGCGGCGGCGTCCCCGTCGGTCACCTGCACCGCGACCAGTGCGACGGGGACACCGGGATCATCCAGGATGAGCCCCACGCCCACACGGTCGCCCAGCCAGGGCGCCAGGTCCTCGTCGAAGTCGACGTCGGCGGCGAAGTCGGGATCCTGCTCGGCAATCATGTCGTAGATGACCCGCTTCAGGTCGCCCTCCAGGTCGTCGGCGACGTCCTCGAGCGCGGGGAACCGGCTCGCCAGCTCCCGGGCGGCGAGCTTCTGGCCGGCCGACGGGTCGAGATCGATCCTGAAGTAGGCGTCGACGCCGGCGGGGAGCGCCTCGGCCGGTTGCGGGCCGCCGCCGCCGAGGACGGCGACCAGAGCCCACGCCGCTCCGCCGAGGAGGATGGCGGCGGCGATCGCCACCACCCAGGGCCAGCGCCGCCTAGGCGGGGACGGCCCCTCCTCGACATCTGCCTCGGCCGGGGCGGCGTCCCCGGTGAGCACTTCGGCACCGTCTGTGGGCGTGGCGTCCTCCGGCTCGGGCGCGCCCGTCCCCGTGCGTGCTCTTGGGACTCCGCGCCCCCGCTCTCCGGCACGTCAACCATGATCTCGACCCCCCTGTCGTTTCCCACCCAGGACGCACACCGGCCGGTCCCCGCGGCGTCCACGCCGGTGCCGGTCCCGGCTAGCCACCCCGGGAGCTCGGCAACGCCGATCCTACCGTGGCCGCCATGGAACCTCCGATGCTTCCCGGCCGGCACCATGGGACCGGCGGCGACCCCTCGCTCCCCGTCACGTCACCATTCACGATGTCATCCCGTCGCCGTCTCGCCCGCCTTGCCGCCCCCCGACCGCTCGTCGCGTACCACCAACCGCAGCGGCGCCACCAACCCGGCGTCGGCCAGGTGGCGCAACGCCTCCGCTTCGCCGTCGTCGAGCTCCACCGGGCCACGGGACACCACGTCTCCCGTGTCGAACCCGGCCAGGAGCACCGAGACGACGCAGTCGTCGCACGCCGAGGTGTGCTGCATCACGCAACGGTCACAGTCGATCAACATCGTCGCCCTCCTCACCACCGTCCACCGCCGTCCGCCCCTGTCCGCTCCGCCCGCTTGCCAGCCATCAGGACCATACGAGACCGGTATGACACGAAACGAGGGCTCGGAGGCACAGCCCCTCTCCAGGCCCTGGCCCGCCCACGTGTACCGTTGCCCGGCGCCGAGAAGCCGGCATGCCGACTGAGGAACGAGGGTGGCCGTGAAGCTGGCGATCAACATCGGGTACTGGGGATCGCGCCCCAACCTCGACATGGGCCTCGTCCTCGAGGCCGAGCGACTGGGCTACGACGCGGTGTTCGCCGCCGAGGCCTGGGGGTCGGACGCGGTCACCGTGCTCTCGTGGGTGGCGGCCCGCACCGAGCGGATCAAGGTGGCGGCGGGGATACTCCAGATGCCTGCCCGGACCCCGGCGATGACGGCGATGACCGCGGTGACCCTCAACGAGCTGTCCGGTGGGCGATTCGTCCTCGGGCTCGGGCTGAGCGGCCCCCAGGTCGTCGAGGGGTGGCACGGGGTCGCCTACGGAAAGCCTCTTGGGCGCACCCGGGAGTACGTGTCGATCGTCCGCCAGATCATCTCACGCCAGAGCCCGGTGGTGCACCGTGGCGACCACTACACCATCCCCTACGCCGGTGCGGACGCCACCGGGCTGGGCAAACCGCTCAAGCTGATCACCCATCCCACCCACCCGGTGCCGATCCACCTGGCGGCGCTGGGCCCGAGGAACGTCGCCCTGGCTGCTGAGATCTCCGACGGTTGGCTCCCGGTGTTCTACTCACCGTTCCGCGGCCCCGCCGTCTTCCAGCCAATGCTCGACGAAGGCTTCGCCGCTTCGGGTGAACCGGGAAAGGCGGATCGCTTCGAGGTGATCCCGGCGCTCGACGTGCGGGTGACGGCCGACGTCGCCGGCGGCCTGGCAGCGGCCAAGCCCATGCTCGCCCTCTACCTCGGCGGCATGGGAGCGAAGGGGCGCAACTTCTACAACGACCTGGCCCGACGCTACGGCTACGAGGAAGCGGCCGAGCGGGTGCAGGACCTCTATCTCGGTGGCAACCCGAAGGCGGCCGTCGAGGCGGTCCCCGACGAGCTCGTCGACGAGCTCAACCTCGTCGGGCCTGCCGAGAGGATCGCCGAGCGGCTGGAGGTGTGGCGCGCCGCCGGGGTGACCACCCTCCTGGTCCAGCCCCATGACGTCGACACCCTGCGAACCCTGGCCGAGCTCGTTCTCTGAGGGTCGGCCTTCAGCCGAGATGCGGAGTGAGGGCGTCGCCCCACAGGGACAGCGCACCTTCCGCCTCGACCCGCTCGCGCAGCTCACGGTCGTTGGTCACCACCACCACCGGGACGTCCCGGCCCGCACCGGCCAGTTGCACGATGCGGTCGTCGGCCTTCTCGCCGCTGGTGAAGGCGACCTCCACGTCACCCATCCGGGCCGGCGAGCCCGGCGGCTGGTCGGAGTCGAACACCACGAGGAAGCGGTGCGGCCGGCGGGTCGCCAACCGGCCGAGCAGGCTCACCAGCCGCCGACGCGCCTCGCCACCGTGGAAATCGGCACGGTCGAGCAGGTAGGTGAGGTTGTAACCGTCGACGATCACCCGCACCGGGTCGGGTAGGCGGAGCAGCCATTCGATCGCCTCGGGACGGTCGGGGGCGATCCCGCGTGGGAGCTTCAACGGCTCGGCGGGAGCGCCGTCGACCTCCTCCACGACTCCCGGCTCGACGGCCTCGGCGAGGGACAACCCGGTGGCGAGAGCGGCGATCTCGTTGTCGAGGCGCCGGCCCACCGAAACCGGGTCCCCCATCCCCACGGCTCGCGGTCGGGGATGGCTGGGCATCTGCGGTGGCGCCGCCTCCCGGCTGCGGAGGCGGAGGCTCTCGGCGCGCTGTTCGGCGGCCGCCACTCTCTCCTCCAGCTCGGTGACGGCGGCGACGAGCCTGCGGTTCTCGGCGTTCAAGGCGTCCATGCCGGCGCCCGCCACTTCAGGATCGATCAGCCGGGCCCGCGCCGCCTGGCTCTCCTTCAACTCGCCTCGGAGCCGGTCTCGCTCGACCTTGACGGCGGCGAGCCGATCCAACGTGGTGGCCAGCTTCTTGTGCAGCTCCGCCACCTCGTTCCCGACGGGTGGCGTCGGTCGGTACCTGGCCGACTCGACCGCCGCCGTTGCCAGGTCGAGCCACCATCCCTCGCCGCGGGTCAGGAAGGACGCGGTGGTGGGCTCGATCCGGTCCTCGAGTTGCTCCACCAGCCGTTCCCTGAGCCACTGGTTGCCATCGAGCTCTGCCAGCAACTTGGCCAGCAACGGCGGGGGGAGCCCGCCGCCTTCGGTTGCCGCCACCTTGCGCAGCGACGCCGGCACCTCCTTGGGGTCGAGCTCCCGGAGGGCCTTGCGCACCTGTCTCACCGGCAGGTCGATCGCCTTGAGCACGTCAGGAGGCAGCCCGGCCATGCCGTCCATCTTGCCCCAAACCGCCCCCGGTGCGATACTCGGTCGACGACATGAGCACCACCCGCACCCTCGTACTTCTCATCTGACACGGCGCCTGAGCGACCCGTTCGCCCAGCGCCGACCCCGACCCTCCCCCGGAGGGTCTTTTTGTTGGCCAACCACCGTGACCCGACCCCCACCCCCCACCCGACCCGGAGACGACGATGAGTGAGACCCTGACCGGAGCCCAGGCGCTGATCCGCGCCCTCGAGCTCGAAGGAGTGGACACCATCTTCGGGGTGCCCGGCGGGGCGATCCTGCCCGCCTACGACCCCATCCTCGACAGCCCCATCCGCCATGTCCTCGCCCGTCACGAGCAGGGTGCCGGCCACATGGCCTCCGGCTACGCCCACGCCTCCGGAAGGGTCGGCGTGGCGATGGCGACATCGGGGCCGGGAGCGACGAACCTGATCACCGCCCTCCAGGACGCCTTCATGGACTCGATCCCGCTGGTGGCGGTGACCGGCCAGGTCGGAATGGCCTCCATCGGCTACGACGCCTTCCAGGAGGCGCACACCTGGGGCATCTCGATGCCGTGCACCAAGCACAACTACCTGGTCACCGAGCCCGAGGCGATCGCCGACGCGATTCACGAAGCATTCCATCTCGCCTCCACCGGACGACCCGGGCCCGTGCTGGTGGACATCCCCAAGAACATCCTCAACGCCACGCTCACCTGGCGGGGTCCCGGCAAGCTCGACCTGCCCGGGTACCGGCCCAGCGTCGAGGGCCATCCCAAGCAGGTGAAGGCGGCAGTGCGGTTGATCGCCGAGTCGGAACGCCCCGTCCTCTATCTGGGCGGCGGGGTGATCCGGGCGAATGCCACCGAAGAGGCGCTCCGCTTCGCCGAGCTGGCCAACCTGCCGGCGGTCACCACGCTGATGGCCCGCGGCGCCATCCCCGACTCCCACCCGCTCTGCCTGGGGATGCCGGGCATGCACGGCAACTACACGGCGATCACCGCGATGCAACGCGCCGACCTGCTCATCGCCGTCGGGGCCCGTTTCGACGACCGGGTCACCGGTGACGTGGCTGCCTTCGCACCGCATGCCAAGGTCGTCCACGTCGACGTCGATCCCGCCGAGATCGCCAAGGTGCGAACGCCGGAGATCCCCATCGTCGGTGACGCCAGGGCGGTGTTGCGTCAGCTCATCGTCGCCATGGAGAAGCTGCTCGGTGACGGGAGCGCCCCCGAGCGGGAACCGTGGCTGGAGACGCTGCGTGGCTGGCAGCGCGACAAGCCCTTGTCCTACACGCAGGACGAATCGGGCCCGATCCAGCAGCAGTACGTAATCGAGGAGTTGCACCGGCTCACCGGCGGCGATGCCGTGGTGGTCGCCGGGGTCGGCCAGCATCAGATGTGGGCTTCGCAGTTCTGGCGGTTCGAACGGCCCCGCACCTGGATCAACTCCGGAGGGCTGGGGACGATGGGGTACGCCGTGCCCGCCGCGGTGGGCGCCAAGACCGCGGTCCCGGAGCGCACCGTGTGGGCCATCGACGGCGACGGCTGCTTCCAGATGACCTGCCAGGAGCTGATCACCGCCTCGGTGGAGGGCATCCCGATCAAGGTGGCGGTGATGAACAACCAGTCGCTGGGAATGGTCAAGCAGTGGCAGCGGCTCTTCTACCACGGGCGCTACTCGGCGGTCGACCTCACCGACCACACCCCCGACTACGTCAAGCTGGCCGAGGCGATGGGTTGCGCCGGGCTGCGCGCCGACCATCCCGGAGAGGTGCGGCCGGTCCTGGAGAAGGCGATGGCGATCAACGACCGCCCGGTCGTGGTCGAGTTCCGGTGCGACCCCGACGCCATGGTCTTCCCGATGGTCCCGGCCGGTGGCTCCAACGACCTCGTCGTGCTCGGTCCCGAGGACCTGGCCCCCAGCGCAGACGACACGGGCGCCCTGGCATGAGCGAGAAGCACCACGTCATCGCCGTGCTCGTCGAGAACAAGCCGGGAGTCCTGGCGCGGATCTCGTCGATGTTCGCCCGGCGGGGGTTCAACATCCACTCGCTTGCGGTGGGACCCACCGCCGACCCGGCCCTGTCGCGGATCACCCTGGTGGTCGACGGTCCCGCGATGGAGCAGGTCATCAAACAGCTCTACAAGCTGGTCCCGGTGGTCAAGGTCAGCGAGATCCCCGACGACGACCGGATCGAGAGGGAGGTGATGCTGCTCCGGGTCACCAGCGAGCCGTCGCGCCGCCACGAGCTGCTGGCGGCAGCCGAGATCTTCGACGCCGTACCCATCGACGTCGGCGTCGCCACGATCACCTTCGAGCTGACCGGCACGCCGTCCCGACTGGCCGACTTCCTCGAGCTGATGACGCCCTACGGCGTCGTCGACCTGGTGAAGTCCGGCCGGGTGGCCCTCAGCCGGGACGTCAAGACGCGTGATCCGAAGAGCACAACTCCCCGGACCAGAGAGACCGGCCGACCGCGGCTCCGTAGCGCCTAGGCCGGCCACCCCCCACTACCACGGAGCACCAATGCCCCCAACCATCCTCTACGACGGCGACACCGACCCGACGCTCCTGCAACGCCGCCGGGTGGCGGTGATCGGCTTCGGCAGCCAGGGCCACGCCCACGCTCTCAACCTCAAGGACTCCGGCATCGACGTGGCCGTCGGGCTCCGCGGCGACAGCCGCCGGGCACCGCTGGCCGCCAACGCCGGGCTCAAGGTGATCGAGCCCGCCGAGGCGGCCGACTGGGCAGACGTGATCATGGTGCTGGTGCCCGACCAGGTGCAGCCCAGGGTGTACCAGGAGCAGATCGCCCCCCACCTCGCCGCCGGAGACGCCGTCCTGTTCGCCCACGGCTTCGGCGTCCACTTCGGGTACGTGAAGCCGCCCGCCGACGTCGACGTCGCCATGGTGGCGCCGAAAGGCCCCGGCCACCTGGTGCGCCGCCAGTACCTCGAGGGCAGCGGCGTCCCCAGCCTCCTCGCCGTCCACCAGGACGCCACCGGCGATGCCCGGGCGACGGCCCTGTCCTACGCCCACGCCCTCGGAGCCACCCGGGCCGGCGTGTTCGAGACCACCTTCGCCTTCGAGACCGAGACCGATCTGTTCGGGGAGCAGGTCATCCTGTGCGGAGGGGTCGACGAGCTGATCCGGGCCGCCTACGAGACCCTCACCGACGCCGGCTACCCGGGCGAGATCGCCTACTTCGAGGTGCTCCACGAGCTGAAGCTCATCGTCGACCTCCTGTACGAGGGCGGGCTGAGCTGGATGCGGTACTCGGTGTCGGACACCGCCGAGTACGGCGACGTGACCAGGGGGCCGCGCATCGTCACCGCCGGCACCCGGGCCGAGATGCGCACCATCCTCGAGGAGATCCGCTCAGGCGCGTTCGCCCGGGAGTGGATGGACGAGAACGCCGCAGGCGCCCCCAATCTCCTCGCCGCCCGCGCCGCCGTCGCCGAGCACCCCATCGAGGTGATGGGCCGCGACCTGCGGGCGATGATCCCATTCCTCGTCGACAAGGCCCCCGAGACGGACGGCGTGCCTGCATGACACCGGCCCCCCGACGCACGCCGTCCCGTCTCGGTCCCTAGTCCCCCGCTGTGAATGCCGCCATCGTCCTGCTGCCCGGTGACGGGATCGGCCCCGAGGTGGTGGCCGAGGCACGCAAGGTGCTCGACGCGGTGGCGGCGCGGTGCGGACACCGCTTCGACTTCGCCGAGCACGCCATCGGGGGCAACGCCATCGATGTCCACGGCGATCCGCTGCCTGAGGCGACGCTCGAGGCGTGCCGGGGAGCCGACGCCGTGGTGCTCGGCGCCGTCGGCGGGCCGAAGTGGGACGACCCGTCGGCCAAGACCAGGCCGGAGGCCGGCCTGCTGGCATTGCGCAGCGAGCTCGGGCTCTACGCCAACCTGCGCCCGGTGAAGGTCCATCCCGACCTGGCCGGGGCGTCGCCGCTGCGTCCCGAACGTCTCGTCGGTGTCGACATCCTGTTCGTGCGCGAGCTCACCGGCGGCATCTACTTCGGCCCGAGCGGGGTCAGCGCCGACGGCACCGAGGCCTTCTCCACGATGGCCTACTCGGCCGGCGAGATCGAGCGCATCGTCCGGGTCGCCGCCGATGCCGCCCGGGACCGCCGTGGTCGGCTGACGTCCGTGGACAAGGCCAACGTCCTCGAGGTGTCCCGCCTCTGGCGGCGGGTCGCCGGCGCCGTGGTTGCCGCCGAGTACCCGGACCTCGCCTACGACGTCGTGCTGGTCGACGCCATGGCGATGCACCTGCTGTCCCGCCCGTCCGACTTCGACGTCGTCGTCACCGGCAACCTGTTCGGAGACATCCTCACCGACGAGGCGTCGATGATCCCGGGTTCGATGGGGATGCTCCCGTCGGCCTCGCTCGGCGACCGACCACCCGGGCTGTACGAGCCGGTCCACGGCTCCGCCCCCGACATCGCCGGCACCGGCACCGCCAACCCGCTCGCCGCCATCCTCGCCGCCGCAATGGCGCTCCGTCACTCGCTCGGGTTGGAGGAAGAAGCGGCGGCGGTCGAGAAGGCGGTGGACAGTGTGGTCGCCGCCGGGTTGCGCACGCCGGACATCGCCTCTGGCGGGCCAACCGTCTCCACCGCCGAGATGGGGGATGCGGTCGTGGGGCAACTCAGGGGCTGAGACCGCGAGTTTTCGAGCGTGATATGAGGTCAGTGATCGCGAGGCCCCTCCCCGTCATCCGTCCTGGCCTTCGGCCCGTGCCGATGCCACCCCTCCCCGCGAGCGGGGAGGGGAAAGAAGACATCGGAAGGGAGGGGAAATAGGACATCGGAACTCACCGCTGCTTGATCTGCGTCTCGATCTCCAGCTTGACCTTCTTGGAGACCAGCACGCCACCCCCCTCGAGCGCGACGTTCCAGGTGAGGCCCCAGTCCTCGCGGTCGACCTCGCCGTGCAGCGAGAAGCCTGCCTTGGTGTTGCCCCACGGGTCCTGGCCGGAGCCGAGGTATTCGAGGTCGAGCGTGACCGGCTTGGTGACGCCGCGGATGGTGAGGTCCCCGGTCACGCTCCAATGGGCCTTATCGGGCCATCCGGCACCGTCCGGCACGATGGCGCTGCTTGCGAAGTGGATGGTGGGGTGGTCGCCGACCTCGAAGAAGTCGGCCGAGGCGAGGTGGGCGTCGCGGTCGGGCGAGCCGGTGGTCAGGCTGGCCACGTCGAGGTCGACGTCGATCACCGAGTCGACGATGTCATCGCCGATCTCGATGCTGCCGGTGAAGGACTCGAACCGTCCCCTGACCTTGGAGACCATGAGGTGGCGGGCGACGAACTCAACGGTGGTGTGGGCGGGATCGATCTCCCAGGCGCCGGCTGCCGGGTACCGGTCACGTCCGACGGCGGTCGTTGCGGTGGTCATCTCTGCATTCCTCTCTCGGGTGGCTACAGTTGAACATTCAACTATTGACTGTACAACCTTATTCCCTCCCCCTGGCTCGGGGGCCTGGCGCCCGTGGGACAATCGCCGCCAGCATCGAGATCGTGAGGCCCCCCGACGATGCCTTCCCTCGACAGCAGCACGGCACGGTTCCTGGTCGCCGCCGCCGACCACGGCGTCCTCGCCACCGCAGGCGAGGGGCGCCCTCATCTGGTCCCGGTGGTCTACGCCGTCGAAGGGGACACCGTGGTCACCGCCGTCGACCACAAGCCGAAGAGCACCCGCCGGTTGGCTCGGCTGTACAACCTCGAGCGCGATCCGCGCTGCACCCTCCTCGTCGACCACTACGAGGACGACTGGGACCGGCTGTGGTGGGTCAGGGTCGACGGGACCGCCGTCGTCGACGGTTCGCCACCGGCGGTCGAGTCAGCCGCCCGTCTGCTCGCCGAGCGCTACCCGCAGTACGAGGAGGACCCGCCGCCGGGACCGGTGATCCGCATGACCATCGAGCGCGTCACCGGGTGGGCCGCCACCGAGGTGTGAAGCGGTACGGCCCGCGATGGGGTAGGGGCCCCATCTGCGGGAGGAGGGCCGACCGGCACTCTTCGCCGCCTCTGTCACATGTGACGCGCCGGCGAGGTCGGCCCGGGAATCGTCACAGCTCGATTGCCAGCCGCTTGGCGCCGGTCAGGACTCGGGCGGCCTCGGCGGCGAGCCCGGGGTCGATGGAGGGCCAGGCGGGCCGGCTCATCACCAGCGCCGACCGCAGGTCGAGCAACGCCTCCGGCGGATCGAGCTCGTCGACCGACTCCGCCGCCGACACCAGGCAGGCCGCCATCGCCAGCCACTCCTCGTGCGCCGGCAGACCGGCGTTGATGGCGTCGGCCACCCGGCGGGCGGTCGTGGCCACGTCGTCGAGTGTGACCCTGTCTCCCATCGCCTACGAGTGTATGGCAAGCGGCCCGACGCCGGCTGGTACGTTCGCCGTCGAGAAGGAGGATCGCCGTGGAGTTCAGCGAGGTCGTGCGACGCCGGCGGATGGTCCGTAACTACACCGACGAGCGGGTCGATCCGGCGGCGGTGGAGCGGATCGTGGCGGCGGGGCTGCGTGCCCCTTCGGCCGGCTACAGCCAGGGCCAGTCCTTCGTGGTGGTCACCGAGCCCGAGCGGCGGCGACGCATCGCCGAGCTCGCCGGTGAGGCCGACTATGTCGCCGC
This sequence comes from uncultured Acidimicrobiia bacterium, assembly GCA_963714055.1. Lineage (GTDB taxonomy): Bacteria > Actinomycetota > Acidimicrobiia > Spongiisociales > UBA5794 > JACDBE01. The sequence continues at coordinate 441,660 of OY970227.1, forward strand.
CGGGTTCGACCCGTGGATCTCGAGGGCGCCGGTCCACGTGGTCGTCTGCGTGAGCGAGCGACTGTACCGGGACCGCTACGACGAGCCGGACAAGAACCCTGAGGGAGCGGAGCAGGACTGGCCCGTCCCATACTGGTGGGTGGACGCCGGCGCCTCGCTGATGCTGCTGCTCCTCGCCGTCGTGGACGAGGGGCTCGCCGCCGGGTTCCTCGGGTCGCACGCCATGCCCGAGCTGGAGGCCGGGCTGGGGCTTCCTGCCGACGTCAGGGCGATCGGGGTGGTGACCATCGGCCATGCGGCGACCGACCGTCGCTCCGGCTCGCTCGCCCGAGGCGCCCGACCGGGCACGGAGACCATCCACCGTGAGGTCTGGTAACGGACACATCCTCCGCCACTCGAGGAAGCACGTCCTCTCCTCTCAGCCGGCGGTGTGGGCCGCCGTCCACTCCTCGACCTGGCGGGCGACCGCCGCCGAGTCGAACCAGGTGTTCTCGTGGACGATGAGCCCGTCACGGATCTCGAACACGTGGAGCATCCGCACCTCGACGAAGGCTCCCCCGCCGGCGACACCTGCCCATGCGCCGTGGACGTGCCCGGAGGCGATCGATTCGTCGACCACCCACCGGCCGTCAGCCGAGGAGAATCGCCGCACCGACCTCAGCTCGAGGTCGGGTATGGAGCCGAGGATGTCGCCGTACACGGCGCCCACCGCCTCCTTGCCCCTCACCGGGCTGAGCGGGTGGGTGATGTCGTCCCACACGATGTCGTCGGCGTAGGTGGCCAGCGTGGCGGCCACATCGTGGGCGTTCTCGGCGGCGAAGTGCCGATCGACGGTCTCCATGCCGGCGGTGCCGGCTTCGATCTCCATTGGCCTCCCTGGTGCGCTGTCGCGGAATATACCGGGCGTCGCCCCGGGCGTCGCCGGTGGCCGGTCACCGGCGGTCGACCACCACCCGGCCGTGGCGCAGGACGAGGCGGGGGTGGCCCAGCTCCGCCAATCCGCCCGGCAGGTCCACGAGCAGCAGGTCGGCGGGCTCGCCAAGGGCCAAGCCGGGCCGTCCGAAGGCATCCCTCCCCGTCTCGACCAACGCAGCAATGGCGGTGGGCTCGGGCAGGCCGTGCTCGACCAGCCGGCGCGCCTCGTCGACGACGGCCCCGTGCGGCAGGGCCAGGTCGGTGCCGGCCAGGACCCGCACGCCGGCAGCCACCGCCGGCGCCAGCAGGCGCCGCACATTGGCCAGTCCCTCGTTGACCAGCCTCCCTCCCGACGAGCCGGCGCCGAGCTGCGCGGCGAGGCCCTCCATGGCGGCGACGGTGGGCACCCAGGCGCCATCCCGCTCACCCAGCATGGCGATGTCGTCCTCGGTCAGGAACAACCCGTGCTCGACGGAGTCGACGCCGGCCCGCACCGCCATCCCGGGCACCTCGGGGGCGCAGGTGTGGATCGCCACCCGCAGGCCGCGGCGGTGGGCGCGGTCGACGGCGGAGGCCAGCTCCGCCTCGCCGAAATTGGGCAACGCCCCGCGCCCCTTGCGGGGCCAGTCGCCGATCAGCTTCACCCAGCGCACGCCGTCGGGGCCGTACCGGTCGACGTGGTCGCCCACCTTCGACCCGTCGATCTCGGTGGCGATCCCCGGGTAGTAGCCGTCGGCGGTGGCGAGCAGCGCTCCCGCCAGCTCCACCTCGGGCCGCTCGGCGGGATCGAGCGCCATGGTGAACCCAACGGTCTCGTCGTCGTCGGTTCCCTTGTCGCCCACCAGCAGCACCCCTCCGGCGAGTTGTTCGGCAGCGTGCTGGGCGACGTGCTGCTGCCGCCGGCGACCCTGGTCGAGCAGCTCGGCGATGCTCCCTGCCCCGAGGTGGGCGTGGGCGTCGACCAGCCCGGGCACCGCCACCCACCCGGTCAGGTCGACGGCGTCGGCGGAGGCGGCGCCCCCGGCCTCGACCCAGCGGCCCTCCCCGTCGATGCCCAGCGACCGTTCTCCAGCCGGCGTGCCGATCCGCAGCACCTGTCCTCGCATGCGGCGCAAGGTAACGGAGCCCCGATCGTGCTGCATCGGGTACCGCCTAGCATCGACGCCCATGCTCCGCCTCAACGAGCTGTCGAAGCGGTATGGCGACGTGGTGGCCCTCGACGACTGTTCCTTCGAGGTGGCCCCAGGCACGTTGCTTGGGTTCTTGGGACCGAATGGGGCGGGCAAGACGACGGCGATGCGGGCCATCTTCGGGCTGATCCGGCCCGACCACGGTGAGGTCACCTGGAAGGGCGCCCCCATCGACGTTCCCACCCGACACCGGTTCGGGTACATGCCCGAGCAGCGCGGTCTCTACCCGCGGATGAAGATCGCCGCCCAGCTCGCCTACTTCGGCCAGCTCCACGGCATGGGGCGCAGCGACGCCGAGGCATCGGCCGGTCGCTGGCTGGACACCCTCGGGCTCGAAGACCGCGCCGACGCCAAGCTGGAACAGCTCTCCCACGGCAACCAACAGCGGGTCCAGCTCGCCACCGCCCTCGTCCACGACCCCGACCTGCTGGTGCTCGACGAGCCGTTCTCCGGTCTCGACCCGCTCGGGGTGCGGGCCATGGCCGACATCCTGGCCAACCGCGCCGCCGCCGGGAACGCGGTTGTGTTCTCCAGCCACCAGCTCGACCTCGTCGAGGATCTGTGCGACTCGGTGGCGGTGATCAACCAGGGCAGGATCGTGCTCGCCGGCCGGGTGGGCCAGCTGAAGGCTGCGTCCCGCTACCGCTACCTGGAGGTCGAGCACGCCGCTCCGGCGGGCTCGTGGCACCAGGCGCTCGACGGTGTGGTCGAGGTGGTTGACGAGGAGCCGGAGCGGGTCGTCCTCATGGTCGACCGGGACACCGACCCCGAGGCGATCCTGCACGTCGCCCGTCAGGCAGGCACCCTGCAGGCGTTCTCGTTCACCCCGCCAAGCCTCAGCCAGGTCTTCGTCGAGGCGGTCGGCAGGTGACCGGGAGCCCTGGCGCCCTGCAGTCCTCGTGGCTGGTGGCCCATCGGGAGTTCACCGAGCGCCTGCGGAGCCGTGCCTACCAGCTGTCCACGCTGGTCACCTTGCTGATCGTGGGAGGGTTGCTGGTGGTGCCGACGTTCTTCGACGACCCCACCCGCTACGAGATCGGGCTGACCGGGTCGGTCCCCGACGGGCTCGAAGACCAGGTCCTCGCCGGCGCCGCCGAACCCGATACCGAGGTCGCCCTGCGGGAGATGGGCGACGCCGCCGCCATCCGGGCCGGGCTCGAGGAAGGAGACATCGACATCGGCCTCGTCGACGGCACGACCGTGGTCACCGGGCCGGACAGCCCGCCGGAGCTGGTCAGCCTGGTTACGGCGGTGGCGGCTGCCGAGTCGCTGCAGGCGGCCGCCGAACAGCTCGACATCGAATCGGGCGCGCTCGGCGAGCTCCTGTCCGCCGCTCCCGTCGTCGAGGAGATCGAGCCGGTCGACGATGCCGAGGAGCAACGGCTCTTCCTCGCCTTCATCGGCACCCTGGTGCTGTTCGTCTCCATCGTCACCTACGGTCAATGGGTGCTGCAGGGGGTGGTCGAGGAGAAATCGAGCCGGGTGGTCGAGGTGATCCTCGGGGCGGTGCAACCCCGCCACCTGCTCGGCGGCAAGGTGCTCGGGATCGGCGCCCTGGGGCTGATCCAGGTGTTGCTGATCGCCGGCACCGGCTTCGTCGTCTCCCGGCTGACCAGACCGGTCGACATGCCCCCGATAAGTTTCGATGTGGTGATGACCGTCCTGGTGTGGTTCGTCCTGGGGTTCGCCTTCTATGCCGCCGGTTACGCCGTCGCCGGGTCCCTGGTGAGCAACAACGAGGACGCCCAGAACGCCTCCTTCCCTCTGACCCTGGTGCTGATGGCCGGCTACTTCGTCGCCACCAGCGCGCTCGGCAGCGGAGGGGACAACGTGGTGGTTCGGATCCTGTCGATCGTGCCGCCGTTCTCCCCAATGGTCATGCCGTTGCGCCAGGTGGCGGGTGAAGCCACCGCCTGGGAGGTGGCGCTGGCGATGATCCTGATGATCGCCGCCATCGTGGCGATGCTCCGGATCGGCGGTCGGGTCTATTCGGGCGGGTTGCTCCGCTCCGGGGGTCGGGCCAAGCTGCGGGACGCCTTCCGCGGCGCCGAGGCTTGACGGTTCGCACCGGTCGAGGGCTCTGAGCCGCACCGCCGGGCGAAGTCGCCGTTGGCAGTGGGTCGGCTAGCATTCCCGGCGTCCGTCGGCTCCGCGATGCGGCGCCCCTCGCCACGATCCCCGTTGGAGCCCTGTACCCATGAACCTGTCGATCACCCGCCGCAGCCCTTACCGGCCCGAGATCGAGTTCGTCGAGCGCAAGGGCGCCGGCCATCCCGACACCATCTGCGACCACCTCGCCGAGGACCTCGCCCGGACGCTGGCCCGCCAGTACCTCGAGAACACCGGCCAGGTGCAGCACTTCAACGTCGACAAGGCGATCTTCGCCGCCGGGTCGGTCGAGATCGGCTTCGGCGGCGGACACCACACCAAGGCGTCCAAGTTGGTGCTGGTGGGGAAGGCCTACATGGGCGGCGAGTGGAAGCCCGACGTCGAGCAGCTCCGCCAGGCCTACCTCATGAAGCTCCTCGAGTTGCTCCCCGACGCCACCGACGAGGCGTTCGAGGTCGACATCTGGCTCAACCCGTCCTCGGTCGACCTGGAGGCCGTGGCCGGTGGTCGGGACACCGTGCCGATGGCGAACGACACCTCCTTCGCCGCCGTCTCGCTCCCCCGCTCCCCGTTGGAGCGGTCGGTGTACGAGGTGGAGACGACGCTGAACGCGGACGAGTACCGGGCCCGGGTCCCGGTCGGCCGTGACATCAAGGTGATGGGCGCCCGCGTCGGCGACCAGGCCCGGCTCACCGTTGCCGCCCCGGTGACCGCCACCAAGGTCGCCAGCCGGGCCGAGTACGACGATGCCGTCGCCACGATCCGCGCCACCGCCACCACGGTCGCCAGCGAGGCGTTCGGCGCCCCGGTCGAGGTCGCCGTCAACCAGGCCGACCTCGAGAACACGGTGTACCTCACGCTCACCGGCACCTCGGCCGAGGCCGGCGACGACGGGCAGGTGGGACGGGGCAACCGGTTCGGCGGGCTGATCACCCCGTACCGCCCGATGAGCCTCGAGGCCGCCGCCGGCAAGAACCCGGCCGCCCACGTCGGGAAGACCTACCACGCCTTCGGGTTCGACATCGCCACGGAGTTGCTCGCCACCACGGGCGCCGAGGACGTCACGCTCCGGCTGCTCAGCTCGATCGGGCATCCGGTGACCAGCCCCCAGGCGGTCCACGTCGAAGTGGCAGGCCAGGTCGACGACGAGGACATCCGCCGTGCCGTGGACGCGGCCTTCGCCGACTGGGCCGGCGTCCGCGACCGACTCATCGCCGGTCTCTACGAGCTGTACTGAGCGCTGACGTCGTCGAACTTTGAGCGAGTGGCGCCATCTGGTGTAGTCAATCGCTCAAAGTTGGCGACCAGGCGGCGCGAGCCGTCGAACTTTGAGCGAGTGGCGCCATCTGGTGTAGTCAATCGCTCAAAGTTTGTGTGGGAGGTCAGGTCGACTCGATGCGGCGCACCGCCCTTCTCGGGCCATAGCTCGGGGCTTTGATCCCCGACCGCTCCAACAGGGCAACCACCCGTCTCCGGTGCCCGCGGTATGGCTCGAGCAGCGTCAGCATCCGATCGTCGTCGGCGCGCGGTTCCCCGGCCAGCACCCAGGCGACCAGGTTGGGCAGGTGGTAGTCCCCGATGGGGACGGCATCGGGGTCGCCGCAGGCCGCTCCCATGACGATTCCGGCGGTCCACGGCCCGATGCCCCGCACCGCGCCCAGCCGCCGGTAGCCGTCCTCGAAACCGAGCCCGGTGATCGCCCCGAGCCTCCCCATCCGGCGCGCCGCCTCGATCACCGTGGACGCCCTGGCCCGCTCCACGCCGAGAGGGTGGAGGTCCTCGTAGCGGAGTCCGGCGACCACCTCGGGCGGCGGAGGCACCCAGGACTCGACCGGCCCCGGTGCCGGCTCGCCATGAGCACGCACCACGGCGTGGTACTCCCGGTGCGCCTCTTCGCCGGTGACCCTCTGCCCCAGCACCGCGGGCAGCAGCGCCGACCACACCAGGCCGCTGTGACCCATCCGCAGCCCGCCGGCCCGGTGGTGGAGGTCGCGCAGCGCCCCCGGCGGCGGATCGAAACCGTCTGGGTCGTCGCCGAGCCCGAGGAGGTCGGGGAGGTGGTCGAGCACCCACGCCGACCCGGGACCGAACCCCTCCGCCTCGACCCGGCCGGCGACCAGGTCGACCCGGAGGCTCACCGCGCCTTCCGGGGTGCGCTCCACCCACCAGGCGCCGCCGGCCCCGCCCTGCACCCGACCGACCGCCTTGCCGACCGTGGTGCGCAACGTCGCCGCCACGTCCAGCGGGCGAGCGAGGTCGAGGCTGATGCTCGGCATCGGCTGACGCTACCCGGGTCGTAACCTCCCGGCCGTGGGTGCGCCCGCCCGACCCGATCGCTTCGAGCTGTGGGATGTCACGGTTCCGATGCGGCGCGGCCTCCGCTCGGCGACGGGTGCGATCGGCGAACGGCGGTCGATCGTGGTGGCGGTCACTGCCGGCGACGTCACCGGGTGGGGAGAGGCGGCCCCGGTCACCGGGCACAGCCTCGACACCGCCGACGAGGCGTGGACACTCCTCGCCGCGCTGGCCGAGCTGGTGGTCGCCGGCGATGATCCCGCCCCGATCGAGGGCTCGACCGCCACCTCCGCCCTCGACGCCGCCCTCACCGACCTGGCCGCCCGCCTCGAAGGGTCGCCGCCTGCCGTCCACCTCGGAGGGGCGATGGAACCGGTGCCGGGCTCGGTGGCCATCGACCTGCCCCGCTCCGAAGGCGCCCTGCTCGATCACGTCGACGCGGCGGCATCGGCCGGCTACCGCCACGTCAAGGTCAAGATCGACCCCGCCTCGGTGGGTCACGTCGCCGCCGCCCGACACCGGCATCCCGGCCTCGGCATCGCCGTCGACGCCAACGGCACCTTCGATGCCGCCACCGCCGATCTGCTGGTCGAGTTGGATGCCTTCGGCCTCGACTACGTCGAGCAGCCTTTCTCCCCCGGCGACACCGAGACCACGGCCGAGCTGCGTACGGCCCTCGCCGCCCCGGTGTGCCTCGACGAGTCCGTCCGGGCCATCGCCGACATCCCTGTCGCCGTCGGGCTCGCCGATGCGGTGGCCCTCAAGCCGGGGAGGCTGGGGCCGACGCTCACCCGGCGGGCCATCGACGTCGCCGCTCGCCACGGCCTCGGCGTGAAGATCGGCGGCATGGTCGAGACCGGGATCGGCCGGGGCGTGCTGGTCGCCTTCGCCACCCACCCCGCGGTCACCCTGCCCAGCGATCTCGCCGCCTCCGACCGCTACTTCGACGACGACCTGGTGGTCCCCCCGTGGGCGCTCCTGGGAGGCAACCTCGTCCCCCGGGCGACCGTCGCCGTCGACCTGTCCAACCTCCGTCGCTTCGCCACGGCGCACGCCGTGATCACCTGACCGCCGGGTGTTGGCCTGCCGGGGCGGCGACGACCATCATGCCCGGCGATGGCGCGCCTACTCGTTGTCGGAGCTGGACAGGTGGCGACTGCGGCGGCCCAGGCGGCGCTCGCCGACGGTGTCGTCGACGGGATCGCCGGAGTGGTCGACGCCGACGGTACCGCCCGGCAGCGGCTCGCCTCCGCCCTCGACGCTCCCGGCTACGCGGCGGTGGCCGAGCTCACCATGGCCCGCGAAGGGGACCGGGCCCTCGTCATCCTGGGGCCGGTGGTGGACTCCGTGGCGCCGGTGATCCTCCGGCTCCTCTCCCTCGGCTACCACGCCGTGTCGACCTGCGAGGAGCTCGCCTGGCCACCGCGGCACACGTGGAACGCCCTCCACACCGCGGCGCGGACCCATCACCGGGTGATCATCATGACCGGCGTCAATGCCGGGTTCGTCATGGACCGGCTCCCTCTGCTCGCCGCGGCGGCTGCCCGGCGGGTCCGGCGGGTGACGGTGAGCCGCCGCATCGACTCCTCGCTGCGCCGCGAGTCATTCCTGGCCAGGACCGGGCGCGGGCTCGACCCGGCGGCATTCGCCGCCGCCGTCGCCACCAGGGACGTCGGCCACCGTGGCCTGGTACCCAGCGCCAAGCTGCTCGCCCATGCCCTCGGCTGGCCCAACCACGACGTCACCGAGACCGTGCAACCGGTGCTCGAAGGGGAAGCGGCCTCGGGGATGCGCCAGGAGGTCACGCTGCGAGCGGCGGAGCGGACCATCCGCTTCGAGTTGGAGGCGACCTGGCGCCTGCCCGATCCCGGCGACACCATCGCGGTGGACGGTGAGCCACCGTTCGAGCTGGTCATCCCCGGCGGATACCAGGGCGACCTCGGCGCCGCCGCCGAGATAACCACCGCGCTCCGGCGGTGCACCGAGCTGACCCCGTCGTTCTACCGCCCGACCGACCTGCCCCTCCGGTTCGGGTGATCGAGTTGTTCCGCACGTCCGGCGGCTCGGCCGGTCGGCCCGAGTAGCGTCTTAACCCATGCACCGGACCACCCGAATCTCGTCCCTGGTCGCCGCCGTGGCGATCGCCGTCCTGGCCGCCTCGCCCGCCTTCGCCCAGACCACGACGACCGCCGCCACCCAGCCGGTCGACTGTGGTGAGTACCAAGGCGTGGTCTGCCAGGGCTGGTTCACAGACGATGCGGGGGTCGTCGACGACGACGCCCGCGTCGAAGACGCCATCGGCCGCCTGGTGGCGAGGTACGGCAACCAGATCGCCATGGTGGTCGTCACCGACAGCGGCGGCGTCGCCCCGAGCCAGTTCGCCGCCGAGATCGGCAACGCCTGGGGGGTCGGCACCGAGGCCAACGACGGCATCGTCGTGCTGGTCGACCTCGACCAGCGATTCACCGCGGTGAGCCCGGGGAGCGGCGTCGCCGACCTGCCCGATCCGGACGCCATCGCCGGGGCCGGCAACTCCTTCTTCGCCAGCGAGGACTACGAGGGTGGGATGCTCGCCATCGCCGGCAGCCTGGAGCAGGCGCTCGCCGAGCTCCATGGGGACAGCCGGCGAAGCCGCCGGTGATCAGCACGCCAGAGCCGGCGCCGGAATCGTCCGGGGGACGCGGCTGGCTGGTGGTGCTCGGTGTCATCGCCCTCGTCGGCGTCGGCGGGGTCGCCGCCAGTGCCTGGGGCAAGCGGAAGACCCGCCACGACCAGGTCCGGGCCACCCGGCGCAACCTCGTCGACGACGACCTCTCCAAGCTGGAGCCCGCCGGGCAGGAGATGCCCAGGGTCGAGGACTACGACATCGATCCCGCTCCGGCCGCCACCGACGTCGAAACGGCGTCGGCGATCGGGGTGCTGGAGGCGATCGATGCCGGGCGTGACGTGAGCGACGAGGCGGCCACCCGGGCGGTGTGGGCGGCCGGGCTCATCGCCGTGGTCGACCGGGAGCGGCTCGAGGCCGAATCCGAGGTGCCGCTGGAGCTGCGAGCCGCCGAGGAGCGGGACATCCTCGAAGGGGCGGTGCAGCAGGCCGCCGACGATGCCATCGCGGTCCATCCGGGCGACGACGCCGAGTTCGAGGTGAGGCGCCAGGAGGTGCAGCGGCTCGTCGCCAGCCTGCGCCCCCACCGAGTGGCGGCGGCTCGCAAGCGGCTCGCCACCACCCTGGTCAACACGATGGTGTCGACCCCTGTCGGGGAGGCGCTGCTCACCGACCCCGGTGTCCGCTTCCTCCGCTCCGCTGCCGCCCTCGACCACGGTGCCACCACGAAGGACTCCGCCGCCGAGCTCACCGCGTTGTACCAGGCGGCGGAGACCAAGACCGACCGGTTGGCGACGTTGTACGGCAGGTTGCCCGAGTCGACCACCCGCCCGGCCGTGGCGGCGGCGCTCAGCGATCTCGACGACGACCTCGACAGCGTGACCGCCCGGTACGAGGCGGCGCGCGCCGCCCTCGAGACGCGGGGAACGGCACTCGAGGCGGACGGGCTGGCCATACCGGCGGTAGCCGCGCTGCTGCTGATGAACAACGACGACGAGGACATCGACGAGTTCCTCGCCATCTACTCGGACCACCGCAGCCGGGGTCGGGCGCCCGACCAGGCCATGGAGTACGCCTTGGCGGGGCTGCGCACGCCGCGCGAGGCCGACCACATCAGGGAAGAGGCGGAGCAGCTCGGGCTTCCGGTGTCCATCACCGCCGCCTTGCTTCGCCGGCGCGACGACGGGCCCGAGGTCTACCAGGCGCTGCTCGACGAGCTCGCCGCCCAGGAGGTGGACGACGAGAGCCGGAGGACCATCGCCGGCATCCTCGCCATCTCGATGGAACCGTCACAGGCGATGCGGCGGTGGCTCGAAGCCCGGGATGCGCTCCGCGCCCTCGGCCTGGAGGGTGCCTACGCCGACGTCGCCGCGGCGTTCGGTGCCTCCGACCCGCGGGGAGCGAGGGTGTTCGCCCTTGCCTACGCCGCCCAGCGGCAGTCGCTGGCCCGCAGCACGATCGACGACGCCGACCGCTTCGCACCCGAGCTGGCCCACGAAGGGGTCCGGGGGCACACCGACCGCTCGACCGGCGAGCCGATCCCGACCGGCCTCTACTCATTCGATCCGTACACGCTGCTCTTCTACCACTGGGTGATCACCAGGGGCCACGCCGGCAGCTACGGCTGGGAGCCGGTCTACCACGACCAGTCGTGGTCGGACGACCGAGGCTCGTGGTGGGGCAGCGGCGGGACGTTCGGCGGATGGGGCGGTGGCGGCGGCTTCAGCGGCGGCGGGGGCGGCGGCTCGTCCTGGGGCGGATCGTCCTGGGGTGGCGGCTCGTTCGGCGGCTTCGGTGGGGGCGGCGGGTTCAGTGGCGGCGGGGGTGGCGGGAGCGGCTGGTAGCCACGTGATCGTCTCCACCGCCAACCCCCGGGTCAGGGCGCTGGCGGCCCTGGGACGGCGGAGCGAACGGGATCGGACCGGCCGGTTCCCGGTGGAAGGGCTCCGGGTGGTGGCCAGGGCACTGGCGGCGGGGTGGCCGGTCGACGAGATCGTCCTCTCCCCCGAGCTGGCCACACCCGAGGCGGTCGAGCTGGCGGGGAACAGCCAGGCCCCGGTCACGGAGTTGGGCGCCGAGGCCTTCCGGCGGGTCGCCTACCGGCAGAAGCCGGACGGGATCCTGGCCGTGGCCCGCACCCGGCCGCTGCCCCTGGCCGGGCTGACCGTGCCCGACCACGGGTTCGTGCTGGTCATGGAGGCGATCGAGAAGCCGGGCAACCTGGGAGCCGTCCTCCGCACCGCAGACGCCGCCGGGGTCGACGCGGTGGTCGCCGCCGACCCGGCCACCGATCCTTTCAACCCCAACGTGGTCCGAGCCTCACAAGGATCCCTGTTCGCCGTCCCGCTGGCGGTGGCGGGAGCCGCCGAAACGCTCGGCTGGCTTGATGGCCGGGGGTTGACGGTTCACGTGGCTCGACCGGAGGGCGGGCCGCCGCCGTGGGAAGTCGACCTCGCCGCCGGCGGCGCCGTGGTGGTGGGCGGCGAGCATGCCGGCGTGTCATCGGTGTGGGACCGGTGCCCGGCGGTGACCTTGCCGATGGCGGGCACCGCCGACAGCCTCAACGCCGCCATCACCGCATCGGTCGTCGCCTACGAGGCGCGCCGCCAGCGGGGACCCCGGCGATAACGAGGGCGGCTCAGCCCCACTCGCCATCCGGCAGCGTCTCGACCCCGTCGTCCCTCTCGCACCAGCGGCACACCACGCGATCGACCGTTGCCGAGACGATCTCCTCCTCGTCGACCTCCAGGTCGCCACCAAGGGTGAAGTGGGCGAACCGGCGCCGGGTCAAGGTCTCGTACACGTCGAACCGGGTCCGGTTGCCGCAGTGGGAGCACCGATAGGTCGTGGTCACGGCTTGGCGAGCCTCCACAGCCCGTCGTCCTCCAGCATCCGGTCGATCACCTCGAGCCGAGCCCGGGCCGGGCCCTCCTCGACCGCCGGGGTGGTGGCGATCGCCAGCGGCGGCCCGTCCCGGACCACGGTGGGCACGCTCACGATCCCCAAGGACGATGCCGTCTGGCGGTGGCGGCGCAGCTGCGCCGCACCGGTGGTGTCGATCGCCTGGAGCATCACCGCGCCGTCGAGGCCGGCCACTTGGGCGGCGGCGAGCAGCGAGACGTCGTCGTCGAAGTCGTCGCCCTGTCGGTGGCGCAGCGTGAACAGCGCCAATCGGAGAGTCCGTTGCCGAGCGCGATCGTGGACGGCGGCATGGATCGCCAAGGCCCGCAACCCGCCGCGGAGCGGCGCATCCCCGCCGTCCCACGACGGGTCGAACCCGAGCCAGGTGAGGTCGACGTCGACGCCCTCGTCCCCGGCCGCCCGGTCGAGCAGCAGGAAGAACCTCCAGCATTCGACGTCGTCGAAGTCGAACCAGATGTCGCCCGAGAACCTCACCGAGGCGAGCGTAACCAGCCGACCGGGACCACCCGGTCCTTGCATCGAACGTGTGTTCGATGCAGACTCGGCGGATGCTCGGGGTGCAGCAGACGTTCGACGACCTCGGCGCCCCATTGCACACCGTGCCCTTCGTGGTGCTCGACCTGGAGACAACCGGCACCTCGCCGGGATCTGACGCCATCACCGAGATCGGGGCGGTGCGCTACCTCGGCGGCGAGTTGACGGGGACGTTCCACACCCTGATCGATCCCGGCACCGACATCCCTCCGCTGATCACCGTGCTCACCGGCATCACCTCCGCCATGGTGATCGGAGCCCCCCGGGTCGAGGAGGCACTCCCCTCGCTCCTCGAGTTCGTCGGCGATGGGGTGATCGTCGGGCACAACGTGCGGTTCGACAAGGGCTTCCTCGACGCGGCGGCGCGCCGGCTCGGTTACGGGCCGCTGCCGAATCGCACCACCGACACCTGCGCCCTGTCGCGCCGGTTGCTCGCCGAGGACGTGCGCGACCACCGCCTCGCCACGCTGGCGGCGCATCTCCGGTCGCCGGTGACGCCCACCCACCGGGCCCTCGACGACGCCCGGGCCACCGCCCACGTCTTCTTCGAGTTGCTCGGCCGGGCGGGAGCCATCGGCGTCACCTACCTCGAGGACCTCATGCGGCTGCCCACCGCCCGCGGCGCGCCCCACTACGCCAAGCTGCGCCTCACCGACCGGCTCCCCCGCCGGCCCGGCGTGTACCTGTTCCGCAACGCCGCCGGTGAGGTGATCTACGTCGGCAAGGCCAAGGAGCTCAGATCCCGGGTTCGCAGCTACTTCTACGGGGACCGGCGGCGGCGCATCACCCAGATGATGCGCGAGTTGACCGCCGTCGACCACATGGTGTGCCCCACCGAGATCGACGCCGCCGTCACCGAGATCCGGCTCATCGACCACCACGCCCCCCGCTACAACCGGCGATCGCGACCGACCGGGACCGCCCATTGGGTCCGGCTGACCGACGAGCGGTTCCCCCGTTTGTCGGTGGTGCGCAGCCAACAGGGGCGGGCGCTGGCCCATCTCGGCCCCTTCCGCCGCAAGTCGGGCGCCGAGCTGGCAGTCACCGCCATCTGGGATGCGGCCCCCATCCGCCGTTGCATCGGCAGCGGTGGAGGCCCCCGGTGCCGGTTCGCCCAGCTGGGCGTCGCCGTGTGCCCCTGCGACGGGACCGTCGACCCGGCGAGGTACGCCGGCATCGTCGACCAGGTGCTGCAGGGGATGACCGAGCACCCCGAGCTGCTGCTCGAACCCCTCGTCGAACGGATGCGGAGGCTGGCGGCGTCGCAGCGCTTCGAACAGGCGGCCGACGTGCGTGACCGCTACCGGGCCCTCGCCGCCGCCGTCCACACCAGGCAGGTGTGGCAGGCGCTGTCGGCGGCCCGGCTGGTGTGGGCCGAGGACCCCTCCGGCGATGCCGTCGCCATCGACCACGGTGGGCTGGCGGCCGCCTGGCGCCGTACCGACCCGGCGCCGCTCCGTGCCGCCGGCGACCTCGGCGACCCCGTCGAGACTCCCCCGACGGCCCTTGCCGCCGAGGAGCTACGCCTGCTGTGGCGATGGCTCGACCGACCCGGGGTCAGGGTGGTCCACAGCGACGCGCCGCTGCTGCATGCCGCCGCCGCTGCCGACCGACTTCCGCTTGGTGGCAGGCCCCGACTCCGCCGGCCCCGGGCACGTAGGCTCGACGCTGCCTGTCGTCCCAGGAGGAGGTTCCGTGAACGGACGCCAAGTGGTGGAGGCGCTGGTCGCCACCTTCAATGCCGGGAACGCAGACGGCATGGACGACGTCTTCCACGAGGACGCGGTGATGGAGTGGCCGCAGTCGGGCGAGCGGATCGCCGGCGGTGACAACCGGCGCGCCGTCTACCACTCCTTCCCCCGGCTCCCCACCTTCGCCCCACGGCGCATCATCGGCGAAGGCGACCTCTGGGTCCTGGAGGCGACGCTCGACTACGGGGGCGGGGCCGTCTACCAGACCGTGTTCATCCTCGAGATGCGCGACGGGAAGATCGCCCGGGAGACCGCCTACTGGACCGAGCCGTTCCCGGCGCCCGACTGGCGTGCCGAATGGGTCGAGCCGCTCGACAGCTAGGTTCGCGCCATGCGGTTCATCGTCAAGGCGGGCGCCGATCCGACCGCCCGCGCCGACGCCACACTGCTCAGCGCCCTCGGGCTGCCCGGAGGCGGCGTGGTCAGGGTGGGGAAGACCCACTGCCGCGTCTCCGCCGGCGACGTCCCCTCCCCCTCGTCCATCCTGCTCGGGCCGCTGGCGCTGGCCAACGCCGGGGTGTCGGTCGGCGACACCGTCGACGTCGTTCGGGTGCCGCTGGCCGAGGCGCAGCGGGTCGAGGTCACCGGCGAGCAGGGGCTCGACGCCCGGCACCTCTCGCGGTCGCTCCAGGGGCTGCCGCTCACTGTGGGTGACACCGTGCTGATCAGCACCTCCTATGGCCAGGGCGCCGCCACCGAGGCCCGGGTACGGGTGACCGCCGTGGAGCCCGCCGGGCGCGGTCTGGTGGGCAACCGGACACTCGTCTACCCGGCGCAGACGGGCCCCGTCGCCGAGGTGGTCGAGCACCCCGAGGGATCGGTGTCGGGTGAGGGCCCCACCACCGCCGAGGCGTTGCTCGCCGGGCTCGACACCGAGCTCGACCTGATGACCGGGTGGCTCTCGCTGCTCACCTCCGCCGACGACCTGCCCGCCGCCTGGGGTCTGCCCAAGGTGGCCGGGGTGCTGCTCGCCGGGCCAACCGGCTGCGGCAAGTCCGAGATCGTCGCCGCCGCCGCCGAACGGGTGGGTGCCAGGGTCCACGAGGTGTCGCTGGAGCTCGTGTTCAAGCCGGAGGGCCTGCTCGACCGGCTGGAGAAGGCGGTGGCCGTCCCCGGCCCCGCCGTGGTGTTCGTGGACCGGTTGGACGCCATCGCCGGTGACGACGCCATGTTCCGGACCCAGATGGCGGCGATCCTGCGCTGGTTCCTCGACGCCGTCGCCGGCAAGTCCCGCCTGGCCTGCGTGCTCGGTGTCTCGTCGGCGGCCCGGCTCCCGGAGGCGGTGACCTCGAGCCCGCTCCTGCCCCGCACCCTCACTATCCCACCGCCCGACACCGCCCGCCGCGCCCTGCTCTTCGCCGCCGCCCTGCGTCTGGTGCCCACCGGCGACGACCTCGACTACGACCAGCTGGCCAACCGAAGTGCCGGCTTCTCGGGGGCCGACGTCCTCGCCGCCGTGGTCCAGGCGTCGGCGATGATCGCCACCGACGGCGGGTCGGTCACCCAGGACCAGCTGCTCGGGGCGATCGGAGAGATCACCCCGTCGCTGGGCACCACCGGCCTCGGCGAGATGCCGACCAGCGGGTTCGACAAGGTCGCCAACCTCGAGGAGGTGAAGCGGCGGCTCACCGAGAGCGTCATCTGGCAGATGCGCGAGCCGGAGCGGTTCGCCCGGCTGGGGATCGAACCGCCCGCGGGGCATCCTGCTCTACGGGCCCCCCGGCACCGGCAAGACCTTCGTGGTCCGGGCCCTGGCCCACGAGGCCGGCGCCGCCTTCTTCACGGTGAAGGGCGCCGAGTTGCTCGACAAGTGGGTGGGCGAGTCGGAGCGGGCGGTGCGGGAGATCTTCGCCCGGGCCAGGGCGGTGGCGCCGTCCATCCTGTTCTTCGACGAGATCGACGCCCTGGCGCCGGTCCGGGGCAAGTCAACCAACAACGTCACCGACTCGGTGGTGGCGGCGCTCCTCACCGAGATGGACGGAGTCACCGAACGCGGCGACGTGTTCGTCATCGGGGCCACCAACCGGCGCGACCTGGTCGACCCGGCGTTGATCCGAGCGGGCCGCCTGGAGACCCACCTCTACCTCGGGCTCCCGGAACCTGCCGCCCGGCGCGCCTTCCTCGACATCGGCGACGTGCCCTTCGCCGACGACGTGTCGATCGACCGGCTGGTCGAGGCAACCGAGGGCTACTCCTTCGCCGACCTGTCGGGGATGCTGCGGGAGGCGGCGCTGCAGGCGCTGCGGCGCGACTCCAAGGCGATCGAGGTCACCGATGCCGACCTCGACCTCGCCCTGGAGAACATCAGGCCGGCCACCGCGGCGGCGAGCGGCTGATCCCCGTCTCCAGGTGGCAGAATGGGCGGCGGAGATCAGTCGAACAGGGGGGTGGCGATGAAGGTCGGGATCCTGGCCGGAGGATTCGGGACGCGGCTCGTCGAGGAGACCGAACGGCTTCCCAAGCCGATGGTCGAGATCGGCGGCCGGCCGATCCTGTGGCACATCATGCGCTACTACGAGCATTTCGGGTTCACCGACTTCGCCGTGGCGCTCGGGTACAAGGCCGACTACATCAAGCGGTGGTTCGTCGACTACTCGTCGCTCGAGGGCGACCTCCACCTCGACCTGACCAGCCGCCACGTCAGCACGCCGGGGAGGTCGAGGACCGTCGCCCGTGGAAGGTGTCGCTGATCGAGACCGGCCTGCTCACCGGCACCGGGGGTCGGATCAAGCGGCTGCTCCCCCACCTCGGACCCGGCACCTGCATGGTCACCTGGGGTGACGGGCTGGCCGACATCGACCTCGACGCCCTGCTCGACTTCCACCGCAGCCACGGCAAGCTGGCCACGTTGACCGCGGTGCGGCCCCCGGCCCGCTTCGGGCATCTCGAGATCGAGGGCGACCAGATCGTCCGCTTCGACGAGAAGCCGCAGACCGGGGAGGGCTGGATCAACGGCGCCTTCTTCGTGCTCGAGCCGGAAGTGGCCGACTACATCGAGGGCGACAAGACCATGTTCGAGCGGGCGCCGCTGCAGAAGCTGGCCGCCGACGGTCAGCTCATGGCCTATCGGCACCACGGCTTCTGGCAGGCGATGGACACGCTGCGTGACATGAAGGCGCTGGAGCGGATGTGGGAGAGCGATCCACTGTGGAAGGTGTGGTGACCGCGTGAAGCTCCTGGTCACCGGCCACAACGGGTACCTGGGGACGGTGATGGTCCCCGTCCTCCAAGGCGCCGGGCACGACGTGGTCGGGCTGGACAGCTACCTGTTCGCCCCGTGCATCTTCGGGGCCGACGTTCCCGACCCGCCGTCGATCCGCCTCGACATCCGCGACGTCGAGGTCGACCACCTTCGCGGGTTCGACGCCGTCGTCCATCTCGCCGGGATCTCCAACGACCCGCTGGGCGACCTCTCCCCAGACACCACCTACGACATCAACCACCGCGCCACCGTCCGGCTGGCGGCGGTCGCCAAGGAGGCCGGGGTGCCCCGGTTCCTCTTCTCGTCGTCGTGCAGCCTGTACGGCGCCCAGGGGGACGCCATGATCGACGAGGGCGGGGCGTGGAACCCGCTCACCCCGTACGGCGAGTCGAAGGCCCGGTCCGAGGTCGACCTGGCCGCCCTGGCCGGCGACGACTTCTCCCCCACCTACCTGCGCAACGCCACGGCGTACGGGGTGTCGCCCCGGCTGCGGGGCGACCTGGTGGTCAACAACCTCACCGGCTTCGCCGTCACCACCGGCCAGGTGTTCCTCAAGAGCGACGGCTCGTCGTGGCGCCCGCTGATCCACGTCGAGGACATCGCCTTCGCCTTCCTGGCGATGCTCGAGGCGGACCGGTCGCTCGTCCACGACCAGGCCTTCAACGTCGGCGGCACCGAGGAGAACTACCGCATCTCGGATGTGGCGGCGCTGGTGGAGGAGCTGGTGCCCGGCTCCAAGATCACCTTCGCCAACGAGGCGTTCGACGACCCCCGAAACTACCGGGTCGACTGCGCCAAGTTCGAGGCCGCCTTCCCCGCCGCCCGCCCCCGGTGGACGGTGCGCAAGGGCATCGAGCAACTCGCCGAGGCCTTCACCGCCAACGGGCTCACCCTCGACCAGCTGGAGGGCAAGCGCTACCGCCGCATCGGGCACGTGCTCGAGCTGGTCGAGCAGGGCGTGCTCGACACCGACCTGCGCTGGCGGGCCTGATGACGACGCCGATGACTTCGGGCCGATGAACGGCGCGGCGACGGTGCCCTGCCGATCCTGCGGCGGGGCCAACCTCAGGCCGTTCCTCGACTTGGGCGTCACACCCCTTGCCGATGCCCTGGTCGCCCCGGAGCACCTCGACGACGTCGAGGACCGTTACCCGCTCGAGGTGGCGTTCTGCCCCGACTGCGCCCTGGTCCAGATCCTCGAGGAGGTGCCCGCCGACAAGCTGTTCGTGGAGAACTACCTCTACTTCTCCGCCTACTCCGACGTCCTCATCGAGCACGGGCGCCGCCACGCCGAGGCACTGATCGAGAGCCGCGGCCTCGGACCCGAGTCGCTGGTGGTGGAGATCGGCAGCAACGACGGCACCCTGCTGCAAGCACTTCGCCGCCGCCGGGATCCCGGTGCTGGGCATCGACCCCGCCCCCGACCAGGCGGCGGCGGCCAATGCCGCCGGGGTACCCACCATCGACGCCTTCTTCGGCTCCGAGCTGGCCGGGCGGCTGCGCACGGAGGGCCGGGTGGCCGACGTGATCATCGCCAACAACGTGCTCGCCCACGTTCCCGGGCTCAACGACGTGGTGGCCGGGATGGCCACCCTGCTCGCCGAGGACGGGCTCGATCACCCAGGAGAACCCGTGGGTGAAGCCCCTGGTCGACGACTGCGAGTTCGACACCATCTACCACGAGCACTTCTGCTACTACTCGTGCACCTCGATCGACCGGCTGATGCGCCGCCACGGGCTCTATCTCAACCACGTCGAGCACTTCCCGAAGCTCCACGGTGGAACGCTGCGCTGGCGCATGAACCGGTACGACGACCCCTCGCCGACCGTGCTCGGGTACCTCGCCGACGAGAAGGCGGCCGGGCTCGACCGGTTCGAGTACTACGCCCGCTTCGCCGAGCGGGTCGAGGGCGTGGCGGGTGCGCTGCGGACCCTGATCACCGGGTTGGTCGCCGGCGGCGCCACCGTCGCCGGGTACGGGGCGGCGGCCAAGGGAGCCACCATGCTCAACTACGTGGGCCTCGGCACCGACCTGGTTGGCTTCGTGGTCGACCGAAACCCCTACAAGCACGGGCAGGCACATGCCGGGAACCCACCAGCCGATCCTCGACCCCGCCGTCCTGATGGAACGCCGGCCCGACTACCTCCTGCTCCTCGCCTGGAACTTCGCCGACGAGATCATCGAGCAACAGGCCGGGTATCTGGCCGCCGGCGGCAAGGTGATCGTCCCGGTGCCCGAGCCGCGCATCGTCTCGTGACCGGGCCTCCCCCAGCGGCGCGGTGCCCCGCCTGCGGGGCATCCGGGCTGAACCTGTTCCACACCCAGGATGGGCTGCCCACCAACAGCTGCCTGCTGGTCGATGACGAGGCTGAAGCGCTCGCCTTCCCCACGGGGTCGCTCCGGCTCGTCGTCTGCCCGAGCTGCGGGTTCATCTCGAACTCCGCATTCGACCCGTCCCTGGCGGAATACTCCGAGCGCTACGAGGAGACCCAGGCGTTCTCTCCCCACTTCCAGGAGTTCGCCCGCGGTCTCGCCGCCGACTGGGTCGACCGCCACGGCCTCGCCGGGGGCACCGTGGTCGAGATCGGGTGCGGCAAGGGCGAGTTCCTGGTGATGATGGCCGAGGCCGGGATCGGAACCGGTGTCGGCATCGACCCAGGGGTACACCCGGAGCGAATCGATGGCCGTTGGGACAGCACTCTCACCTGGGTGGCCGACAAGTTCGACGACCGGTTCGGGCCGATCGAGGCCGATGCCGTGGTGTGCCGGCACACCCTGGAGCACATCGCCCCTGTAGGGGAATTCGTGCGACGGGTACGCACCTCGATCGGTGACCGGCTCGACACCGCCGTGCTGTTCGAGCTACCCGACACCACCCGGGTGCTCGACGAGGTCGCCTTCTGGGACGTCTACTACGAGCACTGCTCCTACTTCACCGCCGGGTCGCTGGCCCGGCTGTTCCGCGACAACGGGTTCGAGGTCGATGACGTGCGCTACGCCTACGACGACCAGTACCTGCTGCTCGAGGCACGCCCGGCGGCCGGGGCGGGGGGCGGCTGGTCGAAGGACGACGTCGCCGACACGGTCGAGGGCGTGGACCGGTTCGCCGCCGGGTTCGCCGGCATCACCCGTGACTGGACCGGCCGGGTGCAGGCCGTGGCGGACGCCGGCGGGAGCACGGTCATCTGGGGTGGGGGCTCGAAGGGGGTCGCCTTCCTCAACGCCGTCGACGCTCCGATCGCCGCCGCCGTCGACATCAACCCGCACAAGCAGGGCAAGTACATGGCGGGCACCGGGCACCGGGTGATCGCCCCGGCGGAGCTGGTCGCCATCGGCCCGAGCCTGGTGGTGGCGATGAACCCGGTCTATCTGGACGAGATCTCCGCCGAGCTCACGCGTCTCGGCTTGTCTCCCGAGCTGGTAGCAGTCTGACTACGACCGCCGGTCCGGATGGGGCACCGCAACTACTTCGAGGCCATCGATACCGGAGAAGTCGCGTGATACCGGCCTACTGCCGCTTGCGGCGCAGCAGGTGGGCCAGGGTTTCCTCCTCGGGGAGGATCTCCCGGGTCGATTGGGCGTCAGCTGGTGCATCGGCGGGCGGCTTGGCAACCGCCGCCACCGGCTCGGGCGTCGAGGGCACCACCGCCCGCTTCCACTCGGTGAGGTCGCCGCGGGAGACCACGAGGCGTCGCAACGCCACGTCGACGAGGAAGAGCGCCAGCGCCAGGGCTGTCAGCCACGGCCAGAGTGGGACCCCGGCGTCACCCCGCAGGGGCGCCGCCTCGTACACGACGTCCGGCTCGGGGTCGACCCGGCCGCCGGTTCGCTCGGCGAGGTCGGCGCCCAGGGTCGGGTCGGGCGGGCGGAAGGCGAACTCGTCGGGATACGAGGCGACCACCCCGCTGCTCCCCGACGCCACAAGACCGTCCGGGCTCTCCACCCGCACCGCCACCCAGTAGGCGCCGGTCTCCGGCATCGGCACCGAGACCTCGAAGCGATCCTCGGTCACCCGCTGCATGGGCACTGCGGTGACCTGGCCGGAGGCGTCGCGCACATGTGCCACCGCCACCGCGTCCAATGGCACCTCGGCTTCGTAGGCGACCCGCAGCGATCCGCCGTCGAGCCGCACCTCGGGTGGGGTCTCCCGCCCGGCGGGGAGCACGTCGCCGACCACCCTCCCCCAGAAGTCGACGAACCCGTCCCAGGTGACCCAGTCGGCGGACCAGCGGGAGGTGGCATCCGAGGTCCATGCGGTGGCCCGGCCCAGCCCGCGCTGCCAGCTGGCCAGCAGCGGATCACCGGGGCCGACCTCGAGAGCCACCGCCGAGGTCGGTTTGGGGCGGGCGAGGATGTAGCCGCGCAGCGGCGGGGCGGCGGTGAGCCCGGAGGTCACCGGCGATGCCGCCCCCAGCGCAGGCAGGAACGAGCCCTCCGCCACCAGCGGCCTGGCGACCCGCAGCGTCTCCTCGGCGAAGATCTCCGGCACCGTCTCCAGGTCCTGCCCGGCATAGAACCTGCCCCCGCCCAACGCCGCCGCCCGGCGGAGCTGCTCACCGGACCCCTCCCCGGTGCCCACCACCGACAGGGTGATCCCTGCGCCGGCGATGTCCTCGGCCGCCGACAGCAGGTCGGGGTCGTCGCCCCACCCGTCGGTGAACAGGACCATGTGCTTGATCTCCTCGGGGGCGTCCCGAAGCGCCGCCAGCGCCTCGCGCAGCGCCGGAGAGATCTCGGTGTCGCCGGCCGGGGTGAGACCGGCCAGTGCCTGCGCCGTCACCGAGCTGTCCGGCTTGAAGTCGAGGGGTAGCGCCCACCGGCTGCCCGAGGTGAAGGCGAGCACGCCCACCCGGTCCGTGTCCTCGAGGACGTCGATGGCCAGACCGGCGCCGGCGCGGGAGATGTCGGTCTTGTTGACGCCGCCCTCCATCGATGGGTCGTGCTCGCTGATCCCGTCGCAGTGGCAGGCCGCCATCGACCCGGACGTGTCGATGACCAGCACCTCGGCGATCGGCTGGCGCCGGATGAGGTCATCTGGGTCGGAGGTCACCGGCAGGATCTCCTCGAGGGCGCTGTCCTGGTAGCCGCCCAGCCCGTACGACTGGTCGCCACCGATCACCACCAGGCCACGTCCGAGGTCCTCCACGAAGGCGGCCAGGTCCACGGCGACCTCGTCGGGAGGCGCCGGCACGTTGACCAGCACCACGGCGTCGTAGAGGAGGAGGTCGTCGGCGGACGGGACCGCGGTGAGCACATGGGCCTCGAGCCCGCCGGCATCCAGGGCGCGCGCCACGTCCTCGCCTTCGCCCTGCCTGCCTTCGACCACAGCCACCTGCGCCGGGCCCAGCACGTGGACCAGCGCCTGACCCCGGTCGTTCTCGGCGATGGCGTCGAAGCCGGCCTCCACGGTGACGTCGACGTCGAGCACGCCCGCTTCCACCGTCGGGATGGTCACCTCGACCTGGTTGGGCCCGACCGCCAGGTCGACGTCGACCGTCTGCTCCTCGCCGCCGGCGTCGACGGTCACCGTGGCAGGACCGGAGCGGGTGGCGCGGACCTCGACCTGCACCGGCACGTCGTCGCCCTCCCGCGCCACCGCCGGGGCGTGCACCGACGAAACCTGGGCGTCCGACGAGAGCCCGCCCTCGAAGATCACGGTGTCCACGGCGATGCCGGCGTCGGCGAGGTCGCCGACGACCGAGCGTGCCGAGCCAACGGTTTCGACGCCATCGGTGAGCACCACGATGCGCCGCGACCCCTCGGTGGGGAGCACCGCTGCGGTGGAACGGAGCGCCGAGGCCAGGTCGGTGGCGTCGGTGGCCACCACGGTGCGGATCGGGTCTGCGGTGGCGTCCTCGGCCAGGGACCGGTCGAGCCGGACGTCACGGCCGAACACGGCTACCGCGGTTCGGTCTCCGGGACGAGAAGCCTCGATCGCCTCCGCCAGGTACGCGTCCTGGGCGGCCACGATGGAGGCGGTGACCGAGGCGGAGCGGTCGACCAGGAATGCCACGCTGCGCCGGTCCGATCCGGTGACCAGCACCGGCTGGGCAAGGGAGAGCACCAGCAACGCAACCGCGACCAGGCGGACGACCACCGCCGCCCGCTGCTGGCCCACCGGGACGACCCGGTGGCCGCGTCGGGCCACCGCCCACACCAGCAGGGCGGCGGGGATGAACAGCAGCAGCGCCCACGGGTAGGTGAGAGTCATGTCGCCACCGTCCCGCTCGTCGGCCGCCGCCGGTCCCGCCGCCACGGGCGGGGCCGGCCGAACGCCACCCACCACTCGAGCAGCACCAGGGCAAGCAGCAGCGCCACGATCAGCGGCGCCCACTCCCGGATGAGGGTGGTGTCCTCGAGCCCGCCGTCATCCGGTTCGACCACGGCGATGGTACGCGGCGAAGCCGCCGACTCGGCGGCGACGAAGCGGCGTGTTGCCAGCACTTCGCCGACCGGCTCACCAAAGGCGTCGACGTAGCCGACCCGGTAGATGCCGGGCTGTTCCGTGCGGGCGAATTCCAGCACCGAGGCATCGAGCTCCACCGTCTCGCCTGCGGGTGTCGTCACCACCGTGGAGGCGCCGGCGGGTGGCGCCACCGGGATCGGCGTCCCGGCATCGGCCACCGCCTCGGCACCGAGCCGGCTCCCCGCCAGCCAGTCGATGATGCGTGCGCCGAGCACCGGGAAGGTGACCTGAACCGGCAGGTTCGAACGCACCGGGTCGAAGGTGAAGTAGACGGCGCGGTGGCCGTCCACCTCGCCGAGCAGGATCAGGGGCACGTCGCCGGCGGAGACGATCGGCACCCACCCTTCCGCCTGGACGATGTCGGCCTCTGCCACCGTCACCGTCGAGAAGTCGAGACCGTCGATCAGCGGCTCCCCCGGCTGGGTGAAGGTGATCACCGGGTTGTCCAACCGGCCGACCACGTCGACGCCGTCCGGAGGCACCTCGGGGCGGATCATCCAGGTGGGACGGTCGATGGTGGAGCCGTCCCCGCCGTCCATCACCACCAGGTCCGGCTCGGTGCCCTGAGGGCGGGCAACCCCTGGCATGGCGGCCAGCAGGGCATCGAGGAACGGTGAGACCTCGCCGGTGGTGGCCACGGCCAGCTGGGTGCCTCCGGTCAGGACCAGGGAGGCGGTGTCGTCGAGCGCGTTGCCGTCCGGCCCGGTGAGCAACCGCGCCTCCACCACCTGGCCGGGCCCGGCGTCGATGGGGAACAGTTGCCGTCCGGACTCCCCCGGCCCCAGGTCGAAGTCGACGGTGCCCACCTCGAGCCCGTCGACGGTGATCGCCACCGGGGCGGTCGCCGGGCTCCCCGAGAACGAGGTGACCTCGACGAACACCCGGGCAACGCCCTCCCCGGCGTCGCCGGGGCCGAACCCGGTGATCGCCAGGTTGTCGTCGACGGCGTCGAAGAGCAGGTGGCGGCCATCGGAGACCGGCTCGGTGACGGCACCTTCCACTGCGCCGTCGCTGAGCAGCAGCATGGTGGTGGGCCGGTCTGGCGTTGCCAGGCCGCGGGCGAGGCGGATGGCGCCTTCGAGGTCGGCGGTCCCGCCGCCGGCGGCGAGCTCGTCGACCACACCGGTCAACGTGCTCGGCTCGCGGGAGAAGGCGGTCAGGACCCTGGCCTGAGGGCCGGCTTCGACGATCGAGACCAGCTTCTCGTCCGACGCCTCGGCGACCAGGTCGAGCAGCTCGGCCCGGGCCGCCTCCATCCGACCGGCGGTGGCCATCGACCCGGAGGTGTCGACCACGAGCACGGTGTGCGGGCCCAGCAGGGTGGCCTCGCGGAAGAACGGGCGGGCCAGCGCCAGGGCGAACAGGACCAGGGCGAGCAGTTGGAGCAGCAGGGCGGCGGTGATCTCCAGCCGCTTCCACGGTACCGAGGACGAGACGAACTCCTCCTCGCCCTCCCACAGCCGGACGCTGGACACCTCGACCCCGCTGCGGCGCGACCTCAACATGTAGAGGACCACCAGCGGGATCGACAGCGCCAGGGCGGCCAGGCCGAACGGGGCGAGCAGGCTCACCGCACCCAACCCTCCCCGACGAGGTCACGCAACGCCCCGTCGACGGAGTCGGGACCGGCGGTGACCAGCACGTGATCGAGCCCGGCACGGCGGGCCCGTCGCCTCGCCTCTGCAACGAAGGTGCTCGACCGGGTCCGGTACCGCTCCAAGGCCGCCGAGCTCAACGACACCCGCACCTCCTGATGGGTCTCCGAATCACGAAGGGTCAGGTCTCCCGAGAGGGTCGGCTGGAGCTCGTCGGGGCCGAGCACGTGGACCACCACGCCGCCACCGAGGGCACCGAGCACGTCGAGGGCGCCCTCCCAGCCGGGGGCGAGGAGATCGCTCACCAGCACCACGGGGCCACGATGGGCGCCGGGGGCGGCGAGGAGTCGGGCCGCCGCCGGCAGGTCGGTGCCGCCCTTCGACTCGAGGTTCTCCAGCCACCGCTCGAGCCGGGGCCAGGCCGACACGTGCCGGGCCCACGGGCCCTGCAACGACGGCCGGCCCGGACCGGGAACGGTCGCCAGCCGCACCCGCTCCCCGGAGGCCAGCCCCAGGTAGGCGACCATCGCCGTCAGCCGCTGCGCCGTGGGGAACTTGTCGCCGAATCCCATCGACGCCGAGTTGTCGACCACCACCTGGAGGGGCATCTCGTCCTCGGCCTCGAAGAGACGGACGAGCACCACCCCGAGCCGGGCCCACAGGTTGTAGTCGATGCGGCGGAAGTCGTCGCCCGGGTGGTACTCGCGGTAGTCGGCGAAGTCGAGACTCTCGCCCATCCGCACCGATCGGTGCGAGCCGCTCCACACACCACGGAGCCGGCGCTTGCCCCGCAGCGCCAGCCGGTCGAGCCGGGTCCGCAGCTCGGCGTCGAGCAGCATCAGTCCCCCGCAGCAGGTGCGGGGTGGGCGTCGAGGATCGCCTCGATGATGCGGTCGGTCTCCACACCGTCGGCGACCGCCTCGTAGCCGACCACCAGGCGGTGGCGCAACGACGCAGGGGCCAGCTCGCGGATGTCGTCACCCGAGAGGTTGAGCCGCCCGTCGATCAGGGCCCGGGCCTTGCCGGCGAGCACCATCGCCTGGGCACCGCGCGGGCTCGCCCCGAACCGGACGTAGTCCTTGACGATGGGGAGGGCGTCAGGGTGATCGGGATGGGTGGCGGTGACCAGGTTGGCCGCGTACTCCAGCACGTGCGAGGCGGCGGGCACCTGGCGCACCATCGCGATCATCGCCTGCATGGTCACCGGGTCGGTGTGCGGCTTCACCTCCACGACCTCGGTGGCAGTCGTGCGTTGCAGGATCGACACCAGCTCGCCAACGGCGGGGAACGGCACGGTCACCTTGAGCAGGAACCGGTCGAGCTGCGCCTCGGGCAGCGGGTAGGTGCCCTCCATCTCGAGCGGGTTCTGCGTGGCCATGACGAAGAACGGCCGGGGTAGCGGGTGGGTGGTGCCGCCCAGCGACACCTGGCGTTCCTGCATCGCCTCGAGCAGCGCGGACTGCGTCTTCGGCGTGGCCCGGTTGACCTCGTCGGCGAGCACCAGGTTGGCGAAGATGGGTCCCTCGTGGAAGGCGAACCTCCCCTCGCTGAGCACGTTGGTGCCGACGATGTCGGCGGGCATGAGGTCGGGCGTGAACTGAACCCGCCCGAACTCCATCGCCAGGGCGTCGCCCAGGGTGCGGAGCAGCAGGGTCTTGCCGAGCCCGGGGACCCCCTCGAGCAGCACGTGACCCTCGCACAGCAAGCCGATCATCACGGAGCGCACCAGGCTCTCCTGGCCGACGATCACCCGGCCGATCTCGCCCTCGACGGCGGCGACGTTGGAGGCGAAGTCCTCAGGGTTCATCATGGTTGGAGCTCCGTGAAGTAGATGCGCACCAGGTCCTGCATGCTCGGGGGCACCGACATCCGGTCGAGGGTGTCGAGCGCCTGCTGTTGGTAGTCGAGGAACCGGTCGGCGTAGGGGACCAGCGGGGCGTTGATCAGCCCCTCGCCGATGGTGCGGCCCCTGACCTGCCCGGTCGGGTCTGACGTGTCGAAGTCGACTCGCTCCTCCTCGCCGACGGCGTCCGGCGGCGGGTCGAAGATGACCCCCCGGGACGGGTCGGCGACGTGGTCGTTGTCGCCCTGTCCGCTGCCGGATGTGTTCCCACCGCTCCCGGTGCCGCCGGTGCCCGGACCCGGGTTGTTCGCCCCTGACCCGCCTCCGCCACCACCGCCACCCTGCCCCTGCCCCTGGCCTTGCCCCTCGCCTTGCCCCTCGCCGCTCACCCTGACCCTGGCCTTGACCTGGCCTTGGCCTTCGCCCTGGCCCTCTACCTTGGCCCTGCCCCTCGCCCTCGCCCCGCTCTCGCCCCTCGCCTCGCCAAGCCGGCCCTGGACATCACGCACGGTGGTGCGTGCCGCCGCCGCGCTGTCGGCGGCGGAGGCGCGGCCCTCGGCGGCGGCGGCCGCGGCGGCGGCATCCGCCAGGGCATCGCCGGGATCACCCGGGGCGGCCATCGCCTGGCCGGCCGCCTCGAGCAGGTCGCCCAGCTCCAGCGACGTCGGTGACAGCAGGTCGGACAGCTCGGCGAGCTGCTCGGCGGCGGCCGCTCGTTCCTCGGGAGACATCGCATCGGCGCTCTCGGCCAGGTCGCCCAGCTGCTCGGACAGGCTCTCGCCATCTCCGATCGGGTCCTGGCGCAGCCGCTGTTCCACGCCGGACAACGCCGCCCGCATGGGAAGGGCGTCGGCGTCGTCGAGCTCGGCCAGCTCCGAGCGCGTCTCTCCGAGCCGGGCGATCGCCTCGTCGAGGTCTGCCGCCTCCTCGAGCTCCTCGGCGGTGCGCTCGAGGATGTCGGCGACCTGCTCGTCAGGGGTCTCGGCGGCCTCCTCGCGGAGGTCGTCGATGGCCTCGGCGATCAGTTCTTCGGCGGCCTGCCGACGATCCTGCTCGGCGTCGGCGGGAGATGCCGGGATGGCGAGGGCGAGGGCACAGACCACCGCCAGCGCCGCCAGCGCCACCAACCTCGTCTCGGGGAGTGATCGCCCGAACCCGGCGAGGCCCCTGCCTTCCGCCCAGGCAGCCGCCCGGAGGACCTGGGCTTCCTCGATCGTGGTCCGGGGGTCGTGTGCGGCGAGCTCCAGGGCGGTCGCCACCTGGTCGTTGGATCCGAGCCTGGTGTCGAGCTCGATGGCGGCGCGTCTTGGTGAGGGACGCCGCAGCAACGTCAACGCCGTCGCTCCGATCACCGCAACGACAACGGCGACGACGATGGCGGCTTCACTCCAGGGGAGCACGATGCGGCGCCCGACGCCGAGCAGGAGCGCACCCCCGGCGGCGACGACACCGACGGCGACCACCACCCGCCGCGTCAGGTCCATGGTGATGAGGCGGCGTCGGGCCGCGGCCACGATCCGGCCGATGGCCTCAGGCGGCACCGGCACCCACCTCCACCGCCTCGGGTTCCGCTGCACGCTTCCCGTTGCGACCGGGGAGCCAGTTGACCTTCTGCCGCGGCACGGTCACCAGGCGGCTCGCCCGCCACAGGGCGAGCACCGTGACCAACGTCTGGAAGACCAGCACCCGCCACCAGATGGACCCCCTGATCGGGTCGGCGACCGTGGGCGCCGGCAGCATCTGAGTGATCTCCGCCGCAGGGAAGGCACGATCACCTTCGACGAACCCACCGGACACACCGCCGCCAAGTCGGGCGAACGGGTCGTAGAGCACGTCGGCGTCGGCGGCGGCGAATCCTTGGCGCTTGATCAGCACGCTGCGGAAGGGCTGGTAAGGGGACGGCACGATCTCGGCGCCGAACCGGAGCACCTCGCTGGAGGCGTCGACCAGGCCCAGGTAGGGATTGACCCACGCCGAGTACAGCTCGCGGCCGTCGTCGCGGGGCAGGCCCTGGCTGTAGCGGGTCCGGCCGGTGTCTTCGGGGGCGAGCAGCAACACCTCGGCGGCCACCAGGGCGAATCCTCCGAACACCAGCACGGCGGCGACGACGTACGAGCCGAGCACCGCCCCCTGCACGCTCCTCGCCCGCGCCGAGATCCACATCGAGACGGCACCGATGGTGATGGCAGTCCCGGCAACCATGACCACCCCCATCACCGCCTGCCCGACGGTGACCCCGCCGAGCAGCACCGGGACCACGAGGAGGGGAAGGGCGACGACCAGCAGCAGCAGGATGAAGGCCAGCGACGACGCCAGCTTGCCCACCACGATCCGCGTCCCACTGAGCTGGCTCACCTGCAACAACGGCAGGGTCTGACGCTCCCGCTCCCCCACGATGGCCACCGCCGCCTGGCCGGGCACCACGAAGACGGCGGCGGTGAGCAGCCCGAGCAGGACGGCATGGAGGATGTACGGACCCATCGACGAGGCGGCGAACACCGACCCCAACCCGGCCAGGCCCGAGTCGTCGATGCGGGTCTCCGCCGAGCTGCGCGCCACCAGGTACGAGAGGAAGGTGAGCATCCCCAGCGCCAGCACCCACACCGAGATCAGCAGAGGTGAGCGGAGGGTCCTGAAGCGCTCCTGGAGCTCGCGGCGGGCCACCGGGTTCATGTCGCCGGCCCTTCGGCGCTCGGCGCCACCCGTCCCGGCTCCCGCCCCAGCTTGGGATCGGCGGTGAGCTGCAGGAACAGATCCTCCAGCCCGGCACCCTCGATCCGCCACTCCGAGACCGCCACCCCACTGCCTACCAGGTCGGCGAGGATGGACGCCGAGACGTCGTCGCCACCGTCGAATCGCAGCCGGACGATGGAGCGCTCGGTGTCGAGGTCGGACACCTCCGGTCGCTGCCGGAGCACCGCCTCGGCCCGTTCCACGTGCCCATCGTCCACCCGGGCGGTCACCCGGCGGGCGGCCAGGATGCGCGCCCGGACTTCGGGCATGCTGCCCTGGGCGAGGATGCGCCCGTGGTCGACCACGGCCAGATGGGAGCAGATCCCCTCGAGCTCGGAGAGGATGTGCGAGCTGATGACGATGGTGCGCTTCATCCGATGCAGCTCCCCGATGAGCTCGCGCAGCTCGACCCGGGCCCGCGGGTCGAGCCCGGAGGCGGGCTCGTCGAGCACCAGCAAGGCCGGGTCGTGGATGAGGGCCCGGGCGAGTGACAGTCGCTGCTTCATCCCCCGCGAGAGTGTGTTGACATCGGCGTCGGCCTTCTCCTCCAGGTCGACCAGGGCGAGCAGGTCGGCCACCACGGCGGGTCGCGCCGAGGACCGGATCCGCTGGGTGGAGGCGAAGAACTCGAGGTACTCGGTGGAAGTGATGCCTTCGTAGACACCGAAGAAGTCGGGCATGTAGCCGACGTGGCGCCGCACCGCCAGCGGGTCCTTGGCCGGGTCGATCCCACCGACGCGGACCCGGCCGCCGTCCCGCTCGAGCAGAGAGGTCATGATGAGAATCGACGTCGTCTTGCCGGCGCCATTGGGACCGATGAGGCCGAGCACCGACCCTTCGGGCACCTCGAGGTCGGCGTCGCGCAGGGCGTGGACCTTGCCGTACCGCTTCTCCACGGAGGCGAACTCGACGATCACGCCGTCCACCCGAGTGCGTACTGCTGCATCCTTACCGGGGCGTCGACGAACTGCTCGGTGTCCTCCACCGACGCCCGCAGCAACATCTCCCCACCCGCCGAGACATGGCGGGTGGCGTCGATCGACCGCTCCCACTCGAAAGGCACCCAACCGGCCCCGGTCCAGTCCCAGATCTCGACTGCGTCGAACTGGCCGCCGGTCGCACCCACGGCGGCGCCGCCGGGAATGCCCTGCGGGACCCGATAGCTGAGCACGATGGAGTCGGCGCCGTACGTGTAGATCTCCTCGCCGTAGCGCTCGATGCTCGATGCGCCTTCGACGGCCAGCAGCTCAGGGGCGACCGAGCCGAGCTCGACGAGGTCGGTGTCGGCCAGGTCGAAGCGGCGCACCAGCAACGTCGTCCCCGGGCTCTCCGTCCGGTTGCCGTCCATGTCGACCTCGACGACCCGGTCCGCGGTCACACCGAAGATGTAGGAGGCGTCGTCCTCCAGCGCCGGCCAATTCGACTCGAGGTGCGCTCCGAGCAGCCGGGCCTGCTCGTAGTCGATCTCGCCGGTGGACATCGAGGGGACGACGACGGCGGGCTCGGCGGTGGCCGTTCTGCCTCCGACCACCGTCACCGAAGCGGTGTCGCCGGCGCCGAGCGGGTCACGGGAGCCGAAGCCGCGACCGTCGACGACCACGCCCCACGACTCGAGCGGCCAGGGCGTGTTGTTGGTGACGGTGACCTCGAGCCCTTCCTCGCCGGGGGTGACTTCGGCGTCGAGCTCGACCCGATCGCCCGGCGACCGGACCCGGGCAGCACCCAGTCCGAGGTCGTCGAGCTCGAACACCACGGTGCGATCGTCGACGACGCCCTCCGCCATCGCCCCGTCACCGGTGCCTGCCGGCAGCGCCTGCCAGCCCTCGCCGAGAGCCAGCACGTGTTCCCCGGCCGAGGCCACCTGGACCAGCAGGCCGGTGTCGGCCACCGCCATGGCCCGCCCGTCGTCGACCACGACCGAGGCGTGGTTGGCCGTGTAGTCGAGGACCTGGGCCTTGCCGACGAACCAGAAGCCACCCAGGAACAGCAGGCTGAGCACCGGGATGGTCACCCACGACCACTCCGGCTTGCCCACCGCCCGCAGCACGAGCATGTTGACCGGCCCCACCAGGACGATGAACAGGAGGATGCCGGTGAGGAGCCAGGGCAGCGCCGGGACCGCCGCCTCCTGACCGGTGGACGCCGCCACCACCAGCCCCGCCTCGAGACCCATGCCGGACGAGTCGATGATGTCCAGCCCGCCCGGGGTGTCGCGCAGGACCAGGCTCCACTCCTCGGAAGTGACCTCTTCGGGCGCCGCCGACATCACTCCCAGCTCGCCGTTCCCGAGTCGGGTCACGGCGATCCCGGTTCCGGCGAGCAGTGCCCCGCCGGCCGGCTCGGCGATCTCGGCGAGGTCGGCGCGGTCACCCAGCAGGCGACCACCGTCCCTCACCCAGCCCTCCAGTGTCGACCGCGCCTCGTCGGTGAGGCGCGTGATGGATCCGGGCCCGGCCACGATGTAGCCGATCGGGGCGATGCGGGCGTCGAGTCGGTCGGGATCGAGCCGGACGACCTCCGGGGTGTCCAGCAGCGGCGTGGTGCGAGCCGACCTGAGAGCGGTATCGATGCCATCGACGCCGAGCACGCCGACCACCTCGGTCTCGGGGCGGCGGGCTCGACCGGCATACGACGCGACCTCGTCGCCGGCTTCGTCGCGGAGGACGACGGTGTACGACAGCGCACCCCTGCCGGCGGCCGGGCTCTCCAAGCGGTACTGCTTCACGCCACCCGCCGGAACCTCGACCGCCACCGCGGTCTTTCCACGGAACTCGAGCTCCAGCGTCCCCACCACGAGTTGCTGGGACCCGAGCTCGACATCGACCACCAACGGGGCGTCGACGGCGACCAGGCCGTCCAGGCCGGCAGAGACGTCCATGGTGACCGGACCAGACGGCGTCGTCGTCGTGGTGGCATCGGGCGCATCGCCGGCGAACGCCGGGGACGCCATGGCGAGGCCGAGGAGGACGGTTGCCACGACGGTCAGCCCGAGGCGGGCCGGCGGCAGGGTGGTTCGCACGATGATCAGACGCCGATCGAAGAAGTCGGGTTCCCCGGGGGCGGCCCAACGCTACCCAGGATCGGGCGCCAACCGGCGCCACCCCGTGTGCCTCAGGACGAGCGTCGTCGCAGCGCCCGGCGCCGGCGCTCGGTGGTCCCACCCCAGACGCCGAACGCCTCACGCGCCTCCAGGGCGTAGTCGAGGCACTCGCTTCGCACCGGGCAGCGGGCGCACACCGCCAGTGCCGCCTCCTCGGAGGCCTTGTCTTGCGGGAAGAACCATTCGGCGGTGGCGTCCCGGCAGGCGGCGAACACCGCCCACGGCCGCTCGTCGGTGATCGGAACCGGGATCATCCCGCCGGTCATCGATGCCGTCTCCATCGGCCTCCTCCTCCGAGGTCGCCGCCGCCCCAGTGGTCGCCGGCTGTCGTGTTGACGCCGCCGCCGGCCGGTTTGGTTCCCGGGACCCGCGGTCAGGGACGCCTACAATCGGCAGCCGTCTGAGCGCCGAGGGGAACCTTGCTCTACTTCGCGTACACCGCGCGCATCGACCCGGTGCGGATGGCTGCCGCCGCCCCCGGAGCCGAGTTCCGCTTCATCGCCCATCTCCCCGAGCACGGCCTGGAATGGCCCATCGCCGACGGTAGGGGTGGTGGCCTCCCCAGCATCATCCCGAACCCGGCCGCCACGGTGTGGGGCGCGGTGTTCGCCGTCCCCGAGCCCGAGTTCCCCGCCCTCGACGAGGCCGAGGTCGCCGAGGGACGGACGGCCTCGACCACCCAGGTGATCGACCGCACCGGCAAACGGCACACCGTCACCGTCCATGTCGCCGCCGCCGGCAGCGGGAACGGCCACCAGCCGTCAGCCGCCTATGTCGACCTCATGCTCGACGGATCACGCCATTGGGCGCTCCCCGCCGGCTGGATCGCCGGCCTCGAAGAGCTGCGCGCCTGAGCGTTCCCCGAGCCGGACCGTCCCGGAATCGGCCGCTCCGGTCTACCGTTGAATCGACGAGCCCGGGAGGCGACCGCGGTTCCGCCTCTTCGGGGGCGGGTCGAGGAAAGTCCGGACTCCACAGGGCAGGATGCTGGGTAACACCCAGGCGGGGCGACCCGACGGAAAGTGCAACAGAGAGCAGACCGCCGATGGGCCTCGCGGCCACAGGCAAGGGTGAAACGGTGGTGTAAGAGACCACCAGCGCCCCGGGCGACCGGGGCGGCTCGGTAAACCCCATCCGGAGCAAGGCCAAGCAGGGACAGGGTGGCCCGCCCGTCACGTCCCAGGTGGGCCGCAAGGAACCCGGCAGCAATGCCGTGGTCGAGAGAGATGGTCGCCCACGACAGAATCCGGCTTACACCCGGGCTCGTCACACTCACTCTGATGCTATCGACAGGCCTTCGATGGCCTCGAGCTCCAGCTCGAGGCTGCGGTCGGCCGACCAGGCGTGGGCGGCGCTGAGCGAGGCGACCGCCGCCAGGGCATAGGTGCGGGCGGTGGCTTCGTCCTCGGAGGCAGCCAGGTCGGTGACGAGTCGCCGGATCGGCACGGCGAGCGCCGGGCCTGCCGTGGCCACCATGTCGACCTGCCAGGCTCCATCGACCAGGTGGGTGATCACCTCGGTGGTGGCGTCGCCGACACCGACGGTGACCGCGGCGTACCGCTCCCCCTCGGACGTGAACTCCTCGGCGCCGACGATGGTCACCTCGTCCAACGGCATCCCGAGGACTTCCTCGAATCCCTCGGCGAAGCTCTGCCAGTACGAGGAACGGGTGGCCTCCGGGAGCCCGGTGGCGGCCACCGCAGCGAGCTGCTCGCGGGTGAAGGCGTTCTCGGCACCGGCGAGCAGGGCGAGGTCGACGGGGTCCACCAGCCGGTCGATCGTGTCGACGTCGTCGTCGGCGATGGCCCCGAGCCAGTCGGCGACGGCGGCTATCGGCGTGACCGGGACCTCGGTCTCGGTAGTCGCCTCATCGCCGCACCCGCCCGCCAGGATGGCGAGGAGGAGAGGGAGGGCGAGCAAGGCGAACCGTTCCCGCATGGCCGCCGAGCCTACCGAAGCCCTCCGCACAGCCAACCTCGTACACTCGCCGCGGTGTGGTCGCAGGGCCGGGCGCTGGGGATCGGGCTCACCGCCGGGTTCATCGGCGGCCTGTTCGGGGTCGGCGGCGGGATCATCGTGGTGCCGGGACTGGTGCTCCTGCTCGGCTTCTCCCAGCACCAGGCATCGGGTACGTCGACGGCGACGATCGTCGCCACGTCGGCGGCGGCCGTCGTCGGGTTCGCCGCCGGCGGCGAGGTGGACGTGCCGGCCGCCGCCGCGTTGCTCGCCGGTGCCGGGCTGGGGGCGTGGCTGGGGGCCCGCTATCTCGACCGTGTCCCCGAGCTGTGGCTGCTTCGGGGCTTCATCCTGCTGCTGTTGTTCACCGTGGCACGGCTGGCGATCACGTGACCACCGCCATCGCCCTCGTCGCCATCGGTCTGGTCGCCGGAATGTTGGGGGCGTCCCTGGGCATCGGCGGCGGGGTGATCTTCGTCCCCGCCCTGGTGCTGGTCGCCGGGTTCGGGCAACACCTCGCCGAAGGGACTTCGCTGGCGGTGATCCTGCCCACCGCCATCGTGGGCACCTGGGTCCACCATCGCCACCACCGGGTCGTCTGGCCGACGGCGGTACCCGTCGGCCTCGCTGGAATCGTCGGCGCTCTCGCCGGCGCCCGATTGGCCCTGTCGCTCGACGGCACGGTGCTCCGCCGCCTCTACGCCGCCCTGCTGCTCGTCGTCATCGTTCAGTTGACCATCCGCAGCGTCCACATGGCCAGGGATCAGCGGGACAACAGGGCCGGGTCGTCAACCTGACCGGTCGATGGGGACGTCCACCGTCCCGGTCGCCAGGAACCGGCTTCGGACCACCGGGTCCAAGAGCCGCGCCCGACCGGCCAGCACCAAGAGGTAGGCGAGACCAATCGCCTCCAGCACCCACACCACGGGATCGGTGAGCACCGAGACCACGTAGTCACCTGCCGATGCCGCTCCCGACGGGGTGAACCCGAAGCCCAGGAAGGGCCACCAGAGCGTCTCCTGGTCCCGCCACATGGCATCGAGAAAGAGGTGGAGCAGCATGCCGATGGCGATCAGCATCCATCGCTTCCGGGGCCGGCCCCGTCTGGTGCGCATCACCACCGCCGCCATCACCACGGCGGAGACCAGCAGGGTGTGGGTGGCCAGTCGCACCGTGTGGAACCGGTCGAAGAGGGCCAGCCCGACCGGAGTGTCGATCAAGTCGGCGAGGAGCGCCCCGAGGACGAGGAACCGGAGGTCCATCCGGGGGTCTCGGAAAGTCGTCCGGGTGATGGCGATCGTCGCCCCGGCATGCCAGAAGATCACCGGCCGGCCCCACGCCCTTTCCCGGGCGTCACGGGACGAGGATCGCCCGGCAGTGCACGCACCGCGGCGGGTCGTCGCGTAGTGCCTCGGCCCGCTCGGGGGCGGTGAGCCGCAGATGGCAGGCGCCGCACACGCCGTCGTTCAGCCGGGCGGCGGCGACCCCATCGTCCATCGTCGGCCGGATCGACTCGTACAGCTCGAGGACGTCGGGGTCGATCGCGGCCACCACCTCGCTTCGGTGTCCCTGTTGGACATCGAGCTTGGCGTCGATCTCGGCCCAGGCGGCGCTGATCACCGCCTCGCGCTCCCCCTTCACCCCTTCGGCGGCAGCCACCTCGGCTTCGAGGCGTTCCAGGCCGGCGGTGAGCTGATCCTTGCGGTCCATGAGAACGAGGACGCCCTCCTCACGGTCGCGTTGCTGGTTCTTGAGCATCTCGACCTCGCGCCGCAGGTAGTCGGCGTCCCGGGCACTCAGCCCACCGGCGTAGAGCCGGTTCTGCTCCGTTGCCACCCTCGCCTCGTTGAGGTCGAACTCGCCGGAGACCCGGTCGAGGTCGAGTGACGTCTGCCGGAGGTCGGCGGCGGTCCGGTCGCGCTCCGCGGTCAAGCCGGTGAGGTGTTGGTGCGCCGCCCGGTACTCCTCGAGCGCCGGAAGCGACTGCCGGTCGTGGCGGAGGCGGTCGATCTCGGTGTCGACGTCCTGGAGGTCGAGCAGGTTGCTCAGCCCTGTCATCCGGTCCAACCGCGCCTCCTCGCTCTCCCGCGCCGGGCGGCAGGGTACCGGATGCGTGACGAAGCCGACCGCCGGCATATCGCCGCCTCACGAGCTGTTGAGTCGTGGGAAGATCAGAGAAACGCAGGAGGGCCGATGTTCCGCAAGATGACCACCATGCCCGACGCCGGCGAGGCGCTCCCCGGCCGATCCGAGGCCATGCAGGTTCCCGACACCCACTTCGTGCTCGGGACGCCGACCAAGCCACCGTGGCCCGAGGGTCACGAGACCGTGGTCTTCGGCATGGGGTGCTTCTGGGGCGCCGAACGGATCTTCTGGAGGATCGACGGCGTGCACAGCACTGCTGTCGGATACGCCGCCGGCGTCACCCCGAACCCCACCTACGAGGAAGTCTGCACCGGGCGCACCGGGCACAACGAGGTGGCGCTGGTGGTGTTCGACCCGGCAAAGGTGTCGTTCGAGACCTTGCTGGCGGCCTTCTGGGAGAACCACGACCCCACCCAGGGGATGCGTCAGGGCAACGACGTCGGCACCCAGTACCGGTCGGGCATCTACGTCACCACCGACGAGCAGCGTGAGATCGCCAAGCAGTCGAAGGACCGGTACCAGGAGCTGCTCGGCGGCTCCGGGTACGGCACCATCACCACCGAGATCCTCGACGCCGGCCCCTTCTACTACGCCGAGACCTACCACCAGCAATATCTCGCCAAGAACCCCAACGGGTATTGCAACCACGGCTTCTGCCAGGTGGCCTATTCAGCACCAACGGCGGAGGGCGGCGCGACATCGTGACCGAGCGAACGGACGACGCCTCGTATGGGGCGAAGGCCGGTGGGCCGCATCGCGGCAGTTGGCCTCTCCCGAACTGGCTGTCGTGTTGGTCGGCGGTGTCGCTCGGCTCGCCATGGGCCTAGACGAGAACAGAGCCCAGTGGTTCACGCCGTCGCCGCTGCGCAGTCACGAGCTGCTCGAATCACGGCTCCCGCTCGCTGCAGTCTCTCTGCCCATCAGCAACAATCCCGCCGTCGGTAGGCTCGCCAACGTCCTGCGGGAGCATCTCGGGATCTAGAGCGGGAACCATCGGAAAGCGCATCCGAGCTACGCCAAGAGGTGACGGGGTGCCGCCCCCTCCCCACGGCCCAGAAGGTCGGCGGGTGACGGAAAGGTCGTTCGACCCAGCTCGCCGCTGTAAGAAGACGGTGCGTCCGGTGTCACACATTCGTCAGTACCCCTCCCAACAAGGAACCAACGCGTGACCTTCTCAGCAGTGTGGAGCCGGAGGCTCCGCGTCGCCCTCGCTCTCCTCGTTCTCGTCCCCACTCTCCTGCTCGCCACCGGTGGCGGTGAAGCGAGAGCAGCGACCTGGGTCACCATCGGCTCGGGTTGGGCCACCGGCAAGGCCCCGGACATCAGAGTGGAGACCACCACGAAGCCGAAGCCGCGGCAACTGCGTTTCCAGGTTGTGAACCAGGCCACCACCAAGCGCACCTTCTCGGTGTTCTGGGACCGCTGGTGTGACAAGGGTTGGGACTCCTCGACCACATCGGGCTTCTACGAGGTAACGATCGCCAGGGGTGCAACCCACACCAAGACGGTGAGGGTCCCGTTGGGCCAAGACTCCTGCGACCTCGACGTGTGGGTGTATCCCGAGACCGGCGGCAAGCTGACGCTGCGCCTGCAGGCCACCTACTAGAGCGAACGGGCCGCCTCTCAGCGCCTGTCGGACCCTGCCCCTCCCCGGTTCCCCCTAAGTGGGCGGTAGCGAGGGCTCGGGCACGAACTCAGCTCCCGGCGTCTTGGACGGATCGGGAGAGCAGACAGAACTCATTGCCTTCGGGATCGCAGAGGACCACCCACGTGGCGTCTGCCCCCTGGCCCACGTCCGTGCGCCGCGCCCCCAGGCCGAGGAGCCGCTCCAGCTCATCGGCTGTGGCTATGCCGTCGGCGCGAACGTCGAAGTGCAGTCGGTTCTTGACGGTCTTCCTCTCAGGCACTGCCACCACGTCGATCGTCGGCCACGATCCATCCGGCGGTCCAATGCTGATGACGCTGCCGTCCTCCTCGACGACCTGCCAGCCGAGGACGCGGCACCAGAAGTCTGCGACCAGACGTGGCTGCGCAGCGTCGATCGAGATGACCGCTATGCGACTGGACATGCCGGGTCGACAGGGCGGTGGGGCTTGGGCACGAACTGAGTCCTTCAACAGGCGCCGGCCCACCATATCCGCATGCGAGCCCGAGCACGATGACGGGAGCCCCGGTACGCTGGCCGGCCCCTGGCCGTAGGAGGCTTTACGTGAGCACCGATGAGAACAAGGCCGTCGTCCGACGGTGGTTCAGCGAAGTCGTGAGCAACGGCGACATGAACTCACTGGATGAGATATGCGCCGTCTGCCATCCGGCGTTCGTGATGGTGCAGGGCGTGGTCGAGCCCCCTCCTGAAGGCATCTCCGGTCTCAAGGACCTCATCGCCCGCTTCCGTACCGCGTTCCCGGATTTCACGGCCACGGTCGAGGAGCAGGTCGCCGAAGGGGACAAGGTCGTCAGCCGGCTGACCGTGACCGGGACGCACGAGGGCGAATTCATGGGCACACCGGCGACCGGCAAGTCTTTCAAGGTCGGAGGCGCCAGCATCTGGGAGGTTCGGGGTGGCCAGTTGATCTCCGAGTGGGTCAGCTGGGACTCGATGAGCATGCTGCAGCAGCTCGGAGTGCCAGCTCCCGAGCCGGCTTCTTGAGTGGAGTAAGCAGGATCAGCCGCATCGGACCGGTGTGAGCGCGGCGTCGGCTGGGTAGGTTCGCCGCCATGAAGGTCTTCGTAACCGGCGGCACCGGGGTCATCGGTCGCCACACCATCCCCCTGCTGACCGACGCCGGCCACGACGTCGACGCCCCGGGCCATCACGACCTGGACCTGCTCGACCCGGATGCGGTGCGTGACGCCGTCGCCCCGGCGGACGCCGTGCTCCACTTCGCCACCAGGATCCCGCCACCGGAGCAGAGAGGCGAGCCGGAGAACTGGGCGGAGAACGACCGACTGCGCGGCGAGGGGACACCAATCCTGGCCCGGGCCGCACTGGTCGGGTCGGTCGACCTGCTCCTCATGCCGACCGTCGCCTTCGTCTACCCGCCCGGGCCGTCCGACGAATCCACGCGCATCAGGGACGACCTGCCCTTCTTCCTGAACACTGCGCTGGTCGCCGAGCAGGCGGTAGCCGGGTTCACCCAATCGGGGCGCCGCGGGATCGTGCTGCGGCTCGGGCTCCTCTACGGGCCCGGCACCGGCTCGGACGGGCCCGACGACTACTTCGGAACCACCCTCGAGATCGGTGACGCTGCCAGGGCGATCGTTGCCGCCCTCGACGCCCCGGCCGGGTTGTACAACGTGGTGGCCGACGGCGAGCCCGTGTCCAACCGCCTGTTCCGCGAGACGACGGGCTGGACCCCGACCACCTGACCGGTGACCGGCCGGGCCCGTGAGCAGCGGCTTGGCCTGCCGGTAGAGTCGGGCATCCACTCCTCCGCTGCAGGTCCTCATGTCCGACCAACCTCAGACGCTGCGCGCCGCCCTCGCCTCCGGGCTGCGGCTGATCGGGTATTTCGTCAAACAGCACCCGTGGTCGTTCGCCCTCGCCGCCACCGGGGCCGCCTTCTTCGCCGGCGCCATCGTCGCCTCGGCGGTGGTGATCGGTAGGGCGACCGACCAGGTCATCGTCCCTGTGCTCGACGGGGGCGAACCGATCGACGGGCGGCTGGCACCGGCGGTGTGGGCTGTGGTCGCCGTGGCCACCTGGAAGGCGGCCGCCATCGTGCTGAGGCGGAGCGGGGCCAGCTACCTGTTCTTCGCCAACCAGGCCGACCTGCGACTGGGGCTGATCGACCGCATCCTGCGGCTGGAGCTGTCGTGGTACCGGCGGCAGACCGTCGGCGACCTGCTCGCCGTCACCGACGCCGACACCAGCCAGTCCACGTTCATCCTGAACCCGCTGCCGTTCTCCACCGGGGCGTCCCTCCTACTCATCGGGTCGGTGGTGATGATCGCCTTCATCGACCCGCTGCTGGCGGCGATCGCCCTCGTCGCCCTGGTCGGTCTGCTCTCCATCGACGTCCGCGGGAGCTGGCGCACCTTCGAGCAGTACCAAGAGGTCCAGGAGGAGCGCGGACTGGTGGCCCGGGTGGCCCACGAGAGCTTCGACGGTGCCCTCACCGTCAAGGCTCTGGGCCGCGAGGACACCGAGACGGCCCGGTTCGAACGGTCATCGGACAACCTGCGGCGCATGTTGACCAGCGTCGGGATAACGTTCTCCACGTACCGGGTGGTGGTCGAGGGTCTGCTGTCGGTGGTCACCGTGGTGATGCTGGTGGCCGGGGCGATCCGCATCGAGGCGGCGGCGGTCACCCCGGGCGAGGTGATCACCATCGCCTACCTCCTGTCGCTGTTGTTCATCCCGATCCGCATCATCGGCTTCATGCTCTGGGACATGTCGCACTCGACGGCGGCGTGGCGGCGGATCCAGCGGGTGCTGACCGCCGACGAGCTGGTCGAGTACGGAACCCTGGAGACCCGGTTGTGGCCCAGCGGGGCGGAGGTCGACGGCGCCTCG
The DNA here is from genome assembly GCA_963714055.1 of uncultured Acidimicrobiia bacterium. Taxonomy (GTDB): domain Bacteria; phylum Actinomycetota; class Acidimicrobiia; order Spongiisociales; family UBA5794; genus JACDBE01. The sequence goes on from OY970227.1 coordinate 483,538, forward strand.
ATCGGGTTCGGCTACCTGCCCGATCAGCCGGTCCTGCTCGACGTGCACCTCGACATCCGTTCGGGCAAGGTGGTCGCGGTCGTCGGCCCAACCGGGTCCGGCAAGTCGACGCTGGTGACGCTGCTCGCCCGGCTCTGGGACCCGGGATCCGGATCGATCACCATCGACGGCGCCGATCTGCGCGAGTTCGCCCGGTCCGCCCTGCCCGGCGAGGTCGCCTTCGTCGGTCAGGACGCCTTCCTCTTCGACGACACGGTGCGGGGCAACATCGCCTTCGGCACCGACGCCGACGACGATGCAGTGCGGACGGCCGCAGACGTTGCCGGCGCCACCGGGTTCATCGAGCAGCTCCCCCAGCGGTGGGACACGCTGGTTGGTGAGCGGGGCACCACCTTGTCCGGTGGCCAGCGGCAGCGCATCGCCCTCGCCCGGGCGCTGGTGCGCCGCCCCCGGCTACTGATCCTCGACGACGCCACCTCGGCGGTCGACCCGTCGGTGGAGACCCGGATCCTCGAGCGGCTCAAGGTCGTCGAGCTCCCGTCGACCGTGGTGATGGTCGCCTATCGCCGCTCGTCGATCATGCTCGCCGACGAGGTGGTGTTCGTCGACGACGGTCGGGTCATCGCCCACGGAACCCACGACGACCTGATGACCTCCGTCCCCGGTTATGCCCGCATCCTCGAGGCATACGAGCGTGATGCCGAGGCCCGGTCCGCCGGCGCCGTGGCACGTGCGGAGAAGCCGTGACCACCGCCGACCAGACCATGTCGACTTCTCGGGCGTTGCGGCGCATGCTGGTCGAGGCTCCGGCGCTGCGGCGCGGGCTGGTCGTGACGATCCTCCTCGCCGCCCTGGGGACGGCGATCCAGATCGTGGTCCCCGTCGTCGTCCAGCGGATCATCGACAACGAGATCCTGGCGCCGGCCGGGGTCGATGTCGGCGGTGTGCTGACGCTCGGCGCGGTGGCTGTCGGAGCGATGCTGGCGGCGATGGTGGTGCGCCGGCTGGCGCTGGTGCGGCTGGCCACCCAGGCGGCTCAGGGGCTGTCCGACCTCCGGGTGGGAGCCTTCTCGCACCTCCACCGCCTCGACGTGCTACACGTCGAGGCGGAGCGACGCGGGTCGCTGGTCGCCCGGGTCACCAGTGACATAGCCGCCATCCAGGACTTCGTCGACTGGGGAGGAGTGGGGCTCCTCATCGGCAGCGCCCAGGTGGTGATGGCAGTGGCGATGATGCTGGCCTTCGAGTGGCGGCTGGCGCTGTTCGTGCTCGCCGGGGTGGTGCTCTACGGGCTGCTCCTGGTTCTGTTCCAGCGGGTGCTGCAACGACTGCACGACCAGGTCCGGAGACGCGTTGGTGACACGATGTCGGCCATGGGTGAGGCGGTTTCGGGACTCCCGGTGGTGCGCGCCTACGGGACGGAGGACGCCACGGTGGCCAAGGTCCGTTCGGTGATCGACGAGCAATTCAAGGTGGAGCACCGCACCTTCGTGGTGGGCGCCGCCCTGTTCTCCAGCGCCGAGATCTTCGCCGGTGCGATCACGGCAGGGGTCATCGCCTTCGGCGTCGCCCTCGGCCCGGGGTGGGGCCTCACCGCCGGGACCCTGCTCGGCCTCCTGTTCCTGGTGACCCTGCTGGTGGAGCCGGTGCAGACCCTGGTGGAAACCCTCGACCAGGCCCAATCGGCGGCCTCGGGTGTCCGGCGCATCGTCGAGGTGCTCGACACCCCGATCGTCATCGCCGACCCGGTCGACGGCGCCATCCTGCCGGGGGGCGCCCTCGACGTCGCCTTCGAGGGAGTGCGGTTCCGGTACCCGGCCGGGGACGACGTGTTGCAGGACGTCACCGTCACCATCCCGGCCGGAGCCCGCGTCGCCGTGGTTGGGGAGACTGGGTCGGGTAAATCGACCTTCTCCAAGCTGGCCACCCGGCTGCTCGACCCCACGGCGGGCAGGGTGCTGATCGGCGGCGTGCCGGTCGATCAGGTCGCCTTCGACAGCCTGCGCCGGCGCATTGTCTTCGTCCCCCAGGAGGGCTTTCTGTTCGACACGACGATCGCCGACAACGTCCGGTACGGCAGCCCGGACGCCACCGACGCCGAGGTCGTCGAGGCGTTCTCCGACCTCGAGCTCGACGGATGGCTGGCGTCGCTCCCCGCCGGGGCCGCCACCGAGGTCGGTGAGCGGGGTAGTGCCCTCTCCGCCGGCGAACGGCAGTTGGTGGCGCTGGCCCGGGCTTGGATCGCCGACCCGGCGGTGTTGGTGCTCGATGAGGCGACGTCGGCGGTCGACCCCGCCCTCGAGGTGCAGATCCGTCGGGCCATGGAGCACCTCACCGAGTCCCGCACCTCGATCACGGTCGCCCACCGGCTGTCCACGGCGGAAGCGGCGGACTGGGTGCTGGTGTTCGACGAGGGTCGCCTTGTGGAGCGCGGCTCCCATGAGGACCTGCTGGCGCTCGGCGGCGTCTACGCCGACCTCCACACCGATTGGGCGGCCGGCACGTCGGGGGTCGTAACCCCCTCCGGCTGACGGGACATCACGGCGGAGCCCGATCGGCTGTGGCGAAAGCGTGATTGGTGGGGACGACTTCGTTGCCGATGACGATGGCCCTGCCCTGGTGGATCGCCGTGTGGTGGTACCGGCAGACGAGGATGCAGTTCTCGAGGCTCGTCCCGCCGCCGTCGAGCCAGTGGACGATGTGATGAGCGTCACACCAGTGCGCCGGCCTCCGGCAACCGCGGAACCGGCAACCGCCGTCGCGCACCACCAACGCCTTGCGCAGTGCCGGTGAGGGCACGCGGGTAGCTCTCCCGAGATCGAGGATCTCGGAGACGCCCCGAGTGATCACCCGAGTGACTTCGGCGTCACAGAGGATCCGGTGTGCGGTCTCCGGGGTGATCGGGCCGGTGTGGTCGAGGTCGCAGCGGGTCCCGCTTCTGTCCAGGAACGTGTCGAGATCGACGGTGAGCGTGACCGCTGCCCGTAGGCCACCGTCCACGGTGCCGTTGCGGAGCCATTGCTCGCACAGCAGGCCCAACGCCTCGGCTCGCCGATTCGCAGCCGAGCGCGAGTCGGTGACGACGGGCGGTGGGGTGGCAGCGTCCAGCGCGGTGAGCACCGCTTCGCCGAGCTCGGGGTCCAGGAGGCCGTCCAGTCTGACCATGCCCTCATAGGTGACCGAGGCATGCAGGTAGGCCAGCGCCCGACGATCCTCCGCCGCCTGCTCGGCTCGCGATTCGTCGGCGCAGTTGGCCCAATACCGGGTGGCGCGGCGTAGGTCGGCGAGTTCGAGGTCACCGGCGAGCCCGATCAGCATCGGCTCGTCGCGCTCGTAGGGCTTGGGGTGTGCCTGCGCCACCCGGGACAGGAGTCGAGCCCTGGCATGGGAGAGGGAGCCGCATTCGAAGGCGTCGGCGGTGTCCGGATGGTCGACCATGGTCCTGGCCAGCCCGACCAGGGAACGGGCTTCTCCGTCGGACACGTCGGCATGAACCGCAACCCATCGAGTCAGGCTCAGCCCTTCCGGGTGCGCACCCAGGGCTCGCTGGGAGGCGATCCGACCGGCAAGCCTCGCCGACAGCATCGACATGGCCCGGCCGAGGGAGGCGATGTCCTCCGCCAGGGCGGACGACGGAACCGGCCCATCCACGCGCACCGGGACCCGCTCGATCACCGCCAGCAAGTCGTCGAGCAACCCAGGCCCCTTCCCGCACACGCGCCCTCGGCGAGAGCGCCTCGATGGGGAAGTCCCTCGATCTCTATCGAACGTACGTTCGATTGTCAAGCATCATGACAACGGTTGTCACCCGCCCGGCCGAGCGATGCCGGCGAACCGCCAGAATGCCGGCCGCCGGAGAGGAGGGCCGTGGTCGAGCTGAGGACACCGGACGAGATCGAGGCGATGCGACCTGCGGGCCGCTTCGTCGCCGCCGTCCTCGCCGCCACCAGCGAAGCCGCCGACGTCGGGGTCAACCTGCTCGAGCTCGACCGGCTCGCCCACCGGATGATCGAAGACGCCGGGGCGGAGTCGTGCTACATCGACTACCACCCGTCGTTCGGCGCCAGCCCCTTCGGCAAAGTGATCTGCACCTCGGTGAACGACGCCGTGCTCCACGGCCTCCCCCACGACTACGCCCTGCGCGACGGCGACCTGCTGACGCTCGACTTCGCCGCCTCTGTCGACGGATGGGTGTGCGACGCCGCCGTTTCGACGATCGTCGGCCGCCCCCGCAGCGGCGACGTCCGGTTGATCGACACCACCCGCCTCGCCCTCGAAGCCGCCATCGCCGCGGCCCGACCGGGGAACCGGGTGGGCGACATCTCGGCGGCCATCGCCGGTGTGGCCCGGTCCGCCGGGTACCGGATCAACACCACGTTCGGCGGCCATGGCGTCGGTCGGGTCATGCACGGCGACCCACACATCCCCAACGACGGCCGCCGCGGCCAGGGCCTGTCGCTGCGGCCCGGGCTGGTGATCGCCATCGAGCCCTGGTTCCTGGAGACCACCGACCTCATCTACACCGATCCCGACGGCTGGACGCTACGGTCGGTCGACGGCTCACGGGGCGCCCACTCCGAGCACACCGTGGCCGTCACCGACGACGGACCGATCGTCCTCACCGCGGCGACCTGAGGGCTGACCAGCCGGCCGGCCACCACGCGTGGGGCGACCCGGCGGCGAAGAGCTCGTCGGGAAGGTCGAGCCGGTAGAGACCGGGAGCGAGGTTGGGATCGACCTCGCCAAGGGAGGTGTCGGTGAGCCCCACCGCCACCGGTTCCTCACCCTCACGAACATAGGCGGCTGCCGCCCCGGGCGAGTTCCCGCTGAGCCCGGCGACAGCACTGCCGATCAGGTCGTGGGCGAAGAGCAGCACGCTCCTACCCTCCGACCCCCAACGAACCGTGTGAGACATGTGAACCGGCATGGTTCCCTCCTTCTCACCGGGACGTCACCATCCCGCCGTCACCCGCCCGACACCGCTTCGTTGGTCGGCAATAGTGTACCGGGCAGGTGGCCGCCAACCCGGGGCATCCCCATGGATCCAAGCGTCAGGAGGCTCGCCGGCATCCTGCGTCGACTGTCGGCGGTGTACCCGTCCGAGCGAACCGAGACGGCGGCCGCCGAGTTCCTCGCGCTCGACGATCCTGGAAAGGCGCTGGGTCGCGCCCTTCGATTCCTGGTCTGGCAGCGCACCATGGCAGTGGCTCTCGGCCACTTGGAGGCTGCCGGTGCGGACCTCGACGCCATCCTGGTTCCTGCTGGCCGTGTCGGTGGGGTCTTCCCCCGCACCCAGGTGTGGACCGTCTCGGATACCGGCCCGGTCAGTGCACGGCGCCTGCTCGACGTGACGGCGCGTCACAAAGAGTTGCTGGCCGAACCGCTGGCGACGCTGATGACGGCAGCGGTCGGTGGGTTCGTGGTCCTTTCCGGTCGCAGCTTCCAGGTGGCCTACCCGGCGTACACGACCCGGATCGAGTTCGACACCGACCTGTTGACCCAAGACCTGCCGTCCGGGGCGGCGGTGGCATCGACGCTCCACGAGGCCGGCTACAAACTCGGCTACCTGCGCATTTCCCGGCTCGGACAGGCACCGCATGCCTCCTTCTCCAGCAGCCGCCAAGTCGGCGAGCACCACGTATCGGTCGGGGTCCTCGTCGGTGGCTACCACGGCCACCGAGGACCGATCGTGTCGAGATCCCGCTCGTTCCCCTGGCGGGGCGGGACCGTCCAGGTGCCGGCTGCCGAGGACATGTTGGTGATGCTCGCTGCCCGCGTGGTCCGCAAGCGTCAGTTCGCCTTCGTCAACTACAACGACGCCGCCGTGGTCCTCACCGAGGAGCCAGGCCTCGACTGGGACCTGGTGACCCACTCGGCCAGGGCCGGAGGCCTGCAGTCGGTGCTGAGCGTCGTGCTCGACAGAGCGGAGGAGATCGTCGGTCGGCCCGTCGTACCGCCGTCCGCCTGGGGCAACCTCGACCGGAGACGTACCGACCGTGCGGCCCACGTACTGACCCGTGCGGTTTCCGACCCGTCGGAGAGGCTCTCGGCTGAAGACAGCAGGATCTCGCAGGTGGCGGTGAGGATGCGGCGAAGGCTCTGGACCGGGCCCGCCGACGTGCGCCTGGCTCGAGCCGGGGTGGCACCCGGGAGGTGGAAGTCGGCGCGCCGCCGGTTGGAGCTCGCCCTGTACCGCCGGCAGCTGGCCCGAGCGACCGATCCAGGCGTGTCTGTTTCGGTCGTCGACCGGGCGGCACGCTGGCTCCGCCCGCACTGCGGCTCGCTCTGCGAGGTCGTGCCCGGCCTGGCGGCCACCGGGTCCTGTCTGGCCCTCCTGGGGGCCCGGCCCTGGCGCGATGCCACCGGTGACGAGCTCCGCCGGCTCGGCGCGCTCCTTACTGCAGAGAGCGCCGTTCACAACTGCGACCGCTACCGGTTCGAGTTGGTCGGGTAGGGCTGCGCCCGACGGCACGCCGTCAGCGCGGGGGCGGCAGCAGCTCGAGGGGCGCCACCCAGCGGCCGCCGGCCCGCTCGGCCAGCTGGGCGAAGTCGACGTTCTCGAGGATGGCGATGGTGGCCTCCCGGACCTCCTGCCACACCTCCTTGAGCGAGCAGGCCACGTCCATCGGGCACGGCTCAGGCGAGGAGCGGGTGGCACAGGCGATGGGGGCCAGCTGGCCCTGGAACACCCGAACGACGCGGTCGAGAGAGATCTCGTTCGCCGGGTGGTTGAGCCGGTAGCCGCCGGTCGGCCCACGCTCGGACCTGACGATGCCGGCACCGCGGAGCTGGCTCATGATCTGCTCGAGGAACGAGGCCGGGACGGCGGTCCGCTCCGCCAATTCGGCGAGCTTGAGCGAGGCCCCCTCGTTCTCGACGATCGCCAGTGCCAGGACCGCCCTGGTGGCGTAGTCGGTCTTCCTGGTGATCCACATCTCTCACCTCCCGGCGCCGGTCATCGACGAATTGTCGACCGCAACAGTAGACAACCCTCTCAGCCAACCCGGGGATCGCCGGTCGAGGCGACCCCTTCCGGCGACTGGGTCTCCAGGCTCATTGACACCCCCGGTCACCCGACTAGGGTTCCCCACTATTCCGAGTATGTCGACTAACTAGATCAACATTATCGGGCGAAACGAGACACGAGGCCAAGCGAGGTAGGCAGTGATGATGCGAACCTTGAGATCGTGGACGGTGGTCCTCGCCGGGGTAGCCCTGGTGGTGGGTGCCTGCGGCGGGGACGACGCCGGCGGTGCCGGCGGCGAAGGAACTGGGGCGGCGGCAACCGAGTCTCCGTCCGACGGCGGCGACGCCGCGACGGTGAGGCTCGGGTACTTCGCCAACGTCACCCACGCCCCCGCCATCGTCGGCGTCGAGAACGGCTTCTTCCAGGAGGAGCTGGGCGACGTCGCGCTGGAGACGGCCACCTTCAATGCCGGCACCGAGGCGGTCGAGGCACTGTTCAGCGGGGCCATCGACATGACGTTCATCGGCCCCAACCCGGCGATCAACGCCTTTGCGCAATCTGACGGCGAGGCGGTGCGGATCATCGCCGGGACCACCTCCGGCGGCGCTGCGCTGGTGGTCAACGAAGACATCCAGTCGGAGGCGGACTTCGCCGGGAAGACCCTGGCGACCCCGTCGTTGGGCAACACCCAGGACGTCGCCGCCCGTGCCTGGCTGGCCGAACAGGGCTACGAGGTGACCCTCGAGGGCGGTGGCGACGTCAATGTCGTCCCCCAGGACAACTCCGAGACCCTGGCCGCCTTCCAGCAGGGCAATGTCGCAAGCGGCATGGGTCCCCGAGCCGTGGGCTACCCGGCTCGTGCTCGAGGGTGGTGGCCGGGTGTTCCTCGACGAAGCCGAGTTGTGGCCCGACGGGCAGTTCGTCACCACCCACCTGATCGTGGCCACGACCTTCCTCGAGGAGCACCCGGACGTCGTCGACGCCGTCCTCCGCGGGCTGGTGCGGGCTGTCGACTTCGCCAACGAGTCGCCCGGGGACGCGCAGACGGTGGTCAGCGACTCCATCGAGGCGATCACCGGCAGCGCCATCGCCCCGGAGACCATCGAGGGGGCGTGGGGCAACCTCGAGTTCACCCTCGACCCGATCGCCTCGTCGCTCCAGGTGTCGGCGGACAATGCCGTTGCCGTCGGCCTCCTCGACCCTGTCGACCTGAACGGGATCTATGTCCTCGAGCCGCTCAACGCCATCCTCACCGAGCTGGGCAGACCGACGGTGAGCCCGTGATCGTCGAGCACGAGCCAGTGGCAGCGGCGCCGGTGGGAACACCGGCGCCGCCTGCCGCCGTCTCGATCCACCACGTCTCGAAGACCTACAGCGACGGCCGCTCCCGCATCAAGGCGCTCGATGACGTCTCGCTCGAGATCGCCGAGGGCGAGTTCGTCTGCCTGCTCGGGGCGTCGGGCTGCGGCAAGAGCACCCTGCTCAGCCTGGTTTCCGGCCTCTATGCGACGACCGAGGGGACCATAGACACCGGCGGGCGCAGGATCGGCATGGTGTTCCAGGACCCGGCGCTGTTCCCGTGGCTGACCGTCGCCCGCAACGTCGACGCCGCCATGAAGTTCCAGGGGCTCCCCCGTGATCTCCGCAAGGCGCCGGGTCAGCGACCTGTTGAAGCTGGTCCATCTCGAGGAGTTCGCCGACGAGCGCCCGCACCAGCTCTCCGGTGGGATGCGGCAGCGGACCGCCATCGCCCGGGCGCTCGCCCAGGACGCCGAGCTGCTGCTGATGGACGAGCCGTTCGGCGCCCTCGACGCCATGACCCGGGGCATCCTGCACGACGAGATCGAGCGTATCTGGAGCTCGTCGAACCTGACCGTGCTCTTCGTCACCCACGATGTCCGCGAGGCGGTGCGGCTCGGCGACCGGGTGGTGTTGCTGTCGAGCCGGCCGGGCCGGGTCATCGAGACCTACGAAGTGGGGCTACCGCGCCCACGGGAGCTGGAGGCGGCCGCCGTCGGCGACCTCGCCGCCGAGATCACCGCACGGCTGCGGGGAGAGGTGCGACGCCATGCAAGCTGACACCCGGTACCTGGACGACGAGATCGTCGGTCTCGACCACCTCGAGATCCCGCGGCGGGAACGGAAGACGTGGATGGCGCGGGCTTGGGACGCCGCCTGGCCCAAGCTGGCCGCCGTCGCCCTGTTCCTGGCGGCGTGGCAGCTGATCGTCATGTCGGGGTGGAAGCCCGACTACGTGCTCCCTCCCCCGGTCGAGGTGTTCCAGACCCTGGGCGAGAGCATCAGGACCGCCTCGTTCTGGGAGGCGGTCGGGATCACCATGGAGCGGGCGGCCATCGGGTTCGCCGCCGCCACCTTCGTGGGCACCGTGGTCGGCCTGGTGGTGGCGCAGAGCTCGGTGATGCGCCGTGCCGTCGGATCGCTGATCACCGGACTGCAGAGCATGCCTTCGATCGTGTGGTTCCCCTTCGCCATCCTGCTGTTCCAGATCTCGGAGACGGCGATCTTCTTCGTGGTGGTGCTGGGGGCGGCTCCCGCCATCGCCAACGGCCTCATCTCGGGCATCGACCACATCGAGCCCATGCTGTTGCGCGCCGGGAAGGTGCTCGGGGCCAAGGGACCGATGTCGTGGGTGTACGTGGTGCTTCCCGCTGCCCTCCCCGGCTACGTGGCCGGCCTCAAGCAGGGTTGGGCCTTCGCCTGGCGCTCGCTGATGGCGGGCGAGCTGCTGGTCATCATCGCTGCCTCGCCGTCGATCGGGGTCCGGCTCACCTTCGCCCGTGAGCTCGCCGACGCCGCCGCGCTGCAGGCGATGATGATCGTGGTGCTGGTCATCGGCATCATCGTCGACGGGGTCTTCTTCGGGACCATCGAGCGACGCGTCCGCCGCAACCGCGGGCTGCTCTCTCCCTGAGCCTCCAGAGGTCGTGAGGACCTCCCAGGCTCGTCCCCGAAGATGATGACGTCCCCCGGGTCACTCCCCTAAGGTCCGGGCCACGCCGCAACGAGACTCCCCCGATCGGCGCCGAGGATTGCCATGACCGAACCCATGGGCGAGCCGCCCGCTGCGGGCGCCGAACCCGATCACCGGCCGGACCACGTCCCGGCCGGCGACGAAGTCCCGCAGGGCGAGCCCGAGCGGCGCGGCCGTGTCCGAGGATGGCTGTCGCTGGTGCTGGTCGTGCTCGCCTCGATCGTCGTCCTGGCCGCCGTCGTCACCGTCTGGGCCCACGAGCGGGTGTTCGACACCGACAAGTTCATGGCCACCGTGGAACCGTCGCTCGAGGACCCGGCCTTCTACGCGACGCTGAGCGGATACGTCACCGACCAGACACTCGAGGCCCTCGACATCGAGACACGGGTCACCGACGCCCTCGACCGTCTCGACACCTATCTGAGCGAGGCGATCGTGGAGGCGATCAACCCCGACCCGCAGGTCCTCGAGCTGCTCTCCCGGTTCGATCGGCCGTCGCTGACCGCGCTCGCCCCTTCGATCAGCGCCGCCCTGGAGACGCGTGTGGCCGACAGGATCGACAGCTTCGTCACCTCGGAAGAGTTCAGGACTGCCGTGGTCGAGCTGGTCCGGCGCGGCCACCAGGCGGCGGTCGCCCTGGTGCGGGATGACCTCGCAGAGCTCCCCAACGTCTCCATCGAGGATGGCGAGGTCAGGCTCAACCTGATCCCTCTCATCACCGCGACGCTGCAGCGGGTCTTCGACGAGATCAGGGACTTCCTCCCCGACGTCACCCTCCCCAGCGTCGTCTCCGACCGCGCCGCCGAGGCACGCGAGCAGCTCGGCGCCGCCCTCCGTGCCGAGCTCCCCGAAGACTTCGGCCAGCTGACCATCATGACCGAGGAGGACCTCTCCGCCGCCCAGGAGGCGGCCGGCCGATTCGACCGGCTCGTCTGGCTGGTCGCCATCCTGGCGGTCGTCCTCATCGCCGTTGCGATCGTGGTCGCCCAGAACCGTCGGCGGGCCGTGGTTCAGGTCGCCATAGGAGTGATCGTGGCACTGGTCCTCGCCGCGGCGGCGGTGCGCCGGCTCGAAGCAGCGATCATCGACAGGATCGAGAACCCGGACGGGGCCGCCACCGCTGCCTCACTGATCGGCGACGTCATCGGCGACCTCCGCCGGGTGGTCTGGGTGATCGTCGTGGTCGCCGTGGTCGTCGCCATCGCCGCCTACCTGGCCGGGCGGCCTGCGTGGCTGGAACGCCTGAGGGAGCAGCGCGCCGCGCGGGAGACCGCCGGAGGAGCGGAGGCGAGTGACCTCGACCGGTGGATCGCCCCCAAGTTCGACGGGCTCCGCATCGCCGGCATCGCCCTCGCCGTGGTCGTCCTCTACTTCGCCGGGATCGGGGTCATCTCTGTCCTCGTCGTCGGTGGTCTGCTCGCCCTCTATCTCTGGGCGATCTCGGCGGCACGGAACCGAGCCGCGGTCACGCCACTCGAAGGCGCGGACGTGCCCGTCACCGCCTCCGCCGGCCCCGACAGCGGGTCTTCAGGTCCATGAACGGCCGGCGCTTCGGCATCACCGTGCTGCTGGCGACGGCTCTGCTGGTGTCCGCCTGTGGAGACGACGAGCCCCCGGACGTCGACGCCGCCCAGCAGCAGTTCTGCTCGGACGTCCAGGAGTACGTCGAGGCGCTCGACACCTACGGCGGGCTCTTCGCCGACGTCGAGCTCACCGTTGGCGAGGTCACGAGCGCCGCCGAGGACCTCGAGCCCGCCCGTGAGGCGGTGGTGGCATCGGCCGAGGAGTTCCAGCAGGCGGTCGAGGCGGACAGCACCGAAGGGGTGACCATCGAGCTCGTCGACCCGGAGACGATAGAAGTCGTCGAGCAGGCGGAGGCGGCCTTCGCCGACGCCGTCGACGGCATCAACGACCGGACGCTGGTCACCGAGGCCGCGGTTTCGTTCACGTCGGCGGCGTACTCGCTCCAGGTGGCATGGGTGCGTGCCTTCGCCGACGCCGGATGCATCGAGGACGAGGATGCGGCTCAGGCGAGCCAGTGGGTGGCCGACTACGTGGAAGCCCTCCAGACCGATCTCCGCACCCTCGGGTACTACTCAGGGTCGATCGACGGGATCTACGGGCCGAAGACGGTCGCCGCCGTCGAGGAGCTCCAGGAGGCCAACGACCTCCCCGTCACCGGGCTACCCGACCCGGCGACCCAGGCCGCCATCCAGGCGGCGCTCGACGGCGCCGCCTCGGCGCAGGTCGCCGCCCTCCAGGGGATCCTGGTAACCCTGGGCTACTTCCCCGGCCCGATCGACGGCCAGTGGTCGCCCCAGCTCGAGGAGGCGTTGATCGCGTTCCAGACCGATCTCGGGGTGTCCCCGACGGGAACGATCGACGCGGAGACGCTGCGGGCCTTCGAGGAGGCGCTCGCCGAGGGAGGCGAACCTCCAGCGACGGCGGCCCCGCCACCGGCGACGGAGGCCCCGCCACCTGACGAACCGGATGCCACCCGACCCCCCGCTCCGACCACCACCGCGGCCGAAGCACCAACGACGACCGCACCGGCGCCGCCGACCACGGCGCGCCCGACCCCGGAGGGCAGCATCCTCGACGTGCTCGCCGACGCCGGGCAGTTCACCGAGCTACTGGCGGCGATCGACGCCGCCGGGCTCACCGACCGGTTGAACGGGTCCGGGCCCTTCACGCTGTTCGCCCCCACCGACGACGCCTTCAGCAGGCTGGAGACCCCGCTACCGGAGGATCCTGCCGAGCTCGAGGCGATCCTCCTCCACCACGTCGTCGAAGAGGAGCTGTCCGCCTTCGAGCTCCTCGACGTGTCCTCGGTCACATCTGCCGGGGGCGGGTCGATCCCGGTCTCCGTCGAGCAGGGGCTGATCGTCCTGGACGGGGCGTCGACGGTGACCATCACCAACGTACTCGGCGGCAACGGGCTCGCCCACGCGGTCGACACCGTGCTGTCCCCCGGCGGGTGAGCCGCGGCGCGGCGCCGCGCTCAGCCGGGCGGAGGGAGGATCCAGCCGTCGGGCAGTGACGGAGCGGCCAGGTCGACGTCGGGGTCGATGAGACGAGCGTGGGGGCGGCCGTTGAAGCTGAGGAAGGCGTCCGCCCGCACCTCGACGCCGCCACCATGGACGGCGGCGATCCACGTCGCCGCCTGCCGGATCATCGCCGGGTCGGTCGCCGCCACCACCGCCTGACGGGGGGTGAGCGCCGCCGGCATCGACTCCACCGTGAGCGCTCCGGTGGCCGGGTCGGTGACCCGGAACTGGACCGAGCCCGCCTTCTCGGTGAGCATCACCCGCCACGAGAACAGGTAGCCGTCGCCCGACCACAGCACGTCGCCAGGGGCCGCCAGGTGCCGGAGGGGAACCACCACCATCAGGGCGAGGTAGGCGGCGACGGCGACCACGGCCACCGGCGGTATGCCGGGGCGCCGCTCCCCGGCCGGCGCCACCGTTGCCCTCCGCCCATGGCGGAAGCGGAGCGGCCAGTCCGGCTCGAAGAACACCAGCGTCCCGCCGATCATCAACCACGGGAACAGCCCTATCGAGGGGAACAGCAGCCAGGTGAGCAGGTGGAAGGCCACCACCGCCGCATAGGCCCATGGCCGGGATCGGCGCCAGAGCAGCCAGCCGACGATGGTCAGGTCGAACAGAGCGCCCGCCCAGCTCATCGCCAACGCCACACCGGGGAGCGTCAGCAGCGGCCCGATCACCGGCAGCGAGGCCCGGGCGGGAAGCCACGTCGCCAGCGGCTGGGCGTGCGACCAGCCAATCGACGCCGACCTTGGCCATGCCCGGCGAACACGTAGACCATCGCCAGCTGGATGCGCAGCAGCCAGACCACCGATGCCGGGACCGTCTGCCCCCGCCGGCGCCGGCCGTCCGGCCTCCCGCGGCCCGCCCGGCCCGGGCGTCGAGCGACCACATCCGGTGCAGCGGGAGGAACACCATCAGGGCGGCGGTCAGCGACACCCAGTAGTAGTGGTTGAGGTAGAGGGTGCGGTCGATCAGCTCGACCCAGGTGAAGAGCACGGCGTAGGCGGCCACGCTCCACCGGTACCGCCAGCCGAGGGCGATGCCCAGCGCCGCCAGCCCCATGACGGCGAAATGCAGGTACATCCATCCGCCCGGCCAGGGTCGCACCCAACCGAGCCCGGGGTAGGTGAAGTGGAGCGGAGGGTCGACGAGCAGCTCGTCGATCCATCCGTTGGCGGCGTAGCGCAATGTGCCCAGCAGGGCGATCGCCCCGAAGGCGATACGGAACACGGCGGCGGAGGCGGCGCTGACCGGGGAGGCGGCACGATCGATCCAGCGACTGTCCGCCTTCACCCCGGTGGGGGCGCCGGTCGCCGTCACCCGCTGTCCCCGTCGGTGTCGCTGAAGCCGACGGTGATGTCGAGCAGCGACGCCACGTCGGCCTCGAAGGTGCGGCGCAACTCCACCAGGGCGTCGTAGAGAACGGCGGCCTGGTCCGGGGACTCGGCGAGAGCAGGCGTCATCGGCGAGCCGAGCGAGTCCAGCGCCTCTCGGGCGGCGGCGAGGTCGGAGCGGACCGCGGCGTCGACTTCGGCCGACCGCTCCGCCACCAGGTCACCGAGGCCGAGCGTGTCGCCGGGAGGGTCGTAGACGGCGGCGATGCCGGCGAGCCGGGCGGCGAGCACGTCGCCGGCGGCTCCGGCGGCGCCTTCGTTCAGGGCCTCGGGGAGCGGCTCCTCCCTGGTTCTGCCCAGCGCCAGGCCGAGGCCCTGGACGGTGGCATTCGAGAGGATGGCGTCGATGCCGGCCACCAGCTCGGCGAGGGCGTCGTTGGCGTCCATCGCCGGCTCGGTTCGACCGGCGAGGGTGTCGGCATAGGGGGCGCCGCCGTTCCAACCGTCGGTCCAGGCGAGCTCGGCGGCGCCGGCCCCCTCGGCGGCCCCAACGGTGACCGCGGTCAGCAGCTCGCAACGCCCCGGGGCGGTGACCGCGGCGGGATCGTCCGATGCGAACAGCAGGTACTCGGCGGTTCCGAGGCCGCGGACGACCGAGGCCAGGTCGGCGGCGTCGAACTGCTCACCTTCACCATGCCCTTCGAGCAGTCGATCGATCTCCTCGACGTCGACCGCCGGGTAGTGGACCATGCTGTCGATCCGGTCCATCTTCACCGGGCCCTCCCAGGCGACCTCGGTGGCGTTCCACGCCACCACCGCCTCCGACCACGCCTGTCGGGCGGTTTCGAGGGCCGCCTGCCCAGGGGCGGCACACAGATCGGCCGATGCGCCGGCGAGGTCGGCGGTGGCGGCGGCGGCGGCGGAGAAGCCGGGCACCAGGACGTCGTCGACCATCGCCTCGACCGCGTCGCCCCGATCGACACCCGGCGAGCACGCCGCCAGCGATGCCACCACCACGAGGCAGCAGAGCGCCCGGCGGATCGCAGGCTCACAGCGACTCCGGTTCGCAGGCTCACAAGACTCCGGTTCGCAGGCTCACAATGACTCCAGGAAGGCGACGACGGCGGCCCGGTCGGCGGCGTCGAGGGCGGTGAAGCGGCCCTGGGCGCCGGCCGCCTCGCCGCCGTGCCACAGCACCGCCTCCTCGAGGTTGCGGGCCCGGCCGTCGTGGAGGAACGTGGTGTGGCCGTTGACGGTCTCCACCAACCCGATCCCCCACAGCGGCGGTGTTCGCCACTCCGAGCCGGTGGCGAGGAAGTCGGGTCGTCCGTCCGCCAGCCCCGGGCCCATGTCGTGCAGGAGCAGGTCGGTGTACGGGTGGATCTCCTGGCCGGAGAGCTGGGTGACCGGGTGATCCCCGGTGAGCAGGGTCGGTGTGTGGCAGGCCGTGCACCCGATGGCGGCGAACAGCTCGGCACCCCGCTCGACCTCGGGCTCGTCCATCCCTCGGCGGGCCGGGACCGCCAGCGTCTGCGAGTAGAACTCCATGTCGTCCATGCGGTCGGCGGGGATCTCGGGCGACCCCCCGGTCGGGGCGGCGAGGCACGCACCCGCCGGGGTCGGGCAGTTCTCCTCCGGGTGCTCGTCGCTGGTGATGCCGATGTCGCCGGCAAAGGCCCCGGCCACCTGGTCACGCACCGTGGCGACGTTGGCCTTCCACCCGAACCGCCCGAGGGTCACCGGCTCGTCGGGCCCGGTGGCGACGTAGTTGGGACGGCCGGACACCCCGTCGCCGTCGGCATCATCGGGATCGGCGAGGTCGAGGACGGCGGCCTCGGGCACCGCCTCGAGCAACCCCATGCCGATCACCTGCGGCGCCACCCGCGGCGAGGTCAGCGTGGCGGCGTCGAGGGCGCCGTAGGCGAGGTCGGTGAAGTCGTACGCGCGGTCCGCTCAGGGTGTAGGTGGTGCCGTCGGCGTACGTCCCCTCGATCTCCTCATGGGTGATCCGCACGATGCCCTCGGCGGCGACCCCGGAGATGGCGCGGTCCTGCAGTTGGTCGCCGTAGAGCGGGTCGGGCAGCGGGGCGCCCCAGGCGCGTCTCGCCCGGGTACCGACAGCCGCACCAGCAGCCCCCGCTCGGGATCCTCTGGCGACTCCGGCGGGCGGCCCCGCCCGTCGCCGACGTGGCACGACGAGCACAGGCCTGGGCATTGAGGAGAGGCCCCAGCCCGTCCCGGGCATCGGTCGACGAGGGCGCGGTCACCCAGTTCTGGGTGAAGAAGCTGTCGCCCACCTCGAACACCCTCCGCTCACGGGCGGTGAGGCCGGGGATCGGCTGCCCGAAGGCGTTCCGGGTGGCGAACGCCACCGTGGCGTCGCCCCCCGAGGCCGGGTCGAGCAACTCGGGATCGGCTCCGCCACAGGCGGCGACGCCGCCGAGGGCGGCCAGGCCCAGAGCCACTGCCGCCAGCCGGCGTCCGGGCCTGCCTCACCCCGCCCCGAGCTGGATCCCGAGAGCGGTGGCGGCGGCGGCGATGAGCTCCGCCTGGGCTTGGAGGGAGTCGATCGTGGCGAGGATCGACTGGCGGCCCGGGTCGTCGTCGGGCACGTCGATGCCGAGGTGCTGGTCGAACGGCGCCGGTATCGCCTCGGCGAGCGCCGTGCTCTCCTCCACCGCCGCCACCAGCTCCTCCGAGAGGGCCTCGTCGGTGCCGGCGAGCAGGTCGGCCAGCCCGGGCCCGGACACGTCGCCATAGTCGCCGTTGACCACGGCGCCGATCCCGGAGGCGTTGGCCACGATGTCGGACGTGGTGTTGTCCGAGAAGCAGGAGTGCTCGTCCTCCTGGCTCCGCTCCTCATAGGCCACCGACATCCGCTCCCCGGCCAGCTCACCGCTGCTCAGCTCCCCCACCCCGGTGAAGATCATCGCCAGCGCCTCGGCCGGGTCGAGGGCCACGAACTCGCTGCGGTAATTGCCGCCGTCCTCAACGGGAGCCCAGGCGGCCACCAGGCCGTCCAGGTGCTCGAGGAGCAGGTCGGAGGTGGTGGCGAGGTAGGCGGCGCGACGGTCGGCGTTCGGGCTGGTGGTGTAGTCCTCGACCGGCCGCGCCCCCGGCCCGTCCGCGCTCAGGTCCTGGCCCCACAGGAGGAACTCGATGGCGTGCCACCCGGTGGACACGTTGGCCTCGCCACCCTGCTCGTTGGCGGCCACCAGGGTGTCGGCGTCGATGGTCGGGTGCTCGTCCGTGTTGTTGACGATGCCGGCTTCGGAGTCGCCATCGACGTAGTCGATGTAGGCCTCGTCGAGCGGCCAGGCGTTGACCAGACCCTCGACGCCGGTCTCCTCGTTGTCGATCGGCCCGCCGTAGAACCGGAACGCTTCGGTGGGGCCGTAGTCGTCCCGGGCGGTCAGCCAGGCTTGCTTGGCGGCGTCCAAGGTCTCGGTGGTCGGGTCGGCGACGAACGCGTCGATCGCCTCGTCCATCGCCTGTGCCGACTCCAGGCTGGCGGAGTACATGGCGTGCACGCCCTCGGCGTAGGTATCCACCACGTCCTGCTCGGACACCTCGTCTTCACCACCGCCGCAGGCGCCGAGCACCAGCCCCACCACCAGTGCCGCCGCCGAGGTCCGCTTCCCAGCACTCGCACCCATTCGTCGACTCTCCCTAACTCTTTGTGTTAGGGAGACCTTATTTCCACTACGTCGGTGGTGCAAACTGCGAACCTGAGGTCCTCACATGTCGCTCCGATAGGTGATCGCCTGATCTTCGGCTGGACCAGGCCAACCATCGCCGGCGAGCAGTCACCCGCCGCCATCGGCGAACAGGCGAAAGCCGACGTTGGGGGTGGGCCGGGCGGGGTCGGCGGGGAGCGTGCGCTCGGTGCGCACCCCCCAAGCCGAGTCGAGCCAGCTGCCGCCATGGAGCAGGCGCCAATCACCGTCGATCACGTCGGCGCACCACTCCCACACGTTCCCTGCCTGGTCGAGCGTCCCGAACGGGCCGGCTCCGTCCGGCCAGGCGTCCACCGGGGTGGTCGTCCCGAACCCCGCCTCGAGTGAGTTGCACCGGCCGGGAGCGAACTCGTCTCCCCATGGCCACCGCAGCCGCTGGGGACCGGCGGCGGCGAATCGCCATCGCTCCGACGTGGGCAGGCCGAGGTCGATCCCTGTCCTCTCCCCCAGCCAGCGGCAGTAGGCGACGGCTTCGTGCCAGGTGACGTCGACCACCGGGTGCCGGGCGAACACCTCCGGTACCCGCGCCCCGTGAACCTGGCGTACTCCGTTCGCGTCACCGGGGCCCGGCCGATCCGGCAGGGCGGCTCGGTGCCGACGACGACGAGGTCGGGCGGGTCAGGCGGTGACGAGCCCCAGCTCCTGCTTCTTCGCCTCGACGTCGATACCGTGCAGGCGAGCGAGGTTCTCGCCGAGGATCTTCCGCTTCGCCTGCAGCGTCAACGGCGGGTAGCCGTAGTCGTCGGCGAGGTCCTGGGGCAGCTCGAAGTCCATGAACGCCTGCAGCGCCCACTGCGGGTGCCAGATCGGTGACTCCCCGCCGTAGAGGATCTTGTCCTCGCCGCACCACCACAACATCTTGGCCAGCGTCTCGGCGAACACCCTCGGCTGACGTGAGATGAAGTTGACCGTGGCGGCGATCGAGGCGAACAGGTTGGGGAAGCGGACGATCTGCCACAGCACCTCGTCCAACCACGGCAACCCGACGTGGAAGATCACGAAGTTGATGTCGGGGAAGTTGGCGGCGGCGCCGTCCATGTCGAAGGTGCGGGTGTGCTCGATCGGCTGCGGGCCCAACGGCACCCCCTTGTGCACCCCGATCAGGTTGACGCCCAGCTCCTGGGCCTTCTCAAAGACCGGGAAGGCGACCCGTGGGTCGTCCATCCGCCACGGGAACGGCTGCCCGTTGTCGTAGCGGACGTTGTAGAACTTGAACGCCTTGGCGCCGAACTCCTTGACCTGGACCTCCATCAGCTCGAGCGCCTTCTTGCCCTCCAGCGGGTTCACCGATCCCCAGAACACGGCGCGGTCGGGATGGCGGGCGGCCATGTCGGCGCACTTCTGCCAGTCGGACAGCCCGTCGTGGAACAGGTCCGTCAACGGGAGCGGCTGGGCCACGATCATGTCGGTGTCCGAGCCCTCGATCACCATGTCGTAGATCTCGTCGACCGACCACTCCCGCAGGAAGTCGTCGGCGCCGAGCACCGTCTCGCCCTCCTTGGTGAGGAGCTGGTGGAAGGCGTACAGGTGGTAGATGAACAGTTCCCCGGGGGGGCCGAAGGCGTTCTTCAGGTCGAAGTTGAAAATGTGGCAGACGCAGTCGAAGACGAACGCCTCGTTGCCGTCCTTGTCCTTGATCATCTCGGGTCTCCGATCATCGGCGCACCTCCATGCGCAGCCGCTCTTCCCGGTACGGGAGGAGGGGGGTGAGATCCATCTCCAGCTTGGCGCGGGCATCGTCGCTGAGCCGGTCCATCGTCCACACCGGGTCGAACACGACCGACACCGCCACGTCTTCGACACCGTCGATGGTCGATACCTCGTCGGTGAGCATCCGGTCGAAGCCCGCTACCGACGGGCACCACCCGGTGGTGAGCACCATGTCGATCTCGACCCGACGACCGGCGATGCGGACGTCGTCGATGAGACCCATGTCGACCACCGAGATCTCCCGCTGGCGACAACACGGGTCGTAGCAGCGGCCGAGCGCATCGAGGACCGCCTGTCGACTGACCAAGGCACCTCCCTCCTCGCCGGCCCCAACCTACCGTCCGGATCCACCGGCGTGCAGGGAGACCGAGCCCACTTCGCAGCTGCCGGCCCGGTACCCTCTGGCCCGGTCGCCGACCCGGAGGATGCATGTCGAAGTTCACCGATGCGCTCAACGAACAGCTCGCCAACGAGTTCGCCGCCAGCCAGCAGTACATCGCCATCGCCGTCTACTACGACGGCGAGACGCTTCCCCAGCTCGCCTCCCACTTCTACCGGCAGGCGGTGGAGGAGCGCAACCACGCCATGATCATCACCCAGTACCTCCTCGACGCCCAGAAGCCGGTGACCATCCCTTCGGTGGCCGCACCCCGGACCGAGTTCGCCGATCTCCTCGAGCCGGTGAGGATGGCGCTCGAGCAGGAGCAGGACGTCACCCGGCAGATCGAGGAGCTGGCCCAGCTCGCCCGGGCCGAGGGCGACCTGGTCGGTGAGCAGTTCCTCGCCTGGTTCCTCAAGGAGCAGCTCGAGGAGATGGCGTCGATGGCCGACCTGCTCACCACGGTCGAGCGCGCCCTCGACTCCAGCATCCTGCTCGCCGAGGACTACCTGGCACGCGAGGGAATGGGCGACGGGGGCCGCAGCAAGGGCAGCCCGCCGGCCGCCGGCGGCCTGCTGTAGGAGCCCGATCTCCCGGAACCTCCGGGGCTCAAAGCTATGCTCCCGCTCTCCATGCCAGGTGAGCCTTGGCGCTCGGTCGGTGAGGGGCTCTGGTGACTCGAGGCAAGATCGTCGGGACGGTCATCGCCGCCACCCTTGCGGTGGTGGCCACGTCGGCGGTCGTCGCCTGGGCCGTGACGACGTATTGGGCTCCCGACTCGGAAGCGGACGAGTCGAGCTCGTCGACCGGCCCACCCACCGCCGCCGACGCGTTGTCACGGGGCACCGGCGAGCCCACCATCCTCTCGGCGGCAGCCATCGTCTCGGTGGCCGCGGAGAATGGGCCGCTGTACTGGGCGGGACCGATGGAGGACGTCCGGTACGAGGTGACGGTGACTGCCGACGGGAGCGCCTTCATCCGCTACATCCCCCTGGATGCGGACGCCGGGGCGGAGGACCAGTACCTGACCGTCGCCACCTACCGCTTCGTCGACGGGTATGGGGAGCTCCAGGTGGTCGGTGCCGAACCCGGTTCCACCATGACCGAGACGCAGAACGGTGCGATCATCGTGACCAACACCGCGTCGCCGAACAGCGCGTTCTTCTCGTTCCCCGGTGCCGCTTTCCAGGTCGAGGTCTTCTCCCCCGTCGCCGGTGAGGCCCTCGAACTGACCGAGACCGGGGCCATACGGCTGGTGGGGAGCTGACGTCGCCGATGGGACCATCCCACCCGCCACACGCCGCACGGATACCGCATCTGTTGGGCGCGCTCGTGTTGACGGTGGCCATGCTCGGTGCCGCCCCGGCAGTGGCTGCCGACGGGCCGGGGGCACCCTGGGAGGAGTGGGCCCCTACAGGTGTGTCGGGACCGTTGGTCGGGCCGGGCGGGCGTATCGTCGGCCAGCGCGGACCGGACGGGGCACCTGGCGAGGCAGGCCTGGCCGGCGAGGCGGGCGAGCCCGGGCCTGCCGGTCCGCCGGGCGCCACCGGCGCCGCCGGTGCGACCGGGCCCGAGGGCGAGCAGGGCCAGACCGGTGCGCAAGGCGACCCGGGCGAGATCGGGCCGCAGGGCCCGGTCGGACCCGTCGGCCCCATGGGACTTCAAGGTGAACAGGGCATCCAGGGCGACCCGGGTCCTATCGGTCCCATCGGGCCCCAAGGCCCGCAGGGTGAGCAGGGAATCCAGGGAGAGCAGGGCATCCAAGGCGACCCGGGTCCTATCGGTCCCATCGGGCCCCAAGGCCCGCAGGGTGAGCAGGGAATCCAGGGAGAGCAGGGCCCACAAGGCGAACAAGGCGAACAGGGACCCCAGGGCGAAGTCGGTCCAATCGGGCCCCAAGGCCCACAGGGTGACCAGGGAATCCAGGGACCCCAGGGAGAGCAAGGCCCACAGGGAGAGCAAGGCCCACAGGGCGAACAGGGAGTCCAGGGCGAAATCGGACCCATCGGGCCGCAAGGCCCTCAAGGCCAACAGGGAATCCAAGGCGATGTCGGGCCCATCGGGCCCATCGGGCCACAAGGCGACCAAGGACCCGTCGGGCCCATCGGGCCAACCGGACCCCAAGGCGACCAAGGAGCCCAAGGCATTGCTGGACTGCCGGGGCCCATCGGGCCACAGGGACCGCAGGGCGATACCGGCGCTGAAGGACCGCAAGGCCCACCGGGGCCGGCCGGTACCACCGGCGCCGAGGGGCCGCCGGGACCTCAGGGGCCGGCAGGTCCCGCGGGACCGGCCGGCCCGGCAGGACCTGCTGGACCGGCTGGCCCGATCGGCCCCGCAGGCCCGGCGGGACCACCCGGGACGTTCTCGGTGGTGGTCACGACCAACAGCCTGTCGGCCACTCCGGGCGCCGGCTTCCAGCTGACGGTCACCGCCACATGCACGACCGGTGTGGTGATCGCGGGTGGTGCCGCCATCGGCGGGTCCCCGACCCAGGGACAGCAGGTGGCCCTCAACCAGTCGTTCCCGCAAGGAAACACCTGGGTAGCTCGGGCGCGGCAGGGCGGTAGCGGCAACACAGCCTGGAACTTGACCTCCTACGCCGTCTGCCGGGTGCCCTGAGCCATGCCGCCGTGTTGCCCCCTTCGGACACGATGACCGATACGCCGCCGGACCCGAAAGCGATCCTGCACCGGTACCTGCGGGTCCAGCGCGACCAGCTGGTCGCCAAGCTCGACGGCCTCGGGGAACGCGACATCCGCCGGCCGATGACGCCGACCGGCACCAACCTGCTGGGACTGGTCAAGCACGTCGCCAGCGTCCAGATCGGGTACTTCGGCGAGGTGTTCGATCGACCGCATGGGCTCGCGCTGCCCTGGTTCGACGACGACGCCGAGGTCAACGCCGACATGTGGGCGACCGCCGACGAGACCCGCGAGGAGATCCTCGAGCTCCACCGGATCTCCGCTCGGCACAGCGACGCCACCATCGAGGCGCTCGACCTCGACTCCCCCGGGCTGGTGCCCTGGTGGGGGCCCGACCGTGAGCACGTGACCCTGCACCAGATCCTCGTGCACGTCAGCGTCGAGACCGCCCGCCACGCCGGCCACGCCGACATCATCCGGGAGATGATCGACGGCTTTGCGGGGAACAAGGACGGCAACCTCCCCGAGATGACCGCCGCCGAGTGGGCCACGTACCGGGAGCGACTGGCGCGGGCCGCCGAGGAGGCTGCGGCCCGGGACTCCGATCTCTGAGCAGTATCCCTGACCTTCGCCCGACTCGGTCAGCCGTCGACGTCGGGCACGTCGACCTCGCCGCTGCCGACCCCACGGGCGGCGATCCGGGAAGGTCCGAGAAGGGCGTCCTCGCGGCCATAGTGGCCGACCACGTCGAACCAGCGCTTGGCGCGCAGTCCGAGGCGAAGGTCGCAGTCGGCGACGACGATCCCCTCGGCGTCGTAGAGCGGACCGGCGATGACCTCGCCGTCGGTGGGCTCGATGATCGCTGCACCCCCGCGGCCGAACTCGACTTGGCCTTCAGGGAGCGCCACAGGGAAATCGGTGGGGAACGCCGACGCCGGTATGTACTGGGCCACGGAGACGACGAAGGCACCGGACTCGATGGCGATGTGCCGCATCGAGGCGAGCCATCCATCACTGTCGTCGGCGGTGGGTGCCAGCCAGATCTGCGGGCCGCCGCGGTACAGGGCGTACCGGGCGAGCGGCATCCGGTTCTCCCAACAGATGAGGCCGCCGAGCCGGCCCACGGCGGTGTCGACGACCTCGAGGTCGTCACCACCGCCAACCCCGTGGAACAGCCGCTCCTGCATGGTGGGCATCAGCTTGCGATGCTTGTGGAGCAGTCCGCCCGGGCCGATGACGAGCATCGTGTTGTAGAGCGATCCGGGTCTTTCCACCTCGCGCTCGTTGACCCCGATGGCGCAGTGGATGTCGAGCTCGCGGCATCGGGCCGTCAGCTTCTCGGTGAGCGGGCCAGGCACGTCCACCGAGTTGGCCCAGAGACGTGCCCACAGCTCGTCCCAACCGTTGAAGGAGCCGGCGTCGTGGGCCCACGCACCGCTCGGGTAGAGCGGGACGAAGGTCTCCGGCAGCACCGCCAGCTGCGCGCCCTGGGAGGCGGCGTCGCCCAGCAGGCTGCATGCCTTGTCGATCGTCGCCTCGGCGTCGAGGATCACCGGGGTGGCCTGGATCGCCGCCACCCTCACCGTTTCGAAGTGCACCATGGCGCCGAGGATACGCCGGTGCCGGCCATCGCGGATCGCTCGATTCGGCGCCGGTACCGGCGCACCCCGGTGATATCCCGAAAGGCACGCTCGCCAGCATCGAACGTCAAGGGGAACCGTGCCTCGATCGCAAGTGGCTGACCGGCCGAAGGAGGTGACGATGGAAACGTATAGGGCCCTCGACCGCCACGACGGGCGTGCCTGGGTCGTCGAGTTCGACCGGCTGGAGCTGTCGACCTGGGCGCGTTCTCTGACGAAGGCCCAGCAGTACGCCCGCGAGGCGCTGGCGGTCACCCTCGACTACGACTCGGTCGAGGAACTCGAGAAGGCAGTGACGATCGAGGATCACGTCCGCGTCTCACAGATCGTCTCGGGCAAGAGGAAGCCTCGCACCCAGATCGCCGCAAAGAAGAAGGCCCAGTAGCCGGCAGCGCCGAGAGACGATACGGACCCACCCCGCCGCCTTGCGGGGCAACCTCAGACGCCCCCGGGGCGGGTCCTGCGAGCACGTTACGCCTCTCAGGTCTCCAGATCCGGGACCACCGCCAGCGCGCAGCGAGTGAGCTGCTGGCGGCCTCTCGCATGGGCTTTGGTGAGAGCGTCGGGGGCGCTGCGAAGCCGAGCGCCAGCTCGGCGGGCATGTCACGGCCCAACGATGGGCTGGGGCCCCATCTGCGGGAGGAGCCGAGCGCCAGCTCGGCGGGCATGTCACGGCCCGCGATGGGGTTGGGGCCCCATCTGCGGGAGGAGCCGAGCCCTGCTCGGCGGGCATGTCACAGTGGGCGTTGACGGGCTCGAACCGCCGACCTCTTCCTTGTAAGGGAAGCGCTCTTCCAGCTGAGCTAAACGCCCCGAGGACGGACGGAACTCTAGGAGAGGCCGGGCGCACGCCTGCGTGGGTATCCCGTCCGGCGGGCCATACTGCCGGCGATGGCCCCCCTGACCGCCCGCCTCCTCGTGTTCTTCACCGCGGCGGCGGTGCTGGTGATGGAGATCCTGGCGGGCCGTCTCCTCGCACCGTACGTAGGGGTCACGTTGGAGACATTCACCGGGATCATCGGGACCGTCCTCGCCGGGATCTCGCTGGGGGCGTGGGCCGGGGGACGGCTGGCCGACCGCCACCCGCCGGTGCGCCTGTTGGGCCCGGCGCTCGTCGTCGGCGGGCTGTTCGTGCTCCTCGCCCCCACCATCGTCGCCGCCGTGGGCCCGGCGCTCACCGGCGGCGGGCCGGTGGAGATCGTCGTCCTGGCCGCCCTGGGCTTCTTCGTCCCTGCAGTGGTGCTGAGCACGGTGACGCCGATCGTGGCCAAGATCACCCTCGACGACCTCGCCGAGACCGGATCCGTGGTCGGCGGGCTGTCCGCCACAGGTACCGCCGGCGCCATCTTCGGCACCTTCCTCACCGGGTTCGTGCTGCTCGCCGCGCTACCCAGCCGGCCGATCGTGCTGGCGGTCGGCGTCGCCCTGGTGATCGCGGGGACGATCCTCGCCGCTCGCTCCACCAAGCTCGGGCCTCCCGGGGTGGCAGCCGTAGTGGCGGCGACGCTGGTCGGGGCGGCCCTGCTCGGGATCGTGTCGGGGCCCTGCCAGTTCGAGACCGGCTACTTCTGCGCCCGCGTCACCACCGACGAGCTCCGGGAGAGCGGCCGGGTGCTGTGGTTGGACACCCTGCGCCACTCGTACGTCGACCTGCTCGACCCCAGCTACCTCGATTTCCGCTATGCCCGGCTGGTGGCGGACACCGTGCTCACCACCGCACCCGACGGTCCCCTCGACGCCCTCTACATCGGGGGAGGCGGATTCACCCTCCCCCGCTGGCTGTCCGCCGAGCGGCCCGGGAGCACCAACACCGTGCTCGAGCTCGATCCCAGCCTGGTCGACATCGCCGAGGACGAGCTCGGGCTGGTCACCGCCGAGATCGACGAGATCGCCATCGGCGATGCCCGCCTCGGCATCGACGACACCCCGGAAGGGGCGTTCGAGGTCGTGGTGGGAGATGCCTTCGGCGGGCTGTCGGTGCCATGGCATCTCACCACCCGCGAGTTCCTCGAGGACATCGACTCCCGGCTGGCACCGGGAGGCCTCTATGTGATGAACCTGATCGACTACCCACCGTTCCGCTTCGCCAGGGCGGAAGCGGCCACGCTCGCCGAGGTGTTTCCCGAGGTGCTGGTGCTGGCCCCGCCGGACTACCTGCACGGGAGGGCCGGGGGCAACGTCGTGCTCGCCGCCGGGGCGGCACCCTTCGACGTCGCCTCGATCGAAGCCGCCATCGCCGACCGGGCCGGCTCCGAGGTGGCCCTCACCGGGGCCGAAGCCGCCGAGTGGATCGACGGCTCCCCGATCCTCACCGACGACTTCGCCCCGGTCGACCAGTGGATCAGCCGGGGCTGAGCCGGTCCAGCCAGTCCATCAGGACGTCACGGAACGCCTCGTACCGGTTGCGGTGGATCGAGTGCTCCCCGCCCGGGATCATCACGTAGTCGACTCCGGGCAACCTGGCGGCCGCCTCGCCGTCCGCCGCGCTCGACCAGGGCCCCGACCGCAGGGTCGGCGCCGATGAGCAGCGTCGGGATCCCCAGCTCGGCGAGCCATGGGCGGGTATCGATCGAGCCGATCGCCTCCAGCGTCCTGCCGACCACCTCGGGCCCCGCTTGGCGCAGCGCCTCCACCTTGGCGGCAACGTCCCTGGGCGCCCACCCGGGATGGCGGGCGGCGATGGTCGCCACGTCGATCGTGCCGGCGAAGTCCTCGAGCAGCCATCCCCGCACCTGCTCGGAATCGGCCAGCACCAGCGCCGGGTCCTCGAGCACCAGCGCCGTGGTCCAGTCGGGGTCGGCCGCTTGGCAGGCGACCGCAACCAGCCCGCCCAGCGAGTGTCCGAGCACCACGTCCCAACCGGAGCCGAGGGCGAGGATGTCGTCGCGATAGGCATCGAGCCGGTGGTCGTCCACCGGCGGCGAGTCGCCGTGAGCCCGCAGGTCGGGCGCCGTCACCGAGTACCCGGCGGCGGTGAGGTCGGGGCCGAGCCGCCACCACCCGTTGGCGTTCGACAGGATGCCGTGGATGAGCAGCATCCGGCGCTCGCCGTTGCCGAAGCCACGTTCCGGGCTCATGCCGTCCCGCGGGTCCTCACCATGATGCAGGCGTTGACCACCGCGGTCAGGTCGTTGGCGGCGATGAAACGCTCGACCTCCGGGTCCTCGGCGCCGGGTTGGACCCAGACGTTGTCGAGATCGAGAGCGACCACCTGCTCCAACACCTTCATCGTCTGGTCGGGTGGCACCACGATGTCGATGACCGTGGGGTGGACCGGCAGCGAAGCCAGGTCGGGGTAGGCAGGGTCACCGTCGACGGTGGACCGGCGGAGGTTCACCGGGTAGACGGTGTATCCCTTCGCCTTCAGGTCTCGATAGATGACCGAGCCGTACTTGGCCGGGTTGTCGGTGGCGCCGACCACGGCGACCGAGGCGCCCGGTTCGGAGAGCAGTGCGACGAGATCGGCCACGGTGCAACGGTAGCGCCACCCGGATGGAATCCCGGGTGGCGCTGCCACCGACCGCAGCGGATCGGTCGGTCACGGACCGGCGTGGTTCGCCTCGTCCGGGGTCTCGGGCTCGCCGCCAACCTGCTGACCGCCGTCCACCGCCTCGTCCAGGGCGGTCACGGCTCCGTCGCTCTCGACAGCGAGCGGGCCGGCATCGTCGGCCGCTGCTTGGGCGGTGAGCACGTCGTCAGCAGCCGCGTCCGACGGGACGGTCGTGTCCACGTAGTCGTCGACCTCGCGCCGAGCCTGGCTGAGCAGCGGGTCGGTGGCCACGGCGGCCGTCTGCGCCGGGTCGGCCACCGCCACCGCTCTGCGGTCGGTGCCGGGGCGCACGGCGGCGATGAGCAGGGCCAGTCCGCCGACGATGAGCATGATCGCCCACACCCCGCCGCGGCCGAAGGGCCAGGGATCGTCCACGAAGACCGCCGAGAGGGCTCCGGCGATGAACAGCAGCCCGAAGAAGAAGGAGATTGCGTCGAATGGATGTCGGTACATGAAGAGGCCTCTCAGTTCTCGGTGATTTCGATGTGACCGGCGCCCATGTCGAGATCGAGGTGGAGGGTCGGTTCCCCGGCGACGGTGCTCTCGAAGGTGCGGGTGTGATCGAAGCCGCCTTCCTCGTCCCCGAAGAGGGTGATGGCACCGGCGCCGACGTTGGCTTCGATGCTCACCGATGCATCGTCGGGGAGGACGACCCGCAGCTGGCCGATGCCCTGCTCGACGGCGACGGTGGTGTCCTCCCGCAGCTCGACCTGGGTCAGGTCGAGGGTGAACTCGCCGATCCCGTGCTCGTACTCGGGCTGGAGCGTCTCACTCCGGTCGGGAGCGACGGTCTCCTGTCCCCACTCCCCCCCAATCGGGATGTTGACGGCGGCGGTGGCGAACAGCAGCGGGGAGGCGAGCAGCCCGACCAGGATCAGTCCGTGGGCTCGCCCGAAGAAGGTGCCGACAAGCAGGCCGGCGCCGATCACGATGAAGCCGGCGGCGAAGTAGTCGCCCAGATCCAAGTCGACGTTCCCCACCGTGTGGAGCAGCCCCATCGTCCCCAGGGTGATCAGCAACACCGCAAAGGTCAGCCGGCCAAGGTAGGAGCGGGGCCGGGACGGCACGTGGGGGCTCGGCGGCGGCGGCACCGAGTCGAAGGCAACGGGAGGCGGCGGTGGTGGGGTGGCGCCGGGCGGCGTTGCCGGGGGGAACGTGACGGTATCGGCGCCGTCCGCCGGGTCGCGGTACGTCTCGACCACCGGCGAGACCCACGCCGCCGCCACCGGCGGTGTGGGCTCGATATCGGGGCCGTCTGCGGCGGGGTCAGCCGGGATGGCGGGCGCCGGACGGGCCGGCAGGGGCCCCGGCGGCGGCGTCTCGCCATCGGGCGGTGACGACCCACCGGGGGTGGTGGCATCCCTGCCCGTCTGCCCCCGGTAGAGCAGGAAGCCGGCCAGGAACAGGGCGGCGGCGAAGACGAGCTGGAAGCTGAAGAGGTCGGCGGCGCCGATGAGCACGGCACCCGCCACCACGATCAACCCGATCCCCAGCCAGGCCGAGGAGCCGGTGCGGCCGGACAGGAAGTCCTCCGCCACCGACTTGTCCGCCCCTTCCTCGGGGATCGCCAGCCATCCCACCAGGTAGAGCAGGGCCCCGAGCCCGCCGAAGAAGGCGGTGACGATGAAGCCGAGCCTGATCCACGACGGGGAGACGTCCAGCCGGCGAGCCAGCCCGCCGGCGACTCCCCCGAGGATGGCGCCGTCCCGGATCCGGGTGAGGCCTCCGGGGGCGGGACGTTGCTCGGGTCGTTGTGTGGTCATGTGGTTGGTCATGCCCTCAATGTGCGTCACCGGCGATGTTCGCGCCATCGGGGATGACCCTGGACAGTCCCTGAGATCACGGCGGGGCGGCCAGGGTGATCCCCTGTTGTGGCCCACCGGCCGCTGTGACACCATCGCGGCCGATGACGACCTCGCCGCCGGCCTCTCCTCATTGGGCCGAGAACTGGAGCGGGCTCCGCGAGTACTTGACCCGGAGCACCGACGACCGCGTCGTCACCGGGGTCGCCGGCGGGTTGGCGGCCCGTCTCGGGATGGGCTCGGGCTACGTGCGCGCCGGCTTCGTCGGGTTGGCACTCACCGGCCTGGGACTGGTGCTGTACCCGGTGCTGTACGTCCTCTCCGCCGGCACGGCGCCGAGCGCCACCCTGGCGCGCAGCCCGATCGATGGCCGGCAGAAGGTCGGGCTGGCCTTGATGTTCGCCGGGGTGACGGTCGCCGCCGCCGTGCTCACCGACCCCTGGTTCAACGGCCCGGCACTGGCCGCCCTCATCCTGATCGCCTTCGGCGTCGCCGCGGTGTGGGACCGAAGCGTCAGCGGTTCCACCGGTGGCGACACCAATCAGAGCCGGCTCCGAATCATCATGGGGGCGGCGGTGATCCTCGCCGGCATGGCCCTGCTCATCGGTGCCAGCTACCGGGTGTCCGACCTGGCCCCGATCGCCCTCGCCGTCGGCATCACCGGCGCCGGCGTGCTCCTGGTGTTCGGCCCGTGGGCGATGCGGCTGGCCACCGATCTGGCCGAGGAGCGACGTGACCGCATCCGCTCCGAGGAGCGCGCCGAGATGGCCGCCCACCTTCACGACTCGGTGCTGCAGACGTTCGCCATGATCCAGAGGACAGACGACCCCCGCAAGATGGCCACCCTGGCACGCTCCCAGGAACGGGAGTTGCGGGCATGGCTGTACGGCAGCCGCAATTCCGAGCACGGTCGGATGCTGTCCGACGCCCTCGAAGAGATGGCGGACCGGGTGGAGCAGGCGACCGACGTCCCGGTGGAGGTGGTGGTGGTCAGCGACCTGGCGATGGGGCCGAAGCTCGAAGCGGTGGTGGCCGCTTCCGGCGAGGCCATGACCAACGCCGCCCGGCACTCCGGTGCCGGCAAGGTGTCGGTGTACGCCGAGGTGGACGGCGCGGTGCTCGAGGTCTTCGTGACCGACCAGGGGGTGGGGTTCGACTCAACGGCGCTGCCCGCCGACCGGCACGGGCTCCGTGAGTCGGTCATCGGCCGGATGCAGCGCCACGGCGGTGCCGCCACCGTCGTCAGCGAGCCCGGCGAGGGCACCGAGGTCCATCTCACCATGCCCCTGGAGGCGTCATGACTCCCATTCGGGTGTTCCTGGTCGACGACCACGAGCTGTTCCTCTCCGGGGTGCGCGCCGAGCTGTCCGACCGGGACGGGTTCGACGTGGTCGGTTGGGCGAGCGACGTCGACGACGCGGTGGCTTCGATCCGCCGGCTGGTGCCCGACATCGTGCTCATCGACGTGCACATGCCGGGGGGTGGCGGCCTCGCCGTCATCCGCGGGGTGGCGGAGGCCAACCCGGAGGTCCGTTTCCTCGCCCTGTCCGTGTCCGACGCCCCCGACGACGTGATCGCCATGATCCGCGCCGGCGCCCGCGGCTACGTGACCAAGACCATCGCCGGCGACGAGCTGGCCGAGGCCCTGAAGCGCACCGCCGACGGCGACGCCGTGTTCTCGCCGCGCCTCGCCGGTTTCGTCCTCGACGCCTTCGCCGGGGCTCTGCCTCGTCCCGAGGATCCCGAGCTCGACCAGCTCACCCCCCGCGAGCGCGAGGTCCTGCGCCAGATCGCCCGGGGTCACACCTACAAGCAGGTGGCGCGCCGGCTGTCGATCTCGGTGAAGACCGTGGAGACCCATGTGTCGGCGGTGCTTCGCAAGCTGCAGCTCTCCAGCCGCCACGAGCTCGCCCGCTGGGCCACCGACCGCCGGATCGTGTGACTCGCTACGGCGAGCAACAGGCGAGGGCGTAGGCCACGGCCTCGTCGTACCCCATTGCCTTGCCCTGGCGATACCACTCGGCGTGCTCGCCGGTGAGCGCCTCCATCGTCTCGTACTCAAGGCCGCGCGGCAGGTTGATGGTGTACGTGACCAGGTCGGTCCCGGTGGTGATCCGCATGCTGTGGAAGGCGCCGGCGAGCCGCAGCTTCTCCTCGTCGTCGCCCTGCTCCTGGGCGAGTCCGGCCAGCCCGGCGACGAACATCACCGCCGCCGACTCGTCGTGGTGGGCGGCGAACAGCGAGAGGCCTTCGTGGAAGTACCTGCCGGCGGCGTCGAGGTCGCCGCGGCGGATCGCGACGAAACCCAGCTCGTAGAGCCCCCACCCCCTCCCGAACTCGTTGCCCGCCTGCCGGTAGTAGTCGACACTGGCCTCGAACGGGTCGACGGCCTTGGCGAAGTCCCGGTCGATGAGGTAGGCGTTGCCTCTTCCCCAGGCGACGTCGCCCAGGCCTCCGACGTCGCCCAGTCGACGGTAGATCTCCTCCGCCTCGTCCAGCATGGCGACGGACTCGGCCACGCCGGTGCCGCCCTGCGGGCTGGCGAAGTCGACCGCCAGGGCCAGGTTGTAGAGGGCGTTGGCGATCTCGCTTGGATCGCCCACCTGCCGCTGCAACTCCAAGGCACGACGGTACGCGGCGAGGCACTCTTGGACGCCGCCCTGCCACCACAACACCCCGCCGAGCGCCTCCGTCGCCTTGGCCCTGCTCGCCAGCGTCCCTCCCGGCATGGCGAGCGCCGCGTCCAAGCGACGCCGGGCCTCGAGGAGGTGGCCCCGGGCCTGCCAGAAGCGCCACATCGCCGCGGTCAGCCGCAGCGCCCGCTCCGAGTCGCCTGCCTCCACCGCCCAATCGTTCGCCGTTCGGACGTTGTCGTGGTCGGCGGCGATCCGGTCGAGATAGAGCTTGCGGTCGTGGCCGAGGACATTGGCGGCCATCTCCTCGGCCAGCGCCGTGTAGACCTCGACATGCCGGCCCTTGATGGACTCGACTTCTCCCGACTCGGCCAGGCGCTCGGCGGCGTACTGCCGGATCACCTGCAGCATCCGGATGCGAGATCGGCCCTCGCGCTCGACCGGGAAGATCAAGCTCTGGTCGAGGAGGACGCCGAGCCCCTCGAGCACGTCCGACGACCCGTCGCCGCCGCACACCTGCTCGACCTCCTCGATGCCCCCGCCGCCGGAGAACACGGAGAGACGCCAGAAGAGCGTCCGATGCGGCTCGTCGAGCAGGTCATGGCTCCAGTCGATGGCGGCGGTGATGGTGCGCTGGCGTTCGGGAAGATCGACCGCACCGGAGGACAGGATCCGGTTGCCGAGCCGCTCCACGATGGTGCCGACCGGGAGCAAACGCACCTGTGGGGCGACCAGCTCGATGGCGAGCGGCAGCCCGTCCAGCCGCCGAACCAGCTCGGCGACCGCCGCCGCATTCGCCTGGGTCAGCTCGAAGTCGGGCCGGACCGCCATCGCCCGCTCCACGAACAGCCGCGCCGCATCGACGTCGAGGAGCGACTCCACGCTGCCGTCGGGCACCTCGAGCGGGCGCACCGGCATCTCCTGCTCGCCGCTGATGTGGAGCGGGCCGCGCGAGGTGACCACGAACTTGGATCGGGACGAGACCCGGGCCAGTTCCGCCACCAGCGGGGCGGCGCCGATGATCTGCTCGAAGTTGTCGAGGATGAGGAGCACCTCCTTGTCACCGAGGTGCTCGAGCAGGGCATCGGTGGGTGACCGGGTGCCGATCGGGGCCTGCAGCCCGAGGGAGTTCAGCACCTGGGTGGGAACGACGTCGACGTCGCTCACCGGTGCCAGGTCCACGAAGAACACCCCGTTGCGGAAGGTGGCCCCGAGCTCGGCGCCGACCTGCAGGGCGAGTCGGGTCTTCCCGGTGCCCCCCGGCCCGGTGAGCGTGAGGACCCGGGTGGCCTCGAGCAGCCGCAATGCCTCGGCCAGCTCGTCTTCCCTCCCCACGAAGCTGGTGGCGATTGCGGGGAGGTTGTTCGGTATGGCATCGAGGGTGTTGAGGACGGGGAACTCCTCCTGCAGCCCGGGGACGACCAGCTGGAAGATCGCCTCCGGTTGCGCCAGGTCCTTGAGCCGGTGCTTGCCCAGGTCGCGCAGCGCCAGGTCGTCCGGGATTTCCCGCTCCGCCAGCACCGCGGTCGCCTCGGAGAGCACCGTCTGCCCGCCGTGGGCGGCAGCGGCGATTCGAGCGGCCCGATGGACGTCGATTCCCACGTAGTCGTCGCCACCGAGAACCCCGGCGCCGGTGTGCACCCCGATGCGCGACCGCACGGCCAACTCGTCCGGCCACGGATGGGCGGCGAGAGCACGCTGTGCGTCGGCGGCGGCGACCAAGGCGTCGGCGGCGGCAGGGAACACCGCGAAGAAGGAGTCCCCCTCGGTCTTGACCACGGTGCCGCCCCGGTCCTCGATCGCCCGCCGCACCAGCCGGTTGTGGTCGTCGAGAGCGCCCACCCATGCCTCCCCAAGCGTCTGGACGAGCCGGGTCGAGCCTTCGATGTCCGTGAAGACGAAGGTCACGGTGCCGGTCGGCAGTGGGACGCGGATCATGGGTTCCTCGACGGTTCCTCCAAAGGACGATTCAACCATCACGCGGCCCACGCTGTGCCGGGAACCGGCTCAGCCACCCCCCGGCACCGGGGTGGTGGGGGCGATGGACACGGGGGCGGTGCGCAGCCTCAAGTCGACCAACACCATCGCCGTCCCCGTGGCCACCAGCACCGGGGCGACGACGGGCACACCGAACGGGCCTACCAGGAGGCCGATCAGCCCGGGCACGAGGCTGGCGCCGAGCGAGGCGGCGGCCATCTGGTACCCGACCATGTTGGCGGTACCCCCGGTGCCGGTCCGCCCCGGGGTCAGCAGCATCTGCAGCGGGAAGATCGGTCCCATCGAGAAGCCGCACACCACCAACGCCGCCGGGCCGACCCAGGGGGCCGGCGACCACCAAACGACCGCCATGGCGACGACGGCGACGACAGCCGAGCCGGTCGACAGCTGGGGCGCGGGGAGCCGGTCGCCGAGCCCGGTGAGCAGGAGCCGAGCAGCGGTCAGGGCGCCGTAGAAGCCGGTCACCGCCAGCCCGGCGACGGCCGCGGTCAGCCCGCGGCCCTCGGTGAACAGGGTGAACGCCCACTGACCGGCGCCGACCTCGAAACCGGTGTAGAGGACGAACAGGCCGAGCGCCCACCAAGCCGACCCGGGCAGACGGCGCGAGCGGCGGTCCCCCTCAGGAGGCGGCGGAGATGACGCCCATCCCGAGGTCGCACCCGACATGAGCACCACGACGGCGACCTGCACGATGGCCAATCCGGCGAACCCCCACCGCCACGAGACGCCGGCGGAGATCAGAGTGGTGAAGAACAGCGGGCCGAGGGCGGCCCCGATCCCATAACCGGCGTGGAGCATCCCCATCCCCCGCGCCCCATGGCGCAAGGTGACATGGGTGTTGGTGCCGGCCTCCAGGTACCCGGCGGCGAACCCGAGAACGAGCACGGACCCGAGCAGCACCGCCCGGTTGGGCGCCAGTGCCTGGCCGGCGATGCCGACCGCGGCGAGCGCCGCCGCCCATCGCAACATCGGGCCGGGGCCGATGCGCGCCGCCACCGACCCGCTCGACAGGGTCGAGACCAGGAAGCCGCCGACCGACACGGCGATGAGCAGCCCGAGCTGGCCCACCGGCATCGCCAGGTCGCCCGCCATGGAGGGCCAGGCGACCCCGCTGGAGGTGAGCGGCATCGCCAGCACCAGGGTGAGGACGGTGGCGAGCCCGAGGAGGCGGCGGGCGGCTTGCACGGCGGGACGTTACCCGGAGGGACATTCGACCCTGGCGGGTGCCGGCGCAGCCGTCACATGCTCGACAAGTGAGATCCCGGAACCCGAGGAGACAGCCATGAAGGCGCTGATCGTGTACGAGTCGATGTTCGGCAACACCCGGCAGGTCGCCGAGGCCGTCGGCGAAGGACTCGGTGGCACCGTCGACACCGAGCTGGTCGAGGTGGGCGAAGCGCCCGCGGTGCTCGCCGGCGTCGACCTCCTCGTGGTCGGCGGCCCCACGCACGCCCTCGGGATGAGCCGGCCGCAGACGCGCGAGTCGGCCACCGAGCACACCGACGAGCCGCTGGTGAGCCTCGGGCCCGGGATCAGGGAGTGGCTCGGTGGTCTGGCGAAGAACAAGGGAGCGGCGGCGGCGTTCGACACCAAGGTCGACAAGCCGTGGATGCCCGGGAGCGCGTCGGGCGCTGCCGCCCGCAGGTTGCGCAAGCTCGGCTTCGACCTCGCCGTGCCGCCGACGTCGTTCCTCGTCGATGGGATCACCGGCCCGCTCGGCGAGGGTGAGGTGGCGCGGGCGCGGCGCTGGGGCGAGAAGTTGGCGAAAAAGCTCCTGGAGCATCACGGAGCCGGCGTGTAGCCGGCTGCGGTATCCGTCTGCGATCGCCGACTGGCCTCCGGCGGCGGGTGCTTTGCCCATAGACTCGGCGCCGGAGGTGTGATGACGCGACGTTTCCTCGACCACCTGACCGGCCAGACCGAGCAGCTCCACGAGGACGGGCTCTACAAGGCGGAGCGGACGATCTCCAGCCGCCAGGATGCCGTGATCACCCTGGAAGACGGCTCCGAGGTCGTCAACCTGTGCGCCAACAACTACCTGGGGCTGGCCGGCCATCCTGCGATGATCGAGGAGGCCGGGGCGGCGGTTGCCGAGTACGGCTACGGCATGGCGTCGGTGCGGTTCATCTGCGGCACCCACGCCGTCCACCGCCGGCTGGAAGCGGCGTTGAGCGATTTCCTCGGCACCGAGGACACCATCCTCTACGGGTCGTGCTTCGACGCCAACGGCGGGCTCTTCGAGACCCTGCTCGGCGAGGAGGACGCCGTCATCTCGGACGCCCTCAACCACGCCTCGATCATCGACGGGGTGCGGCTGTCCAAGGCGCAGCGGTTCCGGTACGCCAACAACGACATGGCCGACCTGGAGCGGCAGCTCGAGGCGGCGGCCGGCGCCCGGTTCCGACTGATCGCCACCGACGGGGTCTTCTCCATGGACGGGATCGTCGCCGACCTGCCGGCGATCTGCGAGCTGGCCGACCGGCACGACGCCATGGTCATGGTGGACGACTCCCACGCCGTCGGGTTCATGGGCCCGCACGGCGGCGGCACCCCAGACTTGCACGGGCTGGCCGACCGGGTCGACATCGTCACCGGCACCCTGGGGAAGGCGCTGGGCGGGGCGTCGGGCGGGTACACGTCGGGACGGGCGGAGATCGTCGAGTGGCTGCGGCAGCGCTCCCGGCCCTACCTCTTCTCGAACACGCTGGCTCCGATGATCGCCGGCGCCACGCTGAAGGCGCTGGAGATGGTGTCCGGATCCAGCGAGCTGCGCGACCGGCTCGCCGCCAACGCCGCCCACTTCCGCCGGGGCATGGAAGCGGCCGGCTTCACCCTCGCCGGCGCTGGGCACCCGATCATCCCGGTCATGCTGGGTGACGCCACCCTCGCCGGAGAGATGGCCGACCGTCTCCTCCAACGGGGGATCTACGTCATAGGGTTCTCGTTCCCGGTAGTGCCCCGTGGGGAGGCGCGGATCCGCACCCAGATGTCGGCGGCGCACACCGTCGAGCATCTCGACCGCGCCGTCGCTGCCTTCACCGACGTCGGCCGTGACCTGGAGGTGGTGGCCTGATGCGGGCGCTGGTCAAGGCCAAGCCCGAGCCGGGGATCTGGATGGAGGAGGTCCCCGAACCGGAGATCGGGCCGAACGACGTGCTGATCGCGGTGCGCAAGGCCTCGATCTGCGGCACCGACACCCACATCGTCGCCTGGGACGAGTGGGCGCAGCGCACCATCCCGACGCCGATGGTCATCGGCCACGAGTTCATGGGGGCGGTGGCGGCGGTCGGGTCCGAGGTCACCGGCCTCGACATCGGGCAGCGGGTGTCCGCCGAAGGCCACATCGTGTGCGGGCGCTGCCGCAACTGCCAGGCGGGGCGACGCCACCTCTGCCACGGCACCGTCGGCATCGGGGTCAACCGGGAGGGCGCCTTCGCCGAGTACGTCGCCGTTCCCGGCGACAACGTGCAACCGGTCCCGGACGATGTCACCGACGACGTCGCCGCCATCCTCGACCCGCTCGGCAACGCCACCCACACCGCGCTCAGCGCCGACCTGGTGGGCGAGGACGTGCTGATCACCGGCGCCGGGCCCATCGGGGTGATGGCGGCGGCGATCGCCCGCCATGTGGGTGCCCGCTACGTGGTGGTCACCGACATCAACCGCTACCGGCTGGCGATCGCCTCGACCGTCGGGGTGGACCGGGCCGTCGACGTGACTTCGACGAGCCTGGTCGAGGTGATGGCCGACCTGGGGATGCTGGAGGGCTTCGATGTTGGCATGGAGATGTCGGGCGTGTCCTCGGCGCTCCACGACATGATCTCGACGATGAACAACGGCGGCCAGGTCGCCCTGCTCGGGATCCCATCCGCCAATGCCCCGATCGACTGGAACGAGATCATCTTCAAGGGATTGACGTTGCGCGGGATCTACGGGCGACGCATGTTCGAGACCTGGTACAAGACCCTGGCGATGCTCCAGACCGGGCTCGACGTGACCGCGGTGATAACCCACCACTACCCCTTCGAGGACTACGCGGCGGCGTTCGACATGGTGCGGAGCGGTGAGTGCGGCAAGGTGATCCTCGAGTGGTGACCGGGCCCGCTCCCGACCAATACCTCGATGCCGCCGTGGCCGAGGCGGAGGCCGGGCGAGCCGAAGGCGGCATTCCGATCGGGTCGGTGCTGGTGGTCGACGGCCGCATCGCCGGCCGGGGCCACAACCGCCGGGTGCAACAGGGAAGTGTCGTGCTCCACGCCGAGATGGACTGCCTCGAGGATGCCGGCCGGCTCCCGGCGTCGGCTTACCGGCGGGCGACCCTCTACTCGACGCTGTCGCCGTGTTCGATGTGCACCGGCGCCGCCCTCCTCTACGGCATCGGGCAGGTGGTCGTCGGCGAGGACCGGACGTTCCAGGGACCGCAGCACCTCCTCGAGGAGGCCGGTGTCGAGGTCACCGTGGTCGATGACTCACGGTGCGTGGCGATGATGGAGACGTTCATCGCCGCCAACCCCGAGCTCTGGAACGAGGACATCGGCCAGGAGTGACGATCTCTCCCCTCCCCTGAGGGGACGGAACACCGGCGCCGGGGACGCCCGGCCGGACGAGAGGGGTTCTGGTGCGCGCCGTCCGACTGGTGCCGGCCCTCGTCCTCGTTCTGGTTACGGCCGGCCTCGCCCCATCGGGGTCGCCGATCCATCACCGACCCCCTTCTGCCCAGGTGACCTCGGCGACGGGCGCCTGCGACGGGCGCATCGCCACCATCGACGGCACCGACGGCCGCGATGTCATCACCGGCACCCCGGGCGCCGACGTGATCACCGCCGGGTCGGGCCCGGACACGGTCGACGGGCGGGGTGGCAACGATGTCATCTGCGGCGGCCGTGGAGGTGACACGCTGGTCGGGGGCAAGGGCGCCGACACCATCTACGGCGGTGATGGGAGCGATCAGCTACGCGGCGGTCCGCGAAGGGATTCCCTGTATGCCGGTGCTGGTGCCGACACGCTCATCGGCGGCGAAGGTCCCGACGTCCTCCAGGGCGGAGCCGGCAACGACGCCCTGAAAGGCGGTGTCCGCAGCGACGACCTCGCCGGCGGCCCCGGCGACGACACCCTGTGGGCGGCGGGAGGTGACGACACCCTCAGTGGCGGGCCAGGGGCGGACCTCCTCAGCGGTGTCGGCGGTGCCGACGATCTGGGTGGCGGGAACGCCAGGGACACGGTGAACGGTGGTGCCGGGGCCGACGACGTGTCTGGGGGTGCCGGCGACGACACCCTGAACGGCGGAACGGGCTCTGACACCTGCCACGGCGCTCCGGGAGCCGACCTGGCGAGGACCTGCGAGGTCCTCACCGACCCGGTGACGGTGACGCTGCTGCCGCGCCAGGCGTGGGGTGCCCTGCCTCCGGAGCCCGGGATGACCGACCACGACATCAGCCGGATCACCATCCATCATGCCGGGACCGCCACCGGCACCGTCGGCCCAGCCCAGTTCCGTGGCTGGCAAGCCCATCACCTCAGCCTGGGCTGGCCCGACCTCGCCTACCACTACATCGTCGGACGGGACGGCACGCTCTGGGAGGGCCGATCGTGGACCAAGGCGGGAGACACCGACACCGACTACGACCCCTTTGGGCACCTCCTGGTCGTGGTCGAGGGCTTCTTCGAGGTGGACGTCCCCACCGCCGGCCAGCTGGAGACCCTGGCCCGCATCGTCGCCTACGGTGCCGGGAGGTTCGACGTGCCGGTCACCGAGATCACCGGCCACCGCGACCACGCCGCCACCACCTGTCCCGGCGAGAACCTCTACGTCCACATCGCCAGTGGGTCGATCTCGGGCCGGGCCGCCGACATCCTGCAAGGCGGGATCACCCTGGTCGAGGAGTGACCAGCGTGGCTGGGGTGCACCGCTAGGGCTTGAGCCGCTCGGTGAAGAAGTCGGCGATGGCGGCGTAGCACCGCACCCGGTTGGCGAGCTTGAGGACGTCGTGGCCCTCGTCGGGGAAGGCGAGGTAATCCACCTCCTTGCCGTCGGCACGCAGCCGGGCCACCAGGTCGGCGGACTCCGCCTCGACCACCCGGGGATCGTTGGCCCCTTGGATCACCAGCAGCGGGCAGGCGAGCCCGTCGAGATGGGTGGCCGGTGAACGGTCGACCAGCAGGTCGCGGTCACGCTCCGGGTCGCCCACGGAGAGGCTGAAGTACGGCTTCCACGTCTCGGGAATCCGATCCAGGAACGTGAGGAGGTCGTACGGGCCGAACATGTCGCACGCCGCCGCCCACAGCTCGGGATGGCGGCCGGCCAGCATCAGCGCCATGTAGCCGCCGTACGACCGGCCCACCACCGCCGCCCGGTCGGTGTCGAGCCGCCCGTCGGCGGGCAGGACCTCGGTCATCGCCCACACGTGGTCGAGTCGGTCGAGCCCGCCCCAGTCGCCGTCGACCCGCTTGGCGTATCCGAGCCCGTACCCGGTCGATCCCCGGGCGTTGGGGACGAACACGGCGAAGCCGCGCAGCGTGAGGTACTGGATCAACGGCATCGAGAACCAGGCGAAGTTGGGTCGTTCCTGGCTCTGCGGGCCGCCGTGGATGTACAGGACGACGGGGCGGGGCCCGGTGTGGCCCAGTCGCCCGCTGGGCAGGTACAGCCGAGCGGAGACCCGCAGCCCGTCGTACGACACGAACGAGGCGTCGACGCCGGGCGAGAGCAGGTCGGGGTCGAGGCCGAGGGGTCGCTCGTTGGTGACCCGGCGCGGGGCGATGGCCGGATCCGCATCGATCAGGTACAGCTGGGTCGGGTCGGTCGCCGTGCAGTACGACGCCACGAACCCGCCCGAGGCTGCGTCGTGGTGGATCCCATGGAGCTCCCCGTCGGCCAGGGCACCCTCGCCGCACAGGACGCGGTCGAGGGTGATCCGGCGCCGTCCCTCGTCGAACGTACCGTGGTACACCCACGAGCAGCCGTCGATGTTGTAACCGACGAGGTAGCTATCACCGTCGCCGAGCCGTTCCAACAGGTCCAGCTCGCCGTGACCGGTGTGAACCACCCCCTCGACCTCCACCTCCTCGACGTCGCCGGGCGCATCGAGCGGGAGGTAGCCCACCGAGTAGGCGTCGTCGAACAGCGCGGTGACGATCAGCAGCGCCGAACCGCTCGGGCTCATCACCGCGTCCGAGAACCCGGACAGCGGATGATCCTCGTCGGGGCGCCGATCGTCGAGGCGGGTACCCCACAACGGCCGAGGGCCGTCGCCGCCGAGCTCGACGAGCACAGTGTCGCCCAAGCTGTAGGGCTCCAGGGCGAAGAGGCGGCCGTCGTCGGATGTCCAGGCGACCGGCTCGGGCACCCAGGCGCTCTCGCCGACCGCCTCGGCGCTCCCGGTGGCGACATCGACCCGGTGCACCGTCCCCAGGGACTCGTCGAGCGACTCCGCCACCAGGTAGGCGACCCCGGTTGCCTGGTTGACCCCGGCGATGTGGACGCTACGAACGCCGCCGAGCGTGTCCGGGGCGAGCGGCTTCGGGAAGCCTCCCGACATCGGGATCAGGTACGGCCGGTAGCGCTCGTCCCCGTCACGGTCGAGGACCACCAAGATCCGGTCGAGCCCGGGGATGACCACGAAGGACTCGCCGTCGACCAGGTCGGGGTTCTGCATGGCGATGGTGGGTGGGAGCAGCTGCTCGGGCACGGAACCGGCAGCATCCATGGCGTACAGCGACAGATGCCCTCCGAGGTTGGAGAGGAAGTAGACGCGGCCGCCGACCAGTTGCGGCTCCAGGAACAGGCGGGCCGACAGCAACGCCTCCAGGTGCGGATCGGGCATGGCCGCCTACTCCTCGGTGTCCAGTGTCGGCCGGGCGATGCGATGGACCGCCTCGGCGTAGGTGAGCAATCGCTCAACGCCGTCGTCACGGCCCGCCACCTCGGCGTAGGGGAGGATGGTCCCCTGCCAGTCGCCTTGGTGCCACGACGCGCCTGCCGGCAGCGGCTCGCCGGTCAAGGCGGCGTCGAATGGCCATGGGTTCGAGTACAGGTAGCCACCGTCGTAGGGGGAGAACCCCAGGTTGAGTTGGGCCGGCGCCGCCCTCCCGTCGTCGCCCGACACCTGCCTGGTCCCGAACCACTCGAAGGCGAGGTCGAAGCCGTGGGGCCACACCACCACGGGCCCGGCGGCGGCACCCAGGACCGATCGCCGGCGCTCCAACGCCTCGGCCAGGTCGACCAGCACACCCATGTAGGCGGCGGCCACATCCCAATCCGGGTCGACGGCGCCCTCCGGGACACGGGAGCGGTCGAGCTCGGGCCCCAGGCCGCACCGTGCGTCGAACCGTGCCAGCTCGGCGGCGAGGTCGGCCGGGGTAGCGCCGCGCAGGTCCACCGACAAACCTTCGC
Source organism: uncultured Acidimicrobiia bacterium (assembly GCA_963714055.1). Lineage (GTDB taxonomy): Bacteria > Actinomycetota > Acidimicrobiia > Spongiisociales > UBA5794 > JACDBE01. The sequence goes on from OY970227.1 coordinate 526,364, forward strand.
CCCGACTGGATCGCGCCTCGACCTCGGCGGCGACCGGGTCGAGCCGGACCGCCATGGCGCCCCCGCCCGGCAACGGCACCGCGACGGTGGCGAGACCGTCGGGCCGGACCATCAGGCCGAGGTGCCACCAGTGCGGCCGCGCCGGGGCGTGCTCCCGGACGACGGCGCCGAGCGCCTTGGCGAAGCCGTGCAGGGCATCGAGGGTCGGCACCAGCGGTTCGGGAAGCGGGGCGAGAATCATCGCGCCACCGTAATCACGGGGTGACCGCGGCGCTGGCCGAGCCGACGTCCGAAATCAGGCAATCACCTATCGCTCCGATAGGTGAGAACCTCAGGTTCGGTCATGTCGCGCCCTGACGGCGGACCTGACCGAGAGGCGTGTCACAGCCAGTCGCGGCGTTTGAAGACCACGTACAGCCCGACGCAGGTCACCGCCATGAGGAACAAGGCGAACAGGTACCCGTAGGCCCAGCCGAACTCGGGCATGTGCTCGAAGTTCATGCCGTAGATCGTGGCGATCAGCGTGGGGGCGAAGAGGATGGCCGCCCACGCGGAGATCTTCTTGACCTCCTCGTTCTGCGCATTGCTGGCCGTGGCCAGGTTCTTCATCTCCTCGTTCTGCTGCTGGGCGACGAGGGTGGCGTTGACGGTGAGCATGTCGCGGAGCAGCTGACGGAACTCCTCGACCCGCTCACAGACCTGGGTGATGTGATCCTCGACGTCACGCAGGTACCTCTGGAGCTCCTCGTCGATGGCGTACTTGGCGAAGCCCGCTCCCAACGCCCTCATCACCTCGATCAGGGGCCCGGTGGCGCGCTGGAACTCGGTGACCTCTCTGAGGAGCTCGTAGATCCGCCGGGACACCTTGGGGTCACCGCTGAACACCTCGGTCTCGATCTCGTCGATGTCGTTGCCGACACCTGCGACCACCGGGTAGTACCCGTCGACCACTCGGTCGAGGATGGCGTACAGAACCGCCTCGGGGCCACGTCGCAGGAGTTCGGGTTGGCTCTCCAGCCGCCGCCGAACCGCACCGAGGTCGGGGGCCTCGCTGTGGCGAACGGTGAGCACGAAGTCGGGGCCGACGAAGACGTGGACCTCGCCGAACTCGACCTCCTCGATGTCGTCGAGGTACCGGGCCGGGCGAAGCACCACCAGCAGGATGTCGCCATAGCGTTCCAGCTTGGGACGTTGGTGGGCGACGATGGCGTCCTCGACGGCGAGCTCGTGGATCTTGAACTCGGATGCCAGGGAGGCCACCTCGTGCTGCTCCGGCCGATACAGCCCGATCCAGGCCATGCCGTCCGGCTGTTCGGCGAGGGCGGCGTAGGTCTCGGCGAGTGACCCGGGTGAGGCGACCCGGATGCCGTCGACGTACACGGCGCTGTCGACGATGCGCGATGCACGTTCCCCGCGCTCCTTGTCGTCGGCCATCGCCTCCGAGCCATCGGTGGTGTCGGCGCGGCCCGCGCGCCCGGCGGCTTCGAACCAGGGAGCGCATGGTGGGTCGGCGACGTTCGGTCATCGGCTCCCCGGTCAGAGCCAGTCGCGGCGGCGGAAGACCCGGTAGAGGACGAAGCTCGCCGCCGCTATCAGGACCGTCGAGGCGACGACCCCCCAGGTGCTTCCCGCTCCCGGATAGGGGACGTTCATCCCGTAGTAGCCGGTGACGAGGGCGGGCACGGCAATGATGGCGGCCCAACTCGAGACCTTCTTGACTATGAGGTTCTGTCGAAAGTCACGCAGGCTGAGGTTGGTCTCGACGATGGTGCCCACCAGGTCGCGGAGGGAGTCCGAGGACTCGGAGACCCGCAGGATGTGGTCGTAGACATCCTGGAAGTAGGGGTACAACTCTTCCGTCACGGCGGGATGTTCCCGTCGCATGAGACTGCTGACCGCCTCGCGCATCGGCACGACGAGACGATGGAAGCGGACCATCGCCCGGCGCATCTCGAACCATTGACGCTGCTGGGAGGGCTCGAGGGGCTTCTCCGCAAACATGGCGCCACTCACGTCCTCGTAGTACTCGTCGAACGCCTCGATGGCATCGAAGTACCCGTCGATGACGACGTCGAGCAGCCCGTAGAGCAGGAAGCCGACCCCGTGAGCGACGAGGTCCGGGGAGCGGTCGCAACGCGCCAGGACCGGCTCGATGGGGAAACGGTCGTCATCGCGGACGGTGATCAGCCAGCGGTGGCTGACGAAGGCGTCGACCTCGATCTCGTCGAGTCGGCCCGGCGGCGGTGGCGAGACGAACCGCCTGGGTGGACACGAACAGGTGGCTGGCGTACCGGTCCAGCTTCGGCCGTTGATGAGCACCGATTGCGTCCTCGACCGCCAGCTCGTGCAGCCCCAATTCGCCGGCGAGCTCGTGGAGTTGCTCTTTCGATGGCCCGCAAAGGTCGACCCAGACCAGCGTGTCGTCCTCGGCGAGGAGGTCGGAGACGTCGGCTACCGGGAAGCCGGTGTCGTCGAGGACGCCCTTGCGGTAGACGCGGGTCAGAGCCTCGGCCATGACGGTCCTTTCACGCGGATCACGCCTTGGACACCGGCGTGGGGTTGGCGCCACGCACCCCGTTCGAGCGCGCCGCATCGTACCATCGCCCCCCTGCCGCCCCCGGCGGATCCCGCTCGGCCCCGTCGTCTCGAATGCCGCCTGGCGAAGGTGGCATCATGACCGGGTGATCATCGACTGTGCGGTGTACCAGAAGGGCAAGCGGATCACCGAGACGCTGTCGATCGACGGCGCTCTCGACCGCGTCGAAGACGACGCATTCGTCTGGCTCGGCCTCTACGAACCGACCCGCGAGGAGTTCGACGAGGTCCGGATCGAGTTCGGGTTGCACGAATTGGCCGCCGAGGACGCGGTGGCCGCGCATCAGCGTCCCAAGCTCGAGGTGTACGAAGGCTCGCTGCTCGTCGTTCTCAAGACGGCCCGCTACCTCGATGACACCGAGGAGATCGAGTTCGGCGAGATCATCATGCTGGTCGGCCGTAACTACGTCGTCATCGTCCGCCACGGCAAGGCGAGCGAGCTGGGCTCGGTGCGCCGCGAGCTGGAGGAGGCTCCGGACAGGCTCGAGTACGGTCCCACCGCCGTGCTCCACGCGGTGATGGACCGCGTCGTCGACGACTACGCCCCGGTGGTGGCGGGATTGGACAACGACATCGGGGAGGTCGAGCAGGATGTCTTCTCGGCCGATTCGACCAACCCCACCGAGCGGATCTACTTCCTCAAGCGCGAGGTCTTGGAGTTCAAGATCGCGGTCGGCTCCCTGCTCGACCCGCTGTTGCGCCTCTCGAGGGGGGAGATCCGGCAGGTGCACCCCGGATCGGCGGCCTACTTCCGAGACGTGTACGACCACGCGGTGCGGGTCCTCTCGGCGGCCGACCAGGACCGGGACCTGCTCACCTCGATCCTCGATGCCAACCTCACCCAGATCGGCGTCCGACAGAACGAGGACATGCGCAAGATCTCGGCGTGGCTGGCGATCGGCGTGGTCCCGACCCTGGTCACCGGTGTCTTCGGGATGAACTTCGTCCACATCCCCGGGCTGGACCAGTGGTGGGGCTTCTTCGCCGTCATGGTGTTGATGGTGGGGGTGGCGCTCCTCCTGCACCGCAGCTTCCGCCGCAGCGGCTGGCTGTGACATACCCGGCGAGCTGACGCTCGCCTCCTCCCGCAGATGGGGCCCCTACCCGTCGCGGGCTGGACATTCCCGCCGAGCCTCCCGCAGATGGGCCCTACCCATCGCGGCTGGACATTCCCGCCGAGCTCCTCCCGCAGATGGGGCCCCTACCCCATCGCGGGCCGTGACCCGACATCCCCGGCACAACCGGGCGGCGTCGGTACCCTGGCTCCATGGGCCGGCTCCCTGCCATCCTCGCCCCCGTCGCCCTCGGCCTCTCTCTCACCGGCTGCACCGTGGTCGGCGGCGAGACCGCCGCTCCTGCCGCGTCCACCGGGGTACCGACCACCGCCACCCCGACGAGCACCACCACCACCACCACCACCGACCCTCCGCCGTTGACGACGCTGCCGCCGATCACCACCACGTCGACCTCGACCACCACGACAACGACGATCCCTCTGCGCGACGTCACCGGCACGGTCACCGCCGCCGACGGGACGCCCCTCCGGGCGGCGGTGGTGACCGCCACCGGTGACGCCACCGCGGTCACCAATGGGAAGGGCTCGTTCAGCCTCGAGCAGGTGCCGGTCGGGCCGCTGACGGTGGCCCGCCCCGGCTGGATGCCCCGCGAGGTGAGCTGGCGCGGCAGGCGCTCGCACCTCGACATCGAGCTCGAGCCCCGGGTGGTTCGCGGGGTGCGGGCGATCCCCGAGGTGGCCGGGGACCGCGAGCAGTTCGAGGCGCTGCTCGACGTGATCCGTGGGACAACGGTCAACGCCCTCGTCTTCGACACCAAGGACGAGACCGGACGGGTTCGCTACGCCACCGAGGTGCCACGGGCTACGGCACTCGGCGCCGTCGACGAGACGTACGACCCGGTTCGGGCGGTCCGCTGGGCGCACGACGCCGGGCTCTACGCCATCACCCGGGTGGTCACCTTCGAGGACCAGGTGTGGGCCGACGATCCCGGCGCCCACCTGGCCGGGTTCTGGGTCAACCCGCGGGACCGGGACAACTGGACGTACCCGATCCGCCTGGCGGTCGAGGCGTGCCGCCTCGGGTTCGACGAGGTCCAGTTCGACTACGTCCGCTTCCCGGCGGGGGAGACGGCGACCGCCGCCGAGGAGGCACAGCCGCTCACCGCCGACCTGAGGGTCGAGGCGATCCGCGGCTTCCTCGACCAGGCCAGGAGCCGCCTGCACCCGATCGGCTGCGCCGTGTCGGCGGCGGTGTTCGGAATAGTGATGTCGTCCGCCGGCGACGAGGGCATCGGGCAGCGGCCCGAGGAGCTCTCCACCGCCGTCGACGCCCTCAGCCCGATGGTGTACCCCAGCCACTACTCCCCCGGATGGCTCGGGTTCGAGGACCCCAACGAGCATCCCGCCGAGGTGACCGCCGACGCGCTCGACGACGCCGCGGCCAGGGTCGCCCCGGGCACCCTGATCCGACCCTGGCTGCAGGGCTTCTACTGGAGCCCGCGGGAGATCGCCGCCGCCATCGCCGAGGCCGAGGCCCGCGGCTTCGGGTGGATCGTGTGGAACGCCGCCGGCAACTACCCGCGGTCGGCCCTGCCCAAGACCTGAGACGACGTGGACGCCACCATCCTGCTGGTCGAGGACGACCCGTCGATCCGGGAGACCACCACGATCGGCCTGGAGCAGGCGGGCTTCCGGGTCGACACCGCCGCCGACGGGCGGGCCGGGCTGACCGCCTTCCGAAGGCGGCGACCCGACCTGGTGGTTCTCGACATCATGCTTCCGTATGTCGACGGGCTCGAGGTGATCCGGGCGATCCGGGCCGAGTCGTCGGTGCCGGTGGTGATGCTCACCGCACGGGCCGAGACGGTCGACGTGGTGGTCGGGTTGGAATCGGGTGCCGACGACTACGTCACCAAGCCGTTCGAGATGCCGGTCCTGGTGGCCCGCATCCGGGCGGCGCTGCGCCGCGCCCATCAGTTGGAGCCTGCGGAGACCGTGACGCTGGGGGACGTCCACGTCGATGTCCTCGGCCACCGCGTGACCCGGGGGGGCGACGAAGTGGCGTTGACCCCGACGGAGTTCCGCCTGCTGGTCGAGCTGGCTCGGCGGCCCGGCCAGGTGTTCACCCGCGAGATGCTGCTCGAACGGGTGTGGGACATCGGGTACCTGGGCGACTCACGCCTGGTCGACGTCGCCGTGCAGCGGCTCCGTGCCAAGCTCGAGGTGGCGCCGGGGGCGCCGGCGGTGATCGAGACGGTGCGCGGCGTGGGCTACCGGGCCGCCCGCTGATGCTGGGCAGCTTCCGGTCCCGGCTGGTGGTCACGGTCATCGCCCTGGTCGCCGTCACCGCGGTGGCGGTGGGAGGTCTCGGGTACCTGCTGGTGGAGCGCTCGTTGCGCACCCAGCTGGTCGACGACTCGCTGGATCGCACCAGGTTCAACGTCACCGAGCTGGCCACCACCGACGTCCTGCCCGCCGGCGCCGACCGCGAGGACTTCGCCGCCAGCGGCCTGCTCGACCGCTTCGTGCTGCGGGGCACCGACGGGGTGCTCGTCGACTTCGGCGACGGGGACCCGTTCGCCTCGTCGCTCGCCATGGTCGACACCGCGACCCGTCTCTCCCCCGAGTTGGTCGCCCTGGTCGCCGACGGCGAGGTCGGGTACCAGTTCGTGGAGCTCGGCGGCGGTCCGGCACTGCTGGTCGGTGCCCGTCGCCCCGAGGTCGGTCCCGACTTCTACTTCGAGTACTCCGCCGCCGCCGTCGACGGGGCTCTCGCCGACCTGCGGCGCACGCTGGTGTTGGCCGGCCTGGTGGTCGCCCTCCTCGGAGCGCTGGTGGCTGGTCTGATCGCCCGCACCGTGCTCCGCCCGGTCGGGGCCGCCTCGCGTGGGGCGCACCTCATGGCCGGGGGCGACCTCGATGTGCGCCTGGCCGAGGAGGGCGGTGACGAGATGGCCGCCCTGGCGGTGGCGTTCAACGAGATGGCCGCCTCGCTGCAGGAGAAGATCGCCGAGCTGGAGGACTCGCGGGCCAGGGAACGCCGCTTCGTCGGCGACGTCTCCCACGAGCTGCGCACCCCGCTGACCGCCCTGGTCAACGAGGTGGCGCTGGTGGAGCCACACCTCGGGTCGCTCCCCCCGCCCGCCCGCCGCGCCGCCGAGATGCTCGGCGGGGACGTCGCCCGGTTGCGCCGGCTGGTCGACGACCTGCTCGAGGTCTCCCGACTCGACAGCGACCACTTCCCCGCGGAGGTGTCGACGATCGACGTCACCGCCTTCCTCGGCGCGGTTGTGGCCGAACGGCTCCCCGAAGCGGTGCTCTCGGTTTCCAGCCGTCCTCAGGTCACCGCCGACCGGCTCGGGCTGGAACGGGTGGTGGCCAACCTGCTCGACAACGCCAGCGGCTCACGCCCCTGGGGCGGCGGTCACCGTCGGCGCCTCGATCGACGACGACGTCCTCGTCGTCGAGGTTGCCGACACCGGACCGGGAGTTCCCGACGAGGCGCTCCCCCACCTCTTCGACCGGTTCTTCATGGTGGACCCCTCCCGGCGGGGTGGCACCGGGCTGGGGCTGTCGATCGCCGCCCGCCACGCCGCCCGCATGGGCGGAGACCTCACCGCGCACCATGGCCCGGGGGGCCGCGGCATGGTGTTCCGACTCCGCGTCCCTGTTACCACATCGTTACCGGGTGGTGATGGCGGGGCGATGCCGGCGGCGGAGAGTGAGGGTGCACGACCCTTCACCGGAGGCACCTGATGCGCCGCACAACGCTCTACCGCACACTCACTGCCACGATCGCCCTCGCCACGGCCCTCGTCGCCTGCGGCGGCAGCGACGTGGGCAGCGGCGGCACGGTGGGCTCACCAGGAGTCGACGCCACGACGACCTCGCCACCGTCCGTCGGCGACACGACGACCACGACGTCCGGTGGCGGCGAGTCGAGCACCACCACGACCGCGCTCGGGGTGCCGACGACCGAGCCGCCCGCCGAGGCGACCGAGGTGTTCGTCGACGTCTACTTCGTCGCCGACGGCACCTACGCCGCCACGGTCACCCGCGCGGTGGAGACTCCTTCGATCGCCGCCAACGCCATCCGCTCGCTCATCGCCGGTCCTACTGCCGCCGAGGAGGGGTCGGGGCTGTCCAGCGCAGTCCCCACCGACACGCTGCTGCTCGGGCTGGACATCGACGACGGGCTCGCCACCATCGACCTGTCCCGCGAGTTCGAGGCGGGCGGCGGCAGCTTCTCGATGACCAGCCGGCTGGCCCAGGTGGTCTACACCCTGACTCAGTTCGAGTCGATCGACCGCGTCGACTTCCGGCTCGACGGCGAGCAGGTCTTGGTGTTCTCCAGCGAAGGCATCTTCCTCGACCATCCCCCCGTCGAGAACGGCGACTTCTTCTCGGTGCTGCCCATCGGACCGGCTGGTGGCGCCCCTGACGGGGCCGAGATCTGGACCCAGGACGAGCTCCCCCCGACCAGCGGTATCGCCAGCGCCCAGCTCGGCCGAGTGGTGTTGGTCGCCGACGACGACACGCTGAACGTTCGCACCGGCGCCGGGGTGGACAATCCTGTGATCGGCGAGATCATCCCCGGCGCCGTGGTCCACCGGCTGGGCGAGACCGAAGTGGTCGGGTCGTCGGTGTGGGCCGAGATCGCCACGCCTACCGGCACCGGGTGGGTCAACGCCACCTACCTGGGCGCCATCGTCGGGGCCGCCGCCTTCGCTGCCGACGACCGGGTGGCCGTCCTGCTCGACGACTTCGCCGCCGCCATCGCCGCCGACGGCGACATCCGCCCGATGGTGTCGGCGAGAGGTCTGTACGTGGCGCACCACGCCGACCCGATCCACTTCACCCGGTCCGAGCTGGACGGCATCCTGACCGACCCCACCACCTACAAGTGGCCGTCGGCGGCCCTCGACGAGTCCGACCCGGCCCAACTGGCGGAGATCCCGAGCCGCACCTTCGCCGAGGCGATCACCGACCGCTGGCTGGACGTCTACGACGACCCCGACCGGGTGCTCATGTTCAACCAGCCGGTGTCCGGCGGCAACGGGCGGCTCCCCGAGTTCGCCATCCCCTACGAGCTCGGCGGGTTCAACTATGCCGGCCTGTACGACCCGGGCGACGACCCCCAGTACGGCGGGCTCGACTGGAACACCTGGTACGTGTCGGTCGACTACGAAGACGGCAAGCCGAGGATCGTCGCCCTCACCGTCGACGAATGGTCACCTTGACTTCTCGCTCGAGCGCCTTGGGCGGCCGCGCCCTGCAACTTTGAGCGAGTGACGCCATGTGGTGTGTTCACTCGCTCAAAGTTCGCGGCTTGAGCTCAGGTTCCGCCCCGGAAGCGTACCGGTCAATCCCAGCGGCGCTCCTCGGCGTCGGCCTGCTCGTTGCGACGGCGGACGGTGTCGAGGGCGCGTTCCGCCGCCGCCAGGTCCGAGTAGGGCCCGAGCAGGTTCCGCAGCGGGCATCGCTCGTCACCGGACTCGACCCGGTCGTGCTCGACGCACCAGTAGAACCTCTGGTCGGCATCGGGGAGGTCGCCGCCGGAGTCGTTCACGGCCTCACCGCGACACCCAGCTCGTCGAGCTTGGCCCTCACGTCGGGATCGGACAGATGGCCCATGTGCCCCTTGGGCTCGGGGCAGCCGGTACGGGCCGGCCGGGGATCGGGGAGGCAGACGTCGGTGGGAGGGAGGCCGATCCGCTCGTCCGGCCCGGTGAACAGGGGCCCGCCGATCGGGTCCGTCAGCCGGAACACGTTCCACCAGCGTTCCCCACCCCCGCCGTCATCCCAGGACGAGGCCACCCCGGCGGCGAGCCCGCCGCCGAACACCCCGGGCCAGAAGCGGCGGTAGTACCGGCCGACCGGAGACCCGTGGGTGAGAGCCGCCAAGCGGTGCGGGTCGACGCCGTTCAGCTGTAGGGCGCACGCCAGCGACAGCACCGCCCCCTGGCTGTGGCCGACGATCACCACTCCCTTTCCCTCTGATTCCACCAGGGTGGTGATGTGACCGACCAGCTCCGGGATGGCACGCTCGGCGTAGGCCGGTGGCGCCAGGGGGTGGAAGCGGCGTGGCCAGAACGTGCCGACGTCCCACACCACGCGCGACGATGCGCCGGATGGCGGGGAAGCGGAACGCTGCCACCAGGATGGCGAAGGCGACGACGGGGAGCGCCACGCCCAGGACCGCGCCGGCGGTCGCCAGCCAGCTCCACGACCGGGGCCACGGGTTCTCGGCGAGGGCGAAGTGCACACGGTCGAGCGACCACAGGTCCATCGCCGGTCGGCCGGCACGGATCACGCCGACGAGGAGGGCCGATGCGGCCACCCACACCACCACGGTGATGAGGACGTCGACGCTCCCGGCCAGGTCGGACACCGCCCGCCGTCTTCCCGCCTTGGTCGCCATCACGGTGCGGCACGGCTCCGCCTGACCCCAGTACTCCTTGGTGACCCGGGAGACCGGCCACGCTTCCCAGCGGCGGAACAGGAGGTACACCACCGCCCCAAGCGCAGCGGCGATGACGGCGCCGGTGAACACCGCGGTCACCCAGGCATACCCGGTCGGCAGCATGTCATCCCCCCGCCACCGGTCGACGACCCAGCTCAGCCCGCTGCCGGTGACCGAAAGCAACAGCAGCGACAGGGCACTGACCGTGGTCACCGGGAGCCAGCGGTAGCGGTCTCGCCGCCCGGTCTCGGCGATGGCGGTGACCAGGAAGGCGGCGGTGGCTGCCGCCACCCCGAGCCACCAGACGTCGTTGGCGGCGGCGGCGAGCAGCCCGGTGGCTGCCGCGGCGAGCGCGCAGAGAACCCCGGCGGTGGTGCGTCGGCTGGCCAGCACGACCACCCCGGCAGGCAGGAGGACGACGAGCACCCCGACGACGTAGGCCCAGGCCCCGGGCGGGGTGAGGGTGCCATCCGCCAGCCACACGACGAGGACCACGGCGACCAGCCCGGCGAGGACGGCGAGGAGACGGAAGCGACCGGCAGTCAGTCCGTTGGACCACACCACGACTCCCCCACCCCGCCGGCGCCAGGCGAGGCACTCGACCACGGCGAGGGTCGCCACCACCAACCCCGACACCAGCAGGGCCCAGAGCGGTGCCGTGCCCCACAGGTCGTCGAACGAGGTCGTCGGCTGCGGCAGGTCCGCCGACCAGGCGACGGCGATCGAAGCGGCGACGACGAGCGCACCGGCCACTGCCAGCGAGGTGGCGACACGCCCCCATCGGCGGGCCAAGCCGACCACCATCGCCGTCGAGCCCACCAGACCGGCGGCGACAGCCACCCCGAGAGGGAGCGCCTCGTCGGTGGCCCGCCACACCGAGTACGCCGGCAGGAAGGCGACGGCGGCGGCGGCGAGGCCGAGCTCACCTCGGCGCAGCGCCTTGAGCACGGGGGCGGTCTGCCAGAACTCGGGGTCGGCGAGCCCCAGGTCGTCGTCGGCGACGGCATCGACCTCATCAGCACCGTCGGGGGCACCGAACTCCTCGTACCGGCGGCTGCGGATGGTGGCGACGGCGACGACGGCCAGTGCCAATGTGGCGACGCCTGCGGCGAGGGCCAGCCGGCGGCTCAACGGCTCGTCGGCCAGCGCGGCGAAGGCCAGGGAGGCGATCCAGACCATGAGCAGCACGGTCTGGAGGTAGGCGACGACGCGGACCAGACCTCGCTGCGCCGCCGTCGCCCGCGGGCCGGCGGCGGGATCGACCATCCAGCCGGCCACGTTGACCACGGTGAACGGGAGGAGGAACACCCAGAGTGCCCTGGTGGCGTTACGCGCCGAGAACCCGCCCCACGAGTAGACCTGCCGGGAGCGCGGCGGGTCGCCAACAGGCTCGGGGTCTTCCCAGAACCCGGCGATGTCGTCTGCGGCATCGCCGATCGCCACCACGTCCTCACCGAGTTGGTCTCGGGCGCTGCCCCCGCCGACCCCGTGGATGCGGAGCTCGACGACTTCGGGCCGGGCCACTAGGTGGTCCCCAGGTGCTCGAGCAGGAACGCCCGCACCACCGTCGCGGGCCCCCGGGGCTCGGTCGGCGTGATCGGTCAACACGGCGTGCGAGTCGGGAGGGCCGGGGATGTCCTTCGCCGGGGGCTGGGGCGAATACCGGGTGAAGCGGCCACCGCCGGCGGCGTACACGTCTTCGATGCGGTCGAGGCGGGCGCCCGTGCACATGGTGTCATCGGAGAACCGGAGCCCGAGCACCGGGGTGCCGGTGGCCACCGCCTGCTCCACCCGGCTCTGGCGGTCGCCCAGCTCGGCGGCGCTCACCTGCTTTGCCCTGGGGCGCAGCGGGACGCTGGGCTGGCTGGCAACGGCGGCGCCGACGCTTGGGTCGAGCACCAACGAGAAGACCAAGCCGCCGGTGAGGCACATTCCGATGACGCCGACGGTGCCCGGCGTCCCCTCGGCGACGTGGCGGCACAGGGCCCGCAGCCAACCGCTTATCGGGCTCGACCGGCCGGCGCTGAGCATGGCGAACTCTCGGCGTATGCAGATGAATCGGGCCTTGCGCAGCGGGTCCTTCGTCCCGGTGACCGTGCCGTCGAGGACCTGCCCGGGATACCCGTGGAGGACCGGGATGTGGACCTGGAAGTCGCCGGCGAGGGCGTCGGCGAAGTCGAGGCAGGCCCGACTGACGCCACCTACCTCGTGGAGCAGGACGACGCGGGGCCCGGGGCCGTCGATCAGCAGCACATCGCGGGTCAGCCCGTCATAGGTGAACGGATATTCGCGAGGTGCTGGCAATGTTTCCGCTCCGGTTCCGGCTGACGACGGCGGGCCGGGCGATGCTACCGAGCGGCCTTGGCCACTCCCCGTCTTTCGAGCGGAGTCACCTCGCTGCCGGCGACACCGGGGGCTGCCGGCGACCTGCCTAGGAGGCCGGGGCGTAGACGAGCACCCCATCGGCGGGCTTGGGGCCGATGTCATACCGCTCGACAACCGCTTCGGACATGTCGGCGAAGTCGGAGGCCCTCTTGAAGTCACGCAGCGACGTGCCCGTCGAGGCGTTGTCGATGTTGTGCGCCCCGACTCCGTCGATCACGTCGTCGAGGTTCACGGTGCGGAAGTCGATGCTGTACCGGGTGTATCCAGAGGTGTTGGGCACGGTGGAGTGGAGTTGCGCACCGGAGAACAGCACGATGCCGCCGGGCGGGACCACGAAGCGCACCTGCGGGTTTGGGTCGAAGTCCTCACGTGGGATGGGCTGCTCGCGGGTGTCGCTGGTGATCTGCGATGCAGCCTGGGCTCGGCCGACGGCGTTCCACTCGTAGTAGTTGAAGTCGGCGGAGCCGTTCATCACCGGCTGGTCCCACCCGCGGGGATGGAAGGCCATCGAGCACTCGGTCTCGAACTCGTAGACGGGCAGCCACCAGTTGAGCTGGGCGTGGGGCGCCGACCACCACACGTCTCGGTGCAGGGGGTGGGCGTAGCCCACCCCTGCGGTCAGGTAGGAGTCGCTGGTGACCATGCGCAGCCTCGGCACGTCCTGGTAGGTGCGGTCGAGGTCGCAGCCGAGCTCGGTGAGCACGGCCCGGATGAGCCGCTTGGTCTTGGCGTTGTGGATGAACGCCGGCTTCAGCGGGGCGACGACGTCGACGTACTCCTCCACCGTCATGTCGAACTGGGCATATCGGGGATCCTTCCCCGGGAACGCCGCCTCGATCATGTGCCGGGCATGGGCGATCAGCGCTCGGGTGCTCCGGCGGGGCGTGAACACGAAGATCTGCCCGTCGTAGACGCGGTGCCGCCTGGCGGCGTCGTCCATTTCGGAGTCGATGTAGACCGTGTGCATCGCAGACTTCCCCCGATGAACCTGGCTCTGTTCCCCTGAGCTACATGGCAATCGTAACGGAGCGACCGGATACGCTGGATGGGTCGATCGACCCTTTGGGAAGCGGGACGGCGACCCTGTCACGGCGTGATCACCAGCTTGCCGACGACACGGCGGCCGGCAAGCCGGGCGAGCACCTCCGGCTCCGTCGTCGAGCCCGAACCGACCGGTGATCGTCGGGGCGACCCTCCCCTGCTCCCACCACTCGGTGAGCGTGGCGAAGTGGGCCCGATTGGCCTCGGGCTCCAGCTGGGCGAAGCGACCCCAGAACACGCCCACGAGAGAGGCGCCCTTCAGCAGCGGCAGGTTCGCCGGGATGGCCGGGATGGCCCCGGCGGCGAAGCCGACCACCAGCAGCCTTCCGCCCCAGGACAGGCTGCGGAAGGCGATCTCGGTGGCATCGCCACCCACCGGATCGAACACCACATCGACCCCGTCCGGGGCGGCGGCCCGGAGCGCGTCGCGCAGGTCGTCGCGGTCATGGCGCACCACGGCGTCCGCCCCGGCAGCGGTGGCCGCCCGCTGCTTGTCGTCGGACCCCACGACGGCGACCACACGCGCGCCGAGGGCTCTTCCCACCTGCACCGCCGCCAGCCCGACGCCGCCGGCGCCGCCCAGCACCACCAGGGTCTCGCCGGGGGTCAAGCCGCCCCGGTCGACGAGGGCGTGGATGGCGGTGCCGTAGACGACAGGGAGCACCGCCCCGACCTCGAACGGCATCCCCGGCGGCATCGGGAAGACGTTGGCGGCATCCGCCACCACCCGTTCCGCCCACCCGCCGTGGGGGACGAACGCCATCACCCGCTGCCCCGGCCGAGAACCCGTCGCCCGAGGCGACGGTCCCCGCCACCTCGAGGCCGGGAGCGAACGGGGGCTCGGGCCGGAACTGGTACTGCCCGCGGACCATGAGCACGTCCGGGAAGTTGGCCCCGGAGGCGGCGACGACGATCTCCACCTGACCGGGCGCCGCCACCGGCTCGGGCAGCTCGCCCACGCCGCACCAACGGCGGGTCGCCGACCTGGTCGCACACCACCGCTCTCATCGGCGGGCAGCGTAACCTCCGGCCGGCACGTCCCGCTTTCATCGAACACTCGACGCGGGACTTGACACATCCGGTACATGTGGTACATTCGATCTGTATCGAACGATCGAACCGGAGCAACCGATGACCACCGACCCCAGGGTTCGTGACTTCACCGACCACAGCAGGCGTCTACCGGTAACGGTGGTCGCCTCGCCGGTGTTCGAGTTCCTCCTCGGGCTGTTCCTGTACCAGTCCCGATCGGGCAAGGAGGCGATCGCCGACGACATCGATCCGAGCTTCTTCGAACACTTCGACACCCACGCATCCGACGAAGTCCGTGAGATCCTGGCCCGGATCACCGACTGCGGCGAGGTGTGGCTGGCCCTCCTCGGGGTGGCCCACGCCGCCCCGCCGCCGGCCACCATCGACGGCTTCCTCGACCACGTCGCCGCCTTCGACCCGGTCGAGCTGCGCAAGCGGGTGCTCTCCAACGCCGGGATCAACGCCTGGCATGGCTACGACCCGGCAGCTGGTCGACGCCGCCGCCGGCGGCGATCCCGACGCCATCGAGCGGGTGATGGTGGGCAAGGCCGCTCCCCTCACCAGGGTCATCAAGCTCGGACCGGCGGAGAGCAGGGACGATCTGGTTTCGCTGATGCGGCGCATCTACGACGAGGTTCCCTTCGACGAGGAGGCGGTGATGCCGGCGCTGCGCCGCGACGCCGCCGCCAACCGCCGGTTGATCGAGGGCATGGCGGCCAGCGAGGCGGTGGAGACGGTGACCGGCGGCGTCACCTTCGCCATGCAGCCGGGCATCACCGGGGTGGTGCTGATCCCCTCGCTGGTGGTCCGGCCGTGGGTCATGATCTCCGAGCACGACGGGCTGCGCTTCTTCGCCTACCCGGTGGCCGAGGAGCACCTCAACGCCGACCCGGCGGCACCCTCGCACCGGCTGCTGGACATGGCCAAGGCCATCGGCGACGAGCGCCGGCTGCGGATCCTCTACCTGCTCAACGAAGGGCCGCTGACGCTGAAGGAGCTCGCCGACAAGCTGGCGCTGGCCAAGTCGACGACCCACCACCACCTCCGGACCCTGCGCACCGCCGGGCTGGTGAGGGTGGTGGTCGACGGCGACGAGATGCTCCACGAGGTGCGGGGCAACGCCGTCGCCGAGCTCGGCACCGCCTTGGAGAACTACGTGACCGGCACCGAGGGCGGCGCCGATGACCTCTGAGACCACCCGAATGAACACGACCGAACCGAACAGACCACGAACAGCCTCCTCCGGAGGCACCAAGGAAAGGACAGGCTGATGCAGACAATGCACGCCTACACATCGATGGTGATGGCTGCCGACGCGCACGCCGCCGAGCTGCACGAGCTGGGTCGCTCCCACACCGGGTTGCGCCACGCCCTGCGCCCGGCCCGCACCCACAAGCGCTACGCGGTGACCGATTCCGATCGATCCAGCCCCACCGAGACCTGACGGTCCGGCGGCAGATCAGACCGGGTAGCGGGTTGCGGCCCGCTATCCGGTCGACCATACCGAGGGCGCCGATTCGACCCCGCCCAGGCGATCGGCGCCCTCCCCGCGCCCGGACCTCGGCGGAGCAACGCGAAAGAGGCCGCCACGTGGGGGAATGTCGCAGTGGGCGACGGCGTGTTGGCCCAAGCACTAGCCGGAGCCGAAGGCGTCACCGAACCGGTCGTCGCTCTCGGGTTGACTGTGGATCCCGTCGGTGTGCTGGGACCACAAGTCGTCGCCGGTGATGGTGAGCCCCGAGCCTGACCCGTAGATGACGTTGACGGAACCGGCGTTGGTGTGGCCGACCACGTCCCCTGGGCGCAGTCGGATAGGTGCAGCGTGGCGACGTTGTTGGAGATGTGGTTGTCAGGTTGTGCTTGGGAGGCACAGCGGAAGCACAAGTCACCCGCAGACGACTAACGAACAACGGAAGGCGTTGTGCCGCAAGGGTCTTACGCCCGATCGATCTGGGCGTCGATGGTCGGGTCGGCGAGCGGAGCGAACACGTTGTAGTAGGTCATCGCGTAGATCGGCACATCCGGCGCAGCAGCGTGCAGCTCAGCCAAGATCACCGCCAAATGAGCGGCCATCGCTGCTGTTCGGCGTCGCATCCCGAAGGCTCGAACACGCAGAACACTGGTTGCCCTTCGGCGTCGATGTGCTGCAGGTCGTTGGCCCCGATGTCGATGGTCACCAGGGCGATCTTGCCGGGGTGTTTTTCGAGGAACTTGACCGCTGGGCGTCGATCCCATTGTCGCCGTCCAACGGTGCCCGATCGCCAGGTCGGGGTACCCGTCGCCATCGAAGTCGGCGGCGGCCCGGCTCGACCGAACTCGCTGAATCCGGGCTCAGGCGTACCCCGGACCCCGTCGCTTGCCTGGGACCACAAGTCGTCACCAGTGGCGGTGAGACCGGTTGCAGACCCATAGATGACGTTCACTGCGCCGACGTCCTGGTAGCCGCCGACGTCCTCGCCCGGTGCGCCGACCGCCAGGTCGGTGAACCCGTCACCGTTGAAGTCGGCGAAGGCTTCGACACTCGACCCGGGATCGCCTGGGCGTACGCCCCCGGCGCCACACCAGCGACGGACGCCGCCACGATCAACACGACTGTTGCCAACCGGACGAACCTTGTACGAGCCAACGCACTCTGGCGGGATCGAGGCTGGAGCACATTCTCCATGCAGGTCACGGGTTGTCGACCTCCACCAGGGTGTACCCCAGCGGGCCGTCGGCGTCGGAGTGCCTGACGACTCCGATGTTCAACCCCTGTTCCGCGCCGGCCCAGCTCAGCTCGACGGTGCCGGTTTCGCCGGTCTGCGCCGAGTCGGGTGCGCTGTCGATGGTGAGGTTGCCTCCCGACGTCGCCGGGACGATCCAGGTGGACAGGTCGTAGGCGGCTTCGCCGTCGATGCGTGTCCCACCCGTGGACGTACACGGTCCACACTCCAGGCACCGGATCGAAGATGGTCACTTCCTCGTCGGTGCCGGCGTTGAAGCTGGCGCCCCGGAAGACTCCGGCGGGGTCGACGCACGTACACGTCGAGGTCGGTCCCGGGATCGGCGGCTTCGGGTGGGATGGCGAGGTGGAACAACGCCGTCTCGGCCGCAAGGTCGAACTCATGGATGGTGCTGTACCCGTCGTCGGGGTCGAAGCCTTGGTCAGGGTCCTGCACGACGGTGTCGGAGATGACCGTTGCCGTCCCCAGGCCGTACGCGGCGGCGGTGTATTCGCCGGTGTACCCGAAACGCACCTCGAAGGATGCGCTGCCGTCGGTGCCCGAGCCGGCGACCTCGGTCGGGGCGTCGAACAGGAGGGTGTTGACGGCGATCGGGCTGTACACCTCGTAGCGGCCGGCGATCCAGGTCAACGACCCGGTGCTCCACTCGCCGGGGTTGCCGGTCCCGTCGTTGGTGACGGTCACCTCGTAGGTGACCGAGTCACCCGGGTCGACCGTGAACGAGCTCGGTGCCACATCGACGTCGAATCCGGCCGGGGCGTCGATCGAGACCCGGTAGGTGGCCCGCCGCCCGAGGTTGGTGACGGTACGCGCCACGGTCTCGGTGTCGACGAGCTCGGCGATGCCGATCGACGGATAGTTGAGGTTGCTCGGATCGGTGGGGTAACCCAGCGTCTCGAGCTCGGCGCAGGTGGCCGCCGGGTCGGCGAACACTTCGGGGCCTTCGGTGCACAGGAACCCGAGGTAGTCGTTGAACCCGGCGTCGTACACCAGCCCGGGCTGGAACATCGAACCCGGGATCGAAGGCATACCGGGGTCGACGTGCCCCGACCCGGTGGCGAACGGTCCGGCCGGGGTGACCCGGTCGTTGTCGACCACGTCGTGGCGCGCCGTGGTCATCACCGCGGAACGGGCCGCCGCCGGGCTCCAGTCGGGGTGCCGTTGCTTGAGCAGGGCGTACACCCCGGCGATGTGCGGCGTCGACATCGAAGTGCCCGGCGATCGCCTGGAACATCTCGCCGGCCCCGGCATAGGGAGAGTGAGCCGCCAGGATCTGGATGCCCGGTGCGGTGATGTCCGGCTTGATGATGTCGGGTGCTTCGAGATTCGGGCCGCGAGACGAGAACCTGGTGATCGACGGTGCCGAAGGCCACGACGTGGTGGTGTTCTGCACCACCAGTCGCGCCGTCGGGTCCGCGGCAGTCGCGATGTACTCCTTGATGGCGAGTCCCGGCGTGTGGTCGACGTGCACCCCAGGCACCGAGTGGCTGTCGGTGAACAGGTTGCCGTCGTCGGTCGTGTCATAGATGATGATCCCGACCCCCCCGGCCTCGAGCACCGCCTGGCTCCACTCGCATCGACAGCCGATCCCGCGGCGGCACAGCACGATCGCCCCCCCGACCACGTCCGGATCGAGCGGACCCGCTGTGCAGTCTTCGCTGCCGGCGTCAGCCGAGTCGACGAGTGGGGAGGTTGCCAACCCCCTGGGTGAGCGAGGCGCCCAGGTAGGTCTCCCCGTTGCCGAGGACGATCCGACCAGGGAAGAACCGGCGCTGGGTGCTCGCCGCCACCGTGGTGAGCCACGGCATCGTTCCGCCGACGGTGCCAGGCCAGTCTGCCTTCGTTGCCTGGCGAAGCGGCAATGAACACGCCGGCGTCGGCGGCGAACAGGAAGGCGATGCTCTCGACGCCGGTCAGGTTGCCGGAACCGATCGAGTAGTTGATGACGTCGACACCGTCGCCAACCGCGGTGTCGATGGCCACCGCCAGGTCGGAACTGAAGGACATACCGAAGTCCCCGCCGGCCGTCTTGTAGGCGATGATGTGCGCTCGGGGGGCGATGCCGCTGACCGTGCCCAGGTCACGGCCCAAGACCTCCGCGGGGACGCTTCGGTTGCCGGCCGCCGTGCTCGCCGTGTGCGAGCCGTGGCCGTCGTGATCGCGAGCCGAATCGAACTCGACATCCTCGATCCCGATGACGGCCTCATAGGTCGCCATGACCTGACGAGCGCCCAGCAGCTTGTCGTTGCACTCGAACGCGACGTCGGCCGGGTTGTGAGCCGTGTTGCCGAACTCGCACGGGATGTCCGGGTTGACCCCGGCGGGGTAGGTGTAGGAGCCGTCGTCGGCGAAGCTCGGATGCTCGGGCCAGATCCCTGAGTCGATGACGCCCACCACGACACCGCGACCGTCGATGCCGCGACCCCACGCCTCGCCTCGACCGTCGAGGCCGAGAAGTCGGGGCTGGAGTCGGTCGTCAGGTAGCGCTCGACATCGGGCACCACCCGCGCCACTCCGGGCTGGGCAGCCAGGGCCACCGCCTCGTCGTGCGACGCCACGACGGCGAACCCGTTGACCACATTGGTCAGATCCGAGACCCTGGCGCCCTCCGCCACTCCCGGCGTCGTCATCACCTGGCGATGGCTGGCGCGGATCCGTCCCGGTCGGCACGGGCCCATTGCCGTCCGCAGGCCTTCTTGCGCGGACGCTGGAGGTTCATCGGTCCCTCCACGATCAGGAGACGGTGAATTCGTGGCGCATGCCGAGCACCATGTGTGGGGTGCCGTCGGCGTTGGGCATGAAGCAGACCAGTGCGTAGTTGCCGGGTTCGACGTCGAAGGTGACCGCTTCCTCGTCACCCCCGGGAGCGGCGAGGTTGGTCGCCCACTCCCTGTCGACGGTGCCCTCTTCGCCGTCGGCCTGTATCGCCTCGTCGAGCGTCACGCCCGCGGCGAGCTTGACGACGACCATCTCGTGGGTCTCGTCGCCGTCGTTGGTGAGCACGAACGAGGTGCGGCCGGTGGCGACGTCACCGATGTGGAAGGCGTAGTCGGTGGCGCTCACGTCGACGCGGACGGCGTCCTGCTCGATCTCGCGGGTCGAGCCCTCGGGCAGCGCGGCCTCCTCGGAGTGGGGGATCCCGCAGGTCTCCTCTTCGAAGGCGTCGATTTCGGCGATGGCGGCTTCGATGTCGTCGTCGGCGAGGACCTTGAAGGACTCGACGAGATCGCCTCCGCTGGTGATCAGCGGCTTCGGTGACCTCGTTCACCGCGTCGGCGATCGGCTCGGGGGCGAGCTGTTGGTAGCGCTCCAGTTGCTCGACGCTCGGGAACCCCTCCAGCTCGAACAGCTCGGTCACCAGCGCACACAGCTCGCCGCTCGCTTCCGCTGCACCACCCGTCGTCGACGCGGGCGTGGCGACCGTTGTCCCGGCGGCAGTCTCGGCTGTCGCGCCATCGGGGGCCGTGGTCACCGGTGCCCCCGCGGCCGCCGACTCGGTGTCGTCGCCCCCGCAGCCGGCGAGCGCCACCACGAGCGCCGCAGCGACCGCAATCGATAGTCTCCTGTGCATCTCCGTGTCCTTTCGGCCGTGGTAACTCGACCTGTCCGGAGCTTGCCCCACGCCTCTTCCCGCTGTCACGGGGTGGGGCTCTCGTCTGCGTCGGGAAGCGACCCGGGATTCAGCCCGGCCTCAGGGTTGGCCGGGGCGTTGACCCAATCCGGCCTGGCGGGCGGCGACGATGGCGTGGGCTCGGTCGGACAGGTGCAGCTTGGCGAAGATGTTGGAGATGTGGTTGCTCACCGTCTTGCCCGAGATGTAGAGACGGGAGGCGATGGCGGCGTTGTCGTGCCCGGTGGCGATGAGGTCGAGGACCTCGCGTTCGCGGTCGGTGAGCTCGGGGAAAGGGCTCACCGACATCCCCTTGCCGTCGGCGTGCTGGAAGAAGACGGTGAGCCGGCGGGCGATGGCCGGCCCGAACAGCGCCTCTCCGGCGGCCACGGCCCGGATGGTGCGCAACACCTCGGCGGTGTCGGCGCCCTTGAGGATGTAGCCGTGGGCGCCGGCGCACATGGCGGCGAACAGGGAGTCGTCGTCCTCGAGCATGGTGAGCATCACGACCTCGACGTCAGGGTGGTCGGCGCGGACCCGGCGGGTGGCCTCGATGCCGTTCATGTCCGTCATCTGGATGTCCATCAGGACCACGTCGGGCGCCGTCTCCGCGATCCGGGCCAGTGCCTCGGCCCCGGTCCCGGCCTCGCCCACCACCTCGGTGTCATCGGCGGCGGTCAGCAACGCGGTCAGTCCTTCGCGAAACAGCGTGTGATCGTCGACCACCAGCACGCGCAGCGGACGGGTCCGCTCAGCCATGCGGCACCTCGACCGCACTCGGGACCGGGCGGTCCGGTGGCGCCGGCTCCAGGCCCGTAGCACTCTCGACCGCTGCCCGACCGGGAAGGGTCGCCATGGGGAGGGTGGCGGAGACTTCGGTGCCGGCGCCGTCCAGGCGGGATACCCGGAGGGTTCCACCAAGCTCCTCGGCTCGTTCCCGCATCGATGTCATGCCGACACCCGGCTGGGTGACGGCGCGGACACCGACACCGTCGTCGACGATCCGAATGAGCAATGCGCCATCGGCCAACTCCAGCGAGATCCTGCAGATCGACGCACCGGCGTGGCGCGCCACGTTGGTGACGGCCTCGCGGGCGATGCGGTAGGCGGCTACCTCCACGGCGGCGGGGAGATCGCCCAGCGGGTCCGGATGAGTGGTCACCTCCACTCGCAGGTCGTTCGAGCGGTCGAGCTGCCCGCCGTGCGCCGCCAGGGCTCCCACCAGGCCGAGCTCGTCCAGGGCGGGTGGTCGCAGCTCGTACACCAACCGGCGGATGTCTGCCACCAGCTCCTGGTTCTGCCGCTTGAGCGACGTCACCAGCTGGGCGACGTCAGGTCGATTGTCGGCGAGCAGGGCGAGCACGGCGTCGAGCCGGAAGGTCTGGCTGGCCAGTGACGGGCCGAGACCGTCGTGCAGGTCGCGGCGTAGTCGCCGCCGTTCCTCCTCGCGGGCCAGCACGAGCTGTTCGCGGGATCGCTGCAGCGCCTGGGTGAGCCGCATCGCATGGGCCAGGCCGCCGGCCTGGTGGGCCACGTCGTCGAGGAGGCGGCGATCGTCGGCGTGGAGGCCCTCGTGGGCGGATCGTGGGGCCACCACCAATCGGCCGACCAGTTCCCCTTGGTGACGTAGCTCGATCGTCTCCACGTTGTCACCGAGATGGCCTACGAAGGCCCGGGTCTCCCAGGTCCCGTCTTGCTCCAGCTCGAACGCCACCCCGGGCAGCTTGAGCGCCTCGGCGACGGTCTGGACCAGGCTGTGGAGCGTGGCGTCCGGTTCGCCGGACTGCGCCAGCAGGCGACCCAGCTCCGACAGCACCGCATAGGGGTCGTCGCGCCGACCGAACATCACCCGGTTCACCACCCTCTGCACCCGGTTGCGCACCGGGTTGAACGCCACCGCCACGATGGCGGCGGCCAGCAGCGACAGGCCCAGGTTCCCGCCGGTGGGCACCAGGGCGCCGACACCCACCACCACCGCGACGTAGGCCGCCGCCACCAGGGCGGTCATGGTCCCGTAGACGACGGTGCGGTTGATCACCAGGTCGACGTCGTAGAGCCGGTAGCGCAGCACGCCGAGGCCCAGAGCGATCACCAGGAAGAGACCGGAGGCAGACGTGAGGGCATCGAGGGGGGCGGTCAACCCGAGGTCGACGCCCTCCCCCTCCACCAGGACGGTGTCGACCAGTACCAGGGCCTCGAGAAAGGCCACCAGGCCGAAGGCGTAGAGCACCCACTTGAGACGCTGGCGAAGATCGGTGCCGGAGGTGCGCCACCGCGTGATCAAGCTACCGACCCCGACCACCACCGACGCCATCATCACCAGCAACCAGACGGTGTTGACGACTTCCTCAGGCACCGGCAGGATCCCGGTCGGGTTGGACGGTGGCGAAGCCACCTCCAGGAACCGGTTGGTCAAGGGCCGCTCGGCTCAGCATGAAGGCGGTGATGAGGACCACCCACGCCCAAGCCACCACCGGTACCGCCCGGCGCCACCGGCCCACAGAATGCCCGTCGGGGAACAGAGCCGGGAGCAACAACAGGGCGAATACGAAGGTGATCATCCACAGGTCCTGCACCCACTCGGCCACACGACCGAACGGAAGACCCGGAGCCACGTACCAGGCGTACTCGGCGTACATGCCGGCCAGCTCGATGACGCTGATCAGCACGCCGGCCGCCAGCATCAACCACCCGTAACGCTGCGGACGGCCTCGCAGCACCACGACGCCACCCAGCATGGTCAAGAAGAGGAGGGTGAGCGAGGGGACGCGGTCGCTGGGGAAGAACGCGGGACCGACACCGGGCACGGCGGCGGCGCGAAGTCCCGACATCAAGGCCCATGCGCCGATCGCGCACCCCGCCGCCACCGCTGACGCCGCGGCCACGATGAGCCAGTGCCAACGTCGCAAGGCCGGTGATGGCCCCGATAGTGGGGACGCGGCCGCCATCACCGTCACCTCCTCCGCGACGCTCCACGAACCCTACGCAGCGCCGGCTGCGGGCGGCGGTAGCAATCGGTCATGCCACCGGCTCGACGTGACCAGCTGCCATGAGGGGGGACCCGGCTGGAGTTTCGCGCCGGGACCGACCGACGGTGGCCACGGCGAAGGCCGCGCCCCAGAGGATCGCCGCCGCCGCCCAGAAGGTCGACGCCGCCGACGCCACGTCGGGGTACACCAGGGAGTGCAGTCCGTACTCGATGGATCCCGAGCGCGGCGATCCAGGCGGGCAGACGCCACCCGGGATGGTCGCTCGACCCGAGCAGCCCGCACCAAAGGACGACCACTGCCAGCAGGGCTGCGGTGGCCCAGTGCTCCATCCCGGCGTGGGGGTCGCCGGCGGCGTTGCGCCATTGCAGCAACGCGTGGTCGACGGCGAACACCAGCCAGGGAACCGCCGCTAAGCCCACCAGAGCACCCATCGTGACGATCCGTCCTGGGGCACCGGACGAGGTCCTGCGCCCGGGGGTGGAGCAGCGCCAGGAGCAGCACCGGCACCAGCAGCGTGACCTCCTCCACCAGCCACTCACCCAGGGTCCCGCTCAATCCATAGACGACGGCACCCGCCACGACGATGCCGACCGCCTGCAGCATCGGCGCCACCCGTCGCTCCGGCTTGCGCAGCTGCACCACGACGCCCAGGACAAGTGCCCAGGCGATGATGCCGGCGATGTTCATGTGGCCGCGGTGGATCTCGTCGGCGGCGGGCAGGTCGTCGATGAGCGACATCAACGTTTCCCAGGGCAGCCACATGAACACCACTTCCGTGACGGCGAAGATCATGAAGATCGACACCAGCAGGGAGGTCAGCACCGCCAGCACGCGGAAGGCGATCCGCCGCGCCCGAGAGCCACCCTCTTCCGGGACCTCCCCCGCCTCGATGGGGGTGCGGCTCGCCGAAGCTCCCCCGAGCGCCTCTACGTCCCTGGTGTTGGTCATAGCCGTTCCTCCGGATCTCGACCTGGCCGGAGCTTGCCCCACCCCTCTTCCCGTTGTCACGGGGCAGGGCCCCCGTCTGCCTCGGGAAGAGACCAGGAAGAGCCGGACTCCGGTGACGCTTCGGCGAATCCAGGCTGTGAATCCAGGGAGAGGTCGTCGCGCTACCCGGCGATGGCGGAGGACATGATGCCGGGGATGTGGCGGGGCGAGCCGTCGGTGGCGTACCGGACCAGCCGGCGGGCGGTGGTCAGCCCGGTCCGGTTGGTCGGGAACCACGGTGGCCGGACCGCCAGGTTGAGCCCGCCCCCCTTCCAGGAGCGCTGGGCCAGGAAGAACGGTCCGGTGACCACCGCCTTCTCCGGGTTGTCGAACATGAGGGCGTTGTGCACCACGCCTGCACCGCTCCCAATGGCGTCACGCCGGTTGCCCGGGTAGGCGCCCCATGGGAGCCGCGGCTGGCCGAACCCGAACCCGGTCCAGGTGTTGACGGCGACGCAGCCGTAGCGGAGGTCGGTCACCGCCGAGGTGAACCGCTCCCCCAGCTTCGATGCCGTCTCCGGATGGATGAGGAGGTTCGCCCCCAGGGTGCCGTGTAGCCGCTGGTTGGCGAAGTGGACGGCGGCGGCGAGGAAGTCGGCCGGGTCGCGGTGTGGGAGCCGGGTGGAGGCGAGCACGGAGGCGAACACCTCCTCGGTGAACACCGGGTGCGGGTCTCCGGCGGGAACGTTGCGCAGGTGGGCCCGGGGAGGCTCCCCGCCGAGCAACGCCACGTCGCCGTGGCTGTCGATGGCCGCGTCGCAGCGGTCCTCGGCGCCCGGGTAGTAGGCGGAGCGGGCGGGGAGGGCTGCGATGGTCTGCTCGATCCGGTCGACGAAGGCGTCGGTGCGGTCCCACCCGTCGGGGAGGATCATCACCTGGGCGGCGATGCAGTTGAAGCCGGCGTTCTGCAACTTGGCGGTGGCGACCAGCTCGGCCTGGAAGCTGAGGTCGGCGTCAGTCCACGGCCCGGGGACGACGATGAGCGGGCTCACCCCGCCGAGCTCGCTGCTGATCGGCTTGGCGAGCAGCGGCTGGTCGGCTGCGCGCCGGCGACGGCCCTCCTCGCCCGGGCCGAACACGATCGTGTTGAACGTCTCTTCGCTGCCGGTGATGTGCACGGTGTCCACACCGGGGTGCGCCACAAGGCCGGCGCCGACGTCACCCCCGCCGTACACGATGCGCAGGAAGCCGGGCTCGATCAGCGGCTCGAACATCCTCTCGAAGATGGCGGCCAGGTAGTCGAGCACCGGGCTCATCTTGACCACCACCACCTGGCCTTCGACGAACAGCTTGTAGAGCGCGTCGAGCGCCGGGATGGCGGAGATGTTGCCGGCGCCGAGCACCACACAGACCTTGCCCTCCGGCTCCGGCTCCCGGTAGAAGGCGCCGGTCTGGCTGCCCAGCGGGGTGGCCCGGTGCTCGGGGCCGATCCACACCTCGCCCGTGTACCCCGAGAAGAGCAGCCGCTCGGTGAGCCCGACCGGGACCGAGTTCACCAGGATGCGCCCACCGGGCCCGGGCGACACCCAGTCAGGGTCGAACGTCGTCTCGCCGCGCCACAGCCGGGCTATCGACTGGTGCAGGGCGGCAACAGTGAGGAGCGTGGTGTACGGGCCTCCCAGCCACTCCTCACCTGCGGTCGGGCTGTCCACCGGGATCCCCTTGGCGACCGCCCCGGCGGCACCCCAGGCGTCGGCGACCGCCCCGATCCGCCGGCGGAGGTCGCTCAGGATGCTCAGCCTGCGGGGGTGGGCGAGGCGGGCCCACTCGTCCTTGTGCGCCGTCAGCACGTCGACCGCTTCGTCGAGCTGGGTCGGGGTGCTGGCACGGGGAGTCACCGGCAGAACGATAGGGCCGGTCGCCGCCGCCGGGTGACCGTCCTACCCGGCGACGTAGCGGGCGAGGGCGACGTCCATGCCCTCCGGCAGGCGGACCGGCCGCCCGTCCCGGTTGGTGGCGACCACCACGATCTCCTGTTCGGCGATCACCTCGCCGCCACGACGCATCGTCTGCCGCCACCGGCTCGACGCCCGCCTGATCTGAGCCACCTCGGTTTCGACCTCGAGCTCGTCGCCGGAGCCGGCCGAGGCGAGGTACCGGACGTGCAACTCGCCGACCACCAGCTGGTAGCCCCGCTCCAGCAGCGGCCCGATCCCCATGCCGACCTCTTCGAGCAACTCGATGCGGGCCACCTCGAAGTACTGGATGTAGGCGGCGTGGTTGACGTGGTCGTACGGGTCTAGCTCGTAGAAGCGGACCTTGATCCGGGTGCGGTGGCTCATCGGCACGAAATTAACGGGTCCCATTGGTGGCGCCGGGGAAGCCCAGCCTCCGCCAACCGTCGTAGACGACGACGGCGACGGCGTTGGCGAGGTTGAGGCTCCTGCCGGCGGGAGTGACCGGGATGCGCACCGTGGCGGTCACCGCGGGATGGGCGAGCAGCTCTTCGGGTAGGCCGCCGGACTCGGCGCCGAAGAGCAAGGCGTCGCCGACGGCGTGGTCGACGGTGTCGTAGCGCACCGCCCCCTTCCCGGTGTAGGCGTAGAGCCGAGCAGGAGCAAGGGCCTCGACCATCGCCTCGAAGTCGGCGTGCTCGGTGACGGTGGCCCGCTCCCGGTAGTCGAGCCCGGCGCGGCGCACCCGGCGCTCGTCGAGCTCGAACCCGAGCGGGTGAACCAGGTGGAGCCGGCAACCGGTGTTGACCGACAGCCTCATGAGGTTCCCGGTGTTGGGGGCGATCTCGGGCCGGTGGAGGACGACGTCGAACAGGTGACCGCTCAGCCGGGGACCGCCTTGGCGGAGATGGCGGCGGTGTCGACACCGGTGGGCAGCGTCCCGTAGAGGTGCCCACCGCCACCGGCGACCCGGGTGGCGATGAAGGCCTCGGCCACCACCGGATCGGCGTGGCGGACCAGCAGCGATGCCGCCAGCACGGCCGCCATCGAGCCGGCCAGCCGGCGGGCGTCCCCCTCGACCCCGGCGCCGCCTCGCATCACCCTGGCGAGGTCGTCGATGGCGCCATCGAGCGCGGAATCCGCCCCCCTGGTGACCTCGACCTCGGACATCAGCGCCGCGACGGTCTCCGGCCAAGTCTGCTGCGCCCTCAGCACGTCGAGGGCGATGACGTTCCCCGAGCCCTCCCAGATGGCATTGAGCGGCGACTCGCGCAAGAGGCGGGGCATGATCGACTCCTCGACGTAGCCGTTGCCGCCGAGGCACTCCATCGCCTCGTGCACCACTTCGGTGCACCGCTTGGTCACCCAGTACTTGGCCACCGGGGTGACGATCCGCCGCAGCGCCGCCTCGTGCTCGTCCTGTCCGGCGCGGTCGAAGGTGGCCGCCGTCCTGGCCATCAACGCCTCGGCGGCCTCGACCTCCACCTCGAGGTCGGCGACCACATTGGCCATCAGCGGCTTGTCGATGAGCACCGAGCCGAAGGCGCGCCGGTGGGCCACGTGGTGGGCGGCCTGGGCGACCGCCTGCCGCATCAACGCCGCCGAGCCGGTGACGCAGTCGAGCCTGGTTACGTTGACCATCTCGAGGATGGTGGCAACGCCCCTCCCCTCCTCCCCCACCATGCGGGCCCATGCCCCGTCGAGCTCGATCTCGGCCGAGGCGTTCGACCGGTTGCCCAGCTTGTCCTTCAGCCGCAAGATGTGCAGGGTGTTGCGCTCCCCGTCGGGGGTCCACCGGGGAACCAGGAAACACGACAGCCCCGCCGGTGCCCTGGCCAGCATGAGGAAGGCGTCGTTCATCGGCGCCGAGGTGAACCACTTGTGCCCGGTGAGGAGGTACCCGGCGCCGGGGCCACCGCCGTCGACCGGAACCGCCGCAGTGGTGTTGGACCGGACGTCGGAGCCGCCCTGCTTCTCGGTCATCCCCATCCCGACCAGCACCCCGGCCTTCTTCTCCGCAGGCAGGGAAGCAGGGTCGTAGGTGCGGGAGAGGAGACGAGGCTCCCACTCGGCGGCGACGTCGGGTTGGAGGCGGAGCGTCGGCACCGCAGCGGTGGTCATCGAGATCGGGCACCAGTGGCCGGCTTCCACCTGTGAGGCCACGTAGGTGAGCGCCGCCCGTTCCACGAATCCATGTGGGCTCGGTCCCGACCGTGCTTCCCAGGGCATCGAGTGGAGCCCTCCCGAAACGGCGAGGTCGAGCAGCCGGTGCCACGCCGGGTGGAACTCCACCTCGTCGATCCGGTGCCCGTACCGGTCGTGGGTGTGGAGCAGCGGCGGATTGCGGTTCGCCAGGAACCCCAGCTCGATCACATCGGCGGAGCCCATGAGGCGACCGTGCTCGACCAGGCGGGCGTGGTCGGCCCCGGGTGCGAACTGCTCGACCAGCGCAGGCAGCAGCGGGTCGGTGGCGTAGAGGTTGTAGTCGACCAGCGGCGGCGGCTGGTTCTCGACGGTGTGGGTCGCCGGCATGTCCCGAGCCTACGACGCCGTGCCGGACGCCGGACCGGTTGCGGAGCCGTGCAAGGCACGCCAGCTACGCCGCCCGACGCACCGCTCTACCCGGGTCGGCGCAGCGTCGAGAGGTGCCTGGGGTCACCACGGGCCGCTGACTGTCGTAACCACGGT
This sequence comes from uncultured Acidimicrobiia bacterium, assembly GCA_963714055.1. GTDB lineage: Bacteria > Actinomycetota > Acidimicrobiia > Spongiisociales > UBA5794 > JACDBE01. The sequence goes on from OY970227.1 coordinate 555,788, forward strand.
CACCACCGTCGGGACGGCGATCGACTGAATTCCCCGAACCTGAGGCCCTGGCATATCGCACCGATAGGTAATTGCATCACGTACGGGGACGACCGCGGTCGGCCGCGCACTCGAGACAATCGCGCACCGCTCCGGTGTCTGAGGTCCTCAGGTTCAACATCAGGCGATCACCTATCGCTCCGAAGGGTCAGGACCTCAGGTTCGCCGCGGTTTCGGCTCGAACGACGTCCCGTCAAACAGTGCTCGGACGCCGGGTGCATCATGGGGAGATGCCCATCGCACCGACACGGCCCATCCGGGTCGCCGCCCAGCTCCACCCACAGCATGGCGCCTACCACGACATCAGGCGGGCCGCCGCCGAGGCGGAGCAGCTCGGCTACGACATCGTCTACAACTGGGACCACTTCTACCCGCTGTACGGCGACCCCGACGGGGCGCACCTCGAGTGCTGGACCGTGCTCGCCGCTCTCGCCGAAGCGACCGAGCGCATCGAGATCGGCCCCCTGGTCGCCTGCAACTCCTACCGCAACCCCCACCTCGTCGCCGACATGGCCCGCACCATCGACCATGTCTCGACGGGACGGTTCATCCTCGGCCTCGGGTCGGGCTGGGCGCGGCGGGACTACGACGAGTACGGGTACCCGTTCGGGACCCGGGCGTCGAGGCTGCGCCACCTGGAGCGCAACCTGCCCGAGATCGAGCGCCGGCTGGGAGCGCTCAATCCGCCCCCGGTGCGGAAGATGCCGATACTCATCGCCGGGACCGGCGAGCAGATCACCCTCAAGCTGGTGGCGCGCCACGCCGACTCCTGGCACGCCTCCTTCCCGGAGCACCCCGACGAGCTCGCCCCCAAGGTGGAGGTGCTGCTGCGGTGGTGCCAAGCGGAAGGACGGGATCCCGCAGCTATCGAACGGGGCCTCGGCGTCGAGCCCGACGACCTCGGCCGCTTCCTCGGGTCGGATGCCGACAGCTACGTCGCCATGGGCTTCACCCAGTTCACGCTCGGCTTCAACGGCCCCGACTGGAAGGTGGACGCAGGGGCCGACTGGCTCGCCTGGCGGGACGACAGGAACCGCGGCGTCACCGGCTGACGAGCGAGAGCGCAGGCGCCAGCCACGGGGTGTAGCGCTCGGGGCGGACGGTCACGTCGGCGGCGAGGGCGTCGATCGATACCCATTGCCAACCGTCCACCTCGGCCGGATTCGGCGAAGGGTCGCCGTGGTGACGCCCGACCAGGACGTGGTCCAGCTCGTGCTCGACGAGGCCGCTGACCGGGTCCTCGGCCCGGTACAAGAAGGTCCCGACGTCGTCGAGGGGCACCCTCAGCCCCATCTCCTCGACCAGCCGGCGGCTGCCGGCGGTCAGCACGTCCTCGTCCGGACGGGGGTGGCTGCAGCAGCTGTTCGACCACAGCCCGCCGAAGTGGTGTTTGCGTGACGACCGGCGCTGGAGGAGCGTGTTCCCCTCACCGTCGACCACGAACACCGAGAACGCCAGGTGCAGCCGGCCACCGTGGCGGTGGGCGGCCAGCTTCTCTTCGCTGCCCAGAACCCGACCGGCCTCGTCGACCAGGACGACTCGCTCCATCGCCGGGCAATCTAGGGAAGGTGCTCTGCCGCCCGCTCGCCTTCCTACCGCGGGTGACGGGACTTGGACCGCGGGCTGCGACCGGCGTCGCCGACCGCCCTGGACAGGAGGAACTCGATCTGGGCGTTGACGCTACGCAGGTCGTCGGCGGCCCACTTCTCCAGGGCGGCGTGGAGTTTCGGGTCGATCCTGAGCAGGAAGCTCTTCCGCTCGGCCATCGGCTACTGGTAGAGCGTGCCGGCGTTGAGGACCGGTTGGGCGGCGTGCTCGCTGCAGAGGACGACCAGCAGGTTGGAGACCATGGCGGCCTTGCGCTCCTCGTCGAGCTCGACGATCCCCTGGCTGCTCAACATCTCCAAGGCGTGCTCGACCATTCCGACGGCGCCCTCGACGATCCGTCGCCTCGCCGCCACCACCGCCTCCGCCTGCTGGCGACGCAGCATGTCTGCCGCGATCTCCGGGGCGTAGGCGAGCCGGCGCAACTGGCTGCGGATCACCTCCAGGCCGGCCATGGTCAGCTGCTCCTGGAGCTCCGTGTGCAGCGAGGCCGTCACCTCGTCGGCGTCGGCCCGCAGCGAGTGCTGACCCTCCTCGTACGCATCGTACGGATAGAGCGAAGCCATGTGGCGGACGGCGGTCTCGGTCTGGATCCTCACGTAGTCCTCGTAGTCCTCGACGGAGAAGGCCGCCCGTGCCGTGTCGGCGACCCGCCACACGATCACCGCGGCGACCTCGATCGGGTTGCCGTTGGCATCGTTCACCTTCAGCGTCTCGCTGTCGAAGTTCTGCACCCGCACGCTGATGGCGCGGCGATTGGTCAACGGCCAGGTCCACCACACCCCGTTCCGGCTGATCGTGCCCAGGTAACGGCCGAAGAAGAGCACGACCTTCGAGATGTTGGGGTCGTTGACCAGGAAGCCGGTCGCTACCAGGACGCCGACGACGATCAGCAGGACGCCGAGAACGACGTGCCACACCTGGAGATCGGCGGCATTCGCCACCAGCAGCCAGATGCCGCCGCCCAGCAACGCCAGGTCCACCAGGATCATCAGCAACCCGTTGACGGCGACGGCCTCGCGCTCCTGCATCACAACCTCCATTGTCGAGCGACCGATATCACAATGATATCACCCACGACCGGGAGAGCCGGCCGTGACCGACGCGTGAAAGGGGGCGGCACTCGGGCCGCCCCCTTCACTCAGCCGATCTGACGACGGGCTTTGGCGCTCCCGTCGCCGAGTAGGCCTCAGCTGACGGTGCCTTCCGGTCCCGCCGGCGGCGGGATCACGAAGTTGCCCGGCACAGGACGGCCGGGGACACCGTTGATCGTCTCCGTCGAGTAGGCGTAGGTCAACACGGCGAAGGCGATGGCATCGGCGTTGGTCCGCAGCGCATGGGCGTTGAAGTTGTCCCTGGTGTCGCAGGCCAGGTGGTAGCAGGGGTCGTACTGGGCCCCCTCCACCCCGCCCCAGATCGCCACCTGCTCGGCGGTCTTCGGCACCTCGGCGCCGGTGAACAGGCCGCCGGCCGGGATGTCGGCGAGGATGAACGCCTCGTAATCGCTCCGCCCGCTGAACTCGGCGTCGTCGTAGGGCTGGCCGGTCAGCGTGAAGAACGACTCGAACGTGTCCTCGATCTCGATCGAGCCATCCGGTACCGGCACCGGAGCCACGAACCCGGACTCGTCGCCGTCGTACACCATGAAGATGTAGTTCGGCGATCCGACCATGTCGAAGTTCAGGTAGAGGGCGATCCGAGCCAGCTCGGTCTCGTCGAGGCTCTCCACGTAGGCGGCCGACCCCAGCAGGCCGTCCTCCTCGGCGCCCCACCAGGCGAACCGCAACGTGTTCTGCGGTGTGTGGTTGCCCAGCTGCTCGGCCACCTCCAACAGAGCCGCCGAACCGGAGCCGTTGTCGTTGATCCCCGGACCGGCCTGCACCGAGTCCAGGTGGCCGCCTGCCATCACCACGTTGTCGTCGTTGACGCCGGGCAGCTCGGCGATGATGTTCACCTGTGGCCTCTCCTCCGGCGGGTCGACGTCGATGAACGCCGTCGAACCGGCCGGCCGACAGCGCCTCACCGTCGGCGAACGAGGCACCGACCACCGGGATGGTGACTGCGGCGCCGTCCGGGAGCAGCGTGCCCACGATCAGCCCTTCGCGGGTCGGGTCGTTGCCCTGGTTGAAGATGATCACCGCCTCGGCTCCGGCGTTCTGGGCGTTGATCGCCTTGACCCCGAAGGTGCACGTGCCCCGCTGGATCAGGGCGATGTCCGAGTCGCCGGAGAAGTCGGCGGTGAAGTCGGTGGCCTCGCACCCGCTGGTGACGGGATCCCGGGGAAGCACCAGGTTGATGTCGACCGGGATCACGTTTCCGGTGATCTCTCCCGAGCCCGATCCGGTGAACGGACCGGTCTCGTAGACGGCGTCGACCGGGGTCAACTGCTGCAGGGTCGCCGGCGGGATGAACGTGAACGGGAACTCGTGCAGCTCCACGCTCCATCCTGCCGACTCCAACCGGTCGACCACGTAGTCGACGCTGGCGTCGTACCCCGGCGTACCGGCGGCACGGGTGCCGCCGTTGGCGTCGGCGATCCTCTGGAGTGCGTTCTGGTGGGCGCGGACCTGGTCGAGCCGCACGCACTGGAGAAGCTTCTGGTACGTGTTGTTGTCGCGATTGTCGCAGGCGGCCTGCGACGGCGCCGCCGAAGCGGCGGTGGCCGGCAGCAGCACCATCACCAGCGCGGCCACCGCGCTCAGTGCTGCGAAGCGACGTCGCCGATTCCCTCGATCCCCGGATGGCATCGCTGCCTCCTCCCTCGGATCGGCCGCGGGGCCGGATCCGTCGACATGTCTCCCGATACACCTTACGGACTCGAGCCCGGCGATGCAGAACCGTGCCCCGGTCCCCGGCCGCCGCTTCAGCAGTTGATCAGGAGCCTCGCCCCGGCAGGTGTCGACGCCGGCCCCGCCGTTGACGACGTCGATGCCCAGGCCGCCGATCAATGTGTCGGCCCCGGCCTGGCCCCGGAGCCCGTCGCCGCCGGCACCGCCGACGATGCGGTCGCCGCCGGCCTGCCCGTCGAGATCGTCGCCACCGGGACCGCCGTAGATGTCATCGGCGCCGGCGTTTCCGTCGATGTCGTCCGGACCGGCACCCCCACAGATGAGGTCATTGCCGCCCCGGCCGTCGATGTCGTCGGCGCCGCCCAGCCCATGGATGACATCGCGACCCGAAGTCCCCTCGAGGACGTTGGCGCCGGAGCTGCCCACCATCGTCACCGCCGCCCCGTTGCACTCCACGAGCCAGCCGTCGTCGTCGAACCAGTCCACCAGCTGGTCCGCCACCAGCGTGACGCCGGACGAGTTGAGATGGCAGAGGTCGAGGCTGAGCAGGCCGGTGGGGAGCGGGCCGGTGACCGGGCCCGGGTCGATCCCCAGGTTGGCGACACCCCAGGAGACCGTGGCCAGTCCCGTGGCGAAGGCATCAGGCCCGACGCGGGAGCAGACATGACCGCCTCCGTACTCGTTGATCGGCGACACGTACACCGGGATGTCCGGGTCTCGCGAGCGGATCTGGTCCACCACCTCGGTGAGCAGCACGTTCGGGTCGTGGTCGTCGTTCGCCCTCAGGCACAACATGACCCAAGCCGCCTGGTAGCCGTCGCTCGGTCGCGAGGCGTCGTACCGACCCCAGGCGGCGGGATGGCTGGAGACGTCGGGGTCACCCCACACATCGAAGGACAGCCCACCCATCGGGTAGTACGGCATCTGGTCGATCTCCGAGGCGGTCAGGTATCCCCGGACGTGCTGGGCGGTGTTCGAGCACCCGACGACACCGAGCGTGCCCGCCGGGAAGGGCGGTGTCGCCGGTCCGGCATCGGAACCAGCGGCGCCCATCGGGACGAGGAAGACGACCAGCAGCAACGACCCCATCACCGAGCGGGCGACGGATCGGACGCTGATGACCCCGAGATGGGCGCGCCTCGACACGCCGTCGACCCTATGGGATCCCCGTCACCGGCGCATCACCGGGCGGGTGACACCGCCAGACCAACGTCTCCCGGTCGCGCGGGACGTCGCCGCATCGGCCTGCAGCAGCATCGGGCAGCGTCCGATCATGACACACGCACACTCAAGTCTTCGGGACGAGACGGTCGAAGGCGAGGCCGCTGGAGGCTTCGCCGCGGCCGGTCTGCCTCTGGACCCCGAGCCAGGTGTAGACCCGGCCGTCCCGCCACCTCGTCCGCTGCCAGGAGCGGGTGACGATCTCGCCGGCCCGGCTGATCTCCTCCTCGTACACGAGGTACGGCGGAGGCACCACGGCGTCGGCGCCGGGCCGGAGGAGCTGGGTGCGTGGCCTGATCTTGGCCGGCGTGACACCGGTCGTCCCCTCGAGGAGTCGGGGCATGGCCGCCCGCTGGAGTTGGATCTCACGGTTGTCGCCGGTGATCTTCACCGCGATGAACGGGATCCAGTTCTCGGCGACCCGGTTGGTCAGCTGGTAGCGCACCGTGGCGTCGTTGGCGGGCGGACCGGTGGTCGGCGCCCCGCCAGAGGCTTGGTCGGCCACCGACTGGTGGCGGCGGTGCGTCTCGACGGCGACCTCGTGGCCGCGGCGAGACGAGCCGTCGGGCAGGTGGACGACCGTCTCGATGCCCCACACCAGGTTCGACACCTCGTCCCGCACCAGGTGGACAGCCTCCACGGGAGCGCCTTGGAGGATGGTGGGGGTGGTGGTGAGCATGGGCAGGCCGGGAGCGCTCGTCCCGTCGCGTCCGGTGATGGTGAACATGGCCCACGACCGCCACGCCTCGCCGACGGCCGTCGACGACGGCTCGATCCAGGTGCGCTCGCCGAAGACGTTGGTCACCGCCAGGCCGTCCACCTGGGTGACCGTGCCGAGCGCCAGCTGGATCGGGGCCAGGAACCAGTCGTTGGCGTACACCAGCCCGAACTCGATGAGGAGGAGCTTGTTGAGGTCGGTGGTGTCCGGCTGGATGTCGCCGAAGCTGGTCGCCGCCTCCTCGAAGGTCCACCACCTGGTGTGCGGCATGCCGTCGAACTGGGCGTTCGTCGGGAAGAAGCTCCGGGTCACCCTCCGCGCCGGGTCGGGGGGTCCCGGCGGCGGGAACGGCGGTCCGGTGTCGGTGGCGCCGGCGACATCGAAGCTGTACCAGTCGAGGTGCCCGCCGTGGTATTCGTCGGCGATCAGCGTGCGCGGCCCGGTCGGTGTCGGCGCCGAGAGGGCGACGCCGTACTCGAGGTGATGGGGCAGCCACGAGTCGCCGGCCGGGTCGCCGGGCCGGTCGAGGAGGCGGTTGAACCAGTCGACGAACAGGCCGCCCAGGGTGTCCACCGTGTCCTTGTCGGTGCCGGTGAGCCCCAGGCCGTCGGAGGCGAGATGCCCGGGATCGGCGACCAGGTGCTGGAACAAGGCCATGCCGTCGATGGCCCTCCCGGCGACGGCGACGTGGGTCTGCCACACCGCCGGGTGCGCCGTCACCGGGTGATCGGCCTCGTCTTCCGGGTCGGGAGCGGTGATCGGGTATTCGCCGAGGAAGAGGGTCTCGAGGCCACCGAGGCCGGCGGCACGGAGCCGCTTCGCCCAGTGGCGGCCCATCAGCAGCCTGAGGTCGAGCGAGACCGGTCGGGTGCCGAGGGCGGTGGGGATCGGCTGTCGCTCGGTGATCGCCTCGAGCGGGGAGTCCTCGAAGTCGGAGACGGCGCCGCCTCCGCTGCGCACGTGGGTGACCGGGTCGGAGACGTAGCTCAGCTTGGCGGTCACCGGCGAGCCGGCGTCGTCGGCCTCGAACTCGCCGGTCTGCCACTGGCGGGCGAGCATCCACAGGGCGTCGCGCACCTCGGATCGCAGCGCCTTGGAGAAGTCCTGCGCCCGCGGGCGTCCCTCGAGGCGGTTCCACCGGACGATCGTCGGCATGAGGAGCTCACCGCTCATCACCGCCGAGATGTCCTCGACGACCTGGAACTCATTCAAAGTCTGCCTCCATCAGCAGGTAGGGCAGGTCGTTGTTGAACCCGTAGTTGAGGGCCGACGTGATCGGGTAGACGGTCACGCTCGACAGAAGGGCGGGCAGGAAGGGCGCCATGGTCGAGCCGTCGATCTGCCCGGGTTCGACGGCGCGCAGCCGTGCCGCATCGAGCGTGTCGTGGAGCGTGTCGACCAGGTCGTCCCACCGCCACGAGCCCGTGAGGTCGGGTGGCGTGACGAGCAGCAACGCCTGGGGCGCCTCGCTGCTCGGCCGGTCGAAGTGGAAGGCCAGGCCGGTGGTCTCCTCGGCACCGGGGATGATCTCGACCCACTCGTCGAGCAGGATGCCGCAATAGGTCGCGCCAGGGCTCGAAGGATCGATCTCCGCTCCCGGCGCCATGTGGGCGGTGTACAACAGGTGGTCGGCGTCGAGTCGGAAGGGCTCGCCGGTCGACGGCATCGTCTCGGGGAAGGGCCCGCCCAACCAGACGTCGTTCTCCCGGTACGGGAATTGGAGCGCAGTGAAGTCCAGCTCCTTCGCCACTCCGAGTGCCTCACCGAGGAGCGCGGCGGTCTCGGCGTGGCCCACCTTGGCGCGCACCCGCGCCAGTTGGTGGAGCCAGTCATCGACCGGGAACGGCGTCCCGTCCGGTCCCGATTGGAGATGCGCCAGGATCGCCAGGCGGTCGTCCCATGCGTTCTCCAACTCGGCGAGTTGAGAGGCGGCCGGCGTGAACTCGGGGAGGACGATGAACGAGTCGCCGAGCAGGGCGCGGGCGGCGGCGACGACGAGGTCCGGCTGGCGGGCCGGCTCGACTGCCGGCAGCTCGTCGAGGTGCGCCTGGGCCGCCGCCAACCGGCTGTCGATGTCGGCGACGGCGCTGGTGGTGGCGCGCAGCAGGTCCCTGGCGATGGACAGCATGGCGACCGGGTAGCCGTCGACGTCCCACGGCTCCTGGTCGAACAACGGCACGCCAGGGGCGAACGACCGGGCGGCGGAGTACATGTCGCCCAGGTGGGTCGAGCCGTCGAGCAGTGTCCCCAGGTCGGCGAGCGCTGCCGCCAGGTCGCCGCGGAGCGTCTGGACGTGGAGGAGCATGTCGTCCGGTGTCGCCGGCAGCGGCGCCACCACAGACGTCGAGACCGCCCTGCCCGCCCTGATCAACAGGGCGAAACGCTCGTCGTCGGCTGTCCCCAGGGGCAGGTCGGCGTAGTCGGCCACGATGTCGTCGAACCTCTGCAGCTTGTCTTCCCACCGGGCGACGAGTGCGTCGACAGCGGCGGCGAGCGAGGCCACGTGAGGCCGGGCCCGGTCGATCGCCAGGGTGAGGTCGACCGCGGGGAACCCGAACAGCCGCAACCGGTGCACCGCCTCGGCGTAGTCGGCGGTCCACTGATCGAGGTCGGCGACCGCGGCGGCCTCGGCGACGGCTTCGTCGACTCCTTCGCCGACCGCGGCTCCGAGGGTCGACGCCAGCGCCCGCAGCTGGGTGGTGTCCGCCGTGAGCGTCGACAGCACAGCCGCCACCTTGTCGTCGCGGACGGTGGTGGAGGCGTCGGCGCCGGCGCTCGCCTCGTTGGCGAGCATCAGGTCGGTGGCCCGCAACGGCCGCGAGCCGAGGACCAGCCCACGGAGGGCGCGCACCACCGGCGCCACCTCGAACACCGTGAACCCGGTGCTGACGACCGGCCGGTACCCGGGTCGGAAACCGGTGTCGTCCCGGAGGTCCGGCCTCGCCCTCCGCGCCTCGTGGATCAGGAGCTCGTCGAGTCCCGGCGTCTCCCGGTCGGTGGCGGCGCCCAGCATGCTGAAGAGGTCGATGGGGAGCAGGCCGAGGTCGGCCATGGAGAGCGTCTCGGTGCCCTCGGCCCCGGTGACGGGGTCGGTGTGGTCGACGGCGGCGAACACCGAGTCCATCGGGGGAAGGAGGCCCGCCAGCCACGTGTTGAGGGCCGGTTCACCTCGGGATCGCGGCGTGGTGTTCACCGGGTCGGTGGGGTCGAGCCCGGCGGCGAGGTGAAGGGCGATGCGGTGGGTGAGGGCGCGGCCGGACCGGGGCGTGGCGGCGACATCGGGCGTCGGCGGGTAGTGGCCCTTGCTGAAGGCCTCCAGGGTGCCCGAGGCCCGGTCGTAGTTGCCCTTGACCACCTGGTAGACCCCCTCGGCCGTCGCCAGGTCGGCCACCGCGTCGTTCATGCCCCTGATGGCGTCGATCTTGGCGTCGATGACGGCCCCGAGCTCAGCCGGGGACAGGGGCGTCGCCGCGGCGAGGTCGGAGAGCGGAGGCAGCCCGGGGAGGTCGTACGGGTAGGTGGTGCTGACCCCGGCGGTGTCGAAGTGCTCCACCAGCGCCAGGCCGTCGACGACGTTGCGCGCCTCGATGGCGCTGATGGGAACGTCGCCGTCGCCGGTGGCGGTGCCGGCGATGCGGTTGCCGGCCAGCGGGAAGGCGCCCCGCAGCTCGAAGACGAGGCGGTCGAGGAACAGGTCGTCGCTGTCGTGGAGGCTCCGCTCGAGCTGGTAGCCGAGGAGGGCTCCCAGGCTCTGGCCGTTGCGAATCCCCTCGACCATCCTCATCGCGGTCCTGACCCGCTCCGACGACAGGTTCACCGCCAGCGCCTGTGGGTTGTCCGGCGTGGCGTTGGCGATGTAGCCGTTGCGCAGGATCGCCGCGGTCACCGCGTGGTCGAGCGACGGGGCGTGGATGTGGCCCATGTTTGTGGAGTCGCCCATCAGCGGAGGATCACCGGGCACCCCGAAGATCGCCGCCAGCTCCTCGTCGAGCTCCACGGGGGTCCGGGTCGCCGGCTTGGGACGCACGTCCTCCAACCACCCGTACCCACCGATGAGGATCCCCCGCCGCCCGATGACGTCCGGTTCGTCGCCATCGACGTCGCCGTCGGCGTCGCCCCGCATCGCCGCCAAACGAGCCCCGAGCAGCCCGCTGCGCCATGCGTCGAGCCGGTACGAACAGGCGTCGAGGTGGGCGACGAACCCGCGCTCCAGCGCCGCCGCGGTAGCGCCGGCGAGGCGGTCGACGGCGGCCAGCTGGTGGCCGAGGTAGGCATCGAGCGGTTCGAGTACCCCCGGGATGTACTCGCCGAGGAGCAGGTCCGGGTCGCCGGTGATCGCCTCATCGACCCGGTAGAGGAACTGCCAGCGGCTTCCCGAGTCGGCTTCCGGCTCGTCGACGTGGATGAAACGGGGTTCGATGCGGACGGCGGCGATCTCATCGGGATCGACGGCGTCGCTGCTCGCCACGAGGTCGATGCTGGTGTCGACGAAGCCGAGGTCGAGCGCATGGCGCATCGTGAGGTACAGCAGCTCGGCCGGCGGCCGGCCGTCGTCGAACCCTTCCTGCCTCCGGAGCGCGTCGTGCGAGGTCCGAGCAGCCTGGGCGAGCCATTCGAGGTAGTTGAGGCCATCGGCCCGGTGCACCCCGAGGCGGGCGGTCTCCGACAGCGGCGCCGGCTCCACCAGGTCGCCGCCCAGCAGGTTGGCGCCGACGAGGAAGAACTTGTCCAGGATCGCCGGGTACAGCCCCTCCTCGGGCACGGCGATCCCCAGGTCGGCGAGGACCTGGAGCCCGCCCTCGACGTACTCCCGGGCGACCTCGTAGGCGTCGACGTGGAAGGAGAAGGGCGAGTAGGAGAGCCGGTTGTACAGCTCGTCGAAGGACTCCGCATAGCGCTGGTAGAACTCGACGGACGTCGGGTGGAGGCCGACGACGTCGAGCAGGCTCTGCTGGGGGTCGTCGGTGGCCATCCCCACATGGGCGACCTGTTCGGCGAGGCCGCTCCAGAGCTCGGCGGCGGCGTCGACGAGACCCTGCAGCCCGGCGAGGAACGGCACATCCCCATTCCGGTCGCCTTCCTTCGGGATCCCCCACCGCATCCGCGACAGGGCTGAGGTGGGGAGGATCCCGTAGGGCTGGCGCCCGATGCGGATCGCCGGGGCGAGGCCGGTGCCGAGGACGAAGCGGTTGAAGAAGGCCCGGGTCCGGTCGATGGTGTCCTCGGCGACGAGCGGCGCCAGCATGTGCTCGAGGTAGTAACCGAGCGTCGCCGGCCACAGGGCGATGTTCATCGCCCGGGCATCGGCCAGGTCCTTCCCGAAGTAGTGCGGCGACCGTTTCAGGATCTCCCGGTCGACGCCGAGGAGGCCCGCCAGCCACCGGCCGTCGCCGCGGAGGTGCCAGGCGGCCGGGTCGTCGGTCGGGTCCTGAACGAAGAAGTGGTCGTACGCCTCGTCGGGATCCTCCCACCACGTGTAGCCCGAGGTCGCCCGATCGGTGTTGTTCGTCGGTCGGCCCTGGGGGAGGAGACTGAAGCCCTTGCGGCTGGCTTGGTGGTGGGTGATCAGGGTCTCCAGCTCGTCGGCTCCGTCGGCGGCGTCGGCGGCCAGCCGGGTCCCGAGGACGAACAGCCGATCGAAGCCGTTGGACGCCTGGGCGTCGGTGAGGTCGACCCGGAACCCCATGCCGACGTCCACCGCCCGGTCGAAGTCGACGGTCCAGGCCATGGCGTCGGGTATGGCGAGGTCGGGCCCGTCCGGGGCGAGGGCGTCGGCTGGGTCCTGGGTGGGGTCGGGCCCCACCTGGAGCTCGGCGGGGATGCGCTTCCCCACGTCGACCAGGCTGGGGTCACGGCCGGAGAACCCCATCAACACGAACCGCTCGGGGAGCAGCCACGCCCTCGCCGCCTGCGACCAGGTCAGCTGCCTGGTCGTGATCGCGTCGTCGCCGGGGAGATCGAGGTAGGCGACGAGCACGTTCAGGTCGGCGGTTCGTTTCACCGCGGTGTCGTGGAAGTTCGTCGGCGCCAGCGTGGCCACCACTTCGGCGGCTCTCGCCGAACCGAGGGCGGCGTCCAGATCGGCCCTGGCGACGGCGGCGTCCCCGGCGCCCGCCTGCCACGAGGCCGCCCAGTACCCGGAGATGGCCGGCTTCTCGCCATCGGGAACCGGCTGGTCGGGGACGATCACCAGGACGTGGTCGCCGTCGGCGCGTACCGGCTCCTCGCCGGGGTTGAGCGGGGCGAATTGGTCGAGCAGCCATCGGGCCCGCCCGGTCCCGTGGCTCCTGGCCAGCGACGCCCAGGCTGCCCGTCGCTCGGCGTCGACGCCGCCTGCCCGCCAGATGTTGATCCAGTAGAGCGTCGTGTTGGTCCGCTCGGCCTCGGCGACGACGGGGTCGAAGGTGTCGATGATCACGTCGTCCGGGAAGACGCGCACCCAGAGCTGGCGGGAGCCGTTGTCGGCGGTGCCGAACCGAGTCTCGATCCGGAACGGGAAGAGGAGGAACGGGTGGGAGTCGGGAACCCCCTCTATGGCGACCGTTGGATCGGTGAAGGGCTCGAACTGCTCGTCGAGGGCGCGCTCGCGCTCGGCGGCGGCCTCCAGCCCGGCCCTGAGGGTCTCGACGACCGTCGCCATGCCCGACAGCTCCGTGGTGCGGGCCTCGATCTCGATCCGGAGATCCGAGCCGCTCGCCTCGTTGGCACCGCGTCGCAGCGACGCCACCCGGCGTTCGAGCCGCTTCCTCGCCTCGACGGCCAGGCGGAGCCGGGAGCGGATGGCGGAGAGGTCGGCGCGTGCCTGGCGGAGGGCGACCCGGGTGTCGTCGTACCCGTTCATGGCTCGGGCTGGTCCGGGAGCAGCTCGGAGGCGTGCACCGCCATGAGCACCGGGGTCTGCAGGGCGATGTAGGCGAGCTCGGCGGCGCTGACGTCCGCGTCCAGGGGGACCTGACGGTCGCTCTCCCACTGCTCGTGTTTCTCCTCGACCTCGGGCTCCGTCGGCTCGACCAGGGTGTGGTTCGGGATCTCGGCCACCGTCACCAGCATCCCGTCGGCGACACCGGGCACCACGTCCGGCCAGGCCAGGTCGTTGTAGACGTTGAGGTCGCCTTCGCGCCCCGTGTCGAACCCGAAGCGGGCGTCGCCGGGGACCTCTTCGATGCGGAAGAACCAGCCCGGCTTGTCGTCGACGGTGTCATCACCCCGGGCTTCGACCGCGGTGAGGTCGAATCCGAAGAAGTAGATGTCGGGCGGCACCCGTGCCTCGTAGAGCGGCATGAGGATCTCCGACTCCTCGTCGAGCCGGCGCTCCAGCGCCTTGTCCGGTGTCGGATCGGTGTCGCTCACCGGTTGCCAGCGCGCCCGTTGCGCCGACACGACCGTGTTCGGGTACTTCTTGAGCAGCTCGCCGCGGATCACGAGGACCAGTTCCTCCTCGTTCTCACGTCCCGCCTCGCGGTGGTCGTGGTCGCCCAGGTCCGAGGTCCGCGACCAGAGATGGATGGGCGGGATGTCCTTCAACGCCTCCCGGGCCGCCTCCGGGTCGGGCTCGGTGATCAGTTGGGTCCTCACGTCCCAGAACTGGCGGAAGTAGCTGCCCCGCTGGTCGGTCGGGTACTCGCGCCACAGGAGCTCGCGGGCGAACTCGTGGTTGATCCCGACCATGTACGACTCGATGAACCGCTGGTTGGTCTCCAGCAGGGTCACGCTGTTCGGCTCGACGAGGTGCAGGTTGGGGACGAACCCGTCGACCGACATGTCGACGAGCGGCCGGTACATCGGGATGTCGAGCTCGGGGTACGCCATCGCCTCGACGAACCGCTCGCCGATCGCCTCGACGACCCGGGGCGGCAGGGTGATCCCGTTGAAGACGCTCGCCGGCACCGTCTTCAGCGGGTCGGTCTTCGTTGTCAGGTCGGTGGCGACGGCGTCGAGGTCGAGCGGCGTGAGCACCGGCCTCTGTCCTGCCGCCTCGCTCACCTCGGTGAGGGTGTAGTCGTCGCGCAGCGCCTTCTTGAACCGGATCGAGACCGGGTTGTCCGCTCCGGTGGGCGCCTCCGGCTCGACCGGGTGCGGTCCCAGCAGCGAGATCGGCGTGACCAGGCCGAACCCGGCGTGTCCCGGTAACTGATCGACCGACTCGGGGGTCTGGCCCTCCTCCCCGATGGACTCGGCGGCGTCGAGCCGGGCGAAGGCGCCCCGCAGGGCGAGGACGAGGAGGAGCAGCCCGACGATCACGACGGCGGCGACGACCACGGCGACGGTGGCGAAGTCGCTGAGCACCAGAACCAGCACGAGCAGGGCGAGCAACACGACGAGTGCAAGTGCGCCGAGCCATCCGAGGCGGCGGAGCAGACGCGCCAGGCCACCCAGCAACCCGCCGGGGGCGATGCCGGCGGCGACGTCGTCCGGCGTCGCCACCTCGGGCACCGGCTTCTCCGGCGCGGTCACGATCTCGCCCCGGTTCACCCGCTCGACGATCTCCGCCATGGGTCGCACCCCGCCGAGGGCGAAGCCGGCCGCCAGCCTTCCCCGTGGCCGCAGCGTCCGCCGGGTCGTCGTTGAGACCAGTGCCGCTCCGACCGGGCTGGTGGCGACACGGTGCGAGATGGTGATGCCGTCGCTCACCACCCGGCGGTGGATCGGGGCGTGCAGGGTCAGCGCGTCGGCGGGACTCGCCGCCCCGGCGAGCTCGCGGTGCCACTTCAGCGATGTCCGGGAGGCCAGCTGCGCCTGACGGATCCGACGGTTCGCCTCGAGCACGGCGCCGATCTGATCCCAGGCGGCGTCCATGTACGCCTCCTGGTTGTCCTGGATCACCGTGGTGCCGAACCCGGCGGCAGTGCGCCACCTCGGGTCGAGGTTGAGGTCGTGGAGCCAGTTCAGGCGGTCGTCGCGCGGGGTGCCGTCCCGCTCTGTGAGCAACCGCTCGGTGAGCGCGTGCCACCGGCCGTAGATCGGGGGCACCACCACGGGATCCGGGTCGACGTTCACCTCGTCGCTGAGATCGGGCGAGGTGTTCGCCGTCGCCCCCTGGTCGGCGTAGCTGTCTGGCAGGTTCAGGAAGGCGGCGAGCTGCTGCTGGAACTCATGGGGAAAGGGCTCGGCCCACTGGTCGAAGCGGTGATACTCGTCTTCTTCGGCCGGCGGCAGCGTCTCCAACGGCGCCCGGAGGGCACCGCCGAAGCGCAACACCCCGTCGCCGTCGGGGCCGGAGATGCCGTCGAGGTTCGGGGCCGGATCGGCGACGTCGACGTCACGGGCGCCGACCCGGCTGTCGACGATCCTCGGCTCGAGGATGCGCACCAGCTCCTCGAAGTCGCCCCGGGTGCCGGTGTGGAAGTACCACCGGTGGTAGACGGGCACGTGGGTGGGCGACGGCTTCGCCGCGTAGGTCCCCCAGGACGACGATGTCGCCTCGAGGCCGTTGGCCGGGTCTGCCATGATCGGTCCGGGGTCGAGCCCGAGCCCGGCGAGCCGTCCGCTCTCGAAAGCCGGGATGACGAAGGCGTGGTAGGCCGTCGACGGGGCGAGCTTCCTCGGGCAGAGGAGCCGGGAGTAGGCCAGGTCGGGGTTGGCGGCGAGGCTGGCCGAGGCGGCGGCGACGACCGCGGCGGTGTCTGTGGACACCACATCGGTCGGTGACAGTGCCTCGTTGAAGTGGACATGGGCCCAGGCCCACAGCTCGGAGGCCGGTGGGGCGACGTCAGCGAGGTCGACGAGCATCTCGATGTGGGCGAGCGGTCTGCCCGACACCACGCCGCCTTCCCGGAACTCCTCTTCGGTGAGGGCGATCAGCGCCAACCACGGCGACAGCCGGCGACCGACCGGAGCTGCCGGCGTATATCGCCACGGCAGGTCCTCGTCGTAGAACTCGATCGCCGGGAGGTAGTTCGGCTCGAAGTTCGTGGTCCAGTGCTGCGGTTCCACCCGGGAGATGGCGGTGGCGTCGAGTCCGACGATGTCGCCCGGCCCGTACAGCTCGACGTGCTGCTGGGCGCTCTCGGTCGGCGCCCCGCCGTCGCGTCCGACGCCCTCGATGGTGACCTCGACGTCGATCCCGGCCCGCGTCGTTCCTATGGAGCCTCCGGCGCCGATCCGGTTGGCGATACCCCGTCGCAGCCATGGCAGGAACGTGTAGGTCCCGATCGGGTCGGTCATGCCATCACCTGGAGCTCCGAGGCCGGGACCACATGGATGGCGTCCACGAGGGCGGGATCCGCGCTCACCGCCTGGCGGACGAAGTCCTCGGCCTTGGCCTTGCTGGTGAAGCGGGCGGCCTCGTCGACGATCGTGTTGTTCATGCTGCTGGCGACGGCATAGGTGGCGGCGCCGACGGTGACCCGGCTGTCGAACGGGTCGAGGGTGAGGGCCGTCGCCGCGCTCAGCGGCGAGCGGGCGGCGGCGTTCCCGCGGAGGAAGTGGGTGAAGGCGAGCAGGCCGATGTTGAAGAACCTCTGGACGTGCTCCTTGAAGTTCGAGTCGATGATGATCAGCTCGTGGAACACGATCCGCTTGACCGCGTGAGACGTGGTGACGTCGTCGCCGGCGACCCCGACGAGGATCCCGGCGTCCTGGTCCTCGAAGGCCGGGGCCGACAACTTGGCGCTGTCGGCGATGTCCTGGAACTGGGCGGTGGCGAACGGCTCGGCGGCATCGGCGAGTCGCTCCAGGTCGGGGTCGTCGACCCGCAGCGTGGCACGCTCGATGTCGCTGACCGGCTGGTTGCCGATCTTGTCGAGCTGGAGGTCGAGCGGCATCGCCCGCTGGGAGACCATCAGGGTGCCCACCGGGTGCAGGACCAGCTCGGTGGACCCCTCGATGGTGCGCAGGGCGACCGAGAGGTGGCTCCCGGTGGGGACGACGGCCGTCCAGTTGTCCCGTTTCAACAGCTCGTCGCGCAGGATGGGGAGGGCGGGGATCGCCGGTAGCACGGTGTTGGCGTCTTCGCCCCATCCGTGGCTGAACGGGACGTCGATGTCGAAGAAGAGCAGCGAGATCGAGCCCTCGCCCTCGATGTACCACGGTGAGGTCCCCTCGAACTCGCCCCGGATCCTGACGCTGTAGAGGCCGATGCCGAAGACCTTGACCGACAGCGACGCCGAGAACGAGATGATGAAGGCGAACGGCGAGAACTGGAACAGGGCGTCGAAGGCGATGTGGCCCTCGAGGCTGAACTCATCGAGGCCGAAGAAGAGCTCGGCGCTGGCGCCGAACTGAGCCGTGTTCGAGGTGACGCGAAGTAGCCCTCGACCCGCACCGTGGCGAACGACTCGTTGAGGAGGCTCACGCTCACCCGGCTGCGGGGTCGGGAAGGGCAGGGGTGGCGGGGAGAAGGAAGGGTGGAAGCCGCCCACGCTCACCACGAAGTTGGCGTCGGCGCCCCAGCCGATGAGCAGCCCCATGTCGCCGCCGATGGTGATGAACAGCACCCGGGACTCGTAGAGGCTGGCGAAGAACCAGATGCGATCCTTGTCGACCTCGTAGGCACCGATGAAGTTCACCTGGAGGACGAGGAGGGCGGCGTCCTCGTCGGGCAGGGCGACCTTGAGGATCCCCAAGATGATGATGTTTCCCGGCGGGACCTCGATGACGATGCCCAGCGAGGCCGACACCAGGGTCGGTGTCCCCCACCCCAGCTTGGCCATCAGCCCGATGAGGAACGTGTCCTCCTCGGCGGGGAAGAACCGCCGCATGTCGCTGATGATCTGCGGGGCGTTGGCGATGACGTCGGTCGGGAACATGACGCTCTCGATCGACCCGTCGCGGACCCCGAGGGCGAGCTGCTCCACGTCGGCGGTTCGGTTGAGGCCGAGGAGCCCGCCGACGCCGATCAGCGTGAACCCGAAGCCGAGCTGGAGCGGGACCCCGAACTCGGCGGTGACGACGATGAGGAGGGAGAACCCTTCGCTGCCGTCGGGCATCCGGGTGGAGATGATGCCGATGGCACTGAGTGAGAGGAACCCGGAGAAGACCAGCTCGATGGCGCCGGCGTACTCCCCCTTGTCGACGTCGATGTAGAGGTAGCCGCCTCCCTTGATCACCCCGATGTCGATGGACAGACCGACACCGTTCGGGGGCTTGAAGGCGAGTGAGGCGTCGATGGGGCCGAAGCGGCCGCCGGCACCCTCGGTGAACGTGAGGTTCAGCGTCACGCCCATCCGCTCGACGGCCGCCGCCAGGGGGCCGAGGAGACCGGTGAGCGTCGCCGAGAGCTCCAGCGCCACCGCGCCGTCCGAGTCGAAGGAGAACACGATGAACAGGGTCTCGAACTCGACCGGTCCCAGGCTCTGGTGCATCGGGATGGCGACCTCGAGGCCGCCGGCGGCCTTGATCACCAGCCCCTCGGCGCCCCGCCATTCCAGGCCGAGGTCGAAGACGCCGTCGATGTCGAGCCCGGCGAGGAGCGAGGCGAGGAAGCTGTCGGCGCCGGCCGACCCGATGGTCAGCTTCAGCCCGGCGATGTCCGAGATGAGCCGGGGCTCGACGCTGACGGGGACCGTGGTGCTCGCCCCCACCTCGAGGGCGGCGCCCACGGTGACGTTGTCGGCTTCGAGGTGGACCAGGTCGTTGCCCCCGATGATGGTGAATGGGCGAGCGTCCTCGTTGCGGTCGACGAAGAAGAGGACGGCACCGGATGCCGCCGCGTTGGATTCGACGGTGATGTCGAACGGGGCCTTGGCGACGGCGGTGATCCCGGCCTCGGCGATGATCGACCCTTCGACGGTCGCCCCCCACACGTCGGTGAGGCCGACACGGCCCTGGAGCGTCTCCCGCAGTGCCGCATCGACGTCGAGCCGAGCGCCCGGGGGGCTCAACGACGAGTCGACGCTCCAGCGGAACGGGCCCTTCTCCAGGAAGGGGTCGCCGCCGACGCGGCCGAGCTCGACCGCCGACTCCTCGCCGTGGAACGAGGCGAAGACCTGGAAGAGCTCGTAGGGATCGAACGAAGGGGTCCCCCACCCGAAGGCCGTTGCGAAGTGACCGGCCGGGTCCTCGAACAGGCCCTGGAACCGGTCCAGCCTGATCGCCTTGCGGACGTGCGGCCGGCTGAGCACGTCGGACGGGTCGGCATCCACGACCGTCCAGTCGACCAGGCCGAGCAGCTTGAGCAGGAACAGCAGCCGTGGCCGGTCCAGCTCGAGCACCGACAGGACGAGGTAGTCGACGATGTCCCTTGCCAGGGTGCCGAGGAGCGTCTCGACCGCCTGTCGCTCGGCGATGTCGGTGATCAGGTTGGTCTTCGAACCGATGACGTCGACGAGCGCTCGGATGGCATCGAAGAGCTCGATCACCCCGGCGACGAGCTCGGAGATGGCGGATACGAGCTCGGCCTCGTCTCCGGATGCCACCGCGGCTTCGAGGCGGTCGGCCGCCTCGGTCAACACGGCCCCGGCCTCGCCGAGGGTCGTCCCGGCGGCCTGCACAGAGGGGTCGAGGGCGATGACCTCGGGCATGCGCAGGCCGAGGGCGTCGGTGTCGAGCTCGGCGGTGAACGACGCCCCTCCGCCGAGGGTGCGGGCGAGCCAGATGGCAAGCCGGGCGACGGCGATCTCGTCTGTCGGCACGTACCTCTCCTCGGACCCGCCTACGGCGGGGTGTTGGTGTGGCTCTCCAGCGCGGCGGCTCTCCCAGGACCGAACGCCTCGGCGTACCCGGGGTCCGCCGGCGCCGGGTTGCTCCCGGGCCGCCCCGCCGTCGACGCTGCCAGCGCGGCGCGGACGTCGCTGACGTTGAGGCCGGGGTTCTTCTGGAGCATCAGGGCGACGATGCCGGCGACGATCGGCGTCGACATGCTGGTGCCGCTCTTCTCGGTGAACCGGTTCCCCTCCACCGACCCGCGGGTGAGCAGCCGGGCGATGCCGTCTTCGGAGTCCTGGCCCAGGGAGGCGTTGATCTTCACCCCGGCCCCGGAGATGTCGGGCTTGGCAGTCAATGGGCCCAGGGGTGGGTCGCTGTAGTCGCGCAGCGGCCCCCGCGACGAGAAGTCGGCCAGCTGGCCGGTGATGTCGTCGTAGGCGGCGACGGTGATCACGTGACGCCCGCCGACGTCGACCATGGTGTTCTGGTTGGTGACGTCGATGAGCTCGATCGGGGTTGCCGAGCCGTCGACGACCTCGGGCCCGGGCAGCGGGGTGCCGTTGCGGTTGGCGGTGGCGACCCTCATCCCGAGCTTGCCGCCGCTGCTCCCGGTCCGGGTGCCGTTGACATAGAGGACGGTCCCCGGTGGCCCCCTGAAGAGCAGCTCGTAGATGCCGTGGAGGTGGAGAGGAGCGGCAGGTGCCGGAAGCGCCTTCGGATCTATGACCAGCGTGATGCGGTTGCGAGCCACCGGGTCCGAGCCGCCAGGGGGGACCGGCCGGGGTCGTGACACCGGGATCGCGTCATGGAAGATCGTCCGCCGCTTCCCGCCGTCGAACAACTTGGTGAGCGACCCGGAGAACACGTCGGTGGAGAAGGCCGCCTCGTTGGGCACCCGGACGGCGACGCTGACGTCCTGCGGGGCCGGAACCTCCCGGTACCAGGCCGTCACCCTCAGCGACGGGACGAATTGGATGGATACGCAGTTCTCCCTCGTCCGGGTGTTGGGGCCGCGGTCGTCGAACAGCTCGTACGGCACCGTGATCGCGCCGGCATCGGGGATGGTCACCCTGGCGAAGGTGCGATCGGTGGCCCTGCCGTTGTTGCCCGCCGACTTCACGTAGATGGCCCCGGTCGGGAAGTGGTCGTTGTCGGCTGCATGCGTTGGGTCGAAGACGTCGTCGAGGAACCGGTCCAGGTCGCCGAGCCCGTCACCCGGCTCGCTGCTCGAACCGAAGCTGGCGTTGATGACGACCGGGCTGCCGCCCGCCTTCCGCAGGATGTACATCACCGCGTCGCGGAACCTGACGTCGAACCCCACCGGGTCGCCGTCCACGTTGAGGACGGTGGGCGGGGTATCGAGCAGCTTCACCGCGATGATGTCCGCCTCGGGGGCGACACCGACGAACGAGCCGTCCGACCCCCCGGATACCTGGTTGCCACCGGCGGCGGTGGCGGCGACGTGGGTGCCGTGGCCTTCGCAGTCCTTGTGCTTGAAGTCGACGGGGAGTGCCGGCCACAGCGAGTTGTTCACGGAGGCGTCGATCGCTGCGGTGTCGTACTCGACGCCGTACGTGCGGGTGGAGACGAGCAACGCCGTCGCCGGGCCGGTCTCCCCCGCCCCGCTGTCCGGGGTGAGGCCCTGGTCCCAGACGAACTTGATGCGGGACGCCCACGGCAGGATGCTGGAGGCGAACGACGGATGGCTGATGTCGATCCCGGTGTCGATGACGCCGACGATCACGCCGGTGCCGCTGGCACCGCTCCCCCCGACGGTGAGCGTCCCGGCGGGCTTGGCCACGTGCCACAGGCCGGTGGTGCCGATGTTCGCCACCGTGTCGGCGCGGGCGCGCAGCTCGGTCGCCGCGGTGTCGAGGTCGGGGGTCGGGGGGATGCCGGCGACGATCCTGGTCACGTTGGGGACCGCAGCGACCCGTTCGAGATCGGCGAAGCGGACCGTCCCCACCGCCTCGTCTCGGCCCCGCCAGTCCACACGGAAACCGGCCTCCTCGATCGGCGCCAGGTCCCCCTCGTGGTACAGAACCACCGAGATCGCCGTTTCGCCGCCACCGCCGGTCTCGGCGTGCGCCTGGAGGGCGATGGCCAGCCCCGGGTCGAACTTGGCACTCATGGTGCGGGCCGTTCCGGTGCCGGCCGTCGGCCGGCCGTGTCCCGGCGGTCACGGAGAGCAGAAGTGGAAGGTGATCGGCCGCGCACCTGGTTGGGGGGCTCCAGACCTCGGGATCGTCCGGGCGTACCCTACGCCGCCACCACCACCTCGTGCCGGGCGCCGGCAGGGCGAACGTCGATGTCGGTCTCCCTAGCCCGGCTCCTTCGAGGCACACCAGGCCGCGGTCACCGCCCGGATCTCGCCGGCGGCCGCCTCGATGTCGTCGATGTCGGCGAAGTTCATGTAGCGGGCGGTGTCACCACCGCCGACCAGCCGTGGATGCTCACCGGGGATCGACGCCCCGGTGTGGAACAGCAAGCTGACGTGCTTCTTGGAGCGTGGGTTGAAGCTCGCCATGTTGCCGCCGGAACACGAAAGTCGGGGTCTTCCATTTGATCGTCTCCGTCATCCGAGGATCCTCGAGGATGATCTCCCGGACGCGCATCATGGCCGCCTTCATGGGGTTGTCGTAGCCGGCGAACCACTCGTCCACTTCGGAGGCCATGTGGAGAGGCTACGCCGAAGGCGGAGGCTCGGCGATGGGGACTGCGTGTTGCCCGCTATCGCTGACGCTGCAGCTCGGCTTCGATGTCGGAGTCGGTGATCGGACGGTGGAGGAACACTTCCCATCCATGCAGGACGAGACCGATCCCCCAGCCGCCCAACACCCACGCAGGCCAGAAGTAGCCCGCACCGGTGGCCAGCCAGACAAACACCAGCCCCGCGTTGACGACGAGGTAAGCAACGAGATGGGCACCGAACTGGCGGCGGTCGTTGACACGCTTGCTTGCCCGGGCCCACTCCTCGGAATCGTGATCGTATCCCATGACCCGATTCTGCGAACGAGGAGGCGTTCGGTGCCAGAGACCAATGTCACGTCGTGCGGCGAGACGCCGTATATGGCGAACCCTTCCGCCACTGACAACCCCATCCCCCCTGCGCTCCGTCAGGTCGTACCGTCGCGCGCCACCGCCGCCACCACGCGCAGCAGGAGCACGGTGCCGGTGAGCAGCCCCCCGTACCCGAAGATGTCGATGAGGCTGGTCCCACCTGACAGCACGGGACCGGTGTCGGCTGACCCGAGGAGCACGGCGCCGACGACGAGGAACGCTGCGCCGATCCCGGCGAGGAGGGCCCGATTGACCAGGGTACGCAGGACCCGCTTGCCGTCCTCGTCGAGAACGCTGCGCACCCGCAGATCGCCTCGTGCGGCCAGGGTGACGATCCGGTCGATCCGGTCCGGCAGCCTGCGCAGGCGCGGAAGCGTGGTCAGCAGGGCGTCGCGCACCATCGCCTTCTCGTCGAGCACCGGGCGACCGTCGGTCGACGCCGACACGTCGGCCACCGCCGAGGCGATCGTCAGGCCCGGCGACAAGGCACCAAGCGTGCCGTCGAGGGTCACCAGGGCACGCGACAGCAGGACCAGGTCGCCCGGCAGCCGGATCCCGAACTGGGCGAGCATCAACACCAGTTGTTGGAGCGCCTTCGGGTCCGTCTGGCCACCCGGCCGAAGCGTCTCGGCGAGGACCCTGGCGATCGCTCGCTCGAGCAGCTCTGGCGGCACGTCCTCGTCCATGTCGGCGACCTGTTCGATGGCGTCGCGGATCAACCCGATGTCGCCACGTACCAGACCGGCCATGAGGTCGACCACCGCCTCCCGCTGGATCGGGTCCAGCCGACCCACCGCACCGAAGTCGATGAGGCCGAGGGCGCCGTCCTCCAGGATGAAGACATTCCCCGGGTGTGGATCGGCGTGGAAGAACCCCACTCGCAGGATCTGGTCCAGCGCCGACCTGAGGAGGGTGTCGGCGAGGGCGCGACGAGCCGGCCCCGACCCGCCCTGGCCGTCGATGTCGGCGACGGTGACGCCTTCGAACCGTTCCTGGACGAGGATGCGCCGGGTACAGAGCTCCAGGTGGGCCCTCGGAACCCGGACGCCTGATGCAGCGTCGAGCACCACCGCCATCTCCGTCATCGACTTCGCCTCCCCGACGAAGTCGAGCTCCTGCAGGAGGTTCTCGGCGAACTGGGCGAGGATCTCGCCCGATCGAATGTTGCGCCCGAGCGGCGTGCGACGCTCGGCGAGACCGGCGACCTGAGCGAGGGCCGCCAGGTCACGCTCCATGCTCCGCTCGATGTCGGGGCGTTGGACCTTCACCACGACCTTCTCGCCGGAGTGGAGCGTGGCGCGGTGGGTCTGCCCGATCGACGCGGCGGCGAGTGGCTCCCACTCGAACTCGGCAAAGACCTCGGCGACGGGACGGCCGAGCTCGGCTTCCAAGACCGGTTCGATGCGGTGCCGAGGTTCTGCGGGTACCCGATTCTGGAGGGAGGCGAGCTCGGCGCACATCTCCGGCGGGAGCAGGTCGGCCCTGGTTGCCGCGATCTGACCGACCTTGACGTAGACCCCACCGGCTTCCTCGAGCAGCCGGCGGAGACGGGTCTCGACGGGTTCGCTCTCCTTTTGCGCCTTCCCGCCGGCCCCGAGCAGCGGCCCGAATCCGTGACGGCGGATCAGCCCGAGCAGCTCGCGGTACCGGCGGGCCACATCGACCCTGCGCCGGATGTCACCGAACGGGCGGGGTGTGACCAGCAGACCTGCCTGGCCGGCGCCGGCGAGCGAGCCCGGGATCGCCAACAGGTCGAGGGCGACGGCGAATCCCATCGTGGCCGGGATTCCGATGGCCGCCATCTGGAGGAAGAAGCCGTCAGCCCCCCAATCCCAGCCGGAGAGCGCCCCGGCGAGTGTCGCTCCGATCCCCCAGCCTGCCACCGCCGAGGCGAACGCCATCGGCCACCCTCGCCTGATCCCCAGCAGTCGAAGGGACACGATCGTGATCGCCAAGGCGAGGATCACGGCGAAGATCACTGCGACCACGTTCTCCAGAAGACTCACCGTGACCGCCTCCGTCCGTCGCCCGGTACTCCACGGTACCGAGCGGCGACCCCGACCGTCTGTCGGTACCCCAGGCGCGAAGGGTTTGGCAGAGCCGTCGGCGGCGACGTCGACCCAATCCGCCCCTGCCGGCCGTCCTTCCTACGAGCGAAGGAAGGCGAGCACGGCCAGTACCCGTCGGTGGTCGTCGGCGGCGGGTGGGAGGTCGAGCTTGGTGAAGATGTTGCGGACGTGGCCCTCCACCGTCTTCGCGTTCAGGTGCACGCGGTCGGAGATCGCCTGATTGGACCGGCCCTCCGCCATGAGCGTCAGCACCTCGCGCTCGCGATCGGTCAGCGAGTCGAGTGGGTTCGCCTGTCTGGCTCTGCCGACGAGGCCGGCCACGACCTCGGGATCGATCACGGAGCCTCCGGCACCGACACGACGCACCGCGTCGGTGAACTCGCGCACGTCGGCGACCCGGTCCTTGAGGAGATACCCCAGGCCGGACGCTCCCGAAGCAAGCAACTCCATGGCGTAGGTGGTCTCGACGTATTGCGACAGGACCAGCACACTCACCTGGGGAAGCTCAGACCTGATCTGATGAGCGGCGCGCAGCCCCTCGTCGGTGAACGTCGGCGGCATGCGGACATCGACAACGGCCACGTCCGGGGGGTCGTCCCTTACCGCATCGAGTAGTTCCTGCGCCGTCCCCGCCTGGGCGACGATGTGGAAGCCGTTGTCGGACAGCAGGCGCGCCACGCCCTCGCGGAGCAGTATCGAGTCGTCGGCGAGGGTGACTCTCATGGGTCGTGTCGGGGCGGAACCGGTCGCGGTGAGCAGCGACACCGGGTCGTCGTCGGGAACCACCCTGATCACCTTGACCGGGTCGGCAAGGCCCTTCACCCTGGTCTCGCCCTGGGCCACGTAGCTCACCTCGTCGATCGCCCCGGCGAGATGCACCACTTCGGGTGTGGTCAGGACCTCCCCGGGACCGGCCAGGCTGCACAGCCGGGAGGCGAGGTTCAGGGCACCACCCCGGTATCCACCCTCCACCGTCACCGCCTCGCCCGCATCGATGCCCATGCCGACGTAGAGGGGCATCCCGGGTTCCTCGACGGCTCGGCGGATCAGCCTGGTCTGCAGCTCGACGGCGGCGATGATCGCCTGGCGTGGCGAGTCGAACCCGACCAGGGCTTCGTCGCCTCTGAAGTCGATCAGTTCGCCGTGTCGCGCCGACGCCACGTCACCGGTCATATCGGCGAACGCCGTCGTCAGCCGGCCTGCCGCCTCGTCGCCGTGTTGACGGGTGAACGACGTGTAGCCACGGATGTCGGCGATGAGGAAGATCTTGATGCCCGAGGGGGGCGCCGCCGGACCCTCACCGGCGGTCATCGGCGAACCGGCCCCGCCAGTGGCGTCTTCTCGGCGAGCGACTCCGGCTCCAGCACTGTCGACGGGACGACTGCGACCGGGATCCGGCAGCGAAGGACGGTGCCGCCGGAGGGCGGGCTGTCGACCGTGATGGTGCCTCCGATCGCCTCGACGCGATCGGTCAGCCCTCGTAGCCCCGAGCCCCTACCAGGGTCAGCGCCGCCGACCCCGTCGTCGGAGACCTCGACGCCGAGCCAGTCGCCATCGTCGTCGACGACCACGCGAACCAGGGTGGCTTGCGAGTACTTGGCCGCGTTCGCCAGACCCTCGGCGACGACGAAGTACCCGGTCGCCTCCACGGTCGCCGGCAGTCGACGCTCGAGCGTCGCTTCCATGGTCGCCGGCACCGCACTGTGATCGGTCAACGAGGTGACCGCCGGTATCAGTCCACGGTCGGTGAGGATCGCCGGGTGGATGCCTCGTGCCAGATCGCGTAGCTCGCTCAGGGCCAGGTCCAGCTCCTCGGAGGCCTGGTCGAGACGCTCTCCGAGCCGGCCGTCGGAGTCGGCATCGACCATGCCCCGGGCCAGGCGCAGCCCGAGGGCGATGGAGACCAGCCGCTGTTGGGCGCCGTCGTGGAGGTTGCGCTCCAGGCGACGCCGCTCCTCGTCCTGGGCGGTCACCAGCCGCTGCCGGGAGCTGCGCAGCTCACCGACCAGCCGGACGTTGCGCAACACCAGCCCGGCCTGGGCCGCCAGGTCCTCGAGCAGCTTCTCCTCGGCCGGATTGAGCGGGTCACTGCGGTGCGCCGCCACGCTGATCACGCCGAGGAGCTCGCCGTGGTGGCGGACGGCGACGGCGGCATCGGCGCCATTGACCGTCACCTGTTCACCGACCACGACCGGCGGCTCGAATTGAGGCCGTGGCGAGTCCGACCAGGCCGCCTCGCGCACCAGATCCGATCCCACCCGCAGCCACACCTCCACACGGGCGGCACCGATTCCTTCGCCCACCATGTTGGCGATTCTCGGCACCAGCTCTTCGGTGGCCTGGGCGTAGGCCATCCTGCCCGACAGCTCCGACAGCAATTCGTACGGTGTTGCCCGCTCGCCGTACACGACGCGGTTCACCAGGCGCTGCACCCAGTGGCGCACCGGTTGGAAGGCGACCGCCACCACCGCGGTGGCCACGATCGACAAGCACCAGGTTGCCCGAGCCCCCCACCAGGGCGCCGATCCCCACGACCAGCGCCACGTACACGACCGTGACGAACACGGCCAACACCCCGTACACCAGGGTCTTGCTGATGACAACGTCGATGTCGAACAGCCGGTAGCGGAGGATGGCGATCGCCGCGGCGACAGGGATGCCGGCCAATACAAGGATGAATACGACTTCGAGCACCGGCGACTGTTCGCCCCCTGTCACGATGACCAGGACCAACCAACCGACCAGCAGAGCCACCGCGTACAGCAGCCATTTCAGCTGCGCCCGCAGCTCGACATCGGCCCGTCGGTAGCGCACCACCAGCGAGGCCAGCGCCGACAGCGACAGGACACCCAGCATCAGGTAGCCGAGCCCGGCCAGGAAGCTGTCCTCCAGGTTTGGCATGTTGGCGATGCCGATCGGATTGGTGACGATCACCTCGTCTCCCGTGGAGGTGATCGCGACGAACTCGGGCTGGAAGGCGGTCAGCACGGCGAACTCGACGGCGAGCACGAGTGCTCCCCAACCGACCCAGGACCACCGCCGGCTCGGCGGATGGCCCGTGGGGAACAGGAGGGCCGGGAAGACCAGGACAACCACCAGCGTCGGGATCCAGAAGATGTCGCCGAACAGGCGAGGTGAGTCCCGGCGGAGGCGCCCCCGGCGGGACAAATCGGAGAGCGAAGCCGTAAACCGCCCCACCGAGAATCGGAGCCAGTCCGACGAACGCGAACAACGGGCCGAGACGGTGCCCGGGCACCCGCACCATGAGCACCGCACCCACTGCCGCATAGGAGAAGAACGCAAACGCCACCGGGAAATCGCTGAAGGTCAGGTCACCGATGAGGTAATCGGAGACCAGGATCGACACGATCAGGAGGGTGGCGAACCCGACCACCGACCACCCCGCAACGGCCCACCGGCGACACCGACGACTCTCGGCGTCCGTCATGTCGATCCCTGGTCGCCGCGGATCGGAGGGCACATCTCGGCATCAGATCCGGAGGACTGTCCCACCAGCCGGCGAATCCGGGCACCGGAGAGCTCCGCCTTGGGGACGAAGCCGACCGCTCCCGATGACTCGATGTCGTCGCCGTAGTCGGACTGGTCCCGCGTGGACACCAACACCACGGCCGTCGCCAGCTCGGTGAGGATGCGCCGGGTCGCCTCGAACCCGGACATGTCGGGGAGCTGCACGTCCATGAGCACCACCTCGGGTCGCAGCGCCAGCGCCGCCCGAAGCCCGGACCGACCATCCTCAGACTCGCCGATCACGTCGAACCCCTCGCTCTCGAGCAGGTCGCGAGCGAACGATCGAAAGCTGGGATGATCATCCACGATCAGGATCGACACCACGCTCGTATCGTGCCACCCGGCTCGTTCCCTCGCCAGAGAGCCAGCCCTGAATCCACGCCAGCCCAGCCAAGGGTTAACCCTCGGTTACGCACCATCCGCCAGTGCACCCCGGCCCCGACCGCTAGCCCTACATTGCCCGGCGTCCGCGACTCCCGCCTACGGAAGGAGCACGCCGTGCTGTCGATCAAGGACTCCGACCTGGCGCGGATGCGCGACCAGGTGTTCTTCGAGGGGGCGGAGGCGGGCCGCAAGCTGAGCCGGTTCTGGATGCTGCTCGTCTTGGCTGCGATCATCGCCGCCGCCGGGGTGGTCGCCGACTCGGTGGCCACGGTGATCGGCGCCATGATCGTGGCCCCGCTGATGGTGCCGATCCTGGGCACCCTCCTCGGCGTCGTGCTCGCCGATCGGGCCAACCTGATGCGTTGCTTCGGTCTCGTGGTTGCGGGCGCGTTGGCGGTGGCCGTGATCGGGTACCTGGTCGGAGTGCTCGGCCCGACCCCGGTGCTGGCCGAGACCAACAGTCAGGTGGCCGGGCGGGTGAACCCGCGCCTGGTGGACCTGCTGGCGGCGTTGGCGACCGGGGCGGTGGGATCGATCGCCCTCGCTCGAGACGACATCTCCGACACCCTGCCCGGCGTGGCCATTGCAGTGTCGCTGGTGCCGCCGCTCGCCGTGGTCGGCCTCACCCTGGAGTCAGGGGCTCCCGGCCAGGCGGCAGGTGCGCTCCTGCTGTTCGTCACCAACGTGAGCGCCATCCTGGCTGCGGGGCTGGCGGTGATGTTCGCCTATCAGGTGCATCGTCGGGCCGCCATCCTCCCGCACGGGAAGGTGCCCGGGCTTCGGCGCGGTCGCGCCATCGCCGTGATCGTGGCCTCGGTGGCGCTGATCGCCGTCCCGCTCGGCATGACCTCCGCCAGCATCGCCGCGGCGACCGCGGTGGAGCGGACGGTGCAGGACGCGGCCGACGACTGGATCGACGGCAGCGAATGGGATCTGCTCGGCGTCACCCACAGCAGTACCGAGACGACGGTCAGGGTGACCGGGCCCGAGCCTTCTCCGGACCCGGCCGACCTTCGCTCCCTGCTGGACGAAGCGGGACTCGACGAGCTGACCGTCGTCCTCGAGCTGATCCCCTCACAACACGAGGAGCTGTCGTGATCGAGCAGATGCGAGAGCCGGCGGCTTAGCATCGGCCGCCGCCGGTCGAAAGGGACTGCCGCGGTGCCAACCGGTTACCTCGACATGCCCGATGGGTGGGTTCCCATCGAAGCGAGCGGCCCTGCTCCATTCGTCACCCGAGAGACCTTCCGCCGGCCTGATGGATCGGTAGGGGTCTGGGAGTCTCGCACCCACCGCAAGCGCAGGAACCACCTGGACACCGGGGGCGGCTCCATGTGGTGGGCACCCGGGGCGGTGGCGTGGTGGATCGGCGTGCTGTTCATGATCGGATCCGCCTGCTTCGCCGCCGGATCGATGCCCGGTTACGTCGGCTTGGTGGGCGCCACCGTGGTCGGCTGGACCTTCTTCGTCGGGTCGATCTTCTTCACGTCTGCGGCGCTCCTGCAGTATCTGGAGGCGGTGAACGCGGCACGGTCGGCGACCGGTGACACGCACGCCGGCGGGTTCCGAGTCCTGACCTGGGAGCCGGCCCGCATCGACTGGTGGGCGTCGCTGGTCCAGCTGGTGGGCACCGTCTTCTTCAACCTCAGCACCTTCCACGCCCTGCAGACGACGCTGACCCCGACCGAGGCCAACGAGCTGATCTGGCGCCCGGACGCCCTCGGCTCGGTGTGCTTCCTCGTCGCCAGCGGCCTCGCCTGGGCGGAGGCCGGCCACGCCTGGGTCTCGTGGCAGCCGCGGAGCACCTCGTGGTGGATCGCCGCCCTCAACCTCGCTCGGGTCGATCGCCTTCGGATTCTCCGCGGTCGCCGCCAAGATCGTGCCGGACACCGGCGATCCGAGGAACCTCACCATCGACAACCTCGGGACCTTCGTCGGCGCCATCTGCTTTCTCGTCGGCGCCTTGCTCCTCCTCGTCGAGCGGGCAGACCCAGCCGGCGATCACCGAGCGAGCGGCGGATGAGGCCCACCGAGCACGGCCGGTGTGGGCGCCATGCGACGGTGGCGTCAGGCCGGGGCATGCGTCCGTAGGGTGACGGCAACACGAGGAGAGACCATGGCCATTCACGGCAAGACCAACGAATCCGACTCCGGGCGAGCTGGAGCACCGGACCGGGGGTGACCTGAACCCGATCTTCGCCCGGGCCGGTGAAGTCAGCGGCGCCCCCCGGGTCGAGATACCGAAGGAGGGGATGCAGCCCGACACGGCGTACCAGCTGATCCACGACGAGCTGATGCTCGACGGCAACGCCCGGCTCAACCTGGCCACGTTCGTCACCACCTGGATGGAGCCGCAGGCCGAGAAGCTGATGGTCGAGACGTTCGACAAGAACATGGTCGACAAGGACGAGTACCCGCGCACCGCCGACATCGAGATGCGCTGCGTCAACATGCTGAGCCGGCTGTGGCACTCGCCCGACGACGAGGTGGCCACCGGGACCTCGACCACCGGCTCGAGCGAGGCGGCCATGCTCGGCGGCATGGCGCTCAAGTGGCGGTGGCGCGATCGGATGCGGGCGCAAGGCAAGCCGACCGACAAGCCCAACCTGGTCGCCGGGATCAACGTCCAGGTGTGCTGGGAGAAGTTCTGCCGCTACTGGGACGTCGAGATGCGGCTGGTGCCCATGGAGGGGGACCGATTCACCCTGAGCCCCGAGGAGGCGGTGAAACGGTGCGACGAGAACACGATCGGAGTCGTCCCCATCCTGGGCTCCACGTTCGACGGCACCTACGAGCCGGTGGCCGACATCTGCGCCGCCCTCGACCGGCTCCAGGCGGAGACCGGCCTCGACGTCCCGGTGCACGTCGACGGCGCCTCCGGGGCATTCGTCGCCCCGTTCCTCGACCCCGACCTCGTCTGGGACTTCGCGCTCCCCCGGGTCCAGTCGATCAATGCCTCCGGGCACAAGTACGGGCTGGTCTATCCGGGCGTCGGCTGGGTGGTGTGGCGCAACCCGGAGGCGCTCCCCGACGACCTGGTCTTCAAGGTGAACTACCTCGGTGGCGAGATGCCCACCTTCGCCCTCAACTTCTCGCGACCCGGGAACCAGATCGTCGCCCAGTACTACAACCTCATCCGACTCGGGTTCGACGGCTACCGGCGCGTCCAGCAGGCGGCGCGCGACGTGGCCACCGAGACGGCGGAGCGGATCGCCGGACTGGGTCCGTTCCGGCTGATCAGCGACGGGAGCGCCCTCCCGGTGGTCGCTTTCGCCCTGAGCGACCCGACCAACTACTCGGTGTTCGACGTGTCCAAGCTGCTCCGGGAGAACGGCTGGCTGGTGCCCGCCTACACCTTCCCGGAGAACCGGGAGGACCTGGCCGTGCTCAGGGTGGTGGTGAAGAACGGCTTCAGCCAAGACCTCGCCGACTTCCTCATCGACGACCTCACTCGCGCCGTTGCCTACCTGGACAAGCTGGAGGCGCCGCTGCCTCCGGTCGAGGGCGAGCCGTTCCACCACTGACCGGAGCGAGGTGCTGAAGGCGTGACTCGCCGAGCCTGCGCCCGGTCGTCGTCGCCACGTGCCGCGCCGAGGGACCGGTGAGTACCTCTCGTCTCGTCGAGCTCGACGAGTCTCCGCCGCGGGCGAGGCGACCCGCCGACGCGGTCAAGGTGATCGGCGGGGCCGTCCTCGTCGGGTGGGGCGTGCTCAGCGTCGACGTACAGACGGCTTGGGAGCAGGCGCTGACGAGCCTCGTCACCGAGCTCCCGCCCTGGATTCGCTCGATCCTCGCCGTCGGGTCTGTGCTCGGCTTGATCTACGGCGTTGGTGTCGTCGTCGTTATCGTCCTCCACCGTCGAACCCGACCGGGCGCACTCCGCGATGTCGTCGTCGCCGTTCTGCTCGGAGCCGGGCTCGCCGCCATCCTCGCCCGGGTCACCACCGGATCGTGGCCCGACCTCACCGGCCTGTTCGCCCTCGACGACCCGACACGCCAGTTCCCGGTACTGCGGGTGGTGGTCGTCACGTCGATCCTGGTGGCAGCATCGCCTCATCTCAGCCGCCCCATGCGGCGGGCCGGTTGGTTCATGATCGCGGCGACCGCCATTGCCGCCGTCGGGTTGGGCTATGCCCACCCGTCCGATGCCGTCGGCGGCCTCGGCGTCGGGCTGATCGCCGGCGGCGCGGTGCTGCTCGTCGCCGGATCGCCACGTGGCTATCCGAACCCGGCAGCCGTCGCCGATGCGTTGCGCCGTATGGGCTTGTCCATCGAGGAGGTGTGGATCGAGCCGGAGCAGTCATGGGGGGTGCGCCGGCTGGGCGCCACCACCGGTGAGGGCGAAGCCCTCGCCATCAAGGCATACGGGCGGGATGCGTCGGACTCGCAACTGATGGCGAAGGCCTGGCGGGCCCTGTGGTACCGGGAGGACGGCCGATCGGTCTCCTACTCGAGGCTGCGCGCAGTCGAGCACGAAGCGCTGGTGACGATGTTCGCCGGGCGCGCCGGGGCTCGGGTGCCGGAAGTCGTCGCCGCCGGCCAGGCGTCGGCCGAGATCGCCCTCCTCGTCGTATCCGCCGGTGGCCGGCGCCTCGACGCCTTCGATGCGGCCGACGTCTCCGATGAGGACGTCACCGCCGTTTGGCGGGACGTCGGGCGCCTGCACGCGTCGGCGGTCTCGCATGGCTCGCTGTCGGCGGGCGCCATCGCCTTCGACGGCTCCGGTCACACGATCGGGGACTTCGGTCTCGGTTCGGTGGTCGCCGACGAGTCGGATCGGTGCCTCGACGCGGTGGAATTGCTGTTCTCGCTGGGCACGCTGATCGGTGCCGAGCGTGCCGCCCGCACCGCGCACGCCGGGCTCGGGAACGAAGCGCTGACCGCCGTCCTTCCCTACCTGCAGCTGCCGGCGGTGAGTGCGGGCGCCAGGAGGAGCGCCGACGATCCGAAGCGTGTGATCGCCGACCTGCAGCGAGCGGTGGTGGAGGCCACGGGCGAGGAGCTCCCGGAGCCGGTGAAGTTGCGTCGGGTCTCGCCACGCAATCTCGTCATGGCCGGGTTGCTGGTCCTGATGGCCTGGGCGTTGATCCCGGCCCTCACCGACGTCGACTACGCCGCGGTGTGGTCGGTGCTGAAGGGTGCCGACTGGGGACTCATGTTCCTCGCCCTCCTCCTCGGGCAGACGATGTTCATCCCGGAGGCCACCGGGATGATGTTCGCCGTTCCCAGCGTGCTCCCGTTCTGGCCGGTGGTGACGCTGCAGATCGCCATCAAGTTCATCGGTCTGGCCGTCCCCAGCATGGCGGGCCGGATCGCCATGAACGCCGCCTTCCTCCACAAGTTCGGGATGTCGATCGCCATCGCCGTCACCCAGGGTGCCATCGACGGGTTCTCCGGCTTTGTCGTCCAAGCCGTCATCCTCGGCCTTGCCCTGCTCACCGGAGACGTCGACCTCGGCCTCGACGTAACCGGCGACGACGTCGCCTGGGGCTTCATCCTGCTGGTCGTCCTCCTGATCGTGATCGGCGCCGTGATCGCGGTCACCCGCATCGCCCGGCTGCGGGACCGCCTGGTCCCCATCGTCCGAGATGGGTGGGGTGCCATGGTCGCCGTGCTGAGGGAGCCGAGCCGGGCGCTGGGGTTGCTGGGCAGCAACGTCGCCGTCAACCTGGTCATGGCAGGCACCCTGTACCTCACCCTGTGGGCTGCGCATGCTCAGATCGCCTTCGGGCTGGCGCTCGTCGCCGTCGTCGCCACCTCACTCCTACAAGGGCTGGTCCCCATTCCTGGCGGTATCGGGGTCACCGAGGCCGTCATGACCGGATTCCTGGTGGCGCTCGGGGTCGACGAATCCGTGGCCTTCGCTGCCACCATCGCCTACCGGGCCATCACCTTCTACCTGCCGGCGCTCGAGGGCTTCTTCGCCATGCGCTGGCTGGAGCGGAACAAATACCTGTGAGCGGCTGATCTTGCACGAGGGCCTGGACCGGCGAGCGACACCGTTTCGAGCGGCAGTCTCGAACTAGGCGGAGTCGATGCGGTGGTACTCGGCGAGCAGCGAGACCTCGTCGTCCTTCTTGGGGAACAGGAAGAACACCACGGCGGCGCCGAGGACGACGGCGAGGATCCCGGCGGTGTACGCCCAGTCGGCGCCGTCGAGGAACGAGCTCTTCGCCGCGTCGATGATCTGGCTCGAGTACTGCGGGTATTGCGAGGCGGTGTCGGCGGCGCTCGAGAACGACTTGGTGAGCTCGGATTGGACGCTGGCCGTGACCTCGGCCTGCTCGGGGGACGCTCCGATGGCGGCGGCTGCGGCGGCGGCGTAGCCGGCGGTCAACAGCGCACCGAAGATCGATTGCATGATGGCGCCACCCAGGTCCCGTTGGAGGTCGGCGGTTCCCGACGCCATCCCGGCACGCCGGACCGGGACCGAACCGGTGAGCGAGTGCGACGCCGGGGTACCGGCGAACCCGACGCCGATCCCGACCAACGCATAGCCGAGGCCGACCTGCCAGTAGGCGCTGCCCTCTCCCCACAGGACCAGCATGGTGATGAAGCCGGCGAACACGAACACATAGCCGGTGAGGAGCGTGAGGCGGGCGCCGTGTTCGTCGACGAGCTTCGCCGACCGGGGGGCGACGAGGACCATGAAGACGGCGGCAGGGAGGATGGCGGCACCCGCCTCGAGACTGGAGTAGCCGAGCACGTTCTGGAGGAACTGCTGGCCGATGAACATGGCACCCATCAGCGACCCGAAGACGATGATGCCGGCACAGGCGGCGACCCAGAACACGCGACGGCCCGCCACCTTCAGGTCGTACAGCGGGTTCTCCGCCCGACGCTGCCGGATCACGAACGCCAACCCTGCGGCGACGGCGACCACCGCCAGCGACACCACCAGGGCGCCCTTGTCGGGAACGGGCGCAAAGTTGATCGCCAGGATCAACGAGCCAACCAGGACGACTGAGAGGATGCCTCCCAGGTTGTCGACCGGGTCGCTCGTCTCGTTGACGTGGGAGGGGATGTACCGGATCGCCAGCACGAGTGCGACGACGGCGAGAGGCAGGGTGATGAGGAACACCGATCCCCAGTAGTAGTTCTGCAACAGCGCCCCCGCAGCGAGCGGTCCGAGCGATGCGACGGCGCCGCCGATGCCGGACCACAGGGCGATCGATCGGGTGCGTGCCGGTCCGGCCCACAGGGCGGTGATCAGAGCCAGCGTGGTGGGGAAGGCCATGCCTGCCGAGAGGCCGCCCAGGATGCGGGCGGCGCCGAGCACGCCTATCGACGGGGCGACGGCCGCCAGGATTGCGGCCGGTATCGACAGGAGAACACCGCCGATCGCCATCAGCTTCCGCCCGTGGCGGTCCCCCACCGCACCGAGGTACAGAACCGAGGCGGCGAGTCCGAGTGAGTAGCCGACGGCGACGATGTTCAGCGCTGTCTGCGAGGCGTCGAACTCCAGGCCGATGGCGGGGAGGGCGACGTTGGCGACCGAGAGGTTCAGGTTCGCCACGGCCGCCACGAGGATGAGCGCCATGAGCACCAAGCCGCCGTGCTCCGGCGCGGTGCGGGCGATGGCGGGCGAACCCGGGTCCGGCTCGGCGGTCATCGGAGGCTCCCAAGAGTCCAGCCGGTAGTCGAGCCACTCGAGTCCGGCTTGTCGACCACGGTCGCTCCTGTCGGAGAGTCGTCCTGCTTACGGGGGGGAGCGCGGCGGAACCGCACCCAGCGCCGGCAACCCTATCCGGTAGTCATCACCTCGTGGAACCTAGTCCTGGGTCCGCGGCCAGCCCGGTCACAAGCGCCTCAGGTCAAGACGCACCCCGGCTTCCTCCGGCTCGACCTTGGACCTGCTCGAGCGCGGTCGTCGGTGCAGACGGGACCGTGCTCGTCAGCGAGTGCATGACGATCACGCTCAAGTAGCTGCCGTAGCTCGGGAGGCGACCGTCGACCGAGCGCTGCCGACAACCGATCGGGGTTCAGTCGTCCCGAGTGGACCCCGATCGGCGCGAAGCAGGGAGAGAACAGTGCACGCGCGCGTATGCTGCTTCGACGGGACATCGCCCGCCGCTAATCGAGAAGGAGCCGCCGGGTGAACGCATCCACCGGGAATGATCGCCCTATCACCCCGAGATGGGAGTGGCGCACCTTCGGCGCCACCTTCGACACCGCCGAGGAGATCCTGGGTGCGATGACCCCCGAGGCGGTCCAGGAGACCGACGAGCTGTACATCGTCGCCGCCGGCGCTCCGGCGATCGCCAAGGTGCGCTTCGAGCTCATGGACGTCAAACGACTGCTCGAGGTCGACGAAAACGGTCTCCAACTCTGGGTCCCGGTCATGAAGGCGGAATTCCCGCTGACCGCCGATAACTTGGCGGAGGTCTTCCAGGCGCTCGGAGCGACCGCGCCAGACCTGGCGAGGGAGGACTACACACTCGACCAGGTGGTCGCCGAAGTGGTCGGCACCGGCGGTCGGCTGCGGGCGGTGAAGGTCCACAAGAGACGGGTGCGGTACACCGTGGGCGGCTGCACATCCGAGCTCACCGATGTGACCGCCGACGGCGAGCCGACCAGGACGATCGCCATCGAATCCGAGGACCCTGCGGCGGTCATCGCCGCGGTGGAGGCCCTGGGTCTCGGGGGTCACCCCAACCAGAGCTACGCCTCCGCCCTGTCCGACCTCGGCGAAGGGCCGGCAACTCCCGTGGCGGTCATCGACGTGGGCACCAACTCGGTGAAGTTCATCGTCGCCGAACGCACCACTGCCGGGGAGTGGCGGAGAGTCGTCGACCGCGCCGAGGTGACCCGGCTCGGGGAGGGCCTCGAGCAGTCAGGGGCGATGTCCGACCAGGCGGTGGAGCGGACGGCGACGGCGATCGCCGGCATGGTCGACGAGGCGCGACGCCACGGCGTCACCAAGATCGCCGCCGTGGGCACGGCCGGACTGCGGATGGCATCCAACCGGGCCGATCTCGTCGACGAGGTGGCCGCCCGCACCGGGGTCGAGATCGAGGTGATCTCGGGGGAAGAGGAGACCCGACTCGCCTATCTGGCCACGGCGGCGGCACTCGGGATAGGCGAGGGGTCACTGGTGGTGGTCGACACCGGTGGTGGGAGCACCCAATTCACTTTCGGGCACGATGGGGGGATCGATGAGCGATTCAGCGTCGATGTCGGGGCGGTGCGATACACCGACCGGTTCCAGCTCGACCAGCCGGTCGACTCCGAGAGGCTGGCTGAGGCGCTCGCCGCCATCTCCGACGACCTGGCCCGCATCGATGACCGTCCCTCACCCGAGGCTCTGGTGGGTATGGGCGGCGCCATCACCAACATGACCGCCGTCGAGCTCGGACTCGCCGAGTACGACCCCGACCGGGTCCACGGCGCCGTGTTGCCGCTGGCTGCGCTCGATCGTCAGATCGAGCGGTACCGGTCGATGGACGCCGAGGGACGGCGGTCGATCGTCGGGCTGCAGCCGAGCCGAGCCGAGGTCATCCTGGCCGGCGCCTGCATCGTCCGCACCGTGATGGTCAAGCTGGGCAAGGACACGCTCACCGTCAGCGACCGTGGCCTGCGCCACGGTGTTCTCGTGGAGCGCTTCGGCGCCTGACCTGCCGTCGCGGGCTCACTGGTCTCGGGTCCAAGCCTCCACGATGAAGGGCGTCGGGCAGGTGCCGATGGATGGATCGCGCTCGAAGGTGAGCGTGTCGCGGAAGACGCTCCAGCGACACGCGAGCTGCTCACCGAGGAAGTCGATGGTCACGATGCCGTCATCGACCTGGTACTCGCCGGTCCATGCCTCCTCCGAGGCGTCGTGCGGCAGTCCCCGTTCCTTCTGGAGTGCCCGGGATGAGGTTGTCCAGCAGCAGTCCGAGTACGACGGCGGGCGCGATACCCGAGGATCCGATCGAGACGACGATGTCGGTGAGCCAGTCGATTCCCATGACGCTGAAGTCTTCGGCTGAATCGAAATAGCTGGGGAAGACGAAACCGGCGAACAGAACGAAGCCGACGATGAGCAGATTGCGTTGGGAGTCCATGTCCACCCGCGGCAGTAGTGATAGCCCGATGGCAGCGATCAAGCCGAAGAGAGCGAGGTATGCGCCGCCAACTATCGGTTGTGGAATGGTCGCTTACAACCGCGCCGAACTTTGCCTTGCCGTGCCCTCTGTACCGGCACTCACGGGGTTGCGTCTGTGGACTCCTCGAAGGTGCGTGTGGCTCTCGACCCGAATCTGTTCCATTCCCCGTAATTACGTATTACGATATTGCGGGATGTGGAGGTCCATCGGTCGGCTCACAAGCACGGCGTCTCCGACGCCACCATCTACCACGCCCTCGACCATACTCTCACCGTCATCGATCTGGAGCCCGACGCCGACCCGCCGAAGGTCCTTGCCATCGGACCCGACCACGCCGGCAATCTGCTCGAGATCATCTGGCTCGAGCTCGCTGACGAGGTCAATCTCGTGATCCACGCCATGCCACTCCGCCCGACCTTCTACGACCTACTCCCACAGACCAGGGAGGACATGCCATGACCGAAGCGAAGACCCATCGCACCCATAGTGGCCGCACGCTCATCGATGAAGAGATCGACGCCCTATCCACCGAGGTCGCGGAAAGCGACTACGACGTCGAAACCCTCAAGACCCGGCGCCGTGGCCGGCCTTCGATGGGGTCGGGTCCGGCCGATGTCGTGCCGGTTCGCATCGACCCGGAGTTGCGGGCTGCGATCGAAGCGCGCGCTGAGGCCGAGCAAACCACCACAAGCGAGCTCATCCGTGAGGCGATCCGCCGGTTCCTCGAGGTCGCCTGACCGAGGACCATCCGCTCCATCGCGCGATCTATCGCGCGTACGCAGGCATCCACACGAGTCCGCACCAGTCCCCGCAACGCCCTGACCTGGGTCTTCTGTCCACACGGGTCCGCCTCAATCCGTGCCGGCACCTTTCGGCGACCTGAGGTCCCGTCCGAAGGTAAACACCCGAACCGGCGCGGTCATCGCCCACGTCGCACCCGGCCGAGCCCGAGCCCGGCTGGTTCGATTGCTGTAGGTTGCCGAGTCGGGGACCTGAATCTCGCCCCCTGCACCGATCGTCGAAGATCTGGAGGTGGTGCATGAAGTTCACCCAGCACATCATCGTCCACGCCTCGGACGAGGGCGCTTTGCGAACCCTCTTGGAGGAGGACGTGGCCCCGCCGCCGGCCGGTCTTCTCGGGCTGCGACTCCATGGCTTCCGGGACAACCCGGGCCGGTACATGATCCAGGCCGACTTCGACTCCTGGGACAGCGCCGAGAAGAGCAACGAGCGACCGGAAACCCAGGCATGGGCGGCCCGCCTGCTCGAGCTGATCGATGGAGCCCCCAAGTTCGAAGACCTGGACGTCCTCCTCGAACTGACGCCCTGACAAGCTGCCGATATCCACCGAACCCGCCTCGCTGCGCGTGACGCGCCGTTCGTCAGCGATCGGTTGAGGACGGGCGCCGGCCCATCGCCAGGTAGGCGATAGGCCCGATCGGCTGCACGAAGCATCCCAACGCCCACAGCGCCTTGCCGCCACGGACCTGCGCACTCGGACGCCGCGTAAGGTCTACGAGAGCGACCGTCGTCAGGACGACCTCCACGATCGAGACGGCGATGATGGCGGCACGCTGCGCGCGGCTGAGGTCGCTCCACCGCTTCTTCGGTGCCATACCTCGAGCCTAGCCAGCGCCGACCGGAAGCCACCAACCGGAGCCATTCCGCTCACCGGACGGACATTGCCCCCCGAGCGACAAGCCCGGCGCCGAACAACTGGCGACGGTTTCACAGAGTCAGACTCTCGGTGATCGGCAACACGAGGGCGACCACCAGGAACGTGAGATGCAGAACGCCACCGATCCAACCTCGTCGGTCGCTTAGCCGGATTGACCGAAGACCTTGATACGCCCCTACGGCGAATGGGGCGGCGAGAGCCACCGCCAGCGGCAATACCTGCCACAACGGCCAGTAACCAGCTCGCCGCCACGAAACCCGACCAGCGAGCTCAGCGGGATCCACCACAGAAGGCGGAGCGAGGCTCGCGCGCTTCCGACGCCGTTCTCGTTTCGGAGGGTGACCGGCGAGCTGTCGTCGTCATATTCCTTGCCTGTTCACCATGAATATGCCGTGGGACTTCCGCGGGAAGCCGAACGACACTTCGGGACCCGCCAGCCCAGGAACCCGTCGCATCGGAGCCGGGGGCGGGTGTAGGTTCGGGCGTCGGCAGGCAACATGGTGCAACTGGAGGCAAATCGTGTTGACGAATTTCACGGTCTATGCGGTCCTACCGTCGGCGGACCTCGCCAGGTCTCGGTCCTGGTATGAGGAGAAGACCGGTACGGCTCCGGCGAAGGAGGACCCGGGTGGCCTGTGGTACGAGTGCGCGGATGGAACCTGGTTCGTGATCACTCCCAGCGCCTACGCGGGCACGGCTCAGAACACGGCTGCGAGCTTCCAAGTCACCGGTTTGGATGATGTGATGGCTCGGTATCGAGCACAGGGTGTCGTCTTCGAGGAATACGACCTACCGGAATTCAAGACCGTCGACGGTGTCTTCGCGATGGGACCCTATCGCGCCGCGTGGTTCAAGGACCCGGACGGCAACATCATCGAACTATCCGAAGT
This sequence comes from uncultured Acidimicrobiia bacterium, assembly GCA_963714055.1. Classification (GTDB taxonomy): domain Bacteria; phylum Actinomycetota; class Acidimicrobiia; order Spongiisociales; family UBA5794; genus JACDBE01. The sequence goes on from OY970227.1 coordinate 597,438, forward strand.
CAACCCTGTCGTGTAGCGCTCGCCGGGCCCGAGCCGGTCCGAGGGAATGGAAGGGCATCGAGGTCGCCGTCGATCTCGTAGTCCAAGCGCCAGATATCGATGTCCTGTTTGGACGGATCCAGAGTCAGGTGATGACCCAGCGTTGGGTGTCGTTGCTCTGGGCGGTGCGGGTGACCGCCGAGTAGTCGTTGGGTGCGCTCTCGTAGGCGTCGAGGAAGCGCCGGGAGCTCAGCTGCACCAGCGTGTACTCGTTGCCGTCGACGCGGGTGACGACCCAGCGCTGGGTGTCATCGTGCTGTGCGGTTCGGGTGACGACTGAGTAGTCCTGCGCCGAGGTCTCGTGAGCGTCCAGGTACCGGTCGGAGCTGACCTGCTGGATCTCGTAGACCGCGCCCACAGGGGTGAACGTCCACCGTTGGGTGTCGTTGCCTTGGGCGGTGCGGGTGACCGCCGAGTAGTCGTTGGCCGAGCTCTCGTGGGCGTCGAGGAACCGGCCCGAGCTCAGCTGGACGACGGTGTAGGAGTCGCCACCGTTCGCGGTGACGGCCCACCGTTGGGTGTCGTTGTCCTGGGCGGTGCGGACGACCGCCGAGTAGTCGTTGGCCGAGCTCTCGTGGGCGTCGAGGAACCAACCCGAGCTCAGTTGCCGGAGCGTGTACGTAGGGATTCCCGGTGGCGGCGGCTGGTCCGGCACGCCGATGCCGAATGCCGCCTGTCCATCCGGCGTGCTGGCCGGCGCGGAGGAGGGTCCGCTCACCGACGCATCGGTCGCCACGGGCAGCGCCACCCACCGCTGGGTGTCGTTGCCCTCCACGGTCCTGGTGACCGCTGAGAAGTCCTCTGCCGAATCCTCGTAAGCGTCGAGGAACCGGCCCGAGCTGACCTGTTGCACCGTGTGGACCATGCCCACCGGCGTGAAGCGCCAGCGCTGCGAGTCGCTCGGCTGGTCGGTCCGGGTCACCACCGAGAAGTCGTCGCCGGAGGTGAGGTAAGCGTCCAGAAGGCGGCCGGAGCTCAGTTGCTGGACGGCGTAGGTGCCCGCCGCCAGCGGCAATGAGCCGACCTGGCGGAATCCGAGGTGCCGGGGCGTCCACTCGCACATCGCCCACGTGTTCGCCCTCATGATGCACTCGACCCCGCCCCCGGACGCGCAGACCGCGCAGTTGGTGTTCGGCTCCTGGAAGAAGCCCCACGATCCGCCACAGTTGCAGTTGCTCGAGGCGTACTCGTCGGGCGCGCCGAAGATGTGACCGGTCTCGTGAGTGAACACCCGGTCGATGTTGTCCGGTCCCCAGCCGTCGTTGGCGTACTGCATCACCAGCCGGGGGCCGCCGATCGAGGCGTAGGCGAAGTGGCCGACCGGGTACTTGGTGAAGAAGGCGCAGTAGGCCCACGTCGTCGCCAGGTCGACACGGAGCTTCTGGACGTAGCTGGTGACGGCGCCCATCCCGGTCCCGAAACCGAGCTGGCTCATCGCCGGATCCCGCCACAGCGCCTCGAGGGCGGGAGTAGCGGGATCGGGTGGCGCTGCGACCTTCACGATCCTGATGTCGTATGCCCAGGCCACACCACCGTGGAGACTCTGCGCACCGAGCCAGCTCAGGCCGTTCTGGACCTCGGCGACCACCTGAGTCCTTTCCACATCGCTGAACTCGAGATCGGCGGAGGGGCCCTCGACGATGATGATGCCGACGGCGACCGAGCCGGTGAGCCGGGAGCTGGTGGGTCCACTGGCCGGCGCACTGGCGGCAGCCTCTCCCTCGACATCTTGGAGATCCGGCACCGTCGCCTGCCGCGTGATCCCACGACTCACCGGCGAGCGGGCGCTGCGCCTTGACGCCGGCATAGTCCTCGGACGAGCGCAGCCGGAATGCCTCCAGCCCGAGCCTCCCGGTCTCGTCGAGGCCGGCCACCAGCGAGTCGCTCACCTCTGCCCCCGATTCCCCCACCTCGGCGCCCGGGACCGCGGCGGCCAAGGCTTCAGCAGATTCCGTGCCCTGCTCGAAAACGAGCACCCGCGGCCCGTACCGATGGACGACACGCCCGATCCCCTCGGCGACCGGCGCTGCCGCCGCGGCGCCGATGTCGTCGACACCCGTCGGAGCGACGATCACCCGCTCCTCCAGACCTACATCGCCTGCCATGACGGCTCCTCACTCATCGGGCCTCGTCACTCCCAACCCGTCGGACTCGACCTCGGGTGGTCCATCGGGCGGCTCGAAACCACTGGTATCCCAATCCCACCCGTCCCCGGGACGTGGCGGCGCCGGTTCCTCGAGTCGTCTCGCCCAGGCGCGCACGAACAGGGCTTCTGTCTCATCGAGGCCGGCTATGAGCTCCGGAGCCACCGCTCTCTCGCCCACCGCGGCGACACCCGGTACCGCGGCGACCTCGGCCGCACTCGTGTCCCCGGGCAGGTCGATCACGAAGACGGTAGGTGAAACCAGGTGGACGATCCGGAACCGATCGAAGAACCCGCCCCCATCCGCAACCGGCGAGTCACCGTCCAAGATGACGAGCAACTCGTCGCCTTCGATAGCCACGACGCTCTCCCTCGCCGAGCGGCACAACGCCCTTCCTCGGAGCGTAGCCAACGGCTGCCGGCCCCTGCTCCCCAGAGAGCGGGTCAGCGTCATGAACCCCTCACTCGTCACAAGCAGCTGGAGAGATCGTCGCCCAGGTCGGTGGCGTCGGCGGTCCGACGGAGTCTCCGCCGGCAAGGACGCCGGCGGAGACCTCAATCCTCGGATCATCGAAGCGCTCGCCGGGACGACGAGATGATCTGACCGCGGGGCAGATCCGGGGGCTACTCCGAGGTCGTGCTTCACAGTGGGACGGCTTCCGCCAGGTAACGTTTGAGGCGCCCGCCGGGATCCTGACGAAGTGGGCGCGACCGTGTTCCCACGGCTCGAAGGCGACCTGCTCGACACCGGCGAGCGGGATCCCGACGGCTTCGGGCATCACAGTCCAGTCGACAGGGTGGATGACACATGCGGGCTCGCCATCGGCATCCTGGGTGAAGCGCACGTACCGATCATGGGCGGAAGGCATCTCCGTCGATGATACGGGACCATCTACACCTGCTCCGTGAGAATCACAGGACGAAGTAGCCGGCCAGGGCGAAGTAGATCGCCAGCGACAACAAGTCCTGGATGACGGTGGCCAGCGGCCCACTACCGAATGCAGGGTCGGCGCCGAGTCTCGACAGAAGCCACGGGAGCGACATCGCCACCAGCGTGGCCACCGTCGACGCGGCCAAGATGCTCGTCGACACCGTCAGCGCCACCGGCCGGTCTGCCCAGAGGAGGACGGCGGGAAAGGCGAGCAGCGCCAGGATGAGACCGAGGATCAGCCCGGTTGCCAGCTCTCTCCCGACGATCCGCCGCACCGGGACACCGACCGACAGTCCCCTAACCACCAGGACCTCGGTCTGCGTCCCGACCGCATCGGCGATGTAGACGATCCCCGGCATGAAGAAGGCGAGCTCCAGATGAGCGGTGAGACCGCCTTCGAACCCGGACACGATCGCCGCCGCCGCCATCGCCGCCGCCAAGCCCGCAGCCAGCCAGGGAAAGCGGTGCCACAGACGACGGGTGACGCCCTCTTCGCTCGCCGACCGGGCCGCCGAGCTCTGGTGGAGGTACCCGCTCAACCGGGCCAGGTCCTCGTGATGCTCGTCGAGTAGGACGCCGAGCATCCGATGAGGCGGGATCAGCCCCATGAAGAGCCCGGTCTCGTCGACGACCGCCAGGCTGCTCTCGCCTCTGGTCACCGCGATGGCAGCCGCCTTCTCCTGGCTGGCGCCGGGCCCGATCACCGGCGGATCGTGGTCCATGATCGAGCTCGCCGGGGTGTCGTCCGAAGCGGCGAGCAGGTCCTCGATGGGGATCAGGCCGACCAGGCGACCCTCCTCGACGACGGCGATGTCGGCGCTCGTCTCGAGCCGGTTGGAGGAGCGCAGCCGGCTGAGGACGTCAGCCACCGAGTCGCCCGGGCTTGTCGTGAGTACCCGGAACGAAGCGTATGCGAGGGCGCTTCCCCTGGTCGGCTCGGACCGGGGCAAAGACACGGTCATGGCGGCCTCCTCGCCGCCAGACGTTAACGATGCCATTCACGGGCCGTCGATGGCCTCCGGGGTCGGGGTGGTCACCGGCGTCACCCGCCTACCGTCTGGTCGTGACCCAAGCACCGCTCCCGGTCACCTCGCCTCCAGCGCCATGGTGGCGCGCCGCCCGTGAGGTGGCGGCCGACCTGGGCTGTGATCCGGATCGGGGCCTGACCTCGGAGGAGGCATCTGTTCGGTTGCGCAGCTACGGGCCGAACCGGCTCGAGGCCGAGCCCCCCGTCCCGCGCTGGCGAAAGCTCCTCGGCCACTTTGCCGATCCACTGGTCTATCTCTTGTTGGCCGCAGTCGTCGTGTCCCTCGTGCTCTGGGTGTATTGAGGGGGTCGAAGGCGTGCCGTTCGAGGCGCTGGTGATCCTGGTCATCGTGATCGCCAACGCCGTCCTCGGTTACGTGCAGGAGTCGCGGGCGGAGCACGCTGTGGCGGCGCTCCAGGAGATGGCGTCGACCGACGCAGTCGTCCTGCGCGACAGCGAGGAACTTCGCGTCCCCACCGCCGAGGTGGTACCCGGCGATGTCCTGCTCCTGGCGGAGGGAGACGCGGTCAGCGCCGACGGCAGGCTGTTCGAGGTCGCCTCCCTGATGGTCGCCGAGGCATCGCTGACAGGTGAGAGCGAGCCGGTGGGCAAGAGCGCCGATCCGATCGATGAGTCGTCCACCCTCGGTGACCGGGTCAACATGGTCTTCAACGGCACCGCGGTCACCAGAGGGCGGGGACGTGCGGTGGTGACGGCGACCGGGATGTCCACCGAGATGGGGAGGATCGCCCGCCTGCTCGACACCACCGAGGACTCCCGGACCCCGCTGCAGGGCGAGATCGATGCGGTGGGCCGCGCCCTCGGGATTGCCGTCATCGTCGTCTCGGCGGTGGTGGTGGCGGCGATCCTGCTCGGTGCCGATATCCGGGATGCTTCCGACCTCGTGGCCGTGCTGCTTGTGGGCGTGTCCCTGGCGGTGGCCGCGGTGCCGGAGAGCCTGCCCGCCGTACTCTCCCTGGTGCTCGCCCTGGGAGTGCAGCGCATGGCGGCGAGGAACGCCATCGTGAAGCGGCTGTCGTCGGTGGAGACGCTCGGCTCGGCGTCGGTGGTCGGCTCGGACAAGACCGGGACGCTGACCCGGAGCGAGATGGTGCTGGTGAAGGTGATCACGCCGTCGGGCGAGGTGGAGGTGACCGGGGCCGGTTATGCGCCGGAGGGCGAGGTGCTGGTCGGAGAAGAGCCGCTGGGCGACGGGGTGCTGCACGAGGAGGTGCGGCTGGTGTTGACCGGAGGCGGTCTGGCCAATGACGCGGTGTTGCGACGGGAGGACGGGAGGTGGGTCGTCCACGGTGACCCCACCGAGGGCGCCTTCCTCGTGGCGGCTGCGAAGCTCGGGCTCACCGATCCAAGGCACACCCGGTTCCGCCGGGTCGGCGAGATCCCGTTCAGTCCGGAGCGCAAGCTGATGACGACCCTCCAGGAGGACGCCGATCGCGGCGGGGCCGTGGACGTGGTCACCAAGGGGGCGCCCGACGTGCTGCTGACCCGATGCGCCGCCGAGCTGGTCGCCGGCGAGCCCAGGCCATTGAGCGAGGCTCGTCGGGCCGAGATCCGCGCCGGCATCGACCGGCTGGCCACGCAGGCGCTGCGCACGATGGCCGTCGCCTACCGCCCGCTTCCCGGCGGGACCCTGCACGCAGCAGACCTCGCCGCCCTGGAGAGCGACATGATCTACCTGGGCACGGTGGGGATCATCGACCCGCCACGACCGGAGGCCCGGGTGGCGGTTGCCGACGCCCTCGAGGCGAGGATCCGGATCCTGATGATCACTGGCGACCACCCCCTCACCGCCGGTCGCATCGCCCGCGACCTGGGGATATCCGATCACGAGGGAAGCGTCGTCACCGGGACCGACATCGAGGGGATGGACGACGATCGGCTCCGGGTGGCGGTCAGCGAGGCCACCGTGTTCGCCCGGGTCGCACCCGAGCACAAGCTCCGCATCGTCGAGGCGCTCCGAGCCGAGGGCAACATCGTGGCGATGACGGGAGACGGGGTGAACGACGCCCCTGCGCTGAAGGCGGCCGACATCGGGGTGGCCATGGGAGTGACCGGCACCGCGGTGGCGAAAGAGGCGGCAGACATGGTCCTGGCCGACGACAACTTCGCCACGATCATCGCCGCGGTGCATGAGGGCCGCGGCATCTTCGCCAACATCCGCAAGTTCCTCCGCTTCCTCCTGTCCTCGAACGCCGGGGAGGTCCTCACCATGTTCCTCGGTGTGGTTCTCGCCGGGGTGATCGGGCTGGACGACGCGGGAGGAGCCGTGGCGGTGCCGCTGCTCGCCACCCAGATCCTGTGGATCAACCTCCTCACCGACACCGCGCCTGCCCTGGCCATGGGCGTCGAGCCGCCTCCCGGCGACGTGATGCTCCGACCTCCGCGCCGTCTCACCGACAGGGTGATCGACCGTGAGATGTGGATCGGGATCGCCTGGGTTGGGCTGGTGATGGCGATCGCCACCCTGGCGACGCTCGACCTCGGTCTGCCGGGGGGACTGCTCCCGGGCTCGGGCAGCATCGAGGAGGCCAGGACGATGGCGTTCACGACGCTCGTCCTCGCCCAGCTGTTCAACTGCTTCAACGCCCGCTCCGACCGGAGCAGCGCGCGACGAGGCCTGTTCACCAACGGGTGGCTCTGGGGAGCGGTGGGGTTGTCGGTCCTCCTCCAGGCCGCCGTCGTCCACGTTCCGTGGCTCAACCAGGCTTTCGACACCGTCCCCTTGAGCGCCGGCCAATGGTCGATCTGTACGGCGCTGGCAAGCTCCGTCCTCTGGGCGGTCGAGCTGAAGAAGCTCATCGGCCGGCGCCTGGCGCCGAAGGGCGACGCGTCGGTCTGGTCCGGCGACGGTCGGTCGTCGCCGGCCGGATGACTCGATCGGGACGTCACCGGCGAGCCCATGACCGCGGCGAGAGCCGGCGCCGTGACGTCGATCCGACGTGGGCCGCTCGAGCGACGCTTCAGCGCGAACGCGCAGGACCGAGACCCCGTTGGATCTCGGTTCTGCAGCGGCAGGTCAGAGCAACCAGATGAGACCGAAGGTGACCGCGCCGCCCACTGCCAGCACGGCCAGCACGGTGGCGGTAGTCACCCGGAAGGTCCAGCTCCGGTCCTCGGCGCCAGCGCCTTCCAGGCGTAGAGCCCGAATGCGGCTCCCAACAGCAGGCCGGCTGCGATGAACATGCCCAGGTACCAGCCCTCGGCGAGACCGCCGAGGAACCAGTCGGTCGGGACGTAGTACATCCACAGACCCACGCTTGCCGCCAAGACGCCAGCGATCCCGGTCACCATCTCGGTGACGTGGGACCGTGTCGGCATCCGGGTGATCTCTGCTTGCGGCCTCTCGAGGAGAGTCGTCACGAAGATCACCTTCTTTCCTGGATGGCCCGGAAGGTCATCCACCTTCGAGTATGCGATCGACGGCGGCGATCCTCCAGAGTCCAAGGTCCCCGCCGAGCGGATTCCGCAGATCAGCGCCGTCGTCACCGTCTGGTTGAAGGCGGCAGGGTCACACTCCGGGTGGGCGGGCCGAGCGGTGCGGCCATAGTGGCGCGTAGTCCCCGGGACCGGTCTATCCCGGACACCGGGCTTCAGCCGGGCAGGTGGGGCTCGGTAGGGCCACGCCCGCCCTTCGTCAGGGCACCGATGAGGATCGCCGTCCCCAGGAAGACGAGGAACGCCGGCGCCACGTACCGCAGATCGTGCACGGACAGCTCCCACCAGCCGAACCCGACCGCCGCCAGCGCGGCCCCGGCCAGCGTGATCACGACGCCCCACGCGAACGTGCCCACGTGAAAGCGTTCAGCCATCGGTCACCTCCACTCGTCCGGTGAAGACCTCCAGCTCGAGGACCAGGCCCTCGGAGCGCTCGGCGAAGCCGGGAGTCTCGTAGTGCTCTTCAATGCCGACACCGTCGGTCTGGCGTCCGAAGATGACGGTTTCCCCGGCGCCGACCCGGGCATCGACCGCCACCTCGGTGCCTTCCGGCACGAGCACGGACAGCTTGCCCATGCCCACGCTGGCGGTCAGCACCGTCGGCGCACCGAAGGCGTCCACGTCGCGGAGGTCGATGGTGAGGGTCCCCATGGCCAGGTTGTAGTCGGGTCGGATGTCGTCGACGGTGGACACGACGACGGCCCGGTCGCCTACTCCGCCCTGGAAGCCCTCAGTGGGAGCGACGGCGGTCACCAGCGTGACCAGTGCCAGGATCGCGCCCAACGTGATGAGGCCTCCGTGGGAGCCCCGCCCGGCGAGCAGCATCAGCGACACGCCGACGACCATGGTGGCCAGGCCGAGGACGGCGGTGACGCTGACGTCGACGACGCCTACCCGCTCCAGCAACCAGAGCACGCCGATGAGTAGAAGCACCCCTCCGCTGACCAGCTGGGCCACCGGCAGGTTGCTCCGACCCGGCAACGAGGTCTCTCTCGTCTCGGTCTCCGGCGCCGGGGGTCTATCTGTGATCGTCACGATTGAGACCTCCGATTACGAGGGCCAGTCCGCCCATCACGAGGGCGACCGGCCAGAAGTACTGCCCCAGCCGAGGGGCGATCGTGTTGAACAGGGCGATGGTGCCCACGACCATCAGGATCGAGCCGACGACGGCGGCGCCCGTGACCGATCCGGGGAATGCCGGTTGGGTCTCGCCCGCGGGTCGGGTAGGGACGATGATCCACATCAGCAGGTAGATGAGGAAGCCCGATCCACCGCCCAGGGCGAGCACGACGAAACCGATCCGGAACCAGACAGGGTCGACACCGAAGTACTCCCCGAGGCCGCCACACACACCGGCGACCATCCGTTGACGATCACTGCGATAGAGCCGCGGGCCAGGCGCGGTCCCGGTGGGCGACACCCTGTCCACCTGGGCAGGCAAAGTTGGCATCGGTCACCTCCCTCTTTCATCCGGCCGGAGTGAGGCGAGCTTGCGCGCCTCGACGAACATCCCGATCCCGGAGCCGACCATCGCCAGGATGAGGATCACCGTCACGACGATCGACCAGTCGAAGTCGTAGGTCGAGAAGTCGAACGGGAATGCCCGAAGCATCCGATAGCTGACGACGAGGCCGATGGCGTTGGTGACCAGCCCACCGACCGACCTGATGGCCGGCGCGTCGTCGTACCAGTACACGACGTTGGCGACGATCGAGGCGGCCAGCGAGAAGCTGATCCAGGGCACGACCTCGACGAACTCGTCGGTCAGGAACGCCGGCCAGCCCCAGTCGAGGAGGTTCGGGACCACGGCGAGCATCGCCACGTTGAAGGCGACGGCGATGACGTAGCCGATCCTCCGGCCGGTCCGCCTCAGCTCGGGCGAGATGTCCAATTGGGTGGTCGACATGGCACCTCCGGCGCGTTCCCATTCGAGACCTCCGACAGCCCGTCGAACAGGGCCATTGGTCGCCCTCTGCACCACAGATCGGACCCATTCCAATCACCGACATGAGGCCGAAGAGACAGCGGCGGGTTCCCCAAGGATCCCGAACACGAAGCCGTGAAGCCGAACTCCGCTCGCGGAAGTAGCGGTCGCCCTCCGACTCCTCCTCGTCGTCGTGCTCCTCCCCGGTCGGTGACGAGTCTGTCACAGGCCGGCGCGGCGGGATCGTGACGACGCCGAACCACACCATCCCACCGCTGACCACGATCGAGTTCACCACCCCGGCGGCACATCGCCTCCCGTCGAGCCGTGGGTCCAATGCCTCTACCTCGCCGGCCGGTTGTCGGCTGAGACTCTTCGGCAGATGACCAACGATCCGTCTGACGCGTCCCTGGCAATGGGAGGTGCTCACGCACAGGAGCCGCACGGTGGTTCGGTGGCGTCGCGTCTGAATTGGCTGCGGGCAGGTGTGCTCGGCGCCAACGACGGGATCATCTCCACGGCGGGCCTGGTGATCGGTGTGGCGGCGGCGTCGACGGACGCCGGTGAGATCGCCACCGCCGGTGTCGCCGGGCTGGTCGCGGGGGCGGTGTCGATGGCGTTGGGCGAGTACGTGTCGGTCAGTTCCCAGCGCGACACCGAACGCGCGCTCATCGACAAGGAACGCGGAGAGCTGGCCGCCATGCCGGTCGAGGAGCATGCCGAGCTGGTCGGGCTCCTGCGCCGCCGCGGTCTGAGCGAGGACATCTCCGTTGTCGTCGCCGACGAGCTGACAGAACGTGACGCGTTACGCGCGCACCTGGACATCGAGCTCGGGATCGACGAGGAGGAAATCGCCAACCCGTGGGCGGCAGCCGGGTCATCGGCGCTGGCGTTCGCGGCTGGGGCGATCGTGCCACTCGTCGCGATGCTGGCATCTCCGGCGTCGGAGCGGATCGCCGTCACGTTCCTCGCCGTCGTCGTCGGGCTGGCCGCCACGGGTTGGCTGAGCGCCCACCTCGGGCGTGCACCCAAGAGGGCTGCCGTCATGCGGCTGGTGATCGGGGGCACGTTGGCGATGGCGGTCACCTTCGGCATCGGCTACCTGTTCGGAGTAGCCACCGGCTGAGAGATCTCGCAGGGCCGGGTATGCCCCGATGCTCCAACTCACCCGTGACCAGTGGCAGCGGGTTATCGACATCAACCTGACCGGGTTGGCGTTCGTGTCGAAGGGCGGTTGGGGCCCGGATGGCCGAACAGGCGACCGGGGGCAAGACCGTCAACATCGCTTCGATCGATGCTCTCCACCCGTCCATGGTCGGTCTCGCCGCCTACGACTCGTCCAAGGGAGGGGTGTTGATGTTCACCAAGGCCTTCGCCCGGGAGATGGCTCAGCACCGGGTCAACGTCAACGCCATCGCCCCGAGTGGCGTCGCCACCGAAGGCACCGCCGCCCCCCTGCGGGACAGCGGGATGACCGGTGACATCGCGCCCGAGGTCGACAGGTCCACAGTCGATGACGACCGCGATCTGACGGAGCAGCTCGACCTCGACTCGATGGACTACCTCAACTGGATGGTCGGCATCAACGAGGCGACCGGCGTCGACATCCCCCAACGCGATGCCTCCAGGTTCCTCACCATCGCCGGCGCCGTGACCTGCCTCGTCGAGCACGGCGCGGAGCCGGTCGGGTAGCCGGCAACGATCGCTGCCGATCGGCTTCCCGGTCGCCGACCCTGGATTGTTGCGCTTTGATGTGCCACTGGCTCGGGCTCGAGGGCGGTGGGCCAGTGAGGGACGACGAAGCGAGGCCCAACCATCGCACCGGCGGATGATCGCGGCTCGACTCCCGTGTTCCGTGCAGCATCGGGTTCTCCGGAGGATGCTCTAGCCGAGCTCGTCACCGCTCGACGCGGTTTGACCGATGCGGAGGCCGCCGACCGGCTGGAACACGTTGGCCCCAATCGGTTCCTCAGGCCGAGGGGACCAACGCTCACCAGGCGACTCGTCGAGCAGCTCGTCCATTTCTTCGCCTTGATGCTCTGGGTTGCTGCCGGTTTGGCCTTCGTCGGCGGCCTGCCGGAGCTCGCCATCGCCATCATCGTGGTGATCGTCGTCAACGGTGCCTTCAGCTTCGTTCAGGAGTACCGGACCGAGCGGACGGTCCGGTCTCTCTCGGCCCTCCTGCCGGAGCGAGCGGTGGTGCGGCGGGAGGGACGGAAGTTGGACATCCCAGCCGCCGAGCTGGTCCCGGGTGACATCGTGCTGCTGAGCGAGGGTGAGCGGATCTCGGCCGACGCTCGCGTACTCAGGTCGTCTGAGCTGAAGGTCGACATGTCGACCCTGACCGGGGAGTCGATGCCCGTGGCCCGGGTGGCGGAGCCGGAGGCAAAGGCACCGACCGACTTGCTCGAGGCCTCGAATCTCGTCTTCGCCGGCACCTTCGTGACTTCCGGCTCCGGCCTGGTGGTGGTGGCCGCGACCGGGAGCGCCACCCGACTTGGTTCCATATCCCGGTTGACCGGTGAAGTCGTGCGCAGGCCAGCCCCGCTTCGGCTGCAGATGAACCGAGCGGTGCGCCTCATCGCCGTGCTCGCCGTCACCCTCGGATTGGTCTTCTTCGGAGTCGCCACCATGTTGGGCATGGCCCCGCATGACGGGTTCCTGTTCGCCGTTGGGGTGATCGTGGCACTGGTTCCCGAAGGACTGCTTCCCACGCTGTCTCTGTCGCTGGCGATGAGCGCCGCTCGAATGGCCCACCGTGGTGCCCTGGTGCGACGACTGGAGTCGGTGGAGACGCTGGGCTCCACCAACATCATCTGCACGGACAAGACCGGCACCGTAACGGCCAACCAGATGACCGTGAGCGACCTGGTGCTCTCCGGTCGCCGGTACGCCACCACGGGTGCCGGCTATGAGCCCGCCGGGATCGTCCTGGATTCCGGTGGTCAGCCGGTCGCCGGCGATGACCGGTCGGAGGTGCAGCACCTTCTCAGAGTTGCGGCTCTCTGCGGCGATGCTCGGATCGAAGAGCAGGATGGCAGATGGGTGTGCTTGGGAGATCCGACCGAGGGTGCGTTGCTGGTGGCCGCCAGCAAGGGAGGGCTCGAGCGAGAGGCAGAGGAACGAGCCACCCCGCGGGTCAGGGAGTTCCCGTTCGAGTCCGGGCGACAGCGAATGAGCACCGTTCATGTTCTTCCGTCGGGACTGCACGAGGTGCTGACCAAGGGATCGCCGGAGTCCATCCTCCCGCGGTGCACCACCATCCGGGCCGACGGGACCGCTACCCGACTCGGCGACAGTGCCAAGCGTGACGTCCTGTCGGCGGCTGATTCGCTGGCCGTCAAGGGTCTGCGAGTCCTGGCCCTTGCCCGCCGGACGATGAAGAGCCTTCCCAACACCGCACTCGAGGCCGAGGCCGAGATGGAGTTCCTGGGTCTGGTGGGGATGGCCGATCCGGTTCGCCCAGAGGTCCCAGAGGCGATCGCCCGGTGCCGGCGAGCCGGAATCCGCGTGATCATGGTCACCGGGGATCACCCGGCAACCGCCATGTCGGTGGCCCGGCAAGCCGGCCTCGCCGCCCACACCGTCATGATCGGCTCCGAGCTACCCGACGACGATGGCGCGGTGGGAGAACTTCTCACCACGGGCGAAGTGGTGATTGCCCGGCTCGCACCCGAGCAGAAGCTCCGCATCGCCCGAGTTCTCCAATCCCGCGGAGCCGTGGTGGCCATGACCGGCGACGGTGTGAACGATGCGCCGGCGCTCCGGCAGGCCGACATCGGGGTGGCGATGGGCAGGACCGGCACCGATGTCGCCCGCGAAGCCGCCGACCTGGTGCTGCTCGATGACAACTTCGCCCACATCGTGGAGGCAGTGGAGGAGGGGCGCGCCGCATTCGACAACATCAAGCGGTTCCTGACGTACCACCTGACCGACAACGTGGCCGAACTCGCCCCGTTTGCCGTCTGGGCGCTGTCAGCAGGCAGCATCCCTCTGATGATCACGGTGCTCCAGGTCCTGGCGCTCGACATCGGAACCGATCTGCTCCCTGCCCTCGCCCTGGGAGGCGAAAGACCCGAACCGGGAGTCATGGAGAGGCCACCCCGAGCCAGGACTGATCGGCTGCTCGATCGTCGGGTGTTGGGCCGGGCGTTCGGTTTCCTCGGCCCGGTCGAGGCAACGCTCTCCTTGGCCCTTCTTCCCGTTGGGGCTGCACTGTTCTTCGGATGGCCGGACTCGCCGCTGCCGGCTTCCGGTTCGGACAAGGCCATCCTGTCGACGATGGTGTTCTCGGCCATCGTCCTGATGCAGATGGCGAACGCCTTCGAGTGCCGATCGAACCCGGCCTCGCTCTTCTCGATCGGCCCGCTGTCCAACCGCCTCCTCAACGGAGCCGTGACGGTGGAGGCGCTCATCCTCCTCGCCTTCGTCTACCTGCCTCCACTACAGCGGGTCCTGGGCCATCATCCGCTCGACCTTCGCCAGTGGGCGCTCGTCCTGATCACGCCGTTCCTCCTCCTCGGCGCGGAGGAGGCCAGAAAAGCCATCGTTCGGGCTCGAGCCGCCTCGGTGCGGTAGATCTCGTCCATGACCGCCATCTTCTCGGCGTGGTCGGCGGATCGGGCGATCGGCTGACCGATCCGGTAGACCGTGGGCAGCGACACTTCAGCCGTGAATGGACTAAGTCCTCTGTCTGTCAGGGCGGCCCTCCCGGATGATGGGTGCAATTGCGTTGAGCAAAGAGGTGCTCTCGTGAATGCACAGAGTCACCCAAGAGTGGATGCGTCTGGCCATGGACGTGGCGATCGCATCGCCGGCGTTCGCCTACTCGGTCTGGGCCATCCAGGGTTCCGGACAGGAAGTCGTGTCAATGGGCTGCTGCTCCTGTTGGCGGGCATCCCCGTCTACGTCTCGATGAAGTGGAGGAACCAGGTCGACGAGGAGACGCCGACGGCGGGAATCGTCATCCCGACACTCCGGCGCCGCTCTTCGAGACCATGACCCAGGAGTGGGAGATATGAAGCGAGTCGTCATCATGGGGGCGGGGGGAAGGGACTTCCACGATTTCAACGTCGTCTACCGGAACGACCCCGACACCCGTGTCGTCGCCTTCACCGCGGCCCAGATCCCCGGCATCGGAGGGCGGGTGTACCCGCCCTCGCTCGCCGGTCCCCTCTACCCCGGGGGCATCCCGATCGTCGACGAGCCCCAGCTGGCCGATCTCATCGAGCGGGAGCACGTCGATCAGGTCGTGTTCGCTTACAGCGACCTCGCACACACCGAGGTCATGCACAAGGCCTCCTTGGCCATGGCGCACGGGGCGGACTTCGCCATGATCGGGCCCGGCCGGAGCATGCTGTCCAGCGTCAAGCCGGTGGTCGCCGTGTGCGCGGCGCGCACCGGTTGCGGGAAGAGCCAGACCAGCAGGCTTATCGGCGGGATCCTGACCGACGCCGGCCTCGATGTGTCCCTAGTCCGTCACCCGATGCCCTACGGCAACCTGGAGCGGATGAGGGTGCAGCGCTTCGCGACGCTCGCCGACATCGATGCCTCCGATCCCACCATCGAAGAGCGCGAGGAGTACGAGGAGCCGGTCCGGGCCGGTCTACTCATGTGGGCCGGTGTCGACTATGCAGAGATCCTGCACCTGGCCGAGGAGGAGTCCGACGTCATCGTCTGGGATGGTGGCAACAACGACTTCCCCTTCTACCGCCCCGACCTCTTTGTCACCGTGGTCGATCCCCTGCGACCGGGCCACGAGCTCGAATACCACCCGGGCGAGATCAACGTGCGGATGGCAGACGTCGTCGTGGTCAACAAGGTCGACGTCGCCGACCCCGATGACGTGGCGCTGGTCATCGACAACGTGCGGGCTGTCAACCCGCATGCGACGATCGTCCAGACCGCCTCCCCCGTGCGCCTGATGCCCGGCCCGGAGCTGGCCGGGAAGCATGTGCTCGTCATCGA
Source organism: uncultured Acidimicrobiia bacterium (assembly GCA_963714055.1). Taxonomy (GTDB): domain Bacteria; phylum Actinomycetota; class Acidimicrobiia; order Spongiisociales; family UBA5794; genus JACDBE01. Next base: position 612,925 of record OY970227.1, read on the forward strand.
GGACGGCCCAACCCTCACCCATGGCGGGATGCCGTTCGGTGCGGGGACCGTCGCCGTCCGCCAAGCCGGCGTCGGCACGATCGTCGATCCGCGGCCATACGCCGTCGGCTCGATCGTCGATACCTTCGCCAAGTTCCCAGCGCTTGGCGCGGTGCTGCCTGCCATGGGATATGGCCAGGCCCAGCTCGAGGAGCTGGAGGCCACCATCCGGAACGTCCCCTGCGACGTCGTTGTCACCGGCACACCGATCGACCTCGCTCGCCTCATCGACGCCGGGCACCCGGTGCGCCGGGCGGTCTACGAGTCGGTGCAGGTGGGGGAACCGACGCTCGACGAAGTCCTGCGTGGCGTCATCGAGGAAGCGCATCGGCGCCGGCAGCCGACCGTGCCGACGGGAGAGGGGCCGGTCTCTGGAGCCTCCGATCACCCCGCATCGGTCGCAGCCAGCGGCGTCTGGGCGGCCGATCGTCGAGACATCGTCCTCGGGCGGCTCTTCGCCTGCAGGCCGACGCCGAGACCATGAGACACCAAGCGCCCACGCGCCACCTGCTCGCCGGTGTGGTGGTGATGTCTGCGTTCCTGGCCGCCTGCGGTGGCGGGGGAGGCGGAGGCACCGCCACCAGCGGCGGCGCCACCGGCACCACTGGGGAGCTGACCACCACCACCGTCACCGAGACGACGAACACGAGCTCAACGGCGCCGTCGACCACTCATGCATCGACAACCACCGAGCCGGCGGCGACCGGCCATGTCGTCTACTTCCTGCTCGAGGAGCTCGACGCCGACGATGGCGCGCCGGGCCCGTACCTGGCCCCCGTGTTCCGCGAAGCGTCGCCGATGGGCAGCGATGCGGCGACGGTCGTGACACTCCTGCTCGAGGGGCCGACGGCCGGTGAGACCTCCGGCATCCCTGCGATCTCGACTGCGATCCCGTCCGGGACCTCCCTCCTGGGCGTGACGGTCGAGTCGGGTGTGGCCACCGTCGACCTGAGCGGCGAGTTCGACGACGGTGGCGGGAGCCTCGCGATGATGGGACGTCTCGCCCAGGTCGTGTACACCCTGACCCGCCTGCCCGCCATCGGCGAGGTCGCCTTCAGTATCGATGGCACTCTTGTGACCACGTTCTCGGCGGAAGGGATCGAGCTGGACGGTCCGCAGAGACGGGACGACTACTACGACCTGCTCCCACCGGTGTTCGTCGACAGCCCGTCATGGGGAGAGCCCGTCACGTCACCGGTCGCAGTGTCCGGCTTGAGCAACGTCTTCGAGGCGGTGTCCCAGGTCATGCTGACCGACGATGACGGCGCCAGCCTCTTCGAGGCTCACGTGATGGCGAGCTGTGGCACCGGCTGCTGGGGCGAGTGGTCGATCGAGATCCCCTACTCGGTGGATCGCGAGCAGTTCGGGTCGCTGATCGTCTGGGAGATCTCGGCGGAGGACGGGAGCCGGGCCAACATCCGCGAGTACCCGGTCATCCTGCGCTAGGTGTGCCGGCAAGTCGAGTCACAGCCTCGTGTCGTCAGCGGCTTCGACCAGGGCGGCGAATCCGTCGAGTTCTGCAGCTCCGGGCTCACCGACGACAACGTGCACCCCGCGCAGCAGGTCGCCGTACCGCTCTTCCTGGCCCGGCCGCACCGACACAAACAGTGGGATATCGGTGGCGAGGACCTCCTGGTAGCGCTTGAGGATGGCGCGGTGCTGTGGCCGATCCAGGTCCACCTGGAACACCACTCCGTGCGCCTGCTCGACCATCGCGCACTCGCCCTTGAGGATCGGACACGCCGTACCCACGTCCGGTCCGTGACATACCAACACCGGATGGCCGAGGTTCTCGAGGAATCGCGTCTCGAAGCCGGTGTCGCCCGAGGTGACATCGAGGATGATGCTTACTTCAGACCTCATCGCCAACCTCCTTTCGTACCAGGCGTACCACGGAGGTCTCGGCCCCGCCAGAGGAGAATGGCCCAAGGCGACCCGCGGCCTGCCCGTCCCGTCGCCGACTCCTCCTCGGGTCGCCGCCGTGCGGGACTCGGCTACGCGCTGCTTCCTGGGCTGTCAGGCGAGCGCGAACCCCGACGCCGGGAGTGGCGGTCCGGCAAGCATCGAACCACCTGCCCAGACTGACGGCGTCGGCACCCTCCGGGGCACGGCTCTGGCCAGTCCCGGTCGCCAAGGTCTACTGCTGGCGTAGCCGGGCGATGGTTCGTCGCGGGCGGTGATCACTCGACGACGAGAGTCCCTTCCATCCCGGCGTCGAAGTGGGTCTCGATGCCGCAGATCACCTGGTAGGTCCCCGCCTCGTCGACGGTGAACTCCTGGGTCGTGGACTCACCAGCGGGAAGCGCCTCGACCTCGAACAGGATTCCCTCTTCTGTGAAGTCGGCCTCGGACTCGAGATCCTCACCGAGCCTGATCACCGCCCACTCGTGCTCGACACTTCCCACGTTCTCGAACTGGATGGTGAACGGCTCGCCGGCGGCAACCGTCCACGAGTTCGGCTCGAACTGGAACTCCGAGGCGGTGGCGTCGATTGTTGTCGACGCGCCGCCCGTCGTCGACGCGTCGTCGCCATCGTCGTCCCCACAGCTCCCGAGCAGCATCAGGGATGCGACGAGGGCAACGCTCAGAACATGACGTTTCACGGTCCATCTCCTTCTCTCATCTCAAACCTACCCCGAAGGCCGGTCGGGTGGCGCCCAACGCCCGAGCGCGCCCCAGAACCCGTGCGGCTCCCGGCGGTAACCGGTCTCGGAGCTTGCACGATCGCGCGGCCTTGCCAGGATCACCTCGAGCCAGGCCGCCGACCGCGGTGCCGTGATTGGTTCGGCCGCTCGTCAGAGACTGGGATGGCTCCCCTCGGCGTTCGGCGATCGAGGACGAGAAGGAGGTGTCGTTCGCCGTGTCGCTCTCCCAGCCGACCGATCCACACCGTCTTCAGGCTCCGTTCAGCGCCAACCGGCGATGATGTGTCGTACTGCTGTCCGCCCTTTGAACCACGAGGAGGAGCGTTATGAACCGGACCAGATGGATCGTGGCAGCCGCGTTGGCCCTCGCCGTAGCGGGCGGCGGCGCCGCCATCGCAAGCGGAGACGATGACGCCCCCATCACGGGATCGGCGCTCGATCGTGCGGTTACCGACCGCGCTCGAAGCCACCGGCGGGGGCACGGTGACCGAGACCGAGATGGGAGACGACGGCGCCGCCTACAGCGTCGAGGTGAGGCTCGACGACGGCACCCAGGTCGAGGTGAACCTCGATGGCGAGTTCACTGTCATCGGGCGGTCAGCCGACGACGACGGCCTGGGCGACGACGACGGTGCAGGCGACGACGACTGACCGGACGCGGCGGGAACGGCCTACAGACCTGTCGTCGTCCATCCACCGCAGCCGTCTTCGCCTGGTGTCAAGCCGCCCCGTCACGCGGTTCGAGGACGATGACGGGCGTCTCGGTCGACCGGCGGCCGGCATAGCCGCGTTTGTTCGACGTCGTCCACAGGAAGCGGCCGCCGCTGCGCCGGTAGAGCACCCGAAGCACGCGCCAAGCCACGTGCACGAACCACCGCGGCGGGACACTCGGCGGTCAGGTCTCCTCGGTGCCCACAGTCGACTCCTCCCGGGACTGACGCCTCTCCACCCTCCGTCCCGCTGATGTTCCTGCCGGGGCGCCGGGTCGACTCTCCGGCTTGTGACCTTCGCCCCTGTCGTGCCCGCGTGGCACCGGCAAGAGTTGAGTCATGGCTGCCGCCTCACCCCTCGGCGCGGCTGCCGATGCCGCCGATTCCGCTGGCACCCCTGCCCGTGAGCCTCCCTTCGGCCCGGACCACAGTGCCCCCGTCCCGAGCCTGGCGACCGGTCCGGCCCGCCCCGTCGAGGGAGTCTCGTCGTCCGATGACTGCAGGCTCGAGCGGCTGTACGTGGCTGAGCGGCGGCGGCCCTCGGACCGACGGGACGCACCTGGGCAGTCGGGTGCGGTCCCGCGTCAGCCCGCTCCGCCTCCGGCAAGCGGACGGCGGCGCACCGTCGCCTTGGTGGGCACCTACCCGCCGACTCATTGCGGCCTGGCGACATTCTCCGCCAACCTCCTCGCCGCCATCGCCGCGCCCGCGTTCGGCTGGGAGGTGAAGGTCGTCCGGGTACTGGATGCGCCGGAGCCCGAGCACGCCCCGGAGGTGGCAGCACACTGGGTCACGGGCGATCGACGGTCGCTGACTGACGCCCTCGGCGCGCTCTCCTCCGTCGAGGCCGTCGTGCTCCAACACGAGTTCGGCCTGTTCGGCGGTCAGGCAGGCGAGGACGTGCTCGAGCTCGTCCATGGCCTCGACGTGCCGCTGGTGGCCGTGTTGCACACCGTGCTCCTCGAGCCGAGCCGCCGCCAACGCCACGTCCTGGAGCGGATCATGGGGGCGGCTGCGGTCGTCGTCGTGCAGAGTGAGGCGGCCAGGCAGCGACTCGCCCGGGTCCATGGGTCGGCCCCTGAGAGGGTGGTGGTCATCCCTCACGGCGCCGCCGAGAACTTCACCGGACCGGTTCTCGAGCGGGTGCCTTTGCCGGCCGTCCTGACCTGGGGGCTGCTCAGCCCGGGCAAGGGCATCGAGCAAGGCATCGAAGCCATCGGCCGTGTCGCCAGCCGGTCTCCGGCCCCCTTCTATGTGGTCGCCGGCCAGACCCACCCGAAGGTCCGCGCCACACACGGAGAGGGTTACCGGCAGACGCTGCGCTCCCGGGCCCTGTCGGTCGGGGTCGCCGACCGTGTCCGGTTCGACGACGCCTACCGGGACTGGGACTCGCTGCGGTCCCTGGTGCGCAGTGTCGACGTCGTGTTGCTCCCCTACAAGTCACGAGACCAGGTCAGCTCGGGCGTCCTGGTCGAGGCGGTGGCGTCGGGGAAGCCGGTGGTGGCCACACGGTTCCCCCACGCCGAGGAGCTGCTCGCCTCCGGGGCCGGGCTGCTCGTCGACCACGGCGACGTGCAGGCGATGGCCGAGGCGCTGCACCGGATCCTCTACGAGCCCGGGGTAGCCGACCAGATGGCGGCGGAGGCTCGCCGGGCGGCGCAGCCGCTTCTGTGGCCGGCGGTGGGAGCTGCCTACCGAGAGCTTCTCAACCGTGTCGTCGAACCCCGGGCCGTCGCCTGACCCGGTGGCCGGTGCCGTCGTCCCGGGATGGCGCCCAGTCTGTGGACAACGGGCGCCCAGCGGCGGCGTCCGGGAGTGAGGGCGAGCGCGATCGTCACGGAAGAGACACAATGGCGACGTGTGCACCGTCGTTACGATGAGACCACGGACCACCGCCCGATCAGGAGGGGACCGGCCTTGAGCGCCCAGTCCGACCCGCGCGAGTTGCTCCGCCGCCACCCGGGCAATCCCATCCTTGGCCCCGGCGATTTCCCCAAGATGGTCAACGCCGTGTTCAACCCCGGTGCCACCGTCGTCGACGGGCGCACGCTTCTGCTGCTGCGGGTCGAGCACCGCACCGGGCTCTCCTCGTTGGTGGCGGCCACCAGCGACAACGGGGTCGACAAGTGGGAGATCGACCCCGTCCGGGGGCTGCATCCCCTGGCCGGCAGCTTCGAGGAGCACTGGGGTATCGAGGATGCGCGCATCACCAAGGTCGGCGACGAGTACTTCGTCGTCTATGTCGGCTACTCCGCCGCTGGACCCCTCGTTCTGCTGGCCACCACCCAGGACTTCGTCCGCTGGGAACGCAGGGGCGTGCTCATGTCACCCGAGGACAAGGACGCCGCCCTGTTCCCCGCGACCTTCGGCGACCGGTGGGCGCTCATCCATCGGCCCGCCCCGTCGATGGCCGGGCTGGGCGCCCACATGTGGCTGTCGTTCAGCCCCGACCTGCGCCACTGGGGCGACTCCAAGGTACTGCTGGCGGCTCGGCGGGGCGGATGGTGGGATGCCAACAAGGTCGGGCTCGGCCCGCCCCCGTTGCTCACCGAGCGCGGGTGGCTGCTCTGCTACCACGGAGTGCGGGTTACCGCGTCCGGGTCGATCTACCGGCTCGGCCTCGCCCTGCTGGACCGAGACGACCCGACCAAGCTGCTGGCCCGCGGCAACGAGTGGGTGTTCGGTCCCCACGAACCGTACGAGCGTGGCGGCGACGTCTCCGATGTCGTGTTCCCGTGCGGGTGGATCCTGCGAGACGACGGCGACACGCTGCACGTGTACTACGGCGCCGCCGACACCGTCGTCTGCCTCGCCGAGGCCAGCCTGGCCGGCCTCCTCGACCACCTCGAGCAGCATCCGTCTCCCGAGGAGTCCCACCGCATTCCACCGATGGGCTGGCACGGACCGGGGTGACGGGGCCGGCGGGGAGTTCCCGCCCTGAACGGCGGGATGGCGACGCCGTCCAGGCTCAGCATCTGGTGATCTGGATCTTGCGGCCCGGCTCGCTCTGGGGCGCCAGGAACGCGGATCTCGAGGGTCCCGTCCCGTGTCACCGATATCGAACGTCATTCGGAGAACCGCCAAACAGTGAACCGGTGACCTTGTGGGAGCGGTGATGTCCGCTTCGGGTGATCGACCACGGTGGGCGGGGGACCGACTGGCCCGGGATGCGGTCCCGGGAGGTTCGGACGGAGCACCTATCGATGGGCCTCGATGAGGGCGTGGGCGGCCTCGGTGAGGCGGCCCGCCGGATTGTCGGGTCCGTACATGCGGGCGGCAACCCAGGCGCCGTCCATCAACAGCAGCAGCTGGTCGGCGAGCGCTTCTGGGCGGCTCCGACCGGCCTCCTCGGCTAGCTGGGCGAACCGGTCACGCACCGTCTTCTTGTGGATCAGCGCGACCTGATGGCCAGGATGGTCCCGGTCGGGGAATTCGGCGGCGGTGCCTTGGAAGGTACAGCCGAGACACTCCGGGCTTGAGGACAGCTTCTCGATCGCTTCGAACATCCCGACGAGCTTGCCGAGCGGGTCTGCGACGTCGGCGACGGCACCGTCGAGCCACTCCCAATACCGGCGGTTGGACTCCTCGAGGTGGGCGACGATGAGGTCGTCCTTGGAGGGGAAGTGGCGGTAGAGACTCATCTTGGCCACCCCGGCCTCGGCGATGATGGTGTCGATCCCCACCGCCCGGAACCCGTCCCGGTAGAACAGCCGCTGTGCCGCCTCCAGGATCCGCTCCCGAGCGGACGGTTCTCTCGTGATGGTCATCGGGTTGACATGATACAGACTTGTCTGTACCTTGCCAGTGCCATAGACAGATCTGTCTCATCGAACGGGAACAGGGCATGAGAATCGCAGTCGTTAGATGAGGTTCGGCCTCCAGGTCTATTCCTTCACCTGGCCCGGCGGCACCGAGGCGATCGGACCCACCCTCGCCAGAGTGGTGCGCTCCGCCGACGAGGCCGGGTTCGACTCGATCTGGGTAATGGACCACTTCTGGCAGATCGGGGCTCCGGGCTCGGAAACCGAACCCATGTTGGAGGGCTGGACCGCCCTCGGGTTCATGGCCGCCCACACCCAGCGGGCCCGTCTCGGGTTGATGGTCGGCGGTGTCCACTACCGCAACCCGGGGCTGTGGGTGAAGGCGGCCACAACTCTCGACGTGCTCTCGGGGGGACGGGCCTGGCTCGGTCTCGGCGCCGGCTGGAACCAGGCCGAGTCGGAGGGTCTGGGCTTTCCCTTCCCCGAGACCAGGATCCGTTTCGAGATGCTCGAAGACACGCTGCAGATTGCCCACCGCATGTTCGACGGAGAGCGCGGCAGCGAGCAGAGCTACGAAGGTAAGCGGTTCAGCGCAGGGCGTCTGCTCAACGTCCCCCAGTCGATCTCCCGACCACGGATCCCGATCATGATCGGCGGAGGCGGGGAGAAGAAGACGCTGCGTCTCGTCGCCCAATACGCCGATGCTTCCAACCTTTTCGGCGATCCCGACCAGCTGCGGCACAAGTACCGGATCCTCGCCGAGCACTGCGAGGCGGTGGGCCGACCATTCGAGGAGATCGAACGCACCGCCCTGCAGTCGGTGAGCCTGTTCGCCCCCAACGCTTGGCGGTCCACACCCGAATCCCCCGACGAGCTGGTCGACCGGTTCGGCCGTCTCGGCGACTCCGGTGTGCAGCAGGTGATCATCAACACCGCAGACGTCCACCACCCCGACGCTATCGACCTCCTGGCCAGCGAGGTCATGCCGCAACTCCGCGACGCAGAGAGCTCGCAAGGATGACCGTCGCCACCGACCTCGACCGTCATTCGGTGATCGACCTCACCGAGGGGAGAGTGAGCGGGCGCCCTCATACCACCCAGATCTGGTTCGCCCGGCCGGAGGAGACCATCTACCTGCCACTTTCGATCGCCGTCGACCTGGACCCCACCACCTGAACGATGGATCACCGAGCGACCTTGGGTCGGAGCAGCCTCGGGGTTCCCCGGCTCGGAGTGGGCGCCATGACCTGGGGAGAGGCACGAGGAATCGCCCGTCTCCATCCCGCCCAGATGGCCTACGGCGGCGCCCACGGAGCCGAAGAGGAGAAACGGGCCCTGGAGGCCAGCTTGGAGGCGGGAGTCGACCTGTTCGACACCGCCGCCATGTACAGCGCTGGCGCCTCTGAGCGGCGCCTCGGTGAGCTGGCCGCAGGCCGCGACGTGTTGATCGCCACCAAATTCCCCGCCGGGTTCCGATTCCGCGCCGACGACTTCCCCGAGGAGCTGGAGGCGAGCCTCGCCAGGCTGGGACGTCCCCGCATCGACCTCTACCAGCATCACTTCCCGACGAGGCGGGTGTCGATCCCGGAGCTGATGGACCAGTTGGCTGATGCGGTCGAGGCCGGGAAGGTGACCGCTGGCGGTGTAAGCAACTACTCGGCCGACCAGATGCGCCAGGCGCACGCCGCACTCGCCGAACGTGGCATCCCGCTGGCGTCCAACCAGGTCGAGTACTCGCTGCTCCACCGGCAACCCGAGACCAACGGGGTCCTCGACGCCTGCCGTGAGCTCGGGGTCACCCTCATCGCCTACACCCCCCTCGCCGGAGGCCTGCTCACCGGCAGGTACTCGGTCGAGAACCGGCCGGGCGGGTTCTTCCGGCGGGTCCTTCCCCGCTACCGCAAGGATCTGAAGGCCATTACACCTGTGGTCGGCCTGCTGTCGAAGATCGGAGATCGGTACTCGAAGACACCGGGTCAGGTTGCCTTGCGGTGGCTGATCGAGAACCCTGTCGTGCTCCCCATCCCCGGAGCCAAGAACGGCAACCAGGCGGCGGTCAACGCCGGGGCCCTCACCTTCAGCCTGACACTCGAGGAAGTCGACGCCCTCAGCCAGGCGACAGTGGCCTGGCGGGGATAGTCGACACACCCTTCTTCTGGGCGGACGGCGCCTCCGACCCCATCGCGTGTCCGTGACGCGAGAGAGTGCGATGGGCCGATCGAGAACGCGAAACGGCCGGCTCCACCGCTCCGTCCCGTGTCAAGGTGAATCCGTCCCCCTGCCGAGAAGACCATGCTGCTGGCGGCGGAGATGGAGGCCCCAGATGTCTCCTCTGTGTTCGCGGTGAGACCGATCATGCCCAGCGCCCCGGAGCCTGCAGCTTCGACGTCCAGGAGCGTCGGCCGCCACCGTGCCCGCAACCACGATCAAGTCCACTACCCCGGCGGAACATCGCCTCCCGTCGAGCCGTGGGTCAAATGCCTCTACCTCGCCGGCCGGTTGTCGGCTGACACTCATCGGCAGATGACCAACGATCCGTCGGACGTTTCCCCGGCAATGGGAGGTGCTCACCCACAGGAGCCGCACGGTGGCTCCGTGGCGTCGCGTCCGAGTTTGCTGCGGGCAGGTGTGCTCGGCGCCAACGACGGGATCATCTCCACGGCGGGCCCGATGATCGGTGTGGCGGCGGCCTCGACGGACGCCGGCGAGATCGCCACCGCCGGCGTCGCCGGGCTGGTCGAGCTCCTGCACCGTCGCGGTCTGAGCGAGGACACGTCCACCCATTTCGAGCTCGGTGACCGGTCCATAGGCCTGCCCGTCGACCGCTGCGCCGCTGGCCGGCGACAGAACCGGGTATTGCCCGACGATCAAACAGGGAAGTCGATGTGAGAGTGATCGTGCTGATCAAGCAGGTGCCGGACCTCCGCGGGGCGCCGATCGGGATGCGGCCGGACGGCACGATCGACCGGGCTGCGGCACCAGCGATCACCAACCCGACCGACCTCCACGCCCTCGAGGCCGCGCTGAGGACCGCCGACGAAGTGTGGGCACTCTCGATGGGGCCACCCAACGCCGAGACGGCGCTCCGCCAGGCAGTGTCGCTCGGGGCAGCCCGCGCCGTCCTCCTCTGCGATCGGTCGCTCGCCGGCTCTGACACGTGGGCCACCGCCAATGCCCTTGCCGCCGCGATCAGGAGCCTCGGGGGCTGTGATGTCGTCATGTGCGGAATGTCCGCACTCGACGGGGAAACGGGTCAGGTGGGGCCGCAGGTCGCCACCCGCCTCGGTTGGCCGCAGGCGACCGGATGTGAGTCCCTGGCGTTTGAAGGGACCACCGTTGTCGCCCGGCGGATCGTCGAAGGCGGTTTCGAGCGGCTCCGGCTCCCGCTGCCCGCGGTGCTCACCATCGCTGAGACCGGGTTCGCCCCGCGGTACCCGACCCTGATGGGTCGCCGGCAAGCGAAGGTCGCCGACGTCGAGCGGCTCGACGTCGGCGATGTGGGGCTCGACGTGTCCACGGTCGGCCTGGACGCGTCTCCGTCGAAGGTCGCACACATGCAGCCGGTGCAGCTTCCGGAACCGTCCTGCCGGTTCGTCGGATCCGACGGGCTCACGGTGGATGGGCTCATCGGCGCCCTGGTCGAGGTCGGAGCCCTCACCGTCCCACGCGATCGGAGCACACCCCTGGACGAGTCGACTATGACGGCCGACCTGCCCCCGACATCATTCTCCGCCGAGCCGAGCGTGTGGGTTGTCTGCGAGCTGCACGACAGCAGACCGGCACGTGTCTCGCTCGAGCTGCTGTCGAAGGCCGTCGACCTCGCCCCTGCCCTCGGCGGTGGCGTTGGCGCCGTTGTTGCCGGGCATGACCTCGGTCCCGCCGTCGATGAGCCGGCGCGGTATGGCGCGGACACGGTGTTCGTCGCCGACGATGAGGCGCTCGCCCCCTACCGCGCCGAGCCGCACGCCCGGGTCATCGCTCAGCTGGCGGCGACCCACTCCCCCTCGGCGATTCTCTTCGGGGCAACCACCACCGGGCGCGACCTTGCGCCGAGGGTGGCAGCGATGCTGGACACTGGACTCGCCGCCGACTGTACCGATCTCGTCGTGGCGCCTTGGGAGCGGCGCGGCGTCCGCTACGACGCCCTGCTGCACCAGATCCGGCCGGCCATGGCGGGAGGCGTGCTCGCCACATGTGTGTGCCCGGAAGCCCGCCCGCAGATGGCGACGGTACGCCCAGGCGTATTCGAGCTGCGCGCCGCGCCACGACAGACCCACATCCAAGTCGTGCCGGTGGCGTTGGAGCCAACCGACCTCCGAGTGGATGTCATCGACCGCGAGACGAGCACTACGGACGTGGGTATTCGGGACGCCGATGTGATCATCGCCGGCGGAGCGGGCTGTGACGCGGCGAGCTGGCACCTGGTCGAGGAACTCGCCACGACCTTGGGTGGGCGGGTTGCCGCGTCACGCGGCGCAGTCGAAGCGGGGCTTGCGCCCCGGGCACTGCAAGTGGGCCAGACCGGCGCGACCGTCCATCCCATCCTCTACATCGCATGTGGCATCTCGGGTGCGCTGCAACATGCGGTGGGCATGCGTACCGCCCGAACCGTCGTCGCCATCAACCGGGATCCCGAAGCTCTCATCTTCCGTCTTGCGCACTTCGGCATCGTGGCCGACGTGCGCGACGCATTGCCCGAACTGACCGCCGCATTGCGCAACTCACGAGCCTGATCGTCGCGGTTCGAACAGCAGCGCCTCTGCGGTCCCGGATGGCGATCTGGTAACCCGAGGTGGTCCAGTCAAGCCGGTCCGCCGAACTGCGACGAGCCGGCTGCCGACCCCAGGTTGATACGGAGGGGCACGGCGGGATGCCCGAACGGTGCCTCGTGGTCCATCGCGGACGGGGCGGGGCCATGGACGACAGGCACCCGTCATCACCAGGTATCTTGTTGTTTCACTCAGAGGCGCTCACCGCGTCGATCACCTCGGATGCGAACCCGCTCAGCGCCGATGTGGCAACCAGCGATGACGTGGAGCATCCGGTCACTGGGGCGGGCGTCGCCGGCACACATTGACCAACGGCACCGGCTCCACCGCTCAGTCCCGTGTTGAGGGTGAATCCGCCCTGTGCCGAGAAGTCGATGCTGCCGTCGGACGTTACCGAGGCCCCCCAGATGTCTTCTGTGTTCGCGGTGAGACCGATCGCCGATCCATCGAGATAGAGGGAAAGCGCCGTCCCGGTGACTTTGACCACGTCTTCGTCCTCGGCAACGATGCCTCCGCCGCTCAATCGACCCACCGTGCTCAGCAGCAGCTCACCTTGGGCCGTGATCGCAATGGCATCGACGTTCTCGGCAGTGACGGTCAACCCGATGGTCGCACCGGACAGATACAGGCTGAACGCGCCTGCCGTCGTCGCACCGGTCGACGAGGGCGTGAACGAGATGACGTCGCTGTCGTCATAGGTGACGCCGTCGAGGACGACCGGGCTCTCCGTCGACAGGAGGATCCTCCCATCGGCAAGGAGCTCGGCGGCGTCGAGATCGGCGCCGCCGAGACCCACGTCTGAGCCGTCGAAGTACATCGACCACCCGCTGGTGCCGGTATCGACCGAAACGATGTCCTCGTCGGCGAAGCGGACGCCACCAACCGTGCCACCCGTGGTCGAGCTCAACAGAATGGGGGTTTGGGGGCTGCCACCGTTGACGACGATGGGCGTCGAGGTGGTGCTCGAGGCGCCGTCGTTGTCGGTGACGGTCAGCGCGGCGGTGAAGGTCCCGGCTGTGGAGTAGACGTGGCTGGTGGTCGCGCCGCCACCCGTCGTGCCGTCCCCGAAGGACCAGGACCACGACGTGATGGTCCCATCGGGATCAGTTGACCCGGTTCCACTGAAGGCCACCGTCAGCGGTGCGTTGCCGGTCGCCGGAGTCGCCGACATGACCGCGGTCGGGACCTGGTTGTCGGTTTCACCCGACGCCCGCCAGCAGTTGATCAGGGCGTCGTAGCCACCGGTGGCGCACACAACGCCGTCAGGGAGCTCGGTCGCCCATACCGTCTCCAGTAGGGAGAAGGCCTCCCACAACAGCGTGCCATCCGGCGAGTAACCGGCGGTGACGCCTGGGATGAACCCGCCGGGAAGGTTGGGACCTCCTCGGCCGGTGACCACCGTTGTGCCATCTCCCATGACCAGCACACCCCTGGGTATCTCGTCGGTGTTCAGGCCCCCATCTCGCACGGCTTCCCATCGGACCACCCCGGTCGTCTCGAGGGCCACGGTGTACCAATCGAGGAAACCGCGGGCGGCCTGGCCGGTGACCACCAGGCTCCCGTCCGGGCTCAGGTCCATCCGGAGACCGGCGGCGCTGGTGGCATCGGCCGGCTTCTTGTCCGTGCGCCACAGACGGGCGCCGGTGGTGCGGTCGTAGGCGATGGCACTGAGGTATCCGGTGATTCCCACGTTTCCCAGACCGGCGACGTACACCCGTCCGGCGTCGATCACCACGTCCCGGGCAGCAATGCCTTCGGGCGCGTTCACCAGCCACTTGCGCGTGCCCGTGGATGTGTCATAGAGAGCGGTGATCCAGCTGGCGCCACCAGAGATGCTGCCGGTCACTGCCACTTGGGCTCCATCGGGGCTCAATGCGAGCGAGGAGGCGATGTCGTTGGCGAGGAGCCCGGTCGAGATCGTCTGCGACCAGAGCAAGGCACCCGATGAGTTGTACTTGCGTACCTGGATGTCCTGGCCATCTCCGAGTGCGTTGAAGGCCAGGTAGGCGTTGCCCGAAGAGTCGATGACCAGCCGGCCGACGCTGGGGAAGGTCCCGGGGACGTTCACCCTCCACAACAGGCTGCCAGTAGAGGAGAAGCGGGCCATGGTGATGGCGATCGGGCTACCGGAGGATGTGACGTTGTGGCCGACCGCCACGAAGTCGCCGTTGGGGGCAGCAACCACCCAATCGCCGGTGAACGTCCCCGTGGTAGGGCTGATGGCACTTCGCCAGCGAAGGGCGCCATCCTGCGTATAGGACGTGACGACCAGATCACGCCCACCGGAAGGTCCCGACACCACGGCGACATTCCCCGACGCATCCGATGCGATTCGCGCTGCCTGGCCTGCACCGGTCGTGCCGGCGTCGAGGCCTCCTGCGGTCCACAACGGGGCCAGAGTCGTGGCGGCGGAAGCTGGGATGGCTCCAATTGCCGCCAGGAGTAGCGTCAGCAGGACCGCGCTGATCCACCGGCGGTGCCGCCCGCCATGGTGTTCTGCCACCGTTCGGCCCATCAACACATGCGCCGCAGACCCAACGCTTCTCCGCATGAGCAGCGACCTCCCCCTAGGTGTGCAGCGATGACAGACAGCCGACCACGGCAGGTGAGCTCCACCTGCCTGGTCACGGGGCGGCAGTCAGTGCTGGTTGTGGTGAGATCGTACCCCGGGCGCCGCCCAACGACAGGGCCAAACGGCCCGCCGCGCATTCGGCAGCGCTCACACCAGCCGGCGGCGCTGGGCCAGGCCCGGTCTTCCCAGCGCCAGCTGGAGCGGCAGGTGCAGCCGCTTGCCCCAGGCTCGCTCATCGTGCTCCTCGAGAGGGAAGGCGAGGTGCAGGAAGTCCTCGCGCACCCGATAGCCCCGTTCGACGAGAGCCATCGCCATGGCAAGAGTCACCTCGTAGTTGTCCCCCGGCCACCCGCTGTCCAGGTAGAACTTCGCCGTCGACTTCGGCTCGGAGAGCACACGCTCGATGAGATCGTCCTGGTAGGAGAAGGTGCTCGACATGCAGGCGGCGTACCCGAAGACCTCTGGATACTGCCAAGCCATGTAGAAGGCCACCACCCCGCCGAGCGACGAGCCCAACACGGCGGTCTCGAGAGGCGAGTCGAGGACACGCAGACGCTCGGCGACGACCGGTCGGATCTCTTCGACGACCGACCGCGCGTACGCCTCGTATCCGGGCTTGGTGTAGTCGGTCATGCGGTCCTCGGAGTAGATGCCGATGACCACGGCCCGGTCGACCGCACTCATCGCGTCCAGCAGGTCGAGCACCTCGTCCACTTGCCACTCGCGCCCCAGGAAGGCCTCCTCGGGGAAGAACAGGTTCTTGCCGTCCTGCATGTAGAGGGCGCTGTACCACCGCAGCGGGTTCTCGTGGTAGCCGGCGGGCAGGTAGGCGCGCAGCAGGTGCTTGCGGCCGAGGATGGTCGAGTCGATCTCGACCACCTCGGAGAACGAACCACGGTCGGAGCCCGCGAAGTACGGGTAGACGTCACCGGTCTGCTCGGTTGTCAGGAGAGCCAGTAGGTTCGGGCCGACCGCCCAGCGCGGCGCGTCGTCACCGTTCCGAAGGCATGGCTTCAGATACAGGAACTGCCGGCCCGCCTCGAGCACGAAGGTCGAGGTGGCCCCGTCGTCCGAGACCTCCGTAGGCTCGACGTCCAAATCCCAGTCCAGCTCCGTCCGGAGGACCATGCGGCCTTGCCCCGCGGGATAGTGGACCTGGATCCGCTTCCGGGCTACCCCGTCTACTTGACCCATCACTCAACGCACCTCGATTCGTGGCCACCGGCAGCTGCGGAGGGTAACCGTGCAGCGGCGCAGCGACGGAAGGACGCGGCCATTGCTGCAACCGTTCGCCGGTCGACGTCTCGATATACTCCCGCCGCCGAAGGAGGCCCTCTGACCGCGGCGGACGCCGAGCGTGCCGAGACGATCGAACCGACACACGAAGCATCCGACGCGATGCCCGTGGAGAAGCAGGGCTTCCTGAAACGGTTCCGCCATGGCCTCCGGTGGGTCTTCCTGCGCCACTTCGCCTACCTCGGTCTCGTCGGAGCGCTCGTCTCCTTCCTGCTCTCGCTGACCCCATCTCTGCTACCCCGGGCCGCTCTCCTCGCCGGCGTCGTCGGCGGACTGGCCGCTGCCGTCGGCTACGGCTTTGGCAGCGCCGTGTCGGCGCTACTCCGGCGCTGGGTGGACGAGCCTTCGGCGGAGACGAAACGGTGGGCATGGTGGGGGCTGGTGGGCGCCGCCCTGCTGCTGATCCCGATCATGTTCACCCTGGCCACCGGGTGGCAGAACACGGTGCGCGAGTTGATGGACATGGAGCAGTTCGCCGGTTGGGCGTGGCTGCCGGTGCTGATCACCGCCGCGGTCGTCGCCTACATCATGCTCGTGATCGCCCGGTTGATCAGGGGTGCCGGTCGGGGCCTCATCTGGCTGATCGACCGCCTGTTGCCTCGCGCCGTCTCCGTCACCATCGGTTTCGTCCTCATGTTCCTGTTGGTGATCGGGATCATCCAAGGGTTCGTCATCGACGGGCTGATCACCGCCGTCGAGGCCTACTACTCGGTGTGGGACCAGGGGACGACGGAAGGGACATTCCAGTCGCAGTCGGAGTTCCGCTCCGGAAGTCCTGCGTCGCTCGTCCCATGGGACACCCTCGGCAATCAGGGCCGCGACTTCGCTGGTGAGGGCGAGGCAGCCGACTTCGCCGACATCCAGGCCTTCAACGACGGGAACGCCATCGAGCCCATCCGGGTCTATGTCGGGCTACGGAGCGCCGACACCCTCGACGAGCGGGTCGAGCTGGCTCTCGCCGAGCTGGATCGGACGGACGCCTGGGAGCGCGAGGTCATCGCGGTCTACACCACCACCGGCACCGGGTGGGTCGACCCCAAGGTGGCGGACTCGATCGAGTACGTGCTCGCCGGCGACGTCGCCGGCGTGGCCCTGCAGTACTCCTACCTCCCGAGCGCGATCTCGATCGTCGTCGACCGGGAGACGGTCGCCGAAACGGCCTCTGCCATGATCAACGCCGTCGTCGAACGTGTCGCCGAGCTCCCGGAGTCCGAACGGCCGCGGTTCGTCGTCTTCGGCGAGAGCCTGGGTTCGTACGGCACCGAACATGCCTTCGCCGGGATGACGGATCTCAGGAACACGATCGACGGAGCCATGCTGATGGGACCCCCGTGGTTCAATCCGCTGTGGAGGCCGCTCACCGCCGCCCGGGAGCCGGGAACCCCCGTCTGGCGCCCGATCTTCGAGAACGGTGAGACGGTGCGGTTCGTTGTCGACCCGGCGACCGACATCGACAACCCGCCGGGTGCTCCGTGGCCGGAGCCGAGACTCGTCTACTTCCAGAACAGCAGCGATCCGATCGTCTGGTTCAGCCTGCGCTCGCTGTGGAGCAAACCGGAGTGGATGAACGACCCAAGGGGACCGGACGTGACTCCGGACATGGAGTGGTATCCAGTGGTTACCGGATTCCAGCTGCTCGCCGATCTCGCCTACTCCACCGGAGTACCCGGTGGCCACGGCCACAAGTACGGGAGCAATGCGGTCGATGGCTGGGTAGCGCTCGTTGCGCCCGAGGATTGGACCGCCGCCGACACGCAGCGGCTGAAGGGGATCATCGGCGAGCTCTAACTCGCCGATCACCACTCGCCGGCCTTTCAGGCGGAGCAGTCATCCCACCACCGCGACGACTCCGTCGTCACGAGTGAACCAGGGGGAGGTCCTCCCAAGCGACCTTCGCCCCGCGTTCGATTGCATCGCGGTACTACCGCCGTTCGGGCGCGTTGTCTGGCTTCCCACTGTCCTGAATCACCGGCTGGTGAGTTGGTACCCCGCCAAGACGGCCGCGAGATCTCACAACGTCACGAACAGACGGCAGGCCAACCAGTGAGGTAGCCGCGATACCCTTGTGGACATGGCGATCCAGCGGATGGACAACGTCGGCGTCGTCGTTGACGACCTCGAGGCTGTCGCCGGCTTCTTCGTCGAACTCGGTCTGGAGCTCGAGGGCGAGGCGACAGTTGAGGGACAATGGGTGGACCGCATCGTCGGGCTCGACGGGGTCCGGAACGACATCGCCATCCTGCGGACCCCGGACGGGCACAGCCGGATCGAGCTGATCAAGTTCCACACGCCGCCGGCCACCACCGCTGAGCCGAACGCACCGGTGAACACGCTGGGCATACGTCGGATCATGTTCGCCGTCGATGACATCGAGGACGTCCTCGCCCGCCTCCAGGCCCAAGGCGCCGAGCTCGTCGGCGAGGTGGTGCAGTACGAGGACAAGTATCTGCTCTGCTACGTCCGCGGCCCGGAAGGCATCATCGTCGCGCTGGCCGAGGAGCTCGGCTGAAGGGTCGATGCCGGGTCAAACCGGGCGACAACGCGTTTCCCCAACGGGCCGCAGTGCTGCGGGGCGAGCGCCCCGACGTCCCTGGGCGCCGCCCCAGCCCGGGCTAACGTCCCGGTCGATGCCAGCGTCGCTCCGGGTTGCGATCCTTGCACCCATCTCGTGGAGAACGCCGCCGCGTCACTACGGGCCATGGGAACAGTTCGCGTCCCTACTCACCGAAGGGCTGGTGGCGCGCGGGGTCGACGTGACCCTGTTCGCCACGGCGGACTCCGTCACCGGTGCTCGCCTGGTGGGAACGGCCCCTGCCGGATATTCCGAAGACCCGGCGCTCGACCCGAAGGTGTGGGAGAGCCTCCACATCTCGGCGGTCTTCGAGCGAGCCGGCGAGTTCGATGTGATCCACAACAGCTTCGACTTCCTGCCCCTCACGTACAGCGGTTTGGTCGAGACGCCGGTGGTCACCACCATCCACGGGTTTTCGTCCCCGAGCATCCTCCCGGTCTATCAGAAGTACAACGGGCGGGCTCACTACGTTGCGATCAGCGACGCCGACAGGCACGAGAGCCTCGAATACGTGGCCACGATCCACCACGGGATCGACATGGGTCGGTTCGACCTGCAGCCGGCTCCCGGCGACTACCTGCTGTTCTTCGGGCGGATCCATCCGGACAAGGGGACGGCCGAGGCCATCGATGTCGCCTCACGTGCCGGCATGCCGCTGATCATCGCCGGGATCATCCAGGACGCCGACTACTTCGATCGACTGGTCAAACCGCACATCGACGGTATCGCCGTCAGCTACCTCGGTGCGGTGGGCCCGGCGGCACGATCAGAGCTGCTCGGTGGTGCCCGAGCGATGTTGCACCTCATCGACTTCGACGAGCCCTTCGGGTTCAGCGTCGTCGAGGCGATGGCATGCGGCACGCCGGTGATCACGTACCGGCGCGGGTCGATGCCCGAGATCGTCGACGACGGAATGAGCGGCTTCCTCGTGGACTCGACGGAGTCGGCTATCGAGGCGGTCGGGCGCTCCGCGACCGTCGACCGGCGGGCGGTGCGCGCATCGGTGGAGGATCGATTCGATGCGGTGTGCATGGTCGACCGGTATCTGGCTGTCTACCGGGCGATCGTCGGCGCTACCCCGCGGTCAGCCGGCTGAGGAGGTCATCGATCGGGACCGTCGCCACCCTGGTTGCCTGGTCTGCGAGACCGTACGGCAACACCAGCCGACCGCCGTGGATCATGCTCCCACAGGAATACACGACGTTGGGGACGTAACCGTCGCGCTCGTCCTCGTCGGGTTCCAAGAGCGGTTCGTAGAGATGGCCGATGACCCGACCGGGGTCGTCGGTCTCCAACAGGATCGCTCCCAACGAGTAGCGGCGCATCGGGCCGACGCCGTGGGTGATGACCAGCCAGCCGGCGTCCGTCTCGATGGGCGACCCGCAGTTGCCGACCTGCACCATCTCCCATGGCGTCTTGGGGACCTGCAGCTTGACGGACTGGTCCCACAGGCGCACGTTGTCCGAGAACATCAGGTAGTTGTTCTGGTTGTCGTAACGGGACAGGGCGGCGTATCGGCCGTCGATCATGCGCGGGAAGAGGGCGATCCCCTTGTTCTTGGCGCGGATCCCGCCGAGCGTGGCGATCCTGAAGGAGATGAAGTCCGGTGTTTCGATCAGCTGGGGGAGGATCTGGAACCCGTCGAACGCGGTGTAGGTGCCGTAGTAACGCACCGATCCGTCGTCGTGGGTGAACCTGACGAAGCGGGCGTCTTCCATGCCTTGGCTCTCGGTGGGCCCTGCGGGGAAGATCACCCGCTCCGAGACATGCGATTCGGGGGCGAAGGTCAGGGTGTAGTTCGACGAGGCCAACCAGTGGATGATCCGCGTGGTCTCAGCGGCGATCGAGCGATCGATCCCCCGGCGGTCCAGATCGACGATGGCAGCCTCCACCTGCTCGATGGTGAACTGATCCGGCAGCTGGGTGAGCACGTCGCGGGCAATCTCGTTCGATGCCCCCAACTCCCTCAACCTGGTGGTGAAGAACTCCCTGTCGTACGTGGTCGGAGTGCGGTCACCGGTCCTCGGATAGGGGCCGGGTTGGTCCATCCTGGGCGAGCCGTCGGAACCGATCACGCCCGAGCGGAACTCGATGGAAGAGAGGTGCCCCTCACCGACGGCGCGCAGGCTCATGATGAAGCGCTGCTCCCCGGAGGCGAGGCCGGTTTGGTCCGGTGACGGGACGATCGACGGATTGTTGAGCGCCGCCGCCTCGATGGAGTACTCGTGGGTGAAGTAGGCACCGATGAGGAGCTTGCGCTCCGTGGAGAGATCACCGGGCCGCTGGATGTGCGCGGCGACCAGCTCGAAGTTGCACGCGAAGACGTCGCTGAGGTTCCGGTGGCGGTCGCCGAAGGCCCGTTGCGTAGCGGCCAGTGTCGCCACCACCTCGGCATCCGTCAGGCCGAGGACGCGCCCGAGAATCTGCTGCGCCCGAGATTGCCCGTCGGGGAACGTCTGCTCCCCCGGTAGGAAGGGCTTGGTGATCACGCGATGAGGATCGGGGAGAAGGCGTGTGCTCGTCCGGGTGACGGCGAGGGGGTTCATGCGAGGATGGCCGACCTCTTACCGGGTGCTCGACGGTGCGCTGCGGGGACGCAGCACAGAGACTATGCCTGAGCGAGGACCGACCCGGGGATTTCCGGCGACTCGGCCGCTTCTTCGGACGACTCGTATGCACGTTGCAGCGTGCTCAGGGCGGCCAGGGTCGACTCCGCGCCCTGATTCAGGTTGGTGCCGGCCGGGGTCAGGCCGTCACGACACCCGCCGGTTCGGGAATCGTAGAGAACGGCAGCCCGGTCGTTCGCCCCAACGAACCATCGGGCGGTGCCCGACACCCGCTCTCTCCACCGATCATCTCCGGTGAGCGACCAGGCCCGGTAGCAGGCGTCGGCCATTGCCGCCGCCTCCACCGGCTGCTGGTCGAAGCCGGGTCGCCGCTCCCCCGGAGCCCAGCCGCCCACAGGCGTGAAGCTGAAGTGACCGTTCAGCGTCTCGACCGAAACCAGCCAGTCGAGCAGACGGATGCCTGTTTCGACGAGGTCGGCATCACCGAGCGCGTGGCCCGCGGCCATGAGCGCCTCGGGGATGCGGGCGTTGTCATAGGCGAGCCGCGTCTCCGGCCATGGCCATGCGGGATCATCGAGCCAGCGGAGGTGACTGACCCATCGCGACAGCGCCGCCCCGGCTTCGAGAGTCTCCTGGCCCGCAACCAGCACCTCGGCGGCACCCAGCACCGCAAAGGCATTGGCGCGGGGAGACGGTGAGGCGAAGGGGAGCTGCCGTTCGAACAGCTCGAGCGCGGTGTCTCGCATGGTGGCCTCGGGAGCGCTCCCAACAGCCGACCCGAGACTCCAGATGGCGCGTCCCTGGGAGTCATCGGAACCGATCCTGTCGGTCCAGGAGCCGTCCGCGCTCATTCGATTGTGAAACCCGCCGGCCGGCAGCGCAGCCTCCTCGAGAAAGGCCAGGTAGGTGCGACCCAACTCGAGCAGGTCCGGCGATGGGTCGGGCTGACGGCAGACGACGATCAGTGCACGAGCGTTGTCGTCGGTGCAGAGGCCGTGGCCGGTGCGCGGGGTCGTATAGCGGGCATGCTCCCAGATACCGAGCCGGCTGGTCATCCGACGCAGGTGGTCGAACCGCGGATGAGGCAAGGCATCGATGGGCGAGTGGCTAACCACATCGACCGGAGCTCCGAAGGTTGGCTTCATGACTTCCTCGTCGAACCGTCAGCCGACCTGGGCCAGGTCGTTCCGGGTGGCCACCGGGAGGCGTCGAATGGCGAGACCGGCGGCGATCGACTCGTACTCGTCGGCGACGGCCGGCCAGTGCAACGTGGCACCGATCGAGCCCGCCGTGGTTGCCATCCCGGCCGCCAGCACGGGTTCCGTCAGCAGCCGGCGGAGGGCCTCCGCCATCGCCTCGGGTTCCGCATGCGGGACGACGAGCCCGGCGCCGGTGCCGAGCATCTCGACGGCATGCGGGAAGGCGGTGGCGACGACCGGCTTGCCTGCGGCGAGCGCTTCGACGAGCACCCCGGAGGTGACCTGCTCGGTCGACTCGTACGGGAGGAGGACGACGTCGGCTTGTCGAACCGCCAAGGTCAGCGCGTCGAGGTCGAGGTACCGACCGTCGAACTCGACCACCTCGTCGAGTCCCAGATCGTGAACCAACGCCACCAGACCCTGGCGATAGGTGTCGCCCTGGGCCAGTCGCACCTTCGGGTGCGTCCTGCCGAGGATGATGTAGCGGGGCGGAGGGCGGAGATCCCGCAAGTCTGCGAAGGCTTCGATCGCCGTCTCCAGTCCCTTCCCCGGCCCGATCAAGCCCCAGGTCAGGACGACCGGCCGTGTCCCGTGCGCCAGGCTGGGGCCGGCGAGGCTGGCCGTGGCGCCATGTGGGACAACGCGCACCTTCTGCCCATCGAGGTCGTATCGATCCTCGAGACGCTGGAGCGCGGTGTCGCTCATCACGATCGTCTGTTCTGTCAGGTCGACGATCTTCTCCAGGATGTCCTTCTGGCGCTGCGTCGGGTTGTCGAGAACGGTGTGGAGGGTGACCACCGCGGGGACGTCGAGATTGGCGACGAGATCGAGGACCTCGGCCCCGTCTTGCCCGCCGTAGATGCCGTACTCGTGCTGGACGAAGACGACGTCGGTGGCGTTGAGGGCGTCGATTGCTCCCTCGAGGGAGCTCCGGTCGCCGTTGACGTGCTCATGGACGACCTCGGGCCTACGGCTCTGAAGCTCATCGTCGCCGAGGCTGACGACGTCGAGACCGTCGTCCGATCCGCGCCGCCCGGCGATCGCCCCACGCAGCGCGGCGGTGAAGGTGGCGAGGCCGCAGGACGTCGGCGGGTACGTGCTGACGAATCCAAGTGAAGGAAGGGTGTCCCAGGTGGGTCGCATCGGTTCTCCATGCATCGGGGGTTGCCGGCTGCTGTGAGCCGTAGCCATCGCTGTGCAACGGAGAGCTGTCTACCCAAAAAGCCCTGCGGGGAAACGAAAACCTGGCGCCGAAGCTGCCTCGAGACCCTCAGGGTAGCAGGAGCCTCCCGTTAGCCGACATCGGCAACCTGCGAACTGGCCACCTGAACCACGGTCCTGGCTCACCATCCGCCGTATCGCGGCACATCCCTGGGCGTGTACGCCTCGTGGTGTACTCCTGACGGCCGATGTCGGCGCCGCGGAATTGGGTACCGTGATCATGTGAGGCTGCCTGAGTGGCTGAGTGCCCACCGGGAAACCGTGTTCGACGCCTCGCTGGCGGCTGCGTTGGCTCTGTTGAGCGTGAGCCTCGTCGTCGGTATCGTCGACGAACCGGTCGAACGTGTGGTCGGATCGGTGCTGGTCGTCCTCCATGTGGCACCCTTGGCGGTGCGGCGCCGGTGGCCCGAGGCGGTGTTGGTCGCCATGGTGGTGACCGGCCTGGTGTACGTGTCACTCGGCTTCGTCTTCGTCGGGCTGGGACCTGCGATCGTGGTGGCGGTGTACACGGTGGCCGCCCGCTGTCCCCGGCGTCGGGCGGTTGTTCTGTTGGCGATGGCGACAGTGGTGATGGCGGTGGCGGTGGCGCTCACGGGTTCGGGGCTCGGCACGGTCACCGCCAACGTCGCGGTGTTCGGGGCCGCTTGGCTGGTGGGCGACGGCAATCGCCGGGCGGTGGGGTGGGCGGCGGCGGAGCGGGAACGGGCAGCAGAGTTGGCGAGGACCCGCGAGCAGCTGACCCGCCAGGCGGTGACGTCCGAACGGCTTCGCATCGCCCGCGAGTTGCATGACGTCGTCGCCCACTCGATGAGCGTGATCGCGGTGCAGGCGGGCAAGGGCCGAATGGTGCTGGATCGCTCACCCGAGTCGGCGCGGGAATCGCTCGTCGCCATCGAGACGACCAGCCGGGCAGCCCTGGCGGAGATGCGACGACTTCTCAACGTGTTACGGGACGAGAGCAGCCAGCCGCTGCTGGCACCCAACCCGGGAATGGTCGACCTCGACGCCCTGGTGGCCGAAACCGTGGCGTCGGGACTGCCGGTCCAGGTGCGGATAGAAGGTGAGCGGGTGGCGTTGCCGGCGGGCGCCGATCTGGCCGTATTCCGCATCGTCCAGGAGGCGCTGACCAACGTGCGCCGGCACGCCGGGGCGTCTCGCGTCTCGGTCACCGTGCGCTACTTGCCCACCGAGATGACGATCGACATCGCCGACGACGGTTCGAGCGACCCGGGGAGCGGTTCCTTTGACAGTGGTGGTCACGGTCTGACGGGCATGCGGGAGCGAGCCGAGCTGTACGGGGGCCGGGTCGAGGTGGGACCACGTCAGGGCGGGGGGTTCGGCGTGGCGGTGCGCATACCCTATGACACGGCCGACGCATGACCATCCGGGTGGCGGTGGCCGACGATCAACCCCTGGTGCGCACCGGGTTTGCCGCCATCGTGGCCCATACCAACGACCTGGAACTGGTGGGCGAAGCCGGCAACGGCGACGAAGCGGTGGCGCTGGCCCGGAGCCAGCGACCCGATGTCGTGCTCATGGACGTGCGGATGCCGATCGTCGACGGAATCGAGGCGACGCGCCGGATAACCGCCGACCCCGCATGCGCCGGTGTGCGAGTGGTCATCCTGACCACCTTCGATCTCGACGAATACGTCTACGGTGCCCTCCGAGCCGGTGCCAGCGGCTTCCTTCTCAAGGACGCCGCCCCCGAGGAGGTACTTTCCGCGGTGCGGGTGGTCGCCGGGGGTGACGCTCTGCTGGCGCCGAGCGTCACCCGCCGCCTCATCGAACGTTTCGCCGATCTGCCCGTCGAACGCCATACCGACCCGAAGGTGCTGGCGCGGCTGACCGAGCGGGAGAGGGAAGTCATGGGCCTGGTGGCGCAGGGCCTGTCCAACGCCGAGATCGCCACCCGCATCTTCGTCAGCCCTGCCACGGCCAAGACGCACGTCGGCCGGGTCCTCACCAAGCTCGGCGTCCACGACCGGGCCCAGCTCGTAATGCTCGCCTACGAGACCGGTCTGGTCACACCTGGTACGCCCTGAGCCGTAGATCCCCTACGCCTGCGGGCTGAGTCCTGATCGGGCCTCATGGGCGACGACGGTGCAAGGCCCGCTTCGTACGGTCCTCCTAGGCGTCAAACACCAAGGAGAACCGACCCATGCCGACCATCGCCGTCGACGGGCTGACCAAACGGTTCGGCTCCGTTCTCGCCGTCGACAACCTCACCTTCGAGCTCCCCGAAGGATCCATCACCGGGTTCCTGGGCCGCAACGGGGCGGGCAAGACAACCACCCTGCGCATGCTGTTGGGGCTGGTGCGCCCGACAGCCGGGACGGCCACCATCGACGGCCACTCCTACGTCGACCTTCCCGCCCCGACCCGCACCGCCGGTGCCGTGCTCGAGTCCTCGAGCTTCCATCCCGGCAGGACCGCTCGCAACCACCTGCGCGTGCTCGCCACCGCCACGGGCATCCCGGTGCGTCGCGTCGATGAGGTGCTCGACCAGGTCGGGCTCACCGATGCTGCCCGCCGGCGAGTCGGCGGCTTCTCACTCGGTATGCGCCAGCGTCTCGGCATCGCCGCCGCATTGCTCGGTGACCCTCAGGTACTGCTCCTCGATGAACCCACGAATGGGCTCGACCCGCCCGCCGTCCGGTGGCTGCGCGACACGCTGCGACACCTCCGCACCGAGGGCCGGACGATCCTCGTGTCGAGCCATCTGCTGGCCGAAGTGGCCCAAACCGTGGACCATGTGGTCATCATCGACCAAGGCCGACTCGTGGTCGACTGTCCGCTGGACCAGCTCGCCGCCGCCAGCAGCGGGGTGCAGGTCCGCACCCCGGATGTCGAACGACTGCAGTTGGCACTCGCCGGTGCGGACATCGAGTCCCACGTCGACACCCCCGAAACGCTCGTCGCCTTCGCCTCCGCCGAGGCCGTGGGGAGAGCTGTGGCCGCCAGCGGCATCGTCGTCTACGAGATGAGCCTGGTCACCGACTCCCTCGAGGACCTGTTCATGGAGCTCACCGCTACGACCGAGAAGGATCCCCGATGATCACCCAGATCTCCGCCGAACTGCTCAAACTGCGCACCACGCGCAGCACCAAGGGAGTATTCCTCGGGGCGGTCCTCGTCGCCGGCCTGCTCGGTGCCGCCACCGTGGGGACCGCCGGCGGAGAGAACGCCGCCCTGGGCAGTGCCGGCAACCTCGCCAACGTGGTCGGAGCCTCGAGTCTCCCCGCCTTCGTGATGCTCATCGTGGGCATCCTCGCCATGGCCGGCGAGTACCAGCACCGCACCGTCACCTCCACGTTCCTCGCCGCCCCGCGACGGGGCCGGGTGCTGGTCGCCAAGCTCGTCGCCATTGGTGCCGTAGGGCCCGTCATGACGCTGACGATCGTGGGCGCCGCCCTGGCCGCCGCCCTGCCCCCCATGTGGGTCGACGGCGCCCCGATCGATCTCATCAATCGCCCGGTCATCGAGGCGTTCGGTGGCAACCTCCTCGCCGCGACGCTGTTCGGAGTGCTCGGCGTCAGCCTCGGCGCCGTGATCCGCAACCAGCTGGCCGCCGTCACCATTGCGATCGGATGGGCGTTCCTGATCGAGGGCGTCATCTCGGTGTTCCTCGGCGCCGACACCGTTCGCTGGATGCCCGGGTTCGCCGCCCAAGCCGTCGTCAGCCGGGGAACCGAGCTCCTTCCGCTCTGGACAGCCGTCGGGCTTCTCGCCGGGTATGCCGTCGTATTCGCCCTCATCGCCAGCCGCCTCACCCTCACCCGAGACGTCACCTGACGATCTCCTCTTCAGGTGGAGCCGTGCCGTTCGGGAGCTCCTGCTGTCCGGGTGCGAGTCCACCACGGGTGAGCATCTGCCCTGCGGTGGCGGGATATCGTGGGGAGGATGGTCCGGCGGCGGTGAGGAACCCCGGCAGGATCGCACCAAGACTCAGCGGCCTCCAGAAGTACGCCGCCCGATCGGCGGGAGTACACAGTGAGGCATTGACTATCCGTCGTCCATCTGACCGCCGGCCATCCTCGCTGGTGTCAACCGGTCCCGTCGCTCGGTTCGAGCACGATCACCGGCGTCTCGGTCGACCGCCGGGCGGCGTGGCCGTCGAGCTGCGGTTCGACCGCGACCCAGCGTTGCCACAGTCGATCACGCTCGTCCCCGGCGACCCGGACGGCGCGCACCGGGCGCGCCTGCTGGCCCGTCAGGCGAACGACGGCATCCGGGTGCGCCTCGAGATTGAGCCACCACGACGGATGGCCCTCGTCCCAGCCGTTCATGGCGAGCACGACGAGTCGCGGGCCGTCCTCGACGTAGCCGATGATGACGCTGCGTTCTTGCCCGGACTTCCGCCCGACGGTCGTGAGGCGCAGCGCGCCCCAGCCGCGCTTGTTCGACGTGGTCCACAGGAAGCGGCCGCCACTGAGCTTGTAGAGCGCTCGATGGACGCGCCACGCCACGTGCACGAACCACGGCGGTGGGACTCTCGGCGGCTTGTTTGTCTCGGTGCCCATGGCTGATTCCTCCCTGGCGTGACGTTGCTGCCTCGTCGCTCGATTGCCGTTCAGTTCAGGCTGAATGGCGGATACCGGTCGGTGACCAGCAGGAACCCGTAGGCCTGTACTCGAAGGCTCCATCGGCCGACTCCGACCACGAAGTCGAAGAGCCCCCGCGGATACCGTCCGGTGAAGAGGATGGCGAACCAAGCGATCACCACTGCGATGATGGCGGCGACGAAGAGAACGGCGAGCACGATGTAGTGGGGAATCGCCAGCAGCCACTTCACCAGAGGCAGCCAACGGTTGAGGTCCTGCTCGACGTCGGGGTAGTCGATCTCCAGGTGAACCGCCTGCTCCTCCACGGTCGACGGGTACCGATCAGTGAGCAAGACCAGGTACGCACCGACTCGCGTCACGAAACGCGTCAGCTCTCGGGCGAAGTCGAACCACCATCGTGGGTACCGCACCCGAACGAGGATCATCAGCACCGTTGCCACGAAGAGTCCACCGGTGATCCCCGCCCCGGTCCTCGTCACCGTGGACACCGTCTCCCCGGTCTGGGTGATCACGGTCACGGTTTCGGTCGCTGCCGCTGACAGCAACGACACGATGATGATGGCCGGAATGGCCCAGATCAGCCGGAAGAAGGTCGAAACCCTGTCCAACTTCTCGGGATAGTCGATGTTCAGCCGGGCGGCATACGCCTCGGACGGTGTAACCATGTTCAGCTCCTCACGTTTCTATGGTTGTCTTTCGCTTGGGATGGATCGAGGCTGAGTTCGGCGACGGCTTGAAGTCACCGAAGACCTCGGCCGATCCCCTGGTTTCGGATCGACGTCATGTCGCCAAGTCGATGGCGGTACGGCAGTTCCCATGGACGTCGTGGTCAGATCGTGATGGCGATCTTTCCTCGTGCCTGCCCGGCCTCGAGATGTCCCATCGCGGCGGGTACCTCGGCCAGCGGGTAGGTCCTGTCGATGACGGGAGTGACCTGACCGTTCTCGATGAGCGGTGTCAGCGCCTCCAAGTCGGTGTGACGCTCCTTGGAAGCAAGCATGGTGAGCTTCTGTCCCACGAGCAGCGACAGGGCGAGCGCACGGAGCTGCCGGTCGAAGCCTCCAATGAGGTTGCCACCCTGTTCCCCACCGACGATGACCAGCGTGCCCTTGGGGGTGAGCGCCCGGCGGAGCCGCGACAGGCTGTTGTTCCCGCCGATGTCGAGGATGAGGTCGTAGCGGTGGGAACCGTCGAGGTAGTCCTCGCGGGTGTAGTCGACGACATGGTCGGCACCGATGGAACGGACCAGATCGGTCTTGGCGGTACTCGACACCCCGGTCACCTCTGCTCCAAAGGCCTTGGCGAGTTGGACGGCATAGGTACCGACCCCTCCCGAGGCGCCGACAATGAGCACCTTCTGTCCTGGCTCGATGTTTCCGGAGTCGCGCAGGCCCTGGAGGGCGGTCCCGGCGGAGATGGGGACCACAGCCGCTTGTTCGAAGCTGAGACCGGCGGGCTTGTGGGCGAGCTTGTCCTCGCGTGCGGCCGCGTACTCGGCGAAGGAGCCCCGGCTCATTCCGAACACCTCGTCGCCGGGCGCGAACCTGGTCACCTCGGACCCGACCGTCACGACCGTGCCGGCGACATCCAGTCCGGGCACCCGATTCTTGGGGCGGCGGAACCCGAACCCGATGACTCGCATCAGGTACGGCTTGCCCGCCATGGAATGCCAGGTGCCTCGATCCATCCCGGCCGCTGCCACCTTGACGAGCACCTCGTTCCCGGCGATCTCAGGCTGGTCGATCTCTGCCAGACGCAGCACCTCGCTCGAGCCGTAGGCGTCCTGGACAATGGCCCGCATCGCATCGCTCCTCGGTCCGGAGTCGTGCGCTGCAGAGCCCCGCACGGGTCTGTCGGTCACCGGTGTGGTGATTGGATCCACGGTCATGTCCTCTCGTTGGGGGGAGACGGGAGGGCATCGTCGCTGGCGAACGCCTCGACCCGTACTAAGTACGCGTACTTAGTACGGTACAGACTATGCTCAGGGCTGGCAAATGGTCCTCCCCGGCTCGATATGGGAGCCCAGGGGTCTCCATCGATGAGGATGTGAAATGCCCACCGGGAGTGCGGAGAAGCGGGTTCCTCTGAGCCGAGCGCGCGTCCTGCAGACTGCTATCGCCATCGCCGACGCAAGCGGGAGCTCGGCGCTGACGATGCGGTCCCTCGCCCAGGCGCTTCAGGTGAAGCCAATGGCGGTCTACCACCACGTCGCCAACAAGGAGGAGATCCTCGACGGCATCATCGATCTCGTCTTCTCAGAGATCGACCTACCCCCCGCCGATGTCGACTGGAAGGCTGCGATGCGTCAGCGAGCCATCGCCGCCCGCAACGTTCTCTCACTTCACCCCTGGGCCATCCCACTCATGGAGTCACGAAGCAACCCCGGCCCGGCGACGTTGCGACAACATGACGCAGTCATCGCCACATTCCGTCGAGCCGGCTTCTCCATCCGGATGACGGCCCACGCCTACTCGCTGCTCGACAGCTATTTGTACGGGTTCGCGCTGCAAGAGTCCGTCTCGCTCCCCTTCGACGCGACAACGGCCCCAGAGTTGGCTGAGAAGGTTCTGGCGCAATTTCCAACCGACGAATACCCCCACCTGGCCGAGCTGGCGACCGAACACGTCCTCCAGCCCGGCTACGACTATGGCAACGAGTACGAGTTCGGACTCGACCTCATCCTCGACGGACTCGAAAGAGAGCCTGCATTCAGACTGACGGGACAGGGAGGCGGCTGACCGCTAGGAGCCGTCGCCGCCGGTGCACTGCATGTCGGCCCCGCACAGGCTGAGCCCGCCGCTGCGCACGTCGACCTCGGCGATCAGATCGGTGCGGGGCATGAACCCCACCGCGCCGTCGATGGCGAGCATCAGGGAGGCTTCCGCATCCCCGGCGAATTCGAACCGGTAGGTGACGCATCCCCCTGAGAACACGTAGTAGCGGGTGCTGAGCAGATTGGGCGGGAGCCGCTCCGGGCGCTCGTAGCGCTCGGCGCCGGCCTCGTCGCTGGGCACCGCGGTGGCCCCGTCCACCGAGCACTGATCGGGCGGCAACAGGGTGACGGTCAGTGCCCTGTCTCCGCCCAGATCGGAGTCGAGCCAGAACGACCCCCGCTCGTCGTTGACGTGCATCTGGCCGAAGTCCCAGCCGGCGGGGAGTGCGGCGACGCAGGGGATCTGGGTCGCCGACGGCACGGACTGAGCCATCAGGATCATCACGCTGCTGGTGTCGCAGTGGGGTTCGGCCAAGACCTCGACGTCGTGGGCCGGGAGGAACATGTTCCCGATCACCCCGAGCATCAGCACCGCCCCGACGATCAGGGCGGCGGCCAGGGCGAACCGTCTGACCCCCCAGCGCTGGAGCGGAATGGGACGGCGAGCCGGCGCCATCGACCGGAACTCGGCCACCAGGTCGCGCCCGTCCTGCTTCATCACCGCCCGCAACTGAGAGGGGCTGGCGATGCCCCTCGTGGCGGCGAACCCCTCGGCGATCTCTTCGGGCGTGAAGAACTGCAGGGCCCGGTCGTACACCCGCTTGGCGTCGGTGCCGACCGCCAGGACCAGCATCATGTTGGCCAGGTCGATGGCCTGTCGCCATGGCGACGGGCGAACCTGGACAAAGGCGACGTCGATGAGCTTCACCTCGCCGTCGTGGACCATCAGGTTGGCCGGCTTGATGTCCCGATGGGCAAGTCCCGCATCCCACAGGCGGCGCACCACCATCAGCCCACTGTCGACGATGGAGTCGTCCACCGTCGCTTCGGTGATCTCCACGGCGTCGTCGAGGAACTCGGTGACCAGCAGGTACTCCCGCTCCGGGGTGAGCTCGACGATCCCGAACGTGGCTGCGGTGGGGATCCCGACGTCGTGCACAACCCGGGCGGTGTAGTCCTCGTACTCCACCAGCCGGCGCACACTTCCGAACGGCCTCTCGTCCTCGAGGCGCCCGTACAGCAAGGTCCTCCCCAGCTTGTACCAGCGGTCGGCGCGCACATGGGTCATCGAGTACAACTTGGCGAAGAGGTACTCGTCCGGGTCACCCGCCACGGTCAGCCGGAGCGGGGTCGATCCACCGGAGCCCGCCAGCCCCACCGGCCTGATGTCCTTCACGATGAGGCCCAATTGAGCGCTCACCGCGACCTTCACCGCCTCCCCACGCCGCCCGCTGATGTCGAGGTGCGCCGTCTTGCCCCGCCGGTACGTCACCGGGTACACCGCGTTCGGGGTGAAGAACCGGAAGGCGTTGACCAGAATCCCCATGCACAAGGCGACGGCGAGCACGATGTCGAAGGGATGATCGACCGCCAGATACAGGCGGGCGAAGGCGAACACACCGATGAGGCCGGCAGCGGCCCATTTCGCCATCCTCCGCGCCGGCCCGGGGACCGTCAGCCCGTAGACGATCCCCAGCAACAGCATGGTCACCACCACCACTGGGGGCGACGGGAGCGAGAACCCGGCCCACCGTCCGATGGTGGTTACGTCGTAGGGCCGGGGCCGAGTGAAGCCGTTGTACAGGATGTCGCCGCCGACCAACTCGACCAGCGCCACACCCCCGAGGAAGGTGAACAGGTGCCGCCAGCGCTTGAATACCACGAGGGCCAGCAACAGCCCGATACCGACGACGGTGACCGTCCACCCGGAGAACCACGCATCGACCTCGGTGAGCGCTTCCGACAGCCAACCGGTGCGGAACCCGGCGACGAAGCGGAGCACGGCGGCGTCGAACTGGTCGGTGACGCGCCGGGCGTCGCGGAACAGCGCGCACGCCACCACCCAGGCGAGCAGCAGCACCAAGCCGACCAGCCAGGTTCGGCCCGTGAACCCGAGGCTGCGGGGAAGTGGAGCCGGGCTGCCCGTGGGGCGGCGCATCCGACCCGTCTGGCGCACCGACTTCGGGACCGTGGCTGGCGGCGGAGGATCGAGGATGGTTGGAGGGTCAGCAGTCACGTCAGGACCTGCCGGCGCAGCCAACGTGCCCGCATGGCGTAATCGAGGCGGCAAACGACGCCGCGACGACCGAAGTGATCGGACGCCACTGCATCGGGCCTCCCTCTCGATGCACAGGATACGCACGCGGCCTCGAGACGACCTAGCTGGGTCCGCGGGCAGGAGCGTTCGGATGACTTACCCGCCGGCCCCAGCAGTGGCCAAGGTCGCAAGGCCGAACCGGGCATCGAAGGCATCGTCATCCGAGCCATGGAGTCCCAGCCGTAGACAGGGGCCGGTAGGCTCGCCGGCGATGGCGTCCGCCTCTGAGGTCGAGCGATGGTCCGGGTTCAAGGTATGGCTGTTCTCGCTGCGTAACCGCACTCCGGACAGCAACTTGGTGGCGGTCGATCGGGTCGCCCCCGGACCCGGTGACCGGTTCCTCGACCTCGGCTGCGGATTGGGCGCCGCCGTGGAGCGGGCGGCGTCGATGGGAGCCGATGTCGCCGGCGTCGACCCGAGCCCGGCGATGCTGGACAAGGCCCGCCGGCGTGTCCCGGAGGCCACGTTTGCCGTCGGCTCCGCCGAGGAAATCCCCTTCCCGGACGGCGCTTTCACCGTGGTGATCGCCGTGGCCACCTACCACCACTGGGCCAACCAGGTCGCCGGTCTCGCCGAGACGCGCCGGGTACTCGCCCCCGGCGGTCGCCTCCTGATCGTGGAGCGCAGGCTGAGACGCCGCAAGGGCCATGGCCTCCATCCCGACACCGCACGTGAGGTGGCGACGAAGCTGCGCGGCGCCGCGTTCACCTCCGCGGCCATCGAGGACCTTCGAGTCGGCCGCAGGGTGTACCTGGCCATTTCGGCATCGGCACCTGCCTGATCAGCCCGGGCTGGCGATCTGGAGCAGGTTGCCGCAGGTGTCGTCGAACACGGCAGTCGTCACCGGTCCCATCTCCGTCGGAGCTTGGGTGAAACGAACGCCCTGAGCCGACAACCGCTCATGCTCGGAGCGGACGTCGTCGACGGCGAACGAAGCAGCGGGGATCCCATCAGCCACCAGCGCCTTCTTGTAGGGCCCGACGGCGGGATGGTCGTCCGGCTCCAACAGCAGTTCGGTGCCGTCAGGGTCTTCGGGTGAGACGACGGTGAGCCACTTGTACTCCCCGAGCGGGACATCAGTCTTCTTGATGAACCCGAGAACGTCCGTGTAGAAGCCGAGCGCCTTGTCCTGGTCGTCCACGAAGACGCTGGTCAGATGGATTCGCATCACGCGTTCCTTTCGACGTCGAGCCACCGCTCGACGATCGCCCACAATGGACCGTTGTCGAGATGATGGAACTTGTACCTGCCCTCCCGGCGTGACCGCACCAGCCCTGCCGTCTCGAGCACCCCCAAATGCTGCGATATCGCTTGGCGGGAGAGACCCAGCCCGTGCCGCATCACCAACCTGGTGCACAGCTCGAACAGGGTCTGCCCGTCCCGATCGTGGAGCTCGTCGAGGATCGCCCGCCTCGCCGGCGCCGCCAGCGCGTGGAAGACGTCGGTCACCCGGTTCACAATAGGCAAGTCGCTACTTGCCTATCAACCCTGCCGGTCGATCTACCCGGTGCTACCCACCCACCACCGCATGCTGGGCGATCACCTCGCCCATGATCCCCGCGGGACGATCGCCCTCATCGTGGTGACGCCAGTCGTGGCCAGGTCCATGCGTGGTAGACGATGGACGCCAGCAGTGCGACCTCAACAGCGCTGCCGAGTAGGTAGTAGCCCCACTCGCCGATCGCCCCGGCGATGACCGTCACCATGTAGATGATGCCCAGTGCGATGTTGACCACTCGGTCGATTCCCGGTCGCAGGACGAGTGCGGCGAACACCATCAGGCTGGGGATCACGACGTAGATCGTGGTCCCCAGGAGGAATGACTGGTTGACGGTGAACCCCCCGATCTGGCCGGCCTCGATGTCGGCTCGGATGTCGGCCCGGTAGAGGCCGAAGATGTCGACGTAGGCGAAGACGAACAGCATCGCCGTCCAGAGCGCCGAGATCTTGATCCTCACGTTCACCGGGGAGGGGTCGAGCTCTTGGTCGGTGGTCATCGGTGCCTTCTCGACTTGGGTGTGCATCGGGTGTGTCCATTCAGGAGTCCGTGGGCTTACTAAGTAATCCTATCGCTTACTTAGTAAGCTGTCAACCATGACACCTAGCGAACAGACCTCGTCCCGTAAGCCTCTGACCAGACAACGGGTCCTGCAGGCCGCCGTGGATCTGGCCGATCGAGAGGGACTCGACGCGCTCACGATGCGCCGCCTGGGCGCCGAGCTCGGCGTCGAGGCCATGTCGCTCTACAAGCACGTCGCCAACAAGGACGGGATCCTCGACGGGATCGTCGAGGTGGTCGTCGCCCAGATAGAGACCCCGAGCAGCGGTGCCGATTGGAAAGAGGCCATGGAGCGGCGGGCGATCTCGGCGCGAGATGTGCTCCGCCGCCACTCGTGGGCGATCGGGCTGCTGGAGGCCCGCCGCACACCAGCGCCCACCGCCCTGCGTTATCTGGATGCGATCCTCGGGAACCTGCGATCGGCAGGCTTCTCGGTCGAGGACGCCGCCCACGCGTTCTGGCTGCTCGACAGCTATGTCTATGGGCACGTCATCCAGGAGACCAGTTCGCCGTTCAGCACATCAACAGAGATGACCGAGGCGACGGGCGCCATTCTCGAGCAGATCAGCACGGACGAGTACCCGCATCTCGTCGAGGTGGGAGAACACGCGCTGGGATCCGGACTCAGCTTCGACGGTGAGTTCGACTTCGGCCTCGCCCTGATCCTCGACGCCCTGGAACGGATGGCGACGTAGCCGGCGAGGCACCGGCCGAGTTGTCGGTCGGTCGCGGCCCTGACCCATCCCGGCTGACGGCTCGGGTGACGGACCGGGATGTCCCCCACCGCGCCTACCGATCCGATACAAGGGTGCGTGGGTGTCTCTACTCTCCGGGTCGTGAACCGGGTGCCGTCGACGTTGGTGGTGGGGCCGTACCTCCGCCTCCAGCAGGCCATCTACAAGGGGACCGGCGGACGCTTCGGTCGCCGGCTGGCGGGCACGCCGACCCTCCTGCTGGCCACGACCGGGCGACGGTCGGGGCAGCGACGAGTGAACGCCCTGTCGTACCTGCGCGACGGCGACGCCTGGGTGGTGGTCGCGTCCAACGGCGGCAGCGATCGACCTCCCGCCTGGCTGCTCAACCTGGAGGCCGACCCCGACGTCGAGGTGCAGGATGGCACGAAGCGCTGGACCTCCCGCGCCCGCGTCGCCACCGCGGCCGAGCGGGAGCGGCTGTGGCCGCTGGTCAATCGCAACAACCGCGGCCTCGCCCCGCTGCTGCACCCTGGCTCCACTGGCCGGTACGAGGTGTACCAGCGCCACACCGACCGGGAGATCTCGGTGGTCGTCCTCGACCCCGTCGCCCCCACGTGACGCCCCTAGCCGGCGTGGATTGTGCCGGTCGAACCCGACGACAATGGCCGACACCGAAAGGACCCTGCAGTGGCGAAGGTCATCTCCACTCTGTTCATCTCCGCCGACGGTGTCGCCGAGATCGACCCTGACTGGCACTTCCCCTACTTCGACGACAACATGGGCGGCGCCGTCGACGAGGACTACCAGGCAGCAGACGTGCTGCTCATCGGGCGTGTCACCTACGACAGCTTTGCCGGCGCCTGGCCGGAGCGTGAGGCCGCCGGCGGGGAGGACGCCCCCTTCGCCAAGGCGCTCGGGGACCGCCGCAAGATCGTCATCACCCACCAGGACCTCGAATTCACCTGGCGCAACTCCGAGCTCCTTCACGGTGACCTCGCCGACGCCGTGACCGCGCTCAAGGCCGAACCGGGCATCGAAGGCATCGTCATCCCCGGTTCCATCTCCGTCGTGCAACAGCTGCTCGCCGCCGGACTCGTCGACGAGCTCCGACTCCTGGTGCATCCCGTGGCGGCGCGGAAGGGCAGACGCCTGTTCGACGACGGCGACACCCCGTACCACCTCGAGGCTGGTCAAGTCCGAGGCCTACCCGACCGGTGTCGTCCGGCTCATCTACACCCCCGCCCCCGCCCCCGGCCAGGTCAGCTACGACGAGATCAAGGACCACGTGCCCGACGGCGACGAATAGGCGGTCAACTTCGCGGCGCCGTTCGGCTGACCCGCCATGCTGGAATGGCGGCCATGTACGTGATCGTCTGGCGATACGCAGTTCCGGCAGAGCGGACTACCGCCTTCGTTCGAGCCTACGGTCCGCATGGGGACTGGGCACAGCTATTCGCAACGGCGTCCGCGTACGAGGGTACCGACCTCATCCTGGGCGACGATGCGGGCACCTACATCACTATCGATCGTTGGCGCTCCAAGGAGGACTTCGACGGCTTCCTCCGCGAGAGGGGCGGCGACTACGACGAGCTCGACTCTCGGCTGGCGTCCCTGACCGCAAACGAGACCCTTGTCGGCCGGGGTCACGTCATCGCTCCACACCAGCCGCTGTCCCGCCCGTCCCCAGGGAATAGAGTCGCGCCCAGCCCCCCGGACCGCCGGCTTTGACCAGAGGTGCCCCTCGTGAATGAGCTCACTCTCGGAGTCATCGCTCGGTCGCGCAAGGACGACGAGCACCGGCTGCCGATCCACCCGATGCACGTGGACCGGATCCCGGCCGACCTACGCGCTCGTATCTGCCTCGAGGATGGCTACGGCGCGCGGTTCGGGGTGTCGGACGACGACCTGGCGCCCCTGGTGGCCGGTCTGCGGTCCCGGGAGCAACTCATCGCCGACTGCGACGTCGTCCTGCTCGCCAAGCCGCTGCCGGAGGACGTCGCCGAGCTACACCACGGGCAGGTCCTGTGGGGGTGGCCGCACTGCGTCCAGGACGAGGAGCTCACCCAGTTCGCCATCGACAGGCGGTTGACCCTCATCGCCTTCGAGGCGATGAACCACTGGTCCGCCGACGGCTCGTTCAACCTGCACGTCTTCCACAAGAACAACGAGCTGGCCGGCTACTGCTCCGTGCTGCATGCGTTGGCGACCGTCGGCCGGACGGGCGACTACGGCCGGCGGCTGCGCGCCGCGGTGATCGGCTTCGGCGCGACCGGCCGTGGCGCGGTGACCGCCCTCAACGCGCTCGGGGTCTACGACGTCGACGTCCTCACCCACCGAGGCGTGCATCGCGGTGGAGTCGCAGATTCACTCGGCGAGGATGGTGCACTTCGAGGCCGACGACGTCGACCCGAGCCGTAGCCATGCCAGTACCGACGCCGGAGTGGTGCCGCTGGCCGGCTTCCTGGCCGACCACGACATCATCGTCAACTGCGTGCTGCAGGACCCCAACGCGCCGCTGACCTTCCTCACGGAGGACGACCTCCCCGCGCTCGCGCCCGGGAGTCTGATCATCGACGTCTCCTGCGACGACGGGATGGGGTTCAGCTGGGCGCGGGCGACGTCGTTCGCCCGGCCCACCTTCATGGTCGGCACCCATGTCCACTACTACGCCGTCGACCACAGCCCCTCCTTCCTGTGGGACTCGGCGTCGTGGGAGATCAGCGAGGCCCTGTTGCAGCACCTGCCGACGGTGCTCGGCGGGCCTGGCGCGTGGGAGGGGAGCGAGACGATCCGCCGCGCCATCGAGATCCGCGACGGCATCATCCAGAACCCCAGCATCCTGACCTTCCAGCGCCGTGCTCCGGAGTACCCCCACGCCCGTCGCTGACCTATCCGATCATTCGAGGCACACCTCGCTGAACCGGCTTGCGCTTCGTCAATACAGCCAACAATGCGTCGCGCTTTCGCGCCGGAGTGAACCGGGAGTCTCCCCAGCGCTGCACGGTCCTCCTCGGGACCAGGCAGGCTGACACCCACCCTGACCGGTGTCAGGGACCCCGATGGGGTCGCACCGCGCCACCCTCACCACCAGTCTCCGATCCGCTCAACTCGCCGCGCACCATGGTGCGTTCGTCGTCGTACCAGCGGCGAAGCCGGTCGAGCGCGGCCTGCAACACACCGGTCTCCAGGGCGCCCTCGATGCTGCCGTCACCGAAACGCTCCGACCGGTGGATCGCGGTGAGCAGACGCACGGCGTCTCCGACCGGCGCACCGGCCATCGCGGCGGGATCGTCTTGGTAGCGACGCACACCGTCCCAAGCCGGCCAATTGAACGGCACGAACAAGCCCAGCACTCCAAGCTGCACTTGCACCCGGGTCACCGGCTCGGAGTACATCGGGTACGGCATCTGAATAGCGGGGCGTTCTACCCCATCAACGATTGCCGTACCAGTTGCTTCACCACCGACCCACGTGGCGAACGTGGTCTCCCCAGCGAGAGTGTCGACAGCATCCCACAACGCCTGCCAGTCCTCGTCGCTGCCTTGGGCTAGGGCCGCAGCGATCGCCTCGTCGACGGTGGCGTCCCGGTCAGACGACGGCATCACGCTGGCGGGAGGCGCGATATCACACGGCCCCGGGCTGCTTCGCCGTGCCCGACACCCACGGCGAGAATCGCAACTTCCTCAGTGTCGGCTCCTCCGTCGCCCCGCCATAGAGTGAACGCTCCGAGGAGATCGCTCACCTCAGCGGTCCACGACCCGTCCGTCTCCTGCTCCCACTCGAGGGCGAGCTTCATCGCATCGGACAGTACCTTCAGCGGCGAACAGCCTGACCCACGCACTACCGACGTCCGACACTCTCGGGCTCCTCGTCGGCGGAATGTCTGACTCGGTCTTGTTCCGGGCATGTGCCCGCCTGTGTCACAGCTCGACCGACCTGCGGAACTTGTCCATGAGGTGCGGCCCTGCGAGGACGGGCTGGTACTTCGGCACACCGTCCGGTCCGAGGCAAGTCGGCAGACACGCGATCTCTGCCGACCAGTTGGCATTCTGGAAGAAAGGCATGCTCTGCCTGCGGGCACGAGCTCCTGACCGATCCGGCGGGTCGACGACGCGGTGCAAGGTGGACCTCCAACGGTCGTTCGTCCATCGAGCCATCAGGTCACCGATGTTGATCACGAACGCACCCGGTACCGACTCGACCGGCACCCAGCCGGCGTGTTGGTCGAGAACCTCCAGGCCGCCGACGGAATCCTGTCGCAGCACGGTGAGCGTGCCGTAGTCGGTGTGAGAGCCGGCCCGCAGCTGCCCCGGCAAGGGCGCCACATCGCGCTCGGGATAGTTGATCGCGCGGAGCGCGTTGGGCGAATCGTCGAGCTTGTCGACGAAGAACCCCGGGTCCAATCCGAGGCCGTCCGCAAAGAGCGACATGAGCCGATTGGCGAGTTCCACCATCGCCTCGTAGTAGGCGGTCCATGTCTGCTCGAGTTCCGGGAGCGCCTCGGGCCAGAGGTTCGGCGAGTGCACCCATGTGGCATCCGGGTCCTCGGGATGGTGCGCGGTAGGGGAAACCGGACCGATGTTGAAGGCCTCCTTGAGGTCGGGCGGCGCCGCGTCGCCGAGCGACTGGTGAAGCGACTCGCCGGCAACCGGGATGTAGCCGTAGGGGTAGTCCGGCGTGGGGCGAGCCACGCTCATCTTTTCCGCCAGCGGCAGGTCGAAGAACGCTCTCGCCGCGTCCCATGCACGGTCGGCGGTCGCGTCGTCGAACCCATGGCCGACGATCTGGAAGAAGCCGACGGTCCGGCAGATCTCATCCAGTTCCTGACCGACCACATGCGGGTCGCGGGAGATATCGATGCGAGGCACGTAGGACACAGGCGTTCATCCCTTCACGCGAGAGCGCAGTTCGAGACGAGGCGGCCACGTCTGGGTGGCTCCATCTTGTCCCTCGCTCGGGTCGCACCATGGACAATTGCAGAGACACCACCAATCAGCAGATACTCCCGGGCATCGGACGCGACGTAGCATGGCGCCGCCAGCCTGGGAAGGGGGTTTCCATGACGGGTGAGGAATGGGCACTCGCCGCGTCGGTCTTCTTCTCGGGTCTCGCGTCGGGCCTCTTGGGGATGCTGACCACGATCATGCATCCGATGCTCGCAGCGATGGACGGCCGGGACTTCCGGAACTTCATGGAGGCGTTCCTTCGGTTCGCGAGGAAGTCCTGGTTCAACTATGCCTGGTCGCTCGGGATGGGCATCGGGCCGATCGTCGCCCTCGTGCTCCTCTGGGGCGATCCCGACTCCATCTCGTTCGTGCTCACCGCGATCGGGCTGGGTGTTGTGGTCGTCGGGGTGTACATCGTCGCCAACGTGTGGAAGGAACCGCACTACGACGTGATGCTGGCCTGGGACCCCGCGGCGATGCCGGCGGATTGGGAGGCGGGACGGCGGCGCTACTTCGCGATCAACTGGATCCAGTTCGCCACGACCTGGGCGGCGTTCGCCCTGTTCCTCGTGGCTCTGATCTCCCTGTAGGTAGGCCCGCACCCGGACTGCCGGCCTCTCAGAGACCACAGTGTCAGCGGTGCTCGCCCGGCGCCAGGTGCTGTCCATCACCCGGGATCGGCTGGTGGCGCTGCGATGAACCGGTGGCGGGACCGGGCGGCGTGCAAGGGCCGAGGAGGC
Source organism: uncultured Acidimicrobiia bacterium (assembly GCA_963714055.1). Lineage (GTDB taxonomy): Bacteria > Actinomycetota > Acidimicrobiia > Spongiisociales > UBA5794 > JACDBE01. Next base: position 654,311 of record OY970227.1, read on the forward strand.
CACCTGTTCTTCACCGAGGACGGCGCCCTCAAACGGATGGCCTACGAGGTCGTCAAAACCGACACCTTCGCCGTCCGAGGACTCTTCCGGTACCCAGGAGCCGGCCCACGACCACAGCGACCAAGCACACTTCGACGCGCGGAGCCCCAAATCGACCTGTCCAAGGACGTGGTGTCCGGCGGGTGAGGCCTACGAGTACCCGATCAAGAAGTCCGCCGACGCCTCGAACAAGAAGGCCTTCGAGTTCTACAACGCCGCGTTCGGTGGTGTTGGTGATCAACTTGGACCCGCAGTCGCGCGAGTCGGTCTACGACCCGGCGTTTGAGTGAGAGGGGACCGATCCTCGTCGCTGAACCCGCAACCGTCATCTGCATGCCGCCGGGAGGCTACGAGCCTCTCACGCGGTTCAGGTAGATCGGGTGATCGACGGGATGACCGAATCGGGCGGCGTCCTGCGGTGAGCGATTCGGCGCTCTACGAGACGTTCGACGAGGGGCTAGAAGAACCCGAGCTGATAGCGGTCAGGGGAATCCTCGGTCTCCCCTGACCGCCACGAGCGCTGATCCTGTCGAAATCGCCGTCGCAAGCGGCTACCGGTGGTCGATCACCTGGCCCGGGCCGTTCTCCTCGGCGTCACCGTTGAGTGTGGCGCCGACGTGGATGACGATGTCGCCCGTGTCGCGCTCGATGGCGTTGCCGTCGACGAAGCCCCTGATGACGATGTCCCCGACACCCCACTCCTCGGCGTTCCCGTCGAGCGTGCCGTTCACTGTGAGCTGACCGGAACCACGTTCGAAGGCGTTGCCCTCGACGTCTCCTGCGGCGGCGATCACGAGCACGCCGGCATCCCATTCCATGGCGTTGCCCTTGAGCAGCCCGCTGACCCGGAGCAGGCCGTCGTCATGCTCGGTGGCGTTGCCCTCGATGGTGCCCGAGCCGCCGATGACGACGCTGCCGGCGTTCCATTCCGTGGCGTTTCCCTTCAGGAGGCCGTCGACCTGGACGAGGCCGGCGCCGCGCTCGACCACGTTGCCCTCGACCAGCCCGGAACCGAACACGTGGACCTTGCCCGCGCCGTTCTGGGTGACGTTCCCCTTCACTGTGCCCAGAATGCTCACCGAACCGGCGGTCACGGTCAGGTTCCCGTCAATCGTTGTGCCGGAGGGCACGGTGTAGTTGCCGATCACCGACACGTCGTCTGCGTACGCCGCCACCGGGGCGACGACCAGGACCAGGGCAACGGCGGCGCTCATACTGAAGACTCTTCTCGACACGACGGGTACCTCCTAGGTGGTGTGGAACCATCCCATCAGAGGGTGGTGAGACTCCGATGAACCGGTGATGAAACTTTCCTCATCCAGGGTTCGGCACCGCCCTTGCGCCGGCGGGCGGCACCCGCTCTGAGCCTCATCGTCGAGAGGAGCTCGTAGGCCACACCTATGCGGGCTGCTCGCCTCGGCAGGTGAGCATGACCGGGGGCAGGCGGCTGGGTCCGGATGCCGACAAGATGAGTCCCGCCGTCCGGGCCGCGCAGGACGTTGGGCCGAGGTCGGGGCAAGCCGGAGGGTCGTCGCGGCGAACGGACGGGGTAGGGTCCCGCCCGCCGCCACGACAACGGCGGCGTCGCTCCGGTGAGGGGGGTGAGGGAACCCCGGAGCCGTCAGCCGCCTGAGGGGCCGAAGGTGAGGATCAACGTCGGCCGGTTGGAGCTCTTCTCCCTGGAGTTGAAGATCTGCTCGGCGCCGCCGCCACTCTCGACCGAGTCGCGGATCAGGAACCCGTGGAGACCGGCGGCGTCGTACATCGCCTGGACCTGGGTGGCGACGTTCCACTCCCGCCAGTTCTTGCCCGACGAGGTGGTCGCCGCCGTGCCGGAGGTCGCCGGCTGGTTGCCCCAGGTGACACCGGTCTCGGTCCAGGTGGCGGTGAGCCGCAACGCCTGCAAGGTCCGGCCCGTCTTCGCCGACGAGGCGTACATCCGCAGGGTGGCGGTCTCCACCTCGCACCCGGCAGGCAGGGTCGGGAAAGCGAAGCGGACGACCGCTCGGAAGTTGTCGGTCGAGCCCTGAGCCTTCACCTTCAGGTCGGAGTCGGTGCCCTTGTTGCTGGACGAGCTGTTCTGCTGCAGCCAGGCGTCGGCGTTGGCGGTGAGGGTCACCGTGGACCCGCAGTCGACGGCGGCGGTGATGGTCCAGGTCGAGCTCGCCGGCGAGGCGTCGACGTTCCCGGCGGCATCGATCGCCCGCACGCTGAACGTGTGCGAGGCGGCGGAGAGGCCGCTGTACGCCTTGGGTGACGTGCAGGCGGCGTACGCCCCGCCGTCGAGCGAGCACTCGAAGCTGGACCCGGTCTCGCTCGACGAGAAGCTGAAGGTGGCGTCGGTGGCGGTGGTGGTCGCCGCCGGGCCGGAGTCGATCGTCGTCTCCGGCGGCGTCGTGTCGGCCGGCGGCGTTTCCACGGTCCACGTGTGGCTGGCCGGGGTGGCGTCGACGTTGCCGGCGGCGTCGACCGCCCTCACCTCGACGGTGTGCGACCCGACCGCCAGTGCGCTGTACGTCTTGGGCGAGCTGCAGGTCGAGAAGGAGCCGCCGTCGAGCGAGCACTCGAAGGTCGACCCTGACTCGGACGAGGAGAACTCGAAGGTGGCCGAGGTGGCCGTCGAGCTGGCCTCGGGGCCGTCGTCGATGGTGGTGTCCGGCGCCGTGACGTCCGGCTCCACCGTCCAGGTGAAGCTCGCCGGGGTGGCGTCGACGTTGCCGGCGGTGTCGATGGCCCGCACCTCGAAGGTGTGCTCCCCCACCGCCAGCCCCGTGTACGTCTTCGGGGTGGTGCAGGTGGTGAAGGCGACGCCGTCCAGGGCGCACTCGTAGCTCGAGTAGGCCTCGTCCGACCCGAACTCGAAGGTGGCGGTGGTGTCGGTGGTGCTCTCGTCCGGGGTCACCGTCAGGCTGGTCACCGGCGAGGTGGTGTCCGCCTCCACGAAGCTCACCACGAGCTGCGGCGGGTTCTCGCCCTTCTCCCGGGAGAAGAACTGCTGCTCGGCCCCACTCCCGTTCTCGGTGGCGTCCCGGAGCAGGAAGCCGTACAGGGCGCCCCCGTCGTACATCGCCTGCACCTGGGTGGTCACCGTCCATTCCCGGTAGCCGGTGCCCGAGGTGGTGGTGGCGGCGACGCCGGTGGTCGCCGGCTGGTTCGACCAGGTGACACCGCTCTCGGTCCAGGAGGCGGTGAACCGCAGCGCCTGGATGGTGCGGCCGGACGCCGCCGAGTCGGAGTAGACCCGGAGGGTCGCCGTCCCGACCTGGCAGCCTTCCGGCATGGTCGGGAACGGGAAGTCGACCATCGCCCGGAAGTTGTCGGTGGAGCCCTGCGACTTCACCTTGAGGACCGAGTCGTCACCCTTGTTGTTGGACGGGCTGTTCTGCTCGATCCAGGCGTCGGAGTCGGCGTTGACGGTGATCGTGCTGGCGTCGCACACGGGTGCCGGGGCCTCCACCGTCCAGTCGTAGCCGGCAGGGGTGGCGTCCACGTTGCCGGCGGCGTCGGTGGCCCGCACCTCGAAGGTGTGCGCACCCACCGACAGCCCGGAGTACTCCTCCGGCGACGTGCAACCGGTGAAGGCGGCGCCGTTCAGCGAGCACTCGAACGTAGAGCCGGCCTCGTCGGCGGAGAAGGTGAACGTGGCGGACGTGTCGGTGGTGGTCGCCGCCGGGCCGCTGTCCACCGTCGTCTCCGGCGGCGTGGTGTCGGGCGGCGGCGCCGGCGACTCCACCGTCCACGAGTACAGCGCCGGCGACAGGTCGAGGTTGCCGGCGGCGTCGATGGCCCGCACCTCGAAGGTGTGCGCACCCACGACCAGGTCCGTGTACACGACAGGCGAGGCGCAGGCGGCGAACCAGGCCCCGTCGATGGCGCACTCGAACGTGGAGCCGGCCTCGTCGGCGGAGAAGGTGAACGTGGCGGACGTGTCGGTGGTGGTCGCCGCCGGGCCGCTGTCCACCGTCGTCTCCGGCGGCGTCGTGTCGGGCGGCGGCGCCGGGGCCTCCACCGTCCAGCGTAGCGGCCGGCGACAGCGTCCACGTTGCCGGCGGCGTCCGTGGCCCGCACCTCGAAGGTGTGCGCACCCACCGACAGCCCGGAGTACTCCTCCGGCGACGTGCAACCGGTGAAGGCGGCGCCGTTCAGCGAGCACTCGAACGTAGACCCGGCCTCGTCGGCGGAGAAGGTGAACGTGGCGGACGTGTCGGTGGTGGTCGCCGCCGGGCCGCTGTCCACCGTCGTCTCCGGCGGCGTGGTGTCGGGCGGCGGCGCCGGCGACTCCACCGTCCACGAGTACAGCGCCGGCGACAGGTCGAGGTTGCCGGCGGCGTCGATGGCCCGCACCTCGAAGGTGTGCGCACCCACGACCAGGTCCGTGTACACGACAGGCGAGGCGCAGGCGGCGAACCAGGCCCCGTCGATGGCGCACTCGAACGTGGAGCCGGCCTCGTCGGCGGAGAAGGTGAACGTGGCGGACGTGTCGGTGGTGGTCGCCGCCGGGCCGCTGTCCACCGTCGTCTCCGGCGGCGTGGTGTCGGGCGGCGGGGCCTGCGCGGGCTCGGCCACGGCGAACGGTGACAGCGAGGTGACCTCGCCGCACACCACGCCGGCGATCGGATCGTTGGAGGTGGTGACATCGGTGGCCACTCCGCCGACGTAGTGGAGCAGCGTGACCGCGGAGGGGTCGGCGAACAGCGCCGGGTCGTAGCCGAGGCACACCTCGACCACGCCGCTGAAGGTGGCAGTGGTGGTGATCTCGAGGAAGACGACGCTGCCGACGTCATAGCCATCAGGCAGTGGCGGCGGCGAGGTCGCCGCAGCCACCGTGGTCTGACCGCCGGCGGTGACCGTGCCGAAGGTGATCTCGGCGGTCTCGCCGCCCGGCATCGTGGTAGTGACCACGACGTCGGTTCCGCTCGGTGTGTTCTCCACCGTCCAGGTGTGGCTCGCCGGGCTGGCGTCGACCTTGCCGGCGGCGTCCACCGCCCGCACCAGCAGCTCGTGGGCGCCGACGGTCACGCCCTCCAGCTCGTGCGGCGACTCGCACTCCGTGAATGCGTCGCCGTCGAGCGCGGCATTCGAAGGTCACCCCGGGCTGGTCGGAGGTGATTAGGAAGGTGGCGTCGGTGCTGGTCGTGATCGCAGCCGGGCCGGCGGTGATCGTGGTGTCCGGGGCGTCCGGCGACACCACGGTCCACTCGTACACATCGGGGGTGGCATCGGTGGTGCCACCGGCGTCGACCGCCCGCACCTCGAAGGTGTGGAGCCCGACGACGACCCCGGTGAGCTCGTGCGGCGTAGTGCAGGCGGCGAAGGCGGCGCCGTCGAGCGCGCATTCGAAGGTGGCCGCCGGATCGTCGCTCGAGAACGTGAAGCTGGCGGTGGTGGCCTCGGTCGGGTCCTCGGGACCGGTGTCGATGGAGGTCTCCGGTGCGGTCACGTCCACGGTGGTCCACGTCCTGGTCGCCGGGGTGACGTCGACGTTGCCGGCGGCGTCCACGGCGCGAACCTCGAAGGTGTGGGCGCCGAGGGCCAGACCCTGGATCTCATGGGGCGAACTGCAGTCGCCGAACGGCTCACCGTCGAGCGAGCACTCGAACTCGAGATCGAGCGCCGCCGTGGTGTCGTCGGTGCCGGTGAACGTGAACACCACGTCGAGGGCTGCGTTGTCGCCGGCAGGGCCGGACGTGATCGACGTGTCGGGTGCGGTCACGTCGGCCTCGACGGTCCAGGCGTGGGTGGCCGGAGTCGGGTCGGTGTTGCCGGCGGCGTCGGTCGCCTGCACCGAGAAGGTGTGGGCACCGAGCTCCAGCCCGTTCTCCACCAGCGGCGAGGCGCACTCCCCGAACGGCTCCCCGTCGAGCGAGCAGGCGAAGGTCGATCCCGACTCGCTGGACGTGAAGGTGAAGGTGGCGTCCGGGCTCGTTGTGATCGCCGCCGGTGCCGACGTGATCGTCGTCTCCGGCGGGGTGACGTCCGGCGCCGGCTCGTCGGTGACCACCCAGGTGAAGGTCGATGGTGTCGCATCGAACAGCCCGATGGCATCGACGGCTCGCACCTGGAACGTGTGCGTGTCGACCGACAGGCCCGTGATCTCGTGCGGCGTCGTGCAGTCGGTGAACGGGGCGGCGTCCAGCGAGCACTGGAAGGAGAGGGCCTCGGTGGCGGTGGCGTTGTCGGTGCCGGTGAAGGCGAACGTCGCCGACGTGCTGGTGGTGCTTCCCGGCGGGGTCCCGGCGGTCTCGAAGCTCGTGGTGGGTGCGGTGGGAGCGAGCACGGTGAACTCGTAGTCCTCCCACTCCAGCTGGATGTTGCCCACCGGGTCGGTGGCGAGGACGGCGAAGATGTGGTCGCCCACGGCGACGTCCGTGTAGGTGACCGGCGAGGTGCACGGGGTGATCACGCCGTCGAGCCAGCACTCGAACGTCGACCCGGGATCGCTCGCCTCGAACTCGAACGTCACCGTCGTGAGCTCTGTGATCTCGTCTGGCGCCAGCGTGATCTCGGACGTCGGTGGCCCGTCCACGGTCCAGCTGTACGTGGCCGGCGTCGGGTCGACGTTGCCGGCCAGGTCGGTGGCCTGCACCTGCAAGGTGTGGGCTCCGCTGCCCAGCTCCGTCACCTCGTGCGGCGAGGTGCACGATCCGAACGACCCGGCGTCGAGGGCGCACTCGAACGTCGCGCCGGGCTCGTTGGACGAGAAGGTGAAGGTGGCGGTGGTCGCCGTGGTGTCCGCAGGCGGGCCGGAGTCGATCGTCGTCTCCGGCGGCGTCGTGTCGGGCCCGATCGGCTCGGTGGTCTCGGCGACGGCGAAGGGCGACAGCGAGGTCACCACGCCGCACACCTCGCCGCCCGGGTCGTTGGACACCGTGACGTCGGTGGCGATACCGCCCACGTAGTGCAGCATGCGGACGTTGGCTGGGTCGGCGAAGCCTGCCGGGTCGTAGCCGAGGCAGATCTCCACCGAGCCCGTGTACGTCGCCGTGGTGCTCACGTCGACGAAGAGGGCGTTGGCCACCTCGAACCCGTCGGGGAGGGTCTCCGGGGCCGCCGTGGTCACCGTGGTGTCACCGAAGGCGGTGACCACCGGGAACGTGACCATGGCGGGCAGACCACTCGGCATCAACGTCTCCACCGTCACGTCGGTGCCCACCGGGGTGTTCACCAGGGTCCAGGTGAACAAGGCCGGGGTCGGGTCCGGGTTGAGCGACAGGTCGACGGTCCGCACCTCGAAGGTGTGCGAGCCAGGCTCCAGCCCCTGGACGCTCTCAGGCGAGTCGCACGGCTCGAACGGCAACCCGTCCACCGAGCACTCGAAGACGAGCAGCTCGAGCGGGGTGGCGTTGTCGCTGCCGTCGAAGATGAACTCGACGTCGATCTGGTCGGTGGTCGCCGGCGGGGTGGTCAGCAGGGTCGTCTCCGGCGGCGTGGCGTCGGCCACCGAGGTCCAGGTGTGGACCGCCGGGGTCGGGTCGATGTTCGGGTCCGGCTCGCCCTGGTCGATCGCCCTCACCTCGAAGGTGTGCGGTCCGGGGGCGAACTCGGGGAACTCGCCGAGCAGGTTGAACGGGCTCAGGCAGCCGAACCAGTCGGTCTCGAGCGTGCTGTCGAGGCGGCACTCGAACTCGAGCGCCAGCGGCTGGGTCTGGTCATCAGTCCCGGTGAACTCGAAGAAGGTGTCGCTGCTCCCGTCGGCCGGAGCGACCGTGATCGTGGTGTCGGGGGTGGTGACATCGGTGGGAAGGATCACCGTCCACCCATACTCGGTCGGCTCCAGCTGGGTGCGCTCGGTCTCCGGGTCGAAGGCGATCACCCGGAACAGGTGCTCGCCCACCGCCAGGTCGGTGTAGGTGACCGGCGAGGTGCACGGGGCGAACGGGAGCAGGTCGATCGAGCAGTCGAAGGTGGCGTCGGCCACGTTGGCCTCGAAGGTGATGGTGGCGGTCGTCTCCGACGTCTCACCGCCCTGGGCGGGCTCGAGCGGATCCTCGGGCGGGATGAAGGCCGGGCCGTCGGTGACGGTGGTGACCACTCCGACGATGGTCCATGTGTAGGTGGCCGGCGTCGGGTCGGTGTTGCCCTCGAAGTCGGTGGCGCGCACCTGGAAGGTGTGCTCACCGACCTCGGTCTCCTCGAACCCGAACTCGTAGGCGAACACGCACGGCTCGAAGGCGCCGGCGTCCAGAGCGCACTCGAAGGTGACATCGGGCTCGTCGGAGGAGAAGGTGAAGATGCCCTCGAACAGCATCGTCTCCAGCGGCGGGGCGAGGTCGATGAAGGTGTCCGGGGCGACGCCGGCGGGCAGCGGCACGTACTCCCAGGTGTAGGTGGCGGGCGTCGGGTCGACGTTTTCCTGCAGGTCGACGGCGCGCACCTCGAAGGTGTGCTCCCCTGGGGTCAACTCGAAGTACTCCTGCGGGTTGTCGCACTCCACCCAGTCGAGGTCGTTGGTGCTGTCCAACCGGCACTCGAACCCGAGGTCGATCAGAGCGGTGGTGTCGTCGGTGCCGATGAAGGTGAAGAGGGCATTGCGGCTGTTGCTCGGGTTGGGCGGGACGTCGACCAGCGACGTGTCCGGCGCGCCCGGGACGGGACCGCTGGTGCAGGCGATCCCGAAGCACTGGGTGGGCTCGGCGTTGCCGGTGGCCGAGTTACCGCCGCCGTCGACGTTGCCGGCCTCGACGAAGATGCCCCAGCCGTCGTTGAGGTCGGCAACGTTGCCGGTGATGGTGTGGCCCGACCCGGTGACGCTGATGCCGTCGCCCGAGTTACTGCTGGCGGTGTTGCCCTCGATCAAATTGCCCGATCCGGCCGGGGCCACCCCGTCGACCGAGATGCCGTCGCCGTTGTTGGCGCTCGCGGTGTTGGACAGGATCGAGTTGCCGAATGACAGGCCCTCGACGGAGATACCGGTGCCGCTGGCCGACCCGGCGTTGTTGGACTGGATGAGGTTGTCGCTGGAGTCGGACAGCTCGATGCCGCCCGGGTTGAAGCGGACGTCGTTGCCGGTGACCACGTTGTCGTTGGCGAGCTCCAGGCTGATGCCGGCGCCGTTCGACTGGCTGGCCACGTTCCCGGTGATCTCGTTCCCGGAGGAGCCGATCACGGCGATGCCGGGCCCGCCGCTGGTGGTGATCGTGTTGGCGGTGACCTGGTTGTCGTTGGCCGGGAGCACGTCGGTGCCGACCCCGATCCCGGCGTCGTCGTTGCCCGACAGCGAGTTGGCCGTGATGGTGTTGCCGTTCGCCCCCTCCAGGACGATCCCGCCCGTGCTGTTCGAGGTGACGTCGTTGTCGGTGACCAGGGCATCCTGGGTGCCGGAGGCGAGATGGATGCCCATCCCGTTGAGGGTGGCAGTGTTGGCTCGAACCGTGTTGTCGTCGGCGTCGTTGAGCTGGATGCCGGCGATCTCGTTGCTCTGGGCGACCACGTCGGAGACGATGTTGAGCGTCGTCCCCGGGTTGAGCTGCACGCCGACGTCGAATTCCTGGACGGTGCCGTTGGTGACGGTCACCGAGTCGAACCCGTTGTTGAGGATGCCGATGCCCTGGCCGACGCCGTCGATCACGTGCCCGTCGAGGTCGACGGTGATGGCGTTGGCCCCCACCACCAGGCCGGGACCGAGGCAGTCGACGAGGTCGTTGGTGACCAGCGTGCTCTGGGTGAGAACCTGGCCGCAGCTCACCGAGGTCTCCGTCGGCGCCGCGGTGATCGTCCACGAGAACGTCGCCGGCGTGAGGTCCTCGAGCCCGTCGGTGTCGACGGCGCGGGCGGCGAAGGTGTGGCTGGTGGCGGCGAGCCCGGTGTAGGTGACCGGCGTGGTGCAGTCCACGTAGGGCCCGTCGTCGAGTGAGCACTCGAAGGTCACGCCGGGCTCGTTCGAGGACAAGACGAAGGTGGCCGTGGTGCTCACCGTGGTCGGGTCAGGGCTCGAGTCGATGGACGTCTCCGGCGGCACCCCCGGTGCCAACGGCTCGATCTCCCAGGTGAAGGACGCGGGTGTGGCGTCGACGTTGCCCGAGAAGTCCTTGGCGCGCACCTCGAACGTGTGCGTCCCGAGGCCGAGCCCGGTGTAGGTGATCGGGCTGACGCAGGGAGCGAAGTCGCCGGGGTCGGTGCTGTCGAGACGGCACTCGAAGGTGACCGCGGTGGCGTTGTCGCTCCCGGTGAACTCGAAGGTGGCGTCGGTGAAGCTGGTCGGGCTCCACGGCGCCGTGGTGATGGTGGTCTCGGGCGGGATGCTGTCGCCGGGCGCCGGGTCACCCCCGTCGCACACCACGTTGAAGCACTGGATGATCTGCCCGCTGACCGGGTCGAGCCCGCCGCCGACGTTGCCGCTGGCCCGGTTCCCGCCCCCGTCGATGTTCATGCCCGCCGTGGTGGCGGTGGCCGCGTAGATCCCCCAGCCGCCGTTGTTGTCGGCGGTGTTGCCGACGATGACGTGCCCCACGTTGCCGACGTGGATACCGTCGGCGGTGTTGTTGGTGGTGGTGTTGCGGTCGATCATGTTGCCCGATCCACCGGGAGCGAAGTCGCCGACGTGGATGCCCTCGGCGCCGTTGGCGTTGGCGGTGTTGAGCACGACGGTGTTGGCGATCGAGCTGTCACCGAGCGAGATGCCCGCGCCATCGCCCAGGCTGGCGTCGTTCTCCTCGATCAGGTTGTTGCTCGAGCCCAGGAGCTCGATCCCGCTCGAGTTGAAGCGGACGTCGTTGCCGCTGATGACCGAGTCGTGGGCGTTGTCGAGGACGATCCCGGCACCACCGTTGAATTGGGCGACGTTGCCGACGATCTCGTTGCCATTGGAGTCGAGGACGACCACGCCCGACTCGCTCTCGGTGACCGTGTTGCCCTCGACGACGTTCCCCGACGAGCCGACGTGGAGCATGATCCCGGTACCGCCGCCGGAGATGACGGTGTTGCCGACGACGGTGTTCCCCGAGGCCGCTTCGAGCAGCACCGAATCGCCACTCGAGCCTGAGAAGGTGTTGGACTCGACGGTGGTGCCACTCGAGTTGAGCACGTGCAGCCCGAAGCCGGCGTTGCCGCTGATGACGTTGTCGTATACCGAGGCGTCCTGGGTGCCGTTCGTGATCAGGATCCCGTCGGCATTGCCGGCGACGGTGCTGTTGCGGATGGTGTTGCCGTTCCCGCCACTATCGGCGTTGGACAGCTGGATCCCGGCGAGCACGTTGAGCTGCGCGGTGACCCCGTCGATGATGCCGAGGGACGATCCCGCACCGAGGTGGACCCCGGTCTCGAACTCCTGGATGGTCCCTCCGATGATCGTTACCGAGTCGAACCCCTCGTTGCGGATCCCGGCAGACAGCCCCTGGGTGACACCGTCGATGGTGTGGCCGTCGAGGTCGATGGTGATCCCGCTGGCTCCGATCACCAGCCCGTCGCCGAGGCAGTCGACCAGGTTGTTGGTGAGCGACACGCTCACGGTGACCACCTGTCCGCAGCTCACCGCGGTGGGGACCGGCGCCGAGGTAACGGTCCAGGTGAACGAGGCCGGTGTGGAGTCGGTATTCCCCGCCGGGTCCGTCGACTGCACCTCGAAAGTGTGCGTGGTGACCGACAGACCGGGATAGTCCTGGGGCGAGGTGCAGTCGGTGAACGGCGACCCGTCGATCGAGCACTCGAAGGTGGCGCTCTCCTCGTCCGACGAGAAGGTGAAGCTGGCGTCGGTGGCCACAGTCGTCGCGTCAGGATGCGAGTCGATCGTGGTTTCGGGGGCGTCGCCGTCCACCGGGCCGTCCGCGATGGTCCAGGTGTGGGTAGCCGGGGACGGATCGACGTTGCCCTGCAGGTCGACAGCCTGGACCTCGAAGGTGTGCTCGGCGACGCCGAGGCCGGTGTACTCAACCGGCGAGGTGCACGGGGCGTACCCGAGCCCGTCGAGCTGGCACTGGAACACGAGGTTGGGCCCGGGGGTGGCGTTGTCGCTGCCGGTGAAGGAGAACGTCGCCGTGGGGCCGGTGCTCGGATCCGGCGGGGCGTCGAAGATGGTCGTTGTCGGTGGGATGGAGTCGGGGCCCGGCGGTGCCTGCACCAGGGTCCAGGTGTAGACCGCCGGGGTCAGGTCGACGTTGTCGGACGGGTCGATGGCGCGCACCTCGAAGACGTGCTCACCGGACAGCAGCAGCTCGTAGGTCCACGGGCTGGCGCAGTCGTGCCAGGTCTCCGAGTCGGGTGGCTGGGGTGGGTCGGGCGGCTCGCCCGGCTCCGGAGGCTCCGGGGGCTCGCCCGGCGGGTCGGGTGGGGCGTCCAGCCGGCACTCGAAGCTGAGTGCCGTGGTGGGGGCGGTGTCGTCGGTCCCGGTGAAGGTGAAGACCTGCGGGTCGAGGGTGCTGCCCCCGTCGAGTGGGCCACTCATGATCACCGTGTCAGGTGGGGTGAGGTCGCCGTCGCCCGGAGGTGGCGGCGTGCCTGTGGTGCACACCACGCCGACGCACTGGAGCGGCTCGGCGTTGCCGCTGGCGGTGTTGGCACCGCCGTCGACGACCAGCTCGCCGGCGACGATCCCGAAGCCGCCGTTGTTGTGGGCCGAGTTGGCGGTCACGACGTGGCCGCCGGCGGAGACCGAGATGCCGTCGCCGACGTTGTTGCTGGCCGAGTTGCCCTCGATGACGTTGCCGGGGATCGGGTTGCCCAGCGCATCGACCGCCTCGGCTTCGATGGCGATGCCGGTGCCCTGGGTGAGGTCGGCGACGTTGTCGAGGATGTCGTTCTCCAACCCGCCTTCGACGGTGATCCCGTTGGCCGAGGAGAAGCTGACGTCGTTGTCCTCCACCAGGTTGCCGTTGGAGCCGGCGATCTCGATGCCACCCGGGTTGAAACGGGCGTCGTTGCCGGTCACCGAGCCGTTGTGGGCGTTGCTCAGGGCGACGCCGGCGCCCCCGTTGGCGTGGCTGACGTTGTCGACCACGTCGTTCCCGTCGGAGTCGCTGATCGAGATGCCCGAGTCGCTGCTCCGGGACACCGTGTTGCCCTCGATCAGGTTGTCGTGGGATCCGGCGAACAGGAAGATGCCGGCGTCCCCGGCGTCGCTGACGGTGTTGCCGGTGATGGTGTTGTCAGTGGCGGCCTCGAGGAAGATGCCGCCGTCGCTGTCGATCAGCGGGTCCTGGATGAACCCGTTGACCACGTTCGCCTCGATGAGGTGGCCGTGGGCGTTCTGGAGCCGGATCGCCACCCCACCGTTGCCGGTGAAGGTGTTGCCGGTGACAACGCTGTTCTCCGACCCGCTCACCAGGGCCACGCCGCCCTCGCCGTTGGCGGTGAACAGGTTGTCCCTGACGGTGTTGCCGTTGCGCCCGTCGTCGGCGTCGAACAGCTCGACCCCGGCGATCAGGTTGGCGTCGAGGGTCATGCCCTCGACCACGTTGTGGATGGCGCCGGCGAGGATGCGAACGCCGTAGCCGAAGCCCTGCACGGTGCCGTTCTTGATGACCACGTTGTCGTGCCCGGCGTTGCGGATGCCGGCGAGGAGGCCGTCCTCCTCGCCGGGGTCGACCACGACCCCGCTCGAGACGGTGTGCCCGTTGAGGTCGACCTCGATGTCAGGGGCGCCGATCACCAGCCCCTCGCCGAGGCAGCCGAGCAGGTCGTTCTGCGAGCACGATGCTCTCGGTGATCACCTGGCCGCAGGTCACCGTCCCCGGGCCGCCGGGCGGTGGCGGCGGTGGCGGGGGCGTCCCGTCGGCGGCGAAGCGGAGAACGAGCTCGGGGAGGGACGCGTCGGGCGGGTCCTGCGGGGTCTCCCGACTGTGGAAGGACTGGTCGGCGCCCTCGGGATCGCTCTCCACGGCGTCGCGGATCAGCCAGCCGTGGTCCGTCAGGGTGCCGGCGAGCATGTCGGTGACGTGGGCGGTGACGTCCCATTCCCGGTAGCCGTCGCCGGAGGTCGTGGTCGCCGCCGTCCCTGTGGTGCCGGGCTGGTTGTTCCAGGTGGCGCCGTTCTCGGTCCACGCCCCGGCCAGCGGGATCGCTTCAAGGGTCCGCCCTGTGGTGCTCGACCCGGCGTAGAGACGGAGCGTCGCCGACTCGAGGGCGCAGTCGGGGGCGTCGTTGGAGATCGGGAACCCGATCAGGGTTCGGGCGTTCATCCCGAGGTCGTTGGAGCGGACGACCAGCTCGGGGACGAGCACGAAGTTCTCGAAGGCGCTGCCCTGGTCGACGAAGACGTCGGCGTCGGCGGTCAGCGTGATGTTGGCCGAGTCGCAGGTGAGTGGCGGGGCGACGGTCCAGGTGTAGGTGGCCGGGGTGGGGTCGACGTTGTCGGCGCCGTCGGTGGCGCGAGCCTCCACGGTGTGCGAGCCGACGGTGAGGTTGGAGTAGACCAGCGGGTTGGTGCACTCCAACCACGCCTCGGGCTCGCTCGTGTCGATCCGGCACTCGAACTCGAGGAACTGGGCCGGAGTCTGGTCGTCGGTGGCACCAACCGTGAAGATGGCGCTGTTGCTGAAGCTCGGGTTCGGCGGGGTCTCCAGGAAGGACGTCTGCGGCGGGGTGACGTCCTCGGTGCCACCGAACTCGTGGACCGCCGGGCTCGGGTCGACGTTGCCGGCGTTGTCGATGGCCCGGACCTCGAACGTGAACAGCCCTTCCTCGATGATGGGGACCTGCCATGGGCTGGCGCAGCCGACGAAGGCGAACTCGGGCGGGACCGGCTCGGTCGGGTCGGGAGGCTCGGGGGGCTCGCCGATCTCGGTCTCGATCAGCCGGCATTCGAAGCGCAGCTCCTCGGGCGGGGTCACGTCGTCGGTCCCGGTGAAGGTGAACGCCGAGGTCGCCTCGGTGTCCTGGATCGGACCGGTCAGGTACTCGGTGTCAGGGGGGACGTCGTCCGGCGGCGGGAACGGCCCCTCGTACTCGAAGGCGCCGATGTCACAGGCGATGTTCTGGGGCCTGGTCACGCCGCGCTGGTCGGTGAGAAGGCACGGGCTCACCCCACCGTCGATGGCCAGGCTGCCCTCGGTGAGCGCCATGGTCATGGTCGGAACCGCCGTTGTCGGCGATGGCATCGAGCCCGGCGTCGGCGACGTTCACCCGATCCGACGAGCCGCGGAACAGGCAGGTGTCCCCGTCCTCCAGGTTGCCCCCGGCCGAGCCGAGGGCGAAGGTGCAGGCCGGGCCCGAGCAGGTTCTCGGCGACGATGGTGTTCTTGAAGATGACCGACAGGCTCGGCTGGATCGGGAAGTTGACCGAGCCGATCTCGCCACCGACGCCGCTGGCGATCGGGGAGCTGTTGCGGGCGATCGTCGAGTTGGTGACGTGCACGTCGGCGTCGGAATCGACGTAGAAGCCGCCGCCGCGCACCTGGGCCAGGTTGCCGGTGATGGTCACGTTCTCGTAGTCGGCGTCGGCGTCGCCCAGCCCGTAGATGCCGCCCCCCAGCCCGGTGTCGTCGTTGAGCCCGATCAGGGCGGCGTTGTCGTAGATGGTGGTCCGTGACACGAGGGTGGCCCCGTCGGCGGCGTTGGCGAACCCGCCCCCGTTCTCGGCGACGTTGCCGGTGATCGTGGTGTCGACGATCGTGAAGTCGCCGCTCCCCTGGCTCTCTATACCGCCCCCGTCGAGACCGGCGACGTTGTCGGTGATCGTCATCCGGGTGAACGTGACCACGGTGGCGGCGTTCTCCACCCCGCCGCCGCCCGCACCGGCCTCGTTCCCGGTGACCACGGTGTCGGTGATCTCCACCGACCCGTTGTTGTCGAGGTAGATGCCCCCGCCTTCGTCGGGCGTGCTGTTCCCCGAGAAGGTCGACCCCACGATGTCGATGCTGCCATCGCCGCCGGCAGCGAGGCCTCCCCCGTGGCCTTCGCCCGCCTCGAGCTCGGTGGGCACCCCGGCCTGGTTGCCGGTGACGCTGACATTCGTCATCACCACCGGGCGCTCGGCGCTGGCGTAGAGGCCGCCCCCGTCGCCGTGAGCTTCGTTGCCGGTGATCGAGCCGCCGGTCATGGTGATGCTCGACTTGGACACGACGCTGATCCCGCCTCCGGCGTCCTCGGCAAGGTTGCCCGACACCGTGGTGCTGGTGAGGGTGAGTGCACCCTCGTGGTCGTTGAAGATGCCGCCGCCACCACCTTCGATGGCGTGGTTGCCGGATACCGTGGCCCCGGTCAGCTTGAGGGCGCTGGGTACGCCGGTGGGGCTGAGCTCGCCGGCGTTGAAGATCCCCCCGCCGTTCCGCCCGGTGTTGTTCGACACCACCGTCCCGGTGTTGAGGTTGGTGGTGCCGTGGCTGACGAACAGCCCGCCGCCGTCGCCACCCGAGGAGTTCTCGGTGACCGTCACCGCGTTCAGGTTCAGCGTGCCAGTAGAGGTGTTGACGATCCCCCCGCCATCCTCGATGGTGAACCCGTTGGTGATCGTCAGGGCGCCGATCGTCACCGTGCCGGCCTTGGGGTGCACCTCGAGGACCCGGCCGATGCCGACACCGTCCACCACGGTGGACCCGGCCCCGGCTCCGGTGATGGTCACCGGACAGGTGATGTCGAGGTCGCCCTCGTGGGCGTCCCCTCCGGTGGCGTTGCAGCTGGCCAGCGGGTCGGGCTCGGGCGGCTCGGGCGGCTCGACCCCACCACCCAACGTGAGCAGGAAGGTGCCACTGGGGACCTGGATGGTGTCGGCCGTGACCGTTGCGTTTGACTCCTCGATGGCGGCCCGCAGCGTGCACGTGCCGGCGCCGCTGGCACACACTCCGTCCCCGACGTTGGCGTCGGCGACATCTGCGGTGCTGTCGACGACGAAGATCTCGGCGGCGCGCACCGGGTCCGGTGATTGCGTGGCCACGAAGGCCAGCGTTTGCACCAGCAATGCCACACAGGCGATGGTGGCACCCCGCTTCCGGGTGCCCCCTCGAGACGATCCCACGCTCCCCATGTCCCCAACTCCCCCAGGGCCGCAGCCCCATTTCGACACCGGAGACCAGCATGCAGTACGAAGATCAGGGGGCCGTAAGCCGGTGATGAAGACTTCTTTATCGACCGGAGCACCCTCGGGTCGACGCCCTCCCCTCACCCTCGACTTCAGGTCGAAAGCTGGTGATGAAGACTTCTTTATCGACCGGAGCACCCTCGGGTCGACGCCCTCCCCTCACCCTCGACTTCAGGTCGAAGGTCCTCCGGGGGCGCCGGCCCGGCCCCGCAGCCGGTAGCCCACGCCGCGCACCGTCTCGATGACGTCGGCGCCGAGCTTCTTGCGCAGCGTGTTGACGTACACGTTGACCACGTTCGTGGTCGGGTCGAACGAGTATCCCCACACTGCCGACAGCAGCTGCTGACGGCTGAGCACCCGGTCGGCGTTTCGGGCGAAGGTCTCGAGAAGGGCGAACTCCCGGGCGGTCAGCACCACCTGGTCTTCGCCCAGGGTGACCCGCCGTGTGGTGAGGTCGAGCCTGATGTTGCCGGCTTGGAGGACGTGACGCTGGTCGGTCCCGGCGGTGCGCAACCGGGTCCGGATGCGGGCTACCAGCTCGTCGAAACGGAACGGCTTGGTCATGTAGTCGTCGGCGCCGCCCTCGAGCACCTGGACCACGTCGCGGTCCCTCCTACCGGTGAGCACGAGGACGGGCACCCGGGATCCCCGGGCTCGCAGCTCCTGCAGGACGTGGAACCCGTCGCGTTCGGGCAGCCCGAGATCGAGCAGGACCAGGTCGAACTCGTCGGAGAGCCCGAGCCGTTGCGCCACCTCGCCGCTCGCCACCAGCGTGGTGGTGAACCCCTCGGCGCGCAGGCCCTTGTCGAGGAACGACCCGATCAGCGGCTCGTCTTCGGCGATCAGGATGCGGGCCACGGCTCGACCTCGACGTCGGGGCGGACCGGGAGCACGATGGTGAACGTCGAGCCCTCGCCGAGCCGGCTGACGAGGTCGACACGACCCCCGTGACCCTCGGCGATCGCCTCGACGAGCGCCAGGCCCAGCCCCGAGCCCCGGTGCTCCCGTCCTGCCGTCGACCCGCGGGCGAACCGCTCGAAGATGCGCTCTTGGTCGGCTGCAGCGATCCCCGTCCCCGTGTCACGGACCCATAGCCTCCACTCGCCGCCGGCCAGGTCCGACCCGATGGCGATGACATCGTCGGCGTCGGTGTACTGGACGGCGTTGTGCGCCAGGTTCATGACCGCCTCGGTGAGGCGGTAGCGGTCGACCTCGGCGACCCCGACCCCGACCCGGTCGAGGGTCCAGGCGCGGGGCGCCAGGGCGCTCGCCTTGGCGAGGAGCTGCTCGGTGAACGCGGCGATGTCGAGACGCTCGGTCTGCACGAAGTCGGGCTGGTCGGCCTCGGCGAGGAACTGGAGGTTGTCGACGATGCGCGCCATCCGCTCGATCTCGTCGAGCACCAACGCCACCGTCGCCCGGCGCTCGACCGGGTCGTCGCCGAGCAGCTCGAGGTGGCCCCGGGAGATGGTCAGCGGGTCGCGCAGCTCGTGCCCGGCATCCTCGACGAACCGCCGCTGACCCTCGAACACGGTCTCCAGACGGTCGAGCATGGCGTTGAAGCTACGGGCCATCTCCGCCGCCTCGTCGGAGCCCCGCACCGGGATACGCTGCGTGAGGTCCGACTGGGAGATGGATCGGGCGGTCCCGGTGAGCGCTTCCACCGGGCGCAACACGCGGCCGACCACCAGCCAGGCCACCACCGATGCCACCAGCAGAACGGCGAACATGATCCCCGCCCCGTAGGTGCGCAGCCGGCCGATCTCCTGCACCTGGGTGGTGGGCAGGATGGTGACGACGAGTGCCCCGGACTGGTCGCCGATCGCCACCGGCTGGGCGATGTAGGTGGCCTCGCCGCGGACGGTCTCGAACCGACCCGAGATCTCGCCTCCGTCGCCGGAGCCCCCAGCGGCGAACGCCTCCCAGCCGTCGACGGCCGCGTCGGGGATCTGGCTCACGGGATACCGCTCGAGGTCGGCCCGGTACAGCGAGCCGTCGACGTACGCCAGCATCGCCTCCTCGTGGCCCGTGACGTTGCGACGGAAGTAGACGTCGAAGAGAGCGTTGAGGGTCGTGAACGGCTCACTGGTCGCCGGGTCCACGCCCCCTACCAGCCGCTCCAACTCGAGGATCTCCTGCTGGAGGTCGTCCTCGATCCGGTTCTCCAACTGGATGGCGAGGACCTGGCCGAGCGCCACGGTCGAGAGGATCGCCGAGACGGCGAGCAGCGCCACGTATGCGCCGAGCAGCTTCGCCTTGGTGCTCCGGCCCAGCTCGAACCAGCGACTCCGTCGGTCCGGTTGGTTCTCGCCGCCGGCGACGCCCCGGCGGGAGAAGGCACGGCCGGACCGGCCCGAGACGGCAGCGGTCCCGCCGGACCCCGCATCCGGGACCGGTGCCGCGTTCGGGTCTGCAGTCGCTTCCACGCCCGCTGCGTCGTCGATGGTCCCCGCCATCCACCTGCCTCCCATCAGCCCGAGCGATCGCCGAGGCTTTACCCAGAGCGCCGTCCCTCGTCGGCGCGACCCCTTGGAAGCATATGCCGGGCGCGGAGTTGTCGCCAAGGTTCCTGCGAGGTATCGACTCCGGGTCGAGCCTACCCTCTACCAGAGGTCGAGGCCTGGCGACCGGGGTGCGCCCGGGCAGGCCCGGCGCCGAGCCGCAGGCGGCGCGGTGCCGGCAGTTCCCTTCTCAGGGTCCGGCCCGTATCCTCCCGCCATGGTCGACTCACCTGATCGAGGCGACGCCGACGGGGACGCCGGATTCGATCCCTCTTCGCCGGGACGGTCGCACAACTGGCAGGGGCTGATCGGGAGCATGCGCTTTCGTATCCTGGCGGCCATGGTGCTGCTCCTGGCGGCGTCGGCGGCGGTCTCGACCCTCGTGCTGCGTAGCTCGTTGCTCGAAGGGCTGGCGTCCGAGATCGAGGAGGCTCTGCGACGGGAGGCCGAGGAGCTGGAGCGCCTGGCCGCCGGCACCGACCCGGGGACGGGTCAGGACTTCGGCAACGACATGCGTGCCGTCTTCGACGAGTACTTCGCCCGGGAGGTGCCCGACCTCGGCGAGACGCTGTTCGGGTTCGTCGACGGCGAGCTCTACCTGACAGAGCGCGCCTCGGGCGTGGTACCCGCCGACCAGCTCGCCGAACCGATCGAAGATTGGCTGGCGCGCACCGAACGCACCGAGGGGCTGCTCGAGACCGATGCCGGCGACGTCCGCTTCGTGGCCGTGCCCTTCCCCGATGCCGAGCCTGAAGCGTTGTTCGTGGTCGCCAACTTCCCGGTGTTCGAGCAGGGGCCTATCGACGACGCCGTCCGCACTCAGGCGATCACCCAGTTCGCCACCATCGTGGCCGCCTCGCTCCTCGGGCTGCTGCTGGCAACCCGCGTCCTGCGCCCGCTGCGATCGCTCGCCGACACGGCGCAGACCATCACCGCCACCGACCTCACGCGCCGCATCCCGGTGAGGGGCTCCGATGAGGCGTCGCGGATCGCCGCCGCCTTCAACGACATGCTGGAGCGGCTCGAGTCGGTGTTCGCAACGCAGCGCAGGTTCCTCGACGACGCCAGCCACGAGTTGCGCGTCCCGCTCACCGTGGTGCGTGGCAACGTCGAAGTGCTCGAGCTGGAGGCCGACCCGGAGGAGCGGGCGGCCATGATCGCCGTGATCACCAACGAGATCGAGCGAATGAACCGGATCGTGGAGGATCTCCTCGTCCTCGCCCGAGCCGAGCGACCCGACTTCCTGGCGGTCGAGGCCGTCGACCTCGAGGAACTCACCCTCGACGTCTACCGCAAGGCCACCGTCCTCTGCCGGCGCCAGTGGCGGCTCGACGAGGCGGCACGGGCCTCGGTCATGGTGGACCCCCAACGCATCACCCAGGCGATGATGCAGCTCGCCCAGAACGCCTGCCAGCACACCGCCGAGGACTCGCCGGTGGCCTTGGGGTCGCGCTCCGACCGGCAGGGGGTCGTGCTCTGGGTGCAGGATCGCGGTCCCGGAGTCCCCCCCGAGGAGGCGGAGCAGATCTTCGACCGCTACGTACGCGGGTCGAACCGGCCGGCAGGTACCGGGCTCGGGCTCGGGCTCTCGATCGTGAGCGCCATCGCCGTCGCCCATGGCGGTCGTGCTCGGGTCCGCACCCTCGGCGGGGGCGCTCGCTTCGAGATCGTCCTTCCCACCCGTGTTGTGGCGGAGACGAGCGAGGACCTCGCCACCACTCCCTGACCGCCGGCCGTCAGTCGATCGGGAGCCGGGTCCCGGCGCCCACCGCCGAGATGAGGTCGGCCCAGGCGAACGGCTTGGTGATGTAGTAGTCGGCGCCGAGGGCCTCCGCCAGCCGTCGGTCGTTGGGGTCGGTGCGGGCGGTGACGACGACGGTGACCACATCGATCCCCTCGAGGGTGAGGCGACGAAGCAGGTCGAGCCCGTCCATGTCCGGGAGCCCGAGGTCGAGGATCTGCACGTCGACGCCGCCGGCGGCGAGCCGCGCCAACCCTTCGGTCCCCGTGGTCACCCAGTCGACGGAGAACCCGCTGGCGCGCAGCCCGCGGATCATGAAGTCGGCGATGCGGGGATCGTCCTCGATGAGCAGAACCGCGTGCGGTGCGATCGGCTCGCCTTGGTCCCCGACCGCGGCTCCCATCCGTGCTCCTTCCTCCCGCGCCGTGTCGGGGGCGGGCGCGCCCCTGACGCTACCGCACCTGCCGGGCTCCCGCCCCGGCGGTCGATCGAGCATCGGATGCGTACTCCGATCGCGTCCGTCGTTGATGTGAGGGCTTTCATCTCCGGCTCACCTTCCTTTCATCACCAGGCCTGAGGCTCGTCTGCAACGTCCCCCGACAAGAGGAGGTGCCCATGGCACGCTCGCGGATCTTCAAGGCGGTCCAGCCGGCGCTTGCCGGCGGCGGCCGCGGCTCGAAGTCCAAGGGCCGCAGCAAGAGCCGCTCGCACAGCAACAGCCGCTCGCGCAGCAAGAGCTAGCCACTCGTGGCTCGACTCTTTGGCATCGGCTCCCGGTCAGCCGGCACGGCTGACCGGGAGCCCGGTCCCCCTCCCGCCGGCTTCGCCGATACCCTCCGCCGGTTCTGGCCGTACACCGCCGGGCTGCGGCGCTGGGTCGCCCTCGCCCTGGCCCTGGTGGCGCTGGTCCCCTTGGTCGAGGCGGCCGAGATCTGGCTGTTCAAGGTGCTCGTCGACGACGTGCTCGTCGCCGGCGACCTGGGACGGCTCCCCGGGGTGCTCGTCCTGTTCGTCGTGCTCAACGTGGTGGCGGGCGCCCTCGGTTTCGGCGACACCTTCGTGTCCACGTGGGCACGGGAGTCGGTTCGGCTCCGGCTCCGCAACGACCTGTTCGGCCACCTGCTACGGCTCACCCCCGTGCAGGCGGCACGTCGCCGCACCGGCGACCTGCTCACCGCGCTGACCTCGGACGTGGCCGACGTCACCTACCTCGTGGTGTCCGTGCCGAAGGCGGTCGTGGAGGCGGTGGTGCGCATCGGCGCCTTCGTGGCCATGCTGCTCTACCTCGACTGGATGCTCGCCGTCGCCTCGCTCGCCGTTGCCCCGCTGTTCTGGCGGGCGGCTACCCGGTTCTCCTCACGTCTCCGCACCATCTCGACCGAGCGGCGTCGCCGGACCGGTGAGCTCGCCGCCCACGCTGCCGAGACCCTGGCCGCCGTCGCCCAGGTGCAGTCGGCGGGAGCGGTGCGCTACGAGGAAGAGCGGTTCGACACCCAGGGCCGCGCCATCCGCGACGCCAACATGGACGCCACCAGGCTCACCGCCACGCTCCGACCGCTGGCCGACCTCCTCGAGCTGTGCGGGGCCCTCCTGGTCGTCGGCCTCGGCGCCTGGTCCGTGGTGGAGGGCCGCCAGACCCTCGGGGAACTGCTCGCCTTCCTCACCTATCTGACCCTGCTGTACTCGCCGGTGCGCACCCTGACCACCCTTGCCGCCTCGGCCGGCGAGGCACTGGCCGGTGCGGAGCGGGTGGCCGGCATCCTCGACGAGGCGCCCGCCGTCACCGAACCGACCCATCCGATCCCACGCGGTCACGTCGAGGGGGTGATCGGCTTCGAAGGGGTGAGCTTCACCTACCCCGGACGCGACCGGCCTGCCCTCGACGGCGTCGACCTCGACATCCTCCCCGGTGAGGTCACCGCCATCGTCGGCCCCAGCGGCTCGGGGAAGAGCACCCTGGCGGCGCTCGCCGCCAGGCTCATCGACCCCGACGCCGGATCGGTGCTGCTCGACGGCCAGGACCTCCGCTCCTACCCGTTGGACATGGTGCGCTCGTCGGTGACGCTGCTCCTCCAGGACACGCACCTCTTCCACGGGAGCATCGCCGCCAATGTCGCCTATGGCATCCAGGCGGCCCCTGACGACGTGATGGCCGCCCTCGACGAGGCCGATGCCTCCTTCGTCACCGAGCTCGGCGGGCCCGAGCACCACATCGGGGGCAGTGGCCACGCCCTGTCCGGTGGACAGCGGCGGCGGGTCGCGCTGGCCCGGGCCCTCCTCGCCGCCACCCCGGTGCTCATCCTCGACGAGTTCTCCACCGGCCAGGACCCGGCGTCGGTGCGACGCGTCCTGGAGCGTCTGCGGCGCCGGGCGGCCACGATCGTGCTCATCACCCACGACCCGGCGGTGGCGGCTTGCGCCGACCGGATCGTGGTGCTCGCGGAAGGCAGGGTCATCGATCACGGGCAGGTCCCGGGCGCGCTCACCCTCGCCGGGCCAAGCCGGTGAGACGGTTGTCACCCGCCCCCCAGCTCGCCGACGCCCCGCTCGCCGCCGGAGAGGTCGTCGCCCCCGGATACGAGGTGGTCGCCCACCTGCGGCGGGGTCGTCGGCTCGACGTGTACGACGTCTGGAGCGAACGTCGCCGGTGCCGCTGCATCGTGAAGACGTTGCGCCCCGACCGCGGCGACGACGAGGCGGCGGCGACGCAGCTCGCCCGGGAGGGGGAGCTGCTCGCCATGTTGTCCCACCCGCACCTCGTCCGCGCCTACGAGACGGTGATCGCCCCCGGTCCCAGGCGTCCCGCCGTTGTCATGGAGACGCTGAGCGGCGTCACCGTCGAACACCTGGTGCGACGCCGGCGACCGCTCGGGTCGGCCGATGTGGCGATGCTCGGGCTGCAGCTGAGCTCGGTGCTCGGCTACCTCCACGACGCCGGCTGGCTGCACCTCGACGTCAAGCCGGCCAACGTGGTGGCGGCCGCCGGCCGCGCCGTGCTCATCGACCTGAGCCTGGCTGTGCCGCTGGGCACCGCCGGTGGCGGCGGAACCTTCGACTACCTGTCTCCCGAGCAGGCCCGCGGCGCCACGCTCACCCCGGCCGCCGACGTCTGGGGGGTCGGAGCGACGCTGCACGCCGTGATGGCCGGTCGCGCACCGTACGCCGAGGTCTGGTACGACTCGGCCACGAGGGTGTCCGGCGAGGTGCCCCAACCGCAGCTCACCCGACCTCCCGGTCCCGTCCCCCGGTGGCGGCACCCATTCCCCCTCCGCCGTCTGGTCGCCGCCTGCCTCCAACTCGACCCGGATCGGCGCCCCGGCCTCGTCGCCGTGGAAGCAGAGCTCGAGCGAATCGCCAGGGTCGACCGCCGCTCCGCCGGCAGCTAGAAGGCCTCGATTCCTCAGCCTCCTGTACGTCCCCGGGGGCTCGGTCGCCGTAGCTGGATGCGGCGCGTGTCGCTGGTGGAATGACCGCTGTCGCCTCTCGGTTGTGCCTGGTGAAGGTCCTCCAGGGAGGGAGGAACCGTGGTTGCAGAAGCCCTTCGCACCCGTCCCGCTCCGGACGACGCCTTCTGGAACGACCCCAGCGTGTGGAGCGAGGCAGCCGAGCAGGCCTTCGCCCGGGCGCGCCGCAGGGCGAGACGCGACTCGCTGACCGGGCGGCTCTTCGGGCACCGCTGGTCGCTGCTGGCCTTCGACCAGGCTCACGGCGCCAGGAGCACCCCGATCGACCTCGGGCTGCGCAACGTCCCGCTGGCCAGGATCGTCGGCTCCGTGAACAAGGCCGCCGACTTCACCCGCTCGTTCCACCCCACCGCCGACTCGCTGCGGGGACGCTGGAAGCGGGCATACGGCGTCGCCCACGGCATGCGCGGGTACCACCCCGTCGACCTCTACGAACTCGACGACGCCTACTTCGTCGTCGACGGCCACTTCCGCGTGTCGGTTGCGCGCAGCCTCGGCGCCACCTCGATCCTCGCTCGAGTCAGGAGCTGGTCACAAACCGCGCCACTACCCGCCCCAGCCTGAGCCTGCCACGGCCGCGGTCCCCGGGGAGTTCCGAGAGCCAGGGGCGACGGCACCCGACAGCTCGCGCTCGCCCACCGTAGGGCTGAGGTCGCGAAGGATTCGATGTCGACGGGTGGTCATTCCGAGCGTCAGTCCGAATTGCTCAGCTGAAACTGTATCAGTATTGTCTGAGTCATGACGGTTCAGGCCAGGGCTACCGCCCATGCCGCCCTCGGTGATGTGAAGCGATTGGCGATCATCGACGGGTTGGCGGCAGGCGACCACACCGTGTCCGAGCTGGCGGATCTGGTCGGCATCCGTGGCAACCTGCTTGCGCATCATCTCGATGTCCTCGAGACAGCCGGCTTGATCGACCGCCGGGCCTCCGAGGGTGACCACCGATGCCGCTACGTGTCGCTGCGTTGGGACGGGCTCCCCAACACCCCTGCCAGGGGCCCCATCCCGAACGCTGGAGTCGTGTTCGTGTGCACCGCCAACTCGGCGCGGTCACCGTTCGCGGCAGGCTTGTGGGAACAACGAACCGGGCATCGTGCGGCAAGTGCGGGAAGCCACCCGGCCGCACGGGTGCATCCGATGGCGGTTCAAGTGGCCGCCGAGTTCGGCGTCGACCTGTCCGCCGCCACACCGTCGGGGTATGACCGTCTCGACGAGAAACCTGCCCTCGTGATCAGTGTCTGTGACCGGGCCGGCGAATCCGGCCCTCCCGTCGGGCGACTCAGTCTGCACTGGTCGATCCCTGACCCGGTGCCTGCGGGGAGCATCCGATCGTTTCGATCGGCGTTCAGCGACATCTCCCACCGGATCGACCGTCTCGCCTTCCAACCGATCAACTCATCCGTTCCGTAGACATCCCGCGAGGCCGAGAGGAGCACCCGTTGCCGGTCACCCTCACCACCGGAGAACAACTCCAGATCCGTCAAGCCGCAGAGGTCCTCAAACGCGAGTTCGCCGGGCAGCTCAACACCGAGACCATCGAGCGGTTCATGACCGACTCGCTCGACACCCTCTTGCAGAACGCCCGTCACAGCAAGTGGATCCCCCTGCTGGCGGAGCGTTTCGCCCGTGACCGCCTGCGTGCCTTGATTCGACTCGACGCCGATCCGGCCACCCTGAAGCCGAGCGTCCTGTTCCTGTGCGTCCACAACGCCGGACGATCACAAATGGCGGCAGGATGGATGCGGCACCTCGCCGGTGACCAGGTCGACGTCTTCTCCGGCGGCTCCGAACCCGCCGACCGCATCAACCAAGCCGCCGTGGACGCCATGGCCGAGGTCGGCATCGACATCAGCACCGAAATCCCCCAGCCCTGGGCCGACGAGATCGTCCGCGCCGCCGACGTCGTCGTCACCATGGGATGCGGAGACGCCTGCCCCGTGTTCCCCGGTAAGCGCTACCTCGACTGGGAACTCGACGACCCCGCCGACAAGACCATCGACGAGGTGCGGCCCATCCGAGACGACCTCGAACAGCGCATCCGCAACCTCCTCACCGAACTGAGGAGCCCGGCGACAGTCTGAGCCCGAAACCAGCCGAAACCCGTCGAGTCGGCGCGCCCAGGGCCCGTGGCGCCGAGTCAATCCGCACTTGTCGAAACCGTTCGCCGTCAGAGCAGATGATCTGGGGATTCAACCGGATGGCCGACATCGACAGGGTCCTCCAACGTTCCAGTGCGCAGTCCCTACCCACCGGCCTCAGGGCGGCAATACTCACCGCGTGACCGACCTTGGCGGTGACCTCGGTGCGTTCGGAGAGTCGCCGGACTGCGTCCCGGCGGCGACGATCGCCGCGCAACGAGTCGCCGAAGTCCGCGACCGTCCGCACGGCAGGCTGGATCTGCTCGTGTCGTCCTACACGCCACTCCCGGGCGCGGCGCCGGTGCATCTCCGGTATCAACGAGCGGCGCTTGCGTTCATGGGCTGGCAGCTGCGGCGTGGCCTCTTCAACCCGTTGGATCATGAGCGTCCGGGAAGCCCGTGGTGGCGGGCGGTGAACGAACGACTGTTGCGCGACACCTGCGAGGCCCGCTTGCGCCTCCTCGGACACCCGGGCCCGGCGTCGTCGTCCAGTGTGGAGCCGTCCGTGCGCTTCGCCCGTCAGCCATCGCCGCGCAGGTGGTACCTGGCCCACAACGTCACGATCGTCAGGGCGTACCTCGACCACCGCGACCTGGCCGAGAGTGAGAACCGGGTCGAGCGGTTCTTCATCAACCTGGTCCTGATCCGAGTGCTGTACGCCCACGCGCTCGTGGCCGCACCCCGGCTGGCACTGGCCTGGCTGGCGCCGATCGCCCGATGGCTGGGCGATCCGCGACTGGACATCACGCGTATGTTCCTCTCGGTGTCACGGGTCCTGCCGCACCAGTATCCGCTGGAGGGTGAGCTCGACGACTACATCGCCGACGAGCACCCCTTCGGCCGGGTCCTCGACTTGGGCGTCATCGCGCCCCGCCTCACCGAGCTGTACCGCTGGTCGGCCGACGAGCTACGGATCCCAGACCTCACCGACCTCGTCTGCGACGCAACGCCGGCATATGCATGGAGATCCCCACGACCGGGAACCCTGGACGCCACCGCCGACACGGCTCGCTCGCGCCGTGCGCCTCGCACTCCCGTCACCACCGAGCAGCCCTGCCTCAACGTCTCTTGGGGACGCTTCTCCCTTCAGCCCGGAGTGAGACTCTTGGCGGTCGGGTTGCCTCGGTGCCCATAGCCGATTCCTCGCGGACCTGACGCCTCCCCACCATTGGCCGCGTCACACAGCGCGGCCGTGCTCGGCCATGACCATTGGACGGTCTGGTGTGGGCCTGGCGCCCCGTGTGGACTCGCTGCTGCGTGCTGCGAGCCATCGTCGCCGCGGCGCCGCGGTGGAGAACGAGCCGCCGCGGCGCGGACCGTGCCGCGACCTTCCGCTATCGGGCGAACAGGCGACGCCAGCGTCCCACGGAGAGGAATTGGGTGTTGCCGGTCGAGTCGTCGACTCCGTCGTTGTCCGTGATCAGATAGGCGGCGCCGTCGGCAGCGATGCCGAAGCCCTCCGAGGGCCTGCTCTGCTGATCCTGGCCGGTCTGTGCTTCGGGAAACTCGATGCCTTCCGCCCGCAGGCAGGCGGTGAGCTCGGTGAACTGCTCCTCGAGAGTGGCAGGATCACCTCCGCCCGGTTATTCGCCGAGCAAGGACATGCACTCCTCGAGTGCCGCGAGCGTCTCCTGGTCGAGGTCACCGTCGGGGCCGCCGTCGCCCGGCGGAGGAGTTTGGGCTTCATTCGTGGGAGCAACCGGTTGGCCGAAGCCGCCCTGGGGCAGGGTCTGATGGTCGACTCCCTGCTCGGCCAGGCACTCGTTGAATGCGGCGAGCTCTTCCTCGGGCCCCGCGTCGGTGCCGGCCGCGGATGTCGTTGCGGTGTCCAGGTCGGATGCCTGGTCCTCGGCGGTGGCGGACTGGCCCCCGCAGGCGGCGAGGACGGCGATCAGCAGGACGGATGTTGCCAGACGTTTCAAGAGTGGTGTCTCCTGGCTCGAGTGAGCGCATGCTCCATCGGTCTCCTGTGGTGGGGCTGAGAACAGCCTGGGAATCCGCTCCGGGATTGAGGTGCCCGCTTCACAGGCACGCATGTGCTGGTTCCCAGCCGGCTCTAAGCCTGCATCCGTACGTTGCGCGCTTCGTAGACCGACAGAGAGCGAAGGGACACGTGTGACAACGACCGAGGCGGTGACAACCGACACCGACGAGGAATCCCCCGGCGTCCCGGCGCCGGCGCAGGGCCGAACGCGCCGCCGACGAGGCAAGTGGTGGCTCTTGCTCGGCGTCGTGCTCGTAGCCGCAGCCGGGTTCGCACTGTGGTGGTTCGTGCTGAGGGCAGAGCCCGAGACCCAGCCCGCCACCTTCGAGACGGTCCAGCAGCTGACCGAGGTCTCCAGGGGGACCTACCGGTCCACCGTCAGCGCCGAGGGGAGCGTGGCGGCGGCCGAGACCGAGGATCTCAGCTTCTCATCGGCGGGGACCGTCGTCGCGGTGCGAGTAGAAGTCGGCGACGTCGTCGAAGCCGGCGACTTCCTGGCCAGGATCGAATCCCCCGAGCTCGAAGCCACCGTCGCCGAGGCCCAGGCACAAAAGGACCAATTGGAAGCGCAGCTCGCCGACGACATCGACAACGACGCCTCCGATGAGCAGATCGCACTCGACGAAGCGAGGCTTGCCGTCGCGGCCGACCAGCTCGAATCGGCGGAAGACGCACTGGCCGGGAGGCGTCTCGTCGCCGGGATGGATGGGACGGTCACCGAGGTGAACCTGACCGTGGGAGAGGAGCTCGCCAGTGGCGGCATCAGCGGGGTGACCATGACCGGCTCGGGCAGTGGCAGCGGAAACTCGGCCGGTGCACTGGGCAGCGATACGGGACAACCTTCGACCGGGAGCGAAACGAGCACCGACAGCGCGGCGCACGTCAGCTTGGTCAGCGTCGGCAGCTACAAGGTCGATCTGGCCATCGATACCACCGACATCGGCGACGTCGAGGTCGGCCAGACGGTGACGATCAGCGAGGCGACCGCATCGTCCGCAACCCTCGATGGCGGGTTCCCCGGTGGCGCTTTCTCCGGTGGCGCTTTCCCCGGTGGCGCTTTCCCCGGTGGCGGCGGCGAGCTCCCCGAGGCGGGAGGCGGCGTGGAGGATGGCGGCATTCAGCCCGACGAGGGGGGTTCCGTCGTCACCGGCGGTGCCACCGCGACCGGCGAGGTGACCGCCATCGCGGCAATCGCCGACGCTACGTCCGGGGTGGCCAGCTACACCGTCACGGTGGAGTTCGCCGACGACACGGACGAGTTCTATGTCGGCACCACCGTCGTCGCCGAGATCGTCACCGGTGAGCGCACCGATGTGATCCAAGTCCCCGCTCAGGCGGTCACCACCGGGCCTGACGGCTCGACCGTCACCGTTGCCGTGGACGGGACGCTCGAGGGCGAGCTGGAGACACGTCCGGTCAGCACTGGCGAAAGCTCCGGCGCCATGGTCGAGGTGACTGGAGGTGTCGCTGTCGGCGAGGTCGTCGTGGTCGAGATCCAGCTTCCTGCCGGCTTCAGCGAGGAAGGTCCCGGCGGTTTCCCCGGCGGGCAAGGATTCCCGCGGCGACATCCTCGGCGGCGAAGGCGGCCCCGAAGGGGAAGGTCTCCCGGTACCCGGCGGGGGTGAGGGATGACGCGGCCGAAACGGGACATCCCCATCATCGATCTGGCCGAGGTCTCCAAGGTGTACAGCACGGGCGCCATCGAGGTGGCCGCGCTGCGCGACGTCGACCTGACCATCGACACGAACGAGTTCGTCGCCGTCATCGGGCCGTCGGGTTCGGGCAAGTCGACCCTGATGCACATCCTGGGATGCCTCGACGTGCCCACTTCGGGCGAGTTCCGGCTCGCCGGGCACGACGTCAGGCACCTCGACGAGAGCCAACTCTCCGACGTGCGCAACGTCTTCATCGGGTTCGTCTTCCAGCAATTCAACCTTCTGCCGTACCTGCCCGCCTGGCGCAACGTCGAATTGCCGCTGGTGTACGCCAGGGTGAAGCCGGCGCAGCGACGGGAGCGCGCG
Organism: uncultured Acidimicrobiia bacterium; assembly: GCA_963714055.1. GTDB lineage: Bacteria > Actinomycetota > Acidimicrobiia > Spongiisociales > UBA5794 > JACDBE01. The sequence goes on from OY970227.1 coordinate 685,147, forward strand.
ATGAGCGCCTTGGAGACGGTGGGACTCGCCGACCGGGCCCACCACCGTCCCGGAGAGTTGTCCGGCGGCCAACAGCAACGCGTCGGCGTGGCCCGGGCGTTGATCACCGAGCCGGCGCTGATCCTCGCCGACGAACCCACCGGCAACCTCGATTCCGCCTCCAGCGCCGAGGTTCTCGACCTCCTCGGCGATCTGCATCGCTCGGGCAGGACCATCGTTCTCATCACCCACGAGACCGACGTCGCCGCCGCCGCCGACCGGGTGATCACCATCCTCGACGGTCGGGTCTCGGCAGGCGACGGCGTCGCCGTATCTACCGGCGGATTGCGATGAGTTGGCACGACACGTTGCACTCGGCTTGGGACGTGATCCGCACCCACCGGCTGCGGTCTTCGCTCACGATGCTGGGCGTGCTCATCGGGATCGCTTCGGTCGTTCTCACCATGGGCATCGGCTCCGGGGCGCAGGCCGAAGTCCGGGACAGCATCGACGCCCTCGGCACCAACCTCCTGGTGATCTCACCGGGCAGCTCGGTCGACTCCAGCGGCATTCGGGGCGGATTCGGGACCGCCTCGACCCTCACCATCGGCGATGCTCAGGCCCTCGATTCAGAGGAGGTCGCTCCTGACGTTCAAGCGGTGGCAGCGACGTCGACGACAGAAGGGTCGCTCGTCGCCGGTGAGACCAACTGGACCAGCAACCTCGTCGGCACCACCCCGAGCTGGCAGGAGGTCCGTTCCCGGGATACGGCGTCGGGTCGGTTCATCACCGACGACGACCTGGCCGCAGCTGCCAAGGTCGCGGTGATCGGGTCGGAGACCGCCACGGAGCTCTACGGGACCACCGATGCCGTCGGCGAGACCGTCCTCCATGATGGCTCGCAGCTCACCATTGTCGGAGTGCTCGAAACCGTCGACTCGTCGGCCGACACCACCAGCAACGACCTGGTGATCGTGCCGCTCTCCACCTACAGCCAACGGCTCGTCGGCGGATCCGATCGCAACTCGGTCGACAACATCTACGTGAAAGCGACCTCCGCCGAAACCCTGTCGGCCGTCTACCAACAGGCATACAACCTGCTCACCAACCTCCATGGGATCACCGACAGCGATGACGTCGACTTCTCCATAGCCACCGAAGAGTCGATCCTGCAGACCGCAACCAGCATCGACGACACCCTCACGGTCATGCTCACCGGCATCGCCGTGATCTCGCTGCTCGTCGGGGGCATCGGGGTCATGAACATCATGCTGGTCTCCGTTACCGAGCGCATCCGTGAGATCGGGTTGCGTATGGCTGTCGGTGGCCGGCCGGCGTCCATCCGCCGCCAGTTCCTGGTGGAGGCCTCGATGCTGGGACTGTTCGGCGGCATCCTCGGTGTCGGCCTCGGCATCGTCGGCGCCGTGGCCATCCCCGCCCTCACCGACACCCGTGTCGTCATCTCCGCCGCCGTCGTCGCGGTCGCCATCGTGACCTCCGTCCTCGTCGGCGTCAGCTTCGGTGTCTATCCGGCGTCGCGTGCCGCCCGACTCGCACCCATCGACGCCCTCAGGAGCGAATGATGACCACCGATCCCGCCCCCGGCCAGCTCCCCGCCTTTCCCGACTCCGTCCTCCACCCTTCGCGCAGGGGACAGGCCCTGTTGCGCCGTCTCGGTGTCCTGCTGCTCGTCGCAGCCGTCGGAGCAGGCGCCGTTCTTCTCCCCCAGCTACTCCACAGCTCCGAAAGCCGCTACCGCACCGGCCTCGTCACGACGCAACGGATCAGTCAGGTCCACAGCGGTGTCGCCACCATCGAGCCGGTCACCCAAGCCTCCGTGACGTTCCCCGTCGACGGAAGCGTTGCCTCCGTTGAGGTGGCAGTCGGCGACACGGTGGACATCGGAGACCCACTGGCGCGCCTCGACAGCACCGACCTGGAGGACACGCTGAGGGAACGCCAAGCGGACCTCGCCGAGGCCGAGCTGGTACTGGCCGTGGCACTCGACGGCGACGACCCCTCCACCGTCACCGGCGCAAGCAGCTCGTTTGCGGGGACGGCCACTGCCGTCGCCGGTGTCGCTTCGAGAACCGCTACCACCGCCCTGCTCGCCGTCAACGCCCTGGCGACGGTCGCCGCCGGGATCCCAGACGACGTTGCCGCCGCGCAACAAGCCGTCCTCGAAGCCCAACAGGCAGTGGACGAGGCGACGCTCGCCGCCGCTGCCACGGTCGACGCCGCGGCGCACATCTGCGGGGCGGTCGATGAGGACACCATCGAGGCGTGCCAAGCCGCCCTCGACGCCGCGCTCGCAGACCAACAGAGCGTGACCGACGCCCAAGCCGCCCTGGTCGCCGCCGCCAGTCGGCTCAACGACCTGCTCGCCGAATGGGCGGACGAACTGGAGAACCAGTCGACGACAACCACCACCATCCCCGACACCACGACCACCACGGTCCCAGACACCACGACGACGACCGTGCCCGAGCCACCCACCACAACCTCGCCGCCGCCCGACGACGACCCGGGACAGCCACCCCCGGACGACGGAGGCTCCGGCGGGCTACTCGCTGGTGGCGACCTGCCTAGTCAAGCCACGGTCGAGACGCGCACCACGTCGGCGGAGGACCTCATCGCTTACCAAGCCGCCGTGGACGCAGCCTCCTGGGAGGTCACGGTCGCCGAGCAGGCACTGGCCCAAGCCTCGATTGTCAGCCCTCTGGCGGGAGAGGTGGCCGCGATCAATCTCGCCGTCGGGGACGATGTCGACGGCGGCTCCGAAACGCAGACCATCGTCATCGAGGGAACCGGGGGTTATGAGGCCACGCTCATGGTCGGTATCGCCGACATCGACGACCTCGCCGTGGGTCAGGCGGCGACTCTCGTCCCCGACGGTAGCCAAGACTCCCTCGACGGTGAGGTGGTTCACATCTCGGCCGTGCCCGCCACCACCGGCACCACCACCTATCAGGTGACGGTAGCCCTCGACGGCGAGTCTCCCAGCCTGGAGAACGGCAACATCGGCGACATCGACATCATCACCGGGGCAGCCGAGTCGGTGCTCGCGGTGCCGACATCGGCGATCTCACTCGAGGGCACCGACCATATCGTCACCGTCGTCTCCCCCGACGGTACGGTGACCATCGTCGAAGTCGGCATCGGTATCGTCGGGGAGACCTGGACCGAGATCACACGCGGCGACCTCGACGCCGGCCAACAGGTCGCGCTCGCCGACCTCGACGTGCCCCTCCCCGGGACAGCCACCGAGGATGCTCCGACCGGCTTCCCCGGCGGCGGCTTCCCAGGTGGTGGTTTCGCACCGGCCGGCTGATCGCCACCAATCGCCGGGATCGCCACGCTCGTTCCCACCCAATTCATGGCCGCTCTCCACGCAGGGCCACCACGTCGGATGTCAACCGACTGGCGTGGCCGGGTCTCGCCCGTCGGCTCCCAGCCACGGATACCGATCTGTGTCGAGCCCGGCGTAGTCGGGATCGAGATAGATGAAACACCGTTGGATCTTGAAGTCACGCACCTCGAACACGTCGCACCAGCGACCGGCATGGGTGACTCCCGCTCGCCACGGCCCGTCACGATGCTCACCGAACGACGTCCCCTCACAGGCGAACGTGTCGGTCCCCGTCATGATCCAGTTGAACCCGGCGTAGTCGTGGAGAATCGCTTCCAGCGATCGACCAACGTCACCGAAGAGTGTTCCAATCGCTTCCCTGCCCGTCGCCAACCCCCACTTGGGGAAATAGACCTGGGCATGGTCATCGAACAAGTCCAGGATGGATCCGCCCGTCGAGGTGACCCCGCCATTGTCGAAGGCCTTCAGATACTCGAGCGCCACCGACTTGCGTTGCTCGTCGGTCATGGTCCCTGTCGAAACAGCCATCGCACGACTCCTTCGTCTCGCCACGGCCCGCCACGGCCCAGTGTGGACACAGGGCAATAGTACGGGTTTCGAATATCCGGGCGCTCAGCGAACGACGCACCCCAAACAGCGAGGACTAGCAGCTGTGTGGGGCGTCGGACAGAAAGTCCGATGCTCATCAGCTCAGATCGCGAAATCCTCCGCTTCGGCCCTGTGCCGGCCCCGTCCGCGTCGAGCACGAGGCTGGAATCAGGCAGAATGGCTCGATCGGCCGGCGCGCTCGAAGCGCCGTATATCCTTGTCGCATAAGGGTTTCTGGCGATCCGCTGGCTCCGGGGGGAGGTGTTCCGGTTTCAGGAGATCCCGGATGCCTGTCGCGGGACATGCCGGACATGAGCATGGGGGACTATCCGCATGGATCTGGCTGGCTATGTAGTCAACGCGGTGTTGGTCGAGGGGTCGCAGCGTGCGCCCACACGATCCACTACCACTTCCGCGACGAACAGTCCGACAACCCCGGCGACGAATCAGGAGGTGATCAACAAGTCGCGTGACAAACCGGTCCACAGGTCTTTGACAATTCTCCCTGACGCGCGATGAAGTGGCGCTGCGGGACAGGTCCACCAGTCTGACGCCTGCATCGACAACCGAAGGAGCCGCCATGTGGCGCACCAGAGTCCACAACTTCTCGATCTCGCTCGACGGCTTCGCCACCGGTGAAGGCCAGGCCGCCGACGCCCCGTTCGGTCACGCCGGTCATCGGCTCCACGAGTGGATGTTCGCGACCCGATTCTGGAATGACCTCGGACTCGTCGAGCTGGGTGGTGACGCCGCCGGCACTGCCGGCGTCGACAACGCCTTCGCCGAGCGTCACGAGCACGGCATCGGTGCGGAGATCATGGGCGCCGGCAAGTTCGGCCCCCCGGGTTGGCAGGACGATCCGGAGTGGCGCGGATGGTGGGGCGACAATCCGCCGTTCCACACGCCAACGTACGTCCTGACCCATCGCCCGCGCCCGCCGCTGGAGATGGACGGCGGTACGACGTTCCACTTCCTCGACGCCGCGCCGGCGGAGGCACTCGACACCGCTCGGGAGGCGGCCGCGGGTCAGGACGTCCGCATCGGAGGCGGCCCGACAATGCTGCGCGAGTTCCTCGCCGCCGAGCTCGTCGACCACCTGCATGTCGTCCAGGTCCCGATCCTCCTCGGTCGCGGTGTCCGATTGTGGGATGGCCTGGAGGCGCTGGAGCAGCAGTACGACGTGGAGGCGGTGTCGACGCCCAGCGGCGTCACCCATCTCACCTTCACCCGATGAGGGTCGGGTCAGGCAGCGTTGGATAGCCGGCGGGTGCCGGTGTCGTCGACGAGGTAGAGGGTGCCGGAGGGATCGGCCGCCTCTGTGCCCTGCCGCGGAACCTCAGGATCAAGCCTCTCCCCCGTCTTGGCTCGTCGCGTCTGATGGGAACGGTGCCGCAGCGTATCTGGTGATCCGGAGCGATCGTGGTGGGTAGCCTCGTTGAGGGCGGTGGCGGCAACGTGGCTCCCCGGTGGTCTGGGATGATGCGGAGGTGTCGGGGTGAAGTTCGGATTGTTTGGCTTGCATCGGGGGCCGGGGATCGCTCCCGACGTGCTCACCCGCCGGGCCGGAGCCGCTGAGGAAACCGGGTTCGAGTCGTTGTGGGTGGGTGACCATATCGCTTTGCCGGCCGATATGCCTGGCTCCGACGAGCCGCGCCTGGAGGCACTGGCTGCGTTGCTCTACCTCGCTGCGGTGACAACGACGGTGCGTCTCGCTGCCGGCGTTCTGGTCATTCCGCAGCGCCACCCGGTGTTGATGGCAAAGCAGCTGACATCACTAGACGTCTTGTCGGGGGGGCGGTTGATCGTGGGTGTCGGCGTGGGCCATATAGAGGCGGAGTTGACCGCCTTCGGTGTGCCCATGTCGGAGCGGAGAGATCGAACCGAGGATGGCCTGGCTCGGATGCGGGACCTCTGGGCAGGACCACGAACGCGTGGGAATGGCGCTGTGGACCATGGGGTCGTCCAGTTCCCTGCACCGGTACAGGATCCGCACCCTCCGATCGTGGTCGGAGGGCATTCCCAGGCAGCACTTGCCCGGGCGGCTCGCATCGGCAATGGATGGTTCGGCTGGCTCACCGCGCCAGACCGAACTCGCGAACTGATCCAACACTTGGAGGAACTCGTTGAGTCTGAGCCTCGACCGGCGATGCTGGGGCCGCTGGAGATCACTGTTGCCGCACCAGGCGAGGTCACGCTCGAGGTCGTCGAGGCCTACGAGCGGATCGGTGTCAGCCGGCTGGTCGTCGGACCGGACACGGCCGACGGTAGCGAACCCGACCGTTTCATCGAGACCTTCCACCGGGACGTCCTACGGCACGTGCCCACCCGGGCTTGACAGCCGAGGAGTTGACACCAGTCGGCCACGCAGGGTGACCGAAGCGACCGAGCGAGTAGCGCACGACGGTACGCCGATAGGCCGAGCGACGCAGCCGGCACTAGACCTGCGCAACGCCACTCCCGCGGCTGCGTGATCAGGTGCCACCGGCGGTCGATGCCAACGGCTACCTCAAGGCCCCGGCCGGGACATCATCAGCTGTCCGGAAGGAGATCGTCCGGGATGGGCACTACGGTGCCGGGCATGACAGAGATCGGAACGGATTGGCGGGTCGTCGATGGCCTTGCGACGGCATGGTTCGACGCGCCGTCGCTGATCGAGGGGGCTGCGCTGGCCGGGCGCATCGTGGAGCTGTCGGCCGAGATCGTGGTCGACCTGCGCGCGACCGGCATGCGGGTGCGCCTCGACTCAGACGAGCACGCCGACGCGGTGTCGGCGGCCGCGCAGGATCTCGGGCTGACCGCGAACCCTGCCGTGCTGCAGCAGCTGAGCGTCGTGTTCGAATCCGCGAACCCGACGGCTGTGAGGCGGTTCTGGCAGCGCGTGCTCGACTACGCGCCTGGGGAGGACGGCGGTTTGGCGGATCCATTGCGGCGCGATCCCGCGATACGGATCCGGCAGTCGACGGAGCCGCGGCCGCTTCGAAACCGCATCCACCTCGACGTGGTGCGGCCGGCCGCGTCGGTCGAGCAGGCGAGTCCTGGTGAGGCATCCGGACCGTTCGGGGTCTGCCACACCGACCCCGACGGCAACGAGGTCGACCTGGTGCCGGGCCAGGCGCTCGGCGAGAGGATCGGGGCAGCCGACTGGCACGCGGTGTTCTGCGCGATGGTTTGCTACCGCACCACCTCGCCGACGCAGCAGCGTGACCTGGCCGCCGCAGCAGCGGCGCTGGCCGACGACATGGGCTTCCCGCTGCTGGTCGACCTGCGCCCCGGGCTCGTGATCATCGACAGCGGTAAGGACCAGTGGGAAGACGACGCCCACGGCCTCGAGCTCGACTTCACCGACCTCGCCGAAAACCTCCAGACCGCTGCGCGCGAGCTCGGGGTCTCTGCGGATCCGGGGCTGCCGCGCTTCGCTCAACTCTTCCTCGACGCCGCCGACGTCGCCGCAGTCCGCGCGTTCTGGGTCGCCGCACTCGGATACACCCACGACCGGCGAGCCGGGGTCATCGACATCCACGATCCGCGGCGACTGAACCCGGTCCTCGTGTTCCAAGAGCTCGATGCTTTGGACACGGAGCGGCGCCGGCAGCGCAACCGCATCCACTTCGAGCTCGCGGTGCCGTCGGACCTCGCGCAGACGCGCCTCGCCACGACCGTCGCAGCCGGTGGCCGGCTCCTTGACGAGTCGGAGGATCGCTGGCGGGTCGCCGACCCCGAAGGCAACGAAATGGTGATCGTCAGTGGGCCATGAGCTCGCATTCGGCTGACCCGAAGTCGAGCCGAATCGCCGGATTGATGAAGGACGTTTGGGAAGCCAAGAAACCCTTGATTCGCAAGGAATTTCAGCGATCCACTGGCTCGTGCCGGTCCTGTGCTGGGGCAGGACCATCACGAGGTTGGTGCGCCGGGTGTTTCGTAGCGTCGGATCTGCCTGTCGGATCCGCCAGTTGTGGTTCGTGGAGAAGGTGGGGGTGACCGCGGCGGTCATCCCCCCCGGGCAAAGGAGGAGACGTGATCGAGTACCTGACCGCCTCTTACGGCGCGTGGATGCCCCACAACTCGGACCGGGAGGCAAGGTGAGGCTTCTTCTCACATCCGGGGGCGTGACGAACGCCAGCATCCGCGACTCGCTGGTCGGTCTGCTGGGAAAGCCGATCGCCGAAGCCAACGCCCTGTGCATCCCGACCGCGCAGTGGGGTCACCCCATGTGCGGGCCCGTCTCGGTGCGGAACTTCGTTGTCGGCCAGCCGCCGTGGCTCATGTCCAGCCTGGGGTGGGGGTCGGTGGGCGTGCTGGAGCTCGCCGCGCTGTCCAGCATCGGCGAGGAGCGCTGGGTGCCGTGGGTCCGGGAGGCCGACGTCCTGCTCGTGGACGGCGGCGACGCGGCGTACCTGGCTCACTGGATGCGGAAGTCAGGGCTGGCGGACCTGCTCCCGTCGCTGCCGGACACCGTCTGGGTCGGGGTGAGCGCGGGGAGCATGGTGATGACGCCCCGCATCGGTGACCACTTCGTCAGCTGGACGTCGCCCGAGGGCGACCGGACCCTGGGGGTCGTCGACTTCTCGATCTTCCCGCACCTCGACCACGAGATGATGCCGAAGAACACGCTGACCGACGCGGAACGATGGGCGGCCAGCATCGCGGGTCCGGCTTACGCGATGGATGACGAGACGGCCATCAAGGTGGTCGACGGCGACGTCGAGGTCGTCTCAGAAGGGCACTGGAGACACTTTCCCTCCTAGGCTGCGAGTCATCGGGGAGGAGGCGCCTCCTCGTCGCCACACGCCCAGTGGTGCTGGAGCCAGAACCCGGGTGGCGCGTCCCACGTGCTGGACAGGTTGCCCGACCTGTCGGTTTTGGAAAGGGCTGTCGGTTTCCGGGAGGCGGGTGGCACAGTGCGCGGCGTAAACGGGGCCGGCTCTCACGGGCATGCCGGGGTTGGGGTGCCAGAATGGGTCGCACTGTTCGAATGACCTTCAGCACTCGGCGGCATCCTTCGGGCTGCTGGTGGGATCGTTGACGAGCTACTCGGGCTTCTGCCAGACCGAGATATGGCTGCGACTTGTGCTGGTGAAGGGCTCGCGGTTCCAGTCGCTCCATCGATCGCGCAACGCCATCCCGGCTAGGCGAGCCATGAGATCCAACTCTGATGGCCACACGTTGCGGAATGGCGCCGAGAAGGTCTTGGTCTCGCCATCAACGAACCAGTAGTGATGCGACCAAGAGTTCTGCGACGCCACGTCGATCTCGTCGAAGCCGAGGTGCGCGGGGCTCACATCGAACGGGACGACGGTCTCGCCCGGAGGAAGTCGCTGCCACGGGGGAACGATGACCTCGATCACGAAGAAGCCGCCCGGTTCCAGATGCCTCGCAACATTCAGGAAGCACTCGACCTGCGCGTCCTGTGTCGTCAAGTTCATGATCGTGTTTCGCACGAGGTACGCGAGGGTGAACGTGCCATTCGCCATCGCGGTCGAGAAGTCGCCAATCGTCACATCGATGCCCGCGGAATCAGGCTGGGACCGCAACTGTTCGACCATCGCCGACGACAGCTCGATGCCATCCACTCGGATGCCCCGCCGGCTCAGCGGCAGGGCGAGGCGACCAGTGCCGATACCAAGTTCGAGGGCACGCCCATCGCCAGCCAAGTCAGCAAGGAAGCTCACGGCGGGCTCGACGACCTGCGGATCGAAGAGTTGCGGCCAAAGGGCTTCGTAGCGCTGCGCGACCCACCCATCGAAGTAGTGCTCGGGCACGCCGCCAAATCTGGTCGCGAGCAGCGGCACACGCAAACGAGCTTCGAGTGACGCAGGCAGACCATTGCCCGATCCGGGACGTCACCGGGACGGCAGGGGGTTCACCAGCAGGCGCGGCGCTCCTCGACCACCCGGACGGGATCGACGATGCTCCCTGTACCTTCGGCCGCTACAGCGGGGCGCGCCGACACCCCGCGGCCAACCAGGCCCGGGCCCCGCGTTGGCAGTCGCTCGGGCGGCGGCCGGTCGTGGTCGAACAGCTTGCGCCATCGACGAGCTGAGCCGGCAGCCTGGACGTCTGGGAGAGACCGACCAGCCAGCCAGCGCAGCAGTCCCTCTGTCGTCAGCGAACGGGAAGCGCCGTATCCTTGACGGAGGGTGAACCGGCTCGGATGCTTCGACACCGGGGGGACGCCGTCGAGCTATTACGCGGCGGCATTCATGTCGACTCCTACCCTGTCGAGATGGCCCGGGATCGCGCAATAAGGGTTGAGCAGCTGGTTGCTGCGCCCCGGGCCGCGGTCTGGGACGACTTGGCCGATCTCTCCTCTCACGGCCAGTGGATGATGGACGCAGCCGCCATCACGGTCGATCCCGCCGGTGTTCCCGGGGTAGGCACCCGGATGGAGGTGATCACCAGGATCGGCCCGCTGCACACCACGGATCACATGGTGGTGATCGAATGGGATCCGCCCCGGCGGATGGCGGTGCGTCACCGCGGCACGGTCAGCGGCGAGGGCAGTTTCACCCTCGAGGACTGGGGCGATTACACGATGGTGCGGTGGGTCGAGCGACTCGAGTTCCCTTGGACTTTGGGCGGCCCAGCCGGTGCGCGAGCCGCCCGGCCGCTGCTGGCGGCGGTGTGGCGCGCCAACCTGAGACGGTTTGCCGCCCGCTTCGGGTAGGACGATGGCGGGAGCGGACACGAGCTTTGGCGAGCTGCGGTCTGCCGACCCGGTGACCGGGGGCCGGTGCGAGAACAGGCGCCGGGCGGTCGGTCCCGAGGCCGACTGCCCGGGCATCGAGCATTGATCCCCCTATGGCGAACCCGCATCCCGGACCCGGTCAGACTGACCCCGGAGACACTGGTCATGATCTGCTCGACGAGAGGTCGGACCCGGAGCCGCAGACCTCGTCCGGCTGGATTCCGGCGACGGAGACTCAGTCGGAGTTCATCATGTCGGCCACAGCCCACTCGTGGATCTGCCCGAGCCTGTCCAACTGCGTATGGCCCTGCCGCTCGAGGGCTTCGAAGTCGAACTGTGACCACTCCGGTTGCAACGGTACTGCGAGCCGGAGCACCGCCCACAACCGCTGTTTGGCCTGAACCCCGGACATGAGGGACTCCAACTCGAGGACTCTGCTCAGCGGCGAGTAGGTGAGGATGTGGCGGTTCGGCTTCAGACGGGCGACCTGCTCTATTACCAAGGCTCCGAATTGCTTGAGGTCACCGCCCGAGATCCCGGCCGCCTCCCTCACCTGCTCGAGCACAGTCTGATCACGCTCGATGGCGTCTGCCAGCTCTTCGAGCTGCGGTCCCCAAGTCGTGTTCCGGTTGCTCCGCCAGATCCTGCGCGCCAGTCGGGTGCCGCCGGTGGCGCCAGCTCGATGATCGTCCAGGTAGGTGGCTAGATACTGCAGCGGGTCCATCTGAGAGGCGCTCCTTGGTACCAGGAGACACGCCGGCGTCTAAGTGGGTGAGCGCGGCGGAACTGAGCGGAGCCGTTCCAGCTCCTGACGTTCCACGATGGCCTTCCTCCGGCGCGACCGGACCGCCAGCCCGATCAGCTCGTCGATCACGATTGTGGCGATCACGGTCACCCCGAGCACCGCGACCAGCGGTACCTGGCCGGTCCAGGCCAGAAAGTTGATGGTGACCGACTGAGTGTTCTGGGCGAGGAACACGACGAGAGGGATGGAGAGGACGATCCCCAGGATCAGCCCCCAGCGCAGACCCGTCCCGGTAGGTACCCGTTCCACAACCCGCTCGGGCGATGCGGATTGGCTGACAGGTTCAACCGCGAGTGTGGCCGCAGGATCAACTTCGACCGGCGGGTTCGGAGCCCCAGTGACCGGTTCATCCGGGTTGTCGCTCACAACGGCAGCCTACCCGAGGCGACTTCATCGGGACGCACTCGCCGCCAAGGTTCCGGTGTTCGCCGCCAGGGTGAAGTCGATGATGCGTCACAGAAGTGACGGCTCCTTTCGATAGTGAGGCGTGTCACCGCGGTCAGTCGGATGCTTCCACGGAGCGATCACGATTCATAGGCGCCGTGTACTACCGACGCCGACCGTCGAGGTTCCGGATGCCCGTAGACCACGTCAACGAACGTTGACCTCGGAAGTGTGGCAACCGCTGAAGCGAACGACCACGCAGGCTCGTCCCCACGCCGAGGCGGTGCATCGCGTCCGGTTCGGCGCTGGATGAATCAGCATCGAACGGACCATCGGCGTCGAGTTGCCGTAACGCTTCACCGTCGACGATCCACACCTTGAGCGGGTGGTCGCCGGCCCGGGGGCGCAGGTAGCTGGGCCGTCGGCGCCGGTTGTACCGGGCTTCGATCCATTCGTAGATCACCTGGGCGAGGGTGGTGCGGTCGGGCCATCCGTGCTGGTCGAGCAGCTCGAGTGCAGCGAACCGAAGGACGACTCGACGACGCTGTTGTCGAACCGGTCGCTGATCGAGCCAATGGACCCCGAGCAGGCCGGCGTCGCGCGGCCGGCGGCCGCACAGCCTGGGTCACTCGAGCACGGCCTCAGCTTCTGGCGTGCGCCGGCCCATCCAGAACGGGCTCCGAGACATCGCCGGAAGTCACTCAGGTGCGTCGATTGAATCCGTCAGGCTCGGTGGGAGCTCACCGAACCACTGCAGCACGGCTCGCTCGTAGGTGATACCGAACTCGAGCGTGGCGACGGCATAGGGATCGATCCGCTCGTATCCGGGTGGCATCTCGTCTCTCTGTCTCTCGTAGGCGGCGAGCCGGTCCGTATGGATGTAGCGGTGCCTGGTGACAAAGGACGCCAGGAGATGGGCGGGGAGGTGCCGACCGAAGGCAAGGGTGAGGAGCAACGGGAAGCGAATGTTCTCCGTGCTCGGTGGCTTTCTCACCCAGTCGGCGAAGACCTCACGACCCTGGTCGGTGATCTCGTAGACCTTCCTGGCACGCGTCCCCGGCTCTCCCGCCTCGACCAGACCGCGTTCGGCCATGTGGGCCAGTTCTCGGTAGACCTGACTCTGGGTCAGCGACCAGAACTCCCCGATCCGCTCTTCGGCCCTGGCAACGAGATCCCAACCGCTCATCGGCCCATCGTGGAGAAAGCCGAGAAGAGAGGCGGCGGTGGGATTGAGCTCATGGGTCATTGCCGCCACTGCTGCGATCCAGGGGTTGACATGCCAATGTGGAGTATCGTATAGTTCATATTCATAGGTCATTGTGATATATGCATCGGGTGACGTCAAGCCACGACACTCCGATGCGGAAACGGCAGCATGTGAGAGGTATGCCAAGGGAGGCAGCCATGTCCACACCACCGCAGACATCAGACCATTGGGTCATCTGGTTGGGAGGTTGGGCCGCCATCCTCGGCTCACTCCTCGGCATGATCGGCAACCTCTTCCATCCGCAGACTCCGATCGATGATCAAATGGGTACTGCAGGGGTGATCGCCGGATCCGGGTCCTGGATCACACTCCATCTCATCATCACCCTCGGGATCCTTCTGATGCTCTACGGTCTGTTCGCCCTGTATCGAACGATCAGCGGCGCACTCCCCCAGGCGCTGGCGCAATTCGGGATGCTGACCGCAGTCACCGGCATAACAATCGGAATGCTGTTGGTGGTCATGGACGGCGTCGGCGCCCGCCAGCTGGCCGAGGAGTGGTCTCAGGCAACTCCCGATCAGGCGGCCAGCGCACTCCTCATCGTCGCCGGTAACGAGACCGTCAACTTCTCCCTCGCCAGCCTTTTCAACTTCATCTTCGCCGGCGTCACCTTTCTCCTCTTCGGGCTGGCGATCGCCCTCGACTCGACATACCCGAGGTGGTTGGGATGGGTGGCGGCGGCGGCGGGCATACTCTCGGTCGGGGCCGGCGTGGTTCAGGCCTACGCCGGTGAGCCAACCCTGGCCTCCCGCAACCTGACCATCCTCGGACCCACCGTTATCACTCTCTGGCTGCTGGTGGTCGGCACCTCACTTGTGCGCCGGCACGGCGACACCGCCCAACGGGCACGGACCATATGATCGGTATCGCAACCAGTACCTGGTAAGAACCGTCGGTTCCCGAGGATCAGTTCCTGCCGGCTTGGGCTTGCTCTTCGAGGCGGTTCGGGCGACGCCTCGGAGAGTCTCAGGGTCAGGTCCTCGTCATGTATGAGGAGGGCACACCACGTCCGCACCAATATCCCCTACGAGTACCGTCCCTGGCGGGAGACTGGCCGACGGGGCGCCTCGACGCTTCTTCGCCCGTTCGGCGGCGCCTTGAGATCATCCCCCGTCCGGCTGAGCGACCGGACCGTGTCGATTTCGAGAGAGGAGACCCCTTGGAGACATGGGACGCAATCAGGGCACGACGCAACATCCGATCATTCGAGGACACCCCGATCGACCCAGGCGAGCTCGACCGCATCCTCGAGGCCGGGCGGTTGACGCCGTCGTCGTCCAACCAGCAACGCTGGGACTTCGTCGTCGTCACGGACGCGCAGCGCCTGCAAGATCTCTCCGGCGTGTGGCGTGGCGCCGGCCATGTGGCGAGCTCGGCTGCGACCATCGCGCTGATCGCGCCACGGGTCGCCGACCAGCACACCGCCGAGTCCATCAGCTACGACCTTGGCCAGGTCACGATGAGCATGATGCTCGCCGCCGCGGATCTCGGCATCGGCACGGGGCACTCGGCGGTGAGCGATCAGGACATGGCCCGGCGCCTCCTGGGCTTCCCCGAAGACCGCGTCTGCGCATGGCTGATCGCCCTAGGTCATCCGGCGGACCGACCACTCACCCCCATCAAGAAGCACAACCGGCGCCCCTTCGACGAAGTCGTCCACCGGGACCGCTGGTAGCCGCACCCCACGAAGCATCAACCTTCGCCGATCTGTTGGCACGCCTGGGCGACGACGGCATCAGCATCTGCTCCGCCGGCCGCTGCCAGGGCAGCCGCTGCAGGATCTGATCGACGTCGAGTTGACCACCCAGATCGGCGCCGGGCGCCACCGAACGCTCCGAGCTCGGTCGAAGCGGCCGGTCACCTTCTTATTGGCCAGGAAGCTGGCCTGACCGGAACAGTCGATCGTGATCTCGGCCCCGATCGACTTGACGACGGCCACTACCCATGTCTTCTCGCTCGGGCATTGAAACTCGTTACAGACCGGGCGACGGCTCGGGGATCCTGTTGCCGGTGTCAGCCACGCCCTTCTCGTCGTTCGGTGAGGGTGTTGGTGTCGACTAGGAGGTCGAGGATCTCGCCGATGGTCCGCTCCCGGTTGATGGCTTCTCGCAGTGGGAGATGTGTCTGGATCTGGTAGCGGTTGCGACGGCCGTCCTTTTCCTCTCTTTCCTTGACGATGTAGCCGCCTTCGGTCAGGTCGGTGACGATGCCGTAGGCGCTGCGCTCGGTGATGCCCAGCGTGGCGGCGATGTCGCGCAGCCGGACCCCTGGGTCGTGGGCGATGCAAGCCAGGACCCGGGCATGGTTGGTGAGAAAGCTCCAGTGCGCCATGCAGCAGCATCATAGTTCATTGTTTCAGGCAATGATTTGCTAGTTACGTATGACTGGGTTATGATCCGTTCAGACATCGAGGCGGAGCGGTCGCCGACCGCCGGCACACTCGAGGTCAACCGAAGGAATAGAACCATGTTGATGCGACTCGAAACATTGCACGAGTACCACCGGGTCACCGAGGAGCTGCTCAGCCAGCGCCGGATCAGACAGATCCCGGTGGACGCCTACCGTCGGGGCGACGAGTTCAAGGTTGTTCTCGACCTGCCCGGCGCCGATCCCGACTCGATCGAGCTGACCGTCGAGAAGGATGTCCTCGCCGTGCGAGCAACGCGCAGCTGGGATCCGGCCGAAGGCGATCAGATCCAGATGACAGAGCGGGCCCAGGGTGACTTCAGCCGTCACCTGTTCCTCGGGGAGAGCCTGGACCGCGAGCACATCACCGCCGCCTACGAGAACGGCGTGCTCACGGTGACCATCCCCGTAGCCGAGGATGCCAAGCCCCGCAAGGTCGAGATCACCCACACGGGACTAGAGGTCCCGGCCATCGCGGCGACCACCGTCGCCGCATAGAGCACCCGGGCTCCCAGCCCATTGAAGCGACTCCCTCTGCGAGCCGCTTCAATGGGCCACTCAGGCGCGTTGCGGATCTCGAGAGCGAACTCGATCGCCGTCGCTCTGCTCGGCCAGGTGCATTAGAAGCGGCCTACCTACGGGCTCGAGCACCGGGTCGCCGAACTGTGGTTGGTCAACGCCACCCATGTGAGACGGGTGCCGGGCCGCAAAACCGATGTCTCTGACACCGAATTGGCTCGCGACGTCGCCGCGTCGCTAACTCGGGCCAACTGGTCACCGAGAGCGGCGTAGTAGGCAGCGCCGACGACGAAGGCAGCGACCGCACTCACCAGCGCCGCCACGATGGTGACGTCAGGCATCGAACCGCCGATGTTGGGACACGATTGACACGGTCGCCGGGTGCACGTATTCGTCACCGGCGGAACCGGTGGCCTCGACCGTGTCGACGAACTCGCCGACCACCTAGGCTCGCCGCATGCCATCCGTCTCGCCACCTGGGTCGCCACGGGCGGATGTCGATGCCCTTGTGGAGCGGGTCGTCGAACTCGAACGGACGCAACGGCACGAGGACGCCGACGCCTTCCTCGAGCTGTTCGACCCGCTGGCAGTGTGGGTCACCGGCGGTGGCAGGCGCCTGATCGGGCTCGACGCCATCGGCGAGTTCACTCGAACGGTCTTGCCCGGTGCGATGTCGAACGGCTCGGTGACCTACCAGGTCGAGCACGTCCTGTTCATCTCGCCCGACGTCGCGCTCACCGGTGTCCGCCAGCAGTACGTTGACCTCGAGGGCAACCCGACGGCGGCCGGCCTTCCGAGCTACGTCTGGCGCCGAGCCGACGGGATCTGGAGGATCATCGCGGGGCAGAACACCGGAGCAGCAGACGCCGACAGCCGATGACGAACGGCCAACACGATGAGCCGGGGTCATCAGAATGCCGGTTCTCTTTGAAGTGTCGGGCTCCGACGTGACCGATGTCGAAGCGGCATCGAGGACGGCGGTTCGGGTCGACACCAGCGGCGGAAACGACGGTTCGGTCAGATCGAGAAGCTTGCGATGGCTCACCGGCGTTTTCGCCTGCAACGCCGGCAGCAGGATGAGCACCCACCATTGCTACCAGCAAGGAATGGAGGGAGTCCACCGAGCCAACCAGCACCACCCACGCCCGTCCGCGTCACAGGTTGAGGAGGGACTGGCTGGCGACCCTCGCCATCGCCGGTGTTCACTTCCGACCATGCGTTGCTTCAATCGCGCAACGTCGCCGGCGACGCCCACGCCGAGCTCGATCCGAGCCACGGCGGCCCTAGACGCTGGATGGCTCCGAGTTCGTTGCGCTCTGCCGCGGACATCTGGCTGGCGCGGCGAGCCCGCCACCTCACGAACGTTACGGTGCGGTACCGGATGAGAGGGGCCAGACCTGGTGAGCATCGGTAGCGCCTTGGCGCTGACCGTCGAGCGGATCGTGGAACCGGTGGAGGGGATGCACCGCACCATCGCCGGGCGCTGGGTGACGAGGCTGGGGCCGGCGAGCAGAACAGCCGAGGCCTATCACGGCGGCATCTCGAGTCTGATCTACGGATTGGTCCGGCTCGGGGCGACTGTATTGGGCGCCGGCCTGGACACGGCGATGACTCGCAAGCCACCAACGGCAGAGTCCATCCAAGCGCTCATCAACGGGTTGTGGGGTGATCGCCTCGATCGAATCCACGACGACCTGGCGACCCCGATGGTCCTCTACGACGGGAGTGGGACTCCGGTGCCCATTGGCCCAGGGGTGGCCGCCGCCGTCCCCGAGGCCAGCGGCAGGTTGGTCGTGCTGATCCACGGGCTGGCCAGGACCGAACGGTGCTGGAGCGGCACCGAACATGCCCCCGGTCTGGCCCGGTCACTGGCCGCCCATCCCGCCTTCACCCCGCTTTCGGTCCGCTACAACACGGGGCTACCGATTGCTATCAATGGCGTCCGGCTCGGCGCACTGCTGGAGAAGCTCGCAGGCCACTGGCCAGTCCAGATCGATTCGATCGCCCTGGTCGGTCACTCGATGGGCGGCCTCGTCGCAGCTACCGCCGCCGAAGCAGGCGAGCGAGCCGGGCACCGCTGGTTCGACAACCTGACCGACGTGGTGACCATCGGGTCCCCCCATCGGGGAACACCGCTTGAGAAGCTCACCCAGGCCGTGGCGTGGAGCCTCGACCTGTCCTCGTCCAGTCGCCCGCTCGCCGGGTTCCTCAACGGGCGCAGCCAGGGGATCAAGGATCTCGGCGTCGACACCCCCGGCGCAACCGATGCACCCAGCGTCGATACCGGGCCCAAACGCGCCTCGCCAGTCCGCTACCACCTGATCGGCGGCACCGTCACCTCCGATCCTTCCCATCCCGTCGGCACCATGCTCGGTGATCTCGTGGTCAGGCCGCCAAGCAGCACCCGTGGGACCGGGCAGGAGCCAACCCACACCGTCCTGATCGGCGGGGTCCACCACGCCGGACTGCTCAACGATCCCGCCGTGGTCGACCAAGTAATGGACTGGCTCGCATCGGCCGCGCCGGTCGAGCTGCCAGCCCGGACCCACCGGCCTGGCATCAGTTGAATAGCTGCTCTCGGCGGAGACTCACTCTCCCCTGTTCACGGACCGGAAGACAGCTCGAGTCGGTACCGGATCAACTGCTCCACAGGAGTCCGAGCTGCTCCTGAGCCAAGATCGCGAAGTCTCTGCTTCGCTCCTGTGCCGGCCCTGTGCCCATCCGAGTCGAGCCCGACATGTGAAACGGGCCAATCGCCCGACTGGCCTTCTCGGCCAGTCGGGCGATTGGCCGAGAAGGTCGTGAAACCGGAAACCCTTGTCGCACTCGGGTTTCCGGCGGTCCGAAGGCTCCGGGGGAGGGACTCGAACCCTCAACTTTCGGATTAACAGACCGGCACCACATCGACTTCCTGCCCCGCCAGAACGGGGACCAGTACCCGTTCGACGGTATCCCATTCACCACGCTGGGAGTGACCTACCAGCAGGCGCTGGCGAACTACGTGGTCGACGCGCTGGACGGGGTCATCGATGCTGCCGACTACCCCGCCGGCGGGGAGGGGCGCATCACCCAGCTGCCGTAGCACCGACGCCGGCGTAGCCGGCGTGGCCGCTCCCTGGAGTCGCCGCGGCCGCGACAAGTGGTTGCCAACCGCACCTGTCGATCGCGGTCCGCCTTCGGGTCAACAGTGGACAGGGTCAGTCATCACGGTTCCCCTCAACACGGAGTGGGCTGGGAGCACCACCTCTGTACGACCAGACGGTGTCGGTTCGTCTCGCCTGCGCCTCATGTCGGGTCGAGCCCAGGCAAGAAGTCTCGCTGCCTGAACGCATCCTCTTTGAGGAGGAAGGGGAGAATGCCGATCCCGAGTCGTCGAGCAGTCTCACACTCGAGCTGGGTGAAAACGCAACCCTTGGCGTTCGGATTACCTAGGCCTTCCTCCCCACCGAGTGCGCGCACTCGTTACGCCCCGCGTGCACACCGCTGTCGTTGTCCGCCGTACCCCAAGCCGGAGCCAACCCGACCACTCCCCCGCCCCGGTGGTCGTCCTCGACCCAGTCGCCCCCACCTGACGCCGCGGGAGGCGACGAGCCGACCGAGCATCGGGCACGAGATGGCGACCACCACGGCGAGGCGACGCCAGGTCGCCGGCGGCCCAGGGCAGCGGATCTCGTCCACCACCGCAACTTCTACCCGAGCAGGAGTACCAGTCCTGCGACGATAAGCCAGAGTGACCACGCGATGTAGGCGATGGGGATGACCGCGCCGACGAGCCTCCAGCCTTGCTCCTCGAAGCGGCCGACGAACTCGAGCGACCCGACGACGAGCGAGAGGCCGATGATGATCCCGGGCCAACCGAGCCACGGATCGAACGTGGACGACTGGAGCATCGCTATCCCGATAAGCAGACTCCACACTCCAGTGAGGAGGTAACCGAGGCACTCCCCGATCCCGACGCCGAGGTAGCGGTTGAACGAGTCGAAGACAACCTTGGTGGCATCGCGTGTCGCCTGGGTCGAGGCGGAATCGGCATATGTGCGGGCTAACGCCGGCACGAGGAACGGCCAACGCGCCAGCCCGAGGAACTGCACGACCGCGGCGAGGACACCAACTACGGTCGCGGTAGGCACGACGGCGAGGCTGTCGGCGGCGAGCACCTGTCCGAGCAGCACGACAAGCGGGGCGAGGAGGACGGCGGTGAGCATGAAGCCGTACCAAGTCAGCTTGAGGCTGACCCCGCCGGCATGGAATCGGCTCAGAATGTCTTCGGTTGGGCTGCGCAGGATGGTGGGGTAGTCGAAGCGTCGTGCGAGGAGCAGGAAGAACGCGTTGAAGGCGAGTGGCAGGAGGACGAGGAGAGCGCCCGCGACGCGTTCTATGGTCACCGATCGGCCGAAGCCGCTGCCTGCCGGGGTGCAGCCGCTCGGAACAGCAGCGCGAGGACCAGCCAGGTCAACAGTCCGAAGACGATCGCTCCGCTCGCACCGAAGTTCGGCCACCGGTCTTCGATGTTCCTTGCGATTACGTACGACGTTACGAACCAGCCAAGCGCCCAGGCGGGCGGGTTGGCCACCGCCCACCAGAACGCCCCGGGGATCCCGTGGCGCGCCAGTACGAACGCCTGCATGACCCCCACACCCACGCCGGTTACCGCGCCCATGATGGCGAGGTCTCCTCGGCTAATCCCGTAGTCGACCAGTGCTGCTCCGGCGGCGAGACCGACGGCCATCCCTACGCTGGTCGCCGGGATCCAGAGCCACGAGACCCACTGGCGCAATGCATACCACTCTGCTGCTCCGATGATTGCGCCCGCGATGAGACCGGCGCCGATCGCCGCCCCTACGGAGTCCACTCCGTCAACCACCAGGTCAGCAATCAACCCTCCGATCGGGAAGCCGATCAGGATCGACACTGGCCAGAGCCAGATGCGACGCGTGGTGGTCATCCAGTCACCCTGCGCCTCCATGTTCTTCCTCCTCGTGTCGGCTACTCAGGCTGCACCTCTCGAAGGGAGGTTGCTGGCCCCCAACTCCGCGGGCCTTCCACAAGGCCGCGGTCAAGAGACGTGGTAGTCGGTCTCGGTATCGGCTCCGTAGTAGCGCACATGCAGGGAGTCTCGATCGGCGAGTACACGAAGCGCTTTGGGCACACGAGCTTCGTCCGGGGTGCGGATCCACAACGCGCATCGATTCTCTCGCGCGTAGGCAAGGTAGAGATCCCGGCCCTCGATATCGTCCGTAACGGCCCCCACTGCCTTGTCGGCCAGACTCCTTTGTCCCTTGTAGATCTCATAGGTCGCGAGGATCTGCTCCGCCATGTAGAGCTTGATGTCGTGAGAGGCGAACCCGGCTTCAACGAGTGCCGCCTCTGCTCGTTGCGCCTCATCCGCATCAGAGAGCACTACCACGAGATAGCCCTCGGGCCGGAACTTCCATGGACGTTCGCCAGGTGCTCGCTCAGTGATGTCCAGCGGGAAAACGTTCTCACCCTCGGCCATAGAAACCCCCATCAAGATCAACCCGACGCCCGTCGCAAGGAGTCAGGCCGACCACACGATTTCGAGAATCAGGATCGAGCGCCTTCCGGACACTCTATCAAGGTCGAGCCTGGTGGCCTGGACCCGAAGTCGGGCCCCCGTACAGTTCCCGCTGAGGCTGCTGGCCGGGTTCAGATGGCGTCTTGGGAGAGGACGATCGCCGTGTAGCGGCCGATGCCGACGTCGCCGCTGTGGGCCATGCCGTCTCGCGGCTCATCGCCCGCCATGGTGTCGAGACTGGAGTGGTCGTCGAACAGTGCGCTGTAGCGGGCCCAGTCGCTGTTGAACCGGACCCTCCACCGGCCCGACCGGGGCAGCCCGATGCGGTAGGAGTCGTAGCGACGATTGCCGACGTTGACGACGACGACCACGTCGTCGCCGGGCCCGCCGTGGTGCCAACGGTGGAAGGCGATCACGTTGTCCTCGTCGTTGACGTGGTGGACGTTCACGTGGTGGCCCCGCAGACCCCGGGTGCTGCCGTCATGATCGCGGCGAAGGTGGATGAGGTCGCGGTAGAGGTTCAGGATGCCTCCGTAGGTGTGTTCCTTGCTCCAGTCGATCGGATCCTGGTCGTGGAACCAGGCGTCCTCGAGAATCTCCTGACCTTGGAACAGCATCGGGATGCCCGGCGTCGTGAACACGAGCGCGGCGGCGAGCGTGGAGCGCTTCTGCGCCCAGACGTTCCCGGCGTCCCCTGGTGCGATCTCCTCGGGGAGGCGCTGCTTGCCGTTGGCGACCTCGTCGTGCGACTCGGTGTAGATGACCCGCCTGAAGGCATCGCTGTGGTCGCGGCGGACGATGGCGTCACCGAGCGCCCTCATGTTGCGCCCCCCGTCGGACACCGCCGTCATCGCCTCCCGGACAGGGTGGACGAAGCCGCCGTCCCACTGGGTGCTGAACCCGGCGCCGCCGACCTCCACCGGTGCGGTCAACCAGGGGTTGTCGCGGAGATCCTCGGCGATGTGGAGCTTCCACGGTTGGCGCTGCATTGTCTCCGCGGTGACGCGCTGGCACAGCCGCCACCCATCGGGCACGTCATGGGCCGGATCGTCGTCGTTGCCGTGCACGTTCCGGATGAAGGCGGTGGCATCCCAGCGCAGCCCGTCACAGCGGAACTCCTCGAGCCACATCCGGGCGTTGTCGGCCAGGAAGTCCGCCACCTCCGTGCGCCCGTAGTC
Source organism: uncultured Acidimicrobiia bacterium (assembly GCA_963714055.1). Classification (GTDB taxonomy): domain Bacteria; phylum Actinomycetota; class Acidimicrobiia; order Spongiisociales; family UBA5794; genus JACDBE01. The sequence continues at coordinate 707,864 of OY970227.1, forward strand.
GGGGCGGGTGTCGCCCCACGGAGTCTGACTGCGGGAGTCGTTGTAGAAGTAGATGCCGCCCTTGTCGTTCTCGCTCCAGCCGTCGAACCGCCACAGGTCGAGGTCGGTCGGGCCGAGATGGTTGAAGACCACATCGAGAAGGACGGCGATGCCATGGGCATGGGCAGCCCGGATCAGCGCCTTGAGAGCCCGCGGCCCTCCGTACGCCTCCTCGATGGCGAAGATGTGCGCCGGGTTGTAGCCCCACGAGAAGTCGGTGCCGAACTCCGCCGACGGCATCAGCTCAATGGCATTCACCCCCAGGTCGCGCAGGTAGCCGAGCCGCCGCTCCACACTGTCGAAGCCGCCAGGCCCACCGCCGGGGGCATCGTTGAACGTGCCGACATGGAGTTCGTAGATCACGAGGTCGTCCCACGACGGCATCTCGAACGGCGTATCGCCCCAGTCGAACTCCGGTGCGCACACGATGGAATTGCCTGCCGAATGAGTCATCGCCCGGGCGTAGGGATCGTTGCGCCACAGCACTCCCTCATCGGTCGAGACGACGAACCGGTACTCGACGCCCTCCTGCACCCCGTCGACATCGACGGACCACACCCCACCGCCCTGTGGCGACATAGGATGAGAATCGACGGACCACCCGTTGAAGCTGCCCGCCACCGACACGCCGGTGGCGAACGGCGCCCAAACACGGAACGTCACCCCCTCCGCATGGGTGACCGCACCCATCCCTGACCGGGACCCAGCGGGCGACGGGCCTTCGCCTGATACCACCGGGATCTCCCCAGACAGCGTCATCAACCCCTCCGCCGCAGCCGCCCATGACCCGCGGCTGACCCTGCTTGCTGGACACGGTGATCTTGCCACGTTGGACCTCCCCCGGTCATCCGGACAGCCTCCACAAACCTCGGGGCAGCCGGTAGGGCGAGCGAAACCCGGAGCCGAGCAAGGGGAATCCCCTCGTCGCCTTGGTTCGACGGCTGCAGAAGTGACGCGTACCCCCACCCCAAGCCGTGGTACCGGACCTTGAAGTCCGATGCTCCCAGGGGAGAATCAGATCGCGAAATCTCTGCTTCGCTCTTGTGCCGGCCCTGTGCCGATCCGAGTTGAGCACGAGGAAGGAAGCTGCCGAAGTCCCCGGGGTCAATCTCTCGAACGACCGAAGCGCACCGTCAAAACGCCTCGACGTCGGACCGACTGTCCTCCTGCGCGGCCGTGGTCCGCAGCGTCATCGGGAATCGCCGGCGCCGCGAAGGTCTGCCGGGTCGATGATTTGGACACTCCCACCGGCGGCCCGCACTTGGGCCAGCATCTCTCCTGTACCCCCGGGGCCGTCACCGCTCTGTCCGTCCCACAGGACGATGCCACGCACAGGTGGGTTGGCGCGGGCGGCATCGAGCATGCGCACTGTGTTGAGGACGTGCGGGTCGCCCGATTTCTCCGACCCCTGACCCGCCCGTTCGGTGTTGAGATGCGAGACCACTCGCCGGTAGGCAGCTTCCCATTCCGGACCGGCGAATCGCACGGACTCGTCGAGGAACGCCTCCTCGTCCTTGGGAAGGTATACACGCAGCTCACGCCCGGTGGCCAGCCACTCCTCGCAGAAGAGCAAGTCGCCACCGCATGCCGCACCGGAGACCGCCGCCGCTTCAGGATCATCGACGGCCACGATGGCGTGCCTGATCGCTTCCCGCGCGGCGGGGACCTTCTCCGCCGGGAACCTCGGCGGCTCCCGACCCGGGGCGTCGACCATGTGGCCGGCGAAAATCACCGTGGTCACAGTCCCAGCTAACCACGCCGGGCACCGGTCTGTTGCGGGAGATAGTCTCAGCGCATCATGGGGCACGTCACCTTCATCCACGGCATCATGAACCAGCCCTCGGCACCGGCCCTGCTCGATATGTGGAGGCGGAACCTTGCTGACGGTGGCGATGGACTCGATCTCGAGGTCCACGGGGTGACGTCGTCGATGGTCTACTGGGCAGATGTGATGTACGCGGGCGCCTCCGACAGCGGAGAGATCCGGGAGTCGATCGGCTACGAGGGAATCGAACCGGGCTCGCTGGTCGAGATCGACGAGTCCTATGTCGCCGCCGCCTCCGGTGACGAGTTGGCCTTCATCGAGACGATGATGGCCAACTACGACCTGGACCATCCTGACGAGCCCGATGCCGCCGGCGAGGCCCGCTCCGATCCTCCGCTGGGGGACGAGGCCAGGGTGGCCGCCTCGGCGCTCGAGGCGGTCCCCCTGCCCTGGTTCGTCAAGCGCCCGCTGATGCGGGTGCTGCTCCGGGATGTCCATCATTACCTCTTCAACACCAGCCACTCGCCGCGTCCCGATGCCACTTACAAGGTCCGGGACGAGGTGCGCCGCCGATTTGTCGGCGGGCTCGGTGAGGTTGTCGGGCGTCCGCACGTGGTGGTGGCACACAGCCTGGGGTCGGTCATCGCCTACGACTGCCTCAAGCGGGTTGCGGGTACCTCGGACATCGACCTGCTGGTCACGGTCGGCACTCCGCTCGGCGTGTCCGAGGTCCAGCACAATCTCCGCCCGGAATGGTCCAAGGATGACGGGTTTCCAGGCGCGCTGCCCCGCTGGGTGAACGTCGTCGACCGCCTCGACCCGGTGTGTGCCGCTGAACCGCTCATCGCCCGGGACTACCGGCGCAACCGGGAGGAGGTGGTGGAGGATCGGGTCGTCGACAACGGGGGGGTGATGCGGCATCCGGTCGGCAAGTACCTCCGCCAGAACGTGGTGCAGGAGTCGATGCGGCAGGGTCTGGGGCTGTGAGGGCGATGTCGTTCCTCGACACGGCGCTGGGTCAGCGGCTCCTCGACAGCTTGAAGAGCGGCGTCCCGGAAGACATCTCGGTCGCCGTCGGCGAGATCCGGGCGAGGGTTTGGGACGAAACGCTGGACGCCTCCCTGATCGGCGACGCGCTCCAGGTCCTCCAGGAGCACCGCCGGTTCCAGGATCTGATCGCCGTCGCCGAAGCGGCGTGGGCGGTCGGTGCCATCGACACCACCCTCTCCCGACGCTACTGCCAGAGCCTGATCGAGACCGGCGCCCTCCACGCCGCCGAGCTGGTCGCCACTGGGATGGCCGAGGCGTGCGACGACGATCGGGAACGCGGGGAGGCACTCGGATTGATCGGCCGGATCCGCAAGGAGCGATTCATCGCCGGCGGCCGACCCGCCGATCTCCTCGCCGCCATCGACTCGTGCCTGGCGGGCTACCGACTCGGCACCGACCCCCTCTGGCACGGGGTGAACCTGGTGGCGCTGGCGAGCCGTGCCGGACGCGACGGCATCGCCGTCTCCCCCGGCTTCGACGTCGCCGAGGTGACGGCGTCGGTTCTCGAGAGAACGACAGCACGCCACCCCGACCTCAGATCGGTGTGGGAGCGGGCCACCGAGATCGAGTGCCTGATGGCCGGCGAGGTCTCCGACGCCGCCATCGCCCAAGCGATCACAGCAGCCGAGTCGCTGGCCACCGCCCAGCTGGCGAACCCTTTCGAGCTCCAGGCCCTCCGTCGCCAGCTGATCGAGGTGTGGGAGCTGCCCCCACAGCATCCGGTGCTCATCGCCATCGCCGATCGGCAGCTGCAGTTGGGGGCAGGGGCGGAGGTGGAGCTTCCCGAGTCGGCCTTCCAGCTGGAGAAGATCTTCGGAACCGCCCTCCCGGTCGGCTACAAGCATCTCGCCCGCGGCCTGTCTTGCGCCGAGTCGGTGTGCAAGATCACCGACAGTTCCGAGGAACCGTGGGGCACCGGGTTCCTTGTCTCAGGGGCGCTCATCCACCCTGACCTCCAGGAGACGCCGATCCTGGTGACCAACGCCCATGTGGTCAGTCCCGAGCCCGGGGTGGGCAAGCTGCTCCCCGGCGAGGCCCGGGCCGCCTTCGATGTCACCAAGTCGACCGCCGGGCAGGCACTGGTGCTCACCGGGCTCGAGTCGGTGTGGAGCTCTCCGCCCGGGAAATGCGACGTCACCCTCCTCACGTTCCCCGGACCGGATCCGGTCATCGGGCAACCCATCGAGGTCGCCGCCGTCCCACCACCCCTCACCGAAGGCGCCTACGTGTACGTGATAGGTCACCCCGCCGGAGGAGGCCTGAAGTTCTCCATCCGGGGCAACGACCTGCTCGCCTACGACTCCGCGCTGGCGAAGGCCCATTACACGGCCCCCACCGAAGGGGGCAGCTCGGGGAGCCCGGTGTTCAACCAGGCGTGGCAGCTGATGGCGGTACACCACGCCGGCGACTCGAAGATGCGGCGGTTCGACGACCCGACGAACACCTATCAGGCCAACGAAGGCATCACGATCCAGGCGATCAGAGAGGAGTATGCGCACGATGGGCGATGACACCATCCCGGCCGAGTTCCTCGAACCAGAGGGCGACGGCGAACGACAGGACCCCAACCTGACGCTGGAGGCGACAACGTCGTTGCTCCGCGAGATGTGGAAAGACTGGATGTGCCGGAAGGGAGGCGGGGCCTACGCCGATGTCGAGTTCTTCGGACGGACGATCGGCGGGGTGCCCGCCCCGGCGGCCGACGCCTACCGGGCTCTGGAGCAGGCTTTGCAGTCCTCCGGGTACGTACCCCGGTCGTGCTGGGCCTACAACTGCCGGATGATCGCCGGCACCGACCAGCCGTCGCTCCACTCCGCCGGGATCGCCGTCGACATCGACCCGACCGAGAACCCGTACACCGACGGGGACCCGTACGCCGGCAAGTTCCGTTCCGGCCACGTGGCGGCGGCGATGGCCATCCGCAACTCCAAGGGTGCTCGGGTGTGGTCGTGGGGCGGGCACTGGTCGAAGCCCGACCGAATGCACTTCCAGTTGGATCAGGGTCCGACATCGGTGACCGTGGACTGGTCGACCGTTCCCGGAGGCAAGCCCGACGACGCAGACGCGACTGCCCAAGCGCAACACACCGGCATACAGGAGGACGAGATGACACTGGACAAGGGGATGAAGGGACCGGCGGTGAAGCGGTTCCAAGAGTGTCTGCTCGCTTGGAACCCGAAGGCGCTGCCCGAGGATGGCGCCGACGCCATCTTCGGGTCGGAGACGACGGTGTGGGTCCGCAGGTTCCAGAAGGCGTTCGGTCTCGAGGAGTCCGGGAAGATCGACGGGGTCACCGCGGCCCTCCTGTCGATGCACCACCAGTAGCCGGTCTGCTCCGCGACGACCCCACATGCGTCCCAGGACAATCGGTCATGAAACAAGCCTGAGCAGGCCCGTAGTGTGACCTAGCAGGTCACGACAAGGAAGTGGCGTCCGGCGAGCGGCGCTCTCCAACAGCTCGCGCATGACGCTGATCGTCGCCATCCCCTCGGCCACGGCTCGACGAGATTCATCGCTGCCGTCCAAGGGCACGCTCTCGTCCTCGAACATCGCCGAGACGCGACTCCATGTCTAGTGGAGGAGCGCCGCAGATCCGAACCCAGGCGATGACATTTCGCTATCGTCCTCAGCCGGCAATATCGGTCAACGCCGGTCTCGTGCGATCGACGATCAGCGTCGGATTGGGAGGCTCAATGTGAGCGCGAGCGAGCCCGTCCCACGGCACGGTCCCGACATCTTCCTCAGCTATCGACGTACGGACAAGGAGTTCGTAGGGAAGCTCGTCCCGGTTCTGGAGAGCCTCGGACCCTCCGTCTGGTGGGACGCCGAGATCGAGGGTGGCGAGGACTGGCGGGACGCGATCGTCGAGCACCTTGCCGCCTCGCGATGTCTCGTGATCGTCTTCTCCGAGGCATGCAACACGTCCAAGCAGTTGAAGAAGGAGCTCGCGGTCGCCGACCATCTGGACAAGGACGTGATCCCGGTGTTGATCGAGCCGACCGAACCACGTGGGTTCTTCCTCTATGAGCTAGCGCCGCTGCAGTGGATCTGCATCCATCCCACTCCGATGGAGAAGCTCGATTCAGTGGCCCGGCTCCTCGTCGAGCGACTCGAAGAGGCCGGGTGGACGGTCCCGGTAGTTGCGCCTGCTGAACTCGAGCCTCTGCAGCTCGCTGCCGCGACAGACGGTGCGGCGGCAGCGGAGTCGTTGTCGGTCCCAGTGCAGCCCCCGAGCGAGCCACTCGCCGCCCCGTTGCCGCCCGAACCGGACGCTGAAGCCCGGGTGTCTGACGTGCTCACACCGCCTGCGCCGCCGGAAGAAGACCACGCCCAACCGCGTGCCACCGGCGCGATGGCGGCGACGCTTCCTTCGCCGCCGAGCCCAACCGCCAGCGGGGTTCTGCCGACACCTCCCGATCCACCGCGGCGGGGGCTCGGTGACATATTCCCTTTCCGCTGGGTGGACTTCATCCTCCCCACGGTGGCCGGCCTGCTCATGCTCTTCGACACAGAAGATGACGCCGTTGGCATCATCGTCGGGGACGCGCTCGTCATCTTCGTCACAACGCTTGCCATCACCGGGTTGATCGTCTTCCCAATCCGCTACTACCGGCGCCAGAGCAACCCGCACCGCGTGGGTCGCAACCTTGTCATCTCGAACGTCGTGTTCGCGCTGGTCGCGGGAGTCGGCGGCTTCCTAACGGCCGAGTCCCTGGTGGAAGAGGGTGAAACGGTCAGCCAGGTTCGCGCCGAAGTTGCGTTCGGCTACGTCATCTTCGGCCTGCTGTTCGCCGCCTTGTCCTTCCTGATCTTCGTCGTGCTCAGCAGGATCCGCGCCAGGAAGGCCTACAAGCAGAGCATCGTGCGGCTCTAGCGCGAAGTGCGCTCGAGCCGCATTTCCTCGAGTATTCGCATTTCTCGGCGAGGAGCCGACCCCGCCACATTGGGATCCGTCGCCCCAACGATCGCTCAGCTTCCGGGCGCATGCAGTTCCTGGGCTTTGCGATCGAATGCTTCCAGTATGGGCGTGATCGAGCTGGTGTCTTCGTTGCGGTCCTCGCGAGCGCGTTGGATGAGGCGGAGATTGCGCAGCGTGGTCTCGGGTTGCCATTGCTCCTCTGCGGCGGCGAGGGCATCCTGGGCGTGGTCGGTCGCAGCGTCGAAGTTGTTGCGGAGCACTTCGAGCTCGAGGAGGGTCGCGTGGTCCCAATAGTTGGGTGTACCACCGGCGATGCGGCGGCAGGCGCTGTACAGGACGACCGGGAGGAGCTCGAGGCGGACCGGGTCGGGCGGTTGAGCGAGTTCCATCAGCGTGACGGCGTTGATCCCAGGGTACGCGTCCCGCCAATCTGCCTCGAACCCACGCCGGTAGGCGTCGATAGCCGCCTTGAGGTGACCGCGTGCCTCGAACTCGTTTCCTGCCTTCAGTTCCTCCTCCCACCTGTCCTTGTGGACGCGGCCGAGCAAACCGTAGGTCTCGCTGCTCGGGCCGTTCTCTTCGACCACGTGTCGCAGGACTTGTTCGGCCTCGTCGCTGCGGCCGGCGCGGTTCAGCGCCAACCCGAGTTGCTCGCGGACGAGCACGGATCGCCTTGACCGGGTCGGACATCTCGTCGACCAAGGTGATCATGGCGTCCCATTCGCCAACGGCGCGGTACGACACCAACAGGTCGACGACCACACCGGCTTCGGCGTCGCCGATGTCGCCGATTTCATCACGGACGACGTCCACGGCGGCCTTCCCGCTCTTGCGAGCGGCGTGGAGACGCTGCTTGACGTCCCTTGCATAGTCCACGCGGTGCCGGAACACATCGGTACTCAAGTGACTGATGTCCGTTGGAGCCAGATCCGTGATGAGTTGGTATACGGGGCTATCGGGCGCATCCTGCCTGGCAGCCGACAGCGCGGCGGCGATCTTGGCGCTGTCAGCCTCAGGACGCGACGGGACCCCCGCCTCGAGCCCGTAAGTGACACCGCGGAGGAAGGTCACGTCAAAGGGGAGCCTGGTGCCCTCCGCAAACACCGATACCGTGGTTCGCGGGCGGATCCCGTGGCGAACACCGAACTCGTAGAACACGTTGGCGTTGGCGGCTGTCAGGTCGGCGATGGCGTAGTCGCAGAGAATCAGCCGTTCGAACATCGGCTTGTGGATGATGCCCCCGAGTTCCTCCTCATCCGCCCTCACCGGGTCCATTCCCGCGGCGAGCACGGCAGGTCTGATCACGGACTGGTACACGGCGTTGAAATCGATGAACCCGCCCGCCGGATCCGGCTTCGTCCCGAACGGCATCAACACGAAACACAACGGCTTCAAGGCAGCCTGCGGAGCAGACATCTCGACTCCCTTCCGACGCAACGTCCGAGGCCCGGCGGCGGCGCACTCACAGGACGCCCGAGTCTTTGACCCAGGACAAGGACCGGCTCCCGGGAAGCGGCAGGGTCAGCGGTGAGATCCGCGGCCCGGCGCGCCTTCGACGGCTAATCCCGGCCGTCCGTTGGGTCGGACCGCGACCACATCCAAAGACGGCCAAGTTTAGACCTAAGGCGCATTGATTCTGCGTCAGCACCCGCCTTGGCCAACGACGTCTCGAGTTCCCGCACCTTTGCGCGTTCCGCTTTCAGCTCGCGACGCAGCTTGGTGGTCTGGCGCCTATACCGCTGGGTCGCGTCTCGCACCGCGAGTACCGACTCGGCCCGGCTGTGATCGAATGTGAGCGCCAACGCCTCCTCATACATCACGACGTAGTCATCATGGAGTTCGTCTAGTCGTCCTGATATGCGCGGCTGGTTGGGTTCATGGACTAGGGCGTTGACCAGTTGCCAAACTTCCTCGCCCATCAACCGGAGACGCTTTGGGACGCCGATGTCGTCCCAGGTCATGCCGGAGTGCCGCATGCCGGCGTCCAAGTAGTCATCGACTTCGTGCGGTCTACCGTCGGTGAGATCCGCGTTGAACTCCAAAGAGAGCTGTCGGCGGGCACGCTCCAACGTCGATCGCCAGTCGGTGATCAGATCCGTATAACGCACGAACGCCCGAGGGTGTTCGCGGCCAGCCAATTCGGTGAGAAACACCGAGTTGATCCAACCGGCAGCGTTCGCAATATCCTTCGTCCGGCGTAGTTCCGGCGGCTTGTCCTGCCGGTAAGCTATGTCTCGCGAGCCGACCACCTCGGCGGGATGCCGAATGCAGGTTAGATACCGAAGGTCGATCCCCAAGTCCTTCGTCACGCGAGACCAAAGGTCGCTAAACCAATAGGCTTGTGGATCCTTGATAACAATCTGGTGCCTGTTCATGTGCTCGATGAGCCAGACCCGCAACTCCTCGCTCGCCGTGCCATCACTCAGCAACGCACCGAGCTGCTCTCTGGCGCGTGGCCTTGAGTCAATATTGTGGAGCGACAGCTGTCGGAGATGACGTTTGTGGAAGTCGATTACCCACTGCGGCTCGTAGAACCCTCGCGGGTTGGTCGGTTTGGCCGGTACCTCCGGTTGCGGTACATACAGGCCGAGCCGCTTTAGGCTGCCCGCCAACGAGCTCGTGCCGCTCCTGCCCGAACCGGTCACAATGACCATCACGACTCTGTGCGCGGGGAAGGTGTCATGGCGCGGGGCGCGTGTCACACTGTCTCCCACGGCGCGGCAATCGGAAAGTTAGGCATCGAGAAACCGAGCAGCAAGGTCGTTAGATCTTGCCGGCGACACAGTGTGTTCTTGATGGTCAGCAAGACAGAAGAAGTCCTCCTGACGCCTCATCGGATGGCTGAGCTGACGTTGAGTAGATCGCCCGGTTAGATTTACATAGGCGTGGTTGGCAGCTCCGACATGAGCGGACCCCGTGATCAACCCATAGTGTTGTGCCAGCGACGATAGCATTGAGACGTCGCGATCAGACCGGAACGGCGCCCGCGCGGTCATCTCGACGTCGTCGGCGAAGCGATCGGCAATCTCCTCGAGGACTGACCGACGATGCGGATGTGGAGTATGTGCAATCGTGCTGGTAATCGTGACGCCGAGCGACGCCTCCATCGCCTCGAGCCTCTTGACTGCCTCCCGGGCCGACTTCTCTGCTCGGTCAGTCACAGTCCTGGCGAAGTGGAGATTCGACGTGGCGACCTCGACGGCAAGCTGCGCATCGTGGACCTTCTCCTGTGATTGGGCGTTCCGCATCCTGACCTTGTCGCGATCGGCCGCGAGTCGTTCGAGTCGTTTCCGCAGAGCTTGAGTCCATGAGTGCGCTTCCGCTGTTTCAAGAGAGCGCGGTCGGCCCTGCGCGAGCGGTGGCAATCACGGCAAGCCTCTCGTGACCGTCAATGATCGCTTTAAGGATAGGCAGGTCTGCCTCGGTCTCCCTTTGCCAGTCGAGCTGGGCCTCCGGATCCGTGTCCTCCAGCGGCGGCTCGTAGCTGAATGCTTCATGGTCGGCGCGGCACGCACGTCGGACCCGTTCCGGTTCCCAGTCGTCCGGGGTCGCCCGCTGAACGACCCACGTGGACTTGACCGATTCGTCCGATCGACGCGGGGACAGATCTACGAAACCGGTTTGTGACGCGGATGGTCATCGAGACGCAATCCAGGACGGCCGGAGCGACCCGGCGAGGTCGGGTGTTGCCGGGCGGGGGCACTGTCGCCATGATGGGCCTAACAGATGAAGCCGTACCACGCGGCGCGCCGCTGTCTCATGAGGAACCACGCCTTACGAGACCCGACCTTGGGTGGGCGTGTGTGACCACTACGGACGTAACGAGCAGCGCCGCTGCGGCCGCTGAGGTGCCGCAGCGGTTGCACGCGTTCGTCTCGTACTCCCATCGTGACGAGGCGTTTGTCCATGATCTGACACGCCGCTTGGAGGAGTTGGATCGGCAAGTGTGGATCGACTCGGACGATCTCCCTCCGGGTGCTCCGTGGCGACGCGAGTTGGGGACAGCACTTGAAGCCGCCGACACCTTCCTGTTCGTCATCAGTCCCGACTCGCTGGCATCGACCGAGTGTCAGCTCGAGCTGGCCCGCGCCCTGGAGCTGGGGAAGCGCATCATCCCGGTGCTCCGTCGTGATGTAGATGAGTGTCCCCAACCTGTTGCGGTCCTGCAGTTTCTCGATGCTCGGGTCGACGAGAGCCTCGAAGCTGTCGTTCGAGGGGTCGTGTCGGCGATCGACGTCGATCCTGATTGGACGCGCGACCACACGCATTGGCTGTCACGGGCGCTCAACTGGGACCAGCACGACCAGAACCGCAGCTACCTGTTGCGCGGCTCGGACCTGCAGGGTGCCGAGCTGTGGCTCACCAACCAAGCTCCAGAGAAGACACCGTTCCCAACCCGGCTCCAGATCGACTACATCGGCGCCAGTCGACGCGCCGAGAAGCATCGTCTCCGAACCCTCCTCGTGGCGTCACTCCTCGCCGTAGTCATTGCTGTAGGTTTGGCAACCGTCGCACTCCTGCAACGAAACGAAGCCACAGCCCAAGAGTCGCGCGCCAACCAAGAAGCCGACCGAGCCACCCAAGAAGCCGACCGCGCCAACCAAGAAGCCGACCGCGCCAACCAAGAAGCCGACCGAGCTCGCCTGGCCGAAGCCCAGGCTCGAGCCCGGGAGCTGGCAGCACTCTCGGGCAGAGCTTTGGAACGAGACTCAGAGCTCGGTGCGCTGCTCGCCATGGAAGCGGCTAACACCGCGGTCAACAGTGGCAACGATGAGACGTCGCCCTATGCCGCCTTGTACGACGTAGCCGCCTCCCCTTGGCGGGCCACCCTCACGCATGCCGATCGCGTGCTGTCGGCGGTGTTCAGCCCAGACGGGACCCGTATCGTCACCGCCAGTTGGGATAACACCGCCCAGGTTTGGGACGTCGACGGCACCCCGCTGGTCACCCTTCCCCACGACGACGACGTGGTGTCGGCGGTGTTCAGCCCTGACGGGACCCGTATCCTCACCGCCAGTCGGGACGACACCGCCCAGGTTTGGGACCTCGACGGCACCCCGCTGGTCACCCTTCCCCACGACGACGACGTGCTGTCGGCGGTGTTCAGCCTCGACGGGACCCGGATCGTCACCGCCAGTTGGGATGGCACCGCCCGGGTTTGGGACGTCGACGGCACCCCGCTGGTCACCCTTCCCCACGACGACGACGTGCTGTCGGCGGTGTTCAGCCCTGACGGGACCCGGATCCTCACCGCCAGTCGGGATGACACCGCCCAGGTTTGGGACGTCGACGGCACCCCGCTGGTCACCCTTCCCCACGACGACGGCGTGGGATCGGCGGTGTTCAACCCCGACGGGACCCGTATCCTCACCGCCAGCTCGGATGGCACCGCCCGGGTTTGGGACGTCGACGGCACCCCGCTGGTCACCCTTCCCCACGACGACAACGTGGAGTCGGCGGTGTTCAGCCCTGACGGGACCCGGATCCTCACCGCCAGTCGGGACGACACCGCCCAGGTTTGGGACCTCGACGGCACCCCGCTCGTCACCCTTCCCCACGACGACGGTGTGGTATCGGCGGTGTTCAACCCAGACGGGACCCGAATCGTCACCGCCAGTTGGGATAACACCGCCCAGGTTTGGGACGTCGACGGCACCCCGCTCGTCACCCTCACCCACGACGACAACGTCCTGTCGGCGGTGTTCAGCCCTGACGGGACCCGGATCCTCACCGCCAGTCGGGATAACACCGCCCAGGTTTGGGACCTCGACGGTACCCGGCTCGTCACCCTTCCCCACGACGACGACGTGCTGTCGGCGGTGTTCAGCCCTGACGGGACCCGTATCCTCACCGCCAGCTCGGATGGCACCGCCCGGGTTTGGGACGTCGACGGCACCCCGCTCGCCACCCTCACCCACGACGACGACGTGCTGTCGGCGGTGTTCAACCCAGACGGGACCCGGATCCTCACCGCCAGTCGGGATGACACCGCCCGGGTTTGGGACCTCGACGGTACCCCGCTCGTCACCCTCCCCCACGACGACGACGTGCTGTCGGCGGTGTTCAGCCCTGACGGGACCCGGATCCTCACCGCCAGTTCGGATGGCACCGCCCGGGTTTGGGACCTCGACGGCACCCCGCTCGCCACCCTCACCCACGACGACGACGTGCTGTCGGCGGTGTTCAACCCAGACGGGACCCGGATCCTCACCGCCAGTTCGGATGGCACCGCCCGGGTTTGGGACCTCGACGGCACCCCGCTCGCCACCCTCACCCACGACGACGACGTGGTATCGGCGGTGTTCAACCCAGACGGAACCCGCATCGTCACCGCCAGTTGGGATAACACCGCCCAGGTTTGGGACCTCGACGGCACCCCGCTCGCCACCCTCACCCACGACGACGACGTGGAGTCGGCGGTGTTCAGCCCTGACGGGACCCGCATCGTCACCGCCAGTTGGGATGGCATCGCCCAGGTTTGGGACCTCGACGGTACCCGGCTCGTCACCCTTCCCCACGACGACGACGTGCTGTCGGCTGTGTTCAGCCTCGACGGGACCCGCATCGTCACCGCCAGTTCGGATGGCACCGCCCGGGTTTGGGACGTCGACGGCACCCCGCTCGCCACCCTTTCCCACGACGACACCGTGCTGTCGGCGGAGTTCAACCCAGACGGGACCCGTATCGTCACCGCTAGTTGGGATGACACCGCCCAGGTTTGGGGTACCTGGAGCTTCGATCAGGTGCTGGACGAAGTCCGGCATCGCATTGGCGATGGGCACTTCACGGACACTGAATGCGTTCAGTATCAGATCGTCGCGTGCCCCGCAGGCTCATAGGACCGAAGCGGCCGGAGCCTGACAGGTAGCCCGGACACCCAGGTCGTGACCGGCGGCGCCGACAAGACGGTGCGGGTGTGGGAGCCGGCTTCAGGGTGCCTTTGGGCAGAACGACCTCGAGCCGCGCTGGACTGACGAAGCTGAGTAGACGTGCTCCCGTCTTCAGCTGCTCATGGGGAATCGACGCGACATGCCCGAAAGGGCTCACTCCCCCATGACCTGCCGACAACCAGTCCGACGCTTCGGAGTTCCTAGTCGCGAAAACCCTGGTTCGGTCTTGTGCCGGCCCTGTGCCCCTCCAGCTTCGAATCGGGCCAGCAATCGAGCCGAGGACGCCCGCGCCCGAGGAACGATTAAGTGCCGGAAAGCCCTGACCTGCAAGGGCTCGGTCACCATCGGCCTCGACCCGGACCAACCAGCCGAGCCGACACTGACGAGACGATGGACGCACGCACGCTCCGGGGGTCGCCGCATCATTCCTCCTCGATCCACGCCTCGACCGCCTTCCGGCTGATCCCCGACTCGAGTAGAACGCGAGCGCCGGGAGACCTCTCGTCGCGGAGGATGCCAAGGAGGATGTGTCCGGTTCCGATACGACGATCACCGCTACGGATCGTTTCCCGCAGGGCCAGCTCCAAGACCTTCTTGGAGTCAGCCGAGAACGGGATGTGACCAGCATCGCGGGTACCACCGGCGTCCACATCCGTTGCCGACGCCGCTGACCTGATCTCGTCCACGGAACCCCCGAGCGCCGTGATCGCGCGACAAGCAACACTCGCCGGATCGTCGAGGAGCCCAAGCACCAGGTGCTCGGTACCCACATGAGAACTCTCCGCCACTCGGGCGTGGGCCGCCGCCCGCACCACCACATGCCGTGCCTGTTCGCCGAGCCGGGTGAGAAAGAAGCCCCCACGACGTTGACGTCCTGTTGACGTGAAGCGCTTCTGTGCGGCCTGCTTGCTCACCCCCATGCACTCCCCGATCTCCTCCCACGTCGCACCCGACGAACGAGCCTGCTCCACGAAGTGGCCGACCAGGCCGTCACCCAATTCGGCAATCCGACCCGATACGACTACCGCTTCGGTGAGATGCTGCAGGGGGTCAGCCTCCGGGGTTGTCGCCTCAACCAGACCGATCAGGTCATTCCACGTAGGCAAAGACTCCACCATGCGTCAACTCTAAGTTGACAACAGCAGATTGTCAACCGGAGGTTGACGACTGTGGACACCCTGGTTGCGCAGTGTGAATGATTCGGCACGAGTACGACGCCGCTGGTGCCCCTCGATGCAGAGAGGAGGGAGAGTCAGGACGCGGCGACGGTGTCGGATGACGAAATAGGTCATCGCTGCCGCCGCGATGATGCCGGGCAGCATGTGAACGGCGAGGACGCCGACGAGGGTCGGTCCGCCCCAGTCTTCGTGGTAGGTGGCTGGATCACCCAAGTCGATGCTGAGGGGTTCGACTATCGCTCGGGCCACGAGGAACGCGCCGAGGAGCCAGGCAACGATCGTAGAAATCTTCCTCATGTAATCCGACGATATCTGTTGGCGTCGATGAGCGGCCTCATGCCGACTTCGCCGGGAGTACCTCTCGCTCGTTAACGACGGCAGCGGCGTACTCCACGGCGGCTCGGATGTCCTCCGGCTCCAGATACGAATAGTCATCGAGCACCTGCTCCGAGGTCCGACCCGCGGCGAGCTGACCGAGCACCGTGGCGACCGTGACCCGAAGGTTACGAATGGTCGGCGCGACCACCCATCCGCTCCGGATGCGCTGCGATCCTGTCGGGAAGCCGTTGGTCTTCACCTCGAAGGGGAATGGATGCCTTCACCAGCCGGAGCACTGGCAAAGTGTTGACCGGAGCCGCCGCATAAGTGATCGACGAGCGAGACAGCGCTCTCAGGCGGCGGCTCCCAGAACCGCCGACGGCGAACCAAAGCCTCAAGAGGAGCACGACGGGGAACTGGGCCAGCAGCCATGGAGCCGGTCGCAGAGGTGCACCGCCCGATCGCCAGGCGAGGTAGATGCCTCGGCGGGTGATCGTTGGCGATCATCGAATCCAGTTCAGGCCTAAGCCACCGGGTCTTGGCTCAGCTCCATCCAGCGCAGGGACTCGAAGGTCACCCGGAGCCCGGACGGTGATGCGACGACGACCATGATCACGGTCCCGCACGTGGAGCAGCGCAGGACGTCTCCCGGGGCCTGCCGGTATGCGATGACGGAGCCGAGGGGGCCGACCGAACCGCACGTCGCACAGCAGGCCCGTTCGTCGGTCATCTCCCGTCCGAACACGTCGTGGAAGAGGGCACCCAGGGCGTTGCCGTCGAGATGGGCGTCGCTTGTCATTGTGGGCCTCCTGAGGGACCGAACCGTTCGGTCTTGACGCGCCCGGGCTCGTGCCCGAGGTGGACGAGCGTCGACGCGACCGTCTCGACGAAACCGGTCGGACCGCATACGTAACAGAGCGGTCGGTCGTCGGCCGGCCACACCGCCTCGCCGAGCATCGCCTCGTCGACGCGGCACGCGGATATCCACCCCAGCCGGAGGGCTGCGAGCGGGTGAGCGTGTGGACGATCTCGACACCCGGGTACCCGTCGGCGATCCCATCCAGCTCGTCCCGATAGATCACGTCCTCCCAGGACCGTGACGAGACGAGAAGCCGGACCGGCACACCGCCCGATGCCGCCACACGGGACCGGACCATTGCCATCAACGGCACCAGGCCACTGCCTCCGCCGATCAATTGGAGAGGCCCGCCACGTGCCGGCTCCCACACGAAGTAGCCACCGATCGGCCCCCGCAGCTCGAGCCCGTCGCCCACCAGGACTTCCTCGAGCAGATACGCCGAGACCTCCCCGTCATCGACCAGCTCCACCGTGATCGTCAGGCGCTGTCCGTCCGGGGGCGTCGCTATCGAATAGCTCCGCTGAGCCTGATAGCCGTCCTCGGCAGTCAGGCGAATGTCGACGTGCTGGCCCGGGAGATGCCCCGTCCAGCCGGGACACTCGAGAACGAAGCTGCGCACCCGTGCCGTCTCGTCGGCCAGGGCGACCACCTCGGCCCGTAGCCAGTTCAGTCGCCCGCGTACCGCTGCTCGCGCCATGGGTCTCCGTAGTTGTGATACCCGTACGACTCCCAGAACCCCGGCTGATCGGTCTCGTGCAGCTCGATCCCCCGCACCCACTTGGCGCTCTTCCAAAAGTAGAGATGGGGCACCAACAACCGGGCCGGGCCGCCGTGCTCCGCGGCCAGCGGCTCCCCCCCATAGGCGAACGCCACCCACGCCTTGCCCCCAGTGAGGTCCCCGACCGGCACGTTGGTGGTGTACCCGCCATGGGAATGAACCAGCGCGAAGCCGGCCGATTCGCCCACACCGGCGAGAAGCGTGTCGACCGACACGCCCTCCCACGAGGTGTCGAGCTTCGACCACTTGGTGACGCAGTGGATGTCCACCGTCACCTCCTCACTGGGAAGCGCCCTGAAGTCCTCCCAAGTCCACGAAACCGGGTCCCCCGCACCGCTGAGGGTGAACCGCCACTCGTCGAGCGAGATCCGCGGGGTCGGACCGGCGGAGAGCACAGGAAACCCGCTCGTGACATATTGACCCGGCGGGACACGACCCTCCGGCGCGTCCACAGCCCGCCGCCTCCTGAAACCCCTCGAGATGAAACTCACCCGCTGCTCCAACCATCCTGAGGTCTCGCCGCAGATGGGACGATACCCACGAGACCCTCGCCCTGCCGCAACGTGCACGATCGAGCCGACCAGTCCGCGGTCAAACCACTCGTCATCGTCGGACAACGTGGCGGCACTCGATGTGCCCGAGGCTCGGGCCTCACCTCGTACAAAGGCAGTTGCGGGCACCAGTCGCCGTAACGGGCCCGCCGCTCAGGGCGGAAAGGATCATCGCGCCGGGCGACGACCAAGGGTCAGCTGCGCTGGTCAGCGGCTGCGGTTGTCGCCTCGACGGCCTGAAGGATGAGCTGGGTCGCGGCCTCGGGTTGAGACACGAACGAGACGTGTGAAGCCGGCACCTCCACGATCGTCGCGTTCGCCCGCTCGGCCATGAACCGCTGCAGCGCCGGTGGGATCGCCTTGTCCTCGGTACCGAGCAAATACCAGCACGGCAGTGTGTTCCACGCTGGCGGGGCCGACGGCGTGGCTGCGAACGCGGCGGCGGCGTACGGCCGCTGCGCCGCCGCCATCACTGCGGCCGTCTCGGGATCGACATCGGCGGCGAAGGCTTCGTGGAACGCCTCGGGGGCGAGGTAGAGGTCGACGCCCTCGCTCCCGTCGGGGTTGGTGAACGGAACGGGCCTGATCGAAGGCCCCACCAGGCTGCCCTCGAACTTCTCGAGGAGCTGCTGCTGGCTCTCGCCCACGTCGCACATCCAGCCGTTGAGGTAGACCAGCGCCTGGACCTGCTCGTTGCCGATGGCGGCGGTGGAGATCACATTGCCGCCGTAGGAGTGGCCGACGAGCACGATCGGACCGGTCAGGGTCCGCAGGAACTCGGCCAGGTAGGCGGCGTCACCCGCGAGATCGCGAAGCGGATTGCCGAACCCGATGACGGAATACCCGCGGTCCCGAAGGGCGCGGATCTCGGCGTCGAAGCCCGTCGCGTCGGCCCAGGCACCGTGGACCAGGACGATCGTCGGGGTCTCAGCGGCCATCGTGGTCACCTCTCCTGTGTTGACGGTTTGCCGGTGCCGCGACTGTACCCGGCGCGTCAAATGCTCGGTTGCGTCGAAGGCGAATCCTCCTCCGGAGAAGCGGGGGAAGTCCATATGGAACTCTGAATGCCATGCCGGCCCGTCGGGTCCGTCTTCTCGTGATGCCCGCAGCCTCTAACTCGGGTCACCGCCGCCTAACGTGGTTTCAGTTCGAGCTGCGGATATCGAGGCGTCCGCGGGCTCTGCAACGCGTGGCGGAGCTCTCTCCGAGAACTGATGCCCAGCTTGGTGAACACCTTGTGCAGGTGGTATTCGACGGTCCGCGGGCTGAGGAAGAGTTCGGCGCCGATCTCCGGGTTGGCGTATCCCTCACTGGCGAGCCTGGCAATCAGCGCCTCTTGGGTTGTGGCCTCGAAGGTGGTCTCGACTGTGCGTTTGCGTGCCGTCTCACCGGTTGCCACAAGCTCGCGAACGGGCACGCTCGGCAAACCCCTCTGCTCCGAACTCGCTGAATGCTTCGTAAGCGGCCCTCAGCTGCTCCCGGGCATCCACTCGCCGTCCCTCGCGACGGAGCCACTCGCCGAATACGAGCTGGGCCCGAGCTAGATCTGTGCGCATCCGGGTCCGGGCTAGACGCTCGATCGCCTCACGGTATAGCTGCTCGGCGGCATCGCCCTCGGTCAAGAGTGCGCGCGAGCGGGCTTCCACGCCCAGTGCCCAGTCTGTGCCGCTGGCTTGTGTGCTCTCCGAAAGGCGCTCAACAGCATCGCCAGCAATCTCGGGCTGGCCGCTACGTGCTGCGGCTTCGACGAGCTCTGCCAAGCTCCACTTCCGCGAGGCAAAATCGAGCTCGTGCCTGGCCGCCTCTTCGGCCGCGCTGAGCGCTGTCCTCGTACTTACCCAGCCCGTTGCACAGAACCGCCTCGAATGCGTGGGCGACGGTGACGGCCGCCCCTTGGCCACGCGACTCCGCCTCGCTGATCATGGCCTCGATCAGAGGGCGGGTCCCGCGCTCGTCGCCACGCCAGGCACCCAAGACGATCGGTCCGACGCGTGCCGCTTCGCTTCCAATCGCCTCACAAACGGCTGTCACCTCGTCGTACAGGAACGCGGCTGTCGCGAACTCTCCGGAGATGACATGGGCGGTGGCGAGCGAATCGAGCGCGGCAGGCAACTCGCTGAGCGCTCCGACCTGGCGGGTGCGCGCCACCTGACGGGTTGCAACTAGGTGCCAGCATTCGTCCTCCCACAGATCCGCAGCAATGACCGATTCCAGCCATGGCCAGCGCAGTGTCTCCTGATCAGTGCTTTCCTCGTCACAAAACGTCTCCAATACCCGTTTCATCATCGGGGCTGACGCCGCGTACCCGTCCGTGAGACGCACGGCAAAGGCATCCAATACCTCGTCGGCCACCCTCGGCTGACGCGCCCTCGCCACCTGTCGCGCCGCCTCGCCCACCTCTCGCAACCCTGGGCCGCTCGCCAGACGGCCGGCGAAGATCGCCGCCGCGACAGCATCCAGGTAGGTGTCTCGGGCGAGCAGGATGTCGAGCTGCTCGAACCGGCGTGCCGCGGCGAGCAGGAGCGGAACAGCGTCGCGACCTCGGTTCTGGATGAACGCGATCTCGGCATGCAGAAGGTCGATCCGTGCACGGCTCAACTCGTCGAGGGGCCCGGCTTCGGCAATCGCAACGAGCCGCGCCGCCTGCTCGAACGCCCCTGCACGCAACATCGCCTGTGCAGCATCCAACATGCGCTGAGAGCGGCGGTTCGGATCTCTTGTCAACTCGGCGCTGCGTTCAAGAAAGGCGGCAGCCGCCGCCACGCCGCCACGAGCCTCCGCCCGATGAGCCGAGCGCTCGAGTTCCAGGGCGACATTCTCGTCGTGGCCTGGCGCCGCAAGCGCCAAATGCCAGGCCTGGCGGTCGGGATCGACCTCACCGTCGATGGAATCAGCCAGTGCCCGGTGCACCTCTTGGCGGTCGGACACAGACCCCGCACCGTAGACCGCAGAGCGCATGAGAGGGTGACCGAATCGCACTCGGGCGCCAACCTCGAGCAGACCAACGGACCTTGCCGGCGCCGCAGCCTCCGCAGTGATGCCCATCCGCTCAGCAGCACGCCACAACAGGGTCGCGTCGCCGACGGGCTCGGCGGCAGCAACAAGCAAGAGTCGGTTCGTGTCCGGTGGCAGCGTCTGGAGCCGTCTGCCGAAGTTCTCTTCCAACCGTTTCGCTAGCGGCCCAGAGTCAGGAGCCGCGAAGCCGCCAGCGAGTTCGGCAACCGTGAACTTCTGAGACAGTTCAAGGATCGCAAGGGGATTACCCCTTGTCTCCGCCACGATCCGGTCCTGCACCCGTGGGTCCAAGCGACCAGGCATGACGGACATCAATAGCGCGCGAGCGTCGCGGTCACTAAGACGCCCAACCTCTCGTTGAGGTAGACCCGAGAAGGCTTCGCGAGGATCACGAACTGCGAACACGAGGCCGATCGATTCCGCCAGCAGGCGCCTCGCAACGAAAGTCAGCACCTGCGCAGAGGCCCGATCCATCCACTGGGCATCATCAATGAGGCCGAGAAGGGGTTGCTCCTCGGCGACAGCTGACAGCAGGTTGAGCACAGCCAGGCTCACCAGGAAGCGATCTGGCGGCGGCCCAGAGCTAATGCCTAACGCTGTCTCGAGAGCTCCCCGCTGTGGATCGGTGAGGTCGCCTAGGCGGTCCAGCATTGTGGAGCACAACTGATAGACGCCAGCGAAGGCGAGTTCCATCTCAGACTGGATGCCGAAAGCTCGCTCGACTCGAAAATCCGAGGCACTCGTTGCCAAGTACTCCAACAGGGCGGTCTTGCCCACCCCAGCTGCCCCGTGGATTATGAGCACCTGCGCCTGGCCGTTGCCAACACCGGTCGCCAGTCGCTCGAGAGCTTCGCGCTCTGGGTCACGGCCGTACAGGAGTCGCTCGTGATGATGCCGCATGCGAGTTCCTCCGTACTTGACGGGAGGCTACTCGCATCGAGATGCACCGACGGAAGCGCGCATCTGAGGATGCGGAGGGCGAGAGCGAAGGCGATTCTCAGTGAGCGATCGGACTAGCCGAGGTTCCCTGCGAGTCCGGGCGACACCCAAGGGTCCGACTGGGGTGTTCCACAGAGGCGAGTCTGGATCGGTCTGACCGACGATCCGACTTGTACCCATAGCCCACGCAAGGAGAAGGATCATGAACTATGCCAAGAGTCCGGAGCGGCCTCGTCGTCGCGTTCTTCTGATCGCGTCCGCTCTCGCCCTTGTGATGGTCGTCTTGCTTGTCCCTGGAGGGTCGTCGGGGGCCATGGCGCCGGCTGACCAGGGTGAGAAGCCCACGATCGTGTTGGTGCACGGGGACTGGGCCGACGCGTCGTCATGGAACAGCGTGATCCAGCGTCTACAGAGGCAAGGCTTCACAGTGGTCGCTCCGCCCAACCTGCTGCGTGGACCTTCCACAGACGCGCCGTACCTTGCCAGCTATCTGGAGACGATCTCGGGCCCAATTGTGTTGGTTGCCCACTCCTACGGCGGGTTCGTCATCACAAACGCCGCCACGGGCAACCCAGACGTGGAGGCGCTTGTCTACATCGACGCCTTCATACCCGACGAAGGCGAGATCGCCGGCGGTCTCGTGGCGAACAGTGGGTCCTGCATCGACCCCGTGAGTGTCCCACCCGAGAATGCGTTCAATTTCGTGCCTTTCGACGGCGGCCTGGATTTGTACCTGCGCTGGGAAGCGAACCCACCCTATCCCGGCTTCGCTGAGTGTTTCGCCAACGGGGTCAACCTCGAGAACGCCGCGGTTCTTGCCGCAACGCAACGGCCTGCGTCCGCCGCGCAATTCGAAGACCCTTCCGGGCCTCCCACGTGGAAGACGATCCCGTCTTGGTCGCTCATCGGAACCCTTGACCATGTGATCCCTCCCGCGCTGCAGGAGGAGATGTCCAGTCGGGCCGGCGCCACGATATCCAGGGTCAGAGCTGGCCACCTGACGCCGATCACACGCCCTACCGATGTCGTCAAGGTGATCCTTTCCGCGGTCAACGCGACGACATGACCCGCCGGTTCGAGGCCGCCGCCTGTCCACAGGTTCCAGCCGACTCGTAAGTCCGAGCAGCAGGCAGAGACCCGGACGCGGCGACCTCCGCCGGATCACACCATCGCGCCGAGCCAGACTCTAAGGAGATGCCCCGTCAGCACACCGGCAGACCGGATACCTCCCTGGGCTTACACGAAGGTTCCGGTTTACGGAGCCGAGCTGAGACTCTGGGCGAGCCAGTCTTCGAGACGGACCGCACCAAGCTCGGCTTCTCTGTCGGGCAAGAGTGTCCGTTCTCCCAGTTGGGCTCCGAAGTAGCGTGCCGTCGGGTCGGCGATGACTTCTCGCGGATCCTTCTGTGCGTTGAGGCGTTCCCGGATGAGTTCGTCGAGTCGGAACTGCTCTGGTCCCGTCACCTCGATAGTTCCGTTGACGGGCGGGCCTGCTGCGGTCTTGCCGACAGCGCTCGCCACGTCGTCGGCGGCCATGGGCTGGATCAGAACGGGAGCCAACCGGACGGTCATTCCGTCCGTCGCCGCGTCGGCGATGCTCTTGATGAACTCGAAGAACTGTGTGGCGTGCACGATGGAATACGGGATCAGTGACTCTTTGATCAGCTTCTCCTGGGCGATCTTGCCCCGGAAGTAGCCGCTCTCGGAGAGCCGATCGGTACCCACCACCGAGAGGGCCACGTGATGTCCAACTCCAGCCTGCCCCTCGGCTTCGAGGAGGTTCTTCGTCGAGGTTTCGAAGAATGCCAAGACTGCGTCAGCTTCGAACGACGGCGAGTTCGACACGTCGACTACAACGTCCGCTCCCTCGAGGACTTCCGCCAGTCCGTCGCCGGTGAGCGTGTTGACGCCCGTGTCGGGTGATGCGGGCACGGCCTCGTGGCCCTGCTCTGAGAGCTTGGTGACCAGTTTCGAGCCGATCAGTCCAGTTCCACCTATGACGACGATTCTCATGATCTCTTCACTCCCTTGCCTGTCCCTGGCTCAGCTCCGCAGGAACGTGAGCAGGGCGTTGTTGATCTGATCCTGATGCGTTGCTGTGATGCCGTGGGAGCCCGGGTAGATCACTCTCGCGCCCTTGATCAGCCGTGCCGATTCACCGAGTGCTCCCTTCCTCGGCGACTTCCGTGGAAGGCATCGTCGGGCTTTCGGGGGTGTTTCGCCTCCGTGGAACACCCCAGTCACCGTCGGAGCGTCGCTCCACAGAGGATCGATCGCCTTCTGTGAACTCCCTGGCCATCTTCCTAGGGGTGGAATCACCGGCGGCCATCTCCCGAGGCCGTCGACCAGGTTCTTGAAGGTCGGCGACCCATGGCGCGGTCGGCGCGGTCGGCGCGTTCGCTTTACCGTCGGTCACGGCCACTCGCGCTCGGGGGATGACTAGGGAATGTCACGGAGGCGATCCATGGTCGGCTCATGTGAGAGTGGTGGCAGTGCGGCGCGTGCGCCGGGCGGGCCGCGACTTGATCCCTGCCGTGGTCGTTGCGACCGCTGCCCGAGGGGTCCGACGATGGCTGCAGCCCCCATCGGAAGGAACACCATGAGCGAGCAGACGACCAATGCCCCGCCGATCGTGCTGATCCACGGGCTTTGGATGACCGCCCGAAGTTGGGACCGCTGGGTGGAGTACTACCGGGCGAAGGGACATGAGGTCATCGTGCCGACGTACCCGGGATTCGAGATCGAGGTGGAGGCGCTGCGGGAAAAGCCCGAGATCATCGCCGAGGCGTCCGTCCCCGACAACGCTCGACCATCTCAGCGAGGTGGTCGAGGGCCTGGACCGTCCGCCGATCATCATGGGCCACTCCTTCGGCGGGACCTTCACCCAACTCCTGGTCAACCGCGGCTTGGGCGCCGCCGCCGTGATGATCGACTCGGCGCCACCCGAGGGCGTGCGGGTGAACCCGCCGTCCCAGATCAAGTCCCTGTTCCCGATCCTCAAGAACCCGGCCAACCGGCACCGCGCGGTGGGCTTCACCAAGGAGCAGTTCCACTACGCGTTCGCCAACACGGTCAGCCGGGAGGAGTCCGACGCGGCGTACGACCTCCTCCACATCCCGGCGCCCGGCAACTGGGTGTGGGCCTACGGCCTGATCGCCAACTGGAAGCCGGGCCACCAGGAGACCTGGGTCGACTACGACCTGGACGACCGTGCTCCGCTGCTGTTCATCATCGGCGGCAAGGACCACCTGATGCCGCCCTCGGTGATCCGCTCGAACGCGAAGAAGTACCGCAACTCCGAGGCGACTGACTGAGACCTACGAGTTCCCGGACCGCTCACACTTCACCGGTGTCGAGCCTGGCTGGGAGCAGGTGGCCGACTACGCGCTCGAGTGGGCGACGAGCCACGCGCGAGACGCGGCAGGGCTGACGAAACCACCAACAGCGGCAGCGTGGCCCTGCCCGATGAGGATGACTGTACGAGGCTGCCAACCGGCCCGATCGTTGTTCGCCGCGCGGGGCGGTGTCCCCGCCGGCGGCGATTCCGTCGGGGTGAGGTACCGCAGAGCGTCAGGTGCCTGCCGCGTCACAACCTCGACCAAGACACCGATGTCATTGGTGGAACACGATGTACGAACTCGTCAGGCGGGACGGCCTCGACCCTGTAGGCGACGAGCGTGGCAGACGGGATGTCCGCGAGGTTGGGAGTTACGACTTGACACCGGCCGCTGGAACACTCCACGAGCACCGACACGAACATCACCACCCACCTATTCGGCGGGTGGTGACCGTTAGATGGGATCGCTGCTGATGGCAGAGCTGCCGAGGGGCGTCGTCACGTTCGTGCTCACCGACATCGAGGGCTCGACGCGGCTGTGGGAGGACGCACCGGATGCAATGCCCGCCGCCCTGGTGAGACACGACGAGATCGTCGACGAGATCGCCGCCGCCAACAACGGGACATCCGTGAAGTCTCGGGGCGAAGGTGACAGCCATTTCCTTGTGTTCGCAGAGCCCGCCGCCGCGGTGAGGGCCGCGGCCCATCTGCAGACGCGTCTTGCCGCCCTGGACGCTGGTCTCCCCAGACCGCTGCGCGTACGGATCGCGCTCCACACGGGTACCGCGGATGTGAGGGACGGCGACTACTACGGCGCCGTCGTAAACCGGGCTGCCCGCTTGCGTTCGCTTGCCCACGGTGGCCAGACGCTGATGTCGCAGGCGACGTGGGAGCTCGTGCGTGACGCGCTCCCCGACGACGCCTCGATCCGTGACATGGGCGAGCACGGGCTCAAGGACCTGTCCCGTCCAGAGCACGTCCTCCAACTCGACATCGCCGGTCTCCGTACCGACTTCCCTCCATTGATGTCGCTGGATGCGACCCCCAACAACCTCCCGCTTCAACTTACGGAATTCGTCGGCAGGGAGCTCGAACTGGAGAACGCCAGGACGCTCCTCGGGGAGGTGCGCCTGCTGACGATCCTCGCCCCAGGAGGCGCCGGGAAGACCCGGCTCGCGATCCAGACCGCCGCAGACGCCGCTAGCGCTTTCCCTGATGGCGTGTTCTTCATCGGATTGGCAGACGTAGCCAGTCCGGCCGACATCGATCAGGCGGTCGCCGAGTCGCTCGGTCTGGGCTTGACTTCCGATCAGGCCCCGCGGGATCAGCTGTTGACCTACCTGTCCAACAAGCGCCAGCTGCTCGTGTTCGACAACTTCGAGCATCTCACCGAGGGCACGGCGATCGTCGCCGACATCCTGCGGGGTGCGCCCAGCGTGACGATTCTGGTCACCTCCCGGGCGAGGCTAAATCTGACGGGCGAGACGGTGCTCACGCTCGCCGGTCTCGACACCGAATGGGACGATCCTGGTACGGCGTTTCAGACGAGCGGGGTCCGTCTGTTTGCCGACGCCGCCCACCGCGCCGATCCCTCCCTCGTCCTAGGGCCGACCGACCTCAAGGCCATTGGGGACATCATGCGGCTCACCGGCGGTTTTCCGCTGGCCATCCTGCTGGCGGCGGCGTGGGTCGACATGCTGCCGGTTGCCGAGATCGCAGCGGAGATCTCCGCAAATTTTGACTTCCTGGAGAGCGTGGCAGGCGACGTTCCGGATCGCCACCGCAGCGTCAGGGCCGTTTTCGACCACTCGTGGCGTCTCCTCGGTGACGAGGAGCGTGCAACCTTCGCAGCCCTCTCGGTGTTTCGCGGCGGATTCGACCGCGAGGCGGCACAGCAGATTGCCGGAGCGTCCCTCCGGGGTATCGCCAAACTCGTCACCAAGACACTCGTCACACCTAGTCCCCAAACGGGTCGCTACTCCATTCACGAGTTGCTTCGCCAGTACGCCGAGGAGGAGCTCGCCACCGATGCCGAGAGGTCCGTACGGATCCGCGACGCCCACGCCGCGCACTACGCCGGGCTCATGGACAAGGCGACCACGATGTTCTTCGCGAGCGACCAGGTCGGGATGCTCGAGTTGTTGGAGACGGATCTGGACAACGTCCGAGCCGCCTTCCGGCACGATCTCGACAACAGTGAGCACGCCAGGGCGAGGCGGTTCGTCTTCGGACTATTCATGGCGTACGAGCTGCGGGGCTGGTACGCGCCGGCCATGTCCTTGTTCGGGGAGGTGAACACCGCGGCGGCAGCGGAGGAGATCGACGCGGCGGCTTTGGCCAGGCTCGCCACCGCCAGCCGAGCCTGGTTCGCGAGCCTGCTGGGCAGGCCGACTTTGTTGGCGGATCAGGTCCGCGAAGCCTTCGCCGCCACACCTGAGAGCGCACCGTTGCTCGATCGATGGCACACGCTGCATTGCCTCGCCATCACACTGGCGTATATGGGGGAACTGGAGGAGATGGTGGCCCGCCTCGATGAAGGCATCGCCGCATGTGCCAAGGAAGACGACCCGTTCTGGCGGGCCGGTCTCTACACCTGGCGGTCGTTTGTAGCCGTGCTCGGCGGAGACCCGGATCTGGTGCTTCAGCTCACCGAGAAGGCCCTCTCTGTGTTCGAGGAACGCGACGACCACTACTTCATGACATGGACGCTCTGGCTGCAAGCACTCGCGGCGACGACGCAGGGCAGGCCGGAAGACGCGATCGACCTCCACACCCGGCAGGTCGAGCGTGCGGCGGAGGTCGGGTATCTGCGTGGACGGGTGGTCGCGCTCGAGGGGCTGGGTGACGCCAACATGGGCGCCGAGCGCTATGCGGCGGCCGAGCGGGCCTACATCGAGGCGATGGCGACCGCAGAGAAGATGGGCATGGCTCGAGACATGCTCGGAATGATGGTGAAGGTCGCTCGCAGCAAGGGCAGCTCCGGGAACCCAGCCGACGGCGTAGCACTTCTCGGCACGGTGCTCGCCGCACCGATGAGTGCGGAGCAGCCCTTGACCGCGACCAAGCCGATCGCCGACCAGGCGATCGAGGCCATGGAGGAGCTGAGCGCTCGGCTCGACGCCGAGACCACGGCGGCGGCAGAAGAGCGGGGTCGAGTGAGACCATTCGAAGTCGCCACGAAAGAGCTCCTGGAGCGGCTCCATGCGTAGACATCCGCTCGACGGATCGACCCCCGGGGCCATTTCCCGCCAGCAAAGGGCCAGTGCGCCATCGTCTGGTGACTCCCGCCGCTGAGCAGTCCCCCGCGGTGCGGTGCAGAACGATGACCTGCGGACGACCTGTCCGACGCTCCGAAACCTCGTGGCTGCAAAGTCGCTGCTTCGATCTTGTGCCGCCCCTGTGCCCACCCAGATCGAGATCGCGAAGAAGTCGGCCCGAATCCGCAGGAGTCACTCAAGGGCAACACGACCAAAGACCCTTGCCACACAATGGTTTTCGGCTGTCCATTGGCTCCGGGGGAGGTGTGGCTCCGGGGGAGGCTCCGGGGAGGGACTCGAACCCCCAACTTTCGGATTAACAGACCGGCACCACCAAACCCGCTACCCGGCACACATCCCTTGTGGCACAAGGCTTTCACCAGTCTCATCCGCGGCTCGGAGCGAGCTTGTGCCCTCCCTGTGCCCCCGCAGACGAGGCTCTGGGAGTCACGGCGGCGTGCGCGTCTACGAGCGAACGGAGAGGCTCGTTCTGAGCCTGGGCGGGCATTGTCGCTACCGCCATGCCGAGCCGTTGGGCCACGAGGTTGCACTTGAGAACGGCGTCCCCAGGGAGTCGCTTCAGCGTTCGACACCCCGATCCCGGCGGTTCGGCTGGCGCTCCCATTCGAGCTTGGTCGGGTTCCCCGGTGTCGAGCGGTCGCGGATGGCACGAAGCTCCGGCAGCGCCTCGTGATCCTTTGGGCGATTCGCCCACTCCTTCGAGGCGATCAGATCGTCAAGTGCGGCGGCTCGTACCACAATGCCGCCGACTTCGAGACTGCGGGCACGACCAGCCAGCTCGTCGAAGGAACGACGACGGCCCGTGGAGTCGGGCAGGTCGACCAGGACATCGAAGTCGCCGGCCTCCGTCCGCCACGTCGAGATCTCCATCCCCGCCAAGGTCTGCTCGTCGAGCTGAACAGGAAGCCGGGCGGCCTCCTCGTCAGAGAGTCCCTCGACATGGAGCCGGGCACGAAGCTCACGCATCGCGGCGGCGAGCCGGTCCAGGTTTTCCGCGGTTCTTCGGGCAAGACAGTCGAAGTCCCTCGTCGCTCGGGTCGCACCATGAGCAATCGCCGCCACGCCACCGACGATCAGATACTCGACCCCGTGGTCCTCCAGAACCCGAACCAGCCAGGGGACATCGAGCGGCGGCGGCTCAGATGTCGGTGGTGCCACGAGGTGACGCGTCTATAGCGACTCAGCCCGCCACCCGACGGGCATCGAGGGCACGGTCCAGCTCCACAAGCCAGTCACCGGTGACTTCGCCCGTCCTCCGACGCACCCGGGACTCATCAAGCACCGGCCCGACCTGTTCAAGCCACGCCAGCACCGCCTCCCTGCTGTTAAGGCGGCGCCCGTCCCGGGTGATCGACACATCATCGGCAGTACGCGGGCCGGCGCCACGCAGCCGCTCTTCATACTCCGCCCCACTCACCCCAGTCACATCGCCAACCATCGTCACAGTGTACCGGTGGACCGCCACCGCCCTCAGCCGATCCACCCACCGGGCTTCCCCCTCCCCGGGAAACCGGGGGAACATCAACGTGTCCGGGAAAACCGGTGGAACTCCAGCGTCGCCAACCGGCCGGCCACCGTTACCTGCGCCGCCAGGTCGAAGTCCGGGTCGTCGGCGACCCTGTGCAGCTCCTCCTCGACGGCACCCTAACCCTCCCCGGCCACGAAAGAGGTCGAGTGCTTGACGCTGGAACTGACGTACGACTTGTCGGCGTCCGCAGGCGCCGCGTCTTCGTTCGACGTCACAAGCTTCCCCTCCCGCCGGCTCCCGGAAGCCTGTATCGGGCGAGAAGAGCCGCGTCGGGCTTTCCGTCGGTGGTTCGGTCCGCTGGTCTCGACCGTGCCCGATGGTCGAGCGAGCGATGGCACGGAGCGCGGGCAAAAGCGGCGACTGGTCGGCGGCGGTCAGTCGATATCGTGTCGTCGAATCTCGTCGAGCTGCGCCAGTGCTGCCCGCGCGGCGACCCTTACATCGGTGCGGCTCGTCGCCGAGAGCGCCTCGAGCTCGGTGCGCGCCGTGCCGCTGCCGATCGACACCAGCACGTCGAACAACTCGCCTGGGGCGGCGCGGTCGGCGATGCGCTGGCCAACGGGAGTGACGGAGCGATCCCCGGCCTGCACCAGCAGGATCCCAGCCAGGGCCATTTCCTCCTCGTCGCCGCTCGACACGCCGTCCAGTAGTGCACGGGCAGCAGAAGCGACACCGAACAGCCGCCACATGGCGCCGGCAGCGAGCAACTTCGTCGTCGACAGCACCCGCATTGGCCAAGGGTACGCCGGCGCAGCCGTAGCTGACTCTCAGAGATGGCTGGGGAGGTCGTATTGATCCCAATACTCGGGCTGGCGGGGCATGCTGTGGTCGAACCAGCCGTTGACGTGGGACTCGACCCTATCTTGGTGTTGTGCGGGCGGCTGGTACACCTGACCGCCGCGGTCGGCCATGATCACCAGATCCCACTTGACCCGCACGTCGAGGACACCAGCGACGTTGACGAAGTCGGGGAACCACTCGCCGTGCACCGGCCAGGCGAGCATCACCAGCCGCCCGAGACGAAGGCCCTTCCTGGTCGCCAAGTTGGCCACCGTCCCCCCGTGGCTGTGAGCGAAGAAGTCAGGGGCGTCGAGGCCCTGGTCGGCAACCCAGGCGACCAGGTTTGCCGCGTCGAGGGTCGCGGGCCTCGTGCGAGTAGAGCCCGGACCACTGGAAGCTGGGGTCATGCGGGTACATCGATGGCTGCAGCGTTGCCAGGTAGTCGTGGAACTCGCCGCCGGGTTTCCACCAAGTCGTTTTGGCGGCGAATGTCCCGTGGGTAACCACCGACGTGTGGACGGACCGAGAGGTCCCGGCAAGCGGAGCGGGCCGACCGACGACGTGACGGAGAGCGGCGTGGCCCGGGTCGACACGAGCCAGGCCGGTGCGACCGAGATCGCGGACCAGCGGATCCCGGTCGCGGGCCCCCTCGGCAAGATGCTGCACGATGTCGGGGCGAGGCCCGGTCGTGTCAAGGGCTGCCACCGCCGCCGACGTGCGGACCAGGCGGTGGGAACTGTGCAGATTGGCCTCTACCAGGCTGGCTGCGGCGACCGCATCGGCCTTGTCGACGAAGCGGCGGGCAAGCTGGGCCGTCTCCGCCGCAGGGATACGGAGGTCGACCTGATCGACATGCTCCACCGCTGTGATGCCGAGAGCGGCCACCGCCCGCTCCAGCGGGACAGCGACGCGCCCGGCGCAGGGGGGCCAGGTCCGGGAGGCCGAGCTCGACAGGCTCCAGCCCCTCGGTGCGACCGGCGACACCCGCCCCCGCGCTCAATAGGACCGCCGCCTGCATCATCTGGGCGTCCCGGCTGCTCTCCTCGAAGGCCTCTGCCGCCGGCATCGGCTCGAACTGCGAATTCGGCATCGGGTGCCTCCAGTTGTTTGCTCACCCACAGGTCTACCCGATTGGATTGCTCGAGCGCGGCAAAGACAGAGAGCCAGACTCATCCCTTCATCGCCGGACCTCGCCGATGGCGCCGGGCCGGGCGTACGCCAAAGCGGTCAGAAGGTCGTCAGACTCAACGGCTCTCGATCGATGGGTGTCGGGTGGCGAGGATGTGGCGTGAACGCACAGCAAGCAAGACCTCGTTTGCCGGCCATCGTCGCCAACAGCCGAGCTGTCACGACGAGCACTCAAAGCGTCGAATGGGCAAGCTGTCTGATCCCGCCCTACCCGTCATGCCGGCGATGAGATATGCCGAATCAGCCCAGCGATGAACGCGTCGAGGTGGATCTGGAAGTCTGGACGCGGGGATTCCGGGAAGCCGGGTTCGATCAGAATCGACCCCGGGATCAGTGACACCAGCCGCTCAGCAGTGCTGCGTTGGTGAAATGAGTTCTCCGGTTCCGAGGGCATCACCGCCACAGGGACGCTCAGGGTGGCGAGTTCGGCATCGATCACGCCACGGACTGTCTCACCGGCGAGGAGGTGCGCTGCGTGGGCCGGCACGTCTTGATCGACTCGAGGGTCACCGGCGGTGGCGGGCCAGAGCAACACGAGCCTTCGGACCGTGGACGGGTGCTGCAGTGCGACTCGAATCGCCACGGAGACACCGTTGGACCCGGCGATGAGCGTCGCGGGCTCATGCAGGTGCGCGGTCACGAGGTCCGCAGCGTGAGCCCACGACTCTGGAGTCGTGTCGCGGTCAGGGGCGTCGACATAGAAGCCGAAGCCTTCGAGCGCGTTGACGACTCCTGGCCTCACCCAGAATCGATCCGCGTCAATGTCTTCGGCTAGGCCGCCGTGGATCAACACCAATTGTCCGAGGATCGCGTTGCAGTTCGATGATCGACAGCCTCGCAGCTGCAGCGTTATTGCGCGACACGCTCCGCCTCGATCGCGAGGCGGAGCGGTCGATGCCGCACCGCACAACCGTGAGAACCGATCGGCGGGGGTGCCGTCCTTGTGCCGTTGCCGTGGTCGTGTGGGACGGCACCGGTGTCGACGTCGAGGGTCGCTGCAAGCCTCCGCTTCGCTCGGGGTCTCGCGGGTGCTCGGCGCCGACCACCGCACACGCTGACCACCCGCAACAACACTTGCGGACAACCTGTCCGACGCTCCTGAGTCGCACGTCGCGAAATCTCTGCTTCGGTCTTGTGCCGCCCCTGTGCCTGTCCGTGTTCGAGCACGAGGCTGGAATCGGGCTGGATCGCCGGATCGGCCGACATCGTCATGAAGCCGGAACCCCTTGCCACATAAGGGTTTCCGGCTGTCCGATGGGCTCCGGGGGAGGGACTCGAACCCTCAACTTTCGGATTAACAGTCCGACGCTCTGCCAATTGAGCTACCCCGGACCGAAGCCGCGCGGACCCGCCCGTGGGAGAGTTCGCGTGATCCTGAGGATAGCGCCCGGCTTCCGTCCACCGGCTGAGGAACCTCGTCGCCGAGGACCTGGAACGATTGCTCGGGCGGTCCCTCAACCAGCCGGGCCGGGCGGACCGGTGAGGACTGTTGGGACGTACTCGAGCAGCTGGATTCGACCGTCGAACGTTCGGCTGGCGACCATGTCGAGGGCGACATCGGGATATCCGTCGTAGATCCGCTCGCGGCCGGTGCTCCCGGTGATCACCGGGAAGACCACCACCCGGTAGCGGTCCACCAGGCCCGCCTCCAGTAGAGATCGGCACAGGCTGAGGCTGCCAAGGGTGCTCATACTGGTGCCATCACGCTTCATCGCTCCCACAGCCTCCACCACATCGCCGCTGACAAGCTGCGTGTTGGCCCACGACAACGGGGCGTCCAACGTCGAGGAGAACACCACCTTCGGGGATCTGGTGAGCTCGGCCATGGCGTCGTCTTCGGCGGTCTCGTCCGCTTCCGATGCCGCGGACTGGCCGGCGAATCCCGACATCAGCCGGTACGTGTTCGCCCCCATCAAGATCGTGTAGTCGCGTTCGGGCTGCTCGTCGAGCCAGGCGAGATACTCGGGTCCCTGGAGTCCCCACCACCCCGGCCAGCCTTCCGCGGACGCATAGCCGTCCAGCGACGTGATGAAGTCAACGATCAGCTCCGGCATCGAGTCTCCTTTGATCGACTCCCGTAGAACGGTTGTAGCTCACCTATCTAGCCATCGAGACGGTCCGCCAACCCTCATGAGACCCGGGGCCGGTGGTACGGTCGACTGCGATGAGCGTCAACCGCTTCGTTGCGTTGCTTCGCGGCATCAACGTCGGAGGCCGTAACCAGATCGCGATGGCGGACCTGCGGGACGCTTTCGAAGCCGAGGGCTACCGGGATCCCAGGACCTACATCTCATCCGGCAACGTCTTGTTCGAGTCGGACTCGCCGCGGGGCTCACTCGAGAAGGAACTCGAGGCGATGCTGGAACGCCGGCTTGGCGTCTCGTTGGTTGTGGTCGTTCGATCACATCGCCAGATCCGCAACCTCGTCGACCGGTCGCCGGAGGGGTTTGGAGACGAGCCCGACCTGTACCACTCGGACGTGATCTTCCTCAAGTCCCCGCTCACCCCGAAACGGGCGATGCGGGTCGTCGACGTCCGGGAGGGTGTCGACCAGGCCTGGCCGGGGACCGGGGTCCTCTACTTCGCTCGCCTGAGCGCCCGTCGAACCCAGAGCAAGATGAGCAGCATCGTCGGCACACCGGAGTACCGGATGATGACGATCCGGAGTTGGAGCACGACGTCCAAGCTGCTCGGCCTCTTGGACGAGCGTTAGCTGCCGGACCAACCGCCCTCGCATCGAGCGGGGATTGCAGCCGTGAGACCAGCCCCGGTCAGACGGGTACGGCGAGTTCGACGGTCAGCCCGTCGGAGGCGCTGCCTCCCATCACCCCCAGCTGCTGATCGGCGCCGTCGGCGAACACCATGTCCGACTCCAGGCTGAGCTCCGCCAGGTTGGCCACGCTCTGTTCGTAGCCTGCCGTGGCGTACACCTCGTTGCTGACGTCCTCGGGAAAGGCCAGCTGTGAGGTGGCGATCGGGTCGCCGCCGCCGGTGGCATCGGCGAGGCTGGCGTACACCTCGAAGTGGGCGTGCGGCCAGCGACCCGGGTAGCAGGCGGGGAAGATCGAGGTGAAGGTCACCGTGCCGTCCGCATCGGCCTCCTGGACACCGCGCAGGTAGTTCTCGTTGGTGACGCCTTCGGAGTACAGCGAGTAGCGGCCCTCACGATCGCAGTGCCACAGGTAGACGGCGGCTCCGGCGAGCGGGGCGCACCCGGCGGCGAGGTCCTGCATGGCGAGCCGGATGGTCAGCGGCACCCCCTCGGCCACCGTGGTCGACGAGCCGAAGCTCGAGGTGATGTCGGCGCGGACGATCCCGCTTTCGGAGAGCACATCGGGCCCGTTGGAGCCGTCGCCCGGGAATGGACCGGCGGTCTCCTCGGGGATGTCGTCGCAGGCGCCGCCGGCGGCCGCCGCCGATGTGCCACCGGCGCCCCCACTCGTGGTCGAGGCCGAGACCAGGTCGTCGGCGCAGCCGGCGATGGCCAGCAAACCGGTGATCCCGGCGAGCCGCAACAGGGTCCGCCGTTCCACCAGCGTCGACAGATCGAAGGCCAGGCCCCGGTCGAAGATCTCGGTTTCGTGGTCATGATGGCGCTGCATGGCTGCCTTCCCGGTCGGTGACCATGCCCGAGGACGATACGTCAGGATCCTGGGAACCGGCTGTCAGTCACCTCCGATCTGCCTGCCGATGTTTACGCCCGGGCCCGATGTGGGAGAATGAGCCCATGGTTGGATTCAAATCAGGAGTCATCATCGGGTTGGGCGTCGGGTACGTGCTCGGAGCCCGTGCTGGGCGGGAGCGCTACCTGCAGATCACGGAGGCGTGGACCAACATCCGCGGCGACGAGCGGGTCGGCGCCGTGGTCGACAAGGCGGCCGGCATCATGGCGGCACCGAGCGAACAGGTGCGCGAGATGATCGGCGACGGTCTGCGCTCGGTGAGCGACGCAGTCGATTCGGCCGTCGACGCGGTCGATCCAGATACCGTGGTCGACTCCGACGCAGACACCGACACCGCAAGCGCATAGCCGGGGCCTTCGACGCGGTCGATCCAGATACCGTGGTCGACTCCGCTCAGACACCGACACCGCAAGCGATAGCCGGGGCCTTCACGCTCCTTCGAGGTAGCCCTCCAGCCGCCTCGACCGGGCCGGCTGGCGCAGCTTGGCCAGGGCCTTGGTCTCGATCTGGCGGACCCGCTCCCGGGTGACGTTGAAGTGGGCGCCGACCTCCTCGAGGGTACGCACCTTCCCGTCGGCCAGCCCGTAGCGCATGATCAACACCTGGCGCTCCCGGTCGCTCAAGCCCTCGAGCGCCAACCCGAGGTACTCCTGCAACAGGCGGAACGACGCCGCCTCGATGGGGACGTTGGCGTCGTTGTCCTTGACGAAGTCGGCCAGCGTCGAGTCGTCGCTATCCCCCAGCTTCGTCTCCAACGACACCGGGTCGAGGGCGATGCGGCGCAGCTCGGTGATCCGGTCCGGCTCCATCTCCATCTCGACGGCGACTTCCTGGATGGTCGGCTCCCGCCCCAGTTCCTGCACCAGCGCCCGCTGCGTCTGGGACAGCTTGTTGATCGTCTCGATCATGTGCACCGGCACCCTGATGGTGCGCGCCTGGTCCGCCAGCGCCCGGGTCACTGCCTGACGGATCCACCAGGTGGCGTAGGTGGAGAACTTGAACCCTTTGCGGTAGTCGAACTTCTCGACAGCCCGGATCAGCCCGAGGTTGCCCTCTTGGATGAGATCGAGGAGCGACAAGCCCTTGCCGACATACCGCTTGGCTATCGACACCACCAACCGCAGGTTGGCCTCGACCAACCGTTTCCTCGCCTTGTCCGCCTGGCGCACCGCCCGCTCGAGGAACACCTTCTCATCGATCGACAGGTCACCGCCGGCGGCCAGCTTCTCCTCGGCGCGGATCCCCGACTCCATCTGCATCGACAGCTCGACCTCTTGCTGTGAGGTCAGCAGCGGGTAACGCCCGATCTGCTGCAGGTACATCCGGACCGGGTCGGAGATGAGCACCATGTCGTCGTGGGGCAGGTCGGTGGCGGCGAGGGCGTCATTGGAGTCCTCGCGAATCTCGATCTTCGCCGCGGCCAACGCCACCAGCACCTCGTCGAGCGCCTCGGCGGGCGCCTCGTGCTCTTCGAGGTCCTGGTGGATCTCGGTGACCACCAGGAACCCGCGCTGGCGCCCCCGTTGGAGGAGGTCGCCGATGATCTGCTGGACCGTCACGCCCTCACCTGCCTCGGCACCGCTCCGTCCCTCGACACGGTACCGGCTCCCACCGCCCGGTGGAACGGGTTCGCCGGCAGGGTCAATCCAGCACGGTGGCGCTGCGGATGCGGTCGCGCTCCCGCTGCAACACGATCAGCTCGCCGACCAGGTCCGACGGCGTGTCACCCGCTGCCTCGGCCGCCTCGATGGCACGATGGATCCGGGACGCCTCCGCCTCCACCCGCTCCAGCCGCAGCTTACGGACGACATCGTCGGCGTCACCGAGCGGCGCCTTTTCGAGGGCGGCGCGGCGCAGGAACGCAGCGAGGTCGTCGTCGGCACCGTCGAGGAGCCTGCCCAGGTTCGGGTCATCGCCGGCCGGGAGCGCCGAGATGGCCGGGCCCACCAGCTCGAACCCGGCGCGGTGGCGAGGAACGGCGAACCACTCGGCATCGACGTCATGGCGGCGCACCCCCGGGTCGTTGGCCAGCACCAGGCGCAGCAGCTCGCGCTCGGCCCGCTCCTGGGCGGTCGTCGGCGGCGCGGTGGCGCGGATCGCCGACGCCGGCACCGCCCCTTCCGGTTGGGCGGCGCGGGTGATGACGGCTCGGTCGACCCCGGTGCGTCGGGCCACCCGGTCGACGTAACCGGAGCGAACCGCCGGATCGGGGTGGAGCCTGATGAGGCGGGCGGCCGCCGTGGCCGCCTTCACCTTGGCCTCCGGCTCCGCCATGTCGTAACCGTCCAGCTCGCGGTCGAGGCGGAACTGAAGCAGTGGCACCGACTCCTCGACGGCGGTGATCAGCGCGTCCCCCAGGCCCTCCTGGAGTAGGTCGGCAGGGTCACGCCCGTCGGGGAATCGAGCCATGCGCAGGTCGAGGTCGCCGGGCACCGAGCGATCGAAGCCGCGCAGCGCGGCGCCGGTGCCGGCGGCGTCGCTGTCGAAGGCGAGCACGACCCGGTTGCTGAACCTGCGGAGCAGGTCGAGGTGCTCCTCACCGAGGGCGGTACCGCAGGTGGCGACCGCAATCGGATGGCCGGCGAGGTGGAAGGCGATGACATCCGTGTAGCCCTCCACCACGACCGCCCGGTCGCCGCGGACGATCTCCGACTTCGCCCGGTCGAGCCCATAGAGCAGCCGCGACTTGTGGTAGATCGGCGTCTCCTGGGTGTTGAGATACTTGGGCCCGTCGCCCTCCAGGTCGCGGGCCCCGAACCCCACCGGGTCTCCGCGCAGGTCGGTGATGGGGAACATCAACCGTCCCCGAAAGCGGTCGATCAGGCGGCCGTGTGAGGACCGGGAGCCGAGCCCCGCCTGCTGGATCGTCACCGGCTCGTGTCCCTTGGCGGTGAGGTGGGTGACCAGGGTGTCCCACGCCGGCGGGGAGTACCCGAGGGAGAACCGATCGACCACGGCTCCGTCGTAGCCCCGGCCCCGCAGGTAGCTGCGCGCCGACCCGGCGTCA
Source organism: uncultured Acidimicrobiia bacterium (assembly GCA_963714055.1). Classification (GTDB taxonomy): domain Bacteria; phylum Actinomycetota; class Acidimicrobiia; order Spongiisociales; family UBA5794; genus JACDBE01. Next base: position 745,966 of record OY970227.1, read on the forward strand.
TCGCCGGTCTTCAGGCGCTCGTGGTAGAAGGCGACGGCGTCGCCAACGGCGGCGACGAGCAGCTCTCGCCTGCCCCGTCGCTGCTGTTCACCGGGGCTCTCGGTGAGGGTGATGCCGACCCGGCGCGCCAGGATCTCCAAAGCGGTCGGGAAGTCGACGCCCTGGGTCTCCTGGACCCAGGTGAAGACGTCGCCACTCTTACCGCAGCCGAAGCAGTGGTACAGCCCCCGCGCCGGATCGATCGACAGCGAAGGAGTCTTCTCGTCATGGAACGGGCAGATGGCGGTGGCGTTGCGGCCGGACCGCTTCACCCTGGTCACCTCGGCGGCCAGCTCCGCCAGATCGGTCCGCTCCCTGACGCGTTCCTTGTCGTCGGAGGAGTAGGCCACCGCGGCGATTGTACCGGCCGGCTTCGGACCCGATCGGGCGCCCGGTCAGGCACCGAGGCGACTTGCCCGTCGCTCCGAACGGACCTCAGGGACGTCGTATCTCATCCATAGGGACCGGTGCGGGCGCGGAAACGGGGAGCCCGGCGGAAGGGAGGAAACTCCGGGCTCCCCGTTTCGGATCGGTGCGGGGGCGAGGGGGCGCCCCCGGACCGGGTCTCGGAGCGGACGTCCTGGCAGGCGCCGCTCATCGGTTCATGGCTCAGCGAGCCCTACGGGCGTTGGCGGTGGCCTCGGCCTCGCGTCGCTGAAGACTGACCATCTGGGCCATCGTGACTGGGTTAAGCATCATCCCTACTCCTTCCCCCACATGCATTCCATCATCGTAAACACGAATCTGAACTATCTATTCCAAGTACTCATCCTAGCTGATAGATTCTCAGGAATGGACGCTCTAGACCGTAAGATCATCGCCGCTCTACTCGCCGACGCCCGCACGCCGTACGCCCGGATCGCCGAGGGACTGGGCCTGGCCACCGCCACCGTCCACCAACGGGTGCGGCGGCTTCGCGAATCAGGGGTGATCACCGGCTACACCGCCCGGCTCGACTGGTCGCAACTCGACCTGCCGGTGGCGGCGCTGGTGTCGATCAGCGTCACCTCGCGCCGACCCCTCTCCTCAGTGGCCGAGTACCTGCGGCAGATCCCCTGGGTGGTGGCGTGCGCCGCGGTCAGCGGTCAGTTCGACCTGCTCGTCCACGTCCGCGCCGCCAGCCCGGCTCACCTCGGCGAGATCATCGACGACATCCGCAAGGCATCGAAGGGAGCCACCCAGACCGTGCTCGTCCTCAGCCCCTACTTCGACCGCAGCGCCCCGGTTGGCGTCGGTCCGACCAGCCCGGTGGCGGACAGCTGAACGCTACGGATCGAGTCGCTCCGACAGGTACCCCACCAGCGACGACATCGGGATCCGATCCTGGGCCATCGAGTCGCGGTCACGGACGGTCACCTGGTCGTCGTCGAGTGAAGCGAAGTCGACGGTGACGCAGAAGGGGGTGCCGATCTCGTCCTGGCGGCGATAGCGGCGGCCGATCGCCTGCGTCACGTCCACCTCGATGTCCCACCGCGGGCGCAGCGAATCGGCGACCCTCTGCGTCACCGCGATCAGCTCGTCCTTCTTCGACAGCGGGAGCACCGCCACCTTCACCGGGGCGAGACGGTGGTCGAGGCGGAGCACGGTGCGCTTCTCCCCGCCGACCTCGTCCTCGGTGTAGGCGTCGATGAGGAAGGCGAACGTGGTGCGGGTGGCGCCGACGGCGGGCTCGACAACGTAGGGGTAGAAGCGCTCGCCGGTGGCGTCGTCGAAGTAGGTGAGGTCCTCTCCACTGGCGGCGGCGTGCGCCTTCAGGTCGAAGTCGGTGCGGCTGGCGATTCCTTCGAGCTCGTCCCAATCCCACGGGAACAGGTACTCGATGTCAGACGTGCCCGACGAGTAGTGCGACAGCTCGTCGGCGTCGTGGGGCCGCAACCGCAGCCGCTCGGGCGTCAGCCCGAGGTCGGTGAACCAGTGCATCCGCTCCTGCTGCCAGTACTCGAACCACTGCTGCGACTCGTCGGGCCGGCAGAAGAACTCCATCTCCATCTGCTCGAACTCGCGGGTACGGAACACGAACTGGCCAGGGGTGATCTCGTTGCGGAACGCCTTCCCGATCTGGGCGATACCGAATGGCAGCCGCAGCCGCGAGGTGCGCCGCACGTTCTCGTAGTTGATGAAGATGCCCTGGGCCGTCTCCGGCCGCAGGTACACCAGGTTGCCCTCACTCTCCACCGGGCCCATGTGGGTGCGGAACATGAGGTTGAACTGCTTGGGATCGGTGAAGGTACCCCGCATGCCACACGAGGGGCACTGGTCCTGGTCGTCGAGCTTGTCGAGCCGGTGACGGTTGTGGCAGTTGGTGCACTCGACCAGCGGGTCGGTGAAGGAGGCGACATGGCCGGAGGCCTCCCAGACCCGCGGGGACTGGATGATGGCCGAGTCGAGCCCGACGATGTCGTCGCGCAGCCGCACCATCGACCGCCACCACTGCTCCTTGACGTTGCGCAGCACCGCCACCCCGAGTGGCCCGTAGTCGTAGGCGGACCGCAGCCCGCCGTAGATCTCGGACGACTGGAACACGAAGCCGCGCTTCTTGGCGAGGTTGACGATGGTGTCGAAGTCGGCGGGCATGCCTGGGCCTCGGCTGGGTGGGCGGAGCGGCGGATGATAGGGCCGGGCGGGTCCGAATCAGGTGCCCACGGCGTCGACCGCCCCGCCGAAGCGACGGTGGCGCTGTTGGTAGTGGCGGACGGCGTCGGCGAGGTGGTGGCGGTCGAAATCGGGCCACAGGATGCCGGGGAACCAGAGCTCGGCGTAGGCCGCCTGCCACAGCAGGAAGTTGGACAGCCGGTGCTCGCCCGACGACCGGATCACCAGGTCGAGATCGGGCATCCCCGGCACGTAGAGGTGGTGGGCGACGGTCTCCGCACTGACGTCGCCTGCGGCGATCTCGCCGGCGGCGACGGCGGCGGCGATGCGGCGGGCGGCGGCGGCGATCTCGGCCCGGCTGCCGTAGTTGAAGGCGAAGACCAGGTCGAGGACCGTGTTGGCGGCGGTCTTGTCCTCCGCCTCCCGCATGATGGTGCGGTTGCGCTCGGGGATGCGTGGATCGTCCAGATCGCCGGCGAACCACATCCGTACGCCCATGGCGTCGAACTCGTCGCGGCGGCGCACCAGGAGGTCCTCGTTGAACCACATCAGGAAGTCGACCTCCTCGGCGGAGCGCGACCAGTTCTCGGTGGAGAACGTGTACGCCGTCAGCCACCGGATCCCCAACTCGACCGCCCCCTCGACAACGTCGAACAACGCCGCCTCCCCGGCGGCGTGCCCGGCGGTGCGGGGTAGTCCTCGGGCGTTCGCCCAGCGGCCGTTGCCGTCGAGGATCAACCCGACGTGCACCGGCACCCGGCCGGGATCGATCCCGATGCGGTCCAGCGGCCGACCGGGGCTGTCGCCGGTCCGCTGGTCAGCCATCCAGCACGGCGAGCGCTCCCAGCCCGCGTTCGAGGTGATACTCGAGGAAGCGCCGGGCGACACCCAGCCCCTCGCCCTGCATGCCCGGGTCGGTGTCGGGGAGGTCCCCCAGGTCGGCGCCGGCCAGCAGCGACAGGTGGGCGGTGACCCCGGGGCGGAGGGCGTAGGCGCCGGCGGTGCGACATCCCTCGCACAGCGCGCCACCGGCGGCGAAGCTGAACCGGGTGAGCCCGTCGGGGCGGCCGCAACCGGCGCAGGTCTCCAGGGCCGGCGCCACCCCGACCACCCCCGCCGCCTTGAGCAGGAAGGCGGTGGCGAGGTCGCGGCTCACGTTCCCGCCGTCGAGCGCCCGCAGCCCGCGCTGCAGCAGCAGGAAGAGCCGCACCGACGACTCGCTCTCCTGGGCGACGATGTCGACCACCTCGACCATCGACCCGGCGATGAGCACCGCGTCGAGGTCGTTGCGGAGGGCGTGGAACGGCTCGACCAGCGTCACCTGGGTGATCGTGTCCAGGTTGCGCCCCTCGTACAGCAGCAGGTCGACGTGGCAGAACGGCTCGAGCCGGCCCCCGAACCGGCTCTTGGTGCGCCGGACGCCCTTGGCCACGGTGCGCAGCTTGCCGTTGTTGGGGCTGAGCAGGACCACGATGCGGTCGGCCTCCCCGAACGGGTAGCCACGCAGCACGATTCCCTGGTCACGCCGGAGACCCACCGGGCAAGGCTACCGGGCACCATGGCGACACCGAGCGTATGCTCGGGGCTGATGCGAGCCGACGACGACGCCCGCGCCGCTTTTCTCGCCGGCCATCCCGGCTGGTCGATCGACGGCGAGACCGTTTCCAGGACCTTCGAGTGCGACGGGTTCTCCGGGGCGGTGGCGTTCGTGGTGCGGGTGGCGATGGCGGCCGAGGTGGCCGACCACCACCCCGACATCGACATCCGTTACCGGAAGGTGACCATCGCCTTGTCGACTCACTCGGAGGGTGCGTTGACCGGCAAGGACCTCGACCTGGCCGGGGCGATCGACGACCTCACCTAGGCGGCCGTTGCGCCGCTCGCCCCCCGGATCGCCGCGCCCCGGGGCAACCCGTCCTCGTTCGGACGCCATCACAGCCAGAGCTCGGCGCCGGAGGGGCCAAACCTACTCGTAGCGTCGTGCCGGGCCGTCGAGGCCGGTGTCACCGAGGATGAAGTTCACCGTGACGGTGGCAGAGGCGGCGAGGCCGTCGGGGTCGGTCACCTCGACGGTCAGGACGACGGTCCTGGAGAGGGGCAGTACCAGGGCGGCGATGGAGAGCTCGCCCTGGTCGTCGATGGCGAAGCGCCCGTTGTCGTTGCCGGCGGTGATGGCGTAGCTGAGCAGGTCGCCGTCGGGGTCGGAGGCGGTGACGGTGCCGACGATGGTGCCGGGGAGGGGCAGCACGCCCGAGAACGTCGCCGGCTCGATCGTCGGCGGCTGATTCACCGCGGTGACCGTGACCGTCACCTCGGCCTCCCCCGTCCCTCCGTTGCCGTCGTCGGCGGTGGCGGGGAACACGACCGGCGAGACAGCGGAGTCGAGCGGGCCGGTGACGACCACCTCGCCACCGGCTTCCACGTCGAACCCGTTGCCGGACCCCGAGAAGGTGAGCGGGTCCCCGTCGGCGTCGGTGGCGGAGACCGTGCCCACCACGTCTCCCGCCGGAGTGTCTTCCGGGACGGTCAGCGGCAAGCGGGTCCACCTCCGGGGCGTCGTTGACCGCGGTCACCGTGACGGTGACCGTCGCCGACGAGCTGTCCCCCGATGATCCGGTCACCGAGTAGGTGAAGTCGTCGGTCCCGGAGAAGGCGGTATCCGGCGTGTAGGTGATCGTGCCGGCGGGGTTCGCCACCCCGGCCCCCGAGGACGGGCCGGAGGTGACCTCCACCGAGGCGGGGTCGAGCCCGTCGCCGGTGTCGTTGGCCAGCACGTCGATGGTCACCGAGCCGTCCTCGTCGACGGTGGCGGTGTCGTCGTTGGCCACCGGCGGCGCCGGCGGCGACTGTTGTCGTCGGGGGCGGCGGCACCACGGCTTCGGTCGTCGTGGTGACCGCGGGCGGCGACGTGGTCGTCGCCACCGGCCCCGTGGTCGTCGTCACTGTCTCCGGGAGCGTCGTCGACGAGATGGTCCCGTCCGGGGCGGTCGTCGCCGGGACCTCGGTCGAGCTGAACGGCTCGGCCGGCGCGGTCGTGCCCGGCGCCCCCGCGACCGCCGGGGAATCGCCGGAGTCGTCCGGCGGGGCGGTGTCGTCGCCGCCAGTGATCGCCAGGAACCCGCCGACACCCACCACGGCGACCAGCGCCGCGGCGGCCACGATCATCCCGATCGGTCCGACCGCGGCCACCGCGGCGAGAAAGCCACCGGCGGCGGCACCGGCCGAACCGGCAGCTCCCCCGGCGGCGCCCGCCCCGGCCAGCGAGCCACCGCCAACGCCGGCGGCGGCGCCGGCAACGGCAGCGGCCCCTCCGGCGCCAACGACCACGGTCCCCCAGATCGCCGGCTTCAGCGCGAGGGGGATGGGCACCGCCAGCAGCCCGGCGAAGATCTTCACCGGGTCGAGGTAGGCGATCCGGTTGGCCGTGCAGTCGTCGCAGGCGGCGATGTGGCGGTCGGCGACGCGGCGGATCTCCGGGGTGAGCTCGCGCACGTCTTCGCCGACGATGCCGGCGAGTACCGGGCAACCCCGGCGCGCGGTGCGGACCAGCAGGTAGGTGCCCAAGGCGTCGGTGAACCGCTGCTTCATCCGGCTGACCATCGTGTAGGCGTTGCCGGTGGTCACCCCGAGCACCTCGGCGATCTCGGCGGATTCGAGGCCGTGGCGGACATGCAGGTCCATCACGGTGTAGGTGCGCTCGTCGAGCCCGGCGGCCGCTTCCCACACGATGTCGGCCGCTTCCTGCGCGGCGGCCATCTGCTCGGGGTCGATGGTCGGGTCGGGGTCGGCGATGGCCATGGTGGCCCGCTCGGCGTCGTCGACCGAGGCCGGGTCGAGCCGGGCTCGTTTCGACTTGCGGATCCGGTTCAGCGCGGTGCGGTGGGCGATGGCGAACAGCCAGCTCTTGAACTTGTCCGGGTCCTCGAGCGTGGGGAGCTGCTCGATTGCCTTGACGAAGGTGTCCTGGGTGACGTCCGCTCCGTCGTTCCGGTCGCGGAGGAGGCGGCTCAGGAAGTCGTGGACCCCGGGGAAGTAGCGTTCATAGAGCACGCTGTAGGCGTCGGGGTCGCCGGCCAGATGGGCCAGGACCAGGTCTCCGTCTGATTGCCGCTCCGGCGAGACCATGTGATTCCCACCACCGTCGTGGGCGAGATCCAGACTACCGCTCGCCTCTCGTTTCCACCGTCTGCCGGCGATCGTCCGGCTCTCCGGAACGTGCGAACGGGGGGTCGGATAACCGACCCCCCGTTGTTGGTGCAGCCCCCCACCGGGGAGAGAGGTTCCCCCTACTGCAACCCCCTGCCGATCCCTACCGGACGCCCACGGATCCCTACCGTTGGCCCGCCGTTGCGATCGTGTCCTCGGTCCGTCTTGCGACGACCTTCACAAGTGAGACACCACATTGGCGTGGTCCTTACACCTAAGTACCGCAATCGCACGGAAACGGGTCGATCGCACTACGACCGGCCGGCGAGGGCCATTGCGCAGCAGCCGCCGACCCTGTGGGTCAGAACCCGAGGCGGTCGAGGAGGAGGTCGCGCCGTTGCCAGTCGGGCTCGACCCTTACCCGGAGGTCGAGGTAGACGGGGGCGGCGAAGCGTCGTTCCATCTCCATGCGGGCGGCTTCGCCCACCGCCTTGAGCAGGGCGCCGCCCTTGCCGATGACGATCCCCTTCTGCGACGCTCGCTCCACTACCACGGTGGCGGCCACGTAGAGGGTGCCGTTGGGTCGCTCGGTCATCTCGTCGACGACAACCGCCAGCGAGTGGGGCAGCTCTTGGTGGAGCCGCTCCAGGTACTGCTCACGCACCATCTCGGCGGCGAGCAGCTCGTCGGGCTGGTCGGTGACCATGTCCGGAGGGAAGAAGGCGGGCCCCTCGGGCAGCCTGGCGACGATCTCGCCGCGGAGCGCATCGAGGCCTTCCCCGGTGACCGACGACAGCGGGACGTAGGCGGCGAAGTCCCACGACGACGCCTCGATCAGCTGTTCGGCCACCCGCTCCGGCCTGGCCAGGTCCGTCTTGGCCACCACGAGGACGGTGCGATCGGCGGCGGCGGCGAGCCGGTCGGCCAGCATCCGGTCTCCCGGCCCGATCTTCTGGGTGGCGTCGAGGAGGAAGGCAACCAGGTCGGTGTCCGCCAGTGAGTCCTCCACCAACCGGTTCAGGCGGGTGCCGAGAGCGGTGCGGGGACGGTGCAGCCCGGGGGTGTCCACCAGCACGATCTGCGCCGGCGGCTCGGCGAGGTTGGCCACTCCCCGGACGCTGTTGCGGGTGGTCTGGGGCCGCGACGAGGTGATCGACACCTTCGAGCCGACCAAGGCGTTGACCAGCGTCGACTTGCCGACGTTGGGCCGGCCCACCACGGCGACGAACCCGGATCGCAGTGGTGTCACTGAGGCGTCGTCGGTTCCTGGGCCCGGGGTCATCTGGTGCGGACGCGAACCTGGGCGATCCGCCGCCCGAGCACCTGTTCGGCGGTGAGGACGTTGCCTTCGAACTCGAAGGACTCGCCCGCCTCGGGGACCCTCCCCGCCAGCCCGAGCAGCAGCCCGCCCACCGTGTCCCAGTCCTCGTCGGGCACCTCGATGCCGATGAGGTCCTCCAACTCGTCGACACCGACCCGACCGTCGATGAGGTACTCGCCCTCCCCTACTGCGGTGATCAGGGGAGTCTCCTCGTCGGACTCGTCGGTGATCTCGCCGACGATCTCCTCGAGCAGGTCTTCCATGGTGACCAGGCCGGCGGTGCCGCCGAACTCGTCGACCACGATCGCCATATGGTCGCGGTCGTTCTGCATCTCCCGCATCAGGTCGAGCACCGGCATGGCCTCGGGGACGATGAAGGCGGGTCGCACCAGGTCGGCGATGGGCCGGTCCCCTCCTCCCTCCTCATCGAACAGCGGCAGCAGGTCGCGGATGAAGAGCACGCCGACGACGTCGTCGATGCCTTGCCCGAGCACGGGGATGCGGGAGCGGCCGGCCTCCACCGAGAGGGTCACCGCCTGGTCGGCGGTGGCGGTCGCCGGCAGGGTCACCATGTCCGGGCGGGGCACCATGACCTCCCGCACGATGGTGTCGCCCACCTCGATGACCGATGAGATGAGCTCGCGCTCCGCCTCGTCGTCCTCGTCGTCCTCGTCGGCTGCTTCGTCGTCCTCGCCGTTCTCGTCGCTGATCAGGTCCGAGGCGGCCCGGCCGAACCGCACCGCCGGCTCCAGCAGGAAGACCCACCGGTAGGCGAGCTTGCGGGGATGGCCCCGGCCGTAGCCGCGGGGCAGGATGTCGCCGACCGCCAGGAGGAGCAGCCCGAGCAAGACCAGCGAGACGAGCAGGCCCCACCCGGTGGTGGTCCGGGTCAACGCCCAGGTGGCGGCGGTGGCGGCCACCACCATCAGCCCGGCGTGGGCCAGGCCGAGGGCAGGCTGCAGCGTCGGGCGAGCCTGGAGCAGCTGGGCAACCCGGGCAGCCCGCTCGTCACCCTCGGCGGCGTCCTGCAGGGCGTCGGCGCGCGGGGTGCGCACCAGCGAGGCGCCGGCGGCGCGCAGCAAGCCGGCGGCGACCACCAGCGCGGCGGCCATCAGGAGCGCGGCCGTAGTCATCGGCGCACCCTCCCCACCGCTTCGAGGTAGCGGCGCTCTCTCGCCTCCATACGCTCGGCATCGGCGTCGACCTGATGGTCGTACCCCAGCAGATGGAGCAACCCGTGCACCACCATGAGGGCCATCTCGTCCTCGACACCCACCCCGTGCTCGGGAGTGCGCTCGGCGACGATGTCGGGGCAGATCACCACGTCACCGATGAGGAGTGGTGGGCCGTCGTCGGACCAGTCCGGGGCCTCGCCGGGCGCGAGGTCCTCTATCGGGAACGACAGCACGTCGGTGGGCCGCGACTCCCCCATGTGCTCGGTGTTCAGCTCGGCGATCCGCTCCCGGTCGACGAGGGTCACCGCGACCTCGGTTGCTTCCGGATATGCCTCGCCGCGTAGCACGAGCCGCGCCAGCGACACCAGGCTGTCGTGCCCGGTCGGGCCGGTACTGAGGGGGTCGTCGCGCTCGTCGGAGAGGACGATGTTCACGACGGGCCGACCGGGGCGCCGGGGAAGCCCGGATACGGGATCCGGGTGTGGTAGTAGCCGACCAGCGCCGCCACCAGGGCGTCCTTGACCCTGGTGAGATCACCGAAGGTCAGGTCGCTCTCGTCGAACTGACCGTCGTCGAGCTTCTCCCCGACCACCGAGTCGACCACCTTGCGAAGGCTCTCCGGGGTCGGGTCCTCGTGCTGGGCGAGCGACCGGGCGGCACCTTCGACGGCGTCCGAGATCATCAGGATCGCCATCTCCTTGCGCTGCGGCTTCACCCCGGTGTGGCGGAACAGGGCGGGGTCGGCGGTCGGGTCGGACTCCAGCGCCTTGTGGTAGAAGTACCGCATCAACCCGGTGCCGTGGTGCTGCCGGACCGCCTCGGCGACATCGGGAGGGATCCGGTAGCGGCGGGCGAGCACCAACCCGTCGCTGACATGGCGCCGGACGATCTCGGCCGACTCGACCGGATCGAGGTCGTCGTGCGGGTTCGACACCCCGAACTGGTTCTCGATGAAGTACTGCGGGTTCTCCGTCTTGCCGAGGTCGTGGTAGAAGGCCGCCGCCTGGGCGAACAAGGGGTCGGCGCCGATGGCCCGGGCCGCCTTGCCCGCCAGGTTGCCCACCAGGATCGAGTGGTTGAAGGTTCCCGGGGCCTGTTCCTCGACGAGGCGGAGCGCCGGGTGGTTGCGGTCGGTCAGGTCGAGCAGGGTCACCGTGGTGGTCAGCTGGAACATGTTCTCCAGGAACGACACCAGCCCCTGTCCCACGAAGCCGCCGATGAGCCCTCCGACCACTCCGGCGACTGCAGCGGGAAGGGCGGCGGACCGGCCGTCGAACATCCAGGCGATGGTGTACGCCAGCGGGGCGAGCACGGCGGCTCCGAGCAGCACCGCCAGCCGCAGCTCCCGACGGGTCGACACCGCCGACACGAAGGCGACCGGGGCGATGGTGGCGGCGGCGGCGTACACGGTGAGCGCCGGGTCGAGCGTGGAGATGGCGACGAACAACGCCATCGGCACCGCGGTGAGCAGCGCGGTGCGGGGGTCGTACAGGATCGCCGAGGCGTATCCGAGGAAGGAGGCGGGGATGATGTACGCCAGTTGCGGGCTCTCGGTCCCCAGCAGCTGCGGTATGCGCGACACCAGGGCGGCGATGACCAGCAGGATGCCGAGGATGATGATGTGCTTCGGCTGCGACCAGCGTGTCGGGGCGATCCGCCACAGGAACAGCGCAGCCAGCAGCACCGCCAGACCGCCCAGGGCGGCGGCGGCGACCCGGGACGTGCCCGGCTCGGGGTCGAGCAGGCCGTTGAGCGTGATCGCCTCCAGTTGGACGGCGTCGATGGTGCTCCCGGCGCGGACGATCGGCTGGGTCTCCACCCACACCCTGGTGACATCGGCGACGGAGGCGGCCGCAGCCTCGCGGGCCTGATCGGTGGCGTCCCGGTTCTCGATCTCGTTGGCCTCCAGCGAGAGGGCGACCATGGTGGCTCCGGCCTCGCTGAGGGTGGCCCGGGTCTCGGCGTCGAGGCCGGCGACGAACAGGGGCGGTGGGCGGGAGGTCAGCCCGAGCCGGGCGTCGTTGAGCTCGGAGGCCCTGATGCCGGGGTCCATCCGCTCCGCCGCCAGGTCCATCACCTCCTGCTCCACCGCGTCGAAGAAGCCGGCGCCGCCGTTGGCGACGTCGGCGAGGTGGTCGGCGTGCAGGTTGACCAGCACCGGGATGGCGTCCTCGTACAGCGTCCCGAACTCGGCGACCAGGGCCTCGATCTGCTGCTCGACCGGGATGGTCGTTGTGGTGGAGCCCGGTGCGGTGGTCGTGGTGGTCGTGGTCGAGCTCGATGTCGTCGAGCTGTCGCCCTGCCCGCCGGAAGGTGCCGGCACCACCACGGCGGGTAGTGGTGCACAGGCTGCGGCGTCGGCGCTGTTGGGGGCGACCGTGACCCGGGCGTCGCTGCGCAATCCCGTCGACAGGTCGCCTTCGCCGATCCGGCAGTCCGAGTTCACGTCGGTGACCTGGCCCGGGCTCACCGCGATGCGCACCTCGACCGTGTAGGTGTCGGTGCTGCTCGGCTGGATCTGCTGCTCGCCGGCGGTGAGCTCCCAGGGGGACGTCGCCGGGTCGAGGTCACGCTCGGTCGAGTCTCCGGTGCTCAGCTCGGCGGTGACCGCCGCCGACATCACCCGTGCCGCCGGAGAGAGCCGGGGCGTCTGCGCCAGTTGGTAACTGCGGCGGTTCGACGCCGGGTTGGTGACCGTCACCGTGTACTCGACGACGAACTCGTTGTTCACCGACGTCTCCTCCACCGTGGCGACGTCGTGGTTGAGGGTGAGCCCGACCGGCGCCGGGGCGTCGCGCACCGCGGCGAACAGGCTGCCGAGGAGCTGCTGCACCCGGCTCGAGCCGTCCTGGTCGATCTCGTAGATGGCCTCGACCGACTCCGCCGCCTGCGCCCGGGCCTGCTCGGTGGCGACCTCGTCGACGAGCTCGGTGTAGCGGGTGGCGACGAAGTCCTCTGTGGCGGTGTCGCCCACCTCGAGCCGAACCGCCGGTTCCGCCGCCGGCCGGCCGACCACCAACGCCAGCGCCACCGCAACAACCGTGGCGACGACGGCGAGCATGCTCCTGAGGTTCGCCCGCGGCGGCGACGTGGTGACGGTGGCCTCCGGGCCATCCGGGTTCGTCACGACCGTTCCCTCGACCGGCGCCCGTCCCCGCCTGCTCGTTGCCGGCGGGCGTCGAACCGCTCGTACGCTTCGACGATGGCGGCGACGATGCGGTGGCGCACCACGTCGCGCAGGGTCAGCTCGACGAATGCGATCCCATCGATGTCACGCAGCACCGAGCCGACCACGCGCAGCCCCGACGGCCTCCCGTCGAGCAGGTCGGTCTGGGTGATGTCCCCGGTGATCACCATCTTCGAATTGAACCCCAATCGGGTGAGAAACATCTTCATTTGCTCGGGGGACGTGTTCTGCGCCTCGTCGAGCACGATGAAGGCATCGTTGAGCGTCCTCCCACGCATGTAAGCGAGCGGGGCGATCTCGATGGTTCCCCGCTCCATCAACCGGCCGGTCTCGTCGGGGCCGAGCATCTCGTAGAGGGCGTCGTACAGGGGGCGGAGGTACGGGTCGACCTTGGCGGCGAGATCGCCTGGCAGGAACCCGAGACGCTCGCCGGCCTCGACGGCAGGACGGCTCAGGATGATCCGCCGCACCGAACCGGTGATCAACGCCTCCACCGCACAGGCCATCGCCAGGTAGGTCTTCCCGGTCCCGGCCGGCCCCACCCCGAAAACCAGCGTGTTGTCGCGCACCGCATCGACGTACTGCTTCTGGCCGAGGGTCTTCGAGCGGACCACCTTGCCCCGCCCCACCTTGATCGCCTCGGTGAACACGCCGGACGGCGCCGGCACGTCGCTGCGGACCATCTCGATGACCCGCAGCACCCGGTCGCCGTCGAGGGGCTCGCCTTCCTGCACGAGGATGAGCAGCTCGTCGAAGATGGTGCGCACCATCTGCGCCTCGGTCTCGGCCCCGTGGACGTCGATCTGGTTCCCCCGGGCCACGATGCGGACGTCGGGGAACGCCGCCTCGATGTGCTTGAGGTGGGAATCCCGCTCACCCAGCAGGTCGACGACGAGATGGTTGCTGGGAACCTTGAGTTGGATGTCCACGATGGACGGGGACGTCACGGATCCTCACAGGGACGTGGGGGAAGTGGCTGCGCTAGAGAACGCATCGAGGCTCCAGCAGTATACCGGTGCCTCCGAACCACCCCTTGCGTGGGCGATTCAGCGGCCCCGGCGGCGAGCAGCGTCGAGGACCAGCGAGGCGGCGACCACCGCCGCCGTCTCGGTGCGGAGCACCAGGTCGCCGAGTCCCATCTTCCGGGGGAACCGGGTGACCTCCTCGGTGGACAGCCCGCCTTCAGGCCCGACCAGCACGGTCACCGAGCCGCCCTCCCACCAGTCGGGGTCGACGTCGCCTCCTCCGAGGTGGGCGACCACCGCTCCCGAGCCCAGGTCGGTCAACGGGATCGGCCCGTCTACGGCGGTCAGGTGGGCTCCCCGGGACTGCTGCAACGCCGCCGCCGCCCACGTGTGCGCCCGCTTCGGGCTTGGCGGCCTTCCCTGGGTGGCCGCGGTGACCACCCAGCGGATTTCGGCCACGCCCAGCTCGGCCGCCTTCTCGACCAGGTAGCGGGCGCGGGTCGTGTCGTGGGGCGGGGCCACCGCCAGGGTGATGCGGGGGCCGGGCGGGTCCACCGGGCGCTCCTCGCCACGGAGCACGGCGGTGGCGGCGGTGTCGAGTACGCCGTCGCCGACAGTCCCGGCGCCGTCGGTGTAGCTGAGCTGGGCGCCCGGGCCCAGACGCAACACCTTGGTCAGGTGGCGGGCGGCCTCCGGGGCGAGCAGGATCGCGCCGTCGCTCCATGGGGCGGGGAGGAATAGGTGGGGGACGTGGCGCACGCCGGCGCCCGGTCAGCCGGTGAAGAAGCGGCGCTTCTTGCGGGCCGCAGCCGGGGACTCGCCGCGTAGCTCGGCGAAGCGCCTCAGCGCCTCGGCCTGTTCGTCGTCGAGGTCGGTGGGGACCACCAACTGCACCTCGACCAGCAGGTCGCCGCGACCTCGGCGGCGCAGCCGTGGCATTCCCTGCTTGTCGACGCGGTAGACGGTCCCGGGCTGCGTCCCGGCGGGGATCTCGACATCGAGGAACTCGCCGCCGATCAGCGGCACCTTGAGATCGGCCCCGAACGTGGCCTCGGCCAACCCGAGCTGCACCCGGTGGTGGAGGTCGTCCCCCACCCTGGCGAACCGCTCGTCGGGACCCATCCGCACCGTGGCGTACAGGTCACCGTGCGGGGTGCGGCGCTCGCCCGCCTCGCCGCGGCCGCCGAGCCGCAGCCGGGTCCCGTCGTCGACCCCGGCGGGGATGTCGACGGTGATGGTGACCGTGTCGTCGACCCGCCCACGGCCCGAGCAGGTGGCACACGGCGAGGCGATCGTCTCACCCCAACCACGGCATGTGGAGCACTCGGTGACCGTCATCATCGAGCCGAGGAAGGTGTTCCTGCTGACCCGCACCTGCCCGGCGCCCCCGCAGGTCGAGCATCGGGTGGGGCTGGAACCGGGAGCGGCGCCGGAACCCGAGCACGTCGAGCAGGCGACCGCGGTGCGGTAGGTGACTTCGCGGGCCACACCGGTGGCGGCCTCGTCGAGGGTGAGCTCCACGTTCACCGCCAGGTCGCGCCCGGCACGCCGCGCCGGCCGGCCGGTGAAGCCGCCGAACCCGCCGAAGCCGCCGAAGCCGCCGCCGAAGAACTGCGACAGGATCTCCTCCAGGGTGGCACCGGAGCTGAACAGGTCGGTGCCGAACCGCTCGCCCCGGTCGTAGGCGGCCCGCTTGCCCTCGTCGGAGAGCACCTCGTAGGCCTCCGCAACTTCCCGGAAACGGGCCTCGGCCGCGGGATCTCCCGGGTTGGCGTCAGGGTGGGTCTCCCTGGCCAGGGCCCGGAAGCGGCGCTTGATCTCGTCGGCGGTGGCGTCGCGGGAGACCCCGAGCACCTCGTAGTAGTCGGCTGCCATCCGTCTCGAACCTCTCGATCGGCTGATTCTGTCGTTACCCGGCCTGGCCGCAGGTGAGCGGGGGCGGCATCTTCAGCCGCCCAGGCTGTCGCCCAGGCTGTCGCCCACCTCTCCGACGATCCGCATGTTGTCCCGGTAGTCCATCCGCATCGGCCCCAGCACGGCGAGCCGCCCGGAGCCGTGCTCGCCTGCGTCGTAGGCGCTCGACACCACCGCCAGGTCGACGCCCACCACGTCGATCTCCACCCCGAGCCGTACCGACGTGCCCGGCTCCTCGGCGTCGACGATTCGCCGCACCGTGGCCTCCTGCTCGAGCAACGCCAGGATGGCGTGGACGTGGGCGAGATCCTGCCACAGGTCGACCAGTTGCGATGTTCCCCCGACGTACACCTCGTTGGTGGCGCGGTCGGCGCGCCCGAGCGCAGTGGCGACGGCGTCGACGGCGGCCCGAACCTCGGGAGCGGTGGCATCGGCCGGGATGGCGCGCAGCTGGACGATACCGTCGGTGACCGTCCGACCCTCGAAGGCGCTCCCCAGCAGGCGCTCCGCCTCGAACATCGCCCCCCGGTCGGCGGTGCGCTCCAGTCGGACCACGTCCCTGGTGACCCGGCCCGACCCGGCAACGGTGACCACCAGGACCTCCGAGGGCCCCAGCGGGATGAGGTGCAACGCCCGCACCGTCTCCAGGCCGAGGGCAGGGCCGATCACCACGGCGGGCGAGTGGCTCACCTCGGCGAGCAGCCCGGTGGTCTCCTTGAGCACCCGGCTCAGCTCACGGTGGATGTCGGAGAAGAACGAGTCGATGCGGCTCCGGGTGGCGCTGCGGAGCCGGGCCGGCGAGGTGTGGTCGACATAGAACCGGTACCCGGCGGCGGTGGGCACCCGGCCAGCCGACGTGTGCGGCTGCTCGACGAACCCGTATGCCTCGAGCCGGGCCACGTCGTTGCGGATGGTGGCGCTGGACACGGGCAGCCCGCTGCGCTCGACGATCGCCTGAGAGCTCACCGGCATCCCGGTGGCGATGTACTCCTCGACGAGTGCCTGGAGGACCCGGGAACGACGATCGTCCAACATGCCCGGAGATTAGCAGTCGTCTGCTGGCACTCCGACCCCCTCTTATGCAAACTTTGAGCGAGTGGCGCCATCCAGTGTGTTCAATCGCTCAAAGTTGGCATCGGCACCGGGGTGGGTGGGGCCAGGTCGAGCACGGCGCGGGTCACCTCGTCGGTGAGCAGGGGGCGGAGCACGACCAGCCGACCGTCGCCGTGGCCGAGCACCCCGGCGGCGATCAGGCGCCTCCCGGCGTCCGAGGCGACCATGCGTTCACCGATCTCACCGGCGACCACGCCGGCGCGCCGGCGCAGCCCGAGCATCAGCCGCTCCTGTTCGCTCCCCCACGGCCCTTCGGTGTCGGAGCCGGCGCGGGGCCTTTCACCCTGTTCCACCGCCGCCAGGTAGGCGTCGAGCCGGCGCAGGTTGCGGTTGCGGGCACCGTCCCGGTGGTCGTGAGCCCCGAGCCCGAAACCGAGGTACTCGCCCTGGGCCCAGGTTCCCAGGTTGTACCGGCACGGGTGGCCGGGTCGGGCGAAGTTGGACACCTCGTAGTGGACCAGCCCGGCGCCGGTGGCGGCTTCGATCAGCAGCTCGTAGGCGTCGGCCTGCTCGTCGGGGTCGGGGGCCGGGACGGTCCCGGCGGCGACCATGCGGGAGAGCTCGGTTCCCCGCTCGACGGTGAGGGCGTAGGCGGAGAGATGGTCGGGCTCGAGGGCGAGGGCCCGGGCGACGGTGTCGCCCCAACTCGCCGGGTCTTCCGGTGCGGCGCCGAAGACGAGGTCAAGTGACACCGACCGGAACCCGACTTGGCGGGCGCCGGCGACCGCCGCCGCTGCTTCTCCCGCGCCGTGGGCCCGCCCCAAGGCTCCAAGGACGGTGGGGTCGAACGACTGCACACCGAGCGAGATGCGGGTGAATCCGCCGGCGACCAGGTCGGCCCATCTGCCCGGGTCCCAGTCCTCCGGGTTGCCCTCGATGCTGAACTCGGCGCCGGGGGCGATCCCGAAGCGGTCGGCGAGGGCGGTGAGGATCCTCGCCAGCTGCGGCGGGTCCAGGGAGGTGGGGGTACCACCACCCAGGTTCACCGCGTCCAGTGGGCCCCACCCCGGCTCCATGGCCATCTCGGCGACGAGGGCGTCTACGTATCTGTCGACCGGTCCGGACCACTCGCCGCCGGCGACGACGGCGAAGTCGCAGTAGGGGCACCGCCGCCGGCAGAAGGGCACGTGGACGTAGGCCGACCGCCAGGCGGCAGCGGAGTCTGCGAGCTGCGGGCTGTCCGGCGAGGTCGGGTCACCGGGCGCCATCGCAGCGGCTTCGGTCACTCGTTGATCCGCAGAGCCGAGATGAACGCCTCCTGCGGCACCTCGACATTCCCCACCATCTTCATTCGGCGCTTGCCCTCCTTCTGCTTCTCCAGCAGCTTGCGCTTGCGGGTTACGTCCCCGCCGTAGCACTTGGCCAGCACGTCCTTTCTCTTCGCCTTGATCGTCTCCCGGGCGATGACCCGGGTGCCGATCGCCGCCTGGACGGGCACGTCGAATAGCTGCCGGGGGATCAGCTGGCGCAACCGGTCCACCATGGCTCGCCCGTAGTGGTACGCCTTCTCCCGATGGACGATGGTCGAGAAGGCGTCGACCGGGAGGCCGTTGAGCAGGATCTCGACCCGTACCAGGTCGGCCTCCTGGACCCCGCTCGGCTCGTAGTCGAGCGAGGCGTAGCCCCGGGTCCGTGACTTGAGCTGGTCGAAGAAGTCGAACACGATCTCGGCGAGGGGCAGCCGGTAGTGCAGCTCGACCCGTTCCGGGCCGAGGTAGTTCATCTCCCCCATCTCTCCCCGGTGCTGTCGCACGAGCTCCATGACCGTCCCCACGTACTCGGTGGGCGTGAGGATCATCACCGCCACCATCGGCTCCGCCACCGCCGCCAGCCGTGCCGGCTCCGGCAGGTCCTGGGGTGAGCGGATCGGGAGCACCGTGCCGTCGGTGAGCGTGGCCAGGTACTCGACGGAAGGGGCGGTGGCCACCAGGTCGAGGTCGTACTCGCGTTCCAGCCGCTCCCGGACGATCTCCATGTGGAGCAGACCGAGGAACCCGCAGCGGAACCCGAACCCGAGCGCCCGCGACGTCTCGGCCTGGTACACGAGGGCAGAGTCGTTCAGGCGGAGCTTGTCCAGCGCCTCGCGCAACCGCTCGAAGTCGTCACCCTCGCTGGGGAACATCCCGGAGAAGACCATCGGCTTGGGCTCGCGGTAGCCAGGGAGAGGAGCCGCCGCCGGACGTCCGTCGTGGGTGACGGTGTCGCCGACCCTGATCAGGTCGATCTCCTTGATCCCGGTGATGAGATAGCCCACCTCACCGGTGCCGAGCCGCTTGCCGGGTCGGGGTGCCGGGGTGAGGGTGCCGATCTCGTCGGCGGTGGACGGCTCGCCGGTCGCCATGAACTCGATCTGGTCGCCGGCCGTCATCGCCCCGTCGACCACCCTGATGTGGCACACCACCCCCCGGTAGGTGTCGTAGTGCGAGTCGAACACGAGAGCCCGCAGCGGGCCGCTCACCTCGCCCGTTGGGGCGGGCAGCCTTGCCACGATGGCTTCCAGCAGGGCGTCGACCCCTTCGCCCGTCTTGGCCGACACCCGGAGCACCTCGTCGACGGTGCCACCGAGGACGCCCACGATCTGGTCGGCGACCCGGTCGGGCTCGGCGGCGGGCAGGTCGATCTTGTTGATCACGGGGACGATCTCGAGCCCGCTCTCGATCGCCAGGTAGGCGTTGGCCAGGGTCTGTGCCTCGATCCCCTGGGTGGCGTCCACCACCAGGAGCGCCCCTTCGGCGGCCGCCAGCGACCGGGAGACCTCGTACGAGAAGTCGACGTGGCCGGGGGTGTCGATGAGGTTGAGGGCGTACTGCTCACCGTCGGCGGCGCGGTAGTCGAGCCGAACCGCGTTGGCCTTGATGGTGATGCCCCGCTCCCGTTCGAGATCCATGGTGTCGAGCAGCTGCTCACGCATGTCCCGCTCGGCGACGGTGCCGGTGAGCTGGAGGAAGCGGTCGGCCAGCGTCGACTTGCCGTGGTCGATGTGGGCGATGATGCAGAAGTTGCGAATGCGCGCCAGGTCGGTCATGGGCCCCACGGGAGAGCGGCGGAACAGGTCTGCGCCACGGGCCTCGCGGCCCCACGACACAGCCGCCGGGCATTGTACCGGGGTCTCGCTGTGGTAACCTTGCGCCGTTCCCGCTCGCAGAGGTTTGTCGCCGCATGGCCAACATCAAGTCGCAGATCAAGCGCAACCGCCAGAACAAGGTGCGCCACGACCGCAACAAGGCGGTGCGCTCCGAGCTCAAGACCCGCTACAAGACGGTGGTCACCGCCACCGAGGCCGGCGATGCCGAGGCTGCCGCGGAGGCCACCCGCACGGCGCAGCGGCGGATCGACCAGGCGGCGGCGAGCGGTCTGATCCACAAGAACACGGCGGCGCGGCGCAAGTCCCGTCTCGCCCGACGGATGAACGACCTCCAGCAGTAACCGGTTCGACGCTCTGTCTCCGGCGAAGCGTCGGCAGACCAGGACAGGACAGACCTTCCCATGACGAGTGCGAAGACGTGGTTGACCGCCGCAGCGTACGAGAAGCTGCGCGAGGAGCTCGAGCACCTCGAGAACGACGGCCGCGCCGAGATCGAGGCCCGGATCGCCGCCGCCCGGGACCACGGTGACCTCCGCGAGAACGCCGAGTACGACACCGCCAAGAACGACCAGGGGATGCTCGAGGCGAGGATCCGCCAGATCCAGTCCACCCTGGACAAGGCCGAGGTGCGCGAGATCGAGGACTCGGGCCGCGTCGAGGTCGGCACCATCGCCACCGTCGTCGACGGCGACGGGGACGAGACCGAGTTCCTCGTCGCACCGGCGGAGAACAAGGTGCCCGGCCTGCTGCTGGCCTCCCCGGATTCACCGCTCGGTGCCGCCCTGCTCGGCACCACCCCGGGCGCCACGGTCACCTACGAGGCACCCGGTGGCACCTTCACCTACGAGGTGAAGGCCGTCCGCGTCTACGAAGGCTGAGGTTCTTCGGCCTGAGTCGCCGGGCGTGAGCTCCCGGACCTCGGTACCCCTCCCCGTCTGCCGTGCCGCCTTCGGCCGTTCCGCAGCCACCCCTCCCCTCCAAGAGGAGAGGCAAAAGTTGTCTACGTGTACCAGTAGCTCAGGGCCACGGTGAGGCGTTCCAGCGTGACCCGGTGGGTCGGCTCCGGGGCGGTCTTCAGCTGGAGGTCGGCCCGGGCCAGCGCCGCCAGCGCCTTTCTCAGGTCGTCGGGCCGGGCGCGCCGGCCTGCCTGCCAGATGCGCTCGGATGCCTTGGTGTCGTTACTCCCTGAGAGGGCAAGGAAGGCGCCGTAGTCGGGGGCCGAGGAAGCAATGGCCCGACGGCGCAGGTCGCCCTGCAGATACGCCAGCAGCTGCAGCGGGTGGCCGTGGAGGAGGAAGTCGGAGAGCCTGCGCAAGGCCTCGCCGGTGCGGCCGGCGGCCACCGCGTCGGTGTAGTGCCACATGGGCTCGTCGGGACGGTTGCGGAACCGCTCGGTCACCGTGGCCGCGGTGACGGTCCCACCGTCGACAGCCAGCTGGTCGAGTGCTCGGCCAAGCGACGCCACGTCGGACCCGAACCGACGGATCAGCGCCGCCGAGGCACCCTCACCCAAGCGGACTCCTCTCTTCCTGGCGGCGGCGCCCAGCCAGGTGACTGCGGTCCGCTCGGTCAGCGCCCTCACCGCGACCTGGCCGGCACGCTGCTTCAACACCCGGTCGAGCGAGCTCGGAAGCGCTCCGGCGGCGAGCAGGACGACACCGATGGTGCCGTCGTCACCGACGGCAGGGATCACCTCGGCAAGGACGTCCGCCTCGGCCTTCTGCAGCTGGTCGGCATCCACGATGAGGACCCCGGTGGCACCGCCGAACAACGAGCCGCTCTGCAAGGCGGGAATCGCCGCCGAAACCGGCGATCTGATCCCGGACTCGTCGGTCTCCTCCCCGCTCGCCCTCCCCGGGACGTCGATGCGGGTGATGTCGCCGATGTCCCACCGCTCGAACGCCTCATGGGCCGCCTCGAACATCAGTTCCCGCTCGCCGGGCCCGCTCCCTCGCGGCCCGGTGACAACCACGATCTGCTGCACGAGCCGAGCGTACCGTCGGGCGATACGCCGGTGACCGCCGATCGTGCCGGCTACGGAGGGGACGGGCACGGGCAGAGCGGGACGACCACGTCGCCCTCTCCGAGCGTGGTGAGGACCGTGGACCCCGCCGACGCCAGGACGTCGAGCACGCCCGGGGTGGGGTGGCCGTAGGTGTTCTCACCGACGCTGATCACCGCCACCGATCCCACCGTCTCGGCGAGCCAGTCGAGATCGGTGGTGGCCGAGCCGTGGTGAGGCACCTGGAGCACGTCAGGTCGGACCGTGGGCAACTCGGCCTGGGCAACGGCTTCGACGTCACCGGTGAGCAGGACGTCGATGCCTCCGGCGGTCACCCAGGTGACGATCGATCCGTCGTTCTCGGCGGCATATCGCCGGCGCGGGGCGAGCAACTCCAGCCGGAGCGAGCCGAAGTCGACCACGTCGCCGGCGCCGACAGCCGCCACAGGGACGCCGCCGGCGGCTGCCTCGACGAGCAGGCTCTCGATGAGCTCACCATGGTCCTGGCCCTCCGGGTACCAGATCTCCCCGACGCGGTGCCTCTCGATCACGCCCTGAAGCCCTCCGGCGTGGTCGGCGTCGCCATGGGTGACGGCGAGCACGTCGATCTCCCCGACGCCGTGGCGGCGCAGCGCGCCCTCCAGCACGGCGACGTCGCGGCCGCCGTCCACGAGGATCACGACGTCAGGAGGCCGGCGGATGAGGATGGCGTCCCCCTGGCCGACGTCGAGGAACACGACGGCCGGCTCCGACGGCGGCGAGGCCGGCACACCCCACGCCACCAAGCCGGCACAGGCGGCGACACCGAGAAACGGCCGCAGCCGCCCGGCGAAGGCGAAACCGACCGCCGCCAGACCCGTGATGACGACGCCGCCGGGCCCCAGCTGGGGCCAGCCCGCCGCCGTCGAGGCCACGGTGAGCACACCGCCGGCCGCCATGAGAGCGAGGTCGAGCACGGGACCGATCCCGGTGATCGCCCCGATCCCCCCGAGCACGGTGGCCACCGACACCAGCGGCGCGGCGAGCAGGTTGGCCACCGGGCTGAGCAGTGGCACCGTGTCGAAGTGCACCAGGATGATCGGCAGCACGGCGAGCTGGGCCCCGACCGTGACGGTGAGCGCCGTCCACAACCACCGCGGCCGTCGCCGGGGAACGAGCTCGATCGCGGCCAGCACCCCGGCGGTGGCCGCCACCGACAGCTGGAAGCCGACGTCGACGGCGAGGTCGCCCGAGACGAGCAACAAACCGGCGACCGCCAGCCCGAGTGCCCGCCACGGCTCGACGGGTACCCCGACGATGCGACCACCGAGCACGACTCCCGCCATCGCCGCCGCCCTGACCACCGACGGCTCCCAACGGGTGGCCACCACGAATGCCCCCAACGCCACCACGCCGAGGAGCGCCCGCAGGCGCGGATCGAGCCCGAACGGCCCGATGATCAGCCACCACGCCGCCAAGAAGAGGGCAACGTTACTCCCCGACACGGCGACGAAGTGGGTCAATCCGGCCCGGCGCAACTCGTCCATGCGGTGGTCAGGGAGCCGGTCGGTCTCGCCTACGAGGAACCCGGCGACCAGCGCGGCGGCGTCCGAGTCGTTCTGTTCGAGGCGGTGGAGGACCACCCGACGCAGCAGGTTGCCCGGCCCGAAGAACGGCCCCGATGCGGCTGCGACGAGCTCGACCGAGTCGACGTCTATCGCCGCCCGGTAGGCGGTCCCCCGGTAGTGGCCCGGCCGATCGGCGACCGTGCCGTCGATGGTGACCAGGTCACCGGCGGCGATGGTGTCGCCGACGGGGCCCTTGCCTTCCAGGTCGTCGAGCGACGCCAGCAGCGTGACCTCGCCCGCGGTGCCCGGTCCGGAGGCGCGCACCAGCATGACCGACCCGTGCGACCCGGCGGCGGGATCCGACAGCACACGTGCCGCCAGCTGTTGGCGTCCAGCGAGGACCGGGACGGCGGTCGCCGCCTCGATGCGGCCGGCGGCGAGCATCCCCGACGCCATACCCGCCAGCACCAGCCCGGCGAGGGCCGCTCCGACGGTCGAACGGCCGGGCCTGGCCGCAGCCACCGATGCCAGCAGCACCAGGACAACGACGACGAGGCGGCCTGAGGCCGGTGTGCGCGCCAACCCGAGCGCACATCCCATCCAGACCAGCCCAGCCGCCGCCACCACCGGTTGACGCACGGGAAGGGCGGCGACCAGCCGGTCACGGGACGACGACGAGATCACGGAAGCCGGCCAGAGTCGCCTCACCGATCCCGGGGACGTCGAGCAGGTCCTCGACCGCCTGGAAGGGCCCGTTGACCTCGCGATGGGCGATGATCCGCTGGGCGAGGACCGGGCCAACACCGGGCAAGGTCTCCAGGTCGGCCGGCCCGGCCAGGTTCAGCGCCACCTTGTCACCGGACCCCTCAGCGGAGGACCCGCCAGCGCCCACCGAAGGCGTACCGGCCACTGCCGGCCCTCCGGCCCCGGACCCGGTGGCTTGCGGCACCACGACCTGGTCGCCGTCGGCCAGGGGCGCCGCCAGGTTGATGGCGGTGACGTCGGCAGAGCGGTCGACACCGCCGGCGGCGGCGACCGCGTCGGCCACCCTGGCGCCGGACGGCACCGACACCACGCCGGGGTTGGCAACCGCCCCCGACACGTGGACCACGATCGTCCCCGACGCCGGCACCGACGTGCCGGGCGCGGCGAGCCCGGTCGTCGACCAGGTGTCGCTGGGGACGGCGGCGGGAACGGACGGCCGGCCCCACCACAGCCAACCGGCGAGCAGGGCGGCGACGACCGCCAGGGCTCCGAGCATCCGGCCCAAAGGGACCGGGCTGCGATCCGAGGACTGACCTGCGCCGGGGGCTGGCGACCGGAACAGCCGAGCGCCCAGTTCGGCCGCCGGCTCGCCTGCCGGCGTCGAGTCCCGCTGCGCCCCGCCACTCGGCCGGCTGCCGGTCGAAGATGTCTCGATGGCGGCCTCCTCGCTCCGCCCCGTCGGGTTGTGCCGCCCGATGGCACACATCTATCACGCCGGTGTGACCCGAACCAGGTGTTGGTCCCCGCCCGGTCCCTGCGGTGGGCTCAGCCCGACAGGACGTCGAGCACGGCGGTGACCATCCCGCCGCCGGCCCCGGCGATGTCCTCGGCGAAGGTCAGCAGCACCACCGCGGTGAGGTTGACCCCGGCGTGGACGGCGATCGGCACCCCCAGGTCGCCGGTGGAGAGGGCGAGCCAGCCCAGCGCCACCCCGATCAGGAACAACCCGGGGACGGCGTAGACGGCGGCCGGGTCGACCAGGTGGATGGCGGCGAACGCCCCCGCCGCCACCAGGATGGCGGGCCACGGGCCCATCGACCGGCGCAGCCGGGACAGGAGCACTCCCCGGTACACGATCTCCTCCACGACCGGGGCGACGACGACGAGGAGCGCGAACACGACGACCAGCACCCAGTCGCGGGGCACCTCCGAAGCCACCTCCACGACCTGCTGCTGCGACGGCTCGCCGGGGAGCAGGTTCAGCAGGCTGCCCACCACGATTGCGACGAGGAACTGGAGGACGAGCCCGGCGGCGATCCACGCCGCATCACCCCAACGCCACGCCAACCCGACCTGAGCCGGGAACCAGACCCCGGCATGGCGGCGACCGAGCAGCGCGAGCGCGGCCAGGGTGGCAGCCGCCTGGATCGGCAGGCTCACCACCAGGACGGCGAACCCGGTGTCCTCGATACCGGTGGCGACGAAGAACAGAGAGCCGAGCACGGCGACGGCGACGAACCCGGCGAGCAGGGCCAACACCACGTCGACCACCGTCCACCGGCTCTCCGGTAGGTACGGGGTGTCCAGCGGCCGGAGCCGGCTCACCTCCGCACCGTCGCCAACGGTGAAACGGTCACGGCGGGTCGCCGCCGGCGGCGAAGCGGGCGGCGACACGCCGCGCCTCCACCTCGAGCCCCACGTCGCGGTAGGCGTCCCAGTGGGACCGGCCATGCCATCGTCCGGTGAGATAGTCGCCGAGGTAGCGGGTCAGGTGGCGGGTGGCGCCCAGCCGACGGTACTGGTCGAGGTGGGCCAGTTCGTGCACCACGAGCGGGCCGTATCGCCCCGCCCGGTTGGGATCATGGAGGGCGTCGTGGACATCCGGAGCGACGGAGATGCCCCACGGCATGGTGACGGCGACGATGCCCTTCGACCAGGTCTTCCGGTACCAGGCCGGCGCCGGCGAGATCCGGGCCTCAGACGGGTCGATCGAGGGCAGCGCGCGGCGCACTTCGGCCGGGTCGATGCCGGCGGCGAGCAGCGCCTGCTCGGCGGTGATGGGGGCCTGGCGGCTCACACCACGAGGTTGACGACGTCGGGGACTCTGGCGACGACCCGGCGCGGCTCTCCCCCGTCGAGGTAGGGAGCGACCCGCTCGGAGGCGAGGGCGGCGGCGACCGCTTCGTCCTCGCTGATCGACGGGGAGACCTCGAGGCGGTCCCGGACCTTGCCGTTGACCTGGACCACCATCACCACCACCGGGTCACGGGCCTTGGCGGCGTCGGCTGCCGGCCACGCCTGGAGGTGGATCGACTCCTCGTTGCCGCGGCGGTGCCACAGCTCCTCGGTGACGTGCGGGGCGAACGGCGCCAGCAACAAGAGCAGGGTGTCGACGGCGGCGTCCCAGATCCCCGAAGTCACCGTTCCCGCGCGCAGGATCTGCTGCAGCTCGTTGCGCAGTGTCATCATGGCTGCGATGGCGGTGTTGAACTTGACCTGCTCGATGTCGTCACCCACCTTGGCGATCGTCTGGTGGACACGACGTTCCAGCTGCTCGGAGACCGCCGGATCGGCGGCGACTTCGCGGTAGCCGGCGATCCCCAGCTTCCACACGTCCTCGATGAAGCGGCGCGCCCCGAGGATCCCCCGACTGTCCCACGGGCCACCCTTCTGCCACTCGTAGGCGAACATCAGGTAGGTGCGGACCGTGTCGGCCCCGTACTGGAGCACCAGGTCGTCGGGGTCGATGACGTTGCCCCGGGACTTCGACATCCGCTGGACCTCGAGGTGGTGGCGCAGCTGGTTGACGTCGTTGGCCCCGGGTATCGAGGGGATGTCGACGGTGGCGTAGCCGGGCACCTCGACGGTCGTCGTGCCGGTGTTCGTGGCCACCTGGAGGACCGCCTCGGTGCGACGTATCAGCTCGCCGACCACCAAGCCGTCACCCGTCGCCGCCGTTGGATCGACACGCACCGAGGTGGCGACGACCCGGCCTTCGACCCGCTCCCCGTCGATGACGAGGCGGTCGCCGGTGCGCTCCTCGCCGAGTACCTGCCCTTGGTTGCGGAGCGCCAGGAACGGCTCGTCGAAGAGGTGGCTCGGATCGCGGCCGTGCTCCTGCATCGCCGCGGCGGTGTCGTCGAAGGACTGCATGTCCCGCATCGCCTTGACGAAGAAGCGGGCGTAGAGGAGGTGCATGACTGCATGCTCGATGCCCCCGGTGTACGAGTCCACCGGGAGCCAGTAGGCGGCCTCCTCGGGGTCGAACGGCCCCTCGTCGAAGTGGGGTGACAGATAGCGGAACCAGTACCACGACGAGCACATGAAGGTGTCCAAGGTGTCGGATTCCCGCCGGGCGGGGTGGCCCTCGGCGTCGACGGTATCGAGGAACGACCGCAGGGTCCCGAGCGGGCTGGTCCCGTCGAACACCACGTCCTCGGGCAACAGCACGGGAAGGTCGTCGTCGGCCACCGACTCGATGCCTCCGTCGTCTGTGTAGACGATCGGGATGGGGGCACCCCAGTAGCGCTGGCGCGAGATGAGCCAGTCACGTAGCCGGTAGTTGACCGACTCGGAACCGATGCCCTGCTCTTCGAGCCAGTCGATGGTGGCGGCGATCGACGGGTTGGCACGCCCCTTGGCGGTGGTGGTCTCGACACCGTCGATGGGGCCGCTGCCCACCATCACCCCCGGCCCGACGTACGACTCAGCCATCTCGTCGCCGGGGACCAGGTCACCAAGGGCAGGGTCGATCACCGGTACCACCGGCAAACCGAACTGGCGGGCGAACTCGAAGTCGCGCTGGTCGTGGGCGGGCACCGCCATGATCGCCCCGGTGCCGTACGACAGGAGCACGTAGTCGGCCACCCAGACCGGTATCTCCTCGCCGTTGACCGGGTTGGTGGCGTATCCGCCGGTGAACACCCCGGTCTTGACCTTGCTCTCCTCCATCCGCTCCAGCTCGGTCTTGCGCGCCGCCTGGTCGCGGTAGGCGTCGACCTCGACCCGACGGTCGTCGGTGGTGAGGGCGTCGACCATTGGGTGCTCGGGGGCGAGCACCATGAAGGTCGCCCCCCAGAGGGTGTCCGGGCGAGTCGTGAAGATCCGTATCCCTTCGCCCACCGCGGTGGGGAACACCGTCTCGGCACCCTCGGAACGGCCGATCCAGTTGGTTTGCATGGCCCGCACCGGCTCGGGCCAGTCGATGCCGTCGAAGCGGAGCAGCTCGTCGGCATACCTGGTGATGGCGAAGAACCACTGCTCCATCAGCTTCTGAACCACCGGTTGGCCGGTGCGCTCGTCCTTGCCGTCGATGACCTGCTCGTTGGCCAGGACCGTCTGCAGCGTCGGCGACCAGTTGACCAGGGCCTCGGCCCGGTAGGCGAGGCCGTGCTCGTAGAGCTGCTTGAACAGCCATTCGGTCCACCGGTAGTACTCGGGCTCGCAGGACACGATCTCCCGCTCCCAGTCGATCATGGTGCCCATCGACTTCATCTGGCGGCGCATGTATTCGACTCGGGCCCTGGTCCAGGTCGCCGGGTGGATGTTGCGCTGCACGGCGGCGTTCTCGGCGGGGAGCCCGAAGGCGTCGAAGCCCATCGGGAACAGGACGTTGTAGCCCTTCATCCGCATGTAGCGGGCTCGGGCGTCGGGCGGGGTCATCGAGTACCAGTGCCCGATGTGGAGATCGCCTGACGGGTACGGCAGCATGGTGAGGGCGTAGTGCTTGGGACGCGACCAGTCGACCCGGGCGCGATACAACCCGGATTCCTCCCAGCGACGCTGCCAGGTGGGCTCGATGGTGGTGTGGTCGTAGTCGGTCACAGGCGGGTGCCTCGGTGGGTGGACGGACCCGATTCGGGGAGCTCGGAAAGGCTAATCGGGGCACCGTCCGGACGAGCCGGTCGTGGTGCCGGACACCCCGGCACTGCATGCTCGACGCGGGAGCGGGGCCGGCTGTTCGCCGGCCCCGCTCCCTCCGTCCCCTGAGGGTGTCGGCTCAGCCCAGCGCCTTGGCCTTCAGAGCGTTGAACTCGTCCTGGGTGATGGCACCGGAGTCGAGCAGGGACTTGGCCCTCTCGATCTGCTCGGCCGCACTCCCCCCGCCAGACGAGGCCACCACACTCTGCGCGTACTGCTGGGCGAGCTCTTGGTCGTGTTGCGCCGCGGCCACCGCCCGGTCGCTCATGCCGCTGCCTCGGGCGATCAGGTAGATGAACGTGCCGAGGAAGGGCAGGAAGATGAGGACGATCGCCCAAACCGCCTTGCCGCCACCGCCCATGGTGCGGTCGCGGAACAGGTCGCCGATGACCATGAACAGGACCATGAAGAAGGCCACCCACAGGAAGATGACCAGGAAGAACCAGAGCACATCCCAAATCGAGTCCCAGTTCATTGCACTCCTCTTTCAAGGGGACGATTCGACGCGGAACATAGCACGCCGGTCCCGGGCGTCATGCCCACCGACCGAAGGGCGGATCGACCGGCCGGTGCAACCGTCAGGGCCGTGACACTGCGGCGGCTGGTGGGCGACCCCAATGGGCTGCGATATGGCCAGGTAGATTGATGGCGGCGCACGGGCGAGCCGCGGTCTCGACTGGCGATGCGGCCCCTACCATTTGAAACAGGTGACGTCCGGATGGGCGACCAACATCCCGCTGACGCTCTTGACCGTCTGTACGCCGAGGCGCAGTCCGGAGGCCTGGCCAGGCTCGAGGCGCTCATCGCCGACGACGCGTATGTCCTCACCGATGCGGCCGACGGGAAGCGACGGGGACGTGAACAGGTCGCTAGGGCGCTTGTCGACACGTTTCGACACGGCAAGTCCGCCGCCGGCCGGCAGATCGAGCGGAGCATCTCAGCGTCGACGTCCGGTCGCACGGCATGGGCGTTCGAACACGTCGAATTGGAGCGGGTGGTTGGCGGAGCGACGGAACTCGTGCCGTTTCGGTTCACGCTGCTGCTGACGAGGGCCGGCAACGTCTGGCGCCTGGCGGCCGGACACTGGTCGAGCCCGATCTCCAATGAGGCGTCACACGCCCTGATCGACGAGGGAAGACTGCCGATCGCGGTTGCCCTCGACGACGACGTCGCAGATGAGCGCTGCACCGTTCGTGGATGCGCTGGGTGAGGCGCTGGCCGACCCCGCGACGATCCCGTCGCTCTACTCGACCGGCGGAGACGTCACTGCGGTCGGGAGTGCGGCTGACGAGGTCTTCGTCGGTCCGCAGGTCAGGGCCGCCTGGGAGGAGTTCATCGGCTACGGGCCGAAGCTCGGATGGCGCGGTGGTCGAATCGCCGTCCTGGTGGAACCGGACGTCGGGTGGATGGCGTCCCACATCGACATCAGCTTCGACCGCACCACGCCGTACCGCTTCTTCTACATCTGGCGGCGAGAAGCGGACTCGTGGCGGGTGGCCCTGTCTCACGACTCGCTCCCGACGCACTAGTGGCGACGGCGAGGTCATCCACCTCTGGACGCAGATACCGGACGCCACGAAACCTTGTCGCTCAAGGGTTCCGGTGGTGGAGCTGAGGGGATTTGAACCCCTGACCCCCTGCATGCCATGCAGGTGCTCTGCCAAGCTGAGCTACAGCCCCGGGGATCGCCGGGATGTTATCAGGCCTCGACCGCGACCGGT
The DNA here is from genome assembly GCA_963714055.1 of uncultured Acidimicrobiia bacterium. Taxonomy (GTDB): domain Bacteria; phylum Actinomycetota; class Acidimicrobiia; order Spongiisociales; family UBA5794; genus JACDBE01. The sequence goes on from OY970227.1 coordinate 776,398, forward strand.
TCGAAGGCGATACGGGGGGCGTCGGCCCACAGCCTCTCCAGGTCGTAGTAGTCCCTGGTCTCGGCGTCGAAGAGGTGCACCACGACGTCGCCGTAGTCGAGCAGCACCCAGCGGGCGTGCTCGACGCCCTCACGGCGCAGCGGCTTGCGGCGCAGCGCCGTCCGCATCTGGCCCTCGACCTCGTCGACCAGCGTCTTGACATGTCGGCTGGACGTGCCGGTGCCGATCACGAAGATGTCGGTGAGCACGATCAGCCGGGAGACGTCGAGGAGGGCGATGGCAGTGCCCTTCTTGTCGGCAACGGCGGATGCGGCGACTTTGGCCGCCTCCACCGCGAAGTGGTCAGCGCTGATGGTGGGCCTTCCCGCGTGGCATGCCGAGGCAAGTGTAGGGCCAACGGCGCGGCGGGTGCCCGGCACCGCCTCGACCGCCGGCTCGCCGCCGCCGTCCGCTGCCGTCGGCGCGCATCACTGACCGGCCGGGTAGAGCCGCTGCGCCTCGACGTAGCGCCAGACCTCGTCGGGCACCAGGAACCGGATCGACCCCCCTCGTGCCGCCATCGCCCGCAGCTCGGTGGCCGAGATGGCGATCTCCGGGGTGTCGAGCCACACGGGCGAAGCCGGGTGCAACGCATCCTCGACGGCGTCGGCGGCGATACCGGGGCGAGGCATCACGGCGAACGATACGCGCCCCCGCACCTCGTCTGCCCGGTGCCAGCCGGCCAGGCCGGCGGCTGCGTCGGCTCCGAGAATCAGCACGATGTCGTCGTCCGCCGGGAACGACCCGATCGTCTCGATGGTGTAGGTCGGGCCCCGGCGGCGGACCTCGCGGTCGTCGACCTCGAAGTACCCCACGCCGGCGGCGGCAAGCTCCGTCATGGCGAGGCGGTGGACCGGGTCGCTGACCCGCCGGTCGGCCTTCTGCCACGGGTCCCCTGCCGGCATCAGGGTGACCACGTCGAGCGCGAGTTGCCGGTAGGTGGTCTCGGCGGCGACGAGATGGGCGACGTGGGGAGGGTCGAACGTGCCGCCGAGGATGCCGCGTCGCACCGGGGCCAGCATAGGGAGCGGTGACCGCCGGCACCGGCGCCGCGCCGGCGGTGGCGAGGTCGTCGGTGGTCAAGGAGAGGGCCGGACCCGGGGGGAGGCAGCGGAGCCACGGCTCGGGATCGACGTACTCGGCGCCGACCCGCACCGAGAAGTGCACCGCCTCGATCCCGTTGTCGACCCCCGAGGTGCCGATGAGGGTGTGCGGGGCAACGGCAGCGCCGACGCCGACAGCGACCGAGCCCAGGTACGAGTACGACGTTCGGAGGCCGCCGCCATGGTCGACGGTCACCGTGAGCAGATCGACCACGGTGCCGGCGAACGAGACCACCCCGGTACCGGCCGAGCCCACCGGGGTCCCCGGCGAGGCGCCGAGGTCGACCCCCCAGTGACCGGCGTAGCTCCCGATCGGGGCGAAGGAGCGGAGCACCGGGCCTGCCAACGGCGCCATCAAACCGGTGCAGCCCGGGTCGGCGACCGCCGCGGCGACCGGCGATCCGGCGAGCACCGCGATGACGAACGGCAGGCCGAGCACCAGGGCCCGACGCGAATCGGACCGACGCATCTCTCATCCCCTCCGCCACCGCGACCCTCTGCAACCGTACCGGGGTGGTACGACAGGATGAAGCCCGGTCGTCGGCCGCTACCGGACCGGTGGCCGCCGGCCCCGATGGGTGCGGTCCAGCGCGATGCGCTCGACGAACCGCTCCAGCTGCCGCAGGGTGCGGACCTCGTGGACCCCGTCGCAGAGCGGGGAGAAGGTCGACATGATCGAGTCGCCGGTGTCCCAGTAGCGGGGCGACTCGGGGTTCAGCCAGTGCACGGCCCTGGCCCGCTCGGCGATGGCGGCCAGCACGTCGACACCGGCGTCGCGGTAGTTGTTGCGGGCGTCACCGGTGACGATCACTGTCGAGCGAGCGGTCACGGCATCGCCGAAGTGCTCGGCGAAGTGGTGCAGGGCGGCTCCGTAGTCACTGTGGCCGTCCTGCCGGATGACCTCGGCATCGGCGGCGACGTCGCGCATCGCCTCGTCGAAGTCGACCCCGGGTGCGAAGAAGCGGGTCACCTCATCGATCCCGTCGACGAAGGCGAACGACCGCACGTTGGAGAACTGGTGCCCGATGGCGTAGGTGAGCTGCATCGTGAAGCGGGCGAACGTCGCCATGGACCCGGACACGTCGCACAGCATCACCAGCTCGGGCTTGGTGATGCGGCGCGGCTTCCATCGCGGGTCGATGAGCGCGCCACCGTGGGCGAGTGACCGGCGGATGGTGCGGCGGGCGTCGAGGCGGCCCCGACGTCCGTGCCGGCGCCGCGCCGACAGTCGGGAAGCCAGCTTGCGTGCCAGGGGGGCCACCCTGGCCTCGATCATCGCCAGCTCCTCCCGGGTGGCGTGCATCAGGTCGATGTCCTCGACCAACGGGTCACGCAGGGTGCGGGCAACCGCGGGGCGGCCCCGGTCGGCCACCAGTCGCCGCACGATCTCGTCCTGCACCGCCCGGCGGATCCGCTCCACCTGCTCGTCGACGCCACCGGAGGCGATCCGGCGGGCGAAGTCGTCGTCTCCACCGACAACGTCGGCGACCTCGGTGAACCGGCTACGGAGCCGGGAGACGTCGAGCCGGCTCATCACCCGGTAGGCGTAGTACCGGCCCCCGCTCGGCTGGCCCGGCCGGAACCCGGCGAAGCGGTCGACGGCTTGCCGCACCAACTCGAGCAACCGGTCGGCGTCACCGGCGCGGACCGCCTCGACCAGGGCCTCCACCAACCGGTCGATGTCTTCGCCTCCGGCGGCGCCCGCCGCTGCCTCCCCCGAGATGCCCGGGTCGCCCGGGGACGGCGCCGCCCCGACTACCGGCGGCGGCGCCGTCAGGCCGAAGAACACGTCGAAGGCGGTGTCGAACGCCGGCTGGTGCCGAGCGGTCTTCACCATGGTGGCGGCGAGGGCGGTGCGCACCGACGACCGGTCGCCGAGGTCGACCAGGTCGATGGCGGCGGCGGCATCGACCACCTCGACCATGGAGACCGGCACCCCCGCGGTGCGCAGCTCGGCGGCGAAGTCGGCCAGCGAGCTCAGCACGGCGCCACCAAGGTCAGTCCGTCGAGGCCGGCGCCAGCTGGCGGCGCACCTTGTCGATGTCCGACTGGTACTTGAGCAGCACGTGCAGGGTGTCCTCGGTGACGGCGCCGTCCACCTCGCTCACCGCCAGGGCGAGCAGGGTGCGTGCCCAGTCGATGCTCTCGCTGACCGAAGGCGCCTTGCGCAGCTGCACCGCCCGGATGGACCTCACCACCTCGGCGACGCGGAGGGCGAGCCGCTCGGAGAGCCCGTCCACCCGGCTGAGGAGGATCTCCTTCTCCCGCTCCACCGTCGGGTAGTCGATGTGGAGGAACAGACACCTTCGCTTCAGCGCCTCGGACAGCTCGCGGGTGTTGTTCGAGGTGAGCACCACGAAGGGCCGCGAAGTGGCGGTGATCGTCCCCAGCTCGGGGATGGTGACCTGGAAGGAGTCGAGCACCTCGAGGAGCAGTGCCTCGCTCTCGATCTCGAGCCGGTCGACCTCGTCGACCAGCAGCACCACCGGCTCGGGACTGCGGATCGCCTCGAGCAGCGGTCGAGTGAGGAGGAACGGCTCGGTGAAGATGTCGCCTTCGAGCTCGTCCCACCGGCGCCCCTCGTCCGTCTGGAGGCGGAGCAGCTGCTTGTGGTAGTTCCACTCGTACAACGCCTTCGCCTCGTCGAGGCCCTCGTAGCACTGCAGCCGCACCAGCCGCCGGCCGGTGGCGGCGGCCACCGCCACCGCCAACGACGTCTTCCCCACCCCGGCGGGGCCTTCGGCCAGGATCGGCTTGCCCAGCCGGTCGGCGAGGAAGACCACTTGGGCGATCCGGTCGTCGGTGAGGTAGCCCGCGCCCCGCAGGGCGGTGGCGGTCCCGGCGGGGTCGGTGAACGTCATGGCGGCATTCTCGCGTTGCCGGGGCAGCTCCGGATCGGTTGGAGCCGAGGGTCAGCGGGCGAGGTGGGGGTCGGTCTGGGTGACCCGGGTGCGCAGGGTGAATACGGAGTCGCCGCTGAGGATCCCGCCGCGGCCGAACAGCCTGCCGGATTGCCAGTTGGCGAGGCCAAGCTCGGGTCGATCGAGGGCGTACTGCCCGTCGACCCAGCGGGTGAAGCCGTCGCCGACGAAGGGGGCGTCGATCATGTCGAAGAAGCGTCGCTGCTCGGACTCGTCCCCCGACACCAGGCTGGCGATGAAGCGGGGGCTCTGCTCGTTGAAGAGCCGCACCGCGGTGTCCACGTCGGGCACGATCGCCAGGGTCACCTCGGGGCTGTCCTCCCACTCCCATTCCAGCCCGAGCCGGTCGGGGGCGAGCAGCTCGGTGCGCCGCTCCTCCACGACGCCCTCCGCCCGGGTGATCGGCGCGGTGGCGAACCACGGTTCGGGGACGAGAGCTTCGCTCCCCTCCATCACGTGCAGCTTGGCAACCGCTCCCCTGCGCTCCCCCGCCTCGTTCAAGGCGGAGAGGAAGCGGGGGACCAGGTCGGCGGCGGCGGAGGCGACCACGCAGCAGGTGTTGAGCGTGTTGCACACCTTGCGATCGAGGGAGCGCAGCACCACCGAGGCGAAGACGTCGGGATCGGCGGAGGCCGAGGCGACGATCCACGCACCCCCCGTCCCGTGCAGGCTGACCGGGAGCCCGGCCTGGCGGGCCACCGCCCCCAGCTGGGCGACGGCCGGACCCGAACCACGCGCCACCGCCAGGGACAGGCGGGGATCGGAGAACAGCGCCCAGCCCGCCGATCGTTCCGGCGACGCCACCAGGGACACCGCTCCGGGAGGCAGCCCGGAGCCGGCCAGGGCGGGGTCGAGGGCGTGCTCGACGATCGCCCGGGCGGTGCCGAGGGCGTCGGACCCGATGCGGAACACCATCGTGTTGCCGGAGCGCAGCACCCCGGCGCCGTCGGCGAAGACGTTGGGCCTTCCCTCGAAGACGAAACCGACCACGCCCAGGCCGCCCCTGACGAGCTCGACACGCCACCCCGGGTGCTCGACCGTCTCCACCACGGCGCCGCGGCCCGACGGTGCCGCCGCCCATCCCCGCAACCCGTCCACCATCCCTGCCCGCATCGCCTCCGACAGGACCAGCCGGGTGACCGAGCGGCCCCGCTCCCGGGCGGCGGCGACGTCGCCCTCGTTGGCGGCGGCTATTGGGCCGAACGAGTCTTCGTCGGCGAGGCGGTCGGCGAACAGGGAGAAGAAGGAGTCGATCTGGCCGTCGTCGACCGACCCCATGGCAGCAAAGGCGTCGACGGCGGCATCGACCGCGGCGGTAACCGTCCCGTGCACGGAGGCCGGTATGTGGAGCAGATCGCCGGTGACCTGCACGACGACCAGTCGGTCACCGGGGACGAAGGCGGCGGCGAGCTCCTCGTCGACCATGGCGACCCGGTCGCCCCCGTAGACGATGGGCATCCCGGCGATGAGCGACTCCAGCTGCATCGGCGCACGGTATCAGCCGAGTCGTCGGACGGAACCGGCTACGAGCGGAGGACCACCAGGTCGTCGCGGTGGATGACCACGCCGCCGCCTACCAGGCCGACCTCCCGGCTGTGCTGGCCCGCCGCCGATCGTATGGCGTCGGCACCCATGGCGGTGCGGCCCTTGGCGATGAGGACGCCCTCGGGATCGAAGACCTCGACGGCGGCCTGCGCCCCGAACGACCCGTCCACGGCGACCACCCCGACCGGGAGCAGCGACTTGCCCCACTCGACCAGGGCCCGGGCCGCTCCGTTGTCGACGGTGACGGTCCCTTCAGAGGGGAGCCCGAAGGCGATCCACAACCGCCGCGCCGACAGCCGCGCCGGCTGCGGGTCGATCCAGGTCCCGACGTCTTCTCCGGCGACCGCCCGGACGGCCACGTCGGGTTGCCGGGCGTCGGCGACGACGGTGGGGATGCCCGACCACGCCGCCATCCGGGCGGCGGCGATCTTGGTGGCCACCCCGCCGGACCCGAAGGTCGTCCCTGGCGCCGTCCCTCGGTTGAGCTCGTCGAGGATGGCGTCGGTGTGCCGGACCGCCGAGAGCAGCTCCGCCTCTCCCAGCCGCGGGTCGGCGGAGAAGAGGCCGATGGTGTCGGTGAGCAACACCAGCATCCCGGCCCCGACCAGGTGCCCGACGATGGCGGCGAGCCGGTCGTTGTCACCCAGCTTCAGCTCGTCGACCACCACCGTGTCGTTCTCGTTGACGATGGGGATCACCCCGACCGACAGCATGCGGGTGAGCGCCTCCCGGGCGTGCAGGTACTGAGCGCGGTGGGCGAGGATGTCGCGGGTGAGCAGCACCTGCCCGACCACCACGCCGTCGGCGCCGAAGCCCCCGGCGTAGCGCTCCATCAGGCGCCCCTGCCCGACGGCAGCGGCGACCTGGAGGCCGGGGAGGTCACGGGGACGCTCGCTCAGGCCGAGCGCCGGCAGTCCCGCCGCCACCGCCCCCGAGCTGACCAGCACGGGCCGGTAGCCGGCGTGGCGGAGCGAGAGCACCTGGGTGATCGTCCGATCGACCCCGGTGTCGTCGAGCCCGCCCGACGGCCCGGCGAGGCTCGACGAGCCCACCTTCACCACCACCGCCGCCCCAGCGGCGACCGGGCGCCTCATTCGACGTCCTCCAGGCCGTCCTCGTCGGGAGCGTAGGTGAACACCAGGTCGCCGATGCGCACATCGTCCCCGGGGGCGGCGCCGGCGGCGGCGAGGGCGTCGTCGACCCCGAGACGGCGTAGCCGGGAGGCGGCGAGGTCGGCGGCCTCGGGGACGGTGAGGTCGGCGAGTCCCACCGCCCGGCTGGCGGCCCGGCCCTCGACCACCCAGGCATCCGCCTCCCTCCGCACGGTGAAGCTCGGCGGCAGGGGTCGGTGGAGGACGTAGCCCTCCCGCTCCGGGGCCGTCCGGAGCGCCTCGGCAACGGAGTCGGCGATGGCATGGGACAGCTCTGTGAGGCCGGTCCCGGTCACCGCCGAGACCCGGTGGACCGAGGCCTCGCCGTCGAGCGCCGGGCCGGGGCCGTCGACCATGTCCGCCTTGGTGACCACGACGATCTGCGGCCGGACCGCCAGCTCGGCAGAGTGCCGGAACAGCTCGTTGCGGAGCACCGCCAGCTGGGTGGCGACGTCTTCGGTCTGCAGGGGCGTCGGGTCGAGCAGCACGACCAGCACCCGGGCCCGCTCGGTGTGGCGGAGGAACTCGTGCCCGAGGCCGCGGCCGTCGGCGGCGCCTTCGATCAACCCCGGGATGTCGGCAAGGACGAACTGGCGGTCTCCCACCTCGACCACGCCGAGGTGCGGCTCGAGCGTGGTGAACGGGTAGTCGGCCACCTTGGGCTTGGCCGCCGAGAGCCGGGAGATGAGGGTGCTCTTCCCGGCGTTGGGGAAGCCGATGAGGGCGGCATCAGCCAGCAGCCTCAGCTCCAGGGTCAACGTCGCCTCCTCGCCGTACTCGCCCTGCTCGGCGTACGCCGGGGCGCGGTGGGCCTTGCCGACGAAGGCGGCGTTGCCCTTGCCGCCTCTCCCACCGCGGGCGACGATCACCCGCTGCCCGGGGTCGACCAGGTCGGCGAGCACGGTGCCCGACGGGTCGCGCACCACGGTACCGAGGGGAACCGGCAGCTCGCGGTCGGCGCCGCGGCGCCCGTGGCGGAGGTCGCCCTCGCCGTGGGTTCCGGAGCCGGCCGACCAGTGCGGGTGGCGCGAATACCCGAGCAGACTGGCGGTGTCGGGGTCGGCGACGAGAACGACGTCGCCGCCCCTGCCCCCGGACCCGCCGGTTGGCTTGCCCCGGGGCCTGCCCTTCTGGCGGAGGAAGGAGGCGACGCCGGCGCCGCCGTCCCCGGCCTTGACATCGATGTGGACGCGGTCGACGAACACGTCAGCGCATCCCGGTGGGATGGCCTCAGTCGCTGAGGATGTCGACCAGCCGCCGGCCGCGGCGGGTGCCGAAGCGCACCGTGCCCTCGGCCTTGGCGAACAGGGTGTCGTCGCCGCCCCGCCCTACATTGGCGCCCGGGTGGATGCGGGTTCCCCGCTGGCGGACCAGGATCGATCCGGCGGTGACGTTCTGCCCGTCGAACACCTTTGGTCCGAGTCGCTTGGCCGCCGAGTCGCGCCCGTTCTTGGTCGAACCGCCTGCCTTGGTCTTCGACATCTCAGCTCTCCTCGCTGGTCTCGGTAGCGTCCGCCGCCGGCTCTTCGGGAGCCTCGGTGACCGGCTCGGCCGGCTCGGCAGGCTTGGCCGCCTTGGCCCTGGCCTTCCTCTTGGGCGCCCCGGTGCCGATGCTGGTCACCCGCAGGGTGGTGTACGTCTGGCGGTGGCCCTGGCGGCGCCGGTAGCCGGTCTTCGGCTTGTACTTGAACACCTCGATCTTGTCGCCACGATGCTCGCCGATGACCTCGGCGGTGACGGTCGCCTTCTCCAGAGCGTCACGGTCGGAGATCACGGTGCCGTCGTCCCCCACCACCAGCAGGGGGGTGAAGGTCACGCTCTCGCCGGCCAGCTTGATCCGCTCGACGTCGATGACGTCGCCCTCACGGACCTTCGATTGCTTGCCTCCGGCGCGGATGATGGCGTACATGGTCTCCTCGCAGGTCTTCGAGCCCCGACCGGCGTCGCCGCCCGCCGGACGGACGGGCTGGGCGGGTAGCGGAGCGGCACACAGTGTAGCGGCTCAGGCAGGGTGTCGGGCCTGGTGGCCGGGGTCGGACCACCCTCCCGGTATGGTGGCCGGTGCCCGTGCCACCGGCACCAGGAGGCGAAGATCTGATACCGCCACCGGCCCCGGCCACGTTCTGGTGGCGGGGCGACTTCACCAACGCTGAGGTCAACGCCTTGCACGCCGAGGCGTTCCAGACCCGGCTGTTCGACGACACGGAATGGGACTGGGAGGAGCTGACCGGAGCGCACAGCCTCGGGTGGGTCACCGCCCGCCACCGCGGCGAACTGGTCGGCTTCGTGAACGTGCTGTGGGACGGGCTGGTCCATGCCTGGATCCAAGATGTGATGGTGGCGGCCACCGCACGGCACCGGGGCATCGGGGTCGAGTTGGTCCGGGTCGCCGCCGACCGCTGCGCAGCAGCCGGGTGCGAGTGGTTGCACGTCGACTTCGACGAGGATCTGCGGCCGTTCTACATCGACGCTTGCGGGTTCACGCCGGTCGCCGCCGGGCTCATCGCGCTCCGCTGATCGCGGGCAGCGTTCAGCCGGGACGCGGAATCGCGCGGAGGCGACGAAGTCGCGCTCCCCGATGGCGACGAAGTCACGCGCTATCTGATGGCGACGAAGTCGCGCTATCTGATGGCGACGAAGTCGCCGGTGAACCGGGCGGCGGTCGCCCCGTCGTGCTCGAGCCGGGCGCCGACGGTGACCCGGGCCCGGCTCCTGCGGTCCAGGGTGGCGAGGAATCGGGACCACCGCGCCTCGTCTGGGGCGTCGCAGATGGCGACGAAGTCGCCGGTGACCGGCGAGTCGTAGGCCATGGTGCTGCGGGAGATCACCAGGCGAGCGTCCACGCCGGCGACGGCCAAGCGGTGCTGGACCAGCGCCCACGCCGCCAGGGTGGCGATCGCCGCCGCGCTCCCCCCGAACAGCGTGTCGCGGTGGTTGATGTTGGGTGCGAGCGGTGCGCTCAGCTCGACACGGTCGACTGCGGCCGAAACCACCCGGACCCCCATCGCCATCGACAGCGGGATCCTGCGGTGCAGGTCCGCCTCGACTTCCGCCGGGGCCGTCTCAGGAGGGATCGGTGGCCACCGCCTTGGGCAACGGGGTCCCCTGCGTCGCCGAATCCTCGTAGAGCACCACGCCGCGCCCGTTGCAGGAGGGGCACACGTCCGAGAACGACTCGAGCAGCCCGGCGGACACGTTCTTGCGGGTCATCTCCACCAGCCCGAGGTTGGACACCTCGAACACCTGGGTCCGGGTCTTGTCCTTGGCGAGGTGCTCGCGGAGCCGGAGCAGCACCGCCTCCCGGTTCTTGGAGATCTCCATGTCGATGAAGTCGATCACGATGATCCCGCCGATGTCCCGCAAGCGGAGCTGGCGGGCGATCTCCTCGGCCGCCTCCAGGTTGTTCTGGAGCACGGTCTGCTCGAGGTTGGTGTGGCCGACGAACCGGCCGGTGTTGACGTCGATGACGGTGAGGGCTTCGGTGCGGTCGACGACGATGTGCCCGCCCGACGGCAGCCAGACCTTGCGGTCGAGGGCCTTGCGCAGCTGGTCCTCGACGTGGAACCGCTCGAAGATGGGGCGTTGATCGTCGTCGTAGAGCTCCACCTTGGCGGTGAGCTCGGGCTCGGTGCCCTCCAGGTAGCCGAGCACCTGGCGGTGGACGTCGGGATCGTCGATGAACAACCGCCTGAAGTCCTTGGTGAAGTGCTCACGGATGACCCTGAGCACCAGGGGCGGCTCCTCGTAGATCAGGGAGGGTGCCGGGCTGTCCGACTTCTTGGCGGCGACGTGCTGCCACACGTCCTCCAGGCGGGCAACGTCGGCGGCGAGGTCGTCGCGGCTGGCGTCCTGGGCGGCGGTGCGGACGATGATCCCCATCCCCTCGGGACGGATGTCGGCGACGATGTCACGCAGCCGCCGCCGCTCGTCGTCGGACAGCCGGCGCGAGATCCCGTTGACCTCGGCATCGGGCGCCAGCACCAGGTAGCGGCCGGCCAGGCTGATCTGGCTGGTGAGCCGGGCGCCCTTCTTCCCCATGGCGTCCTTGACCACCTGCACCAGCACCGAGTCACCCGGCTTGAGCACCATCTCGATCCGGGCGCGCTTGCCTTCGATCTCGGCTTCGTCATAGTTGACGTCGCCGGCGTAGAGGACGCCGTTCTTGCCCTCGCCGAAGTCGACGAAGGCCGCCTCCATGCCGGGAAGGACGTTGCGCACCTTGCCCATGTAGACGTTGCCCACCAGCGATTGGCGGTCGGAGCGGGTGACGTAGTGCTCGACCAGCACCGGCCCCTCCATCACCACGATCTGGGTCTGATGGGGATTGGAGCGGACCAGCATCTGCTTGCGGGCCGTCTCCGGCGGGGGGACGACGGCGAGCAGGGCGCGCCGTGGGTCGTCCCGCCGCGCCCGGGCACCATTGCCCGAGGTGCGGCTGCGAGGCTTCGACTGGGCCCGCGTCCCTGCCGAGCCCCGAGAGCTATCGGTGCGGGTCTTCGAGTCGGTGGGTGTGCCACCGGTGGCCGGCGCCGAGAACTTCCGGACGACCACCTCCTCTTCCCCGACGCGGCGGACCTTCCGGTCCTCGGCCGCATCGCCGCGCCGGATGACCTGCGCGGTCTTCTTGCGGAACAGAGCCATGCAAACTCTCCTTCATGGGCTGCATCAGGCAGCGCGAAACCAGACGGGGTGCCGACGACACGGAGCAGCGAGTGGTCGCCCCACGGAAGCCCCTGACCAGGGCCGGGAGGATGGAGGCGGGTGGGCCCGGCGAACGCACCGGGATCCTCGATGGATGCGATGTGCGTTCAGGCATACCAGTCTCGAAGAATCTCCGAGGAGCGGAACTCGCCAGGTCGTGCGAGCGACCCGGCCGGGTTCCAGGGTAGCACGGCGCCGAGCCGGCCCCGGGTACCTCGCCCGGGGCACCGCGCCGCCCCACTGCTACGCTCGGCGGCATGCTGCAGCGGGCGGACCAGGGCTGGATCGAGGTGATCGCCGGCCCGATGTTCTCGGGCAAGAGCGAGGAGCTGATCCGCCGCATCACCCGCTACCACCTCGCCCGGGTGCCCACCCAGACGTTCAAACCGGCCATCGACGACCGCTACGCCGTTGCCGAGGTCGTGTCCCACTCCCGGCTGTCGACCGCCGCCGAGCCGGTCGCCGACGCCGCCACCCTGCTGCGGTCGGTGGCCGACCGGACCGTCGTCGTCGGCGTCGACGAGGGCCAGTTCTTCGACGACGACCTGGTCGACGTGGCCACGCTGCTCGCCGGGGCGGGGAAGCGGGTGATCGTCGCCGGTCTCGACCTCGACTACCTGGGGAGGCCGTTCGAGCCGATCCCGTCATTGATGATCAGGGCCGAGTACGTCACCAAGTCGCTGGCGGTGTGCCATCGCTGCGGCGGGCCCGGGCTGTTCACCCAGCGGGTCGTGCAGTCCGATGAGCTGGTGGTGCTCGGGGCGGTGGGCGCCTACGAGGCGAGGTGCCGTCGCTGCTACAACCCCGACGAGCTACCCCAGCAACGCCTCGCCCTCGAAGGCAGCGTCACCTAGTTCACTCGGGATCGCCGAATTTGAGGTCACGGCGATCCGATCTCGAGAGAATCGGTACCGCTGCGGTACTCGAGAACCTCAGGTTGAACATGAGACGATCGCGTACCGCTGCGGTACCTCAGGACCTCAGGTTCGGGGTCTCTCACAGCAGCTGGCGTTCTCCGGGGACCGGGGAGCGGCGCATCCACACCCCGTGACCGAGGCCGAGGGCGAGGCTCATGGCCAGGAAGGCGGTCCCGCCGCTCGACAGGAACGGCAGCGGCAGGCCGGTGACCGGCATCAGCCGAAGCGTCATGCCGACGTTCACGAACACGTGGAAGACCATGAATCCGGCCACCCCGACGGTGAGGAGCTGGGAGAACCGGTCACGGGCGTTGACGGCGGCGACCAGTAGCCGCCAGATGATCACCAGGTAGAGGGCGAGCACGGTGACCCCGCCGACGAAGCCGAGCTGCTCGCCGACGGCGGTGAAGATGAAGTCGGTCTCCTGTTCGGGGACGAAGCTGAGGTTGGTCTGGGTGCCCTCGAGCAGCCCCTTCCCGAGGAAGCCGCCGGACCCGATGGCGGTGACGCTCTGCTCCTGGTTGTAGTTGGCGGTGGCGGACAGGTCGGAGGTGTCGTCCATGAAGGCGGTGATGCGGGTGAGCTGGTAGTCCTCGAGGGCGTCCGCCTGTAACACGGCGATGATCCCGACCACGCCGACCAGCATCAGGAACACCAACTGGCGCCAGGTGGTGCCGGCGACGAACAGCATCACGCCGGCGATGAAGGTGAACACCAACATCGTCCCCAGGTCCGGCTGCAAGAAGATGAGCGCGGCGGGCGCCGCCACCACCGCCGCCACCCTGGCCAGGTGGTGCCAGCGCAGGGGCTCGTCACCGGTGTCGGACAGCAGCGCCGCCAGGGCGAGGATCACGCCCACCTTGGCGAACTCGGAGGGCTGCAGCTGGAACGGGCCCAGCTCGATCCACCGGCTGGCGCCCAGCCGGGAGCCGCCCAGGGGGGTGAGCACCAACAGCAGCAGGGTCAGGGTCCCCAGGTAGATGGCGGGGACCTTCGCCTTGAGGGGGCGACTCTCGATCATCGAGGCACCGATGAAGAGGACGATCCCGACGACGACGAATACCGCCTGGCGCTTCATCAGGACGCCGGGGTCGGATCCGGCCGCTTCGAGGCGCGACGCCGTGGCGGTGTACACCATCAGCAGCCCGAAGGCGGACAGCGCCAGGTAAGGCAGCACCAGGAGCAGGTCGGGGCGCATCGCCCGCTCCCTCTGGAGCAGCCCGAGCGGTCGGGTGTCGGTGGCAGCCATCAGTCCGTGAGCTCCGCCCCGACCTCGATCTCCTCGGGCCCGACCTCGCCGGTGAGCAGGTACTGGAGCACGGGCCGGGCGGTGGGGGCGGCGATCTGCCCGCCACTCCCGCCCCGCTCGATCACCACGACCACCACATACCGTGGGTCGCTGATCGGCACCACCCCTGTGAACACCGCGGTGTCGACATCCTCCTCGGCGGTCTCGCCCTTGATGACCTCTGCGGTGCCGGTCTTGCCGCCGACCTCCTCGATCCCCGGCCCGAAGTCGGCGAAGGCACCGCGGGCGGTGCCGGCCGGGCCGTTGATCACCTGCTCGAGGTCGTTGCGGAGGAAAGCCACCGACTGGGGCGCCAGGTCGAGCTCGTCGATCGCCGACGGGGCGTTCTCCCAGACCAGACGCCCGTCCTGGTCGACCACCCGATCGACCACCCGGGGTCGCCACAGCGTGCCCCCGTTGACCATGGCGGCGTAGGCGTTGGCGAGCTGGAGCGGGGTGACCAGCACCGAGCCCTGCCCGATCACCGCGTTGAGCACGTCACCCCCGGTCCACGGTCCGTCGCGCACCAACTCGGGGCTCTCCACCTGGGCCCGCTCGAACCACTCCCGGTCGGGAATCAGGCCGTCCTGCTCGAAGGGCAGGTCGATGCCGGTCGGCTCGTCGAACCCGAAGCGCCTGGCCCACTGCTGGAGCAGGTCCTCGGGGACGGTCCCACCTTCGGTCCCCTGCCGGTTGGTCCAGATGTTGAGGGCGATCTGCCAGAAGTAGAGATCGCACGAGGACTGCAACCCGGTGTGCAGGTCGACCTCACCGTGGCCGCTCGAGGTCCAGTCGTTGAGCACCTGCGGGCTGCCGTCGGTGAAACGGAACTCGAGCTGCCCGTCGCAGAAGTAGCTGGCGTCGTGTTGCTGGGCATCCCCCTCGAGGGCGAACAACCCCTCCTCGAGGGCGAGCATGTAGGCGACCGACTTGAACGTCGAGGCGGGGGCGTACTCCCCCTGGATGGCGAAGTTGTTGAAGACGGCGAGGGCGGACAGGCGGTCCCACTCGGACTGGCTGACCCCGTCGACGAACAGGTTCGGGTCGTAGCCGGGCACGGAGGCCATCGCCACCACCGACCCGTCGGTGACGTCGAGCACCACCCCGACCGCCCGCACCGGGCACCTGGGGTCCTCGGTCGGGCTGCACTCGGGGTCGTAGACGTCGCGCGCCGCCTGCAGCCCATCGGCGAGCGACGATTCGAGCACCCTCTGGGCGTCGAGGTCGATGGTGAGCACCAGGTTGTCGCCGGGGGCAGGCGGCTGCTCGCCGATGACCTCGAGCACGTTCTGCTGGGCGTCGATCCGGTACTTGATCGCTCCCGGTGTTCCCCGGAGCTGATCGTCGTACTGGCGTTCCACACCGGCCCTCCCCACCCGGTCGGTCGGGCTGATCCCCGGCTTGGCGATGTCGTCCTCGTTGGGATCGCCGATGTAGCCGAGCATGTGACCGGCCAGCGCACCCTCCGGGTAGATCCGGACCGGTTGGGGCAACACCGAGACGCCCGGGTAGTCCTCGGCGTACTCGACGAGGCGCAACGCCTGCTCGGCGGTCAGCTCCTCGACCAGCGTGATGCGATCGGCCCGGTTGCGCGCCGAGGCGACGGCTTCACGCACCTCGCCGGCGGGGATCCCCGACAGGGTCGACAACCGCTGGATGAAGTCCGACTCCCCCGGGTCGTCCTCGTCGGGGACGAGCGCCCCGTCGAGGACGGCGGCCAGGGCGGAGCGGGTGCCGGCGATCAGCCGGCCGTTGCGGTCGTGGATCTCGCCGCGGGGTGCCGGGGTCTCGACCACCCGCACCTGGTTGTTCTCGGCCAGCACCTGGTACTCGGTGGCGGCGGTGACCTGGACCGTCCACAGCTTGAGGGCGAGGACGCTGAAGAGGCCGAGGAAGACCATCCCGAGCACCGTGATCCGGGCGCCGGTGCTCATCGCACCCAGGTCCTCACCGAGTGGCCGCGCAGCAGCCGGGTCACCACCGGGAAGACGGCGGCAGACACGACGACGGTGTAGATGGCGGGAAGGAAGAGCTGCTTCACGAGACCCGAGGTGGAGAGGAGCGGCTGCCCGAACAGAGTACTCGCCACCAGGAACAACGCCTGGGCGAGCAGCGCCAGGAGGAAGACCCCGAGCGCCACCATGGGCGCGGCACCTTCCGCCCGGTGACGAACCCGGAGGGCCACGTAGGTGACCACCACGTACACCATCGCCCACAGGCCCAACGGCGAACCGCCGAGCAGATCGAGCAGCAGCCCGGCGGTGAAGCCGAGGAGCAGGGCAGGCTCGCTGTCGAGGTAGCGCACGCAGGCGATCACCACCGACAGGACGAGCATGGGGGCGGCCCCGAACGGCTGGATCCGGCCCGGGCCGAACAGGGTGGTCTGGATGACCACGGCGACGAGCACGAGCAGGATGGAGAGGGCGACCGGTCGGGCGTTCACTCGACCGGCACCGGGCCGACCGGGATCTCGACCACCTCGCCGGTCTCAGGGTCGATGATCCCGTCGAGCGGCGACCATCCCACCACCACCTTCACGTAGTCGAGCTCGGCCAGTTGGATCGCCGGCCTCGCCGTGGTGATGAGGGCGAACCCGGCGACCGCCTCGGCATCTTCGGCTACGACGCCGACGGGTATGCCCGGAGGAAAGCGGGTACCGTCGGTCACCAGGCGGTCGCCTTCCTGCACCGGCTTGGTGGTGCTGAACATCTTGAGCTCCAACGATCCGGAGCCGCGGCCCTCGACCCAGCCGGTCTCGTTGGTGACCAGGTTGCGCACCCCGACGCCGCTGCGGGGATCGGTGACCAGCCTGACCCGGGACGAGCCGGCGGTGACGAAGTCGATCCTCCCGACGAGGCCGTCCTCGTCGATCACCGCCTGGCCGAGGGCGATGCCGTTGTCGCTCCCCTGGTCGATCCAGCGGATCTGGTCGAACTCGCTGGGGGCCAGCGACGAGATGCGGGCGGTGACGGTGGCGACGTCCACAGGGGGGGTGAGGTCGAGGATCCGCTCCAGCTCGGCGAGCCGGGTCTGCATGCTCTGCACGTCGAGCACCTGCTGGCGCAAGGCGTCGTTCTCGGCGCGCACGGCCTCCAGCTCGTCCCGCAGCCCGGCGATGTTGGAGATGCCGTCGATGAACCCGACCACCGGGTGGGTGACCGCGGTGGCCAGTTGCTGAACGGGGGCGAACAGCGTTTGGGCGCCCGACCGCAGCATCGCCCCCACGCCCTCGCCCTGGGCGCGCACGTCGAACGTGGCGATGAGGAACGAGAGCATCACCAACCCGATCAGCAGGACGGTGGAGCGCTCGATTCGGCGAAAGGGAAGCATGTCGCTCGCTCTCCTCCAACCGGCGTCAGCCGAGGATCAGGCGCGGCCGCTCGAGGAGAGCACGACACCCAGCACGTCGAACTCCTCGAGGCAGGCACCCGACCCCAACACCACCGACTGCAGCGGCCGGTCGGCGGTGATGATCGGCATCCCGGTCTCGCTGGCCAGCCGCATGTCGAGGCCACGCAGCAAAGCCCCACCGCCGGTGAGCACGATCCCACGGTCCATGATGTCGGCGGCGAGCTCGGGAGGTGTCTTGTCGAGGGTGTACTTGACGGCGTCGACGATTGCCTGGACCGGTTCCTCGATGGCCTCCCGCACCTCTGGGCTGGAGAGGACGATCGTCTTGGGAAGCCCGCTGATCAGGTCGCGTCCCCGCACCTCGGCGGCGGGCTCGTCGGCGTACGGCCATGCCGACCCGATGGCCATCTTCACCTGTTCGGCGGTGCGCTCACCGAGCATCACGTTGTATTCCTTCTTGACCCAGGAGATCACCGACTCGTCCAGCTCGTCGCCGCCGATGCGGATGCTGCGTGACACCACGATGCCGCCCAGCGAGATGACCGCCACCTCGGTGGTGCCACCGCCCATGTCCACCACCATCGATCCGGCGGGCTCGTGCACCGGCAGCCCCACGCCGATGGCGGCGGCCATCGGCTCCTCGATCGTGTAGGCGCGGCGGGCCCCGGCGTGGTACGCAGCCTCCTCGACGGCGCGACGCTCGACCGCGGTGATTCCCGATGGCACGCAGATGACGATGCGGGGCCGGGCCGACAGGCGTCGGTTGTGCACCTTGTCGATGAAGTAGCGGAGCATCTTCTCGGTGATGTCGAAGTCGGCGATGACCCCGTTGCGCAGCGGCCGGATGGCCTGGATGTAGGACGGCGTCCGGCCGATCATCCGCTTGGCCTCCATGCCCACCTCGAGCGGCCGGTTGTCGCGGGTGTTGATGGCCACCACAGACGGCTCGTTGAGCACGATCCCGAGACCACGCACGAACACGAGGGTGTTGGCCGTGCCGAGGTCGATGGCCATGTCGCGGCCGGCCATTGAGAAGAATGAGTTGAACATGGAGTTCGCCATCGGATCGGGAGTCTAGATACGAACGGCCGGCTGGCGTCTGGCCGGCTCCGCTCCGCCCTGAACCGGCCGTTCACGACGTTCAACCGTCCCTTCAGGGAAGCGAAGCCCCGGTTGAGGCCGGATCGAGCATGTCGTCACCGGCGGCGACGGAAACGGGTTCACGGGAAGAAGATGGCGAGCTCGCGGGCGGCGGCCTCGGGCGAGTCGGAGCCGTGGACGAGGTTCTCGGTGACGACGATCCCGAAGTCGCCCCTGATGGTGCCTGGCGGCGCCTCGCTCGGGTTGGTCGGCCCCATCAGGTTGCGCCCCACGGTCACCGCCGACTCGCCCGACCAGGCCATGGCGACGACAGGACCGCTGATGATGAACGAGAGCAGCTCGGGGAAGAAGCCCTTCTCGACATGCTCGGCGTAGTGGCGACGGGCCAGCTCCTCGTCGAAGGTCAACATGCGCACGTCCTCGAGGGTCAGCCCCTTGCGCTCGAACCGGGAGACGATCTCACCGACCAACCCACGGGCCACCCCGTCGGGCTTGACCATCACGAAGGTCCGCTCGATCGCCATTCGTCACCTCGAACTGGTCGCGGGAGGATGCAGCGGGGCACCGTGGCCGGCTGCGTGGAACCCCGGAATCCTACTGCCGTGGTGGCGGTAGCCGATTACCCGGCCCCGAGTAGACACTCCCAACAAGCTGAGCTCGCCTTCGCGTTCTCCTGCGTTCAACGACGGCCGGCACCCCTCCCCGTCAGCCTTGCTGGCCTTCGGCCGGTGCTGCTGGCACGCCTCCCCTACTAGGGGAGGGGAAAGGAGACATCGGAGAGCACCGTCCTCGCCTCTCCGACGACATAGAGGGAGCCGGCCACCACGACCTGGTCGGCGGGCCCGGATGCCGCCAGGGCGAGTGCAACCGCCGAAGCGACCGGGACCGCGGTGGTGACCGGGATGTCGGGGCCGAACACGCTGCCGGCGGCGGCGGCGACCTGGTCGGCCGGCACCGCGCTCCCGTCGGCGGCCGCCGTCGCCACGACCTCGTCGGCCAGCTCGGCGAGTGGTGCCAGCAGGGATTCCGGGTCCCTTCCCCCACCGAACCCGACGACCAGGACCCGGCGCGCCTCGGGGAACTCGTCGACCAGGGCCGATGCCAGGCCCTCGAGCCCCTGGGCGTTGTGGGCGCCGTCGATGATCACCAACGGGCTGCGGCGCACCACCTCGATCCTGCCCGGCGACGTGGCCTCGGCGATGGCGCCGAGCACGGCGTCGTGGTCGAGGGCCCTGCCGAAGAACGCCTCGACGGCGGCGACCGCGGTGGCGAGGTTGTCGACCTGATGTCTCCCGTGGAACGGCAGGAAGATGCCCTCGTAGCGGTCGTAGACGCCCTCGATGTCGACCACCCAGCCACCCACCGCCTGATCGGCGTCGGACACTGCGAAGTGATCGCCCGAGCGGAGCCACGTCGAGCCGGTGGCGGCGACCTGGGCGGTTACCGGGCCCTCGGCTCCTGCGGGCAGCGGACCGGTGACCAGCCGCCCCTCGTCCTTGAGGATGGCTGCCTTCTCGGCGGCGATCTCGGCGACGGTCTCGCCGAGCAGCCCGGTGTGATCGAGGGAGATCCCGGTGATCACCGAGACATCGGCGTCCACCACGTTGGTGGCGTCCCACCGCCCTCCCAGCCCCACCTCGACAACTCCGACGTCGACAACGTTGGCGACGAACACGGCGAAGGCGATGGCGGCGGTGAGCTCGAAGTAGGTGGGGCCGTCTCCGGGCTCGGTCGCTCCTGCCCGGGCCTCGAAGGCCTCGACGAAGGGCACCACGTCGGCGACGGCGGCGACGAACTGACCCTCGTCGAGGGGCATCCCGCGCACCGCGAACCGTTCCTCGATTCGCTCCAGATGGGGCGAGACGAACCATCCGGCGTTGAGCCCGTGGTGGCCGAGGAGCTGCGAGATGAGACGCACCACCGTCGTCTTGCCGTTGGTCCCGGCGACGTGGATGACGGGGAGTTGGCGGTGCGGGTCGCCCATCAGCTCGAGCAGCCCGGCGATGCGATCGAGCCCCGGTCGCAACCCGCGGTCGATCCGGCGGTCGAGGAATTCGACGGCCTCTGCCCTGGTCGACACCGGCCCGATCATCAGGCCACACCGATCATGGCGCCGGCCCGATCATGGGGCCGGCCCGATCTCGGCCAGATGGCGACGGAGGCGCTCCAGGATGGCGACGAACTCGTCACGCTTGGCCTGCTCCTTGTCCACCACCGCCGCCGGGGCCCGATCGCGGAACCGGGGGTTGGCCAGGGTCCGCTCCGAGACCTCCAGCAACGCCTCGTGCTCGGCGATCGCCTTCTCCAGCCGGGACCGCTCGACCTCGACCTCGACCAGGCCCTCCATCGGGACCTGGACGGAGACACCACCGGCGGTGAGCATGACCGCCCCCGAGGCTTCGGGGTCGACCGGGCCGGCGACCGTGACCCTCCCCAGCGAGGCGAGCTGGTGTCGCCACCATGGCCGATCGATCCCTGCCGGGACGTGGAGCCGCACATCGAGCCGGCGACCGCCCAGCGAGTGCTCGGCGCGGAACCTCCTCATCTCGGTGACGATGTCGAACAGCTCGGTCGTGCCCTCGGGTGCGTCGACCCCGGGCGGTGACGGCCACCGTGCCGCCGCCAGCAGCGAGCCGTCACCCAGCTCCGACCACAGTTCCTCGGTGACGAAGGGGATGACGGGGTGGAGCAACGCCAGCACGTCGCGGAGCACGACCCCGAGCGTGGTCCTCGTCGCGGTGGCGACATCGGGCTCCCCGGCGAGCAGCGGCTTGGCCATCTCCAGGTACCAGTCGAACACCTCCGACCAGGCGAAGTTGAGCAGCGTGGCCACCGCATCGGAGAAGCGGTAGGCGTCGAGATGCCGGTCGTAGGCGGTGGACACCTCGGCGAGACGGGAAAGGACCCAAGAGCCCTCCGGTCCGGGATCCTCCGGGTAGCCGCCGTCGACCGGCACCCCCTTCACGCCGGCGTGCTCGACGGCGAAGCGAACCGCGTTCCACAGCTTGTTGCCGAAGCGGCGGGCGGCGTCGATCCACTCCTCGTTGATCGGGACATCGTGGCCGGGGGCCGCCGACTGGACCAGGGCGAGCCGGACGGCGTCCGCTCCGTAGCGGTCGGCCAGGTCGAGCGGGTCGAGGGCGTTGCCGGCGCTCTTCGACATCTTCTTCCCGTCGGCGGCCCTCACCAGCCCGTGGATGACGATGTCGGTGAACGGCCTCTCGCCCATGAACCGCATGCCGGTCATCAACATGCGTGACACCCAGAACGTGATGATGTCGAACCCGGTGACCAGCACATTGGTCGGGTAGAAGCGGTCCAGATCGGCAGTCGCCTCGGGCCAGCCCAGGGTGGAGAAGGGCCACAGCGCCGACGAGAACCAGGTGTCGAGCACGTCCTCATCGGCACGCACCGTGCCCCCGCAACGGGAGCAGGCGGTGACGTCGGTGCGGGACACGATCGTCTCGTCACAGGCGTCGCAGTACCACGCAGGGATGCGGTGGCCCCACCACAACTGGCGGCTGATGCACCAGTCGCGCAGGTTCTCCATCCACGGGACGTACACGTTGCGCCAGCGGTCGGGGATGAACCTGGCCTCCCCCGCGGTGACCACGTCGACGGCGGGACCCACCAGCGGGGCGACCTCCACGAACCACTGCAGCGAAAGCAGCGGCTCCACGACGGTGGTGCAGCGCGAGCAGCGTCCCACGGCATGCTGATGGGGCTCGGTGGCGACCAGGGCCCCCTCGTCCTCGAGGGCGCGCTTCACCGCCTGGCGAGCCTCCATCCGGTCCATGCCGGCGAAGCGACCTCCGGCGTCGGTGATCTCGCCCGAGACGTCGATGACCACCACCGGTTCCAGCCCGTGCCTGGCGGCGATCTCGAAGTCGACCGAGTCATGGGCCGGAGTCACCTTCACCGCCCCTGTCCCGAAGTCGGGGTCGACGGCGGCGTCGGCCACGATCGGGATCTGCCTTCCCATCAGCGGGAGGCGGACGGTGCCGCCCACCAGGGCGCGGTACCGGTCGTCTTCGGGGTGCACCGCCACGCCGGTGTCGCCCAGCATGGTCTCGGCTCGGGTGGTGACCACCACGATGCCCTCCCCTGCCCCTTCGGCAGGTGGGTAGCGGATCGACACCAGTTCGCCGGCGGTCTCCTCGTGGTGGACCTCGACGTCGGAGAGGGCGGTGCGGCAGCGCGGGCACCAGTTGATGATCCGCCGCCCGCGATAGATCACCCCCGCCTCGTACAGGCTGACGAAGACCTCCCGCACCGCCTTGCTCAGACCCTCATCGAGGGTGAACCGCTCCCTGGTCCAGTCGGTGGAGAACCCGAGGCGGCGGATCTGGCCGGTGATGCGGTTGCCCGAGGCCGCCTTCCACGCCCACACCCGCTCGACGAACCGCTCCCGACCCAGGTCGTGCCGGGTGAGACCCTCGGCGGCGAGCTCTCGCTCCACCACGTTCTGGGTGGCGATCCCGGCGTGGTCGGTCCCCGGCAGCCACAGCACGGCGTGTCCCTGCATCCGCTTGCGCCGGACGATCACGTCCTGCAGCGACATGTTCAGGGCATGGCCCATGTGGAGGATCCCGGTCACGTTGGGCGGCGGGATGACGATCGAGAACGGCTCCCCGTCCGGGTTGACCTCGGGCCTGAAGACGCCGGCGTCTTCCCACACCGGGTACCAGCGCGCCTCGACCTGCTCGGGCTGGTAGGTGGGCTCCATCAGGGGCGCAAACCTACTACCCACCCGGATCGAGCCGAATGGAGGGGGCTACCCTCAGCGCCGCCATGACGATCCGGATCGATGCCGACCTGCTGATCCCCGGCCGGGGCGAGCCCGTCGAGAACGGCTCGGTGGTCCTCGACGGGCCCACCATCACGTATACCGGGTCGACCGCATCCGCCCCGTCCGCCGACGGGGACCCGGTGGAGGTGCCGGTGGTGCTTCCCGGGCTCTGGGAGACCCACGCCCACTTCCTCGGCACGCAGACCGCCGACCTGGCCGAGGCGGTGCGGGTGCCGATCGCCAGGCTGGCGGCGCTCGCCGCCCGGGACGCCGAGGCCACCCTGCTCGGCGGCGTCACCAGCGTGCGCGAGGTCGGAGGTTTCGGCGTCGACCTGGCGCCGGCGATCGACGGCGGCCAGCTCCCCGGGCCGACCATCTACGGTGCGGGCGCCGTGCTGTCCACCACCGGGGGCCACGGCGACGGCCATTCCCTGCCGGTCGACCTCGTCGTCGGTGACGAGCGCTGGATCGGCCAGCTGTGTGACGGCGTCCCGGAGTGCCTGCGGGCGGTGCGCATGCAGCTCCGCCGCGGGGCCAAGGTCATCAAGATCTGTGCGTCCGGCGGTGTGATGAGCGAGATCGACGACCCGATCCACCAGCAGTTCTCCGACGAGGAGATCGCCGCCATCGTCGCCGAGGCGGACCGAGCGGACCGGGTGGTGGCCGCCCACTGCCACGGCAAGCCGGGGATCATGGCGGCGCTGCGCAACGGGGTGCGCACCATCGAGCACGGCACCTACCTCGACGAGGAGGCCGCCGACCTGATGGTCGAGACGGGGGCGGTGCTGGTCGCCACCCGGTTCGTGGTCGAGCATCTCCAGGTGGTGGCCGACACCTTGCCGGCCTACGCCCGCGACAAGGCCATGGCGATCGCCGACCGGCACGCCGAGGCGATGAAGATCGCGGTGGCCGCCGGGGTGACCATCGCCATGGGGACCGACATCTTCCTGCCCGGCAGCTACGGCAGGAACAGCGCCGAGGTCCGCCACCTGGTCGACGCCGGGATGACGTCGCTGCAGGCGATCGAGGCCGCCACCGCCACCGGGCCCCTCACCGTCGGCCCGCAGGCGCCGAAGTCGGGCCGTCTCGAGGCGGGGTACGACAGCGACGTCATCGCCGTCGACACCGATCCGCTCGCCGATCTCGCCGTGTGGGGCGAGCCCGACCGGGTGACCCACGTCTGGAAGGCGGGCGTCCGGGTCAAGTAACGTCGGCGCCATGGACCAGACCGCCGCGGCCCTGCTGCCTGTCCTGGACGAGCCTGCCTGGCCGGACGAGACGGGCCCCTACCTCTTCGTCGCCGAGGTGTCGGGGCCGCTCGAGCGCCGGCTCCTCGACGCCTGGATCGAGCGCAACCGGCCCGACGACGTCGACCGCCGGCAGGTGCAGCAGGCCCGGCTCCCCGCCACCCGTCGCCGTGCCCGGCTCCCGGCCGATCCGGCGCTGGCCGCCTTCATCGCCGCCGACGCCGACGCCCTCGTGGTCCCGCTCCGAGTCGTCTGGCTCGCCCCGCAGCGCGAGGGCCGCCGCTCGGTGAAGGTGTCCGACCTCCTCCGGCTGGGGGACCCGCGGGATCCCGGGCCGATCCGGCAGTACCTCATGTATCGCCGGTTCCCGGACCGGGTCCGGATCATCAAGGGCGCCACCGGCCGGCTCCCCGAGCTGCGCCGCTCGTGGAGCGAGTCTTCGGCGATCGACGACGGGCGGAGCCTCGTCGACGAAGTCGCCCGCAAGGCCTGGCTCACGTTGGAACGCGCCGAACGGACGCTGCGGGGCAGCCGCTACAAGGTGCCCAAGTTTCCCAGGGAGACGCTGCTCGACGACCGCCAGTTCCAGGTGGGTGTGGCCAAGCTGGCCAGGGACAGCGGGGTCAGCTACCAGCGGATGGCGGCCCGCACCTCACGGTACGTGAGAGAGATCGCCGCCACCCATTCCCCGTGGATGATCGACGTCGTCACCGGCGGGTTCCGGAGGCTCATCACCAAGGCGTACGTGGAGCTCGACTACGACCACGAGGAGCTCGAGGCGCTGTACCGGATGGGCCAGCGCTACCCGCTGGTGTTCCTCCCCACGCACAAGTCGCACTTCGACCACCAGAGCCTCCAGTTCGCCCTGTACGAGAACGGGCTGCCTCCCAACCACACCGCCGGCGGCATCAACATGAACTTCTTCCCGGTTGGCCCGCTGATCCGACGCTCCGGGGTGTTCTTCATCCGGCGCGAGTTCAGGGACAACGAGCCATACAAGTTCGTGCTGCGCCGCTACATCGACTACCTGCTGCAGCGGCGGTTCCCGCTGGAGTGGTACATCGAGGGTGCCCGGTCCCGCACCGGCAAGCTCCTCCCGCCGAAGTTGGGGATGCTCGCCTATGTCGTCGAGGGCTTCCAGCGTGGCTCCGCCGACGATGTCATCTTCATCCCGGTGGCGATCGCCTACGACCAGATCCAGGACGTGCAGAGCTACGCTGCCGAGCAGTCCGGCGCCCCGAAGCGGCCGGAGACGTTCGCCTGGATGGTCCGGGTGATCCGCGGTCTGCAGCGGCGCTACGGGTCCATCCACCTGAGGCTCGGCCGGCCGATCTCGCTGCGCAGCTTCCTCGCCGACCTGGGCGCCGAGCCGGCGGACGCCGACGACACCCGGAGCCCGGCGGTTCCCAAGCTGGCGTTCGAGATCGCCAACCGCATCAACGAGGTGATGCCGATCACCCCGATCTCTCTGGTGACGCTGGTGATGCTGGGCGACGACCGCCCCTCGCTCGACTTCGGCGAGATCCACGACCTCGTCGACCCGTACGCCACCGAGGCTGCCGACCGTGGCCTGCCGAGCACGACCACCGAACCGCTCGACGACCGAGCCGTCGTCGGCTCCGCCATCGACCAGCTCGTGGTGCACGGCATCGTGAACCGCCAGGTCGACGGCGAGGTGATCCGCTACGGGATCGCCCCTGAGTCGCAGCTGGCCGCCGCCTACTACCGCAACATGGTCATCCACTTCTTCGTCGACGGGGCGGTGGCCGAGCTGGCCCTGGCGGGCATCGATGGCGCCGAAGGCGAGCCGGTCGATGCGGTGTTCGCCGAGGCGAGGCGGATCCGCCGGGTGCTCCTCTTCGAGTTCTTCTTCGCCGGGCGCGACGAATACGACGCCGTGATCGCCGGTGAGATCGATCGGCGGTGCCCTGATTGGCGGGACCTGGTGGCCGCCGGAGAGGTGGCGTCGGTGCTCGACGGGTTCCGTCCGTTCCGGTCGCCCGCGATCCTGCGCCCGTTCCTCGAGGCGTACCGGGTGGTGGCGGGTCTCATCGAGGACGACGCCTACATGGGCACCATCGATGAGTCGACGCTGGTCAACCGGGCACTGAAGGCCGGGAGGGACCAGCTCGCCGCAGGGACGATCACCTCCGGCCAGTCGGTGTCCAAGATCCTGTTCGAGGCGGCGGTGACCCTGGCTCGGCATCGGGGCATGTTCGAGCCGGGACCGGACGTGGTGGAGCGACGCAAGGCGTTCGCCGCCGAGATCGACGAGTTGGCGGAACGGGCCGGCAAGCTCTCCATCACCGCGCCGCCGAGCTCACCGTCACCGGAAGGCTGAAGTCCCGGCTGGGGCTCCAGACCCTGGCGTCTCAGACGTGAGGGCTATCGGTTCCCGACCTGAGGGCTACCGTCGGAGCTCGTTCTCGACCTCGGGGCTGTCGGGGCTGTCGGGGCTGTCGTCCGAGCTGTCGTCCGAGCTGTCGTCGTCTGAGCTGGCGTCGTCCTCGCGCTGCCCGCGGGCGAAGTCCGGCTCGGTGCCATCTTCCGGCAGCGTCCGCTCCCCCCGGGCGAAGTCCGGCTCGGTGCCGTCGTCGGGCAGCGTCCGCTCCCCCCGGGCGAAGTCCGGGTCGGCGCCGTCGCCCGGAGTGGTGCGCTCCCCCCGGGCGAAGTCGGGATGGGGCTGATGGGTCTCCACCGGCGGGGGATCGGTGCGGTCGTCTGTGTCGTCCATGCGGCCATCCTCCTGACGGACTTGACGGAGGCGTCGGGTGGGCGCCACGAGCCCGCGGCCCGTCCCCACCACCCTACCAAGCCCGGAAACGGTCAACCCCCGCCGACGAACTCGGCGACGTGGCGGCGGACGGCGGCGGCGTCGTCGAGATGGCGGACGGCTCTCGCCATCTCCCGGGCGGCGGCGAGGTCGACGGCCCGGACGGCCTGCTTGACCGCCGGGACCAGCGTCACCGCCGCCGAGAGCTCGCCGACACCGAGCCCGATCAGCACCGGGGCCGCCGCCACGTCCCCGCCGGCCTCGCCGCACACCCCGACCCACAACCCGTGAGCTGCGGCGGCGTCACAGACGGTGCCTATCAGCCGGAGCACCGCCGGGTGGAGCGGGTCGGCCATCGCCGCCAGCTCCGGATGGCCCCGTTCGGCAGCCATCACGTACTGGGTGAGGTCGTTGGTGCCGATGCTGAAGAAGTCGACGTGCGGGGCGATTCGGTCGGCGAGCACCGCCGCTGCCGGTACCTCGACCATCACCCCGACCTCGAAGCCGTCGGCGGCGGTCAGCGCCAGGTCGCTGAAGGCGGCGTCGAGCATCGCCCGTGCCGCCAGCAGCTCCGCCACGGTCGTCACCATCGGGAACATCACGGAGATGCGGTGGTCGGCGGCCACCCGGGCGATGGCACGCAGCTGGGCCGTGAACAGGTCGGTGCGGCGAAGCCCGAGGCGGAGCCCACGGACCCCCAGGAAGGGGTTGTCCTCGGGCGGCTGCGGGGCGAACGGCACGGGCTTGTCGCCACCGATGTCGAGGGTTCGCACCACCAGGCGCCGTCCGGCCATGGCTTCGGCGATGGCGCGGTACGTGGCCTCCTGCTCGGCCTCGTCAGGAGCGGTGTCCCGGCCCAGGAAGACGAACTCGGTACGGAGCAGGCCGACGCCGTCGGCACCGGCGGCGACCGCGGCGACGGCTTCGGGCACCGACCCGATGTTGGCGGCCACTTCGATCACGGTGCCGTCGAGGGTGACCGACGGCTGGTGCGCCAGTGCGGCGGCGGCAGCAGCACGCTCCTTGTCGGCGGTAGCGGCCTCATCGGCTCGCCGGAGGCGGTCCGGATCGGGCTCGGCGACGACCTCGCCGGTGGTCCCGTCGATCAGCACCGTGGCGCCCTCCGGGATGTCGAGGACGGCCCGACCGGCGGCTACGACCGCGGGGATGCCCAGGGAGCGGGCCAGGATGGCGGCATGGGAGGTAGGGCCCCCTTCGGCGGTGAGGATCCCGATGACCACCGCGGGATCGAGTCGGGCGGTCAGGCCCGGGTCGAGGACGTCAGCTACCAGAATCCCGGGCCCCGAGGGCTCGACCGCCATGTCGACGCCGAGCATGGCGGCGAGCACCTGCCGGCCCACCGCCTCGACGTCGGCGGCGCGCTCCCGCTGGTACTCGTCCTCGAGGCTCCGGAAGCGGCCGGCGATGGCGGCGATGGCGGCGCGCCACGCAGGTACCGCGCCGGCGCCGGCGGCGATGTCGGCGGTCACCCCGTCGAGCAGCTCGGCGTCGTCGAGCAGCAGGAGGTGGGCGTCGAAGATACCTGCCTCGACTTCCCCGACCCGTTCACCGGCCGTCCGTCGTGTGTCTTCCAGTGCGGTGCGCACGTCCGCCAGGGCGGCGTCGAGCCGGTTGCGTTCCTCGGCGGGAGAGCCGGCCGGACCGTCATCCACCGCTTCGAGGTCGGGGACCGCCAGGTGCCGGGCAGGCCCGTAGACGGTCCCCGGCGAAGCCCCCACTGGGCCTGCGGTCGATGTCGGCGGTGCCGCGGGAGGGCGTCCGTCGACGGCCGCCGGCGCCACGCCACCGGGCTCGTCGCCGAACCCGGTGGCGGCCAGGTCCTCGAGGGCGGCCAGCA
Source organism: uncultured Acidimicrobiia bacterium (assembly GCA_963714055.1). Taxonomy (GTDB): domain Bacteria; phylum Actinomycetota; class Acidimicrobiia; order Spongiisociales; family UBA5794; genus JACDBE01. The sequence goes on from OY970227.1 coordinate 805,182, forward strand.
CTTCGTCCGCGTCGGGGCCGGCGGCGGTCACCTTCACCGTGTGGCCCTGGCGGGCGCCGAGCGTGCAGATGGCGCTGAAGCTGTCACCGCGCACCGGTGCCGAGCCGGTCGTGACGTTGGACAACGACACGTCGGCGTCGAAACGGGAGACGGTGGCAACGAACCGGGCGGCGGGGCGGGCGTGGAGCCCGGTGGTGTTACCCACGGTGAGCACCGTGGTCCGGGCATCGTCGCCGGCCGGCCCGGGAGTGGGTCCGAGCGCCTCGGCCTCTGCCGGCTCGATCCCCAACCCGGATGCCTTGGGGAGCAGGGCCGACCGGGCCTCGGCGAGCACGCCCTCGAGCGGGAGCCCGGCTCCTGCGGCGGTGGCCGCCGCCACCGCCCCCTCCACCAGCGGGGCCTCGCACAGCACGACCCGGCCGCGGCGATCCTCGTCGAGCATCTCGAGGGCGAAGTCGGCGGAGAGGATGGCGCTGCCCAGGTCCATCAACACGACCACACCGTCCTCGGACCACACCTCATCGATGGCGGCGAGCACCTTGGTGGCATCGGTCCCGATGGGGTCGTCGGGGTCGTCGATCCCCCCGGCGGTGGCGATGGGGGCATCGCCACCCATCTGCCGCGCCAGCTGAGCCGTCCCCTCGGCGATCAGGGCGCTGTGCGACACGAGGACGATGCCCACCATGGGCGGTGAAGATACCCGACACGAAGCTGGGGGGCCCGGCGACGGGCCCCCCAGCTCGCTCGATTCGAGTGGTTGCGTCAGTCGACCCAGTCGAAGGTGCGGGTGACCGCCTTCTTCCACTGGGCGTACTCGGCCTCACGCTTGTCCGCATCCATCTGCGGTTGCCAGTCGGCGTCCTTGACCCAGTTCTCGCGCAGGTCGTCGACCTCACCCCAGAACCCGACAGCGAGACCGGCGGCGTAGGCGGCGCCCAGCGCCGTCGTCTCCGCCACCGCAGGCCGGATCACCGGCACCCCAAGGGTGTCGGCCTGGGTCTGCATGAGCAGGTCGTTGGCGACCATGCCGCCGTCGACCTTGAGCTCGGCGAGGGGCACACCCGAGTCCTGGTTCATGGCGTCCAGCACCTCACGGGTCTGCCAGCACACCGCCTCAAGGGTGGCGCGGGCGAAGTGGCCCTTGGTGACGTACCGGGTGAGACCGGCGAACACCCCACGGGCGTTCGACTTCCAGTACGGGGCGAACAGGCCCGAGAACGCCGGCACGATGTACATCCCGCCGTTGTCCTCGACCGTCTTGGCCAGCTCCTCGACCTCGGCGGCGTTCTGGATCAGCCCCAGGTTGTCCCGCAGCCACTGCACCAGCGCACCGGTGATGGCGATCGAGCCCTCCAGGGCGTACACCGCGTCGGCGTCGCCGATCTTGTAGCACAGGGTGGTGAGCAGGCCGTTGGCCGACTGGACCGCCTCGGTGCCGGTGTTCAACAACATGAAGTTGCCGGTGCCGTAGGTGTTCTTCGCCATCCCCGGGTCGAAGCAGACCTGGCCGAACGTGGCCGCCTGCTGGTCGCCGAGGTCGCCGGCGACCGGTACGCCGCCCAGGGCGCCGGTGGCCTCGCCGTACACCTCCGAAGAGGACTTGATGTCGGGGAGCACCGAACGGGGGACACCCATGGTGGCCAGGATGTCGTCGTCCCAATCCAGCGTCCCCAGATCCATCAGCATGGTCCGGGAGGCGTTGGTCACGTCGGTGACGTGCACCCCGCCGTTGGGGCCACCGGTGAGGTTCCACATCACCCAGGTGTCCATGTTCCCGAACGCCAGGTCACCGGCCTCGGCCCGCGCCCGCGCCCCCTCCACGTTGTCGAGGATCCAACGGATCTTCGGCCCCGAGAAGTACGTGGCCAGCGGCAGGCCGACCTTGGCGCGGAACCGGTCCTGCCCTCCGTCGGCGGAGAACTCGTCGACCAGCTTGTCGGTCCGGGTGTCCTGCCACACCAGGGCGTTGTGCACCGCTTCACCCGTGGCGCGGTCCCACACCACCGTGGTCTCACGCTGGTTGGTGATGCCCACCGCCGCCAGGTCGGACGCCGAGATCCCGGCGTTCTCGAGACCACCGGCGATCACGTCCTGGGTGCGGGCCCACACCTCCGCAGGGTCGTGCTCCACCCACCCGGGCTTCGGGTAGATCTGCTCGTGCTCCATCTGATGGATGCCGACCGGGTTCCCCCCGTGGTCGAACACCATGAACCGGGTGCTCGTCGTCCCCTGGTCGATCGCTGCCGAATACTTCGTCATGCAGACCTCCTGCCTGTCCGTTGTCAGCGCCGCCTCGAGGCGGCGGTCCTTGCTCGATCGTGTCGTTCCGTCGACCCCGGGGTCACCCCGACCAGGTGTCCGCTGCCGCCTGGAGCAGCAGGTGCGACGAGGTCGCCCCGGGGTCCTGATGGCCGGCGCTTCGCTCCCCGAGGTAGCTCGCCCGGCCTTTTCTCGCCACCAACGGGATGGTGGCCTCCATGCCCTGACGGGCCGCCTCGGCGGAATCGGCCAGGGCCTCGTCGAGCGGGGCACCGTCGGCGGCGGCCCGACCGAGCGCCTCGAGCGCCGGGGTCAGGGCATCGACCATCGTCTTGTCCCCCGGCTCGGCCTTTCCGCGACGTTGGATGCCGGCCAGGCCGGCGCCCAGCATCTCGGCCCAGTCGGCCGTCGAGATCGTCTCCTTCCCGGCCGCCGCTTTGCCCATATCGATGAACATCGTGCCGTAGAGCGGCCCGCTGGCCCCGCCCACCTTGGAGACCATCGTCATCCCGACGCTGCCGAGCGCCCCGGCGATGTCGGTCGGCGGTGAGGAGCTGAGCTTCTCCATGGCGAACTTGAAACCTCGGCTCATGTTGATCCCGTGGTCGGCGTCGCCGATGTCGGAGTCGAGCCTGGTCAGGTAGGCCTTCTGTTCCTCGATGCGCTGCGCCGACGTGGTGATCCAGGCGATCACCCCGTCGAGACCGACGGCTTCTGCCATCACACGCCCCAGCGGAGCCCGGGCGTGTTCACCGGGGCGTCCCAGAGGGCGGTCAGCTCGTCGTCGAGCTTGAGCAACGTGATCGAGCAGCCCTGCATCTCGAGCGACGTGATGTACGGGCCGATCAGGTTGCGGGTGATGGTGATGCCGCGGCCGGTCAGGTACTTGACCAGGTCGTTGTACACCACGTACAGCTCGATCAGCGGGGTCCCCCCCATCGAGTTGACGAAGGCGAGCACGTTGTCGCCCTCACTGAAGGGGAGGTCGTCGACGATCGGGCCGGCCATCATCTCGACGATCTCGGCGGCGGTGGCCATCGACTTGCGCTCCCGACCCGGCTCCCCGTGGATGCCGATGCCGATCTCCATCTCGTCGTCGCCGAGCTGGAAGGTCGGCTCGCCGGCGGCGGGGACGATGCACGAGGTGAGCGCCATGCCCATCGAACGGGCGTTGGCGTTGACCTTGCGGCACAGGTCGGCCACCTCGGCGAGCGATTTGCCCGCCTCGGCGGCGGCGCCGCAGATCTTCTCGGCGAGCACGGTGGCGCCCACACCACGACGCCCGGCGGTCCACAGGCTGTCCAGCACCGCGACGTCGTCGTCGACGACCACGGCGGCCACCTCGATGCCTTCCTCGCCCCCGAGGTCGGCAGCCATCTCGAAGTTGAGGACGTCGCCCGTGTAGTTCTTCACGATGTGGAGCACGCCGGCGCCGCCAGACACCGCCTTGGTGGCCTCGAGCATCTGGTCGGGCGTCGGAGAGGTGAAGACCTCGCCCGGACAGGCGGCGTCGAGCATGCCCATCCCGACGAAACCGCCGTGCATCGGCTCGTGACCGGAGCCTCCGCCGGACACGATGCCGACCTTGCCCGACACCGGGGCGTCGGCGCGGACCACATAGGCGGGGTCGTAGTTCACCCGGACCTCGGGGTGCGCGGCGGCGACCCCTTCGAGCGACTCTCTGACGACGTCATCGACGTTGTTGATCAGTTTCTTCATGTGCTCTCCCTCGTGGGTCTCCCTATGGGGACATCGGGGTTGTCCCGTCGGGGTCGCCAGGCGCCGCCTGTCGCCCGTTTCAACGGTTCGATCCCCACGGCGGCCGGCCGGGCGTGTTCCCGGCCGGCCCTGTCGTCAAACTCGTCGCTCAGCGGCTCAGGTGAGCGCGTTGAACAGGAGGACGCCGATGATGCCGCCGATGATCGGCCCCACCACCGGGATCCAGGAGTACTCCCAGTCCGAGCCGCCCTTGCCCGGAATCGGAAGGACCGCGTGGGCGATCCTCGGACCCAGGTCACGTGCAGGGTTGATGGCGTATCCGGTCGGGCCGCCCAGAGAGAGGCCGATGCCCCACACCAGGAAGCCGATCAGCAGCGGGTTGAGCCCGGTACCGAGCCCGACCATGCCCTGCTCTCCGGCGATCGCGTTGGTGCCGACGATGGCCAGCACGCCGATCAGCAGCATGGCGGTGCCGATGATCTCGGTGATCAGGTTGGCGCCGGTGTTGCGCTTGGCCGGACCGGTGGAGAACACGGCCAGCTTGAGCCCGGCGTCCTCGGTGCCCCCCCAGTGGTTCGAGTAGGCCAGGTACACGAGCACGGCCCCGATGAACGCACCGGCGAACTCTCCTGCAAGGTACTGAGGCACGTCGCCCCACGGGGTGAGGTCACCGACGGCGAGACCGATGGTGACTGCCGGGTTGAGGTGGGCGCCGCTGTACGTACCGGCGGCATACACACCGATGGCCACCGCGAAGGCCCACCCGGCGGTGATCACGATCCAGCCGGAGCCCTCACCTTTCGAGTCCTTGAGGAGGACGTTGGCGACCACGCCGTCTCCCAGCAGGATCAGGATGGCGGTCCCGACCATCTCCGCTACGAATATATTGTCCACGCACCGCTCCTTCCCCGGTTTCCCGGCGATCGGGCACAGGGGTGCCGACACTCCCCGCTTCCGTCGTATCCCTTCTCTGCGGAGGTGGGTCAGGCGCCGTCCCCCGTGCGCCGTCGGCGACCTCCAACCGCATCGGCCGCAACCTAGCGAATCGCGATACCCGCGTGTCGGATCAAATCCGGTTTTCTCGGCCCGCCGTCAGGCTGCGGATGTTCTCCCGATGACGGGCGAGGACGAGCACCACGATCCCTCCAGCCCAGGCGAGGGCAGCTGGGGGCGCGTCCAGCAGGATCAGTCCCGGGACGAGGGCGAGGATGGCGACCAGCGAGCCGACGGACGACACCTTGGTCACGGCGAGCAGCCCGGCCCAGATCGCCACCAGGGCCAGCCCGAGGAGCGGCTCCATCCAGAGCGCCACGCCGAAGGCGGTAGCGACTCCCTTCCCGCCACGGAAGCGGTGCCACACCGGGAAGCAGTGGCCGACGACGGCGGCAAAGCCGGCGGCCCAGCCCGCAGGGTCCGAGCCGCCGAGCCACAGCCCGAGGGCGGCGGCGCCGGCGCCCTTGGCCATGTCGCCGAGCATCACCGGGAGGGCGGCCCGCCATCCGAGGTTGCGCAGGACGTTGGCCGCGCCCGGGTTCCCCGACCCCATCTGGTAGATGTCCCCGCCTCTGGCCCGGGCCACCAGCACGGCGAAGTCGACGCTGCCGATCAGGTAGCCGAGGACGAAGGCGACGGCTGCTCCGGCGGTCACCGGCAGTCCAATCGTGTCGCGGAGCCGTCCCGCGGTCTGTCCGGCCTTCTCGTCATCGTGGACGCTCCGGGCCCGGGTCGTCGGGCGCCGGCACGTTATCATCGGTGGCCCGTTCCCCTGGGAGGCTGATGACGGTCCCCGATGCGCTCGCCGTGGCACGGTTGCTCATCGTGCCCGTCGTCGTTGCCCTCACCGTGGCGGACGGGGGCACCGAGAGCAACCTGGTCGTGGCCGGGATCCTGTTCGCCATCGCCGCCGCCACCGACTTCTTCGACGGCTACCTGGCACGCCGCTGGAAGCAGGAGTCGGTGCTCGGGGCGTTCCTCGACACCACCGCCGACAAGCTGCTGGTCACCGGGGCGCTCCTCGGGCTGGTCACCATCGACCGGGTGTCGGTGTGGGCGGCGCTGATCATCATCTTCCGCGAGATCGCGGTGATGGGGTTGCGGGGGATCGTCGCCGTCACCGGGGGCCTGGTGAAGCCGTCGATGTGGGGGAAGATCAAGGCGGCCGCCCAGTTCCTCGCCATCTTCCTGGCCTTCTTGAGGTTCGGCGAGCCGATCGGCCCGTGGTACCTGGACGAGTGGGCGATGCTGGTGGCGGTCATCGTCACCGTCGCCTCGTTCTGGGGCTACCTGGTTGCCTTCTGGGAGGTCGTGCAGTCGTCCCGTTCGGCGGCCAAGTCGTGACCCGGTGACCGTCCTGGTCACCGGAGGCACCGGCGTGGTGGGCGGCGCCGTGATTCGCCACCTGGTGACGGCCGGCCGCCACGTCCGTGCGCTCTCCCGGGGCGAGGCGGGTGACGAGGGTCTTGCCGCGTCCGGCGCCGAGCCGGTGCGGGGCGACGTGCTCGACCCGGAGTCGCTCCGGGCGGCCATGGACGGGGCCGAGACCGTCTACCACCTGGCCGGCGTCAACACTTTCTGCGCCGCCGACCCGGCCCCGATGTTCCGGGCCAACATCGAGGGGTCCCGCCAGGTGGTCAACGCCTGCCTCGACCGCGGGGTGCACCGGCTGGTGTACACGTCGTCGGCGGCCACTCTCGGCGAGCAGGCGGGGACGGTGGGCGACGAGCGCTCCCCTCACCGGGGCAGCTACCTGTCCAATTACGAGAAGTCGAAGCATCTCGCCGAGCAGGCGGTGCTGACCACGGTGCGACCGCCGCTCGAAGTGGTAATGGTCAATCCGTCCTCGGTGCAGGGCCCGGGGCGCGCCACCGGCACCGGCAAGGTGATCCTCGATCTCGTCAACGGCAAGCTCCCCGCCGTGGTCCACACCAGGTTCTCGATCGTCGACATCGACGACTGCGCTCGGGGCCACCTCCTCGCCGAGGAACGGGGGGCTCCGGGCGAACGCTACGTGCTCAACGGGTTCACCGTGGAGATGGAGGAAGCGGTCGATTTGCTCGACGAGGCCATCGGCCGCCCCATCGGCGTCCGCTACGCCCCGGGCGCGGTGGCGATGGCCGGGGCAGCCGTCATGGAGGCAGTTGCCCGGCTCAAGGGCGGCAAGCCGCGGGTGTGCCGGGAGATGGTGCGCACCATGCTCCACGGCCACGCCTATGACGGGTCGAGAGCCACCCGCGAGCTGGGCCTGGAGTACACCCCGGCGCAGGAGACGGTGTCCCGCCTCGTCGCCTGGTTCCGTGAAGAGGGCCTGATCGAGGGCTGACGCTCACCAACTTTGAGCGATTGAACACACCAGGTGGCGTCACTCGCTCAAAGTTGCGAGGTGTTGGCGCCGGCGATGGCGTCGGCGAGCGGCCCCGGCTCGTCGACACCGAGGGCGTAGGCGATCAGCTCGATCGGCTGGACCGAAGGCACCCCGGTGCTCTGCTCGATCTGCCAGCGGCAGGTCTCGGCGTCAGACACCGTCACCGGGCCGCCGATCTCGGCAACCCGGTCGAACAGCGGCCGGCCCACCGCCATGGCGATGTCGTACTTCTCCACCTTGTAGCCGTACGACCCGGCGACCCCGCAGCACGCCGCCCCAGACTCGACGATCTCGAGTTCCGGCACCAGCTCCATCATGTCGAGCGCCGGCAGCCCGAGACGGTGCCCTCGGTACTGGCAGGGTGGGTGGTACACCAGCCGCAGCGGGATCGGTCGAAGCTCGGTCGGGAACCTCCCGTCCTCGACCATCAGCACGAGGAACTCGTGGATGTCGTACGTGGCGGCGGCCACCGTCATGGCATCCCGGTCGAAGACGTCGAGCAGCTCCGGTCCCTCCTCCTTGAGCGTGAGGGTGCACGATGTCGACGCCCCGACGATGGGCACCCCCTCGTCGGCGAGGGCGATCAGGTCGTCGACGCTCCGCCGGTGGTAGGCCCGGGCCGCGTCGAACTCCCCGTTGGAGAGGAGCGGCAGCCCGCAGCAGTGCTGCTCGGGGACCACGACCTCGAACCCGAGGTGCTCGAGTACCCGGACCGCGGTGCGGGCCACCCGCGGCTCGTACCGGTCGGCGGTGCACCCGGTGAAGTAGGCCACCCGGCCGGCCGGGTGGCCGCCGCTGCCCCGCCGCAACTCGGCGCGGTGGGCATCCAGCCACTTGGAGAACCGCTCGCCGGCGAACGTGGGCAACGGCGCCGAGCGGTGGATCCCCAGGGCCTTCTCTGCGAGCCACCGGGCGGCCCGGTTCTGGAACCCCCAGTTGGCCAGCGGCCCCACCGGGCCGCCGATCCTGCCCATCGTGCCCGGTCGAGCGATGAGGTTGTTGCGCAACCGGGCCCGACTCCCCAGCTTGCCGTCCTCGACCAGGCCGGCGCGGGCACGGGCGTTGATCTCGGCGATCTTCACGCCGGTTGGGCAGGCCATGTTGCACACCCGGCACCCCGAGCAGTAGTCGACGGAGGCGTCCGGTGCCGGCTGGTCGGCCTGGCGGAACCGGCCGCCCTGCGGCGCCTCGTACTTGGGGCCGGGGAAGGCGTCGGTCACCGCAGCCACCGGGCAAACGGTCACGCAGATGTTGCACTTGATGCACTGGTCGAGCGTCGCCTCGACCGGCTGGTGGTGCCCGGCGCCCCGGTCGGGCGGGCCGACCGTGAAGGCGGCAGGGTGCCCGTCGTACGATGAAGTCACAGGGAATCGACCCCCTCGAGCCGTTGCGAGGCGGAGCGGGCGGCGAGCAGCCCGGCGCGGCGCCCGGTGGCGAGAGCGATGCCGTCGACCGATCGCTCGGCGATGGGGTCGGCGCCGGCGAGGATGCCGCCGGCGGCGTACAGGTTGCTGCGGAGGATCGACCCTGCAGGGTCGACCGGCCGGAGCTCGGCGTCGACGGCGACGCCGCTGCGGTAGACGGGGTGGCCGGCTGGGTCGGTGAACTCGGGCCGCAGCCAGTCGCTCCGTTCGGCGGGCCCGGCGACCGGCAGGCCGAACACCACCTCGGCGAGCCCGTCACCCTCGGAGCCGACGATCCCTCCGCCGAGGATCCCCCCGGTGGCGAGCACGTAGGCATCGGCGGTGTGGCGCCGGTTGCGGGCGGCGGCCTCGGTGAGGACGGCCGTGACCCGGCGATGCCCATTCTCGGCGTCGCTCTCCGTCGCCACTGCCTCCATCCCGTCGTGCACCCGGCCTCCTCCGGCACGGACGGCGGCGGCGAGTATTCGGTGGAGCCGCATCCCGGGAATCGACGGTGGGGCGACCGGGATCTCGAAGACGTCGACCCCGAGCCGGGTGCGGAGGTCGGCGACCACCCTGGCCGCGCCGTCATGGCCGAGCACGGCGGGGAACCCCACCCGCATCGCGCGACCCACCCTGGGGAGGAGGGCGGAGGCGACCTCGGCGCGGAACTCCTCGGTCTCGAACAGGGACGCCAGCACCGGTCCGTTGACGAACCGCCGGGCCCGCAGCGAAGCCAGGTCGAGGGTGACACCGCGCGCCACGACGCCCCGCCGTCCGAGGTTGTCGGCCACCAGGGTCGGGGTGAGATCGGGGAACCGCTCGAACCCGACGATGAGCATGGCGCCCTCCCGGTCGAGGTCGCCGCCTGCCATCGTCTCCGGCACAAGGCAGGTGGGGCGGGCGGCTCCGACCCCGGTGGGGATCAGCCGGTTGCGGTCGATGGAACCGACCAGGGGGTAGCCGGCGGCGGCGCACAGCGCCCGCAGGTCGTCGAGGGCGGAGGTGACGCCGCCGACGCCGACCAGGGCGTACGGATGGTCGGGCCTGGTGGCGATGAGGTGGGACAGGTCGCGGCGAGGCGACGTGACCATCGCTCCCGGCACCGGGTGGTAACCGAGCACGTCGACGCAGCCGGCGTGCCAGTGGAAGACCCCCCACCCCTTGGCGAGGACACGGACCCTCGCTCCCTGGCGCTGGGCGGCCAGCCCGGCCATCAGCCCGGCCGGCCCGCTGCCGATCACGACGACGTCGCTCACCGCGACGACTCCCCGACGACGACGTCCTCGGGCGGGGCCTCGTAGGGCACCGACGCCAGCGGCGAAGCCCCAGGTCCGGGGAGGTCGGGGACATTGAGCACGCTGAGGTGGATCAGCTCGTCGAGCCGCTCCTGGCGGAGCTGGCTGCCCCACAGGATGGGCCGCAGACCCTTCCACCGCTCCTGGAGGAAGTCGCGCAGCGCAACGTTGGAGTCCTCCACCGGCGGCGCCCGCAGCTCGTGGATGAGGCCGGTGACCCGCGCGGCGCACCACCCTCCCTGGCACGGCCCCATCCCCACCCTGACGTCTCGCCGGACGTCGTCGATGGTCTTCGCCTCGGCATCGACGATGGCGTGGACCACCTGGTCCCTGGAGACGAGCTCGCACTCGCAGATGAGGTCGCCGTATGCCTCCTGTTCCTCGATCCGGGCGAGTCGCTGGCCCAGCCAGTGGTACCGCGGCGAGCCTGCGCCGTCGGGGAGCGGCTCGAGGTGGGTGCGGCACGGGCGGTCGACGCCGAGCTTGCGACACACCTCGTCGACGCAGACCTCGGCCATCTGCCGGAAGGTGGTCCACTTCCCACCGGTCATGGTGACGAAGCCCTCCACGCCGTCACGGGCGGCATGGTCGAGCAGGGCGTAGGCGCGGGTGACGTCGCGGGTCTCGTCGGTGCTGGTCTCCTGGTAGAGCGGCCGCACCCCGGCCCAGGCGCGGAGGATCCTCATGCCGGAGATCCCGGGCACGAGCTTCTCCCCTTCCTCGAGCATGAGCCGGATCTCCCACGGCTCGATGGCGAACCGCTCGGGGTCGCTCACCCGCTCGTCGGTGGTGCCGATCACCGCCACCGTGTGGATGGGGACGATGATGTCGCCGTCGGCGGGCATCTTGCAGCGGTTGAGCACGGTGTTCACCATGCGGTGGTTCATCGCCACCATCGTGCCTTTCCCTGCCAGCACCTCGAAGTGGATGCCGGCGCCGGCGGCGATCCGGCCCGCCCAGGCCCCTGAGGCGTTCACCACCAGGTCGGCGGCGATCTCGACCCCCTCGCCGCTCACCAGGTCGTGGCACCGGGCGCCGACCACCCGGTCACCGGAACGGACCAGCTCGTCGACCCGGTGGTAGGTGAGCATGTCGGCTCCGTGCTCCCGGGCCGAGGCGACGGTGGACTCGGCGGCCAGGAACGAGTCGGCCGAGGCGTCGGGGACCCGGAAGCAGTGGAGGATCTGCGGGTTGAGGTACGGCTCCTCGACCAGCGCCTGAGCCACCGGGATCTCCTCGCAGGTGATCCCGGCGGTGCGGCAGCCCTCGACGAACCTCGGCACGTAGTCGAGGTCGTCCTCGGGGGTCACCACGAAGAACCCGCCGGTGTCCTCGATGCAGTGCGGCATGATCCGGCGCAGCACCTGGTTCTCCTCGATGCACTCCACCGCCGCCTTCGGGTCCTTGACGACGTAGCGGCCGCCGGAGTGGAGCAGCCCGTGGTATCGACCGCTGGTGCCGTGGCTCAGGTCACGCTGCTCGACCAGCAGGGCACCGAACCCTCGCATCGCCAGATCGCGGAGGATCCCGGTGCCGGTGGCCCCGCCCCCGATGACCAGCACCTCGGTGGAGATGCCGCTGCATGCCGCCGACAGTACTAGACGACATCTTTCACGACGGGTCGGGGCCACCTGCACGTCGCCTTCAGACCCCCTTCCCGTCTGCCGTGGCGGCCTTCGGCCCGTTCTGCAGCCACCCTTCCCCCTCAGGGGGAAGGGAAGAGCTAACGACGCGGCACGATCTTGAAGACCGCCCCGTCGAAGTTGGTGAGGTACATCTCGCCGGCGGCGTCGGTGCCGAAGCGCGTTGACCTGGCCCGCCTCCGGCAGGTCGGCGCTCCAGTCGGTCTGGTCGAGCACATCGCCGTCGACGTATCGGAAGCTGTGCACCCACATGCCGCACCAGTCGCCGTAGAAGAAGTGCCCGTCGAGCTCGGGTATCGCCTGCCCGCGGTAGACCACCCCGCCAGACACCGAGCACCCGGTCTCGTGGTCGTACTCGAAAACCGGCATCGTGTAGTCGGCGAGGTCGCAATCGAGCTTCAGGTAGCACGTGTGCCCTTCGGAGTCGGCCCAGCCGAAGTTGGTCCCGCCCCCGTCGAGCGGCACCACGTTGATCTCCTCCCAGTCGCCCTGGCCGACGTCGGCGATGTAGATGAGGTTGTCGACCGGGTCGATGGTGAACCGCCACGGGTTGCGCAGCCCGTACACCCACACCTCGGGAGCGCCGCCGTCGGGGAAGGGGTTGTCCGCCGGGATGGCGTAGGGGTCGCCCGAGTCGACGTCGATGCGAACGACAGTCCCGTACGGGGTATCCGGGTTCTGGCCCTGGTTGGCGGCGTCGGCCCCGTCCCCCAGGGACACGTACAACAACCCGTCGGGCCCGAACTGGACCATGCCGGCGTAGTGGCGGATGTCGGTGGAGCCGGGGGGCTGGGGGAACTCGAACAGGATCCGCTCGGAGTCGGGGTCCGCCCGCTGCGGACTCGAGCCGACGGTGAACTCGGAGAGCCGCCGGTTTCCCTCCTTGGTGACGAAGTAGACGAACAGGCGGCCGTTCTCGGCGTAGTCGGGATGGAAGTCGAGCCCGAGCAGCCCCTGCTCGATCCCGTTCGACCCGACCCGGTCCTGCAGGTCGAGGAACGGCTCGTCACGCAACCCGCGACGCGGGTCGATGATGCGGATGACCCCGACCCTTTCGACGGCGAACAGCCGCCGGTCACCGGCCGGTGACGTCACCACCGTCGGTTGGTGCAGCCCGGTGGCCACCGTTTCCAGGGCGAGCCCCTGCAACGGCGCACTCGGCGGCGCCGCCGTGGTCGAGCCGGCGGGCGCTTCGGTGGGGTTGGCCCCGGTGGTGCCAGACGCCCCGTCGCCCGACCCGGATCCGGTCTCCGCCGTGGTCGACCCGGTGGGTGCCTCGGTGCCGGTCGAACCGGTCCCGTCGACCCCGAACGTATCGGCACCGGCGCACGCCGCTCCGACGAGGGCGAAGGCGGCGAGCGCCACCAGCATCGGAGGGATCAGCCGGGTCGGTGGGAAGCGGCGGCGGCGGGGAGGATGGCTCTGGGATGGCGGGCCCGGGCCGGGGTCAGGCGGAGCGTTCCTGGGGCGGGTCGTTGGCGACGAGGTCCTGGATGGGGATGAGGGTCGGGTTGACCCGGTCGCGCACCACCTCGGCATCGATGACCACCTGGGCGATGTCGGTTCGGGAAGGCAGCTCGTACATGGTGTCGAGCAGCACCTCTTCCATGATCGCCCGAAGACCTCGAGCCCCCGTCCCCCGGCGCATCGCCTGCTCGGCGATGGCCACGAGGGCGTCGTCGGTCACCTTCAGCTCCACCCCGTCCATCTCGAAGAACCGGGCGTACTGGCGGGTGAGGGCGTTGCGCGGCTCGGTGAGCACCCGCACCAGTGACTCCTTGTCGAGGTCGTCGACGGTGGCCACCACGGGAAGCCGGCCGATGAACTCGGGGATGAGCCCGAACTTGATGAGGTCCTCGGGCATCACCTTGTTGATGAGGTCGCTCTTGCGACTGTGCTCGGCCGACCGGACCTCGCCGCCGAACCCGACCGAGTGAGCGCCGATGCGGCTCCCGATGACGGCGTCGAGCCCGGCGAAGGCCCCGCCGCAGATGAACAGCATGTTGGTGGTGTCGATCTGGAGGAACTCCTGATGCGGGTGCTTGCGCCCCCCCTGCGGCGGCACCGACGCCACCGCGCCCTCGAGGATCTTGAGCAGCGCCTGCTGGACGCCCTCGCCCGACACGTCACGGGTGATCGACGGGTTCTCCGCCTTGCGGGCGATCTTGTCGATCTCGTCGATGTAGATGATCCCCGTCTCGGCCCGCTTGATGTCGAAGTCGGCCGCCTGGATGACCTTGAGCAGGATGTTCTCGACGTCCTCGCCGACGTACCCGGCCTCGGTCAGGGCGGTGGCGTCGGCGATGGCGAACGGGACATTGAGCAGCCGGGCCAGCGTCTGCGCCATCAGGGTCTTGCCGACCCCGGTCGGGCCGACCAGCAGGATGTTCGACTTCTGCAGCTCGACGTCGTCGTCGCTCTTGTTCTCGGCGCCGACCCGCTTGTAGTGGTTGTACACCGCCACCGACAGGATGCGCTTGGCCCGCTCCTGGCCGACCACGTAGTCGTCGAGGAACGAGTAGATCTCGTGCGGCTTGGGCAGCTCGGTGAACGTGGCGCTCGGGGTCTCGGAGAGCTCCTCCTCGATGATCTCGTTGCACAGCTCGATGCACTCGTCACAGATGTAGACGCCCGGACCGGCGATCAGCTTCTTCACCTGCTTCTGGGACTTCCCGCAGAAGCTGCACTTGAGAAGCTCGGACCCCTCGTACTTGGCCACCGGGCGCTACCTCCTCAACCGGCTTTGACGGCTTCGAGGGCCCGGGACTGGATGACCCGGTCGACGATCCCGTAGTCGAGGGCCTCGTCGGCGCCCATCCAGAAATCGCGGTCGGTGTCGTTCTGCACCCGATCCAACGGTTGGTTGGTGTGGTCGGCGAGGATCTGGTTGATGTCCTCGCGGGTCTTGAGGATCTCTCTGGCATGGATCTCGATGTCGGTGGCCTGTCCGCCCAGACCCGAGATGTGCGGCTGGTGCAGCATGATCCTGGCGTGGGGCAGGGTGAATCGCTTGCCGTGGGCCCCTCCGGCGAGGAGGACGGCGGCGGCCGAAGCGGCCAGCCCCATGCAGTAGGTGGAGATGTCCGGCTTGATGAACTGCATCGTGTCGTAGATGGCCATCAACGCCGTGGTGGACCCGCCCGGTGAGTTGATGTAGAGGGCGATGTCCTTGTCGGGGTCCTCGCCCTCGAGGTGGATCAGCTGGGCCATGATCAGGTTGCCGACGGTGTCGTCGATCGGCGTGCCCAGGAACACGATCCGGTCCTTGAGGAGCCGGCTGTAGATGTCGAAGGCGCGCTCCCCGCGTGGCGTCTGCTCGACGACGGTGGGGACGAGGTAGTTCATCGGTGTCATCTCGCTGCGGCTCATCATGCTTCCTCGTCCGGTGTCATGTCGTCAGATCCGTTGCCAAGCAACTCGTTCCCAGGCGATCCGTCCTCGGGAGACCGGTCCCCCGATGATTCGACGCTTTCGTCCCTGGCGGTCTCCCGGCTGTCGTCACCCGGGCCGCTGTCGTCGTCCAGGCCAACCTCGTCCGGGTCGGCGTCTTCGCCGGTCGGCGCTCGAAGGTCGATCTGCTCACCTTCCGCATCGACCGCGGTCGATGCCTCCATCATTCGATCGAGCGCCCTCCGTCGCAGGATATCACCAGCCAGCACTCGATCTTGACCACTCTCCGCCATGAAGCGGGTGAACTCCTCCGGATCACGCCGCGCCGATGCCGCCATCTCGCCGATGGCGGCGGCCAGCTCGTCGTCGTCGACCTCGATCCCCTCGGCGGCCGCCACCGCTTCGAGGAGCACCCGAACCCGGAGTGAGCGCTCGGCGTCGGCGCGGATCTGGTCGGCGAACTGCTGCTGGTCCTGGCCGGTCACCGAGAGGTAGGTGGGGAGGTCGAGCCCACGGGACTGGAGCGAGTGGGCCAGGTTGTGGAGGGTGTTCTCCGCTTCGGCGCCGATCAGCGCAGGCGGGATCTCGAGCTCGACCTCGGCCAGCATCTGGTCGAGCAGTTCGTCCCGGAACCGCTCCCGGGCGAGCCTCAGTCCCGCCTGCTCGAGGCTCGACCGCAACTGCTCGCGCAGCTCGTCGACGCCGTCGAACTCGGAGACGTCGGACACCCACTCGTCGGTGAGGTCGGGGAGCCTGCGGGCCTTGACGCCCTTGACCAGGGCGCGCAACGTGACCTCGGAGCCGGCGCGCTCGCCGAACGCCTCGGGCAGCACGACCGGTCCCTGGGTGATGTCCCCGGCCGATGCCCCACCGAGCAGGTCATCGAGTCCGGGGATGTAGGAGCGCGACCCGACCTCGTAGAGGAGGTCGGTGGCGGCGACATCTTCGATGGCGGCGCCCAACGAGGAGGTGGCCGACAGGTCGACCAGCACGAAGTCGCCTTCGCCGGCAGGGCGGGAGACGTCGTCGAGCTCGGCGTACTGCGCCCGGACCCGATCGATCTGGGCGTCGACCTCGGCGGCCTCGACGTCCGGGATGTCGACCTGGACGGTCCGGGTGGTGGACGGCGCCTCTGCCAGCGTCGGCCACAGGGTGATCATCACGTCGACCTCCAAGCCGCCGTCGTCACGGTCGCGGACGTCCCGTACCGATGGGGTGACCGCCGGCTCGAGATCGACCTCGCCGATCGCCGTCCCGACCAGGTCGGGCAGCGCCTCGTCGACCGCCTCGGCGCGGAGGGAGTCGGCGCCGACCATCCGCTCCACGATCGATCGGGGCGCCTTGCCCGGCCGGAAGCCCTTGATCTTGAGCCGCTGCGACAGCTTGCGGGCGGCGGCGTCCTTGGCGTCCTCCAACTCTGCGTCCTCGATGTGCAGGGTCAGCAGCCGCTCGAACGGGCCGGCCTCGGTCACCTCGCTGTGCACGTTGCGAACTCCTCGGCGGGTGGGCGGGATCCCGGCGACGGCGACGACGCTGGGGACCCCGGGAGGGTAGCGGACCCGGTGGGGGCACCGAGATCCCGGCGCGGGCGTCGAAGCCTCCCGCCTCAACATGGGGGATCGGCGCTGATGGGGGTGACCGACGGGATTCGAACCCGCGACCTCCTGGACCACAACCAGGCGCTCTAACCGAGCTGAGCTACGGCCACCATGGGTGAAGGTGTCGTGCCCTTCCGGGATCGACACCGCGCCCCCGGAAGGATTCGAACCCTCGACCAAGAGCTTAGAAGGCTCCTGCTCTGTCCACTGAGCTACGGGGGCGGGACGGCGACCTCGACCCGGCCAGGGTCGCTCGCGGAGCGGATGACGGGGATCGAACCCGCACCACCAGCTTGGAAGGCTGGGGCTCTACCATTGAGCTACATCCGCCGGTACCGGTCAGGATACCGTGGCGCCTGGCGCCGGCCGGGGAAACGGGCTGTAGCGCAGCTTGGTAGCGCACCTGCTTTGGGAGCAGGGGGTCGCCGGTTCGAATCCGGCCAGCCCGACTGGACTGGACATTCCCGGCGAGCTGCGCTCGCCTCCTCCCACAGATGGGGCCCCAACCCCATCGTGGGCTGGAAACACCCGCCGTGCTTCGCACGGCTCCTCCCACAGATGGGGCCCCAACCCCATCGTGGGCCGTGCGGTTACCCGGACCGGCCTCGCCGCGGTGCGGATCAGCCGATTCGCTCCCCGGTCTCGGGGTCGAAGAGGATGTGGTGGCGGATCGTGGCGGTGACCTGATCGCGGCGACGGGTTGCTCCGGGGCGGAGCCTGGCGCGTAGCTGGGCGCCACCGAAGTCCAGCATGACCATGTCGTGGTGGCCCAGCGGCTCGACCACGGTGACCGCGGCCGGGAGGCGTTCTCCCCCGGCGGCGTCCGGTCCCACGAGGATGTCCTCGGGTCGTACACCGACGACCACCGTGTCGCCGGTGCGGCCCCCCAGGGCCTCGGCCCACGCCCGCAGGCGCAACGAACCTGCGACCAGGACGAAGCCGGGGGAATCGACCACCACCCGGGCGGTCACCAGGCCGATGTCGCCGGTGACCTCGGCGATCTCGACGGTGGCGGGAGCGGCGTAGACGTCGCCCGGGGTGCCGACCTGGATCACCCGACCGGCTGCCATCACCGCCACCCGGTCGCCCATCGCCATCGCCTCGACCGGGTCGTTGGTGACGTAGACGGCGGTGACCCCGTACCCGTGCTGGACGGTCCGCAGCTCGGTGCGCATGGCGACGCGGGCCTTGGCATCGACCATCGCCAGCGGCTCGTCGAACAGGATCGCGCTGGGGGCCCGGACCATCGCCTTGGCGATCTGGACGATCTGGTGCTGGCCGGCGGAGAGCTGCGACGGCTTGGCGTCGAACAGCGCCTCGATCCCCAACGCCCTCCCTTCGGCGGTGACCCGCACCTCGACCTCCTCGGGTGGTCGGTGGCGGATCCGCAGCGGGAAGGCGACATTCTCCCGGGCGGTGAGGAACGGGTATAGGACCGAATTCTGGAACACCATTGCCACCGCCCGCTCCTGGGGCTCCAGCCGGGTCACCACCTCGTCTCCGAGCATCACCTCACCGGAGTCTGGCCGGTCGAGCCCGGCGATGGCGCGCAGCAGAGAGGTCTTACCCGATCCCGAGGGACCGATCACCGCCAGCAATTCGCCGTCGTCGATGTGCAGGTCGACGGCGTCGAGTACCGGGCGACCGCCCTTGACGACGGTCAGCCCGGTGACGGTGATCGACGCCACGTCACCCCTCCAGTGCTTCCCGCAACGCCCTGACCGCCCGCCCCCGGTGCGACATCAGGTTCTTCTCGGCCGGGCCCATCTCGGCCAGGGTCCGCTCGCCGGCGAGGAACACCGGGTCGTAGCCGAAGCCTCCGTCACCCCTCTTCTCGTCGGTGATCCAGCCCTCGACCACGCCTTCGGCGGTGACCTCGTCCCCGGCGGGAGTGACCAGTGCGACCACGGTGCGGAAGCGGGCGGCCCGGTCGGTGACGCCGCGCATCACCTCGAGCAGCTTGGCGACGTTGGCGGCGTAGCCGGCGTCGGGGCCGGCGAACCGGGCGGTGGTGACCCCGGGGGCGCCGTCGAGGGCGGCGACCTCGAGCCCGGTGTCGTCGGCGAGGGCGGCGACCCCGGTGAGCCGGGCGACCTGGCGCGCCTTGAGCAGGGCGTTCCCCTCCAACGTCGGCTCCGTCTCGGGAATGTCGGGCCAGTCGAGACCGGTGACCACCGGTATCGGAGGCGAGAGCTCGGCGAGGATCGATTCGATCTCGGCCACCTTGTCCGGGTTGCGGGAGGCCACCACCACCCGGTCGACCTTCACCCGCCGCGCCGGGGCCGAGCTCACGGCGCCGATGCCCCGGAGCGAGCCTGACGCTGCAGGTCGACCAGCTCGGCGATGCCGGCGCCGGCGACGTCGAGCATCCGGTCGAGTTGGGCGCGGGTGAACGGCTCGCCTTCGGCGGTGCCCTGCACCTCGATCAGCGCGCCGTCACCCGTCATCACCACGTTGCAGTCCACCTCGGCGGTCACGTCCTCGGCGTAGGCGAGGTCGAGCAAGACCTCGTCGCCGACGATCCCCACCGAGACGGCGGCGACGTGGCGGACCACCGGGCTCCCGGCCAGCCGTCCGGAGGCGACCAGCGCGTCGCCGGCGTCGGCCAGCGCCACCCACGCCCCGGTGATCGACGCGGTTCGCGTCCCCCCGTCGGCCTGGAGCACGTCGCAGTCGACATGGAGGCTCACCCCTGCCATGGCCCCGAGATCGACGGCAGCCCGCAGCGAGCGGCCGATGAGCCGCTGGATCTCCTTGACCCGCCCGCCCGAGATCGAGCCGCGGGGAACCCTCTGCCGGCCCGACCCCGGCAGCATCGAGTACTCGGCGGTGAGCCAACCCTGTTCGGAGCCCCGCAGCCAGGACGGGACCGAGTCGTCGACCGAGACCGTGCACAACACCCTGGTGCCGCCCATCTCCACGAGCACCGAGCCTGGGGTCATCTCGGTATAGCCGCGCTGGATGGCCACCGGCCGGAGCTCGGCCGGTCCCCTACCTTCCCGGGTCATGGCGGCTGCCCTCGCCGGCTCGTGTTCGGGTCACCGAACCTCTCACTCGGCGGGCGCCGAGGCCGCCGGGCATCACGGTCTCCCCACATCGACCACCAGATCCGGCCGGGCGGCCAGGATCTCTCCTGGGAACGACTCTGCGGCGACCGCCACCGCCTGCTCGGGCTCCAGCCCGGGGCACAGATGGGTCAGCACCAGCGTGCTCACCCCGGCGGCGGCAGCGAGCGCACCTGCCTCGGTGGCAGACAGGTGGAAGGGGTAGATGGCGGTCTCCCTTGGCCCGGCGAGGCCCGCCTCGCACAGCATCACGTCGGCCCCGTCGGCGAGGGCTGGGAAGCCGCCTCCCGGCCCGGTGTCGCCCGAGAACACCAGGACCCTGCCGTCGTGCTCGAAGCGGGAGGCGATCGTCGGCACCGAGTGGTCGGCGTAGGCGAACCGCAAGGCGATGTCGCCCACCTCGAACTTCTCGCCGTCGAGGACGTCGGAAAGGTCGAGAACCGTGTGCAGCGGATCCGTGGGACCGCTCTGTCCCAGGAAGGTCTCGATCTTCTCTGTCCCCCCCGGGGGGAGCAACACCGGGATGGCATGGTCGAGCTGCAACCGGTAGGCGAGGTAGTGGAACCACCCGAACACGTCGGAGCAATGGTCGGCGTGGAGGTGGCTGATGACGGTCGCCGCCACGTCCGCCGGTTCCATGCGGCGGGCGAGCTGGTGGAACGTGCCGGTGCCGGCGTCGACCCAGATGGCGGTCGTGTCGGATCGCACCAGATAACCGGAGGCCGGGGCGGTACGGCTGGGCCCGCTGCCGCAGCTGCCCAGCACGTCGAGGGTGAAGCTCATCGGACGGCGTCTCCTGGTTCTCCCACGCCCGACGCCGGTCCGTCTGCGGCCCAGGCGTCGGCAACCATACCGTCCACGATCCGGTACGCCCTCACCTCGGGCCGGGAGGTCGGGCCTGCCACCACGTACCACCATGTCGGGTCCAGAGCGGCGGCCACGTCCACCGGCGAGGGCACCGCCCGACCCCGAGGATGAGAGTGGAACGAGCCGCCGATCGCCCACCCGTTCGCCTCGGCGTGGCGCATCGCCCGAAAGTGCTCGGCGGGGTCGACGGTGAATCTCCGCCGTGGCGAGCGGTCGACGTTGCTTAGGCAGTACGCCATCACCGGCTCGCCGCTCGCATCCACTGCAAGGAGGCCGCACGCCTCCTCGGGTGCGCAGAACCTCATGTGCTGGACGACGGCGGCCACCAGCTCAGGGTGGAGGCCTGCCGAAGGGGGGTGCCCTTCTCCCGACGACGACCCGGAAACGCCCCCGGGGAGGCTGACGGTCGTCATTCGACGCAGTCGCACACCAGCTCCCTGGCGTCGGGGACGTCCTCGTCCCTGACCACGAGGCGGATGCGGAAGTCGGTGAAGAACCCGACGCTGAGACCGCCTTCGTCGTCGGCGACCACGATGGCCGGTATCCCGGCGGCGGCCAGACGGGCGCAGGCGATGTCGGCCTCGTCGCGATGCAAGAAGGTGCACACGGTCTGCATCCCGTCGCTCACCTTCGCAGCGTACCCACGGGGAGGGCCTCGCCGGCCAGAGCGGACCGCCCTCAGACGGGGTCGCGGAGCAACGGCTGGGTCATGCACCGGCTACCGCCGCGGCCCCGGCACAACTCGCTGGCGTCGAGCTCGAGCACCTCGATCCCGGCGTCGGCGAGACGCCGGTTGGTCTCCTGGTTGCGCTCGTAGGCGACGACGACGCCGGGGGCGAGCGCCAGGGTGTTGTTGCCGTCGTCCCATTGCTCACGCAGCCGGCCTATGGCGTCGCCGCCGGTGGGGATCATCACCAGGTCGTCGCGCCCCAGGGCGGCGGTGAGGGCGCCGACCAGGCTCTGGTCGTGGAACACCGAGATCTTGCCGCCGGGGGCGGGGTTGAGGGTGTAGACATCGACCGACTCGAGCAATCCGGGGAACACGTTGAACTTGTCGACGTCGACCATCGTGAACACCGTGTCGAGGTGCATCACCGACCGGTCGTGGGGTAGGTGGACCACGATCACCCGGGACACCTGGCCATCGGCGAAGAGACGGCGGGCCACCATCTCGACCGCCGCCGGGGCGGTGCGCTGGCCGAGGCCGACGATCACCGTGTCCGGGGAGAGCACGAGGACGTCGCCGCCCTCGATGCTCGCCGGGTACACGTCGGACGGGTCGGCGCCGAACCACACCGGGAACCGCTGCTCGCGGAACCGGGGGTGGTGGCGGTAGATGGTCCGCATGTACATCGACTCCCGCTCACGTGCCGGCGTGGCGAGGACGTTGAGCGACAGCCCGTTGTTGATCCAGGCGGCGTTGTCGCGGATGAACAGCAGGTTGGGCAGCGGCCGGAGCACGTGATGGAAGCGGTCGGCCACCAGGTCCTCGTAGAGGTGGGCGATCCCCCAGTCGACGAGCTCGCGCTCGAGCAGACCGCCCACAAGCACCTCGACCACCGTCTCCGTGGGAGCCTGGCGCAGCTGCGCCCCGAGCGCCTCGGAGACGCGTGGCCCGCACGTCGTCGGGGTGACCGCGTGGTC
Source organism: uncultured Acidimicrobiia bacterium (assembly GCA_963714055.1). Taxonomy (GTDB): domain Bacteria; phylum Actinomycetota; class Acidimicrobiia; order Spongiisociales; family UBA5794; genus JACDBE01. Next base: position 827,429 of record OY970227.1, read on the forward strand.
GAGCAGGTCGTCGCGCACCGCGTCGTCGGCGATCGCCTCGGAGAGCAGGTCCTCGAAGTAGAGCACCTCGACTCCCCGGTCCACCATCAGCTTGACGAACCGGTCGTGCTCCTGCTGGGCCCGTTCCAGCCACAGCAGGTCGTCGAACAGCAGGTCCGCCTTGTTGTCCGGGGTCAACCGGGCGATCTCGACCCCGGGCCGGTGCACCATCACCGTGCGCAACCGCCCGATCTCACTGGACACCCCGAGGTCGGCGGTCATGAACGAGGCGTCATCCGAAGAACGTGCCGGCGACGAGCGTCCCGACGATGGCGAGGAGCCCGGCGCCGAGCATCAGGAAGAGCCGGTCCAGCCGCACGTTGACCTGATCGATTCGGTGGTCGACCTGATCCATCCGACGCTCTAGCTGGTCGATGCGCGCTCCCAGTCTCGCCTCCAGGTCGGCGAGATCCGACTTCGTCGCCAGCGCCACCGCGTGATCGCTGGGCAGGTACGCCATCAGGGTGTCCGCCTCTCGATCCCCGAGGACACGGGTGAGTCCAGCGTACAGCTCCAAACGACGTGCTTCAGGCGTGGTCATCGAGCCGTCACCATGCCAGAACCGAGGGAGCGAGCCAAGACCCCGGGTCGGCCCCACCGGTTTGCTGGCAGCGCGAGCGGGCGCATGCCTAGTGTGCCTGACCCGCAAGGGCCGTGCCGCACGACCGCGAGAAGGGACCGGGATGCCGCGGAGGGCTCGAATCGTGATGCTGATCATCGCGGTGGGCCTGTTCCTCATCCTCCCGGTCGGTGCCGTCCTCGCCCAGGACACCGAGTCGGTCACCACCACCTTGCAGGTGGAGAACCCCGAGACCGGTGAGCGGGAGCCGGTCGAGGGGGTGTCGTTCACCGTCACCGACTCCGCCGGCAACGAGATCGGCACCGGCACCACCGACGCCGAAGGGGTGTTCCTCCTCGAGGTCCCCGAACCGGGCTCCTATCAGATGCTGCTCGACGACTCCACCCTGCCCGAGGGGATCGTCCTCAACACACCGGACCGGAACCCGGCGACGGTGCGCGTCGAAGCCGGGCAGACCCGGGCGGCCATCTTCGCCCTCACGTCCGGCGAGGCGGGAGCAGACAGCGGGGCCGGCGGGGTGACGGCGCGGCAGGTGCTCCAGCTCACGGTGGAGGGCATCAAGTTCGGCCTCTTCATCGCCATGGCGGCGATCGGATTGTCCCTGATCTTCGGCACCACCGGCCTGGTCAACTTCGCCCACGGCGAGATGGTCGGCTGGGGCATGCTGATGGCCTACTTCTTCAACTTCTACGGACTGGCCGGGATGTTCGGCTGGATGGGGGGCTGGCCCGCCCCGTTCGGCGCGGGGGTCAACGTCATCTTCGCAACCGGGATCGCCATCATCCTTGGTGGAGCGCTCGGCTGGCTGCTCGACGCCGGTATCTTCAGCAAGCTGCGCGCCCGTGGGATCGGGCTCATCTCGCAGATGGTGGTCACCATCGGCCTGTCGCTCGTGCTGCGCTACATCTTCCTCTTCGTGTTCGGCGGGAGCCCGCGTTTCTTCGCCCAGTACACCGCCCAGTCGGCGCTCGAAGTCGGGCCCATCGACATCACTCCCAAGGACATCGCCATCAGCACGATGTCGATCATCATCCTGGTGGCGGTCGGCGTGTTCCTGGTGAAGACCCGCTGGGGCAAGGCGATGCGCGCCGTGGCCGACAACAGGGACCTGGCCGAGTCCTCGGGCATCGACGTGCAGCGGGTGATCCGGCTGGTGTGGGTCATGGGCGGGTCGCTGGCGGCGCTGGGCGGGGTGTTCGACGCCCTCGCCGAGCAGATCCGCTGGGACCTGGGTTTCCGCATCCTCCTGCTCGTGTTCGCCGCCGTCACCCTCGGTGGTCTGGGGACCGCCTTCGGCGCTCTCGTCGGTAGCATCATCGTGGGTGTCGGCGTCCAGCTGTCGACCATCTGGATCCCCACCGACCTCAAGAACGTGGGCGCCCTGGTCGTCCTCATCGTCGTGCTCATCGTCCGGCCCCAAGGGATCATGGGGAAGAAGGAGAGGGTGGGTTAGCCGTGGACTGGGGCTTCATCTTCGAGCAGACCCTCATCCAGGCGCTCGGGCTGAACGCCGCGGTCTACGCCATCGCCGCCATCGGGCTCAACCTGCACTTCGGGTACGCCGGCCTGCTCAACTTCGGCCAGGCCGGATTCGTCGCCATGGGCGCCTACGGCATGGGCATCGCCGTCAACCAGTGGGGCCTCCCCGTCTGGGTGGCGGTCCTGACGGGCATGGCGTTCGCCACCGTCTTCGCCCTCCTCCTGGGCATCCCCACGCTGCGGCTGCGGGCCGACTACCTGGCGATCGTCACCATCGCCGCCGCCGAGATCGTCCGGCTGCTGGCGCGCTCCACGGCGATGCGTGACCTCACCCGCGGCGCCGAGGGCCTCAACGAGTTCATCGGGCCTTTCCGGGAGTTCAGCCCGTTCGACCCGAGCGCCACCTACGGGATCGCTTTCATCCAGTACCGGGGCAACACCTTCTTCGCCGTCGCCGTCGGATGGCTCCTGGCGGCCCTGTTCGTGCTGATCACCTGGCTGCTGATCAAGAGCCCATGGGGCCGGGTGGTCAAGGCGATCCGCGAGGACGAATACGCCGCCCGAGCCCTGGGGAAGAACGCCTACCGGTTCAAGATGCAGGTGCTGATCATCGGCGGGGTGATGGGCGGCTTCGCCGGCATGGTCGACGCGCTCGGCAAGGCGACCGTGCAGCCCGACTTCTTCGCAGCTTCCCTGACGTTCTTCTTCTGGCTGGTCCTCATCATCGGCGGGGTCGGCAAGGTGTGGGCGCCGATCGTCGGCTCGATGATCTACTGGGGGTTGATCACCTTCGTGCAGAACACCGGCCGGCAGCTGGTCGACAACGGGATCATCCAGCCGTCGTTCATGGACACCAGCCAGATAGACCAGATCCGGTACTGGATCGTGGGGGCGGCGCTGGCGCTGTTGATGGTTTTCCGACCACAGGGGATCTTCGGCAACCGGGAGGAGATGGCGCTCGATGCCCGATAGCCCCGCCACCTTTGCGGGCAACGGCGTCCTCGCCGGGGTCGCCGGAGAGCCCGGGGTCGCCAAGCCGGACCCGATCCTCGTCGCCGACGGCATGCGGAAGACGTTCGGCGGTGTCACCGCGGTCGACGTCGACCACCTCGAGATCCAGCGCGGGGTGATCACCGCACTGATCGGGCCAAACGGCGCCGGCAAGACGACGTTCTTCAACGTGCTCACCGGGTTCGACGACCCGGACACCGGCACCACGTCGTTCGACGGGGCCAACATCGACGGCAAGAGCCCACACGAGCTGGCCAGGCGGGGGATGGTGCGCACCTTCCAGCTCACCAAGTCGCTCACCAAGTTGTCGGTCATCGACAACATGAAGCTCGGTGCCCGGAACCAGCGGGGGGAGAGCCTGTGGCGGTCGACGCTGGGTTGGATGTGGTCGTCGCAGGAACGCGAGATCGAGGAGCAGGCGGACGAGCTGCTGGCTCGCTTCAGGCTGGACCACATGCGCGAGGAGTACGCCGGAACGCTCTCCGGTGGCCAGCGGAAGCTGCTCGAGATGGCGAGGGCCCTCATGTCGAAGCCCGACCTGATCATGCTCGACGAGCCGATGGCCGGGGTGAACCCGGCGCTGACCCAGTCGCTGCTGGAGCACGTCAAGGACCTCCGTGGGCAAGGCATCAGCGTGGTGTTCGTCGAACACGACATGGACGTGGTGCGCGACATCTCGGACTGGGTGGTGGTGATGGCGGAGGGGTCGATCATCGCCGAGGGCTCGCACGACGCCATCACCTCGAACTCGGCCGTGATCGACGCCTACCTCGGGGCGCACCACGACGCCGATCTCGACATCGAGGCCGGCCTCGACCGGCCCCCGGACTCGCCGCCCGCCGCCGAGCCGGGGCACCCGGCCGCACCGGAGACGCAGTCCGAACCGGAGACGCCCGGTGACGCAGGGCCTCCCGACGCAACGGATGCACCACCTGAGGAACCGGATGGAGGTCCTGCGTGACCGTCGAGTCCATCACCCCGGGCGACCCGCTGATCACCATCGAGAACGTGGTCGCCGGGTACGTCCCCCGGGTCAACATCCTCAACGGGGTCGACCTGGTGGTGGCCCCTGGCGAGCTGGTCGGGATCATCGGGCCCAACGGCGCCGGCAAGTCGACGATGCTGAAGGCGCTGTTCGGGCTGATCCCGGTGCGCGAGGGGCGGGTGGTGCTCGAGGGTGAGGACATCACCAGCCTCAAGGCGCACGAGCTGGTCGAGCGCGGCGTCGGCTACGTCCCCCAGGTCGGCAACGTCTTCCAGGCGCTGACGGTCGAGGAGAACCTCGAGATGGGGGTGTTCCTGCGGCCGGCCAAGACGAAGGAGCGCATCGCCGCGGTGACCGCGATGTTCCCCAGGCTGGGCGAGCGCATCAAGCAGCGGGCGGGATCACTGTCCGGGGGTGAGCGGCAGATGCTGGCGCTGGGCCGGGCGCTGATGATGGAACCGAAGGTGCTACTGCTCGACGAGCCCTCCGCCGGGCTCTCCCCCGCCCTCCAGGACGAGGTGTTCATCCGCACCAAGCAGATCAACGCCACCGGGGTGAGCGTGATCATGGTCGAGCAGAACGCCCGCCGGTGCCTCCAGATCTGCGACCGGGGCTATGTGCTCGACCAGGGCCGCAACGCCTACACCGACACCGGGATAGCGCTGCTCCACGACCCGAAGGTGATCGAGCTCTACCTCGGCACGCTGGCGAAGGTGGAGTAGCGGCGCAGCTGCTACTCCACGGCGGTCGGGGATGGGGCCCCGATCGCATCGCGATGAGCCGTCAGGCGAAGAGCCATGTCAAGGTGGAGTAGCGGCGCAGCGCAACTCGCCCTCTGTCGCTACTCAGTCCGCTGCGCCGTACAGGAGGCGCTCGGGGAGGGTTGCCGCCACCTCCGCTGCCGCCGTCGCGCCCGAGGTGGTGACCAGATTCCCCGTCCACGTGACCGGGCTCTCCGAGGGGTGGGCGCCGGCCGCTTCGAGCTCCCCGCTGGCCAGCCAGTGGCCCGAGGCGTCACGGTCGGTGAGCAGCCCGGCGGCGGCGAGCAACAGCGATCCTGTGGAGACGCTCATCACCACCCGCGCCTGCTCGGCGCTGGCGGCCACCCAGGCGACGACCTCGGGATCCTCCATCATCCGGATCGAGCCGAGCCCGCCCGGGATGAGCAGCAGGTCGGTGGGCGCCACCTGGTCGACGCCGTCGGTGACATCGAACCGCTGCACCGGCTCGAAGCCGTGGACGGTCCCCGGTTGACGGGCGACCCAGCGGACCGTGCACTCCTGGACATCGTTGAGGGCGGTGAGCGGTCCCACCACCTCGCGCGAGGTGACCCCGTTGAACACGAGCACGGTGACGTCCATCCCGGCAGTATCGACGGCACGTGCGGGTACGGCAACCGGGAATGGACGCGGGAGGGGCCGGTCCCGAAGGACCGGCCCCTGTCCGTCTCTGGGTTCGCTGCGGCTCAGCCGCCGGCGAACACGTACTCGTCGAGCTCGGGGTTCGGCAGCGCTTCACCGTCGTAGGTGGAGACGCGGAAGCTGGCCGCAGAGGGCTCGCCCGCATCTTCGAACTCGTACGGGCCACCGAGGCCGTCGTAGTCGATGTCCTCACCGGCTTCGGCCAGCGGCAGGCACTCCGCGAACGTGGTGCACTTGGTGCCGCCCCGGGTGACGTCGTTGATCTGGGCCGCCACCTGGACCGGGTCGTCCGTGCCGGCGAGCACCGCCGCCAGAGCCGTGATGGTCATGGCGTCGTACGTCTCGGCCGCGTAGTCGAAGATGCCACCGACGCCGTCGGGCGCGTATGCGCCGTCGAGCCGGTCGGTGAAGTCGGTGATCGTGGCCAGATCGACGCTGGGAGCCGTGCCCCGGAAGCCCGAGATGATGCTCGGGTCCTGGAGCTCGGCACCGATGCCGCCGATGTTGCCGTCGACGCCCCACACCGCCTTGTCCGCCGGGCCGATGCCCCGCTCGTTCATGGTGGTGAGGATGACCGCCGACTCGACGAAGCCGACGACGACGATGGCGTCGGGGTCGGCCTGGACCAGCTGGTCCACCTCGGCGTCGAAGGTCTCGGCACTGGTGTCGTAGGCGATGAACGGGTCCACCGTCCCACCCAGACCCTCGAAGTTCTCACGGATGGCGTTGGCAAGACCCTCGCCGTACGCCTCCTGCCGGTAGAGGATTCCCAACGTCTGGGCGCCTTCGCCGGCGATCAGGTCGGCGAGCACCCTGCCCTGCAGCAGGTCGGACGGGGCGGTACGGAAGTACAGCCCGTTGTCGTCATACGTGGTGAAGTCGGGCGACGTGTTCGCCGGCGAGAACTGGATGACGTTGGCACCGACGATCTTGTCGATCACCAGCTTGGTCACCGCCGATGAGGCGGCGCCGAAGATGGCGTCGGCCCCTTGGGCCAGCAGCCGGTCGACTTCGGGGTTGACGATGTCCTGGGTGTCGTCCCCGGAGTCGCCTTCCACGAGCACGACGTCGGCACCGAGCACTCCACCGGCGGCGTTGATGTCCTCGATGGCGAGGCGGGCGCCGGCGATCTCCGGTGGGCCGAGGAACGCCAGGCTCCCGGTCACCGGCAGGATCGTGCCGTAGGTCAGTACGCCGTCAACCGAGGCACCGGCGTCGCCGCCGGCCGTCGTCGTCGACTCCGGAGCCATGGTGGTGGCTTCGGGGGCGGCGGTCGTGTCGGCCGGGGCTCCCGTGGTTGCCTCAGGCGCGGCCGTGGTGGTCGCGTCGTCGTCGTCCCCGCCGCAGGCGGCGAGTACGAGGGCGAGCGCGGCCAACACGGCGAGCAACTTGAGCGATCGCTTCATGTGGTCTCTTTCCTTCCGATGCGGCAATGAACCGGGGCGCCGCGTTACGAGGGCCCCGATCCCCGAGTGGCAGGATACGCCACGGCGATGGATCTACAAAGTGGCGACCTGCTCCCGAACCTCGCCGGCGTCACCGGGACGCGTAGAAGCCCGGAGGCTTCGTCACTCCACACGAGCGACGCCGCAAGGGACCAGCTTGCGGTCTCCGGGCTTCCGGTGGTCCGAGATCGGAGTCGCCACCACGCTCCGCGATGGGAGCAGGCGGCCAACTTGGGCTTCGCCTAGGACTGGCCGCCTAGCGCTCGGCCACCTCCAGGGTCCTGTGTGAACTCTCAGACATCGTTCGGACCACCTCCTTTCCCTGGTCCGGTGATTGTGCCACATCAGACGGTCGTTGCCGAGCGAATATTCTGTGCTCGATTCCCGGGCACGAATGCCCTACCCCATCGTGCGCCGTAGCCGCGCCCGTGCTTGATGCCCGGGCCGACCTCCTCGGCACAGTCACGAGGACACAAGCGGCGAACAGGCGCCGGTCGGCCCTCCTCCGCAGATGGGGCCCCTACCCCATCGCGGCCGTACTCCGTACCGGGCTGTCGGCCACCGGTCCCTAACATCCGCTCACCGAGCCGGAAGGGGCCATGGGCAAGAGCATCGGCATCCTGACCGCCGGCGGTGACTCTCCCGGGCTGAACGCCGCCATCCGTGCCATCGGCAAGGCGGCGATCCGCAGCCACGACATGAACGTCATCGGGTTCAGGGATGGGTTTCGCGGCCTGATGCAACAGCGATACCTCCGCCTCGACGAGGACGCGCTGTCGGGGATCCTGACGAGAGGGGGGACCATCCTCGGCACCAGCCGGGAGAAGCCCCACCGGATGGACGTCGGCGGCACGGCGATGGACATGCGCGACGTGATGGTGGACAACTTCCACTCGCTCGGGCTCGATGCCCTCATCTGCCTGGGCGGTGGCGGCACCGCCCGCAATGCCCTCCGGCTCTCGGAGCGCGGGCTGCCGGTGATCACCCTGCCCAAGACGATCGACAACGACGTCTACGGGACCGACCAGAGCTTCGGGTTCGACACCGCCCTCGACATCGCCACCGAGGCGATCGACCGGCTGCACTCGACGGCGCACTCCCACCACCGGATCATGGTGGTCGAGGTGATGGGGCACAACACCGGGTGGTTGGCGCTCGGCTCGGGGCTGGCCGGCGGAGCCGACGTGATCCTCATCCCGGAGATCCCTTACCGGGTGGAGGCGGTGGCCGCCTCGATCCTCGCCCGAAGGGCGGCGGGCAGCACGTTCAGCATCGTCGTCGTCTCCGAAGGTGCGCTGTCGGAACCGGACACGCTGTTGCGGGATGCGCTCCAGCGGCGGATCCACGAGGGCGGCGACCGGTCGGAGAAGGCCGGCAAGGAGACCGCCGGCAAGGAGATGGAGTCGTTCGTCGTCGACCAGGCCAGGAGCACCGAGCGGCTGGCCGAACAGCTCGAGGCACTGACCGGACTCGAGGCACGGGTGACCATCCTCGGTCATGTGCAGCGGGGTGGCACCCCGTCCCCGGTCGACCGGCTGCTCGCCACCCGGCTTGGCACGACCGCCGCCCAACTCGTCGCCGACGGCGTCCACGGGGTGATGGTGGCGATCCGAGACGACGTCGCCGTCCCGGTGCCCCTCGACCAGGTGGCCGGGAAACGCCGAGCCGTCCCCCTCGACCACCCCTGGATCGTGTCGGCCGGAGCCATGGGGGCTTCCCTGGGCGCCGCCGGCGACGAATGACGACGCCGTCGGGCCATCTCGACCCGGTCGAGGCCCGCGTCCTCGACGCCGTCGCCGCCGCCGGGCACCCGTTCGAGGTGATCGCCTGCGAACCCGACCTGGCCGACACCGCGGAATTCTGCGCCCACTACGGATACTCCCTCGAGGAGTCGGCGAACACCATCGTCGTCGCCTCGCGGCGCCCGGAGGGCCACTTCGCCGCCTGTGTGGTGCTGGCCACCACCAGGCTCGACGTCAACGGGACGGTGCGCCGCAGGCTCGGCGTGCGCAAGGTCTCGTTCGCCGCTCCGGAGGCAACCGCCGATGTGACCGGCATGGTGATGGGCGGGGTCACCCCGTTCGGGCTGCCCGATGGCTTGGCGAGCTGGGTCGACGGCGCCGTGATGCACCTGGAGCGCGTGATCGTCGGCGGAGGATCGCGGCGGCTCAAGCTCCGCGTCGCCCCGGCCGCCCTCGTGGTCGAAGGCGCCGAGGTGGTCGAGGGCCTGGCGACCCCCGACGATCGCCGGCTGACGGCGGGTAGGGTCGACACGGTCGGCTCGCCCCCGATCAACCGAAGGAGCGCACGATGCGACGGACCGCTCTCTTCCTCGCCCTGCTCGTCGCCTCGACTGCCGGCGGCGGCGCTCGACGCTGCCGGCGGCGGCCCAGCCACCGCCACCCGCGCCGGCACCAACCATCCGCTGGTCACCCTGCTTCACCAGGACCTCGGACCCGTTCGAGTGCGGCACGTTCCAGGTGCCGCTCGACTACGACGAGCCAGGGCGCAATCCGGTGCGGATCAGCCTGGTCCGCCTGCCGGCGACCTCTCCCGATGAGCGCATCGGCTCGCTGCTGGTCAATCCGGGTGGTCCCGGGCGGCTCGGGTGTCGAATTCGTGCTCGTCCGCCGGCCAGTTCCTCTACAGCGACGAGGTGCGAGCCCGGTTCGACATCGTCGGGTTCGACCCCCGCGGGATCATGACCAGCAGCCCGCTGCGCTGCTTCCGGTCCTTGGACCAGGCGATCGACAGGTCGGGCTAGCGGCTTCGCCTTCCCGGTGACCCGGAGGAGGAGGCGATCTGGATCGCCGACGATCGACATCCGGTTCGACGCTTCTGCGATCGCAACGCCGGGCCGATCATCGACCACATGGCCACCGCGGACGTCGCCACGGGACATGGACCGGATCCGCCAGGCGCTCGGCGACGATCAGCTCAACTACGTCGGGCTACTCGTACGGGTCCTTGCTCGGGGTGACGCTACGCCAACCTGTTCCCCGACCAGGTCCGGGCGGTCGTCGTCGACGGCGTGCTCGACCCGATCGCCTGGACCACCGGCGTCGGGAACGAGGCGGCGACCCTCCCCTTCTCCTACCGGCTGCGCAGCGACGCCGGCGCCCAGGCGACCCTCGACGAGTTCTTCCGTCTGTGCGACGAGAGCCCGCGCCGGCTGCGCCTTCGCCGGCGACTCGGCCGACGCGGTTCGCCGCCCTCGCCGACACGCTGCTCCAGGGCGAGCCCGGTCGAGGTCGATCGACCCGTTCACCGGCGAGCTGATCCTCTTCGGCTACCAGGACCTCATCTCGGCGACGCTGGGCGCCATGTACAGCTCGTTCGACTGGCCGTTCTTCGCCGCACTTCCTCGTCGACCTGGAGGCGGCGTCAACTCCGGCGACCCTCGGCGCCGCTCTGCAGGCCGTCTGGGAGAGCACCGGGTATCGCCTCGTTCCCGCCGCCGTACCCGAACTTCGTCGAGGGCTTCTTCGGGGTGGCCTGTTCGGACTCGGACAACCCGGACGACCACTCGTTCTGGTCGACGGCCGCCGACGACGCCGACGCCAGGTTCGGCTACTTCGGGCGGATCTGGACCTGGATCACGTCACCGTGCGCGGTGTGGAGCGGGGCCGATGCCGACCGGTACGTGGGACCCTGGGATGCCGGCACCGCCAACCCGGTGCTCGTCGTCGGGACCCGGTTCGACCCGGCCACCCGCTACGAGGGAGCGGAGACGGTGCGCGGGCTGCTGCCCGAACTCCTCTCTGCTCACCGTCGAGGGGTGGGGCCACACGTCGTTGTTCCTGTCGGCGTGCGCCGACGCCGCCGTCTCCGACTATCTGCTCACCGCGGTGCCGCCTGCCGACGGGACGGTGTGCACCCAGGACTTCGGGCCCTTCGACGTGGCGGCGCTGCCCTCGATCGCCTCCACCGAGGCCGATGCCGCCGTGGACGCCGCCGAGGCCCGCGCCCTGGTGATGGACGAGGTCGCCCTGGTGCCCTGGCGCTGAGCTGTGCTCATGGCTCTTCGGCTGACGCCTCATCGCGGTGCGATGGGGGACCCCCAACCCCCATCGCCGAGCCTCCGCCTGACGGCGTAGCCACTGTCACATGGCTCTTCGGCTGACGCCTCATCGCGGTGCGATGGGGGACCCCCAACCCCCATCGCCGAGCCTCCGCCTGACGGCGTAGCCTCGGACCGGAGCGTCGCAGGCCGGTGGTAGGTTCGACCGGCTGTGTCGCCCACCCGGATTCACGCCGTCCCAACCACGGCGCCGGCACGCCGCCAGGCGCTCCGGTTGGGCATGCTCGCCATCGCTCTCTGTCTCGCCGGCTGCGCATCCGGTGACTCGACCGCCCCCGACGAACAGGTACAGGGTCCACCGGTGTCGACAGCGCCCGGCACGACCGCGCCGGTCACCGCCGACGACCTGGCGCTGGAGTTGTTCGCCGACTACCCGCGCTACCTGTGGCACAAGCGACGGCTGGCCATTGCCACCACCAACGCCGGTACCGACCCGATCGAGGTGCGCCTGGTCGGGCTCGTCGCCGAGCACTTCGAAGTGCTCGCCCCCGAGCTGAAGAGCGCGCTCATCCCACCCGGCTCCCGCACCGACCTCCAGGTCGACTTCGGGGACCTGGTCGATTGCAGCGGCTCCACCGGGCTGGCGGCCGCAGTCGAGATCGAGGTGGCGAGGCCGCCGGGGAGCCCGGCGCGGCACGCCGTGCTGCCCATCGACCCCGCCCCGCTCGACGCCATCCGCGACGAGGAGTGTGCCGAGCTGGTGGTCACCGATGCCGTGGACATCGGGTTCGCCGAGGATTGGGAGGTCGACGGAGGCGTGCTGGCGACGGAACTCGCCATCGACAGACGAGCGGGCGATGAGGTCGTCACCGCGTCGAGCCTCCGCGGCACCGAGCTGATCGGCCTGCGCCAAGCCCCGGAGACGACCGATCCGGTGACCGTCCTCGATCCCGGTGAGCCCTCCACGCGGGTGCCCGTGGAGTTCCGGGTGATCCGCTGCGACCCGCACGCCGTCGGGCAGAGCAGCCGGACGTACGACTTCAAACTGTGGGTGGCGGTCGGGGACCGGGAGGCGCAGCTCATGATCCTCGCCCCCGACCCCGAGTTGAAGAGCCGGCTGCAGGAGCTGATCACTCGATGCGTGGACGAAGGCGGCCCATGAGGTGAGCCGCAACCCTGACTGGACCGACGAGCGGCGGCGTGACCCGGGGATCACCATCCTCGAGTTGTTGGTCTTCCTCGCCGCCGCCCTGCTCGTGAGGCTGGTGTTGCGCGCCCTGGCCTGCCGGCCGGCTGTGACGAGGGACGACCGGGAGGCCTGAGCGCCCATACTGCCCGGAATGGCCGAATCCCTCGTCGACGGGATCCTCGCCGGCTACGGGGTCGCCGTCCCGGTGGGAGCCATCGCCGTCCTCATCGTCACCGCATCGATGACATCAGGGCTCCTCACCGGGCTCAGCGCCGGTGCCGGGGCCGCCACCGGCGATCTGGTGTACGCCGGCGTCGCCGTGATGGCCGGCGCCGCCGTCGCCCGGCTGCTCGAGCCCTGGGCGGGCCCCATCCGGCTGCTCAGCGCCGGCGTGCTCATGGCGATGGGCGTGGCCGGCCTCCTCGGGGCGCGCCGGCGCGCCCTCGCCGATCAGCCGACAGCCGCGGCGGCGACGCCACCCGGGCACCTCGCCCGCACCTACGCCCGGTTCCTCGGCCTCACCATGGTCAACCCGCTCACCGTCGTCTACTTCACGTCACTCGTCCTGGGGCTCACCGCCGCCGACGAGCGAGGCCCGGCCGCCGCGGTGGCGTTCGTCGTAGGCGCCTTCATCGCCTCGATGTCGTGGCAGACGCTGCTCGCCTCGATCGGCGCCGTGGCCGGCCACGGCCTGTCGCCCCGGTTCCAGGTGCTCGCCGCCGTCGTCGGCAATCTCTTCGTCGTCGCCATGGCGGTGAGGATCGCCCTCTGAGCCGGACGACCCTCGGCGCGAACCGAGGCCCCCCCTGTGGGAGGGGCCTCGTGGAGGTGGGGGGAGTCGAACCCCCGTCCCGTGAGGTTTCAGCGTCGGCATCTCCGAGCGCAGCCAACAGCGAGCTTTCGGGTCGTGAACCGCTGTCGGCAGGTCTCTCACAACCCTATCCGGAGGTGATCTCGACCGTGGGTCTCCGGCGCCCCCACGGCTGCCTCCTGCATTGCGTTGCCCGTTCCGGCGAGGCAGGCACCCACCGGGCGGACAGGCTGCTACTTAGGCAGCCAGTGCCAGATTGTCTTCGGCACGTATATGGTTCCCGGCGATTTAACGAGGACTCCGGGGTTCCTCGGCTCGCTTCCGCCGCCTCGACCCTCACAGTCGAAACCGTGTCACCCCCGAATGGGACCGACGACTGCATTATACCCGGGCCGACCTCCGGCAAGTGACCGCGGTCAAACCCGGCGCCGGTCGGCCGTCCTCCCGCAGATGGGGCCCCTACCGCATCGCGGGCCGTGTCATGGTGTCCGCGGCTCCCGTCCGTGTCAACCGGCCGGGAATTTCAACGCCCCCGCGCCCTATCCATCTCCCGGCGTTGCTCGCGCTCCTTGATCCGCTCCCGCTTGTCGACGGTGCGGCGGCCCTTGGCCAGCGCCAGCTCGACCTTGGCGTGGCCCCCCGTGAGGTACACCGACAGCGGCACAAGGGTGAGCCCTGCCTCCTTCACCTTGCCGTCCAGCCGGTCGATCTCCCGCCGGTGGAGCAGGAGCTTCCGGGGGCGTTCCGGGTCGTGCCCGCCGTCGCGGGCGAACTGGTACGGGGCGATGTGGGCGTTGTTGAGCCATACCTCACCGCGACGGATCTCGGCGTAGGCGTCCTTGAGCTGGAGCTGGCCCGCCCGCACGCTCTTGATCTCAGAGCCGGTGAGCACGATGCCGCACTCGAAGCTGTCCACGATCTCGTAGTCGTGTCGCGCCCGGCGGTTGGAGGCCACCACCTTGCGACCGCCCTCCCCGCCCCCGGTGGCGCGTTTCGACCCCTTGCCGGCCACGTTCACAGGTACCCGGACGGGTCGACCGGGTTGCCGTCGACCCGCACCTCGAAGTGCAGGTGCGGCCCGGTCGACAGCCCGGTGGAGCCGACGTAGCCGACGGTGTCACCGGCCGACACCGAGTCACCGTACGACACCGCAACCGAGGTCTGGTGGGCATAGAGCGTGGAGACTCCCCCGCCGTGGTCCACCACGACACAGTTGCCGTAGCCGCCGAACCAGCCGGCGACGATCACCCTGCCCGCCGCCACCGCGCTGATGGGGTCGCCGGAGCCCGCCGACATGTCCCACCCGGTGTGCATCCGGTAGTAGCCGAGTATCGGGTGCAGCCGGGGGCCGAAACCCGACGTCACCGCCCCGGGGACCGGTCGCACCCAGCCCGAGGTGGACACCACGGGCCCGGCCGAGGAGGTCTCGGCGTTGATGGCGTCGCGGATCCGGTCCTGCTCGGCCTCGAGTGCCGCCAGCTCACCCTCGAAGTGGGCGATCTCGCTCTCCACATCGGAGAGCAGCTCGCGCTCCCTGGCCAGCTCCGCCTCGGCGGCCTGCTGGTTGGCGACCTGCTCCTCGAGCAGCTCCGCCACCCGATCCTCCTCCGCTTTGAGCGCCACCTGCTGGCGCTGGAGGATCCGCTCCTGCCGTTCGCTGGCGGCGATCCAGCGTTGCTCCTGCCGTTGCAGCGCCTCGAGCTCGAGGAGTGCACGATCGGTCTCCCTGGACACGATCGACAGATACTCCAGACTCACCCCGACATCGGCGAGGTCGGTGGAGGACAGCACCAGGAGGGTCTGGTCGCTCCCGCCGGTCATGTAGAGCTGGCGTGCCCAGGTCTCGGCCTGGGAGAGGGTGCCGGCGAGGTCGTCCCTGGTCTCGGCCAGCTGTGCGTTGAGCAGGTCCAATGTCTCCTGCACGGTGACGATACGGGCCCGCTGGTCGGTCACCGCCTGCCGGGCGGTCGACAGGTCGGTGCTCACCTCGGCGACCCGGTCCAGCAGGGAGTCGACCCGGCCCCTGGTATCGACGACCTCGGCGGCGAGGTCGGAGCGCTGCCCTTCGGCGGCTTCGATGCTGGCGGCGACCCCGTCGAGCTGCGCGCTGACCTCGGCCAGGTCCTCCTCGAGGTCGTCAGCGGTGGCCGGCACCGCGGCCAGCAGCGTGAAGACGAGGGCGACCGCCGTCAGGAGGACGGTTGTCCTTCCGGTCCCACCGGGGGCCGCCGATCGACATCTCACGATTGCACCTCGCCGTAGGCCGAACCGTTGATGAGCTCTTCAGAGCCCGGTCACGTCTTCAGATACCGATGGACCGCCAAGCTGAGACTCGAGCCCACCAACCCGACCAGAACCCCGAACAGGAGGGTGATGATGGACCAGCGGGCGAGGAACTCGGAACCGATGTCGATGGTGATGAACTCGGGAAGGGTGGTCAGCCGCTCCAGGGCGACTCGATACACCCCGACGGCGACCACGATGGCGAGACCGGCGCCGAGCAGCCCCTCCAACATGCCCTCGAGGATGAAGGGGACCCGCACGTACCAGTTGGAGGCGCCGACCAGGCGCATGATCTCGATCTCTTCGCGCCGGGCGTAGATCGCCATCTGGATGGTGTTGGCGATGAGCGCCACGGCGGCGATGCCGAGGGCGACCGACAGGATGGAGAACACCACCCGCAACCCGTCGCGCAGCGCCGCCAGGGCGGCGATCTGCGGCCCGGCAGTGATGATGTTGCTCACCCCGGGCGAGCTCTGCAGCCGCTGGACGATGGGGTCGTACTGGTCGAGGTCCACCGGCCGCACCCGGATGGAGGCGGGGAGGATGCCGGGGCGTTCTTCGATGAGCCGTTTGGCGCTCGAGTTGTTGGCCAGCATCTCCAGCGCCTCCTGCTGGGCGTCGGCCTTCGAGAAGATGATCACCTCGGCCACGTCTTCCCAACTCGCCACTTCATCGCGCAACGCCTCGACGTCGCGGAACTCGTCGCGGAGGAAGGCGATGACCCGGACGTCCTGCTCCCAGCGCACCGTGTTGATGCGGGCGATCTCCCCGAATATCAGCGTCCCGAACATGAGCTGCAGCGAGATGAACACGGCGAGGATGGCGCCCAGCACCACCAGGCCGTTGCGCCTGATGTTGTTGAAGGCCTCCATGAGAACGTACTGGATGCTCATCGCCCGGCCTCCCCGGGGTCGCCGGCGGCGGGCACCTCGACCGGCTCGGCAACCTCCTCGACGGCGTCACCGTCAGGGAGGGTGTCCTCGGTGGTGGGGCCGCCACCGGCGACATCGACCTCGACGGCTCGCATCTCGATCGTCTCGGGTTCGATGTCGACCGGGCCGTTGTCCGACGGGGCGCCCGGGCGGACGGCGATCGGTCGGTCGACGGCAGGGATCTCGGCGGTGACCTCGGACGGGTCGGCCTGCGGGACCTCGAAGCCGCCCGACGTCGCCGGCACCGGCTCGGGCCCGGCACCACGCCGGTCGTAGAGGCCACCCAGCTGGTCGCGGACGATCCTGCCTCTCTCCAGCTGCACCACGCGGCGTCGCATGGCGTCGACGATGGCGTGGTCGTGGGTGGCCATCACCACTGTGGTGCCGGTGCGGTTGATGCGGTCGAGGATCCGCATGATGCCCACCGATGTCGCCGGGTCGAGGTTCCCGGTCGGCTCATCGGCGAGCAGGATCAGCGGGCGGTTGACGAAGGCGCGGGCGATCGACACCCGCTGCTGCTCGCCACCGGAGAGCTGGCGGGGGTAGCGGTCGGCGTTGGCGGAGAGGCCGACCAGCTTGAGCACTTGGGGCACCTGCGACTTGATGACGGAACGATGCCGCCCGGTGACCTCGAGGGCGAAGGCGACGTTCTCGTACACGGTCTTGTTGGGGAGCAGCTTGAAGTCCTGGAACACGGTCCCGATGGAGCGGCGCAGGTGGGGCACCTTCCAGTTGGCCAGCGCCGAGGCGTGCTTGCCCGCCACCCAGATGTCCCCGCTGGTCGGGCGATCCTCGCGCATCATCAGGCGGATGAGCGTCGACTTGCCGGACCCCGAGGGCCCGACCAGGAAGACGAACTCGCCCTTGTTGATCTCGAGTGCCGCGTCCTTGACGGCCACCACGCCACCGTCATAGACCTTGGTCACGTTGTCGAGTCGGATCATCGGTCCTCGCTCGGGATGGGATAGCGCGGCCGGGCCCCAGTTGTCATGGTCGGCCCCTACTCCCGGCGTCCGATGCTACCGACGGCCCGGGCCAACACCAAGCTTCTGGGCTCCTGCCCGGGCCGACCGGCGCCAGGATCACCAGCCACAGATGCCGAAGGGCGCCGGTCGGCCCTCCTCCGCAGATGGGGCCCCTACCCCATCGTGGCCGTACCGTTGCCCGGGCAGTGGCGGCTACCCGTGCCTGGACCTCCGCCACTGGAGGTAGGCGTCCATGAAGACGTCGAGGTCGCCGTCGAGCACCCCGTCGACGTTCCCCACCTCGGTGTCGGTGCGCAGGTCCTTGACCATCTGGTACGGCTGCAGCACGTAGGAGCGGATCTGCCGCCCCCAGCCCGCCTCGGTCTGCTCTCCGCGAATGGCGTCGATCTCGGCCTGCTGCTGTTGCCGGGCATGCTCGGCCAGCCGCGAGGCGAGGATCTGCAACGCCCGGTTCTTGTTCTGGAGCTGGGACCGCTCGTTCTGGACGGCGACGACGATCCCGGTGGGCAGGTGGGTGATCCGCACCGCCGAGTCGGACGTGTTGACGTGCTGGCCGCCGGCGCCCTGGGAGCGGTAGGTGTCGATGCGCAGGTCGTCCTCCTCGATCTCCACATCGCCCAGCTCGACCTCAGGCACCACGTCGACGCCGGCGAACGACGTGTGACGCCTCGACTGCGAGTCGAACGGGCTTATCCGGACGAGCCGGTGGACCCCCCGCTCGCTCTCGAAGGTGCCGTAGGCGTGGTCGCCCTTGACGGTGATCGTGGCCGACTTGATGCCGGCCTCCTCGCCGGGCGAGACCTCGTCGATCTCGAAGCCGAGCTTCGACCGCTCGAGGTAGCGGAGGTACATCCGCAGCAGCATCTCCGCCCAGTCGGAGGCGTCGACCCCGCCGGCCCCGGCGTGGATACTCACGATGGCGGCGCGGTCGTCATAGTCGCCGAAGAAGAGCGTCTCCCGCTCCAGCCGGGCCAGCTCGGATTGGAGGTCGACCAGCTCCTGGCGAGCCTCCGCCTCGGTGCCGGCATCGTCCTCGTCCTGGGCGAGGTCGAGCAGCACCTCGGCATCCTCGAGTCGACCGGCGAGCCCGGTCACCAGGGCGATGGTGGACTCATGGCGGGCCAGTTGCCTGGTGACTTCGAGGGCTCGCTCCTGGTCGTCCCAGAGATCGGGGGCGGAAGCGGCTGCCCTCAGCTCCTCGACCTCGGCCAGCTTGCCGTCGACGTCAAAGGAACCTCCGGGCGTCGTCGAGCCTGGCCTGGAGCTCCTTGAGCCGAGCGCGGGGGTCGAAGTCGTTCATTGAGCACAGAGGCTACGCCATCGGGCGGAGACTCGGCGATGGGGGCTGGGGGTCCCCATCGCACAGCGATGAGCCGTCAGGCGAAGAGCCATGATCAGTCAGCGACGGTCGGCTGCCTTGGCCGGCTCCGGGGATGGCACCTGCGCCTGGTTCGAGCCGTGGCACATCTTGTACTTCTTGCCCGAGCCGCACGGGCAGGGCGAGTTGCGTCCCACCTTGGCGTCGACCTTCACCGGCTTGGGCTTGGCAGAAGGCCCACCCGAGGTCTGCACGTTGCGGGCCTGTGGCGCCGGCGCCTCCCGCTTCACCTGGACCCGATAGAGGTAGCGGAGAGCATCGGACTTGGTGGTCTCCACCAACGCCGAGAACAGGTCGAAGCCCTCCCGCTGGTACTCGACCAGCGGGTCGCGCTGGCCCATCGCCCGCAGCCCGATGCCCGCTCGCAGGTAGTCCATCTCGGCGAGGTGCTCGCGCCACTTGTTGTCGATGATCGACAGCACGACCTGGCGCTCCAGGGTCTGCAGTATGTCGGCCCCGAGCTCCTCCCTCCGCTGCTCGTACCGGACGGCCGCCTCCTCCAGGTAACGATCGACCACCTCGGCGGGATCGAGGTCCTTGGGATCCTCGAACGAGTCCCGGCCGAGTCCCGACTCGAAGTACTGGCCCATCCGGGTGCCCAGCTCGTCCCAGTCCCAGTCGGCTGGATCACCCTCGTCGGTCATGTCCAGCACTTCGGCCTCGATGACCTGGTCACGCCACTCGGAGAGCAACGACTCGGTGTCGTCGCCGTCGAGCACCTGGTCACGCCAGCGGTAGATGATCTCCCGCTGGGTGTTCATCACCTCGTCGTACTTGAGGACGTTCTTGCGGATCTCGAAGTTCTGGGCCTCGACCTGGCCCTGGGCGCGTTCGATCGCCTTGGTGACCATGTTGTGCTCGATGGGCACGTCGGCGGGGATCTTGAGCCGGGTCATGATCGCCGCCACCCGCTCGTTGGCGAAGCGACGCATCAGGTCGTCCTCGAGCGAGAGGTAGAACCGCGACTCACCCGGGTCGCCCTGGCGCCCTGAGCGTCCCCTGAGCTGGTTGTCGATCCGGCGCGACTCGTGGCGCTCGGTGCCCAGCACGTAGAGCCCGCCGGCCTCGAGCACCCGCTCCCGGTCGGCCTCGGTCTCGGCCCGCGACGCTTCGAAGGCGCCGGCGAACGCCTCGGCGTACCCGTCGTCGGCAGGCTCGACCCCGCGGCGCCGCATCTCGGTCTTGGCCAGCTCCTCGGGGTTGCCGCCGAGCTGGATGTCGACGCCCCGCCCGGCCATGTTGGTGGCGATGGTCACCGCCCCGGACTTGCCCGCCTGGGCGATGATGTGGCCCTCCCGCTCGTGCTGCTTGGCGTTGAGGACCTCGTGCCTGATGCCGTTGGTGGTGAGGTGCCGGGACAGCTTCTCGGACTTCTCGATGGAGACGGTGCCGACCAGGATGGGCTGGCCCTCCTGGTTGCGCTCCACGATGTCGGCGAGCAGGGCGTCGAACTTGGCATCCTCGTTGATGTACACGTAGTCGGGCTGGTCCCAGCGGACGACCTCGGCGTTGGTGGGGATCTCCACCACCTCGAGGCCGTAGATCTCCTTGAACTCGCCGGCCTCGGTGGCGGCGGTGCCCGTCATCCCGGCCAGCTTCTCGTACATCCGGAAGTAGTTCTGGAGGGTCACCGTGGCCAGGGTCTGGTTCTCCTCCTTGATCCTGACGCCTTCCTTGGCCTCGATCGCCTGGTGGAGCCCTTCCTGGTAGCGCCGGCCCTCGAGCACCCGACCGGTGAACTCGTCGACGATCTTGACCTCGCCGTCCTTGATCAGGTAGTCCACGTCGCGCTGGTAGAGCTCCTTCGCCTTGAGAGCGATGTCGAGATGGTGGATGAAGTCGACGTTGGCGAAGTCGTACATGTTCTCGACACCGAGCACCTGCTCCACCCGGGCGACCCCGTCCTCGGTGGTGATCACCTGGCGCTTCTTCTCGTCGACCTCGTAGTGCGTGTCGCGGATCAGCTGGCGGGCGATCCTGGCGAAGTCCTGGTAGTACTTGCCGGTGTCGCCGACCGACCCCGAGATGATCAACGGGGTCCTCGCCTCGTCGATCAGGATCGAGTCGACCTCGTCGACGATGGCGTAGGCATGGCCCCGCTGCACCCGGAGGTCGGGTCGCATCGCCATGTTGTCGCGCAGATAGTCGAACCCGAACTCGTTGTTGGTCCCGTAGGTGATGTCGGCGGCGTAGGCGGGGCGACGCTCAGCCGGGGTCATCTCCGACTGGATGAGGCCGACCTCGAGCCCGAGGAACCGGTGGATGCGGCCCATCCACTCCGAGTCGCGCTTGGCCAGGTAGTCGTTGGTGGTGACGAGATGGACCCCGGCGCCACTGAGGGCGTTGAGGTAGGCCGGCATCGTCGACACCAGCGTCTTGCCCTCACCCGTCCTCATCTCGGCGATGGCGCCGTCATGGAGGGCGCCGGCCCCGATCACCTGGACGTCGAAGTGGCGCTGGCCCAGGGTGCGACGGGCGGCTTCCCGCACCACGGCGAAAGCCTCGGCCTCGAGGTCGTCGAGCGTCTCGCCATCGGCGATGCGCTCGCGGAACTCGACCGTCTTGGCGGCGAGCTCGGCGTCGGTGAGCGGCTCGACGGCGGCTTCGAGCGCGTTGACCCTGGTGACGAGGCCCTCGAGCTCCTTCAGCCGCTTGCCCTCGCCGATGCGGAGGACCTTGCTGAAGACTGACATGACCTCGGGATGATATCGGGCGGCGCGGCGCTAGCGGGCCGTAGCCTCGGCTTCGAGGGTCGTCGGCGGCTCGTGCTCAGGCGGCGACGATGAGCCCCAGGTTCCCATCCTTGCGGTGGTAGAGCACGGAGTGCGACCCGGTCTCGGCATCGAGGAAGAAGAAGAAGCCGTGACCGAGGAGGTCCATCTCCAGCGTGGCCTCGCCGACGGTCATGGGCCGCAGCTCGAACCGCTTGGTGCGGACCAGTGGACCGGGGCCGGCCGAGGCCACGGTGTCCTCCGAGGGGGCAGGGGCGGGGTCGCCGTGGCGCCGGGACCGCTGCACCAGCCGTTCCTTCAGCCGTCGCAGCTGCTGTTCGAACTTGTCGACGGCGAGGTCGAGGGCGGAGCGCTCGTCGCCGGCCGACGCCTCGACCCGAACCGTGTGGCCCTTGGTACGGGTGGTGATCTCGACCCGGTGGCGGCCCGCGATCCTCGGGTTCCGCCACTCGGTGAACTCGACGTCGGCGTTGGCCCCGTCGCCGAAGATGCGACCGGCGTGGCCGACCTTCTCCTCGGCGGCGAGCCGGATCGCCTCGCTCACCTGCATGTTCTTACCGTGCACCTGAACGTCCAACGAGGTCCCTCCTTTGATGCGGGCGAGAAGCAGGTGCCCGCCAGGGGGCACCTGCACGGACAAATCAGAAAGACGCCGACGGGACGGCCACTCGAGGGCGGGTCGGGTCGAGCGTGGCTTCGGGCAGTCGTGGCGTGCCGGACGGGTGGACCTGGAGAGTCCGGACCCGATCACGCCACCTCCCGGTTCGTCGAGGCCTCAGGCCTCGCCACCACCCTGATGCTACTCGGCGCCGTGGCGACGAGACAGAGGCGGACGACCCCTTCACAGGCACCTGCAGCGGCATCCAGCGTGGTGCCCGAGGTGGCCACGTCGTCGACCAGCACCCAGCCCGGATCCGGAGCCGCCAGCAGGCGGAAGGCAGGGGTCGAACGCCGGTCGTCGCCGCGCCCGGCGTGTCGGGGCCACCACCATCCCGCGGCCAGCGCTCCCACCACCGGGATCCCGGTGCGCCGGCTGACTGCCTCCGCCAGCCATCGGGCCGGGTCGATCCCGTACCGCCAGCGCCGCCCGCGTGCCCGCGGCACCGGGACCAGCGCCGTCGCCGATCCGGGCAGCATGTCGGCCATGCCTTCCCCCAGCACCTCGGCGGCAACCGGCATCGCCTGGTACTTGAGTCGGTGCACCAGCACGCGCCCGGTGCCGTGGTGGGCAGACCCGGCGGCCACCAGCAGCCCGCCCGGCGTGAGGAACCGCCTGCCCGGTCCCAGGGAGCAACGACAGCGTGCGCACAACGGCGCCGCGCCGACGATCCCGCAGACGACACATCCGATCATGTCCGAGATGGTGCCCGGCGGCTGTGACACGAACGTCTCGGGTTTGAGGAACGGCCCGGGACCCTCCACTCGATGACCGGTTGACGCCGTAGCGACGACCGGCCGCCGGCGGGCCAGGAGATTCCTCCCGGTCGTCAGGTCGAGGGGCTGTTTTCTGTCATAGCGTCGTGGTATAACGAACGTATGTTCGATACACCGTCAGACAGCGCCGATACCCGCACCACTGCGGCCCGGATCGAGGCCTGGGAGCGGGAGCTGGTCGGGTTGGAAGCCGAGATCACCCAACGCCGCGCCGCCCAGGTCGAGTTGCTCCGCAAGCTGGACCGCCACCAGGTGGATGCCGGGGCGGGGATGCGCACCATGGGTGACTGGGTATCCGCCCACCTCGACGTGTCCTCCCAGACCGCCAACCGGCTGTGGCAACTGGCCAGAGCCGGCAACGAGCGGATCGACACCCTGATGGCCGGCGGTCGCTGCGGCCTGGACCGTGCCGCGGTGCTGGTCAAGCTCCACGCCGCCGGGGTGAATGACGGACCAGTTGGGTGACCCGACAGCCATCCGGTTCTCGCTGGGACGGTTGTACGGGTTGCTGGAGCGGGTCCGGTCCTTCACCCACCATGACGAACGGAATGCGTTCGAGCACCGGTACCTGGTGATCCAACCCACCCTCGACGACGCCGCCTACAAACTATGGGGACTCCTCCCCGGCGTCGACGGGCACGTCATCGCCGCCGCCTTGCACAAACGAGAAACCGAACTCCCCGTCCTCCCCGGTGAAGGGAACGGTCAGGGGCAACGCCGCGCCGACGCCCTCACCGCCATCTGCCTCGACACCCTCACCGCACACACCGGATCAGACACCGGTGACGGTGACCAGACCCGGGCGGTCACCGTCGCCGAAGTCTTCGTCGACGCCGGCCTCGCCACCCACGACGGTGGCGAAACCGGTGCCACCCTGCCGTCCGGGGTCAAAGTCGGTCCCAACACCCTCGCCGAGATCCTCTGCGGCGGGCGGGATGCGGGTGATCGCCGTCGACGGGCTCCACCCCGTCGCCTACACCGACCGCACCGACACCATCCCCCCGGTCATACGCCGGTTCGTGCAATGGCGGGACATGGGTCAATGCTCCATTGCCGGCTGTCACAGCCGCTACCGGATCCAACCCCACCACATCCGAGAACGACACCAAGGCGGCAACCACGACCCCGACAACCTGGTCAGCCTCTGCTGGTACCACCACCACGTCGCCATCCACCAACTCGGCTACACCATCGACCCCGACACACCCACCCACCGACGACGGCTCCTCTCCCCCCGCCAACCCACCGGGCCACCCCTCCGCGACACCATCACCCGAAACCCACCAGTCGCCATCGCCACCGCCGCATAGCCGAAGTCGAGAAGCCAGAACCCGAGCGAGGACCTTGCGTCGCAGGGAGCCGCATTGCATGCGGTTCCGCAGGCCGGCGCCGGACCATCACCCTCACCGGTCCTGTGGTCACGTGAGCAGTAGCGTGTGGGTGATGACCGGCACCCACATACGCGACGACGGCTGGGTTCTCCTCAGCGATGCAGTCGACCATCACCTACAGCCGACGAACGTCGTCCATCACATCAGCGGCTGCGACGTCAACAACGGCCGCAACAAGCTCTATGAGGGAACGGCAGAGCAAGTCAAGGGCAAGCGGCACTGCAAGAACTGCGAGGCAAAACTGGCTCGCATGTCGCGGACCCCGGCGTCGAACAACCGCTGAGACCGCCAGGCAGCCCTACTGGGTGCCTTCCTGCCAGCTCTGCAGGTAGCGCTCCTGCTCTGCGGTGAGCTGCTCGAGACCGCCGCCCATCGCCTCCAGCTTGAGCCGGGCCACTTCGCGGTCGAGCTCGCCCGGCAGCACGTACACGTCCGGCGCCAGCGACTCACCCTGTTGCACCAGCCATTCGGCGGCCAGCGCCTGGTCGGCGAACGACATGTCCATGACGTCGGCGGGATGGCCCTCGGCGGCTCCGAGGTTGACCAACCGCCCCTCGGCGACCACCAGTAGGCGACGGCCGTCCGGCAGGGTGTACTCGCGCAGGTTGGGACGGAGCTCGCGGTTGGAGTCGGCCAGCGCATCCAGGGCGGCGAGGTCGATCTCCACGTCGAAGTGCCCGGCGTTGGCCAGGATCACCGAGTCCTTCATCGTGACGAAGTGCTCCTCCCGGATCACGTGGATGTTGCCGGTGGCGGTGATGAACACGTCACCGATGGGAGCGGCCTCCTCCATCGACATCACCCGGTGCCCTGCCATCGCCGCAGACAGCGCCCGCACCGGGTCGACCTCGGTCACCACGGTGTTGGCACCGAGCCCGGCGGCCCGCTCGGAGATCCCCCACCCGCAGTCGCCATATCCGGCGATGACCACGGTGCGCCCGGCGAAGAGGATGTTGGAGGCACGCAGGATGCCGTCGAGCGACGACTGCCCGGTGCCGTGGCGGTTGTCGAAGAGGTGCTTGGTGTCCGAGTCGTTGACGGCTACCACTGGGTATCGCAGCACCCCGTCGGCGGCCATGGCCCGCAGCCGGATGACCCCTGTCGTGGTCTCCTCCAGCCCGCCGAGGACCGGCTGGTCGCTGCGCTCCTTGTGGAGCACGGTGGTGGTGTCGGCGCCGTCGTCGAAGACGATGTCCGGCTTGTGGTCGAGCACTGCGTGGATGTGCCGGTAGAAGGTGTCCGAGTCCTCACCCCGCACCGCGAAGACCGGGATGCCGGCGGCCACCAGCGATGCCGCCACGTCGTCCTGGGTGGACAACGGGTTCGAGGCGCACAGGGCTACCGCCGCCCCACCCGCACGTAGCGTCAGCATGAGGTTGGCGGTCTCGCTGGTGACGTGCATGCACGCCCCGACGGTGATGCCTGCCAGCGGCTGTTCCTCCTCGAAACGCTCCCGGATGGCGGCCAGCACCGGCATTCGCCGCGCCGCCCACTCGATGCGGCGGTCACCCAGCTCGGCCAGATCGTGGTCGGCGATGTCGTAGTCCACGTCTCGTTCCTCCTCCAGCGACTGTTCCTACAGCGATCTCTTGAATGCCTCGAGGGCGTCGACCGCCACCGGGTCGACCCCGAGTCGTTCGGCCAGCGCCACCGAGGCGACGTCGCCGACGGCGATGAGGCTGAAGACGCGCTCCAGCGCACCCGCCCCCTGGGCGACGACCTCGCCCGAGCGGGCGACCTCGGGCCCGAGGCGGTCGAGGGTCAGCCGGATCCTACGGTCGTTGGCGGACGATCCGGCCGGGTCGAACAAGCCGACGATGCCCAACCTACCCGGCGCCGGAACGGTCCCGGCGAGCGCCTCGAACAGGTTGTGGTTCATCTCGGGGATGGTGGCTGCGAAGGCGGTCCTCTTGGCGTTCTCGTGGAGCTGGGTCGCCCACCGTCCGGCGGCGATGGACGCCGGGCCCTGCCCGCCGATGATGAGGGGCAGCCGATCGACCAGCGCCTCGGCCAGGTCGGTGGCCAGCTGCCATCCAGTCCCTTCGCCGCCATCGAGCAGCCGGTCGACGACATCGGCGGCGGCGGCGAGGTCCGAGCGGGGGTCGGCGACGGCGGCGGCGCCGTGGAGCACGGCGGCGGTGGCAGCGACCTGGTAACCCAGAGCCGCCCGCGGCTGGTGCCCTGCGGGCACCTCGACCAGCGGGAAGCCGGCCTCGGCGGCGAGGGCGGCGACGGCTCCTCCGGTGGAAACGGCGGCCACCGGGAGCCCGGAGGCGAGGGCCTGCTCCAGCCCGGCCAGCGTCTCGGCGGTGTTCCCCGAGTAGCTGACCCCCACCACCAGCGCACGTTTCGACACCGCCCACCCGGGGAGGTCGTAGTCCTGGTGGACCTCGACCAGGGCCTGGCTCTGGGCGGCCAGCAGGGCCGCCACCCGACCCGCCATCCCCGATCCGCCCATACCGATGACCACGACGTGGTCTGCCGGCGCCAGCTCCACCGCTTCGAGGTCGAGGCCCCAGCGCAGCTGGTCGGGCAGGCCGAGCACCAGCTCGGTCATGTGAGGGCTCGGGGCAGCCGTCAACGGGTCTCCTCGGCCTCTTCGAGCAACATCACCGGGACTCCGTCGTCCACCCGGTAGCGGAGCCCGCACCCGGTGCACAGCAGCGACGGCGGCTCGGCCACGGCCTCGAGCTTCCCGGCACACCGGATGCACTGCATGATGGCGAGCAGGTCCGGGGCGACAACAGGAACGGCAGCGCCCGCGTGGCCGTCGTCGGTCGGGTCACTCACGGGTTCCTCCCACCAGGTCGGTGACCTGCTCGACTACTGCGGCGACCCGCTCGGGCGTGGCCGCCTCGACGTTGAGCCGCAGCAACGGCTCGGTGTTCGACGGTCGCAGGTTGAACCAGCTCTTGTCACCGAAATCGATGGTCAGCCCGTCGAGCCGGTCCGGGACCAGGTCGGGGAAACCCTCGGCGACGACTTCGATGGCGCCGGCGGGATCGGCGACCTCGAGGTTGATCTCCCCGGACTGGGCATAGGGCTCGTAGCGCTTGCGGATCTCCGACAGAGGGCGGCCGTCGTCGGACATCACGCGGAGCAGGACGAGCATCGCCAGGATGCCGGAGTCGGCCCGGTAGTGGTCCTCGAAGTAGTAGTGGCCGGAGTGCTCCCCACCGAAGACGGCGCCACTGTCCTTCATGACCTGCTTGATGAACGAATGGCCTACCCGGGTGCGCACCGGAGTGCCGCCTGCGGCGGCCACGGTCTCGGGGACGGCCCGGGAGCAGATGAGGTTGTGGACGATGGTGGCCCCGGGATTCCGGGCGAGGTACCACTCGGCGACGATGGCGGTGGTGGTGCTGCCAGGGAGGGCCACCCCCGACTCGTCGACGAAGAAGGCGCGGTCGGCGTCGCCGTCGAAGGCGACGGCGAGGTCGGGGTGGGTGCGCTCCACCAGGTCGAGCAGGTCGGCGATGTTCTCCGGTCGGAGCGGGTCGGCCGGATGGTTGGGGAAGGTGCCGTCGGGCTCGAGGTACAGCGGGTCGAGGGTGGCGGACAGCCGGTCGAACACCGCCGGGACCGCCACCCCGGCCATCCCGTTGCCACCATCGGCGGCAACCCGCAGTGGCCCGATGGCGCCGGCGTCGACGATCCCCACGAGGTGCTCGACATACGGTGCGATCACCTCGCGGTCCGAGGCGGTGCCGGGTTGGGCGACGTCGTCGCGGCCCTCCTCGGCGATACGCCGGATCTCGTCGAGCCCGCTGTCCTCGCCGACCGGGGCGGCGCCGGACAGGCAGAACTTCAACCCGTTGTACTCCGGCGGATTGTGCGAGGCGGTGACCATCACCCCGGGCATCGACCACGCCCCCGCCGCGTAGTACAGGGCGTCGGTGGTGATCGGCCCGAGCCGCACGACATCCACCCCTTGCGAGCAGATGCCGTCGACCAGCGCCGCCACCAGCTCCGGGGACGAGATGCGGCAGTCGTGGCCGACGGCGACCCGGTCGGAGGCGGCGAAGGAGGCGAACCCCTGGCCGATGCGGCGGGCCGCGGCCGCGTCGATCTGGTCGGGGAACACGCCGCGTACGTCGTACGCCTTGAAGATGGCGGAGAGATCCATGTCGCCGGCAAGTGTAGGTGCCGCCTCGAGGGCACCCTCGGCCGGCCGGATCGCAGCGACCGGGCCTTCCTACACTGCCACCACCGATGGCTTCCCCTCCCTCCTCCGGCGCGCCCGTCCCGCCTGCCCGCACCACCGTGTCTGTCGTCATCCCGGTGCACAACGAGGCGTCGTACGTCGATGGTGCGCTCGTCGACCTCTTCGCCGACCTCGACGCTGTCGCCGTCGACCGTCCCGGAGGAGCCGGCGAGCTGGCTGTCGACGTCGTGGTCGTCGAGAACGGCTCCAGCGACGACACCGCCGACCAGGTCGCCGCATTGGCCGCCACCGAGCCCCGCCTGTCACTGCTCCGGCTGGCGACCCCCGACTACGGGGCGGCGATGCGGGAGGGCTTCCTCACCAGCTCCGGCGACTGGGTGGTCGCCTTCGACATCGACTACTTCTCCGGCGAGTTCCTGACCGCCGCCGTCGCCCGCGACGACGCCGACGTGGTGCTCGCCTCGAAGCGGGCCCCCGGCTCGGAAGACCGCCGCTCCACCTTCCGCAAGACGGCGACATGGGGCTTCAACCTGCTGCTGCGGACCATGCTCGCCTCGAACGTCTCCGACACCCACGGGATGAAGGCGCTGCGCCGCACCGTGATCGACGCCGTGGCGGGCGAGGTCGCCTCCACCCAGGACCTGTTCGACACCGAGCTGGTCATCCGGGCGGAGCGTGCCGGGTTTCGCATCGTCGAGGTGCCGGTAACCGTGGAGGAGACTCGGGAGAGCCGCTCCCGCCTGGTACGCCGGGTCCCGCGAACCGTACGTGGCATGTGGGACATCCGCCGTAGCCTCGGTTGATCCTTGCGCACGGAGGCGTCGACCGGCGTCACTCCGCCTCGCCGCCGCCGCCCGCCCCGGTCCCGGAGACCCCGCTGCCGGCCACCTGCGCCTGCCGCGCCTGGTGACGCAGCGCATGGTGGAACACCAGGTCGCGGTACGAGGCGAACTTGGGGACGATGATGATCGCGGCCGCCACCAGCGAGGCGACGTTCTCTCCGATGGTCCCCAGCGGGCCGAACCACGCCTCGGCACCGAGCACCAACGCCACGGTGACCAGCCAGGCGACGACGTTGACCGCGAAGAAGCGGAACGTCTCCCCGAACCCACCGGAGTTGTGCTCGAGGTCGAAGGTCCACCGTCGGTTGAGCACGTACGAGCCGAGCGTCGCCAGGCCGAAGGCGATGGTGATCGACCAGAACAGCGAAACACCGGCGTAGCGCAGCACGTTGAACATCAGGAAATAGGCGATGGTGTTCAGCACGCCGATGACCCCGAGCCGCACCATCCGGGTGGCGGCGTCTCGGGTCGTCAGCGTGCGCAGGTAGTTCCTCATCGCCCGTCCCCTGCCGGTGCAGCCGTCAGGTCGTCGTGCTCGTCCCGGTGGAGATCGCGGCGGCGCACCGCGTAGGCGAGGACCCCGGCCAGGGTCAGCAGGGTGAGCACCAGACCGACGTTCTCAGGGACCCCGTTGGCGAACTCGAGGACGACGTGCTCCTCGGTCGGGACCACCACCATCAGCGACGGGGCGGCGCGGTAGGGGCCGTCGGCCCCGGTGGCGCGCCACGCCGGGAAGTACGAGACCCTGACCAGGTGCGGCTCGCCGACGGCCGTGGTGGTGAACGAGATCCGCTCGTCCTCGATGACGATGTCGCTGACCACGCCTTCGGTGGTGACCGGTGCCCCGATGCCGCCGGCTCCGATGTCGTCGAGCCCGGTGGTGGCGCCGGTGCGGGGCCAGGTGTCCGGGCCGTCTTCGACCAGCCACTGGCCCATGCCTTCCCAGTCGTCGTACCACTCGAGGGAGGCGTCCACGAAGTCGAGATCTCCGGCGTACACCGCCGGCTGGCGGGAGGCGACTTCGACGAGCGGCGACTCGGGCAGCCGGAAGAAGGTCACCGGGCCCGAGGCGGCTACCTCGGGTAGGTCCAGATCGGCCGCCTCCTGCTTGGTCTCGTCCGACCAGGCGGCCAGGTAGTCGACGCCGTACATCCCCAGCCATGCCACCGCCCGTTCCATGTCACGCCCGGGGTAGTCCAGGCCTCGCACCGGGTTGGACGGCTGCTCGGCCACCGCCGAGGCGTTGAGGAAGTGGAACGGGGTGGTCAGGGAGGACTCGAAGAAGAGGCCCTCCATCGAGGGGTGCTCCCCGGTCCAGTACGGGAACAGCATGAACGCCAGCGGGGAGCCGTACTTGCCCATCTCTTCGCTGTTCGGCTCCCACATCACCCTGCCCGGGGGGAGTTGGTCGAGCGTCTCCAGGATCGCCTGGTACTCCGGCCAGGCCTCCTTGCTCTCGTAGCCGGTGTAGTTCCACCGCACCCAGCCGGGAACGTCGTGCACCGCGGCGAGGGTGACGTTGCCGATCAGCACCACCGCAACAACGGAGCCCGCCACCAGGTTCCGTCTTCGATCGGGGAGGGCACGGGCCAGGGACCGCACCGCCAGACCGATGGCGAGGCCGGCGAACAGGTAGCCCGCCAGGAACCAGTACGGGAGCAGGCGGCCGTTGTACAGCTTGGTGAAGTCGAGCACCTGGCCGAGCGCCACGTAGCCGCCCAGCGGGATCAGCGCCATCGACATCAGCACCATCACGTCGTCGCGACGCAGGAGCGTCCACACCGCCCCGATCACCGCCAGCGCCAGGACTGGGAAGAACTCGCCGGGGATGGCGGTGGCGGTGACCCCGGGGCTGCCGGTCTCGCCGATCAGCCCGGTGACCGGGTTCCATCCCATGTCGGTGGTCATCCCCTGCAGCACCCTGATCCCGAGCGGCAGCGCCCAGATGGCGGAGAGGCCGAAGCCGATGGCCCACGATCTCACCAGCACCTTCGCACCGCCCCTGCGCACGATCAACGGCAGCGTGATCAGCACGATGAGCATCGTGGTGACGATGTGGGTGAGAGCGGTGAGGCCGAGCATCACCCCGGCGCCCACCGTGAAGCCCCGGTCTTCCCTGATGTCTCTCACCAGCATCCCGGCGTACACCAGGGAGAGCGCCACCGACCAGCTGAACGAGTATTCCCCGGCGAAGGTCGACTTGATGTTGGCCCCGTAGATGGAGAAGCTCTCCATGAACACGTACGTCGACGAGAAGGCGGCAGCGAGGGCGGCCACCACCCGGGCGAAGCCGAGGCTGCGCAGCAGGTAGTAGGCGGCCCAGGGAAGCGCCACCAGCCCGGCCATGGTCACCAGCTTGAAGGCGACTCCGTACGGGAGCAGCGTGTCCAGGGCGACGATGGCGAGCGCCGGCAGCGGGAAGTAGAAGTAGCCGGCGGGAAAGCCGGCGTACCAGTCCATGCTCCACCCGAAGAGGCGGCCGTCGGGGAGCAGCGTGTCCTTCAGGTACTGGGGCAGCAGCACGTGCGCCCCCATGTCGCCCCCGGCCGGGGTGTTGGCGGCGAGCAGCGCCGGGCCGGACACCTGGACCCGCACGAAGGGGAACCCGTCGACGATCGAGACGGACTGGACCACACCGCTCACGGCGATGAGGATGATCAGCGACGCCACCGCCAGCACGCCCAGCACGAGCTTCTTGTCCGATCGCTCGTCCCCAGCCCGGGTCATGGCCGGCCGAGGCACTGCATCCCGCGGTCGGATCAGCGTGCTCGTCGACACGGCGCAAAGGGTACCGGCCCGAACGGGCTACTCGGCTGGGAGACAAAGCGGCGGGCCGAGGCGGAGGTAGCGCCGTTTTCGTCCCTCGCTCACCCCTCCCCGCCCGCCGGTGCTCGCCTTCGGCGTCCCGAAGCGGGCACCCCTCGCCCTACTCGGGGAGGGGATCGTCGAGGTCGTCGAGCTTCCCGACATAGCGGGACCGCCGGCGCCCCTCCTCCCACCAGTACGCGTAGTAGTACGGCCCGTGCGGACAGGTGTTGCATCCCGGTTTCCCGCAGCGGACCAGCTGGCGACGCAGGCTCACCTTCGCCGACTGGTTGTCGAGGACGACTCCGCGCCGCTCCAGCCGGGCGGTGGCCAGGATCAGCAACCGGCGCAGCTCGTGCTCGTCCATCTCCCGCACCGCTTCGAGCACGTCGCGGTCGATGGCCATCAGGCCACGTCGGCGGTCAGCAATGGCTGCTCGAGCCGGCCGCGGCGGTCGTCGAGCCGCCAGCCGACGGGCGCAACGAATCGGTCGGCGTGCCGGAGGCACAGCGGGTGGTCGGTGAAGGGGTCGAAGCCGGCCTCTATCCGGCGCAGCCAGGCGACCCGGTCCCGATAGGAGAACGCCATCACGGCGCGGGCGGGGTCGGTGCACTTGGAGCACGGCTGCATGAGGTTGGTCAACCTAGGGTCGGCGGCGCCCGACACCAAGGATCGGCGACAGCCAAGGCTCAGTCGCCGGTCAGCGACCGGTCACCTTGCGGGCAGCGGCGGCGGCGCGGGACACCCACCATCGCGGCGGGACCCCCGACCACTGTTCCAGCACCGCACCGTCGCCGTCTATCACCACCGTCAGCGGCGTCGCGGTGACGCCTGCTCGCGTGATCGTCCCCGGCTCGAGCTCCCAGGTGACCTCCCGGGGACGGAGCCCGGCGACGGCCAGCTGGGTGCGGACCGCGGAGCAGTTGCCGCAGTCGGTGGAGGTGAACAGCACCAGCCCGGCGGGCAGGCCGAGCCCGGTGAGGTCGATCTCCTGGTCCGGTGGCCGGCCACGGCCCGCCATCCTGATGACCACGATGAGCACCACCGCGGCCAGGCCGATCAACACCAGCCGGCCGACGGGATCGTCGAGCACCCTCAGCCCACGCCACGCCGAGCCGGATGGCCGCCGTCGCCGGTCCCGGGTGGGGTCACTCCTCGACGCCGATCCCGGCGACGAAGGCGACGCCGTTCCCCGACTCGACGGTCCACGCGGCCGAGATCGGTTGCGGCGCCGACACCTCGTACCCGTATACGTCGCTTCCCTGAGGGAGCACGATGCGGACGATCCGGTTGCCGCGCACCACCACCTTCTGCGGCTCCATGACGTCGATCCCGAGCGGCTGGAGCGTCACCGTGACCCGTTCCGACCCGGAGTTGAGCACCCAGACCGCCGACGCCGCCGTGGGCAACGACCCCGGGCCGGGCAGCAGCCAGCGCCGCTGCGGTGTGGGGGCACCCACGGTGCCCGCCACCCGGTCGGACGCCTCCGAGCTGGCGGTGCCGTCGTCGCGGGTGCTGATGTCCTCGGCCACGACCACCGCCGATACCGGGTCGGAGGCACGGACCCGCAGCCCGAACACGCCGGCGATGAGGTCGCCGACCGGGATGGAGACCGGCGTGGCCGGGGGCACCTCCACCACCCGGGCGGACTCGACCCAGTCGTCCTGGCTGTACACGTCCACCTCGACGGTGACCGGTGCCGTCCCCGGGTTGGAGACGACGACTCTGGGCGTGAGCCCGGTCTGCCGGGCGGCAGGAAACTCCCAGGTGGTGGCGAGGCCGGTTCCGGGCCATGACGCCTCGTCGACGTCGGAAGCCACCACCATCGACGGGATGACGACTCCCTGGTCGGCGGTGATGGTCAGGCTGAGGGTCTCGATCAGCGACACCAGCTCGTTGAGGTCGACGGTGAGCCACGACCGCCCGGGCACGTCGACGGCGGCGAGGTCTACCAAGCCGACCTCGCCGAACTCGCTGGTCCCGGTCACGGTGACCTTCGCCTGGTCCGGGAAGGGGTTGAAGAGCCTCAGGGTCGATCGGCGCCCCTCGCGGGTGGTGCCCCCGGGGAGATGCCACAGCTTGGGCACCGAGGAGGTGCACCGGTCGCCGGTCACCAGCGTCGACCCGTCGGCGAGGTCCTCGGTGACGATCGCCGAGACCGCCGCCGGTCCTGCGGAGAACTCGACGTAGGTGGGCGCCGGCCCCCGTCGGACCAGCGCCCCCACCTCGATGGGCTCTGCCTTCGCCCCCGTGTAGCTGAGGAGCTCGACGGTGGGATCGACGTTGGGGACCTCGTTCGGGATGGTGATCTCGACGTCCGTGGACGTCGTCGTCGAGAGCATGAGCCAGCCGTCGCGGGAGGCGTCGGCGGCCAGCCACGGGCAGTACCAAACCGTGCTCGCCGAGACGGCTTCCTCCTCGACGATTGCCGGCCCGGTGAACGTCGGCTCCTCGGGTGCGGCCGGCCGAGGCACCGCCATGGCGAGGAGCCCGGTCACCACGGCGAGGGCGAGCAGCAGGGCGCGCCTCATCGTGCCCTCCTCCCCCACACCGATACGCCGAGCAGGATGGTGAACAGGCCGAGGGCCACCAGCCCCAGCGAGCGCCGCGCCGCGATCGGGGCGAACCCGATGATGCCGTCGGCGGTGGATACCTCGTTCCCCCACGAAGCCGGCTGCCAGTCGGGGCCCCACCGGCTGTTGGCCGTGTCCGCGGCGAACGACCGACCCGAGGCGCTCGCCGGCCCGACGTACCCGGTCCCGTCCATGTCCCAGCCGGTAGCCGGGACGAGGCGCACCGCATCCTCGGCGTCGGACACATAGGTGGGGAGATCCAGCCCCTGCAGCGGCACCAGGTCGAGCTGGCTGGCGAAGACCGCCTGGAACGGGCTGTCTCCGGTGAAGATCACCCAACGGATGCCGAACTGGGCGAGATCGGCGCCGGCACGGAACGAGTCGCCGCCGATGAGGCCGCGGAGGATGTCGGCCAGCGCCTCGTCCACTCCCGCCGACGGCGGCATGTCGACCTCCCACAGCGCCGGCTCCGGCGCCGAGATGACCCGGTAGCCGGCTCCCTCGATGACCCGGGAGGCACCGGGAAGGGTGTCCGGGGGGCCCACGAGCAGGACGCGCGACATCGACGGGTTGCCCTCGGCGACCTCGGTGAAGCGGAGGGCGCCGGTCAGCGAGTCGCTGGGGAGCCCGGCCCGCCCGGGCAGGAACACCAGCACGGTGGACACGACGAACGCCATGGCGGCGACGACGCCGACACCGGCCAGGATCCGGCGCCACCCGGTGACCAGGCGCATCTCGGTGATGACCTCGAGCGCCACGCCGCAGACCACGGCCAGGCCAAGCGAGGCGACCGCGGTGCCCGCCAGCTCGACGGTGCGACCCGGACCGTACGAGCCGGTGCGGGCGACCAGCACGCCGACCGCGGTCATCACCCCGCCCCAGCCGGCCACCTGGGCCAAGCGGCCGGGTGCCGAAACCAGGGCGCACGCCAGCGCCGCCGTGCCGGCCACGACCAGCATCCAGCCCGGGTCCCAGAACGCCTCCCCCGCCGACAGGTACGACGTGAGATCGACGAACGCCACCCAAGGAAGGAGGATCGGCAGCGCCAGCAAGGCGCCGAGACCGGACACCCCGGCGGCGGTCCACGGGCCGGGCTCTCGCGGGGTGATGAGCGCCAGCCCGGTCAGGGCGACGAACGGCACCGGCAACAGCGCCGGTGCCGCCAGTCCGACGAGGGCAGTGACCCAGGCGGTGGCGGCGATCCTCCCCACCCAGCGCGCTCGGCTACGCGGGGCCCGGGCCAGCGGGACGCGAAGTGCCCATGGCAGGATGCCCAACGCCACCAGCGTCCCCAGCCCGGTGCCCTCGGCGATGGCCCGCCCCGCCGGTCCCGCCATCAGGACGAGCCCGGCCAGCGTTCCCGGCACCGCGCCGACTCCCCAGGTGCGCAGCAGGCGGGTGGTGCCCCAGATCCCGACCAGGAACGCCCCGAAGACGAGGACACCGGCGGCGAGGTGGGCGCTACCGAACGCCAGCGTCTGGACCATCCCGGCCAGGGCGGTGAAGGGCTCCAGCGGCTCGGTGCTGCCGAAGCCCCCCGGGTTCCAGCCACCGGCGTAGGCACCGGCAAGGTCGATCCCGGATGCCGGCAGCGGCAGGCTGTACCCGACGGCGGGGAACCCGTCCCAGAGCGTCCGGGTGGCGACGGCGACAAAGCCGACCGCCAGCGCCCCGACTACGAAGGCCGGTTGGCGCAGCTCGCGCCCCAGCTCGGTGAGGCTGAGCCGGTCGTCGCCGGGGAGCCGGTCGCGAAGCGCCGTCGAGGTCTCCGTCCCCAGCTTGCGCAGGTCGGTGGAGCCTCGCAGCTGGAAGCGGAACAGCTCCTGATCCCCGACCACCCGGTTACCTCGTGCGGCCATCCGTGCCCGGACGGTCGACGGCAGCCGCACCACGTTCCACGCCCATGCCTTGGCCCAGCCGAACAACGTCCAGCGGCCGAGGAACGGCGCGGCGATCGTCTCGAGCAGCCCCACCAGGAACCGGAGAGGCACGGCCCACAACAGGGTGAGCGGGCTGTACACCTTGAGCATCGCCCGGATCTCCCCGGCGTCCTCACGCCATCCCGGTGGTTCTCCGTCGGGCACCAGCACCTCCGACGACGGCACCACCACGACCCGTGCTCCCCGGAGCCGGGCCCGCTGGCACAAGTCGATGGACGCCGCCGTGGGGGCGAGCAGCGGGTCGGGGCCATGGAGGCCACGCAGCAGGTCGCGCCGCACCAACATGGAGGCGCCGCCGACCGCAGCCACGTCGCGCACCACGTCGTACTGGCCATGGTCGATCTCGCCGTCGTCGATCCCGGTGAACGGGGCGTCGAACACATCGGTGGCGAAACCGACCGAGACCAACCGGTCCGGGTCTTCGAGGGCGAGCAGCTTCGACCCGGCGATCCCGGCGGCCACGTCGTCGCGCTCCGCCTCCGACAGCAGGGCCCCCAGGGCGTCGGGGCGGGGCTCGGCACCGCCGTCGACGATCCAGACGTGGGTGATCCCCGGATCGAGGGCGCCGAGCAACCCGCCGAGGTTGGAGACCCACTCGGTCTCGTTCTCGTCGGCCGTCTGGCGGCCCGCCTTGTCACCGCCCACGATCGTGACCCGCGAGGGGCCGTAAGCTTGCCCGCGCACCGCCGACAGCGTGGCAGGGACGGTCGCAGGGTCGCGGGCGACGACCGCGACCGCCACCGACAGAGGGGGTGCATGCACCGGAACGGCAGACATGGAGATGGGCATTCTGGGGCCGGACGGGGCGTATCGCAATATCGGCACCGTGGTGCTCGGGGGTGGTGTCGGGGGTGCCCGCATGGCGCGGGCTCTCGCCGCCGTCGTTCCCCCGCGGTCGCTCACGGTCGTGGTGAACGTCGGCGATGACGACGATTTCCACGCCCTCCGGGTGTGCCCCGACCTCGACACCGTGGTGTACACCCTCGCCGGCATCGAGGGCACGGAGGGCTGGGGAAGGAGCGACGACTCGTTCTTCGTGCTCGATGCCCTGGCGGCCCTCGGGGCCGACGTCACCTTCCGGCTGGGCGATGCCGACCTGGCCACATGCCTCTTCCGCACCAGCCAGCTCGCCTCCGGTGTTCCGTTGTCGGCGGTCACCGCCCGGATCGCCGATCGCTTCGGCGTGGCCGCCCGGGTGATCCCGGTGACGGACGACCCGGTGCGCACCCGGGTGCGCACCGCTTCCGGGGAATGGCTGGCGTTCCAGGACTACTTCGTGGCCCGCCACCACCGCGACCCGGTTGCCGAGGTCGAGTACGCAGGGGCGGCGGCGGCTTCGCTGGCGCCGGAGGTGGCCGGGGCGATCTCTGCCGCCGACATCGTGGTGGTCGCCCCGTCGAACCCGGTCCTGTCCATCGGACCGATGCTGGCGGTATCCGAGCTCGGGGACGCCCTCGCCGCCCACCGTCGCGTGGTGGCGGTGAGCCCGTTCTTCGCCGGTCGAGCCTTGAAGGGCCCGGCCGCTGCGGTGCTCGATTCGATGGGGCTCCCCCCGGGGAATCGCGGGCTCCTCGAGGTGTACCGGGGACTGGTGACCGACCTGGTCGTCGACGAGGGCGATGCCGCCGAGGCGCCCGGCCTGACCGACCAGGGAGTCGCCGTGCATGTCGCTCCGACGTTGCTCACCGGACCCGACCTCGGTGCCGGGCTGGCTCGACGGGTGCTCGACCTCGGCGACCGCCCAGGCTGAGCGCTCCCCGCCGTCCCGTGGACACTCGTACGATGCCGCCGCGATGACCGGCCTGCAGCCATGACCCTGACGGTGATCCCGGTGACCGGGATCGGCGAGATCGCCCCCGGCGACGACCTGGCGGCGATCGTCCTCGACGCCGCCATTCGGTCCGGCATCACCCTCCTCGACGGAGATGTGGTGGTGGTCACCCACAAGGTGGTGTCGAAGGCCGAGGGCAGGATGGTCGCCGCCCCCACCGATGAGCGACTACCGGGCGGTGGCGCTGGCCGAGGCGACCGAGGTCCTGCGGAGACGCGGCTCGATGATCATCGCCGTCACCCGGCACGGCTTCGTGTGCGCCAACGCAGGGGTCGACCGTTCGAACGTCCCCGGTGACGCCGTCGTGCTCCTCCCGGTGGATCCCGACCGTTCCGCCCACACCCTCCGGGTCCGCTGGGAACGCGCCACCGGCGCCCGGTTGGCGGTGGTGGTCTCCGACACGTTCGGACGGCCGTGGCGCCGGGGCCTCACCGACGTCGCCATCGGCGTGTCTGGGATCGATCCGATCCTGGACCTCAAGGGTGCCCTCGATGCGACCGGTCGGGTCCTCGAGGTCACCGAGATAGCCGTGGTGGACGAGATCGCCGCCGCCGCCGACCTCGTCATGGGGAAGGCCGGCGGTATCCCGGTGGCTGTGGTTCGTGGCCTGGAGTGGGTGTGCGGCGACGGCCGGGCGGTCGACCTGGTCCGTCCCGCCGCCGAGGACTTCTTCCGCTGACATGCCCGAGTTGCCCGAGATCGAGGCCTACCTGGCCGCCCTCCGACCCCGTGTCTTCCCGGGACCGGGCTCGGGGGCGGTTCTCGACGAAGTCCGTGTCGCCTCGTTCTCGCTGTTGCGGTCGTTCGATCCTCCCCTGGACGCCACCTTCGGCCGTCGGGTGACCGGGCTGGCACGGCTCGGCAAGCGGATCGTCTTCGACCTCGAGGGCGACCTCCACCTGGTGTTGCACCTCATGGTGGCGGGCAGGTTGCACTGGGTGGAGGAGCGCAAACCGCTTCCCCGCAGGTATGCGCTGGCCGCCTTCGACTTCGACACCGGCACGTTGACGCTCACCGAGGCGGGCACCAAGCGACGCGCCTCGCTGCACGTGGTGCGCGGCGCCGAGGGGGTGGCGGCCCTCGACCCCGGCGGCATCGAGGTGATCGGGAGCAGCTTCGAGGCCTTCGCCGACGCCGTCACCGCGGAACGCCACACGCTGAAACGTGCCCTCACCGACGGCCGGCGCCTCTCCGGCATCGGCGGCGCCTTCGCCGACGAGATGCTGCATCGTGCCCGGCTGTCGCCGATGCAGATGAACACCAATCTCACCGAGGACCAGCTGCGAGCGCTCCACGCCGCCGCCATCGAGGTGATGACCGAGTGGACCGAGCGACGGGTCGCCGAGGTCGGTGACGGGTTCCCCGAGAAGGTGACCGCGTTCCACCCCGACATGGCGGTGCACGGCAAGTACGGCCAGGCATGCCCGGTGTGCGGTACCAAGGTGCAGCGGATCGTCTACGCCGACCGCGAGACCAACTACTGCCCCGGGTGCCAGACCGGCGGCAAGCTCCTCGCCGACCGCTCACTGAGCCGCCTCCTCAAAGCCGACTGGCCGCAAACCGTCGACGAGTGAGCGGGCGCCCAGTCAGAAGTCCGGGTGCTGGCGGAACCACTTGACGGTCCGTGCCACCCCTTCCTCGAGGCCAACCCACGGCTCCCAGCCGAGGACCTCCTTGGCGAGCGAGGCGTCGAGACACGAGCGGGGCACGTCACCCGGCTTGCCGGGGGCGTATTCGGGGCGCGTCGAGGAGCCGGCGGCCCGTGCCACCACATCGAAGAGGCGGTTGAGCGGGGTCTCCACCCCGGTCCCGATGTTGACGTACCGCCGCCCGCCCCGCTCGGCGGCGCGGACACAGGCGTCCACGACGTCGTCGACGTACACGTAGTCGCGGGTGATCGAACCGTCACCGAAGATCTTCGGAGTCCGCCCCTGCAGGAGGGCTTGAACGAAGATCGCCACCACCCCGGCCTCTCCGTGTGGGTCCTGTCCCGGCCCGTAGACGTTGGAGAAGCCGAGCGACATGTAGTCGAGGTCGTGATTGCCGGCGAAGTACTCGAGGTACCGGTCGGTCACGCCCTTGGCCACCCCGTAGGGGGACTCGGGCCGGCGGGGCTCGGTCTCGGGGGTGGGGAGGCGATCGGTGGTGCCGAACTGGGCGCCCCCGGACGAGGAGAACACCACCCGCGAGGCGCCGGCCTCCACCGCCGACTGGAGCACATTGACCGTGCCAACGAGGTTCACCGAGGTGTCGAGCACCGGCTCGACGACCGAGCGCCTGGCGTCGATCTGGGCGGCCAGGTGAAACACGACCTCGGGTTGGAAGCGGGCGAACAGGTCGACCAACTCGGGCTGGCGAATGTCCGCCTGGTGAAAGGTCACGTTGCCGGTCGCCCTGGCGTCGATGAGCCGGGCGAGCCGCCCGCCGCTGAGGTCGTCGACGACGAGGACCTGGGCACCCTCGTCGGCGATCCGATCGACCAGGGTGGCCCCGATGAAGCCTGCTCCGCCGGTGACGACGGCCCTGGTGAGCATGGCGGACGATCATAACGACACCGTCGCCCGACCCATGGGCCGATCGTGTCACGGTGGTTATCATTCGCCCGCACCCCTGGTCGGATGTCGACCGGGACATGGGGGGACCATGATCCAAGATCTCACCACCAACCTCGACGCGGGCGCGCCCGGCGTCGCCGTCATCGGGACCGGCTACGTCGGCACCGTGGCTGCCGTCGCGTTCGCCACGGTGGGGTGGCGGGTGGTCGGCATCGAGAGCGACCCGGCCAAGCTGGCGGCGCTGTCGTCGGGCACGGTCCCGTTCCACGAGCCCGGGCTCGACACGATGCTCGGCGACGTCGTGTCGTCGGGCGCGCTGACGTTCACCGACGACCTCGCCGCCGGTGTCGCCGGCGCCGACGTGGTCTTCATCTGCGTGGGGACACCCCCCGACGACGACGGTCGGCCGGATCTGACCGCGCTTCGCGGGGCCAGCCGGGCGGTGGCCGAGGCGGCGACCGGGCGCACCGTGGTGATCACCAAGAG
Source organism: uncultured Acidimicrobiia bacterium (assembly GCA_963714055.1). Lineage (GTDB taxonomy): Bacteria > Actinomycetota > Acidimicrobiia > Spongiisociales > UBA5794 > JACDBE01. Next base: position 868,743 of record OY970227.1, read on the forward strand.
CACGGTCCCCATCGGCTGGGGCGCCGAGCTGCGACGACTCATCGCCGAGGTGGGCTCCACCGCCGAAACGGTGGTGATGTCCAATCCCGAATTCCTGCGCGAGGGGTCGGCCGTCGAGGACTTCCTCTACCCGGACCGGATCGTGCTCGGCGGCGAGGGCCGAGACGAGCTCGACCTGGTGACGGAGCTGTACCGGCCGATCTTGGAGCAGTCCTTCCCCGGCGGGCGACCCGAGTTGGAGCCGGTGTTGGTGCGCACCGACACCGCCACCGCCGAGACCATCAAGTACGCGGCGAACGGGTTCCTCGCCACCAAGATCGCCTTCATCAACGAGATCGCCCGGATCTGCGACGAGATCGGCGCCGACGTTCTCACCGTCGCCGACGCCATGGGGCTCGACCACCGGATCGAGCGTCGGTTCCTCGGCGCCGGGATCGGCTACGGAGGCTCGTGCTTCAGCAAGGACCTCGATGCCCTCATCTGGTTCGGCGAGGACCAGGGCATCGAGCTGCCCATCCTCGAGTCGGTCAACCCTTCGAACCAGGTGCAGCGGTCGACCGTGCTCGACAAGCTGCGTTCCGGGTTGGGAGATCTCGACGGGAAGCGGATCGCGCTGCTCGGGCTCGCCTACAAGGCCAACACCGACGACCTACGCGACGCCCCGGCGCTGACCATCGCCGCCTCGGCGGTCGACGAGGGTGCCCGGGTCGTCGGCTACGACCCGGTGGTGGGCATTCTTCCGGGTCATCCCGAGGTGGCGATCGCCCCCGACGCCTACGAGGCCGTTGCCGATGCGGACGCCGTCGTGCTGGTGACCGAGTGGTCCGAGTTCGCCGACCTCGACCTGGTGCGGGTAGCCGAGTCCATGGCCGGGGACCTGGTGATCGACGGTCGCAACTGGCTCGACCCGCTCAAGGTCACCGCCGCCGGCCTCCGCTACGTCGGCATGGGCCGCGGCGGTACCGGCGCCTGATCTGAACGTCACCGGCCTACCCGGGGGGCGGTGGCAGCCGGCGCAGGAAGAATGCCACCAGCCGTTCCAGCGCATCCGCGGCGGCCTCGAGGTCGAATTCGGGACTGTCGTCGTCGATGAACCCGGCGCCGACGCCGTCGTAGATCACCACCTCGGCGTTGGGTAGTCCAGACCGTGCGGCCACCACTTCGTCCACCGGCACCCCGTCGTCGTCCCGTCCGTAGAGGCCGAGTAGCGCCCCCGCCGGGGCGAGCAGGTCAGGCTGCAGCGGTGCGGCCGACCAACGCCACCGCCAGACCGGGGCGACGGGAGGCGAGCCTGGAGGCTGCCGCTCCGCCGGCGCCGATGCCGAGCACGCCGAAGCCTCGCTCGGCGCTGGACCATGAGCCGGAGGGGTTGGTCACGAAGGTGACGATGTCGTCGATGTCGGCGTCGAGATCGGCTGCGGAGACCGGCGCCTGGCGGTCCGCCCATAGTCTCGACACCCGAGCGCGGCGGAGGGAGTCCACGGCCACCGCCGCCAGCTCGCGTCGTGCCAGCTTGCGGCACAGGTCCTTGACCGCCGGGGTGACGCCCGATGAATCGGGCACCAGGATCACCGTCGGCCACTCACCGGTGAGATCGGGCCGGGACAGGTAGCCGGAGTGGACCCGGGAGGCGACGGAGATCGACGTCGAGCCGAAGAGGATGGGGACCTTGCCCTCACCCTTGAGCACGGTCACGCTGGGCTGCCTCCGTCTTCGGGTCGTCCAGTGACAGTAGCCCGCCGCACCGAGCGCACCTCGCCGGCATCGAGCCGCACCTGACCGGCGGCGGTCTCCACCACCAGGCGACCCTCGTCGTCGACGTCGACGGCCCGGCCGGATGCAGTCTCGTCGGCGTTCCCGGACGCACCCCGCTGCTCCCAGGAGACCTCTTCGCCGATGGTGACGCAGCGACGCCGGTAGTCGTCAGCACCCCAGAGAGCCGGGTCCCGCCGCAGCGTCGCCAGGAGCCGCTCGGCCCAGGCGGCGGCGATCTCACCGGCGAGGTGGGCGCCTGGGTCCTCCGGGAGGAGGGCGCCGATGCCGGCGGCCGGCGCCGGCCAGTGGATGTTGAGTCCCAATCCCGTCACCACAACGCCGGCCGACGACTCGGCGAGGATGCCCCCCAGCTTGGCCTTGGTGGTGGGGTCGACCAGGTCGTTGGGCCATTTGAGCGCCGTCGCGACGCCGGTCACGTCTTCGACGGCGGCGACGGCGGCCAGCCCCGCCGCCAGCGTGATGCGGGGCCACTGCTCCGTTGGCCAGCCGGGGCGGAAGGCCAGCGATGCGGCCAGCGCCCGCGGCGCGGCCACCCACTCCCGCCCGCTCCTGCCCCGACCCTGGGTCTGCCGGGCGGCCACCACCAGCAGTGCCCCCGGCCGGTCGCCGAGCCGGGAGCGCGCCGCGTCCTGGGTGGAGTCGACGGAACCCAGGGTCACCGTGTCGTAGGGTGTAGCCAACTCGAGCCGTCCTGGCCGAGCGATACGGGCGTTCCAGACACTACCCGAGGTGGGAATGAGCACCGAGGAGCGGATCGAGCAGCTCCGCAAGCTCCGTCACGAGGCCTTGGAGGCGAACCCCCGCACCGTCGAGCGCCAGCACGACCTGGGCAAGCTCACCGCCCGGGAGCGCCTCGAGGTCCTGCTGGACAAGGGCTCCTTCCAGGAGGTCGACCTCTTCACCCGTCACCAGGCCGCCGGGTTCGGGATCGAGGGGAGGAGGCCGCCAGGGGACGCCGTGGTCTGCGGCTGGGGGACCATCGACGGGCGCACCGTGTTCGTGTTCGCCGAGGACTTCGGCGTCTTCGGTGGGAGCCTCGGCGAGGTCGTCGCCGACAAGATCTGCAAGGTGATGGACCTGGCGATGGACACCGGGTCTCCGATCATCGGGCTCAAGGACTCCGGCGGGGCCCGAATCCAGGAGGGAGTCGTCTCGCTCGACGGCTACGGGCGCATCTTCGTGCGCAATGTGCGAGCCTCGGGGGTGATCCCGCAGATCTCGGTGATCATGGGACCGTGCGCCGGCGGAGCCGTCTACTCCCCCGCCATCACCGACTTCGTGTACCAGGTGGCCGACACCTCGCACCTGTTCATCACCGGGCCGGACGTCATCAAGGCGGTCACCGGCGAGGATGTCAGCTTCGAGCATCTCGGCGGGGCGGTGACACACTCCACCGTGTCCGGCGTCACCCACTTCGTCTCCGCCAATGGGCGGTCGGCGATGGAGGAGGTGCGCTACCTGCTGTCGTTCCTACCGTCGAACAACATGGAGGTGGCGCCGTTCTTCACCCCGACCGACCGGCCCGACCGAATGGACGAGGGGCTGACCAGCATCGTCCCCGACTCCCCCAATCAGCCGTACGACATGGTGACGCTGATCGAGATGGTCGTGGACGACGGCGAGTTCTACCAGGTCCACGAGCACTTCGCCGCCAACATCGTGATCGGGCTGGCCAGGCTCGACGGGTACACGGTCGGGATCGTGGGCAATCAGCCGAAGGTGCTGGCAGGAGTCCTCGACATCGAGTCTTCGGTCAAGGCTGCCCGGTTCATCCGCTTCTGTGACGCCTTCAACATCCCGGTGATCAGCTTCGTCGACGTCCCCGGGTTCATGCCCGGGGTCGACCAGGAACACGGAGGGATCATCCGCCACGGCGCCAAGCTGCTCTACGCCTACGCCGAGGCCACCGTGCCCAAGGTGACCGTCATCACCCGCAAGGCGTACGGCGGCGCCTACGTCGTCATGAACTCGCGGGCGGTGAAGGCCGACGTCGTGTATGCCTGGCCGACCGCCGAGATCGCGGTGATGGGGGCCGCCGGCGCGGTCAACGTCATCCAGCGTCGGGAGATCTCGGCAGCCGAGGACCCGGAGGCGCGGCGGGCCGAGCTGATCGCCGACTACGAGGAGCGGTTCAACAACCCGTACCTGGCCGCCGAGCGCGGGTTGGTCGACGACGTCATCGAGCCCAGGGAGACCCGGCCCCGGTTGATCCGGGCGTTGGAGATGCTGCGCACCAAGCGTGACACCCTCCCGCCGAAGAAGCACGGCAACATCCCGCTGTGAGCGGGCCTGGAGGCGCCCGGAACGGCACCTCCGGTCCACGTCCCGTACTATGCCGGCGATGAAGTCGTTGCTCGTCGCCAACCGCGGTGAGATCGCCGTCCGGGTGGTCCGGGCGGCCGCCGAGCTGGGCATCCGCACCATCGCCGTCTACTCCGAGCTCGATCGCGACGCCCTCCACGTCAAGCTCGCCGACGAGGCGTGGAACATCGGGCCTGCCCCGGCCGCCGACTCGTACCTCAACCTGGATCGCATCCTGCAGGTCGCCGCCGAGTGCGGGGCGGAGGCCGTCCACCCCGGTTACGGCTTCCTCGCCGAGAACGCCGGGTTCGCCCGTGCCGTCATCGAGGCGGGCATGGTGTGGGTCGGGCCGCCCCCCGAGGCGATCGCCACGATGGGCGACAAGATCGCCTCCCGCCGCGCCGCCGAGGCCGCCGGGGTCAAGGGTGTCCCCGGAACCCTGGAACCGCTGGCGGAGCCGCGCCAGGTGGAGGCGTTTGCCGCCGAGCACGGGTATCCCATCGCCATCAAGCCGGCCCATGGCGGCGGCGGCAAGGGTCTCAAGGTGGTGCGGGAGCCGAGCGAGCTGGTGGCAGCCTTCGAGTCGGCGCAGCGGGAGGCCGATGCCTACTTCCGCAACGCCGAGGTCTACGTCGAGCGCTACCTCGACCGTCCCCGCCACATCGAGGCGCAGCTCATCGCCGACACCCACGGCAACGTCGTGTTCCTCGGCGAACGCGACTGCACGGTCCAGCGCCGCCACCAGAAGCTCATCGAGGAGGCGCCGGCACCGGACTTCCCCGCCGAGGCGCGGAGACGCTCGGTGCCTCCGCCGTTGCCCTTGCCAAATCGTCCGGTTACGTGAACGCCGGCACCGTCGAATTCCTGTACGACGGCGAGGACGTCTACTTCCTGGAGATGAACACCCGTATCCAGGTCGAGCACACGGTCACCGAGATGGTCACCGGGATCGACCTGGTGAAGGAGCAGATCCTGGTGGCGAGGGGCGAGCCGCTCTCGTTCTCCGACGTCGACGTGCGTGGCCACGCCATCGAGTTCCGGATCAACGCCGAGGACCCGGCGAAGGGCTTCCTGCCCAGCCCGGGGACCATCGTCGAGTACGAGGAACCGGGTGGGTTCGGGGTCAGGGTCGACTCCGGGGCGGTGGCCGGGGCGGCGATCAGCCAGTACTACGACAACCTGGTGGCCAAGCTGGTGGTGTGGGGCCGCGACCGGGAGGAAGCGATCGCCCGTGGACAGCGGGCGTTGCGGGCCTTCAGGGTCACCGGCATCGCCACCACCATCCCCGCCCATCTCCAGATCCTCGACACCGACGCCTTCCGCACCGCCACGCACTACACCCGGTTCGTCGAGGACCAGCTCGACTTCTCGGGCCTGTCGGCGGGCACCGCCCCTGCGCTGCCGCAGGACGAGGAGGTCGACGAGCGCACCATCACCGTCGAAGTGGGCGGGCGTCGCTTCGGGGTCACCTTCTGGGCACCGGTGATGGCCCCGGCCGGTGGCGGGGGCCAGCGCTTGGCGCCGCGGCGGCGGCCCCCGAAGCTGGAGCGGCAGGCCCCGACCGCCGAGGGCGCCGGGGTCGTCACCGCCCCGATGCAGGGCACGATCGTCAAGGTCCACCACGCCGCCGGCGACACCGTGACCGCCGGTCAGCCGCTGTGCGTGCTCGAGGCGATGAAGATGGAGAACGAGATCGTCTCGCCGGTCGACGGCGCCATCGTCGACCTCCGCATCCAGGCCGGCGACACCGTCTCCTCGGGCGCCGTCCTCATGGTGGTGCGCTAAGTAGGCGTCAGCCGCGGCCGCGCCGGGATGCGGGGGCGCTCGACCAGGGCGATCGTCACGCCGAGGAGCACCGCAGCCGCCACTACGAGGATGCCATCCACATCGAGCGCGGCTCCGGCGGCGGCAGACACCACCATGAGGCCGACAACCACGAGGCGCCAAGTGAGCAGCAGGCTCTCCGCCGCCATTGCGAGCACTGCCACCGCTCCGTAGTACAGGGCCAGCCCGACGGCAAGCGCCGCCGCCGCCGGCGGTTCGAGCGGCATGCCGGGGTGGGCCACCACCTCCTCGAGGGAGGCGGCCACCGCGATGACCCCCGCTACCACCGGGAAGTGCATGAACGAGTAGCAGTTGCGGATCCGGTCGACGCTGGGCGAGGCCTCGATCCGTTCCTCGAGCCACCGGCTGAACCAGCCGAAGTAGCCCCACCACATGACGCACACCAGCGCTACCCCGGCTGCCTTGGCGAGGAAGGCGGCCATGGTCGACTCGACGTCGGCGGAGGCGACCCCGACGGCGATCAGCGACTCGCCGAGGGCGATGATCACGAACAGGGCGTGGCGCTCGGCGAAGTGCGAGACGTGGATGCGCCACTCCACCCGCCTGGCGACGAACCCGGCACCCAGGTCGAGGACGACGGCGAGCGCCCACACCCACACCCGGGCGCCGGGGTCGAGCCATGCCCCCAACATCAAGGCGGCGACGGCGGGCAGCGAGGCGGCGGCAAACAGTCCCATCGACCGGCCCATTTGCCGGTCGTCGCCCCCCACCCAGCCGTAGAGCCACATGCCGGTGCCGCGCACCAGGAGGTACGGCACGAGGAAGAGCCAGGGGTTGCCGTCGAAGGTGTCCACCACCGAGCGGGCCATGAAGAAGGCCATCGCGGCTGCCGCCAGCACGGTCACCTCGACCACCGGGTTGGTGGTGTCGGCGGGGCTCAGGGTCCAGGTGAACTGCTGCCAGGCCCACCACACCAGCCAGGCGACCACCGCCGCCCGGGCTGCGCCCAGCCAGGTCAGGTCATGCCCCAGCAGGCTGGTGACCTGGGTGACCGCGTACACGAACACCAGGTCGAAGAACAGCTCGACGTACGTGGCGCCCTGAGGGATCTCGGTGGTCCGAGAGCGTCGCCGGGACAGTGTGGTCATGGCCCGGCGAGCGTACCCGCACGCCCGCACGTCATCGTACCGCCGGGGCCGTGGTGGCTACTCGGCGGCTTCGACGATGCTCTCGCTCATCGACGGGTGCACCATCAGCGTCTCCACCAGCTGGTCCACCCTGAGCCGGGCCTGCGAGGCGAGGGCGATGGGGGCGATGAGCTCGGAGGCGTAGCGGCCCACGACGGTGCCACCGAGCACAACCCTCGTCGCCGGGTCGGACACCACCTTGACGAAGCCACGGGGGCTTGCCTGGATGAGTGCCCGTGGGTTGGCGGCGAACGGCACCTTGGTGATCCGCACCTTGCGTCCCAAGGCGGCGGCGTCCACCTCCTCCAATCCCACCGAGGCGATCTCCGGGTCGGTGAAGATCGCTTGGGCCACCTTGCCGTAGTCGAGCGGGGTCACGTCCTGGCCGAGGGCGTGACGGGCGATCTTCCGTCCCTGCATGGCGGCCACCGAGGACAGCGGCATCTGCCCGGTGACGTCGCCGGCGGCGTAGATGTGCGGCACCGAGGTGCGTTGCCACTCGTCGACCCCGATGTACCCGCGATCCACCTTCACCCCGATCGATTCCAGACCCAGACCATCGCTGTTGGGGACGAGGCCGACGGCGAGCAGCAGGTGGCTGCCCCGGATGACGCGGCCGTCGTCGGTCTCCACAGCGACCCCGCCGTCCACCTGGGCGGAGGCAACCGCCCTGGTGCCCTTGTACAGCTTCACCCCGCGGTCGAGGAAGTTCTCCTCGAGGGCGGCGGCGACCTCGGCGTCGCGGTGGGGGAGGACGTGCTGGCGGCTCACCAGCAGGCTGACCCCGGACCCCAGGCTGGAGAAGATGTGCACCATCTCCACCCCGGTGACCCCCGAGCCGACGATGACGAGGTGCTCGGGCAGCTCCGGTAGGTGGTAGGCGTTGCGGGTGGTGAGGATGCGCTGCCCGTCCACCGGTGCCCAGTCCGGAACCCACGGGCGGGAGCCGGTCGAGACGAGGGCGACATCGAACGCAACCCGTACGGTTCCCTGCTCGGTCTCGGCCTCGATCGTGTTCTGGTCGACGAACCGGCCCCTCCCCCGGACGATCTCCACTCCCTGGGAGCGGAGCATGTCGGTGGCGCCCTGGGCCAGGGACCCGGTGATGCTGTCGAGGTGCTCGTTGAGGCGCGGCATGTCGAGGTCGACGTGCCCGGCGTCGCTCAAACCCACCTCACTCGCCATCCGGATCGCCGCCATCCGGGTCGAGCTGGCCACCATCGCCTTCGACGGGATGCAGTCCCAGAGGTGGGCGGCGCCGCCGACGATCGAGTCCTCGACCAGGACCACCTCGGCGCCGAGGGTCGCCGCCACCGTGGCGGCGGCGTTCCCTGCCGGCCCGCCGCCGACCACCACAATCCGAACCAGATCGTCCCGCTTCACCGTGGCTCCCTCACTCAGAACGTCGGCCGGTGACGCCCGAAGACGTCGCGCAGCACGTCGGACACCTCACCCAGTGTGGCCATCTCGCCCAGGGCGGTCTTCATGACGGGCAGCAGGTTGCCCGAGCCCTCGGCCACGTCCTGTACCTCTCCGAGCGCCTTGTCGACCGCCGCCTGGTTGCGGCCCTCCCGGACCGCCGCCACCCGCAGGCGCTGCGCCGGTTCCAGCGCGGCGTCGATGTCGAGCACCGGAGTTGGCGCCTCCTCGGCGGCGACGAACCGGTTGACGCCGACCTGCACGGTCGTTCCCCTCTCCACGTCGGTGGCGGCGGCGTATGCGGCGTCCTCGATCTGGGACTGCTGGAACCCGGCCTCGATCGCCGCCACCGCACCGCCCACCGCATCGATGCGGGCGATCAGCGCCTCTGCCTCGGCCTCGATGGCGTCCGTCAAGTTCTCGACGTAGTAGGACCCGGCCAGCGGGTCCACGGTGTCGGCTACCCCGGACTCGAAGGCGAGGATCTGCTGGGTGCGCAGGGCGATCATGGCCGACGCCGTGGTGGGGAGGCCGAGGGCCTCGTCGTAGGCGTTGGTGTGCAATGACTGCGTGCCGCCGAGCACCGCCGCCAGCGCCTGGTACGCAGTGCGCACCACGTTGTTCAACGGCTGCTGAGCGGTGAGGGTCGAGCCGGCGGTCTGGGTGTGGAACCGCATCTTCCACGCCGCCTCGGTGCGGGCTCCCACTCGATCGCGCATCAGCCGGGCCCACAACCGTCGGGCCGCCCGGTACTTGGCCGCTTCCTCGAACAGGTGGCTGTGGGCATTCCAGAAGAACGAGAGCCGCGGGGCGAACGTCTCCACGTCGAGCCCGGCGGCGACGGCGGCCTCGACGTAGGCGAGCCCGTTGGCGATGGTGAAGGCGACCTCCTGGGCGGCGGTCGAACCCGCCTCCCTGATGTGGTAACCGCTGATCGAGATCGTGTTCCAGCGGGGCAGCCGTTCGTTGCAGTAGGCGAAGAGGTCGGTGACCAGCCGCATCGACGGAGCCGGCGGGTAGATGTAGGTCCCCCGGGCGATGTACTCCTTGAGGATGTCGTTCTGCACCGTCCCGGTGATCAGATCGGGGGCCACCCCCTGCTCGTCGGCCACCAGCTCATAGAGGAGCAACAGCACGGCGGCGGTGGCGTTGATCGTCATCGAGGTGGAGACCTCGCCCAGCGGGATCCCGTCGAAGAGGGTGCGCATGTCGTCGAGGCTGTCGATGGCGACGCCCACCTTGCCCACCTCGCCGGTGGCCATGGCGTGGTCGGAGTCGTACCCCATCTGGGTGGGGAGGTCGAAGGCGACGGAGAGGCCGGTCTGGCCGGCGGCGAGCAGTGCCTTGAACCGTCGATTGGTCTCGGCGGCGGTGCCGAATCCGGCGTACTGCCGCATCGTCCACAGCCGGCCCCGGTACATCGTCTCGTGCGGCCCCCTGGTGTAGGGGAACCGGCCCGGCTCGCCGAGGCTGGTGGAAGCGTCCCATCCGTCGAGGTCGGACGGCGCATACCGGGCGGCGATGGTGTAGCCGCTGGTGGTACGACGGTCCTCTTGGTTGCCCTGCGGCATCCCTATCATGCCCTCATCGGCCGGAACGGCATGGTACTCGGGAACCCCGATGGCGGATGATCCGTCGAACTCCCTGAACCCCACCCGACGCTCGCACCTGTGATGAAACCGAACCTCCATCTGATCGAACGTGACGAGCGCCGGGGCCGGCGCCTACCTGCGCTCGCCCTGCTCGCCGTCATCGCCCTGCTCGCCTCGGCGCTCACCGGCCTATTCGGGTTCCTGGAGGTCAACGCCGCCTACGGCACCGCCAAGGATCTCGAGGCGACCTACATCTGCGAACCCGACCAGTTCGACCTCACCTTCCCCGACCTTTCCCGCCTGTCCACCGTCTACACCGCCGATGGGGTGCTGATCGGGCAGCTCACCGAGCGCAACAGCCAGCCGGCGGCGATCAAGAACGTCCCCGCTGTGGTGCGTGACGCCGTGCTCGCCGCCGAGGACTCGGACTTCTACGAGCACGAGGGCCTCGACTTCAAGGGCATCCTGCGCGCCGCGCTGGAGAACTTCCGCAGCGACGCCGGGCTCCAGGGCGGATCGACCATCACCCAGCAGGTGGTGAAGATGAACTTCCTCAGCACCGAGGTCACCTTGGAGCGCAAGATCTGCGAAGGGGTCATCGCCGCCGAGCTGGAACGGCGCTACACCAAGGACCAGATCCTCGAGTTCTACATGAACTCGGTCTTCTACGGTGCCAACGCCTACGGGATCAGGGCGGCGGCGCGGGAGTACTTCGACAAGCCGCTGGCGGAGCTCAGCACCGCCGAGGCGGCCACGATCGTGGTCCCCATCCGGAACCCGAGCTTCTACAACATCCGCAGCGAGCCTGAGCGGGTGGAGCGGGCCCGCAACGACGTCATCGAGAACATGGCGGAGAACGGGTTCATCACCGAGGCAGAGGCGGCGGAAGCCATCGCCACCCCGCTCGAGCCCGCCACCCACCGCGACCTGGTCGCCGAGAACCCCGAGATCCTGATCGCCGCCCGGGAGCAGCTGCTCAACGACAGCCGGTTCAACCTCGGCGACACCTACGCCGAGCGCAAGCAGGCGATCTACGGCTGTCCCGCCAACGACACCGAGTGCACCGGCGGTGGCGGGCTCAAGATCACCATCACCGTCAACAAGCAGTGGAACGACGAGGCGACCCGGATCCTCCGCACCTGGTTCCAGGACCGGTCGGGGCCCACCGGCGCCATCGCCATGTTGGACAACCGGACCGGGGCGCTGCGGGTGATGGCCAGCGGCGTCGAGTTCGGCACCGACATCGAAGCCGGGCAGCGCCCGTACGACATCGTCACCAAGGGTCGCCGCCAGGCCGGCTCGGCGTTCAAGCCGATCACCCTGGTCGCCGCCTTGGAGAACGGCTCGCTCGAGGGTTGGGACATCACCCTCGGGACGTACTGGGACGGCTCGAGCCCTCAGGAGATCGACTGCGGCTACCCGTGCAGCGACCGGGGCAACATCTGGACCGTGAACAACGCCGAAGGTGGCGGCGGCGGCGTGGTCAGCCTCGAGTCGGCGACCTACAACTCGACCAACACCGTGTTCGCCCAGGTATCCGTCGCCGTCGGGCCGGAGCAGTCGGTGGAGATGGCCCACCGCCTGGGCATCGAGTCGCCGCTCAACCCGGTGCCGTCGATCGCCCTCGGCGCCGAGGCGGTCAGCCCGTTCGAGATGGCCGCCGCCTACTCCACCATCGCCAACTACGGCGAGAAGGTCGAGCCGTACCTCATCGAGCGGATCGAGAGGGTCGGCGGCGAGGTCATCTACGACCACCGGGTGCACAGCGAGCAGGTCATCGACGCCTCGATGGCCGCCGCCGTGGTCTCGACCCTGGAGAAGGTGGTCTGCTGCGGCACCGCCACCCGCGCCGACATCGACCGGCCCCAGGCGGGGAAGACCGGTACCGCGCAGAACTACCGGGACGTGTGGTTCGTCGGGTTCATCCCGCAGTTCACCACCGCGGTGTGGTCCGGATACCCCGATGCCCAGGTCGAGTTGTCCGATTTCACCGTGTACAACGAGCCGGCGGGGGTCCCGCAGTACTACGACCGGGCGTTCGGCGGCACATTGCCCGCGCCGATCTGGGCCCAGTTCATGAAGTACATCACGGCCGACCTCCCCGTCGAGGACTTCCCGGAACCGCCCGACGGGTTCAGCGAGTGGTTCCGGATCCCCAAGACCACGGTTCCCGACGTCTCCGGCATGAGCCGTGAAGAGGCCGAGAGCGCCATCGGCAAGGCGGGGCTCATCCCCAGCCTGGTCGACACGCCTTCGACCCAGCCGGAGGGCACCTTCCTGGGCCAGTCGCCGACCGCCGGCGCCGAGGTGTCCCAGGGGAGCACGGTGACGGTGCGGTACTCGTCGGGGATCCCGCCGGTGGCCCCCAACCTGATCGGGCTGTCCGAGGGCGAGGTCGCCGGCGCCATCGCCGCCTACAACGAGGAGTCCGGGCTGGCTCTCAGCTACGACATCCGCTCGATACCGGTGCTCAACCAAGCGAACGCAGGCATCGTGGTCCGCACCGATCCCGCACCGGGCGCTCCGATCGCCGACGGCGGCGTCATCACCGTCTACATCGGCGAGCACGTCGAGAACGGTGGTGGTGGTGGTGGCGGTGGCGGCGGTGGCGGCGGCGGCGGTGGAGGCGGTGGCGGAGGCGACGGCGACGGCGGCGGCTGAACCTCCGCACCGGCCGTGACAGCCCCTCGCCCGGCGGATCTGTCACCCTCTCCAGATACATTCCGGGTATGCGGCTGGCAGACGAAGCGATTCGACTCCTACGCCATCTGACCGGCATCCCCGACGCCGAGTTCCGCCCCGGCCAGCTCGAAGCCATCCGGTCGATCGTGGATGACCGGGGACGCACGCTCGTGGTCCAGCGCACCGGATGGGGCAAGTCGGCGGTGTACCTCATCGCCACCCGACTCCTTCGCGGCGCCGGCGCCGGGCCGACGGTCATCGTGTCCCCCTTGCTCGCCCTGATGCGCAACCAGCTCGAGATGACCGAACGGCTCGACCTGAACGCGCGTCGGGTCGATTCGACCAACCGGGACGAATGGGAGGCGATCTTCGAGCAGATCCGGCTCGGCCTCCTCGACCTGCTCCTCATCTCGCCGGAACGGCTCAACAACCGTGAGTTCATCGAGCAGGTGAGCGCCGAGCTGTTCGCCGGCATCGGCCTGCTGGTCATCGACGAGGTCCACTGCATCAGCGACTGGGGGCACGACTTCCGGCCGGACTACCGCAGGCTGCGCGACGTGGCGAACGCCCTGCCACCGCGAACGCCGGTGCTCGGGACGACGGCGACCGCCAACGATCGGGTCGTGGAAGATGTCAACGCCGAACTGGGAGGGGACCTCACCGTGCTCCGAGGCACCCTCGAGCGTGAGTCGCTGGCCCTCCATGTCATCCCGCTGCCCGATCGCGCCGACCGGATGGCCTGGCTGGCCACGTCCATCCCTGATCTCCCCGGGTCGGGCATCGTGTACTGCCTGACCGTGCGCGATGCCCAGATAGTCGGCGGATGGCTACAAGCCCGAGGCGTGGAGGCGGCGACCTATACCGGCGAGACCGACAACGCCGACCGCCTCCACATCGAGGACCAGTTGTCAGCGGGGCGGTTGAAGGTCGTCGTCGCCACGTCGGCGCTCGCCATGGGTTACGACAACCCGTTCATCGAGTTCGTCGTCCACTACCAGGCGCCCGGCTCGGCGGTCGCCTACTACCAGCAGGTGGGTCGCGCCGGCCGAGCGGTCGAACAGGCTGTGGGGGTGCTGCTCGCCGGGCAGGAGGACACCGACATCCAGGACTGGTTCATCGAGACCGCCTTCCCCAGCGAGCCTGACGTGTCCACCGTCCTCGATTCCCTGCGGGACACCCCTGGCCAGAACCTGCGCGACCTCGAGGGCTTCGTCAACCTCCGTAGGAGCCGCCTCGAGGGGATGCTCAAGATCCTCGAGGTCGACGGCGCGGTCTATCGCGAACAGTCGAGATGGTTCCGCTCCGCGTCCCGATGGGCCTATCCCTCAGAGCGCTTCGCCGCGGTCACCCAGGCGAGGCGCGCCGAGCAGCAGGCGATGCAGGGGTACGTCGCCACCGACGGGTGTCTCATGGAGTTCCTTCGGCACCAACTCGACGACCCCGGCGCCCAGAGATGCGGGCGCTGCGCCAACTGCGTGGGCACCCCGTGGCCGCCGGCCACACCATCGCCCATCGTCGAAGAGGCCCTCCGCCACCTCCGCGGCGAGCACGACACGATCCAGCCGCGCAAACAGCTGCCCTGCCCGCTGGAGGTCGAGGTCGATCTGCGGTCCGGCGGCCTCGAAGTGGGGCGGTGCCTGACCCGTTGGGGAGACCCCGGGCTGGCGCAGTTGGTGAGGTCCGGGAAGTACATCGACGGCAGGTTCGCCGACGAGTTGGTGGAGGCGACCCGAGCGATGCTCCGCCAATGGGCGCCCGAACCTGGCCCAACCTGGGTCACCTGGGTTCCCTCGCGCTCGTCCAACCTGGTCGGCGACTTCGCGCGACGGCTCGGGGACAGCCTCGGGCTCGACGCGGTTCCCGCCATCTCCCGGGTCGCCGATGCGCAGCCGCAGAAGGCGATGCAGAACAGCTGCCAGCAGGCTCGCAACGTAGCCGCCTCGTACGTTGTGGACGGCGTGAGACCGGGGCCGGTCTTCCTCGTCGACGACATGGTGGACTCACGGTGGACCTTCACCATCCTCGGCAGCCTGCTCCGCTCGGCCGGAGCGGGCCCCGTTTACCCTGTCGCCCTGAGCAACACCAGCAACCGGAGCGAGTGATGTTCACCGACGACGCCAAGGCGGTCATCGCGCTCACCACGAGGCTGGGGTCGAGTCGACGGCCCTCGTTGTCTCCGGCTGGATGGCATCGACTCGAGTCCGGCCTGGGTGAGCACGGGTTGCGGCCCGTCGACCTCTTCGAGCCGACTCGGGCGGTGCGGGACATGCCCGGCTTACCTGGCGACCTCGCCGATGCAGTGGAGTCGCTGCTCGCCGACGCCGGTGCCGCCACGACGGAGGCGGACCGACTGTCCGGACGGGGAATCTGGGTGCTCACCGTCGCCGATGACGACTACCCGCCTCAGCTGCGTCGGCGCCTCGGGCCCGGTGCTCCGCCCGTCCTCTTCGGCGTGGGTGAACGAGGCCTTCTCGGGATCAGCGGCCTCGGCATCGTGGGGTCCCGTGACGTCGACGAAGCGGGTGCCGGGGTTGCCGAGGCGGCGGCCAACCGGGCGGCGCGGACGGGCCGGCCCGTGGTGTCGGGAGGCGCCCGCGGCGTCGACCGGCTGGCGATGGACGCCGCCCACCGTGCCGGTGGCGCGGTGGTCGGCGTCCTGGCCGACTCTCTCGTCGCCAAGATCCGGCGATCGGAGACCCTGACGGCACTGGACGAGCACCCGACCTGCCTGGTGACCCAGCAGTCACCGTCGTCGGGATTCACCCCGGCAGCCGCGATGGCACGCAACAAGATCGTCTACGCACTGTCGACGGTGACCTTGGTGGTGGCGTGCGCCGAAGGGTCGGGCGGCACCTGGGCCGGCGCCACGGAAGCACTGCGAGCCGGGAACGGAACGGTCGCCGTATGGCGGGGCGCCGGCGAGGCGACCGGGAACGAGGCCCTGGAAGGGCGAGGAGCCGTCGCCGTGACCGGCCTCGAGCAGATCGACGACCTGCTCGCCGCGCCGGAATCTCTCTCCGAGCCCGAGCCGCCGCAGCCGGTGCAGCTCGGGCTGCTCTGAGACCGGGGCCTTGTGGTCGACGGTCTAACGTCGTTTCATGGCTCTTCGCCTGACGGCGTAGCCTCGACGCCGATGGGATCGGTCGGTCACGAGCAGCGCGCTTCTCCGCTGGTGCGGCTGTGGCGATACGCCACCGGTCATCGCGCCCAGGTGATCAGGGCCTCGGCGTGGTCGATCATCAACAAGGCGCTCGACATCGCCCCGCCCTTCTTGATCGGGCTGGCGGTCGACGTGGTGGTCAACCAGGAGAACTCGTTCCTGGCGCAGTTCGGCATCGAGGATCCTCGCGCCCAGCTGGTCGTTCTGGCGGTGATCACCTTCGTGGTCTGGGCGCTGGAGTCCCTCTTCGAGTACCTGCACGGTGTCGAGTGGCGCAACCTGGCCCAGACCATCCAGCACGAGCTGCGCATCGACGCCTACCGGCACGTCCAGGATCTCGAGATCGCCTACCACGAGCAGCAGTCGACCGGGGAGCTGATGGCGGTGCTCAACGACGACGTCAACCAGCTCGAGCGCTTCCTCGACAACGGTGCCAACACGATGCTGCAGACGGCGACGGCCACCATCCTCATCGGCATCACCTTCGTGGTCCTGATCCCGGGCGTGGCCTGGCTCGCCTTCCTCCCCATCCCGTTCATCGTCTACGGGTCGATCAGATTCCAGAAGCGGATGGAGACGCGCTACGCGGCGGTGCGAGACCAGGCCGGGGTCCTCAACAGCCAGCTGGCCAACAGCCTGTCGGGGATCATGACGATCAAGGCGTTCAACGCCGAGGAGCGTGAGACCGCCCGGATCTCGCAGGAGAGCCTCCGCTACCGGTACGCCAACCAGAGGGCCATTCGGCTGTCCGCCGCCTTCTCGCCGCTGATCCGGGTGGCCGTGCTCACCGGATTCATCTCGACGCTGATCTTCGGCGGCTTCCTCGTTCTCGACGGGCAGCTCGGCGTCGGCAGCTACTCGGTGCTGGTGTTCATCACCCAGCGGCTGCTGTGGCCGCTGACCGGCCTGGGCGAAACCCTCGACCTCTACCAGCGGGCGATGGCGTCGACGACACGCATCCTCAACGTGCTCGACACCGCCCCGGCGATGCGCAGCGGTACGGCGCCGCTCTCCGCCGCCGGTGGTGCGGTGGCGTTCGAGCAGGTCTCCTTCTCGTACCCCGACCGACCCGAGGTGATCGCCGACGTGACCTTCGCCATCGACCCTGGCGAGACCTTCGCCATCGTCGGGTCGACCGGAGCGGGTAAGACGACATTGATGAAGCTGCTGCTGCGGCTCTACGACGTGTCGTCCGGCCGGGTGACGCTCGACGGCCACGACGTCAGAGAGCTGGTGGTTGCCGACCTGCGCCGGGCGATGGCCCTGGTGAGCCAGGACGTGTTCTTGTTCCATGGCACCGTCAAGGAGAACATCCTCTACGGTCGCCCGGACGCCTCCGACGACGAGGTGGAGACGGCGGCGAAGCTGGCCGAGGCCCACGACTTCATCGCCGCCCTGCCGCAGGGATACGACACGATCGTGGGAGAGCGCGGCCAGCGGCTCTCCGGCGGCCAGCGCCAGAGGGTGTCGATCGCCCGGGCGCTCCTGACCCGGGCGCCGATCCTCATCCTGGACGAGGCCACTTCGGCCGTGGACAACGAGACCGAGGCGGCGATCCAGCGATCGCTGGCCTCGGTGGCGCACCAACGCACCACCATCGTCATCGCCCACCGGTTGTCCACGATCCGCCACGCCGACACCATCGTCGTGGTGGAGAACGGCCGGGTGACCGCCGCCGGCACCCATGACGAGCTCGTCGCCCGGCCCGGTCTCTACCGCACGCTGTGGGCGGTGCAGACCGGTGAGGCGACCGGCCCGGGGCCCGTACCGGTCGCTTCCTGAACACACTCTTGCCCGGCCGGTGCCAGCTACCGCGATCTTTCGCGCTTCCCTTCCGCACGTATTGACGTTGTTTAAGAGATATGTATCGTGTTTCGAGTATGACGACGTACTCGATTTCGGCGACGCTCGGGACCTTCACCGATGAACGTCCTCCCATCGGGGCTGTGCCGCCCCCGGGCGTCGCCGAGCCCTACGCCCGCCTGCGACGCACCGTGTACGACCGGGCCTGGTTCGTCCCCGCCGTCTGGGACCTACCCGGCGACTACCCGGCATCGCACCCCTACGTCCGGCGGTACTGGACGCCGATCCTGGGGCCGGGAGCGGTCGCCGACCTGCTCCGGCTCGCCACCGCGGCTACCCGCGGCCGCTCCCTGCCCCGGCCGGTCCACCTGGTGGAGCTGGCTCGTATCGGCTTCGTCAAGGAGACCGCCTCGGAGGTGTCGGTGCGCACCCGGATCCCCGCCGTGCCCGCCGCGCTGCGCCGGAAGCTGCCCCTGATGCTCCAACGGGAGCTCGAGGACGAGAGGGCCGAGCGTCGGCGACGGCCCGCATCCGACCGGTCGACCGCTGGCTAGCCTCGGCGACCGGAGGACACCGATGACGAGCTACCACGACAGGGTCGCCGCCGCCAAGGCGGCGATCACCGAGGTGTCACCCGCCGAGGCATGGGGTCGCATCCAGGCCGGCGGCGTGCTGCTCGACGTGAGGGAGCCCGCTGAGATCGCCCAGGCCGCGATCGAAGGGGCGGTGCTCATCCCCATGCGCACGGTGCTCGAAGAGTTTCCGAATGTGGTTCCCGACCACGATCGTGACGTGCTGGTCCTGTGCGCCGCCGGCAATCGCTCGGCGCTGGTGGCGCAGGCCCTCGAGGGGCTGGGCTACCGGACGGTCGCCTCCGTGGCCGGCGGCGTCCACCAATGGGTGGAGGACGGCCTGCCCCTCCAGCGACCCTCGCTGCTGTCGGCTGCCGAGCGTCACCGGTATCACCGCCATCTCGTCCTGGCCGAGGTCGGCGAGCAGGGTCAACATCGGCTGCTCGGTGCATCCGTGGCCGTGGTCGGCGCCGGCGGCCTCGGTTCCCCGGTGGCGATGTACCTGGCGGCGGCGGGGGTGGGCACGCTCACTCTCATCGACGACGACACCGTCGACCTCACCAACCTGCAACGGCAGATCGTCCACACCGACGGCCGGATCGGCGCCCGCAAGGTCGACTCGGCGGCGGAGACGGTGCACGGGCTGAACCCTGATGTGAAGGTCGAGACCCGGGCGGTGCGGCTCGAGGCCGCCAACGTGCTCGACCTGATCGGCGGCGCCGACGTGATCGTCGACTGCGGCGACAACTTCCCAACGCGGTATCTGCTCAACGACGCATCGATGCACACCGGTGCCCCGGTAGTGCACGGGTCCGTGCTCCGCTTCGAGGGCCAGGTGTCGGTCTTCCACCCGCACCGCGGGCCGTGCTACCGCTGCCTCTACCCGCTGCCGCCGCCACCCGAGCTCGCCCAGTCGTGCGCCCAGGCCGGCGTCCTCGGGGTGCTCCCGGGTGTCGTCGGCACTCTCCAGGCCACCGAGGCGCTCAAGTTGATCATCGGCATCGGGGAGCCGCTGATCGGGCGGCTCCTGGTGTACGACGCCCTGGACCAGTCGATGCGGACGTTCACCGTCACCCGCAATCCGGACTGCCCGGCCTGCGCCGACGCCGGCAACCCACCCCCGCTGGTCGACTATGACGACGCGTGCCGCCCGGTCGGCATGCGCGCTGCGGGGTGAGCGCACCGACCGGGCGGCAGACACGGGCCGCCGACTCGGCAGCGGCTGATCCGGTCGGATCAGGACATCTGATCACCGGTTGCGCTGACCAGCCACCACACGTCGTTGAGGCCCTGCCCGTTGGTGTCACCCGGGGCGGCGTCGCCACCGAAGTAGTAGAGCGGCCAGCCGTTGTACGTGACCTGGCCGGTGTCCTCGATCACCCCGAGCAGTGCGGCGTCGACACCCTCGCCGGCGGTCGCCGGACCGACGAAGATCGGCCAGCTGGCGAGGCAGTCCGGGTCGCAGGCGCTGGTGCCCGAGTCCTGGGTGTCAACGGTGAACAGGTACAGCGAACGTCCCTCGCCGTCGGTCAGGTGGTCCTCGGTGACGATGAGTTCGGCGCCGCCGGCCGGGGCCGCCGTTGTCCCGGCGGGAGCAGCCGTGGTGCCGTCAGGGGCCGCCGTCGTCGCCACCGGCGCCGCAGTGGTGGCCCCACCGGCGTCGCTCACGGTGGTGTCGGTGGCATCGTCGTCGCCGCCGCAGGCGGCGGCCAGCATCAGCAGGACCGCCAGCAGCATCCAGATTCGTCGTGTCATCGGTCACCTCTCGGGTTCGTTTCCCCCGGTCGGGAGTACGAAGTCGACCCGAGGGCGGTTCACGGCCGGGGCGAGTACTCGCCGATGGTCGCCGGTCGCCGTCAGCCCGCGTCGCCGTCACCGGCCCGGCCCGCCTTCCAGTAACCGCGCACCGAGGCGTGGGAACGGGGGTGGTGCAGGCCGTCGAACAGGTGCTGCCTGAGCTGGAACATGGCGGCCGCCTCGCCGGCCGCCCACACCCTGGTGTCCGGGTCGATGGCGGCGGCGGCCACCTCGGCAACCAGAGCGGAGCCGGGTGACGATCCTGGCGACTGGTCGAGCCACGACACCGTTGCCGAGGGGTGGTCCGGGAGCTGGAGCCTGGCCTCGGGGCCGGCCGTTTCGACGACGACGTTCACCGGAACGGTGCCGGGGATGTGGCCGAGCAGCTGGCCGATGGCGGGCAATGCGGTCTCGTCACCGGCGAGCAGATAGGCGGTGGCGGTTGGTTCCACGCGGTAGCCGCGGCCCGGGCCCGAGATCGCCGCCTGCGCACCCGGGCGGGCGGCGACCGCCCATTGGGAGAGCCGACCTCCCGGGTGCACCACGATCTCGAGGTCGATCTCGCTCCGGCCCACCCGGAGTGGGGTGAGGGTGCGGATCGGAGCACGGGACCCGTCTGGGAGCAGGAACACGTTGCCGTCCCAGTCGGGGACGACCACGTCGCCATCGCCGCTGGGGAGCAGGAGGCGCACACTTGCCGCCGGCAGCTCCGGGGCGAGGGAAGCGGCGTCCGGCCCGCCGAGGGTGACGCGGACCATGCGCCGGCTGAGATGGCGAACGGCCACGACGGCAACCGGCACGAACGGCGGAGGAGGGCGGCGGATCGGGTTGGCGTTCACCGCGGCTGCCGCCGGCCGGTCTACCGCTCGGCGGTCTGGGCCGCCAGCGCCACCAGGGTGCGCACCCCGAAGCCGGTACCGCCCTTCGTGAGGTAGTGCTCGTCCGACTCCGACCGAGCCGGTCCCGCCACGTCGAGGTGCGCCCAGGGGACGTCGCCGACGAAGCGCTCCAGCATCAACGCCGCCGAGATGGCGCCGCCGTAGCGATTCCCGGTGTTCTTCATGTCGGCAATAGTCGAGTCGATCTTCGAGCGGTACTCCTCGACCAGCGGCAACCGCCAAACCGGCTCACCGGCGTGGGCCGCCGCCGCCATCACCCGATCGGCCACCGCGTCGTCGGAGGCGAACAGGCCGGCCACCTTCTCACCGAGGGCGACCATGCACGCCCCGGTCAGCGTGGCGACGTCGACGATGAGATCGGGCGACTCCTCAACCGCCAGGGCGAGGCCGTCGGCCAGCACCAGCCTCCCCTCGGCGTCGGTGTTCAGCACCTCGACCGTCTTGCCGTTGCGAGCGGTGAACACGTCGCCGGGGCGCAGCGCCCGACCGCCCGGCATGTTCTCGGTGAGCGGAGCGAAGGCGACGACTTCCACCGGGATCTTCAGGCTGGCGATCGCCCACACCGCGCCGAACACGGCGGCGGCGCCCGCCATGTCGGTCTTCATGGGCATCATGGCGTCTGCAGACTTGATCGACAGCCCGCCGCTGTCGAAGACGATGCCCTTGCCGACGAAGGCGAGCTTGCCTCTTCGCCGACGGGGCCGGTAGTGCAGCTTGACCAGGCGCGGCGGCTCGGCCGAGCCCCACGACACCGCCGCCAACCCGCCGAGTCGCTCTTCCTCGATCCGCGACTCGTCCCATACCTCGACATCGACGCCAACGGCTTCGAGCCGGTCGGCGGCCCACTGCGCCAGCCAGGTGGGCGACTTGCCCGCCGCCGGCTCGTTGACCAGGTCTCGGGTGGCGGCCACCGCCTCGGCGAGCAACGCCCCTCCAGCCCCCCGGTCCTTGGATTCGCCGATCAGTGTCAGGGTGGTCGTCTTCACCGGCTTGGGCTCGCTGTGGTGGCGGGTGAACCGGTACTGGCCGGTGCCGAAGCCGAACACGACCAGGTCGGCGGCGCCATCCAGGTCGATAGCGGCCAGCGTGGTCGCCACCTTCTCGTTCTCGGTGGTCGCCCTGCCGGCGCCGGCGGCCGCCCGCCGCAGCGCCTCGGCGTCGACCTCGGAGCCGAGCCCCACCAGGACCACCGTGGCGAAGCCGAGCTCGCCCCCGGGCACGGCGACATGTTGTCCGGCAGCGCCCGTGAAGTCCTGGGCGGCCAGGAAGTCGGTCAGACCCTCGCCGAGCGAGTCGGCGACGAGGTCCGCCCCCGGCCCCCACACGAGCCCGTCGAGCACCGGCACCACCAGGACTTCGGCTTTGGCGGCGTCGACCGACGGCGCGGTCCTCACCGTGAAGCTCATTCCTCAGCATCTCCCCTGCTCGACTCCCAGCCCGGCTCGACCTGGCGTGCCGCCATCCACAGGTAGTCGGCGAGCCGGTTGAGGTAGGGCACGACCTGGGACCCCTCGATCCCGTGCACCCTGGCATGGGTCACCGCCCGCCGCTCGGCGCGCCGGACGATGGTCCTGGCCTGGTCGAGCGCCGCCGCCAGCGGGTTCTGCCCGGGGACCACGAACTCGGTCGGCATGCCCCGCTCGACTTCGATGCGGTCGATCGCCTCCTCCAGGGGAGTCACCATCTCGGCGGAGACCAACGTCGACCCCGACTCGAGCTTGTGCCGGTTCTCGGGGGCGGTGGCGAGCTCGGCGCCGACCACGAACATCTGTCGCTGCAGGTCGAGGAGCATCCCGGCCAGCTCGGGCTCGGAGTCGGCGGCCATGGCCCGGGCGACCCCCAGCGCCGCCACCGCCTCGTCCGTGGTGCCGTATGCCTCCGGCCCGGTGTCGTCCTTGGCCACCCTGCCACCGTAGAAGAGCCCGGTGCTGCCGTCGTCACCCTTCCTGGTGTACACCTTCACGGCGGCGAGGTTAGATCTCTGCAGGACCCGTCCCGTCAGCCGAAGGCGATGGTGCGACCGAGGAACAGCACACCGAGAGAGGTGAGCACGGCGAGGTAGCTGAGACCGGTCGCCGCCATCACCCCGCTGTAGCGCGGCTCGTCGAGTGCCAGCCACACGCCGGCGATGAGGAGCCCGGTCATGACCACCAGGGCCAACCAGGCCCATCCGAACAGCGGGTCGGCGGAGTAGCCGTTCACCGCCAGCTGCACGGCCACGATGCCCACGTCGGCGACGAGGCCGATGGCGGCGCCGCCGGTGAGGACCTTGAGCGACCACCGGGGCAGCCGGGGATCGACCAGGAACCAGTGTCCGAGCAACATCTCCGAGGTCACCCCGCCGGCGAGCACCGACCCGGTGACCACCGGCAGGACGGGAGATCGGGTCGAGGCGACCAGGGCGAAGGCCACTGCCGCCACCAGGAGGCTGGAGGTCGCCGGGGTCACCGACCGCGCCACGGCGATGGCGACCGCCGCCGCCGTCGTCCCGATGACCGCGATCGTCCCGCCACCGCTGACGATCACGAAGACTCCGACCAGCACCACCGCTCCCCCGGCCGTCCACGTGTAACCCGGGCCGACGATCTGCCACCGGACGACCACGGCCGCCCCCAGGGCCAGCCCGGACGCCCACATGCCGAGCATCAGGACCGGGGACAGGTCCACCTTCAGCCGAGGTGGGCGGCGATCCGGTTGGCCACCGCCTCGGGGGTGAGGGCGAACCGGTCGGCGAGAGCCTCCGCAGGCGCCGATGCCCCGTAGTCGTCGATGCCGATGCGCAGCGCCTTCTCGCCGACGATGTCACCCCACCCGAACGGCGAGGCAGCCTCGAGTGAGACCCGGGGCAGCCCTTCGCCGAGGACGTCGGCCCGATCCGCCTCGTCCCGGGCGCGGAACGCCTCGACACACGGCATCGACACCACCCGCAGCGACATCCCCCGTTCGGCGAGGATGGCGGCGGCGGCCAGTGCCGTGCCCAACTCGGAGCCGGTTGCCACCAGCACGGCATCGTCGCCTGCCCTGGCCACGTACCCGCCCTGGCCGACGACGGCGGGGTCGGTCGGGGTGGTCGGGACCGGCACACCCTGGCGGCTGAGGACGATGGCGGTCGGCCCGTCGATGCGGTTGACGGCGACCTCCCACGCTCCGGCGGTCTCCCCGGGGTCGCCGGGACGGATCACCCACAGCCCGGGGATGGCGCGCAGGGCGGCGAGATGCTCGATGGGTTGGTGGGTGGGACCGTCCTCGCCGAGGAACACCGAGTCGTGGCTCCACACCCAGATGCTCGGGCACTTCATCAACGCCGACAGCCGCACCGCGCCACGCATGTAGTCGGAGAAGGTGAGGAAGGTGGACCCGAAGGCGCGGACCCCGCCATGGAGGTTCATCCCGTTGACGATCGTGCCCATGGCGTGCTCCCGCACCCCGTAGCGGATGTTGCGCCCGGTCCGGTCAACGGCGGAGAAGTCGCCGAGGCCCTCGATGAGCGACTTGGTGGATCCGGCCAGATCGGCGTCGCCGGAGACGAGGTCGGGGCGGAGGTCGGCGAGTTGCTGGATGACGTCGCCCGACATCGCCCTGGTGGCCACGCTCTTGCCGGCGTCGTACGTGGGAGCGTCGAGACGCACCGGGGGTGGCTCGTGGAAGGCGACCCAGCGCGCCGCCAGCTCGGGATCGGCCGCGAAGGCGGCATGGCGGCGTTCCAGCCAGCTGTTGCGGGCGGCCCGGCCCCGCTGCATCGCCGCCTGGAAGAACGCCCTGGCTTCGTCCGGTACCTCGAACGGCGGCAGCTCCCACCCCAGCGCCTCCCGCGTCCTGGCGACTTCGTCGGCGCCGAGCGGCGAGCCATGGGCGGAGGCGGTGTCCTGCTTGTTGGGGCTGCCGTACCCGATGTGGGTCTTGCACGAGATGAGCGACGGCCGGCCGGACTCGGCCCGGGCGGCGCCGATCGCCTCGTCGACGGCGGTGCGGTCGTGGCCGTCGACGGTTTCCGTGTGCCACCCGTACGCCTCGAACCGCTTGGGGACGTCCTCGGAGAAGGTCCACTCGGTCGGCCCCTCGAGCGAGATCCGGTTGTCGTCGTAGAGATACACCAGCCTGCCAAGCTCCAGGTGGCCGGCCAGCGACGCCGCCTCGGACGAGACCCCTTCCATGAGGTCGCCGTCCGACACGAACGCATAGGTGGTGTGGTCGACCAGCTCGGCACCGAACACGGCGCGCAGCCTCTCCTCGGCCAGGGCCATTCCCACCGCGGTGCCGAACCCCTGGCCGAGGGGGCCGGTGGTGGTCTCGATGCCGAGGTGGCGCTCGATCTCGGGGTGGCCCGGGGTGGGCGAGCCCAGCTGACGGAAGCTGACGATGTCCTCGATGTCGAGCTTGAAACCGGCGAGGTGGAGGACGGCGTAGAGCAGCATCGAGCCGTGGCCGTTGGAGACCACGAAGCGGTCCCGGTCCGGCCACTCGGGGTCGTCGGGATCCACCACGAGGTGACGGCCCCAGAGAGCGACGGCGATGTCGGCCATGCCCATCGGCATCCCCGGGTGCCCCGAGTTGGCCTTCTCCACCGCGTCGATGGCCAGGAAACGGATGGCGTTGGCGGCCAGGTCTGCCTGGGGGCTGGTCAGGTCGAGGTCGGTCAATCCACTCCTACGGTCGCGCCGGCGTCACGTTAGTGAGAGGGGTCCGGTCCCCGGCAGCGCCGATCAGTTGACCACGACGAGACGGCGGGGCGACTCGTTGAGCCGTCGCGCCCCGTCGTCGGTGACCACCACGATGTCCTCGATCCGCATCCCGAACCGGCCGGGAATGTAGATCCCCGGCTCGACGGAGAACGCCATCCCGGCCCTGAGGGGCTCGTCGTTGCCGGTAACCAGGTACGGCTCCTCGTGCACCTCGAGCCCGATCCCGTGCCCGGTGCGGTGGATGAACCACCGGCCGTAGCCGGCCTCTTCGAGCACCGCTCGGGCGACGGCATCGACTTCCCCTGCCGGCACGCCGGGCCGGATCGCCTCGAGGCCTGCTCGCTGGGCGGCATGGAGGGCGTCGTGGGCGGCGGCCACCTCGGAGGTCGGATCGCCCACAGAGAAGGTGCGTGTGGTGTCGGAGAAGTACCCCCCGAGCCTGCCGCCGAAGTCGGTGACGACGATGTCCCCCTCCTCGATGACACGGTCGGTCGGCTCGTGGTGCGGCGAGGCGCCGTTTGGCCCCGAGGCGACGATGGCGAAGGCGGCGGTGTCGTGGCCCTCGTCAACCAACGCCCCGGCGATGATCCCGGCCAGGTCGCGCTCGGTGAGGCCGGAGAACCGCGTCCCGGCCAGCCGCGCCGCCACCCGGTCGGCGGCGGCGCCGGCGGCGGCGAGCAACGCGATCTCGGCCTCGTCCTTCACCAGGCGCAGCGGGCCGATCACGGTCGACGCCGGACGGAAACGGACATCGGGAACCGCATCTTGGAGGGCGAGCAGGAAGCGCGTCCAGGTGTGATCGCCGATGGCCGCCATGCTCACTCCCACCAGCCGGTCGGCCACCAGGTCGACCGGCTGCTCCGTCTCGCCCCAGGCCACCGTGTCGCAGAGTGTCAGGTCGACGTCGACTCGGGGCGCCTCGAGCTCGGGCACCAGGAGCGTCGGGCGTCCCGCGGCCGGGATGACCGCCATGGTGAGCCGCTCCGAAGCCATCGCCTCGTAGCCGATGAGGTAGGGGAGGTCGGTGCCGACCGACAGGAGCAGCGCGTCGATCCCAGCGCCGGCCATTCGTGTCCTGGCGCGCTCGATGCGAGCGGCATGCTCGATCACGGGCCGGTCAGCCGGCCCGGAGAGGGACCCGGAAATGGACCTGGAAATGGACATCGTCACCGCGCCGCAGCGAGCGAGTCGCGGGCGTGGTAGGAGGAGCGCACCAGCGGCCCCGACTCGACGTGCGCCAACCCGAGCCGCTCTCCCTCGGCCCGGTACCGCTCGAACTCGTCGGGGTCCACGTAGCGGTCGATCGGCCGATGCCGGGTCGTCGGCCGCAGGTACTGGCCGATGGTCACGATGTCGACGCCGACGGCTCGCATGTCGGCGAGGGCGCCGAGGACTTCCGGCTCGCTCTCACCCATGCCGACGATCAGCCCCGACTTCACCGTGCCCCCCGGATCCAGCCACTTGGCCCGGGCCAGCAGCGCCAGCGAGCGGCCGTAGCTGGCGGCGGTGCGGATGTCACGCTGCAACCTGAGGACGGTCTCGGTGTTGTGGTTCAGCACGTCGGGCCGCGCCTCCATGACCGTCGCCAGCGCCACCCGGTCACCCTTGAAGTCGGGGATGAGGACCTCCACCGAGCAGCCGGGCAGCCGGTCGCGGATGCGTTCGATGGTCTCGGCGAAGACGGCCGCCCCCCCGTCGGCGAGGTCGTCGCGGTTGACCGAGGTGAGCACGGCGTGCTGCAGGCCCATCTTCTCGACGGCTTCGGCCGCCCTCCTCGGCTCGTCGAGGTCGACGTCGCCCGGCCGCCCGGTGGCGACGTTGCAGAAGGCGCAGGCCCGGGTGCACCGGTCGCCGAGCAGCATCAGGGTGGCGGTGCCCTGTCCCCAGCACTCGTAGATGTTCGGGCAGCCGGCTTCCTCGCACACGGTGTTGAGCCCCAGGTCCCGCATCAACGTCTTCAGGTCGCGGTACCCCTCCGAAGTGACGTCTGCCTTGACCCTCATCCACTCGGGACGCGCCGGTTCGCCGACCAGGCGCTTACCGATCACCAGGGGAACCTCGTGGCGACGCTCCGGGGAGAACACTCCGTCGGCGACCATCCGGTCGACGTCGTACGGCGTCCGGTGGGCGCCGCGGGAGAAGGCTCCGAGCTGGGTCTCGACGGTGTCGTGGCCGAACACCGGCGCCACCTCGCCGACCAGCACCCTCACGACCTCCTCGAGGGTAATGGTGCCGCCGAGCAGCGCCGCCATCGAGGTGACAGGTCGGTCGGCGATCCCACAGGGGACGATGTGCCCGAAGTAGGCGAGGTCGGGGTCGACGTTGAGGGCGAACCCGTGCATCGACACACCCCGGGCAACACGGACCCCGATGGCGGCCACCTTGCCCCGATCGGTCCACACCCCGGTGAAGCCGTCCTCGATCCATGCTTCGATCCCGAAGCGGCGCAGCGTGGCCAGCAGCACCTGCTCGAGGCGCCTGACGTGGCCCACCATGTCGAACCCGTCGCCGAGCCGCGGCACGGCGAAGATCGGATAGCCGACCAGTTGACCGGGACCGTGGTAGGTGATGTCCCCACCCCGGTCGACGAACTCGACGGTGGCGCCGAGCTCGACGAGTCGGTCCGGACCTGCCAGCAGGTTGGACCCGTCGCCGTTCCGACCCACCGTGTACACGTGCGGATGTTCGAGGAGCAGCAACCGGTCGTCACCGGATCGGCCGCCCACCCGGCCCTCCCAGAACGCCTTCTGCAGGTCCCAGGCCTCGCCGTAGTCCAACCTGCCCAGCCACCTGATCCGCAGCGGGCCGCCGACCGGTGGGGTCACGACAGCTCCTGCGCCCAATCCCAGGTCTCCAGGTTCTGCTTGATCCGCTGCAGGAAGAGCACCGCGGTCGAGCCGTCGAACACCCGATGGTCCCAGGTGAGCCCCAGGTAGCCGATGTGGCGGATGGCGATGGTGTCGGTGCCGTCGGGCAGGGTGACCACGGCCGGGCGCTTGACGATCGAGTCGGTGGAGAGGATCGCCACGTTGGGCACGTTGATGATCGGAGCGCTCATGAACGAGCCGAACGGGCCGGGGTTGGTGATGGAGAACGTGCTGCCGGACAGGTCGTCCGGTTCTAGCTTCCCGGCCCTGGCCTTGTCGGCGAGTGCCCGGATTCCCCGCGCCAACCCGCCGAGGCGGAGGTTCTCGGCGCCTCGCAGCGACATCACCACCAGGCCCTTCTGGTTGAGGTCGACGGCGATCCCCAGGTTGACGGTCCGCGAGAACGTCTGGATGCCGGCGTCGAGGTCGAAGGCGCTGTTCACCACGGGGAAGGCGTTGAGGGCATCGACCGTCGCCCGTGAGATGAAGGGGAGGTAGGTGAGCGAGAAACCCTCGGTGCCCTTGAACGCGTCCTTGTGAGCCTGGCGCACCCGCTCCACGTTCTCGAAGTCGACTTCCACCGACGTCCACACGTGGGCGGCGGTTTGTTTGGCCATCACCACGTTCTCGGCGACGCGCCGGCGCAACCGGTCGATGGGGACGGCATCCGCCGAGGCCGCCACCGCGGGGAGGGAAGTCGGTGCCGCAGGAGCCGGGGCGGGTGCGGCCGGGGGCGGAGCCGGCTGGGCAGTCGGGGGGGCGGCAGCGGGAGCAGGCTCCGGTCGGGCCGCCGAGGGCGGGGGCACGACCGGTGCCGGAGCCGCCGCCTCGGGCTCCACCGCCACCTTGGTGGCGGCGGCGTCGATGAACGCCATCACGTCCTTGCGGGTGATCCTCCCGCCCTCGCCGGTGCCGGTGACCTGGGACAGGTCGAGCCCGTGCTCATCGGCCAGCTTGCGGACGACCGGAGAGAGGACGCCCCGCTTCGGGGAGTCCTCGGCGGCTTCGGGCATCTTCGCGGTGGCGACTTCCGGCGCGGTCGCCGCCGCAGCCGGCGCCGGGGCGGGCTCGGCCGGAGCGGGCTCTGCGGCGGTCTCGGGAGCCGGTGGCGCCTCGGCAGCCGGTGCCTCGACGGCCGGCTCTGGCTCGGCCTCGGGCTCAGGCTCGGCTCCCGGCTCGGGGGCCGCCTCCGGCTCGGGCTCGGCCTCGGCCTCGGGCGCCGCTGCCGGTGCCGCCTCGGCCTCCTCCCCCGGCTCGGCGATGACCACCAACGGTGTACCGACGCTGACCGTTGTCCCCTCCTCCACCAGGATCTCGCGGATGACCCCTCCCGCCGGTGACGGGACCTCGGTGTCCACCTTGTCGGTGGAGATCTCGAGCAGGATCTCGTCCTCGGCGATGGTGTCGCCCACCTGCTTGGCCCACGAGAGGATGGTGCCCTCGGTGACGGTCTCACCGAGTTGCGGCATGTTGACGGTTACGGCCACTGCTCAGCTCCTTCTGCGGGTCAATGGAGAGGTCTTCCGGCGGCGGCGAGGAGCGTCTCGCCGATCGCCTCTGCCAGCGTCGGGTGTGCGTGCACGAAGGCCGCCTCCGTCGGCAACGCCTCCCAGGCGACCACGTACATCAGCTCGTGGATGAGGTCGCCGGCGTTGGGAGCCACCACGGTGGCGCCGAGGGTGGGCCCGCCCTTCTCGGCGACGACGCGGACGATCCCGTCGGCCTCGCCGAGGATCTGGGCCCGGCCCAGGCCGCGCATCCCGTGCTCGGTGGCCTCGACGTCGTAGCCGGCGTCCCGGGCCCCCTGTTCGGTCAGCCCCACCGAGGCGATCTCAGGGTGGGTGTACACCACCGAGGGGATGGCCCGGTAGTCGACCGGTGCTGTTTCCCCTGTAGCGAGATGGGTTATGGCGGCGATGGCCTCGGCATAGCCGGCATGGGCGAGTTGGGGCGTGCCGGCGACGATGTCCCCGACGGCGTAGATGCCGGGATGGTCGGTGAGCTGGGTCTGCGGGTCGACCAGCACGAAGCCCTTGTCGAGCTTCACCTGGGTGTGCTCCAGCCCGATCCCGTCGGTGAGCGGGCCTCTCCCCACCGACATGAGCACGACGTCGACTTCGGCGGATGTGTCACCGGCGGTGACCACGACGGTGTCGTCGCGGAACTCCGGCGGCCCAACGGGGACCCCGGTGGTCACGGTCACCCCGGCCTTGCGGTAGCGACGGAGCAGGATCTTGACCGCCGACTCCTCGGTCCCGGGGAGGATCTGGTCCAGCGCCTCGAAGATCCAGACCTGCGACCCGGTCTCCGACAGCAGCGAGGCGAACTCGCAACCGATGACCCCGCCGCCGATGACCGCCACCCGTTCCGGCCGCTCCGTCCAGTCGAGTGCCTCGGTGCTGGAGACGACGCGTTGCCCGTCGATGTCCCACCCCGGGATGGTGCGGGGATAGGACCCGGTGGCGAGCACGATGTTGCGCGTCGCCAGCACCCTGGTTTCGCCTTCTCCGGTGACCTCGACATCGGCGTCGGCGGTCACTCGTCCGAACCCTTTGATCACCTCGACCTTGCGGGCGGTGAGCAGACCGGACAGGCCCTTCACCACGTTGGCGACGATGGTGTTCTTGCGAGCGAGGGCGGCTCCCCAGTCGAGCTGCGGCTCACCGGCGGTGACCCCGAACTCCGCAGCGCGCTCGACCATCGAGTACACATGCGCCGTCTGCAGCCATGCCTTGGCCGGTATGCACCCCCGCACCAGACACGTCCCGCCCACCGCGTCCATCTCGACCATGGCGACATCGAGCCCGAAGTTGTGGGCATACAGAGCGGCGGCGTACCCGCCGGGCCCGCCGCCGATGACAACCACGTCGTACATGTTCCTCCGGGGAGCGTTCCAGCCAGCGAGCCTAGTGGCCCGCCCCGGACGACTCGCGGGCCGGATGCGGCACGGCGAGGGTCGCCGGCACGATCGGGCGGGAAGTGCCCTCCGCTATCCTGCCGCCGGGTCGCTAGCTCAATTTGGCAGAGCATCCGGCTCTTAACCGGCAGGTTCCGGGTTCGAGTCCCGGGCGACCCACGCATCTGCTTGTCCGACACTTGGTGTCTCGACCGCGCCTCTTGCATCGTGGCGTACGGTTCGGCAGGGTGGCCGACATGACCGTCCCTGAGGCGCGCCGCCACGATCTGTACAGTGCGCTCGAGGAGGTGCTCGGCACCGACCGAGCCGACACGCTCATGGCCTACCTGCCCACAATCGAGACTGCCGCACTAGCGACCCGGAGTGATATCGCCGTGGTCGAGGCGCGTGTCGAAGACGTCCGGTCTGAGCTCAAGAGTGAGATCCAGCTGGTGGGGACAGAGATCCGTGCGGTCAACCAACGGCTCGACCGCCTGTTCCTGACGCTGGGCGCAGGCCTGGTCGCCATGCTGGTGGCGGTCTTCACCGAGTTCATCGTCGGCTGACCGCCCGGCTCTTCGTCTCGAAGGGCGGTGCCCTGCTGGCACAATGCAGGCCGGCATGCCGCGCGGGCGTGGCGGAACGGTAGACGCGCCAGGCTTAGGACCTGGTGGGCGAAAGCCCGTGGGGGTTCGAGTCCCTCCGCCCGCACGACTCCGCCCTGGTGAGGGGGAGGGCGGTCGTGTTGCGGGCCTCGGGGGAACGCCTCACACTGGCCCAGGAGCAGACCGTGCAAACCCGCTACCTGATCCTCGCCGCCCTCTTCACCGCCCTCGCCATCGTCATCGCGGCGGCGGTGTGGTTCGGGTCGCTGTGAGCGGGTGACCGGCATGAGAGCGCTCGTGGTCGGCGGGGGCATCGCCGGGGTGTCGGCGGCGGCAGCCCTGGCTCCCCACGCCCACGTCACCCTCGTCGAGACGGAGGCGTCGCTCGCCTACCACACCACCGGGCGCTCCGCCGCCCTGTACTTCGAGAACTACGGCGAACCGGCCATCCGCCCGTTGAGCCGCGCCAGCCGGTCGTACTTGCAGGACCCCCCCGACGAGCTCGTCGAGGCCCCGTTGCTCTCGCCCCGGGGAGGGCTCACCATCGCCGCCGAGGGCGCCATCGAGCGGCTCGACCGTATCCACGCCGAGGGAGTGGCCACCGGAACCGTGGTGGAACGGCTGACCACGGCGCAGGCCATCGCTCGCAGCCCGGTGCTCCGTCCCGAGGCCGTCGCCGCCGCCCTGTGGGAGCCGGAGGCGGCCGACATCGATGTCGCCGGATTGCATCAGACCATGGTGCGGGCCGCCCGCCGCCACGGCGCCGACATCCTGACCAGTACCGAGCTCGTCGCCGCCGAACCGGGCGAGAGCGGTTGGACCGCCACTGTCGGAGGGTCCGTGTGGCACGGTGACGCCATCGTCGACGCCGCCGGGGCATGGGGAGACGTCGTCGCCGACCGGTGTGGCGTCGACCCGGTGGGTCTCACCCCGATGCGGCGCTCTGCGTTCATGGTGGCGGGAGAGGAGCGGCTGGCCGGCACGCCGATGGTCATCGATGCCCACCACGAGTGGTACTTCAAACCGGACGGTTCGCAGATCCTGTGCAGCCTCTCCGAGGAGAACCCCACCGGGCCCTGCGACGCCCGAGTCGACGAGCTCGATGTCGCCCTCGCCATCGAACGCATCAACGAAGCCACCACGCTCGACATCCGGTCCGTGCGCTCGGCATGGTGCGGGCTGCGAACCTTCGCCCCGGACAGGGTGATGGTCATCGGCGCCGACCCGGGGACGAGCGGGTTCGTGTGGCTGGTCGGTCAGGGCGGGACCGGCATCCAGACGGCGCCCGCCGCCGGGCGACTGGCCGCCGCCGCCGTCCTCGGCGAGCCGGTCCCGGACGATCTGCTCGCCGCAGGCGTCGACGTGGAGGCCCTCGGCCCCGGTCGGCTGAGGTCGGTCACCGGGTCGTAGGATCGGGCCGTGCTCCGTCTCCCCGACGCCGAACTGAGAGCATTGGCGTCAGGCGAGGTGGTGATCGCTTTCGTCCCCCGGATGACGGTTGGGGAGGGCGACGAGCTCACCCTCCTGCCCGGCGGGCCCATGGCCGCCGAGGATCTCAAGCCGGCCTACCGTCGCTGGGTGGCGGACCCCGCCCCCGAGGGGACCTGGACCGCGGTGGTCGTCGCCGTCGACCCGGCGGCGCTGCTCGACGTCGAGGCCGGCGCCGCCCGGCACATAAGAACGGAGCCGGGGACCGGCGACCTGGCGATCCTCAGGGTGTTCGGCCTCGACGGCCCGGTGCTCTCCGATGAGGCCTTTGCGGCGAGGGTCGGCTCGATCGAGGGGGCGATGGGCGGCTGAGCAGGCCGCCACCCGCCGATCGTGCCACCATGCGCCGGTGCTGTTCGCGCTCACCGGAGCCACCGGGTTCGTCGGAGGCGCCCTGGCCCGCCACCTCGTCGAGGCCGGGCATGACGTGCGTTGCCTGGTCCGCGACGCCGACGGCGCCACGATGCTGACCGGGCTCGGAGCCGACCTCGTGACGGGAGACCTCGGCGATGCCGCGTCCCTGCAAAGCCTCTGCGACGGCGTCGATGGGCTCTTCCACGTTGCCGGGTGGTACCAGGTGGGCAGCAGGGCGTCCGAGCAGGCATGGACGGTGAACGTCGCCGGGACCCGCGACATGCTGGCGGCAGCCGCTCGGGCCGAGGTTCCTCGCATCGTGTACACCAGCACCCTGGCGGTGAACTCGGACACCGGCGGTCGCCTGGTCGACGAGACCTACCGCTTCGCCGGGACACACCTCTCGGTGTACGACGAGACCAAGGCCCGAGCCCATGAGATCGCCGCAGCCATGGCGACGGAAGGGCTGCCGATCGTCATCGCCCAGCCGGGCCTGGTCTACGGGCCCGGTGACACCAGCCAGGCCGGCGGGCTGGTCGAGGACGTGGTCTCCGGCGGCCGGCCGTTGGTGCCATCCGGAGGCGGCGTCTGCTGGGGGTACGTCGAGGACATCGCCCGCGGTCACCTACTGGCGATGGAGTCCGGCCGGGAGGGCGAGTCGTACATGCTGGCCGGGCCACCGGCCCCACTCGCCGAGGCTCTCCGGATCGCTGCCCGCCTCGCCGGGACGAAGGGGCCGGTGACCATGCCGACCGGCGCGGTGCGAGCGGCGGGGACCCTCGTTGCGCTCGTCGAGAAGGTCGTCGACCTGCCACCCGGCTACGCCTCGGAGACGTTGCGGTCGGCGACCGCCACCTACTACGGCAACCCGGCCAAGGCCGAGACCGAGCTGGGCTGGACGTGCCGGAGCCTCGACGCCGGCATGGCACTCACGGTCGCTTCGCTGGACAAGTCCTGAATCGCCGCAGGCCGGCTCGTCTCGAACCGCCCTCGCCGGCGGATCGGAAGGTACCGTTCCACCATGTCGCAGCAGCCACTCGAGTTGATCCTCCTTCGCCAGCTGGCCAGCTACCTCGCCATCCCGATGTGGATGATGGACCTCGACGGGAACCTGATCTACTACAACGAGCCGGCGGAGGGCCTGCTCGGGGTGCGCTTCGACGATGTCGGCATGATTCGGGCGGAGCAGCTGATCGGCATGTGGCAGGTGACCAAGCTGGACGGGTCGCCGATCGCCGACGACGACTTCCCGGTCGGGGTTGCGCTGAGCAAGCGGATCCCGGTGCATCGTGCCATCCGATATCGCGGGATGGACGGGGTATGGCGGGGGGTGGAGGTGACCGCGATCCCCATCGAGGGTCAGGGCGGCCGCTTCCATGGGGTTCTGGCCATGTTCTGGGAGGTGGAGACCTGAGAGCCACGCTGCGGGGCACCAGAGGCTCGATCGCCAGCGCAGGTTCGGGGACGGCCCGCTACGGAGGGGACACGTCCACGGTCGAGGTGACGTCCGGCGACGGCGGGCTCCTGATCCTCGATGCCGGGAGCGGGATTCGAACCTCGGACGCCGCCTGCGATGGGTTGGGTCAGGTCGACGTGCTGATCACGCATCTCCACATGGACCACATCCAGGGGCTCCCGTTCTTCACACCGCTCCACGACCCGGCGGTGAGAGTCGATGTCTGGGGGCCGGTGTCCGCCAGTCAGTCCCTGCAGGAGCGGCTCAACCGCTACCTGTCGCCACCGCTGTTCCCGGTTCGGGTGCGAGACCTTCCCAACGTCGCCTTCCACGACGTGACGCCCGGTACGTTCGAGATCGGTGCGATGCAGGTCACCGCCGAGATGGTGAGCCACCCAGGGCCCACGCTCGGCTACCGGCTGGAGGAGGCGGGCAAAGTGCTGACGTACCTGCCCGACCACGAGCCGGCGCTCGGGGTCGCTCGGTTTCCCGATGCAGCCGAGTGGACCTCGGGCTTCTCACTGGCGCAGGGAGCCGACGTGCTGATCCACGACACCCAGTACACCG
Organism: uncultured Acidimicrobiia bacterium; assembly: GCA_963714055.1. Classification (GTDB taxonomy): domain Bacteria; phylum Actinomycetota; class Acidimicrobiia; order Spongiisociales; family UBA5794; genus JACDBE01. Next base: position 904,631 of record OY970227.1, read on the forward strand.
ACGAGGAGTACCCCGATCGGGTCGGCTGGGGCCACAGCTCCTTCAGCCACGTCCTCGGCTTCGCCGGCCTGACCGGGGTCAAGAACCTGGCCACGTTCCATCACGATCCAGCCCACAGCGACGAGACGCTCGACGAGGCGCACGCCTGGCTGTCGCGCCGAGCAAGCGGCTTCGACGTGGTCCCGGGAATGCCCGGAACCACCTTCGACCTCTAGCGCGTCAGCCTGGCGGAGCAAACCCCCGGTTGCGGGCCTCGGCCAGGGTGTCGGGCCCGAAGGTCTGCACCAGCCGCCGCCGCGTGAGGTCGCCGGCCTCGATCCGCTCGGAGAGGGCGATGAAGTCGGCCTCGACGTCGCTGTCGTAGACGGTCATGGTGTCCCGCAGCCCTACGAAGCGGTAGTGCTCGAACCGGCGCAGCCTGCCCACCGTGATCACACCCGCGGCGGCTCGCGGTAGCCGCCGAACACCGACTTGAGCGTGGCAACGACCTCGCCGAGTGTCGCCCGCGCCCTGGCGGCGTCGATCAGGAGGGGCATCGTGTTGGCGTCGCCCCTCGCCCCTTCCTCGAGGGCGGCAAGGGCGCCCGACACGGCCGCCTCGTCTCGCTGCCCGCGGAGGCGGATCAGCCGGGCCCGCTGTCCCTCCTCGATCTCGGTGCCGATGCGGAGGATGTCGAGCGGGTTCTCATCGGACTTGACGTGCACGTTGACCCCGACGATCGACCGCTCCCCCGAGGTGACCGCCTTCTCGAACTCGTAGGCGGCGTCGGCGATCGCCCCCTGGAACCAACCCTCCTCGATCCCGGCGAGCACCCCGTCGAGCATCGACCCGTCGCCCATGCGATCGATGGCGGCGAACATCTCCTCGGCTCGGGCCTCGATGCGGTCGGTCATCTCCTCGACGAACCACGAGCCGCCCAGTGGGTCGACGGTGTCGGCGATCCCGGTCTCCTCGGCCAGCACCTGCTGCGTGCGCAGGGCGATCTCGGCGCTCTTCGCCGTCGGCAGGGCGTACACCTCGTCGAGGGCGTTGGTGTGCAGCGAGTTCGTGCCGCCGAGCACGGCCGCCAGCGCCTCGACGGCGGTGCGGACGATGTTGTTCTCCGGCTGCTGGGCGGTCAGCGACACCCCGGCGGTCTGGCTGTGGAACCGCAGCTTGAGCGAACGCTCGTCCTTGGCCCCGTAGCGGTCCCGCATCCAGCGGCTCCAGATGCGCCGGGCGGCGCGGAACTTGGCGATCTCCTCGAAGAAATCGATGTGGGCGTCGAAGAAGAAGGACAGTCGGGGGGCGAAGCCGTCGACATCGAGCCCGCGACGCATCCCCGCCTCCACGTAGGCGAACCCGTCGGCCAGGGTGAAGGCCAGTTCCTGGACGGCAGTGGCCCCAGCCTCGCGGATGTGATAGCCGCTGATCGAGATGGTGTTCCACATCGGCACCTGTTCCATGCAGAACTCGATCATGTCGACGATCAGCCGCAGGTGCGGCTGGGGCGGGAAGATCCACTCCTTCTGGGCGATGTACTCCTTGAGGATGTCGTTCTGGAGGGTGCCCCGCAGGCGCCGCCAGTCGATCCCCTGCTCCTCGGCGGCGACCAGCAGGAAGGCGAACAGCACCTCGGCGGGGCCGTTGATGGTCATCGACACCGAGACGTCACCCAGGGGGATCCCGGCGAAGAGGTCGACCATGTCCTCGCTGGAGCTGATCGAGACACCGCAGTGGCCGACCTCGCCGAGCGATCGCTCGTCGTCTGCGTCGAGGCCCATCAGGGTGGGCATGTCGAAGGCCACCGAGAGCCCGTCCTGGCCCTGCGAGAGCAGGTAGTGGAATCGCTCGTTGGTCTGTTCCGCCGAGGCGAACCCGGCGAACTGGCGCATCGTCCACAGCTTGCCCCGGTACCCCGACGGATGGATGCCACGGGTGTACGGGAAGGCGCCCGGGTAGCCGACCGTCACGTCCGGTTCTCCGTCCGTTGGCGTGCCCAGGGCAGGGACGTCCTCGAAGGACATCGTGGTGAACCGGTCCTTGCGATGCCTTCCCTGGAGGTAGGCCTCCTCCCAGGCGCGCTGCCCGTCTCCCGGCCCGGTCACGACGGCGTCTCCCCGGGGGCATCATCGGGGTGCGCCCACCGATCGATCACCCGGCGGGTCTCCTCCGCTCCCACCGGATCGCCGACGGCGCCGATGGCGGCGAGATACCCGGCCTTCAGGTCGAGCACCTCGATGATCATGTCGCCATCATACGGATGGCCCTCGGCGACGGCCCGCTGCTGGGCGTACTCGGCCGCCTCCAGGCCGCCGACGACGACCACGTCATCCGCGGAGCGCAGGTCCGGGTCCTGCACGTACCGCATCTCCCAGGCCAGGATGCGACGCACGTCGTCTCGCCCCAGTCGCGAGGCGGTCGCCGGGGACAGGTGGGGCATGACCCAGTCGATGGCGTCGTCGACGCCGTAGACCACCACCGGCTCGGGACGGTTGCGCCGCTCCTGCCAGAGGAACGCCAGGGCGATTCCGATCAGGGCGGCCGCCAGCCCCGCGGCCACGATCGTCGAAGTCACCGGGCGATGGTACCGTCGCGGCGTCCCTCCGCCGGAGCCGTGCCATCCTCGACACGCTGAAGCTGTTCTTCGCCATCCTGGCGGTTCTCGCCAACCTGGCGGTGGTGGTGCTGGTCGTGCTCTGGGCCGGCGGCCGGTTCTCCGACGCCCTGGCCTCGTGGCGTGACCGGCTCCACGAGTCGCTCTACGGCTACGAGTACTGGCTTGGCTTCGTCGTCGCCCTGGTGTGCACCGTGGGCAGCCTCTACCTGTCGGAGATCGAGCACTTCGAGCCGTGCCGGCTGTGCTGGTTCCAGCGGATCGCCATGTACCCGCTGACCGTGCTGCTCGGCATGGCGGCGTGGAGGCGCGACCGCTGGATCCGGCCGTACGTGCTCACCCTCGCCTCCATCGGGATCCTCATCAGCGCCTGGCACTACACCATCCAGCGCTTCCCGTCGCTCGAGGACGGCGGCTCGTGCTCGCTGACCGCTCCCTGCACCGCCGACCCGCTGTGGGTGTGGGGCTGGGCCACCATCCCGTATATGGCATTGAGCGGCTTTGCCCTTATCATTGCCTTGATGGTCGTGGCCTGGGTCAACGATCGCTCTCCCGACTCTCCCGAGGTGATCTCGTGACTACCGCCAAGAAGCGGCCGAATCCGCCCCCGCAGGCCAAGAGCAGGGCACAGACCGCCAACGCCGCCAAGGCCTCGTCGACCTCGACCGCCAACCAGCCCCGGAGCACCGCCTCCCGCCGCGGTCCGCAGCCGCCGCCCAAGAAGAAGTTCCCTGTCCTCCCGGTCGTGTTCGGGGTGGTGGCGCTGGCGCTGATCGCCGCCATCATGTTCAGCTCGAGCCGCTCGATCAACGATGACGAGACCGGCGAGCCGACGATCACCGGCGAGGTGCTCGCACCCTTCGCCACCGGCACAGAGCCGGCCTCGGACGAAGCCGTCGGCACCACTCCCCCAACGCTGAGCGGCGAGGACTTCGACGGTAACTCGGTGGTGATCGACCCTGCGGACGGGACGCCGAAGGCGGTCGTGTTCCTCGCCCACTGGTGCCCCCACTGCCAGGCGGAGGTTCCCCGGGTGCAGGCCTGGCTCGACGCCGGCGGTGGCGTCGAGGGCGTCGAGCTCATGTCGGTGTCGACGTCGATGAACTCCGCACGCACCAACTACCCGCCGTCCGAGTGGCTCGAGGGCGAGGGGTGGACCTCCCCGGTGCTGCGCGACTCGGCGTCGTCCGATGCCTACATCGCCTACGGTGGCGGCGCCTTCCCCTACTACGTGTTCCTCGACGCAGACGGCAACGTGGTGCGGCGCAGCTCCGGCGAGCTCGACGTTGCCACGCTGGAGACGTACATGCAGGAGATCGCCCCCTAGCTCCGACTCCTGCCGGCGGCCAACGAGGCTCCGGTCTACAACCCGATCCGGTCGGCCAGCTCGGCGCGCCACGCCGGCGAGTCCCCCAGCATCAACTGGGTCGTCTTCGCCCGTTTGAAGTACAGGTGGGCGTCGTGCTCCCACGTGAACCCGATGCCCCCGTGCACCTGGATGGTCTCGGCAGCCACCGAGTAGTAGGCATCGGCGCAGTAGGCCTTGGCCAGGGGGGCGGCGATGCGCAACTCGGGGTCGGCCGCCGACGCCGCCCATCCGGCGTAGTAGGCGGCGGACCGGGCCGACTCCACCGCCACCAGCATGTCGGCACAGGCGTGCTTGACCGCCTGGAATGAGCCTATGGGACGGCCGAACTGCTTCCGCTCCTTGGCATAGGCCACCGACATCTCCAGGCAGCGGGCGGCCCCGCCCACGGCCTCGAAGGAGAGCCCGACCGCGGCCAGGTCGTAGAGGTCGTCGAGCACGCCGGCGCCGCCACCCGGCAACCGGGCCGAGGCGTCGACGACGACACCGTCGAGCCGCACCGCGGCCTGCTTGCGGGTCAGGTCCAGCGTGACGAGGGGCTCTCTGGTGACCCCTGAGGTGCCGGCGTCGACCAGGTAGAACGCCAGGTCTGCCTCGACACTCGAATCCTCCCGGGCAGCGACGATCAACACGTCGGCGGTGTGCCCGTCGACGACGTACGACTTGGCGCCGTCGAGGACGAAGCGGTCGCCCTCTGCCCGGGCCGTGGTGGTGACGGAGTCGGCATCCCATCCCCCTCCGGTGTCGACGACCGCCACCGCCAGCGTCCGCTCCCCCGCCGCCACCGAGGGGAGATGGGCCAGCTTCTGGTCCTCGGTCCCGGCCAGCAAGAGCAGGTTGGCACCGAGAACCGCGGTGGCGAGGAGCGGGGAGGGCGTCAGCCGGCGGCCGGTCTCCTCCAGGACGACGCCCAGCTCCAGCTGGGTGAACCCGGCCCCGCCGTACTCCTCGGGGATAGCCAGGGCGGGAAGGCCCATCGCCGACATCTCGGCCCAGGTCGCCGGGTCGAACCCGGTGTCGGTCTCCATGAGCTCACGGACGCGGGTCATCGGCACCTTGTCGTCGAGGAACCCGGCCACCGAGGCGCGCAGCATCTCCTGCTCCTCGGTGAAGGCGAAGTCCATCGGGCCGGGCTCCTCGGACGGCGGGTCGGGCATTGTGGCATGTGGCGTAGCCCAGTTCTCATGGCTCTTCGGCTGACGCCTCATCGCTGAGCGATGGGGGACCCCCAACCCCCATCGCCGAGTCTCCGCCTGACGGCGTAGCCTCTCCCCCCATGCCCGCCCCCTGGCATTTCGAGAGCCCCCAGCTCCTGGTCCGCAAGCTCGCCGTCGGCGGGTTCGAGAACAACGTCTACGTGGTGGCCTGCGCCGTCACCGGTGAAGCGCTTGTGGTCGATCCCGGCTTCGAGCCGGACCGGGTGGAGGCCGCCGTCGCCGACGTCGATCCCGTGGCGGTGGTCATCACCCACGGCCACGCCGACCATGTCGGCGCCGCCCGGGAGACGGCAGGACGGATGCAGGTGCCCCTGCTCATGCACCCGGCCGACGTCGGGATCGCCGGGTTCGAGCCCGACAAGCCGCTCACCCAAGGGACGCTGACGGCCGGCCGGCTGGAGGTCGAGGTGCGCCACACCCCGGGCCACACCCCTGGCTCGACCTGCCTGCTGGTCCCGGGTGTCGTGTTCACCGGGGACACGCTGTTCCCGGGAGGTCCCGGGGCAACCCGCTTCCCGTACTCGTCCTTCGAAACGATCGTGTCCAGCATCGCCACCTCGCTGTTCACCCTCGACCCGGCGACCCTGGTGATGCCCGGCCACGGGCTCGACACGACGATCGGAGCGGAGGCGCCGATGCTCGACGCATGGAAGGAGCGTGGATGGTGAGCGAACCCGGCAGGCTGCAGGTGGGGTTGATGGTGGAGCCGCAGATGGGAGGCACCTACGAGGACCTCGTCGGGCTGGCCCGCTGGGCCGAGGAGCACGGCTTCGACACGCTGGCCCGCTCGGACCACTACCTCGACATGGACGTTTCCCGTCCGGTCACCGACGCCTTCACCGCGCTGGGCGGGCTCGCCGTCGATACGGCATCGATCGGCCTCACCGTGCTGGTGAGCCCGATCACGTTCCGCCACCCGGCGGTGATCGCCAAGTCGGCGGCGACGCTCCACGAGATGAGCCTTGGTCGGTTCGAGCTCGGGTTGGGCACGGGATGGATGCAGGGTGAGCACGACGCATTCGGGCTGCGCCTCCCGCCGCTCGGCGAGCGGTTCGACATGCTCGAGGAGGCGCTCGCCTACCTGTCGGCGGCACTGGGCCGCAGTGACGGGCCGGTCGCCGGCGACCACTTCTCCCTGGGCCATCTGACCCCGCTGCCCAGCCCCGGTGACGGCCTCCGGCTGATCATCGGCGGTTCCGGGCCCCGGCGCACCCCGGGCCTCGCCGGAAAGTATGCCGACGAGCTCAACCTGTTCGGCGCCGACCCCGAGACGGTGCGTACCAGGGTCGCCGCCACCCGCCGGGCGGCCGAGGCCGCCGGGCGCCACCCGGATTCCGTGACCTTCTCGGCCATGATGAGCCCCCTGGTCGGTCGGGGTCGGGCAGAGTTCGAGGACCGGCTCGGCTCGCGGCTGGCCCGCAGCGGCCTCGACCGCGAGCGGTTCCTCGCCAGGCTTGACGAGCGGGGGACCCCGTATGGCACGGTCGACGAGGTAGCCGAGGGTTTCTCCGAGATAGCGCGGCTCGGGCTCGGCCGGGTGTACCTGCAGCAGTTCGATCCGCTCACCGATATCGACCGGGAGAACGCCCTGCTCGCCTTGGGAGCGGCGCGTTCGATCTGACCCCATCGGATCGGCGGCGCCGCCGCCCGGGGAGGGGCGCCAGGCCCTCGGGTAGGATCCAGGTATGGCCTCCCCTCTGCTGTCGATCTCCGGCCTCCACGTGTCGGTGGAGGACACCGAGATCATCAAAGGGCTCGACCTGGTGGTCGACCGCGGCGAGATCCACGCGTTGATGGGCCCCAACGGGTCGGGGAAGAGCACCCTGGCAGCCGTCCTCATGGGCCACCCGGCATACCGGGTCACCGCCGGCACCATCATGCTCGACGGCGAGGACATCGCCGAGTGGAAGGCGGACGAGCGCGGCAGGGCGGGGATGTTCCTCGGCTTCCAGTACCCCGAGGAGATCCCCGGCGTCTCGGTGGTCAACTTCCTCCGCACCGCCCTTACCAACCGCACCGGGGTCGACTACACGGTGCTCGAACTGCGGCTCAAGGTGATGGATGCCATGCGCGGCCTCGGCATGGACCCGTCCTTCGCCGACCGCTACCTCAACGAGGGGTTCTCCGGCGGGGAGCGCAAACGCAACGAGATCCTGCAGCTGACCGTCCTCGAACCCGAGCTCGCCATCCTCGACGAGACCGACTCGGGGCTCGACATCGACGCCCTCAAGACGGTGGCAGAAGGGGTCGCCCGGATGGCGTCCGACCAACGGGGCTTCCTGGTGATCACCCACTACCAGCGACTACTCGAGTACCTGGAGCCGACGCATGTCCACGTGTTCGCCGACGGGCGCATCGTGGAGAGCGGCGGCCCGGATCTCGCTCGGCGCGTGGAGGAAGAGGGCTACGACAAATTCCGTTCGGCGAGTGTGGCCCGATAGCCGACCTCACCCACCTCCGCGCCGACTTCCCCATCCTGGGCCGGCTCGTCAACGGCAAGCCGCTGGTCTACCTCGACTCGGCGGCGTCCAGCCAGAAGCCGGTGCAGGTCATCGAGGCGATGAGCGACTTCTACCGCGGCTCGTACGCCAACGTCCACCGGGGCGCCTACACCCTCTCCGACGAGGCGACCACCGCCTACGAGGGTGCCAGGGCGAAGATGGCCGCCATGGTCGGGGCGACGGCCTCGTCCGAGGTCGTGTTCACCAGGGGCACCACCGGGGCGCTCAACACGGTGGCCTACGGCTGGGGGCTCGATCATCTCGGGCCGGGAGATCGGATCGTGCTCACCATCATCGAGCACCACTCCAACATCGTCCCGTGGCAGCTGGTGGCCCGTCGCACCGGGGCCGAGCTCGCCTACCTGCCCATCGGCCCGGACTACCAGCTCGACCTGGCCGCGGCCGAATCCGTCATCGACGAGCGCACCCGGATCGTCGCCGTCAGCGCCATGTCCAACGTCACCGGGACCATTCCCCCCGTCCCTGAGGTGGCGGCACTGGCCCACGCCGTGGGAGCGGTGGTCGTGGTCGACGGCGCCCAGGCCGTGCCCCATCTCCCGCTCGACGTGGCGACCCTGGGAGCCGACTTCCTCGCCTGGAGCGGCCACAAGATGCTCGGCCCGACCGGTATCGGGTGCCTATGGGGACGCGCCGAGCTCCTCGAGGAGATGGGCCCGCTCGAAGGCGGCGGCGAGATGATCTCCGACGTCGGCCTGTACGAGTCGCGCTGGGCCCCGGTGCCCCACAAGTTCGAGGCGGGCACGCCTCCCATCGTCGAGGCGGTCGGCTTGGGGGCGGCCGTCGACTACCTGGACAAGGTCGGCATGGACGAGGTCCGCCGCCACGAGGTGGCCATCACCTCGTATGCCCTCGACCGGCTGGGTGAGGTCCCCGACCTGGTCGTCCACGGGCCCACCGACCCGTCCCAGCGGGGTGGTGCGGTCAGCTTCACCCTGGGCGACATCCACGCCCACGACATCGCCACCATCGTCGACGCGGAGAACGGGGTGGCGATACGCGCCGGCCACCATTGCGCCAAGCCGCTGATGCGTTACCTCGACCTGGCCTCCACCGCCCGCGCCTCGTTCTACGTCTACACGACCGAGGACGACATCGACCAGCTCGTGGTCGGGCTCCACACCGCCCGTTCCGTCTTCGGCCTCGGGTAGACGCTCAGGTGAGCGGGCAGAACACGGTGCCCGCCGCCGAAGGCATGCCGGTCAGCATCCCGTTGACCGGGGTCGTCTGGTAGACGGCGGGCACGGCGGTAGGCCCGACCGGCGGTGGCGGCTTCGCCGGGTTCGGCGCCGGGGGTGGCGGCTCCAAGGAACCGTTGAAGAACGGGTCGATCGTCGTCTTGGGCCCGTTCCCGGTGAACTTGTACGCGGTGTTGCCGTCCTGCACCCGCACCCGGGTGTTCGGGTGGATCCCGGCGCGGTTGAAGTCGATCATCTTCAGGTCGCACTCCACGAAGTCGACGCCGCCCACCGAGTCGCCCTCTTCGAACACGACGGTGCCGAAGTCACAGAACATCCACCTCGGGGGCTTGGACCCGTCGTTGCTGATGTGGCCGCTGATCTCCAGCCGCCTGCCGTTGGTGTCGATGCTCTTCCACACCTGGGTCGCCTCGCCGTTGGTGCCCAGCTGCCCCATGGCAATCGAGGTGATGGGGACGCGGTTGCCCCGCAACTCGACGTTCTGGTAGAGGTAGGTGTTGTTGTAGGCGCCGTGCTTGATCCCCGACTTCATGTTGAAGTAGGCGGTGAATCCGTTGATCACGTGGCGGGTGTTGGTGTTCTGCCACACGAAGATGCCGTGGGCGTTGTTGTTGTGGGCGCGGTTGTTGACGAACGTCCACACCCCCTCGGCGGAGGCCGGCCAGAAGAACCCCGAGTTGTCCTTGCCGCCGCCCTGCATCCCGACCGCCACCGAGTTGATGACGGTGGGGTTGACGCCGGCGCCCAGCTCGAACGCCGCCGAGCGGTGGAGCTGTGACTCGGAGGCCCACACCTTGGCGGCCACGGCGCCGTTGTAGATGATGTCGTCGCTCTCGTGCAGCCCCGGGTTTGCCGGCGAGGGAGGGTCCCACCAGTAGGCGGCGCCGACCACGTCGTAGGCGATGGTGTCGTTGAACGTGACGCCGTGGGAGCCGTGGGGGACGAAGGCGCGGTTGCCCGAGTCACGGACCACGACCCCTTCGACGATCGACCCGCGCGAGCCCGAACTGTGGTGGAAGTGGAGCGGGTAGCGGCCGGTGACGTTGGTGCCCGGCTGGAACCCGGGGATGTCCGGCCCCATGTACCGGATCGTGGCGTACTTGATGGTCTGCGGGGCCGATGACCTGATCAGGATGTGGGCGTCGCCGTCGACGGTTCCCCGGATGATCACGTTTCTGGTCAGGTTGAGCAGCTCGGTGCGGTAGCCGTGGCTGTTCACCCCCGGCACGTCTCCGGCACCCGTCACCAGCGGGAAGCTCTTCCAACTGTTGGCCTTGTGCGGCGCCGCCCTGACCTCGTCACCCGCCCATCCCGTCTGCCAGCTGCGCGCCCAGGGCACCACCGTGCTCCCTTGGATGTCGAGCTTGCCCGCCCCCTCGACCCAGAGCCCGATGTCGTTGGGGAACTCGGCAGCGGTCGGGGTGACACCCCCGCCCCCCTCGAAGTCAGACTCGTCGATGTCGGTGAAGATCAGCGTGTGGGTGATGGCCGACGAGTTGGGCCGCATCACCAACGTGCCCTTCACCACCACGTTGCCGGTCACCCGGATGGTGGTGTCGGCGGCGGGGTCGAACTCCCACGTCTCGCCGGCCGGAACGGTGAACCCGTCCGCCAGGTCGGTGTCGCCCGAGCGGATGATCCTGTTCGCCTGGGCCTGGGCCGGGCCGGTGCTCCCGGCGACCAGCACCGACGTAACGAGGGCGACAACCACGACGAGGGCACCGCATGCGAGGAGGCGGATCGGCGACCTCCGGAGGTCGCGCCGTGGCTCGAGGAGGGTGGGCATAGAAGGCTCCTCTCGGCCGACTGCTGTCCTACCCCCCTGCGCCGGAGCTTGGCATCTCCAGCCTGCCCTACCGGGCATCAGATGTCAGTCTAGCGAGACAGCGCCGTGGCGACCAAGGCGACGAAGGGCTCGATCGGTCATCCGGAGGGAGGGGCCGGGGCGCGTAGGATCCTGCGGTGCGGCGTTTCCTCGAAGATGTCATCCGATCGGAAGAAGTCCGGTTCGGCCTGCTGGTGAGCACCGGCTTGGTGGTGATCACCGGTCTCGTCAGGGCCATCGTCGATACCTCCACGGGGCGTCACCGCCTCCCGGCGCCATGGGCGGGGCTGCTCGTGGCCGGAGCCGGTCTGGCGGTCATGTCCCGCCACGCCACCCTGCCGCTCGGTGTCGTCGTCGGGCTGCCGCTGCTGCTGGCGGCCGGATTGCTGGGTCGCCGTCCATGGGAGGTGATGCTGGGAGCGCTCCCCGGCGCGGTCGCCATCGTCTACTTGAGCGAGTTCCCGCCGGCCGACTTCCAGCCCTGGCTGGTGGTCGTCGTCGCCATCGCCGCCGGGATGGTGGTCGACTTCGACCGGGTCTTCCGCCGGGCCGCCGTGGGGCCGCCCTTCCTCTTCATCACGATGGTGGGCGTCGTGGTGACCGTCCCGGACACCGAGCTGCCGCTCGGGCTGGCAGCCGCCGCCCTTCCCGCCGCCATCGCCGGCTTCCCCTTGCGGATGCTTTCGCTCGGCCCGGGCGGCGCCGCCGCCGTCGGCCTGATCGGCTACGTCGCCGCCGACGCCGGCATGTCACGACCCGGTGCCATCGTCGGAGCCGTCGGCGCGGTGGGTCTCATGCTGGTCGAGCCGATCGGCCGCTGGCTGTCGCGCCGGTCGCCGACCGCGCTCCAGGACCTGGCTGCCAGCGGGGTACGGGGCGTGCTGATCCTGGGCGCCATCCATGCCCTGCTCGTGGTCGGCATCACCCGGTTCGCCGGGCTCCGCAGCGAGCTCCTCACCGCCGCCTTGTTCGCCGTCCCGTTCCTCGCCGTCGGCGTCATCCTGGCGGCCGCCCCTGGCCGGACCAGGGCCCGGCGCAGCAAGGTATCCACGGGCGCCTCCTAAGCTCGCCGAGGTGAGATCGAGGTCCCCGGCCCGCCGTGCATCGGCCGCGCTCGCCGCCACCCTGCTGGCGGCGTCGCTGATCTCCGCCCTCAACGCCTTCTCGGCGCACAGCGGATCCGCCCTCGCCCAGGCGGGCAACGACATCGACTGCACGCTGGACTCGACCGGCAAGACCCCGATCATCGACCTCGGGGACGACACCTATCTCGGCGCCCAGGGTGGCCTCTACCCGCGAGGCTCCAACGAGATCCCGGCGCCGCACCAGGCGTTGGGGATGATGCGGGCGGCGGAGATCACCCCGCGCGACGAGAGCGGCAACCCCGACCCCGATGGAAAGATCGCCTTCGTCTCCATCGGCGTCTCCAACACCAGGCGCGAGTTCACCGCCTTCCTCGAAGCCGCCGGGCCGGAGGTCGCCGACTCGATCGTCCTGGTCAACGCCGCCCAGAACGGCGAGCCGGTGAGCTCGTGGCTCGACCCGAACGACGACGTCTGGTCGTTGTTCGATCGCGCCCTCCTCGACGCCGGGGTCACCGCCGAGCAGGTGCAGGGGGCATGGGTGAAGATCCCGGAGCGGTACGAGGAGCCGCCGGCCGACTTCCCGGCCAACATCTTCGACTACCGCGGCATGCTCACCGCCGCTCTGCGGACCATCCAGCAGAAGATCCCGAACCTCCAGGTCGCCTACCTCTCCTCCCGCATCTACGGCGGCTACAACGCCGTCACCTCGTCGAACCCCGAGCCCAATGCCTACGAGGAGGGGTTCGGGGTGAAGTGGGTGATCGAGCAGCAGATCGCCGGTAACCCGGTGCTCAACGCCGACCCAGGCCGCGGTGAGGTGGTCGCCCCCTGGATCGCCTGGGGACCGTACATCTGGGCGGACGGCACCACCCCCCGCTCCGACGGGCTGACCTGGGAGTGCGGCGACCTCAACTCGGACGGCATCCACCCCAACGGGAACGGCTCCGAGAAGGTGGCGGACCTGCTGCTCGACTTCCTGCGGGACGAGCCAACCGCCACCTGGCTGTTCGGCGAGCCGGTCACCGCAGCCGAAGCCCCGGAGCCCGCAACCGTCACCACCACCACGCTCGCCGGCGACCCCGGGCTCTCCGAGGCGACGCTCCCGGTACCGGATACCACCGGCCGCCCGGGCTCTGACAACCAGGGCGAGACCTCCGGCACCGGCTCCCCCGGCGACCAGGGCTCGCTGACCGGTGACACCACCCGCAGGGAGCGACGCGAGCAGCAGCGGGCCGAACGGGAGCAGGAACGGCAGGAGCAGGACTCCGGCCAACAGGCACCCGGCGCCACCGGAGCCCCAGACGACGACGATCCCGACTCCGTTGCCGCAGGGCCGGCGGACATCGAAGACGTTCCGCCGCTGGCGTGGGCCCTGGCCGGGGCGGGAGCGATGATGCTCCTGTTCCTGGTTGTGCGGTTCATCCGTGACAAGACCCGACGCAAGGAAGAGGACCCGCCCGCCGCGTGATGACGGGCGCTGCGCGCTAATGATTCGGGCGCCCTACCCCCTGAGATTGACTGGGCGCGGGGGATGACCTACGTTGGGTGGTGCTGCGGGGGGCATCGGCCGATCGGTCCAAGAACCGCTCATTCGCAAGCGATCGCGGACTTCACACGACCTGAGACAGCATTCAAGGGGGCACTCGCATGGCAGACGTCATCATCATCGGTGGGGGACCTGCCGGCTCGATGACCGGCTCCTACCTCTCCAAGGCAGGGGTCGACAACCTCATCATCGAGAAGGCGATGCACCCCCGCCGCCACATCGGCGAGTCGATGGTGCCGTCGACCACCCGCAACTTCGACGACGTCGGCTTTCTTCCGGTGATGGAGCGGGAGAACTTCCCCAAGAAGTACGGCGCCGCCTGGCACCCGACGTCGGCCAAGGGCGAGGTGTCGATCGTCTTCGCCGAGTTCCCCCAGCCGGGGGTCGACCAGGACTACACCTACCACGTCGACCGGGGCAAGCTCGATCACCTGCTGCTCCAGCACGCCAAGAGCCTCGGCTCGAAGGTCGTCCAGGGAGCCGCCGTCAAGGAGGTCCTGTTCGACGAGGACGACTACGCCTGCGGCGTCCGGGTCGAGATCGAGGGCCAGACCATGGACATCCCCGCCAAGATGGTCATCGACTGCTCGGGGCGTTCCACGATCCTCGGCGGGCAGCGCGGGCTGCGGATCAAGGACCCGCTGTTCAACCAGTTCGCGGTTTCCACCTGGTTCGAGAACGTGCACCGGGGAGACAACCCGGACACCGCCGACTACATCCACATCTACTTCCTGCCCATCGACCGGGGCTGGGTGTGGCAGATCCCGATCACCGACACGATCACGTCCGTGGGCGTGGTCGCCGAGCGTGAGGTCTTCAAGCAGTCGGCCCAGCGCAAGGAAGAGTGGTTCTGGGAGATGGTCGCCAAGAGCCCGGACCTGGTGAAGGCGCTGGAGCCGGCCAAGCAGGTCGACGAGTTCTGGACCGAGGCCGACTACAGCTACAAGATGGAGCGGTTCGTCGGCAACGGCTGGATGCTGCTCGGCGACGCCGCCCGTTTCGTGGACCCGATCTTCTCCTCCGGGGTGTCGATCGCCTGCGAGAGCGCCCGGTATGCCTCGGAGCTGATCGTCAAGGCCCTGGAGACCGGTGACCGCTCCGAAGAGGCGCTGCAGCCGTACGAGGACCGGGTGAAGGCCGGGGTGGGCATCTGGTACGAGTTCATCCGCCTCTACTACAAGCTGATGCACCTCTTCACCTTCTTCATCCAGTCGAAGGAGTACCGCCAGCAGATCCACGCGCTGCTCCAGGGCGAGGTCTACGACCGCTCGGAGGCGCCGGTTCTGGAGGCGATGCGCAACATCATCAAGACGGTGGAGAGCACCCCGGGCCACCTGTGGGCGCCGTACCTGACCGACATGCCGGTCGACTGACCTCGACGGCACCACGACCGGCAACAGGCAGAAAGCAAACCAAGGAGCACCTCCGCATGGCGGACACCAAGACAACGCTGAAGGACTACATCGTCGAGGAGTTCGCCTCCGACGGGGATGTCACCATCGAGGACGGCACCAACCTCCTCGAGGAGGACGTCATCGACTCGCTGGGGATCTTCACCCTGGTCTCGTTCATCGAGAGCAAGTTCGGCGTCTCGGTCGACGCCGAGGAAGTGAACCTGGAGAACTTCGAGACGCTGGAGCGCATCGCCAAGCTGGTGGACTCCAAGCTCAACTGATCGAGTAAACCGACCGATTCGGGGAGAGGGCGCCCTCCGGGGCGCCCTCTCCGCGTTGCGGCCGTTCTCAGGCACCCGACGTCGTCGGAGCCTCGGCGAGGACCGGTGCGGGGTCTCGACGGGCGGCGGGTGACAGGGCGCCGAACCACACCCCCGCCATCACCAGCCCGGCACCGACGACTCCCTGGGCGGTCACCGGCTCGTCCGCCAGCCAGGCGCTCAGCAGCATGGTCACCACCGGGAACAGGACGAACATGTAGGAGGTGGCGGAGGCGGTCCAATCCCGGACCACCAGCAGCACGAGGACGAAGAGACCGACCGAGCCGAGCGTCACCAGGTACACAACCGACCACACCACCTCGGGCTGGGTGGGCACGACCCAGTCCTCGCCGGCGACCGCCGACAGCCCGAGCAGGGCCACCGCGCCGACGGGCAGGGCGACCGCGTTGGTCATCGCAGGATGCGCGCCGGACAGCCGCTTGCCCAGGATCACGCCCTCTGCGATGCACAGGGCGGCTGCCAGCATCGCCAGCAGCGCCGGGAGAGGCACCTCCAGGTCCTGCGGGCCCAACGTCATCCAGGCGATGCCGAGTAGGGCCAGCAGCGAGCCGACCACTGCCCGTCGGCGCAGCCGCTCCAGTCGTTGCGCCGCCGCCAGCAGCACGGTGAGCAGCGGGACCACGGCGAGCACGACGGTGGCCACGCCGGCGGTGACCTGCACCAAGGCCCAGTACATCAGGGCGTAGAAGAGGGCGATGCTGAGGAACCCGTAGGCGACGGTGAGCCCCAGCTGCCGACCTCGCGGCCAGCGGAGCCGCATGGCCCAGACGATCACGACGAACAGCGCAGCAGCGAGGCTGAAGCGGAGGCCGGCTCCCCAGATCGGGTCCAACTCACGGTTGCTGAACCGGACAGCCAGGAAGTTGGCCCCGCCGAGCGTCACCGACAGGGCGAATGCGGCCAGCGTGTAACCGCTCGGCGCCCCTTCGGTATCGGCTGGCGACATCGGATCCCTCCCCGATCGAGTTGTCAGCAGGTATCAGGCAGTCGCTTGATCAGGAGTCATTCGTGACCCAGAGACACCGTGCCACAGAGGAGCGCCGAGCGCATCGGGTGATCACCCTATTCATCGATCCGGTCGACCAACCTACGAACGCCGTCAGCGTCTCAGGACGATGTGGTCGGCGGCAGAGCCGGATCGGGGCTGGCCACGGTGTTCGGCCATGTGGTGTGGCTTGCAGAGGAGCTCGAGGTCGTCGAGGTCGGTGGTGCCGCCGTGGACCCAGTGGGTGCGGTGATGGACGTCAGTCCACTCGGGGGGACGCCGGCATCCGGGCCAGGTGCAGCCGCCGTCTCTGATGGCGAGGGCCTTGCGCTGGGCGGGGGTAGCGGTGCGCACCGCCCGTCCCATGTCCAAGGGCACCGAATCGCCGTTGACGATGATGCGGGTGACCTCGGCGTCACAGAGGATGCGGCGGGCGGTCTCGGCCGTGATGGTGCCGGTGCGGGCCAGTTCACAGCGCTTACCGCCCCTGTCGAGGAGGGTGTCGAGGTCGACGATCACGCTGACGTGCGGTTTCTGCCCGCCGATGACCCCGGGATGGTGGTCGAGGAACCGGGTGCAGATGTCACCGAGGGCGGTCGCCCGTCGCCGCGGGGCCGGCCGCAGGTCCCCGGTGGCGCCGTCGGCTCTCGCTTCGGGGGTCATGGCGGCGTCGAGGGCGGTGAGCACCGCCTCACCGGTCTCCTTGTCGAGGAGCCCGTCGATCTTGACCATGTCGTCGGCGGTAAGGGACACGAACAGGTAGGAGGCTTCCTGCTGCTCGGCGAAGGTCCGCTCGGCGGCGACGGCGTCGGCGCAGTTGGCCCAGTGGGTGACCACCTTGCGCAGATCACGCAGCTCGAGCTTCTCGGCGAGCTCCAACAGCATCCCCTCGTGGTCCCGGTACGCATCGGGGTGGGCCCGCGCCGCCCGGGTGAGGATCCGCAGCCGTGACCCGGACAGGTCGCCACTCTCGGCCCCGTGCCGCGTATCGGGGTGCTCTCGGAGCGTCCGGCCCATGGTGACGATGCGCTGCGCGGTGGAGTCGTCGGTGTCGCTGGTGTGCGCCAGCCACCGGGTCACCGACAGGAAGCCCTGCGCCTCGTGGATGCCCCTCCGTCGGACCTCGTCGGTGATGGCGGCGATCCGGCACGTGAGCACGTCGACGGCCCGGGAGACCTCGACGACGTCGGCGGCGAGTTCGTCACCCGACATGGACGCCAAGTCGTTGGCGACGATCTCTTCGATCACCGAACGCAGACCGCTCACTTGGCACCTCCCACACGTACGCAAGACCTGTCAGCGGGGAAGCTCTTCTCAGTATATCGAACAAGTGTTCGACTGTCAAGTACCAATATACGCGGTCAACCACTGCAATTCGCCGCGTACTCAGCACAAGTAGGTGTGCTGTCTCGCCACGTCCCTGGCGCGCTGCCGCCGTACCGTGATCCCCCGCAAGGTCAGGCCGGCGAGACGCCACCGATCTCGGGAGCCTCCGTGAGAATTGGAGACGGCTTGAACCCCTTGACGACGCAGTAGATGCCGAGCGACAGCTCCCAGAGGAACTCGGGGATGGTCGCGATGCCTTGGAGGGCGCCGCCCCGCTCGGTCAGGCCGAGCATGATGGCGATCCCCGAGAGCATGATCAGCGGACCTCCGATGAGCCCGAGCATCGTCATGCCACGTGGCACCAAGCCGGACCGGTACATGAGGTAGCCCAGGATCACACCGTTGGCGAGGCCGGCGAAGAACCCCGGGCCGACCAGGAACGCTCGATCATAGATCGCCAGGAAGACCTGGCCGATGGCGGCGTCCTCGATGCTCGGGCTGTCTTCGCGAAGAAACAGGATGGCGAGGATGCTGACGAGGCCGATCGCAATGAAGACGGCCTCGATGATGCGAGCCGAGACATAGCCGATGGCGCCCGTTTCGCTCTGACGCTTGATGATCGGAAACAGCACCACGGCGGTACCCACATTGGCGACGATGAGGAGAACCTCGGAGACAGCCCCCAAACCGACGAGCGTGGACTCGTCCGCGCCCGCGCCGGTGATGTAGCCGGGTGTGTCGAGCACCGGACCGTAGAAGATGAAGAAGGCTGGAATGGAGAGAACGAAGGTGGCGATGAACAGCCACCCGAATATCGACGCAGTTCTCCTGGAGTCCATCCGTGCCCTCCAAACCGTCTAGACCCCGTGGCGCCACCCTAATGCGCCACCAGCGAGGCCCGGGCTGCGAGGGTCATCGGGGGTTCTTTGGAATGTGCGAGCAGCAGGAAGAGTCCGGTCGGGCCTGGTAGCTAGATCGGGCCGGGTGTCTCGTCCGGCTCGCCACCGAGCGGTCGGGCCGGCCAGGGCGCCCGCTCAGACGCCGGCGACTGCTTCGGCGTTGAGCGTCTGGCGGTCGATCTTGCCGGTGGACGTCTTGGGGAGCGTCTCGCGGAAGGCGAAGACTTCGGGGATCATGTACTTGGGGATGATCTCGGCGCAGAAGGCGACCATCTCTGGTTCGGTGATCGGTGCCTTCACCGCCACGAAAGCGCGGATGCGGTTGGAGATCATCTCGTCGGGAACCGCCACCACGGCGCACTCCACCACGTCGGGGTGGGCGTTGATCGCCGACTCGATGTCGCCCAGCTCGATGCGATAGCCGCGGCTCTTGATCTGGTTGTCCCGCCTGCCGAGGAACTTGTAGTTGCCGTCGGGCATCTCCTCCACCAGGTCGCCGGTGCGGTACACCGGGTCGCCGAACACCGGGTCACGCGGGTCGCGGATCAGCCGCTCCCGGGTGCGCTCCGGGTCGCCCCAGTAGCCGCGCATCACGGTGGGGCCCCGCACCAGCAGCTCCCCCACCGTGCCCTTCTCCACCTCGGCCAGGTCCTCGTCGACCACGAAGCACTCGACGTTGCCGATCGCCGAGCCTATGGACACCGGAGGGGCGGCCTCGTCCGGTGGCTCCGGCACGTTGTAGTAGGTGCACACGTTGGTCTCGGTGGGCCCGTACAGGTTGCCGAAGGTGATCCCGGGCATCAGCTTCATGAGGCGGGACAGGTACTTGGTGGGAAACACCTCGCCGGCGAACAGCAGCACCCGGATGCTGGGCAGCGCCCCTACTGCGAGATCGGCGTGCTCGACCAGCATGGTGAGGATGCTGGGCACCGAGTACCAGACGCTTATGCGGTGCCGGTCGATGAACTTGGCGACCTCGACCGGGAACACCGACATCTTGGACGGGACGAGCACCAGGGTGGCCCCGGCCCGGGCGGCGGCGTACAGGTCGAAGGTGGACAGGTCGAAGTGGAGCGGGGCGTGGCTCGACACCATGTCGTCGGCGACCACCCCGTACTCCTCGGCGGCCCAGTCGACGAACCCGCGACAGGCGAGGTGGCTGAGCATCACCCCCTTGGGCGTGCCGGTGGAGCCCGACGTGTAGAGGATGTAGGCCAGGTCCTGCTGCACGGTGCCCGCATCGGGCAGATCAGTGGGCTGCCGGTCGACGGTGTCCGCAGCCCACGCCGTCATCCCGTCGACGGGAGGCAGGGCGGCGGTGTCGGCGGCATTGAGCACAACCAGGTGGGCCAGCTGGTCGGCGCCCTCGTCCCGCAGCGCTGCCCATGAGCGGCGCTTCTCGGTCCCGGTTACCAGGTGGCGGATGCCGCAGTTGCCGGCGATGTAGCCGATGCGGGCGTCGGGGGCGCCCGGGTCGAGCGGGACGTAGCAGGCGCCCGCCTTCATCACCCCGAAGATGCCGATGACCGACTCCATCGACTTGCGCAGGAAGATCCCCACCCGGTCGCCGCGGCGGACGCCCAGCTCGATGAGGAGGTTGGCCACCTGGTTCGCCCTGGCCTCCAGCTCTCCGTAGGTGATCGTCCGCTCGCCGTCGACCACCGCCACCTTGTCCGGCGTGGCGTCGGCCGAGTCCTCGAGGTAGTGGTTGACCAGGTAGCGGTAGCTCATGGCGTCACAGCTTCATCTGGCTGGCGATGATGTTCCGCTGGATGTCGGAGGTGCCCGAGTAGATGCGGCTGGCCATGGCGTCGCGCACCTCGCGCTCGATCTCGCTCTCGGTCATGTAGCCGTAGGCGCCGTGGACCGCCATGGCGTCGATGCTCGACTGCACCCAGGCCTCCGACAGCACCAGCTTCACCATCGAGGCGTCGATCGGCTTGCCCCCGCCGCGGTCCCACTCCCAACCCAGCTTGTAGACGAGCAGCCTGGCCGACTCGAGCCTGACCTTCATGTCGACCAGGCGGTTGGCCACCGACTGGAACTTGCCGATGCTCTGCCCGAACTGCTTGCGGGAGCGCACGTATTCGAGCGCCTCCTCGAGCTGGCGCTCCATGGTGCCCAGGGTGTGGGCGAGGATCGCCCCCCGCTCGTGCTCGATCGAGTGGTTGAACACCATCATCCCCGAGCCCCGCTTCCCCAGCAGGTTCCCGCCGGGGACCCGGCAGTCCTCGAAGGAGAGCTCGCTCATCGGCGAGGTGCGGATCCCCATCTTGTGGAACGGCTTGCCGACCGACAAGCCCGGGCATGTCCCGCTCCACGATGAAGGCGGTGAGCCCCAGCCAGCCCTTCGATCGGTCGACGGTGGCGAACACCACGAACACGTCGGCGACCGGGGCGTTGGTGATGAAGGTCTTGGAGCCGTTGAGCAGCCAGTCGTCGCCATCCGGGGTGGCGGTGGTGGCCAGGCTGTAGGCGTCCGAGCCCGACCCCGGCTCGGTCATCCCCTGCACGGCGATCAGCGAGCCGTCGATCATCCCGGGCAGGTAGCGGTCCTTCTGGTCGGGCGTGCCGAAGCGGAGGATCGGCGTCGCCCCGGACCAGAGGTGGGCGCCCAGCGAGAAGATCAGCCCGTTGTCGCGGCACCCGTAACCGAGCGCCTCCATCGCCAGCATGGTGGTCAGGTAGTCGGCCCCCTGGCCGCCGTACTCGTCGGGGAACGGGAGCCCGAGGAGCCCGAAGTCGGCGCACTTCTGCCAGGCATCACGGGAGAACTCGGAGGCGGCGTCGCGCTCGGCGATGCGGTCGTTCAGCTCCTTCTGGGCGAACTCGACGACGGCCTGCCGATAGGCGACCTGCTCGTCGCTCCAGGAGAAGTCCACCGAATGCCCCCCGTCCTCGACCGTGTGCCCGGTCGCCGGCGCGCGCCGGCGGCCATCTGGTCCCGCACTCTATCAGCGGCTCCCCCGCTTGAGACTGGGCCGATCGCACTTGATATGCCCGCCTCGCAGGGCTCGGCTCCTCCCGCAGATGGGGCCCCTACCCCATCGCGGGCCGTCTCTCTGCCCTCGCTCCCCCTGCCCTAAGATCCCGCCGGGCTGGCGTTTCGCAGGTGTGGGACCAACCACGGGCTGGTCGAGTGCGGCACGACGGCGATCGGCCAGACCCCTCCCCGGCGTCCGTGCCGGCCTTCGGCCCGTGCAACCGCCACCCCTCCCCGCCGGGCGGGGAGGGGAAAGCAGACAACGGAGGCGGGGAAGGGAAAGAAGACAACGGCGGAAGGGGAATGCGGACAGTGGAGGAGAACACCGTGGGTGAGCTGCCGGGGATCCTGTTCGTGGCCACCCCGGGGCCGCTCGGGGGCTCGAACCGGAGCCTGCTCACCCTGTTCGAGCAACTCGAGGGCCGGGTGACCCGGATCCTGGCGGCACCGGCCCGGGGAGCGTTCACCGACCTGGTGCGGGAGCGCAATCTGGTCGAGGAGTACGTGGTGCTCCCGCGCCGCCCCCACCACTGGACCGACCGGTGGCTCCGCATCGCCGCCGGCGGGCGGATCGCCTGGTGGCTGGTCCGCAACCGGCGCCGGGTGGCCGCCATCCACGCCAACGCCCTCACCGGGCTCAACCTGGCCACCCCGGCCGCAGTCGTCTCGCGGGTGCCGGTGGTTGCCTGGATCCACGACCCGACCGGGTCGACCTGGGGATCGCGCATCGGCCCGCTGGTGCGGCGTTTGGTCCCCCGCCTCCGCCTGGCGGCGGTGTCGACCACGGCGGAGGCCTCGGCCGTGGCCAACGGGCTGTGCCGCCCCGGCGACGCCGCCATCGTCCCCAACCCCATCGACCCGGCCGACGTGGTCGCCGCCGAGCGCCCCGACCGCGACATGGTCGTCGAAGACCGCGACATGGTCGTCGAAGACGACGAGGACCCGGTGACCGTCGGCTTCCTCGGCGGAGTCACCCACCGGAAGGGATTCGACCTGGTCCCTCCTGTGGTCGCCGCCCTCGCCGATGAGCCGGTCAAGATCCAGCTCTACGTCAACCTCGACCGGCACGGCAGGTCCCCGGCGATCTGGGAGCAGCTCGACCGGTGGGGCTCCGACCGCGTCGAGCCCGTCGGCAAGCTCGACGACGTGCGGGCCGCCTACGCCGCCGTCGACGTCGTCTGGGTGGCCTCCCGGGCCGAGTCGTTCTGCCGGGTGGCCGCCGAGGCGATGATGAACGGCATCCCGGTGGTCGCCGGCGACATCCCCCCGCTCCGTGACCTGCTCGGCGACGAGGAGGCCGGGCTCCTGTACCCGGTCGAGGATCCTGAAATGGCCGCCGCCGCCCTGCGACGGCTCGTCCACGACCCCGGGCTGCGCCGCTCGTTGGGACAGGCGGGCCGCGACCGCAGCCGGTCGTTCTCCCCCGAGGAGGTCGCCACCAGCCTGCTCGAGCTGTACGGGCTCAGCTCGGCGAGCCGGCCCGCTTCCTGACCCGGGCGGTGAGCGGCTGGAGCCGGGCGGCGAGGCGCTGCCGTTCCCACCCGAGTCGCGCCCTGGCCACCTCGAGCTTCACCGACGGCGGCGTCGGCACTCCGGTGAGCTCATACCCCAGCTCGGCGAGCAGGTCGCCGGCGATCGCCTCGAAGCGGAGGACGTCGTCGGGCTCCATCTCGGTGCGCCAGTCGCGCATCCCCTTGGTCACCGGCCTGGCCAGCCCCCCGAACGCCTGCGGGTCACGGGTGGCGGCGATGAATGCGGCACCGCGCTCGTGGTACCGCATCATCTCGTCCTCGTACTCGAGGTCGAGGAACCCGCACAGCCGGCGGGTGACCTCCTCGGGGTCGGCCACCAGGTCCTCGTAGCGGGACTCGGTGTACCGGGTCGGGCCCAGCTCCCGCCCCGACGCCTGCCCCCGCCGCACCCGGCTCGCCCAGTAGAAGGCGGCGTCGGCGAGGGTGCTCGGCCCCCATTCCTCGCGGTCGAGGTAGCCGAGGGCCACGTCGCGGCCGTCGCGGATGATGTGGACGAACCGGCTCTCCGGGAACGCCTCGGCCAGGAGCCCGATGCCGGTGACGTAGCCCGGGGTCTTGTCCCCGTAGCGTCGCTTGCCGTGCCGGGCGGCATACGTGGCGAACACGATGCGGACCGCCGCCGCGGTGTCCTCGGGTGGAGCCGCCGCCAGCGCCGCTTCCACGTCCGCCCGCTCCAGGCCCTGGCGACGGAAGTTGGGGTTCCGGTAGAGGTCGTCGACGAACTTCGCCACGGCGAACCCGTCGCCCTCGTACGTGCTCCGGTTGCGGACCATGGGCGCCACGAAGTGGGCCTCGTGGGTCATGGCAAGCTCGGAGTGCGAGTCGAAGATGTTGCGGTACAGGGTCGTGCCGGACCGACCCGACCCAACGAAGAACACGAACGGGCTCATCGCGGGCTCGCCGATCAGACGATCCCGAGGTCCTTGATGATCCGGTGGAACTCGGCGCCGATCGGTTGCATCCGCTCCACCGGGAAGTGGGCGAAGTCGACCTGCTCCTTGACACCCTCGCTCTTCAGCAGCCGGTCGATGTCCACCACCGGGAAGTCGAGGTCGGCCGACATCTCGGCGAGGGCGATGGCGAACTGGCGGCGACGGGCGGCATGGGCGGCGTTGAGCCACTGGTAGTTGTGCACCGTCGACCCCGGGTCGACCACCATCGTGTTGTAGAAGACGACCTTGGCGCCGATCCGTGAACGCAGCTCGTCGATCACCCTCGTGTTGTTGGCGACGGACTGCTCGATGGAGAGCCGGCCGATCTTGGTGAAGTGCTCCCGGAACCACTCGACCGCGGAGAGGTCGTCGAGCACCCGCTCCAGGTCCTGGTTGAGCCACCAGCCGCCCGGGTCGACCACGTAGCCGTGCTCCTTGTGCCGGTAGAGCTGGCGCACCTCGTCCTGGGCGATCGACATCACAACCGCAGTGGTCGGGAAGCGGCCGGCCTGCGGATGCCGCCTGATCTCGAAGTCGGGTTGGAACATGATGGGCTCGAAGTAGGGCTGGCGGAGCTCGAGCTTCTCCATGGCGTCCTGCACGTTCGCCAGGTCGATGCCGTCGAGCGTTTGGAGGAGCTGGTCGGAGCGGTGGCTCCCGGTGCCGCCGAGCTGGCGGTAGATGGCCACCGTCCCCTCGATCCCCGAACGCATCAGCGGCGCCGCCGTGTAGGTGGACGGCAGGTCGCAGCCGCCCCGCAACAGGATGCCCCGGCGCGGCTCGGGCAGGTCGGGGGACTCGCTGACGATGACGAACGCCGCCCCGCTGATCTGCACCCAGCCGTCGCCCCTCTCGAACCGGACCTCGCTCTTTCGGTTCTCCCGGTACCGATCCCGGGCCCACCTCTCCACGGCTGAATCGCGACCGAACACGGTCCGCACCGCCTTCATCGCCACCTTGGTCGATCTGGCCGCCATCACTCACCCTCCCCGTCGTCGCCGTAGCG
Organism: uncultured Acidimicrobiia bacterium; assembly: GCA_963714055.1. Lineage (GTDB taxonomy): Bacteria > Actinomycetota > Acidimicrobiia > Spongiisociales > UBA5794 > JACDBE01. The sequence continues at coordinate 929,382 of OY970227.1, forward strand.
TGCGGTCACCCTGACCAACGGGGCGTCCCGCCATGATCCGTCGTCGACCGCGCCGTCGTGGTCGGTGGTGGTGACCACCCCGAGGGGGTCACCCGCCGTGACCCGGTCCCCTTCGCCGACCAGGCCGCGGTCGAGCCGCCCCCGGTCGTTCGAGATCAGCTCGACCTCGAGGTACACGTTGGCCTTGCCGGTGTCCTCTCGGTTGACCATCCCGTTGGAGCGCCGCAGCAGCCCGCCCTTCTCGGCGGTACGGCGCACCAGCTTGGCCTGCTCGACGGCGACGGTGCAGATGCGCTGGCCGGGGCCGAAGGTGTCGCCGGGCGAGACGTGCCAGCGGACCAGCCGGCCGCCCCCGAAGGCCTGCTCGACCACCGGCATCCGGAGCTGCAGGATCACGACCCCTCCCCTGCGGCCGCGCCCACCTGCTCCAAGAGAGGACGGTCGTCGAAGAAGCCGTAGTCGGCGAGCACCGCCACGGTCTCCTCGGTGATGCGTGCCGCCGCCTCGGGCCGGTAGACCATGGCGGCATCGAGCTTGCCGGCGGCGCCGATCTCGGCGACGGCGCGGTCGACGTCGACGACTGAGATCCCGAGGTCGTGCGACACCCGCACCAGCATGGCGTCGAGCCGGTGGGCGCGCAGACCGACCGGCTCCTCCTCGTGGCCGGCGTAGCTGCGGGCCCAGGAGTCGGGGTCGACGGTGCAGGCGTTGGCCACGATCACGCGGGTATCGGCGGCCTTGTATGCGGCGGTGATCGCCGACAGATCCGCCTCAACGGCGGCAACGGCGGTGCTGGCTACGGTGGAGCGGCTGCCCAGGCGGCGGACCTCGTCGTCGACGGACAGGATGACGACATCGGCGGACGGTCGGCCTCCAGCTTCGAGGCGGCGCCGCAGCTCGGCGAACCCGTCGACGAGCTCCACCTCGACTTCGACCGTCACCCCGGGGTATCGGTCGGCGGCGACCTCGGCGACCCCTCGGTCGAGGATCGAGCCACCGTGGGCGCTGGAAACCATGGTGTCCACATGGTGGCGGCTGCCGATGATCAGCAGCCGCACCGGGCTCTTTCCGGCCAACGTCCTACACCCCCCGCGAAATGGCCGACACTTCCGGCGTTGTCCCCGAACTCTCGGGGCACGCCGACGTCCGAAGCGTACCGGCGGCGTCAGCGCCCGCAACGGGTCCCCCGACCCATTCCCGGAACCGTTCGCTGCGGGAACGTATGCTGCCGCCGATGCCGAGGCAGAGACTCTCCCGGGTGCCGCCGCTGCCGGCCGACAAGGCCAAGCCCCGCACCTGGTACCGGATCTGGCTTCCCCGGGTCGGAGCTGCCGCGGTGGTGGCACTGGCGGTGATCTCGGCGGCCACCTGGGTCTTCGAGGCCGCCGCCAGCTTCCTGATCACCCTGCTGATCGCCGTGTTCATCGCCTTCGCCCTGCTCCCGGCGGTCGACTACCTGGTGCGGCGGGGCTGGCGTCGGGGGCCGGCCACCGGGCTCGTCATGGTCGCGGGCGGCATCCTCACGGTGGCGATGCTCCTCGCCTTCACCCAGGTCCTGGTGAGCCAGGTGATCAGCCTCATCGAAAAGGCTCCCGATTACGTCGAGTCCATCGCCGGGTGGCTCAACGACTCCTTCGGCATCGAGATCAACGTGGACGACACGGTCACTCAGCTCACCGGGAACCGGGAGCAGCTCACCGAGCTCGCCGCCAACGCCCTCGGCGGCATCCTCGGCCTGGCCACCACCGCCCTCGGCATCGTCTTCCAGGCGTTCACCATCGCCCTCTTCGTCTTCTACATCCTCGCCGACCTGCCCAAGCTGAGAGAGGCCACGCTCGGCCGCTTCCCGCCCGCCCAGCAGCTCCACATCGACACCATCACCGCGATCACGATCGAGAAGGTGGGCGGTTACGTCTACTCGCGGCTGCTCCTCGCCCTCTGCTCGTTCGCCTTCCACTTCGTGGCGTTCACCATCATCGGGCTGCCCTACGCCTTCGCCCTGGCGGTCTGGGTGGGTCTCGTCTCGCAGTTCATCCCCACCGTCGGGACCTACCTGGCGGGGGCGCTGCCGACGCTCATCGCCCTGGTCGACGGGGACCCCATCCAAGCCCTGTGGGTCATCCTCTCCGTCACCGTCTACCAGCAGATCGAGAACTACCTGATCTCCCCGAGGGTGACCGCCAACACCATGGAGATCCACCCGGCGGTCGCCTTCGGCTCGGTCATCGTCGGCGCCGCGCTGCTCGGGGGAGTCGGGAGCGCTCCTCGCCCTGCCCGCAGCCGCCGTGGTGGCGGCACTGATCGGCACGTACGCCGACCACTACGAGGTCATCGCCTCGGAGAACATCGAGAGCACCGACGACTACGAGGAGCGGATGCGCGCCCTTGGCGAGGAGAAGGACAAGAAGTGGTCCGATCGCAAGGAACGCATCAAAGCCTCGGTGGGCCGCATACAGGACGGACTGACCCCGACCGACGACGACACGCAGGGGCCCGGCAGCGATCCCTCGGGCAGCACACCGGACCCGAGCCCGGGGCCCGACTGACCGCTCAGCCCTGCGGCCGGGCGATCCCGGCGAGCAGGGTCACCACCTCGTCGGCGGCCCGGTCGGCGTCGAACCCATCTTCGAACAACTGCCGGCTGCGGGCGCCGTACGCCTGCCTCCTGGCCGGGTCGTCGAGCAGGGCGACGACGGCGGCGGCCAGGGCGGCCGAGTCGGTGGGCGGCACCAGGTCGGCGTTCTCCCCTGGTCGCACCACCTCGCGCAGCGCCGGCAGGTCGCTGGCAACGATCGGCAGCCCGAGCGCCAGCGCCTCGATGAGGGCGCCCCCCAGCCCTTCGTAGACCGAGGGGAACGCGAAGAGGTCGGCGGCGGCGAGCACCTCGGCCACGTCGGCGCGGTGGCCGAGCAGGCGGACCCGGTCGTCGAGGCCGAGCCGGGCGACCTGGTCGGTCAGGGCCGCCGAGGCGTGGCCCTCCCGCCCGGCGATCACCAGCACCGCCTCGGGCCGCTGTGCGACCACGGTGGCGAAAGCGTCAACCAGGTGGCGGTGGCCCTTCTGGTACTCCTGGCGCCCGACCGTTGCCACCACGAGGGCGCCTGGCGGCAGCCCGAGGAGTGCCCTGGCGGCGGCGGTGCGCCCCGGCGACGGCTCCCCTAGTCGCTCGGCGTCGCGACCCCTCCGCACGACGCTGATCCGTTCCGGCTCCACCCCCATCGTCTCCACGGTCGACTCCTTCACCGCGTCGCTGATGGCGTGGAAGTGTTCCGTGAGGTGCCGGGCGGTGAAACCGTCGACCATCCGCACCAGCGCCAGCTTGCGGGCATCGACGTTGGGGTCGGCCCGCCGGGCCGGGTCGTAGGCGGTGTTGGCCAGGTTGGACACCACCGGCACCCCGGTGCGGGCGGCGGCGATCCGGCCGGCGATGTCGGCGTCGAACAAGGCGGTGTAGACCAGGGCGGGCCGGAGCTCCCTGATGAGCGCCCGCAGCGACCTGACCTTGGCCAGCCGGCCGGTCCCGGCCAGCACGCGGACGTCCCAACCCTGGGCGCGCACCTCGTCTTCGAAGCCGACGTCGCTGCGTGACAGGCAGGCGATGACCGGGCGGACCCCGGTGGCGGCCAGCTTGGGCAGGAACTCGAGCAGCGACCGCTCCGCACCACCCGCCCCGAACGAGTTGATCACGAACAGGTAGGTGACGCCGGGAGTGGCGCCGGCCTCCTCAGGGACCGTCATAGCCGGTCACCCGCCGCCGCAACCGGTCTTCCATGCGCAGACCGGTGCGCAGCTTCCGCTTGAAGAAGGCGACCCCGTCGGCCAGCTGCACCGGGATGCGGTTGACCGTCAGCAGATCGGTGTCGCCGGTGACCGGGGCACCGCTCCCCACCGTCGCCGAGCGGTAGCGACGGGACACCACCTCATGCGCCTGCGGCGACCAGAAGCCCCACGGGTACGTGAAGTGGGCCGGTGCCGTCCCGGTGCGTCGGGTGATCAGCTCGTCGGACGTGCCCAGCTCGTCCTCGATCTGGTCGGCGCCGATGGCCCGCAGGTCGGGATGGCGGTGGGTGTGGGCACCCAGGGTCATCAGACCCGAGCCGGCCATGTCCTCGACCTGGCCCCAGCGCAGCGGCTCGGCGCGCCCTCCCGGGGTCAGCGGCTCGCCGGACTCCACCGGGTTGGTGGTGAGGTAGAGGGTGAACGGCAGCGAATGTCGCAGCAGGACCGGGTAGCCGAGGCGGTGGAAGTCGTCGTAGCCGTCGTCGAAGGTGAGCACCACCATCCGGTCGGAGCCCGGGTCGCCGCGACGGGCCAGGGCGGTCTCCAGGTCGACCACCCGGTACCGGCCGGCGACCCATTCCATCTGGGCGGTGAAGGCGTTCTCGGTCACCTCCATCTGGCGTCCCAACCCGGCCCCGACCTGGTGGTAGATGAGGATGCGGGGGCCGGGGAAGTCGCCGAGGAACGGGTCGGCGGCGGCGAACACCACCTTGCTCGCCCGTCGAGCCAGCTCCTTGGGTGGGTACAGGACGGCCGCCTAGCTCGAGACCGCGGCGTCCCAGCGGAACTCGTCGCCGAGCAGGTCGACCAGCGCCCGGTTGGGCTCGGCGAAGCGCTCGTCGAGGAACGCGGTGACCTCGGGTGACGGGTCCGGGTAGTCGCCCTCGAACGGGTTGCGGTAGCTGTAGTTGCGGAACTCCTCCGGCTGCCAGCGAGGCAACCCGAGGAAGTCGAGGATCCGCCCGAACGTGTCGCCGGTGGCGTCGAACAGGTCGGCGCTGCTCACGATCATCATCTGCTCGGCCGGGAACAGCGCACGCCATCGCTCGAGCTGCTCGGCGTAGCGGCCCCGGCCAACATAGGCGTAGCGACGAAGGGCGAGGGCGCGGCTGTCGGGATGGTCGAGGACCTCCTGGTAGGCGCCGTCGAGCCGCTCGTCCTCGGCGTGGAGGGCGGCCGCCAGGTCGAGCGGCTCCAGGGCATGGCGAACGTTGTGGTGGTAGTGGGAGACCGCCCGAGACACCGGGTCGCGGAGGATGACGATCAGCTTGGCTGCAGGAAGCTGGCGACGAACCCGCTCCGCCACCCTGGGGTCGAACAGGTAGTCGGGCGTGGCCTCGAAGGTGAGCCAGGGGCGCCCCCGCCACCGGGCGACCCGGCGTCGCAGCTCGAGCGGGAAGTGAGCCCGGTACCAGCGCTCACCGCGGGCGTGATCGATCGAGAAGTACTCGATCTCCTTGCGCAGCGACGGCGCCACGTTGGGGTGACGGCCGAGGTACTTGTACAGCGAGCTGGTACCGCAGCGTTGGGCGCCGATGATCAGCGCATCGGGCATGGTGCGGTACCGGCCGGTGAAGGTGCGGATGGCCAGCCGGGTGCGCACCAACCACCGGCGCACCGTCAGCGGGGTGAGCACCTTCAGCCGGTCCGCAGCCCGGTGGGTGAGCCGGTTCGGCACGTTGCCTCCGCGCGTCAGCGCTCGTTGTCGTCGCCGCCCCAAGCGGCGATCGACTCCCCGAGGCGCTCCAGCAGCGTCTGCTCGCTCTCCTCGACCGGCACCGGCGTGGCAGCCGCTTCCTCGACACCGACAGGGGCGAGGCCGAGGTCGACCGGCTGCTCGAACCCGCGCCGGGGGCGGCCACCGAGCAGCACCAATCCCACCAGCCTGCTCCGGCTGGCGGAGAACTGCTTGGCGATCTGCTCGACGTGCTCCTGGCGGGTCTTGCCGACCGTCGCCACCACCACGTAGGAGGACACCGACCCCGCCATGACGTAGGCGAACGGCGACAAGGCCGAGGGCCCCACCACCATGACGATGTCGAAGCGGCGGATCGCCTGGTCGGTCAGCTCGCGGAAGGCCTTGCTGGCGAGAACGTCGACCGGATCGGTCACCGACGGGTCGCCGGGGACGATCCACAGGTTGGGAGCCACCTCGGTGGCCCGGTCGATGACCCCGACCACGCCGAGGGCGACGCTGGTGTCGTCGATGCTGTGCGTGTCGAGCTCGGCCAGCGTGCTGCCGCTCATCAGGTCGCGGTGGAGCGGCTGGGCCCCGATCTGCCCGTCGACCACCAGCACCGTCCGTCCCACACCGGCGAGGCTTCGGGCCACGTCGAGCACCAGGTCGCTGACGTCCTCGTCGGAGGCGGCAAGCCCGGTGAACCCGATCGTGGTGGGACCACCGAGCTGGGCGATGCCGAGGACCGCCGAGCGCACCGTCTGCACCCCGCGGTCGCGCGCCTGGTGGCCACGGCGGTGGCTACCGGGCACCTCGGCGAGCAGCGGGACGTTCTCCATGTCGGCCGACGTCCACACGGTGCCCTTCATCCGGTCGGTGAACATCAGCCCGGCGATCCCGATGATGGCTCCGACCAGCAGCCCGAGCACGCCGCCGAGCACGGGGCTGATCGGCGCCGGGGTCATGTCCTGTGAGCCGACCTCCTGCAGGTCGTAGCGGGCGGCCAGTGAGGTGTCGGTGGCGAGCAGGTCCGTGTATTCGGTGTTGATCTCGAGCAGGCGGGTCTCCGCCGCCGACTTCTCAAGCTGCTGGGCGGCGGTGAGGTAGCTCAGGTCCTCGATCTGGGCACCGGTCGTCGGGTCGATCTGCTGTTCGGGCTCGGGGGGGTCGATCCTGTTGCGCTGCCGGTTCAGCTGGGCGAGCCGGAGGCGGATGGCCCCCAGCTCGGCGTCGATCTCGGCGATCCGCTCCTCATCGGTGGATTCGAACCGCTCGTCCTCGAGCTCGGCGACCCGGCCGGTCACCGTGGCGATCTGGCTGTCGAGCACCGCCAGCTCCGCCGTGTCGCCCGGGCCGAGCGGCTCCTCGATCGCCGGCACGGGCGCCAGGGCGGCGAGCTCTTCGAGCCGGGCATTGAGCGTGTCGCGCTCGTCGACCAGCTTCGCCAGCTCGGCATCGACGTCGATGACGGTCGGGTCGATGGCGATGTAGTTGTCCCGCATCTCGGTGGCGATCGAGATCGCCGTCTCCTCCGAGGGCGCCTGCGCCTGGAAGGTCAGCGTGCCCGCGTTGGGGGCCGACACGACGAGGAACCCTGGGGACTCGAGCAGCTCGGCGTTGGCCTCCTCGGCCACCGGGAGGGCGTTCTCCACCGCCTCGATCATCGCCGGCGACCCGGCCGAGCTCGCCCGCGACGGCGCCGCCTCCTCCGCCGGCAGGATGAACTCGATGACGGCGGACGCCCCGAACCGGGGCTCGACGTTGGTGTTCGTGTAGCTGGCGAACCACAACCCCCCGGCAGCCCCGAGGACGGCAGTCGCCAGGACCACCCACCAGCGGGCGCGGACGATGCGGCCGATACGACTCAGATCCATGGGTTGGGTTCCTGACTCACGTGTTCGTGTCCTGTCATCTTCCTTTGGGGGTCGATCCGGTTCGAGCTCATCCGGTCGGCGCCTGGCTGCTCACTGCGGGCCTGCCTCCCGTGTCCGGGCCGGTCAGCGGGCCGCCGACTGCGATCCACCGACTTCGGCCACCAGCCGCCTCACTCCGTGACGGGCCAGCCCGTGCAGTGACATGGCGACTTCGCCACGATCTCCCGAGCAGGCCAGCTTGGCGAGTCGGTCGACCTCCAGGTCCACCATGTCGGCGTCGGGGAGGCCGAGCGCGGCCTTGTTGATCTTAGGGTGGTCGCTGGGGCTGAGCGGGCCGTCGGACAGGACCTCGTGGAGCTTCTCGCCCTCGCGGATCCCGACGGTCTCGATCTGGATGTCCCGGCCAGGGACCAGGCCGGAGAGCCGGATCAGCCGGTTGGCGAGGTCGAGGATCCGCACCGGCTGGCCCATGTCGAGCACGAAGACCTCGCCGCCCATCGACATGGCCGCCGACTGGAGCACCAGCTGGACCGCCTCGTGGACCGTCATGAAGTAACGCGTCATCTTCGGGTCGGTCACCGTGACCGGGCCGCCGCGGGCGATCTGCCGCATGAAGGTGGGGACCACGCTGCCCCGGCTGCCCAGCACGTTGCCGAAGCGGACGGCGGTGAACACCCCCGACTCCACCCGCTGCGCCGCCGCCTGGGTGAGCATCTCGGCCACCCGCTTCGAGGCGCCCATCACGCTCGACGGGTCGACCGCCTTGTCGGTCGAGATGAGCACGAACCGCTCCACCCTGCCGCGGAGAGCCGCCTCGATGACGTTGGCGGTCCCGATGACGTTGGTCTTCACCGCCTCCTCGGGGCAGTGCTCGAGGATCGGCACGTGCTTGTGGGCGGCGGCGTGGAACACCACGTCGGGTTGGTGGCGGTCGAACACCTGCTCCAACGCCTCGACGTCGCGCACGTCGGTGATCTCCAGCAGCGGCTGGCGGCCGCTCGACGACCAGCATCCCATCGAGTCGTGGAGGTGGGTCTCGTCGTGGTCGAGGGCGACCACCGTCGTGCCGGCGAAGGCGAGGCACTGACGGACGATCTCCGAGCCGATCGACCCTCCACCCCCGGTGACGAGGATGGTGCGCCCCTCGAGGGCGAAAGCGACCGGGGTGAGGTCGGTGTCGACCGTCGGGCGGGGCAGCAGGTCGGCGAGCTCGATGTTGCGGATGCCGCCGGCGACGTCCCCCTTGAGCAGGGCGTTGAGGTCGGGGACGATCCGCAGCGCCACGTCGATCGACGAGCACGAGTCGACCAGCTGGTTGAGCACGTCCTGCGGCGCCGAGGTGGCGACGATCACCTGGTCGATGCGGTACGTGCGCACCAGGTCGGGCACCCGCTCGACACCGGACCACACCGGGCGGCTGATGAGTCGCCGGACCGTCGCCGCCTGGTCGATGTCGACGAACCCGACGACGTCGAGCGGCGGGGTGAGCTCGGGCGCCTGCCGGGCGAGCACGGCGGCCGGCCGGCCGGTGCCGACGACGAGGGCGCGCACCGAGGTGCCCTGGTCGACCATCCGCTGGAACGAGAAGACCCTCGAACGGAACCGGACGACCCCGGTGCCGACCACGGTGAACATGGCGCCGAGGAGGACCACCGACATTGGAATCGGCTGGCGGGCGCCGAAGGCATTGTGGGAGACGAAGAGGACCGAGACGATCAGGATGCCGGCGGAGGCGGAGGCGGCGGCCACCCGGAGCGCTTCACCGACCGAGGCATACTCCCAGACATGCCCGTAGTTGCCGAAGACCACGTTGGCGGAGAGGTGGACGAGGACGATGAACGGGAGCACCTTCCAGAACCCCGGCCACCAGTCGAGCGAGCCGCCCAGGCCATCGGCGAAGCGGGCGGTGAGCCCGGCGACGTAGGCCATGGTGATGATGACGCCGTCGACGAGTGCGAAGCTGACGTCGGCGCGGAGTCGTGCCATGTTCTGGGCGACGCTCGTCCTCCACGAGCTCCTGCCACGTCCCCGGCGCCGGTCCCGTTCCCTCTGCACAGCACGTCCCCTCAAGATCCGCCCCGCCGGTCACCGCGTCCACTTCCGACGGTGACCGGAGACCCCCATCCGTCCCCGGGACGGTGCCCCGGCAACACGTCGACCATAACCCTCAGACCCTTTGGTGACTAGGCAAAACCGCCGTTTCGGGGCGATTTGAGTCGATCGACCCACGCGCCCCCTGTTGGGGTCCCGCGGGGGTCGTGGTAGCTTCCTGGCACGGCCTTCCGGCGGCCTGGGTGGCCGGTATCGAGCACGCTCCCGGGGGGGATCCATGAGCGGACCGGCGATCCTGGTCGCCATCAAAGGGTTGGGCATCGGCGGTGCCGAGAAGCTCATCGCCGAGAGCGCCTCCAAGTGGGACCGCACCCGGTTCGACTACCGCGTCGTCTACGCCCTCCCGTGGAAGGACCAACTGGTCGCCCCGATCGAGGCCCTCGGGATACCGGTGACCTGCATCGGGACCAAGCGGGGGATGACCCCGTCGGCGTGGTGGCGCCTGCGCAAGGAGGCCGCCGCCGCCGACCTGGTCCACGCCCACTTACCCGCCATGGGGGCTGTGGCCCGGGTCTTCTCGGGTCGGCCGGTGGTGTACACCGAGCACAACGTGGCCTCGTCGTACCGCGGCCCGGTGCGCTGGGCCAACCGGCTCACCTACCGTGGCAACGCCGCGGTGACCACCGTGTCGGCGGCGGTGGCCACTTCGATCGCCAACTACCCGGGTCCCGATCCACAGGTGGTGCCCAACGGCGTCTCGTGTGACGTGCCGGCGGGGGCGCCGGACCGGGTCCGCAGGGAGCTCGCCATCGACGGCGAGGCGCCTCTCGTGGTGCACGTGGGCAACATCCGACCCCACAAGGGCCATGCCAACCTGGTGGCGGCAGTGGCGCACCTGCTCGCCACCCACCCCGACGTCACCGTGGTGTCGATCGGCGGCGAGAAGCACGACGGTGACCTCGCCCGGGTCCGGGCACTGGCCGAAGACGCCGGGGTCACCGGCCGTCTCCGCTTCCTGGGACGGCGTCCCGACGCCCTCGACTTCATCGCCGCCGCCGACGTCTTCGTCAACCCCGCAGACTTCGAGGGCCTGCCCGTCGCCGTCCTCGAGGCGATGGCGCTGGGCCGCCCGGTGGTCGCCACCGCGGTCGGCGGTGTGCCCGGGCTGGTCCACGAAGGGGAGACCGGGCTCCTGGTGCCGCCCGGAGACCCTTCCGCCCTGGCGGCGGCGACGGCCCGGGTGCTGGATGACCCCGATCTCGGCTTCTCACTCGGGGCCGCCGGGGCGAAGCTGGTCGAGGCCGAGTACTCGCTGGAGGCCATGGTGCGCCAGATCGAGTCGATCTACGACGAGGTGCTCGGTGCCTAGCACGGTCGCCATCACGGTCCGCCCCTTCGAGGGCGCCGATCTCGACGAGGTGCTCGACGTGATGCGGCTGTCGCTGGGCGAGTCCGCGGTGCTCCGGCGCACCCCGGACCTCTTCGCCTGGAAGCACTTCGACAACCCCTTCGGCCGGTCGATCATCCTGGTGGCCGAGTCGGGTGGGGCGATCGTCGGGCTGCGCGCCTTCATGCGATGGGAGCTGGTGACCGCACGGGGGGAGCGGCTCCGGTGCGTCCGGGCCGTCGACACCGCCACCCACCCCGACCACCAGCGGCGGGGGATCTTCCGGACCCTCACCCTCGCCGCCGTCGACCACGCCCGCGACGACGGCGTCGACCTGGTGTTCAACACCCCCAACCCCAGGTCCGGGGCCGGCTACCTCACCATGGGCTGGTTCGAGGTCGGCCGGCTCGGGGTCATGGCGGCCCCGGGGATTCGCAGGCCTGGGGCCCAGGCCGCGGCAGGGACGCTCCCCGATCCCGACGGCTGGGTGGCGGGGGCCAGGCCGCTGGCCGATCGACCGCTGGCCGCCGTCGCCGACCGGCCTGCCGCAGGGTTGCGCACCCCCCGCACCCCGGAGTATCTGGCATGGCGCTTCTCGGGGCACCCCACCGCCGGCTATCTGGCGGTCGATTCCGGGGCGTCGACGGCGGTGGTTCGGCCCAACGTGCGCGGCAGGTGGAAGGAGCTCGTGCTCTCCGACGTGTTCGGCCCCCGCCCCGCCGCCGCCATCCGCGCCACCGTGTTGCACAACCGTGCCGCCTACCTCGCCACCTGGTTCTCGGGAGGCTCTCCGGAGCGGGCCGCCGCTCTCCGCAGCGGCGTGCTGCCCGTCCCCAGCGTGCGTACCCTGACCCTGGTGGCCAACCCGCTGCGCCCGATCGACGCCCGGATCACGTCGCTGGCCGGGTGGGACCTGGCGTCGAGCGACCTGGAACTGCTGTGAGCCCGATCACCATCCGCACGCATCCCGTGAGCCGGCACATCGTCGGCGGGGCCCGCTGATGCTCGCCCTCGTCCCCATGCTCGGCGGGCTGGCGCTGGTGGTCGCCTACGGCATCGCCATCGCCAATGCCAACGAGCACGTCTCGGCGTTCGGGGTGGCGGTGGTGGCGGCGATCGTCATCGGGTTCATCGCCGTCGGGGTGACCACCAAAGAGGACAAGAAGTGGCTACCCACGATGATCATGGCCGGCTTCACCGCCAAGCTGATCGCCTCGACGGTGCGTTGGTGGGTGCTGGTCGACTTCTACCAGGGCTCGGGCGACGCCGTCGGCTACCACAAGTTCGGTCACGAGTACGTGCACCTGTGGCGCACATTCCACCTGCCCCCGATGGCCTCCGGCACCGAGGCCATGGAGGGGTTGGTCGGCCTGGTATACGTCCCCTACGCCCCCAACTTCCTGGGCGGCTTCTACATGTTCGCCACGCTGGCCTTCATCGGGCAGATCTTCTGCTACATGGCCTTCCGCAACGCCACCGTGCCCCGCCGCAACAAGCTGTACGCCGTCGCCATCTTCTTCGTGCCCACCATCGTCTACTGGCCGTCGAGCATCGGCAAGGAGTCGGTGATCGTCCTCGGGCTGGGCATCGCCGCCTACGGCCTGTCCAGGGTCCTCGCCCAGGGGAGCTTCGGCTCGCTGGTGACCATCTCGATCGGGCTGCTCATCGCGGGGATCATCCGTCCGCACATCTCGGCGATGGTGGCGGCGGCCGGGGTGTTCGCTCTGGTCTTCAGCAAGGGAACCGGGGTGGCCACGATGCGGGCGAAGCGATTACCGCTCATCGCCCTCTCGCTCGGTGGGCTGGCGGTGCTGGTGCTGATCAGCGCGGCCAATTTCAACATCAGTCTCGAGTCCGGGGTCGGGGAGATCGACGAGTTCGTCACCTCGGTCGAGGGGCAGACCACGACCGGGGGCTCGTCGGTCGAAGGCGGGTTCATCTCCAGCCCGCTCGAGTTCCCCGAGGTGACGCTGCGGGTGTTGTTCCGGCCCCTCCCGTACGAGGCGCACAACCCGCCCGCCTTCGCCAGCAGCCTCGAGGGCGCCGCCCTCCTGTTGCTGGTGATCTGGAAGTTCATCCCGATGGTGAGGCGCGGCTTCCGGTCCCGCCGTGACCCTTACATGCTGTTCTGCATCATGTTCACGTTCCTCTTCATCATCGCCTTCTCCTCCTTCCTCAACCTCGGCCTGATGGCCCGGGAGCGGTCGCAGGTCATGCCCTTCTTCCTTGCGATGATCGTGGCACTGGGGTTCGGCCCGCCGAAGGACGCCGAGGACGCCGACGCACCGGAGACGGCGGCTCCGGCGTTGGAGGGCGAGCCCGAGCCGGCCGGCTACCCGTTCTCGCCGGGGGCCGTGGGAGCGGCCGGGTCCCCGCTCCCCTGACGGCCCAGGAACCCGAGCGCGCCCAGCGCGGCGACCGTCCCCACCAGCACCGATGCCATCACCACGACGGTGACGGTGTCGCCGAGGAGGGCGTCGCACGCCACGACGATGCCCACCAGCACCACCTGGGCGCCGGTCATCGCCAGCGTCACCCTCCACACCGACAGGCCCCTCCGGTGGAGCTGGTCGTAGAGGTGGTTGCGGTCGCCGCCGAAGGTGGGATAGCCGAGGATCCGGCGGCGCACCAGGGTCGCCACCAGGTCGACGACGAACACCCCGAGGACCCCGGCGACGGCGAGGAGCGACCACGCCGAGCCGGCGTCGGCGGCGTCGGCGATCCCGTAGACCAGGAAGACCGCCACCGTGTAGGAGCCGTTGTCCCCGAGGAACAACCTGGCCCTCGGCCAGTTCCACACCAGGAACCCGAGCAGTGCCGACGCCAGGACGATCCCGAACCCGAGGTCGAGCCCGTGGACGTCGGCGAGCACCGCCAGCCCGAGTGCGGAGACGGTGGCCACCGATCCCGCCAGCCCGTCGAGGCCGTCGAAGAGATTGACCGCGTTGACCGCCACCACCACCAGGAGGACCCCGATGACCTTCACCGCCGAGCCGCCCTCGAACCCCGGGGCGGCCGAGGCGAGCACCAGCACGATGCCGAAGCCGATCTCCACCACCAGCCGCAGCAACCTGGGGAGCCCGACCCGGTCGTCCACCGCTCCCAGGGCGAGCGCCAGCAGCGAGGCGACGAACAGCCCGGGGTCGAAGCTCGACGAGAGTGCCATCCCGACGTGGACGGCGACGAACACGGCGAAGCCGCCCAGTGCGGGCACGCTCCCACTGTGCGGCTTCAGCTCGCTGCCATCGGGTCGATCGACCATGCCGACGCGGTGACCGAGCCGGACCAGCACCGCCCCGGCCAACGCCGCCACCAGGAGCGTCAGCGGGCCGACCACGTCAGCACCTCCGACGGCTCGCCCTCGTGCACCTCGATGGTGTCCCGGCGCTCGAACCCCATCGCCTCGTAGGCGGCGATCGCTCCCTGGTTGCGAGCTCCCCACCACCACCCGCACTCCGTCGACGCCCCTTTCGGCCATGGCGGCGAGGAACCGGTCTCCCAGCGCCCTTCCCAGCCCGCGGCGGCGCACCTCGTAGTCGACCGCCATCGAAAGCAGCTCGGCGTGCGGCCCGTCGTCGTCACCCGAGCCGTAGCGGAGCGTCTCCCATGCCCGGCGGGCCACCGAAGGCCGAACCAGGCGAGGGATGGCGGAGAACCCGGCTCCCACCCCGTGCCTGCGGAGGAAGTCGCGGTAGAAGGAACCGGTGTCGGCCACCCCGGCGACGAACCCGACCGGGCGCCACACCCCGTCGGCGACCAGCACCACGGCGTCGGCCGACGCCACCAACGCCGTGTACAGCCGCTCCATGACCCCGGCACCGAGGGCAGGGAGGAACCCGGTCTCGATGGCCTCGGCGTGGAGTCGGGCGAGATGGGGGACGTCGGCCTGGGTGGCCGGCCTGATCACCGGCTGCCCGGTGGCGGGAGCGGCGGCCAGCACCGCGGCGACGCCCTTGCGCCGGGCCACGGCGTGGTAGGTGGAGTAGACCGTGTGCACGATGTGGTCCTCGTCGAACTCGGCCCGCGCCTTGACCCGGCTGGCCTCGCCCATCGCCCGGCGTGCCGTCGGGTCGTCGCCGATCGCTTCGATCACCCGGGCCAGGACCGTGGCGTCTCCCACCGGGACGAGACGGCCGTTGACCCCGTCGTCGACCACCTGGCGGCAGCCGCGGATGTCGGTGGCGATGACCGGCAGGCCCATGGCGGCGGCCTCCATGGCCGCCCGGGGGAACCCCTCCCGGTGCGAGGCGAGCACGAAGACGTCCATGGCGGCGTACAGGCGCTCGACGTCGGTCCGCATGCCGAGCAGCCGCACCCCGGCACGTTCCGCGCCGGCGGCGAACCCGGCGCCGAGGGCGTCCGGCTTCTCCGGGTCGTCGGGGCCGATGGCCACCACCACGTAACGATCGGGCAGGGATTCCGCCGCCTCCACCAGCTCGGGGTACCCCTTCTCGGCGACCAGCCGGCCGACCGATCCGACGACGATGTCGTCGGGCCCGGCGCCGATCTCGGCGCGCGCCCGCTCCCGCTCCTCGGGACCGAAGCGGTCGGGGTCGAAGCGGGCCAGGTCGACGCCGTTGCCCAGCAGGGCGCTGCGGTGGCGGCGGGTGATGTGGTAGCGGGTCATCAGCTCGAGGTCCTCGACGCTCTGCACCAGCTCGGCGTCGGAGAAGCGCGAGGCGACGCCCTCGGTGAGGTACACCGCCGCCCGCTTCGCCATCGGGTCGTCCTCGGTGGCGTACAGCCCGTGCACCGTGTTGACCACGATGGGTACCCCGGCCAGCCGGCCGAGGACCCTGCCGTAGAGGCCCGGCTTGGGGTTGTGGGTGTGGAGGATGTCGACCTTCTCGTCCCTGAGGATGCGCCACAGGTCGCCGGCGGCGCCCAGGTCGCTCCGCAGGCTCCATCCCCGCGACGAGGTGGGGAGGGGGATGTGGCGGATACCGGCCGCCTCCAACTCGGCGACATACGGACCGGGGGCGCTGATCCCGATCGCCTCCCATCCGAATCGGGCGGCGGCGGTGAGCTGCGGCATCACCAGGTAGCGGAGGCTCAGGTCGACGGTGGTGAGGTGGGCGACCTTCACCGGCCTGCGGTGCCCGGTCATCCACCCACCTCGTCCCGCCCGCCGATGGTGGCGGCGTCGAGCTCGTCGGTGAGCAGCTCGTGGTAGCGGTCGACGGCGACGGCGAGACGGAAGTTGTCGAAGGCATGCTTGGCAGCCCGCTCCCCCATCTCGGCGAGTCGACTCCGCTCGGCGCCGGCGGCAACCAGGGCGTCCACCGCCCCGTCCGCATCCCCGGGGGCCAGGACGACTCCGGTTTCCCCGTCGACGACCGCCTCGGCGCATCCGCCCACGGCGTACACGACCGAAGGGACGCCGGCGGCCGCCGCCTCCAGCACGACGCCGGGGAGCCCCTCGGACCTCGAGGTCTGCAACAGCACGTCGGCCCAGGCGAGATGGGGAACGACGTCGGCCACCGATCCCAGCACGGTCACCCGGTCGGAAATGCCGGCGGTGTCGACGGCGGCGGCGACCTCGGCGGCGAGGGGCCCGTCGCCGACCAATCGAAGCTCGACCGGCCCTGAGGCCGCCACCCGGGCGACGACACCCACCGCGGCCACCGGGTCCTTCTCGGCCGACAGCGCTCCGACCACGACGATGCGCAACTCCTCGCCCCGCGGTTCCCGGGCGACCGAGAAGAAGCGGTCGGGAACCCCGGTCGGGGCGATTCTCACCTTCGCCGGGTCCACCCCGAGCGAGTCGACCAGCGGGGTGGCGGTGGCGGCGGCCACCGAGAAGACCCGGTCGGCGCCGGCGAGCACGAGGGCGCGCAACCGGGCATGCCGCCTGGAGCGGATCCAGAACATCGGGTCGCCGATGCTCGCCACCACCAGCCGGGGACGCCGGCGCATGGTGCGCACCGCCACCGTCGAGTACTGCACGGACGGGCCGCCGTAGGCGAGCACGATGTCCGGTCGCCACGTGGCCAGCCGCCGCCGAAGCCCGGTCACGACACCCCGGTCGAGCTTGCCCAGGGCCTCGGGAGCCACCGCCCCCACCAGCTCGGCGTCGACCCGGGGAGTCACATCGCTACCGCTGAGGGCGACCAGCCGGACCTCCCAGCCCCGCTCGCCGAGCCCGGTGGCCAGCGCCTCCCCGAATACCTCGGCACCCCGCCGCCGATCGCTGGACACCACCACGACGAGACGGGGACGGCGAGACGACCTTCCCGGGGTCACCGGTTTCTTTCTGGCCAAGGACGAGCCCCCCGGTCGGCAAGAGTCAGCGCGGCGAGGCTAGTAGGCGCCCATCATCACGGTGGTGGCGCTGCAGCGTGTGCTTGCCCACGCCACGCAGTCGAAGACGGCGAGCGAGGTCGTCGCCGGCAAGCCGTTCGTCGTCATCGAGGACGGCGTGGTCGTGGGCGATGCCCTCGAGCGGGAGCTGCTACCGCAGAGGAGCTCGCCGAGATGCTGCGGATCGGTGGCGTGGCCCGACTCGACGACGTGGCGATGACGGTGATGGAGGATGCCGGCAAGCTCAGCATCCTCCGCATGCAGGACGCCAGGGACAGGCCCGGGCCGGAGATCTGGTCGGTCGTCGAGCGCCGGTGACCGACCGGCCTCGGTGGGTGCCAGAGCTGCAACCGGAGCGCCATCTCCGGGGAGACGCTGCCGGCCGGGAACATCCGGCGGGCATGCGGTTCTTGTCACAGTGATCTGGTATAACGAAGGTATGTTCGGTACAACGCCAGATACCACCAATACCCGCACCACCGCCGCCCGCGTGGAAGCCTGGGAAGACGAGCTCCTCGGGATCGAAACCGAGATCACCCGACAGCGCGCCCGCCAGGTCCAACTGCTCCGCAAGCTGGACCGCCACCAGGTGGATGCCGGGGCGGGGATGCGCACCATGGGCGACTGGGTGTCCGCCCACCTCGACGTGTCCTCCCAGACCGCCAACCGGCTTGTGGCAACTGGCCAGAGCCGGCAACGAAGACATCGACGCCCTGATGGCCGACGGTCGGTGTGGCCTGGACCGGGCGGCGGTCCTGGTCAAGCTGCACGCCGCCGGTGCCACCGACCAATTGGGCGACGCCACCGCCACCCGGTTCTCGCTTGGGCGCCTCTACGGGTTGCTGGAGCGGGTGAGGTCGTTCACCGTCGACGAGGAACGCACAGGGTTCGAGCACCGGTACCTGGTGATCCAACCCTCCCTCGACGACGCCGCCTACAAACTATGGGGACTCCTCCCCGGCGTCGACGGGCAGGTCATCGCCGCCGCCTTGCACAAACGAGAGACCGAGCTCCCCGTCCTCCCCGGTGAAGGGAACGGTCAGGGGCAGCGCCGCGCCGACGCCCTCACCGCCATCTGCCTCGACACCCTCACCGGCACCGACACCGATGAGCAGGCCCGGGCGGTCACCGTCGCCGAAGTCTTCGTCGACGCCGGCCTCGCCATCCGGCGACGGCGGCGAAACCGGTGCCACCCTGCCGTCCGGGGTCAAGGTCGGTCCCAACACGCCTCGCCGAGATCCTCTGCGGCGGCAAGGTCCGGGTCATCGCCACCAACGGGCTCCACCCCGTCGCCTACACCGACCGCACCGACACCATCCCCCCGGTCATACGCCGCTTCGTGCAATGGCGGGACATGGGTCAATGCTCCATCGACGGCTGTCACAGCCGCTACCGGATCCAACCCCACCACATCCGAGAACGACACCAAGGCGGCGACCACGACCCGGACAACCTGGTCACCCTGTGCTGGTACCACCACCACGTCGCCATCCACCAACTCGGCTACACCATCGACCCCGACACACCCACCCACCGCAGGAAACTGCGCTCCCCCCGCCAACCCACCGGGCCACCACTCCGCGACCACTACCCCCACCTCGCCACCGCAGCCTGACCGACGCCCGACTCGCGCCACCGCTTGCCCGCCCTTCGCGAGCCTTGCCGCAGCGCCCGTGCTCGTCGCCTGTTCGGTGGGAAGTGCCCACCGGGCTCACATGTCTTCATGGGGAGGCGGCGGGGGCATGCTCGAGCCGGGAATGTTCGCGGCGCCGTTAGCCTTCCCGTGGAGATGCCGATCGACGACCTGTACCGCGAGGTCATCCTCGACCACTACCGCAACCCGCGGCGGCGCGGGCGGCTCAACCACGACGCCGTCCACGCGGAGGGCACCAACCCATCGTGCGGCGACTCGTTCTCGGTGGACGTGCTGTTCGGCGACGGGGTGATCGCCGACATCGCCACCCAGGGCCAGGGATGCTCGATCTCGCAGGCCTCGGGGTCGATGATGGCCGACGCCGTCGTCGGGCTGAGCTTCGACGAGGTGCGCGACCTGGCCGCCAGGTTCAAGGCGATGATGTCGATCACCGCCGACACCGCCGCGGATGACGGCACCGCAGGTGGGGTCGACCCCGACCGACCCGGCGCCGTCCTGGGTGACCTGGAGGCCCTCCAGGGCGTGCGCAAGTTCCCGGTGCGGATCCGGTGCGCCGACCTCGCCTGGGTGACGCTCGAGGACGCCCTCGCCCAGTGGGAGGCGACGGCGACGGCGTAGCCGGCCTGGCTACCCTCCCCGTCCCCGTCCGGAGGTCCGTGGTGGAGGCACCCCCCGATCCCGAGCTGATTCGCCGGCTCGAAGCGGCAGAACGACAGGTCGCCAGCCTGCAGCGCCAGGCCGACCGTCGCCTGGAGTCGCTCGATGAGGCTCGCCGCGGCTGCAGCGCCGCGTCGAGCAGAACGACCAGGCTGAAGACCGACCTGGCCCGGTCCCGGGAGATGATCGACGAGATCGGCGGATTCAGCCTCGACGTGTTCCCCGACCTGGCGATGCCCGACGATCTTCGCCGGAGGGTCGAAGCGGTCGCCGCCGAACGGCTGACCTACCTCACCCAGGCGCAACTCGAGTCGCTGGCCACGTGCGTGCTGGAGAGCGAGGTCAACCGGCGCCAGGGCATGATCGTCGAAGCGGGAACGGCGTTGGGTGGCTCCGCCATCGCCATGGCGGCGGCGAAGTCGCCCGATCGACCGATGCGGGTCTACGACGTGTTCGGGATGATCCCGCCGCCCGGCGAGCTCGACGCCGATGACAGCCACAGCAGGTACGACGACATCGCCGGTGGGCGGTCGAAGGGCTTGGGCGACGACGTCTACTACGGCTACCACCAGGACCTGCTCGGCGAGGTGACCGCCTCGTTCGCCCGCCATGGCCTGCCGATCGAGGAGAACAATGTGTCACTGGTGCCCGGGCTGTTCGAGGACGTGCTCGACATCGACGGGCCGGTGGCCGTCGCCCACATCGACGCCGACTGGTACTCGTCGACGTTGACCTGCCTCGACCGCATCGCGCCACATCTCACGCCCGGCGGCCGCATCGTGATCGACGACTACTACCGGTGGACCGGCTGCCGCCGGGCGGTCGACGAGTACTTCTCAGACCGCCCCGGGTATCGTGTCGAGAAGCGCGCCAAAGTCCACATCGTCCGGAAGTAGCGGCACATCTCCTACCCATCCGTACGTCGCGTGACCGGCCGCACCCTGCGGGCCATCAGACAGCTGCTCGCGGGCGACGGTCGCCCGGCCGACCCGGGAGAGGCGGCCGCCCCGCGGAGCCGCCACATCTATCGGGCTGACGCCAATGGAGCCGGCGATGCCGAAGCGGCGTCGTCGGCGGTGACACCGTCGTTCGCCGACCCGTTCTGGAAGGTGGGCCGCACGCTCCTCGGCCACGACGCCCTGCCGGGGTCTGCCAAGGAGATGCGACGGGATCGCTCGCTGGTACGGGCGGTGACCAGGGAGGCCATCGAGGCCGAGGCCCTGTCGACCTTCGCCCGAACCCTCGCTCGGGGCGGGAGCCCGACGAGGCCCACGTCGCCACGGTCGCGCCCTCATCGCCGTCGGTGCCCTCAGATCGTCGCCCGCGCCATCGCCGCCGGTGTCTCCGTCGAAGGCCGCACGACACCTCGGGCTGGGGCTCGTTCTCGCCTCGCGGTCCCTGCTCGGACCTCGCCTGGGCGCAGTTCTCGCAGGTGGACGAAGCGGTGCTCGCCGAGCTGGTCCCGGTGGAAGCGGTCGAAGACGGGCCTGGTGGTGGGTACCGACCGACGCGGTGACGGCGGCGGTGAGGATCGCCGAGCACGCCCAGGCCTTCCAGACCGGCGACCTCGTCTCCCTGGCCGGCCGATTCCTGGTCACCGGCCACCACGCAGCTCGCCCACTCCCTCGTCGAGGAGGCGAGCCGGCGTCCCGGACGACGAGCTCGATCAGGGCGACGGCGACGACCACACCGTCGGCGAGCACCTTCGACAACCTCCGCCGCTGGACCCATCCCATCCGGGAGCCCGATCCAACGCCGGCCGGTGCCGTCGACTTCGCCCTGTTCGACTATCACCTACCCGACCTCTCCCGGGCGTCGCGCAACGTCGGCGACTACGTCCAGAGCCTGGCGATGCTGGGCAACCTCGCCCGCTTCCAGCAGGTCCGGTTCAGCGGGGCAGGCGGGCTGGGAGATCTCGCCACCGGCCTCCAGCCACGGGTGCGCCCCGAGCTCCGCATCGACTCGGGAGGGGCGGTGCACCTGCGCCGGGTGAGCCGGGACTACAGCGAGGGCGACGACATCCCCCCCGACACCTGGATGGTGGCGTTCGGGTGGCACCTGCACTCGCTGTTCGGCCTGCGGCACGGGTTCCCCTATCACCCCAACATCAACCCGCTGTTCGTCTCCTTCCACCTCAACACGGTGGCCGCGCTGACCTCCGAGGCGATCGAATACCTGGCGGCGCACGGTCCGGTCGGATGCCGCGACTGGACCACCGTCGACCTCCTGCTGAGCGCCGGCGTCGATGCGTTCTTCACCGGGTGCCTGACCACGACGATCGATGCCATCTACCCCGATCTCGCCGACATCCGGCGCGAGCAGCCCGGAGTGGTCGCCGTCATCGACACGTCCGGCCGCAACGTGAGCGCCTACCGCCCGATCGAGCGGATGACCAACAGCGACCCCCGCTACCGCGCCGTCGACCTCGCCGAGGGCATCGCCCTGGCGGACGGGCTCCTCGAGGACTACCAGAGGCGGGTCCACCGCATCGTCACCAGCCGGCTGCACTCCTACCTGCCCGCCACCTCCCTGGGGATCCCGGTCAACTTCAGACCGCGCAAGTGGGGCGACGTCCGCTTCGACGGCCTCCTCGACCTGACGCCGGAGGCGCCGGCACTGTCGGAGATGCGTGAGGGGATCCGTGCCCTGCTCGCCTCCACCCTGTCGCTGGTCCTCGACCACTCCTCGAAGGACGAGGTCTACGACCACTGGCGCCGGGTGACGAGAGACCTCGTCACCGAGGCCAGGGCCCGGCACGACGCACCGCTCCCCGCCGACCCCGAGTCATCGGGAATCGACGTCGACGCCCTGGTCACCGACCTGCGCCGCCGGGCGACCAGGTACGGGCCGCACCACGACGTCGACCCGACCGCCGTCGCCGACGTGGCGGTGGCGCTCGACCAGAACCTCAGGGCCTACCTGCCCCCGCTGCTCGAGTCGCTGTACTCCAACGCCGGCGGGCCGCTGCGGCTCTGGGTGCTGGGGCGGGGCCTCGACGCCGACTACCAGCAATGGATCAGCCGGGCCTGGCCCGACGCGCCGATGACCTTCTTCGACTTCGGCAGCACCGACTACGGGCCACTCATCCGGAACGTCCCGCACATCACCATGGCCACCATGGATCGCCTGCTCCTCCCGGAACTGCTCGACGACATCGGGCGGATCACCTACGTCGACATGGACACCGTCGTCGAGGGCGACGTGTCCGAGCTGGCCTCTGTCGACCTGCACGGCCATCCGCTGGCGGCCCGCACCTCCGAGTTCTCGATGGCCAACGAGTGGCGCCGGATCGGCGATCTGCTGCCTGCACAGGCGGCGTCGGACCTGCGACGCACCATGTCGGCCAGGCACGCCTTCGACTTCACCAACTTCAACGCCGGGGTCCTGGTGCTCGACCTGGCGCGGATGCGCGCCGACGGTTTCGTCGCCGAGCACCTACCTCTGGTTGCGCACTTCGGGTTGAACGACCAGGACCTCCTCAACGCCTACGTCGGCCCGAACCGGGTGGAGCTGGATCGGAAGTGGAACGCCCTGCCCATGTTCGAGGACGTCACCGAGCCGGGCATCATCCACTTCGCCGGCGCGCTCAAGCCCTGGGGCGACGAGCTCGTCCCGTACCAGGACCGCTGGCAACGGTATGCGCACCTGGTGGCCGCCAGGGTGGGCGAGCCGCCCTCGTCGACACCGACCGGTTCCGCCTGACCAGCCGGCGGTAGGCACTCGACCGGCCGCCCCGACGCTCTCAGTCGACGATGCCGCCCCTGGTCATCCGCTCCAGGTCGAGCAACTCGGTGACCTGCTCCCGGGTGAGCCAGCCCTTGTCCACCACGACGTCCCCCACGTTGCGCCCGCTGGCGAAGGCCTCCTTGGCCGCCTCGGCTCCCTTGTCGTAGCCGATGTGGGGGTTGAGCGCGGTGACCACGATGATGTTGGCCTCGGCCAGTGCCCGGGCGCGCGCCACGTCGGCTTCGATGCCCTCCACGCACCGGGCGGCGAGCGTGTCGGCGGCGGCGGCGAGCAGCCCGATCGACTGCAGCAGGTTGTGGGCCATCACCGGCATCATCACGTTGAGCTCGAAGTTGCCGTTGGCCCCGGCCCAGGTGATGGCGGTGTCGTTGCCGATGACCTGGGCGGCCACCTGCATCGTCATCTCGGCCATCACCGGGTTGACCTTGCCCGGCATGATCGACGAGCCGGGCTGCAGCGAAGGGAGGCGGATCTCGGCGATCCCGGTCCGGGGCCCGCTGCCCAGCCAGCGCAGGTCGTTGGCGATCTTGAAGAGCGCCTGGGCCACCGTCTTCAGCACTCCGGACACATTGACCACGGCGTCCTTGGCGCCCTGGGCCTCGAAGTGGTCGTCGGCCTCGCGCAACGGGTAGCCGGTGATGCCGGCCATGTCGGCGATGACCGCGGCGGCGAACCCGTCGGGGGCGTTGAGACCGGTGCCCACCGCGGTCCCGCCGAGCGCCAGTTCCTCGAGCTCGGGCAGCACCTTGGTGAGCCGGGTGGCCCCCTTGCGGACCTGGGTGGCGTAGCCGCCGAACTCCTGGCCGAGGGTGACCGGGGTGGCGTCCATGAGATGGGTCCTCCCCGACTTGACCGCCCCGGCGAACTCGTCCGCCTTGGCGGCCAAGGCGTCGCCGAGGCGGCCCAGGGCGGGAAGCAGGTCCTCTCGCATGGCGGCGACGGCGGCGAGGTGGATGGCGGTGGGGATCACGTCGTTGGACGACTGGCCGAAGTTGACCTCGTCGTTGGGGTGGACCTTCGAGGCACCGTCGAGCAGCTCGGTGGCCCGCCCGGCGATCACCTCGTTGGCGTTGGTGTTGGTCGATGTCCCCGACCCGGTCTGGAAGATGTCCAGCGGGAACTGGTCGTCGAGCCGGCCGTCCCGCACCTCGTCGGCGGCGTTGGCGATGGCCTCCGCCTTGGCGACCGGCAGATGGCCCGCCGGGCCGGCGATCCGGGCCGCCGACCCCTTGACCAGGCCGAGCGCCCAGATGAAGCGACGGGGGAAGCGGATCCCCGAGATGGGGAAGTTGTCGACGGCGCGCTGCGTCGACGCCCCGTAGTACGCCCCGTCCGGTACCGAGACCTCGCCCATCGAGTCGCGTTCGATTCGCACTTGGTCAGCTCCTTCGGATCACCGCGAGGATAGGATCGGAGGCGCGGCCCGCGAAGTCAGTGCAGGGCGATGCGCACCGCGGCGGGGACGATCTCGGTGACGTCCCCGTCGACTCGCAGGCTGAGCAGCGGATGGGTGTCGTGCTCGGTGCGCCCCCGGTTGACGATCACGTAGGGGGCGCCGGCAGAGGCGGCGATCAATGGGATCTCCGCCGCCGGGTACACCACCAGGGTCGAGCCCAACGCCAGCACCAGGTCGCTCCGTTCGGCGGCGGCGGTCGCCCGCGCCAGGTCGGCACGGTCGAGGCTCTGCCCGAAGCTGATGGTTGCCGACTTGAGGATGCCGCCGCAGTGGCACATCGGCGGCTCGCCGGAGGCGGCGAAGGCGGCGAAGTGCGGCTCGGGTTCGGTGCGCTCGCCGCAGGTCTGGCAGGCGATGAGGCGCCCCGTGCCGTGGATCTCGACGAGCCGGTCGGGAGAGGTGCCGGCGGCGGCGTGGAGGCCGTCGACGTTCTGGGTGACCACCGCCTCGACCTTGCCCGCCTTCTCCAGCTCGGCCACGGCGTGATGGGTGGCGTTCGGCTGTACCGCGGCGAAGCGGTCCCATCCCCGCATCTTCTGCTCCCACGACCGCCGCCGCGCATCGACCGACTGCATGAACTCGCCGTACTCGACCGGCCGGTCGGTGTTCCACACGCCCTGTGGCCCCCGGTAGTCGGGGAGGCCGCTCGCCGTGGAGACCCCGGCGCCGGTGAACACCAGGATCCGGGCGGCTCGCTCGATGAGGGCGGCGAGCCGGTCGACCCCGGGCCCGGTCACGGTCAGGCCCTTGTCCCCGCCGCCGTCCAGACCACCATGGCGACCGCCGCCACCGTCGCCGCGATCATCACCCACCTGGCCGCCAGCCACCAGCGACCGGCACCGGCCAGCTCGACCGCCGCCGCAATCGGCTCGGCGCCATAGGCCAGCCGGCGCATCGTCCTCTCCCGCGGGCTCCCCCAGCCCGACGGGGACGGCGCGTCGACAACGAGAGCGCCCCCCGCCATCAGCCGGTCGGTACGCGCCTGGAGCGGCCGGCTCAGCCACACCAGGAGGACCATCACCGCAACTCCCCCGATGAGCACGCCCCACCCGGTCGACAGGACGAGCACCGCCAGCCCCGCCATCCAGCCGAGCCACAGCCTGCCCACCTCGCCGAGGTAGGCGCGCGCCTCGGCGGCGGTGGTGAGGCCCCAGGTGTCGCCGTCCATCACCGAGGACGGTAGCGGAGCTGCCGGCGACTCCCCGGCGGCGCCGGCGAGGGTCATCGGGGGATCAGGGTCGCGGGACTAACCTCCGGGCCGACCCCGCCACCGTGGAGGATCACGATCGGGGACCGCGCCCGTCACCTACCCCGGATGGACCTCGTGGCCACCGAGATCATCATCGCCGGCTTCCATCGCAGCGGCACCTCGATGGTGACCCAGCTCCTCCACGCCGCCGGCCTGTTCGTCGGCGACGACCTCCTCGGAGCGGTGCCCTCGAACCCGTACGGGCACTTCGAGGACCGCGAGATCGTCAAGCTCCACGACCGGATCCTGCAGGACAACGGGGTCACCTGGCAGACCGCCCGCCCGCTGACGCCGCACATCGACCCTTCCCGGTGGCGGGAGGCGGCCCGGATCATCACCGAGCGGCGCATCGCCAGGGATGTCTGGGGGTTCAAGGACCCCAGGGCGTGCCTGTTCCTCGGGATGTGGAAGCACCTTCTCCCCGCCGCCAAGGTCCTCGTGGTGTTCCGGTCGGCGGTCGACTCCGCCTACTCGCTGGAGCGCCGCCACTCCACCCAGTACTTCGACGGCGAGGGCCCGCCGGAGAGCCACCTGCGGTTCTGGAGAGAGCCGGACCTGGCCCTCCGCATGTGGATCGAGCACAACGAGGCGGTGCTGCGGATCGCCGACCGGTACCCGGACGACTGCGTCGCCGTCTCCTTCGACACGGTCACATCGGGGTATCCGCTGGTGCGGCTGGTGAACGAGCGGTGGGGTGTCGAGCTCGACCCTGTGGCCACCCACCGGGTGTTCGACGCGACGGTCACCAGCTCGCGAACCTACCCGATGACCGTCTCCGACCCCGCCCTGGTCGACGTCGCCATGGCCACGTGGCACCGGCTGGGCGACCTGGAGCGACGGACGGTCCTCGACCGGGAGCCGAGCCGTGCGGCGTGAGCACTTCGTCCCCGACCCTGGCGTGGCCGACCTCCGCATGGAGAACGACCTGCTGAAGTACGAGCTGGTCCATCTCCAGGCCCGGCTCGCCTCGCTCGAGGAGCTGCTCGCCGAGCGTCCCGAGCTCGAGGCGGAGAAGCTGGCGAGGCTCAGGGCCGCGGAGAAGGACCTCGTGTGGCTGCTCCGCAAGCTCAACTCGCCTCCCCTCGGGTTCATCGCCCGATCCCGAGCCGGGTTCCGCAGCCTGTGGGAGCGCTGGATCGGGCCCGAGGAGTGAGCTCCCTGGTCACCGTGGAGACCCCCACCGGGGTGTACGTGGCATCGGAGGGCGATCTCATCACCCGCCAGCTCCTCGAGTTCGGTGCCCACGCCGGCGGGGAATTGGGTCTGCTCGAGGCCGTGCTCCGTCCCGGCGACGTCGTCCTCGACGTCGGGGCCCACATCGGCACCTTCGCCGTCCCGCTGGCCCGGGTGGTGGGCATCGACGGGGTGGTGGTCTGCTTCGAACCGGTGCCGGCAACGGCCCGCCTGCTCGACGCCAATGTGGAGCTCAACGGCTTGGGACGGATCATCACCACCCGCCGCCGGGCGGTCGCCGCCGACGAGGCCCACTACCGGGTGGTCGACGCCGACCCGGACAACACGGGCGCCCGCTTCCTCGAGCCGGCACCTCGGGGGATGATCACCACGGTCGGCCTCGACGGCTGGCTGGAGCACAACCAATGGGTGGCCAGGGTCGACCTGCTCAAGATCGACACCGAGGGGATGGAGCTGGACGTGCTGGCCGGCGCCTCGGCGACACTGGCCGAGCACTCCCCGATGGTCTACGCCGAGATCTCCGGCGACCAGCTCGGGCGCACCGGGGCTTCGGTGGATGACATCGAGGAGATCCTGGCCCGGGCGGGGTACCGGTTCTACCGCAACGTCGGGGATCGGCACGGCTATCCGGCCGGGTTCCGGCTGGTGGAGGTCGGCTCGCTGGTGGACGACGAGCTCTTCGACGTGCTGGCGGTGGCCGAGAGCCACCAGGCGCGGGTCGAGCCGCTGGTGGCGCCTTGAGAACCGCTCGCGCCGGGGCGACGCCTGCACCCGTCGTGTTCGCCGGCCGGTTCCCCGTCGACGACCCCGGGGCACCGGTCATCACCGAGGCGCTCCCCCGCGCCATCCGGCCCCTCGACCCGTCCCACTGGGTGATCGTCGACCCGGTGGCCTTTCCCTACGAGGCAATGGGCGAGCGCCACTGGGACGCTCCGGTTTCGGTGATCCTCCCTCCCGACCTGGGGGGTGAAGGCCTGATCGCCGTGCTCGGCGGGCCCCTCCTCAGCCGGCTCACCCCGTTCGACGTCGTGGTTTCACCTCCGTGGCTGTGGAAGGAGGTACGGCAGGCCTTCGCCCTCGCCGAGACCCAGTGGCGGCCGCCGCGGAGCCGCACCGACCTGGTGGTGCGCGACCTGGTGGCGGCGGCGGAGCGCGCCGACATGCTCGCCGGCCTGCTCACCGGCGCCCAGACCCCCGACGACAGCGTGCGGATGCTGTCGAAGTGGGATGTCCGCAGCCGCCGGCCCAAGGGCCGGTACCAGGCCGAGGTGGTGATGCTCCAGCCAATGATGCGTCGGGCGCTGGCGGCGGTGCCTCCGGGCCGGAGCCGGGCGACCATCGAGTTCTCCGACGACGTCCATGGGTTCGTGTCCGTCGTCGGGCGAACCGCGGCCGAGACGCTGGTGGCGCGCGGCGACCCCGCCGTCGAGGCGCACGCCGCCATGGCCTACCCGGACTTCGCCGTCGGGTCGCCCGAGGTCGGCGGGTCGCTCCGGCTGCGACCGGAGCACGCCGACCTGGCGGTGGGCCTCATCGAGCAACCGGCCGCCACCTCGGTCGAGTTCCTGGGCGCGGTGTGGGCCGGGCTCCGGGTCGGCGGCTCGATGGTGGTCGTGCTGCGGGCCGGAG
This sequence comes from uncultured Acidimicrobiia bacterium, assembly GCA_963714055.1. Classification (GTDB taxonomy): domain Bacteria; phylum Actinomycetota; class Acidimicrobiia; order Spongiisociales; family UBA5794; genus JACDBE01. The sequence continues at coordinate 958,039 of OY970227.1, forward strand.
TCGGCACCTGGACCCTCGACCGGCTCACCCGCCTGGTGCTCGACGCCGCCGCCGGCCAGGCGGTGCTCACCGAGGTTGGCGGGGCCCGCGACCCGGGCTCGGGCCGGGCGAGCTCGGCGCTGTTCGCCTTCACCAAGATCGGAGCCCCCCAGACATGGTGATCCCAGGATGGTGAGCAGGCGCGTCTTCGTCGTCTCCAACGACGTGACCCCCGGGCTCGGTCTGCCCGCCGCCGCCCCCGGGCTGCGGGCGTTCGGGCTGGCCGAAGGCCTGCGCGCCCACGGCTACGAGGTCGAGACCCTGGTCCCGGCGTCCCTGCTCGAGCAGCTGTGGGCCAACCCGGCGTCCCCGCCTCCGGTCCAGCCGGGGACGGTGGCGCTGAGCGCCGACAACTTGGCGAGCTACCTGGCCACCCGCCAACCCGCCACCGTGGTGATGACCAACAGCAACAAGGTGCGGGATCTCGAGGCCGCCCCCGGGCTCCGCTACATCTTCGACTTCTTCGCCCCGAAGATGCTCGAGCTGGCCTACCAGTTCGGCGAGGACCACCCCGGCGACGAGTTGCGCGAGCTGAGGGCGCGCAAGATCGAGGCGCTCGAGCTGGCCGATGCCATCGCAGTCAACGGGCCCAAGAAGCAGGGCTACGTCCTCGGTTGGCTGATGCAGACCGGGCACGACCCTCGTCGGTTCCCGGTCGAGGTGGTGAACATGGCGGTGGCGGGCTTCGAGCGCCGGCGGCGAGCCGACGGCCTGATGCGGTACGCCATTGCCGGCTACCTCCAGGGCTGGAGCATCCCCGGGCCGTGGCTGGGGGTGGTGGGTGACCACATCGCCTCACATGAGGACACGTCGCTCGACATCCTCCTCCATGCCCACTGGGGGCAGGCCCGGGCGGGCCTCGACGTGCCGGCCCTGGCCGACCTGCTCGCACTGCCCAACGTGCGATCCCACCCGGTGATGCGGTACGGCGAGTTCCAGGAGCTGCTGTCCGGTGTCGACGTGGCCATCGACCTGTTCGACCACAGCCTGGAGCGGGAGTACGCCATGGTGACCCGCACCGTGGTCGCCCTGGCCTGCGGCGTGCCGGTGATCCACCCCCCGTTCACCGAGGTGTCCCCGTTCATCGAGGCGTACGACGCCGGGTGGCTGCACGCCGCCGAGGATGTGGCGACGTTGCCCGACCTGCTGCGGTCGATCACTCGCGAGGAGGCGGCGGCCAAGTCGGCCAACGCCGTGCGCCTGTGGTCCGACGTCTTCGAGCCGCGGCGTGCCACCGAGCCGCTGGTCCGGCTCATCGAGGCGGTGTGGGCCGAGCGATGAGCGAGCAGCCGGCACGGGGGCGATCGACGGCGGCACGCACCGCGACCAGGCGAATGGTGTTCCTCACGCCAACGTGGCTTCCTGCCGGGGGCGTCGTCAAGATCCTGGACTACGCCACCTATGCCCGGTCGATGGGATTCGCCGTCGACCTGCACGGCCCCACGCCGTTCTCTCCCGACCTGCCGGTGTTCGCCATCGAGCGGTTCGCCACCCTCGCCAGCGACCCGGGGACAGCCTTCCATGCCGGCTTCCGCGTCGGCCTCGACCAGGCCGACTACTGCTTCTTCTCCTGGCCGGCGCACGCCGACAACGTGCTCCCGGTCATCGGCCCGTGGCACGACCCGCGCCAGGTCATCCTCATCGTGCAGAACGTGCGCTGGGCCAACCCCCGCTTCGTCGAGGGAAGGGCGATCCGGGTGCTGGCGGCCCCGATGGCCCGCATCGCCGTCACCCACCAGGTGGCCGACGCCATCGCCGGCCTGGTCGACCACAGCTGCCCAACCAGGGTGATCGTCGAGGGCCACGACTGGCCGTACTTCTCCAGGGAGCGGGAGGGTGGCCTCGACCGCCCGATCCGGGTCGGCTACACCACCTGGAAGTCCCAGGTGGGCGTGGCCGTCGAGGAGCTCCTCGACGGCGACCCCGGCTTCGAGTTCCGCTCGATCCGCGCCACCGCCACCTGGCCGGAGATCCGCCGGCTGTACCACTGGTGCGACGTGTTCCTCGGCTGCCCGCTGTCCGAGGAGGGCTTCTACCTCGCCGGGCTGGAGGCGATGGCGGCCGGTTGCCTGGTGGTGATGCCCGACGTCGGCGGCAACCGCGCCTACGCCGATTTCGGGTCGAACTGCCTCGAGGTCCCCTTCGAGGACGCGGGCGCCTATCTCGCCGCCCTGCAGGACCTGGCGGCGGCGGCGCCCGACGACATAGAGAAGATGCGGGCCGCCGGCTACGCCGTCCTGGCAAACCACACGCTGGAACGGGAACGTGACGAGTTCGCCGAGTTCGTCGCCGACCTCGACCGGCAGATGGGCATCTAGGCCATCGGGCCGTAGGGGCCGTCGTCAGCCGGCGGCGATGTGCTGCAGCGCCCGCTCGGGGCCGGTTCCGGTGACGTGGAGCAGCTCGATGCGGTTGGCACCGTCGACGAAGTGGGCCGGGTTCATCATCACCATGAGGTAGTAGGCCTCGTCGCCCTCGACGGTGTACGTGACGCTGGCCGCGGTGATGGTGCCGTTCAGCGCCACCGCCACCACCTCCCCGGCTTCGGCGTCGGGACCGGAGAGCCGGATCTTGGTGACCGCGGGAAGCCCGTCGGCGGCGGCGTCGACGTCTTCGTAGTCGGCGGCGTTGAGGACGGTGGCCACCCACCGCTCGTCGGCGGCGGCGGCGTCGAGGCTGCTCACCTGGGCCCCGAGAAGCCCGGCCTGGCCCCGCGGGGCCAGGCCGAAGGCCCCGTCGGGCCCGAAGCTCCTGATCCGGCGCTCGGCCAGTGCGGTGACGTCGGCGAACGGGCTCGGGTAGACCACCGGGGTGGTGTTCCCGCTGACGGGGACGAAGGTCCGGGTGGGACGTGGCGGGCGGTCCGGTTCGTTGAGCGGGATGCCCTCGGTGTCCCAGACGAGGTCCGCCCCGACCATGGCGGCGATCGTCGGCACCACGTCGGTGACCATGGCCGGGTAGTCGTCGACCACCCCGGCGTCCTGGCCGGGCGCCTTCACGATCAGCGGCACTGCGGCGATGTCCGGGATGGTTCCCTCGACGAGCCGTCGCCGGTTGCCCAGCCCGGGCCTGATCCCTATGCCGTGGTCGGCGGTCACCACCACGATCGCCTCGTCGTAGATGCCGGCTTCTTCGAGCCGAGCCATCACCTGGCCGACGATGTGGTCGGCGTACTGGACCTGGGCGAGGTGGCGTTGCTGGGACTGGGACACCGCCCAGCGGTCCTCCGACCAGCCGGGGTCGACGAACGAGTTCTCCACCATGAGGTAAGGGAGGTAGGCCCGCCCGTCGGGCAGGTAGGCCCACGGGGTGTGGGGCAACATGAAGTGGCCGAAGTAGAGCGGGGGGTGCTCCGCGGCCGGCTCGATCAGGTCGAGGAAGGCCTCCACGTGGATGCGGCGGTCGCCCTCGACGGCGTCGCCGAACCGATCACGAAGGTCGAACCCGGTCCAGTTCTGGTCGATCGGTGGCAACAGGCCGGCGGCGACGCCGTCGGGCAGGAAGACGTGGCCCGCCACCACCTGCAGATCCGACCAGAGGAGCCGCCACCGTTGCCCGGCGGGCATCCGGTCCCCGATGGGATCACCGCACCATTCCGTCGGGCAGAGGTCGGTCACCGGCTCCACCACGCGCAGGTCGTAGCCGCCTTCCGCCCAGGAGAACAGGTTGTCGGGGTGGTCGGCGTAGGTGGGCAGCGAGCCGGCGGCGGCGGTGGTCCCGGTGAGCAGCGCAGGGACGGCATAGGTGGTGTGGCTGGCCACGGTGGTCGTGTCCCGGTACCAGGTTCCCTCGGCGGCCAGCCTGGCCAGGTTGGGGTACGGGCCCGATTGGATCTGACCATCGCCGTCGATGAGCGACGCCAGCGGCAGCTCGTCGAACACCAACATCACGATGGGCGGGGCATCGGCGGGGAACCCCACGGCCGAGGCGGCCGGCGGTTCCGACGGCAGCACCAGCGCCGAGGTGCGGGAGCCGAGGAGGAACAACCCGATGCCGATCAGTGGCACCACCACGCCGATCCGCAACACCCAGCGCAGGTTGGCGAACCGGTGGTAGGCGTAGACGACGCCCGACCCGGCGGCGACGGCGATCGCCCCATATCCCCACCAGGGCAGGCCGTCGAGCGGGCTCGCCTTCAAGATCACGACGGCGATCGTCCCACCGAGGAGCCCGAGGACGGCCGCATGCACCACCCGCCCGGCCCGGTGGTCGATGCGGTCGACCAGAGCCACCAACCCGCCCAGCACGAGCGGGATCACGATGGCGACGACCAAGGCGATGGCCACGATGTCGGCACCGCCCACCCGGTGGGCCACGAAGAACTCCGGGTTCCGCCCCAGCAGGTCGAACAGCGGGAGCGTGACCGCCACGGAGTAGAGGGTGACGCAGGAGGCGATCAGGTCGGCGCTGCCCAGACGAGCGGGACCAGCGTTCGATGGTGTCGTGGCCACGGTGCGGTCGTCCGACGCCGGGTTACGCAGGCTCGTCGACGGGATGTCGGAAGTGGTCGTAGCCGGTCCCCTCCAGCTCCTCGGCCAGCTCGGAGCCGCCGGAGCGGACGATCTGGCCCCGCACCATCACGTGGATGCGGTCGATGCGAAGGTAGCGGAGGATGCGGGAGTAGTGGGTGATGATGAGGACGCCGATCCGGTCGCTGCGCAGGCCCTCCACCAGCTCCGCCACCTCGCGCACCGCATCGATGTCGAGCCCGGAGTCGACCTCGTCGAGCACCGCCACCTTGGGCTCGGCCACGGCGAGCTGGAACATCTCGGACCGCTTCTTCTCCCCACCGGAGAGCCCGTCGTTGACCGCCCGGTCGAGGAAGCCCTCCACCCGCATCGCCGCCGCCGCCGACGCCACCCGTGACGCCGCTTCTTCAGGCTCGGGGGCGACCGCGGCCATCTCGACGACGAGCTCGTCGAGACGGACGCCGGGGACCACCACCGGGTACTGGAACGCCTCGAACAGGCCGAGCCGGGCCCGCTCGTGCACCGGCAGGCCGAGAATGTCCCGACCGTCGACCCTCGCCGTGCCGGTGACGGTGTACTCGTCCTTGCCCATGAGGGCGTGGGTGAGCGTCGACTTCCCCGAGCCGTTGGGGCCCATGAGGGCGTGGACCTCGCCGAAGGGGACGGCGAGGTCGACCCCGCGCAGGATCTGCAGGTCGCCGAGATCGGCGTGCAGCCCCTCCACCAACAGGGCGTCGGTCACCCCGCCACCCCCTGGGAGACGACGTCCTCGACGGTGACGTAGACGTCCCCGTCGACCACCTCGACGGCGTACACCGGCACCGGGCGGGTGGCGGGGAGCGTCTGCGGGGCCCCGGTGGCCAGGTCGAACGCCGACCCGTGGCGGGGGCACTCGACCTCGCCGTCGAACACCTCGCCCTCCGACAGTGACGCCTCGGCGTGGCTGCACCGGTCGCCGATGGCATAGACCGCGTCGTCGATGCGGAACATGGCGATGCGATGCTCGCCGATCTCAACCCGCATCCCGCGCCCTTCGGGGAACTGGTCGAGGGGGGCGACCTTGAACGACCCGGTCATACCCGGCCCTCCTCCTGGGCGGTGACGTACTTGGCGTTGACCCACTCCCGCACCGCGTCGGTGACCTCGGGGTGGGGGAACCGGGTGAGCGCCTGCTCGAAGAACCCCCGCACCTGGAGCCGGTCCGCCTGGCTGCGGTCGAGCCCGCGGCTCATCAGGTAGTAGCGCTGCTCCTCGTCGAGCGGCCCAACCGACGACCCGTGGCCGCACTTCACGTCGTTGGCCAGGATCTCGAGGTTGGGGACCGACTGGGCGGCGGCGCCCTCGGAGAGGATCAGGTTGCGGTTGGTCTGGTAGGCGTCGGTGCGCTGGGCGCCCTCGTCGATGCGGATCAGCCCGGTGAACACCGAAAGCGCCCGGTCCTCCACGGCGCCTTTGAGGAACATGTCCGAGCTGGTGTCGAGACCGGCGTGGTGCATGAAGTAGCGGTAGTCCATCACCTGCTCGCCGTCGCCGAAGTAGGTGCCGACGACCCTGGCGGACGAGCCCCGGCCCTCGAGGTCGACCATGAGGTGGAGTCGGGCCAGGCTCCCCCCGAGCCCCGCTTCGGCCATCGACAGCGTGGCGTTGCGGTCGATGGTGGCGCGCAGCGCGCCGACCTGGCGCATCCTCGGGCCGAGGTGCTGGATGATCGACAGCTTGACCACCGACGCCGGGCCGGCCGCAACCTGGACGAGGGGGACGGTGATCGAGTCGACGTCTTCTGAGGTGATGTCGACCACCACCGACGCCTGGGTGTTCTCGGCGGCGACCACCACCACGGTCGGGTAGTTCACCGACCCGGCGGTGGCGGTGTGGAGCCGGATCAGCACCGGCTCGGCGGCGATGCCGGCGGCGACGTGGACCAGGGCGCCGTCTCCGCCGAAGGCGGCATGTCCGACGGCGAAGACGTCGGTGTCGGCGGCGAGCGCGGCGGCGAGCACCGTGTCCAGCCCGGCGTCGCCCGAGGCGACGGCGCCGGCCAGCGGCAGGACCGTGACGCCGTCGGGGACGGCGGGCGCCGGCCGGTCGTCGGTGACGGCGATCCCGTCGACGACGACGATCCCGGGGGCGGCTCCGAGGAACTCACCCGGGCCGGGCGCCGGGCCGGGCTCGTCGACGAGGTGATAGTCGGCGAGATCGAAGTCGAAGTCGACGTACTTCCACAGCTCGTCCGTGCTCGACGGCAGTTCCCGACCCTCGACCCTCCCCAGGGCGTCGCGGCGCGCCGCGGCCCGCCAAGCCGGCTCGCCGGCCGTGGCGCGGGCGACCGCGGCGGTGTCCAATGGTGTCACGGAGCGTCCTGTGGTGCCTGGGGGACCGCCCCAGGATACCGCCGCTCGTGAACCGTCCGGCTTGCCCCTAAGGAATGCTGACGGCGCTCTCGCAGGAGGCGCGGGTGTCGACCCCGGCGCCCCCGTTGCAGAAGTCGCTGCCTCCGCCCCCGTTGAGGTCGTCACCGCCGGCGTTGCCGAAGAGGTCGTCGGCGCCGTTCTGCCCGTTGAGCTCGTCGGCACCCACGCCGCCCTCGAGGAGGTCGGCGCCGACCCCGGCGTTGACCACGTCGGCCCCGCCCTGGCCGAACAGGTCGTCGTTGCCGTTGGCGCCGTTGAGCGTGTCGTTGCCGTTGCCGCCGCACACGACGTCGTTGCCGTTGGTGCCCACCACCGTGTCGGCGCCGCTCCCGGCGAGGATGACGTCACGGCTGCCGGTGCCGACGAAGGTCTCGCCGGTGCTGCGGCCGATGATGGTGGCGACGACCCCGTCGCACTTGTCCTGGGACCCCGGGTTGTTGTCGACGACGAGGCCGAAGCCCTGCGGGCCCATCGGGACGTTGGTTCCGATGATGCGAACCGTCCACGAGCCAGCCGCCGGGGTCTTGAGGAAGACGTTCTCGACGTTGTTGAGCGAGTCGGCGGTCCCCCCGGTGGTCGACCAGCCTCCGGAGAAGACGTTGCCCCGGTAGATGGTCCCGGTGGGCGACTCGACCTCGAGGTTGAGGTTGTTGACCAGGTTGGTGGAAGCCGACGCGGTGGACGGGAAGTCGCTCCACGCCAGCGTCACCTTGAACGATCGGCCGGCGACCGCGGTATAGGTGTACTCGACCATCTCGCCGGTGCCGAGGGCGTCACCCTCCGTGTTCTCGAAGTCCCGGTGCTGCAGCGACCCGTCGGTGGCGGCATCGACGTCGATCCGCCCCCACCCCTCGTGGTTGTTGGGGATGGGGAAGTCGTTGTCCATGGCCCCGTCGTTGTTCTCGTCGAGCAGGTCGTGGGCGGTGTTGATCAGCGTCGCCTTCACCAGCGCCGCGGTGGCGGTGGGGTTGCCGATCTCGGTGTAGTAGTCCCGCACCACGGCGGCGGCGCCGGCGGCGATGGGGTTCGACATCGAGGTGCCGCCCATGTACTTGTAGTCGATGTTGTACGGCACCCCCCACCCGTCGTACTGGGGCAGCCCGTTCTGCGGGTTGGTGGCCGTGTCGTAGTTGAACTGGTACATGTCGGAGTAGCCGGACAGGATCCAGGTGCCCGGGGCGACCACGTCCGGCTTGATCCGGCCGTCGTCGGTGGGGCCCCGCGACGAGAACGCCGCCATCTGCTGGATGTTGCCCGCCTGCCGGTCGGTCGACACCGGCGCCGCCGGGAAGTCGACCGGCCAGCCGGTGCCGTAGGTGGGGATCGTCGTTCTGGGTGCTGGTGCAGGTGCCGTCCTGGTCGGCCGCCTCGGCACAGGTGTACCGGGGCCGGGCGTTCTCCGAGGCCCCCACGGTGAGCACGTTCTTGGCGGTGCCCGGCGCCCCGATGGAGTCGTTGTCGACCACCCCGTTGGCGTTGGCGTCGGTGCCGGCGTTGCCCGCCGAGAAGGTGACCAGCATCCGCGGGAAGTCCCACATGAAGTCGTCGACGGTGGCCGAGTCGAGGGTGTAGTCGCCGTTGACGTCCGACCCCCACGAGTTGGAGTGGATGCGGGCGCCGTCGGCGTACGCCTCGTCGAACAGTGGGTAAAGGTCGTCGGGGAGCCCGACCAGGAAGTAGCCGCTGCCGAAGCCGCACGCCCCGAAGGGTGGCGAAGTCCTCGACCGACTGGAACACCAGGTCGGCGCCGGGGGCGCTGCCCTTGCCCACCCCGGAGCCGTTGCCGTCGCCCACCGCCGACAGCGTGGTGTGGGTGCCGTGGCCGGAGTCGACGTCCTGGGCGCCGTCGGGGATGACCGTGGCGCAGTCCGGGATGTCGATCCCGGGCCAGTCGTTGATGGCGGTGATGCGCGAGGCGGGGATGTCGGTGTGGGCGCCCGCCTGGGTGCCGTCGCCCAGGCCGGTGTCGGCCACCGCCACCGTCTGGCTCGACCCGTCGTAGCCGCGGGCGTTGGCGGCCGCGGTGCCGCTGATGACCCCGGCCCCGTACTCGTTGTGCTTCTCCCGGAAGGTGAAGTTCTCGATCCAGGCCACCTCGGCCAGCTCGGCGAGGGGGGTGACCTCGGCGGCGGTGCCCGCCACCAGCATCAGGTCGCCCGACGGTCGTGGTCGGCTCCAGCCCGGCGTCGTCGAGGCCCTGGACGACGACGTCCTGGTCGACGCCGGGGTGCATCAGGACGCGGTACAGCGCCCTCGGGGGCGAGGTCGTCGGCCAGCTTGTCCTCCGCCTCGACGGCGACCACGTCGGTGACCGCACCGAGGTCGGCGACCGTCCTCGACCCCGTCGGGCTCCACCCGCACCAGGTAGGCGAAGTCGGGGGCGTAGCCGAGCACCTCGGCCCCGGCGGCGGCGAGCTCGTCCTGGGACTCCTCGCTCGATCGGCCCGTCCATCTGGACGACGTAGTAGGCACGACCCTCGTCGTCGACCTGGGGGGCGGCGTCGTCCTGCGCCGAGCCGGCGCTCGCCGTTGTCACCACCAACCCGGCGAGCAATGCCAGCACCACCACGATGCGCGCAGATCGAAGTCCTCATCGTTCCCCCTACTCCTCCACGATGACGTGCTGCAAGTCGGCCGGGACGTTACCCGCCGCGCCGTCCCGGGAGCAATCGGCCGATGACCCCGGTCAGGGGACGCTGGTGATGGTCTCGCAGTGGAAGTCGGCGGTGTCGGTGCCGGTACCGCCGTTGCAGGCATCACGGCCGGTGCCGCCCAGCATGTCGTCGTTGCCGATGCCGCCATTGAGCGTGTCGTTGTGGGCATTGCCCCGCATGGCGTCGCCCCCGCCACCCCCGTAGAGCTTGTCGATGCCCGGGCCGCCGGTCAGGTCGTCCTTGCCGGCCAGGCCGAAGAGCGAGTCGTGGCCACCGAGACCGTCGAGGTCGTTGGAGCCGGTGGTGCCGGTGATGGTGTCGGAGTGCTCGTCGGACCCCTGGACGCTCTCCACCGTGGAAATGGTGTCGGCGCCGTGGCCGCCGCTGACCTTGCCCGTGCTGAGGTTGACGATCACGCTGTCCGGAGCGCTCACGTAATGGACCTCGTCGGTGCCGGTGCCGCCCTTGAGGGTGTCTGCGCCCAAGTCGCCGGTCAGATGATCGTCGCCGCCGCCGCCTTCGAGGGTGTCGGCCAGGGTGCCGCCGTCGATCGTGTCGTCCCCGCCGCCGCCCTTGAGCGTGTCGGAGCCGGCCCCGCCGGTGATGTCGTCGTCGTCGCCGCCACCGTCGACCCAGTCCTCGCCGTTGCCACCGGTGATGGTGTCGTTGCCGAGCGCCACCGCAGATGGTGTCGGCGCCACCCTTGCCGTCGATGACGTCGGCGCCGCCGAGGCCGACGATGACATCGGCACCGGTCGTCCCGTTGATGGTCTCGCCGGAGCCGGTCCCCTCGATGGTCGCCGTCTTGCCATTGCACTTCACTGCTGCCGAGGCGGGCGCCACCGTGGTGGCGAGCCCCAGGACGAGAACCAGGGCGATCAGAACCGCCCTCTTGACCGTATTCATAAGACCGATCCCCCGTAGTCCCGGATCGCCCCACCTGGACCTGTGGGGCTGGTGCCCAGAAAGTAGCAAGGTCCCGGAGTTGAGCCAACCTCGGATCGGAAAAGGGGGCGTCGGACCCATGGTCGGTGCCGGCGGCGAGTTGGCACAGTCCCGGGGGCCGGCTTAGGGTCACGCCGGCCAGGCAGCCGACCCTCCACGAGGGCGTCGCTGCCGGCGACGTCGACGGCGACCTGCCAGGAGTCGCCCACCGAGCCCGAACGACGGGCACTACACCTGATCCGGCTGCGCCGCCCGTGGGGAACCTCCGGGGCACGGCGCGCAGCCATCGATCGAAAGAGGCCAGGACCATGCGAAGACTTCTGCTCGCGCTCGCCGCCGTCGCCACGCTGATGCCGTTGGGGGCACTCCCGGCGCGGGCCGCCCAGGGCACGCTCACCTGCTTTCCCCTGGCCCCCGCCGACATCCGCTACGACAACACGTGGGGAGCGGCCCGCTCCGGCGGCCGAGGTCACCAGGGCACCGACATCATGGCGCCCAAGCAGACCGTGGTGATGGCGGTGGCCGGCGGCGTGGTGGAGACGATGGACACCGCCTCCGGCGCCGGCTACTACGTCCGCCTGATCCACCCCGGGGGATGGGAGACCTGGTACATGCACCTCGACAACGACAGCCCGGGCACCGACGACGGGTCCGGCGGCGCCGCAGCCGCCTATGCCGAGGGGCTCGAGGTGGGCGACCGCGTCGTGCCAGGGCAGGTGATCGGTTACGTCGGCGACTCGGGGAACGCCGAGTGGACCGGCTCCCACCTCCACTTCGAGCTGCACGTCGGCGGTGGCCCGGTGAACCCGTATGACGCCGTGCTCGAGGCCGAGGAGCGCATCGAGCGGCTCCGCCGGCGCGCCGAGCCCGAGCTGCCCGAGACGGTCGCCGCCGCCGACGACGAGGCCACCTTCGACACCGTGGCGACATCCGACATGGCGGCGCGGCTCAACGCGGCCGACCGTGTCGACGCCGCCTGCCTCCATCCCTCTCTCCACCCGAATCGGGCAGTGGCCGCCGTCCGCCGGGGAGCCGACCTTCGCCACCCGGTGGACCCGGTGGCGGTCCGGGTCAGCTAGGCGTCAGATCGCGGCGGCGGAACCGGGCGAAGCCCACCGCGGCGAGGGCGGCAGCCACTCCGAGCAGGGCGAGCAGCGCCCCGACCGGAACCGCCTGTCCGGGTGCGGTGGGGACATGGGTGAACGGCGACAGGTCGAGGACGATCTGGGGCAGGTCGAGCACCGCCCCGAACATGCTGACCACCAGCGACACGGCGAAGACCCCCCAGGAGAGGCCGATGGCCAGCCGGGGCCACAGCCCGAAGATCGCCACGGTCGCCCCGCCGACCACCAGCGCCGCCGGTACCCGGAGCAGGGCGGACGGGACCAGCGACTGCACCTGGCCGGCGACGTCGCCTATCACCAGGCCGTGGGTGACGGCGCTGGCCAGCCCCATCGCCCCGAGCAGGGCGGTCGCCCCCGAGGCGGCGATCACGGTGTGCCCCGCCATCCAGCGGGGCCGGGCCACATGGGCGGCGAGCACCGGCTCCAGCCGGTCGGACGCCTCCTCGGTCCGCATCCGTAACAGAGTCTGGACCATGTACCCGGCGGCGGCGATCGCCCCGAAGACGAAGGTGAACCCGAAGTAGGCGTCCACCAGGTCGTCGGAGCCACCCAGTTGCTCGAACAGGTCGGCGGCTTCCGGGTTGTCGACCAGGAAGTCGTCCATCTCGGAGGCGGCGCCGCCGTAGGTGACCCCGAGCAGCACCAGGGAAACCAGCCATGAGACGAGCACCCCGCGCTGCAGCCGCCACGCCAGGCCGAACGGGCTCGCCAGCCGAGCCGAGGCCGACGCCGGGCCCGGCCGGGTGGCGCGCAGCCCGGCGCCCACGTCCCGGGTGGCGGTGAGGGCGAAAGCGAGGCCCACCACCCCGGCGGAGAACACGATCAACAGGGTGAGCGCCCACCACTGGTCGAGGTGATACGGTCGCGTCTGCTGGGCCCATCCGATCGGCGACAGCCACGAGGGCCAGGCACTGACCGTCCGGGTCCCCCCGTCGGCCACGTCGCCGGCGACGTCACCCACCGCCCTCGCCAGAAAGGCGACCCCCACCGCGGCCGCCGCCAACCCGTTCGCCCCCCGCGCCGACTCGGACACCTGGGCGGTGACCGCGGCGACGGCGGCGAAGGCGATGCCGGCGCCGGCGATGGCGGCGCCGAAGAGCAGCGACCCGCTCATCGGCAGGCCATTGGCGACCATCACCCCCACCGACAGCGCTCCCACCACCAGGTCGGCGCCTACGACGACCAGCAGGGCGGCGGTGAGCGGAGCCAGGTGGCCCACCACCGCCGACCCGATCAGCTCGGTGCGCCCGGTTTCCTCGTTCTGCCGGGTGTGACGGACCACCGCCAGGGTGCTCATCAGGGCGGCGGCGATGGCGAGGGGCAGCAGAGCCTGGGTCGCCACCGTCGCCCCCGGGCTGGTGCCGGACACCAGCCCGTTGCTCATCAACGCCACCGGGCTGTTGGCCGAAGCCACGGCGAGGGCCAGCCGCTGCTCCTCGGTCGGGTAGAGCTCGAGCACGCTGGAGACGCTGACCCAGAGCAACCCGACCAGGGCGATCAGCCATATCGGAAGCTGGACGCGGTCGCGGCGGAGGGCGAGCCTGGCGAGCCGGGCGGTGCCGGTGAACGCCGCCATCAGCCCAGGTCGGCTCGCTCGGGCTCGAGGGCCAGCTCATCGCCGTAGTGGCGGAGGAACAGCTCCTCCAGCGTGGGTGGAGCGCACGACAGGCTGAGCACCTGGAACCCGACCAGGTGGCGGAGGACGGCGTCGATGCGGGCGGTGTCGACGTCGAACCGGGCCCGGGTGCCGTCCCCTGCCTCGGCCACCACCCCGTGGACGCCGGCGAGCTCGGCCAACCCCGTCACCGGCCGGGCGGTCTCCACCGTCACCGAGGTCCGGGTCAGGTGGCGCAGCTCGGCCAGGGTCCCCGACTCCACGGTGCGGCCGAGGCGGATGATGGTGACCCGGTCGCACAGCGCCTCGACCTGGGCGAGGACGTGGCTGGAGAGCAGCACGGTGCTGCCCGCATCCCGGAGCTCGTAGACGTAGTCCTGGAACACCGCCTCCATCAGCGGGTCGAACCCGGCAGTGGGCTCGTCGAACAGGTAGAGCTCCACGTCGGAGGCGAGCGCCGCCACCACCGCCACCTTCTGCCGGTTCCCCTTCGAGTACGCCCGGCACTTCTTGGTGGGGTCGAGGTCGAAGCGCTCCAGCAGCTGGTCGCGCCGCCCCGGGTCGAGGCCGCCACGGAGCTCACCGAGGAGGTCGATGGCCTCACCCCCGGTGAGGTTGGGCCACAGGTTCACGTCGCCGGGCACGTAGGCGAGCCGGCGGTGCAGCTCGACGGCGTCGCCCCACGGGTCGCCGTCGAGCAGGGTGGCGGAGCCCCCGTCGGCGCGCAGCAGCCCGAGCAGGATGCGGAGGGTGGTGGTCTTGCCCGACCCGTTGGGTCCCAGGAATCCGTGAACCTCGCCGGCGGCCACCTCCAGGTCCAGGCCGTCGAGGGCTCGGGTCGATCCGAAGCGCTTCTCCAACCCGGCGACGCTGGCCACGGTCACCGGCACACGCTACTTCGGGCTTGCCGGCACCCTGCCGATCCTCACCCGGCCGGCAGGAAGCTGTTGTCGTAGAGCGTGTTCGCGCTCCAGATCATCCACCCCAGGCCGCGTTGCTCCACCTCGCCCTGGACGGTGGTGATCTCTTCCGCGTTGAGCTGCCAGGTCTGGATCCACGGCCGGTAGATGGCGAAGCCCCGGTCCTTCTCGATGCCGGCGTCGAGCGCCATCGCCACGATCTCGGCGGCGTGCTCGTTGGGGTCGTCGAAGCCACCCCAGCCCCGGCCGTAGGTGTACGTGTACACCATCGGGCTGAGCACGTCGACGGTCTGCGACAGCGGCTCGGGCTTCTGCCCGATGCCCTCGTCCCAGTCGCTGGTGAGCGTGATGGCGAAGATGTCGGCCGCCACCGCGCACCCCATCGGGTTGAGGCGCGAGTACGCCTCCCTGAGGAAGGCCCTGACGGTGGCGATCCGGTTGGGCTCGGCATAGTCCCCGTCGGTGTCGGCGGTGGCCACGTCGCCGTCGGAGGGGAACCGGATGTAGTCGAACTGGATCTCGTCGAAGCCGAGCTCGCACGCCTCCACCGCCAGATCGAGCGGGTACTCCCAGGCGTTGCGGTCGGTGGCGTCGAGCCAGTGGATCCCCTTGTCGTTGGTCCACAGCCCGCCGTTCACCTCGTCGCGGATGGCGATGTCGGGTTGCGCCTGGGCGAGGAAGTTGTCCTGGAACGTGGTGATCCGGGTGATCTTGTACAGCCCGTGGGCATCCATGTCGGCGATCACCTGCTCCACGTCGTAGAGGTGGCCGTTGTTGAGGGCGCCGATCTCCTCCACCAACTCGACACCGGTCTCGTGGTAGACCCAGCCGTACTCGTCCTTGGTGTCGATGATCAGTGCGTTCACCGCGGTGCCGTCCACCAGGTCGAGGAGCTCCGACCAGGCCTCGGGGTCGGCGGCCTTGTCCCCACTGACCCGCAGGCCGCGGATCATGCGCGGCTCCATGGTGACCTCGACGGTCTCCGTCTCCCCGTCCCAGGGGGTGCTCGCCGGCTCCCACGCCGGTCGCTCGGCGGCCAGGTCGCCGGCGAGGGCCCGGGGCATGGCGAAGCTGCCGTCTTCCTCGGTGCGGGTGGTCACGCCGTTCAGGGTGACAGTGGTGGCCGGGAGGCCGGTCCCGTCCGGGCCGACGACCTTCCCATTCAGGACACGGGGGTCGAGGGCGAGGGAGAGGGCGCCGTCGGTCGCCTCCGGGTACGTCGAGATGGTCTGGGTCCCCGCCAGGAACCCGGGGGCCGCTACGACGAGCTGGATCGGCTCTTCGCGCCACTCGACTTCGACCTGCCCTTTCTCGTCGGCGATCAGCTGGGCGGACCCGGCGGTGACCTCGGCACCGGACAGCACGGCGCCGTCGTCGGAGGCGGTCACCGTGACCGTCACCACCGGCGCCCCCGGCTCGGGATTGAGGGCGGCGTCGCTCATCACCAGCGCGGTGGGGGCGGCGCAGGCCGACACCACCAGCACGGCGAGCAGGGAGAGGAGGATCCGGCGACGCAACACGGTTGAGGTCGTTCCCTTTCGAACCAGCGCGTTCGGGGACGGCGACAGGGTAGTGAGACGGCGGGCGCAAGCGGATGCATCACCGGCGCACCGGCATCGTCGCGATTTCCGTTGTCAGGCGCGCAAGTGAGTGATAGTTTCGCGCTCGGGGAGACACCTATGTGGCGAAGGCTGCCGCTGCCCGGACCTGCTGAGCCGCTGCCCGTCTCCGAACCTGATCGGTCGTGGGCGACCGCTGGGGGGGACGGGTGACCAAGCTCGCCAGGAACGCCTCCGCCGGCGACCTCATCGGGCAGTACCTCGACGAGGTGTCCAACCACCCCCTCCTCGACGCCGCGGACGAGGTGCGCCTCGCCCGGGCGATCGAGCGGGGCCGGTGGGCGGCGGGCGCCCTGAAGGTCGGCGGCCCCGACCTCTCATTCGACGAGCGGTGCGCCCTGGAGCAGGAGCTGTCGCACGGCGCCGAGGCGAAGGCCGAGTTCATCGCCTCCAACCTGCGGCTGGTGGTGTCGATCGCCAAGCGCTACACCGGCCGCGGGCTCGAGCTGCTCGACCTCATCCAGGAGGGCAACCTGGGCCTCATCCGGGCGGTGGAGAAGTTCGACTGGCGCAAGGGGTTCAAGTTCTCCACCTACGCCACCTGGTGGATCCGCCAGGCGATCACCCGGGGGTTGGGCAACAGCGGCCGCACCATCCGGCTCCCGGTGCACATGGTCGACGTGGTGCGCACCGTCCAGGAGACCGAGATGTCGCTGGCCGAGGCCCACCACCGGTCGCCGACCGCAGCCGAGATCTCCGAGGTGAGCGGGCTCGACATCGACAAGGTCCGGGTGGCGCTGTCGGCCCCGGTCGACTGCGTCTCGCTCGACCGCCCGGTGGGCGACGACGGGGAGACCGCCCTCGGCGACCTCATCGTCGACGACCAGGCCGCCGACCCGTTCGCCACCGTGTTCGAGACGGCGCGGCGCGACGAGCTGCTCGCCGTGCTGGCGCTGCTCGACACCCAGGAGGGGAGGGTGGTGCGGCTCCGGTTCGGGCTGGAGGGCAACGGCCCGCGGACCCTCACCGAGGTGGGAGCCATCGTCGGCCTCACCCGTGAGCGCGTCCGCCAGATCGAGATGGCCGCCCTCGCCAAGCTGCGCCACCCCAGCTTCGCCCACGCCTCCACCGACCTCTACTGAACGTCGAACCTGAGGTTCCTGGGTACCTGGCCGGTATCTGATCGTCCCCAGTTCGGCGGACGAGCCAGGTCAGAAGAGCCGGAGCGCCGGCGAATCGGCTCCCCGCAACGCGTCGTAGTCGACCTCCGCCCACCCGATACCGCGGTCCTCGGCGAGCCGACGTGCTTGCGGCTTGACCTGCTGGGCGCACAAGACCCCCCGCACCGGCGCCAGCCGCCGATCCCGGTCGAGGAACTCGACGTAGCGCGCCAGTTGCTCGACACCGTCGATGTCGCCGCGACGCTTGACCTCGACCGCCACCGTGGAGCCATCCACCGCCCGGCACAGGAGGTCGACCGGGCCGATCGGTGTCGGGTACTCCCGCCGGATGAGGGTCATGCCGTCCTCGATCACCCCTGGGTGCTCCGCCAGCAGCCGCTGCAGGTCGGCCTCGACACCGTCCTTGGTCAGGCCCGGGTCGTCGCCCAGATCGAGCGAGTGGTCGAACTCGACGGCACCGAACGTGATGGTGAGCCGCTCGCCCTTCGGGTTGGTGACCACCCACCGGTCGCCCTCGTCGAGCAGGTGGTTGGGGGCGTTCATCCAGTTGAGCGGCTTGTAGGCTCCACCGTCGGCGTGGACGGCGACGCACCCGTCGGCCTTCACCATGACCAGCCGGGTGGCCATGGGGAGGTGGGCGGAGAGCCGGCCCTCGTAGTCGACGGTGCACTCGGCGACGACGATGCGCATCGGCGGCGGAGGGTACCTTCCCGGCTGCCCTCGATCTCCGGACTTGGGTGATCACCTATCGCTCCGATGGGCCAGAGCCTCAGGTTCGGCGGTTTCGCCCGGTTGTAGCCTCTGTGCCCATGTCGATCTCCGCCGTCGAGCCGCTGCGCGTCCCTCAGTTCCGGGCGCTGTGGATCGCCTCGGTGGTGTCCAACATCGGGTCCTTCCTGCAGTCGGTGGCGGCCGGCTGGCTGATGCTGGAGCTGACCGGATCGACCTTGTGGGTGGCGGCGATGTCGGCCACCACCACCCTCCCCCTGCTGTTCCTCGCCCTCCACGCCGGCGCCCTGGCCGATGTGCTCGACCGTCGCAAGCTGCTGCTCGGCGCCCAGACGGTGATGGGGATCGCCGCCCTCTCGATGGCGGTGCTCAGCATGCTCGGGCTCCTCGAGGCGCCATCCCTACTGGCGTTGGGCCTGCTCCTGGGCACGGGTATGGCCTTCAATCTGCCCGCCTGGCAGGCCATGGTGCCCGACCTGGTGCCCCGCGGCATGGTGGCCAGCGCAGTGGCGCTCAACTCGGTGGCGTTCAACGTGGCCCGTGCGGTGGGCCCGGCGCTGGGCGGGCTGGTCGTCGCCCTGTGGGGCCCGTCGACGGCGTTCGGGCTCAACGCACTCAGCTACATCGGAATCATCGGGGTGATCCTGTCATTGGGCGGTGCCTTCCGCGCCGGGGAGACCGCCACCGTGAGCAGCGCCGTGGCCACCGGGCTCCGCTTCGCCCGCTACACCCCGGTGTTCCGGACCCTGTTGTTGATCGCCGCCGGGTTCGCCGTGACCTCGGCGCCGATCCAGGCGATCCTGCCGAACTTCACCAGCGACGTCCTCGGCGGGGGCGAGGTCATGTACGGGGCCCTCCTCGGCGCCATGGGCGTCGGCGCCCTCGTCGGCGCCTTCACCCGGCCCCGGGTCGGCGGGGCGCTCGCCGGCCGCATGGTCCCGCTGTCGATGGTCGGGTTCAGCCTGTCCGGGGTCGGGGTCGGCATCGCCCGGACCCCGGTGCAGGCGGGTGCGGCGATGGCGGTGAGCGGCCTCTTCTGGGTGTGGACCCTGGCAACGCTGAACGCCACGGTGCAGCTGCTGGCACCCCCCTGGGTGCGGGGCCGGGCGATGAGCCTGTACATGCTCTCCTTCACCGGGATCCTCCCGCTGGGTGCGCTGCTCGCCGGCGCCATCGGGCTGACCATCGGCCCCGCCGCCACCATCGCCTGGATGTCCGGCGCCGGGCTACTCATCGCGCTGGCCGCCACGCGGCTGCGGCTCCCGTCGCTGGCCGAGGTCGCCGAGATCGAGCACCAGGGCGACTTCACCCCGACCCCGCACCCTGTCGGCGTCTCCGGCACCCCGGTGCTGGTGGTCAATACCTGGGTGATCGCCGACGAGGACCTCGAGCCTTTCCTGGCGACGATGAACGAGCTGAGGCTGGTACGGCTGCGGACCGGCGCCCTGCGGTGGCGTTTGTACCGCAATGTCGACGATGTCCACCGCATGTCGGAGCTGATGGTCCTCGGATCGTGGGAACAGCATCTCGCCCAGCACAACCGCCTCGACGCCGCCGCCACCGAGCTCATCTACCGCGCCCGGGCGTTCGACACCGCGGAAGGCCCGGTCACCATCCACCTCGCCGGGGTCGACGTGACCCACCTCGACGAACTTCCCGACTGGGAGGCGCTCACCCCGCTGGTGGACGGCGCCCGCGACCGGTCCGGGACGCTCGAAACCGAGTAGGTGTCGCCGCGCACCGGTCGGCGACGAGTCACCCGATCCCGGCTGACCGCCTGGTCAGCCGACGGCGCCGATCATCTGGAGCTCGATGAGCCGGTTGAGCTCGACGGCGTACTCCATCGGCAGCTCCCTGACGATCGGCTCGATGAACCCGGCGACGATCATCGACGTCGCCTCGGCCTCGGTCAGCCCGCGGCTCATCAGGTAGAACAGCTGCTCCTCGCCCACCTTCGACACCGTGGCCTCGTGCCCGATCTGGGTGCCGGACTCTTCGATCTCCATGTACGGGTAGGTGTCGGAGCGGGAGTCCTCGTCGAGGATCAGCGCATCGCAACGTACGAAGGAGCGCGCTCTGTCGGCACCCGGTTCGACCCTCACCAGCCCCCGGTACCCCGCCCGGCCGCCGTCCTTGCAGATCGACTTCGAGGTGATCAGCGAGGTCGTGTCGGGGGCGACGTGGACCATCTTGGCCCCGGCGTCCTGGTGCTGACCGGCGCCGGCGTAGGCGATCGACAGCACCTCGCCGTGGGCCCCCGGCTCCATCAGCCACACCGCCGGGTACTTCATGGTGAGCTTCGAGCCCAAGTTGCCGTCGATCCATTCCATGGTGGCGTTGCGGTAGGCGGCGGCCCGCTTGGTCACCAGGTTGTACACGTTGTTCGACCAGTTCTGGATGGTGGTGTAGCGGCAGCGGCCGCCCTCCTTCACCACGATCTCCACCACCGCCGAGTGCAACGAATCGCTGGAGTACACCGGCGCCGAGCAGCCTTCGACATAGTGGCAGTAGGCACCCTCGTCGACGATGATCAGCGTCCGCTCGAACTGCCCCATGTTCTCGGCGTTGATCCGGAAGTAGGCCTGGAGCGGCTGGTCGACGTGCACCCCGGGCGGCACGTAGATGAACGACCCGCCGGACCACACGGCCGAGTTGAGGGCGGCGAACTTGTTGTCGTTGGGCGGGATGATCGTCCCGAAGTACTGCCTGACGATCTCGGGGTGTTCCCGCAACGCGGTGTCCATGTCGCAGAACAGGACTCCCATCGCTTCGAGATCGTCACGGTTTCGGTGGTAAACGACCTCACTCTCATACTGCGCGGTGACACCAGCCAAGTACTTTCTCTCGGCCTCTGGTATCCCCAACTTCTCGTAGGTGTTCTTGATGGACTCGGGGACCATGTCCCAGTCCTTGGTCAGCTCACCCGAAGGCTTGATGTAGTA
Organism: uncultured Acidimicrobiia bacterium; assembly: GCA_963714055.1. Classification (GTDB taxonomy): domain Bacteria; phylum Actinomycetota; class Acidimicrobiia; order Spongiisociales; family UBA5794; genus JACDBE01. Next base: position 978,627 of record OY970227.1, read on the forward strand.
GTAGATGTCGTCGAAGTCGATGTCGTCGAGGGCCCCACCTCCGCCCCACGTCGGCACCGGCTTGCGCAGGAAGCGCTGGTACGCCTTGAGCCGGAATTGGAGCATCCACTCGGGCTCGTTCTTCATCCGTGACATCTCGCGGATGATCTCTTCGTTCAGGCCCTTCTGCGGCTTGAAGGCGTAGTCCTCGGCATCCGACCAGCCGAGGGCGTACTTGCCCAGGTCGATGTCAACGGTGGTCATGTCCGGCTCAACTCCTCTGGCGGCGTGGGGGGAGACGCATGGTTTCCACTACCGCCGTAGTGCGATTCTACCCGGTGCAACGCCCGCCGCCACCGGATCATGCCCGATGTTCCGGCGTGGCTCTCGAAGGTGACCCGCTCGCCAGGCGGTAGGCCGACTTTCAAGCCGGGTGTTTCATTTCGGTGCACGGTGGCCACCGACCGATCATGCCCGGGCCACCACCCGGGCGGCCGCGTCGGCGAGGAGCTCGCCGGCCCGTGCCATCGATTCGGCGACGCCGAGCCGCCCGCAGCCGAGCACCTCCACGGCGGCGAGACCGAGCGTCGCCGAGGGATCGAAGCCAGCGGCGACCGACCCGGCGAGGCCCACTGCGGGGACGCCGTAGGCGCCGGCGTGGCGGGCGACGGTACCGACCACCTTGCCGTCGGCCGACTGGGCGTCGATGCGGCCCTCGGCGGTGATCACCAGGTCGGCGCCGTCGATGGCCCGTCGAGCCCGACGGCCTCTGCCACCACCTCGGCTCCGGGTAGCAACTCGGCGCCGGTCACCGCCGCCAGCCCGCCGCCGGCACCTCCGGCCGCCCCCGCTCGGCTCCGGTGGTGCACCGGAGAGCAACCGGCCCGCTCGAGGGCGTCGGCCAGCCGGACCAGCCCGGCGTCGAGGAGCGCTACGTCGTCCTCCGTCGCACCTTTCTGCGGGCCGAACGAGGCGGCGGCACCCGCCGGGCCGACCATCGGGTTGGTGACGTCGCACAACAGCGTCCACTGGACCCGCCGGAAGCCGTCGATCAGCCCGTCCAGGTCGACGCGGTCGAGCCGGGCCAGCGAGCCGCCGCCCGGGGACAGGGGCTGTCCACCGGCATCGACGAAGCGGGCGCCCAGCGAGGCGAGAGCACCGGCCCCGCCGTCGGTGCTCGCCGAGCCGCCCAGGCAAACCACCACCTCGGTGGCCCCGTGCACGATGGCGTGGTGCAGCAGGATGCCTGTCCCCCGCGAGTCCGCCTTGAGCGCGTCGGGCCCGTCGGACACCAGCGGCAGCCCGCCGGCGGCGGCGAGCTCCACCACCGCACGGCCGTCCGGCGTCCGCAGGTAGGACGCCGCCAGATGCCTGCCCAGGGGGTCGAGGGTGTCGATCGACAGCAACTCGCCGCCCCACGCCGAGCGGAGCACGGCTACGGTCCCCTCCCCGCCGTCGGCCATGGGCACCTCGACCACCTCTATCGAGGGATCGGCCCGGCGCACCCCGGCGCCGATGGCGGCGGCGGCTGCGAAGGCGTCGAGGCTCCCCTTCAGCGAATCGGGGGCGACCACCACCTTCGTCATCTCCGCCAGAGTATGAACCCCGTTGCCGCCGAACCTGAGGTTCCTACCTATCGGAGCGACATGTCAGAGCCTCAGGCTCGGGTGGCGGCCACCCCCACGGCGGTCGGCTCCTCGACGCCGGCGGGTTGCGGAGACGCCGCTCGCACTACCCAGCAGGCGGTGACCACTTCCTCCCACGAGCGGAGCATCGCCATCACCCGACGACTCCCGGTCAGGCTGACATGCTCCTCGGCGAGACGGCGCAGGGTCGCCGCGTCGCCCGAGCCGAGCCGTTGCGCCGCCGGCGCCGAATCGGCCAGTCGTCCTCGCGCCGTGTGGTCCGGGTCCCACACGTAGACGACGCCGCCGGTCATACCGGCGCCGACGTTCCGCCCGACGGGCCCGAGCAGGGCGACCACCCCACCGGTCATGTACTCGCAGGCGTGGTCGGAGGTGCCTTCGACGACAGCCGTCGCCCCGGAGTTGCGGACGGCGAACCGCTGCCCGACGCCTCCGGCGATGAACAGGCGCCCCCCGGTCGCACCATAGAGACAGGCGTTCCCTGCGCCGTGGGGGATGGCATCGGGGTCGGACACCTCGGGGGCGACGACCACGGTCCCGCCGGCCATCCCTTTGCCCACGTAGTCGTTGGCGGTCCCTGCCAGCCGCATGGTCACCCCGGGCACCAGGAAGGCGCCGAGGCTCTGGCCGGCCGTCCCGGAGAGGCGGACCTCGAGCGAGCCGGGGGGCTCGGCATCGCCGACCATGGCCGCCACCTCACCGGCGAGGCGGGTGCCCACCGCCCGGTCGGTGTTCTCGATCGGGTACGCCAGCTGCACGTGGCCCTTCACCGCGGCGATGCGGGCGGCCTCGACGGCCAGCTGGTCGCCCACCGGCGACCTGGCCACGGTGCGGAACGACCGGTCGGTGCGGGCAGCCCGGTCGTCGCCGAAGTCGGCCCGGTCGAGCAGCGCGACGAACGCCGCCGCCACCGGGTGCTCCGGGTCGACGGCGGCGAGCAGGTCGGCCCGGCCGATCACCTCGTCGAGCGACCGAGCCCCCATCGCCGCCAGATGGGCGCGGACGTCCTCGGCGATGTGCCGGAACAGCGAGATCACCTGCTCGACCGACCCGGTGTACTTGGCCCTCAGGTCCTCGTCCTGGGTGGCGATGCCCACCGGGCACGTGTTCTCGTGGCAGGTGCGGACCATCTTGCAGCCGAGGGCGAGCAGCGGGACGGTGCCGAACCCGTACCGGTCGGCGCCGAGCAGGGCGGCGATGAGGACGTCCCGGCCGGTACGCAGCCCCCCGTCGGTCTCGACGGTGATGGTGTGGCGGAGCCCGTTGGCGACCAGGTGCTGGTGCGCCTCGGCCAGCCCGAGCTCCCACGGCGACCCGGCGTGCTTGATGGACACCAAAGGCGACGCCCCGGTCCCCCCGCCGTTGCCCGAGATGGTCACCACGTCGGCCAGCGCCTTGGCCACCCCGACGGCGATGGTCCCCACCCCGGGCCCGGACACCAGCTTGACCGACACCCGGGCGAGCGGGTGGAACACCTTGAGGTCGTGGATCAGCTCGGCCAGGTCCTCGATCGAGTAGATGTCGTGGTGGGGCGGCGGTGAGATGAGGGTCACCCCGGGCTCGGTGTGCCGGAGACGGGCGATCTCCGCGGTGACCTTGTGTCCGGGGAGCTGGCCACCTTCGCCCGGCTTGGAGCCCTGGGCCATCTTGATCTGCAGCTCCTCGGCCGAGGCCAGGTACCCGGGGGTGACCCCGAACCGACCGCTCGCCACCTGTTTGATCGACGAGCTACGCGGCGTGCCGAACCGGACAGGGTCCTCGCCACCCTCGCCCGAGTTGGACAGCCCTCCGAGGTAGTTCATCGCCTCGGCCAGCGTCTCGTGCGCCTCGGCGGACAGTGCGCCGAGAGACATGGCGGCCGTCGTGAAGCGGCGCATGACGAGGTCGACCGACTGCACCCCGTCGGTCGAGATCGGTGGACCGACCGGGCGGACCGCCAGCAGGTCGCGCAGCTCGAGCGGCGGTCGGTCGCCCTCCACAAGAGCCTTGAAGGCTTCCCACTGTCCCGGGTCGTCCTGGCGCACCGCCTTCTGCAGCGCCAGCACCGCCTTCGGGCCGTTGATGTGGGCGGCCCCGCCGCGGCGATGCTTGTAGTAGCCGCCGGGCTCCTCCTCGCCGTCGGCGAACGTGGCGTGGCGAGCCTCGGTGTCGGCGGCGATCCGGTCGAATCCGGCGCCTCCCACCCGCCGCGACACGAAGCGGAACGCCGGCTCGCAGACCTCTTCATCGAGCCCGATGGCCTCGAACAGCTCGCTGCCCCGGTACGAGGCGATGGTGCAGATGCCCATCTTCGACATGATCTTGAGCAGCCCCTTCTCGAGGGACGCCCGGTAGTTCTCCTGGGCCTCGACGGGCGAGACGGGGACCTCGCCCCGCACCGCCATCGCCCGTACCTCCTCGATGGCGAGGTAGGGGTTCACCGCCGACGCCCCGAACCCGATGAGGCAGGCCAGGTCGTGGGCGTCGCGCGGCTCGCCGGACACCGCCAGGATCGAGGCCCGCAACCGCAACCCGGAGGATCCCAGGCGGCGGTGGGCTGCGCCGACGGCCAGCGCCATCGGCACCGGTGCGTTGCGTGCGTCGACCTCGCGGTCGGACAGGATGACGACGGTCGCCCCCGCCCGGACCGCCGTCTCGACCTGGTCACCGATGTCGACGAGGGCGCGCCGCAGTCCCTCCCCGCCGCTTCCGGCGGCGAACAGGACCGGGATCCACACCGCCCTGAACCAGGCATCGGTCGAGGCGCGGATCTTCTCGACCTCGGCGTCGCTGAGCACGCACGAAGGGAGCTCCATGAGGTGGGCCTGCTGGCGGGTCTCCTCGAGGACCGATCCCCGCCTGCCCACATAGGTCTGCAACGACATCATCAGCCGCTCCCTGATGGGGTCCATGGGCGGGTTGGTCACCTGGGCGAAGGCCTGATGGAAGTAGCGGGTGATCCGCTGCGGGGTGTCCGCCAGCACCGCCAGCCCGGTGTCGTTGCCCATCGACAGCACCGGCTCTTCTGCGACCGCCATCGGCTCCAGGATGAGACGGCGCTCCTCGGCGGTGTAGCCGAACACCCGGGCGAGCCGCGACGGGTCGAACCGCTCGTCCTGCAAGGGGTCGAAGGGATCGCTCACGTAGCTGGTCTCGGTGCTGATCCAGGCGGCGTACGGTGCCCGGGCGGCGAGCTCGCGCTTCACCTGGTCGGAGAAGGCGATGGCGCCCGTTGCCAGGTCGACCCGCACCACCTCGCCGGGGCCGAGTTGCCCGGTGCGCTCGGCTTCGATCTCCTCGGCGGGGGCGATACCGGCCTCGGAGGCGACGAGGATCACGTCGGGGGTCAGCGTCCACCGGGCGGGACGCAGCCCGTTGCGGTCGAGCCCGGCGATCACGTGCTTGCCGTCGGAAGCGGCGATGGCGGCCGGCCCGTCCCACGGCTCGGTGAGGAAGGCGTGGTACTCGTAGAAGGCGCGCAGCTCGGGATCGAGGTCGGGCACGTTCTCCCAGGCAGCCGGGATGAGCATCTCCTTGACGTGGGCGATGGTGCGCCCCGAGCGGACCAGCACCTCGAAGGCGTTGTCCAGGCTGGCCGAATCGCTGCCCGCCATCGAGACCAGCGGGCGCAGCTCGTCGGTCCGGTCGCCCCACACCGCGTTCGACAGGTCCTCGCTCCGCGCCTCCATCCACGCCCGATTGGCCTTGATCGTGTTGATCTCGCCGTTGTGCGCCGACAGACGGTACGGCTGGGCCTGGGACCACGCCGGCTCGGTGTTGGTCGAGTAGCGCTGATGGAAGATGGCGAAGTCGGTCTCGAACGTCGGGTCTTTCAGATCCCAGTAGAAGTCGTCGATGCGGGAGGCGGTGAACAAGCCCTTGTAGACCACGGTGCGGCACGAGCCGGACACCACGAAGGTGCCGTGAAGGCTCTCCGGCAGCGTGCGACGGACTCGTCGTCGCGCCAGGAACAGCCGTCGCTCGAACGAGTCCGCATCCTCGTCTTCGGAGGTGACCAGGGCCTGGGCGATCACCGGCATCGAGCCCCGCGCCGTGTCGGACAGCGCCATCGGCCCCACCGGCACCCTCCGCCACAGCAGGAGGTCGACACCCTCGTCGGCCAGGGTGGCGTTGATGTGGCCACGGGCCGCCTCGGTCTCGACCGGCGGCAGGAACACCATGAGGACACCGAGCGCCTCGGGAGCCGGGGCCGGGATCCCGGCCGCATCGAGCTCGCGGGCCAGCAGGCGATAGGGGACCCTGGTCATGATCCCGGCGCCGTCGCCGGTGCCGTCCGCCGAGCGGGCGCCCCGGTGGTCGAGGTTGTGGAGGCAGGTGACCGCGGTCCGCAACAGGCGGTGGGTGGACCGGGCCCGGCGGTCGGCGATGAACCCGACACCGCAGGCGTCCCTGACCTCTTCGGGGTCGACCAGGGGGAAGCGTCGGGCCACGGGCGCTCCTCGGGTTATGCGCATATCTTGATGAGTATGCAGCACCTGAAGTGTACGACCTGAGCGCGCCGCCCCCAAACGTGATCCCCCAACGCTGCCCCACCGCCCGCCGGGGTGACCTGCGGCTGCCTACGCTGATCCGATGCCGGTGATCGTGATCGGCGCCGATACCCCGACCGGTCGCGCGGTGGTGGACGCCCTGCTCCCTCGCCGAGGGGAGGTGCGCGCCTTCGTGTCCGACCCGACGGAGGGGGCGGCGCTCAGGGAGCGCGGGGTCAAGGTCGCCGTCGGCGACGTTTCAGACGGATCCCACATCGGCGGTGCCGCCACCCGGGCATTTTGCGCCGTCGCCGTGGTCGCTGCCGCCGCCGACGACCGGGAGCGGTCGTTCGCCGGTGATCCCCAGTCCGTGGTCGACGCCTGGAGCGAAGGGTTGACCGATGCCGGGGTGACGCGGATCATCGTGGTCGAGGTCCCCGGGGTGGACGCCAGGCTCACCGCTGCCGGCGCCGTCGAGTTGGTCACGGTGGGCGGTGACCTCGCCACCGCCGAGATCGCCGCCGAGGTGCGCCGGCTCGAGGCGCTGGACCGCCTGTGACCAGGCGCATCGTCTCGTTGCTGCCGTCCACGACCGAGATCCTCTTCGCCATCGGGGCCGGGGACCAGGTGGTCGGAGTCACCTTCGAGTGCGACTACCCCGACGAGGCCCGCACCAGACGGATCGTGTCGACCTCGGCGCTGCCCCCCGGGCTCGGCGCCGGAGGAGATCGACCGCGTGGTCACCGACCGGGTCCGCGCCGGCGAGGACCTCTACCGCCTCGACTCCGGGGCCCTCTCCGAGCTCGAACCCGACCTGGTGGTGACCCAGGACCTGTGCGCGGTGTGCGCCGTCGACGTGTCCGTGGTCGACGACGCCCTCGCCTACCTGGGCTGCACGGCCGACGTCCTCACCGTCGACCCGCACACCCTGGATGAGGTGCTCGCCTCGGTCGAAGCCCTCGGTTCGGTCACCGGACGTGAGCCGGCGGCGGCGGAGCTGGTGACCGGCGCCAGGCATCGGCTGGCAGTGGTGACGGCGGCGGTGGCCGGGCTCCGGCGGCGACGCGTCCTGCTGCTGGAGTGGACCGAGCCTCCGTTCGCACCGGGCCACTGGATCCCGGAGATGATCATGGCCGCCGGCGGCGACCCGGTGCTGGGCACCGCCGGCGAGCAGTCGAGGCGGGTCACCTGGCCGGAGATCGACGCCACCGCGCCGGAGCTTGTCGTGGTGGCGCCGTGCGGCTACCACCTGGACGGGGCGACCGAGCTGGCCGAGGAGCTGGTCGCCGGCGGTCGGTTCGGCGACGGCGTCCCGGTCTGGGCGGTCGACGCCAACGCCTCCTTCGCCCGGCCCGGCCCGCGGTTGATCGACGGTATCGAAGCGCTGGCGGGCGTCTTCCACCCCCACGCCCGCGGGGGCCCCGACCCGCTGATGGCCCGCCGGATCGTCTGACGCCTCAGAACACCTCGGGGCACCAGGGAGCGGCGGCGGTCCGGAAGAGGGTGTCGAGTCTGGCGATCTCCGGCCGGGTGCCGGAGACGAGCCCGGCGCGGTGGAGCACCACCGCACTCCGGCCGCCCAGGTAGAGGGCGCCGAGCGTCCCGACATCCATGGCGACGTCCGGTTCGGCGGAGGTTGGGATGCAGGAGGCCACACCCTCCTCGATCGCCAGCTCGTAGGTTCCGCGGTTCGACTCACGGGTGGGGTCGTCGACCCCGATCACCAGCCGGCCGTCGGCCTCGTAGGTGCGGGCGGCGAGGGCGGCGGGCACGTCGAGGAGCCGCAGCCAGAGCGAGTCGCTGATCTCCCTCTTCAACCGCCTCCGGTCGGCGACCTCCCACACCAGCGGGTCGTCGGCAGGCTGCCGCCAGAGGCCCACGTTGGGGAACAGGTCGATGTTGGCCAGGTAGTGCACCAGCGCCCGGCGCACCCCGGTGTCGGCGGCGAAGAGAGCCTGTGACGACACGGTCCCGTCGGGGTACTGCTCCCACTGGTGCTTGAGGCGATAGCTGACGTAGCCCACCCGCTCCCCGCCGCGTACCGCCACCGCATGCCGCAGGGCGGACCGGCCGTGCCGGCGCGACGGCGGGTCGCGGAGGCTGTGGTGCTCCCACCAGGTGGGGGTCCTCGGGGACGTACCCGGGCGGCGGGCCAGCCGCTCGAAGATCGACGGCAGCACGTCGATGGCGGCGCCGTCGTCGAGGAGCTCGACCGACACGTCCTCGGGAGGTGGGATCACCACCTGGTCGCCGGGGAACTCGTGGCCGAGCTCGTCGGCGGCGCAGCCGAACCCGAACCGGCCGTAGATGGGTGTCTCCGACGCCCACAGCCCGGCGAGCGGGTCTCCGCGGTCGAACGCGATGTCCAGGTGCCGCTCCATCATGGCCCGCAGCACCCCCTGGCGCCGGTGAGTCGAGGCCACGGTGACGACGGTGGTGCCCGCCATCGGCACCAGGGCGCCCCCGGGCAGGTACACCTCGAGGCTGAAGTCGCCCAGGGTGCCGACGATGCGGCCGCCGTCGAAGGCGACCACGGTGCGCTCCGCCGGCAGCACCGCCGCCAACGAGCTGCCGTCGGGATCGTCCTCGGGCGGGTCCTCGCCGAACCCGCGGTGGAGCGCCCGAACCATGGCGGGGAACTCGTCGTCGGTTACCGCCCGGATCTCGATGGCCATGGCGGTGGACCCTACCGGCCGTTCTCGGGCCCGGATGCGGCGGCTACCTTCCACCCACCGCCGTCGTCAAGGAGCACCGTGTCGTCTCCGGTCCGCATCGCCGTCCAGATCCAGCCGCAGCACGCCGACTACGAAGCGATCCGCCGGGCGGTCGCCGAAGCGGAACAGCTGGGCGTCGACATCGCCTACAACTGGGACCACTTCTACCCGCTCTCCGGCGAGGCCGACGGCAAGCACTTCGAGTGCTGGACCATGCTCGGCGCCTGGGCGGAGCAGACGGAGCGCATCGAGATCGGCGCCCTGGTCACCTGCAACTCGTACCGGAACCCGCACCTGCTGGCCGACATGGCCCGCACCGTCGACCACATGTCGGGGGGCCGTCTGATCCTCGGCATCGGCGCCGGCTGGTTCGCCAGGGACTATCACGAGTACGGCTTCGAGTTCGGCACCCCGGGCACCCGGCTCGCCGACCTGGCCGCCTCCCTCCCCGCTATCGAGGAGCGATTGAGCAAGTTGAACCCACCGCCGACGCGGCGGATCCCCGTCCTCATCGGGGGCGGCGGCGAGCGCAAGACACTGCGGATGGTGGCCCGTCACGCCGACGCCTGGCACGCCTTCGGCAACGTCGACACCCTGGCCCACAAGTCACGGGTGCTCGACGACTGGTGCGCCGAGATCGGCCGCGACCCTTCCGAGATCGAGCGGTCGACCGGGGTGCGGCCGGACCTCGACACCGACCGCGCCGAGGCGCTGTATGGCCTGGGTTTCCGGCAGTTCGCCATCGGCCTCAGCGGCCCCGACTACGACCTGTCGACCCTCCCCGACTGGCTCGCCTGGCGCGACGGGAAGAACGGATGACCCGGGCCGGTACGCAGGTCGCCTTCGACGACGTGGTGGCGGCGGCCGACCGCATCGCCCCTCACGCCGTCCGCACCCCGGTGCTCCACCACGACCGTCTCGACGAATGGGCGGGCTGCCGGGTGTCCGCCAAGGCCGAGTTCCGCCAGCGGGCGGGCGCCTTCAAGTTCCGCGGCGCCACCAACGCCGTCCTGCTGCTCGATGGCGAAGAGGCGGAGCGGGGCGTCGCCGCCCACTCGTCGGGCAACCACGGCGCCGCCCTCGCCGCCGCCGGCGCCATCCGGGGGATCCCGGTGACCGTGGTGATGCCGTCGAACTCGTCGGCGGCGAAGCTGGAGATGGTGGCCGGCTACGGCGCCACCATCGTCGAGTGCGAGTCGATCGTCTCGGCCCGCGAGACCACCCTGGCGGAGGTGCTCGCCGAGACCGGCGCCACCGAGATCCACCCATACGACAACCCGGACGTCATCGCCGGCGCCGGCACCGCCGCCCTCGAGCTCCTCGCCGCCGAGCCCGACCTCGATGTGGTGATGACCCCGGTGGGTGGCGGCGGGCTCATCTCGGGCACCTCGCTGGCGGCGCACGGCATCAACCCCTCGGTGAGGGTCATCGGCGGCGAGCCGGCCGGAGCCGACGACGCCGCCCGATCGCTCGCCGCCGGCGCCCTGCTCCCGCAGACGGAGCCCGACACCATCGCCGACGGGCTCCGCACCGGCCTGTCGGAGCGGACGTTCGGGATCATCTCCGAGCACGTCGAGGCCATCGTCACCGTCACCGAGGAGGAGATCGTCGAAGCCCTGCGGCTCGCCTGGGACGAGCTGGGGTGGCCGGTGGAGCCGTCTTCGGCCGTGGTCCTCGCCGCGCTGCGCCATGCCGGCATCGCCGGGCTGCGGGTCGGCGTGGTCCTCAGCGGTGGGAACGTCGACCCTGCCGCCCGTTCCTGGTGACCGGACCGATCAGAACGGCGACGGCGGTGACCGGAAGTCGCCCTCGGGCGCCGGGGCGGTGGGGCGCCGGTAGCGGGTGAGGTAGCCGGGAGGGTCGATCCCGGCGGCGAGCCTCGGGTCGGGGACCAGCTCGCCCGGCTCGAGGCGCAACGGCACCACGCCGGCCCAGATCGGGAGCTCGTAGTCCTCCTCGTCGTCGCCGGGCGGGCCGGTGCGCACCTTGGCCGAGGCCTCGTCGATGGTCACCGCCGCCACCAGCGTCCCCTTGATCTCCTTGTCGTTGGGAAGCCGGCTGTCCGCCCAACGCCCCGGGGAGACGTGCTCGGTGAGCGCCTCGAAGGCCAGCCACTTCTCCTCCCGGTCCTCGACCAGCCGCGGCTCGCCGAAGACCACAACGGACCGGTAGTTCATCGAGCTGTGGAACGGCGCCCGCGCCATCACCAGCCCGTCGACGAGGGTGACGGTGACGCAGATCTCGTCGCCCGAGCGCATCGAGCGCAGCATCCGGCTGGCGGGCGACCCGTGCAGGTAGAGGATGTCGCCGGCACGGGCGTGGATCGTGGGGATCACCACGGGCCCGCCCTCGTGGACGAACCCGACGTGGCAGATGAGCGCCTCGTCGAGGATGGCGTCGATGACGGCTCGCTCGTACGCGCCGCGCTCGGCCAACCGGCGCACCTCTACCCGCGGTGACGAAGGTGTCGACATCGAGAGATTCTCGCATGGGCGGCGATTGCTCCGGCTCAAATCCGGTGCGTCCCTACAGTGACCGTGGTCATGCGCCCTTCTCCCCCGCCTCGCCGGCTGGTCGTCGTTGCGCTCGCCCTGTCGGCCGTGGCGGCCGCCGGATGCAGCCTGGCGGTCGAGGAGGGAGCGGCGGCCGAAGGAGGGACCAGGGCGCCGCTGCCCACCCTGGCCACCCTGGCATCGACGACGACCCTCCCGCCCACCACCACGACTCCACCCACCACCACGGTCGCCCCGACGCCGGGCGGGGTCGGGGCGCCGTACGGCTCGGTGGCGGGCTTGACCATGTTCCGGGGCAACCCGTCGCGTACCTGGTACGGGGCCGGCCCCATCCCGGAGTCGCTCACCGTCAGGTGGCGCTACCCCGACGAGGCGATGTGCGGCAACTCGCCGGTCGGAGGCGAGGACAAGGTCTGGTGCGGCGGCGGATGGACCGGCCAGCCGCTGGTCTGGGAGCGGCCCGACGGCGTCACCGAGGTGATCTTCGGGGCCTACGACAAGCACATCCACTTCGTCGACGCCGCCACCGGGAAGGACACCAGACCCCCGTTCGACATGGGCGACATCATCAAGGGAACGGTCACCCTCGACCCCGACGGCTACCCGCTGCTCTATGCCGGATCGCGCGACGCCAACTTCCGCATCATCGCCCTCGATCGGGAAGAGCCCACCGAGCTGTGGCGGCTCGGCGCCGAGTCGGTGGACGGGATGTGGAACGACGACTGGGACTCGAACCCGGTGGTCATCGACGACATGCTCTACGTCGGTGGCGAGAACTCATGGTGGTTCGCCATCCATCTCAACCGGGGCACCGACGCCGACGGCCGGGTCACCGTCGATCCTGAGGTGGTGTTCTCGATGCCCGCCTTCACCGACGAGCTGGTCGGCGCCGTGGGCACCCAGCAGAGCGTGGAGAGCTCGACCGCGGTCTTCGAGGACCGCGCCTACTTCGCCAACTCGGCGGGACGGGTCGTCGGGGTCGACATCGGCCGGCTCCCCCGGGGTGAGGCTTCGGTGGTGTTCGACTACTGGATGGGCGACGACGTCGACGCCACCATCGTCATCGACGAAGAGGGCTACCTGTACGTCGCCGCCCAGGTCGACCTGGCCACCGCCCGAGCCGCCGAGGTCGGCCAGCTGGTCAAGCTGGATCCGCGCAATCCGGACGACCCGAGGGTCTGGGGCATCGACGTCCCGGCGGGAGGTGCCGACGGGGGCATCTGGGCGACCCCGGCACTCGTCGACGGGCTGCTGTTCGTGCCCACCAATGTCGGCGAGCTGCTCGCCGTCGACACCGCCACCGGCGACGTGGTGTGGCGGGACGACATCGGCATCCACGCCTGGTCGTCGGCGGTCCGGGCGGGCAACAGGCTGCTGGTGGCGGCCGACTGCGAGTCGGCGGCGGCGCTCCGCATCTACGACATATCCGACCCGGACACCCCGGTGCGGCTGTCGAACAACACCTTCGCCGGCGGCTGCATCGAGGCCACGCCTGCGGTCTGGAAGGGCAGGGTGTACGTGTCCTCGCGCGACGGCTTCTTCTACGCCCTCGGCTGATGGCGCGGAAGGTCTCCGGTGTCCTCGCCGTGGCCGGCGGCGTCGTCCTCGCCGCATCGCTGCTCGGGTTCCTGGGCTCGCTGGCCTGGTGGCTGGACCTGCTCGCCAACTTCAAGCTCCAGTTCGCCATCGCGCTCGCCGTGTTGGGCATCGTCCTGATGGTGATGGGCCGTACCGCCGCGGCCGCCGCCATCCTCGCCGGGGCGCTGCTCAACGCCGCCGTGATCGCCCCCCTGTACTACCGGAGCCCCGCAGACCCGGCGGTGGACGGCCCCGAGGTGACGCTGGCCAGCTTCAACATCCAGATCGGCAACCGGCTACCGCGGCTCACCTGGGTGCTGCAGGACGACCCCGACCTGGTGTTCCTGTTCGAGACGGCCCGAGTGCACTTCGACGAGCTGGAGGAGCACGTCCCCGAGTACGACGTGATCTCGGGCATCTTCGACACCCGCGGCTACGGCGCCACCATCCTCGCCCGGGAGCCGGTGGAGGTCGAGCTGCTCGAGATCGCCCGGCAGGCGGGCGATGCGGTGCGGGTCGAGCTGCCGGTGGGCGACGGGATCGTCGTCGTCTACGGGATCCACCCGCCCAGCCCGATCAACAGCCGCGACGCCCAGCTCCGTGACGAGCTGCTCGCCGAGGTTGGCCGGCTGGTGGCCGCCGAGACCGAGCCGGTGATCGTGATCGGCGACCTCAACGCCACCCCGTGGTCCGAGGGCTTCCGGTTGCTCGCCGGCCCCGCCGACCTCGCCAACTCCCAGGAGGGCTTCGGCTACGCCGCCTCGTGGCCGGCGAGGTTGCCTCCGTTCGGCCGCATCCCGATCGACCATGCCCTCCACTCCCGGGACCTCACCGTCATTGACCGCCAGCTCGGCCCGGGCACGGCGGCGTCGGACCACCGCCCGCTGCGAGTCACCCTCACGCCGGCTGCGAGCGACGACTCGACCGGTTCCCCCTGACCACCTGAGACGTCGCCCGGGTGGTGGCCGTCCCCGAACGAGTGTGTTCACACCCGATCTTCACCTTCGCTTTACGACACTTTTACCCACCGCAACCCATCCTGGGGGGCATGACTGACAACACGACCCTCGTCGGGTCCAAGGTCTCCGGCAGGCGCCGGCGTCCCAAGGCGTTCGACGGGCTTCGCATCTGCTCCGACATGGGATGCGAGACCCGCCTCTCGCGGTACAACCGGAACGGGACCTGCTACATGCACAGCCCGATCGTCTTTCCGCGGGTTCGGGGACGCGACGTCCCCGTCATCGACGTCTGATCGCCTCGATGCGACCCCCCGAGACCGTCACCGCCGAACCGACCGAGCGCCTCGCACCAACCGGCTCCCGCCTACCGGTGTGGTACCGGCTGCCAGACGAGCCGCCGCTGGCGACCTATCCCGATCAGCCGCGCCCCGACGACGACACCGTGGAGCGGCCCGCCACCGCCGGTGAGCCCGTCGGATCGGTCGCCGCCGACCCCTCCTATCCGGCGCCGCCCGACCCCGGACAGGTCGACGCCTACCCCGGTAACCGGCTCGTCCCCGCCCCTGCCGCCGTCTCGCGCGGCGGCTCGTGGTTCCAGGCCATCGTCGCCGGGTTGGTCGGCGCCGCCCTCGCCCTCGCCGGGGCCGCCGTCATCGGCGGTGACGACACCGCGCCCGACGACTCCGCCGCCGCCGCGGCGACACCGAGCGCCGCACCCGACCTGGCAGCGCCCTCGACCGGGGGCAACGCCGCCATCGCTGCCGAGGTCCTGCCGTCGATCGTCACCGTGATGGTGGGCAACGACTCCGCCCAGGGCCTGGACACCGTCGGCTCGGGATCGGGCGTGATCATCTCCGAGGACGGCCTCATCGTCACCAACGACCACGTCGTCGAAGGCGCCCCGGACTATCGGGTCGTGCTCTCCGACGGACGCACTTCCTATGAGGCGACCCTCATCGGAACCGACCCGGTGACCGACCTGGCGGTGCTCGACATCGAGGCCGCCGGGCTCGTGCCCATCGAGCTGGGCGCCACCACCGAGCTGAGCGTGGGCGACGCCGCCGTCGCCGTCGGCAGCCCCCTCGGTCTCGACGGCGGCCCTTCGGTGACCGTGGGTGTGCTTTCGGCCTTCGGTCGCCAGGTGACCACCGACCCGGAACGCACCCTGTTCGGGATGCTGCAGACCGACGCCCCCATCACCCAAGGATCGAGCGGGGGCGCCCTGGTCGACTCCGAGGGCAGGCTGATCGGGATCACCACCGCCGTCGGCGTATCCGACGTCGGCGTCGAGGGGGTCGGCTTCGCCACCCCGGTCGAGCTGGTGAGCCGGGTCGTCGACGAGCTGGTCGCCGACGGCTCGATCGAGCACGCCTTCCTCGGGATCCGAGGCGGCACCGCCTTCGACACCTCGCCCGACGGGGCCCAGGTGGCGGCCGGCGTCCAGATCGACTCGGTGGAGCCGGGCACGGCGGCGGCCGATGCCGGCCTCGAAGCCGGCGAGATCATCACGTCGGTGGACGGGGAGCCGTTGATCACGATGGACGAGCTGGTGATCGCCCTCCGCCATCACCGCGCAGGCGACGAGGTGACGCTGACCGTCGTGCCCTCGGCCGGCGAGACCCCGCGCACCGTCGAAGTCGTCCTCGGCGCCCTCTGAGGCCCGGTGTCTGAGAGTTGCAGACCTGCGGGGGCTCGGCCGTCACCATCCCTTCCGGCGAGCCCCCGCCCCGCCTCCGCTCCCGGCGGGACGCTCTCCACTGAGGCCTAGTCTCCCTCGTCATGCCGCTCGACTTCACCTCGATCACCGCGTCGTCGGTGACCGCCCTCACCGACCAGGCGATCGCCGAGGCAGACGCCCTGGTCACCGCCATCGATGCCACCGACCCCCTTCCCTCCCTCGAGCGGGCGGTCACCGTGATCCGGGACGCCGGCGGCTCCGGAGCCTTCATGGCGCAGGTGCACCCGGACCCGGAGGTGCGCGTCGCCGCCAGCGAGGCCGAGGAACGCCTCGACAAGTGGGCCACCGACCTGACCTTCCGCCGCCCGGTCTACGAGGCGCTGATCACCTACGCCGGCTCCGAAGGGGCCGCCGCGCTCGAAGGCACCAGCCGCCGGCTGCTCGACCACTGGCTGCGTGACTTCCGGCGCGCCGGGCACGAGCTCGACGACGACTCCCGCACCGAGCTGCAACGCCTGCAGAACCGGCTGGTAGAGCTGCAAGTCGCCTTCGATCGCAATCTCGCCGAGTGGGAGGACGGGCTGGAGCTGGAGCGTTCCCGGCTCGACGGCCTCCCCGACAGTTACCTCGACGGCCTGAAGACCACCGAGGACGGCCGGTACCGGGTGTCGATGGACTATCCCGACTACGTCCCGTTCATGCAGCAGGCCACCGATCGCGACGCCCGCCGCGACCTGCAGCACAAGTTCTGGAACCGGGCCACCGACGCCAACCGGCCCCTCCTCGAGGAGGCCGTGGCCATCCGCCTGGAGATCGCCCGGCTGCTCGGGTACCCGACCTGGGCGCATTACGCCATAGAGGTCAAGATGGCGGAGCGGCCCGAGGCGGTCGAGGAGTTCTACGACTCCGTCGTGCCGGGGCTCATCACCAAGGCGGACGCCGAGCTCGCCACTCTCACCGAGCTCCACCAGGGGGACCATCCCGGAGAGCGCGTTGAGCCATGGGACTGGAACTTCCTCGACGACGTGCAGCGCCGGCTCGACCACGGCATCGACCAGAACGAGGTCGCCGCCTACTTCCCGCTCGAGGCGGTGGTGAAAGGCATGTTCGACCTCACCGGCGAGGTGTTCGGGTTGGACTACCGGATCGTGGACGAGGCGGCGGCGTGGCACCCCGACGTCACCCTCTACGAGATCATCGACGGCGAAACGGGGCGCCCCGTCGCCAGTTTCTACGCCGACCTGTTCCCGCGCGAGGGCAAGTTCGGCCACGCCGCCGCTTTCTCGATCCGGTACGGGATGGCATCACCACATGGCTACCGGATGCCGGTGGCGGCAATCGTGGCGAACCTCACCAAGCCAACCGCCACCGCCCCGTCGCTGCTCAAGCACAGCGAGGTGCTCACCCTGTTCCATGAGTTCGGGCACATCCTCCACTTCTGCCTCACCACGGTCTCCGAGGCCCGGTTCTCGGGCTACGACACCGAGTGGGACTTCGTCGAGGCCCCGTCGCAGATCATGGAGAACTGGACGTGGGAGCCCGAGGTCCTGCGGCGCTTCGCCCGGCACCACGAGACGGGGGAGCCGATTCCCGCCGACCTGGTCGGCCGCCTGGTGGCCGTCCGCGATCTCAACGTCGGTCTGCACATGATGCGCCAGGTGTCCTTCGGCAAGCTCGACCTTGGGATGCACGCCGTCGACCACGAGGTCGACCTCATGGACGTGTACCGGGAGGCGTACGCCTATTCACGCCTGCCGTTCCGTGAGGACACCTTCATGCCCGCCAGCTTCGGCCACCTGATGGGCGGCTACGACGCCGGGTACTACGGCTACCTGTGGGCCGAGGTGTACGGCGACGACATGTTCTCCGAGTTCTCCCGCATCGGGATCACCAATCACGAGGTGGGGATGCGCTACCGCAACGAGGTGCTCGCCACCGGCGGCTCGCGCGACGCCATCGACCACCTGCGCGCCTTCCTCGGACGTGAGCCCAACAGTGAGGCATTCCTCGCCAAGCTCGGGCTGGACCAGGCCTGACGCCGAGCGGCCGCCGCCCCGACGCCGGCTCACACCCCGTGGAGCATGCCACCGTCCACCTGGAGCGTGGCGCCGGTGATGTAGGAGGCGGCATCCGAGAGCAGGAAGACGGCGGCCCTGGCGTACTCGTCGGGCTCCCCGTAGCGTCCCAGCGGGATCGACGCCTCGAACCCCTCGCGGACGTCCAGCGGGTCGGCGCCCCGGCGCCGGGCCGACTCCTCATCGAGGGCGCGGACCCGCTCGGTGGAGATGCGGCCCGGGATCAGGTGGTTGACCCTGATTCCCGACGACGCCCACTCGGTGGCGAGGGCCTTGGCCAGCGCCGCCACCCCGGACCGGAACACCGTGGACAGCAGCAGAGTCCCGATGGGCTCGCGCACCGAAGTCGACGTCATGAACAGCATCGCCGAGCCGGGGCCGAGTAGCGGCCGGGCATGGCGGGCGAACGACACCGCCGAAGCCAGGACCAGTCGGTAGGCGTCGTCCCACTGCGCCGGGGTGAGGTCGCCGAACATCCCGTACGGCGGCCCACCGGCATTGGGGACGACGAGGTCGAGGCCACCCATCAAGGCGGCGGCGTCCTCGACGAACGTGCGCACCGAGCCCTCGGCGGAGACGTCGCACACCAGCGCCCGGACCGTCGCCCCGGTGGCGTCGCCGATGGCGGTGGCGGCGGCGTTCACCCGCTCGGCGTCACGGCTGCCGATGGTGACCTGGCACCCCTCCCGCGCCAGCTCCATGGCGATGGCGTGGCCGAGCCCGGTCGAGGCGGCGGCCACCACCGCCCGCTTGCCGGAGAGCCCGAGGTCCACGACCCCAGGCTAGGGCCGAGGTGCCGGCCTCACTTCCCGGGCGGCGGCCCGCCGTCCCGGAGGCGAACTTTGAGCGATTGACTCCACCACATGGCGTCACTCGCTCAAAGTTCGCGTTGCAGGTCGCCGGCGGCGAGGGTGGTAGCGGCGATGCGGTCGAGCTTGCCGTTGGGGAGCAAGGGCAGCTCGTCGACGACCACGAGCCGCTTGGGGACCTCGTGGGGAGCGAGGCTCTGCCGAGAGCGCCGGGCGACTTCCTCCTCGTCGTAACCCTCGCCGGCGACCACCAGGGCGGTCACCATCTCGCCCCACTCGGCGTCAGCGACCCCCACCACGGCCGCCGCGGTGACCATGACGCCGTCCACCAACGCCGCCTCGACCCGCTGGGGGACGACCCTCTCGCCCCCGGTGCGGATGACCTCGTCCGCCCTCCCCTCCACCACCAGCCGGCCGTAGCCGTCGAACCTCCCCAGGTCGCCGGTGCGCAATGGCCCGGTGCGCTCGGGCTCCAGGCCGTAGCCGACCGACACCGCCTCCCCTTCCACCAGGATCTCCCCGACGCGGCCATCGGCGGCGTCGACGGTGACGCTGAGCCCGTCGAGCGGCCGGCCCGCCGTTCCCATCGCCGCCTGTTGCTCGCCGGGGGCGACGGTGGCGATCTGTGAGCAGGTCTCGGTCGAGCCGTAGGTGGCGAGCACCGGCAGCCCGGCGTCGAGAGCGCGTCGAATCAGCCGCGGCGGCACCGCGGCACCACCGACCAGGACGGCGCGGGCTCCCCGATAGCGAACCGGGCCGGCGTCGAGGACCCTGGCGAGCATCGTCGGAACCAGGCTGGCGTAGGTGACGGCACCGGAGGCGAGTAGGTCGGCGGTCGCCATCGCATCGAACGGGGTCTGGAGGACGACCGCGCCACCGGCGGCGGCGCTGCGCCAGAGCACCGAGAGGCCACCGACGTGGTGGAGCGGCAGGGCGAGCAGCCAGCGGTCGCCGGCGTCGTTGCCCAAGCGGGCCTGAGAGGCGGATACGGCGGCGGCGACATTGGCCTGGGACAGGCGGACCGCCTTCGGGACCCCGGTCGACCCGGATGTGGGCACCCAGGTGTGGTCCCCGGCCTCGAACGAGCTGCGGTCGACCAGCTCCCACGTGGACAGCGCCGCCCTCAAGTCGGGGCCGGGCCGGGCCGGGGAGACGATGGGCACCGCCCCGGTGCGCCAGCGGGCCCACAGCCGGGTGATGCCGTCGAGGTCGGCGACGGCCACCACCGCCTGGCGGGACCCCGGTTCGAGCGGTGGCTCGGCGGTGGCGATCTCGGCTTCGATCCGCTGGTCCAGCGTGGCGTAATCGACCACCAGCCCGTCACCGACCACCAACGCCGGTGCCGTGGGGGTCTTGGCGGCGGCGGCGGCGACCCAGTCCGGGCCGCCAGGGGGTGCGGTCATGGCGCTCACTACAGTATCCGGCCCCGGTGCGAGGGATGGGACGACCCGGGTGGGCGGACGGGTGACGAGCACGGTGGCAGGGGCGGGTGGCGAGAACGGGTGGGAGGGACGGGCGATGAGGACAGTGTCCGAGATCTTCGACCCGGCCGCCTGGGACCCGGTCGAGGGCTTCGATTTCGAGGACATCACCTACCACCGGGCCGGTGCGGTCGGTGCCGTCCGCATCGCCTTCGACCGCCCCGAGGTGCGCAACGCCTTCCGCCCGGCCACCGTCGACGAGCTCTACACCGCTCTGGATCACGCCCGGACGAGCTCCGACGTCGGGTGCGTGCTGCTCACCGGGAACGGGCCATCTGCCCGAGGACGGCGGGTGGGCCTTCTGCTCCGGCGGGGACCAGCGGATCCGTGGCGCCGACGGCTACCGCTACGCCGACGGGGACGGCGAGGTCGACCCGGCGCGGCTGGGCCGCCTCCACATCCTCGAGGTGCAGCGGCTCATCAGGTTCATGCCCAAGGTGGTGATCGCCGTGGTGCCCGGATGGGCGGCTGGCGGCGGGCACAGCCTGCACGTGGTGTGCGACCTCACCCTGGCCAGCGCCGAGCACGCCCGGTTCAAGCAGACCGACGCCGATGTCGCCAGCTTCGACGGCGGGTACGGGTCGGCGCTGCTCGCCCGCCAGGTGGGTCAGAAGCGGGCACGCGAGATCTTCTTCCTGGGCCGCACCTACACGGGGGCGGAGATGATGGCGATGGGAGCGGTCAACGCGGTGGTCCCCCACAACGACCTGGAGAAGGTGGCGCTGGAATGGGCCGGGGAGATCACCGCCAAGAGCCCCACCGCCCAGCGGATGTTGAAGTACGCCTTCAACCTGCCCGACGACGGCCTGGTCGGCCAGCAGCTCTTCGCCGGCGAGGCCACCCGCCTCGCCTACGGGTCGGACGAGGCGGTGGAGGGACGCGACGCCTTCCTGGGGAAGCGACCCCCGGACTACCGCTCGTTCCCCTGGCACTACTGAGTGGTGACTGACCACCGGACCGGCCGGGTGCAGGCATGGCTGCTGGCCGCCCGCCCGGCGACCTTGTGGGCGTCGGTGACCCCGGTGGTGGTGGCCGGCGCCCTGGCCGCCGCCGACGGGGTCTTCCGCGTCGACATCTTCGTAGCCGTGCTGGCGGTGGCCGCCCTGCTCCAGGTGGCGGTCAACTTCGCCAACGACCTCGAGGACGCCGTTCGCGGGGTCGACACCGAGCACCGCACCGGGCCTCCCCGGGCGGTGGCCTCCGGGCTGATCACCCCGGGGGCCATGCGCCTCGGCATCGGCGTGGTCGTCGCCGCGGCCACCCTGTGCGGGTTGTACGTCGCCTTCGTCAGCGGGCCCGAGATGCTGCTCATCGGGCTGGCGGCGGTGCTGGCCGCCCTCGGCTACAGCGGCGGGCCCCGCCCCTACGCCTCACTCGGGCTGGGTGAGGTGTCGGTCTTCGTGTTCTTCGGGCCGGTGGTGACCGTGGGGAGCCGCTACGCCTTCGATCGGTCCGCCCCACGGGACGCCTGGGTCGCCTCGGTGGTGATGGGCCTGCTCGCCGCCGCCATCCTCGTCGCCAACAACCTGCGCGACATCCCGACCGACGAGGCGGCGGGCAAGCGGACGCTGGCGGTTCGGATCGGTGACCGCGCCACCCGCCGCCTGTACGTGGTCCTGGTGGCGCTCGCCTTCGCCGTCCTCCTGCTCGGCGCATCGGCTCGGTGGTTGCCGCCGTGGTCGGCGCTCGGGCTGATCGCCGTCCCGTTCGCCGTGAACGTCGCCCGACCGGTGACGTCGGGCGCCACCGCCGCCGGGCTGGTGCCGGTCCTGGTGGGCACCTCCCGGCTGATGGCGCTCACCGGGAGCCTGATGGCGGTGGGAATCCTCGTCTGACCGGTAGGCGTCGCCCGCCGCTACACGGACAGTTCCCGGCCGGCCGCGGTCAGCATCCCGGCCAGGTTGGCGATGCGCAGGTGCCTCGCCTGGTACCGCTCGAGCAACCGGACCTGCTGTTCGGTGAGAAGTGAGCATGCGTGGCCCCAGTGCATCGCCACCCGATCCCCGGCGGCGAACTCCAGGCCATCGACAGGAGGGTGCACCGCTTCGACCACGTCGGAGCCCAGGCCCAGCTGCCACCCGTCCCACGTGAGCGGACGGCTACGCACGATCAAGGCGTCGCCGGTCGTGGCGGTGACGGTGCCCCAACGGATCCGGCAGCGGTCGAGCACCCGGAGCGAGGGCTCGACCGCGCCGGAACGGAGCAGTCCCACCCACGGGTAGACACAGAAGACGTGGAAGGAGTGGGTAGGCCGGGCCCCGGCGTTCAGCGCCCCGGAGATGACCGCCCAGTCCGATCCGGCCCGTCTGCGGAATCGGTCGTCGATCGAGTTGCCCATGTCGAGGAGGTCGACCCGTTCGAGGAGTTCGCTGCCCAGCCAGTAGGCCTCGACCACCTCGGCGTCCAGCGGGTCCCGACCGGTGGCGCCGGCGATCAACTCGAGGTACGGCCAGGCGCCGGTGAAGGCCGGAGCAACGTGCCGCAGATCGTCGAGGGCCACATCACCGGCGGGGATGATCTCGCCGAGGAGTCCGGTCTCCTCGGGCCCGCAGTAGCCGAGGAGGTTCGGCGGGAAGGCGAAGCGGCAGAAGAGGGCGGGACCGGAGGTCATCGGACCGGGGTGGTGGCGGGAACCAGCCCCCTCATGACCATGAGAGCGACCCCGAAGGCGACCAGAGCCACCCCCAACACAGGCGGTCCGACGGCGCCGCCAATCCCCGACTCGAGCAGAGCCGTGACCAACGCCCCACCGACGAGCACGGCGGAGACGTCGACCGCTTGGGCCCGGGCGAGGGCGGCGAACCAGGTGCCGACGTATCCGGCCAGGGTGAGCCCGGTCACCAGGATCCACGCCACGTGCATCGGGGTCGCTCCGCCCAGCCCGGAGAAGGCGCCGGTGACGAGGCAGTAGACGAGAAGCACCACGGCGCCGCCCACCATGCGGGCGACACCGACCGAGAGGGGAGCGACACCTCCCAACACCCTCTTGGCGACCACCGTCTCCACCGCCCAGAGCACGGTGGCGCCGAGGATCATCCACTCGCCTGGACCGAAGGCGATCCCGCCCACTCCGGCCAGCATCGCCTGGCCCCCGATCAGGAGGCCGATGGCGGCCACGTGGAGGGGACCGATCCGCTCCCGCAACACCGTCACCGCGAGGACGGCGACCCACACCACCAGGGTCTTGTGGATGAAGGCTGCGTCGACAGACGTCGCCCGGGCCAGCCCCTCGAAGAAGAGCAGGAACGGCACGCTGCCTCCGACCACGGCGATCACGCCCAGCCCGAGGCGATGTTCGCGGAGCGGGGCGAGGCCGATGCCCGCCTTCCGGTGCCCCACCGCCGCGGCGGCGACGAGAACCGCAGCGGCGACGGCGTTCTTGAGGGTGGTATAGGCGGTCGGGTCGGCGATCTCCCCCCAGGCCCGCACCCCGTACCCGTTGACGAACACCGCCACCCCGCTGATGGCGGCGGTGACCGCGGCCAGCAGGATGCCGGAGCGCCGGTCACCGGCTCCGGTGCGAGGTTGGTACATGGCTCCGACCGTATAGGCACCCGACTCGCCGGGAAACGGCCAAAAGTCCCTGTGCCGGACCGTCTCCGGTCCGGTATGGGTAAGGACACACACGGAAGAGGGACGATGAGCGGCCTCGTGGTCGATCGGGCATGTTTCGGGAGGCTGTTCGAAGCGCTGGCCGACGCTGGTTACACCATCGTCGCCCCCACCATCGGCGACCATGCCATCCGGTACGGCCTCGTCTCCGGTGTCGAGGACCTACCGATCGGATGGACCGCCGAGCAGGATGCGGGCACCTACCGGTTGCGGCGGCGGGACGACCAAGCCTTGTTCGGGTACGCCGTCGGCCAGCAGTCCTGGAAGCAGTACCTCTACCCACCGCGCACCACGCTGTTCAGAGTCAAGCGCGACAACGGGTCGCTGGAGTTCGTCACCGACGACGTCCCCGCCGTGCGCTACGCCTTTGTCGGCGTTCGCGCCTGCGAGCTGGCGGCGATCGAGATCCAGGACCGGGTGTTCCTCGGGCCGCAACCCGACCGTACGTACGACACCGCCCGTCGAGACCTGTTCACGGTCGGGGTCAACTGCGCCGTCGCCGGCGGGACCTGCTTCTGCGTGTCGATGGGCACGGGACCCAGGTGCACCGCCGGGTACGACCTGGTGGTCACCGAGGTGGTCGTTCCGGATCGGCACGAGTTCGTGTTCGACTCGGGGAGCGAGGCAGGAGAGCGGGTGTTGGCGGAGCTCCCCGGGCGACCGGTCGAGCCCGCCGACCTGGAGGCCGTCGACCGCATCGTGGCCGACACCGCCGCTCACATGGGTCGGGCCATGGACACGGACGGGATCGAGACCCTGCTCCCCGCCAACCCCGAGCACCCCCGTTGGGACGAGGTGGCCTCCCGGTGCCTGGCGTGCACCAACTGCACCCTCGTCTGTCCAACGTGCTTCTGCTCCACCACCGAGGACTCGATGACCCTCGACGGGGCCGAGGCGACCAGGGCGCGCCGCTGGGACTCGTGTTTCACGCTCGACTTCTCCAGCCTGCACGGGGTCCCGGTGCGGCACACGACACGGGCCCGCTACCGGCAATGGCTGACCCACAAGCTGGCCACCTGGCACGACCAGTTCGGCACGTCGGGATGCGTCGGCTGCGGGCGCTGCATCACCTGGTGCCCGGTCGGGATCGACATCACCGAGGAAGTGGCCGCCATCAGGGCCACGGCCGGAGGAATGACATGAACCTGCAACCGCTGCGCGCCAGCAATATCCTGCTGCGCACCCTCGGCGAGACCGAGATCCAGTTCCTCGAGACGATCGCCGGTGACGTCCGTCTCCCCGCCGGCGCCGTGCTGTTCGAGGAGGGCGGCCCCGCCGACACGTTCTACATCGTGGTCGAGGGATCGGTGGGGCTCGAGCTGACCAGCCCGGGCCGGGAGCCGATGGTGATCCAGACGCTGGGACGGGGAGACCTGGTCGGGGTCAGCTGGCTGTTCGAGCCGCACCGGTGGGAGTGGCGGGCGCGTGCACTCGCCGACACCACCCTCGCCGCCTTCGACGCGGCCGCGGTGCGGGGTCGCTGCGCCGAGGACCGCGAGCTGGCCTACCAGGTGCTCGACGTCGTCGCCGGCGTGCTGGCGGAGCGTCTGCACCGCACCCGGATGCAGCTCCTCGACCTTTACCGGGGTCCCCGATGACGGCCCTGGCGACGCCTCCCGCCCCATCCGATCCGGCCGAGCCGATGGTGCCCCGCCTCTTCCGCGTGACCGCCACGACGAGGGAGACCGCCGACACGGCGACGCTGGAGCTGGAGCCGGACGACGGGGGCGGACTCGAGTTCCAGCCCGGCCAGTACACGATGATGTACGTGTTCGGGGTCGGCGAGGTGCCCATCTCCGTTTCCGGGTCGCCGCACCGACCCGCGACCCTGGTCCACACCGTGCGCGCCGTCGGAGCGGTGACCGCGGCCCTGGTCGACTCACGACCGGGCGACCCGGTCGGGGTACGCGGGCCGTTCGGGGTCGGTTGGCCGGTCCCCGCCGCCGAGGGTCGGGACCTGCTGGTGGTGGCGGGAGGGATCGGGCTGGCGCCGCTGCGACCCGTCCTCTACGACGTGCTCGAGCGGAGGGATCGTTTCGGCTCGGTTGCCCTGGTCTACGGGGCGCGCTCCCCGGCCGACCTGCTGTACCGCGCCGAGCTGGCCGAGTGGCGGAAGCGCCCCGACCTCGACGTGGAAGTCACCGTCGACGTCTCGGACGCCGGGTGGTCGGGGGACGTTGGCATGGTCACCGGTCTACTGCCCCGGATCTCCCTCGACCGCGGCCATGGCGTGGCGATGGTGTGCGGCCCCGAGATCATGATGCGGGTGGTCGCCCGCCAGCTGGCCGTGGAGGGGATGGCGGCGGACGGCGTCTTCGTCTCGATCGAGCGCAACATGAAGTGCGCCATCGGGCTGTGCGGTCATTGTCAGTTCGGCCCCGATTTCGTGTGCTGGGGGGGACCGGTGTTCCCCTACGCTCGGGTCGGAGCCCGGATGCTGGTGGCCGAGATATGACCGGCGCCACCGCGGCGGGCCGACCCAAGCTGGCGGTGTGGAAGTTCGCCTCGTGCGACGGCTGCCAGCTCACCCTGCTCGACGCCGAAGATCACCTCCTCGACGTCGCCGGCGCCGTCGAGATCGCCTACTTCCCCGAGGCCACCCGAGCCGTGGTGGAGGGGCCCTACGACCTGTCGTTGGTGGAGGGATCGGTCACCACCCCCGACGACGCCGCCCGGATCGTCGAGGTCCGCCAGGCGTCGAAGACCCTGGTCACCATCGGGGCATGCGCCACCGCCGGCGGGATCCAGGCGCTGCGCAATTTCGCCGAGGTCGGCGACTTCATCGACATCGTCTACGCGCATCCCGACTACATCGACACCCTGGCGACCTCGACCCCGATCTCCGAGCACGTCCCTGTCGACTTCGAGCTGCGCGGCTGCCCCATCTCGAAGCACCAGCTGCTCGAGGTCATCGACGCCTTCCTCCATCGGCGAAGGCCCGACATCCCGCGCCACAGCGTCTGCGTCGAGTGCAAGCTGCGAGGCACCGACTGCGTGATGGTGGCCGGGGGCATCCCCTGCATGGGGCCGATCACGCAGGCCGGGTGCGGCGCGATCTGCCCCGCCTTCGCCAGGGGCTGCTACGGGTGCTTCGGGCCTTCCCAATCACCCAACATCGACTCGCTGGCCGCCTGGTGGGCCACACTCGGCGTCCCCGAGGTCGACCTGGTCCGGGCACTGCGCACCTTCAACGCCTACGCCCCCGAGTTCCGAGAGGCGGCCGCCGCCCATGAGCGCTGAACGCGAGATAGCCGTCGACTACCTCGCCAGGGTCGAGGGCGAGGGCGCCATGTACCTCAAGGTGAAGGGCGACGAGGTGGTCGACCTCAAGTTCAAGATCTTCGAGCCGCCCCGTTTCTTCGAGGCGTTCCTCCAGGGCCGCCGCTTCTCCGAGGCCCCCGACATCACCGCCCGGATATGCGGCATCTGTCCGGTCGCCTACCAGACCAGCGCCTGCAACGCCATGGAGTCTGCCGCCGGAGTGCGCTTGACCGGCGGGTTGCGCGCTCTTCGGCGACTCATGTACTGCGGGGAGTGGATCGAGAGCCACGTCCTGCACATGTTCCTCCTCCACGCCCCCGACTACCTCGGATATGAGAGTGCCATCGCCATGGCCGCCGACCACCCCGACCGGGTGGCGACGGCGCTGCGGTTGAAGAAGATCGGCAACCAGCTCATGGCCGTGATAGGAGGGAGGGAGATCCATCCGATCAACACGAGGGTGGGCGGCTTCTACCGGGCTCCCACCAAGGCCGAACTGAAGGCGATGGTCCCCGACCTGGAATGGGCGTGCCATGCCGCCGTCGACGCCGCCCGGTGGGTCGCCGAGCTGCCGTTCCCATCGTTCGAGCGGGACTACGAGTTCGTGGCGCTGCATCATCCCGACGAATACGCCATACACGAGGGCCGGATCGTCTCCAACCGGGGACTGGACATCTCCGCCGCCGAGTGGGACGACCATTTCGTGGAGAGCCATGTCGCCTGGTCCAATGCCCTCCACGCTCGACGTCGGGGCGGCGGGTCGTACCACGTCGGGCCGATGGCTCGCTACTCCCTGAACTCGGCACAGCTCACCCGGATCGCCGCCGCCACCGCCGCCGAGGTCGGTCTCGGCGCCACCTGCACCAACCCCTTCCGTAGCATCGTGGTCCGGGCGATCGAAGTGGTATTCGCCTGCGAGGAGGCGCTGGCGCTCATCGACGGCTATCAGCGCCCGGAGGCGCCGTACGTCGCTACCGAGCCGCGCAGCACCCGGGGGTACGGGGTGTCCGAGGCTCCGCGGGGGTTGCTGTACCACCGCTACGACATCGATGCGGCAGGGCTCATCGCCGAGGCGCACATCGTGCCCCCCACCTCGCAAAACCAACTCAGCATCGAGGACGACCTGCGCGCCTACGTCCCCGACCGACTCGACCTCCCCGACGAGCGCCTGCAATGGGAGTTGGAGCAAGCGATCCGCTGCTACGACCCGTGCATCTCCTGCGCCACCCACTTCCTCGACCTGACCGTGGAGCGGGGATGAGCCGGGTGGTGGTGGGCGTGGGGCACCCGGCCCGGGGCGACGACGCCGCCGGGCTGGAGGTGGCCCGCCTCGTGCAGGCCGGAGGGGTGATGGCGGCGTCCCCGATCGAGTTGCTCACCGCCTGGGAGGGAGCCGACGAAGCGATCGTGGTCGACGCAGCCCGGTCGGGGGCGGTGCCGGGCACGGTCCATCGCTTCGACGCCACCGCCGGCCCGCTCCCCACCGGGCTATTGGCGGCAAGCACCCACGCCATCGGGTTGGCCGAGGTCGTGGAACTGGCCCGGGTGCTGGGCCGACTTCCGAAGCGACTGGTGGTCTTCGGCATCGAGGTCGCCGACGTCGCTCCGGGGCAGCCGCTGTCTCCGTCGGTGGCGCACGCGGTACAGCGGATCGTGGAGGAGATCGATCGTGCATGAGAGCAGGACTGTCGGCGATCTGGTGACGCGGGTTGAGCGAGAGATCGATGTGGCGAGTGACAGGGTGAGGCGGCTCACGGTCCGGATCGGCGTCCTGTCCCCGATCGGCGCCGAGCCGCTACGCCGCGGATTGGAGCGGCGAACCCTCGAAGCCTGGGGCTACGCCCCCGAGGTGCTCATCGAGGCCTCGAACGATCTCGCCCGCTCCGACGCCGCCGAGGTGCGGCTGGTGTCGATCCTGGTGGACGGCTGACCGTGTGCGTCGCCGTCCCGGCCCGGGTGCTGTCCATCGGTGAGCCCGCCGGCCTGTCCATCCCCGCTCGGGTGGCGGTCGCCGGCACCGAGCGGGCGGTCGACCTCGCCCTGCTGCCCGACGCCCGAGTGGGGGACTATGTGGTCATCCATTCCGGGTACGGCATCTCCGTTGGTCCCCGAGGAGGAGGCGTTGCGGACGATCGCCCTTCTCGCCGCCGGCGCCGACGTCTGGCGATCGGCAGCGCGTCGCTGACGGCGTAGCCTCTCATCATGCATCCCGCCGCCTCCGCCCATGGGTTCGCCGTCGCCCTCGTCGGCGGCTTCGCCGACCTGGGGCTCACCGATGTCGTGATATCCCCCGGCTCGCGCAACACCCCGCTCACCGCCGCCTTCGCCTCGCACCCTGCTGTCACCGACTGGAGCGTGCTCGACGAGCGGAGCGCCGGGTTCTTCGCCCTGGGCATGGCCAAGGCGTCGGGCCGCCCGGTCGCCCTGGTGTGCACGTCGGGGACCGCCGCCGCCGAGTACCACCCGGCGGTGATCGAGGCAAACCTGGCGAGGGTGCCGCTGCTGGTGTTGACCGCCGACCGCCCCGACCGGCTGCGCGACGTCGGCGCCCCCCAGGCGATCGATCAGGTGAAGCTCTACGGCGCGGCGGTTCGCTGGTTCCACCAGGGATCGGTGCCAGGCCAGGCTTCGCCGGCCGGTGCCTCCCACCTGGCCGCTCACGCCTGGGCCCAGGCCGTCGGGATCCCTCCAGGACCGGTCCACCTCAACCTCCCCTTCGAAGACGACCTGGTGCTGCCGGCCGGGGCGCCGCCGCCTCCGCCGGCGACACCGACTCCGTCCGTCGCCTCCGGGGTGGTGGTGCCCGACCTGGCGACGGTCGCCGAGGTCGACGCCCTCGTCGGGGGTAAGCGGGTCGTCGCCGTGGTGGGCGCCCTCTCCCCGGTCGATGCCGAGGCCGTCGCCGGGCTGGCGACGACGCTGCGGATCCCGATGCTGGCCGACCCCCAGTCGGGCCTGCGCGGCGATGACACGGGCGCGGTGCTCGCCTCGGGCGAGCTGCTGGCCGCCGCCGGGATGCTCGACCGGATGACCCCGGAGGCGGTGCTCCGCTTCGGAGGCCCGCCCACGTCGAAGCCGATCACCGCCTGGCTGGCAGCCAATAGTCGGGTCCCCCAGGTGGTGGTCGACCCTGCCGGGTGGCGTGACGCCACCGCCAGCGCCACCCTGGTGCTGCGGGCCGATCCCCACGCTCTCGCCGCCGCTCTGGCCACCTCACCTCCGGCGCCGGAGGAGTGGGCGGACGCCTGGCACCACGCCGACGCCGCTGTTCAGCGTGTGCTCGACGAGGCGATCGCCGCCGAGCCCTTCCCCAACGAGCCCGCAATAGCCCGGGCGGTCGCTGCCGGCATCCCCGTGGACGGGGTGCTTTACGCCTCCAGCTCGATGCCGATCCGCGACGTCGACGCCTACGCCGGCCATCGACGTGACGGGTCGGCGGTGGCGGTGCTGGCCAACCGCGGTGCCAACGGCATCGACGGGGTGATCTCGTCTGCGCTCGGAGTGGCGGCGACCGGTGCCCCGGTCACCGCCCTGGTGGGCGACGTCGCCGCCCTGCACGACCTCAACGCCCTGGCCACCGCCGTCCGGCTCGACCTCGCCCTCACCGTCGTCTTGGTGCACAACGACGGCGGCGGCATCTTCTCGTTCCTACCCCAGGCCGACCCGACCCGCTTCGACCCGGACGTGTTCGAGCGGCACCTGGGGACACCCCACGGCACCGACTTCGGCGCCGTCGCCGCCGCCCTGGGGATGAAGGTGGAGAGCATCGACAACGCGGTGGCGTTGACGGACCTGGTCGCCGCCGGCACCGGCCCGACCATGGTCGAGTTGCCCACCGACCGGGCCGGGAACGTCGCCCTCCACGCCCGACTCGGGCAGGCCGTCAAGACGGCGCTCCGATAGACGGAGGATCGATCAGGGCCAGCGCTCAGGTCGCGGTGAGCAGGTCGAGCAGGGGACGGAGCTTCCAACGGGTCTCCACCAGCTCGCGCTCCGGGTCGGAGTCGGCGACGATGCCGTTGCCGGCGTACAGACGGGCCTCGAGGCCGTTGAGCAGCCCGCAGCGCAGGGCGATTGCCACCTCGCCGTCGCCGGCGCCGTCGATCCACCCGATCCCTCCTGCATACCACCCCCGGTCGATGGCCTCGAGCTTGTCGATGAAGCCGATCGCCTCCGCTCTGGGCACCCCACCCACCGCCGGTGTGGGATGAAGCCGGCCCACCAGGTCGAGCAGCGACACGCCGGGCCGCAGCGTCCCGGAGACGTGGGTGGACAGGTGTTGCACGGTGCTGGTCACCACCAGGGACGGTGAGGCGGGCACCGCCAGGTCGATGGTGACCTCGGAGAGTCGGGCGGCTATGTCATCGACCACCACGCCGTGCTCCTCCCGGTCCTTGGCGCTCGCCATCAGTGCCGCCCCAACGGCTCGGTCCTCCTCGTCGCCGTCGCCCCGGGGTGCCGAGCCGGCGTGGGGGTGCGAGACGACGGCGTCGCCGCGCTTGCCGACCAGCATCTCCGGGCTGGCCCCGACGAAGGCGGACCCGCCGACCTGCCAGCCGTAGCAGTACGTGTGCGGGTTGTTGCCGGCCAGGTGGTGGACGGTCTCGAACGGGTCGATGGTCATCTCCGTGGTCACCAGGGCGGCGCGGGCGAGCACCACTTTCGCCAGGGCGCCGTCTCTGATGGCTCCCACCGCCTCGTCGACCGAGCGGCACCAGTCCGACCCGCTCGGCAGCGCATGCACCGCGTGGTCACCGAGCCCGGGGACCCGCGATGGGCCTGGGTCAGGCAGGTCTCGCAGCGTGGCGATGATGCCGCCGGGATCCGACCCGGGGGGTAACGCCACCACCAGCCGGGCACCCGTGTGGTCGGCGACGACGGCGATCGCGGGAGTCACCGCCTCGGCAGCCGGGAAACCGTCCCACTCAGGAGCCCGGGGGCCGTCGGCGGCGAAGGAGAACCCGAGCATGGTGACCGCTTCGGGATGGTCGGGTAGCTCCGCCAGCAGGCGGTCCAGGGCGACGAAGCGCTCGGCCCCGGCGGCGGTGACCCTGGCGGCGGTGCCCAGGCCGGCGACGGCGGCGCCGTCGGGCCTCCGCAGGTAGCGGGCCGAGCCGAACATCGCCGCCCCGGCCCTGACGAGGTCGAGCGGCGCCACCTCGACCGGCACCGCGGCGACGCGGGTGCCGGCGACCGGGCCCGGGTCGGAGGCGGTGAGCTGGGCGGCGACGGCGGCTATGACACCGGCGGGGAGAAGCATCGCCGGACGATGCTACCGGCGGTCTTCGTGAGCGGCGCTGGTTGCTGCCGCTCCCGCCGGGAGCCGTGCCGCGACATGGGCGGCGATGAGCTCGGGCCGCTCCATCACCACGAAGTGCGAGGCCTCGGGCACGATGTCGACCACCGGCGGGGATCCGAACCGGGACGCCAGATCCTCCAGATAGGCGCCGTGGTGGGTGGTGGACCGCTCGCCGGCGACCAGTGTCACCGGCAGGGTCAACCGATCGAGCCCATCCCAGGCGTCGTGCGCCGAACCCATCCGGTAGAACTCCGCCTCGACCTCGGGCACACAGGCGAGCACCCATCCGTCGGCACTCGGCCTCAGGCCGTGCTCGACGTAGTCGATGAGCGCCGCCGGGTGCCATCCGGCGAAGGCGGGTTTGACGGCGAAGTTCTCGGCGGCAGCCGCCGGGCTGGCGAACAGCCGCTTCCGCTTGAGGGCAGCGTCGACCAGCGGCCCCTCTTCCTGGCGGAGGTGCGGTGGGGGGAAGATGATCGGCTCGACCAGGACCAGGGCCGAGAACGCACCCGGCGACATCAGCTCGGCCATGGCGACAGCGGCGCCACCGGCGGAGTGGCCCACCGCCACCGGCCCGGCTCCGCCGATCTGTTCGACGACGGCGAGCACGTCACCACCGAGGTCCCACCAGTCGAACGGCGGCTCGGGACGGTCCGAGGACCCGTGGCCGCGCTGGTCGACGGCGGTCACCGCACCGGCCTCGACCAGCGAGGACAGCGCGGCGACGACCGGGCGGAGCACCTCCTTGCAGAACCCGGTGGCGTGGACGGCGACCACGCTCGGCGCCGGATCAGGTCCCCACGAACTGGTTTCGACGGCGATCGACAGCCCATCGGGGGCGATCGCCCTTCCCAGGCTGCGCCTCACGAAACCGGGCTGTCGTCGACCCGCCAGGTGAGCCCGTTGTCGACCCGCACCACCCCGGGGAGCCGGAGCACCAGCTCGTCGAGCATCTCGGCCTCGGTGAGCGTGCCGATCTCCCCGGCGAACGAGACCACTCCCTCGGCGACGGCGACGTCGATCGTCTCCGGGTCGACGAACAGGACCCGGCGCAGCAGGTCTTCGCGGATCTCGTCCTCGATGACCTCGTCGGGACGGGCGAAGGCGCCGACCACGTCCATCCGGGAGATGATCCCGAGGAGCATGTCGCCCTCGTCGACCACGGGGAGCCGGTTGACGTCGTTGATGACCATCACCCGGGCGGCATCGGTGACCAGGCGATCGGGGCGGATGGTGACCAGGTCGGTGGTCATGACGTCGCCCACCCGCTCGATCGGGGTGGGGTGCTCGGCCTCCTGGCGGGCCACCTCGAGTCGGAGGAAGTCGGCCTCGGTGATGATCCCGACCACCGTGCCCCCGTCGCACACCGGAAGCCCCGACACCCGGTTCACCGACATCAGGTTGGCCGCCTCCCGGATCGGCGTGTCCGGGTTCACCACGATCAGCTCGCTCGTCATCAGGTCGACGACCTGCAATGGTCCTCCTCGGCGCCGGGTGACGGAAGGCTAACGCCTGATGCGAAGACCCGGCTCGGGCGCCAGGGAAACCTCGGCCGGCTCGACCCTGATGCGGGCGTCGACAACGCACACCCCC
Organism: uncultured Acidimicrobiia bacterium; assembly: GCA_963714055.1. Taxonomy (GTDB): domain Bacteria; phylum Actinomycetota; class Acidimicrobiia; order Spongiisociales; family UBA5794; genus JACDBE01. The sequence continues at coordinate 1,012,293 of OY970227.1, forward strand.
TGGCCGGGGAGACGCACCTTCACCGGGTTCATGTCCATCTCGACCAGCTCGGGCACGGCTTCGACCATCGCCGACACCCGGAGCAGGACGTCGATCAGCGCTTCTACGTCGCCGGCGTCCCCGCCCCGGTAGCCCTCGAGCAGCCGGGACGAGCGGACGTCGCCGAGCATCTCCCTGGCGTCGAGGTCGGTCAGCGGGTGGATACGGAACGCCACGTCGCGGATCAGCTCCACGAAGACTCCGCCCATGCCGAACACGACCAGCCGGCCGAAGTTGGGGTCCTGGGTGATGCCGATGAGCACCTCGTGGCCGCCTGCGATGAACTCCTGGACCAGCACGCCTTCCGGGTCGGGCACGGCGGCGGTGACCTCCCGGTAGGCGGACCTCACCTGGTCCTCGCCGCTGACGTCGAGGGCGACGCCGCCCACGTCGCTCTTGTGCAGCGCCGATGGGGAGATCACCTTGAGCACCACCGGGCCGCCCAATCCGGCGGCCAGCGCCGCCGCCTCGTCCTCCGTGGCAGCTACGGCCGAGCGGGGCACGGAGATACCGAAGCAGCCGAGCACCTCCTCGACCCGTTCCGGCTCGAGCCAGGTCGACTCCCCACTGGTCGCCGCCAGAGCCTCCGCCACGATGGCCCGCGCCCGGGCAGGGTCGACATCGTCGAACGTCACGATCGAGCCGGTCGGCTTCTCCACCCACTCGGCGTGGTCCACCGCCCGAGCGAGGGCCCGGGCCGCCTGCTCGGGGAACAGGTAGACCGGGATGCGGCCGAACACGTCGGGTGGCGTCCCCGACGAGTCCATGTAGACCGCCAGGAAGGTCTTGTCACGGTGATGGTGCGCCGCGGTTTCGGCGATGGCGGCGGCGATCAGGCCGGCGCCGTGCACCGACGTCGGGATGTAGATCGCCAGCACGGCATCGACCTCGTCCGAGGCCAGCACCGCCCCCAGCGAGGCCCGGTACTCGTCCGGCCCGGCGGCGGCGATCATGTCGACCGGGTTGCCAACCGAAGCGTCGCTGCTCAGGTTGGCGCGCAGCGTCTCCTTGAGCCCTTCGGAGAGCTCCGGCACCGAGAGCCCCAACGACTCGAGGGTGTCGACGGCGAGGATGGCAGGCCCGCCGGCGTTGCTGACCACCGCCACCCGGCGGCCGGCGGGGAGCGGCTGTTTGGCGAGCACCGCGGTGACGTCGAACAGCTCACCCAGGGTGTCGGTTCGGATGACCCCCGCCTGGCGGAAGAGTGCGTCCACGGCGACGTCACGGCTGGCCAGCGACCCGGTGTGCGACCCGGCGGCGCGGGCCCCGGCGGCGGTCCTGCCCGACTTCACCGCCACGATCGGCTTCTTCCGTGCGATCCGCCGGGCGATCCTGGCGAAGCGGCGTGGGTTGCCGAAGGACTCCAGGTAGAGGAGGATCACGTCGGTGGCCGGGTCGTCCTCCCAGTAGAGCAACAGGTCGTTGCCCGACACGTCGGCCTTGTTGCCCACCGAGACGAAGCTGGAGATCCCGAGACCGATCCGGGAGGCGTGGTCGAGGATGGCGATCCCCAGCGCGCCGCTCTGCGAGGACATGGCCACGTTGCCCCGGCCTGCCACCACCGGCCCGAACTGGGCATCGAGCCGGACGGCCGGATCCGTGTTGACCACGCCCATGCAGTTCGGGCCGATCATCCGCATGCTGTGGGCGCGGACCAGCGTGAGCAGCTCCTGCTCGAGGCGACGGCCGTCCTCTCCGGTCTCGGAGAACCCGGCGCTGATCACCACCAGCCCCTTGACCCCCTTGGCGGCGCACTGGCGCACCGCCTCCATCACGAACGGCGCAGGCACCACGATCACCGCCAGGTCGACCCGATCCTCGATGTCGAGCACCGAGGCATAGGCCCTCATCGAGCGGACCACCGTCGCCTTGGGGTTCACCGGGTACACCGGCCCGGTGAAGTCGCCGGCGAGCAGGTTGGCGAGGAGTCGCCCGCCGATCGACTCGGGATCGCGGCTGGCACCGATCACGGCCACCGATGTCGGGTAGAGCAGCGGGGTGACGCTGGCAGCCGCCGCACGCTTCTCGTGCTCCTCGGTGGCCGCTCTCGTCTCGTCCGACTCCTCGGTAGGGAACTCGATCCGGTAGATCCCCTCGTCGAGCTGACGTGACATCGTGAATCCGGCACCCCGGAACACGCGGATCATGGCGTGGTTGTCGGCCATCACGTACGCCTCGAAGGCGGAGATCCCCTGAGTCCGCGCATAGGCGGTCAGGTACTCGAGGATGCGGCTGGCCACTCCCTTGCCCTGGGACTCGTCGGCGACACTGAAGGCCACCTCGGCGACGTCGCCCCCGGGCAGGCTCCGCTCGTAACGGCCGACCCCGGCGAGACGGCGCCCTCCGCTCGCATCCTCTGCCGTCTCGACGACGAAGGCCATCCGGTCCCGGTAGTCGAGCGCCGTGAACGCCTCGAGCTCGGCGTCGGTGAGCCCGGTCCGCACCCGGAAGAACCGGTGGTATATCGACTCGCGCGACATCCTGGCGACGAGGTCGGCGAGCCCGGCGGCGTCGTCGGGCCTGATGGGGCGCAGGTGGGCGGTGGAGCCGTCCTTGAGCAGGAGGTCGAACTCCCAGTCGGACGGATAGCGCCCGGCGGTGGGGGGAGTGGCGGCGGTCACCGCCCGGAGCCTACCGGTGACCTCGGGCGGGCACGATGCTGACCACGCACCCGGAGTGCGCCGGTGGCATCGTCCAGCCGGCGGGTGCCGGGCCGGCGGGGTCCCAGGGCGCCGGGGCACGTCCCGAGCATTCGGCGCAGCCGCGGGCGTCGGCCACCGTGGTCACCGCCTCGACCCCGAGCATCGCCAGCCCGGACAGCACGCCGTGGTGGTACGCCGACCAGGAGACGGCATGGAGCCGGCGCTCGCCCTCGTCCATCCGCCAGGCACGGAACACCTTCGAAACGACAGCGGCGATCTCCTTGGGACCGGCTTCGACGGCGACCGCCCGCCGTTGGGCATCGGCGAGCTGGGCGGCGAGCTCGGCACCGAGGTCGACGTCGGGCAGAGGTGCGGTCCCGGTCGCCGGCTCGGGACCGGGCCGCCCGGTCAGCTCGCCGGCGGCTTCGTGGCCGGCGGCGAAGGCGGCCTCGATCAGCGTCGCCATCGAGGCGGCAAAGGCCTCGCCGGTGGCCACCCCGTCCGGGGACCAGCCGGTCGGGTCGTCGTGGATCTCGGCGAGCACCCGGTTCTGCAGGTCGACGATCCCCCGCTTGACGGTGCGCAACGCGGTGTTCTCGGTGGGAAGGAGGAGCCTCGCCCTCAGCTCGGCTGCGGCGGCGGGATCGACGGCGGGCGGTGAGTCCCCCGCCGGCAGCGGGGCCGGCTCGGGCGTCGGGGCAGGCACCCGCTCCGACTCACCCTCGGTGGTCAGGTCCCCGTCCGACTCGCCGACATCGACTGCAGTGTCCTCGCCCGAGATCCGGAGGCTGGCAAACAGGTCGTCGAGGGCCGATGTTGGCGGACCGGCCGCCTCGCTGACGGCCGCTGGTTCGAGAGGGTCGTCTGGCTCGGCCGGCGCCCCGGCAGGTTCGACGGGGACCTCGCCCGGGACCGGGAGCTCGATGACCTCGCCGCCGCGGCGGGCGAGCTCGATCACCTCGGCACCGGCCGAGACCTCGACCGGTCCAGCCACCTCCGCAGAGGGATATGCGGCCTCAGCCGGCGGGTCGGTTGCCGCGTCCTCGGCGTCGTCTTCGCCGGCTGCGGGCGTTTCGCCGTCGCTCCCGTCCGGAGGAGCGCTCGCGCCGGGAGTGGCGGCCGTGCTCTCCTCGCGCAGCCGGGCGACCTCGGCCATCAGCTCGTCGGCGTCGATCGGCCCCGGGGTGAGGAGCCGACTGGCCGGCACCACCCGCACGGCCGGCTCGGGCGCCCACGCGGCCGGCGGCTGGTCCTCGACCACAGGGGTCGGGTTGAGCCTCGCCTCCAGCTGGATGTCCATCTGGTCGAACGTGCGTTGCATGGCGTCGACGTCGACCAGCAGCTCGATCCGCTGCTGGTCGAGGACACGGACCTCTTCCGCCGCCGCCTCCGTCGCCAGGCGACCCTCCTCCATCAGCCGGCCGCTCTCCTGCTCCGCCTCCCGGACCATCCGCTCGGCCTCGGTGCGAGCGCCCTTCATCTCCGCTTCGGCGTCCTGGCGGGCGGTGCCGGTGAGCCGCAGCGAGTCGCGCTCTGCCCCGGCTCTGATGAACAGCGCGTCCTGAGTGGCTTCGGCGACGAGCGCCGCCGCGTCGGCGTTGGCCCGCTCGATCATGGCCGCCGCCGCCGCCCAGGCACTCCCGCGCAGCTCCTCGGTCTGGCGCTGGGCCTCGGCCCGCAGTCGCTCGGCGTCCGCGGCGGCGGATGACCGCTGCTCCGCCGCTTCCTCCTGGGCCTGGGAGCGCCACTCCGCCGCCTCGGTCTCTGCTTCGAGCCGGCTGGCGCCGGCATCTCGCTCTGCGTCGGCGCGCCATCGGGTCGCATCCTCCTCGGCGCGCCGTCGCATCTCGGTCGCCGCCCGGCGGGCGTCCTCGAGGATGGTGCCCACCTCGGCGGCCACCCGGGAAAGCTCCTCTCCCAGGTCGGGCACGTCGTCGATCCCGAGCTGGCCCAACCTCGCCTCGAACCCGGAGATCGTCTGCGACAGCTCCTCGACGGTTTCGGCGACCTCGGCGCGGAACCGCTCCACCTCATCCCGGTCGTAGCCACGCCGGCCGACCTCGAACTGGCGCTGCCGGATGTCGTCGGGGGTGATGGGCATCACGGGAGACGATACCGCCCGGACCTCGCACGCCCGGGGAGCGACCATGCGGATCGGAGTCGCACGTCGTGGCTGTCGGTCGCGGGATGAGAAACGTCTCACTTGCCGCTCAGGCTGGTCTCACCCCCGTCGCCGAGTCTCTGATCATCTGCTCGACATAGAACAGAGGAGGTCGCCATGCAGATCAAGGACCAGTGGAAGTACCCGAGGAACTGGAAGGTCGTCACCGGAGCCGGTGCCCTGGCGGCGGTGGGCCTGGCCGGCCTGGCGCTGACCGCCCCTGTCGCCGCCGACGCCGACGAGAACGGCATCGAGCTCCAGGAGCGGGCCCAGGTCACCCAAACCACGATCCGGGCACCGCTGCCCGCCAACGGCGTTGTCGACCTGTCGGGTCTCGACGACAACGACTCGCCCTTCGATGACAACGGACGTGGCGCCGGCGGCGCCGGGGACGGGAACGACAGCGCCGACGACAGCCCACCCCGTCGGGCGGCTGGAGGCGGCAACGACAGCGCCGATGACAGCCCACCCCTTCGGACTGGTGGTGGCGGCAACGATTCCGTCGACACCTCACCGGCCAGCCCGGACCAGGACTCGCCCGACCAGGCCTCACCGGCGAGCCCCGACCAGGACTCGCCTGCCAGCCCGACCAGGACTCGCCTGCCAGCCCCGACCAGGACTCGCCTGCCAGCCCCGACCAGGACTCGCCTGCCAGCCCCGACCAGGACTCGCCGGACGACGGCTCCGACGATCCCGACGACTCCCAAGGCAGCTGACCACCCGCCAACCGCGCCCCGCCGGACCGGCTCCACCGTCGGCCCGGCGGGGCGCGGCGACTCGACGGGCATGACGGGTACGACATGACACGGACGCCATACCGAGCGCATCATCGTGTCACCCGAACCGGTGAGACCATCCACATGCCCGATCAGGCGCGCAACGCGATGCTCCGTGACGATCGCCTCCCTGCCGTCGAGATACTTCTCGGTGACGCCGTGCCGGAGCCGCTGCGCGCCGCCGTGCGGGCCTCCGGGGCTCGCCTCGTCTCCGCAACCACCCGGCAGGTGACGTGGTGGCCCGGTCGGTCCATCACGGTGCGATACCGAGCCGAGCTCGATGGGGCGCACATCAGCGGCCAGCACGACCTGATCGCCACCGCCGGGAAGGCCATCCCCGAAGGGGCACTGGTCCTGGAGAGCGGCGGGACTCGGATCGGGGTGTGGCGCATGCCGCACGATCCAGGTATCCCAGGGCTCGCCGCCGCCCTCGACCCGGGTCGCGCCGGGGCGCTACTGAGCGATCTGGGCGCCGAAGAGAGCCCGGTGGAGACCCGGCTCCGTGCCTACCGGCCGGGCAGCCGGGCCGTCGTCGAGGTGCGGGGAAGGACGGCCCGGGTGTTCCTGAAGTTGGTGCCCACCGACCAGGTCGAGGCCCTGCACCGCAGCCACCAGGCCCTCGCCGCCCATCTGCCGGTCCCCCACAGCCTCGGCTTCAACGCAGATCTCGGGCTGCTGGCGCTCCAAGCCCTGCCCGGCGCCACCCTGCGGGATGCTCTCGATGACCCGGCCGCGCCGCTCCCTGACGTTGCCGCCCTCAACGGACTCATCGCCGCATTCCCCGAGCCGGCCCCTGGACTGGAGGCGCGCTCCCCGATCGAGCGGGTCCGACGGCTCGGCGACCTGCTGTCCCACCTCCTCCCTGAGGCGTCGACACGGATCGGCGAGATCGTCGACGAGATCGGGGCCGATCCGCTCGAGCCGAATGTTCCTTCCCACGGCGACTTCTACGAGGCACAGCTCCTCGTCGCCGACGGTGCCGTGGTCGGCATGCTGGACATCGACACCTTCGGTTGGGGCCGGCCCGCCGACGACCCGGCCACCATGCTTGGCCACCTCGACGTGCGACGGTACTCCTCCGGGCATCTCCACAGGATCGAGGACTACGCAGGGAGTCTCCTCCGCGCCTGGGATCGAATGGTCGACCCGACCGACCTGAGACGCAGGGTCGCCGCCGTCGTCCTCGGGCTCGCCACCGGGCCGTTCCGGGTACAGCGAGACAGCTGGCCGTCGGCCACGCTGCAGCGCATCGAGATGGCGGAGCGTTGGGTGAGGAGCGCTCGCCTGGTGCATGAGAAAGGTCTCATCGAAACCTCAGCACCGTCTCACGACCGTGCGCGACCGTAGCCACAGCGAGATCCGGGAGACGAACCGTGCAGTTGCGAGACCAGTGGAAGCGGCCGAGGGATTGGAAGGTCATCGCCGGCGCCGGTGCCCTGGCCGCCCTCGGCGTCACAGGCCTGGTCCTGGTCAACCCGGTCGACGGATCGGTGCCCGAGCCGATCTCACTCGAGGAGCGCGCCCGGGTCGACGAGGCCTCTATACCCGCACCACTGCCCCCGAACGGCGTCATCGACCTGACCGATGGCCGTGATGACAGCGACTCCCCGTTTGCCGAAGGGGGGATCTCCAACCGGGCGACCGGGGATGAGGCATCGACCAATGCCGGAGAGTCGAACCCCTCCACCGGCGGCGCCGGCGACGACGCCGACGACAGCCCGGCAGCCCCAACCGGCGGCGGAGCCGATGACACCGACGACACCCCCCAGGCACCCCGCGCCGGCGGCGGAGCCGACGACGACACTGCCCAGGCACCCGGCGCCGGCAGCGGAGCCGACGACGACACTGCCCAGGCACCCGGCGCCGGCAGCGGAGCCGACGACGACACTGCCCAGGCACCCCGCGCTGGCAGCGGTGGCGAGGACGCCCCCGACACCAGCCCGGGCACCGGCGCCGGCGACACCCCCGACGGGTCGCTGGACAGCTGAGCGGCGAGGGGTGCAGCCGCACCACCGCCCCTTGCCGCACCGGCTCCTACCCTGGCTGAGCATGGCAGCCACCATCGAGACCACACGCGCCGGCGATGAAGCCGAGACGATCAGACGCCCGGTCCGGCGCACCGCCACGGCGCGGATGCGGATCCTGGGGTGGTACGTCGTCCTGCTGGCGATCGCCCTGGTGGGGACCTTCGTGGTGCAACGGGCCTTCCTCCTCAACCGGGAGGATGCGGCGATCAACGAGGCGCTCGACCAGGAGGTGGAGGAGTTCTCCCAACTCGCCGCCGGCATCGACCCGGCGACCGGCAACCCGTTCGGAACCGACGTCTCGTCCCTGTTCGACACCTATCTCGACCGCAACGTCGCGCTCCCCGACGAGGCGGTGGTCACCATCGTCGACGGTGAGCCGTACAAGGCGGACACCCTCGGAGCCGGGCTCGCCGCCACGCCGGTCATGGGCGAGTGGGTGGGCGTTGACGAGACGGAACGTCGCGACGTCGAAACCACGGCGGGCCCGCTCCGGTACCTGGCGGTCCCGGTGAGGTCGGGTGACGAGGTACACGGTGTGTTCGTCGTCGCCATCCTCAAGGCCGACCGCACGGCGGCGGTCAACGAGGCGGTGCGGATCGGCATGGTCACCGCCGGGTCGATCTTCCTGCTCGCATCGGTGATCGCCTGGTTCGCCGCCGGCGCCATCCTGAAGCCGCTGCGGACGCTGCGGGCGACAGCCCAGACGATCAGCGACGTCGATCTGACCCAGAGGATCCCGGTGGAGGGCGACGACGAGATCGCCGACCTCGGCCGGACCTTCAACTCGATGCTCGACCGCCTCGAGGCGGCGTTCGCCTCCCAGCGCCGCTTCATCGACGACGCCGGCCACGAGCTGCGCACCCCGATCACCATCGTGCGGGGCCAGCTCGAGCTGATGGGCGAAGACCCTCAAGAGAGGGAGGAGACGGTGGCGCTCGTCACCGACGAGCTCGACCGGATGACGGTGATCGTCAACGACCTCCTCGATCTGGCCAAGGCCGAGCAGGCAGGCTTCCTGAAGCCGGCCCCGATGGGCCTCACCGACTTCATGAGCAGCCTCATCGCCAAGACCGAGGCGATCAGCGCCAGGGACTGGACCGTCGAGCAGACGCCCGACGTCGTGATCCAGGCGGACCGGCACCGCCTGACCCAGGCGATGATGAACCTGATGCGCAACGCCGCCGAGCATGCTCCGCCCGGCGCGCCGGTTTCGATCGGCGCCGACGTCTACGGAGAAACGGCCCGCCTCTGGGTACGCGACGGCGGCCCGGGAATCCCGCCCGACGAGCAGGCCCGGCTGTTCGACCGGTTCTCCCGAGGTGAGATGGGCCGGCGCACCACGGGTGGCGCGGGTCTCGGCCTGGCCATCGTCAAGGCCATCGCCGAAGCCCACGGCGGCTCGGTAGAGGTCGACTCGGCACCAGGTCGAGGTACCGTGTTCACCATGTCGATCCCGGCGTTGGCCCCGCGATCGGCGGAAGGATCGTGAACCGGATCCTCATCGCCGAGGACGAGCCGGGAATCGCCTCGTTCCTCGAGAAGGGACTGCGCGCCGAGGGGTTCAGCACCGTGGTGTTGGAGGATGGGCAGATGGCGGCGAGCGCCGCTCGAGACCGGGATTTCGATTTGCTCATCCTCGACCTCGGCCTACCCCGTCTGGACGGCCACGCCGTCCTCGCCGAGATCCGGGCTCGGGGCGAGCGCCTGCCGGTGATCATCCTCACCGCCCGCAAGGGCGTCGGGGACACGGTGGAGGGGCTCGAAGGTGGTGCCGACGACTACGTGACCAAGCCGTTCCGCTTCCAGGAGTTGCTCGCTCGGATCAGGGCCAGGCTGCGCGACCAGGGCACCGCCGAGGTGACGGTGCTCCATGCGGGTGAAGTCTCGCTGGACCTGCGATCGCGCAAGGCTACCGCCGGGGGCAAGGAGGTCGACCTGTCAGCCCGAGAGTTCATCCTGGCAGAGACGCTGTTCCGCCACCCGGGGCAGGTGCTGTCCCGCGAGCAGCTGCTCTCCCACGTGTGGGGCTACGACTTCGACCCGGGCAGCAACATCGTCGACGTGTACGTCGGGTATCTCCGCAGAAAGCTGGGCAAGGACCTGATCGAAACGGTGCGTGGGATGGGCTACCGGCTCAGCGGCTGACTTGCCGGCCCGTTCAAGTGGCCGGGGCCAGCCCGTGGAGGAATTCGAGGGCGTCGTCGACGGTCGCCACGCGGACGACCTCGATGTCGTCGCCGGCGGCCTCGACGGCGACGTCGTAGTTGCTCGCAGGGACCAGGAGGTAGTCGGCGCCGACGGCGATCGCCCCGAACACCTTCTGGCGGATTCCGCCGATGCCCCCGACCGTGCCGTCGATGTCGATGGTTCCCGTGCCGGCGATGCGGTGGCCGGCGGTGAGGTCGCCCTCCGACAGCTGGTCGTACACCTCGAGGGCGAACATCAGCCCAGCCGACGGCCCGCCGATGTTCTGCGAGTCGATGTTCACCGGTACGGGGAAGTCGACGAACACCTCGTCGTTGGTGAGCAGGACCCCGACCATCCCCCGCTCCGGGTCTTCCTCGACGGTGCCGTCGTCCTGGACGAAGCGGAACGGGGTCAGGGTGATCGGGACGGTCACCGTCTCCACCTCGCCGTCCTCGCCGGCTCTCTCCACCGTGACCTCGATGGTGTCGCCGGGGGCGTGGCCGGCGACCAGGGCGGTGGCGTCGCTGTTGAACTGCACCGGCTCGCCGTCGACGGCGACGACCACATCGTCCAACTGGAGGGCGCCGTCGGCGGCCGACCCCTCGACCACCTGGGCGATCAGCGCCCCGGTGCCGACCAGCTCCGGGTCGTGGCCGAGTCGGTCGAGGGCCACGTAGACGGCGTAGTCCTTCGAGGTCTCCATCAGGTCGAGGTTCTGCTGGCGCAGCTGCTCCGAGGACACCCCGGCCGGGCGAATGTTCTCGCGGGGAGCGAGGTCGACCTCGTCGCTCAGCATGGCACCGAGGTAACCGAGCAGGTTGGTCTCCCGGATCGACACCGTGAGGAACATGAGCTCGCCCTCGGAGGCGTCCCCTACCGGCTCCTCGACGTTGACGAAGTCGGAGACGTCCTCGACCGGTCCCGGGGAGAAGGCGTAGTACGGGACCTTGATCGGCCAGGACACCGCCGCCGCCACCCCTGAGATGAGGAGGATCGCCACCAGCACCCATGGCCATACCCGCCGGTGACGTCGCGGAGAGGCGACCTGATCATCGGTCGCCTCGGGCGGCGTCGGGTCCATCGAGGGGGTGGCGACGGGCGCGTCGGGAGAGCCGTCGACAGGGGTACGTTCCACGGGAGAATGGTACCGGAGCCCGGTGGCTAAAGCCGTGGCTCACCCGCCCGGTACACTCCCCGCCCGCAGGAGTCGGAAGGGAGACGATCGTGCAAACCACCGTCCCGTCGCCGGTCATCACGGCGGTGGTCCTCCCCCGCTCCCGAGCGGTGAGCCTGGGGCTGGTCGTCGGGTTCGCCCTGCTCACCGCCCTGGCCGCCCAGGTCGTGATCCCGCTGCCCTTCACCCCGGTGCCGATCACCGGGCAGACCTTCACCGTGCTGCTCGCCGGGGCCGCCCTCGGCGGCACCCTCGGGGCGGCCAGCATGGCGTTGTACCTGCTGCTGGGGGCGGTGGGGCTGCCCTTCTTCGCCGAGGGCTCCTCTGGCTGGGAGGTGGTTCGGGGGGCAACCGGTGGTTATCTGATCGGGTTCATCGTGGCCGCTTGGCTGGTCGGGAAGCTGGCCGAACGCCGTCAGGACCGCACGGTACCCACCGCCATACCGCTGTTCCTGCTCGGATCCGTCGTCATCTATCTGATCGGCGTCCCTTGGTTGGCCGCCAGCCTCGGGGTGACCGGCACCGAGGCGATGGAGCTGGGGCTGGTCCCGTTCATCGTGGGCGACCTGCTCAAGGTCGTCATCGCCGGGCTGCTGCTCCCGGGCACCTGGGCCCTGGTGACGAGACTCCGCCGCCAGTAGGCCACGGTGACCGTTCGCCAGCTGGCCGGGCGGCCGACGCCGCTGGGGGCGACCCCCGACGCCGAAGGCGTCAACTTCGCCGTGCACTCCGATATCGCCGACAGAATCGCCGTCTGCCTGTTCGACGAGGCAGGCGCGGAGACGACCCACTGGCTGCAACACCGCACCGGGTCAACCCACCACGGTTACCTGGTCGGGATCGGTCCCGGCGCCTGCTACGGGCTGCGGGTCGACGGCCCCTGGGACCCGGCGGCGGGGTTGCGATGCAACCCACACAAGCTGCTGATCGACCCATACGCCGGCTCCATCGCCGGAGAGCTGTCCTGGGACCCGGCGGTGTTCGGCTTCCGCCCCGACCACCCCGACGTGGTGGACCGCACCGACAGCGCCCCGTTCCTCCCCCGGTCAGTCGTCGTCGACCACGACTTCGACTGGGGAGACGACAGCCCGCCGCACACCCGCTGGGCGGACACCGTCATCTACGAGACCCATGTCAAGAGCCTCACCCGACTCCACCCGGCCGTGCCCGTCGATCTACGCGGCACGTACCTCGGCCTCGTCTCCGACCCTGTGCTGGATCACCTGAAGGGGCTCGGGGTCACCGCGGTCGAGCTGATGCCGGTCCACCACTTCGTCGACGACCAGGCGTTGGCGGCACGCGGCCTGCGCAACCTGTGGGGGTACCAGCCGATCGGTTGGTTCGCCCCGCACGCCGGCTACGCAACGGCCGGCGGCGCCGGCCCGGTCGCCGAGTTCAAGGAGATGGTGCGTCGCCTGCACGCCGCCGGGCTCGAGGTGATCCTCGACGTCGTGTACAACCACACCGCGGAGTCACACCAGCTCGGCCCGCACCTGTCGCTGCGCGGCATCGACAACCCGGCGTACTACCGCCTCGACGTCCACGACCAGCGCAGGTATCTCGACTACACCGGCACCGGGAACACGGTCAACGCCGACCACCCGGCCGTGCAGCGAGCCATCGTCGACAGCCTGCGCCACTGGGTCACCCGGTACCACGTCGACGGGTTCCGCCTCGACCTGGCGACGACGCTGGGTCGCCGCCACGAGCTGTTCGACCCGGCCGCCCCGCTGTTCCACCTCATCAACCAGGACCCGGTGCTGGCCGCGGTGAAGCTGATCGCCGAGCCGTGGGACGTCGGGCCCGGCGGTTACCAGCTCGGTGGGTTCCCGGCCGGTTGGGGAGAGTGGAACGACCGCTTCCGGGACACGGTGCGGGACTTCTGGCGGGGAGCGGAACGCACCGTGCCCGACCTGGCCACCCGGCTCACCGCCAGCGCCGACATGTTCCTCGCCGGGGGACGCCGCCCGCCGGCGAGCTCGATCAACTACGTGACGAGCCACGACGGATTCACCCTGGCCGACCTGGTCGCCTACGACCGAAAGCACAACGAGCGCAACGGCGAGGGGGGCACCGACGGCACCGACAACAACCGGTCGTGGAACACCGGCGTGGAGGGCCCCAGTGACGACCCCGACATCGTCGCCCTGAGGAATCGGCGACGTCGCAGCCTGCTGGCGACGCTGCTCGTATCGCAGGGGGTGCCGATGCTGCTCGGCGGCGACGAGTTGGGCCGCACCCAGTGTGGGAACAACAACCCGTACGCCCACGACGACGACACGTCGTGGTACGACTGGGAGAGCGCCGACCCCGTCTTCGTCGACTTCGCCGGCCGGCTGGTGGCGCTGCGCCGGGCCAACCCTGTCCTGCGGCGGCGCACGTGGCTGACCGGCATCCCCGCCGGCGGCCCCGACTCCCATGACGTCACCTGGCTCGACGACCGAGGCCTGCCGATGACCCTGGCGGAGTGGACCGCGGCCGACACCCGCGCCGTGGCCATGGTGCTCAACGGCGACGTGCTGCGACCGCTCGACCTCGATCCCGCCCCGCTCGGCGCCGCTTCGGCGATGGTGATCGCCAATGGCTCGGCCACACCGGTCGACATGATCATCGCCCGCCCGCCGGGAGGAGGGCAATGGACCGTCGTGATCGACACCACCGGCGACGAATCGCCCGACCCTGCGGCCCGGCTGGAGGAGGGGGCCGTCGTCACCCTTGCGCCATTTGCCATGATGGTGCTGCTCAGACCGGGGGCGAGCCCGGTAGAGGGGAAATCGTGAAGGTCCTGTTCGCCACTGCGGAGCTGGCACCCCTGGTACGGGTCGGCGGGCTGTCATATGCAGCCGCCGGGCTGGTGCGCCAGCTGCACGCCGAAGGCAACGAGGTCACCGTGGTGCTCCCCGACTACGGCACCTACGACGCCGCCCTCGGCGAAGACGAGCCCCTCGACATGCCCGGCTGGGTGGGCATCACCACCATCCGCCGCGGGACGGTGGGCGACGGCGTCCCGCTGGTGGCGGTGCGGACCCCGGCGATCGAGCGCCCCCACCCCTACAACGACGGAGACGGCCGTGGCTGGCGCGACAACGACTTCCGGTTCATGGCGTTCTCGGCGGCGGTGGCGGAGCTCGCCGCCAGGCTCGACCCGGACGTCCTCCACGTCAACGACTGGCACACCGGGGCCTCCCTTGGGATGGTGCACCAACCGGTGCCCTCGGTGTTCACCATCCACAACCTGGCCTACCAGGGGATGGTCGATGGGGGCTGGGCCGGGATGCTCCACCACCGGCCCGAGGCCTACGAGTGGCACGGCACGGTGAACCCGATGTCGGGGGCGATCGCCCTGGCCGACCGGGTGGTGGCGGTGAGCCCCAACTACGTCCACGAGATCCGCCGGCCGGAGGGCGGGTTCGGCCTCGACGGGCCGCTCCGGGCGAGGGGTGACGCCCTGGTCGGCATCCTCAACGGCATCGACACCGGAGAGTGGAACCCGTCGACGGATGCTCACCTCGCCGAGCCGTTCGACGCCGAGGACCTGGCCGGGAAAGCGGCGGCGCGGCGCGACCTGATCGCCGATTGCGGATGGGAGCCCAACCGCGACCCGGTCATCGGGATGGTCACCAGGCTCACCGCACAGAAGGGCGTCGACCTGGCCATCGACATGATCGACTATCTCGACCGGTTCCCGGCCCGCATGGTCATCCTCGGCTCCGGCGACCGGGAGCTGGCCGAGCAGGCTCACTGGGCCACCGTCGGGCGAGCCGAGGTCGCCCGGTTCGTCGAGGGCTACGACGAGAGCCTGTCGCACCGGATCTTCGCGGGGTCCGACCTGCTGCTCATGCCGAGTCGGTTCGAGCCGTGCGGGCTGGCCCAGATGCAGGCGATGATCTACGGGACCATCCCGGTGGTCACCGATGTCGGCGGGTTGCGCGACACCGTGATCGACTCCGACCTGCACGAGTCGGCCGGGACCGGGTTCGTCGCAGGGGAGGTGACGCCGATGGCGCTGCTCGACGCACTGCACCGGGCCACCCGGGCGTGGCGCTCCCCCACCCGGAGAAAGGCCATCCAGCAGCGCGGCATGCGCCACGACTGGTCGTGGCGGGAGCCTGCCCGCCGCCACATCGAGCTGTACGAGGAGATCCGCTAGTTGTCCTTCGCACAGTCTGCCATCGGAGTCGCATCCGCGCCCCGTGGTCACGGTGAGCGGCCGCTGGTGATGTAGGTGTGGCCGTGGGGGCTGGTCCAGAGGTGGTCGCCGTTGGGTCGGCGCCGGTAGTTCCAGCCGCCTTCGTCTTTGGCGCGGTGGTGGAGTTCGCACAGTGGTGCCAGGTTCCATTCGAGGGTGGGTCCGCCGTCGATGTGGCGTCGGGTGTGGTCGAGGTCGGAGGATCGGGCGGGCATCCGGCATCCGGGGAACACGCAGGTGCGGTTCCGGGCCCTGACTTGGCGGGCCTGGGAGGTGGTGGGACGGCGCCGTACCGCCACCGCCAGGGGGTCGCCGTTGTCGTCGATGACGGTGGCCTGCCACTGCCCGTCGGTTTGCCGGTCGGTGACTTGGCGGGCGATGTCGGCTATCACCGGTCCCCACCCACCCAGCTCACCGGGGTGTGTCGGCCAACCCGAGGAGGGTGCGCAGGTCGACGGTGAGGTCGACCATTCCCCGACCCAGCGGTTTGCTGTGCCCGGTGAGCAGGTCGACGGCGACGTCGGCGCGACGCTGATCCATGGTGCGCCCGTCACCGGGGAGTCTCCGGGCGAGGTGGTCGATGCGTTCCCGGGCCGCCGCCGCCACATCCGGTGGCAGGTCCATCAGCAACAGGTTGGCGGAACCCGCCGGGTTGGCTTCCACCACGACCCTCCGGTCCTCGACGGCGTGTTCGAGGCGCCGCTTGGCGTCCTCGGGGTCGGCCACCAGGCACAGCTTGCGCAGCAGTGCCCGCAGCTGACCGGTGGTGAGATCACCGGCACGGTCGGCGACGTCGCCAATGACCCGGCGCCCCGACTCCACGGACAGGTGGGCGGTGCCATCCGCCAGCACCCGGGCGCGACGCACATCGACCCGACCCGAACCCAACAGCTCACCGACCTGAGGAAGCCGCTCGGTCACGTCACGAGCGAAAGCGACCTCATGTTGAGCAGCGGTCCGGGTCAACCGCAACGCCGCGCCCACCTCCAGGGCGGCGAACTCCCCGGTGAGATCATCGTCGCCGCAGCGCCGGGTCACCTCGGCGATGTCGGCTGCTCGTTCCGCCTGGTGTGTGAAACCAGCCGATCCCGGGCCACCATCAATCGCACCGCGTCATGATCTGTGAGCTTGGACCGATCGATCGAGGCCAACAGGGTGGCGAGCCGCGGCCCCGGCGCCATCGCCTCCAGATCACGCGGCAGCGTCGCCGTCGTCGAGCGCAGAGTGTCGTTGTCGATCACCATGAGCCCATCATGCACCGTAGGTGTGACAGATTCGGGTGGCGACGCCGGAGGAAGCGAATCTCGTCTCCAGGCGACAGCGCCCCTGGGCCGGGACGCCGGTCGATGCGGCGACGTATTGTTCCGGAAGGCGACTAGGAGGGAGGCCCCCCATGTGCATGTCAGCGATCACCGACTCCTGCAACCGCCTGGCGACAGACCGACCCGCCCCAGAAGTAGGGCTGAGCCGCCGCAGGTTCTTCAAGATGTCAGCGACCGCGGCGGCCGGAGCCGCCGTGGTCGCCGCAGGAGGCGCCGTCCCTGCGATCGCCACCCAAGCTCCCGGCGGCAGGGTGGCCGATCTCACCCATCGACTCTTCGTCGACTTCCCCGGGTTCCTCGGCGGTGGCCCCTCGATCTCCGTCGAGACCATCTTCGACTTCGACACGGCAGGCTTCCTCGCCAAGGAGTGGACCTTCTACGAGCACATCGGCACCCACATCGACCCTCCTGGGCACTTCCTGGAGGGAATGGCGTCGGTGGACCAGTTGGACGTCGCCGCGCTGGTGGCGCCGATCGTGGTGTTGGACCTCACCGCCAAGGCAACCGCCGACCCCAACGCCACCGTCGAGTTGAGCGACGTCAAGGACTGGGAGCGCCACAACGGCCGAATCCCCGGAGGCGCCCTGGTGTGCATGCGCTCGGGGTGGGACGCCAAGGTGCACGACGGTGACGCCTTCCGCGGTGGGACCGGGTTCCCCGACCTCGCCTTTCCCGGGTTCGGGGAGGAGGCCGCCGACTTCCTTGCCACCCGCCGCCATGCCGTCGGTCTCGGCGTCGACACGCTGAGCATCGACCCGGGCGACTCGGCCACCTTCCCGGTCCACTTCGGGTTCCTCGCCACCGGCGGGTACGGGATCGAGTGCATGGCCAACCTGGCGTCGATCCCCGAACGCGGAGCAACAGCGTTCGTCGGCGCCGTGCCCTTCGAGGGCGCCGCCGGAGGGCCCTGCCGGGTGATCGCCACCTGGTGACTCCCGCGGGTACGTAGCCTTCGACGATGGGAACCCGACCGGCTCGTCGGCGTGCGCTGCTCCTCTTGGCGGCGGTAGCGCTGGGAGCATGTGACGGGGAACCAACGCCGACGACCGAGGTGGCCGCGGCGAGCTCGACCGTTCCGGTGACGACTGCGCCGGAGCCGACGACCACGACGTTCGTGCCCACGACCACCGAGGCGCCTCCCCCGACGACGACCTCGACGGCGGCGCCGACGGCGTGGACGATCGAGTCGTACCCGGTACCCCCGGGCACCCACCCGCACGACGTGGCCCCTGCCGCCGACGGCGGGGTGTGGTACACGGCGCAGAACGTCGGGGCGCTGGGCCACCTCGACCCTGCCACCGGCGAGACCCGGCACATCCCCCTCGGCGCCGGTTCGGCGCCCCACGGCGTGATCGTCGGACGACGCCGGGACGCCATGGATCACCGACGGCGGACTCAATGCCATCGTCTCGGTCGAGGCCGCCCGACGACGAGGTCACGGTGTACCCGCTGCCACCCGAGCGGAGCGACGCCAACCTCAACACGGCGGTGTTCGACGGCGACGGCATCCTCTGGTTCACCGGGCAGAACGGGATCTACGGCCGCCTCGACCCGGTCACCGGTGACATGGAGGTGTTCGACGCACCGCGGGGCACCGGCCCGTACGGGATCACCGCCACTCCGACGGGCGAGGTCTACTACGCCTCACTCGCCGGCAGCTACGTGGGGCGCATCCTGCCCGACGGCTCCGCCGAGGAGCTCGAACCGCCGACGCCCGGTCAGGGCGCCCGCCGGGTGTGGTCGGACTCCGACGGCTCGGTGTGGGTGAGCGAGTGGAACAGCGGGCAGGTGAGCAGGTACCAGCCCGCCACCGACACGTGGACGACGTGGGACCTACCGGGCGACGCCGCCGCCTACGCCGTGTACGTCGACGACGGGGACGCCGTGTGGCTGAGCGACTTCAACGCCAACGCCATCGTCCGCTTCGACCCGGTGACCGAGACGTTCACCGAGATCCCCCTCCCCCACGACCCGGGCGACGTCCGCCAGATCCTCGGCCGGCCCGGCGAGGTGTGGGGAGCCGAGTCGTCCGCCGACCAGCTCATCGTGGTGCGGCCTTCCGGGTGACGCCCGCCATTATTCGGGCTCGGTGATCTGCTGGCCCTTGGCGACGGCGACGATGCCCGAGTCGGAAATGGTGAACCGGGCGGCGTCGCGTTCGGGGTCGACCCCGATCCGGGCGCCGGCGGGGACGAGCACGTTCTTGTCGATGATGGCGTTGCGCACCACCGCGCCGGGCCCGATCCTCACACCGGTGAACACCACGCAACGTTCCAAGGTGGCGCCGTCCTCGACCCGCACGTCGGGTGAGAGCACCGAGCCGGTCACCGTCGCCCCGGAGAGGATGCAGCCGTTGGAGACGATCGTATTGGCGATGGTGCCCGCCCCGTGGCCGCTGGTGCCGACCATCTTCGCCGGGGGCAGCGAGCGCATGTCGGTGTAGATCGGCCACTCGGCGTTGTACAGGCTGAACACGGGCTCGATGTCGACCAGGTCCATGTTGGCGGCGAAGTACGAGTCGAGCGTCCCCACGTCCCGCCAGTACCCGGCGCTGCGCTCGGTCTGGCCGGGAACGTCGTTCTCGGTGAAGTCGTAGACGTGCGCCACCCCGTCGTCCACCAACTTGCGGATGATGTCCCCGCCCATGTCGTGGCGGGAGCTGTCGTCTTCGGCGTCGTCCCTGACCATGTCGACCAGGATGTCGGCGTCGAAGACGTAGTTGCCCATCGACACGTAGGCGAGTGTCGGGTCGTCGGGGAGCGGCCCCGGGTCGGCCGGCTTCTCCCGGAACGCTTCGATCCGGCTGCTGTCGCCCCGCTCGATCACCCCGAACTGGTGGGCCTCCTCGATGGGCACCCGGTGCGCCGCCACGGTCACCCCGGCGCCGCTCTCGATGTGGCGCTCGAGCATCTGGCTGGGGTCCATGCGGTAGATGTGGTCGGCGCCGAACACGAAGATGTACTCCGGTCGCTCGTCGGCGACGATGTTGAGGTTCTGGAAGACGGCGTCCGCCGAACCGAGGAACCACCGCTTCCCGGCCCGCATCTGCGCCGGGGCGGCCGTCACGTAGTTCCCCAGCAGCGTCGACAGGCGCCAGGTCCGCGAAAGATGGATGTCGAGGCTGTGGCTCTTGTACTGGGTGAGCACGACGATGTGGCGGAACCCGCCGTTGGCGAGGTTGGAGAGGGCGAAGTCGATCAGCCGGTAGTGGCCGCCGAAGGGGACTGCCGGCTTGGCCCGGTCGGCGGTCAACGGAAGCAGCCGCTTGCCCTCGCCGCCGGCGAGCACCATCGCCAGCACGCTGCGGTTGCCCCGTGGCCTCACTCCGCCGATCCCTCCTCCGAGACACCTTCCTCGACGTCGGGCGACCCTGTCTCCGGCTCCTTGGGCGCAACCGCCGGCGTCCTGGATCCGGGCGCCAGCAGCAGGGTCGCCAGCGGCGGGACGTCGACCGCCACCGACCACTCGTAGCCGTGGGCGGCGATCTCCTCGGCTTCCACGCCGCCGAGGTTACCGAACCCGCTCCCGCCGTACTCGACGGCGTCGCCGTTGAGGACCTCCTCCCAATAGCCGCCTTCGGGAACGCCGAGGCGATACCCGGTCCACACCTCAGGGGTGAAGTTGCTCACCACCAGCACCGGTCGGGCACCGTCGGCGAGACGGAGAAAGGCCAGCGTCGAGGCGGAGGCGTCGTCGGCGGCGAGCCACCGGAACCACTCGGGCCGGATGTCGCTGCGGTGGAGCGCCGGCTCTTCCCGGTAGACCCGGTTGAGATCCGCCACCCAGCGGGCCACCCCGGCGTGCTCGGGTAGGTCGAGCAGGTCCCAGGGCAGCGAGGCGTCGTGGTTCCACTCGCCGGGCATGGCCAGGTCGCCACCCATGAAGAGCAGCTTCTTGCCCGGGGTCGTCCACTGGTGGCCCAACAGCAGCCGCAGCCCGGCGTACCGGCGCCAGCTGTCTCCGGGCTGCTTGCCGAGCAACGAACCCTTGCCGTGCACCACCTCGTCGTGCGACAGGGGCAGCACGAAGCTCTCCGTGCCCATGTACATCGCCCGGAAGGTGAGCTCGCTGTGGTGCCACTTGCGATACACCGGCTCCCGGGCGACGTAACGCAAGGTGTCGTTCATCCACCCCATGTCCCACTTGAAGCCGAACCCGAGCCCGCCCACCGAGACCGGCCCGGTGACCAGCGGCCACGAGGTGGACTCCTCGGCGAACATCTGGATGCCGGGGTGCCGGGCGTACAGGCTGTCGTTGAGCTGGCGGAGGAACCCGACCGCCTCGAGGTACTCGCGGCCGCCGTACCGGTTGGCGATCCAGGCGTCGCCGCGCGAGTAGTCGCGGTACAGCATCGAGGCCACCGCGTCGACCCTGATGCCGTCGGCGTGGAACACCTCGATCCAGAAGTGGGCGCTCGACAGCAGGAACGACCGGACCTCGGGACGTCCGTAGTCGAAGACCGCCGACCCCCAATCGGCGTGGTAGCCGATCCGCCGGTCGGACGGCTCGTAGAGGTGGGTGCCGTCGAAGTGCATCAGGCCCGACTCGTCCATCGGGAAGTGCGAAGGCACCCAGTCGAGGATCACCCCGATCCCGTTGCGGTGCAGCTGGTCGATGAGGTGCATCAGGTCCTGGGGGACGCCGTAGCGCGAGGTGGCGGCGAAGTAGCCGGTGGTCTGGTAGCCCCACGAGCCGAAGAACGGGTGCTCCATCACCGGGAGCAGCTCGACGTGGGTGTAGCCCTGCTGGAGCACCCATTCGATCAGCGGCTCGGTGACGATCCGGTAGCGGGTGGGGCCTCGCCACGACCCGAGGTGGACCTCGTAGATGGAGATCGGCGACTCATGGTTCTGCCGCTCACCCCTTCCCGCCATCCAGTCGCCGTCGCCCCACTCGTAGCCGAGGTCCCAGGCGACCGAGGCCGCCCCTCGGCCCTCCTCCGTGTAGAACCCGACCGGGTCGGTCTTGTCCACCGACCGGCCGGTGCGCCCGATGCGGTACTTGTAGGAGACTCCCTGGCCTATGCCTTCGACCCTGGCCTCCCAGACACCGCCCCCGGCCGGTTGCATCCGGTCGGCGTCGCTCCACGAGTTCCAGTCCCCGATGACGGCGGCGTAATCGGCGTGCGGCGCCCACACCCGGAACGTGGCGCCGTCCTGGTCCAGGTGGCAGCCGAGCACCTCGTAGAGCCGCTCGTGGGTCCCCTCCTCGAGCAGCCAGGCGTCCTTTTGGTGCATGCGTCACACAGTAGAGGGGCGCACCAGAGGTGCGCCCCTCTCCCTGACCATGCGGCGTCGGTTACTCGCCCAGTGCCACGCAAGGTGCGCTGAAGTCGTATGCCGTTGCGGTGGGACCCGTGAAGAAGTCCTGCACCACCGACACCCCGGTCAGCGCCTCCGGGTTGACGCCGTTGACCACCGAGTCACGGGGGAACACGTCGTTGGGCTCGCCTTCGAATGACCGGTTCGACACCATCCCCTGGTAGTCGACGTCGGTCACCGTGGCCGCCGCCGCCCGGATCCCCTCATGAGTGAGGTCACCGGCGACGACCGCCGCCTCGAGGGCGGCGCGCAGCCCGTACTGCGACTCCCAACCGGCACCGTAGAAGTCGTTGAACCCCTCGGTGACCCCGGCCGCCTCGAGGGCGTCGCGCAGGGCCTGGTGACCTTCGCTGTCGTAGTCCAGCGGCGGGCTGAACGACGACTGGTAGAAGATCCCCGCCTCGAAGGCCGGGGCGGCCGGCGAGGCCAGCAGGCCCGGGTTCCACGACGGCGACGAGCCGATGAACAGCCCGGTGAAGCCCTGGGCGGCAGCCCCGCCGACGATGGCGCCCGCCTCGGACGGGCCCACCGCCAGGTAGACGACGTCGGCCGGGGTGCCCAGCACCTGGGCGACCGCCTCGGTCTGTTGGGCGTCGCCACCGGCAACGATCGGGACCACCGGGGCGTTGTAGACCACCTCGAGGCCGTTGGCCTCGGCGGCGATCTCGACGCCGGCGGCGTAGTCCAGCCCGTAGTCGGTCGGGAAGGCGAGGATGCCCACGGTCGTCGGGGCCTCGCGGCCCGCCGCCGGCAACGCCCCCATCGACCAGTCGACGGCGTTCATCGCCTCGAAGCAGTAGTTGGTGCCGAACTCCATGACCAAGCCCTGGTCGACCGAGTCGAACGCCCAACCCGAGTACCACGACATCGGGGCGGCCACGGTGTTGTCCCGGTTGTAGTCCTCCAGCACCGCCAGCGTCTGCGGGGTGCCCAGGCTCATCGCCAGGGCGGCGATGTCACCGGCAACCGAGTTGTACTGGACCACCATCTGGTCGGGGGTGTACTGGGCGTCGAGCACGTTGGCGTCGGGCAGCGCCACGTCGTAGGCACCGCCGATGCCGCCGGAGGCGTTGACCGTCTGCCAGAACAGCTGCTGGCCCAGGATGAGACCCGGGCTGGCGGCGGCGAACGGCCCGCTCTCGTCGGTTAGCGCCGCCAGGTAGATGCACCCTCGGGCAGGGTCGCCCTCGGGGCACGGCTCGGCGGTGACGCCGGGGCCGAGGGTGACCTCACCGCCCGCGGCGGCCGTCGTCCCCGGCGCGGCGGTAGTGGCGGGGGCGGCCGTCGTCCCCGGTGCCGCCGTCGTGGCGGCGTCGCCGGCGCTGGTGGTCGTGTCCCCGTCGTCGTCGCCGCCACAGGCCGCGGCGACCAGCGCCAGGACGAGCAGCATCAGAAGAACACGCGGGATCCTTCTCTTCACGATCTTCCTCCCGTTGTATCGCCCGGCGTCGACCGGGACGTCTGTATGGCTCTTCGTCAGATTGGTCTTGTCCTCCTGTTGTGTACCAGAACTGGCCACCCCTAGTACGAAAATGGGAAGGCCTTCCAGTAGTTGCGGATCCTCAGCCAGATGCCGTAGAGGCCGAGCGGCTCGACGACGATGAACACCACGATGAGCAGCCCGAAGGCGACGCGTTCCAGTTGTCCCACCGTGAGGAACTCCGAGAGGCCGGCCGGGTCGACCGGGGACACCCCGATGAGCCGCTCGATGATCTCCGGGAGCAGCACGATGAAGAACGCCCCCATCACCGACCCGGCGATCGAGGCGGCGCCGCCGATGACCACCATGGCGAGGTAGGCCACCGAGAGCAGCAGGTTGAACTGCGACGGCTCGACGAAACCGGTGACCGAGAACAGCAGAGCCCCGGCGACACCGGCGTAGAACGACGACAGGGCGAATGCGATCACCTTGTACCGGGTCAGGCTCACGCCGATCACCTCGGCGGCGATGTCACGGTCGCGGATGGCCGAGAAGGCCCTGCCCAGGCGTCCCCTGGTGAGGTTCTTGGCGATCACCGTCATCACCACCATCAACACCAGCATGAGCAGGTAGATCAACTGCTCGCGGGTCAGGTCGACGCCGAGGATGGTGCCCGGCTGGTCGAATCGGTACCCGAAGAGGCTGAGCACCGATGGCTCCCGGCCCTGGCCCTGGCCCCCGGTGAGGCTGCGCCAGTTGCGGAAGATGTGCTCGCCGAGCAGCACCAGGCCGATGGTGACCAGCGCCAGGTACAGCCCCTTGAGCCGGAGGGCGATCGGCGACACCAGCGCCCCGATGAGCGCCGCCACCAGCCCGGCGGCGGGGAGCCAGATGACCATGTCCAGCCCGAGCCCGATCACCGGGGTCCCCGGCGCCCCACTCAGCGCGGCACCGACGTAGGCGCCGATCCCGAGGAAGAAGGCGTGGCCCAGGCTGATCTGCCCGGCCCATCCGGTGACGAGGTTGAGCCCGATCGCCCCTATCGCCGCCACGAAGGCGGTGGCGACGAGGGACAGTGTCGGGCGGTCGAAGGCGAAGACGGCGGCAACGGCGACCACGATCCCGGCGACGAGCCACAGCTTCTGCACGCCGGAGGGCAGCACCGCCGAGTCCGCCTCGTAGGAGACCCGGAGCTGGGGACGGCCCCTCACACCCGTTCCACCTCCTTGGTGCCGAACAGCCCGTACGGACGGACCAGCAACACCAGCAGCATCACGAGGTAGGGCACCACCTGGGCGAAGTTGGCGCCCAGCCAGGGGGCGTACACCGGTTGGTAGACGGCGGTGTACGCCTCGGCCAGCCCGATGATGAGCGACCCGACCACCGCCCCCGGGATCGAGTCGAGCCCGCCAACCACGGCAGCGGGGAGGGCCTTGAGAGCGGAGACCGCGTTGGCCTGGGAGAGCCCGGCGAGACCGGTGGCGCTGAACATACCGGCCAGCGCCGCCATCGCCCCCCCGAGCATCCAGGCGGTGGAGAACACCCGGCCGACGTTGATGCCCTGGGCCAGCGCCACCTCCTGGTCGATCGCCGTCGCCCGCATCGCCAGCCCCATCCGGCTGCGGCGGTAGAACACGGCCAGCGCCGCCACCACAACGACCGCCGCCACCACCATGGCGATGGTGCGGTGGGGCACGATCACCCCGCCCCAGGTGGACGCCGCCATCCCCCACGGGTCGTCGACGCCACGAATGTTGACGCCGAGCATGTCGTCGACCACCACCCGGATGGCGATGTCGAGGCCGATGGTGGCTATGGCGGCGGCGAACACCGGCTTGCCCACCAGCGGTCGCAACGCCACCCGTTCGACCAGTCCACCGAACAGGGCGGTGAACACCACCCCGATCCCCACCGCCGGCCAGAAGCCCAACCCACGGTCGACGGCCAGGTACGAGATGGCGAAGGCGCCGGTGATGAGCAGCGCCGGCTGGGCGAACGAGAGCACCTGGGTCGACTTGTAGATGATCACGAACCCCAGGGCCACCAGCACGTAGATGGCCGCCAGCGACAGCCCGGAGACGGTGGCCTGGAGGAAGGTGGTCACCGGTACAGATCTTCGATCTGCTCGGCGAACATCGCCTCGATCGCCGACCGCTTCACCTTCTGGGTGGCGGTGAGCTCGCCATCCTCGTGGTCGAGCTCCTTGGTCAGCAGGCCGAAACGCTTGACCTGCTCCGCTTGGGCGAGGGAGGCATTGGTGCCGTCGACCACCTTCTGGATCAGCTCCCGCACCTCGGGCTTCTCGGCCAGGTCACGGTACGTGGTGTAGGTGAGGCGGCGGCGCTGCGCCCACTCGGACACCACGTCGTAGTCGATCCCGATCAGCGCCGACAGGTACTTCCGCTTGTCTCCGATCACGATCGCCTCACCGACGAACGGTGACATCTTGAGGCTGTTCTCGATCTCCGAGGGCGACACGTTCTTGCCGCCGGCGGTGATGATGATGTCCTTGATCCGGTCGACGATGCGCAGGTGGGTGCCGTCCCATTCCCCGACGTCGCCGGTGTGCAGCCACCCGTCGGCGTCGATGGCGGCGGCGGTGGCGTCGGGGCGGTTCCAGTATCCGGCGAAGGTCCCGGGGTGCCTGGTGAGGACCTCGCCGGTCTCCTCGACCACCTCGATGTCGATATTCGGGTACGCCTCGCCGACGGTGCCCAGCTTCACCCGCCCGGGGAGGGTGCGGGTGGCCACCCCGGTCTGCTCGGTCATCCCGTACGCCTCGTAGATCGGCACCCCGATGCCCATGAAGAACTCGAGGATCTCCGGGGCGATGGGGGCCGCCGCCGACAGGGCGTACCGGCACCTCCGCAACCCGAGCCGCTCCTTGAGCGCCCGGTACAGGAACAGGTCGCCGAGCCCGAGCATCACCCGGCTGCCGACCGTGTGGCGCCCGCCCCGGGCGGCGAGCTGCCGCCCGATCCGGCTCGCCGTCCTGGTCCACAGCCCGTAGTTCCACCGCTTGAGTCGGGAAGCCGAGGACATCCTCACCAGCACGAAGGCGTGCATCTTCTCCCAGATGCGGGGCACGCCTTGGACGAAGGTGGGCTGGACCTCGCGCAGGTCGGTCGACAGGGTATCGATGGACTCGCCGAAATGGGTGACCCAACCCACCCCGGCGTGGTTCACCTGGCTGATCAGCTTCTCGAAGATGTGACAGAGCGGGAGGTAGGAGATGATCACGTCATCGGGGCCCGGCGGCGGGTTCACCAGACCCTGGTCGGAGCCGGCCATCTCCATCGCGAACGAGACGTTGGCCACCGTGATCATCGCCCCCTTGGGCGGGCCGGTGGTGCCCGACGTGTACACCAGGTAGGCGAGATCCTCCGCTCGGATCTCCTCGATGCGCCGGTCCAGCTCACCGGGGTGGGCGGCGCGGTGCTCGTCGCCCCTCGCCATCAGCTCGTCCCACGACATCAGGATCGGATCGTCGATGACGTCGACGCCACGCGGCTCGATGTACACGATCCGTTCCAGTGCCGGCAGCCGGTCCTTCACCGCCATCGCCTTGTCCACCTGTTCCTGGTCCTCGGCGATGAGCACCCTGGTGCCGCTGTCCTCGAGCAGGTACTGGACCTCGGCGGCCGGGTTGGTCGGGTAGAGCCCCATGCACACCAGCCGGGCGGCGAGGCAGGCCGAGTCGGCCACGATCCACTCCGGCCGGTTGAGCGAGTGGACCCCCACCCGGTCGCCGGGCTCGAGCCCGAGCGACATCAGCCCGTGGGCGGCGGTCTGCACCTGGTCCCAGTACCCCGCCCAGGTGATCTCCCGCCAGATGCCGAGCTTCTTGACTCGCATCGAGACCGTGTCGGGCGTCGCCATGGCGCGCTGCCTCACCCGTTCGGGGATGGTCGAAGGGACGGCGGTCGAGGGGTGGGTCGGTGGTTGGGCCAGCGCAGTCATGCCACTCCTCCTGAGGTGTCGACGACGGCGTGCTCCTCCCCGAGGTAGGCGCGGATCACGTCCCGGTTGGTCTGGATCTGCCCGGGCTCGCCGACGGCGATCGGCTTCCCGAAGTCGAGGACGAGAACGGTGTCGGCCAGGTCCATCACCATCCGCATGTCGTGCTCGACGAGGATCATCCCGATCCCGAGCTCTCCCTTGATGTCGGTGATGGCCCGTGCCATGTCCTCGGTCTCCTCCTGGTTCATGCCCGCCGCCGGCTCGTCGAGCAGGAGCAGCACCGGCTCCATCGCCAGCGCTCGCCCCAGCTCGACCTTCTTTTGGATCCCGTACGGCAGCATGGCCACATAGGAGCGCCGGTAGGGCTCGAGCTCGAGGAACTGGATGATCCCCTCGGCAACCTCCCTGCTCGCCACCTCCTGGCGGCGCGCCTTTCCAAGCCACGCCGCCGAAGCCAGCACCCCGTAACGCAACCTGAGGTGGCGTCCCAGCATGATGTTGTCGATGACGGTGAGGTTGGGGAACAGCTCGATGTTCTGGAAGGTCCGGGCCATGCCCATGGAGGCGATGGCGTCCGGTCGCTCGCCGAGGATGGAACGCCCGAGGTACTCGATCCGGCCCGTCTGTGGGTGGTAGACGCCGCTGAGGCAGTTGAAGATCGACGTCTTGCCGGCGCCGTTGGGACCGATGATGGCGAAGAGCTCGCCGTGGTGGACGGCGAAGCTGACCCCGTCGATCGCCTTCACCCCGGCGAACGAGAGGTGGACGTCATCGACGACGAGCAGGGCGGTCCCGGCGGCGTCGGCGCCGGCGGCGGGCAGGACCTCGGAGAGCAGGCGCTCCCTCATGCCAGCCAGCGCTTCTTGCGCCGGTAGTGCTTCACCTCGGCGAGGGAGGCGGTGTTGCCCTCCCCGCCGATGCCGAGGTAGAACTCGCGTACGTCCTGGTCGGCGAGCAGCTCGGCCGCCGCCCCATCCATGACGATCTTGCCCGTTTCCATGACGTAGCCCCGGGAGGCGATCGACAACGCCATCATGGCGTTCTGCTCCACCAGGAGCACGGCGATGCCCTGGGCGTTGATGTCGACGATGAGATCGCGGATCTGCTGCACCAGCTTGGGGGCGAGCCCGAGGCTGGGCTCGTCGAGCAGCAGGAACCGGGGCGACGACATCAGCGCCCGACCGATCGACAGCATCGACTGCTCGCCACCGGACAGGTATCCGGCGGTCGCCTTCGACCGGTTCCCCAGAACCGGGAACAGGGCGTACACCCGATCGAGGTTCTCCTTCACCTTCGACCGGTTGGTGTGGGCCCCCAGCTGCAGGTTCTCCTCGACCGTCAGCTCGGCCAGGACACGGCGGCCCTCCAGCACCTGGGTGACCCCGATCTCGACGATCTTCTCGGGGTCGAGATGGTCGATGCGCTCGCCGTCGAGGCTCACCGAGCCCTTGGTCACCTCGCCGCCGTGGACGTCGAGCAGCCCGCTGATGGCACGGAGCAGCGTTGTCTTGCCGGCGCCGTTCGCCCCGAGCAGCGCCACGATCTCGCCGTCGGCCACGGACACGGAAACCCCGCGGGACACCAGGATGACGTCCTTGTAGACGACCTCAAGGTTGGCGACGTCGAGCAACCCCCGACCCTCCTCCCGGTAGCCTCCTCCGGGCGGAGCCACGATAGAGAGCGGGCTCGCCCGCCGCTCGGAGCGGGAAGATGACCAGCCACCACCCCGACCAACTTTGAGCGAGTGACGCCCTCTGGTGTGGTCAGTCGCTCAAAGTTGGCACGGCATCGGGGCGCACCGCGAACTTTGAGCGAGTGACGCCATGTGGTGTGGTCAGTCGCTCAAAGTTGAGTACCGGCTAGACCGGCGTGCGGACCCCGATCACCCGGAAGCGGCCGGTGACGAAGGCGGGGTCGCTCAACGAGGCGTTGCCGGCCGGGTTGGCCCCGGTCACGTGGAAGTCGCTGAACGCCGCCGACTGGTTGACGAAGAGCCCGCCGGTCAGGTTGAAGGCGACCGAGACCCCGGCGTCGACGGCGGCATCCTCCGCCCGGCCGGCGACGTCGTCGTCGGTGGTGTACACCAACCAGGTGATGGCGCCGTGCTCCCGAGCGGCCTCGGTGGCCAGCGCCAGGCTCTCGGCGGTGCCGTCGGTGGCCACCACGTAACCGATCGGCCCGAACATCTCCCGCATGTATGCGGCCCGGTCGGCAGCGTCGACCGAGACCAGGCGTGGAGTGCGCACCACAGCATCGGGGAACGCCGGGTTGGTCACCACCCGCGGCTCGAGCAGCGAGGTCCCGTCGGTGGCGGACTCGTCGAGCCGGCGCAGGGTCTCCTCGCTCTTGATGGCGCCGAGGACGTCGCCTGCCCTGGTGTCATCCGACAGGAGCCCGCCGATCTCGGCGGCGAGTCCCCGGGCGAAGTCCTCGAACGACACCGTCCCCTCACCGGTCTCGACGCCGGCGCGAGGCACGAAGACGTCCTGCGGCGTGGTGCACATCTGCCCGGAGAACAGCGTCATCGACACCGCCAGGTTCCGGTAGAGGCCCTTCAGGTCGTCGGTGGAATCGACGATCACCGAGTTGATCCCGGCCTTCTCGGTATACACCTCGGCGTGGTGGACGTTCTCCTCGAGCCAGCGGCCGAACGAGGACCCGCCGGTGTAGTCGACGATCCCCGTCCGGGGGTCGGTCACCAGCTCCTTTGCGATGGGAGCCGCCGCCGTGTCCACCCCGAGGGTGACGACGTTCCGGTCGAACCCGGCCTCGTCGAGGACGGTGCGGGCCGTCTCGACGAACAACGCCAGCGGCAGCACCGTGGCCGGGTGCGGCTTGACGATCACCGGGTTCCCGGTGACCAGGCTGGCGACGATGCCAGGGAGGCTGTTCCACGTCGGGAAGGTCGAGACCCCGAGGGCCACCGCCACCCCGCGTGGCCGGATCCGCCACCGCTTGTCCACGAGCAACGGCTCCCGCTTTCCCTGCGGCTTCTCCCAGCGCATGGCATCGGGCAACCGGGTCATCTCGGCGAAGGCGTAGGCCAGCGCCTCCAATCCGCGGTCGAGGGCGTGGGGACCGCCCGCCTGGAACGCCATCAGGAACGCCTGGCCGGTGGTCTGCATCACGGCATGGGCCATCTCGAACGGGTTGCGGGCGAGGCGGTCGAGGATCTCGAGGCACACCCCCGCCCGGTCCTGCGGCGAGGCGCCCGACCAGGACGGCAGGGCGGCCTCTGCGGCGGCGAGCAGCTCACCGGCGCTCGCCTCGGGATAGGTGATGCCGAGTTCGATCCCGTACGGCGAGGACTCGTCACCGGTGGTCCAGCCATGCCCCGGATGGCCGGCCAGGTCGAACCGCCCGCCCAGCCGAGCCTCGAAGGCGGCCTCGCCCTCCGCCGGTGCCTCCTCGGGGTAGGCGCGCGGGCTCTCCGGGTACGGGCTCCAGTACCGGCGCGAGCCTATGGCCTCGATGGCTCGGTCCAGCGTCTCCTCGTGTCGTTCGAAGAAGTCGGTCATGGTGACATCAATCCTTTCACCTGGCGCTCCCAACTACGGACGGCGATACCCCTCCCCGTCTGCCGTGCCGGCCTCCGGCCCGCGCCGCAGCCACCCCTCCCCTCGAAGAGGGAGGGGGAAATCTCTTCCCAGGGGAGGGGTTGCCGGCCGTCCGTCATCTCACCCTCTCCAGCACCATGGCGATGCCCTGGCCGACACCGATGCACATGGTGGCCAGAGCGCGGTGGGCGTCCTGCTTCGCCAGCTGGCGGGCGGCGGTGAGCACCAGCCTCGCCCCGCTCATCCCGAGCGGATGGCCGAGGGCGATCGCCCCGCCGTTGGGGTTGACGTGCTCGGCGTCGTCGGGCAGCCCCAGCTGGCGCAGGCATGCCAGGGACTGGGCGGCGAAGGCCTCGTTGAGCTCCACCACGTCGATGTCACCGATCTCGAGGTCGAGCCGGTCGAGTAGCCGCCGGGTGGCGGGAACCGGGCCGATGCCCATGATCCTCGGTGGCACCCCGGCGGTGGCCATCCCCGCCACGCGGGCAACCGGGGTGAGCCCGTGCCGCTCGACGGCGCCCTCCGAGGCGACGATGAGGGCGGCGGCGCCGTCGTTGATCCCGGAGGCGTTGCCGGCGGTGACCGTCCCGCCCTCGAACAGCGGGCGGAGCCTGGAGAGCGCCTCGATCGAGGTGTCGGCCCGGGGATGCTCGTCGGTGTCGACCTTCACCGGGTCTCCCCGCCGCTGTCTCACCTCGACGGCGACGATCTCGTCACCGAGCCGGCCGGAGGTCATGGCGGCCACGGCACGCCGGTGCGACCGGACCGAGAAGGCGTCCTGGTCCGGGCGGGACACACCGAACTCGGCGGCGACGTTCTCGGCGGTGGCGGGCATCTCGTCCCTGCCGAACCGGGCCACCAGCTCGGGGTTGACGAATCGCCAACCGATCGTGGAGTCGTGGACCTCCGTCCCCCGATCGAAGGCGGTGGTGGCCTTGGCCATGACCTTGGGAGCGCGGCTCATCGACTCCACGCCGCCGGCGACGATCAGATCGGCCTCGCCGGCCTTGATCGCCCGGGCGGCGAGCCCGACCGCCTCCATCCCCGACCCGCAGAGCCGGTTGACGGTCGCTCCGGACACCTCCACGGGGAGCCCGGCCAGCAGCACCGCCATGCGGGCGACGTTGCGGTTGTCCTCGCCCGCCTGGTTGGCGTCACCGAGGATCACGTCGTCGGTTGCAGCCCAGTCGACCCCGGGGTTGCGGTCGACCAGCGCGGCCAGGGTGAGCGCCGCCAGGTCGTCGGGGCGGACGGCGGCCAGCGCTCCGGCGTAGCGCCCGATTGGCGTCCGCACCGAATCGCACACGAACGCTTCGGTCATTCGTACCCTCCCGGCCGGCTACCCCAGGCCCCGGCCATCGCCGACCTGCGGAGCCGGGAAGCGACACGGTACCGGTCCTCCCCGTAGTACGCCCGGAGTCGATCGAGGGCATCGACCACGGTCGCCACGCCCAGCGCCTCGGCCCACTCCAGCGGGCCGCGCGGGTAGTTGGTGCCCAGTCGCATGGCGGTGTCGACGTCGGCGGCGGAGGCGACCCCGAGGGTGACCGCATCGGCGGCCACCGAGGCGAGCTGGGCGACGATACGCATGAGGACCAAGCCCGGAGTGTCCCCGACCGGGGATACGACGAGGCCGGCTGGGGCAACTGCGGTGGCGAAGGCGACGGCCGGAAGGCCGCGGGCCTGGTCGGCCTCGGCCACCGCCACCCTGGTGGCGGACGACCAGTCCCCGACCAGGTCGAGCACCGCCACCTCGGCCCGCCCCAGGCGAACGGCGAGCTCGGTGGCGGTGGTGCCGTCGGTGGGGACCACCACGGTGTCGCCAACGACCAAGCGGCCGGGCCCGGCATCGGCGGCGCGGCGGGCCACCTCGATCCCGCCGGCGGCGAGCCGGTCGACCAGCCCCGAGGCGTGCCCGAGGTCCCCGACCACCTCGACCGCCCCCGGTTCGGCATCGCCGGGGACCACGGAGGCCGGTAGCGGAATGGCGGCGGTCTCCCCGTAGCGGTAGAACCCTCGACCGGTCTTCCGTCCCAGCCGCCCGGCGTCGACCAGCCCCTGCTGGATGACACTGGGGGCGAACCGCTGATCCCCGAAGGTCTGCTCGAACACCGACCTCGACACCGCCAGGTTCACGTCGAGGCCCACCAGGTCCATCAGGGCGAACGGCCCCATGCGGAACGCCCCTGCCTCCGTGGTGACGGCGTCAATGGTGGCCGGGTCGGCTGCTCCTTCGGCGACCAGCCGGAGCGCCTCGCCGTAGTAGGGCCGGGCCACCCGGTTGACGATGAAGCCGGGCGTGGAGGTGCAGCGAACCGGGGTCTTGCCCCAGGCTCGGGCGAGGCCGGACACCGCCTCGGCGACACCGGGAGCCGTGGCCTCACCCGACACCACCTCGACGAGGGGCATCACCGGCGCCGGGTTGAAGAAGTGCATGCCCACCACCCGCTCCGGACGGCGTAGCTCGGCTGCGATGGCGGTCACCGACAGTGACGAGGTGTTGGTGGCCAGCACCGCGTCGGCGGCGGCCAGCGCCTCCAACTCGGCGAACAGCCGGCGTTTGACGTCGAGTCGCTCCACCACCGCCTCGATGACCAGCCCGGCCCCGGCGAGGTCGTCGAGCGAGGAGACGGGGACGACCCTGGCGGCGATGGCGTCCGCACCGGCGCCGTCGAGGCGACCCTTCGCCACCGCCCCGTCGAGGCGCCTCCGCAGTTCGGCCAGCGCCCGGTCGACGGTCCCCGGCGCGGTGTCGTGGAGGAGGGCGCGGTGGCCCGCGGTGGCGGCCACCTGGGCGATCCCGGCTCCCATCGTCCCGGCGCCGAGCACCCCGACGGTGACGCCCTCGAGGGCCTGCCCCTCCGAACCGCTCATCGGCCGCCGAACCGGGGCGGCCGTTTCTCCATGAACGCCGCCACGCCCTCGGCGTAGTCGACGCTCCATCCGGCCTCCTGCTGCAGCACCCTCTCCAGCTCGAGTTGGTCGGCGAGCGTGTTGCCCAGCGAGGCGGCGAACGCCTGCTTGATCCTGGCGTAGCCGGCGGTGGGCCCGGCGGCCAGCTCGGCGGCGATCGCGGTGGCGGCCGACGAGAGCTCCCCGTCGTCGACCACCGCCCAGACCATCCCCCATTCGAGCGCCTGCTCGGCGCTCACCGGCCCGGCCAGCAACGCCATCCCCATGGCCCGAGCCGAGCCGGCCAGTCGGGGCAGCAGATACGTGCCCCCCGAGTCGGGCACCAGCCCGAGCTTGGCGAACGACTGGATGAAGCGGGCCGACTGGGCGGCGATGACGATGTCGCCGTGGAGCGCCAGGTTCGCCCCGGCGCCGGCGGCCACCCCGTTGACCGCCACCACCACCGGCTTGGGCATCGTGCGGAGGGCGGTGACCACCGGGTTGTAGCGTTCCCCGAGCGACTCGCCCAGGTCGGGACGGCGCCGCCCCTGGGGCGACGCTGCGATCGGACAGGTCCTGCCCGGCGCAGAAGGCGCGACCGGCCCCGGTGAGCATCACGGACCGCACCGCCTCGTCGGCGGCGAACCCCTCCAGCGTGGCGCGCAGGTCGACCAGCATCGCCGCGGTGAAGGAATTCAGCCGGTCGGGGCGGTTCAGCGTCACCGACCCCACTCCCGACTCGACCGAGACCAGCAGGTGCTCCTCGGCAGCAGGCCCGCGGTCCTCCGTCCCCACGGTGTCTCCGGTCACCTGAGGCCGCCGAGCACGAACCGGCACATCTCCCCGGCGAGGTCCTCCGGGGTGCGTTCCCCGTCGGGGCGGAACCAGCGCTCGAAGGCGTTGAGCACCGACAGCACCAGGATGGCGGCAAGCCCCGCATCGTCGACGGCGAAGTCGCCCCGCTCCACCCCCCGCCCGATGACGGCACGCACCGCCGCCTCGTAGCGGTCCCGCATCTCGACGATGGCGTGCCGGGCATCATCGGGGAGGAAGCGGGCCTCGTTGAGGATGGTGCGCGCCTCCGGCAGGTTGGCGGCGACGATGGCGACATGGCCCTCGACCAGCATCGCCAGCTGGCCCGGCGGGTCGAGCTCCGATGCCAGCACGGCGTCGGCCAGGGCCTGGAAGAGGGCGGCGCCACGGGACACCACGGCGACGAGGAGCTCGTCCTTGCTGCTGACATGGGAGTAGAGCGAGGAGCCGAGCAGCCCCACCTCGTTGCCCAGGTCGCGCATCGACGTGCCGTGGAAGCCGCGCTCGGCGAACAACCTCCCGGCGGCTCGCACCACGTCGTCGCGGGTGCGTTGCTGTTCGGGCAGCCCGTTGCGGCGTGGCTCGGCGGTCAACGCGGGCACCTTCCGGAATCGACGAACGAACGTTCGTAGGTTAGTCGGCAGCGGTGTGGTGGCCGGCGGCCGGTGGGTACGGTGCACCCGATGCCCACGCCCGAGGCCGTGCTCGCCGCACCGCTCGACCACCTCGGTGACCCGGACCCGGTCATCCGCCGTCTCGCCGTTTCGCTGGCGGCGCCGCTGGTCACCGAGCCCGGGCCGGGCGAGAGGCTGCTCGCCGTCCTCGCCGGCGACGGGGACGGGGCGGTGCGGGCGGCGGCGGCGGAGGCCTTGGGCGGGCTGCCGGCCGAGTCGCCCCTGGCGGAGCCGGTGACGGCGGCACTCCTCGATGCCACCGGTGGCGACGATGCCACGGTGGTGGAAGCAGCAGTCACCGCCCTCGGCGAGTTGCCGCCACGACCTGCCGTCGTCGCCCGGCTGCTCGGGATGGCCGCTGACGAGACCGCGGACAAGCTGGTGCGGGAGGCGGCGGTGGCCTCGCTCGGTGCCCTGGCCGACCCGGCGGCGGTGCCGGTGCTGCTCGAGCTCCTCGCCACCGGCCCGCCCCAGGTGCGCCGCCGCGCCGTTGTGGCGCTCACCGTGTTCGACGACCCGGCCATCGAGGCGGCGTTACGCCGGGCGACCGCCGACCGCAACCCCATGGTGCGCGAGGTGGCCGAGATGGTGGTCGGGCACCAGCGCGGTGACTAGGAACTCGCGCCACCGTATGGCGAAGAACAGCCAGCCGGCTCCAACGGTTCAGGACCCCGGACGGCCAGACCCCTCCCCGTCATCCGTGCCGCCTTCGGCCCGTTCTGCTGCCACCCCTCCCCTCCGGGAGGGGAGGGGAAAGTCTTCCCGGACCCACTCGGCGCCGCCGGGCCAGTGCTCCTTCTTCCAGATGGGGGCGCGGTGCTTGAGCTCGTCGATCACATAGCGGGCTGCTTCGAAGGCCTGGGGCCGGTGCGCGGAGCTCACCGCCACCGCCACGCTCACCTCGCCGACCGCCAGGTCCCCGGTGCGGTGGACGGCGGCGACCCGGGCGACATCCCACTTCTCCCGCGCCTCGGCTACCACGACGCCGATCTTGGCCTCGACCACACCGGCGTAGGCCTCGTACTCGAGATGGGTGACCCCGTCGATACCGGGTGAGTGGTCTCGCACCGTGCCCAGGAACAGCACCACGGCGCCGGATCCGGCGTCGGCTACGTGCCCGAGGACACCGACCGGGTCGATCGGCGTCGCGGTGACGGCGATCAGGTCGTCCTGCGAAGTACTCGGGCCCAGGGCCATACAATCACCCCTGTGGAGCAATCTACCCCGGGTGGTCAGCCCCCGGACCCGACCCCGGCCGGTGACATGCCCGACCAGGCATGGTGGGATCACCACGCCCCTCTCGTGGGGGGCCTACCGGACGCCGACCCGGGCCCCGGCACTCCCGGCCCCCAGCAACCGTGGGAGGAGGCACACCTCCTGCCAGGTCACGACCTCCCCGGCGGCCCGATCCAACTCCACGACCTGACCGGGTACGACCCTGCGCTCTTCGAGGCGACGCCGCGTCCCAACCGGCCGGCCTGGCTGACCGCCCTGGTGGCCGGTGCCATCGCCGCGGTGGCCGCCCTCGCCGGCGTCTGGGCCCTGGGCGCCTTCGACCGACCTCCACCGCCCAGCGCGGCTCCGACGACCCCGGTCGCCCGTCCCACCATCAACGTGTCCGGCGCCGGCGCCGAGGTAGCCACGGCCGTGGCCCTCAAGGTCACCCCTTCCATCGTCGCCGTCGAGGTGGGAGACGGTGACTTCGGACGCAACTTCGTCCCCTTCGTCGGCGGGAGCGGCGTGGTCATCGACGAAGGCCTGATCGTCACCAACCACCACGTCATCCAGGAAGGTGATTCGGTCCAGGTCGTCCTCCAGGACGGGTCCATCCACCGGGCAGCTGTGCTCGGAAGCGACGCCGACACCGACATCGCCGTGCTCCAGGTCGACGCCGATGGGCTGGTGCCTGTGGAAGTGGGGAACACCGAGGACCTCACCATCGGCGAGACCGCCATCGCCATCGGCAACCCGTTGGGGCTCTCCGGCGGCGCCTCGCTCACCGTCGGGGTCCTCTCCGCGTTCGGCCGCCAGATCGACACCGACATCGACTCGGCGCTGTTCGGGATGCTGCAGACCGACGCCCCGATAACCGAGGGCTCGAGCGGTGGCGCCCTGGTCGACGGCGCCGGCCGGTTGATCGGCATAACCACGGCCATCGGCGTCGGCAGCGCCGGCGCCGAGGGGATCGGCTTCGCCGTGCCGGTGGAGTTGATGCGGCGCATCACCGACGAGATCATCGCCACCGGGGAGGTGCGCCACGCCTACCTGGGCGTCGATCTCCGCAACGAGCTCACCGAGCGGGAGGACGGCGCCCTGGTGCCCGCCGGCGCGGTCATCTCGGCGTTCTCCCCCGACGCTCGCTCGGTCGCCGAGGAAGCCGGGATGGAGCGGGGCGACGTGATCGTCGCCCTCAACGGACAGGCCATCACCACGCGGGAGGCGCTGATCAGCGATCTCAGGATGCTGGCGGCGGGAGACGTCGCCACCGTCGAGGCGATCCGTGACGGGGAGCTCCTGGTGTTCGAGATCGAGCTCGCCAGGCGACCGCCCGTCCCATGACATCCGACGACAGCATCTTCAGCAGGCTCTTCGAGCTGTTCCAGTCGCCCGGGCCGGTGAACTGGCGGCTCGCCGATGAGGTACGCAAGAGCCTGGTGGGCGCCGCCGAGCCGGTCGACCCGAACCTCGCCGACGAGTACGCCGAGTTGGGGACCGCCGCCACGATGCGGCTGGAGCCGGTGACCGCTCTCGCCACCGGATCACTCGGGGCGATCCAGCCGGTCGACCGCGCCGTCTGGGCCGAGGACAACCAGGAGAGCTTCGGGTACGCCGTCGAGCCACTGGCCGGCAAGTTCGGCGGCGGGCCAACCGACCCGGCCAACCCGATGGCGGCGATGCTGGCCCCGATGGGCCCAGCCGTGCTGGGCATGCAGGCGGGGACCATGGTCGGGTTCATGGCGCACCGGGTCCTCGGCCAGTTCGACACCGGCCTACCCGCCCTGGGCAGCGACCGGCTGTACCTGGTGGTCCCCAACGTCGAGGGGTTCGCCGCCGACCACGGGTTCGACCGCCGCCAGGTGAGGTTGTGGGCGGCGTGCCACGAGGTCGCCCACCGCGCCATCCTCGACATCCCCTGGGTGCGGGGTCGCATCATCGAACTGGTCGGCGACTTCGAGGCGACGGTGCGCTTCGACCCGTCGCGGATCACCGAGACCCTGCAGCAGATGGACGACCCGGCCGCCCTCCAGGACGCCATCGGCGGGCAGGCCGGTGGGCTCGCCGGGCTACTCGGCAGCGAACACGACCCGGTCAAGCTGGAGCCGATCCGGGCGTTGCTCGCCACCATCGAGGGGTACGGCGACCACCTGACCGGGCTGGCCCTCGAAGGGATCGCCCCGGAGCTGCCCCGGATCGAGGAGGCTTGGTCGAGGCGGCGAGCCGAGCCGGACCAGGCCGGCGAGCTGCTCGGGCAGCTCGTCGGGCTGACCCCGGACCGGGCCGGCGCCGCCGACGCCGCCCGGTTCTTCCCCGAGATCAGCCGGCGCTGGTCCGACGACGCCGTCGATCGGGTGTGGTCGGGGCCGGAGACGGTTCCCACCGTTGCCGACCTGACCGACCCGGTGGGATGGGCAGCCCGGGTCCTGCTCGGCGACGCACTGGACGAAGGACCCGACCGAGTGGATTAGGGACCTGAGGACGGCCGGCGATGGGGTAGGGGCCCCATCTGCGGGAGGAGGCCCGACTTGGCGTCTTCGCCAGCAACCTACCGACGAAGTCGGGCCGGGCATGACGCGAACAACCGGACGGACCAACCTCGTAAGCTCTCGGCACACCACGAGACCTGGAGACCCATGCCGCTACCGATCGGTGCCGCCGCGCCGGATTTCACCCTCCGCGACCAGAACCGGGACAAGGTGTCGCTGTCCGACCTCGCCGGGCGGCGTTCGGTGGTGGTCTTCATCCCGTACCCGTTCACCTCGACGTGCACCGCCGAGTTGTGCGACCTTGGCGACATCGTTCCCGACCTGTCCGAGCTCGACGCCAATGTGGTGGTCGTGACCTGCGACACGTATGGAGCGAACCGGCGTTGGGCGGAGGACAACGACATCGAGTTCCCCGTGCTGTCCGACTTCTGGCCCCATGGTGCGGTGACCAAGGCCTTCGATGCCTTCGACGAAGCCCATGGCGTGTCGTTCAGGATCAGCTACGTGCTCGACTCAGACGGCGTGGTCACCGACATCATCGCCAGCGAGCACCTGGGGACCGCTCGCCCGGTCCAGGCCTACACCGACGCCCTGACCCGCCTGGCCTGATTCCTTTCGCCTCGAGATGGGAACTAGACCTGGAGCCGGTAGCCCACGCCGCGCACGGTGGTGATCACCGGGGCGCCGTCGACGGTCTCCAGCTTGCGACGCAGCCTGCGGATGTGCTGGTCGAGGGTCTTGGAATCGTCCCAACCGATCCCCCAGATCTCGTCGAGCAGCTGGGAACGGGGCACGATCCGGCCGACCCTCCCGATGAGCAGACGCATGACCTCGAACTCCTTCCGGGGTAGCTCGAAGGTCTCGTCGCCGAGGCGCAGCTCGTACCGGTCGGGGTCGAGCACCGCCTCGCCGGCGACCAGCACCGCTTGCTCGCTCTCGGGATTCGCCCCCCGTCGGGCGACCGCCCTCACGCGGGCCACCAGCTCGCGTAGCGAGTACGGCTTGGTGAGGTAGTCGTCGGCCCCCAGTTCGAGGGCGAGCACGACGTCTGCCTCGGCGTCCTTGGCAGACAGGACGATCACCGGGGTGGTGCTCTCGGCGCGTATGCGCTTGAGCACGTCGATCCCCGACAGCCCCGGCAGCATCAGGTCGAGCAGGACGACGTCGGGTCGCGACTCGCGGAACTGCGCCAGCCCGGTCCGGCCGTCCACCGCCGACTCCAGGGTGATCCCTTCGCGGGAGAGCGCCAGATCGACGGCGTCGACATAGCTGGGCTCGTCCTCGACGATCAACACTGAGAGCTGCGCCATCATGCACCCACCGGGATCCGAAGGGTGAAAGTCGCCCCCGCTCCCGACGCCGACTCCACCTCCACCGTCCCGCCGTGGCTGAGCGCCACGTGGCGAACGATGGCCAGGCCCAGCCCGGTCCCTCCATGCTTCCGCGCCCGGCCCCGGTCGACGCGGTAGAAACGCTCGAAGATCCGGTCGTGCTCGTCGGGTGGGATGCCTACGCCGTGGTCCTCGACCTCGATCACGACGTCGTCGCCGGAGCGCGTGGCGCGCACCACCACCTCGGCGCCGTCGCCGCCGGGGATGCTGTGGGCGACGGCGTTGTCGACCAGATTCGCTACTGCGGTGACCAGCTGCCCCCGGTCCGCAACCACCACGAGGGCCTCGGCCGGCAACTCGGCGCGCAACGCCACGCCGGAGGCGTCAGCCAGGACGCCCACCCGGCGCACTGCCTCGCCGACCACCTCGGGTACGTCGACCGGCGCCGTGTCCGGCTCTTCCGACTCGACTCGGGACAGGTCGAGCAGGTCCTTCACCAGATCGGACATTCGGCCCGCCTCGTCTTGCACCCGTGCGGCGAGACGCTTCCTGGTGACGGCATCGTCGGCATCGGCCAGTACCTCGGCGAGCACCGACAGGGCGCCGAGCGGGGACTTGAGCTCGTGGCTGACGTTGGAGACGAAGTCGCGCCGCATCGCCTCGACGCGCTCACGTTCCGTCACGTCGACCAGCTCGACGGTGACGCCGGCGACGTGCCCGGCGGCGTCGGTCGAGCCGTTCCTCACATGAGCGGTGACCGGGGCGGTCCTCAGCCGCAGGATCCGGCGCCGCCTGCCGTACAGCTCCACCAGCTCCTCCCTCGCCTCCCCGGAGGAGAGGACGGCGGCGGCGGCGGCGCGCACCCGGGCCATGGTCGCCTGCCCGGTGTCGCCTCCGTACACGATCGCCCTGGCGTCGCCCGACGCGTAGGCAACAGCCAGGGAATGGTCAAGTACGAGCAGTCCCATCGGTGCGGCGTCCACCGCCGACTCCACGATCGCCAGCCGCTCGGCA
Source organism: uncultured Acidimicrobiia bacterium (assembly GCA_963714055.1). GTDB lineage: Bacteria > Actinomycetota > Acidimicrobiia > Spongiisociales > UBA5794 > JACDBE01. The sequence goes on from OY970227.1 coordinate 1,053,496, forward strand.
CACGAGTCTGCGCCGGCCACCAGCTGCCGCACCGCGGTATCGACCGGCCCCTCCGCAAGGTCGGCGGGGAGCGCTGCCCGGGCCGCCTCGACTCTGGCCTCGGCCTCCCGCAGCCTGGCGTGCTGCCGCCAAGAGATGGCGCACACGACCAGGGCAAGGGCGACGGCGAGGACGGCGATCCACTCCACCGGGCGATCCTACGCACCACCTGCGAAGGGCCGGACTGATCCGAGCCGGGACCGGAGAAGTTCACGTCCAGTTCACCCCCGGGCCTGAATCGGGTCAATCCCCGCCCATACCGTCTCCGGAGTGGACAGTCGCGGCCCCCGCCGCCTGACAACGAAACGGAGCACGATCCCCATGACGCTCAGACGACTGCTTCTGCTCGTCCTCGCACTCGCCGTCGTAGCGGCGGCATGTGGCGGCGACGACGACGACAGCGACACGACCGCCGCCGACGGCGGTGGCGACACGACCGCCGCCGACGCAGGAGGCGAGGGCGAACTCGCCGGCAGCATCACCATCTCCGGTTCGTCGACGGTCGAGCCGATCAGCGCTCTCGTAGGGCAGCAGTTCTCCGACGCCAACCCGGGTGTCGCCGTAACCGTCGACGGACCCGGCACCGGTGACGGCTTCCAGCTGTTCTGCTCCGGCGAGACCGACATCTCCGACGCCAGCCGGCCGATCAGCGAGGAGGAGATCGCCCTGTGCGGAGACGCCGGGATCGAATACCTCGAGCTCCAGGTCGCCATCGACGGTCTGTCGGTGCTCACCAACCCCGCCAACACGGCGCTGAGCTGCCTGACGTTCGCCGACATGTACGCCCTGGTCGGCCCCGAGTCGACCGGGTTCGGAAGCTGGTCCGATGCCAACGACCTGGCCGTCGAGCTCGGGGGCAACGGCGGCTTCCCCGACGCCGAGCTGGTCATCACCGCACCCGGTGAGGAGTCGGGCACCTACGACAGCTTCGTCGAGTTCGTCGTCGCCGACCTCGCCGAGGAGCGGGGCCAGGAAGAGGTGACCCGTCCCGACTACACCGCCTCGCCCAACGACAACGTGATCATCGAGGGCATCGAGGGGAGCGAGAGCTCGTTCGGCTGGGTCGGTTTCGCCTTCTACGTCGCAAATCAGGAGGCGGTGAAGGCGTTCGAGGTCGACGGCGGCGAGGGATGTGTGGCCCCGACCGCCGGAGACCATCGCCGACGGCAGCTACCCCATGTCCCGCCCCCTCTTCATCTACGTGAACACCGCCAACATGGCCGAGAAGCCCGAGCTGGCGGCGTTCGTCCAGCACTACTTCTCCGACGAGGGCCTAGCCGCCGTCAGTGACGCGGGCTACGTCGCCCTCGACAGCTACGACGAGCAACGCGCCGCCGTGGGGAGCTGACGGCCCACACGACACACCGACCGCCGCCCCCGCCCCGCCCCGACCAGCACCAGAATGGCGCCAATGACCTCACCAACCACACTCGACCTCGGCGGAGACCGGAAACGGCTCCGCCGGGAGCGGCGGGTGAGGGGCGCCTTCTGGGGGGCGGCTCTGTTCTCGGTGTTGCTCAGCGGCCTGATCGTCGCCTCGCTGATAGGGGAGGCGATCAACTTCCTCCGCACCGTCGAGTGGTCGGCGCTGTGGGACATCGGATGGTTCCCACGGCGGGGTATGTTCGACCTGCGCACCATCATCGTCGCCACGCTGATCATCGCCGGCATCGCCATGCTGGTGGCGACGCCGCTCGGTATCGGAGCCGCCATCTACCTGTCCGAGTACGCCAGCCCGCGGACGCGCCGCATCCTCAAGCCGATGCTCGAGATCCTGGCGGGCATCCCGTCGGTGGTCATCGGGTACTTCGCCCTCACCTGGCTCAGCCCCAACCTGATCCAGCCGATCTTCAACGCCGAGATCTTCAACATGCTCGCCGCCGGCATCGGGGTCGGAGTGCTCACCACGCCGCTGGTGGCGTCGGTGTCGGAGGACGCCCTGCGTGCCGTCCCCCAGGCACTCCGCGAGGCCTCCTACGGCCTGGGGGCCCGCAAGTCGGCGACGGTGCGCAAGATCGTCGTCCCCGCCGCCGTCTCCGGGATCATGGCGGCGCTGATCCTCGGGGTGTCACGCGCCATCGGCGAGACCATGGTGGTGGCCATGGCCGCCGGCGCCACCGGGGGCGGCCTGCTCACGTTCGACCCGCTGGAGCCGGGGATCACGATGACGGCGGCGATGGCCTCGCTGGCCATCGGCACCGATCAGGTGGCCGGAGCGGGCAACGCCTTCCAGAGCCTGTTCTTCGTCGGGATGCTGCTGTTCATCATGACCCTGGGGCTCAACCTGATCAGCGACCGGTTCGTCCGCAGAGTGCGAGGCGGGTACTGATGACCGCCACCCACGCGCCGGCGCCCACCACTGCGGAAGTCGTCGCCCGCCAGATCTCGGGGCGCAAGGTGCCGTGGCAGGAGATCGCGTTCCAGGCGGCGCTGCTCCTGGCCCTGTTGATCTCGCTGCTCTTCCTTGTCACCCTGCTCGCCGACATCTTCATCAAGGCGCTGCCAGTGCTCACCGACCGCCCCGCCGACTTCGTGACCGGTGAGCTGTCCCCAGACCCGGCGCGGGCGGGTATCGGCACCGCCATCCTGGGATCGGTGGTCATCACCCTCGGGGTGGCCATGCTGTCGTTCCCCTTCGGGATCGGCACCGCCGTCTACATCGAGGAGTACTCGACCGACTCGTGGCTCACCCGGTTCATCTCCACCAACATCCGGAACCTGGCCGGGGTTCCCTCGATCGTGTTCGGCATCCTCGGGTTCGCCGTGTTCGTCCGGGTCCTTGTGGCAGTCGGGCTCGGGGGCGACGTCAACGGCCGCAACGTCCTCGCTGCCGGGATGACGTTGTCCGCACTGGTGCTCCCCATCGTGATCATCACGTCCGCAGAGGCAATACGGGCGGTGCCCAACAGCATCCGAGAGGCGGGCTTCGGGGTCGGCGCCACCCGCTGGGAGGTCATCCGCCACCATGTGTTGCCTTCGGCGGCACCCGGCATCCTCACCGGGACGGTACTCACCCTCTCCCGTGCCTTCGGGGAGACGGCCCCCTTGCTGCTGGTGGGCGCGGTCACCGGGTTCTTCACCCTGGGGGCCGGCGCCGGTGCCATCGACAAGCTGACCTCGGCGTACACTGCCTTGCCGGTGATCATCTTCTCCTGGTCACGCCAGCCCGACGCCGACTTCCGAGCGTTGGCGGCGGCGGCAATCGTCGCCCTGCTCGTCGTGTTGTTGACCGCCAATGCCGCAGCGATCCTCCTTCGGAACCGATATGAACGGAAGTGGTGACGAGAACATGGCGGACGCCGAAACGATCGTCGAAACCGATCCACCCGTGGTGACCGACGCCACGCCCGTGCAGGTGGTCCGGCCCCGGGCTGAACTGCGCGACCTCGACCCGACGGCGCCGGTGATGTTCGAGGTGACGGAGCTCAATGTGTACTACGGCGACTTCCACGCCGTGCGCGGCTTCACCGCGGGGATCAAGGAGCACGAGATCACCGCCTTCATCGGGCCTTCGGGCTGCGGCAAGTCGACCATCCTGCGCTGCTTCAACCGGATGAACGACCTCATCGAGGGGGCGCGGGTCGAGGGAAAGCTCCTCTACCACGGCACCGACCTGTACGCACCCGCGGTCGACCCGGTGGAGGTCCGCCGGCGGGTTGGCATGGTCTTCCAGAAGCCAAACCCGTTCCCCAAGTCGATCTATGACAACATCTCGTTTGGCCCCAAGATCAACGGGTACAAGGGGTCCATGGACGACCTGGTAGAGCATTCGCTGCACCGGGCCGCCCTCTGGGAAGAGGTCAAGGACAAGCTGGACGAGTCCGCCTACGCCCTCAGCGGCGGGCAGCAGCAGCGGCTGTGCATCGCCCGTGCCATCGCCACCAACCCCGACGTCCTGTTGATGGATGAGCCCTGTTCGGCCCTCGACCCGGTGGCCACCCTCAAGATCGAGCAGTTGATGGGCGAGCTGAAGCAGGACTACACCATCATCATCGTCACCCACAATATGCAGCAGGCCGCCCGGGTGAGCGAGCGCACCGCGTTCTTCAACGTGGCGCTCAACGAGAAGGGCCAGCGCACCGGCTATCTGGTCGAGTTCAACGACACCTCCACGCTGTTCACCAACCCGGAACAGAAGGCGACCGAGGACTACATCACCGGTCGCTTCGGATGACTCGCGACGAGGACCAGAACATGATCACCGACGAGCCGTACCGCCACCAGGACATCCGCTCCAGCTTCGACGCCGTTCTGGCAGACGTACAGCGGGGTATGGCAGAGATCGGCGCCTTGACCGCCGACAACCTACGCAGGGCCGGCGAGGCGATGCGTCATGGCAGGCTCGAGCTGATCTCCGAGGTCCGCGCCATCGACGGCGAGATCGACCGCAGGTGCGCCGAGATGGAGCGCATCACCTTCGAGACCATCGCCCGGCAACAGCCGGTGGCGCGCGATCTGCGGTTGCTCATCGCAGCCACCCGCATTCTCTACGAGCAGGAGCGGTCCGGCGACCTCGTGGTCAACTGCGTGAACATGCTGGAGCGCGAGGAGGGCTTCCCGGAGGTCCCCGGCATGCAGGCGCTGCTCTCGCGGGCGGTCGACACCGCCGCCCGGCTCGTCGACATGTCGGTGGACGCCCTGTCCAACATGTACGAGGACGCCGGGGCCCGGCTCGACGCCGCCGACGACGAGCTCGACGACCTCATCAGCCGCTACTACACCGAGATCGGCGCCGAGGCGGAGAACATCGGGCTGGAGACGGCGATCGTGATGTCGCGGGTGGCGCGGTTCCTGGAGCGCATCGGCGACCATGCGGTCAACATCGCCGAGAACGTGACCTACACCGTCACGTCCGAGCTCCCCGAGGGCAGCCGACCCGTCCCCTCCGACGAAGCCTGACTGGCAGCGCCGGGGTCCGAACCGACGGGGCCCGATCGCAGGACGTCTGGCCGGCAGGTGAGGTCAATGTCGAGCCGCGGCCTGTCGATCCGGCCGGTGGACGAAGAGCTCGAGACCGAAGAGGACCGTGACCAGATTCGGGCCGAGCGGGGCTTCGGCGACACGGGCGAGGTACAGGATCCCCCACACGACGGCCCACGCAATGGCCGTGTGCCCGACCCACCGGGGCAGGACCGGCGTCCTCACGATTGCCCCACCGAACATCGCGATCGCCACGCATGCCAAGACGACGTAATCCCGCTCGAACTCGAAGATGAATCGACCGCTATCGAGCGCGATCGCCTCTCCGACGAGCCACAACACGACCCCGACGAGAAAGGCGATCGTGCCCAGACGCGCCAGGAGACGGTCGCCGGCGTCCGTGAGGATCAGCTGGAACGCCGCGAGACCGAACAACGTCAGCACGAGCCCAACGGCCAAGACGTTGTGCTGCCACGTCGCGCCCCATGGATAGGTCCCGAAGCCGTACAAGACGGCGGCGAGGACGAGGAAGGCGAAGCCGATCACCAGTAACCAGCCGGCGACTCGTTGCTCACCGACCGATGCCGGTAGACGCACGGATTCGCTCCTTGACCGACCTGGGTCTCAGCGAGACTCGGGGTCGAATCCCGGCCTGCCCGGACGGGACGTGCCGACGGTAGTCGCCGGTCCGAGTGCCGTGGGCGTGGCGTTGCCGGGTCCGAGGGGTGATCCTGCCGTCGAGACGCGCACCGACGAAGCCTGACCGGCGACCGTAGGCTGGCGGCCCCCAACGGAGGATCGCCATCGACTTCGCCCACTCGCCGCGCTGTGAGGAGCTGCGCACCCTCCTCACCGGGTTCATGGACGACCACGTGTACCCGGCCGAGGCGGTGCACCAGGAGCAGCGCACCGCGTCTGGGGACCAGATCAACGCCACCTCGGTGCTGGAGGAGCTGAAGCGCACCGCCCGTGGGCTCGGGCTGTGGAACCTGTTCCTCCCCGACGAGCGCTGGGGAGCCGGCCTCTCCAACACCGATTACGCCCCGCTGGCGGAGATCATGGGCCGGTCGATCGAGCTGGCACCCGAGGCCACCAACTGCTCGGCGCCGGACACGGGCAACATGGAGGTGCTGGCGATGTTCGGTACCCCCGAGCAGCAGGAGCGCTGGCTGGTGCCGTTGCTCGACGGCGAGATCCGGAGCTGCTTCGCCATGACCGAGCCGGCGGTGGCCAGCTCGGACCCGTCCAACCTCGAGTTGGGCATCGTCGCCGACGGCGACGACTACGTGCTCACCGGGCGCAAGTGGTGGACCACCGGCGCCCTCGGTGACACCTGCAGGGTGGCGATCGTGATGGGCGTCACCGACCCCGACGCCGACCGGAGGCGGCGCCACTCGATGATCCTGGTGCCGATGGACGCCCCGGGCGTCGAGGTGGAGCGGGGCCTCTCCGTGTTCGGATACCAAGAGCGGGGCGGCCACGGTGTCGTCCGCTTCGACGCGGTGCGGGTGCCCAAGGGCAACCTGGTCGCCGGCGAGGGCGAGGGGGCGATGATCGCCCAGGCCCGGCTCGGTCCCGGGCGGATCCACCACTGCATGCGGGCGATCGGCATGGCGGAGCGCGCCCTGGAGCTGATGATCGCCCGCAGCAGGGAGCGCCACGCCTTCGGGTCGGCGATCGCCGACAAGGGTGTCGTCCAGGAGTGGATCGCCGAGTCGCGGTGGCGGATCGAGCAGGCCCGGCTCCTGGTGTTGAAGACGGCGTGGCTGATCGACACCGTGGGCAACCGGGAGGCCCGCACCGAGATCTCGGCGATCAAGGTCGTCGTGCCCCGCACAGCTCTCTGGGTCATCGACCACGCCATCCAGGCACACGGGGGCGCCGGGGTGTCCGACGACGTCCCGCTGGCGCGGATGTACGCCATGGCGCGGACACTGCGGATCGCCGACGGCCCCGACGAGGTACACGCCATGGTGGTGGCCCGGACGGAGCTGAGGAAGTACTAGGTCCGTCGGTCCACCGGCGGCGGCGGACGGCCAGACCCCTCCCCGCCGGCGATACGGGCCTCCGGCCGATGCTGCCGCCACCCCTCCCCTCCGAGGGAGGGGTAACTAGCCGAACAGGCTGCGCCACACCCGGTCGAAGAGTCCGTCCGAACCGGGAGCCGGAAGCAGCCGGAGCACCGCGGCGAGGTGGTCCGGGGGGAGGTCTCCGACCAGCAGGTAGTCGCCGCCGTCGGCCCGCCAGGCGACCAGGAGCCGGGATGGCTCCACCACAACGGCGTACTCGTGACCGGCGACGTCGAGCACGGCGGCCGCCTCGTCGACGTCGAGCTCCGTCGACTCGTCGAGCTCGAACACCGAGAACGAGAACAGTCCGTCGCTGAAGTAAGCCTGGGCGACGCCGGCGCCGTCCCGATAGCCGTCGGTCAGCCGGTAGCCGGCGAGCTCGCCGGGCAGGTCCGAATCCGGGGTGACCACCATCATCGTGTAGCCGGGCCCGGAGTCGCCCTCCTCGAGCCCATCCGCCCCGGAGGCGAAGCTGGTGAAGGTGCTCTCCCTGAACACCTCACCGTCGCCGCCGAGCACGGTGGTGGCCAGGACGGCCCCGGTCGCCTCGTCCACGGTGACCACCGCCCTTCGATCGTCGCCCTCGGTGACGTCGAGCTCCAGCGCAGGACGGCCGACGACGACGACCTGCCGCGGCTCACCCACCTGGTAGCGGTCGCTCGAGGCTGTTGCCGACCATCCGGACATCCGTAGCGTCCCCGAGGCGTCGTGCATGCTGCCGTCTCCGACGATGGTCACGGACTCGCCGCCCGACTCGACGACGACGGTCGAACCGCTCTTGTGGACCTCGACCACGGCGGCCACCTCGTCACCCGCCCATCTCGACACGACCACCACGGTCCCCGAGTAGTCGGCGGCTGCCGCCTCGGCGAGGTAGCGGTCGAGCTCGTCGTCGGCGAGGGCGGCGCCGGCGGGGCCGATCACCAGTCCGGTCACCGTCCCGATGATGAAGAAGGCACGAAGGACACCGGCTCGACTCATCCGGTGCCTCCGGGCAGCTCGAACACCGGCAGCGACAGCCCCGGGTCGACGGCGCTGCGCGCCCCGTGGCGGGAGGCGAGGTCGCCGGGATCGATCATCGTCGGGGTTGGGCCCCGGGTGAGGGCGAAGGCGGTGACGACCGCGGCCGCCCCGGCGGTGATCGCCACCCCGAGGCCCACGCGGCGCCGGGACCGCGCCGCAGAAACGGCGGTGACCGCTGATGCCTCGGTGCCCTCCCGGACCAGCGGCTCGAGCCGGGGCAGGGCCCGGATCGCCGTCCGGGCGGCGTCGACCTCCTGGAGCCGGCGCCTGCATTCGGCGCACCCCGAGAGGTGACCCGACAAGGCTTCGATCTCAGCGGTGGGCAGCTCGCCGTCCAGGTATGCCGACAGCTCGTCGTCGGGGTGGCCGGCGGACAGCAGACCGGGAGGCGGGTCGAGGTCGGGGAGCGACCTGGTCAGCTGCCGCACCGCCCCCAATTCGCCGGCGGCCTGGGTGCACGCCTGGCATCCGGCCAGGTGGCGGTCGACCAGTCGGTGCTCGGCGGCCTCGGTGGCACCGTCGAGCCAGGCGGAGAGGACCTCCTCGGGCGGGCAGGCGGGGCCGGTCACGCCGGCCATGTCAGCAACTCCCTGAGGCGGCGACGGCCCCGGTGGATGCGGCTGCGAACCGTGCCCACCGGTATGTCGACGGCGTAGGCGATCTCGTCGTAGCTGAGCCCGACCACGTCGCACATCACCACGCACTCGCGGAAATCGAAGGGCAACTTGAGCAATGCCGCCTGGACGTCGTCAGACAGCCTGACGTGGGCGAGCACCTCGTCCGGCGAGGCGGCGGCGGCATGGAGGGTGCGCTCACTTTCGATCAACTCGACGGTGGGACGGCGCCGGCGACGACGCAGGTCGTCGATGAAGGCGTTGCGGGTGATACGCCACAGCCACGCCTCGAACGATCCGGGCGTGTACCGGTCGATGCCGGAACGTACCCGGAGCAGGACCTCCTGGACGAGGTCGGCGGCATCGTGGGAGTTGCCGGTGAGCCGGTAGGCGTAGTTGTAGATCTGCCGCCCATAGCGCCGGGCGACGTCTTCCCATGAGGGAACGGGGGCATCGGTCACGCATCCTCCAACGAGGCAGGACCAACAGTGAACGAACCCGGGCCGCTCTCGGTTCCCGGGTGACCGGGCACCGCGCTACTCGGTGGGCGACTTCTCGGAGGCGGGCTGCTCCTCTTCGCTGCCCTCCTCGACGCCCTTGCGGAACTCCTTGGCGGAGGCTCCGAGCGAGCGGGCGAGGTCGGGGAGCTTGCGGGCGCCGAACAGGAGCACCAGCACGGCGAGGATCAGAAGGATCTCGCCGCCGCCGAACTGTCTGAACATGGACTGCTCCTTCCTGTCCTCCGAGTGTACCTCCGGCCGGCCGCCAAGCTCGCCAACCATGCTCGCCAAGCAGGCTCTCCAACCTATGGCCTATCCCAGCGCTGCCGAGTTCACGAACGTCTGGAATCGCTCCCTGGTGACGAAGCGAAGCCTGGGCTGGCGCCGCTCCCGGTCGTAGCACATGAACGAGCCGTACTTGGGCGTGAACAGCAACCCGCGGCCCGCACCGGAGGAACCGAAGTGGACCACGAACTCGTCTATCGCCCGCTCCGACAGCTCGGGATGGCTCCCCGGTAGGTGCTCGACCACCTCTACGTAGTGGGCTACCCCCTCGCGGGTCGCGGTGAACGCCTGGCCCTCGCCATCGACCGAGTATCCCGCCAAGCGGAGCAGCCCGGCGACGAGCTCCGAGGCCGGTGCCGTGGCCGGGTCGATCCCCTGGGTGCGGAGACCGGCGTCCTGCATGGAGGTGAGTCGCACCTCGTCGGCGAGCGGCGGCAACTCGTCGGCGGGCACCCGGGAGTCGACCGCCGACATCGGTGCGTCCGAGTCGTCGAACACGGAGAGCTCGTCGAAGACGTCGGCACCGCCCCTGCCGAGGTGGAACATCCCCGGGGGTGCCGGCGGGGGTAGCACGCCTGGGCCGTCGAGGCCGAGCGTGCCCACCGCCACCGGGCGACCGTCGCGGTCGGCGTAGGCATGGACCCGGGACACCCCCTCCATCGGCAGCTTGCCCCGCTTCGAGCGCAGGACCTCGACCGCCTCGGCCAGCAGGATGTCGCGCAGCACCGGGTCGACGCCCCCTTCCGGCAGAGGGACGGCGAACTCGACGTGGGCCTCGCCGCCGCTGACGTGGAACCTCGACGCCGGGGGATGCAGCCCGCCGTCATCGACGCTGCGGGCCGCCGGTGCCGCCGGCCCGCCGGCCTGCGCCCCTCCCCGGCCCCTCAGCGCCAAGACGATCAGGGTGACGACAGCGGCGGCGATGAGCACGGCCACCAAGGGATCCACGACCGGCAACTCCTCTGGCTGGGGGGCGCCACCCGATTGTACGGGCCGTACGGCGGCCCGGGGGGCCGGGTCAGCCGGCGCGGCGGGCCGAAGCGGCCCTCTCCCGACGGATCTTGCGTCGCTCCCGCTCGGACAGCCCACCCCAGATGCCGAACTTCTCGGAGGAGACGATGGCGAACTCGAGGCACTCGGCCCGCACCGCGCACTCCCGGCAGATGGACTTGGCGGTACGGGTCGAGGCGCCGCGCTCGGGGAAGAACAGGTCCGGGTCGGCTCCCCGGCAGTTGGCGAGATCCTGCCAGGCGAGTTGGTCCGAGGCGAGGATCTCGAGCAGCTGGGTGAACACAGACCAACCCTTACACTGATGTAATTACGCCGGTGTGATTCTCGCCCCCGGTCGCGCGCCTGTCAACCCCGATTCGCCGAAGAGGGCCGTCACTCCTGCCTCGTCACCACGCAACCAACGCAACGCGGCCGATGCCGCGTTGGCATAATGGCCGGGCGCCCCTGTCGTGACCTGCCCGAGAAAGGACGGTGTTGACCACAACCCGACCGAAGACGGCGGAACCGCGGTCCGGGCTGCTCGGCATCTACCGGAGCGACGTCGGCAAGAAGTACGCCATGGCGATCTCCGGCGTCCTGCTGCTGCTCTTCGTCTTCGCCCACATGGTGGGCAACCTCCACGCCTTCGAGGGACCCGTCGAGATCGACGAGTACGGCGAGGCGCTCAGGGACATCGGAGAGCCGCTCTTCCCCCGCACCCTGTTGTTGTGGGTCGTCCTGCGGCTCCCCGTGGCCATCGCCCTTGTGGTGCACGTCCACGCCGCCTATGCGCTCACCCGCTCCAACCAGCGGGCGAGAGCCGGCTCGTACGACCAGCGCGACTACGTGGCGGCCAACTACGCCTCGCGCACGATGCGGTGGACCGGGGTCATCATCCTGCTGTTCCTGGTGTGGCACCTCGCCGATTTCACCTGGGGCGTGGAGACCGTGAACCCCCAGTTCATCCGCGGGGCGGTCTATCAGAACCTGGTGGCCAGCCTGTCACGGTGGCCGGTGTTCCTGCTCTACCTGGTGGCGCTGGGCGCCCTGTCGCTGCACGTCTGGCACGGCGCCTGGAGCCTCTTCCAGAGCCTGGGGATCAACAACCCGAGGTTCAACGCGTTCCGGCGCACCTTCGCCACCGGTTTCGCCGTCATCGTCACCGCCGGGTTCGCCGCAGTGCCCATCGCCATCCAACTCGGGGTCATCGCGTGACCGAGGCGCCGCCGACCAACCGCCAGGGCACGACCCTGACCCTGGACCCCAAGATCCCGCCGGGGCCCCTCGCCGAGAAGTGGGACCGCCACCGCTTCACCACCCGGCTGGTCAACCCGGCCAACAAGCGGAAGTACGAGATCATCGTGGTCGGCTCCGGCCTGGCGGGGGCGTCGGCGGCGGCGACCCTGGGCGAGCTCGGCTATCGGGTGAAGGTGTTCACCTTCCACGACTCGCCCCGCCGAGCCCACTCCATCGCCGCCCAGGGCGGCATCAACGCCGCCAAGAACTACCGCAACGACGGCGACAGCGTGTTCCGGCTCTTCTACGACACCATCAAGGGCGGCGACTACCGGGCCAGGGAGGCCAACGTCTACCGGCTCGCCCAGGTGTCCAACGAGATCATCGACCAGTGCGCCGCCCAGGGGGTTCCCTTCGCCCGGGAGTACGGGGGTCTGCTCGACAACCGGTCGTTCGGCGGCGCCCAGGTCTCCCGCACCTTCTACGCCAGGGGCCAGACCGGCCAGCAGTTGCTCCTCGGCGCCTACCAGGCCATGGCCCGGCAGGTGAAGGCCGGGACCGTCGAGCTGTACACCCGAGCGGAGATGCTCGACGTGGTGGTCCACGAGGGCAGGGCCGCCGGCATCGTGGTGCGCGATCTGGTGACCGGCGCGGTGTCGTCGCACTCGGCGCACGCCGTGGTCCTCGCCACCGGCGGCTACAGCAACGTCTACTACTTGTCGACGAATGCCATGGCGTGCAACGTCACCGCCATCTGGCGGGCCCACCGCAGGGGGGCGGCCTTCGCCAACCCCTGCTACACCCAGATCCACCCCACCTGCATCCCGGCGAGCGACGAGTTCCAGTCGAAGCTCACCCTGATGTCGGAGTCGCTGCGCAACGACGGCCGCATCTGGGTGCCGCTCGACCCCGAGGACGCCCGACCTCCCAACGAGATCCCCGAGGAGCGAGCGCGACTACTACCTGGAGCGCGCCTACCCGGCGTTCGGCAACCTGGTGCCCCGTGACGTCGCCTCCCGGGCGGCGATGCGGATGATCGACCAGAACCGGGGGGTGGGCCCGCTCGAGAACGGCGTCTACCTCGACTTCCGCGACGCCATCGAGCGGCTGGGCACCGAGGTGGTGGCGGAGCGCTACGGCAACCTGTTCGAGATGTACGAGCGGATCACCGACGACGACCCGTACAAGCTGCCCATGCGGATCTATCCGGCCCCGCACTACACGATGGGCGGGCTGTGGGTGGACTACGACCTGATGACGACCATCCCCGGGCTGTACGCCCTCGGTGAGGCCAACTTCTCCGACCACGGCGCCAACCGGCTCGGGGCCAGCGCCCTCATGCAGGGGCTCGCCGACGGCTACTTCGTCCTCCCCGCCACCATCGGCGGCTACCTGGCGGACTTCCTCAACGTCGCCCCGCTGCCCACCGACGATGCCGCCTTCGTCGCCGCCGAGGCGGAGGTACGCGACCGGGTCGACGGCTTCCTGGCCGTCCAGGGCAGCCGCCCGGTCGACTGGTTCCACCGTGAGCTGGGCAAGATCATGATCGAGCACTGCGGGATGTCGCGGAACCGGACCGGCCTGGAGAAGGCGCTGGCCGAGATCCCGGCGCTGAAGGCCGAGTTCGACGCCGACGTGAGGGTGCTCGGCTCGGCGGAGACGCTCAACCAGTCGCTGGAGAAGGCCGGGCGGATCTCCGACTTCTTCGAGCTCGCCGAGCTGATGTGCCGTGATGCCGTCGACCGGGAGGAGTCGTGCGGCGGCCACTTCAGGGTCGAGCACCAGACCGAAGAGGGCGAGGCCCGTCGTGACGACGAGAACCAGGCGTTCGTGGCCGCCTGGGTGTGGGAGGGCGACGGCGTACCCCAGACCAAGGTCGAGGAGCCGCTGGTCTTCGAGAACGTCACCCCCTCCCAGAGGAGCTACAAGTAGTGGACCTGACCCTGCGGGTCTGGCGCCAGGCGGGCCCCGACGCGCCGGGTTCCTTCGAGACCTACCACGCCGACGGCATCTCGCCGGAGGCGTCGTTCCTCGAGATGCTCGACATCGTCAACGAGCGGCTGGAGGGCGACGGCAGGGAGCCCATCGTCTTCGACCACGACTGCCGGGAAGGTATCTGCGGCACCTGCGGGGTGATGATCAACGGCGTCGCCCACGGCCCCCAGCTCGGCACCGCCACCTGCCAGCTCCACATGCGCAAGTTCGCCGACGGCGACACCGTGGTGGTGGAGCCGTGGCGGGCGGCCGCGTTCCCGGTGGTGCGCGACCTGATGGTCGACCGCTCCGCCTTCGACCGGATCATCGAGGCCGGCGGCTACATCTCGGTGTCGACCGGGGCCGTCCCCGACGCCAACGAGATCCCCGTGCCCAAGGACGCCGCCGACGCCGCCATGGACGCCGCCGCCTGCATCGGCTGCGGGGCCTGCGTCGCCGCCTGCCCCAACAGCGCCGCCCAGCTGTTCACCGCCGCCAAGCTGGCCCATCTCAACCTCCTCCCCCAGGGCCGGGCCGAGCGCCACCTGCGCACCATCGCCATGGTGGACACCATGGAGTCGTATTTCGGCTCGTGCACCAACCACGGGGAGTGCGAGACGGCATGCCCCAAGGGCATCAGCATCGACACCATCGCCCTGATGAACCGCGACTACCTGAAGGCCAGCCTGGCCGATCGGCGCCTCGTCGGTCGGTGAGACAGGCGGGTCGACCGCCCGAGCAGCCGGCCGGCGCCCTCCACCTACAATCCCGGGCGCCGATCCAGAAAGGACCCCCCGTTGTCGCAGTTCCTGTCCGAGGCGTTCATGGCCGAGGCCACGGCGGCGCTCAACGCCGATCCGGAATTCACCGGTGCCATCGGGAACGTCGACCTCGCCATCCAATTCACCATCACCGATGCGCCGGCTGGCGAAGTCGTGTACGGGCTGTCGATCGCCGACGGCACCGCCGAGATGGCGTTGGGCGAGCTGGCCGGCGCCGACCTCGAGGTGACCAACGACTACGAGACCGCCGTCGGCATCTCCACCGGCGAGCTCAACACCCAGATGGCCTTCATGACCGGCAAGCTCAAGGTGACCGGCGACATGGCCAAGCTGATGCTCAACCAGCACGTGATCAACGCCTTCGCTCCGGCGCTCTCCGGCCTCGACGTCGAGTACTGAGGCTCCCCGCCGCCCGGCAGCGCCGTGCCGACCGGTGGGACGGGAACGAGATCAGGGCGGGGCCGGCGCCCCGCCCTGATCTGCATTCGGATGGCCGGTCGATCCGGCGCTACTTCACCGCATCCTTGAGGCCCTTGCCTGCCTTGAAAGCGGGCCGGTGGCCGGCGGCGATGCTGACCGCTTCGCCGGTCTGCGGGTTGCGGCCGGTCCGTGCCGCCGAGTAACGCCGCTCGAAGGTGCCGAACCCGGTGAATGTCACCTTGTCGCCGCCCTTGAGCGCGCCGGTGATGGCATCGAGGGTGGCGTCGACGACCGAGCCGACCGTCGACTTGGACTCTCCGGTCGCCGCGGCGACGGCGTCTACCAGGTCACCCTTGTTCATCCGAAACCTCCTGGGTGGGGAATCACAGAGCTGTAACTCTAACCCGCCGGGCACAGAAAGCCAAGATTCCCCTTGCACGGCAAGGGTTCACGATCCCGAGCCGGTCGCCGACGTGGTCACCGCGAGGGTCAGAGCTCGATCTCATCCATCTCGGCGACCTTCTCCCTCACCGCGGCGGCGGCGTCCACCAGTGCCCGCAGCTCGTCCTCCGTGAGGTCGGCCTCGACGATCTGCTGCACCCCCCCGGCGCCGAGCCGGGCGAGCACGCCGAGGTAGACGTCGGAGATGCCGTACTCCCCGGTGGTCCAGGCACACACCGGCAGCTCGGCTCCCGAGTCGGTGAGCACCGCCTCCACCATCTGCGCCGCCGCCGCCGAAGGGGCGTAGTAGGCGCTGCCCGTCTTGAGGAGGGCGACGATCTCGGCTCCACCGTCCCGGGTGCGGGCCACCAGGTCGTCGATGGTGGCGGCGTCGAGCACCTCGGTGAGCGGCCGGTCACCGACGCGGCACAGCGAAGGTGCGGGCACCATCGTCTCGCCATGGCTGCCCAGGGTCACCGCCTTGACCGACAGCACGTCGACCCCGGCGGTGTCGGCGATGAAGTTGGCGAAGCGGGCGCTGTCGAGGATCCCCGCCTGGCCGAGGACCCGCTGCCGCGGGAGGCCGGAGACCTCCGCCGCCAGCGTCGTCATCTGGTCGAGCGGGTTGGTCACCACGACGATGACGGCGTCCGGGGAGTGGCGGACGATCTGCTCGGTGACGTCCTTGACGATCTTGGCGTTGACGGCGAGCAGGTCCATGCGCGACATCCCCGGCTTCCGGGGCAGCCCGGCGGTGATCACCACCACGTCGCTGCCGGCGGTGTCGGCGTAGTCGTTGGTGCCCGTCACCCTGGTGCGGAAGCCGAGCACGGGCCGCGACTGGTTCATGTCGAGGGCGAGGCCCTGGGGCAGGCCCTCGACGATGTCGGTCATCACCAGCTCGTCGGCGATGTCGGCCTCGGCCAGTCGCTGAACCGTTGTCGACCCGTACTTGCCCGCCCCGACGACGGTGACCCTGGACATCGTTCTCCACTCCTCGGTCGAGGTCCGGCGCCGAGGGTAGTTGCCCGGCGGCGGGCTCGACCCTTATCCGGCAGGGTCGACCAACCGGGCGGCCACCACGAAGTTGTATGCCTGGTGCACGCCGGTGGCGTCCATCTCGTCCCCGCTCGGGCCGGCGTACGAGCCGAGGAAATAGATGGTCGGCTCCCGCTCGTCCCATGCCCTTCGGATGAGCTGGTCATCGGGGCCGCCGGTGGGATCGTCGGGATCGCCGGAGAGCTCGGTCTTCAGGAAGTAGCGGCCCGGGCTCCCGGGGAGGTGCTCGCCGGGTCCCTCGACGAGGTCGAACACCTCGTAGCGACAGACCTCGGTGCCGTCGTCGAGTGACACCACGATCTGCTGGCCGGCGGTCAGGCCGGAATCGCCGTCGTACCGCTCCGAGTCGATGACGTCGTAGAAGATGTCCCACGCCTCTCTGGCGGTGCTGTAGTTGGCGTGGCCCAGGGCGAAGACGGCACCTCCCTCACAGGGGAGGGCGAGCCGGACGTCTTGGTACACCTCGACGGTGCCGAACGCCGGGTTCCACTCCTTGGACGGTTGGTGACTGGGGCCCACCGCGATCACGGGCGCCGACCGCTCCGGGCTGGTCGCCGTGGCCGGGAGCGTGAGCCACAGCCGTTGTCGCCACTCCGCCGGCAGGGGGTCCGGCCATATCGGCTCGGCGGCGTTGCCGGCTCCTCCTTCCGCCGATGGGCCCGCCGTTGTCGCCGTCGACGTGGACCCGGCGGTCGTGGTGGGCAGTGCCACCACGGTCGTTGGCGCCGCTCCGGCGAGGTGGCGAGATCCGGGGATGGCCCCCGACGACCAGGCCCAGGCGGCGGCGCCGACCATGCCCGCCAGGAGCAGGCAGACGGCGGCGAGGCGACGAACGGCGGTCATCACTGTGCGGGCGCGGACGAGTGCCGGGGGCGTCGGTTCGACGACGCCCTTCCGGCACTCACCTGCCCGGCTTCAGCTTCCGGCCCGGTCCTTGCGGAACAACAGCGCCGACCCGACCAGTCCCAGGATCCCGAGGAGCCCGAAGAGGGCGCTCATCTCACCCCCGGGCTCTTCGTGGCTGCCCGGCGCCGGCGGGGTCGACCCCGTGGGCGGATTGGGCGGATCGGTAGTGGTGGGGACGGGCGTCTCGGTCGTCGTGGTGATACAACAGACCGTCGAGGTCGTCGTCGTCGAGTCATCGGGAACCGTCGTCGTCGGCTCCGGCGGCTCCGTGGTCGTGGTGGTCTGCGTGGTGCAGGCCACGTTCAAGGTCCCGGCGATGGACGTCCGCCGTGACACGGTGGACTCGAGGTAGACGCCGAAGACGTCGCCCGCCGAGGCATCGACGTCCACGGAGCCCGTGGTGGTGGTGAATGGCTCGTCCTCGACCCCGAACAGCGTCAACACCGCCACGCCGTTCTCCTCGACGATCAGGTTGTTGCCCGGGTGTTGGGACTGCCCGTTGGTCGCCGTCAGGTCGACGGTGCAGAACCCGACGGCCTCGTCGATGGTGATCGAGGCCACCTGGAAGACCGTGCCCGGGGTCACCCGGAACCCGGTCGCGTAGTCCCAGGAGGCGGAGCTGTTCGTGTCTGCTTGCGCCGGCGCGACGACGAAGGCGGCGCAGAGCGCCGCGATCGCCGCCAGCACCAGGCTGTAGCGCCTGTGCATCGGTTGTGCCTGCCTTGCTTTCCCTCAGCGCGCCGCCCAGTGGCGCGCCCCTTGCTTTCCCTCGGCGCACCAGCCCAGTGGCGCGCCCCTTACCTTACCCGAGGCGCGCCAGCCCAGTGGTGCGCGCCTTACTCTCTGTTGGCGCGCCGCCCAGTGGCGCGCCCCCCTTACCTCCTCGAGGCGCGCCAGCCGGTGGCGCCCCTCTTGCGTTCCCTGGGCGCGCTGCGCAGTGCGGCGCGCCCCTCTCTCGACAGTCGCCCAGACGGTCTCCCCGCGAGAACCTCAGACTGTCTTGGCCCAGCCGTCACCATAGCCCGTACGAGGTCTCGCTGCCGGTGTCTTTCGACCCCTTTTTCGCCTCACATGCGGTCGATGATGGCGGTGCCGAATTCGCTGGCGAAATCCTCCTCGACCACCTCGCAACCCCAGGAGCGGAAGGCGCCCTCGGTGTATTTCATGTGCCGGGGGCGTCGGTTCGACGACGCCCCCGGCACTCACTCGCCCCGCTTCAGCTCCCGGCTCGGGTCCGGCGGAACAACAGCGTCGACCCGACCAGTCCCAGGATCCCGAGGAGCCCGAAGAGGGCGCGCGTTTCATCCCCGGGCTCTTGGTGGCTGCCCGGCGCCGGCGGGGTCGACCCCGTCGGCGGGACGTCCGGGTCGGTGGTGGTGGTGGTGACTGGCGGCCCGGTCGTCGTAGTGGAGTCGGGCGGCGCCGTGGTCGTCTCGGGTGGCTCGGTGGTCGTGGTGGTCTGCGTGGTGCAGGCCACCTCCAATGTCCCGGCGACGGTCGTCCGCGGTGACTCGGTGGACTCGAGGAAGACGACGAAGACGTCGCCGCCGAGGCATCGACGTCCGACGGATCCCGTGGTGGTGCTGAACGGCTCGTCCTCGACCCCGAACAGCGTCAACACCGCCACGCCGTTCTCCTCGACGATCAAGTTGTTGCCCGGATTCTCGGATTGCCCGCTGGTCGCAGACATCTCGACGGTGCAGAACCCGGCCGCTTCTTCGACGGTGAGCGTCGCCACCTCGGTGCGCGTGCCCGGGGTCACCATGAGCCCGGACGCGAAGTCCCAGGACACGGTTTGGACGGTCGTGTCTGCTCGTGCCGGCGCGACGACGAAGGCGGCGCCGAGCGCCGCGATCGCCGCCAGCACCAGGCTGTAACGCCTGTGCATCTAGTGCCTGCCTTGCTTTCCGTCGGCGCGCCGCTCTGTGGCGCGGCCCATGCTATCCCTCGTAGCCGTGCGACGTTTCGCCGCCGGCATCTATCGACCCTTTTTTCGCCTCACATGCGGTCGATGATGGCGGTGCCGAACTCGCTGGTGCGGACCTCGCGGGCCCGCTCCATGAGCCGGGCGAAGTCGTAGGTGACGATGCGGTCGACGATGGCCCTCTCCAACCCGTCCTCGATCCGGTCGGCGGCCTCGACCCATCCCAGGTAGCGGAACATGTTCGCCCCCGACAGGATGATCGACCCCGGGTTGACCTTGTCCTGCCCGGCGTACTTGGGGGCCGTGCCGTGGGTGGCCTCGAACACGGCGTGGCCGGTGGTGTAGTTGATGTTGCCCCCCGGGGCGATGCCGATCCCGCCCACCTGGGCGGCGAGGGCGTCGGAGATGTAGTCGCCGTTGAGGTTGAGCGTGGCGATCACGTCGTACTCGGCGGGCCGGGTGAGGATCTGCTGCAGGAAGGCATCGGCGATGACGTCCTTGACCAGCAGCCTGTCGCCGGGGTCTCCGCCGCTCGCCTCCCAGGACACGGCGACGTCGGCGAACTCGTCCTCGACCACCTCGTATCCCCACGAGCGGAAGGCGCCCTCGGTGTACTTCATGATGTTGCCCTTGTGCACCAGCGTCACCGAGCGCCGCCCGTTGGCGAGCGCGTACTGCAGCGCCGCCCGTACCAGCCGCTTCGACCCGGTCTCGGACACCGGCTTGATCCCCAGCCCGCTGTCGGGGCGGAGGTTCCACCCGTACGTGTGGTCGAGGAACTCGAGCAGCTCGCGAGCCCCCTCGGACCCGGCCTCGAGCTCCTTGCCGGCGTAGACGTCCTCGGTGTTCTCCCGGAAGATCACCATGTCGACCAGCTCGGGATGCTTCACCGGCGACGGAACCCCCTGGTACCAGCGCACCGGGCGCAGGCAAACGTACAGGTCGAGGATCTGGCGGAGGGCGACGTTGAGGCTGCGGATGCCGCCGCCGATCGGCGTGGTCAGCGGGCCCTTGATCCCGACCAGGTGCGACCGGAACGCCTCGACGGTCTCCTCGGGCAGCCACTGGCCGGTCTGGTCGAACGCCTTCTGCCCGGCGAGCACCTCGAGCCAGTCGACCTTGCGCGACCCGCCGTAGGCCTTGTCCACGGCGGCGTCGAACACCCGCACCGCCGCCGCCCAGATGTCGGGACCGATCCCGTCACCCTCGATGAAGGGCAGGATCGGCTGGTCGGGCACGCTCAGCCCGCCGGCTCCCATGGTGATCTTGTCGGCCATTGGCATCCTCCGGGCGCAGCGGGTCGAGGCGCAGAGGGTAGTGCCGGCACCAGGGTGGCAGCCCGGCTACTCGAAGGTGGCTATCGCCACCATCAGCATGACGAGGAAGGTGGTGGCGAGGCCGAACAGCACCCAGGCGACCAACCTCCTGGCGAGCATCCCGGTGCCCTGTCGGGCAGCACCCACCAGCCAGCGGGCCCCGACGACGGCGCCGATCGTGGCCACCGTCCAGGGGACGGCGATGTGGTCGATCACCTGCAGGCAGAAGAGCCCGGCGACGAACCCCGTGGTGAACCCGGCCAGGGCACCGATGGTGACGTCGTGGATCATCCACCGCACGTCGGCCGGCGGTGGCCGCCTCGCCTCCTGCGATGCCTCGTCGGTCACCTCGACCCCTCACGCCTGGTCGCCAGCTGCACCGTGTTGGCGAGGAGAGAGGCGATGGTCATCGGGCCGACGCCCCCCGGGACCGGCGTGATGGCCCCGGCCACCTCGACCACCGAGTCGAAGTCGACGTCGCCGACCAGGCCCTCCTCGGTGCGGTTGGTGCCGACGTCGATGACCGTCGCCCCCGGCTTCACGTCCTCGCCGCTGATCAGCCGGGGACGCCCGGCGGCCACCACCAGCAGGTCGGCGGTGCGGGTCAGGTCACCCAGCCCCGTGGTGCGGGAGTGGGCCTGCACCACGGTGGCGTCAGTTCCGCGAGCGCCCAACATCAACGCCATCGGGCGCCCCACCAGGAACGAGCGTCCCACCACCACCGCCGTCATCCCAGCGGTCGGGATGCCGTAGTGGTCGAGGATGCGGAGGATCCCCGAGGGGGTCGCCGGGCTGACGGTGGGCCGGCCGAGCACGAGCCGTCCGAGGTTGTAGGGGTGGAGGCCGTCGGCGTCCTTCGCCGGGTCGACCACTTCCACCACCCGGTCGCCGTCGAGCCCGGCAGGCAGCGGGAGCTGGACGATCATCCCGTGTACCGCCGGGTCGGCGTTCATCTCCTCGACCACCGCCTCGAGCTCCGCCTGGCCGGTCGTCGCCGGCAGCCGGCGGTCGACGGACACGATCCCGGCGGCGACGGCGGCGGCGTGCTTGGCGGTGACGTAGGCGTGCGAGGCGGGGTCGTCCCCGACGAGGATGGTGGCGAGGCCGATGTCGCCGGGATGGGCGGCGACGGCGGCAGCCACCTCGGCCCTCAGGGCGGCCGCCACCTCCTTGCCGGAGAGGATCCGTGCGGTCAATGCCTGAAGTGCCTGGTCCCGGCCAGGATCAGGGCGATCCCGAGGCGGTCGGCGGTGGCGACCACCTCGTCGTCGCGTCGGGACCCGCCCGGGGCCACCACCGCGGCCACGCCTGCGGCGGCGAGGACCTCGACCCCGTCGCCGAACGGGAAGAAGCCGTCACCGGCGGCGACCGCGCCATGGGCGCGCTCCCCCGCCTTGGCCACCGCCCGGACGGCGGCGCCCACCCGGCTCTGGTCGCCGGCGCCGATGCCGACGGCGGCGCCGCCGGTGGCGATCACCACCGAGTTGGACTTGGCGGCGGCGGCGACCCGCCACGCCAGCCGGAGGTCGGCGAGCTGCGCCTCGTACGGTCTCACCGCCGAACGCACCTCCCAGTCGCCGTCGTCCGGGTTGCCGTCGCGGCGTTGGGCGACGAACCCGTCCTCGAGCCGGCGCAGGTCGAGGTCGCCGTCGTGCGGGACCGGGGCGACCAGCACCCGCATGTTCGGCTTGGCCGCCAGGACGGCCTCGGCCTCGGCGGCGACGACGGGAGCCACCACCACTTCGACGAACCGGTCGGCGAGACGCGCTGCGGCGGCTTCGTCCAGTGGGCCGCTCACCGCCACCACCCCACCGAACGCCGACAGCGGGTCGCATTCCCAGGCGGCGGCGAAGGCCTCGGCGACGCCCGGCCGGACCGCCACACCGCACGGGTTGGTGTGCTTGACGATGACCGCCGTCGCCCCATCGCCGGCCGGCTGCGTGGCAAGCCGCCACGCCGCCTCGGCGTCGACCAGGTTGTTGAACGAGAGCGCCTTCCCCTGGACCAGCTGGGCGGCGTCCCACCACCCGGTCCGACCCCGGTGGCGGTAGACGGCGGCCTCCTGGTGCGGGTTCTCGCCGTAGCGGAGCACGTCGACCCGGTCGAGTGCCACCACCACGGACGGAGGGAGCGGCTCGTCGCGGTGCAGCCAGCCGAGGATGGCGGCGTCGTAGCCGGCGGTGCGGGAGAAGGCGGTCGCCGCCAGCCGCCGCCGGGTGGCGGCGTCGATGCCCCCGGTCTCGACCATGCCGGCGACGGCCTCGTAGTCGCCGGGAGAGGTCACCACGGCGACGTTGGCGTGGTTCTTGGCGGCGGCCCGGATCATGGTCGGCCCGCCGATGTCGATCTGCTCGACGGCGGCCGGTTCGGCCACGTCGGGGTCGGCCACGGTGGCCTCGAACGGATAGAGATCGACCACGACCAGCTGGAACGGCTCGACGCCGTGTGCCTCCAGGTCGGCGACATGCTCCGGTCGGGACACGTCGGCGAGGATCCCGGCGTGGATGGCCGGGTGCAGCGTCTTGACCCGCCCGTCCAGCATCTCCGGGGTGCCGGTCACCTCGGTCACCGGGGTCACCGGGAGCCCGGCGGCGGCGAGGGCGGCGGCGGTGCCTCCCGATGAGACGATCTCGACACCGGCGGCGACCAGCCTGGTGGCGAACGGCACCAGCCCGGTCTTGTCGGACACCGACAGCAGAGCCCGCTTCACCGGGGTCACGCCGGGTCCCAGGCGACGTGGCGGCCCTCGACCCGGAGCCGGCCGGCGGCGAAGGCGTCGACGACCTCCGGGTAACGACGGTGCTCCACCTCCTGGATGCGGTCCCGCAGGGTGTCCTCGGTGTCACCGGGCAGCACCGGGATCGCCTCCTGGTAGACGATCGGCCCGTGGTCGACCTCCTCGTCGACGAGGTGGATGGTGACCCCGGTGAGCGTCACCCCGTGGGCGAGCGCCTGGGCGACGGCGTGGGCGCCCGGGAAGGCCGGGAGCAGGGCCGGATGGGTGTTGAGGATGCGGTTGGGGAACCGGCGGATCGCCACCGGGGCGAGGATCCGCATGAAGCCGGCGAGCACCAGGGCGGCGGCGCCGTGGTCGGCGGCGGTGGCGCACACCGCCTCGGTGAAGGCCGACGCGGTCGGGATGGGCGTCCCAGTCGACCACCTCGGCAGGCACCCCGGCGGCGGCGGCCCGGTCGAGCGCCTTCACCCCGGCGCGGTCGGAGATGACCACCACGATCTCGGCGTGGTAACGCCGGGTCGGCGGCGGCGTCGAGCAGGGCCTGGAGGTTGCTGCCGCTCCCGGAGACGAGCACGGCGATGGGGAGACGCCCGTTCATGACCGGCGGCAGGTTATCCGCCCGACGCCCCGGTCAGTTGGAGGTCGACCGGGCCGGGTTCGGCCCCGGTGGCGAGGCGCCGCCGATGGGCCATACCGGCGAGCGCCTCGAGCACGACGCGGTGGGCGACGTTGACGGTGAGGTCGCTCACGTCGTAGGGAGGCGAGACCTCCACCACGTCGAGCCCGACGACGTCGTGGTCGACGCACAGCCGGCGCACCATGCGGAGCAGGTCGGCGGCCTGAATCCCTCCCGGCTCGGGTGTGCCGGTGCCCGGCGCCTGGGACGGGTCGATGGCGTCGATGTCCACCGAGATGTAGAGGCGGTCGGCGGCGGAGAGGGCCTCGGAGACGGCGTCCTCCATCACCGCGGCGAAGCCCCGCTCCCAGATCTCCTGCATGGTGTGCCACCGCATCCCCTGGTCGTGCATCCACTCGAAGACATCCCGGGGCGGCCAGTAGCCGCGCAGCCCCACCTGGACGAAGTGGCTGCCGGGCACCGCGCCCGACTCGATGAGGCGCCGCATCGGGGTGCCGTGGCTGGCCAGGTTTCCGTCGATGCTGTCGGCGGTGTCGGCGTGGGCGTCGAAGTGGACGACACCGACGGCGCCGTGGCCGTGCACGTCGGCAACGGCCGTCGCCGCCGGCCAGGTGATCGAGTGGTCGCCGCCGAGGACGACCGGGACGATGCCCCGCCGGGCGACGTCGTGGACCCGGTCGTGGATGTTGGCGTGCGAGGCCTCGGTCCGCCCGTGCGGGCAGTAGGCGTCCCCGTAGTCGACCACTTCGAGGTGATCGAAGATCTCCAGCCCGAGGTCGAGGTGGTAGGTGCCCGGCATGTACGCCTGGCCCCGGATCGCCTTGGGCCCGAAGCGCGCCCCGGGCCGGTTGGTGGTCGACCCGTCGAACGGTGCCCCGACGACGGCGACGTCCGGGCGCCACTCGTCGAGCTGTTCGGGCTCGGTGAGCAGCGGCCGTTGGGCGAACGTGGTGACGCTGCCGAACACGTAGCCCAGTTCGAGCTGCTCCTCGTACCCCGGTGGCAGCCGGCGCCGTGGCTCGGTCATTGCCGAGACGTTAGGCGCGAACCTCGAGACAGGTTCGACGTCGAGGGCGCGGTCAAGTGCGACCGGCGACCGCCGAAATCTGTCACACCTAAGGTGCATGATGGGTGGATGGTGATGGACAACGACACTCTGCGCTCCATGAGGACGGCACTACCGACCGACCTGGAGGCGATGACGCCCGGGCCGCGACTCGCCGCCCTGCTGGCGTCTGTGGACCGGCGCCGGTTGTCGGATCACGACGTGGTGCGACTCATGGTGGCCCGGGACCGTTTGGTCTCACACTGACCAGGCGCAGCGGGCCGCCGATATCGCCGAGGTGACGCGGCGGTGCGGCGACGACGACGTCACCGGGGAGTTCGCCGCCCTCGAGGTGGGCGCGGCCCTGCGGCTCACCCGGACCGCGGCTCAGCATGAGGTCGCCTTCGCTCGATGACGTGACCGAGCGGCTCCCTCAGGTCGGTGAGCTGTTGGGGTCGGGTCAGGGTCGATGTGCGCCGCGCCCGGGTGCTGGCGGACGGCACCGCCCACCTCGCCGTGGAGGCGGGGCGCCGGGTGGTTGCCGACGTCGCCGACCGTGCACGGTGATCTCACCACCGGTCAGCTGCGGGCGTTGCTGCGCAAACTGTGCCTGGTGGCCGACCCCGAAGACGCCAAGACCCGCCTCCAACACGCCGTCGAGGACCGGAGGGTCGTGGTGGAAGCGAACCCGGCGGGTTCCGCCAACCTGTTGCTGATGGACCTGCCACCGGATGTGGCGGCGGCGGCCCGGGAACGCATCGACCACCTCGCCCGGATGCTGCCCAACGGTGACGGGCGCACCATGGATCAGCGTCGCGCGACGTCGCCGTCGACCTGCTCACCGGGCACACCAAGCCGCTGGGTCGAGGGATGGTGGACCTCACCGTCGACCTGCGCACCCTCCTCGGGTTGGCCGAGGACCCGGGTGACCTCGCCGGGTGGGGACCGGTGATAGCCGACATCGCCCGCCAGATCACCGACCGGCAGACCGACGGGCGGTGGCAAGCCACCGTCATCGACGACAACGGCGACCCATTCGCCGTGGCCGTCAGACGACGTCCCACCGCATCCCAGGCCCGCCAGGTCAGGGCACGGCACCGCACCTGCGTGTTCCCCGGATGCCGGATGCCCGCCCGCTCCTCCGACCTCGACCACACCACCCGGCACACCGATGGCGGACCCACCCTCCAGCGGAACTTGGCACCGCTCTGCGAGTTCCACCACAGGGCGAAAGACGAAGGCGGCTGGCGTTACCGGCGCCGACGCAACGGCGACCATGTCTGGACCAGCCCCCACGGTCACACCTATGTCACCAGCGGACGCTCGCCCTAGCGTCAGCTCTCGACGAATCGGACCTCGAACGTGGTCGGCCAGAGCTTCCCGGTGAGTAGGAACGTATCACTGGCGGGGTCGAAGGCGATGCCGTTGAGGACGTCACGGCCGGGCACGTCGGCCAGCTCCTCATCGAGGGCGGAAGCGTCGATCACCGCAAGCACGACGCCGTCAGGCCCGATGGCGACGATCTCGTCGGTCAGCCAGACGTTGGCGAACACCAGCCCGTCGACGCACTCCAATTCGTTGAGGTTGTGGAGCGGAGTCCCCTCCCGGGTCACGCTGACCTCGTCGAGCGGCTCGAAGGTCTCCGGGTCTCGATAGGTCAGCGTCGAGCTCCCGTTGGACATCACCAGCCGTTGGTCGTCGTCGGCGCAGAGCCCCCACCCCTCCCCCTCGTAGGCGTGGGTGCCCGTCTGTTCCAGGGTGGCCGGGTCCCAGACCAGGGCGGTCTCCTCCTGCCAGGTGAGCTGGACCAACCGGCCGTCGACCAGCTCCAAGCCCTCCCCGAAGAGGTCCGGGTCCAGGGATGCCGAGTCCAGCACCTCGCCGCTCGTGCGGTCGGTAAGCCGCACCGTCGACTCGCCGTAGAGACCGGTGCTCTCCCAGACCACGTCGCCGTCGACGACCAGGCCCTGGGTGAACGCCTCCGGGTCGTGGGGTATGCGGGCCACGATCTCCGGCACCCAGGACGCCAACTCGCCGGTCGCCACCTCGGGGTACGCCGGTACGGCGACAACGGCGGTGGTAGAGGTCACGACCGTGGTCGTCGCCCGAGCCGGCGGGGCCGTGGTCGCCGTTGGGGTCGAAGGGGCAGCCGTACTCACCGGCGAGGTGGTGGTGCCCCCGGTCACTCCCGGCGTCGCCGCGCACCCCACCGTGACCACCATGAGGAAGGCGGTCACCAGCCGTCCCGCCGGCGTCACTCCTCGCCCAGGGCCTGCAGCATCGCCGCGCCCATGTCGGTGGGGGTGGGTGCCATCACAACCCCGGCCCCCTCGAGGGCGGCGATCTTGTCGGCGGCCGTGCCGCGCCCTCCGGAGATGATGGCCCCGGCGTGGCCCATCCGCTTGCCGGGTGGCGCCGTGGTGCCGGCGATGAAGCCGGCCACCGGCTTGGTCATCGACGACTTGACGTAGTCGGCCCCCTCCTCTTCGGCCGACCCCCCGATCTCGCCGATCATCAGCACGCCGTCGGTCGCCGGGTCCTCGTTGAACAGGGTCAGGCAGTCGACGAAGTTGGTCCCATTCACCGGGTCGCCACCGATCCCGATGGCCGTGGTCTGCCCGAGCCCGTTGTTGGTGAGTTGGAACACCGCCTCGTAGGTGAGGGTGCCCGACCGGCTCACCACCCCGATCCGGCCCGGCGTGTGGATGTACCCGGGCATGATCCCGATCTTGCACTGCCGCGGGGTGATGACCCCGGGGCAGTTGGGCCCGACCAGCCGGACCGGACGCTCCTCGATGAACCGCTTCGCCCTCATCATGTCGGTCACCGGGATCCCCTCGGTGATGGCGATGATCAGCGGGACCCCGGCGTCGGCCGCCTCCATGATGGCGTCGGCGGCGAAGGGCGGTGGGACATAGACCACCGAGGCGTTGGCCCCGGTCTCGGCCACGGCTTCACGCACCGACCCGTAGATGGGCAGCTCCTGGGTGTACCGGTCTTCTCGCCCGGGCACCCCGGAGTGGTCGGTCTCGCCCTCGAACCGCTCGACCTCTCCGGCCCGGCTCGGGTGGACCGCCCCCACCATCGCCGTGCCGTAGGCGATCGCCTTGTCGGTGTGGAACCGGCCGGTCTTGCCCAGCCCCTGGATGATGACCCTGGTGTCCGACCCGACCAGCACGCTCATGAGGTCAGCTCCACGATCTTCTGCGCCCCGTCCTTCATGTCGACCGCCGACACCACGTTGAGGCCCGACTCGTCGATGATCTGCTTGCCCAACTCGACGTTGGTGCCCTCGAGCCTGACCACCAGCGGCACCGCCAGGCCGACCTCCTTGACCGCCTCGACCACCCCGGTGGCGATGGTGTCGCAGCGCATGATCCCCCCGAAGATGTTGACGAAGATCCCCTTGACGGCTGGGTCGCGGGTGATGATCTTGAAGGCGGCGGTGACCTGGTCCTTGTCGGCGCCGCCGCCGACGTCGAGGAAGTTGGCCGGCTCGCCGCCGACGTACTTGATGATGTCCATGGTGGCCATGGCCAGCCCGGCCCCGTTCACCATGCACCCGATCTTCCCGTCCAGCTTGATGAAGCTGAGCCCGTGCTCGGAGGCGAGCAGCTCGGCGGCGTCCTCCTCGCTCTCGTCGCGCATCGCCGCCACGTCGGGATGGCGGTAGACGGCGTTGCCCTCGAAGCTCATCTTCCCGTCGAGCGCCATCACCTGCCCGTCCTTGGTCACCACCAGCGGGTTGATCTCCACCAGGTCGGTGTCCAGCTCGACGGCGAACTCTGCGAGCGTCTGCAGGAAGGCGACGCCGTTGCGGTGGGCGATCGCCGGTGAGGCCGAGGGCGTCGGCCACCCGGGCCGCCTCGAACCCGAGCAACCCGAAGGCCGGGTCGATCGACTGGCGGACGATCTTCTCCGGGGTCTCGGCCGCCACCTCCTCGATCTCGGTGCCCCCTTCGGTCGACGCCATCACCGTGTTCCGCCCCTGAGCCCGGTCGAGCACGATCGACAGGTAGAGCTCCCGCTCGATGTCGATGCCCTGCTCCAGGTAGAGGCGGTTGACCTGCTTGCCGTCTGGCCCGGTCTGGATGGTGACGAGGGTCGAACCGAGCA
This sequence comes from uncultured Acidimicrobiia bacterium, assembly GCA_963714055.1. GTDB lineage: Bacteria > Actinomycetota > Acidimicrobiia > Spongiisociales > UBA5794 > JACDBE01. Next base: position 1,082,529 of record OY970227.1, read on the forward strand.
TCTTCCCGGCCAGCTCCCGCACCCTGGCCTCGGCGGCCTCGATGCCCCCGGCGACTCCTTCGGTGACCACGGTGACCCCACCGACGTCGGGGTGCTCGACGAACCTGCCCTTGCCGCGCCCACCGGCATGGATCTGCGACTTCAGCACCACCACCGGGTTCCCGCTCTCCTCGACGATGGAGCGGACCGCGGCAACCGCCTCGTCGACGGTCGTGGCCACCCGGCCGAGCGGGACCGGGATGCCCCGCGCCCGCATCAGCTCCTTGGCCTGGTACTCGTGGATCTTCAACGGCGCCTCCTCGAGTTCGCTAGTGGGGACGGTGGCGGGTCACCGGGAGTGCCGGTGCGGAGTCAAACGGGATCGCGCTCGCCGAAGTACTCGTTCACCCAGTCGGCGATCTCGGTGAGCGGCGCCCCTGGCGTGAAGATGCGCACCAGCCCCTTGGCCTCCAGCTTGGGGATGTCCTCGTCGGGGATGATCCCGCCGCCGAACACGACGATGTCCTCGGCGCCCCGGGCGGCGAGCTGCTCGACCACCTGGGGGAACAGCGTCATGTGGGCTCCGGAGAGCACCGACAGGCCGACGGCGTCGACGTCCTCCTGGATGGCGGTCTCCACGATCTGCGCCGGCGTCTGGTGCAAGCCCGAGTAGATGACCTCGCATCCGGCGTCGCGCAGCGCCCGGGCCACCACCTTGGCCCCGCGGTCGTGGCCGTCGAGCCCCGGTTTGGCGATGAGGATCCGTGGCGGCATCTCGCCGTCGAGGTTAGTGGCCGGCCGTACACCGGGGAGGGGCGGGCCGAGCGGGGCTTCAGACCCGTCTCCAGCGGCGCCCAGGCGAGGAGGAGCCGCTTGTCGCCCTGCTGGTCGAAGTCGACCACCGCCTCGGTGCGGTCGCCTTCGCCGGTGACCCGTCGCACGGTGCCTTCGCCCCAGTGGCTGTGCCGCACCCGGTCGCCGGTGGCGACCACGTCGAGACGGCTGCGGGGCGCCCGACCCGGTGTCTCCAGCTCGGGGCGCCGCCGCGACCCGCTTCGCCTCGACCTTGAGGGACGTCCGGCACCTCGGCGAGGAACCGGCTGGGCGGGTTGTAGTTGTTGCCGCCGTACAGGTTGCGGCTCCACGCCCTGGTCAGGTACAGGTGGCGCATCGCCCGGGTGATGCCCACGTAACAGAGGCGCCGCTCCTCCTCCAGCTCGGCGGGGTCACCCAGTGAGCGCATGTGGGGAAACACCCCCTCCTCCATCCCGGTGATGAACACCACCGGGAACTCCAGCCCCTTGGCGTTGTGCAACGTCATCAAGGTCACCACATCGGTGTCCTCGAGGTTGTCGACGTCGGTGATGAGGCTGATCGACTCGAGGAACAGTTCGCTGCGGCGGGATCCGTCGGCGGTCGCCCAGTCGGCCGGGCCCGCCGACAGCGGTCCCTCGATCTCGAAGTCGCCCGCCGCCGCCACCAGCTCCCGCAGGTTCTCCTCCCGGCCGACCGCCTCGATGGTGCGCTCCGAACGCACCCAGTCCAGGTACCCGGTGTCGGCCAGGATCGCCTCCAACACCGCCCGGGGGCCGTCCCGCATCACCTCGGCGAGATGCTCCATCAGGGCGACGAACTCGTGGACCGAGCGACGGGCCCTGGCGGACAGCGGAGCGATGTCGTCGACCTGGTGGAGCGCCTCCCAGAAGGAGATCCCCTCCTTCTCGGCGAGGCGGTCGATGTGGGCGACGCGTGGTGTCCCCGATGGCCCGCTTCGGGGTGTTGACGATCCGCTTGAGCGCGACCACGTCGGTGGTGTTGACCAGCGCCCGCAGGTACGCGAGGGCGTCCTTGACCTCACGCCGGTCGTAGTACCGCAGCCCGCCGATCACCTGGTAGGGCACACCGAACTTGACCAGGGTCTCCTCGATCACCCGGGATTGGGCGTTGGTGCGGTAGAAGACGGCGACGTCGCTCGCCCTGATCCCGTCGTGGGCGAGCTCGCCCACCTGGTCGGCGACGAACCCGGCCTCGTCGTGCTCGTCCTGGCCCTCGTAGGTGAGGATCAGGTCTCCCTTGCCCAGGTCGGTCCACAAGTGCTTCAGGTTCCGGGTCGGGTTGTTGCGGATCACCCCGTTGGCGGCGTCCAGGATGATCTCGGTCGACCGGTAGTTCTGCTCCAGCAGGATCACCCGGGCATCGGGGAAGTCCTGCTCGAACTCGGTGATGTTCCGGATGTCGGCGCCACGGAACTGTAGATCGACTGCGCCTCGTCACCGACCACGCACAGGTTGTGGCTGCTTCTCGGTGAGCAGCCTGACCAGCTCGTACTGGGCGTGGTTGGTGTCCTGGTACTCGTCGACCAGCACGTACCGGAACCGCTCCTGGTAGCCGGCGAGCACGTCGGGGAACGCCCGGAACAGCTCGACGGTCACCATGAGCAGGTCGTCGAAGTCCATCGCCGACGCCTCCACCAGTCGTTGCTGGTAGAGCCGGTACACGTCGGCGATGCGCTCGTGGAAGAACCCCTCGCCGTTGCCGGCGAAGCGTCTCGTAGTCGATCAGCTCGTTCTTGGCATCGGAGATGGTGGCGCGGATGGTGCGGGGCGGGAACCGCTTCGGGTCGAGATCGAGATCGAAGACGCACTGGGTGACCAACCGCAGCGAGTCGGCCTCGTCGTAGATCGAGAACGCCGACCGGTAGCCGAGCCGGTGCACCTCCCGGCGCAGGATCCGGGCACACGCCGAGTGGAACGTCTGCACCCACATGCTGCGCGCCACGCCGCCCACCAGCGCCGCCACCCGCTCCTGCATCTCCCCGGCGGCCTTGTTGGTGAAGGTGATCGCCAGGATGGCGTGCGGTGGCACGTCGAGGTCGAGGATCAGGTGGGCGATGCGACGGGTCAGCACCCGGGTCTTGCCCGACCCGGCCCCGGCCACCACGAGGACCGGCCCCTCGGTGGCGGCGACCGCCTCCCGCTGGGCCGGGTTGAGATCGTCGAAGAGAGGCGACTCGGCCATGCTGCGCCGCCGATCTTACCCGCGCTCCCCGGCCGGCGAACTACACGGGTGTGAGTCACCGGTCGACGTCGAGCCTTGACAGGTGAGTAATTTACTCACATATCATGCCGGCATGGATGCGGTGTTCCGGGCGATCGACGACCCCAGCCGGCGGCTGCTGCTCGACAAGCTGTACGAGCGGGACGGCCAGACGCTGGGCGAGTTGTGCGAATACCTCCCCGGGATGACCAGGTTCGGCGTCATGAGCCACCTCGCGGTGCTCGAGGAGGCCGACCTGGTGATCCCCCTCAGGCAGGGGCGGTACAAGTACCACTACCTGAACCCCGTCCCCATCAGGCTGATCCACGACCGGTGGATCAGCAGGTACGCCGAGCGCACGGTGACGGCGCTGACCCGCCTCAAGGCCGGCGTGGAGACTGGAGGGACCCGTATGGACGCACCGGTTCACGTGTACAAGATCCTCATCCGTGGGACCGCCGAGGACGTGTGGGACGCCATCGTCCAACCGGACAAGTCGGTCGAGTACTTCTACGGCACGAGAGTGGACTCGGATTGGGAGGTGGGCTCTCCGCTGAGCTACGCCTATCCCGACGGGACGCCGGCGGCCGACGGGCGCATCATCGCCATCGATCGGCCGAAGCGGCTGGAGTTCACCTTCCGGGCGCTCTGGGACGACGACCTGGCCATGGAAGGGCCGGTGAGGGAGGTGTGGGCGCTCGAGGAGACGGACGGCATGGTCGGGCTGACCGTCGAGCTCTACGACATCGATCCGGACAGCAAGCTGATCACCGAGTTCAGCGGTGGGCTGGTGTACATCCTCTCCGGTCTCAAGACCCTGGTCGAGACGGGGCAGCCGATGGTGCGGACGGGCTGACCGCCTAGACGCCGGCGCCGAAGAGCCGCTTCTCCGTCCCGAGGTGCTGTGGCCAGTCGACACGACCCACGCCGGCGAAGCCCACATAGGCCTGCAGTGCCTGGCGCATGGCGTCGCCGAAGCCGTCCGCCCGGCGCGGGTCGAAGCCCGCTTCCCACCAGAGGTCCAGCACCTGCACGTGATCGGCCTCGCCGTCGATGCGTGGCTCGATACGCCCGACCAGCCGGTCGCCGAACAGGATCGGCAGCACGTACCAGCCCCAGCGCCGCTTCGCCGGTGGTAGGAACAGCTCCCATACGTAGTCGAACCCGAACAGCGATCCGAGGAGGGCACGGTCCCACACCAGCGGATCGAACGGCGGTATGAAGGCGACCGAGCGCCCCGGCTCCGGCGGCGCGCCCAGCAGCTCGACCTCCTCGCGTAGCACGAGGCGCTTGTTGCGGACGCCTTCGACGGTGACGGGAACGAGCTCGCCGTCGGCGACGAGGTCCTCGCGCAGTGCGGTCCGACCCGGGTACCCGGGCCAGCGCTGGGTCCGGCTTCGCCGGGCCGAGGCTGCCGAAGATGTCCCCGCCGCCGCTGACGCCCAGGAGACCGTGGGCGCGGTACCGCGCCAGCAGCTTGGTGCGCATCTGCTCGTTCTCCGGGACCGTGCGCGCCAGGATCTCGGCAGGCAGGAGTCGCTCGATCAGGTCGTAGTAGCGGCGGTTCCCGTCCCTTCGGGCAAGACCGAGCACGCCGGTCACGAAGTACGCCTCCAGCACGGCCCGTACCGTGTTCGTCGGTGCCCCGAACCAGTCGACCAACGATCCCTGCCGGCGCTCGAAGTCCAGGGTCGACAGAGGGCCCTCCGCCCTGATGCGGGCCAGGACGTGGTCGGCGATCTCCGGGTGCCCGCCCAGGATCTTCTCCGCTCCCGCTCTCAGCGCCCCGCGGAACCACGGGTAGTCGCTGGTGGGGACGATGGAGAGGCCCTTGCTGTACACCTCGACCAGCCGGCGGCGCTCGTAGAGGAGGTCATCGGTCCACGCGGGGTCGTAGCCGGCGACGCGGGCGTGGAGCACGAGGTCGTGGTTGCGGCCGGCGACGGCGAGCGGGTCGAACTGGATGGAGCCGAGACGACGGGCCACCTCCAGCACCGCGTCGGACCCTCCAGAGAGCGAGCGCGGGGGCGCCAGCATCTGGCGTGCGACGAGAAAACGTCGGGCGTCCTCGGCCGAGACCTGCACGCGCCTAGGAGAGGTCGCTCTCGCTCACCATCGTCCCAGGGTACCCACGCGGGACCGTCCCGACCCTCTACCGGTGGCGCTCGGCCTGCTCGACCTGGGTGCCGAGGTCGTCGGGAGTGAGGCGGGCATGGGCGAAGGAGTCCGAGAGCGGCAGGGCCAGGTGGAGGTCCGTGCCCAGGCACAGCTCCAGAGTCCCGGCGGCGAGCTCGAAGTCGAGGACGTGGCCTCCACGGCGCCGGTCGCCGTCGATGAAGTGCACGTGCCCGCCGGGGACCCCGATCCCCTGCTGGTAGAGCGGGGTGCGGAACCCGGCGATGACACCGTTCGACGTCGGTGAGCGTCAGGGTCGGCTCGCCCCTGGTGACCTCGACCAGGGGCCGGTAGGGCTTCTCCTGCCTGACCACGGTGCGGGTCTTGACGGCGGCGAACCGCCCGGTGATGCGTATGGCGTAGAGGTAGTTGGTGGAGACGAGCCGGTCGACCATCCCGGCCACCTCGTCGCGCCCGGCTCCGCCTGCCACCTCGACGGCCATCGAGGGGACGAAACGGGTGACGATGGCGAACGGGGTCGGTTCCTCGGGCCCGACCCGAGTTGCCTCTCCGCCGCTCCTCAGCCGGTGGGCCATCGAGTCGAGGATGACCATCTCGCCGTCGAGGGCGTTGAACGTGCCCAGCCCGAAGTCGCCCTGCTCCAACAGCTGTCCCACGGTGGTGTCGCCGTCGTAGACACCGTCCAGCAGGGCTGCCATCAGGCTCACCTGGAACACGGTCCGACGCTCCGGTTGGCTCATCGGCCGCCGATCAGGGCGCCAGGTCGAAGGCGACGTCGAGCTGGCGAACCGAGTGGGTGAGGAAGCCGGCGGAGATGAGGTCGACCCCGGTCTCGGCGACGGCCCTCACGGTGGCCGGGGTTATCCCGCCGGACGCCTCGACGGGGACCCGACCGCCGACCACCTCGACCGCGCGACGGAGTAGGTCGAGCGGCATGTTGTCGCAGAGCACGGCGTCCACGCCGGCGTCGAGCGCCTCGGCCAGCTGCTCCAGGTCGTCCACCTCGACCTCGATCGCCACCAGGTGGCCAACTCGCTGCCGTACCCGGGTGATCGCGGTCGCCACCGATCCGGCGGCGGCGATGTGGTTGTCCTTGATGAGCACGGCGTCGTCGAGCCCGAACCGGTGGTTGGCGCCGCCGCCGCACCGCACCGCGTACTTCTCCAGCGCCCGCAGCCCCGGGGTGGTCTTCCGTGTGTCGACGATGGCGGCGCCGGTTCCCTCGACGCGATGCACCATGTCGGCAGTGGCGGTGGCGATCCCGCACAGCCGGCCCAGCAGGTTGAGACAGGTGCGCTCCCCCGCGAGCAGCGCCCGGGTCGGGCCTGACACCGTGGCCAGGGTGGTGGCTGCCGCCACATCGTCCCCATCGGCCACGGCGAGGGCGACCTTCGACTCCGCTGCCAGCAGGGCGAACACCCCGGTCGACAGCCCCAGCCCGGCGACCCGACCCGCCTGGCGGGCAACGATCGTCCCGGTCGAGGCGTGGTCGGGCGGGAAGATGGCGTCGGAGGTGAGGTCACCGGCCAGGCCGAGGTCCTCGGCCAACGCCCTCCGAAGGAGGTCGTCCACCAGCCCCGCCGGCGGCGGCGCCCCGTCCGTCACGAGGCCCATCATGCGGCGGCCCGCGACACCAGCACGGCGGTCCGCTCCGGGAGCGGCTCGATCAGGGTGTGCCGGGCCCAGGCGGTGGAGGTCTCGGGGAAGTCGAGGCGATGGTGGGCACCCCGGCTCTCCCGCCTCCCCAGGGCGGCACGGGCCACCCAGCGGGCGACGGTGACCATGTTGCGCCCGGTCACCCCGACGGCGACCGATGGGGCGAGCGCATCGATCCCGGCAATGGCTCGACGTAGCCCGTCCTCGGTGCGCATCACCCCCGCGTGGTCCCACATCACCCGGCGCAGCTCCGCCACCGCGGCCGCATCGTCGATCACCGGCAACTCGAGCCCGGCGACCGGCACCTCGATGTCGCCGGTCGCCTCGGGGGTGTCGAGGCGGATGGCGTCGGCCACCCGCACCCCGAAGACCAGCCCTTCGAGCAGCGAGTTGCTCGCCAGCCGGTTGGCGCCGTGCAGCCCGGTGACCGACACCTCGCCGACGGCGTACAGCCCGGGCAACGAGCTCCGACCCGCCCCGTCGACCGCCACCCCGCCCATGTGGTAGTGGGCGGCCGGCGACACCGGGATCGGCGACACGGTCGGGTCCAGGCCCGCCCGCACCGCGTACCGGTGCACCGTGGGGAACCGCTCCGGGAAGCTGTCGCCGAGATCGGTGGCGTCGAGACGGGGGTCGTCACCTGCGTCGAGCCTCCGCCAGATGGCCCGGGCCACGACGTCACGCGGCGCCAGCTCGGCATCGGGGTGCTCCCCGACCATGAACCGCTCGCCGCCGGCGTCGACCAGCACCGCCCCGGCGCCGCGCAGCGCCTCGGTGAGCAGTGGCATCGGATCGAGGGTCGAGCGCATGGCGGTGGGGTGGAACTGGACGAACTCCGGGTCGGCGATGCGTGCTCCGGCGCGGATCGCCATCGCCAGGCCGTCACCGGTCACTTCCGATGGGTTGGTGGTGTGGGCGTACAGCCCGCCGATGCCGCCGGTGGCGAGCACCACCGCCGGCGCCAGGATCGGCTCGTCCTCGCCGGCTGCGGTGCGCACCGAAACCCCGACCACGATGCCTCCGGAGCGGAGCAGGTCGACGGCGTGGGTCTCCTCCCGCACCTCGACGTCGGGGCGGGCGAGCACCGCGGAACGCAAGGTCCGCATCAGCTCTGCTCCGGTGGCATCGCCGTTGGCGTGGACGATGCGATGGCGGGAGTGGCCCGCCTCCCGCCCCAGCATCAGCTCGCCGCCGGCATCCCGGTCGAACCGTGCCCCGTTGTCGATCAGCCACGCCAGCCGCTCCGGGGCGGCTCCGGTGACCAGCTCGGCCACAACAGGGTCGGCCAGCCCGGAGGACACCGCCAGCGTGTCCATGGCATGGAGGTGGGGGTCGTCGTCGGCGGCGATGGCGGCGGCTACGCCACCCTGGGCCCAGCGACTGGATCCCTCCCCCAGCACCGTCTTGGTCACCACCACGCAATCGCCGAGCGCCAAGGCGGTGCTCAGCCCGGCGATCCCGCTGCCGACGATCACTGCCGCGGGGACCGGTCACTTCGACGGCCCCACCGCCAGCATCCGTTCCACCGCCAGCCGGGCCCGGTCGGCGATGGCCGGCTCGACCACCACCTCGTAGCGCATGTGCACCAGGGCATCGCGGATGTTCTCCACGGTGATCCGCTGCATGTGGGGGCACAGCACACAGGGCCGCACGAACTCGGTGCCCGGCGACTCGACGGCGACGTTGTCGGCCATGGAGCACTCGGTGACCATCAGCACCTGGCGGGGCCGGCGGTCGGAGACGTAGTTGATCATCCCGCTGGTGCTCCCCACGAAGTCGGCCTCCTCGAGCACGTCGGGCGGGCACTCGGGGTGGGCGATGATCTCCACCCCGGGCCACATGGTGCGGTACTGGCGCAGCTCATCACCGGTGAACTTGTCGTGGACGATGCAGCTCCCCTGCCAGAGGACGACGTCGACGTCGGTCTGGCTGGCCACCCAACGGCCCAGGTACTGGTCGGGGAGGAAGATCACCCGGTCGACGCCCAGCGACTCGACCACCTTGACCGCGTTCGACGAGGTGCAGCAGATGTCCGACTCGGCCTTCACGTCGGCCGAGGTGTTGACGTAGGTGACCACGGGGACCCCGGGGTACCGCTCCCGGAGGAGCCGCACGTCGGCGCCGGTGATCGACTCCGCCAGGGAGCACCCGGCCCGCGTGTCCGGGATGAGCACGGTCTTGGCGGGATTGACGATCTTGGCGGTCTCCGCCATGAAGTGGACCCCCGCCATGACGATGACCTCGGCGTCGGTCTCGGCGGCGAGCCGGGCCAGCTGCAGCGAGTCACCCCGCAGGTCGGCGACCCCGTGGAAGATGTCCGGGGTCATGTAGTTGTGGGCGAGGACCACCGCGTTGCGCTCCACCTTGAGCGCCTCGATCTCCTCGATGAGTGGTTCCAGGACGCACTCGCTCGACGTCGGGGAGGATCCCGACGAGGCGCTCCGACACCGGAGGCAGCTCGGTGACCGGGGCCCGGGTGGGCCGGTCGAGGGGGATGACGGTCGGACTGTGGAGCATGCTGGCGTGCCTCTCGAAGCCGCGGAGCCTGGCCCGCTGTGTTCTGCTCATTGTGAGCATTACCAGTCAACCAAGGTACCACTTCTGCTATTCCTGAGCAAAACCGGCCGAGCGGCTCATGTTCCCCCGATCGCAACGGTCGTACAGTCATCCAGTCATCGACACGGCAGGAAAGCAACCGCGGACCGCCACCCGTTCGGGAGAGCTCCCGGGCGTCGACGAGCCAGGGGTAGGTAGGTAGGACGGGCATGGACAAGAGAAGAAGAAACCGCTGGATCGTCTCCGGGGCGATCGTCGGCGGCCTCGTGATGCTCGGGACCATCGGCGGAGATGGCGGAGCCGTTGACTCGGTGATCGGCACGGCGGTCTTGGCAGCCTGGATCATCGGGGTGGTCCGGCTGTTCCAAGGCGGCCACCACAGCCTGGGCATGGTTGCCGTGTTCATCCCCGGCGTGTTCGTGGCGGGGTACTTTGTGTGGCCCAAGCCGGGCACGTCAGCGTACCTTCGCGCCAAGCCGGAGCAGCAGAGGCTGGCCGACCACCGTTGGCCGATGGAGGCGGTGGCCTATCGCAACGCGGTCTACGCCCTGAAGACCCCCGAGGAGCGTGCGCAGGAGATGGCTGAGGCACACGCCAGGCTCGAGATCGACCGGGACATCCCGCCACCACCGGGCTACTGATCGCGGCTGAAGGCGGAATCGCCACAGCCAACGCGATTCCGCCCCACGCCTACGCTCCCCGACCGTGCAGTTCACCAAGCGGTTCTGGGCCGGGTTGCAGGACGGGACGATCACCGTTGCGGTGCGGCGGTGGCGGCGCCCTTCGGTGAAGGCCGGCGGCACCATGCTGTCGAAGGGCGGACTGCTCGGGATCGATTCGGTTGAGGTCATCGAGGAAGGCGAGGTCACCGAGGAAGACGCCGTTTCCGCCGGCTACGCCGACCGCGCGGAGCTGATGGCGATGCTGGCGACCCGGAGCGATGGAGACCTGTACCGCATCCGGTTCCACCTCATCGGTGAAGATCCGCGGGTGGCGCTGCGTCAGGAAGCCGCCCTCACCCCCGACGAGGTGGCGACGATCACCCGCCGCCTCGACCGGCTCGACCGGGCCAGCAGCCACGGCCCGTGGACCCGGGAGGCGCTCGATCTGATCGAAGAGCACCCGGCGAGGCGGGCACCCGACCTGGCAGAGTTGGTCGGGCGGGAGACCCAGCCGTTCAAGACCGACATCCGCAAGCTCAAGGCGATGGGGCTCACCGAGAGCCTGACGGTCGGCTACCGGTTGTCACCGCGGGGCATCGCCTACCGGCTCGCCGCCGATCGGCGGTAGCTCCACCTCCCGTCAGGCCTTCCGCCGGGTGCGGGCGGCGATGCGGGCCATGGCACCCTCCCATCCTGCGTCGAACGGCTTCCCGGGCTCGTCGAGGTCGACCACCAACGGGGCGTGGTCCGAAGGGGTGGGCGGGCCCTTGCGCGCCTCCCGGTCGATCTCGGCCCACACCACCCGCTCGGCGACCGGCGGGGTCACGTAGAGCAGGTCGATGCGCATCCCCTCGTTGCGGTGGAACATGCCGGCGCGGTAGTCCCACCACGAGAACCTCCCCGACTCGGGCCGCCGCAGCCGAAAGGCGTCGACCATGCCCCAGTCACGGAACCGGCGCAGCGCCTCACGCTCCTCCGGCGAAACGTGCGTGCCACCGTGCGCCTTGGCGGGATCCCAGACGTCCTCGTCGGCGGGAGTGGCGTTGAGGTCGCCGCCCATCACGGTCGGCTCCTCGGGCGAGCAGGTCTCGTCCACCCACCGGTGGAGCCGCTCGAACCAGGCGAGCTTGCCGAGATAGAACGGTGACCCGACCACCCGCCCGTTGGGGGCGTACGCGGAGACGAAGCGGATGTCCCCGCAGACGGCGCTGACCATGCGGGCCTCGTCGAACGGGTCGAAGTCCTCCTCGCCACCGGCCTTCCGGCTGTCCCGAACCGGGCCGTCGCCGAAGTTGGTGACCACGTCGGCGATCCCGACCTTGCTGGCGATGGCCACCCCGTTCCACCGGCCCTCCCCGTGGTGGGCCAGCTCGTAACCGGCGCCGGCGAACACCAGTCCGGGCACCTGCTCGTCGGCCAGCTTGGTCTCCTGGAGCAGGAGGACGTCGGGGTCGGCCCGTTCCAGCCATGCCGTCAGTGCGTCGACCCGGGCCCGCAACGAGTTGACGTTCCAGGTGGCGATCCGCACCGGCGCAAGGTAGCGGTGCCGGCTCGAGGGACGCTCAGAGGTGGGCCACCAGCATCGCCACCGCAAGCACCACGACGGAGGCGCCGAGCAGTTGCAGCGGCCGCTCCCAGGTCTGCAGCAACCGGTCGCCGTCCCATGCGGGGACATCGGCCTCGAAGTGGACGGTGGCGTCGCCGGAAGAGCGCCGCACGAACCGCGCCGGGGTGCTGAGCGTCCGTTGCGTCATCGACAGCAGCGCGGCGGCGAGTGCGGCGATGACGGCTGCCGGGCTCAGCGACGTGGCCTGAGCCCAGTAGCCGGCCAGCACCGGGAACGCACCCCATGCCAGCCCGAAGCCGACCACGGTGTGCAGGGCGGGCGCCCACTCCAGGCAGTAGGCGGCGGCGAGGACGATTCCCAATGCCGCCCACGCCAGCACCCAGGGCGACACCTCGGCGGCTCCCGCCACGGCCAGGGCGACCACCACGACGAACCCGGCGAACGCCAGGGCGACCAGGGCGCGGTCGCTGAGCGATGTGCCCAGGGGCCGGCCGTTGAGCTCGTCGAGGGCGTGCGCCGACACCCCGAGCCCGACGGCGAAGGCGAGGATGGTGCCGGCCAGGACCCTCCAGTCGAGCCTGGCGGCCAGGGCGGCGCCAATGGCGACGTAGCCGAGGTGCCAGAGGGTGTACGGCACGTGGAGCAGGGTGAGCAGGTCGGCGCCGGGACTCCCCCGCCGGGCGTACCAGGCGGCCCGGCGTCCGCTCACCGCTTGCGCCCCCACATGAGGAGCCCGCCACCGAGCGAGGGCTGGGCGAGCCTCACCTCGCCCATCCCCGCCGCCCGCCACGCCTCGGCCAACCGGTCCGGTGGCCACTCGGCGGCGAACCGGTCGATGCTCGGCCCGAGGAAGGTCCCGACCTCCCGCCAGCCGCTGCCGATCAGCGCCCCGGCAGTCGGCAGGCCGACACGGGTGTAGAGCCACCACGGCCCCGACCACACTCCGGTGGGCCTACCGAACTCGACCATCCCCATCCGGCCCCCGGGGCGGAGCATCCGGGCCAGTTCGGTGAGCGCCGCCGGAAGGTCGTCGACGTAGCGCAGCAGGTAGCCGAAGGTGACCAGGTCGAAAGCGGCGTCGACGAATGGGAGCCGCTCGGCGCCTGCTTGCACCCCCGCGGCCCCGCGCTGCGCCGCCTCGGTCAGCATCTGGGCGCTCTGGTCGAGCGACACCACGTCGGCTCCCGACTGCCGGAGCAGGCGGGTGATCGAGCCCGTGCCGGCGGCGACGTCCAGGGCGCGCTCCCCCGGCTCGACCCCGAGACCGGCGACCATCGCCGCCCGCCACCGGGTGTCCTGGCCCATCGACAGGAAGCGCGCCCAGCGCTCGTAGCTCGGCCCCAGGGGAGCGAACAGGTCGAGCGCCACCTGGTGCGGTTGGAGCATCATCGGGACGGTAGCGGCCTCATCGGGAGCCGCCCTCGTCGACCCGCCACCACCCGGAACCGGCTGAGCTCCGAGTCACCGATAGGGGACGCCGACCCCGGGTCGGGGACGCTCCCGCTGGACCTCGGGACGGAACCGGAACAGCTCGGCCGGCCGGCCACCGGTCGCCGCGGTCACCCCGGTTCGTTCCACCAACCGGTTGCGCTCCACGAGGCGCCGGAAGTTCTGGGTGTGGGTACGCACCCCGGAGAGCGCCTCGACGGTGCGCTGCAGCGCCGAAAGGGTGAACCGGTCGGGGAGCAGCTCGAACACAACCGGACGGTAGGTGAGCTTCCCTCGCAGCCGTCCCAGGGCGGTGGCGGCGATGCGGCGGTCGTCGAGCGCCATCGTGGTGCCGGCGGTCCTGTCGGCGGCGGGTGTGCCGGCGTCGATGTGGGCCTCCCCTACCAGCCCGGCCTCGTACAGCAACTCGTACCGCTCGAGGACCCTGATCCCGTCCCAACCGGCTTCCTGCCCGAACATCACGGAGATGCGCTCGCGACGACCGTCCCGCTCCTCGGCGCCAGGCGCGGAGACCGCCCAATCGTCGAGCGCCGGCAACAGCGCCTCCCCGATGACCGGCGGCCTGCCCTGGCGGTGGTCTTCCCAGGGAAACAGGTCGTACACGTCGACCCAGGAAGCACCGGGGGCCGGAGTCTCCTCGCGCACCAGCGCCAGGTAGGCCACCGACAGCCATCGACCCGGTAGGTCACGCAGCCGTCCCCTGGTGTGGTCACCGAACGTGTAGAGCTGCTCGGCGTACCCGATGCTGACCCCGCCGAGCTGGTCGATCCAGCGGCGCATCGCCTGCTCGAGCGTCTTGTCGCGCTCCGGGTCGAGCGCCCCCGAGGGGATACGCGGCGGCCCGGTCGACCCGGCAAGGGTGAGGATGCGCGGCCGGTCGTCGGTGACCGCAACGATGACCGCGTCGAGAGTCACGTCGATGGCGGCGGACATGCCCGGTGATGGTACCGATCACCTCCGGACAGCGAACTTTGAGCGATTGAACACACCACATGGCTTCACTCGCTCAAAGTTGTCAAACGACGACCACCCGGACAGCGAACTTTGAGCGATTGAACACACCACATGGCTTCACTCGCTCAAAGTTGCGAGACGATGCCGCAGCGTCACTCCCACTCGATGGTGGCCGGGGGCTTCGAGGAGATGTCGTAGGCGACTCGGTTGATCCCGGGCACCTCGTTGACCACCCGTGACGAGATCCGCTCCAACACCTCGTAGGGCAGCCGCGCCCAGTCGGCGGTCATGGCGTCGTCGGACATCACCGCCCGCACGATCAGCGGGTAGGCGTAGCTGCGCCCGTCGCCCTGCACTCCCACCGAGCGGATCGCCGGGAGCACCCCGAAGCTCTGCCAGATGTCGCGGTAGAGGCCCGCCCGCCGGATCTCCTCGAGGACGATGGCATCGGCGGCGCGCAGGATCTCCAACCGTTCGGCGGTGACCTCGCCGATGATCCGCACCGCCAACCCGGGACCGGGGAACGGCTGGCGCCACACGATCTCCGGCGGCAGACCCAGCTCCTCGCCGACCGCCCGTACCTCGTCCTTGAAGAGGTCGCGCAGCGGCTCGATCAGCTCGAACCGCATGTCGGCGGGCAGGCCGCCGACGTTGTGGTGGCTCTTGATCCTGGCGGCGTCGGCGGTACCCGATTCGATCACGTCCGGGTACAGCGTGCCCTGCACGAGGAACCCGGCGGATCCGAGATCGCCCGCCACCTCCTCGAACACCCGGATGAAGGTCTCCCCGATCGCCTTGCGCTTCTCCTCGGGGTCGGTGACACCGGCGAGGCGCTCGAGGAACCGGTCCGCCGCCTCGACCGTGACCAGGTTCATCCCGAAGTGGCCACGGAACGTCTCCTCGACCTGGCCGGCCTCGCCGGCGCGCAGCAGCCCGTGGTCGACGAAGACGCAGGTCAGCTGGTCGCCGATCGCCTTGTGCACCAGCGCGGCTGCGACCGACGAGTCGACCCCGCCCGAGAGGGCGCACAGCACCGGACGGTCGCCCACGGCCGCCCGCACCTCGGCCACCACCTGCTCGATGATCCCGACATGCGTCCACGAGGGGCGGGCGCCGCACACGTCGAGGAGGAAGCGGGTCAGGATCTCCTGGCCCCGCACGGAGTGCCCCACCTCGGGGTGGAACTGGACGCCGTACATCCGCCGCTGCGGGTCCTCCATCGCGGCCACGGGCGAGTCCCGGGTCGACCCGATGACCCTGAAGCCGTCCGGCGGCGCAGTGACCGCGTCGTGGTGGCTCATCCACACCGTCTGCGCAGCCGGCAGCCCGTCGAGAAGGGTCCCGCCTCCGTCGACGAGCCTCAGCTCGGCGCCGCCGAACTCGGCGATGTCGCCGGCGGCCACCTCGCCACCCAGGGCGATGGCCATCTCCTGGTGGCCGTAGCAGATGCCCAGCACAGGGATCCCCAGGTCGAGGATGGCCGGGTCCATCCGGTAGGCGTCCTCGGCGTTCACCGAGGCGGGCCCACCGGAGAGGATCACCCCCACCGGGCCGGCGGCGGCGACCTCGGCGGCGGTGACGGCGCGGGGCACGATCTCGGAGAGGACGTGCGCCTCCCTGACCCGGCGGGCGATCAGCTGGGCGTACTGGGCCCCGAAGTCGACGACCAGCACCCGATCGAAGTCGCCGGTAGAGGCCTGGCCGCGCCCGGTCACGGCTCCGGGGTGGTCACGACCCCATGCCGACGCTCTGCGAGCGCTGCAACGCCTTGCCCTCGCTCTGCAGCGCCGGCGCCACCATCACCTCGGCCTTCTGGAATTCCTTGAGGTTGGCGTAGCCGGTGGTCGCCATCGACATCCGCAGCGCCCCGAACAGGTTGCGGCGGCCGTCGTTCTCGTGGGCGGGGCCGACCAGGATCTCGGCCAGGGTCCCCAGGGTGGTGGTGTGCACCCTGGCCCCCCGGGGGAGCGTGGGGTGGAAGGTGGCCATCCCCCAGTGGAACCCGCTGGCCGGTGCCTCTTCGGCAGCGGCCAGCGGCGAGCCGATCATCACCGCATCCGCACCGCAGGCGATGGCCTTGGCGACGTCGCCCCCGGTGCGCATGCCGCCGTCGGCGATGACGTGCACGTAGCGGCCGGTCTCCTCCAGGTAGCGGGTGCGAGCACCGGCGGCGTCGGCGATCGCGGTCGCCTGGGGCACCCCGATGCCGAGTACGCCGCGCGACGTGCAGGCGGCGCCGGGACCGACCCCGACGAGCACGCCGGCGGCGCCGGTGCGCATCAGGTGGAGGGCGCCGGCGTATGAGGCGCAACCACCGACGATCACCGGGACGTCCAGGTCGGAGATGAACCGGTTGAGGTCGAGAGGCTCGCTCTTCGAGGACACGTGCTCGGCCGACACCACGGTGCCCTGGATGACGAGGATGTGCAGGCCGGCTCCGACGGCGGCAGCGGCGTAACGCGCCGCGTTCTGCGGGGTGACGCTGGCGGCGGTGACGATGTCGGCGGATCGCATCTCCTCGACGCGCGGGGCGACCAGCTCTGGCTTCACCGGCTCCTGATAGATCTCCTGCATCCGTTGCGTCGCCTTCTCGGCAGGGAGCGAGGCGATCTCGTCGTAGAGCGGCATCGGGTCGGCGTAGCGGGTCCACAGGCCCTCGAGGTTGAGGACCCCGAGCCCGCCGAGCTCGCCGATGGTGACCGCGGTGGCCGGGCTCACCGCCGAGTCCATCGCCGCCCCCATCATGGGGAGCTCGAACCGGTAGGCGTCGATCTCCCAGCTCAGGTCGACGTCGTCGGGGTCGCGGGTGCGACGCGAGGGCACGATGGCGATGTCATCGAACCCCCAGGCGCGCCGTCCGGACTTGGCGATGCCGATCTCGATCTCCATGGAACCCCTCCGCCCCGTCTACCAGCAGCGTCGTCCAGCGCACGCCGAGGGTACCACCGGGTGGGTCGAGCCCCGCGGCGGAACGGTCAGCGAACCGGCTCGTAGGTGAGGACGAGCGATCCGGGGGTGCTTCCTCGATGCCACGTACTTGACGGTCTCGTTGAGGTGGGCGGCGAACGGGTCATCCGGCTGAGCGCCTCGTCGAAGTACGGGGCTTGCCAGCCACCGTGGGCGAACCCACCCTCGGGGTCTTCGAAGGGATCACCCGGCGCCTGCATCACCCCGTCGAGTGACAGGAACTCCACGACGACCAGTCTCCTCACGACGACGACCTCCTTGGGAGTCGAAGGCGAAGGCAGCGCCGGTCAGAGGTGCCGGGTCGCCTCCCGGTACGACAGCGGGGACAGTGCGCCCTCGTGGACGGCGACGAACCGGCGCACCCAGTCGGGATCGGTCTTGGCGTGCTCCCGCAGCGCCCACCCGATCGCCTTGCGGATGAAGAAGTCCCGGTCGGCGACGTTGGTCACGATGGCGTCGCCGAGCAGGGCGACGTCGGTCTCGGCCTTGGCGCCCACCTGGCAGATGATGCTCACCCGACGCCGCCACCGGTCGGCGTCCCCGATCCAGGCGCGCACCATCGGGGTCATCTCGGGGCGGTGGCTGCAGAGGATCGGACCGATGCGGTGGATGCCGACGGCATCGACATGGTCCCACCAGGCCCCGGTCACCACCCAGTGGTCGTAGCGGGCGACGGCGGCCGGATCCTGCCACGGGCGCGCCGACCGGTCGCCGGCCAGGTTCACCGCGGCGTACCGCTCCTCGCGGTAGCGAGCGCCCTCCCACAGGGCGTCGAGGCTGGCCTCCCAGTCGGTGCGGCCGGCGAACGGGTGGTCTTCCGTGACCTCGGCGAGCAGCCGCCGCAGCGCCTTGGTCTGCACGCCCCGGTACGGCATCGCCGACTTCATGTAGGCCTGCATGCCCGGGGCTTTCCCCGGGTCGGCCAGCCGGGCGAGACCGGCCCTGACGGCGTCGACCCGGGCTCCGTCGCCCATCCTCAGGCCGGGGCCGGCTCGGAGGGGTCGAGTCGCCGGGTGCGCAGCTCGCAGTTGCCGGTGAGGCACTCCCCGGTGTCGAGGTCGAACTCGTAGTGGTGGTTGAGGCAGGTGAGGACGTGGCCCTCGATGGTCGCCTCCTCGAGGCTGGCCCCGGCGTGGGGACAGTACCGGTTGATCTCGTAGCGAGCCCCGTCGGGGGTGGTGACCACGATGTTCTCCGGGCTATCCCGTCGCTCGTACTTCTCCACCTCGCGCAGCGAGCCCCGGTCATTGAACTTGAGCAGACCCAGCAGGTGGTCGTTGTAGACATCGGGGTCGCGGTCGGCGAGGAAGCGCAGGCTGAGGAAGAAGTCCTCCCAGGGCACGCCGTCGAAGAGGATGCGCTTCAGCCAGCGACTGTGGAAGCGGTAGCGGTAGTTGTAGGCGCTCGTCTCGTCGCCCCGAGCCACCCAGCACTCCTTGCCGATGCCGACCAGGAAGATGCCACCGCCCTCTCCTTCGACGTCGAAGCGGAGGGTCATCGCGATACGCTCGTTGAAGTACGAGCTGAGCTCGAACATGGCGAGGAAGTGCTCTTCGAACGCCGGGTAGAGGTCGCCGTGGTGCAGGCCCTCGGCATGGGCGTACACCCCGGCGATGGCCGGCGCCACGTCGGCGGCGTAGCCCGGGATGTAGTCGGCGACGGCGTCCCAGGCGAAGCGGGCGTGCATCTCCTCGTCTTCGACCAGCTCGCCGCTGTCGAGGTCGAACCGGTCGCCGGGCAGCGGTGCCAGGACCCTCCCGGGGTAGCCCTGCTCGACGAACCAGGCGCCGGCCTCGGATGGCAGCGGGAACGAAGGATCGGGGTTGTAGCGTTGCAACTCCGGGTCGAGGAAGACCGGTGGCCCGGCGCAGATGACGGTCGTCCCCGGGGTCATCCGGCGTGCCACCGACAGGGCGTAGCCCATCTTCTGGTACCGCTTCCGCTCCGACCGGGTGCGGCGGAGCTCCTCGTCGTACTGCTCGTAGACCAGCGGGTACCAACTGGCCCCCGAACACTGGACCAGCAGCATGTCCGGCGGCCCTCCCAGGTATTCGATGATCTCGTCGAGCTGCCGGGGGGTGAGGCGGCTGTCCACGGTGTGCACGATCGACCGGCCCTCGTGGGTGAAGACCCACACCGAGTCCTGGTTGATCGGGGAGTCCTCGATCCATACCGCCACCCCGATGTCGCCGATGCGGTGCTCGGTCTCCAGTTGCAGGATCACCGGCTTGCGCCCGGTGAGGCGGACCACCTTGCGCCGGTACAGCATCGACCCGTACGCGGGGATGTGGAACGGCAGCTCCATCGGGAGCGTGTTGAGGAACTCGGCGTCGAGGTGGTCGAGGTGCTCGTGCGAGACGATCAGCCCGGTGACACTGCTCCAATCCCGGCCGAAGAGGTGGTGGTTCGACGGGAGCTGGAACCAGGAGGCGTCGAAGGCGCCGCGCGGCGACAGCCAGGCGTCCATCAGTAGATGGGTGTCGCCGGCGGTCAGCGACAGACCGGCATGCCCTAGGAACTCAACCTGCATCGTTCGCCCCCCTGTTAACGCCGCCGAATCGGTGCCGGCGCGCTTACGGCCGACCGGCTGATTCTGCCAGATGCGGGGTGGCTGGTGCTCGGATGGGGCGCCTTCAGGCGATCCGCAACGCCGCCATCACCCCGTCGCGGATCGGCACGATGGCGCCGACGTAGCGCTCGTCCTCGGCGACCAGCCGGTTGTGCTCCTGGATGGGCGCCGTCCACCCGGCGAGCCCGTCGCGGTCGGTGCCGGTGGCCACGTGGCCGCTCCACAGCACGTTGTCACACAGCCACAGGCCGCCGATGCGGATGCGACCGCTCGCCGCCCGCCAGCAGTCGGGGTACCCCGGCTTGTCGACATCGCAGTAGACCACGTCGAAGTCCCCGTCCTCGACGGCGAGACCTTCGAGGGCGTCGCCGACGTGGTAACGGACCCTGTCCCAGAGCCCAGCCGCCTCCAGGTATCCCCGGGCCCGCTCGGCGTTCTCCGGGTCGGCGTCGGTGCACACCACCTCTCCCTCCGGGCCGACGGCACGGGCGAACCAGTAGGCCGAGTATCCGTAGCCCGAGCCCAGCTCCATCACCCGCCGCGCCCCGACCGACCGGGCCGCCAGCTCGAGGTAGCGGCCGGTTGCCCGGTGGACGATCGGGAACCCGTGCTCGGCTGCGTACGCCTCCATGTCGTCGAGCACCGGGTCGCCGTGCTCCACCTCGGCGAGGTCGGCGAGGTAGCCCTCGACGCCGTCGTCCATCCACCTGCTCACTCAGAAAACCCTACCGGCTGGGACGATGGGCGACGAACGGCCGCCGTGGGGTAGGGGCCCCACGTGCGGAGGAGGGCCGACTAATGCCTATTCCGGCCGACGGCGTCGTCCGAAGTCGGCCCGGGCAGTGTCACCGCGCGGGCCACCACCCTGCTGAAGCCGAGTGTCCGGCCGGCGTCGACCCGCAGCATCTCGGCCTCCTTGAGAACCGCCTCTCTCATCCACCCCTCCGCGATGAGCGGCCCGACCACCTCCGCCCAGCGCAGCCAGTCCAGCCATCCGTCCGGGACCAGGTCGGCCGTCTCCACGGCGACCAGCCCGCTCCGCTCCCAGTGGGCCCGCCACCAGGTCGGCGAGTGGAAGGTCTCGTACTCCCACTCCCAGAAAGGGACCAGGTGGTCGGGCGTCTCCTGCCCGAACTCGTAGGCCAGGCCCGGGGAGACGATGCCGACGTGCCCGCCGTCCTTGACCACCCGGAGCAGCGTCTCCAGGTAGTAGTCCTCGGTGCCGAAGTAATGGAAGGCGTCGACGCTGACCACCAGGTCGAAGAAGTCGTCGCCGAACGGCAACTCGTGTGCCTCGACGTGGACCGGCGACACGAGGTCGGCGACGCCGGCCTCGACCAACCTGGCCTGGTTGTCGAGTGGGTCGGTCCAGAGGTCGGCGGCCCACACATCCACGCCGAACTCCCTGGCGAGGAAGACCGAGGTGAGGGCGCGGCCGCATCCGAGGTCGAGCACCCGCATCGGTCGCGCGACGGCGACGACGGTGGTGAGCGCCTCCATCAGCCACAGCGGGTGCGGGCCCATCTGGTTCGCCACCACCCACGCCGGGTCGTAGCCGGCCGAGCGAGGGTATCGGTGGGAGACCAGCCTGGCGAGGCCGCTCTCGCCCACGGCGACCCCGGTTATCCGCCGGCCAGGCCGACCGCCGCCCGCACCTGGCGCTGGTAGCCCTCGGCCTGATGGCGCGCCGTCTCGGCGCCCTTTGCCATCACCGCGGCGACCTCGCCATCGTCGAGATCGGCGTAGGCGTTGCGGATCGGGGCGAGGACCTCGTCGACGGCGTCGGCTACGGCGTCCTTGAACACCCCGTAGCCGCTGACGTCGTACTCGTCGGAGAGGTCGGGGATGGGGCGCCCGGTGGCGGCCGACATGATCTCGAGCAGGTTGCTCACCCCTGGCTTCTCATCCCAGTCGAACCGCACGGAGGCCTCTGAGTCGGTGACCGCGCCGCGGATCTTGCGTCGCACCAGGTCGGGCGGGTCGAGGAGGAGCACCCGGCTCTTCTCGTTGGCGTCGGACTTGGACATCTTGGCGGTGGGGTCGGCGAGCGACATCACCCGGGCCGACGTGTCCGGTATGTACGCCTCGGGGACCGGGAAGACCTCCCCGAACCGGTTGTTGAACCGCTCCGCCAGGTCACGGGTCACCTCGAGGTGCTGCCGCTGGTCGTCGCCCACCGGAACCAGGTCGGCGTGGTGCACGAGGATGTCTGCCGCCATCAGCACCGGGTAGGCGTACAGGCCCAGGTTGGGGGCGACGCCGCGCCCGGTCTTGTCCTTGAACTGGGTCATCCGGTTGAGCACGCCCATCGGGGTCATCGTGGCGAGGATCCAGGACAGCTCGACGTGCTGCGGCACTTCGCTCTGGAAGTAGAAGAGCGAACGGGCGGGGTCGATGCCGCAGGCGAGCAGCACCTTGGCCGCCTCGTGGCGATCCCGCACGTACTCGGCGGGGTCGTAGTCGACGGTCATGGCGTGGAGGTCGACGACGCAGTAGATGGCGTCGTGGTCGTCCTGGAGCGTCACCCAGTTGCGCAGCGCCCCCAGATAGTTGCCCAGGTGGATGTTCCCGGTCGGTTGCAGCCCGGAGAACACTCGCTTCATGCGCACGGATCGTACACCCGGGCGATCAGAGGGATCCCTGGCCGGCCGAGTCCTGCTCGACCCGGGGGTCTTAGGATTACGTGGTGCGCACAGACCCTGTGGAGACATTCTGGGAGCGGTTCTCCGCCGCCACCGGCGTGACCGCCGACTACGACGCATGGTCGTTCGGCGACGAGGACTCTCCAGATCTCGCCGACGAGCTGGCCTGGCTGGTCCTCCACGGGCCCAAGCGGGCTACCACGTGCCTGTACGAGGACGCCGTGGCCGACGGCGACATGCCGACGCGGGGGGCCTACAGCGTGGTGCTCGACGGGTCCGGCGGCCCGGTGTGCGTCATCCGCACCACCGAGGTGGACATCAGGCCGTTCGGCGAGGTCGACGACGCCTATGCGTGGGACGAGGGCGAGGGTGACCGGAGCCTGGCGTTCTGGCGCCAGGCGCACATCGACTTCTTCGCCCAGAACGGCCACAGCATCGAGGACGACACGCTGGTGGTGCTGGAGCGGTTCGACCTGCTGTGGCCCCGCCCCGGGGAGGAGGGCTGGCGGCGCTACCGGCCGGCCGACGACCCGGTGTCGCAATTGCTCGCCGGATACGCCGCCGCCCGGTCGGACGGCGACGTCGACGCCCTGGTGGCGGCGCACGCCCCCGGGGGCTTCGCCGTGCGAGCCGGGGAGGTCGTCCGTCACGACAGCGCCGAGTCACTCACCGCGTACTACCGGAGGATCGTCGCCGCCGAGCGCAGTGCCGACGAGCACGTGTGGACTCTCGAGGACCTCGCCTTCGAGTACCCGGCCGACAGGGCCGGGCTGGCGGTGGCCCAGTGGACGGTGCGCTCGGAGGACGGGACGGCCCTGCGCACCGTCGACACGACCTACGTCGTCACCATGGACGACGACCGGTGGCGGATCATGGGCGAGATCGAGCACGACTGAACCTGGTCGGACTTTCCTCCCTCTGGGAGGGGAGCGGCGGCAGCAGAGCGGGCCGAAGGCCAGAACGGATGACGGGGAGGGGTCTGGCCGCCGGAAACCGGGACGCTCGAGTGCGTCGTTCGTCCCCTATCCCCCTCCTCGTCGGCCGCGCCCGCCTTCGGCGATTGTCGCCGCCACTCCTCCCCTGAAGGGGGAGGAGAAACAAGACAGTGACAGTTTTCGCGAATCGGGCGAGAATGGGGGCATGGACCCTGCCGGCCCCCCGCTGGAGCGCCATCGCACGCTGCCGATGATGACCGGGCTCGACGGCGTCCGGGCATTGGCGGTCATCGCCGTGCTGCTCTACCACCTGGAGGTCGGCTGGCTGCCGGCAGGGTTCCTCGGCGTCGACGTCTTCTTCGTGGTCAGCGGGTTCCTCATCACGTCGCTGCTGGTGGCCGACATCCGACGCTTCGGCCACTTCGACGTGAAGCGGTTCTGGGTGCGTCGCGCCCGCCGCCTGTTCCCGGCGCTCATCCTGGTCCTGATCGGCGTGGTGGCCTTCACCGCCGCCGTCATGCCGGACGAGCTGCGCCGGCTGCGGGGCGATGTTCTCGCCGCAGTCGGCTACGTCACCAACTGGGCCCTCATCTACAGCGACACGTCGTACTTCGACTCGATGGCACGCCCGCCGTTGCTCCGCCACCTGTGGTCGCTGGCGGTGGAGGAGCAGTTCTACCTGTTGTGGCCGTTGGCGGTGGCAGCCGGCTGGGCGCTACTGAGGCGCCGGATGCTGAGCATCGTGTGGCTGGGGGCGCTGCTCTCGGTGACCTTGATGGCGCTGCTCTACGAGCCGCTGTCCGACCCGTCGCGGGTCTACTTCGGCACCGACACCAGGGCGGTCGGGCTGCTGATCGGCGCCGGGCTGGCCTTCGTCACCACCCCGACTCGACTGGTCCGCCCGGCCGTCGGGCGGCGCCGGGCGTTGACCGAGCTGGCGGGATGGGCCGGGCTCGCCGGCCTGGCGGCCTGGATGCTGCTCGGCAGCGAGTTCACCAGCGCCATGTACAACGGTGGGTTCCTGGCGGTGTCGCTGGCGTCGGCGGCGCTCATCATCGGGGCGGCCGCGCCCACCTCGGTGTCCCGGCTGTTGAGCATCCCGGTGCTCGGTTGGATCGGCCGGCGCTCCTACGGCATCTACCTGTGGCACTGGCCGGTGATCATGGTGACCCGCCCCCAGCTGGATGTCACCGTCGACGGGTGGGCGCTGGACGCCGCCAGGGTCGCCATCACGCTCGCCCTCGCCGCCGCCTCGTATCGCTTCGTGGAGCGGCCCATCATCGAGAAGGGCGTGGCCGGTTGGATGCGCGGCTTGCTGACCCCGAGGCCGAGGCCCACCAGGGCACTGGCCGGAGTAGGAGGGCTGGCCGTGGTCGCGTCGTTCGTGGCGGTCCTGGTGGTAGCCCCGACCCCGCTCGAGGGCCCGCCGTCGGCGGTTGCCGGCACCACCCCGGTGGCGGCGACCACCAGCACCACGGCGGCGCCTCTCGTGATGGCACTGCCCGACGCCGGCGCCACCCGACCGGAGGTGGTCGCCGCCCCGGTCGAACTGCCGGTCGCCGCCGCCGGGACCGTGACCGCCAATGTCCCCGGGCCCGCCACCCTGGCCGGCGCGCCCAACCGAAGGCGCCCCTCGCCGGAACCGGCCGCGGTCACCGCCATCGGCGACTCGGTGATGCTGGGAGCCGCCGACGCGTTGCGCCAGGCGTTGGGCGAGACCCTCACGGTCGACGCCGAAGTCTCCCGCTCGTTCGCCACCGGGGCGGACATGATCGGGCAACTGGCGGCCGCCGGCGATCTCGGCGAGATCGTGCTGGTCCATCTGGGGACCAACGGCCCGGTGGACGCCGAGCTCTTCGACACGCTGATGGCCAATGCCGAGCCGGCGGACCGGGTGCTGGCGGTGACGGTCCGCGTCCCGCGGAGGTGGGAGGGGCAGGTCAACGAGACGCTGACGGCGGCGGCCGACCGATGGCCGGACCTCGAGCTCATCGACTGGAAGGCGACGTCCGACGACCGTCCCGAGCTGTTCGTGGAGGACGGCGTCCACCTGACCGACGCCGGCCGGCGGGTGTACGCCGCCCTGGTCGAGGAGGCGGTCGGCCCGCTGGTGTCCTGTGTCGAGCTCGGTGACTGCGAGCCCTCGTCGGCTGATTGAGACGGCGCCAAACCTGGCGAGGGCCATAGGTCCCGGAGGTCAGGGACCCTCGTCGGACCGGTTCGGGCCGTAGTCCCCTCGGCACCCGCTCTCCCTTTTCGAATGATGGGCGCATTCGGCAGTTCGCCCGACACAGGAAAGAGAGGCATCCGAATGACTGCCAGCAGCGACCGGATGGAATCCCCGGTCACCACCTACGAGCCCACAGGTACCGAGAAGGGCCACAAGAAGAGCACCCTCCTGCTCGTAGCCGCCATCCTGGCCATGGTGGTCGGAGCCGGCGCCGTCGCCGGCGGGATGTTCGGCATCTGGTACACCTGGGACCAGGCGGTCGCCCAGAACGTCGTCACGCCAGACGACGCCGCCATTCCGGAGACCGCGGTCCGCGGCCCATTCACCATGTGGGCCCAGGCGGACATCATCACCCACCACCAGCTCGACAGCACCGGCGGGCTCTACTACGCCGAGATGCCCCGCGAGGTCCCGATGGTGGACGACAACGGCGAGGCCGTCCTCGACGAGAACGGCGAGCCGGTGATGGGACCCAACGAGGCGAGGGCCTCGTGGCTCAACGCCACCGTGCTCACCACCGCGCTGAGCACCGGCATCCTCGCCTACGCACTGGCCGCGTTGGCCATCGCCGTCGGGGTCACGTTGGCGGTCATCGGGTTCGTGTTCCTGCGAATCCGCTCACGGGCCGTGCTCCTGTAACGGAGCGGGCTGCTGAGGGAGCCGGGCCCGGCGACGGGCCCGGCTCTCGCGTCTGCCCCTGCCCGGTCCCGGTTCGGCGTCTCCGACCTCGGGTACGGTGGTCCCGACGCCCTCGATCCGGAGGTGCCGGGTGCGGCTCGACAACGACTACTACATCGACTTCATCGAGCTCGAGACCGAAAGGCTGATCGACGCCGCCCGTACCGTTCCGCTGGACACGAGGGTGCCGACGGCCCCGGATTGGGACGTCGCCGCACTGCTGTGGCACCTCACGGAGGTGCAGACCTTCTGGTCCACCGTCGTCGCCGAACGGCTCATGGACCCCGAGGGATACCGCGAGCCGGACCGCCCCCACGACGACGGGCTCCTCGTCGGGTCGCTCGACTCCGCCAAGACGTTCCTGGTGCGGACGTTGCGCGAGGCGGATCCGCAAATGCCGTGCTACACGTGGTCGACCGAGAAGAACGCCGGGTTCGTGATGCGCCGCCAGGCGCACGAGGCGCTCATCCACCGTGCCGACGCCGAGGCGGCGGCCGGCCGCAGCTCGGCCCTCGACCCTGCGCTGGCCCAGGACGGCGTCGACGAGATCCTGAACATGTTCATCGCCGGCATCCCGGAGTGGGCGATGTTCACCGATGCCGGGAAGACCGTGCGCATCGACGACCGGGAGTGGCGGTGGGACCTGCTCATCGGCCGCATGACCGGGACATCCCCGAACAGCGGCAAGACCTACGACATCGACGCCGCCGTGGTGGTGGACGCGGTGCACCAACCCGACGCCACCATCACCGGGACGGCGAGCCGGCTCGACCTGTGGCTGTGGGGCCGGGCACCGCTGGCGGCGGTGGAGGTCACCGGCGATCCAGCCCTGGCGACCCTCCTCCGCCAGATCGCCAGCGACGCCACCCAGTGACCGCCGATCGAGGCGCCGGCGGGGCCTGCTTTGACGGCAAGGTTGTAGGACGGCACCCGCCCGGGTGAGCTGCTCCGCGGTCTCCGCCCATCGACATCGTTCCCACATGCGCGCCCGCCGCGCTGGTCACGGATGATCGATGACTCAGAAGGGTCCCAGCCGTGCGCATCGAGCGGTGCCGGGCCGTCGCCCTCTCCATCTCGCCGGCGAGCACTTCGCCTCTGGCCGGCGCGGGACCGGTGCCCGCACGATGGTCACATGGACACCCGGACGCGTCCCGCGGTGTGGGTGATAGGGCTCGTGGTTGCCGGTGTCCTCGTCGCCGCAGTGTTCCTCCTCCTCGGACCGCCGGCAGTGGTCGAATACGAGCCGGGCAGCCCCGAGGCCGCGGCGCAGCGCGATGTCCGGGCGTAGGAGGTAGATCGTGATCATCGGACTGCTCATCCAGATCGCCGTCATCGGGCTGATCGCGGTCGCCGTCGTGAGGGCGGTCCGCCGGCACCGTGAAGAGGCGGTCGCCGGCGGCGAACTCTCGATTCGCCGCTTCTTCGCCTACCTGATGCTGTTCGGATCGCTGGTCGTCACCTCCCTCGGGCTCAGCGGCCTTCTCGGCGCCGCCCTCTCCAACGCCGCTGCCCGCACCACCGCCGACATCGCCGTACCCCTGGCACTGACCATCACCGGGCTTCCGGTGTTCGCGGCGCTGGCCGTCTGGACCTCGCGCAGCCTTCGCATTGAAGCGGCCGAACGGCGGACTGTCGGATGGGGCGTCTATCTGAATGCCGCACTCCTCACCTCGCTCGGCTTCACCGTCGGCTCCGCCTTCGCCGTAGCCGGCGCCGCCGTCCAAGGCGATTGGGAGGGGTTCGGCGCCGCAATGCTCGCCGTCTGGGGGGCGGCCTGGGCCGGGCACTGGGTGGTGTGGACGCGGGTCCGACCCGAGGTGCTCACCCGACTCCACATCTGGATCGCCTCGACCGCCGGGCTGTGGATCGGGGCCGTGTCGGCGGGGCTCACCATCGACGCGCTGCTCGAACGGATGATCAACCCCGGTCTGGGAGCCACGTCCTCGGCCGGCTGGGACGAGCTGTGGATCGCCCTCTGCGGGGTCGGCATCGGCGGCGCCGTGTGGGCATGGCACTGGCTCGCCCACGGGCTGCATGCGCCCCACACCGAGGGCTGGCACGGGTACGTGCTCCTGGCCGGAGTGGCCGCCGGGCTGGTCGCCGCCGTGGCCGGCGCCGGATACGCCCTGTACCTGGTCCTCGAGTGGCTGGTCGGCGATCCCGGCGCCGCCACCGCCCGCCAGCAATTCGCCGACGTCTCCCCTGCTGTCGGCGCCTGTGCCGTCGGCCTGGCCTCGTGGCGTTACCACCGGGCCGTGGTCGGACCCAGCGCGTGGCGTGACCGAACCGAAGTCGACCGCATCTACGACTACCTCGTCGCCGGGATCGCCCTGGTGACGATGGCGGTGGCCACCTCGATCCTCGTGATCGCCCTGTTCGAAGCGCTGACCCCGATCGCCGCCGGTGCGAGCAACACGCTGGTCGCCGCGGCGACACTGCTCGCCGTCGGGGTGCCGATGTGGACGGTGACCTGGCGCAGGGTGCAGCGCCTCGCCGGCAAGGATCCCGCCGAGCGCCTGTCGATCACACGACGGGTATACCTGTTCGTCGTATTCGGCGTCGGCGGGATGGTCGCCTTCGGCGCCGCGGTGAGCGTGCTCGTCGCCGTCTTCGAGGCCCTGTTCGAGGGATCGACGGCGGCGGCGCTGGCCGGTGCCGTCGACCTGCCGGTGGCCCTGCTGATCACTGCCGGTGGTGGCGCCTTCTATCACTGGCTGGTCTACCGGACCGAGCATCACGAGGCGATGGCCGCCCGGCGCCGGGAGATCCTCCTCGTCGCCGACGGGATCGACGTCGCCGACATCGCCCGGCGCGCCAACGTGCGGATCCGGCTCCTGCACCGCACCGACCTGCCGGCGGGGTCGACGCTCGATGCCGACGCCGTCGTCGCCGCGATCGGCCAGACCGAGGGCGACCACCTGATGGTGCTCGCCGAGCCCGGGGATGTGCGCGTCGTTCCCTTCGAGTAGCCGATCGCCAATCCCGGGCGCGCCTTGACGCCGGCGAGCCGCCCGGGTTTACTGGCCTCGTGATCACGATGCCGCATTCGCCGGACGTCCCCCCGACCAGGGGACGCTTCGGGCTGCCCGGCATCATCATTCCCTAGGCGCGCACGCTCACCACGCGTGTGCGCCCCTCGACCCTCCGCCCCGGCGGGGGGTCTTTCG
Source organism: uncultured Acidimicrobiia bacterium (assembly GCA_963714055.1). Lineage (GTDB taxonomy): Bacteria > Actinomycetota > Acidimicrobiia > Spongiisociales > UBA5794 > JACDBE01. The sequence goes on from OY970227.1 coordinate 1,111,712, forward strand.
ATTCCCGGACCGTCTCGACCCGACAACACCCCGACGAGGAGCCCCATGGAGACCAGGCAACGCCCCTACGTGGAGATCTACGACACCACGCTGCGCGACGGAACCCAGCAGGAGGGCATCTCGCTGACCGCCGGGGAGAAGCTGCGCGTTACCCGCCTGCTCGACGACCTCGGCGTGCCCTACGTGGAGGGCGGCTGGCCCGGCGCCAACCCGAAGGACGACGAGTTCTTCGCCCGTGCCGTCGACGAGCTCGACCTCCACACCGCCACCCTGGTCGCCTTCGGCTCGACCCGGAGGCCCCGGGGACGACCGGAGAACGACCCACAGCTCGATGCCTTGCTCGCCGCCGGCACCGGGGTCATCTGCCTCGTCGGCAAGTCGTGGGACTACCACGTCGAGCACGCCCTGCGCACTTCGGAGGAGGACGCGGTGGCGATGGTGGCCGACTCGATCGCCCACCTCCGCGCCGAGGGGAGGCGAGTCTTCTTCGACGCCGAGCACTTCTTCGACGGCTACCGCTCCAACCCGGGTTTCGCCAGCTCGGTGCTGGATGCCGCCCATGAAGCAGGGGCCGAACGGCTCGTGCTGTGCGACACCAACGGCGGCACCCTGCCCCACCAGATCGAGCAGATGCTCACCGAGGTGATGGCGTCCCTCCCGGAGGCGACGTTCGGCTGCCACTTCCACAACGACTCGGGGACGGCGGTGGCCAGCTCGCTGGCGGCGGTGCGCCTCGGCGTGCTCCAGGTGCAGGGATGCGTCAACGGCTACGGCGAGCGCACCGGGAACGCCGACCTGTGCTCCGTCATCCCCAACTTGGCGCTGAAGATGGGCTACGAGACCATCCCCGACGAGCGGATGGCGAAGCTCACCACCGTGTCGCACAACGTCGCCGACCTCGTCAACCGCTCCCTGGAGCCCCACACGCCGTACGTCGGGGTGTCCGCATTCACCCACAAGGCGGGCCTGCACACGTCGGCGCTGGCGCGGCGGTCCGACGCCTACGAGCACCTTCCACCGGCGGCGGTGGGCAACACCACCAGGGTGGTGGTGTCCGAGCTGGCCGGGCGGTCCACCGTGCACACCAAGGCGCGCACCCAGGGCTTCGACCTCTCCGACGAGGACGCCCAGGCGGTGGTCGACCGCATCAAGGAGCTCGAGCACCTCGGCTACCAGCTCGAGGGCGCCGACGGGTCGTTCGAGCTGCTGGTTCGCCAGGCGCAGGGGTGGAAGCAGGACTTCTTCACGCTGGAGTCCTACAAGGTGTTCGTCGAGCACCGCGACGGCGAGGTGCAGGCGGAGGCCACCGTCAAGCTGAGGGTCGGTGACGAGCGGCTGGTCACCACCAGCGAAGGCGACGGCCCGGTGTCGGCGCTCGACCGGGCGCTACGGGCCGGGCTGCGCCCCCGCTACCCCGAGGTCGACCGGGTGCGGCTCACCGACTACCGGGTGCGCGACCTCGACTCCGGCGACGGCACGTCCGCCCGGGTGCGGGTGCTGGTCGAGCACAGCGACGGTGCCGACACGTGGGGCAGCGTCGGTGTCCACGAGAACATCATCGACGCCTCGTGGCTGGCGCTGGTCGACGGGCTGGTGGTCGGCCTCCTTCGCATGGGTGACGCGGATTCCGGGGACCCGGCTGGATAGCATCCCGCCGTGTGACGTCGGAACCGCCTCCCGCCCTCGACGACTCCCGCGCCGCCGTCGCCCGCCATGGGCTGGTGGCGGTCGCCTCGGGCCATCTCACCGGTGAGGTGGCGGCCCGGTTGCCCTTCGAGGACCTCGCCGCCTACAAGACACTCCTCAAGCGGTTCTTCTCGGTCGAGCCGTGGACCGCCGAGGAGTCAGCCGCCCTCGATCGCCTGGTGGCACCGCACGTGCCCGAAGCGTGGTGGGAGCACGAGCTGGGCGAGGGCCTCGTCCTCGCCCACGGCAAGTCCGCCGGGAGCTACCGCATGCATGTGTCCGGAGGCGGTCACGGATCCGCGGCGTCGGTGTTCGACCGCGCCTTCGCCGGGCCGGTGGTGCCCGAGCCGACCCCCCACCCCCGCAAGGTCCGGTTCGTCACCGGTGGCGAGCCCGCCCCGGGGGTGTGGCACCGCCGCGGAGATCCCGATCCGCCGGACGACGCCCGGGTGGCGGCCCTGTTCGAGGACGGGGACGTGAGCGACGTGATGGTCGCCGGCGACTTCGTCACCGTCGGGCTGGTCGCCGGTGCCTCGTGGGAGGACAAGCTCGACACGGTCCTCGACCGCGTTTCGGCCCTGTTCCCGGCCGCCGAGCGGTCGACCGCCGGCATGACCAGGGACGAGATGCTCGGCGAGGGCGGGCGGTCGCAGAGCGAGCATCCCGCCGAGCTCCATCTCCTCGACCCGGACCGGCCCGACCACCGGGCCCGGTTGCTCGCCGCCCAGGCCGATCCGGTGCCGGCGGTGCGACGGGTGGCGGTGGCGGTGCTGGCCGAGTCGGCCAGCTGGGAGGTCCGCCGCCAGGCCGTGGAAGCCGGCTGGGCGGATCCGTCGCCCGTGGTGCGCCGCACCGCGGTCGACGCCGCCGCCGGCACCGGCGACGCCGGGCTGAGGCCGTTCTTCGAGGAGGCGCTGACGGTCACCGACGCCTGGGTGCGGTGGAAGGCGGTGCGTGCCCTCGGCGAGCTCGGGCTGGGCGGGAGCCGGGACGCCGTCGCCGCCCTGCGCGGCGACCCGGACTTCCAGGTGCGGTTCGAGGTCGAGCGGGTGCTGCGGGCCGGCGAGTGAACCCCTACCTGGCGCGAGGCCGCGTTCCTGTCACACCCGCCCCGTACGCTGGGCGACATGAGTGCCAGACCCATCGAGCAACAGCCGGTCGAGCGGGCGGGCCAAGGGGCCGTCCCCGGGCCGGGCCTACCGGTCGAGGTGGTGCGGAGCCACCGCCGGCGGCGCACCCTGCAGGCCCAGGTGGTCGGCGGCACGGTGCGGGTGCTGGTCCCTGCCGGGTTGCCCGCCGATGAGGAGCGCCAATTGGTGGACCGCCTGGTTGCCAAGGTCACCGCCAAGGTGGTGGCGGGGCGCATCGACCTGGCGTCCCGCGCCGAGGCGCTAGCCGCCCGCTACGGGCTGCCGCCGCCGGGGCACGTCGAGTGGTCGAGCCGCCAGCTCAGCCGCTGGGGCTCGTGCTCCCCGGGTTCGGACCGCATCCGCATCTCCGACCGGCTGGCGACGATGCCCTCATGGGTGTTGGACTCGGTGCTGGTCCACGAGCTGGCCCACCTCGTCGAGGCCAACCACGGCCCCCGGTTCGCCGCGCTGACCCGGCGCTACGAGCTGACCGAGCGGGCCACCGGGTACCTGATGGCGGTCACGCAGCAGGCGGCCGGGCCCGCTGCTCAGCCGAGAGAAGGGGGCTGGTAGCTGAGCCTCGCCTGCAGCTTGCGCATGCCGGCCAGCCAGCGCTCGGGCTCGGCCGCCCTGCTGGCGTAGTAGCCGGCGACATCGGGGTGGGGCAGGATGTAGAAGCGGCCGTCGAGTAGCCCCTCGACGACGGCGTCGGCGACCTGCTCGGTGGTGACCGCCAACCCGTCGACCCATGCCCGCATCTCGCCGCCGGCATCGAACACATCGAGCATCGGGGTGGCGACGAACTGCGGGCAGAGGCAGGAGACGGTGATGCCCCGGTCGCCGTAGGTCACCGCCAGCCACTCGGCGAGAGCCACGACGGCGTGCTTGGTCACCGCATAGGCGGCGGCACCGATGTTGGTGAGCAAGCCGGCTGCCGAGGCGGTGTGGAGCAGGTGTCCGCTGCCGCGGGCCAGCATCCCGGGAAGCACGGCGCGGACGGCGTGGACGTGGGCCATCACGTTGACGTCCCACGTCCTCTGCCACTCCGCATCGGAGAGCTCGACACCGCCGGCAGTGGCGATTCCGGCGTTCATGCAGAACAGGTCGATCGGGCCCAGCTCGGCTTCCACCTCGGCGACCAGGGCACCGGTGGCGGGGCCATCGGTGACGTCGAGCCGGCGGCCGACCGCCCCGGCGGCAGCTGCCACGTCGGCGACGGCATCGCCGTCGATGTCAACCGCCATCACCCGCATGCCCTCGGCGGAGAGACGCTCCACCAACCCGCGCCCGATCCCGCTCGCCCCTCCGGTGACCACCGCCACCCGACCGGCCAGACCGTCCACAAGGGCTCCCTCCATCTCTGGCCGGCGACCTTACAGGGCGGCCGTCGGGCTCGATCTGCATACCGACCGGCGGCGCCGGGCTCGGCCGGTGTCGGGCCGACCGTGGTGGCGACCTATGGTGCCCGGATGACCCAGACCGGCTACCACATGTCGCCTGACGACTTCCGCCGCCACGGGCACGCCGTGATCGACTGGCTGGCCGACTACCTCGCCTCGGTGGAAGACCGCCCGGTGACACCCGACGTCTCCCCTGGCGCCATCCGCGCCCTGCTGCCGGAGAGGGCGCCCGAGCTGCCCGAGCCGTTCGAGGCGATCCTCGCCGACCTCGACCGGGTGGTGATGCCTGGCCTCGTCCACTGGCAGTCCCCCGGCTGGTTCGGCTACTTCCCGGCGAACGGGTCGGGTCCCGGGATTCTCGGCGACCTGGTGTCCACCGGCCTCGGCCAGCAGGGCATGCTCTGGTCCACAAGCCCCGCCTGCACCGAGCTGGAGACCGTGGTCCTCGACTGGCTGGTCGACCTGCTCGGGCTCCCCATCAGCTGGCGCACCGACGGCCCGGGGGGCGGCGTCATCCAGATGAGCGCCTCGGATTCGACACACACCGCCCTGGTGGTGGCCCGCCACCGCGCCACTGCCACCGCCGACCCGGCCGACCTGGTGGCGTACACCTCGCAGCAGGCGCACTCGTCGGTCGAGAAGGGGGCCCGGGTCGCCGGCTACCGCCACCTGCGGCTGGTCGCGGTGGATGCCGGCCAGGCGATGGACCCGGCGGCGCTCCGCCACGCCGTCACCGCCGACCTCGACGCCGGGCTCACCCCGGCCTTCGTGTGCACCACGGTGGGGACCACCGGCACCGCTGCGGTCGACCCGGTGCGGTCGGTCGCCGAGACGGCCGCCCGTCATGGGATGTGGCATCACGTCGACGCCGCCTATGCCGGGACGGCGATGGTGCTGCCCGAGCTACGCCACCACCAGGACGGGCTCGAGCTGGTCGACAGCTACGTGTTCAACCCGCACAAGTGGATGTTCACCAACTTCGACTGCTCGGTGTTCTGGGTGGCCGACCGACGCCCCCTGCTCGACGCCCTGTCCATCACCCCCCCTTACCTGCGCAACCGGGCATCGGCGGCCACCGACGTCATCGACTACCGCAACTGGCACGTTCCCCTTGGGCGGCGTTTTCGGGCGCTGAAGCTGTGGTTCGTCCTCCGCAGCTACGGAGCCGAGGGAATCCGCCACCACGTCCGGCGCCATCTGGAGCTCGCCGGCGACCTGACCCGCCGCATCGAGGATGACGCCAGGCTGGCGCTGGTCGCCCCGACCCACTTCGGGCTGGTGAGCTTCCGTCACGTCGACGGCGACGCCGGTACCTCGGAAGTGGCGGATGCGATCAACGGGTCGGGCCGCTACCACGTGACGACGTCCGTGATCGACGGACGGGCCTTCATCCGGGTCGCCGTCGGCCAGACGACCACCGAAGCCCGCCACGTCGACGGGTTGTGGGACGTGGTCGATGCCTCGGCCGCCCCGCCCGCCGGCTGAGTCGGCTCAGTCGACGAGGGCGTCGCCGCGCACGAAGCGGAGCAACTGGCGGACGATGAACGCGGTCGCCCCCCAGAGGGTCCCCTCGGGGAACTCGTAGAACCAGAGCTCGGCACCCATCCACTCGGAGGCCCGCCAGCGCGTCTCGTCGAGGAGGTCACCCAGGGTGGGTTCCAGGATCAACTCCACTTCGGCCGGGTCCGGGCTCAGCTCCACCGGCTGGACGACCCGGGCGACGACGGGGACGATCCAATTCGTCAGGTCCCGGGTCGTCACCGGGTGGAGCCCGCCGATCACCTCGACAGCGGCGGCGGGGAGGGCGATCTCCTCCCACGCCTCCCGAACGGCCGCCTCCACCGGGCCCTCCCCCTCCTCGATCCGGCCCCCCGGGAAGACGACGTCGCCGGGGTGGGTGCGCATGACGTCGGGTCGCTTGGTGAGGATGATCCTGGTGTCCCCATGTCGGTCGGCGTAGAGCGGCACGAGCACCGCGGACACCGCCGCCTCGTGGTCGGACACCGGAGGGAGCGCGGAGAGCCTGGTCCACACATCGAGCACGACCACGAGGATAAGGGGAGCCGTCGCACCGATATCCTGACCGCATGGCAGTACCGTCGAGCGTGGTGCTCGAGACCCCCCGCCTGCTGTTGCGCCCGTACCGCCGTCGAGACGTGGCTTCGATCCACGATGCCGTGGTGGCGTCGTGGCCCGACCTCGTTCCGTGGCTGCCCTGGGCCACCGGATACAGCCGGAACTCGGCCAGCCAGTTCGTGCGCGAGTCGCAATCGGCCTGGCAGGAGGGCCGGGCGTTCGATTTCACCATCCGCCAGGTGAGCACCTCGACCGACAACGGGCTCGGCCCGCCCGACCCCGAGCGGCACCTCGGCGGCATCTCGATCTGGTACGTGTCACGCACCAACCTGGTCGGCGAGATCGGGTACTGGGTGCGCAGCGACCTGACCGGACGCGGGGTGTGCAGCGAGGCGGCGAGACGCCTCTTGCGCTACGGCTTCGACGATCTGAGGCTGCACCGGATCGTGCTGCGCATCGCGGTGGGCAACCGGGGATCGGAACGGGTGGCCGAGAAGCTCGGCTTCACCAATGAGGGCACCCTGCGTGAAGAGGTCAAGGTGGGGTCGTCGTGGCTCGACCACACCGTGTGGGGGCTGCTCGAAGACGAGTGGCGGAGAAGCGTCCCCCGCTAACCTCGCCCCGGCCAGGCTCCGGAACTCTTCACGAGGCCCGGAGCGTCTCTGCTGCGAACGCACATGACCCCAGCAACCCGCCAGATCGTCATCGGCCTGTTGATCGCCGCGGTCACCACCGCGCTGGCGCTGCTCGTCTTCGCCACGTTCCGCCGCGTCCTCGAACCGCCGGACCCCGACCGGATAGCCGCCCGGGCCGTCGCCCTGGCCGGCACCACGACCACCGGCGCACCGGGCGATGGCACGGTCGCCCCGGGAGTCGCCGGCGGTGGGAACCGGCCGACGCAGCCGGGCCAGGGCGACGACGGATCACAGCAGGGAGAAAGCCGGGGCGGCGGCGTCTGCCAGGAAGAGCCGCCGCGAAACCCCCAGGGCACTGTGGTGATGCTGTTCTTCACGTGCGGGTCGGGACCGGTCCCGGACGTCGCCGGCAACGCCTACCGCAACGTCCCAGCCACCGAGCTCCGGCTCACCGCCACCCTCACCGAGCTGGTTCAAGGCCCCGACGCCGAGGAGCGGGATCTCGGGTTCACCTCCGTGTTCTCCGAGGACACCAGCAGCATCTTCGCCGGGGTGAACATCGACGACGGCACCGCCCTGGTCGACTTCGTCGGGCTGGAGGCGATCCCCGACCTGGACCAGGCGACGGTGGCCAACGACCTGATCGCCTCCCTGAACGCCACCGTCTTCCAGTTCGAAACGGTCGACGCCGTCGAATACCGGGTCGGTGGCAGCTGCCAGACGTTCTGGGCGGCGATGGGTGCCGACTGCACCACCACCTCCCGCCGCGAGTGGGAACGCCAGCTGGCGGCATGGCAAGCCGAGGATTGAGCAGGGAACCCTGCAGACGCGGGTGAGGGCTCCCCGACGGGAGCCCTCACCGAGATGTCGAAACGCCCGCCGGCTCGTGGCCGGCGACGGCGTTCTCACATCATGTCCATGCCACCGCCGTGGTTGTGGCCACCGACCGGAGCGTCTTCCTTCTCCTCGGCGACCAGAGCCTCCGTGGTGATGAGCAGCGCGGCGATCGATGCCGCGTTCTGCAGCGTGGAACGGGTCACCTTCGCCGGGTCGATGATCCCCGAGGCCATCAGGTCCTCGTACTCACCGGTTTGGGCGTTGAACCCGGTGGACTTGTCCTCGGACGCCACGCGGGCCACGACCACCCCGGCCTCGAAGCCGGCGTTGTCGGCGATCTGGCGCAGCGGCGACTCGAGCGCCTTGCGCACCAGGTTGCGGCCCGCCTTCACGTCGTCGCTGCCGCCCCGCACCTTGTCGATGGCGTCACGGGCACGGAGCAGAGCCACGCCGCCGCCGGGGACGATGCCCTCTTCGACGGCCGCCCGGGTCGCCTGGATGGCGTCCTCGATGCGGTGCTTCTTCTCCTTCAGCTCCACCTCGGTGGCGGCGCCGACCTTGAGCACGGCGACCCCGCCGGCCAGCTTGGCCAGCCGCTCGGACAGCTTCTCGCGGTCCCAGTCGGAGTCGGAGTTCTCGATCTCCCGCCGGATCTGCGAGACCCGGGCGTCGACCTCGGCCTTGGAGCCGGCACCCTCGACGACCGTCGTGTCGTCCTTGGACACCACGATCTTGCGAGCGGTGCCCAGCAGGTCGAGGGTCACGCCGTCGAGCTTGAGCCCGACCTCCTCGGAGATGACCGTGGCGCCGGTGAGGATGGCGATGTCCTGGAGCATGGCCTTGCGGCGCTCACCGAACCCGGGAGCCTTCACCGCCACCGAGGCGAACGTGCCCCGGATCTTGTTGACCACCAGGGTGGCCAGCGCCTCGCCCTCGACGTCCTCGGCGATCACCACCAGCGGCTTGCCGGTCTGCTGCACCTTCTCGAGGACGGGCAGCAGGTCCTGCACCGACGAGATCTTCGAGTTGACGATGAGCACGTACGGGTCTGCCAGCACCGATTCCTGACGGTCGGCATCGGTGATGAAGTACGGGGAGATGTAGCCCTTGTCGAACTGCATCCCCTCGGTGAACTCCAGCTCGATCCCGAACGTCTGGCTGTCCTCGACGGTGATGACGCCCTCGTTGCCGACCTTCTGCATGGCGTCGGCGATGCTCTTGCCGATGGTTGCGTCCGCCGCCGAGTTGGCCGCCACGTAGGCGATCTGGTCGTGGGCGTTGGAGTCCACCGGGCTGGCGAGGGCGCCGATGGCCTCGACGACCTTCTCCACGGCCTCCTCGATGCCCCGCTTCAGCTCGAGCGGGTTGGAGCCGGCGGCGACGAGGCGGAGCCCGTCACGCACCATGGCCTGGGTCAGCACCGCCGACGTCGTTGTGCCGTCACCGGCGACGTCGTTGGTCTTGTTGGTCGCCTCGTACGCCAGCTTGGCGCCCATGTTCTCCCACGGGTCGTCGAGCTCGATCTCCTTGGCGATGGTGTAGCCGTCGTTGGTGATGGTGGGAGCGCCCCACTTCTTCTCCAGGACGACGTTGCGGCCCTTGGGGCCGAGGGTGACCTTGATGGTGTCGGCGAGCTTGTCGACACCGGCCTGGAGACTGCGACGAGCCTCCTCGTTGAATCTCAATTCCTTGGCAGCCATGTGTTGCCGGACTCCTCTCAGCCCAGGACGGCGAGCACGTCGCGCGCCGAAAGAACCAGGTATTCCTCACCGTCGACCTTGACCTCGGTCCCTCCGTACTTGGAGTAGAAGACGAGGTCGCCGACGGAGACATCCAAGGCGACACGATCGGTGCCGGCCTCGTTCCAGGCGCCCGGGCCCACGGCGAGTACCTCACCGAGTTGCGGCTTCTCCTTGGCCGTGTCCGGGATGACGAGACCGCTGGGGGTCCGGGACTCGTCTTCATCCTTGGGCTTGACCACGATGCGGTCGCCCAGGGGCTTCAGCTTCATGCGACTCCTCCTGTGGGGGTTAGCAGTCGGTGTGTGCGAATGCCAGAGCATAGCACTCTAAGCAGGGGAGTGCTAGCGGTGTCCCCCACCGTCTGCGAGCCTCTGTGGGCGGGGTGGTCACCCGGCTGAGGCGACGCGGACGCTCTAGGGGGACGAGGAGGCGCCCAGTCGCATGCCCGGGTCGACGTCGGTGTCCCATCCCGATCGGGTGCCGGTGCCGTAGCGGAAGGCGGCGGCGGCGGCGATCATCGCCCCGTTGTCGGTGCACAGCGCCGGGGAGGGCAGGAACAGCTCGACCCGGCGGGCATCGGCCTCCTCGGCGAGCCGCCGGCGCAGGCGGGTGTTGGCCAGTACGCCGCCCCCGCCGGCGACGATGCGCACCCCGGTGGCCTCGACCGCGTTGAAGGTCTTCTCGACGAGGACGTCGACGATCGCCTCCTGGAGCGAGGCCGCCACGTCCTCGATCGGAGGCAGCTCACCGGCGGCCTCGGCCTTCGCCAGGAACGTGGTGACCGATGTCTTCAACCCGGAGAACGACAGGTCGAAGGGCCGGTCGCGCAGCGCCCTCGGGAAGGTGATCGCCGTCGGGTCGCCACCGGTGGAAACCCGGTCGATCGCCGGGCCCCCGGGGTAGCCGAGGCCCATGTAACGAGCCAGCTTGTCGAAGGCCTCGCCGGCGGCGTCGTCGATGGTGCTCCCCAGCTCCGTGTAGCGGCCCCACTCGTGGACATGGACGATCTGGCTGTGCCCACCGGAAGCGAGCAGCACGACGGCGGGTGGCTGGTACCGGGGGTGCTCGAGGCGGGGGGCGAAGAGATGCCCCTCCATGTGGTCGATGCCCAGGAATGGCTTGTCGAGGCTCCACGCGAACGCCTTGGCGAAGCCGAACCCGACGACCAGAGACCCGACCAGCCCGGGGCCACGGGTGGCGGCGATGGCATCGACCTGCGCCTGGTGGATACCGGCCTGGCGCAGGGCATCGTGGACCAGGGGGCGGATGGCCTCGATGTGGGCGCGTGCCGCCACCTCGGGCACCACGCCGCCGAATCGGGCATGGCTCTCGACCTGGCTGGAGATCACCGATGACAGCAGCCGGTCACCGGCAACGACACCGACGGCCGTCTCGTCGCAACTGGTCTCGATGCCGAGGATGAGCGGCGCCGCCTCAGCCATGGGAATCCCCCATGCGGGCACGAATGGCGGCGATCCTGGCGGCGTACTCCGGCCGGTCGATGTCGGTCACCCACATGATCAAGGCGTCCTCGTCGATGTAGTAGTCCTTGCGCACGCCGACCGGAGCCATCCCGAAACGGGTGTACAACCGCTGCGCCGACCGGTTGGAGGCCCGGACCTCGAGGGTGAGATGGCGGGCGCCGCCCGCCAGCCCCCGATCGACCAGCTCCAGCATGAGACGGGTGGCGACCTTCCCGCGGCGGCGGCCGGGATCGACGGCGATGTTGGTGACGTGGCCGTCCTCGCCGACCACCATCATCCCGGCGAAGCCGGCCAGCTCGCCGTCGACCTCGGCGACCAGGTAGACCCGGCCGGCGGCGGCGAGCTCGTCGCGGAAGATGCCTTCGCTCCAGGGGTGTGGGTAGACGCTCCGCTCCAGGGTCAGCACCCGGTCGAGGTCGGCGAGGTGCATCGGGCGGATCACCGGGACCGGCACCACGCCGAGGACGAGTGCGGGGTCGACCGCGTTCACGATGCTGCCTCGGGCCACAGGCCGCCGTCCGCTGCCGACTGCCGCCCGCTGATCTGCGACCAGTTGATGCGGGCGTCGGGCTCTCGCAGGTAGACGGGTCGGACCTGCTCGGGGGTGGCGAAATCGTCGCGGGCCGCCTTGAGCTCACCGATCTCCAGCACGACGTCGGCCGACGGGTACCGGGGACGGCCCCGCTTCACGCGGTGCAATCCACGGAGGACGGAATCGGGGAGCGACTCCCAGTCGCCCACCACCAGCGAGTCGCTGGGATCGGCCTCGAGCAGCCCGCGCAGCTCCTCGGCGGCCATCACCTCTGGGTCGCCGTCGGCCACCACGCCCCCGGGCACCGGGTGGAACGGCTGGGTGGCGATCTGGCCGCGACGGACGTCGATCACCGGCCAGATCCTCCTCCGCCCGGTGGCGGCCCGCAGCGCCAGCACGGAGAGCGAGCTCACCGTGACCAGCGGCGCCCCGATGGCGGCGGCGATGCCCTGGGCGGTGGCGATGCCGGCGCGCAGCCCGGTGTAGCGACCGGGGCCGGTGTCGACGGCCACCGCGTCCACCTCGAGCGGCGTCCACCCCGCCTGGGCGAAGCAGAAGTCGGTGGCGGCGGTGAGGAACCCCAAGTGGCCGCGTGCGTCGACCTCGGCCGCCATGGCCGCCAGCCGGCCGCCGGAGCCGATGGCGACCGAGCTGGCCGCGGTCGCCGTCTCGATGGCGAGGACCCTCACGGCGTCAGCTCCCGCAGCGGGCGACGGCGCCAGGACCCGTGCGGGACGAGCGTGATGCGGCGCTCCTCCTCGTCGACCACGTCGATGTCGACGACCAGGTGGTCCCCCGGCATGGCACCGGCCACCGCCGTTCCCCACTCGACCAGCAGGACGCCGTCGGCGGCGAGGGTGAGGAGATCGAGATCGTCCCACTCACCGGTGGACTCCAGGCGGTAGACATCGGCGTGGTGGAAGGGGAGGAAGCCGTCGTAGCTGCGGACGATGACGAAGCTGGGGCTGGTCACCGGCTCGTCGACTCCGAGGCCGTCGGCCACCCCGGCGGCCACCAGCGTCTTCCCGGCCCCGAGCGGGCCGGCGAGCAGCACCACGTCGCCCGGGCGGAGCAGGCCGGCGAGGCGGCGGCCCAGGGCGACCGTCTCGGAGGGGAGCGTCGTGGTGACGACCACGCCGGCCGGTGCGGGTGATGGGATCGAGGTCATGCTGCGGTCCTGTAGCCGGGCCGGTGCGGGAGCGCCAGGATACCTGCGACGGCGTCCCCGGCGACTGCCCTCAGCCGAACAGGTCGAGCTGGGTGGCGGCGGCGTCGGTGGTTGGCCCCGGGTCGGTGGGACGCAGCCCGGGATAGCTGCCGTCGATCAACTGGCGGACGACGGCCAGGTCGAACCGCATCTCCTCGAGCACCCGGGCGCTCCCCCGCAGGGCGGCAGCGGGATGGTAGGTGGGCACCAGGTGGCGCCCGCCCCACCACTCGTAGGGACGCCCCCGCAGCCGGGTGATCCCCAGCTCGGTGCGCAGGAGCAGCTTGGTGGAGAAGTTGCCAAGCGTGAGCACCACCGAGGGATCGACCAGCTCGATCTGGCGGCGGAGGTAGCCCTTGCAGGCGTCGATCTCGTCGGGCCGGGGATCGCGGTTGCCCGGAGGCCGGCACTTCACCACGTTGCCGATGTACACGCCGTCGGTCCTGGTGAGGCCGATCTCGTCGAGCAGCTCGTCGAGCAGCTTGCCCGAGGGGCCGACGAAGGGGAGACCCTGCTCGTCCTCGTGTTGCCCAGGCCCCTCGCCGACAACCATCAGGTCGGCGTCGGGGTCGCCCGAGCCGAACACCACGTTGGTACGGCCCTCGGAGAGGCGGCAGGCGATGCATCCCGCCGCCACCGTGGCCAGGGCGGCCAGCTCCCGGGCGCGCTCCTCGGGGGTCACGAGCCCTCCGCGGCGGCCCGGACGGCCACCTCGATCGCCCGGCCGGTCGCCTCGAACGCAGCCTCGGCGACGGCCTCCACGTCGGCGGGCTCGCCCCCGGTGGCCACGGCGAACACGGCGTCGCCGTCGAACCGGGTGTGGGCAGGGCGGAAGCACACCCCGAGGGCGTCGTGGCTGCGGATGATCACCCGTGACAGCTCGGCCCGACTCAACCTGGCGTCCACCGCAACCGCCACCAGCGTGGTCTGCTCCATCACGGCCGGAGGTCGCACGGGTACCTGGGCGGGGACGTGGGGCCCACCCGTCAGCGGCTCCCCTTCGAGGGTGAAGGCGTCGCCGACGGCGTTCACCACCACCAGGGCGGCCACGGTGCCCTCCCAGCCCGGACCGTCCCCGCCGTTCGGGCCGGCAACCGGCACGGCGGCCGAGCCGATCCCGCCGTCGCGCCGGGCGTCTGGGCCGCGCCAGGCTGCCACCGAAGCGCCGGTCCCGGCGCCGATCTTCCCTGCCACCACCGGGTCGGAACTGCGTGCGTCGTATGCAGAGGCGCCCTCCTCCGGCCCCGGCCTCACCGTGGCATCGCCCACCGCCAGGTCGAAGACGACCGCGGCGGGCACGATCGGCACCCGGCCGACCAACGTCGGATGTCCCCGGCCGTCCGCCTCGAGGCGGCGCATCACACCGTCCGCCGAGGCCAGCCCGAACGCCGACCCGCCGGAGAAGACCAGGGCCTGGATCGTCTCGACCCGCATCCCCGGCCCGAGGATGGCGATCTCGCGGCTCCCCGGCGCACCGCCGCGCACCTCGACCGCGGCAACGTTGGGCTCCGGGAAGGTGATCACCGTCACCCCGGTGCGGGCGACGGGATCGGTCCAGTGCCCGACCTCCACGCCCGGTATGGCGGTCAGCGTCACCGCAGACCTCGCCCGGCGCCGGAGGAGTAGGTCCGCGGCAACCTCGGCCCGAAGCGGCACACCACCTCGTAGTTGATGGTGCCCAGCCGGGTGGCCCACTCCTCTGCGGTGATCCGGTCACCGCCCTGCTCGCCGAGCAGCACCACCTCGTCACCGGGCTGGACCGGGGCGTCGCCGACGTCGACCACGATCTGGTCCATGGTCACCGTCCCGGCGAACGGATGCCTCCGCCCGCCGATGAGCACCTCGCCGTCGCGTGCCGACAGCTGCCTGGGCAGCCCGTCGGCGTACCCGATGGGGACGGTGGCCACGGTGGCGGCTGCGGGCAACGGTCGGCGGCGCCCGTACGACGGGCGCTCCCCCGCCTCCAGCCGGCGGACCATGGTCACATGGGACACCACCCGCATCGCCGGGCGAAGCTCGAGATCGGGGGCGATGACGGGATCGGGAAGCATGCCGTAGATCCCCAACCCGCAGCGGACGAGGTCGTAGCGAGCGTCGTCCCTCCCCAGCGCTCCCGCCGTGTTGGCGGCGTGCACCAGGCCGGGCCGGTGCCCGGCGGCGGCGAGGGTGGCGAGCGTTTCCTCGAGCCGGCGGATCTGCACGCCGGTGAACTCCGGGTCCTCCTCGGCGACGGCGAAATGGGTCCACACCGCCGCCAGCCTCAGGGCGGGCGCGGCAGCCACGGCGTCGGCGAGGCCGGGCACGTCCATCGGGTCGGCGCCGACCCGGTGCATCCCGGTGTCGACCTTGAGGTGGACATCATGGGTGACACCGCTGTCCAGGGCCGTGGATGCCAGGGCGGCGACGAACGGTGCGGTGTAGGCGGTCGGTGTCAGCCGCCAGGCGTCGAGCGCGCCGGCATCGCCAACGTCGGGCTCGGACAGAAGCAGGATGGGCGCCTCGATCCCCGCCTCGCGCAGCCGGACTCCCTCCTCGAGGAGCGCCACTGCCAGCCAGCCGGCGCCGGACGCCACCGCCGCCTCGGCGACCGGCACGTCCCCATGCCCGTAGCCGTCCGCCTTGACCACGGCGCACATCGCCGCCGGGGCGACTGCGGCGGCGATGGAGGCAACGTTGGCGGACACGGCGTCGAGGTCGACCTCGATCCAGGTGGGCCTCACCAGGCGAACCGCCCGACGTGGTTGGCGAGGTCTTCGGCGGTCACCGCGGTGGTCGTGGCGAGGTCGCCGCCGGCGACGCCGTGCCAGTAGGCAGCCGACCGGCCGGCCGTCTCGCCGTCGAGCCCGCGGCTCCACAACGCCCCGACCATCCCGGCGAGCACGTCGCCGGTCCCGGCCGTCGCCAGCTCCGGCCCCCCGCTGTCGACCGCCCAGCGCTGCTCGCCGACCACGAAGGTCGGCCCTCCCTTCAGCAGTACGACGACGCCGGCGGCCTCGGCCAGCTCGCAGGCGGCGCCGAAGCTCGGTGGGGTCCCGGTCAGCCGGGAGAACTCACCGGCATGGGGGGTGATCACGGTGGGTGCCGAGCGACCGGCGACCGGGTCTGGGCTCCCCAGGCTGTTGAGCCCGTCGGCATCGAGCACCAGCGCCTTGTCCCAGGCAGCAACCAGGTCCTGCACGAACCGATCCACGTCGACCCCCAGCCCGGGACCGAGCACCATCACGTCGAAACGGGTGCCGGCCTGCAGCACCTCGGCGACGTCGGAGGCGGCGAAGCGGTCGCCGGAGCCGATCCCGCGGCTGATGACCCCGGAGGGCCGGCCGCCGACGATGCGGTGGACCCCCTCCGGGGTGAGCACGGTGACCAGACCGGCGCCGAAACGCTGCGCGGCTGTGGCGGCGAGCAGCGGGGCGCCGGAGAAGCCCGGCGATCCCCCCACGACCAGCACCGACCCGGCCGACCACTTGTGGGCGCTGCGATGCCGGGCCGGCCGGGGGGCGTCGGCCTCGTCGCACACCACGAACAGCGGGTCGCCGCCGCCGAGCCCGATGTCGGCGACCTCGATCTCGCCGCAGTGGTCCGGGCCATCGCCGAGAAGATGCCCAGGCTTGAGGCTGTGCAACGCCACGGTGCGTTGGGCGGTCACCACCGGTCCCTGGACCTGGCCGGTGGCGGCCTCCACGCCGCTGGGGATGTCGACGGAGAGCACCGGTGTGCCCGGTTCGACGGCGGCGATCACCTCGACGGCCATCGAGCCACGGAACCCGCTGCCGAACACGGCATCGATCACGAGGTCGGCGGGCGCCGGGTTGTCCGAGACGGCCACCCCGGCGGAGCGGGCGGCGATCAGGGCGCGCTCCGGTGGGCTCCCTGCGCGCGGCGACCCGAACGGGCGGACGGTGACGGCGGCACCGCGACGGGTGAGGTGACGGGCGGCCACCCATCCATCGCCGCCGTTGTTGCCACGCCCGGCGAGGACGGTCACCCGCCTCCCGTACCCGGCCCCCATCCGGACCGCCGCCAGCGCCACCGCGCCGCCGGCACGCTCCATCAGCACGTCGACGGGGTCGGCGGAGGCGGCGTCGACCCGGGCAGTCTCCTCGGGGGTGAGGACCGGCCGCATCGTCCTCAGTCGTCGACCGACATGGCGAACACCAACGCCCGGTCGTCGGTGTGGGTGATGGTGACGAGGACCCGGCTGACCCCGATGGCTGCGGCACGAGCCTTCGCAGTCCCCCGGAGGTTCACTCTCGGAGCCCCACCCCCGGTGATCTCGACGTCCTTCCAGTGGATCTGGCGCCACCCCCGGCCCAGCGACTTCATCACCGCCTCCTTGCCGGCGAAGCGGGCGGCGAGGCGGACCGCCGGGTCGGCGAAACGGTGGGCGTACTCCCACTCGTGGTCGGTGAAGCACCGCTGGCGGAACCGCTCGCCGTACGTGCTGACCAGGTGCCGCACCCGCGGCACCTCGGCCAGATCGACACCCAACCCGACGACGTTCACGGGGTCACGCTAGCCACCACCGTCCTCGGCCGGTTTGTTCGTGGCGAGTCGCGGGTACAACCGATCGGGTGAATTCCCCTCGATCCGGATCCGACGAACACGAGCGCGAGGCGCGCAGTCCCGACGAGGTCGACGACCAGTTCCGTGCCCTGCTCGAAGGCCTGCGGACCACGATCCCAGGGGTGATGGTCCTGTTCGCCTTCCTCCTCACCCTCCCGCTGCAGTCGACCTTCGCCGATCTCCGCGGAGTGGACCGGATGGTCTACTACGTGGCCTTCGCCTCTTCGGCCCTGGCTGCAGTTCTGTTGATCGCCCCGAGCGTGCATCAACGGGTGCGGGCGCCGATCTCCGGGATCAAACGTCGCTCGATGGAGCACGTGCTGATCGCCAGTCACATCGCCCTGGTCGGAACGGTCATGTTCGTCATCGCCATCGCCTCGGTCGTCTACCTGGTCACGTCGCTCGTGTTCGACTCCACCGAGGCCGCGGTCGCCACCCTGGTGGTCACCGTCGTAGCCGTCTGGGCTTGGTTCTACCTGCCGCTGGTGACGTTCCGCGGCGGCGACGGGGAAGGCTGACCGGAAACAGGAAAGAGGCCCTCGTCCCCGGGGAGCTGGGACGAGGGCCTCCGTTGCGGGCGATGCCTAGTTCTGGATGGCCCTAGTTCTGGATGGATACGTCCACCCCTAGTTCTGGATGGATACGTCCACGTCGTCGGGGATGATGGCGTCCCTGGTTTCGTCGTCGGCGACGAGGAAGAGCCAGGCGGCGAAGATGATCACCGCGGCGACGATCAGGCCCGCCACGATGGCCCAGGCGCTCCGGCGGCGCTCCACCACCACGGGAACCTGTTCTCGCTCCACGATGACCGGCTGTCGTCGTCCGTATCGTGGCGAGCCGGTAGAAGGTCCGCCGTACCCGGTGTCGGCGGCGTTGAAACGGAGCGCTCGAAGGCTCTGGAGCCGCCACGCCTCGAGGACCGCGGGCGATGCCCGAAGGACCCCTCCCGGTCCTCTGCTCGCCTTCGGCGGGACCCGGCCACTCCTCCCCCAAGGGGGGAGGGGAAGCTCACTCCACGGTGACGGACTTGGCCAGGTTCCTCGGCTGGTCGATGTCGTGCCCGCGCAGCTTGGCGACGTGGTAGGCCAGCAGCTGCAGCGGCACCACGGCGGTCATCGGGCTGAGCAGGTCCTCGGTGCGGGGGATTCGGAGGACGCCGTCGGCGAAGCTGTCGATCGACGGATCGTCGTCATGGGCTACGGCGAGCACGGTGGCCCCACGGGCCTTGACCTCCTGGACCGCCGACATCGTCTTGTCGTACACCGCTCCCTGGGTGAGCACCACGATCACCGGGGTGCCCTTGGTCACCAGCGCCAGCGTCCCGTGCTTCAGCTCACCCGCAGGCATCGCTTCGGAGTGGACGTAGCTGATCTCCTTCAGCTTGAGCGAGCCCTCCATGGCCACGGCGTAGTCGAGCCCGCGGCCGATGAAGTAGATGTCCTGGGCGTCGGCGACCCGCAGCGCCGCCTTGGCCACCGCTTCCTCGTCGGCGAGGATCGCCTCCACCTGGGCGGGCAGGGCGTGGAGCCCGTGCCCGATGCGTTCCGCCAGGCCGTCGTCCACCACCCCGCGCACCCGGCCGATGCGGAGCGCCAGCAGGTACTGGGCCACCAGCATCGCCATGTAGGCCTTGGTCGACGCCACCGAGATCTCCGGGCCGGCCCTCGTGTAGAGGACATCGTCGGCCTCACGGCTCAGGGTGGACCCCACCACGTTGGTGAGGGCGAGCAGGCGGGAGCCGCGGCTCCGGGCGAGGCGGGCCGCAGCCAGCGTGTCCGCCGTCTCGCCCGACTGGCTGATGGCGACGGTGAGGCTGGGAGCCTTCACCAGCGGGTCGGCATACCGCATCTCGTGGGCGTATTCGACCGATGTGGGGATCCGGAGCACCCGCTGGAAGATCTCCCGGCCCACCAGGCCGGCGTGGTACGCGGTGCCGCAGGCCGTCACCCAGAGGTGTTGCAAGTCCCTGGCGAAGTCGTCGTCGAAGCCGACCCCCTCCAGCCAGACGTCCCCGGTGGCGTCGAGCCGCCCGGACAGCGTCTCGGTGATCACCGTCGGCTGCTCGTGGATCTCCTTGAGCATGAAGGTGTCGTAGCCGCCCTTCTCCGCCTGCTCGGCGTCCCAGTCGACGTGGAGGACCGGCCGGTCGACGGGGCCGCCTTCGATGAGCTCGATCGAGGCGCCGGCGGCGTCCACCACCACCATCTCGCCGTCCTCCACAACGAGGAACTGGCGGGTGTGCTCGAGGACGGCCGGGATGTCGGATGCCAGGAAGGTCTCCCCGTCACCGAGGCCGACCACCAGCGGGCTCACCTTGCGCACCGCCACGATCCGCTCGGGCTCGTCGGCGCACATCACCACGAGGGCGTAGGCCCCGGCGGCGTGGCTGACGGACCGGCGCACGGCCTCCACCAGGTCGCCGTCGTATTCGTTGGCGACGAGGTGGGCGAGGACCTCGGTGTCGGTGTCGGAGGTGAAGACGTGGCCCTGGGCGACCAGGTCGTTCTTCAGCTCGTGGAAGTTCTCGATGATCCCGTTGTGGACCACCACGAACCGGCCCGAAGGGTCGACGTGGGGATGGGCATTGGCGTCGCTGGGCTCGCCGTGGGTCGCCCAGCGGGTGTGGCCGATGCCGACCGTTCCCTGGAGCGGCCGGCCGTCGAGCAGGCCGGACAACCGGTCGATCTTCCCCCGCGCCTTGCGCACGTCGATGGTGCGACCGTCGGCGTTGCCATCGATGGTGGCGATGCCGGCCGAGTCGTAGCCGCGGTACTCCAGGCGACGGAGACCGTCGAGGATGAGGGGAGCGGCCTGGCGAGGGCCGACGTAGCCGAGGATGCCGCACATAGCGCGCATCTACCTCCTGTGTCGTGGCGACCGGAGGCACCGAGCGGAGTGTGCTCCGCTCCCCACACGGGACGGCCTCTGGTCCCGGGATCGCTCCCGGGGTTTGCTCCGTCCCTGACGGCCGTGGGCGGCCGAGAGGGCACCCGCCGACTGCTCGATGATCCCTCTCCCTCGTCACCTCGGTCCGTCCCGGCGTCGCAGACGCCGGATGCGGCCGAGGGCAGGCGCTGGAGAACACGTGCCCCGGTCGGTTCTGTTGTAACGGTGAGCTTAGGCCGATGGCGGCGATCCGCCATGGGTCTGCCGACTGTGAAATTCCCGGCGAGCTTCGCTCGAAAGCTACCCGAGGGCAGTGGCGACCAGCTCGGCCAGCGAGCCCGCCACCTGCTCGGCGTTCTCGACGGTGGCCGCCTCGACCATCACCCGGACCAGGGGCTCGGTGCCCGAGGCGCGTACCAGCACCCGGCCCTGGTCGCCGAGCTCTTCCTCGGCGTACTTGACGGCGGCCCATACCTCGGTGGCGCCGGCGAGGCCGTCACGATTGGTCACCCTGACGTTGCGCAGCACCTGGGGGAACTCGGTGATGACCCGCCGCAACCGGCGTAGCTCTGATCCGGTGGCGGCCATCACCGCGGCCACCCGAGCCGCGGTGCGCAGCCCGTCCCCGCTCACCCGGTCCTCGAGCACGACGTGGCCGGACTGCTCTCCCCCGAGCGATGCGCCGACCCGCTGCATCTGCTCCAGCACGTAGCGGTCTCCCACCTTGGTCTGATCCACCTCGATCCCCAGCGAGGCCATGGCGTGGGTGAACCCGAGGTTGGCCATCACCGTGGTGACCACCCGGTCGCCGGCCAGCTGGCCGCGTGCCTTCATGTCGTTGGCGAGCACCGCCAGGATCACGTCACCGTTGGCGACAACGCCGTCCTCGTCGACGGCGACCAGTCGATCGGCGTCGCCGTCGAAGCAGAAGCCGACCCGTCCCCGGACCAGCGGGGCCAGGGCCTCCGGGTGGGTGGCGCCGACGCCGTCGTTGATGTTGACCCCGTCGGGATCGGCGGCATGCACCTCGACATCGGCGCCGAGCCTGGTGAACAGCTCCGGAGCGGCCCACGAGGCGGCACCGTTGGCGCAGTCGAGCACGATCGCCATGCCGTCGAGCGAGGATGCCTGCTCGACGACGAGCTGGCCGACGTAGCGGTTGCCGGCGTCGGTGAGCTCGGATGCCCAGCCGACCCCGGCGCCGGTGGGTTGCGGGTGGGGACCGCCGGCGAAGTAGCGGGCGGCGATGGCCTCCTCTTCGGCGTCGGGCAGCTTGTTGCCACTGGGGCCGATCAGCTTCACGCCGTTGTCAGGGGCCGGGTTGTGGGAAGCGCTGACCATCACCCCCATGGCGGCGCCCTCGCTGCGGATGAGCCGGGAGACGCCGCCGACGGGGATCACCCCGAGGTCGACGGTGTCCACCCCCACGGAGTTGAAGCCGGATTGGAGGGCGGCGGTGAGCATCGGCCCGGAGCGCCGGGTGTCGCGCCCGATCAGCACGGTGTCACCGGACGGGCCGTCGAGGGAGCCGGCGGCGGCGCGGGCGAGGTCGAACGCCAGTTGCGGCGTGAGCTCCTCGTTGGCGACGCCTCGTACGCCGTCGGTACCGAAGAGGGGACCGGTGGTCACGGGCAGCGTGGAGGTGAGGGGTCGGGCGATCAGCGCTTGGTGAACTGCGGGGCGCGGCGGGCCTTGCGCAACCCGTACTTCTTGCGCTCCACCCGCCGGGCGTCACGGGTGAGCAGCCCCTCCCGCTTCAATGCCGGGCGGAGGTCGGGATCGGCGGCGATGAGCGCCCTGGCGATGCCCAGCCGGAGCGCGTCGGTCTGCCCGGTGAAGCCGCCTCCGTGGAGAGTCGCCTTGATGTCGTAGCGGCCCTCCATCTCGACGGTGCGCAGCGGCTCGAGTACCCGCAGGCGAAGCGCCGCCTGGGGGAAGAAGTCGTCGAGGGAACGGCCGTTCAGCTCGAAGGACCCGGTGCCGTCGTAGATCCTGACGCGGGCCACCGAGCTCTTGCGACGGCCCGTTCCTTGGGCCACTGGCTGCGGCATCAGACCTGTTCCTTTCGGGAAGTGGAGGCCCCGCCGATGGCGAGCACCTCGGGCGCCTGGGCGGCATGGGGGTGCTCGGCGCCTGCGTAGACCTTGAGCTTGCCGATCATGGCACGGCCCAGCTTGTTCTTGGGCAGCATGCCCCTCACCGCGATCTCGATCACCCGCTCCGGGTAGCGCTCCCGCATCTGGGCGAAGGGCAGTTCCCTGAGCCCGCCCGGGTAGCCGGAGTGGCGGTAGTACATCTTCTGGGTCTCCTTGTTGCCGGTGACCGCGACCTTCTCGGCGTTGATCACCACGACGTAGTCACCGCCGTCCATGTGGGGGGCGTAGGTCGGCTTGTGCTTGCCGCGGATGAGCGTGGCGATACCGGAGGCGAGCCGCCCCAAGGGCACGTCGGTGGCGTCGACGACGTACCAGCGGTGCTCGAGCTCGGACGCCTTGGGCGAGTACGTCTTCTGCAGCTTGGGCTTCATGGCGTGAGAAACCGGTCCTCGGACAAGGGAACGCGCCCGGGGGGACCCGGGAACGCCGCATGGTACCGCAGATCGCCGCCCACCCGCCAATCAACACGTTTCTCCTCCCCCTCCTTGGGACGAGTGGCGGCAGGGCGGGGCCGAGGCCGGCACGGCGGTCGAGGAGGGGGACGGTCGGCACCGCGACAGTGATCAGCACGACGGATGACGCCCGTCGAGTCCCTCCGGATAATCCACCCGCACCAGTGTGAGGCCGTGGGGAGGGGCGGGGCCTGGGGTCAGCGCCCGGTCGCCCGAGGCGAGCACGGCGGCCATCGACTCGGGCGACGCGCTCCCCCGGCCAATCCGGACGCAGGTGGCGACGATGGAGCGGACCATCTGATGGCAGAACGAGGATGCCTCGATGGTGAACACGGCGAGGTCGGCGCCGCCTGTGGGACGGCGCACCCATCGGGCGGCCCGTACCAGCCGCACCAGCGTGCTGTCGCCCGCCCGGCGGCAGAAGGCGGCGAAGTCGTGCTCGCCGAGCAGATGGGCAGCGGCGGCGTCCATGGCCGCCACGTCGAGCGGTTGGGTGACATGCCACGAGACCCTGGCCAGGAACGGGTCCGGTGCCTCGGCATCGAGCACCAGGTACTCGTAGACGCGGCCCACAGCCGAGAAGCGGGCGTGGAAACCGTCCGCCGTCTCGGCCAGTCGCTTGACGGCGATCTCCGGGCCGAGGCGCCGGTTGAGCGACCGGGTCACGGCGGCGGTGTCGATCGGGTCGGCGACGGTGAAGCTCACCACCTGGGCGGCGGCGTGGACGCCGCGGTCGGTGCGCCCGGCGACGAACGTCTCCACCGGGCCGGTGAAGGGCTCCAGGGCCGCCTCCAGCTCGCCCTGGACCGTCCGCACCGATTGCTGCCGGGCATAGCCGTGGAACCCGGCGCCGTCGTAGGCGAGGTCGACGCGATAGGTGGTCACCGCCGGTCGGGGCCGGTCACACCAGGCCGTAGCCCAGGATCGAGGCGACCACGATCCACCCGGCCAGCCCGAGCGCCGACGCCGCCAGCGACTTCTCCAGGCTGAGGTCGAACACGGCCCGGACGCCGTGAGCGACGATCACCAGGAACCAGATGGCGGCGACCAGGAAGGCGACGAAGAGATTGCTGAACACCCGGCCGGTCACGAGGAAGAGGAGGAGCGTGGGGTAGGCGAAGCCGGCGACCCGCAGCACGGTGGCGTACCCACCGTCGCCGTCGAACATGAACCGGGCGGCGGCGTAGGTGATCCCGCTGTAGCCCAGCCAGAACACCGCGGCGTTCAGCATCGCCCGGAACAGGGCCTCCAAGCCCGAGAGACTGGTGGCGGCGCCGAGCAGCGAGACCCCGAACCCGACGAGGATGAGCAGCCGGGTGACCACCACGAGAATGAGAGCATCACCGGTGGCCCGGTCGTTGAGGTCCATCCACACGAACGCCTCGCGCTTCAGCGCCAACGTCTCCACCATCCGTCGCAACGTCTCGACCACGGCCGTCCCTCCGATCGAGCGGCGAGCTTAGGGGTGATCCCCGACCAGCAGGCGGCGGGCGGGCCGGAGCATCGACCGCTCCCTGGTCAGCTCGGCGAGCTCGTCGAGCGTCACCCACCGGGCGTCCAACACCTCGGCGCCGGCGGCGAGCGTCGGCTCCTCGGCGACGAACCGGAAGCGGAGGTCGTGGTGGAGGTGCCGGGGACCGGTGCCGGAGGCGGGGATCCGGTGGATGTCGACGTCGAACAGCCCCGGGACCTCGCCCGCCTCGCCGGTGGCGACAACCGCCACCCCGGTCTCCTCGAGCACCTCGCGCACCGCGGCGGCGAGCAGGGTGGGGTCGGTCGGCTCGACGTGGCCGCCCGGCTGCAGCCACTTGCCGAGCCTGCGGTGGTGGATGACCAGCATCCGGCTGTTGGTGGGGTCGGTGACGAACCCGCTGGCGGTGAAGTGGCCCGGGTCGAAGTGCATCGACGACAGCACGTCGCCGGGGCTTCGGGCGAGGACGCTCATCGCATTCCACGCCTGCCGTGCCTCGGAGTCGGGAACGAAGCGGTCGAGGAGCTCGACCAGCTCGAGCCGCCGGGACCCGACGGCGCCGGCGCCGGTTACGTCGCTCAGACCAGCTCGATGACGGCCATCTCGGCGCCGTCACCCCGCCGGGGTCCCAGCTTGACCACCCGGGTGTAGCCGCCGGGCCGGTCGGCGTAGCGGGGGGCGATGTCGTCGAACAGCTTGGTGACGACTTCCTGGTCGGTGATGCGGCGCATCACCGTGCGGCGGGCGTGCAGGTCGCCCCGCCGGGCCTTGGTGATGATCTTCTCGACGTAGGGCCGGAGCAGCTTGGCCTTGGCCTCGGTCGTGGTGAGCCGTTCCTCGACGATCAGCGAGGTGGCCAGGTTGGCCAGGATCTTGCGCTGGTGGGACGGGCTTCCCCCAGGCGCGGGCCCTTCTTGGGGGTGGGCATCAGACCATCCCGCCGTCCGTGTCGCTCCCGGCGCGCAGCGACAGCCCCAGCTCGTCCAGCTTGGCCACCACCTCTTCGAGGCTCTTCTGCCCGAAGTTGGTGATGTTGAGCAGGTCGTCCTCGGTCTTCTCCACCAGCTCGCCCACGCTGTGGATCTGGGCGCGTCGCAGGCAGTTGCGGGGCCGCTCGGTGAGGTCGAGCGCCTCGATGGGAAGGTCCAGGTCGGGCGAGCCCATGTCCGGCTGGACCACGTCGCCCAGCGGGAGGCCTTCGTATTCGTCGACGTCGGCGAACAGGCCGAACAGCTCGCGCAGGGTCTTACCGGCCGACGACACCGCCTCGCTGGGGGTGACCGACCCGTCCGTCTCGACATCGATGACCAGCCGGTCGAAGTCGGTCATCATGCCCACCTGGGTGCTCTCCACCTTGAAGGCGACCTTCCGCACCGGGGAGAAGATGGCGTCGATGGGGATGATCCCGATCTTGTCGCCGGTCCGGTTGCGATCGGCGCTGCGGTAACCGACGCCGCGGTCGGCGGTCAGCTCGACCTCGAGCCGTCCGGCCGACGACAGGCTGGCCAGGTGGAGGTCGCCGTTGACCACCTCCACCCCGGCGGGGACCTTGAGGTCTCCGGCGGAGACGTCGGCCTTGCCCTTGGCGGACAGGTACATCGTCGCCGAGTCGGTCTCCATCCGCAGCACCACCTGCTTCAGGTTGAGGATGAAGTCGACGACGTCCTCGACCACGCCCTCCATGGTGGAGAACTCGTGCTGGACGCCCTCGATGCGGACCGAGGTGATGGCGGCGCCGGGAATGCGCGCCAGCAGGGTCCGCCGCAGCGTGTTGCCGAGGGTGTAGCCGAAGCCCGGCTCGAGCGGTTGGACGATGAAGCGGGAGCGGTCGTCGTTGACCGGCTCGGATTCGATGGTGGGGCGCTGGACGATGAGCACTGACGCTCCTCAAACTCTCGGGAAGGGTGCGGGACGGTCGGGGGGACGGTTACTTGGAGTAGAGCTCGACGATCAGCTGCTCCTGGATCTCGGTGTCGATCTGGTGGCGGCTGGGGAGCACCGATACGGTGGCCGACCGGTCTCCCTTGTCGACGACCAGCCACTCCGGCACGTGCCGGTCGACGGTGTCGACGGCATGCTGGACCGGCAGGATGTCGCGGCTGCGCTGGCGCATCGTCACCACGTCGCCCTGGCCCAGCCGGTACGAGGGGATGTCGACCTTCCTGCCGTTGACCATGAAGTGCCCGTGGTTGACCAGCTGGCGGGCCTGCGGCCGGGTGTGGGCCAGCCCGGAGCGGTAGACCACGTTGTCCAGCCTGGTCTCCAGCAACCGGAGCAGGTTCTCGCCGGTGATGCCGCGCTGGCCGGCCGCCGTCTCGTAGTAGCGGCGGAACTGGCGCTCGAGCAGCCCGTACATGAACTTCAGCTTCTGCTTCTCGCGGAGCTGGATCTGGTACTGCGACTCGCGGATGCGACCACGGCCGTGCTGGCCCGGCGGGTAGGGCCGCCGGTCGAAGTACCTCGCCTTGTTCTCGTCGAGGAGCTGGCGGGCACGGCGGCTGACCTTGGTGCGGGGGCCGGTGTAGCGCGCCATCAGCGACCCTTCCGCTTCTTGGGCCGGCAGCCGTTGTGCGGGTTGGGGGTGACGTCCCTGACGCCGGTCACCTCGATGCCCATGTTCTGCAGGGTGCGGATGGCGGTGTCCCGACCCGAGCCCGAGCCGCGGACGATGACGTCGAGCTTGCGGATGCCCATCTCGCCGGCGCGGCGGGCGGCCTGCTCGGCGGCCACCTGGGCGGCGTACGGGGTCGACTTGCGCGAGCCCTTGAACCCGACCGAGCCACCCGAGGTCCACGCCACCACTCCCCCGTCCTGGTCGGAGATGCTGATGATGGTGTTGTTGAACGTGGCCCTGATGTGGGCCTGCCCGTGCGGGACCGTCCGCTTGACGCGACGCCGTCCCGGGGTTCGCTGCTGCTTGGCCACGTGTACCTGTACCTCTCCGAACTACTGCTGTGTCGGGGTAGGCGGGCGCCTACTTGCCGACCTTCTTCTTGCCCGCGATCGGGGCTGCCTTGCCCTTGCGGGTGCGGGCGTTGGTGTGGGTGCGCTGGCCGCGCACCGGGAGCCCGCGCCGGTGGCGAAGCCCCTGGTAGCTGCCGATCTCGATCTTGCGCTTGATGTTCTGGGCCACGTCGCGCCGCAGGTCACCCTCGACGGTCAGGTTGGAGTCGACGTACTGGCGGATCTTCACCACTTCGGCGTCGGTGAGGTCGCGCACCTTGGTGTCGAGGTCGATCTCCAGGTCGGCGAGCACCTTGCGGGACGTGCTCCGCCCCACCCCGAAGATGTAGGTGAGGCCGATCTCGACGCGCTTGTCCCTGGGAAGGTCGGTTCCTGCGATGCGAGCCATCGGTTACCCCTGACGCTGCTTGTGACGCGGGTTCGGGCAGATCACCCAGACCCGCCCGTGACGGCGGATGATCCGGCACTTCTCACACATCTTCTTGGCGGACGCTGAGACCTTCATCTGCCCCTGAACCTGTTGCCTCGAAGCCTTTCCCGTCGTGGCACGACCAACCGGAGGTCGCGCGCTCCTGCCTCTCTTGCGGCGTCGACGACCGGCGGGCGACGTCAACGGATCGATGCCACGGAGAAACCCGGCACCCATGGGGAACCGGGATCACGATTCTAAGCCGGGACCGGAACACCGGCAAATCACCGCTGCGACGGCATTCTACCCCCGATCGCGGGCTTTCCGGACCGGTCCATGCGCCGCGCCCCGCGCTAGCCTCCCGCCGCACATGGCCCTCGTCCCGGCGCTCGACGCCCTCCCGCTGCCGGAGATCCTGGCCACCGCCGGTCGCCGCATGGCCCCTGCCTACTTGCGTCGTCGGCTGACCAGGGCCGGTGCCCCGTACACCGACGGCGACACGACCACCTTCACCTATGTCGGGGATGCCGAGTCGGTGGGCGTGGTCCACTTCATGGCGCGATTCCCACCCATCCCGCCGATGGAACGGCTCGCCGACACCGACCTGTGGCACGTCACCGTCGAGCTGCCCCGTGCCGCCAGGGTCGAGTACAAGCTTGAAGTAACCGGCCGGGATCGCACCGACCGCATCCTCGACCCGCTCAACAAGCGCACCGCCTCCGACCCGTTCGGGTCGAACTCGGTGGCTCATGCCCCCGGCTATGTCGAGCCCGCCTGGGTATCGCCCGACCCCGATGTCGCCAAAGGCACCCTCGAGGCGCTCCCCATCGAGGGCTCCGCTTTCGCCGACGACCGGCTCGCCCTCGTCTACCTGCCCGCCGGGCATCCCGATTCCGGGCCGTACCCGGTGGTGGTGCTCCACGATGGCAGTGACATGGTCGAGTACGCCTCGCTGGCGACGGTGCTCGACAACCTGATCGGTTCCGGGGCGATGAGCCCCGTCGTGGTCGCCCTGCTCGACCCGATCCATCGCAACCAGGAATACACCGCCTCGGAGGTTCACGCCCGTTTCGTGGTCGACGAGGTGCTGCCCCGCCTCGAGGAGGAGTTCGCCGCCTCCGACGACCCGGTAGAGCGCGTCATCGGCGGGAGCAGCCTGGGGGCGGTGGCCAGCCTGGCCACGGCGTGGCGCCGCCCAGGAGTGTTCGGCTCGGCGGTGCTGCTGTCCGGGTCGTTCGTCACCGCCCTGGGTGGCCCGCTCAACCGCGGCGCCCCCTTCCAGCCGGTGATCGAGTTCGTGAAGACGTTCACCGCCAAGCCGGGGCGTCCCGTCGACCGGATGTCGGTCGCCGTGGGGATCTTCGAGGGCCTGCTCGATGACAACCGCGCCCTCCTACCCGTGCTCGAGTCGACCGGTGCGGACGTCGCCTACGAGGAGGTGGTCGACGGCCACCACTGGCAGAGTTGGCGGAACTCGCTGGGCGAGGCGCTCCGGGATCTGCTTCCTGCCCCGTGACGCGTCGGCGCGGCGACGTGCCCTCGCCGGCGGGAACTCACGCAGCGGTGGTAGCCGTCGAAGGGCCATGGAGCGCTCACGCTTCGCCCTGCTGCTCGTCCTGGTGGCACTGGCGGCCTGCGGCGCAGCGCCGGACCGAGCGAGCGCTCCCACGACGTCTTATGGCGGGTTGGCGTCGTCGATGGCGACCGGGACGTCGGAGACGCCGGTCGGCTCGACTTCATTGCCGCCGGTGTCCGCGGTCTTCCCGGCGTGCGACGACTTCCCTGACATCGAGGCGCCGCCCGAGTGGTACCGCGACCAGCCCGTGTACGTCGGTAACGAGCAGCCCACCTCGGCGGTGAAAGCCTGGGCGAAGGACCGGCCCGGCTACCAGGAGATCTGGGTCGACCGCGACCACTCTGGCTGGATCACGGTCGCCTTCACCGGCGACGGTGGCGGCCCGGCAAACCGAACTGGAAGCCGAGTTCGCCGATGTCGGCGTGGTGGCGGTCGAGGCGCCGACTTCGCTGGGAGCAGCTGAATGCGTTGCAGAGACGGGTCGGCCGGTTGTTGACGGATGGCGGGGTGCCGTATGGCGGTTCCGGCACCCTCGTGACCAACTGGGCCGTCGGGCTCGACGTCAACGCCGCCGACGGGCGCCTCGAGTCGGTATTGGCGCCGGTGGCCGGGGAGCGCATCTGCCTGAACGACACCGGGGTCCCTGCCCCGGAAGGTCCGCAGCGCCAAGGCCGGCGACGGGTGGCGCCTGCTCGGTGAGGGGTTGGTCGGCGAGATCCTACCGCACCGGCATCGCCACCACCGATGAGCAGTACGCCGCCCTATGGCAACGGGCCGGGTTGACCACGCCACCACCGCAGGTCGATTTCACCCGCGAGGTCGTGGTGTGGTTCGGCGCCGTCTACGGGTCGAGCTGCCCGATCCGGCTCGACGACGTCGCCGTCGTCACCAATCGCGAGCCCGCCCTGGTCCACGCCGTCGCCGTCATCCCCGGTTACACCGGGGCCTGCGCTGCCGACGACAACCCGCACGCCTACGTCGTCGCCGTCGATCGGGACCGGCTCCCGGCCGGGCCGTTCGCCATCCAGCTCGGCCCCGACGACCCGCCCGAGGGCGCCCCTGAGGAGCGCACCTTGGTCGACGCCGACCTCTCCGTGCCCGGTGCGGTAGCAGGCGCCGAGGACATCGGTCCCGATGACGAGCTCATCGAGGCGTCGCAGCAAGTGGACCCCGAGGAGAGCGGCGGCTTCATCGAACCCGGCTTCCCGCACGCGTTCCGGATGGATACCCGCTGCGGGATCGGCGTGCTCGGTCAGCTCAACGGGGTCTGGTGGGCCACCGGCACTACGTCGGTTCCGGTTCCGGCCGAGTGGGTTGATCTCGTCGACCCGGACTCGGAGATGATCGTGGTCGAGGTGCTCATGACACCGGGACCCGACCCCACAGTGTCGGCGACCGCAGGCGGCCATTCGGTCGCCTACGATCCGGTCCCCGCCGACGCCGTTCCTCACTGCGGCTGAGGCGGCGCCGGGCGCGGCTGGTCCGGCCGGGGGTAACTTGGGGGCATGAGCACTCGGCACATCGGACTCTCGCTCGGCGCCGATCTCTGCTGGCCCCAGTTCTACGAGGACATCCTGGCCGAGATGTCGCCGGTGGTGGAGATGGACGGCGAGACCGTCGACTTCGATGTGGAGCGCATCACCATCGAGCCATTCGATCTCGACCAGTCGGTGAAGTACGACGTGGTCCTCGACCGGCTCACCCCCTGGTACCACACCAGCCGGGAGTGGATCAAGAAGGCGGTGGTGAAGGACGACCTCTACGTCCTCAACAACCCGTTCACGCTGCAAGCGATGCAGAAGCACACGTCGTACGCCGCCCTGATGCGGCTCGGGGCGGAGATCCCGGAGACCTGGCTGCTCCCCCCCAAGGAGTACGGGAGGACCGATCCCCTCGAGGCCGACCTCGACGTCACCCTCGACCGGTACGCCCAGATGTTCGACCTGCGCGCCCTGGGCGAGCGCATCGGCTACCCGATGTTCATGAAGCCCTACGACGGCGGCGCCTGGGTCGGGGTCACCAAGATCGACGACGGGGACGCCCTCGTCGCCGCCTACGAGGCCTCCGGGTCGCGCATCATGCACCTGCAGAAGGCGGTGTTTCCCTTCGACCTGTTCGTCCGCTGCCTCGGGGTCGGCCCCCAGGTCAACATCATCAAGTACGACCCTGATGCCCCGCTCCACGACCGCTACAAGGTGGAGTTCAACGTCGTCGACGGGGCCGAGTGGGAGCACCTGGTCAACCTCACCCTGACCATCAACACCTTCTTCGGGTGGGACTTCAACTCGTGCGAGGCGCTCCGCCAGGACGGGTCCTTCTACCCGATCGACTTCGCCAACGCCAACCCCGACAGCCAGGTGACGTCGCTGCACTACCACCTGCCCTGGCTGGTGAAGGCGCTCATCCGGTGGTCGCTGTTCTGCGCCGCCACCAAGCGGAAAATGCGCCACGACTTGGGCTGGGCCGACTACTTCGCCGTCGCCGAGGCCATCGACGACCCCGTAGAACGGCTGGAGGCGCTCGGCAAGCTCGCCAGGGAGAGATTCGACGCCGACCGGTTCGACCGGTTCTGCGCCGACAACCTCGCCGGTCTCGACCAAGCCGCCCTCGACTACTTCGGCACCGAACGGGCACGGGAGATCATCCGCCGCAAGGTGGCCACGCTGTTCCCCGCCCATGAGGTCGACGAGTTCACCGACCACTTCTACGGCCTGATCCAGTTCTGGCGGCGCACCGAGGAGGACCGCCTCGCCGCCTCCGCAGGCCCGGGCAGGAGTGACGGCGCGTGAAGTCGGTCGAGTACTGGTACTCGGACCGGGTCGAGCAGCACGTCAGCCTCGCCCGGTGGGGCACCTACGGCACCCCGGTGCTGCTGTTCCCCACCGCCGGCGGCGACGCCGAAGAGGCGGAGCGGTTCCACGCCGTCTCATCCGTCGCCGGGCTGCTGGAGGCGGGCCGGATCAAGGTCTACTCGGTGGACTCGATGTCGGGACGATCGTGGATGATGCGCGACGATCCCCGCCACGCCATGTGGCTGCAGAACCAGTTCGACCGGTTCGTCGCCGAGGAAGTGGTCCCGGCCATCCGCCTCGACTGCGCCGACCCCGGGATCGAGGTGATCTCGGCGGGAGCGTCGGTGGGCGCCTTCTGGGCGATCGAGGTGCTCACCCGCCACCCCGACCTCTTCCGGGCCGCCCTGTGCATGAGTGGCACCTACGACCTCTCCGACCGGCTCCACGGCCACTGGAACGACGACTTCTACTTCTCGTCTCCGCTCCATTTCCTCCCCGACATGGGCGGGTGGCAGCTCGACACGCTCCGTCATCGGTTCGCCCTGTTCGCCACCGGCAGCGGTGACTGGGAATACCCTGAGCGCACCTGGCAGATGGCCAACGTCCTCGGAGCCAAGGGAATCCCCAACCGGGTCGACCAGTGGGACGAGACCTGGCCGCACGACTGGCCCACCTGGCGGGTGATGCTGCCCAAGTACCTCGACGAGCTCGCCTGAGGCCAGCTCCGAACCGTTCCTGCGTCGGCGGTGTATGAGGGGTGACCATGCAGCCGAAGGAGGACCTGTGATGAGGCGGATGATCGTTCTGGCCGGGGTGCTCGCCCTGGCGATGTTGGTGGTGGGCCCGGCCTGGGCCAAGGGTCCGACCGGGGCGACGGTCATCGGCCCCGGCATCGCCGAGCCCATCGAGCTCGAAGGCGACGGGGAACCGGGCTCGGGAACCGACTTCGCCGCCTTCGTCGAGGCCGCCGGCTTCTGGCAGGTGGTGATGGACGTCGAGGGATCCGCGATGTCGGCCCGCGGTGAGGTCATCGCCTCGCCTCCGAGCGACCTGGGCACCCGGTACACCGTGACGTGGCACATGGGCGACGAGGCGGTAGCCACCGACCTGTACCCGAACGCTGCCGGGGGTCCCGTGGTGCACATGGCGGCGCAACGACTCGAGTTCATGGAGCATGACTCCCCCGAGCGCTGGGTGGCCGCCGACCCCGCCGTGCTGGAGATGCTCGACGCGTACGGCGTCCCCTTCCGCCCGGTGACCGCCCCGGAGGCGCCGGTCGACGCCGCCGAGCCCGTGGCTGACCCCACTCGGGCCGAACCGGCTCCTGCCGTCCCGTGGGCGATCTGGCTCGCCGTCGGGCTGGCGGCGGTGACCGCAGCGCTGGCGCTCGGACGGCGTAGGGCCGGTGCCGCCTGAACCCGGCACCTCCGACGAACCGACCCCTGACGAGGTCGAATTGGCCACCCGCGCCCGTGCCGGCGACCGCACCGCCTACTCCCAGCTGGTGGCGGCCCACCAGCAGATCGCCTTCCGTGTCGCCTACCTGGTCACCGGATCGGCCCCGGAGGCGGAGGACGCCGCCCAGGAGGGCTTCGTGAAGGCCTACCGGTCGCTGCACCGCTTCGACCCGGAGCGACCTTTCCGGCCGTGGCTGCTCACGATCGTCGCCAACGAGGCCCGCAACCGGCGCCGCTCGGCGGGCCGCCGCCTGGCGTACGAGGCTCGGGCCGTCCGGCTGGCACCGTCGACCCCGGACCGCACCCCCGAGCACGAAGCCGAGGCGGCGGAGACGAGGCGAGCCCTGCTCGAGGCGGTGAACCGGCTCCCCGAGACCGAGCGCCTGGTGGTGGGGTTGCGCTACTTCCTCGAGCTGTCGGAGGCGGAGACGGCGGCCGCGGCCGGCGTGCCCCCCGGCACCGTGAAGTCACGCATGTGGCGGGCGATGGAGCGACTCCGCAGCGACCTCGAAGGGCGACGTCCATGACGTCACCGTCCGCCATCGCCGCCCTGCTCACGGACCTGGCGCCCGACGTCGCCTTCCCGGCAACCCCTCCGCTGGTCGAGGCAGTCGCCGACCGGATCGCCGGCGTCGAGCCTGTCCGGCGACACCGGCGGCTCATGTGGCGGGTGGCGGCGGTGGCCGCCGTCGTCGCCGTGGTGCTCACCGCCGGCGTGCCCGCGGCGCGTCGAGCGGTGGCGGACCTGCTCGGGCTGGGCCCGGTCGGCGTCTCACAGGTGGCCCACCTGACCCCGGCGCGCCACGGTGGGCGACCTCGGCCAGCTCACCACCGTCGCCGCCGCGGCGGCGGCGGTCGACTTCGACCTGGTCGGGCTGGAAGGCGTCGAACCCGATGCCGTGTTCCTCGACACCTCGGTGGCGGGTGGCATGGTCACCCTCGCCTACGGATCGCCCACCGAGGGCTGGATGCTCCTCGTCACCCAGTTCGACGGGGCGATCGACGAGGAGTTGGCTATGAAGGAGGTCGGCCCGGGGACCACCATCGAGCCGGTCACTGTGGCCGGCGCCGATGGCGTGTGGATCTCCGGTGCCCCCCACACGCTGCTGCTGCGCGACGCCGCCGGCGATGTCCGGCCGGACGAGGCACGGCTGGCAGGCAACACCCTGCTGACCACGCGGCACGGGGTCCCGGTACGGATCGAGGCCGACGCCCCGCTCGCCGAGGCGGTGAGGATCGCCGAGCGGTTGGTCCCTATCCAGCCCTGAGAACGCGGCTCAGCCGGGTACCAGCACCGGCTCGGGCAGCGTCGACACCACCGATCCCTGCTCGGTGAGGAGCACGGTGTGCTCGAAGTGCGCGGACAGTGCGCCGTCGGCGGTCACCACGGTCCAACCGTCGTCGAGGGTCACCGTCTCCTCGGTGCCCATGGTGAACATCGGCTCGATGGCCAGGGCCATCCCGGTCTTGAGCCGCATGCCCTTGCCCGGTGACCCGAAATTGTGGACATCGGGCGACTCGTGCATCGCCCTCCCGATCCCGTGGCCGACGTACTCGCGTACCACGCCGTAACCGTGGGGCCGAGCGGTCTCCTCAACGGCGTGGCCGATGTCACCGAGCCGGTTGCCGGAGACCGCCTTGGCGATGCCGTTCCACAGGGCCTGCTCGGTGACCTCGAGCAGGGTGGCCACCTCGGGAGGGACGGTGCCGATGGGCATGGTGAATGCGGCGTCGGCGTGCCAGCCCTCGTAGATGGCCCCGGCGTCGATCGACAGGATGTCGCCGTCCCGAAGCCGGTGGTCCCCCGGGATGCCGTGGACCACAGCGGAGTTCGGGGAGGCGCAGATGCTGGCCGGGTACCCGTGGTAACCGAGGAACGAAGGACGGCATCCGTGGTCGCGGATCACCGAGGCGGCGATGGCGTCGAGGTCGGCGGTGGAGACCCCGGGCACCGCGGCGCCCCGCACCGCGGAGTGGGCGGCCGCCACGCACCGACCGGCGACGACCATCTTCTCGAAGTCGGCCGCCGCCTTCCGGGTGATCACCTTGCTCATCGTCGAGCCATCCCGTCGTGCGGAGCCGTAACGGTGCCGGTCAGCGGTCGGCGGCGAGTGCAGTGACGATACGGGCGAACACGTCGTCGACGGTGCCGACGCCGTTGATGGCGGCCACCGGCACCCCGGCCGCCGGGTAGTACCCGACCAGCGGCGCCGTCTCCTCGTGGTAGACCCGGAGCCGGCGTCGGATCGTCTCCTCGTTGTCGTCACTCCGCCCCAGCTCGGCGGCGCGACCCAGCAGCCGGGCGACCAGCTCGTCCTCGCCGACCTCGAGCAGCACCACCAGCTCGATCGCACCGGCGCCGACCCCGGCGGTGAGCGCCTCCGCCTGTGCCGCGTTCCGGGGGAAGCCGTCGAGCAGGTAGCCGCAGGCGGCATCGGGCCCGGCCAGCCGCTCCCCCACCATCGCCACCAC
Source organism: uncultured Acidimicrobiia bacterium (assembly GCA_963714055.1). Lineage (GTDB taxonomy): Bacteria > Actinomycetota > Acidimicrobiia > Spongiisociales > UBA5794 > JACDBE01. Next base: position 1,147,639 of record OY970227.1, read on the forward strand.
CAGCTCGTCGGGGACCAGGTCGCCGGCTGCCATGATCGCCTCGGCGCGGCGTCCCAGCTCGGTGCCCTCGGAGACGGCCCGGCGCAGCATCTCGCCGGTGGAAAGGTGGGGGATGCCGACCGCACGGGCCAGCATCGCCGCCTGGGTTCCCTTGCCCGCACCGGGCGGGCCGAGGAAGAGCAGCCGCCTGCCCATCATCGGCCCATCGTGGGACGGCTCGTCGGCGTCATCAGCGCAGGAAGCCCTCGTAGTTGCGCATCATCAGCTGGCTCTCGATCTGCTTCATGGTCTCCAGCGCCACCCCGGCGACGATCAGGACCGAGACCCCGGAGAGGCCCACCGGGATGTCCCACAGCCAGCCGAGGAACGAGGGGGCGATGGCCACCACGGCCAGGTACAGCGACCCGGGGAGGGTGATCCGGCTCAGCACGTGCTGGAGGTAGCTCACCGTCTGCCGTCCCGGGCGAATACCGGGAATGAACCCGCCCTGGCGCTGGATGGTGTCCGCCTGGCGCTCCGGGTCGAACTGGATGGCGGTGTAGAAGTAGGTGAAGAACACCACCATCACGCCCAGCAGGAACATGTAGGGCAGGGTCGGCGACAACCCGCCTGCGCTCGCCGAGGTGAGGTTGGAGTCGATCCAGTCCCGCACCGACTGCCCCCAACCGGTGGCGGGGAGCATGGAGGCGATCAGGACCGGGAAGTACATGATCGAGGTGGCGAAGATCACCGGGATGACCCCGGCCATGTTGACCTTGAGCGGGATGTAGGTGCTCTGCCCACCCATCATCCGGCGGCCCCTGATCCGGCGGGAGAACTGGATGGGGATCCGCCGCTGGCCCTGGTCGATGAAGATGATCCCGATGGTGAGCGCCAGCATCAGCAGCAGCACGGCGATGAACTGGCCCACGTTCGAGTTGACCCGCAGGATCTCGAGCTGCGACGGGAGCTGGCTGACGATGCTCACGAAGATGATCAACGACATCCCGTTGCCGACGCCCCGCTGGGTGATGAGCTCGCCGAGCCACATGATGAGGGCGGTGCCGGCGGTCATCGTGATGATGATGGTGAGCACGTTGCGGACCGTGAAGTCCGGGACCAGGTCGATGCCCCCGGTGAACTGCCCGGAATGGAACAGGAAGGTGAACGAGGTCGACTGGATGAGGGCCAGCACGACGGTCACGTAGCGCGTCCACTGGGTGATCACCTTGCGCCCGGCGTCGCCCTCCTCCTGGAGCGCCTGGAGGCGGGGGATGACCACCCCGAGCAGCTGCATGATGATCGACGCCGTGATGTAGGGCATGATCCCCAGGGCGAACACCGACAAGGTCTCCAACGCCCCGCCGGAGAAGAGGTTGATCAGCCCGACGAACCCGCTGGTCGCCGACTGCTCGGCGAACTGCTGGACGGCGTCGAGATCGACGCCCGGGGTCGGGATGGCGGTGCCCAGCCGGTAGACGGCGAAGATGAACAGGGTGAACAGGATCTTGTTCCGGAGGTCCGGGATCCTGAACATGTTGCGGAAGACGGACAGCATGACTGCGGGAGAGCCTCTTCTGGGAGTGTGACGAGGTTAGTGGTCGGGCGTGGGGCGACCGGATGGCCGGTCGGCGGTGCCGGCTACTCGGCCGGCGCCGCGGCAGCGGCGTCGATGACCTCGGCGGTGCCTCCGGCCGCCTTGATCTTCTCGACGGCGCCCAGGCTGAAGGCATGGGCGCGGACGGTGAGGGCACGGTCTATGTCACCCTCCCCGAGCACCTTGACCCGACCGCGGTGCTTGACCAACCCGGCGGCGCGCAGCACCTCGGGGGTGACCTCGGTGCCGGCGTCGAACTGGGCCAGCCGCCCGACGTTGATCAGGGCGAAGTACTCCTTGTTCCGGTTCTTGAACCCCTTGAGCTTGGGAAGCCGCCGCTGCAAGGGCATCTGCCCGCCCTCGAACCCGGGCCGGACCTGGCCGCGCGCCTTCTGGCCCTTGGTGCCGCGGCCGGCGGTCTTGCCCCGACGCCCGCTCTCCCCGCGGCCGACCCGGATCTTCTTCGTCCTCGAGCCGTCGGCCGGCTTCAGGTGGTGCAGCTTCATCTCTTCTCACCGTCCCTCGGTGCCGTCCCCGACTCCTCCACCTCGAGCAGATGCCTGGCGCGGAACACCATCCCGCGGACATCCGGCGAGTCGGGGCGCTCCACCGTCTGGTTGAGCTTGCGGAGCCCCAGGCTCTCCACAGTGGCCCGGGTCTTCGGCTTCTCGCCGATCGTGCTCTTGCGCAACGTGATCTTCAGCGTGCCGGCCACGGCTATTCACCCACCTTGCCACCCGCCCGCGCCCCGGCCTGGGTCTTCATCAGCTCGGCCGAGCGGTAGGCGGCGAGCAGCGCCGGCGGGAAGATCTCCTCGGCGCGCTTGCCCCGGGCACGGGCCACGTCCTCCGGGCGGCGCTGCCGGGCGATGGCGTCCATGGTGGCCCGGGCGACGTTGATGTGGGTCGGCGAGCCAAGCGACTTCGCCAGCACGTCACGGATGCCGGCAGCTTCGAGGATCTGGCGTACCGCACCGCCGGCGATGACCCCGGTACCGGCCGATGCCGGCTTGAGCATGACCCGCGAGGCGCCGTGCACCCCGATGACCTCGTGGATGATGGTGGTCCCCGCCATGGGCACGTCGACCATGGCGCGCTTGGCGATCTCGATCGCCTTCTGGATGGCGGTCGGCACCTCCTTGGCCTTGCCGTAGCCGACACCCACCTTGCCGGCGCCGTTGCCAACGGTGACCAGCGCGGTGAACGAGAACCGCCGCCCGCCCTTGACCACCTTGGCCACGCGGTTGATGGCGATCACCCGCTCCTCGAACTCGCTGTCGCGGGTTCGGCTGTCCGATCTCCTGCTGGTCACTTCGTGCTCCTCACGTCTCTCAGAACTCGAGCCCGGCCTGGCGCGCCCCTTCGGCGAGCGCCTTCACCCTCCCGTGGAAGGCGAACCCGCCCCGGTCGAACACCACGGCTTCGACCCCGGCGGCGGCGGCGCGCGTTGCGATCAGCTTGCCCAACCTCTTCAGCCGTCTCCAGGGAGAGGGCGCGCCCGGCGAGGTCCTTCTCCCGCGACGATGCGCTGACCAGCGTGAACCCACGCTCGTCGTCGATGACCTGGGCATAGATGTACCGGTTGCTCCGGAACACGGCGAGGCGGGGCCGGGTCGCCGTCCCCCGCACCGTCTTGCGGACCCTGGTGTGGCGTCTCCGCCTGGCGTCGGTTCGTGATCCGCGCATCATCCACCTGCCTTGCCGGCCTTGCGGCGCACCTGCTCGTCGAGGTAGCGGATGCCCTTGCCCTTGTATGGCTCGGGGGGGCGCACCCGCCGGATGTCCGCCGCCGTCTGCCCCACCAGCTCTTTGTCGATGCCGGAGACGACGATCCGGGTGGGCTCCGGGACCTCGAAGTCGATGCCGTCGGGCGCCTCGATGACGACCGGGTGGGAGAAGCCCACCTGCAGCTCGAGACGACGGCCCTGGAGGTTGGCGCGGTAACCGACACCGACCGCCTGCAGCTCCTTGCGGTAGCCATCCGACACGCCGGTGACCATGTTGGCCAGCAGCGCACGGTAGAGCCCATGCAAGGATCGAATGTCGCGTTCGTCGCTGTCCCGGCTCAAGGTGACGACACCGTCGTCCACCGACACCGCGATGCGCTCGTCCACCCAGCGGCTCAACGCCCCCTTGGGGCCCTTCACCGACACCGTTGGGCCGTCGACGGTGACGTCGACGCCGGTGGGCACCGGGATCGGGCTGTTGCCGATGCGGCTCATCACCACACCTCGCACACGACTTCGCCGCCCACCTTGCGGCGACGTGCCTCGCGGTCGGTGAGCAGGCCCTGCGACGTGGACACGATGGCGACACCGAGGCCGCCCTGGACGCGTCCGATCGACGCCGCCGGCTTGTAGACCCGATGGCCGGGCGAAGACACCCGTTTGATGCCCTTGAGCACCCTCACCCGGTCGTCGCTGTAGCGGAGCCGGATGGTGAGCGAGCGGCCCACCCCGGCATCCTCGATCTTGAAGCTGTCGACATAGCCCTCGGCGGCGAGGATCTCTGCGATGCCCTCCTTCATCTTGGAGGCGGGCATGGTGACCTCGGAGTGCAACGCCTGGTTGGCGTTGCGGATCCGGGTGAGCATGTCGGCGATCGGATCGGTGTACATCACCAAGAAGCCTTCCTGACACCGGGGAGCTCGCCGTTGTGGGCGAGATCGCGCAGTGCCACTCGAGACATCCCGAACTTGCGGTAGTAGGCGCGGGGACGGCCGCTCACCCCGCACCGGTTGCGGTACCGGGAGGCGCTGGCATCGCGGGGCATCTTCGCCAGGCCCTGATAGGCCTCGCGCTTCTCCTCGTACGAGCGCTCCGGGTCCTTGATCACGGCGACCAGGGCGGCGCGTGGTTCGGCGTAGCGCTCCACCAGCGCCTTGCGCCGGTTGTTCTTGTTGATCATCGACTTCTTCGCCATCACACACCTGCCTGTTGCCGGAACGGGAAGCCGAACGCCGCCAGGAATGCCCGGCCCTGGTCGTCCGTCCTCGCCGTGGTCACGAACGTGATGTCCATGCCCCTCACCTTGCCAACCTGGTCGTACTCGACCTCCGGGAAGATCAGCTGCTCGTTCACCCCGAAGCTGTAGTTGCCCGTCCCGTCGAACCCGTTCGGGTTGAGCCCGCGGAAGTCCCGGATCCTGGGGATCGCCAGCGTCACCAGGCGGTCGAAGAACTCCCACATGCGGACACCCCGTAGCGTGACCGACACCCCGATGGGCATGCCCTCACGCAGCTTGAAGTTGGCGATCGACTTGCGGGCCCGGTTCACCTTGGGCTGCTGCCCGGTGATGACCCTCATGTCGGCGACGGCGGCATCGACCAGCTTGGAGTCGGCGACGGCGTCACCCAACCCCATGTTGACCGAGATCTTCTGGAGCCGGGGAACGTCCATGATGTTGCCCAGGCCGAGCTGCTCCTTGAGCTGGGCCCTGATCTCCTCGTCGTACCGCTGCTTGAACCGCGGGGTCACAGGTCACCTCCGCACTTGCGGCAGACCCGGCGCTTGCGGCCGTCGCCGTCGATGGCGTAGCCGATGCGGGTGGGGCCACAGTCGGGGCACACGATCATCACGTTCGAGGCGTCGATCGGCATGTCCTTGTCGATGATCCCGCCCTGCATGGTCTGTCCCTGGGGCCGCTGGTGCCGCTTGGCGGTGGCGACGCCCTCGACGATGACCTTGTTGCGTTCCTTGATGACCCTGGCCACCCGGCTCTCGGTGCCCTTGTCCTTGCCGGCGATGACCCGCACGGTGTCGCCCACCTTGAGCTTCATCAGAGCACCTCCGAAGCGAGCGACACGATGCGCATGAACTTCTTGTCGCGCAGCTCACGTCCCACCGGGCCGAAGATGCGGGTGCCACGCGGCTGCTGCTGGTCATTGATGATGACGCAGGCGTTGTCGTCGAAGCGGATGTATGTCCCGTCCTGGCGCCTGCTCTCCTTGCGGGTGCGCACCACGACGGCCTTCACCACCTCGCCCTTCTTGACGGTGCCACCCGGGGTGGCCTCCTTCACCGCCCCGACGATGACGTCGCCGACGTGGGCGTAGCGGCGCCGCGACCCACCGAGGACCCGGATGCAGAGCACCTCCCGGGCGCCGGTGTTGTCGGCGACGCGCAACCTCGACTCGGTCTGGATCATCGGGCCCGCTCCACGATCTCGGCGACCCGCCACCGCTTGCTCTTCGAGAGCGGGCGGGTCTCCACGATGCGGACCGTGTCACCGAGACGGGCGTCATTGGCCTCGTCATGGGCGTGATACCGCTTGCGCGATGGCATGGTCTTGCCGTACTTGGGATGGCGCTTCGAGGCCTTCACCTCGACCGTCACCGTCTTGTCACGGGCGTCGGAGACGACGACACCGGTGCGCATCTTGCGCCGTCCACGTTCGTCGGTCATGCCGTGCCCTCCTGCTGGTTGCGCCACTCCTCGATCTCCATCTCGCGCATCACCGTCTTGATCCTGGCCACCTCGTGCCGGACCTGGCCGAGGCGCGACGTGTTGTCGAGCTGGTTGGTCGCCATCTGGAAGCGAAGGTTGAACAGCTCCTCCTTCGCCTCGTCCAGCTTCGCCGCCAGCTCGCGGTACGTGTGGTTTCGCAGCTCGGTGGTCTTCACAGCTCGTCCCTCACCACGAACTTGGTCTTCACCGGCAGCTTGTGGGCGGCGAGGCGCATGGCCTCACGAGCCAGCTCCTCGTCGACCCCGGCCATCTCGAACATCACCCGGCCGGGCTTGATCACCGCCACCCAGTACTCGGGGTTGCCCTTGCCGGAGCCCATCCGGGTCTCGGCCGGCTTCTCGGTGATCGGCTTGTCGGGGAAGATGTTGATCCAGACCTTGCCGCCGCGCTTGATGGCGCGGGTCATGGCGATACGGGCGGCCTCGATCTGACGGGCGCTGACCCAACCAGACTCCTGGGCCTGGAGCCCGTAGTCCCCGAACGAGACCCTGGTGCCCCCCTTGGCGGCGCCGGTCATCCGACCCTTCTGGGTCTTGCGGTACTTGGTCCGCTTCGGCATCAGCATGGTCAGGTCACCTCCTCCCCGTCCTCGTCCCCCGCCTCGGCGGAGGGCTGGCCGGCCGGGGCGTCCGGAGCGTCCTCGCCGTCGTCGGTGACTTCGGTGGCCTCGTCGGTCTCGGTGACGTCGACGACCGGCTCCTCGGCCGCGGCCTCGGTTGGCGGCACCTCGGCGATCGGCTCTTCGGTCTCCGTGACCTCGGCGAGCGGCTCAGCGGCAGCCGGTTCGGTCACGGCCTCGTCGGGAGAACACCTCGACAACCGGTTCGTCGGCAGGGACTTCGGCGACCGGCTCGGCGGCGACGGCGGCAGCAGCCGGTTCGGTCACGGACTCGCCGGCAGGAGCCTCGACAACCGGCTCATCGGCAGCCGGTTCGGTCACGGCCTCGTCGGCGACGCCGGCAACCGGCTCATCGGCAGCGGGCGCCTCGGCCACGGGCGTCTCGGCGACGACCTCGGCGCCGGCACCATCGACCATGGCGGCTACCTCGTCGGTCTCTTCCTCGCGAGCCTGGTCGAACTCGGCGGCGGCGTCGCTGGTGGTGAGACGTCGGCCACCGCCCGCCTCGATGAGCCGGCGGCCGGGACGCTTGCCCCCACCGGCTTCGACGACCCGCTTGCCTCCGCCCGCCTCGATGAGCCGGCGGCCGCCGGCCTCTCCGGCGGCGGCCTCGGCACGGGACTTCACCGAGCGACGGCGCTCGGACGGCCCGCCGGCGGCGAGGCGGGCCTCGGCGGCGATCTTCTCACGACTGTCGACGGTCGACCTGAGCACGTCGCCCTTGTAGACCCACACCTGGACCCCGATGGCGCCCACCGTCGTGGTGGCGGTTGCCCGGCCGAAGTCGATGTCGGCGCGCAACGTGTGCAGCGGCACCCGACCCTCGAGATACCACTCCCGGCGGCCCATGTCGGCGCCACCGAGCCTGCCGGACGCCTGGACGCGGACACCCTCGGCGCCTGCCTTCAGTGCGGTGGCGACGGCGCGCTTCATCGCCCGGCGGAAGGCGACCCTGCCCTCGAGCTGGTCGGCGACACTCCGGGCGAGCAGGGTGGCGTCCATCTCGGCGTTCTGGACCTCGATGACGTTGAACTTGACCTGCCGACCGGTGAGCTTCTCCAGCCCGCTGCGCAGCCGCTCGGCCTCGGACCCGCCGCGGCCGATCACCACGCCGGGACGTGCGGTGTGCACGTCGACCTGCACCTTGGCGTTGCCGATGCGCTCGATGTCGATGCGGGCCAGGGCGCCGCGCTTCAGCTCACGCCGCAGGTACGTGCGGATCTGATGGTCCTGGTTGACGTTGGCGGCGTAGTCCTTGTCGGAATACCACCGCGACTTCCAATCGGTGACGATCCCCAGCCGGAGGCCGTAGGGATGGATCTTCTGCCCCATGTCAGTCCTCCTCCCGGTCTCCGACGACGATGGTGATGTGGCTGGTGCGCTTGCGGATGCGGTTGGCCCGGCCGCGGGCCTTGGGGCGCCACCGCTTCAGGGTGGGCCCCTCGTCGGCGAACGCCTCGGTGACGAACAGCTCCTCGGCGTCCATCGCCAGGTTGTGCTCGGCATTGGCGACCGCCGAGTCGAGCACCTTCAGCACCGGGTCGGTGGCCCGGCGGTTGGTCAGGGTGAGGACGTCGCGGGCGTCCGCCACGGGCAGCCCGCGCACGAGATCGAGCACCCGCCGCACCTTGTACGGCGACTGCCTGATGTACTTCGCCTGGGCCCGCGCGTTCATCGCCGCCTCGCCGCCTTCTCGCCGGAGTGGCCGCGGAACGTCCGCGTCGGGGCGAACTCGCCGAGCTTGTGGCCGACCATGGACTCGCTGACGTACACCGGGACGTGCTTGCGGCCGTCGTGGACCGCGATGGTGTGGCCCACCATCTCGGGGACGATGGTCGAGCGCCGGCTCCAGGTGCGGATGACCCGCTTCTCACCCTTGTCGTTGGCGGTCTCCACCTTGCGCAGCAGGTGCTCGTCGACGAAGGGGCCCTTCTTGAGGCTTCTCGTCATCGCTTACCTCGCATCATCGGTCACCTACGGCCCTTCTTCGCCCGGCGACGGACGATGTACTTGTCGCTGGCCTTGTTCTTGCGGCGGGTCCGACCCTCCGGCTTCCCCCACGGGCTCACCGGGTGGCGGCCGCCCGAGCTGCGTCCCTCACCGCCTCCGAGCGGGTGGTCGACGGGGTTCATGGCGACCCCACGGCTCTGCGGGCGCTTGCCCTTCCAGCGGCCCCGCCCCGCCTTGCCGACCTTGATCAGCTCCGACTCGGTGTTGCCGACCTGACCGACGGTGGCCCGGCAGCCGAGCTCCACCTGCCGCATCTCGCCCGAAGGGAGGCGGAGCAGGGCGACGCTGCCCTCCTTCGACATCAGCTGGATGGCGGTGCCGGCGGCGCGGCCCATCTTGGCGCCGCCCCCGGGTCGCAGCTCCACGTTGTGGACCACGGTGCCGGTTGGGATGTTGCGCAGCGGCAGGGCGTTGCCGGGCCGGATCTCGGCGCCGGATCCAGACTCGAGCATGTCGCCCACCTTCACCCCGACCGGGGCGATGATGTAGCGCTTCTCCCCGTCGACGTAGTGGAGCAGGGCGATGAGGGCGTTCCGGTTGGGGTCGTACTCGATGGTGGCCACCCTGGCGGGCACCCCGTCCTTGTTGCGCCGGAAGTCGACGATCCGGTACCGCTTCTTGTGACCACCGCCACGGTGGCGGGAGGTGATGCGTCCGTGGGTGTTGCGACCGGACGACCGCTTCTGCTTGTCGAGCAGCGACTTCTCCGGCTGGTCGGTGGTCACCGCGGCGAAGTCGGACACGGTCTGGAACCGGCGACCGGGCGAGGTGGGCTTGAGCTTTCTCACGGCCATGGCGTCACACCTCGAAGATGTCGATGGACTCGCCGGCGGCGAGCTTGACCAGGGCGCGCTTGCTGTCCGAGCGGGTGCCGACCTTGACGCCGGTGCGCTTGCGCTTGCCCTTGCGGTTGATGGTGTTGACCGCAAGCACCTTCACCCCGAAGATCTGCTCGATCGCCTGGCGGATCTCGGTCTTGTTGGTCCGGCGGTCGACCTCGAACGTGTACGTGTTGACCGACTCGATGAGGTCGTACGACTTCTCCGAGACCACCGGCTGCAGGATGATGTCGCGCGGGTTCTTCATGCCTCGTCACCACCGGTCGTGTCTCCCTCGGCACGGTCGGCGCGGCCGGAGCGGACCGCCTCGGCGTGGGCCTCGGTGCCCCGCGGCGCCGACTGGCCGAGCGCCAGCGTCCCCCGGCTCATCACCACGGTGTCGGCCCACAGGACGTCGTAGGTGTTGGCCTGCCCCAGGTTGGAGGCGATGACGGTGGCCAGGTTCCGGAACGACTTGATCGCCACCTTCTCGTGGTCCTCGGCGATCAGCAACACCTTGCCCTCGACGCCCATGGCTTCGAGCAGGGCGATGGCGTTCTTGGTGCGTGGCTTCTCCCAGACGTCGAAGGTCTCCACCACCTTGATGTTGCCGGTGGCGGCGCGGGTCGACAGGGCGCTGCGGAGGGCGAGCCGCCGCATCTTCTTGGGGGTCCGCTGGGAGTAGTCGCGGGGCTTGGGCCCGTGGGCGATGCCGCCGCCGATCCACTGTGGGGAGCGGATAGAGCCGTGGCGGGCCCGGCCGAGGCCCTTCTGGCGCCACGGTTTCCTGCCTCCGCCGCGCACCTCGCCCCTCGTCTTGGTCGAGTGGGTCCCGGCGCGGGCGGCGGCGAGCTGGGCGGTCACCACCTGGTGCATCACCGACACGTTCGGCTCGATGCCGAAGATCTCCGCGGAGAGCTCGACCTCACCCTGGCGTTCGCCTCCGGCGGTCCATAGCTCTGCGGTGAGCTTCTCAGGCATGGGCCTTCACCGCCTCGCGGATCACCAGGACGGCGCCCTTGGGCCCGGGCACGGCGCCCCTCACCATGAGGAGGTCGCGCTCGGCGTCCACCTGGACGACCTCGAGGTTCAGCACCGTGGTGGTGTCGTTGCCCATGCGGCCGGGGAGGCGCTTCCCTTTGAACACCCTGGCGGGGGTGGCGCAGGCGCCCAGCGAGCCGGGGGCTCGATGCACCCTGTGGGCGCCGTGGGAGGCGCCCTGGCCCTGGAAGTTGTGTCGCTTCATCACACCGGCGAAGCCCTTGCCCTTGGAGATCCCGGTGACATCGGCCTTCATGCCGGGGGCGAACAGGTCGGCGACCCCGATGCGCTGGCCGATCTTGAACTCGGACACGTCGTCCACCCGCACCTCGACCAGGTGCTTGGTGGGGGTGACGTTGGCCCTGGCGAAGTGGCCGGCCTGGGGGCGGTTGACCTGCTTGGCCTTCATCTCCTTGAAGGCGACCTGGATGGCCGAGTAGCCGTCGCGGGCCTCGGTCTTGATCTGGGCGACGTGGACCGGACCCGCCTTGATGACCGTCACCGGGACCACCCGCGACTGGTCGTCGAACACCTGGGTCATGCCCAACTTCTCGCCGACGATCGCCTTCATGTCTTGATCTCGACTTCCACCCCGGCGGGCAGGTCGAGGCGCATCAGGGCGTCGACCGTCTTCGGGGTCGGGTCGATGATGTCGATGAGCCGCTTGTGGATCCGCATCTCGAAGTGCTCGCGGCTGGTCTTGTCGATGTGGGGGCCGCGGATGACCGTGTAACGGTGGACGCGGGTCGGCAAGGGGACCGGGCCGCGGATCCTCGCCTGGGTGCGGACCACGGTCTCGGCGATCTTGCGCGCCGACTCGTCGACCACCGAATGGTCGTACGCCTTGAGGCGGATTCGGATCCGGGGCTCGTTGGCCACAGGCGGGTTCCTGTCTCTCTTGGACCCGTCGTGGTACTTCGCCGTGCAGCGCCAGCGGGCGTCCCGGGCGGGACGGCGGCTGACCACCGGGCGAGCGGTACCGCGTGGGGTACATCACGGGTTTGGTCGGGGCCGAACGGAACGAACCGGACGGCCGAATGGACGTTTGCGGTGAGGACCGCGCGCAAACCGGGGGGGCCTGCGGCCGCACCGAGTGTAGCGGCAGACCGTTTCACACGGCAAACTGTGTCATTCCCGGCCGGACCTCCCGGCCCGGCCACCACACAAAGGCTCGGGACTGGGGGAGGTCCGGCCTCCTCCGACAGATGGGGCCCCTACCCCATCGTGGGCCGTGTCACTCTCGGCCGGTCAGGCCTCCTTGACCCGATCGAACGCCTCTGCGTAGAGCTCCTCGACCGGTCCGAGCTCTTCGGTGAACACGAGGAGGTCGGCGGTGGCTGGGTCGGGAAAGATGACCGGGTCGTCGAGGATCTCGGCGGGGAGCAACTCGACGGCGGCGGCGTTGCCGGTGTCCGCCCTGATGGCGATCGAGTTCGCCGCGGCGATCTCGGGCTCGAGGTAGAAGTCGATGAAGCGGTGGGCGTTGTCCGGGCGAGGAGCGTCGACGGGCACCACCATCGCGTCGACCCATCGCAGCGCACCGGCAGGGGGAAGCACGAACGCCAGATCCGGGTTCGACTGCCGGGCCTGGAGCAGGTCGGAGGAGTACGCCTGGGCCGCCACGAGATCCCCGGAGGCGAGACCGTCGAGGTAGCCGGCCGAGTCGAAGCCGCTGAGCTGGGGCTTCATGGCGATGAGCTGGTCGGCGGCGGCCTCGATGGTCTCCTCCGACGTGGTGTTGGGATCCTCCCCGAGCGAGAAGAGGGCGAGCCCCATGGCGTCGCGCACCTCGTCGAGGATCGACATCCTCCCCAGGTGGGCCGGGTCGAGGAAGACCTCGTACCCGGGCGGCTCGGGGAATACGGTGGTGTCGTACCCGATGCCGGTGGTGCCGGTGGCCCACGGGACGCTGAACCGGTTGCCGGGATCGTACGAGGCATCGGCGAAGGTCTCCCCGAGGTTCCCCAGGTTGGAGATGGCCGAACGGTCCAGCTCGGTGAGCTGCTCGCCGTTGCGGAACCGGGTGACGAAGTTGTCGGAGGGGACCATCAGGTCGAACGAGGTGCCGCTGCGACCCCCGCGACGGGCCCGCTGCGCCTGCTCGAGCCGGCGAGCCAGGTTGTCGTTCGACGAGTAGGTCTCGTAGGTGACCACGATCCCGCTGCGGGCGGTGAACGTGGCGAGCAGCTCGTCGTCGATGTAATCCGTCCAGTTGAGGAATGCCAGGCGGTCGGCATCGCGCGGATCGGCGCAGGCGGCGAGGACAGCCGGCATCGCCAGCACCGCACCCCCGGCGGCGACCCGCTGCAGGAAGCGACGCCGTCCGATCAGGGTCATGTCAGCCGACCACCAGCACGGGGCATGGGGCGCGCAACGCCACCCGATCGGCGACCGAGCCGGACCCGAACGGTTGGTAGCCCTCGGTCTCCTTGACCTCCGAGGCGAGGCCACGGCGGCCCAAGACGATGAGGTCGACCGACTCCGTCTCGGCCGCCTCCAGGATGGCCTCGACGACGTGACCGCGGGCGACGATCCCTCGCGCCGAGATGCCGCCGTCGACAAGGAGCTGCACCGATTCAGCGGCGAGGGCGTCCGCTTCCTCCTCCATCTCGGAACGGAGCCGATCCAGGGTGAGCGACCCGCGCCGCCTCATGGTCGTCGGCGGGTCGTAGGCGACGAGGACGACGATCTCCGACCCGGCGAACTGGGCCAGCACCCTGGCGTGGCCCAGCGCCAGCTCGGCGGCGTGGGACCCGTCGAAGGGCACCAGGACCGTGGCGTACACGGTGTCGACGTCGGGAATGGAGACCGGCTCGTCCCAGTCGGGGGGTCGCTGGTAGGTCACACCGGCTCCCTTTCTCGTTCGGGCTCGGGGGCTCGGGGCTCGGGCGGGGAGAGGCGATTGCGCCGCGCTCTGGCGAACGGGTAGATGAGCGGGCCCGCTGGCGAGACCGATCGCAGCGAGACCGATCGACCCCTGCCATCCCTCGTAGTAGGCCTGGAAGTAGACGGCGAGGACGATCACGCCCACCGGGAGGACATGACCACCAGGGCGATGACGGGCCAGCCACCGGGGATCTTGAAGGGCCGGGGCAGGTCGGGCTCCTTGATGCGGAGGGCGATCAGGGCGGCGAACTCGAGCATCAGGGCCCCGGCGTAGATGGTCACGTCGACGACGACCAGGGTCTGGAACGGGCCGAGGATGAACACGGTGTAGATCAGCGACGAGACCACCAGGGAGACCCAGGGCGTCCCGTACCGCGGGTGGAGCTTCATGCAGCGACTTGGGCAGGTACCCGTCCTCGGCCATCACGAACGGCACCCGGCTGATCGAAAGCAGCAGGCTGGAGAACAGCCCGGCGGAGGCGACCAGGGCCCCGACGCCGAGGAAGATCCCCAGCCATGGCCCGGCCACCGCCTCGGCGATGACGGTGAAGGCGCCGGCGGTCCACTCGACGTCCTCGGTGCCGACGGCGGCGAGGCCGGTCAGCGTCGGAAGGAAGTAGACCGCGGTGATCAGCGGCACGGTGATGAGCAGCATCTTCGGGTAGTCCCGTTGCGGGTTCTTCATCTCGCCGGCGACGGTGGAGACCCCGTCCCATCCGAGGTAGTTCCACATCACGACGAAGAGACCGATCCCGAAGGCCGAGCCGATTCCCTGGCCCTCGTTGACGAACGGCTCGAAGGGGTTGAAGGTCCAGTCGAACAGGGCGAAGAGGGTGAGCAGCACGAACGGGGCGATGCACGATGATCCCGAAGAGGATCGACGAGTCGCCGACCACCTTGGCGCCGCGGATGTTGATCAGGGTGAACACCCAGATGACGATGGCCCCGAGCAACCAGCGGTTGAGGCCGCTCCCCTCCTCGCCGAACAGCTCGGGGAAGAAGTAGGCGGAGTACTCGACGAACAGCACCGGGTAGATCGCCATGTCGACCCAGCTGGTGATCCACGACCACCAGCCCTCCTGGAAGCCCCAGAACGGGCCGAGCGCCCGCTTCACCCAGTAGTAGTACCCGCCCTCGATGGGCAGGGCGGTCGCCAGCTCGGCGACCACCAGTGCCGCCGGGATCGCCCAGATGATCGGGGTGATCAGGATGAGCAGCAGCGCCATCCCGGCGCCGGACTCCCCGATCACGTCCTCGAGCCCGTATGCCCCACCCGAGACGGTGAAGAACATGATGAAGACGAGGGCACTGAGCCCGAGCGTCCTCGGGACGTGCCGGACCTCGACGCGGGCAACGCCGCCTGCCGTCACCAAACCCTCCGGGGAAAGGTCGACGGGACACTAGCCAGGGACGCCTTGGCCCTGCCTGGCTAGGCGAGCGCTGGCGAGCAGTGCGACTGAGACGCGGCGACGAGAACCGTCGGACGGATCCCCCTCCTCGCCTGCCGTGCTGCCTTCGGGCCCTGCCGCAGCCACTCTTCCCCAATGGGTGGGGGGGCAGTCTCTATTCGCCGCGGGACTTGGCGACGATCTCCTCGGCGGTGCTGGTGGGCACCTCCTGGTAGGAGTGGAACTGCATGGTGTAGGTGGCCCGACCCTGGGTGCGTGACCGGACGTCGGTTGCGTAGCCGAACATCTCGGCCAGCGGGGTGAGCGCCTTCACCACGCGACTGTTCCCCCGGCTGTCCATGGACTCGATCTTCCCCCGTCGGGACGACAGGTCACCGATCACGTCGCCCATGTAGTCCTCGGGAGTCACCACCTCGACCTCCATGATCGGCTCGAGCAGCTTCACGCCGGCCGCCTTGGCGGCGGCCTGGAGGGCCATGGAGCCGGCGATGCGGAACGCCATCTCGTTGGAGTCGACGCTGTGCGACGACCCGTCGACCAGCGTCGCCCGAAGGTCGACCAGCGGGTAACCGGCCAGCACCCCGCCGTCGAGGGCGTCCCGCATTCCCTTCTCCACCGCGGGGATGAACTCGCGGGGGACGTTGCCCCCCTTGACCGAGTCGACGAAGGTGAACCCCGAGCCGGCCTCGGTCGGCTCGAGGTCGACCACCACGTGGGCGAACATGCCCGATCCGCCCGTCTGGCGCTTGAGCCTGCCCTCGATCTTGCGAACGTGCCGCTTCACCGTCTCCCGGTAGGCCACCTGGGGGCGCCCGACGTTGGCGTCCACCTTGAACTCGCGCAGCAGTCGGTCGACGATGATCTCGAGGTGGAGCTCCCCCATCCCCTCGATGATCGTCTGCCCGGTCTCCTCGTCCGAGTGGACGCGGAAGGTCGGGTCCTCCTCGGACAGCCGTGACAGCGCCTCACCCAGCTTGTCCTGGTCGGTCTTGGTCCTCGGCTCGATGGCGACGGCGATCACCGGGTCGGGGAAGCTCATCGACTCCAACTGGATCGGCTGGTCGGAGGCGGCGAGCGTGTCGCCGGTCTTGGTGTTCTTCAAGCCGACGGCGGCGACGATGTCCCCGGTCATCACCTCGTCGATGTCCTCCTGGGCGGAGGCATGCATGCGGAGCAGCCGGCCGAAGCGCTCCTTCTTGCCGGTGGTGGTGTTGACCACGGCGTCGCCCTTGGACGCCTTGCCCGAGTACACCCGGAAGTAGGTGAGCTTGCCGACGTACGGGTCGCTCATGATCTTGAAGGCCAGCGCGCTGAACGGCTCGTCGTCGGAGGGGGCCCGCTCCTCGAGATGGGTCTCGGCCCCCGGCCGGAACCCCTGCACCGCCGGCAGGTCGACCGGGCTGGGCAGGTAGTGGACGATGCCGTCGAGCAGCGGCTGGACGCCCTTGTTCTTGAACGCCGACCCGCACAGCACCGGGACGAAGTCGCGGTTGATGGTGCCCTTGCGGATGACGCGGCGGATCTCGTCGGGCTCGAGGTCACCCCCCTCGAGGTACTTCTCCAGAAGCTCCTCGTCCTCGGAGGCGACCACGTCGAGCATCTTGTGGTGCCACTCGTCGGCGAGCCCCTGGAAGTCGGCGGGGATGTCGACGACCTCACGGTGCGTGCCGTCCTCGTCGTGCCAGATGATCGCCTTCATGTCGACCACGTCGATCATCCCGTTGAAGTTCGACTCGGCACCCATCGGCACGTGCAGGGCCACCGGGTTGCCTCCGAGCCGCTCGACGATCGAGTCGATCGAGCGGAAGAAGTCGGCGCCGACCCGGTCCATCTTGTTGATGAAGACGATGCGGGGCACCCCGTACTTGTCGGCCTGGCGCCACACCGTCTCCGACTGCGGCTCGACACCGGAGACGGCGTCGAAGACCGCCACGGCACCGTCGAGGACCCGCAGCGACCGTTCCACCTCGACGGTGAAGTCGACGTGGCCGGGGGTGTCGATGATGTTGATGGTGTGGTCGAGCCAGCGGGTGGTGGTCGCCGCCGACGTGATGGTGATCCCCCGCTCCTGCTCCTGCTCCATCCAGTCCATGACGGCAGCGCCCTCGTGGACCTCGCCCATCTTGTAGGTGCGCCCGGTGTAGTAGAGGATCCGCTCGGTCGTGGTGGTCTTGCCCGCGTCGATGTGGGCCATGATCCCGATGTTGCGGATCGTGTCGAGCTTGATGCTTCGTGCCATGTGAGTCGCTACCAGCGGTAGTGGGCGAAGGCCTTGTTCGACTCGGCCATCTTGTGGATGTCCTCGCGCCGCTTGACGGCGGAGCCGCCGCGGTTGGCGGCGTCGAGGATCTCGTTGGCGAGGCGCTCGGCCATGGTGGGCTCGCGGCGCTTACGGGCGAACTCGACCAGCCAGCGGACGGCGAGGGTCTGGGCGCGCCGGGGGCGCACCTCGACCGGGACCTGGTATGAGGAGCCGCCGACCCGTCGAGAGCGCACCTCGAGCTGGGGGCGGATGTTGTCGATCGCCTTCTTCAAGGTGGCCAGCGGGTCGCCGCCGGTGCGGTTGTCGACGATCTCGAGGGCGCCGTACACGATACGACGCGAGGCGCCCTTCTTGCCCCGCCACAGGACCTTGTTGATCACCTGGGTGACCAGGACGCTGCGGTAGACGGGATCCGGTTCGAGTTTTCTTACTTCAGCTGGTGCTCTGCGCATTTCTCCGGGGCTCTCTTCCTCAGGCCTTCTTGGCGCCGTAGCGGGAGCGCGACTGCTTGCGCTGGTCGACGCCGGCGGCGTCGAGGGCGCCCCTGATGACCTTGTACCGGACGCCAGGCAGGTCCCTCACCCGGCCCCCGCGGACGAGGACGATCGAGTGCTCCTGCAGGTTGTGCCCCTCACCCGGGATGTAGGCGGTCACCTCGATCTGCGAGCTGAGCCGCACCCTGGCGACCTTCCGCAGCGCCGAGTTCGGCTTCTTCGGGGTGATGGTGTAGACGCGGGTGCACACCCCGCGGCGCTGCGGCGACCCGGCCAGGGCCAGGGTCTTGGTCTTCTTGCGCTTGGGGCTCCGGCCCTTGCGGACCAGCTGCTCAACGGTCGGCACGCATCTTCCTCGTTTCGGCTGAGTTCCGTGATCTGGGTTGGTGACTGCGGTGCGCCCGACCCGCCGTTTCGCCGGCGAGGCGGGGTTCCCGGCCAGGCCCGGTCCGGTCCGGACGTGACGAGATCGGCGGCCGGTGTCCCGTGCCCTCGTACCGGGCAGGTCGGGCGTGGCGGTCGCCGATCCCAGGTGGGTTCGCTCCGCTCACAACAGCGCCGAAACGCCTCCGGGTAAGCGGGTACCCGATCGGGATGATCTGCGCCGCAGTATACCGTGCTTCTGACCCGGGCCGAAGTCGGCCCTCCTCCGCAGGTGGGACCCCAACCCCACCGCGGCCGTTGCTTCTAGCCCGGGCCGAATTCGGCCCTCCTCCGCAGGTGGGGCCCCTACCCCACCGCGGCCGTAGTTGCTGCCCGTCCGGTTGGGCACTTCTAACATGCCGGCTGTTATGAGTGCCATGCCGGGGAGGAACCCATACCGGCCAGGGGTCGGGCTGGCGCCGGTCTACCTGGCCGGGCGGAGCGGCGAGTTGCGCCGATTCCGGTCGATGCTGCGCTCGGCGCCCGAGATCCCGGTCAACGTGCGGGTCACCGGGCTACGCGGGGTGGGCAAGACGGTGCTCCTCGGCGAGTACGAGATGGTCGCCGCCGAGGAAGGGTGGGTCACGGAGATGCTCGAGCTGGAGCACCGCCACGACGCCACCACCGAGGTGGTGGAAGCGGTGGCCGGCCTGTGCGAGCGGCTGCGACGGAGACTGTCACGGACGGTCCGGATCAGGCGCAAGGTGGGCAAGGCGGTGGAGCAGGTGTCGAAGCTCGAGATCGGGTTCGACGACGTGCGGCTCTCGTTCGACCCCACTGCCGACGACCACGACATCGAGCTCGCCGAGCTCGTCTACGCCACGGTCTCCGCCGCAGTCGGCCACGGCCGCCACGGGGTGATCCTCATGTTCGACGAGGCCCAGGTGCTGGAGAACCCGGCCTCGCTGTCGGTCCTGGTGGCTGCGGTGGCGGCGCTGCAACGCAACGCGGTGCCGGTCGGGTTGGTGCTGTGCGGACTCCCCAGCCTGGCCGCCCGCCTCCTCCGTGCCCGCACCTACACCGAGCGGATGTTCCGCGGCGAGAACGTCGGGTCGCTCGACCTCGATGCCGCCCGCCAGGCGTTGATCCGCCCGCTGGACGGCACCGGGGTGACCATCGCCGACGACCTGGTCGACGCCGTCATCGGGCGGATCGGCGGCTACCCGTACTTCGTCCAGCTGTGGGGCGCCGAACTCTGGGACGCCGCCGACCAGGCGGACATCCAGCACCTCTCGCTCGACCTCCTCCAGGTGGTCGAGCCGGACATCACCCGCCGGCTCGACACCGACTTCTACGAGCCCCGGGTCCGGCTGCTCACCCCGGCCGAGCAGGACGTGCTCATCGTCACCGGTTCGTGCCCCTACCCACCGATCGTCGTGGCCGACGTCATCGCCGCCAGCCCCAAGACGACCGGCAACATCAACGTCCTGATGGGCCGCATCGCCGCCGCCGGCGTCATGTACCGGGCGCGCCGGGGCGAGTACGAGTACACCGCCCCCGGTTTCCACGAGTTCCTGAGGAGGCGGGCCCGCTGACCCGAGGTCAGGCGAGCGGCCCGCTGAACGGGCCCGGCGGGACCCCGGTCGCCGTCCGGTAGCCGGCGACCGCCGCCGCAAGGTCGCCCTCCCAGAACGGGTAGCCGATCTCGGGCTGGTCGGGAGGGTCGTCGAGTAGTTGCTCGGCGATCGCCAGCCAGGTGGAGGCATGGCCCCCGAACCGGTCGGCGAGCGACACCAGATCGTCGTGGTACTGCGCCGCCAGCCGCTCCGCCACCGGTGTCGGGATGGTCGACGCCCCGCCGCTGTGGACCTTGCGGTTCACCACGCGGTACTCGCCCTGCTCAACGCCGAGGAACGTGTAGGCGGCCTTGAGGATCTTCCTGGGATGGAAGGAGAGGTCCTCGAGGTAGCCCAGGAACAGCTGCTCGGCCGGGAACACCGACAGCCAGCGGTCGAGGTTCGAGGCGTACGCGGTATGAGCGGCGACCCGCGACTGCTGCAGTGCCGCCAGGTACCACTCGTTGCTCACATCTGCTTCCCCGACGCGGCCCGTCATGTGCACCGCCGACCAGGCCCGCTCGATCGGGTTGCGCAGCATGTAGATGATCCGCAGGTCGGGGTTCAGCTCACGGATGCGCTGGATCCGGCGCCTGCCGAGCAGCGCATAGTCGGGGGTGAACTCGCCCGACACCCGGCCTCGGCCCGGTGCGAACAGCGACCGGTACCAGCCGTCGTCCGGCTGGGACACGAAGTACCGGGCGCACCAGGCGAGGTCGGTCGAATCCGGGTCCCGGGCGTGGTTCCGCAGCTGGCGCTGCACCTGGCGTCGCCAGCGCACCGCCCAGACCTCTTCGGAACGGAGCGCCTCCTCGATGTCCCGGGTCCGGTCCAGCTTCTCGTCGAAGTAGTGCAGCTCCTTCTCGGGGGGCATCCAGACGAGCGGGTGGTGCGAGAAGTTCGCATGCAGCCCGGTTGTGCCCGCCTTCTGAGCACCGATGCCGAGGAACTGGGGACCATCGCTCTCCGGCACGGACGGGCACATCTCCTGGCTCGACGGGGCGGGGCATCGTACCCGGCCGGCCCACTCCGGGTTCGGGGTTGGGACCCCTCAGATCGGGAACGGGGGTGGTGGCGGCGCCTGGTCGTCGCCACCGCCGTCACGCGGACGGGTGGCGGGGACGTCGCCGGGAGGAGACGCGGACTGGGGGCCGGTGGCGGGAGGAACCACCCCGCCCGGCGGTGGCGCCGGTTGCGGGTGGGATCGCTCGGCCGGATCGGAGCGGAGCCCGGTCAGGGTGATCAACACGATGAACACGGCGCCGAACGTCGACCCCATCCGCCACAGGACGAAGGCGGCGGCGGCACCGGCGATCGCCGAGATCACCTTCGCCACGGCGAAGGCCCGTTTCGGGATGACGATCTCGAGGAAGCTGGTGAGGATCGCCCCGCCGTCGAGCGGCCGGATCGGGATCCAGTTGAGGAGGCCCCAGCCCAGGCTGGCCCAGATGAACCCGTACACCGCGATCCGGACCGTGCTCGACATCCCGTCGAAGGCCCCCGCCCGCCACGCCAGCAGCACCGCCCCACCGAGGACGATGCCGACCGCCGACCCGGCGGCGGCGATCACCAGGCGGCGCGCCGGGGAGAGGCGCTCCGATGCGCCGAAGGAGGTCACGCCGCCCAACGCGAAGAGCGTGATGGACACCGGCTCGGCGCCGAAGCGGCGGGCGGTGAAGGCGTGGCCGGCCTCGTGGAGCAGCACGGCGAGGAAGGCGACCGCCACCCACAACGCCATGTCGACGGGCCGGTTGGACGGTGAGACGATGGCGATGATCAGGAATGACAGGTGGACGCCGACGGGGACCCCCGCCAGGCTGAACCTCAGCACCACCGCAGCGTAGCTGGGACCGGTCGGGAACCATCCTCGGCGTCGCCTGCTCAGGTGCCTGCCTGCGAAGCCCCTTGGGGGTACGCTTGGCCGATGGCGCCGTTGATTCGACAGGCCGACATTTCGGACGCCGCTCGCCTCGGTGAGGTTCACGTCGCCGCCTGGCAATGGGCCTACCGCGGGCTGATGCCCGACGAGGTGCTCGACAGCCTCCGACCCGATGCCAGGGCGAGGGCGTGGGAGCAGATGCTGGGCGAGCGCGACGGGGCCTTCCAGGCATGGGTGGCAGAGGTCGACGGCGAGGTCATCGGGTTCGCCTCGTCGGGCGCCCCGCTGGACGACGACCTCCCTGAGGGCAGCGTCGAGTTGATGGCGATCTACCTGCTGGAGCCGTACCTCCACACCGGGATCGGCTCCCAGCTGATCGAGGCCGCCGAGTCGGCCTGGGTCGACCAGGGCTCGCGGCTCGGGATGCTGTGGGTCCTCGAGGACAACACCGGGACGATCGAGTTCTACGAGCGCCACGGCTGGCAGCACGACGGCGGCCGCCGCGACCACCAGGTCGCCGCCGGCGTCAGCGTGCCCACGCTGCGATACATCAAGCGACTGGCCCCGGTGGTCCCCCTCGCCAACGAGCAGCTACAGCAAGGCGTGGTAGGCGAGCACCGCTAGCCGTCGCCGCGGTCCCCCTCCCCGGTCGTGCTGCTCGCCTGACGGTCCCCTCCCCCGAAGGGGAGGGGAAACTCACTCTTCGTCCGGCTCGCTGCCGGTGCCGAGGCTGGCCAGCCACTCGGCCGGGTTCGCCGGCATCGACTCCTCGGTGCTCTCCCGGACCTCGTCGCCGAAGAGCCCGAGCGCCGAGACGGCGACGGCGTCCGGCAGTGAAGGCTGGATCGTCTGGTAGATCTCGCTTCCGGTCCCGGCGGGGATCAGCTTGCCGATGATCACGTTCTCCTTGAGACCGCGCATGAAGTCCGACTTGGACTGCAGCGACGCCTCGGTGAGGACCCGCGTTGTCTCCTGGAACGACGCCGCCGACAGCCACGAGTCGGTGGCCAGCGAAGCCTTGGTGATGCCCATCAGCTCCGGCCGGCCCTCGGCCGGGGTCTTGCCGTCGGCCACCAGCTCCCGGTTGACCTCGCGGAACTCCTGGGCATCGACCAGCTCGGCGGGCAGGAACGGCCCGTCACCCGAGTTGACCACCCGCACCTTGCGAAGCATCTGGCGGACGATCAGCTCGATGTGCTTGTCGTGGATGTCCACCCCCTGCGAGCGGTACACCTCCTGCACCTGGTCGACCAGGTAGCGCTGGCACGCTCGGACACCCTGGATCTCCAAGACCTCCTTGGGGTCCATGGGGCCTTCGGTGAGCTGGGTGCCCGGTTCGATGACCTGACCGTCGTGGACCCGGAGCCGGGCACGGCGTGGCAGGCCGTACTCGACCGTCTGGTCCTTGTCGGTGAGCACCACCCGCCGGCCGTCCTCGTCGTCGACGACCGACACCATGCCGGCGGCCTCGGCGATGATCGCCTTGCCCTTGGGGGTCCGGGCCTCGAACAACTCGACCACCCGGGGCAGCCCATGCGTGATGTCCTCGCCGGCGACGCCGCCGGTGTGGAAGGTCCGCATGGTGAGCTGGGTGCCCGGCTCGCCGATGGACTGGGCGGCCATGATGCCGACCGCCTCTCCGGCTTCCACGATGCGCCCGGTCGCCAGGCTCAGCCCGTACGAGGCGATGCTGATCCCGTGCCGCGACGTGTCGGTGAGCGGCGACCGCACCTTGACCTCGACGATCTCGGCGTTGTCGACGACCGCCTGCATCGCCTCCTTGTCGATCAGCACGCCGGCGCGCAGCTTGCGCCCCGTCGCCGTCTCGACCGTGACCCGGTTGACCTTGACGTCCTCGGCGAGCACCCGCCCGAAGATCCGGTTGCGCAGGTTGCGCAGCGGCCTGCCGGCGCCGTCACGCACGATCAGCGGCAGCCCGGGGTCGGCCGACTCCTCTTCGTGGATGATGATCTCCTGGGCCACGTCGACCAGTCGCCGGGTGAGGTACCCGGAGTCGGCGGTGCGCAGCGCCGTGTCGGCCAGGCCCTTCCGGGCTCCGTGGGTCGAGATGAAGTACTCGAGCACACTGAGCCCCTCGCGGAAGTTGGCCTTGATCGGCTGCGGGATGATGTCGCCACGGGGGTTGGCCACCAGGCCACGCATCCCGGCGATCTGCCTGAGCTGCTGCACGTTCCCGCGGGCGCCCGATCGCACCATCATGTCCATCGGGTTGAAGCGCTCCGCCTCGAGGGTCGCCTGCATGGCGTCCTTCACCGCCTCGGTGGCCTCGGTCCAGATCTCGATCAACTGCTGGCGGCGCTCGTCGTCGGTGATGATCCCCTTGAGGTACTGGGTCTCGACCTTGGCGGCCTGACCCTCGAAGTCGGCGATGATCCGCTCCTTCTCGGGCGGGGTCTTCACGTCTTCCAGGCCGATGGTGAGACCGGCCTTGGTGGCGAAGTGGAACCCGAGCCGCTTGATGGCGTCCAGGGTGCGGGCCACGTCCGGCTTGTCGTAGCGGTCGATGAGCTCCTCGATCAGCATCCCGACGTCCGACTTGAAGACGGCGGCGTTGATGTACGGGAAGCTGTCGGGGAAGGCGCCGCTGAGCAGGGCTCGACCCAGCGTCGTGTCGCTCAGCGACGAGCCGTCGACCGGCTCGTCCGTGATCAGCCGCCCCAGGGTCGCCTTGAGGGCGGCGTGCATCTCCGGGTCTCCGGCGAGGTTGCCCACTCGCAGCTTGATGGGGGCGTGCAGTGAGAGGTCACCGGTGTCGTACGCCATCTGCGCCTCGTCGACATTGGCGAAGGCGCGACCGGCCCCCCGGGCGTCCTCGACGATCTCCGACATGTAGTAGGTCCCGATGACCATGTCCTGGGACGGGGTGACGACAGGACGGCCCGACGCCGGGGACAGCACATTGTTCGAGGACAGCATCAGGATGCGGGCCTCGGCTTGCGCCTCGGCCGACAGCGGAAGGTGCACCGCCATCTGGTCGCCGTCGAAGTCGGCGTTGAACGCCTCGCACACCAACGGGTGGATCTGGATCGCCTTGCCCTCGACCAGCACCGGCTCGAACGCCTGGATGCCGAGGCGGTGCAGGGTGGGGGCCCGGTTCAGGAACACCGGGTGCTCCTGGATGACATCGGAGAGGACGTCCCACACCTGGGGACGTCGCCGCTCGACCATCCGCTTCGCCGCCTTGATGTTCTGGGCGTGCTCCCGGTCGACGAGCCGCTTCATGACAAACGGCTTGAACAGCTCGAGCGCCATGATCTTGGGCAGCCCGCACTGGTGCAGCTCGAGCTGGGGACCGACCACGATGACCGAGCGGCCCGAGTAGTCGACCCGCTTGCCCAGCAGGTTCTGGCGGAACCTGCCCTGCTTGCCCTTGAGCATGTCTGACAGCGACTTGAGCGGACGACTCCCCGGGCCGGTCACGGCGCGGCCACGCCGCCCGTTGTCGAACAGGGCGTCGACCGCCTCCTGCAGCATCCGCTTCTCGTTGTTCACGATGATCTCGGGGGCGCCGAGGTCGAGGAGCCGCTTGAGCCGGTTGTTGCGGTTGATGACCCGCCGGTACAGGTCGTTGAGGTCCGAGGTGGCGAAGCGCCCGCCGTCGAGCTGCACCATCGGCCGAAGGTCCGGCGGGATCACCGGTACCGCCTCGAGGATCATGTCCTTGGGGTCGTTCTTGCCGTCGGCGAACGGCGTGACCACCTTGAGGCGCTTCATGGCCCGCTGGCGTCGCTGTTGCGACTTGGCGTCCACGTCCTCCCTGAGCGAGATGATCTCGGCGTCGAGGTCGAGGCGGACGATGAGGTCCTTGACCGCCTCGGCTCCCATGCCCCCCTCGTAGTAGTCGCCGTAGCGGTCGACGATCTCACGCCACAGCTGCTCGGACTCGATGAGTTGCTTGGGCTTCATCGACCGGAAGGTGTCGAACGCCTCCTGGAGCAGCTCACGCTCGACGTTGGCCCGCTCCTCGCGGTCCTTGATCTCGCGCTCCACCTCGCGGCGACGGGCGGTGACCTCCTGGGGCTTGGCCCCGGCCTCCTCCATCTGCTCCAGCTCACCCTCGAGCCGCTCGAGACGGCCGGCGCGCCACTCCTCGAACTCGTCGGTGATCAGCTCGAGCTCGCGCCTGGTGGCCTCCTCCAGCTCGGGGATGTCGCCGTGGCGCTTGTCCTCGTCGACCCCGGTGATGAGGTACGCCGCGAAGTAGATGACCTTCTCCAGGTCCTTCGGCGACATGTCGAGCAGGTAGCCGAGCCGGCTGGGAACGCCCTTGAAGAACCAGATGTGGGTCACCGGTGCGGCCAGCTCGATGTGGCCCATCCGCTCCCGCCGCACCTTCGCCCGGGTGACCTCGACCCCGCAGCGCTCGCACACGATGCCCTTGAAGCGCACCCGCTTGTACTTGCCGCAGTAGCACTCCCAGTCCCGCGTGGGACCGAAGATGCGCTCGTCGAAGAGGCCGTCCTTCTCCGGCTTCAGCGTGCGGTAGTTGATCGTCTCCGGCTTCTTGACCTCGCCGAACGACCACGACCTGATCTGGTCGGCGCTGGCGAGTCCGATCTTCAGTTCATCGAAGAGCTGCGGCACCTGTGCTCACTCCAAACGTTGCTTCGCTACCCACTACGTCCAACAATTCCCTATTCCGCGCCGGTCACACCGGCATCTCGGCCCGCTCCGGCCGTGAGATGTCGATCCCCAGCGAGATCGCGGTGCGGTACACGTCGTCCTCGAGGTCCTTGAGCTCGACTTCCTCGCCGGCCGAGAGCATCTCGACGTTGAGGCACAGGCTCTGCATCTCCTTGATGAGCACCTTGAACGACTCGGGGATGCCCGGCTCGGGGATGTTCTCGCCCTTGACGATCGCCTCGTAGACCTTCACCCGGCCTCTGACGTCGTCGGACTTGATGGTGAGCAGCTCCTGGAGGGCGTAGGCGGCGCCGTACGCCTCGAGGGCCCACACCTCCATCTCCCCGAATCTCTGCCCGCCGAACTGGGCCTTCCCTCCGAGCGGCTGCTGGGTGATCATCGAGTACGGGCCGGTCGACCGGGCGTGGATCTTCTCGTCGACCAGGTGGACCAGCTTGAGCATGTAGATGTACCCGACGGTGATCGGCGAGTCGAACCGCTCGCCGGTGCGCCCGTTGTACAGGACGGCCTTGCCGGTGTCGTCGACCAGCTTGTCGCCGTCGCGGTTGGGCTTGGCGACCTCGAGCAGCTTGAGGATCTCGGTCTCGCGGGCGCCGTCGAACACCGGGGTGGCCACGGTCTGCCACGGGTCGGCGCCGCCGGATGCCGGGCTGGGCAGGTCGCCGAACGACTCCCACCCCTGGGCGGCGGCCCACCCGAGGTGGGTCTCGAGGATCTGGCCGAGGTTCATCCGGGAAGGGACCCCCAGCGGCGACAGGATGATGTCGACCGGGGTGCCGTCCTCGAGGAACGGCATGTCCTCCTCGGGGAGGATCTTGGCGATGACGCCCTTGTTGCCGTGGCGGCCCGCCAGCTTGTCCCCCTCGGAGATCTTGCGGGCGGTGGCCACGTAGACCCGGACCAGCTCGTTCATGCCCGGGGGCAGCTCGATGCCGTCCTCGCGCCGGAACTCCTTGACGGCGATCGCCTTGCCCGCCTCGCCGTGGGGCACCTTGAGCGAGACGTCGCGCACCTCGCGCGCCTTCTCGCCGAAGATGGCTCGCAGCAGCCGCTCCTCCGGCGTCAGCTCGGTCTCGCCCTTGGGGGTCACCTTGCCGACGAGGTAGTCGCCGGCGCTCACCTCGGCACCGATGCGGATGATGCCGCGGTCGTCGAGGTCGCGCAGCACCTCCTCGGCGACGTTGGGGATGTCGCGGGTGATCTCCTCAGCCCCGAGGCGGGTGTCACGGGCCTCGATCTCGTGCTCCTCGATGTGGATCGAGGTCAGCAGGTCCTCCTTGACCGCCCGCTCCGACAGGATGATGGCATCCTGGAAGTTGTGCCCCTCCCAGGGCATGAAGGCGACGAGGAGGTTGCGGCCCAGGGCGAGCTCTCCGTTGTCGGTCGAGGGTCCGTCCGCCATCACGTCGCCCTTCTTCACCTTGTCGCCCTCGGCCACCAGCGGCTTCTGGTTGATGCAGGTTCCCTGGTTGGAGCGCTCGAACTTGCGCAGGGCCAGCGTGTGGCTCCGGTTGTCCGTGGCCTTGACCACGATGTGGTCGGCGGTGACCTCGGTCACCTGGCCGTCGACCGGGGAGAGGATGACCTCACCGGAGTCCTGGGCGGCGCGGGCTTCGACGCCGGTGCCGACGAGCGGGGCGTCGGCACGCAGCAGCGGGACCGCCTGGCGCTGCATGTTCGATCCCATCAGCGCCCGGTTGGCGTCGTCGTGCTCGAGGAACGGGATGAGCGAGGTCGACACCGAGACGACCTGCTTCGGCGACACGTCCATGTAGTCGACGTCCGTGGGTGGCACGGTGTCGACGTCGCCGCCGGTCTTGCGCACCAGCACCCGCTCGTTGCGGAAGGAGCCGTCGGCGAGCAGCGGGGCGTTGGCCTGGGCGATGACGTGGCCCTCCTCCTCGGATGCGGTGAGGTACTCGACGTCGTTGGTCACCTTCCCGTTGCGCACCCTCCGGTACGGCGTGGCGATGAACCCGTACTGGTTCACCGTGGCGTAACTGGCCAGCGAGCCGATGAGCCCGATGTTGGGGCCCTCGGGGGTCTCGATCGGGCACATCCGCCCGTAGTGCGACGGGTGGACGTCGCGCACCTCGAACCCGGCCCGCTCCCGCGACAGCCCGCCCGGCCCCAGCGCCGAGAGGCGACGGCGGTGGGTGAGGCTGGCCAGTGGGTTGGGCTGGTCCATGAACTGGCTGAGCTGGCTGGTCCCGAAGAACTCCTTGATCGACGCCACCACCGGCCGGATGTTGATGAGGCTCTGTGGGGTGATCGCCTCGGGGTCCTGGGTGGTCATGCGCTCGCGGACCACACGCTCGAGGCGGCTCAAGCCGACCCGGATCTGGTTCTGGATGAGCTCGCCGACGGTGCGGACCCGCCGGTTGGCGAAGTTGTCGATGTCGTCCTCGCGGTAGCCCGGCTCGCCCTGGTGGAGGGCGATGAGGTAGCCGATGGCTTCGAGCACGTCTTTGTGGCTGAGCAGCCCGTGCTGGTCGGCGCGGTAGTCGTCGAGCGGCAGCGGTTCCCGGCCCATCTTCTGGTCGAGCTTGTAGCGCCCGACCTGGGTGAGGTCGTAGCGCTTCGAGTTGAAGAACAGCGTCTGGATGAGGCTGCGGGCGGAATCGACCGTGGTCAGCTCGCCCGGGCGCAGCTTGCGGTAGAGGTCGAGCAGTGCCTCGTCCTTGGTCGAGGTCGGGTCCTTCTCGAGCGTGGCCTCGATCAGCGGCGACCCGCCGAAGAGGGCGAGGATGTCCTCGTCGGTCTCGGCGAGCCCCAGGGCGCGGAGGAAGGTGGTGACGTACTGCCGGCGCTTGCGGTCGACCCGCACGCCCACCGTGTCCTTCTTGTCGATGTCGAACTCGAGCCAGGCGCCGCGGCCCGGAATGACCTTGGCGGCGAACAGGTCCTTGTCGGAGGTCTTGTCGATGGTCCGGTCGAAGTACACCCCGGGAGAGCGAACCAGCTGGCTCACCACCACCCGCTCGGTGCCGTTGATGATGAAGGTGCCGTTCGGGGTCATCATCGGGAAGTCGCCGAGGAATACCCGCTGCTCCTTGATCTCCCCGGTCTCCTTGTTGATGAACCGGGCGGTCACGAAGAGTGGCTGGCAGTAGTTCTCGTCCTGCTCCTTGGCCTCCTCGATCGTCCGGACCGGCGCCTCGAAACGGTGCTCGACGAATTCGAGCGCCAAGTTCCCGGTGAAGTCCTCGATGGGTGACACCTCGGCGAAGATCTGCTTCAGGCCCTTCTCCAGGAACCAGGAGAACGAGTCGTGCTGCACGGACAGCAACCCGGGCAGGGGCTGCACCTCGGGGATCTTGGCGAACGAGAGACGAGGGTTACGCGCACGGTCAGCCAAGAGAGGGTTCCTCCTGTGGGCGAGGGGCGGGGGCCGGGTGGATGGTGTCGAGCGGGGGGCGGAACGGAAGGGACGGGCAGGTGGGGCGGGTCAGCGTGAACGCGTCCGGACGAACGAAAGGCCAGGATAGCACATGACTATCCCAGCTCCGGCTGGCGGGAGTCGCAAAGAAGCGTTCAACTGGCGGACGTACCGTAACCGCGAAGTCCGTCGACTGTCAAGGGTCCGTTCTTTCCCTTTTCCCCTCCCCACTTCGGTCTCCCTTCCCCTCCCCGCTTCGTGGGGAGGGGTGGCTGCTACACCGGCCGAAGGCAGCAGGGCAGACGGGGAGGGGGCTCGTTCGATGGGACACCGAACCGGTCCGCCATGCGTGGGACTCAGCCCCGAGCGCTGGCGCGTGCTTTCGCCTCGCGACGTGCGTGGTCGCCCTTCGAGTACCGACGCCTACTTGAGTTCCACAGTGGCGCCGGCTGCCTCGAGGGCGGCCTTGGCCTTCTCGGCGGTCTCCTTGTCGACGCCCTCGAGCACCGGGTTGGGAGCGCCGTCGACCAGGTCCTTGGCGTCCTTCAACCCGAGGCTGGTCAGCCCGCGGACCTCTTTGATCACCTGGATCTTCTGGTCGCCGACCCCGGCCAGGATGACGTCGAACTCGTCCTTCTCCTCTTCGACGGCGGCGGCCGCCTCACCTCCGCCGGCTGCCGGGGCGGCGACGGCGACGGGAGCGGCGGCGGTGACGTCGAAGTGCTCCTCGAACGCCTTCACGAACTCGGACAGCTCCAGCACGGTCATGCTGTCGAAGATGCTCAACAGGTCGTCGGTCGTTGGGGTGGTGGCCATCAGTTCTCCTCCTCGGCCTCGGCGGCTGTCTCGTCCTCGGCCTCGGCGGCCGTCTCGTCCTTGGTCTCTACTTCTCCGTCGCCGGGTTCCCCGGGCTCGTCGGTCTCGGTGACCGCATCGGTCTCGGCGGGGGCATCGGGCTCGGTGGCTACATCGTCGGTCTCGGTGACCTCGGCGGTCGCGGCTTCATCGACCGGCTCGGCGGTCACGTCCGCATCGACGACCGCGTCGGTCTCAGCCGCGTCGGTCTCAGCCGCTTCGGGCTCGGCAGCCGCTTCGGGCTCGGCAGCCGCTTCGGGCTCGGCAGCCTCATCGACGGGCTCGGTGGTTTCGTCGGTCTCGGCAGCCGCGTCGACCGGCTCCGCTTCACCCTCGGCCGTGTCGTCGCCCGACGAGTCGGCGGGCGGCTCCGGGGACGGCTCGGCGGCGGGTGCGGGCTCCTCCGCGGCCTTCCTCTCCAGCAGTGCCTGGAGCACGGTCGCCGCCCCGCGGGGCAGCGCGGCGAGGAGCCCGGCCATGGCGGCGGTCGGCGACTTGAACAGGCCGGCCAGCTTGGACAGCAGCACGTCGCGGGGCTCGATGTCGGCGAGTTGGCGGATCCGCTCGGGGGTCAGCAGCGTGGTGCCGAGCAGCCCACCCTTGATGGTGAACACGTCGTTGGCGGCGGCGAAGTCCTTGAGCACCTTGGCGGCGGCGACCGCATCGCCGTCGGCGAAGGTCAGCCCCGTCGGGCCCACCAGCATCGCGTCCAGCTCGGCGAGATCGAGCTCGTCGGCGGCCCGCCTCGCCAGGGTCATCTTGACGACCTGGAACTCGGCACCCTGTGCCTTGAGGCTGCGGCGCAGCGCCTGCTGAGCCTTCACCGACAGGCCGGCATACTCGGCGAGGAACACCGCCTGGGCTCCGGCGAGCCGGTCCTTGATCTCACTGACCGCCGCAACCTTGTCGGGTCTCGGCATGTCACGTCCTTCTCTCGGGTCGCTGATTCACGGTCGGCACACCCCCGACCGTCGACCTGCGCCGGCAAGTGAAAGCTCCCGGGCGAGGGACCGCACGGGAGCCTGTGGTCGACCACCTTCGTCGCTGACGAGGGCGGTCGCTGGCAACCTGCGCCGGCGTCGCCTCGGCGACTTCACGCCCTCTCGGGCACCTGCGGTCTCGGGTCGGATGGGTTGTGAGGCCAGGAGGGTAGCCCGGTACGGGAACGGAGGCCAAACGAGCCTCCGCCGTAAGCGCGAAGAGCCATGAGCCCCCGCGTGAGCCCCCGGGGGGCTCAGCTCGAGGTACGGGGATCGGCGCCCGGGAGGGCGTCGTTCTTGGTGATTCGGGCAGACGGCGGGCCAGGAAGCCATCCACTCGCTCCACCAATGGCGACCAGGGTAGGGGCTGGTCATCGATGCCACCGGTGGTTGGAAGGACAGCCCTCTCGACGGTGGTGGATCGTCAAGACCGGTCGCTCGATCCCCGTGATCTGTCAACACCCGTAGTGTAGCCGGAGCCACCAGGCGCCGGTCAAGCGCGTTTTCGTACTTTCGGCGCACGGCCGACGCGGGTCGAGCGGGCTCAGCGCAACGAGCGGACCATGTCGTCGATCTCCGACGGGTCGATGCGAACTCCGGGGCCCATCGTCGACGACACCGCCACCCGGCGGATGAACCGGCCCTTGGCCGAGGCGGGTCTGCTGCGCACGAGCTCCTCGGCGACCGCAGCCAGGTTCTCGGTGAGCTGGGGCACCTCGAAGGTGACCCGGCCGATGGGGACATGCACGTTGCCGTACCGATCGTTCCGGTATTCCACCCGGCCGGCCTTGAACTCGGAGACCGCGGTGCCGATGTCGGCCGTCACCGTGCCCGACTTGGGGTTGGGCATCAGGCCGCGGGGACCGAGGATGGGCCCGAGCTTGCCGACGTGGGGCATCATCGACGGGGTGGCCACAGCCATGTCGAAGTCGAGGGCGCGGCCGGCGCCGAGCTCCTCGGCCAGCTCCTTCCCACCGACCAGGTCGGCCCCGGCCGCCTCGGCCGCCTTGGCGTCGTCGCCATCGGCGAAGGCGATGATGCGAACCGTCTTCCCGGTGCCATGGGGCAGCGACACCGTCCCACGCACCAGCTGGTCCGCCTTGCGGGCGTCGATCCCCAACTGGAACACGGCGTCGACCCCCTCGACGAACTTGGCATGGGCCAGCGCCTTGACCAGCTCGAGGGCGTCGCCGGGCGCGTGCAGCGTCAGCTTGTCGTAGCGGCGGGCCGCTTCGGCCTGCGCCTTGGTGAGTCGTGCCATTACCTCTCCTTGGTGGTCCGGACGGGGCCGGCGGCCCCTCCCACGGTGACGCCCGGTGTTCTCGGGCGCGGTGTCGCTGTCAACCGGTCGGCAGCGGTCAGCCGTCGACCGTGATCCCCATCGAGCGGGCGGTGCCCTCGACCACCTTCATCGCCGCGTCGATGTCGTTGGCGTTGAGGTCGGGCATCTTGGTCTCGGCGATCTGACGCACCTGCGCCCGGGTCACAGAGCCCACCTTCTCCTTGTGTGGCTCGGCCGAGCCCTTCTCCACGCGTGCCGCCTGGCGGAGCATCACGGCCGCCGGCGGGGTCTTGGTGACGAAGGTGAAGCTCCGGTCCTCGTAGATCGAGATCTCCACCGGGACGATCGTTCCCGTCTGGCTCGACGTGGCGTCGTTGTACGCCTTGACGAACTCCATGATGTTGACCCCGTGCTGCCCCAGCGCCGGCCCCACCGGCGGGGCGGGGCTCGCCTGCCCGGCGGGGATCTGCAGCTTGAGCACGGTCACCAGCCGCTTGCGGCCCATGCGATGTCTCCTAGAACTTGAGGATCTGGTCGAAGTTGAGCTCGACCGGGGTCTCCCGGCCGAAGATGTCGACGAGCACGGTCACCTTGGACTGATCGACGTTGATGTCCTCGATGACGCCGTTGAAGTCGGCGAAGGGCCCTTCGACCACGCGCACCGTCTCCCCGACCTCCCAGGCCGGCTTGAACCGTGGCTCCTTCTTCTCCTCCTCGTCCTTGCGCACGCCGAGGATCCGCTCGACCTCCCGACGGCTCAACGGGGTCGGCTTGGAGCCCGACCCGACGAAGCCGGTAACGCCCGGCGTGTTCCGCACGGCGTACCAGGTGTCGTCGTCCATGAACAGCCGCACCAGGATGTACCCGGGGAACTTCTTGCGCAGGACGTTGACCTTCTTGCCGCCCTTGAACTCGACGACCTCCTCGAGCGGGATGACGACATCGAAGACCTTGTCCTCGAGGTGCATCGACTTCACCCGGGTGCTGAGGTTCGCCTTGACCTTGTTCTCGTAGCCCGAGTACGAATGGACGACGTACCACGAGCCGGGCAGGTCGTACGGGCTGGCCGGGGTCAGGTCGGCCGTGGCGGCGTCGCCGGCGGCGAGGTCGTCGTCGCCTTCGGCGGCGTCTCCCTCGACCGGGGCTTCGACGGAGCCGGCGGCGGAGGTGTCCCCCTGGGCGGCGGCTGTGTCCCCGGGCCCGGCGCGCTCGACGGTGGCCGGCTCGTCGGCGGCCTCGTCGAGGTCGACGTCGGAAGCACTGTCGAGATCGACGTCGGAAGCACTGTCGAGATCGACGTCGGCGGCACTCTCGAGATCGACCTCGGGCGCGTCTTCGTGGATGGTGGACGTGGTGTCGTTGGTGGTCATGGGTCAGTCGACGCGGAGCAGGGCGAGCACGGCCGTCTTGAAGAGGAAGTCCAGGCCGAAGGTGTAGGCGCCGACGACGGCGGTCACCACCAACACCACCACGGTGTAGGTGACCGTTTGGGATCGCGTCGGCCAGGCGACGCGCTTGAGCTCCTGGCGCACCTCGCGCAGGTACTGCCGGAAGCCGGTCCGCTCCTTCGCCTTGGGCTTCTTACCCTCGGCGCGGCGTTTGCGGGCCAGCTCCTCGTCCTTCTCGAGCATGCGACGCTGCTCTCGGTTCGCCAACGATCCTCCTCGGGCCTCGGCGCCACCGCCTCGGCTGTCATGCTGTCTGGGCTGTTGCCCTTGCTGCGCTCTCGGGGGTGCCCTGGCAGGGCTGCGCACGCAGGGGTGGCGGGACTCGAACCCACAACCTCCGGTTTTGGAGACCGGCGCTCTGCCAATTAGAGCTACACCCCTCCGGAGCCTGAGCTCGGACGCCGGAGTATATGGGCCGGTCCCCGACAGTGTAAACCAGCCGGCCGGGCTCCCGGTCGAGGCCCACGGGCGTTGCCGGGCCTCCCGGGACCACCCGATAGCATCCCTGGCCATGGACCCTCTTGCGACGACCACGGCCCACGATGGGGTAGGGGCCCCATCTGCGGGAGGAGGCGAGCGCAGCGAGCCGGGCAGAAGCGCAGCCCGCGATGGGGTAGGGGCCCCATCTGCGGGAGGAGGCGAGCGCAGCGAGCCGGGCAGAAGCGCAGCCCACGATGGGGTAGGGGCCCCATCTGCGGGAGGAGGCGAGCGCAGCGAGCCGGGCAGAAGCGCAGCCCACGATGGGGTAGGGGCCCCTCCACGTGGTCCAGGGCCCCGTTCTCGACGGGCGGCCGGTTGAGCGACTTCGTCACGGCGGGTGGGTGGCGCATTGACCCGGCGGCCCTGGAGTGGACCGCCAGCCGCCCGGGCGGTCCCGGCGGCCAGCATGCCAACACCAGTGACACCGCGGTCACGGTCACCATCGACGTCCCAGCAGCCGGGCTCCCCATCCCGGTGCGAGACCGGGTCGTCTCGGTGTTGGGAGAGAAGGTCTCCGCCCGAGCCGCCGATACCCGCTCGCAGTGGCGGAACCGGCAGCTCGCCTGGCAGCGGCTGTCGGCGCGCATCGACGCCGCCGCCACCCCGCCACGCACCCGGCTCCCGACAACGCCCACCCGGGCGTCGCGGGAGCGGCGCCTCGACCGCAAGCGGCGGCGCAGCGAGGTGAAGCGGGCCCGCCGCCGTGGATGGGACGAGGATGGGTGACCGCGCCGGTGCTCAGCCGCGCCCGCGCCCGGTCAGCGCGGCCAGCTCGGCGGCCGCTCGGTGGCGGCGGCGGTCGTAGCGCGATCGTCTGAGCCTCGGCATCGGGGACGAGACGGGCAGCGTGGCCATGATCTTGGCGGACAGGCGCTGGGCAGACATGAGACCTCCTTGCGGAACGGGATCCGCCGGGAGCCCACCTGATACGAGGAACGTCGCCGGCGCCGCCGGTATCAGACGACCGTGGCGGAGCGGGCGATCGCCGTCCCTGTCACCAGGTCGGTGCCGTCGCGCTGCAACGCCAGGGCGATCGAGGTCAGGTGGTCGCTGACCGGGCCGGCGTTGCACACCACCCTGGCCTCCTCGGCCGGGGCCAGCGAGGCCCGAAAGCGCAGCCGGAGGTCGGCGAGCGGGTCGGTACGGAAGCGACCCTCGGTGGCGGACGCCGCCTGTGCCAGCCATGCCGCCATGAGCAGGCCGTGCACGACGATGCCGTCCAGCCCGGCCGCCCGGGCGGAGTCGTGGTCGAAGTGGATCGGGTTGAAGTCGCCCGAGGCGGCGGCGTAGCGCACCAGATCGAGCCGGCTCGCCCCCCTGAAGGCGGCGAAGCCGCCGTCACCGGGCACCGACCCGGAGGTCACCTCGGGCTCGCCGCGGTCGGGCCCCGGCTCCCCCGCCGGTTCCGCCCCCATCAGGAACGTCGACGACGAGGAGACCAGTGGCTCGCCCTCCGACGTCATCTCGACGTCGAGTCCGACGAAGCTGAGCGGACCGCGACTGCGCACCTTGGACACCGTGCCCTCGACCACGACGGCAAGCTCGACGGCGAGGGTGTGGTGCCAGGTGAACCGCTGGTCGGTGTGCACCAGCACCCGGGTGCTCTTCCCCACGTCGGGGTCGCCGATCAGCAGCGGCGCCACGGTGAAGAGCAGGGCGGCGGCGTAGCCGGGCGGTGCCGCAGCTCGCCACCGCTCGGGATCGTCGCCGGTCGCGGCCACGAAGTCGGCGACCCGCTCGGCTGTTATCCGGGTGTTCACCGGCCCGTAGGTTCTCCCCTGGAGCGCCTCCAGCGACATGGCCGGAGGCTACGCCGTCAGGCGGAGACTCGGCGATGGGGGCTGGGGGTCCCCCATCGCAACGCGATGAGCCGTCAGGCGAAGAGCCATGAAACAGAGCGTACCGCCCCATATTCGCCGAACCTGAGGTTCCTACCTACCGGAGCGACACGTCAGAGCCTCAGGTTCGCAGTCACGCCGGCTCGGGCTGGCCGACGACGTGGGTCACCGGCAGTTCGTGACGCTTGCGGATCCGATCGGGCAGGCCCTTCTTCAACCAGCGGGACGATCCCTCGGGCAGAGTGGACACGACGATCTCGTCGACCTCGACGCCGTCGTGGCGCAGGGCGAGCACGGCGTCGTCGACGGCGAGCGAGGGGTTCG
The DNA here is from genome assembly GCA_963714055.1 of uncultured Acidimicrobiia bacterium. Taxonomy (GTDB): domain Bacteria; phylum Actinomycetota; class Acidimicrobiia; order Spongiisociales; family UBA5794; genus JACDBE01. Next base: position 1,184,329 of record OY970227.1, read on the forward strand.
GGTCGCCCACCTCGCCCGTGACGGTGGCCCCTTCGGCGGCGAAAGCGGTCAACGCACGATCGAGCTGGCGCTCGGCTATGGCGTGGCCGCTTCCCTCGGTCCAGGTCAGGTGCTCGCGGGGAGGGGTCGCCGGAACGACGAGATGGAAGCGAGTGGGCCCGCCTCCCATCGCCTCGCGGAGGTGACCCAGCAGCTCATCGCTGGCGAGGGTCTGGTTGGCGACCACCAGGTAGGTGCGCATGGCGATCCTCCTCGGCAGGGCTCCCCCTCCCCTGCATTATGTCCGCCGTCGCCGCCTGCGCAACCCGTGACGGCGACGCCTGCGTCCACGCCGCGCGGAGGGCGCGCTCAGCTCCAATCCACGGAGCGGAGCTCCACCGGGTCCTTGATGCCCTTCAGCTCGAAGGGCCGCCCATCCGAAACCGGGAAGGCGATGTCGTCGACGATGTCGACGGTGTCCGCCGAGACGAGGATCTCCTCGGCACCTGCAGCAGCGGCGATGCGCGCGGCGACGTGGACGCCTTGGCCGCGGAAGTCCCCGCCCTCCACCGTGGCTTCGGCCGAGTGCACGCCGATGCGGACCGATGGGGAGAACCCGTGCTCGCGCCTGTGATCCACCAGCTGTCTCTGGATGGCCACCGCCGCCGCCAGCGCATCGGCAGGGCGGTCGAAGGCGACGAAGAAGCCGTCCCCGGTGTGGCTCACCTCGACGCCGCCGTGCCTGGCGAACAGCGCACGCAGCTCACGGTCGTGCCAGGCGAGCAGCGCCTCCCAGCGTTCGTCACCGATGAGCGCCACCAGGTCGGTGGAGGTGACGATGTCGGTGAACATGAAGGTCCTGGTGACCCGCTCCCGGTCCCCATCCGGCCGCCCGGTGGTGCGCAGGAGCTCGTCGACGGCACGGAGGTCGGGAACCGCCCCCAACCGATCGAACGCGGTGCGGGCAGCGCCGAGGTCGATCCGAGCGAGGTCGTCGTCCCCGGTGAGGAGATGGGCACGCCCCAGGGCGACCCGGGACCGCGCCGTCTCGTAGGGGAAGCCGAGATCGCGCCACAGAGCGACGGCCCTCTCGAGGTCGCCACGTGCCGCCGGTCCGTCGCCGCGGTGGAGCGCGACCTCACCGCGCGCCTGCAACGTTTCGGCGGCGAAGGCGGGCTGGTCGAAGTCGGCGGCGATCGTCTCCAGCTCGGCAACGGCCGCCAAGGCCGTGTCGAGGTCGTCGACCGCCAGCGAGACCTCGACCTGAGCGGGCAAGAGGCGGGCCCGGGCGAGCCGGTCGACCTGCTCGTCGCCGGCGCCGGCGCCCAGGCTCCTGGCCAGGCCACGGGCTGCCTCCTCCTTCTGCCCCCTGGCGAGCATGAGCAATGCCATCCCGGGCTGAGACTCGGAGCCGGCCTCGTAGGCCTGGCGGAACGCGTCCTCGGCTCCGGCCAGGTCGCCCATCCGAAGCCTGATCTCGCCGACCTCGTCGTAGGCCAGCCCGACGGCATCGAGGATGCGGAACCTCCTCAGGTCGTCACAGGCGTTGCGTGCGTCTGCCTCGGCCTGGGACCACTCACCCTTCAGTCGCTTCAGCTCGGCGCGATGGATCCGGCACACACCCGGATACCCCCGCACCGAGTGATCACTCATGAATCGCTCCGCCTCGTCGGTCCACTCGGCCGCTCGCCCGAAGTCGGCGAGGTTGCGGCAGGTGCCGATCGTTATGCAGTAGACGTCGCTGACCGACCTCAGGTTGGCGGAACCGGACAGAGCGGTGGAGGCCGCTTCGTCGATCGTCGCCAGGCCCTCCCGCCAGCGCCCGGCGGAGACCAGGGCGTGGCCCTTGATCGCCAGTGCCCTGGCCTCGGAGTCGACGTGGTTGGTCCGGCGCGCCAGCTGCACCACCTCGTCCGCCTTCTCGATCCCCAGCTCGAGCTGGCGGTGGGCGAGCACCGCCTCGGCCAACTCGAGCACCGCCAGAGCGGCATGGGCGCCGGTCTCGGGCACCCCCTCGAGGAGGCGAGCGGCGTTCGCCTTCCACCCCGACGCCACCGAGAACGCGAGGCGCCTCACCGCCAGGTAGGCGAGGGTGGTGGCGACCTCGGCCGCTTCGACGACGAGGTGGGCGTCGAGATAGCCTGCGTACGCCCGTTCCAAGGCGTCGACCGATTCCTCGGGCTGACCCGCCCACCAGGCGGCGTCCGCCAGGATCTCGAGATCGGCAGGCGCCAGCGGCTCTTCCCGATCGAGTGCGGTGAACGTGTCCAGCGCCTCTTCCCATCGACGCCGCTGCGCCGCCTGCCGACCCGATTCGAGCGAGAGGACCACGTCCTGACCGATCAGATAGAAGATGACAAATCTACCGACAGGAGTTGGGTGACGCGTCGGGCCCGCCGGCTGACAGCCGGCGGGCCCGGGCCTTTCGGTGAGGGGTGATCAGCGGTGCCGGGCGGCGTTGGCGACGATGGCGTCGCGCACGAACTGCGCCAGCCCAGGGGCCATGTCCTCGTAGGTCTTGGTGAAGCGGGGGTCGGCCAGGTACATCTCGCCGAGGTTGGCGTGCATCTCCGGCGGGCACGGGTAGAAGCGGCGATCGATCTGGAGCCGAGCGGCTTCGGCGACATCGCCGGCGGCCTCGCTGGTCGGGTCGACACCCGATCGCAGTGCCTCGACCCAGCGACGGCCGATCTCCTCGCTCTCCGCCCTGATCTCCAGCCAGTCCTCCTTGGTGTACCGGGCCGTTCGCCTGGCGCTCTCCTGGTAAGCGTCGGTCTCACCCCAACGTCGTTCGGCCTCCTCCTCGTGCTCCGACGGATCGAAGTCGCCGAAGACCTCGAACATCTCTTCCTTGGTCAAGTTCATCCCGGTCTCCTCTGCTCGTATCGCCTTCTCCACCGCGTTGATCACTCGTTCCAGACGACGCTTCTGGTCAATCAGCTGACGCAGCTGACCGTGCAGCACCGCGGCGCGGTCCAGCCCCGAGGCACTCATCACCCCCCGGATCCCGTCGAGCGGCAGGTCGAGCTCGCGGTACACGAGGATCTCGTGGAGCCGCTCCAAGTCGTCCTCGCCGTACACCCGGTACCCGCCGGCGGTCCGGCCGGTGGGGCGCAGCAGCCCGATGTCGTCGTAGTGGTGCAGGGTGCGCACCGTGACTCCGGCGAGCCGGGCGACCTCCCCGACGGTGTAGCCGTTGATCGTCTTCATGACCCCACCGTAAACCATTACGTTACGTGAGGGTCAAGCACCGTGTTTCTGGCCCGAGCCGACCTTCGGTGGCTCAGTCACAGTGTCAGGCGCCGAACAGGTCGGCCCTCCTCAGCACATGGGGCCCCTACCCCATGGCGGCGTCACCGTCGCACAGCGAGAGGGCGAACGAGCAGCCCGAAATGGAGGGGGCCGCCCCCGCAGGGGCGGCCCCCCGACGAATTCCCGTCGACCCGATTCGCTAACGCGTCTCGCGGTGCGAGGTGTGGGTCCGGCACCAACGGCAGTACTTCTTCAGCTCCAGACGCTCACGGGTGTTCGCCTTGCTCTTCGTCGTCACGTAGTTGCGGCGTTTGCACGTCTCGCAGGCGAGCGTGATCGGCGGGCGTTTGTCGCTGGCCATGCGAGTCCTTCGTCCAGTACTACTTGTTGATCTTCACCACGCGGCCGGCGCCGACGGTGCGGCCACCCTCTCGGATGGCGAACCGGAGGCCCTCGTCCATGGCGATGGGGTTGATCAGCTCGACGTTCATCTCGGTGTTGTCGCCCGGCATCACCATCTCGGTGCCCTCGGGCAGCTTCACCGACCCCGTCACGTCCGTGGTGCGGAAGTAGAACTGCGGGCGGTAACCGTCGAAGAACGGGTTCTGCCGGCCCCCCTCCTCCTTGGTGAGGACGTACACCTGGGCCTCGAAGTCGGTGTGCGGGGTGATCGAGCCCGGGGCGGCGACCACCTGGCCGCGCTCCACCTCCTCCTTGCCGACGCCACGGAGCAAGAGGCCGACGTTGTCGCCGGCGCGGCCCTCGTCGAGCAGCTTGCGGAACATCTCGACCCCGGTGACCGTGGTCTTCTTGACCGGGCGGATGCCGACGATCTCCACTTCGGTGCCCGTGGTGAGCATGCCCTGCTCGACCCGCCCGGTGACCACGGTGCCGCGCCCGGTGATCGAGAACACGTCCTCGATGGGCATCAGGAACGGCTTGTCGGTCTCCCGCACCGGCTCCTCGATGTAGTCGTCGACGGCGTTCATCAGCTCGATGACCTGGTCGCCGGCGGCCTCGTCGCCGTCGAGCGCCTTGAGCGCCGAGCCACGGATCACCGGTACGTCGTCGCCGGGGAACTCGTACTCGCTGAGCAGGTCGCGGACCTCGAGCTCCACGAGATCGAGCAGCTCCTCGTCGTCCACCATGTCCACCTTGTTGAGGAACACGACGATCTTGGGCACCCCGACCTGGCGGGCGAGCAGCACGTGCTCTCGGGTCTGCGGCATGGGGCCGTCGGCGGCCGACACGACCAGGATGGCGCCATCCACCTGGGCGGCGCCGGTGATCATGTTCTTGACGTAGTCGGCGTGGCCCGGCATGTCGACGTGGGCGTAGTGGCGGTTCTCGGTCTCGTACTCGACGTGGGCGATGGCGATGGTGATGCCGCGCTCGCGCTCTTCCGGGGCCTTGTCGATCTGGTCGAAGGCGGTGAACTGGGTGGACCCGCCGACCCGCTCCGAGAGCACCTTGGTGATCGCCGCGGTCAGCGTCGTCTTGCCGTGGTCGATGTGCCCCATCGTGCCCACGTTGACGTGCGGCTTGGTCCTCTCGAACTTCTCCTTGCCCATGCCTGGTGCTCCTCTTCGCAGCCTCGGCTGCCGTTGTGTTTGCCGTTCTTGTTGCGTGCGTAGCGGCGGGCGGACTTGAACCGCCGACCTCTCGATTATGAGTCGAGCGCTCTTACCGACTGAGCTACGCCGCCGCGTGGCGCTCTGCGCGTCAGCCATCCGCCCGGCGATCGCGGATAGCGGATAGCCGGGAGAGGATAGCAAGGCGACGCCGTCATGAGCCGTCCGGGGGCCGGATCAGCCGTTGAGGTCGCCTCGAGCCCCCTCCGGGATTTGAACCCGGGACCCCCTCCTTACCATGGAGGTGCTCTGCCACTGAGCTAAGGGGGCGGTTTCGAGGTTGCGGCCCCGAGGATAGAGCACTTCTATCCTGCGAACACTCGAGCCGGGATGCCCGAGCGGCCAAAGGGAGCAGACTGTAAATCTGCCGGCATTCGCCTACGGAGGTTCGAATCCTTCTCCCGGCACCATGCATCGAGGATGCTGCGGGTGCATGTAGCGCGATCTCTCACGCTATTGCTGGTCGCCGCGATCGTCGCCGCATGCTCCGGCGGAGCCCAGCCGCCCGCACCGGCGGAACAGTCCCTTGTCACCACCAACTCGACGGTTGGCGACGACCGCGTTGGGATCAGCGGATCGCCGGTCGTTTGGGAGTTGGACCCGGCATTCCCGGCGCCGACCGCCGATGCGACTGAAGTACATGTGCTGGCCACTGAGCTGCCCTGCACGGGCGGCACGGAGATGGGAGACAGGTTGCGTGATCCGGTCGTCGAGGTCGGCGACGACGTGATCCGGATCACCCTCGACGCCGAACCCCTGCCGGAAGGCGCGTACACCTGCCCTCTCAACCCGGCGCAGTCGACGGTCATCGTTCTTCCCGAGCCTCTGGGAGACCGACGCCTCGTCGACGGGTCCGCTGATTGACCTGCTTGGCATTCGTTTGCCATTTTGCCACTCAAATGGCAGAATCCTCCCATGCTGGTCACGATCGACCGTGCGGGGAGAATCGTCATCCCGAAACCGCTCCGGGATTCCTTGGGCTTGACCACAGATACGCAGTTGGAGCTGATCCCCGACGGCGCCGGTCTGCGAATCGAGCCCGTCCAGCGAGCTGAGCGCACGGTGGAAACGCGCGACGGGATACCGATCCTCGGCAGAGTCGAGGGCGCCGTACTCACCGACGCCGACGTGCGGCGGCTACGCGATGACCTCGGGCGCTGAACGCTGGGCTTGCGACACGAGCGTTGCCATCGCAGCGCTCGATCCGAGCCACGAAGGTCACGCCATCAGCCGCCGGGCACTCCGCGAACGTCGACCCGCCTTGGCCGGGCACGCCGCCTTCGAGACATACTCGGTACTGACCCGGCTGCCTCTGCCATTGAGACTCCGACCGGAGCAGGCCATCCAGGTGTTGACGAGCGCCTTCCCCGAGCCTTGCTGGCTCGATGGTGATGACACCGGTGACCTGTGGTCGAGCATGGCGGAGTTGCGAGTGGTGGGGGGCGCCGCGTACGACTCCCTGGTCGGCGCCGCCGCGCGCGCCAATGGACGAAAGCTGCTCACCAGGGATCGCCGCGCAGAGCGCACCTACCGTTCGGTCGGAGTCGACTACGTGTTCGTCGACGAGGTCGACTCCGGGTAGTCCGCCCGGGATGCGGTCAGCGGATCATGCCTCTGCTCGCCATCTCCTGAAGGCGGGCGATCCGGTCCGCCATCGGCGGATGAGTGGCGAACATCCGAGCGACGCCACCGCCACGATGGCCGCCGAACGCCTTCAGCGGGTCGGCGATGAAGAGCTGCGACACCGCCGGGTTCACCGGCATCGGCACCTTGCTGGTGCCGGCGTCGAGCTTGGCCAGGGCTCCGGCCAGTGCCAGCGGTGCCCCGGTGATCTCGGCGCCGGACCGGTCGGCCTGGAACTCCCGGGAGCGGGATATGCCGAGCTGGATCAGCATCGCCGCCAGCGGGGCGACGATCACCGCCACCAGGCTGAGGATCGCCCCCAACGGGTTGTTGTTCTCGCTGCGCCCTGCCCCGCTGAAGAAGGCCATCCGGGTGAGGAACGACAGGGCCGCCCCGATGGTGGCGGCGATGGTGGCGATGAGGATGTCCCGGTTCCGGACATGGGCGAGCTCGTGCGCCAGGACGCCCTCCAGCTCTTCGCGGTTCATCAGTTGCAGGATCCCGGCGGTCACGGCGACGGCGGCGTGCTTCGGGCTGCGGCCGGTGGCGAAGGCGTTGGGCTGCGGCTGGTCGATGTAGTACAGGCGGGGCATCGGCATCCCCTCGCGGGTGGCGAGCGACGAGACGATCTGCTCTACCTCGGGCAGCTGGCCCGGTGCGATCGGCTTGGCCCGAGCGGCCGCCAGGGCGATCCGGTCGGAGAAGAAGTACATGGCGAAGTTGAACACGACGGCGAGCAGCAGGAAGGTGAGCGCTCCCTGACTGCCGTTGAGCAGCCAACCGACGGCCACGAAGAGACTGCCGAGGAGGCCGAGCAGGGCGGCGGTCTTCAGGTTGTTCGACATGACCGGATCGTACCGAAAGGGCTGCGGTACTCACACCGCGCTTCACGCCTCCTCCCCCCGCGGACCAGGGGCAGGTACGACACGCGGCGGCTAGGCTCGCACCAGATGGCGAGACACCCGCGAGTCCCGTTGGGTCACTCGTCCGATTGACGGGCGCCAGTGGTCGACGAGACTACGGAGGAAGGGGGATTCCACCGGGTGAGAAGGACTGCCGTCCTGTTTGTCGCGCTGGCGACGATGCTGTCGCCAGGCTTTGCCGCGTCGGCGGCGCCGACCGTCCCGCCCGACTCGCTCGCCGCCATCGCCGGGGCGAAGTCGGCCGCCGTCCACATCGTGCTGCTCGGCGCCGCCCCAGTGGCCTCCGCCGACGGCATCGGCCCCGCTCCCGGCTCCCGCCTCGACGCCTCGGATCCTGCCGCCGTGGCCTATGCCAGGAGCCTCCGACGCCGGCAGCTGGGGGTCCTCGAGCGGGCAGGGGTCCCCGAGGAGGCCCTCATCCACCAGTACGCCACGGTCCTCAACGGGTTCGCCGCCAGGCTCACTCCCGCGGAGGCTGCGGCGATCAACGCCACCCCGGGGGTGGTCGCCGTCATCCCCGACCAGGTGAGGCGGCCGGTGACCGACTCGACGCCGGGCTACCTCGAGCTCGACAACGCACAGGGGGCATGGGCCACCGGCTACACCGGCGAGGACGTCGTCATCGGCGTGATCGACACCGGGATCTGGCCGGAGCACCCCAGCTTCGACCCGGCGGAATTCCGCGGCCGGCCGGCCGGCTTCACCCCGAGCGGGTGCGAGTTCGGCGCCGGGGACTTCAACCCCGACGATGCCGGTTTCGGCTGCGGCGGCAAGCTGGTGACCGCTCGGGCGTTCGGCGCTGCCCTCCACGGCGGGACCGGAAACGGGTTGGCCGCCGGTGAGTTCCTCTCCGCCCGGGATTCCGACGGCCACGGCACCCACGTGGCCGCGGTTGCCGCCGGCAACGGTGACGTGCGGGCCACGGTGCTCGGCGCCGAATGGGGCCGGGTATCCGGCATCGCCCCCCGGGCGCGCCTGGCCGTGTACAAGGCGTGCTGGTCGCTGGAGAGCGGGAGTGCCTGCTCCACCGCCGACCTGGTGGCGGCCATCGATCAGGCGGTGGCCGACGGGGTCGATGTCATCAACTACTCCGTGGGGTCCGGGTCTTCGGTCTTCGGCGCCGACGAGCTCGCCTTCCTCCACGCCGCCGCCGCCGGCGTCATGGTGGCCGCCGCCGCCGGGAACGGTGGCCCGGAGGCGTCGACGATCGCCTCCCCGGCGACCGCCCCGTGGGTGACCACGGTGGGCGCCGCCACCCACGGCCGAGGCTTCCAGGGACTGGTCACGCTGGGCGACGGCACCGAATTGAGCGGGGTGAGCATCGCCGGCGGGACCGACCCGGCGCCGCTGGTCTCCGCCGAGGACGCCGGCAACCCGACCTGCGACCCGGCGGTGTCCTTCACGGTCGACGTGTCCGGCGCCGTCGTCGTGTGCACCCGCGGTGGGGGGTTGGCGCGGGTGGACAAGAGCCGGGCCGTCGCCGAGCAGGGCGGCGTCGCCGTCGTCCTGGTCAACGCAGGCGACGACGAGTCGCTCGACCCCGACAACCACCACCTGCCGACGGTCCATCTCCCGGCCGGGGCCGCCGAGGCCATCACCGCCTACCTGAGCGCTGCCGAGGAGGCCGGGGAGACGCCCACCGCCCAGTTGAGCGGTGGCGTGCCCGTGGCCGGCGACGGCGGCGTGCTCGCCGAGTTCTCCGCCAGGGGCCCCAACAGCCTCAGCCCCGACATCGTCAAGCCCGACCTGGTGGCACCGGGTGTCGACATCCTGGCCGCATCGAGTCCCGCCCCGCTGGCGGGGCCGGCAGACCAGCTCTTCCGGGCGGTCAGCGGTACGTCGGCCGCCAGCCCGCACGTTGCCGGGGTGTTCGCCCTGCTCGCCCACGCCCATCCGGACTGGTCCCCGGCGATGGTGAAGTCGGCACTGGTCACCGGGGCGAGACGCGACGTCTACGCCGCCGACGGGAGCACGCCGGCCGAGGCGTTCGAGATGGGCTCCGGCTACCTGTGGCCCGGCCCCCAGGTCTACCAGCGGGGAAGCGCCTTCAACCCGGGCCTGGTGTACGACGCCGGTCCCCTCGACTACACCGCCTTCGCCTGCGGGGCGGGACTGGGTGGCCTGTGGAAGCCGGGAACCTGCGAGGGGCTCGCCGAGCTGGGCTATCCAGCGGACGCCAGCAACCTCAACCAGCCGGCCATCGCCGTCGCCGACCTGGCCCGTACCGGGACCGTCACCAGGACCGTGACCTCCGTGTCGGACAAGACCCGCGCCTTCACCGCCGAGATCCGCCAGCCCCCGGGGTTCACGGTCGAGGTGTCGCCGCAGACCATCGCCCTCGACCCGGGCGAATCCGCCTCGTTCACCGTGACCATCACCCGTGACCGCGACGACGTCGGGGTGTGGCGGTACGGCACCCTGACCTGGGGCACGGACGGCTACCGGGTGACGAGCCCGATCGCAGTGCGCGGCGCCGACTTCTCCGCCACCGAGTCGGTTTCCGGTGTCGGGACCTCCGGCAGCGCCACGCTCGGTGTCGGCTTCGGGTACGACGGGGCCTACCAAGCCGTGCCGAGCACGCTGGCGGCCCCGGTGACCATCGAGGGATCGGTGACCGACGCCGCCGCCGACGTCAACACGGCGCTGGCGTCCGGCGACGGGGTGACGTTGCACACCATCGAGGTCACCGACGCCACCGAGCTGGTACGGGTGGCGCTCGGCGGTGGACAGGGCGATCTCGATCTCTACGTGTTCGACCCCGACGGTGCCTTCGTCGCCGGCAGCGGGTCGAGCGGGGCTTCCGAGGCGGTTGAGTTCACCCCGCCGATCACCGGCGCCTACACGGTGGCGGTCCACGGCTTCGCCACCGGTGGCGACACCGTCGAATACGAAGTCACCACCTGGGTGGTCGACGAGGCCCCGGCCGCCGACGAGGCCGCCACGGAAGCCGCCCGGCTCGACGTCAGCCGGGCACCCGAGGAGGCATCGGCCGACGCCCCCGCCGAGGTGGAGGTGGCGTGGACCGACCTCGCACCGGACACCACCTACCTCGGAGTGGTCACCCACATCGGCCCGGACGGCGTGCTGGGCCGTACCGTGGTCACCGTCGACACCGCGGCCACCTCGGATAGCGGGACCCCGCCGGCGATTCGCACCGCCGACGACCGCAGCGGCTGAGCCGGCTTCCGCGCCACCTCCGAGCAGGCAGGCACCGAAGGCGCCGGTTCACGCTCTCCGGTGGGCCACCAGCACGCGGAAGTCGCCGAGGCCCCTGGGGTGGAGCAGGGTGGCGGCGTCGGTGTGCTCGGACCGGACCTGGAGACGCCGCATCGGGTCGCCGCCGGCCGCCAGTTCCCGCTCCTCGGAGACCAGCCGGTCGATCTCGTCGGCGAGTCCCCAGCGCTCCAGGAACTCGGCCTGGGAGACCAGCCCGACCCTGGCGTGCGCCCGCTCCGCGGCGGCGGCCGCGGCGGTGAAGTTCACGTCCATGGTGATGTCGGTGGCGCCGGGCTCGAGCAGCGGGTCGGGGCCGAGGTGGTGGCCGCGATAGGTGCGCACCGTCCCCTCCACCCGGCGCGGCGCCAGCCCGGCGGCGGTGTTCCCGTAGTCGAAGGCCACCAGGGCGCCGCGGCGAAGGCGGCGTAGCACGCCGGTGACCCAGCGGGACGCCTCCAGCTGCACCTCGACGATCCCGCCTTCGGGGACCGGGCCGGCGAACCGGTCGGCCCAGGTCACGACCTCGGGGCGGGGGTGGGCGGCCACCAGGGCGAGCGCCCCGTCGACCAGCCCGACGTGGCGCTCCTCCCAGCCGTCGCCGGAGCGGGCCGCCAGCGCCGCCGGCAGGTTGTCGAGCAGCTCGTTGGCGACGACGACCGCACTCCTCCCACCTGCCATGGGCACCTCGTCCATGTGCTGGTGAACGGTCAACCCCGGGATCGCCCGCAGTGAGTGCCGCGCCGCCGGCGACACCTCGACTGCGTGGGCATCGACCGGGACCTCGAGGTCCGACAGGGTGGCCAGCAGGGGGCGGAGCAGCGAACCGGACCCGGCCCCGGCGTCGACCACGGTGACCGGGTGGCGCCGGTCACCGGCCACGCCGGCCACGAACCGGGCGACGATCCTCCCGAACCAGGGGCTGACCTCGGGCGAGGTGAGGAAGTCGCCGCCGGCCACCGACCGCAGCGGGCCGGTGGCGAAGTAGCCGTGCTCGACGTCGTACAGGGAGATGCGCATGAACTCGTCGAACGGGATCGGCCCGGTGGCGACGATGCGGGCGGACAGGGCGGCGACGAGCGGGGCGCTCATCACCGTGTCACCGGCATCGGCCCGATCAGGGAGCGGCGGCGATGGTGCTCGCCAGCTCCCCGATGGCGGCGGCCACCGGGGGATAGAACCCGATGAGCACGACGCCCACCGCGGTCAGGGCGAGGGCGAACCGCAGCGGGGGCGCCACCGAGATACCCACCCGGCGGTACTCGCCGGCGGGGATGTGGGTCGGCACCGGGTCGAACCAGGCCGCCTTGATCACCTTGGCGTAGTAGTAGAACGCCACCACCGAGTTGACCGCGGCGATCACCGCCAGCGTCGTCGCCCAGCCGGAGTCGACCCCCATCACCGAGGTGAACATCACCAGCTTGGCGAACCACCCGGCGAGCGGCGGGATCCCGGCCAGCGAGGCGAAGAACAATGCGAGCAGCGCAGCGAGCCCGGGGGCGTAGGTGCCCAGCCCGGCCCAGTCGGCGATGGCGGTGCTCTTCAATCTGTTGGCGCCGGCGATGACGACGGCGAAGGCCCCGAGGTTCATCACGGCATAGATCACCAGGTAGGTGACCGTGGCGAAGAAGGCGGTCTGCAGCTGGTCGAGGCTGACGTCGGCGGCGACGGCGGCGCCGAACGGGACCAGGATGAACCCGCCCTGGGCGATCGACGAGTAGCCGAGAAGACGGACGATGTCGTCCTGGCGCAAGGCGATCAGGTTGCCGGCGGTCATCGACACCGCCGCCAGGATCCACAGCATCGGGCCCCAGATATCGCGCAGGTGCACGAACGCCAGGTAGCACATCGCCAGGAGGCCGACGAAGCCGGCGGTCTTCGACACCACCGACAGGTAGGCGGTCACCGGGATCGGGGCCCCCTGGTACGTGTCCGGTGTCCAGTAGTGGAACGGCACCGCCGACACCTTGAAGGCGAAGCCGAGCAGGGTGAGGATCACCCCGACGGTGAGCAGCGGGCTGCTGGCGATCCCCTCGGTTGCCTGGCGGATCCCGGCGAAGGTCAGCTGACCGGTGAAGCCGTACACCAGGGTCATGCCGAACAGCATGAGGGCGGCGGACAGCACGCCGATGATGAAGTACTTGAGCGCCGCCTCGTTGGAGCGAGGGTCCCCCTTGCGCCACCCGGCCATGAGGAACGTCGGCCCGGTGACCAGCTCGAGCCCGACGAAGAGGGTCACCAGGTCGCGGCTCGACGCCATCACCACCGCCCCCAGCGCCGAGCACAGCATGAGGAAGTAGAACTCGCCCTGCCAGTAACGCTCCTGCTCCAGGTAGCCGACCGACAGCAGGACGGCGACGAAGGTGGCCGCCAGGAACACCCCCTTGAGGACCAGGGCGAAGGTGTCGACGGCGTACGAGTCGCCCAGCATCAGCCGGTCGCCGGTCGAGGTGCAGAAGTCGAGCGACTCGCAGAAGCCGAGGGTGAGCACCGGCACGAAGGCGAGGAACAGGCCGATCAGCGCCACGACGGCGGTCCAGTACTTGGGGAAGGACAGCAGGTCGACCACCAGCACCGCCACCAGGGCTGAGGCGAGGACGATCTCCGGGAGGAGGGCGTGGTAGTCGAGCGCGGGCACGGTCAGCCCCCGAACACCGACTGCACCATGGCGGCCACCGCGTCGTTGGTGGCGCCGAACACCACGTTGGGGAACACCCCGATGGCGATGATGGTGACCACCAGCGGGACCCACGCCGCCATCTCCCAACGGTCCACGTCGTGGAAGTCGTGACCTTCCCACTCGGCGCCGGGCTCGCCGAAGTTGACCTTCTGCAACATCCACAGGAAGTAGCCGGCGGCGAGCACGGTGCCGATGGCGCCGACCACCATCAGGGTGCGGAACAGCGACGTGCTCAACCCTTCCAGCGGGTTGAACGATGCCAGCAGCGACATGAACTCGCCCCAGAACCCGGCGAGCCCGGGCAGGCCGAGGGAGGCCATGCAGGTGAACCCGAGAATGGCCCCCATGATCGGCATCAGCTTCTGGTTGCCGCCGAGGCGGGCCATCTCCCTGGTGTGGTAGCGGTGTGACATCGACCCGGCCAGGAAGAAGAGCAGCCCGGTGATGACCCCGTGGGCCACCATCCCGATGATGGCGGCGTTGATCCCGATGTCGGTGAGGGTGGCGATGCCGAGCATCACGAACCCCATGTGGCCTACCGACGAGAAGGCGATGAGCCGTTTCATGTCGGTCTGGGCGAGACAGGCCAGCGATGCGTAGATGATCCCGATCACCGCCAGGATCCCGATGAGCGGCGCCCAGTCCCGGGCCTCTGCCGGGAGGATGGGCAGCGAGATGCGCACGAACCCGTAGGTGCCCAGCTTCAGCAGGATGGCCGCCAGCAGCACCGAACCGACGGTGGGGGCGGCGGTGTGGGCGTCGGGGAGCCAGGTGTGCAGCGGGAACATCGGCACCTTCACGGCGAACCCCAGGAACAGGGCGGCGAACACCCAGAAGGCGAAGGTGCCGGTGAAGAGGCCGCTGCGAGCGGTGAGCTCGACGATGTCGAAGGTGCGCTCCTCGCCGCCGTCCCCCGAGCGGAAGTACAGCACCAGGAAACCGAGCAGCATCAGCGCCGACCCGAAGAAGGTGAACAGGAAGAACTTGATGGCGGCGTACAGCCGCATCTCGGTCACCCGCCGGAACACCGGGAGGGTCACCGGGTTGCGGTCGCCCCAGATGCCGATCATGAAGTACATGGGCAGGAGGACCACCTCGAAGAACACGAAGAAGAGGATGAGGTCGAGCGCCACGAAGGTCCCCGTCATCCCGGTGGCGAGCACCAGGATCAGGATGAGGAACGCCTTGGGGTTGTGCGGGTCGGGCCAGTGCTCCCACGAGTACACGATGGCGAGGACCGTGATGAACGTGGACAGCACCAGGAGCGGCAAGCTGATCCCGTCGACCCCGATGTGGTAGTTGGAGTTGATCACCTCGATCCACTCGAGGTCGGTGCCGAACTGATACTGGGCGGCGTTGGAGAAGTCGAAGGCGAAGATGAGCGCCACCGAGAGCAGGAACGAGGCACCGGCGAAGGCCAGCGCCACCACCTTGTGGAGTTGCTCGTTGGCCCTGGGGACCGCCAGCAGCACCCCGGCCCCCACCATCGGTAGGAAGACCACGGCGCTGAGACCCCATCCGTTCTCCAACATGCGTCCCTCCTATAGGAAGATGACGAACCCCGCTACCAGGACAACCGTCCCGGCGACCGCCCCGACGGCGTACTGCTGGACCAACCCGGTCTGGGTCCGCCGCAACAACCCTCCGCTCGCCCCGGTGACCGCCCCGGCGGCGTTGATCGCCCCGTCGACCCCCTCCTGGTCGAAGGCGTAGACATAGCGGCCCGCCCACCGGGCGGCGATGCCGGCACCGTTGATCACGAAGTCGATGACGTGCCCGTTGAACCAGTCCACGGCGGCGGCCACCGGCCCCCTCACGGGACGGATGATGCCGTCCATGTAGAAGTCGTCGATGTAGTACCGGTTCGCCAGCAACGGGTAGAGCACGGGGACGTTGAAACGGTCGCGTTCGAGTTGGGTGTCGCGGTCCGGGTACCAGATCCGGTAGCCGAGGAAGATCCCGGTCAGCCCGGCCGCCGAGCCGAGGATCACCGCCACCCAGTCGAACCCGGTGGCGTGGTGCTCCACCACCGGGTTGAACCTGGCGCCGACCAGGTCGGTGAAGAGCTCGGTGATCCCGGGGATGTTGATCCACCCGGCCACGATCGAGAACCCGGCAAGCGCCGCCAGCGGCAACCACATGATCCGCGGCGACTCGTGGGGATGGGCGTGGCCCCGGTAGGTGCCGAAGAACGTGAGGAACACGGCCCTGGCCATGTAGAGGGCGGTGATGAAGGCGCCGAGCACCGCGAGCACGAAGACGACGTTGGCCAGGGCGGCGCCGCCTTGGGCCGCGGTGAGCCCGGACTCTGCCGAACCTGCGTAGCGGAACGACGCCAGGATCTCGTCCTTGGCGAAGAACCCGGCGAGGGGGAAGATCCCGATGAGCGCCAGCGACCCGACGATGAACGTGCGGAACGTCCACGGCATGTCCTTGCGCAGACCGCCCATGTCGGACATGTTGTTGGAGTGGACAGAGTGGATCACCGACCCGGCGCCCAGGAAGAGCAGGGCCTTGAAGAAGGCGTGGGTGAACAGGAGGAACAGCCCGGCGGTGTAGGCGCCTGCCCCCATCGCCGCCGTCATGTAGCCGAGTTGGGCGAGCGTCGAGTAGGCAAGCACCCGTTTGATGTCGTCCTGGACGAGGGCGATGAGCCCGGTGAGGAACAGGGTGAGCGCCCCGATGGTCAGGATGACCCAGCGCACGTCCTCGGCCATCCCCTCAGTGGCATAGAGGGGGTAGACCCGGCCCACCAGATAGACCCCTGCGGTGACCATGGTGGCGGCGTGCATCAGGGCCGACACCGGGGTGGGGCCGGCCATGGCGTCGGGCAGCCAGACGTGGAGCGGGAACTGGGCGGACTTCCCCATGGCGCCGATGAAGATCGCCAGCCCCGCCCAGAAGGCGTATCGGGCCAGGGTTGGAGCGCCGTCTTCCACCCCATGGAGGATGTCGGTGAAGCGGAAGGACCCGACCGACACCGAAAGGATGATGGCGCCGATGAACAACCCGACGTCGGCCACCTTGTTGGTGAGAAAAGCCTTGATCGCCGCCGACGAGTTCTCGTGCTCCTCCCAGTAGTGGCCGATGAGCAGCCAGGACGAGACCCCGACCAGCTCCCAGCCCACGATGAGCTGGATGAGGTTGGGGGCCGACACCAGGACCAGCATCCCCCCGGCGAACAGCGTGAAGGAGGCGAAGAACCAGGTGAACCGGACGTCCCCCTCCATGTACCCCTTGGCGTAGAGAAACACGAGGAAGCCCACCACCCCGACCAGGAAGTACATCATCGTGGACAGCCCGTCGACCATCCATCCCCACTCGATGGCGAACGACCCGATGCGGGCGATCTCCACCGCCCCCTCGTACCCGATCGGCTCGACGACCTGGCTGACGAGCAGCGCCGTGCCGTAGAGCGCCTCGAAGGCCATCACCCCGATGGCAACCTCCCACCCCTTGTACGGAAACCGCTTCCCGAACAGGGCGATGACGAAGGCGGCCACCATCGGGACCAGCGGGATGAGCCAGGCGCCGGCGGCGAGCCACCCGCCGGTGGACAGCTCCACCGCGTGGGCCTCCTCGGCCGCCAGGGCCACCGAGCCGGCCAGGGGGGCGAGCAGCACGTTCACAGCTTCAGCAGGTCCAGGTCGTCGACGTTGGCGGTGCGGCGGTTGCGGAAGATCAGCAGGACGATGGCCAGCCCGATCCCGACCTCGGCGGCGCTGACGGCGATGGTGAACAGGGCGAACACCTGGCCGCCGGCGACCACGTCGCCGAGCTGCCGGTCGAAGGCCACCAGGTTGAGGCTGACCGCCGCCAGCATCAGCTCCACCGACAGGAGTACCAGCACGGCGTTGCGGCGGGTGAGCACCCCGTAGACGCCGATCGAGAACAGGGCGGCGCCGACCAGCACGAACTGAGTGAGGGTCACAGCCCCGGCTCCCCGCTCGCCGGATCCTTGCGGGCCAGCACGATCCCACCGATCAGCGCGGCGAGCAGCAGCACCGACACCACCTCGAACGGGATGACGAAACGGGTGAACAACACCTCGCCGAGAGCACCGGTGCGGGTGGCGTCCACCGGCTCGGTCAGGGCCTCGGCGCCGAACGCCTCGATCGTCGCCCCGCCCACCAGGACGAACAGGGCGAAGGACACCAGGGCGGCGCCGATCTTCACGTTGCGCGGGTGGCTCAGGGTCGGCTCGTGGTCCATCGGCGCCCGGGTCACCATGATCCCGAACAGGAACAGGACGACCACGGCGCCGATAGAGATGAGCACCACCGTCCAGGCGACGAACTCGGCGCCGAGCAGCACGAGCATGGCGGCCAGGCCCCCCAGGGTGACCGCCAGATAGAGGGCGGCATGGACGATGTGGGTGGTGGAGACCAGCTTGAGCGCGCCCACCACCATCACCGTGGCGAAGGCCAGGAACACCCAATTCTCCGGGGTGGACAGCCAATCGGAGAAGCTCACGAGGCCTCCAATGGGGGCGGGGCGGGCACGGTGTCCAACCACTCGGTGAGCCGCTCCTTGTCGTGGAGCATGTCGGAGATCGAGAACTCGCTGTACTCGTAGTCGGGGCTCCAGAACAGGGCGTCGAAGGGGCAGACCTCGACGCAGATGCCGCAGTACATGCACAGGGCGTAGTCGATGTCGAACCGGTCGAGCTTCGACCGGGTCCGCACCCGGCCCCCCTCCTTCTCCGGCGGGATCTCCTCCTTGTGGCCCTCGATGTAGATGCACCAGTCGGGGCACTCCCGAGCGCACAGCATGCAGACGGTGCACGCCTCGACGTCGAGGGCGATGACCCCCCGCGCCCGGGGCACCGGGACCTCCTTGACCACCGGGTACTGCACGGTGGGCACCCGGGTGACCATCGCCTTGATGGTCACCTTCATGCCCTTCAGCAGCCCTCCGAGCGGGAGCCTGGCCGAGTTGCGTTCCACGTCGGTCATCAGAGCACCACCTTGAGGATCCCGGTGAGCACGATGTTGACCAGGGCGGCCGGGATCAGCCACTTCCACGCCAGGGTCTGCAGCTGGTCCTCCCGGAGCCTCGGGAACGTCCACCGGATCCAGATGAAGAGGAAGCAGATCAAGGCGACCTTGGCCAGCAGCACGACCGGGCCCACGAAGTTGAGCAGGTCCTCGGGGACGAAAGGCAGCCAGTACCCACCCAGGAACAGCGTGGCGATGATGGCGGCCAACGCCACCATGCCGGCGTACTCGCCGAGGAAGAACATCGTGAAGCGCAGCCCCGAGTACTCGGTGAGATATCCCATCGTGAGCTCGGACTCGGCGATGGGCATGTCGAAGGGGATGCGGCTCAGCTCGGCCAGCCCGGCGGTGAGGAAGATGAGGAAACCGATGATCTGGCCCTTCAACACGAAGGGCAGCGCGACGTCGAAGCTGCCGATGGTGAGTACCGGGTCGGCCTGGGCGTCCACGATCCCGTTGAGCGACATCGTGCCCGCCTGGACGGCCACGGCCACCGCCGCCAGCACCAGCGGGAGCTCGTAGGCGATGAGCTGGGCGGCGGCGCGCAGCCCACCGATCAGGGAGTACTTGTTGCCTGAAGACCAGCCCGCCATCAGCACGCCGAGGGTGGTCAGCGACGACACCGCCAGCAGGTAGAAGAGCCCCAGGTCGAGGTTCTCGGCGACCAGGTCGGGCCCGAAGGGCACGATGACGAAGACCGCCAGGGTCCCCATGAGCACGATGTACGGAGCCAGGCGGAACACCGTCGAGTCGGCGGCAGCGGGGACCAGGTCCTCCTTCTGCATGAACTTGAGCCCGTCGGCCAGCGGCTGCGCCCACCCGTACCGACCGCCGGCGAAGTACGGGCCGATGCGGCTCTGCATGTGCGCCGAGATCTTGAGCTCGCCGTAGATCACCACCAGGGCGCCGGGCAGCACCACGGCGAGGATCACGGCGACCTTGAGGAGCAGCTCGAGCCAGAAGTTCATCGGTCGACGTCCCCCAACACGAAGTCGAGGCTCCCCATGATGGCGACCAGGTCGGGGATCAGCGCCCCGGCGAGCACCCAGGGCAGCACCGACAGGTTGGAGAACGACGCCGACCGGATCTTCACCCGGTACGGCATGCGGCCACCCTGGCTCACGATGTAGTACCCCATCTCCCCCTTGGGATTCTCGGCGCGGATGTAGGTCTCGCCTGCCGGCACCTTGAGGATGCGAGGTACTTTCGCCTGCAGCGGGCCCGAGGGGATGCCGTCGATCGCCTGCTGGACGATCCGGGCGGCTTGGCGGATCTCCAGCAGCCGCACCACGTAACGGTCGTAGCAGTCCCCGTTGCGCCCAACCGGCACCTCGAAGTCCATCTCGGAGTAAGGCAGGACGTCCTCGTGCTTGCGCAGGTCGAATCCGATGCCCGAGGCGCGCAGGTTGCCGCCCGACATGCCGTACCCGAGGGCGACGTCGCCGGGGATGACCCCGACGCCGATGGTCCTCGCCTGGATCAGCTCGTTGCCGGTGACCAGCTCCTCGAGGTCGTCGCACACCGCGATCACGTCGTCCATGGCGTCACGGGTGCCCTGCAGGAACCCCTGGGGCAGGTCCTGGGAGACCTTCTTCTGCTCGGACCCGCCGCCGGCAACCGGCTTGACCCCTCCGACGCGATTGAAGTTGGGGTGGAAACGCCCACCGGTGACGCCTTCGATGAGGTCGAGCACCCGCTCCCTTTCCCTGAGGGCGTGCATCAGCGGCGTGGGTGCGCCCAGCTCCAGCGGGTAGGAAGACATGAACACGAGGTGCGACGAGATCCGCGCCATCTCGGTGAGGATCATCCGGATGTATTGGGCCCGCGGGGGCGGCTCGATCCCGGCCAGCTCCTCCACGGCCCGGATGAACGGGATCTCGTTGGCGAAGCCGGACACCCAGTCGATCCGGTTGACCAGGGCGGTGATCTGGGCGTAGGTCCGGACCTCGGTCAGCTTCTCGTAGCCGCGGTGCATGTAGCCGATGACCGGCTCCACCGACACGACCCTCTCCCCGTCGACCTTGGCCACCAGGCGGAGCACCCCGTGGGTCGAGGGGTGCTGGGGGCCGATGTTGAGGGTCATCTCCGGGGTCTCCAGCTCGACCGAGACCGACGCCTCGGCGACGTGCATGGCGACTCGCGGGTCGAGAGTCGTCACGCCTCGTCCTCCGCGGCGGCTTCGACTGCTTCGCCGTCCCCTGCCTCGACGTTCTCCGTCCCCGGCATCCCCTCGACGTCGACCGTGCCCGGCCACGGCTTGACCTCCCGGCTGAGCAGCGGGAAGTCCTTGCGCAGCGGATGACCCTCGAACGAGTCGGGCAGGTACAGGTGGTTCTTGTTGGGGTTGCCCCGGAAGTCGAGGCCGAACATCTCGGCGGCCTCCCGCTCGTGCCAACCCGCCCCGGGCAGGATGTCGACGATCGACGGCATCCACGCGTCGTCCTTGGGGACGTCGGTGAAGATGATCATCGCCGAGGCGTCCGTCACCGAAGACAGCCGGCACAGGACTTCGAACCGCTCCTCGAGCTGGTCGGAGGCCTCCGCCGGCTCACCGACCTGGACGTCGCGGGCCCAATCGACCGCAGAAAGCCAGCCGAAGAACGGAAGACGCCCGGATGCGGTGGCCACCGCACCGTGCCAGCGGTCGCGCCCGACCCGCACCTTCACGGTGCCGTGCTCGGCAGTCCACGAAGAGCCACCGACCAGGTCGGCCATCTCGGCGGCGAACCCGGCGAGAAGGTCCGCGGTCTCGTCGGGCGCTTCGGTCCCCTCTGACGCTGCCTCGGCAGGCGCGTCCTCGGCGGCGGCAGCATCATCGGCAGGCGCATCCTCGAGGGCGGACGAATCCTCGGCAGGCGCATCCTCGGCAGGGGCGTCCTCGGGGGCGGAAGCATCCTCGGCAGGGGCACCCTCGGCAGGGACACCCTCGGGAGCGGAAGCATCCTCGGGAGCGGAAGCATCCTCGGCAGGGGCACCCTCGACTGCGGAGGTATCGGCGTCCGCAACGCCCGCAGCTTCCTCCGCTGCGTGCCCGGCTTCGGCCGCCGGTACCTCGGGGGCTTCCTCCGAGGAGCCGTCGGGGGGATCAGGCGGGCTGCCGGTCACGCTGGTTCCACTTCTGCTGCACGTCCTCGCCGGCGATCATCTGTTGCAGGATGACGATGCCCTCCATCAACGCCTCGGGGCGCGGCGGGCAGCCCGGCACGTACACATCGACCGGGATCACCTGGTCGACACCCTTGGTCACCGAGTACGAGTCCCAATAGGGACCGCCGCAGTTCGAGCACGATCCCATCGAGATGACGTACTTGGGCTCGGGCATCTGGTCGTAGAGGCGGCGGACGGCGGGCGCCATCTTGTCGGTGACCGTGCCCGCCACGATCATCAGGTCCGACTGGCGAGGCGAGGCGGGCAGCGGGATGATCCCGAATCGCATGAAGTCGTAGCGGGGGGCCGAAGCCGCCATGACCTCGATGGCGCAGCAGGCCAGGCCGAACTGGAAGTACCACAGCGAGTACTTGCGAGACCAGTTGAGCAGCCAGGACACCGGCTTGGGCACCCCGAACTTCTCGATCACTCCCACCGGAGCACTCCCTTGCGGATGGCGTAGACCAACCCGAGGACCAGCACCCCGATGAAGACGACCATCTCGACCAGGACCAGCATCCCCATTCCGGCGGCGGCGAACTGCTCGAGCCGGATCGCCCACGGGAAGATGAAGATGGCCTCGATGTCGAAGATCAGGAACAGCAGGGCGAATATGAAGTACCTGATGTGGGTCTGCGACCAGCCGCCGCCGACCGGGTCGATCCCGCACTCGTAGGTTTCCGCCTTGACGGGATCGGGCTTGTCCGGTCGGAGCAGCTTGGAGGCGGCCATACCGCCGAGAACGAGCAGGGCACCCAGGGCGAGGAATGCGGCCACGGTGACGTACTCACCGAGGTACTGCTCCAGCACGTCTCTCTGACCTCGCAGGTTGGGGGCGGTGTCCGTTCCAGTGGCCTGTACCCGGCGGCGAGTATACGCACCGGCGCCCTGGCCTCCCCAAAGGCTCACCTGAGGTCCTGGCCTACCGGAGCGACAGGTAATTGCATCGAGTTCGTCGGCGGTCGAAGCCGTCCTCCGAGCCTGAGGCGTTTACCTATCGCAGGGACATGTCAGAACCTCAGGTTCGCCACGAGGGCGGCGGTATCGTCGGTCGATGCCGCCACCGCGACGCCTGCCCGATTATGACGGCGGGTCGCTGCTCAACCTGATCGGAGAGCTCGAGCACCGCCTCACCGGCAAGTCTCCGTCGGCCAGGCTCCACCAGCACCTCGGCGACCTGCTGCCCGACGCCGCCAGCTACCTCGTCGTGGTCTGCGACGGGCTGGGGGCGGGGCAGCTGGGCCATCCGCGCGCCGCTTCGCTGGAGGGGGCGATGGCCGGCCAGATCGACGCCTGCTTTCCCACCACCACAACGGTGAACCTGGCGACCATCGCCACCGGCCTGTCCCCGTCACGCCACGGGATCCTCGGCTACCAGCTCTACCTGCCCGACGCCGGGGACTCCGGCGAGGTGGCCAACACCATCAAGTGGACCACCCTCTGGGGAGACCCGCTCGCCGTCGACACCGCCGCCCTGCTCCCCCGGCCCAACCTGTGGGAGAGGCTCGTCGCCGCCGGTATCGAGCCGGTGACGGTGCAGCCGGCCAACTTCAGCGGGTCGCCCTTGAGCCTGATGCTGTACCGCGGGTGCCGCTTCGAGGGCGTCACCACCTACGACGACCTGGTCGATGCCTCGGTGGACCTCGCCTCCATCCCGGGTCGGCTGGTACTGGCCTACCTCCCCGACGTCGACTACGCCGCCCACGTCCACGGGCAGGCGTCACCCGAGTACGCCGCCGCCATCGGCCTCGTCGACACCGTGTGGAGCCGGATGGCGAGCCGGATCCGGCCGGGCGTGACCATGGTGGGCACCGCCGACCACGGGCACCTGGATGTGGCTCCGAGCCGCCAGATCCGGATCCCGCGGGAGCACCACGACGGCCGGGTGTTCTCCGGTGACTCCCGGGTGATGTTCGTCCACGGCGACGGGGCGGAGCTGGCCGAAGACCTCCCGGCGACGTGGGTCTCCCAACAAGAGATGGACGGCTGGTGGGGCCCGGGCCCGGTGGACCCCGCCTACTCCCGGAGGATCCCCGACGGTGCCCTGGTGGCGGACGACGGCCACATGGTTCTCCACCGCTACTCCGACCAGCGCCTCATCGGCAACCACGGCGGCCTCACCGAGGCGGAGCTCCGCATCCCGCTGCTGGTCGCCCGTTGATCGAAAGCAAGATCCTGGTCAAGGTCCAGGCGACGTACTGATCGCAACTCCATCCGAACACTCGAGTGCCCAGCTCCGCAATCTGGGCGGCCGGCGGCGACCGGCGGCGTGTACCATTGCGACCGCCAGGTTCCGCTTCCGCCGGGGACGAGGCTCAGGGGGTGGAGGATGCCGGCGTCGGATCGCACAACTCACGCCCCCCGGGAGGCATCTCGCGCCCGGGGTAACCGTGAGCGCGGGGCCACCCTGGTGGAGCTCGCCCTCGTGCTGCCCGTGTTCATCGTGCTCGTCTTCGGGCTGATCGAGTTCTCCTACCTGTTCGCCCAGAACAACGAGGTGCGGTTCATCGCCCGTGAGGGGGCCAGGGCGGCGTCGGTCGGTGACAGCGCCTCGGCGGCGATCTGCGGCAACATCACACTGCTCGACGACGCCGGATACGCCTTCGGCGGCGGCGGCGCCGTCGCCGATGGCGGCTCGGTGGGGCAGGTTACCGTCACCGCTCCGTACCAGACCCTGACCGGGCTCTTCGACGGGATGCTGGGGGGGATCAACCTCGTCTCGACCCACGCCTTCTTCGCCGAGGCGGACGTGTCGATCCCGGGTGGGGGCTCGTGCTGATGCACCGCGTGTTCCCGCCGAAGGACGAGAAGGGCGTGAGCGCCGTGGAGATGGCGCTGGTGCTCCCACTCCTGGTCCTGCTCGTCCTCGGCATCGTCGAGGCCGCCGGCGCCTTCGCCCAGCAGAACGCGGTGCGCGGGGCGGCCCGGGAGGCGGCCCGTATCGCCGCCACCCAGAACCTCGACTCGGCGGCTATCGAGGGCCTGGTGTGTCCTGGGCTGCACAACGACAATGCGGAGGTGGAGGCTTCGGGCCTGAGCAACAACGGCGCCAACCCGCAGGGCACCTTCGGGGCGATCGGGTTCGTCCGGGTGGACGCGCCGTACGACTCGTTCACCGGCTTCTTCCCCTCCTTCGAAGGTGTCACCATCTCCTCGACGGTCGACTTCACCGTCCAGTATGTCGGCACCAGCAGCCCCGCGTGGTGGCCGAGCGGCGGAGGGAACGGGTGTCCGTGATCCGGCCCTCACTTGCACGACGCGATGGCGAAGGCGGCGCCGTTCTCGTCTTCACCGCCCTGCTGATGTTGGTGATGATGGGTTTCGCCGCCATCGCCGTCGACGCCGCTTCCGCCTGGTCGGAGAAGCGAGAAGTCCAGACCGCCGCCGACATGGGGTCGCTGGCCGCCATCAATGAGATCCCGCGCACCCTGCTCGCCGACGCCGTGGCCAACTCGGCATCCGTGGGAGCCGACTTCGTCACCCGCAATGCCGACGCGACGCCGTCGGTCGGCGAGCCGACCGCGGGCCCGAGCTGCAACGCCCGGCCGCCGGGCTTCACCAGACCGTGCATCACCAACGTCGCCGTCGATGCCGACGGCAGCTCGGACAACTCGTTCGCCCCGGCCATCGGCGGCGCCAGCGCCATCGACGTCCCGGCCTCGGCCGAGGCGCAGATCGACATCGAGTACCCGGCGATGAAGCTCTTCCCGATCGGGGTCAACTCGACGGGCGGACGGCGGTTGCGGTGCGCCGCCCAGGGCCCGCCTCTCCCGGGGCCGCCTCCGGTGCCGCAGTGCGCGATCATTCCGTTCTCAGCGCCGTTTCCCGACCCTCTCCCAGATCCTCTGCCGAACCCGGTCGCGCTGGGGAGTACCGATGTGCGGTTCCTCGGATTCCGCCGGCTGGACCTGGGGTGCGATGACAGCGAGGCGTCGCCTACCACGAACCGGAACCTCGCCATGGGCGTCGACCATCTGGTCGACAACGACATGACGCAGCCGGTGATGGCCGACATCCCTGCCTGCGAAGCGGGTCATGAGCTCAGCCTGCCGAACACGTTCTCGCTCATCGGAAGCCCGACTGTCGGGACGGCCGGGATCCGCGGCCTGCTCGGTGGCCCTGAACTCTGGGACTACCTGACTCCAGCGAGTTCAGGCTTCTGTCACCCGATCTTCTTCGGCAACCTCGTTCATCCCGATCCAGCCGTACTCTTCACGCTGAAGACCGTGCTGCTCGACATATGCCTCCAGGGCGGCGGCAACCCCGTGTTCAGCTTCCCGTCGGGGGGACTTGCCAGGCTGGGTTGGGCGATCGACCAGTCGGGCACTCGGGTTCAGGGCTTCACTCCTGTCTGGATCCACTCATTGGTCGACGGGTTCATGACCCCTCAGTCGACATCACCCAACGGTTTCGCCGTGGTCGTCCTATCGGCCAGCTGGCTGCCTGCGAACCTGACCGAGGTCGATCCCGGCGGCATGGACAACCTCACGTTCAAGCTGGTCAGCTAGCTAGCCGGCCGCTCCTGCGAGCAGGCCCAATCCGGCGAGATCGTCCCGCCACCGGTCGATGAACTCCTCGTCCTTGAACGGGTGGGTGCGTAGCCAGTGGTCGATGTCGCATCGCCGGGAACCGGTCGCGGATCTGCTCGGCCGTTGCCCTGGCCCTGCGGTCGAGACCCATCTCGGCCTGGACCGCCGCCAGCACGAGCATGGCCTCCAGGTTGTCCGGGCTCTCCTCGAGCACGGCCTCGGCGGTGGCCCCCGCCTGGTCGAGCCGCCCACCGATGAACAGCGAGCAGGCCAGCACCGTCGGGTACCAAGCCGGGGGGACCGCGCTCAGCCGGATGGCGTGGTCCATGAGGTCGACCGCCTTCTGCCAGTGCCCCAGATACCGCCGCACGCTCCCCTCCAGCGCATAGGTCACGTCGCAGGTCGGGCGGGTGATCTGCGCCTGCTCGATCACCTCGACGGCCTCGTCGGCGCGGCCTCGGGCCATGAGGACGGCTCCCTGGACCATGTGGGCCAGGCCGGTCGGATCCCCTCTCTCCAGCACGATCGACGCCTGGTCGAAGGCCTTGTCGAGGACGGCCTCGGGATCGTCGGCGAACCCTGCGGAGGCGCCCCACCAGTTGGCGAACGCCGACAGGGAGTGCCCGTAGACCAGGTCGGGGCGGGACCGCGTCCACCTCCTCGAAGGCCTTGACCGCCTCCAGCCACCCGTCGTAGGTGTCGCGGGTCAGCTGGAACCAACCCTGGTAGATCTTCTGGGTGGCCTCGGGGTCGTCGATCGACGAAAAGAGCCGTGCCTGCTCCCCGATCACCAGCTCGATGGCGACCCCGCGCTCGATCTCGTCGCTGATGGTGTCGGTGAGGGCGAACAGGCCGTCGACGGTCGTCGCCCATTTGTGGGAGGTGACGATGTTCATCGTGGCCACGTGGATGACCTTGGCGTAGACCCTCACCTGGTCGCCGACCTCGTGCACCCCGGTCTCCACCATGTACTGGGCCGGAGCCGGTCCGGCGGGCCCTACCGCCTCGCCGTCGATCACGGTCAGCCGTGACATCGTGGTCAGCCGGTGGAGCAGTTCGGAGCGGATCACCTCGGCGACCGCCCGGACCTGCTCACCCACCGTCTCGGCGTGGATGGGGAGCACGACCAGCGTGGGTGCGGCCAGCGACAGCAGCCGGGAGGCGCCTGCCGGTGTGGCCCCGTCGCCGGGGAGGTCGGCGAACTCGAAGATGTCCACCGGCTCGGGGATGTTCTTCAGCGCCAACCGGCCGACCGGCCGGAACCGGAGCGCCGGTTCGTCGAGCGCCTCGAACACCCGGCCCGACACGCTCACCCCGCCGGGCGGCGCCTTCTCCTGGATCCGGGCGGCGATGTTCAGGGCGTCGCCGAAGTAGCGGTCGGCGGTCGACGTCACCTCGCCCTGGTCGATGCCCATCCGGAAGCGCACCCAGCGGTGTTGAGGAAGCTGGGCGTTGCGGGCCTCGACCTCGGCCGAGATGGCGATCGCCGCCCCGATGGCGTCGGTGGCGTCATCGAAGACCGCCATGAAGTTGTCGCCGACGAAGTTGACCAGCGTCCCCGACGCCGCCTCCACCTGCGCCTCGACGAGGCTGCGGTAGTCCTCGACGGTCTCCTCGGTGCCGGCGGCATCGTCGGCCATCAGCCGGCTGAAGCCGACGATGTCGGCATTGACCGCCACCAGGTGACGCGTGTCCCTATCCGTCAACTCGGTGACCATGAGCTCCCCTCCCGGCGGAAATCTAGCCGGGCGGGGCCTCTGGCCCTGCGGCGACGGAGGCCCGATCACCCCTCACCTGCCAGCCGCCGAGCACCCAGCCTCCCAGGCCCCACACCACGGCCGCCACCGCGGCGAGAGCGGCCAGGGTCGGCACCAGCGCAGCCACCAGGGCCAGGGCGACGGCGCCGAGGACGAGCCCACCGAACACGCCTCCACGACCACCGACCAGCCGGGTGCCTGCCGCCGCCACCGCCGGCACCGAACCGAATCCGACGGCCACCACCAAGGCGAGAAGGGCCGCCAGCGCCAGCGGGATGCCGACCAGTGTCACCGCCAGCACAGCCGCGATGAGGATCAGACCCACCAGGACGCCGAGGCCGAGCCCGATGCACAGCCACGCCCTGGTGCCGACGACATCGACGGCACGGGCTCCGGTGGCGTCGAAGAGCCACAGCAGCACGATGCCCCCGACCACGTAGCCGAAGAGGCCGAACAGGGCCGCCACCTGGAGCACCGCGGTCACCATGAACGGCGCCCTCGCCGGGATGTCGATCACCTGCCCGGCCACGTCCGCCTCGTCGAGGTCGGCGGTCCTGTTCGACCGGTAGACCAGGTCGCCTCCGACCGTCCCGCTCACCGTCAGCGACGAAACCGCCACATCGACGTCGTTGCCCACCGACCCGGCCACCGTCGCCGAGGAGAAGCGCCCCATCAGGTCGCGGCCGACGTCGCCGGACACGTCGAGCCGCCACGCCCAGGCGGCCAGGTCGCGGCCCACGTCGCCCTTCATGTCCAGTGACACCGCGGTCACGATGACGTCGTCGGCGACGCTCCCGGAGACATGCAGGGCTCGGGCGACTCCGCGGATCGATCCGCCGACGTTTCCCTCCACGGTGACCTGCCCGTGGCTGACCACGGTGAGGTCGCCGGCGACGTCGCCGCTCAGTTCCAGCGTGCCGGCGGCGATGGTCAGGTCGCCGTCGATGGTGCCCTCGATGCGGGCGGTGCCGGCGCTGAGCACCAGGTCCTCGTCGACCACGTGGCCTTCGCCGAGCAGGTAGATGTCCGACCCGATGACGGTCGCCGCCGCCGCCACCGGGACCGCCAGGACCGCAATCGTGGCCAGCCCGAGCAGGAGAGCGCGGCGACGACCCCGCTCAGAGCGGGAGGGCATGGCCGACGAGCTCGAGCAGTGGCCAGGGGACCAGGCCCAGCCCGAGCGTGATGGCGGCGGCGGCGCCCAGCACCGCACGGGTCGACCCTTCGACCTGGGGCGAGGCCGTGGCCGTGCCCGGCGCCTCGGCCAGCGCCGGCTCGGTGAAGTACATGAGCACGATCACCCGCAGATAGAAGAAGAGCCCCGCCACCGCCACCACCAGGCCGAGGACCGCCAGCCAGAGGTAGTCGGCCGAAGCCGCCGCGGAGAACACCGAGACCTTGCCAACGAACCCGGCGGTCAGCGGGAAGCCCGCCAGACCCAGCATGAACAGGGCCATGAGGGCGGCGAGCAACGGCGATCGCGACGCCAACCCCTGGTACGCCTCGTACGGGGACCGCTCCGCCCGCGGGCCGGAGACGACGGCAGCGACCGTGAACGCCCCGACCAGGGCGACTGCATAGGTGGCCAGGTAGAACCACATCGCCGGGATACCGCCGTCGCCCGCCACCAGGGCGGACATGATGAACCCGGCATGGGCGACGCCGGAGTAGGCCAGCATTCGCTTGAGGTCGCGCGAGGCGATCGCAGCCAGCGTCCCCACCACCACCGAGACCGCCGCCAGCAGTGCCAGCGCCGGGGCCCAGTCGTCGATCAACGCCGGGAAACCCGAGGTGAGGATGCGCGCCAGGGCGGCGAACCCGGCGATCTTCACGCCGGCCGACATCATCGGCACCGCCGCCGCCGGCGCCCCCTGGTAGACATCAGGGGCCCACTGGTGGAACGGGGCCGCCGACACCTTGAACCCGAGGCCGACCACGAGCAACCCGACGGCGACCAGGGCGACCGCAGGCTCGAGCAGGATGGTCGTCTCGAGGAACGAGGGGATCCCTCCGACCCCGTAGATGGTGGTCGACCCGGTGGAGGCGAAGGTGAGGGCGATTCCGTAGAGGAAGATCGCCGAGGCCGTCGACCCGAGCAGGAAGTACTTCATCGCCGCCTCTTGGGAGCGCACCTGCTCCCTGGTGAACCCGGCGACGACGTACAGGCTGATCGATGCCGTCTCCAGCCCGATGAACATCAGGATCAGGTTCGACGAGATCGCCATCAGGTGGAGCCCGGCCACGGCGAGGAGCACCAGCGCCACGAACTCGGCGCCGCGGGTGCCCAGCACCGCCACCAGCTTCCAGGCGGCGATCAGCGCCAGGCCGGCGACGACGAAGAGGGCGAAGCCGGCCATCACCGAGAAGTGGTCCATCACGACCATCGGGCTGGTGACGGTGGGGACGCCGCGGGCGGTGAAGTTGAGCTGCGGCCCGAGCTCGTCCACCCGCAGCCATTGCAGCACCGAGAAGCCGAAGCTGAGGACCAGGGCGGCGGCGACGACGACCCCCCAGATGCGGCGGCCGAGCGAGAGGCCAACCTCGGTGAGCAGCACGAGGAGCGCCGCCACCAGCAGCACGACCTCGGGGGCGATGGGCAGGAAGGCGATCTGGTCCATCAGCCCTCACCCTCGGCCAGGTCGACGTCGGCCATCCGGCCATAGTCGGGCACCTCGTAGTCGGTGGCGGCGACGATCCGGTCGAGGATCGCCTCCACCGCCGGCTCGATCCGGTCCATCGCCGGCTTCGGGTAGACGCCGAGGAAGACGATCAGGGCCACCAGCGGGACCATGATCGCCCGCTCCCGGAAGTCGAGGTCGAGCAGCTTCTCGTTCCGCGGCTTGTCCAGCGGCCCGGTGAACACCCGCTCGTATGCCCACAGCAGGTACACCGCGGCGAGCAGCACCCCGCCGGTGGCGACGATGGTGGCCACCGGGAAGCTGAGGTAGCTGCCCAGCAACACCTGGAACTCGCCGATGAACCCGTTGAGCCCGGGGAGCCCTGCCGAGGCGAACGCGGTGAACAGGAAGAAGCCGGCGAAGATGGGCATCACGGTCGCCACCCCGCCGTAGTCACCGATCTGGCGGGTGTGGGTGCGGTCGTACAACATCCCCACCAGCAGGAAGAGCGCCCCGGTGGTGAGCCCATGGTTGACCATCTGGATGACTCCGCCCTGGAGGCTCTGCGTCGTCAGGGCGAAGGTGCCGAGCACGATGAAGCCGAGGTGGCTGACCGACGAGTAGGCCACCAGCCGCTTCAGGTCGGGTTGGACGATGGCGACGGCGGCCCCGTAGAGGATGCCGACCACCGCCAGACCGACCAGCCACGGGGCCAGGTCCACGGTCGCCTCGGGGAACAGGGTGAGGTTGAACCGGACGAAGCCGTACGTGCCCAGCTTCAGCAACACCCCGGCGAGGAGGACGGAGCCGGCGGTGGGTGCCTCGGTGTGGGCGTCGGGTAGCCACGTGTGGAACGGGAACAACGGCACCTTGACGGCGAAGGCGATCCCGAACCCGAGGAACAGCCACAGTTGCTGGGTGGAGGTCAGCTCCAGGTCGAGCAGCTTGGCGAAGTCGAACGTGGTGCCGCCCTGGTCGCCGGAGATGACGCCGAGGGCGATGATCGCCGCCAGCATGAATGCCGACCCCAGCGACGTGTAGAGGAAGAACTTGACGGCGGCGTACACCCGGTTGCCGCTCCCCCACATGCCGATGAGGAGGTACATCGGCACCAGGGTCATCTCGAAGAACACGAAGAAGAGCACCAGGTCGAGCGAGACGAACACGCCGAGCAGCCCGGTCTCGAGCACCAGCATCGCCACCAGGTACATCCGCAGGTTCGTGTCGATCGACCGCGACGCCAGCAGCGAGAGCGGGAAGAGGAGCGCGGTGAGCGCCACGAGCAGCAACGAGATCCCGTCGACGCCCACGTTCCAGGCGATGTCCCACGGCTGGTACCACAGCACCCGCTGGGTGAACTGGAAGCCCGCCTCCCCCGTCTCGAACGCCACCAGCAACCAGCCGGCGATGGCCACCGGCACCATCGTCACCAGGACGCCGACGGGTAGCAGCAGCTCGGGCCGGCGCTTGGGGAGCAGCATGAGCAGCACCGCCCCGACGGCGGGGGTCGCCACCAGCAGGGCGAGCACCGGGGGGCTCATCGGGCACTCACCAGGACACTCCCCGGGCGAGCAGCCAGGCCACCAACCCGACGGTCCCGAGCAGGATCCCGAGCACGTAGCTGCGGGCGAACCCGGTCTGCAGTGGCCGGATCAGGTCGGCGCCTCCCTGCACCAGCCGACCGACCCCGTTGACGGCGCCGTCGACCACCTTGGCGTCGACCTCGAAGGCGAGCGCCTCGGATGCCTTCCGCCCCGGGACGACCAGAGCGGCGCCATAGAGGTCGTCGACCCGGAAGCCCTGCTCGGCCAGCTGCCACCAGGGACCGGCCTCCTCCGGTGGAGTCTCCGCCCCCAGGTACCGCCGGCGGGCGTACAGGATCCCGACCGCCGCGGCCAGGAGGGCTACCGCCGCCAGGATCCACAGGGCGCGCAACTCGGGTATCTGCGCCTGGGTCACCAGCTCGAACGACGGCTCCAGGAAGTGCTCCAGCACAGGGGCGAACGGGGTGTTGATCAACCCCGCCACCGCCGAGAGCCCGGCGAGGGCGAGCAGCGGGAGCGTCATCGTGGCGGGCGACTCGTGGGGCCGCACGCCCTCGTCCCAACGCGGCTCGCCGAAGAAGGTGAGGTAGATCATCCGGCTCATGTAGAAGCCGGTGATGGCGGCGGTGACCAGCCCCAGCGCCCAGAGGCCGATCCACCATCCTCCCCGCTGGTAGAGGATGGCGAGGATCTCGTCCTTCGACCAGAACCCCGAGAAGAAGGGGACACCGGCGATGGACAGCCAGGCGACCACCATGGTGACGAAGGTGACCGGCATCGCCTTGCGGAGGCCACCCATCTTGCGCATGTCCTGCTCCCCTGCCATGGCGTGGATCACCGACCCGGCGCCGAGGAAGAGCAGTGCCTTGAAGAAGGCGTGGGTGAGCAGGTGGAACATCCCGGCCACGTAGCCGGCGGCGCCGACCGCCATGAACATGTAGCCGAGCTGGCTCACCGTGGAGTAGGCGAGCACCCGCTTGATGTCGCGTTGGGTGACGGCGATGGCGGCGGCGAGCAGGGCGGTGGCGGCGCCGACGACGGCGACCACCGCCGCCGACACCGGGGCCAGGTCGAACAACGCCCCGGTGCGAGCCACCAAATAGACGCCGGCGGTGACCATGGTGGCGGCATGGATGAGGGCGGACACCGGTGTCGGGCCCTCCATGGCGTCGGGGAGCCACACGTACAGCGGGATCTGCGCCGACTTGCCCGCCGCCCCCACCAGCAACAGCAGGGTGACCGCGGTCGCCATGCCGGTGGTGAGCACCTCGGGGGCGCTCTCGAACACCGCGGCGAAGTTGAGCGTGCCGAAGGCGGCGAAGATCAGCATCAGGGCGACGAGGAACCCGAGGTCGCCGATCCGGTTTACCACGAAGGCCTTCTTGCCTGCGGCGGCGGCGACCGGCTTCTCGAACCAGAATGAGATGAGCAGGTAGGAGCTGAGCCCGACCAGCTCCCAACCCACGAACAGCACGCCGAAGCTGTCGGCGAGCACGAGGATCAGCATCGAGCCGATGAACAGGTTGAGGTAGGCGAAGAACCGACCGAACCGGGCCTCGCCGTGCATGTAGCCCACCGAATAGAGGTGGATGAGGAATCCCACCCCGGTGACCACCAGGGTCATCATCGTCGACAGCGGGTCCCACAGCAGCGAGGCATCGAGACCCAGCGCCGGGATCCAGGTGAACAGGTGCACGGTGTGGTGCGGCGACTCACCGGTGAGCACGTCGACCGAGGCCACCGCGGCGACGGCGAAGGCGGCACCGACCAGCAGCGTGGCGATCCAACCCGCCCTCGGCTCGCCGATCCGACGCCCGAGAACCTGGAGCAGGACGTACCCGCCGAGCGGCAGGGCGATCACCAGCCACAGCCAGTCGATTGCCAGCTGCACCGGATCCATCAGCCCTTCATCTCCGCCAGGGCGTCGACCGAGGCGGTCGACCGCCGCTGGAAGACGGCGACGATGATCGCCAGCCCGATGGTGACCTCGGCGGCGGCGACGACCATCACGAACAGCACCGAGATCTGGCCCTCGAGCAACCCGAGATGGCGGCCGGCGGCGACGAAGGAGAGGTTCACCGCGTTCAGCATCAGCTCGATCGACATGAACATCACCAGGGCGTTGCGGCGCACCAGGATCCCCACCATGCCGATGACGAACAGCACCGCCCCGAGCGTCATGTACCAGGCGGGCGTGACGTTCACGCCTGTCCCTCGTCGATCGCCTCGTCGCGGCGGCGGCGGCTGAACTGGGCGAGGGCGATGGTGCCAACGGCGGCAACGGTGAGCAGCAGCACGGTGGCCTGGAAAGGGATCATCCACGTGCCGAAGAGCTGCTCGGAGATGGCTTCGATCGTGCCGTTGGTGTCGCCCACGGCGTCGGCCGGCACCGGGCCGCTGAACCAGGTGGCTCCGGCGGCGGCGAGCAAGAGGATGAGCAACCCCCCGGCGAGCAGCAGGCCGAGCGGCCGCTGCAGCGGGATCTGCTCGGCGGTGTCCTCGTCGCGGTCGACCCCGATCAGCATGATGACGAACAGGAACAGGGTCATCACCGCCCCGGCATAGATGATCACCTGGACGACGGCGACGAAGTGGGCGTCGTTGAGCACGTAGAACACCGCCATCGAGAACATGGCGGTGAGCAACCCGATCGCCGAGTAGACGGCGTTGCGGGCCAGCACCATCACCAGTCCCCCGGCCACGGAGGCGACGGCGAACACGATGAAGACGATGGTCTCAGCCGTCATGGCGCACCTCGTCCCCGCCCGCCTCGAGGGCGTCGGTCACCGGCGTTTCCGGCTCGACAACGGATTCGACGGGCACAGCCGCCTCGGCACGCTGCCCGCGCTCCGGTGGTCGCAGGCCGACCCCGGCGGTCGGCGTCCACGCCGGGATCCCCTCGTAGGCGGCCCTTCCCGAAGGGGCCGTGGCCCGCATCCAACCGTCGGCGAGACGCAGCTCGTTGAGGTCGATGAGCGGACCGGCCGGCTGGGGGTGGGGCACGGTGCCGTCGGGCTCCATCAGCAGCTCGCTTCGCGTGTAGATGGCGTCGTCACGGTTGTCCACCGACATCTCGAACAGCTGGGTCATGGTGATGGCCTCGGTGGGGCAGGCCTCGACGCACAACCCGCAGAAGATGCACCGGAGCATGTTGATCTCGTAGACGTAGCCGTACCGCTCGCCCGGGCTCACCGGCAGGTCCGGTGGGTTGTCGGCGCCGCGCACGTAGATGCACCGGGCCGGGCAGACGCCGGCGCAGAGCTCGCATCCGATGCACTTCTCCATGCCGTCCGGGTAGCGGTTGAGCACGTGCCGCCCGTGGAACCGCTGCGGCTTTACCTTCCGCTCCTTCGGGTACTGGGTGGTGACCCGCGGCCGGCCCATCTGACGGAGGGTCACCGCAAAGCCCCGCATCGGCCCGAGGAGGTCGGCGAACCATCCCATGTCAGCGCCTCACGCCCACGGGAGCCCGAGACGGCGCACGGCGACCGCCAGGGTCGCCAGCATCACCCACAGCAGGCTGATCGGGATCAGGCGCTTCCACCCGAACGACATCAACTGGTCGTAGCGCATCCGGGGCAACGAGGCGCGCACCCATACGAACACGAACAGGAACAGCGTCGTCTTGGCGAAGAACCAGAAGAGCGGGAAGACCCACGAGATCGAAGAAGGGGCACCGAAGTCGGGGCCGTGCCACCCGCCGAAGAACAGCGTGACGGTGAGCGCCGACATGGTGAACATGTTGATGTACTCCGCCAGGAAGAAGAGGGCGAAGCGGAACCCGCTGTACTCGGTGTGGAACCCGATGATCTCGGACTCGGCCTCGACCAGGTCGAACGGTGCCCGGTTCGTCTCGGCGACGCCGGCGATGAAGAAGATGATGAACGACGGGATCAGCACCACGTTCCACACGCCGAGGAACCCGAAGACGGTCCCCGCCTGGGCGTCGACGATGCCCACCACCGAGGTGGTCCCGGTGAACAGGATGACCGGCACCAGGGCCAGCCCCATCGCCGCCTCGTAGGAGATCATCTGCGCCGAGGCCCGCACCCCACCGAGCAGCGGGTACTTCGACCCCGACGACCAACCGGCGAGCACGGCGGCGTACACCGCCATCGAGCTGAGGGCGAGGAAGTAGAGCAACCCGATATTGAGGTCGGTGCCGACGAGCTGGATCTCGCGGTCGCCCAGGGTGAAGGGGCGGCCGATCGGGATGACGAGGAAGATGAGCAGTGCAGGGATCAGGGCGGCGATGGGGGCTGCCAGGTAGAGCCAGACCTCCGCCTTCCGTGGGGTGATGTTCTCCTTGAACAGCAGCTTGACCCCGTCGGCCACGGTCTGGAGGATGCCGAACGGCCCGGCTCGCATCGGCCCCATGCGGTTCTGCATGTCGGCGACCACCTTGCGCTCGAACCAGACGACCAGGAGCGTGACGGTGAGCAGCAGGCCGAAGACGAGGACCACCCGGATGGCGGCGTCGAGGAGTATCTCCCAGCCGGTCACGACGGCCACGCTCCCGACCCGCCCACCAACTTTGAGCGATTGACATCGATATTCGATGCAAAGTGCTCAGAGTTCCGCCACGCCGCCGACCTTCTCATGGTGCGCTCCCCGCCGGAGCAGGCGTGATCCGTACGGAGGCCGGGGCGCCCAGGTCGGCGGTCCCTTCGAGGTTGGCGGGGATGTACACCGCCCCCTCGGCGAGGGTGGCGTCGATGGCGAGCGGCACGGTGATCGCCCCGAGGTCCCCTTCCACCCGAACCGGGTCGCCAGGGGCGCATGCCAGGGCGGCGGCGTCGCGCGGGCTCATCGCAACGAAGGGCTCCGGAGCCAGGGCGGCCAGCGGCGGCGCCATCCGGGTGCGGACACCGCCGTCGTAGAGCACCCGACCGAGGTGGAGGGCGAAGCGCTCCCCGCCGGCGATGAGGCCGTGGTCGACCGGGGCATGGTGGAAGCGCTGCTCGCCCTCGGAGGTGGGGACGACGATCCCCTGGCGGCCGGCGCCCCAGTCGAGGATATCCCACGAGATCCCCCGGTAGGCCGGGGCCAGAGTGACCATCTCCTTGGCCACCGCCTCCGGCGACGACGCCGCCAGCTCGGCGCCCAGCGCCGAGGCGAGGTCATCGAGCACGCCGACCGTCGACCTGGTCTGGCCCGGCCCGGTGAGCAACCGATTGACCTTCTGCACCCGGCCCTCCAGGTTCGTCACCGTGCCTTCGCTCTCGGCGAAGCCCTCCACTGGGAGGACGACGTCGGCGTGCACCGAGGTGTCGGAGAGGAACTGGTCGAAGGCGACCACGAACCGGGCGGCTTCCAGGGCGGCTCGTGCCAGCCCGGGGTCCGGGTGCTCCCGCACCGGGTCGGCACCGTGGAGCAGCAGCACCTCGAGCTCCCCCGCGGATAGCCCCTCCAGGATCCCGGTGGCGTCCCGGCCCGGGCCGCCGGCAACGGCCCGGCCCCAGGCCGCTTCGAGAGCGGTGGCGGCCTCTTCATCGTCGACGGCCACCCGGCCGGGGAGCAGGCCAGGGGACAGCCCCATGTCGAGCGCCCCATAGACGTTGGCCCGCCGCTCCACCGGCAGGATCCGCACGTCGGCCGATCCGCCGGCGACCAGCCCGGTGGCAAAAGCGGTAACGCCCTCGGCGAGGCGTTGGTCCTCGGCGGGCGACGTCCTGCCGACGATGACCACCACCGGGCCTTCGTCGAGGGCGGCTCGGGCGCTCGCCAGGTCGCCGCCGCCGGCAGCGAGCTTGCGCAGGACCTCGGGGCCGTCCCCTGGCCGGTAGGTGACGGTGTGGGTGGCGACGTCGTGCAGCCCGGTGCGGCGTGGGTGAACCACGACGAGGGTGGCGCCGAGCACGGTGGCGGCGCGGCGTACCCGCAGGTACAGCACCGGCAGCTCCTCTTTGAGATCGCCGGCCCACACCAGGATCGCCTTCGCCCGTTCCAGGTCGTCGATCACCGCCCGGTGGTCGAGCCCGACGAGCAACCCGGGATCGATCCCGTCGCCGAGCTGGGCGTCGATGTGCGGGGTGCCGACAACGGTGCGGAGGAACCTGCCCCAGAGATAGGCCTCCTCGTTGGTCGCCTGCGCCCCGCCCAGGGCGCCGACGGCGTCGCCGGGGGTGGTGCGGAGCCGCTCGGCGACCTCGTCGATCGCCTCCCCCCAGGTCGCCTCCTCGAGCTCGCCCTCCCGCCTGATCAACGGGACGGTGACTCGCTCCGGGGACGAGAGGTACTCGAACACGAACCGGTCCTTGTCGGACAGCCAACCCTGGTTGGTCGGCGCGTTGTCGACGCCGTTGATCCGCAGCACCTGGTTCTGGCTGGCCTGGATCGACACCTTCGAGTGGACGGCGTCGACCAGGGACACCGACTCCACCGCCTCCAGGTCCCACGGCCGGGCGCGGAACCGGTACGGCTTGGCGGTGAGCGCCCCCACCGGGCAGATCTGCACGGTGTTGCCCGAGAAGTACGAGGAGAACGGCTCGTCGGGGAAGGTGAGCACCTGGGTCAGGTTGCCCCGTTCCTTGAACTCGATCAGCGGGTCGCCCGAGATCTCGTCGGAGAACCGGGTGCAGCGGGCGCAGAGGATGCACCGCTCCCGGTCGAGGAGGACCAGGTCGCTGATCGGGATCGGCTTCTCGAAGTGCCGTTTCGGCTCGACGAAGCGGCTCTCCCCTGGCCCGTGCGACATCGTCTGGTCCTGGAGCGGGCATTCCCCTCCGCGGTCGCAGACCGGGCAGTCGAGGGGGTGGTTGATCAGCAGGAACTCGAGTACCCCCTCCTGGGCCTTGGTGACCACATCGGAGGCGGTGTCCACCACCATGCCGTCGGTGACCGTGGTGGTACAGGCGGTGGTGAGCATCATGCCCCGGGGGCCTTCGATCTCCACCAGGCACATCCGGCACATCCCCACCGGCTTCATACGCGGGTGCCAGCAGAAGCGGGGGATGTAGGTGCCGGTCGCCTCGGCCGCCGCGATGAGCAGCGTCCCGGGGGCGACGGCGTGGGCCACGCCATCGATGGTGATCCGCGCCTCGGCGGGTTTGGCGGTCGAGGTCGCCTGGTTCGTCGAGGGCACCGGCTCAGCCAACGAGAGCCTCCTCGACGAAGGTGCGGCCGTCCTCGGGTCGCCCGGTGGCGATCATCGCCTCCACCTCGGGCCGGAACCAGGTGAGGATCGACCTGATCGGCGAGACCGCCGAGGGCCCCAGCGGGCAGATCGTGGTCTGCGCCGGCGGCCAGCGCAGCCCCGGGCTGATGTTGTCGCAGACGTCGAGGAGCATCTCCAGGTCGGAGGGGCGCCCGTGGCCGGTGAGGATGCGCCACAGCATCCGCTCCAGCCAGTCGCAGCCCTCGCGGCAAGGCGTGCACTGACCGCACGACTCGTGGGCGAAGAAGCGGACCACCCGGTGGGCGGCCGCCACCACGTTGGTGGTGTCGTCCATCACCACCACGGCGCCCGAGCCCAGCATCGAGCCTGCCTTGCCGGTGTCGTCGATGGTGACCGGCAGGTCGAGGTGGTGCGCGGGGACGAACCACGGTGCCGAGGCCCCGCCGGGGATCCAGGTCTTCAGGGCCCGGCCATCTCGGATGCCTCCGCCGAGGTCGTCGAAGAACTCACCCCAGGTCATCCCCATCACGATCTCGTAGTTGCCCGGCTTGTTGACGTGGCCGGAGAGCGAGAACAGCCGGGTGCCCGACGACCCGGCCGGGCCGATCTCGGCGTACTTCTCGCCGCCGTTGAGCACCATCCACGGGATGTTGGAGATGGTCTCGACGTTGTTGACGATGGTCGGCTTGGCGTAGAGCCCTTCGACTGCAGGGAAGGGCGGCTTGATCCTCGGCTCGCCGCGCACTCCTTCGATCGAGTTGAGCATGGCGGTCTCTTCACCGCAGATGTAGGCGCCGGCACCGAGGTGGACGGTGACGTCGAGGTCGAACCCCGAGCCGAGGATGTCGGTGCCCAGGTAGCCCTTCTCGTAGGCGGCGTCGACCGCCTGCTGCACCCGGCGCGCCGGCTTGGGGTACTCGCCGCGGATGTAGATGAAGGCCCGGTTGCACGAGAGGGCGTACGCCGACAGGATCACCCCCTCGACCAGTTGATGCGGGTCGCGCTCGAGCAGCTGGCGGTCCTTGAAGGTCCCCGGCTCCGACTCGTCGCCGTTGATGACCAGGTAACGAGGGGTGGCCGGGGCGAGGAAGCCCCACTTGACCCCGGTGGGGAACCCGGCCCCGCCACGACCACGGATGCTCGACGCCTTGACGATGTCGATCAGCTTCGTCGGGTCGAGCTGCAACCCGCGGCGGAGCGCTTGGTACCCGCCGGTGTCCTCGTAGCGGGCGATGGTGTGCGAGTCGGCCGGATGCTCGGTCATCCTGCCGGTGAGGATCATGGGGGCCTGGGCCGGCGTCGCCTCCGTCACGCCCCACCGCCGGACGACCCGTAGGGTCCGAACGCCGGGACCGGGGCGATGGCGCCCTCGAGCTCCTCCGGGCCCCAGTCGAACGAGCGCTGCCCACCGAACCTCGCCTGCATGTCGTCGCCGAGCACCACCGCCGGGCGCTCGGTGGCGAGCCAGTCGCACAACCGGCGGGCCTCGTCGGGGCCGACCCCTTCGACCATCTCGTAGTCGACTTGCATCGCCGGCGCTCCCCCACAGGCGCCGAGGCACTCGACGTGCTCGACCGAGAACAGCCCTTCCGGTGACCGCTCGCCGTCGCGGGCGCCGGTGGCGTCCTCGACCGCGGCGAGCACGTCGTCGGCACCGAGCAGGAAGCACGAGATCGACGTACACACCGAGATGAGGTACCGGCCCACCTCGTCACGCTTGTACATGGTGTAGAAGCTGGCCACCGCCTGCACCTGGGCGGACGACACCCCGCACAGCTCGGCCACCTGGCGCTGCGCATCGTCGGTCAGGTGCCCGTGCTCGAGCATCGCCAGGTACAGCAACGGCATCACCGCAGAGCGACGTTGCGGGTACTGCTCGAGCAGCCGGCTGGCCCGCTGCCGGTTGGGAGCGCTCCAGCGGGGCACGATCTTGTCGACGGCCACCGCGGGGTCGCCGTTCATCGGTCGACGTCTCCGAGCACCGGGTCGGTCGAGGCGAGGGTGGCGATGACGTCGGCAACCAGGGAGTCGGTCATCATCGCCGGCAGCGCCTGCACGTGGGCGAACGACGGCCCGCGGACGTGGAGGCGCCACGGCTTGGCACCGCCGTCCGAGACGATGTAGACCCCGAGCTCGCCTCGCGGGCTCTCCACCGCCTGGTAGGCCTCGCCGGCTGGGACCTTGAACCCCTCGGTGAAGATCTTGAAGTGGTGGATCAACGCCTCCATCGACTCGTCGATGCGCTTGCGGGGCGGGGGCGTCACCTTGCGGTCGTCGGTCCGGAAGTCGCCGGCGGGCATCGTCTCCAGGACCTGGCGGACGATCCCCAGCGACTGCTTCACCTCTTCGACCCGGACCATGTAGCGGTCGAACACGTCGCCATGAACGCCCACCGGCACGTCGAACTCGTACTGCTCGATGCCCGAGTAGGGGAACACCTTGCGCAGATCCCACTCGATTCCCGAAGCGCGGGCGTTGGGACCGGAAACACCGTACGCCTTGCATTCGTCAGGGGTGATGACCCCGACCCCCTGGGTGCGGTCGATGAAGATCGGGTTCTCGTTGAGCAGCTCCTCGTACTCGGCGAGGCCGCCAGGCACCGATCCCAGCAGATGCTCGAGGTCGTCCTCCCAACCGTCGGGTAGGTCGGCGGCGACGCCACCCGGGCGGATGTAGTTGTGGTTCATCCGTAGCCCGGTGACCTTCTCGAAGAACTCCAGGCAGGTCTCCCGGTCCCGCCAGCCATAGATCATCATCGACACCGCCCCGATGTCCATGCCGAACGTGGCGAGGTACAACAGGTGGCTGGCCACCCGGTTGAGCTCGGTCATCAGGACCCGGATCGCGTTGGCGCGGTCGGGGATGGTGACCCCGAGCAGCTGCTCGACGGCCAGGGAGAACGCCAGCTCGTTGTGGAACGGCGACAGGTAATCCATGCGGGTGACATTGGTGGGGCCCTGCAGCCAGGTGAGGGTCTCGCCGGTCTTCTCCATGCCGGTGTGCAGGTAGCCGATGATGGGCTTCACCCGGCGGATGGTCTCGCCCTCCACCTCGAGCTGGAGCCGGAGCACGCCATGCGTCGAAGGGTGCTGCGGCCCCATGTTCATGATCTGCCGCTCCGCCGGCTCGGCGGAGTCGTCCATCACGAAGTCGTCGCTCACCAGCGTGCCCCGCTGGATCTCCAGGGCGGGGTCCTCGACGTCAGGGAGCAGCTCCTGGGCGCCCTCGGTGGTGGCGGCGGCCAGCCAGCCCGGCTCCTCGGTGCCGGCCAGCCACAGGTCCATCGTCCGCTCCCGCCGGGCGACCGCGGCGTCGAGCTCGGCCGGGGTGCCGGGAGGG
Source organism: uncultured Acidimicrobiia bacterium (assembly GCA_963714055.1). Lineage (GTDB taxonomy): Bacteria > Actinomycetota > Acidimicrobiia > Spongiisociales > UBA5794 > JACDBE01. The sequence continues at coordinate 1,226,678 of OY970227.1, forward strand.
TCGATGGTGGGCGCTTCGAGATCGCCGGTGACGACGTTGGGGGTGTCGCTCATGAGGCCTGGTGCGCCCCTTTGAACTGGACCGGGACCGACCCGACGCTGTAGTCCTTGCGCAGCGGGTGGCCGACCCAGTCGTCGGGCATCAGCAACCTGGTGAGGTCGGGATGTCCCTCGAATGCGATCCCGAACAGGTCGTAGGTCTCGCGTTCGTAGAAGTTGGCCCCCGGGAACAGGTCGGTGACGCTGTCGACGGCGCAGCGGTCGTACGGGATCCCCACCCGGACACGCACCCGACGGCGCAGCGTGTACGAGAGCAGGTTGAGCACCACCTCGAAGCGGGGATCACGACGCAGGTAGTCGACCCCGCACAAGTCGACGAAGACGTCGAACCCGGACTGAAGCAGCCCGGCGACGAGGTCGTGGTACCCCTCCGGCGAGACCGTTACCACGTCCTGAGCCGGCCCGTCGACCGGGGTGAAGGTGGAGTGCACCGCGTCCGGATGGACGGCGAGCAAGGCACGCACCGGATTCACCGGGTCACTCATGGCTGTGCGCCTGACGGCTGGTCGGCCCCACGCCCGCCCCTGGCCTTCATGCGGTGGCGCCGTGGCCGATCGGGCTGGCGATCTCGCCCTTCATGATCTTCTCGTGCAGGGTGAGGATCCCGTGCATCAGCGACTGCGGGCCGGGTGGGCACCCAGGCACGTAGATGTCGACGGGGACGATCTGGTCGACTCCCTGGACGATGGCGTAGTTGTTGAACATGCCTCCGGTCGAGGCGCACGCACCCATCGAGATCACCCATTTGGGCTCGGGCATCTGGTCGTACACCTGACGCAGCACCGGGGCCATCTTCTGGCTCACCCGGCCGGAGACCACCATCAGGTCCGCCTGTCGCGGCGAGGCGCGGAACACCTCCATGCCGAACCGGGCGAGGTCGTTGTGGGCGGCCCCGGTCCCCATCATCTCGATGGCGCAGCAGGCGAGCCCGAAGGATGCCGGGAACATCGAGTTGGTGCGCGCCCAGTTGACCCCTCTGTGCAACGTCGAGAGCAGGAAGCCGGGCGCCTCGGCGGTTCCTGCCATCTACGCCGCCTCCTCCATCCTGTCGGGGGCGACCACACGGCGGGAGCGGAGCCGCCGCGACTCGTTCCAGTCGAGGGCACCCCGCTTCCAGACGTACAGGAGGGTCTCGGCGAGGAGGGCGACGAAGATCGCCATCGCCCCGATGCCGGCCCAGCCGAAGCTCTCGAAACGGACCGCCCAGGCGAACAGGAAGATGAGCTCCACGTCGAAGACGACGAAGAGCATGGCGACGATGTAGAACTTGACCGGGAACCGCTCGACCGGGTCCTGGATCGGGACGATCCCGCACTCGTAGGGGGCCAGCTTCTCCGGCGTCGGCTTGCGGGGACCGAGCTTCCACGAAGCCAGCAGCATCACGACGCTGAAACCGAGGCCCAGCAGGACCATGAGGGCGATGGGCAGGTAGTCGGCCAGCGTCACCGGGGGGGCCTCCTCTCGACGGCGGAGAATAGGAACCGGCCCGTACCCGGCCAAGTTCACCGGCTTTCCCCTGCGTGTGGCACCATCCCGTCGTGTACGGGATCGCCTTGACCGTCGCCGCCTGCCTCAGGGCCGGGACCCGCGCCGACGTCGCCTGGTTGGTCGAGGCGTCCGGGCTCCCGGTCGACGACTGGTCCGCCGCCGTTGCCTTCACCCCGGGTGGCGGTCGCACCGGAACCCTGGTCGGCGGCGCCCTCGACGCCTCGCTGGCGGATCGGGCCGGGCGCGGCGGCCAGGGTCGCCTGGTCGACATCGAGGTCACCGAGATCGACGCCCTGATCGCCGGCCTCCCGGTCGGGGGCCGGGCCCGGTGCCTCCTCATGCCCGCCGAGGCACTGCCCGCCGAGCTGTGGGACCTGGCCGTTGCCCGGCAGCCGCTCTGCCTGGTGTGCCGCCTCGAGGGCGACCTGGTGGCGGAGGCCCACCTGTTCACCGCCGGGGACGTCGCCGAGGCGGGCGATGCCGCCGCCGAGCTGTTCGCCCGGCGGGTCGGCGGGTCGACGATGGTCGACGACCGGGTGGTTTCGGTGTTCTGGGCGGTCCCGCAGCTGGTCATCGTCGGTGACGGCCCGGTCGCCGGCGCCCTCGACCGGGCCGGGGCATTGGTCGGATGGCACACCCGGGTCATCACGGAAGGGGAGACGGCACGTGGCGTGATCGCCGGCCTGTCGACGATCGACAAGGTGGTGGTGACCGGGCATGACCTCGAACTGACCGGAGCCGGCTTGATCGCCGCCCTCGACAGCGACGTCGGCTACATCGGGGCGCTCGGTTCCCGGCGCCTCAACGACAACCGGAGGGACTGGCTCGCCTACCGCGGGGTCACCGACCTGACCCGGGTTCACGCCCCGGCCGGCCTCGACATCGGTGCGGACACCCCGGCCACCATCGCCGTCTCGATCCTCGCCGAGGCGATCGCCTCGGCCGCCGGCGCCGCCCAAACGTCCCCTCTCTCCTAGGATGACGGGGACCAAGCAGAGCGTGACGAGAGGCGCTCCCGATGACCGATCAACCCGCCGGGCCCGACCAGGTCGAAGCCACCCTCGAGGTGCTCCGGTCGGTATGGGCAATGGAAGGCGACCAGGCCGTTCTCGACGAAGACTGCAGCCCGACGAAGACCTGCCGCAACATGAAGGACGTCGCCTTCGACGGGTTCGCCGAGCCGGGGAGCGACCTCGGGGCGGCATGGCGGGAGAAGCTGGCGCGCGAGGGCAAGCTGAGCACGTCGGGCAGCTCGATCCGCGATCTGGTCCTCGGTCAGGGCGAATAGCCTGACCGACCCGGCCATCTCCCACCGACCGGCGGCCATGGCGTGAGCAACGACAGGATGGCTACCGCGGCCGACGTGGGCGACCTCACCGCCAGGCTGCGTGAGGGGGGCTATCTCGCCGACCGTGGCCTGGCGACCGCTGTCTATGTGGCGATGGCGCTGGGCCGGCCTCTCCTCCTCGAGGGCGAGGTCGGCGTCGGCAAGACCGAGCTGGCCAAGGTCCTGGCGACCGTGTTCGACCGCCGGCTGATCCGGCTCCAGTGCTACGAGGGGATCGACACGAACCAGGCCCTCTACGAGTGGGACTACGCCCGCCAGATGCTCTACATCCGGGCGCTCTCCGAGCAGCACCTCGATGACGAGGAGCGGGTCGACAAGCTGTTCGGCCCGAAGTTCCTGCTCGAGCGACCGTTGCTCGATGCGGTCCGCTCGGGCGACCGTGCCGTCCTCCTGATCGACGAGATCGACCGGGCCGACGACGAGTTCGAGGCGTTCCTGCTCGAGCTGCTCTCCGACTTCCAGATCACCATCCCCGAAATCGGGACCATCACCGCGGAGACGGCGCCCCTGGTGATCCTGACCTCCAACCGGACCCGGGAGTTGCACGACGCCCTCAAGCGACGCTGTCTGCACCACTGGGTCGGCTACCCGACCCCTGAGCGAGAGGTCGAGATCGTCCTGGTCCGTGCCCCCGACGCCACCGAGGCCCTGGCCCGCAAGGTGGTTGCCGCAGTGAACCGGCTGCGCCGGCTCGACCTGGCCAAGCCACCCGGGGTCGCCGAGACCCTGGACTGGGTGGCGACCTTGAACGTGCTCGGCGAGTCGCAGCTCGACGCCCGCACCGTGGAGGACACCCTCGGCGCGGTGGTCAAGGAGCGCGACGATCTCGACGTCGTGCACGACCATCTCGACGAGATCGCCCTCGATGCCTGAGCGGCCCGATGCCGTGGACCAGGCCGGGCCAGTCGTCGGGGGACCGTTCGTTGGGATGCTGGTGCGCTTCGGCGGGGAGCTGCGCCGGGCCGGGTTGGCGATCGGCTCCGGCGACCTGCTGACCTACTGCGCGGCGATGGCGACGCTCGACCCCGGCGACCTGCTCGACCTCTACTGGGCGGGCCGCGCCACCCTGGTGACCCGCCTCGAGCACATCCCGGTCTACGACCGTGTGTTCCGCCGCTACTTCCTCGACGAAGGCGACGACCTGCCCGAGCCGGTGAGGCTGGCCGTGCAACGATCATCGATCGGTAGCCGATCGATGATCGAAGTCCCGGCAACCGAGCCGGGGCCGCCCGACGCCGAGGAGGAGGCCAGGCTCGGGTTGATGGCGTCCGACATCGAGATCTGGCGCACCAAGGCGTTCGCCGCCTGCACCCCCGAGGAGCTGGCAGCCCTGCGCAGGATCATGGCGGGCCTGAGGCTGGTCCCGCCACGACGGCGCGCCCGCCGCACCCACCCGGCTGCAACCGGCGGCCGGCCGGACCTTCGCCGGACGGTGCGCAGCACGATGCGCTCGCACGGTGAGCCTTCGGAGCTGTTCTGGCGCCGGCGGCGGCTGCGGACGCGCCCCCTCGTCCTGATCCTCGACGTCTCCGGGTCGATGTCGGAGTACTCACGCAACCTGCTCCAATTCGCCTACTCGACCAGGCGGGCCGGCGGGCGCGTCGAGGTGTTCTGCTTCGGCACCAGGTTGACCCGGATCACCCGGGCGCTCGACCGCCGTCGACCCGACGACGCCCTCGACGAGGCGGCCCGGGCGGTCTTCGACTGGGAGGGGGGCACCCGCATCGGCGACGCGCTCGACACGTTCGTCCGTGACTGGGGGCGCCGCGGGATGAGCCGCGGCTCGATCGTCGTCATCTGCTCCGACGGCCTCGACCGCGGCGACCCTTCGGTGCTGGCCGGGGCCATGGAGCGGCTGTCGCGACTCAGCCATCGCATCGTGTGGATGAACCCGCACAAGGGCGACGACCCGGGATTCCGTCCCAGCACGCTGGGCATGATGGTGGCAGCCCCTCACGTCGATCTCCTGCTCTCCGGTCACGACCTGGCCAGCCTCGAGGACTTCGCCCAACGGTTGCCCGAGCTGCGATGACCGGGCGATGAGATGGGGTGGGCGATGAGATGGAGCGTGTCCCTCGTGGCCGAGGGCGACCGGGTCGTCGAGCTCGAGGAGGTGGTCGAGCTGGCCGACGCCGTCGCCGCGGTCGGCGGCATCGCCTCCGGGATGGGCACCACCGGGTACGGCGCCCAGCTCCTGGTGGAGGCGGCGACCAGCGACGAGGCGGTGGAGCGGGCGATGAAGGAGTTCGCCACCGCCGCCGGCCGGGCCGGCCTGCCGCCGTGGCCGATCACCCGGGTCGAGACCATCGCCGACGACGACGAGCTCGACTATGGCGCCGGCGACGAGCCGGGCTTCCCGGCGTGATCCGGCTCGGCTCCCTGGCGGGCTACCCGTTCGAAGGGCCCCGGGTCCTCGCCGGGTGGACGGCGCCCGAGAAGGCGGCGGTGTACGCCATCGTCTACCGCGCCGACGCCGCCGCCGAGCCGGACGAGTACGCCGTGCTCTTCGTGAGCCATTCCGACGACCTCTCCGCCGAGCGGTTCCCGTGGCAACACCCTCTCGCACCCTGCTGGCTGGAGCGGGCGGGCGGAGACCGCTTCAACCTCTACATCTGCACCTACGAGCCGCCCGGGGCGCTCCGTTCCCACCGGGAGCAGATCACCCGCGAGCTCGTCGCCGTCTACCGGCCGAGCTGCAACCCCGAGCAGTACGACCAGGCGTGGAAGGACGAGTGGATCGGCGGTTACCAGGCACCGACGACCGGCCCGTTGACCACCGGGCGCGACCCGGCAGGCAACCGCGAGCCGTCCTAGCCGGGGGCGTCGGTCGAGGCGTGGGCGGCGCTGTGGACAGGGCCGTCGGGCTGGTAGCCGACGGCGTCGTGCAACCGCGAGCGGCGCCTGCCCGACGCCGGGAGTGCCGGTCCCCGCTCCGCGGTGGCCGCCGGCTCATAGGTGGCACCGGCCACGATCCCCTCGGCCATCCCGTACAGCAGCGGGAGCGCACCGGCGATGACACCGCCGGTGCGGTTGATGTGCTCCAGGTCCCCCTCGATCGGCTCGGCGTTGCGCTTGATGGTCTGCACCAGGTCGTTGCACTCCTCGAGGTTGCCGGCGACGCGGCCCAGCTGGGAGCCGACGATCCACAGGTAGAAGGCCAGGCCGGCGATCAGCAGGACGATGTCCACCACGGTGAGGACTATGAGGGTGGTCACGAGCGGACCTGCCCGAGGACCCTGCCCAGGAACAGGTGGTGCTCCAAGCCCTCAGCCAGCACGAGGTCGACTCCGGCGGCGGTCTGCCCGAGCAGCGCGGCGTCGGCGGTGTTGTCCGCCGCCTGGGCGAGGGTCGCCTTGATCTCCATGACGCGGCGGTCGATGGTGCGCACCAGGAGCACCAGGATGGTGAGCAGTGCGGCCACCGCCAGCACGACCACGAAGCCGCCGGCGATGGCGACCTGCCAGAGGGTCTCCTGGGTGTCGGTGAGGGCGATGACCATGCTCAACCTCCCAGGCGCTTGCGGCCGCGCCCCAGCCCTTCGATGACGTTGACCGCCGAGGTGATCGTGGTGTTCAGCTCGGCGAGGGCGGCGGTGTTGCTCACCGACTTGGCCAGGCTGTCGTTGATCAGCTTCGCCTCGGTGCCGATGCGGTGGGCCAGCACCAGGATGGGGACGACCAAGGCCACCACCACCAGAACCACGACGATGGCGACGGTGTAGCCGATGGCCCAGCTGGTGGTCGAGGCGCTCTCGGCGGCAAGCAGGTACATGTGGTGCACCCCCTCAGATCGATTCGCAGAAGTCGCTGACCGGCTGGAGGTTGGCGTTCACCGAGGCCACCGTGGCGGGCACCGCGCCGGTCTTCTCGGCGACGACCTCGACGCCTCCGGTCAGCGCCCGGAGCGTCTTCAACGTCGCCATGAGGTGGCCGATGACCCGGATCAGCCCGAGGGCGGCGGCGGCGACGATGAGCGTGGCGATCACCAGGGTGACGATGGCGACTGCGGGCATCGGTACCTCCCTCCCCTCAGCCCAGCAACTTGGCGACGGAGCCGGCGTAGCGGACGGCGCCCACCGAGACGTCGTTGATGGTCCGGTCGGTGGTCGCCAGCAGGTCGGGCACTTCGTCGAGCTCGCCGATGAGGGCGACGCCCCCCGCCAGGATCTCGTCCGATGCCCCTCGAATGCGCTCGAGAGCCGCCAGGACCCGGTTCAACAGGGCGACGAGGACGGGCACCACCACCAGGAGCAGCAGTGCGTTACCTATCCACCAGAGCATGCTGTTCTCCTCAGCTTCGGTCGGGCTGGTACGGGAGGAAGAAGCGGGCGGCCACGCGTTTCAGCGCCATCAGTGCGGCCTGGATCCCGATGGCCAGACCACTTGCCGGCTTCGACGCCTCGATCTGGTCGGCGGAGACGCCCCGTCCGAGGGCGTCGAGGCGCGCCTCCATGTTCGCCGAGAAGTCACGCATCAAGACGGCGGTGACGTCGGCGATCATCCCCCGGCCGTACTGGGCGGCGGCGCCGGAGAGCTGCAGGTCCTGCTCCACCTCGACCCTGGTGCCGGTGGCAGTGGGCACCAGCCGAGCCGTAACCCCCATCGCCGCCTGGCCACGGCCCCGCTCGTCCGCACCGGCGGCGTCGACGACGATGGTCCGGTTCGCCTCGTCGCGTTCCGTCACGTGGGCCTGCCCGGCGAACTGCATCTTCACCGGGCCCATGCGGACGGCGACCGTGCCCGAGTACTGGTCGGGACCGACCTGCTGGTCGATCTCGGCACCGGGAAGGCAGGCGGCGACACCGGGGATGTCCTGGAAGAAGCCCCAGACCTCATCGACCGGCTGCGGGACCTCGAAGTCGCTCTTGATCAGCATGGGGCGGCCTCCGACGCGTAGTCGGCCGGGCTCTTCTCGAACGCGGCCCGGCATCCCGGGCAGCAGAAGTAGTAGGTGACGCCGTCGTGATCGAGCGGGCGGCTGGTGTCGTCGGCGGGCACGGTCATCCCGCACACCACGTCGACGGCGGTGCCGGTCACGGTCTCCGCGGCACCCGCCGCTTCCTCGGGGGTCGCGGCTCGACGGTCGAGAGCCCCTCCGGCACGCAGCTGGACGAGCTCGGCGAGGACGGCGACGGCGATCTCGCGGTGCGAGGTGTGCCCGAGGTCGACGCCGACCGGCACCCGCACCGCGGCGAGCCGCTCCTGGGGGACCCCGCGGTCGGCCAGGTAGCCGAGCACCGCCTCGCCGCGCTTGCGGGAGGCGACCATGCCGACGAAGCCGGGGTCGCCGGCGACCGCGTGCTCGATGGCATCCTCGTCGCCGTGGCCCTGAGTGGCCACCACGACGACCGACCCGGGTGCGACGTCGGTGGCAGGGAAGTCGGCGGCGTCGACCAGCGTGGCGCGCCAGCCGAGGACGACGGCCAGGTCGACGAGGGTGCCGGCCATGGGCGAGCGGCCGACGACCACCAGGTTCGGGCTGGGCACCACCGGCTCGATGTACAACTGGGCGGCTCCCTCGCTCTGGCAGGCCATCTGGACGAACATCATCCCCTCGGGTGCCTCGCCGAACTCGTCCGGCGCCCCGAGCAGGATCAGACGCGGCTGGCGATCCTCGATCGCCCGCCGCGCCTCGCGGATCACAACCGGCTCGGCACAGGCACCGCCGATCCAGCCGTGGATCTCACCGTCGGCGGTGATGATGGCCCGGCCGCCCTGCTGCGCCGACGAGGGTGCCCGGCGCCAGACGACGGTGGCCAGGGCGAACGCCACGCCGTGGCGGGCGAGCTCGCTGGCCCGCTCGATCATGCCCCAGCCGTCCACCGGTGGTGCGTTCACTCGTCAGACCTGACCGGGGGGGCGCCACTGACGTCCTGCCCGGTGGTCAACGCCTGGTGGACACGGTCGGGCAACAGCGGCATGTCGATGTTGCGCACCCCGGTGCCCTTGAGGGCGTCCATCACTGCGTTGACGAAGGCGGCCGGGCCGCCGACGGTGGCGCACTCGCCGATGCCTTTGGCGCCGATCGGGTGGTGCGGGCACGGGGTGACGACCTCGTGCAGCTCGAAGCCCGGTGTCTCCCATGCCGTCGGCAGCAGGTAGTCGGTGAAGTTGGCGCCGATGCAGTTACCTTCGGCGTCGAAGGTGATGAACTGCATGTTGGCCATGGCGTAGGCCTCGGTGAGGCCACCCATGATCTGGCCCTCGACGATCATCGGGTTGATCCGCACGCCGCAGTCGTCGACCGCCACCACCCGCAGCACGTCCCAGACGCCGGTGTCGGGGTCGACCTCGACGGTGGCGATGTAGCAGGCGAACGGCCAGGTGAGGTTCGGCGGGTCGTAGTAGGCGACGTTCTCCAGGCCGGGCTCCATGCCGTCTGGCATGTTGGAGTACGCCGCCATGGCGCACTCCTGGATGGTCACGCCCCGGTCGGGCTGGCTGCGCACGTAGAACCGGCCAAGCTCCCACTCGACGTCCTCCTCGGAGATCTCGAGCAGGTGGGCGGCGATCTTGCGCGCCTTCGCCCGGACCTTGCGCGCCACCATGGCCACCGCCGCCCCGGCCACCGGGGTGCTGCGTGAGGCGTAGGTGCCCATGCCGAACGGCGCCGTGTCGGTGTCGCCCTCCTCGACGACGATGTCCTCCGCAGGCAGGCCGAGCTCGTGGGCGACGATCTGGGCCCAGGTCGTCTCGTGTCCCTGGCCCTGGGACTTGGCCCCGGTGCGGAGGAGCGCCTTGCCGGTCATGTGGACCCGGAGCTCGGCCGAGTCGAACATCTTGATGCCGAGGATGTCGTACTCCCGGCTGTTGCCGGCGCCGAGCGGCTCGGTCATCGTCGAGATGCCGATGCCGAGCAGCCGGCCGCGCTGCCGTGCCTCCTCCTTCTGTCTCTGGAAGTCGGCGTATCCGACGGCCTCCAGGCCGACGTCCAGGCACTTTCCGTACTGCCCGGAGTCGGTGAGGAACCCGTACGGCGTGCGGTGGGGGAAGTCGTCGTCCCGGACGAAGTTGATTCGTCGGAACTCCGCCTGGTCCATGCCCAGATCGTCGGCAGCCGCCTGGACCATCCGCTCCTGGAAGAACATCGCCTCGGTGACCCGGAACGAGCAGCGGTAGGCGACGCCGCCGGGCGCCTTGTTGGTGTACACCCCCCGCGCCTCGAGATGGGCGTAGGGGATGTCGTAGCAGGCGAACGCCGAGTGCATCAGGCCGATCTTGAACTTCGACGGCTGGGCGTCGGAGAAGAAGGCCCCGTGGTCCGCCAGCGTGCGCATCCGGACCCCGAGGATCCGGCCGTCCTTGCGCAGGGCCAGCTCGCCGTGGAGATAGATGTCCCGGGCGAACCCGGTCGAGATCAGGTTCCCGGTGCGGTCCTCGATCCATTTCACCGGGCGCTCCAGCAGGATCGAAGCCAGGATCGACGCTACGTAGCCCGGGTAGACCGGCACCTTGTTGCCGAACCCGCCGCCGAGGTCCGGGGAGATGATGCGGATCATGTGCTCGGGCAACTCGGCGACCAACGCCACCGCCGCCCGGATGATGTGCGGAGCCTGCGTGGTCATGTAGACGGTCAGCTTCGACGTCGCCCGGTCGAAGTCGGCGATCGAGCCGCAGCACTCCAGCGGCGCCGGGTGCGAGCGCGGGTAGTGCAGGTCGAGCTGCGAGATGACGTCGGCCTCGGCGAAGGCCCGGTCGGTGCCTTCCCGGTCGCCCACTTCCCAGTCGTACACGACGTTGTTCGGCTGGTTCTCCTTGTCGTCCCTGATCAGCGGGGCGTCCTCGGCCAGCCCCTGCATCGGATTGACGATCACCGGCAGCGGCTCGTAGTCGACGACGATCGACTCGCAGGCGTCCTTGGCGATGTAAGGGTCGTCGGCGATGACGCAGGCCACCTCCTGGCCCTGGAAGCGCACCTTGTCGGTGGCGAGTACCGCCTGGGTGTCGTAGGACAGGGTGGGCATCCACGCCAGGTTGCGCGACGCCATCATCTCGCCGGTGAGCACGAGGCGGACTCCGGGCATCGCCCACGCCTTGCTGGCGTCGATCGAGTTGATCCGGGCGTGGGCGAGCGGGCTGCGGAGGATCTCCATGTGCAACATCCCGGGCAGCACGACGTCGTCGATGTAGTTGCCCTTGCCGCGGATGAAGCGGTTGTCCTCCACCCGCCGGCGGCTGGCGCCCATGCCGCCGATCTTGACCTCGTCGAGCGCCTGGGTCACCTGGCCACCTCCGATGCCCGCATCCCGGTCATGCCCTGGCCTTGTCGGCCGCCCACAGCACCGCCTTGACGATGTTCTGGTATCCGGTGCACCGACAGACGTTGCCGGACAGGGCCCATCGCACCTCGTCCTCGGTCGGGTCCGGGTTCTCGTCGAGGAGGGCCTTGGCCGTCAACATCATCCCGGGCGTGCAGAACCCGCACTGCAGGCCATGCTCCTCCTTGAACCCCTCCTGGATCGGGTGCAGCTCGCTGGCGGTGGCCAATCCCTCGACCGTCATCACGTCGTGGCCGTCGGCCTGGACGGCGAGCATGGTGCAGCTCTTGACCGGCCGGCCGTCGAACAGGACGGTGCAGGCGCCGCAGTTGGTGGTGTCGCACCCGGTGTGCGTCCCGGTCAGCTTGAAGCCCGATCGCAGCAGGTGGGCCAGCATGAGGCGAGGCTCCACCACCGCCGACCGCGATTCGCCGTTGACCCGGACGGTGATCCTGCGGACCGGGATGTCGTCGGGCGTTGCCGCCGGAACCTCTTCGAAAAGGCTGGTCATCTCAGGCCGCCACCTCCTCCGAGTCGAGCAGTCGGGTCAGGATCCGGCTGGTGAAGGTACGTACCAGATGCCGCTTGTAGGTCGCGCTGCCGCGATGGTCGGTGTGCGGCTGGGCGGCCCCGGCGGCCAGCTCGGCGGCCTCGGCGATCACCTCCGGCGAGAGGGGCCCTCCGACGAGCACCTCGCCGGCGGCATCGGCGGAGATCGTCGAAGGGCCGACACCGGTCAGGCCGATGCCGGCCCTGGCGACGTCGTCACCGACCCGATCGACGGCGACGGCCACCCCTACGGTGGCGAAGTCGCCGACCCGTCGCTCCAGCTTCAGGTACCCGCCGGCGGGCACTCCCTGCGGAGGTGGGATTACAGCCTCGACGGCGATCTCGTCGTAGGCGAGCACGTTCTGGAAGGGACCTGAGACGAACTCCCTCATGGCGATCGTGCGCCGCCCGGAGACGCCCTGGGCCACCACGGAGCCGCCGAGGGCGGTGACCACGGCGGCCCAGTCGCCCTGTGGGTCGGCGTGGCACAGCGAGCCGACCAGGGTTCCCCGAACCCGCACGATGGGATCGGCCACGAGCGGAGCGGCCGCCGCCATCGTCGGCTGATGCGAGGCCAGCAGCGAGGACCGCTCCAGCGTGGCCTGCCGGCAGAGCGCCCCGATGCGGATGGTGCCGTCGGGATCGATGGTGTGGTAGTCGAGGTCAGGCAGGTCGTTGATGTCCACCAGCATCTCCGGCGTGGCGAACCGGAGCTTCAGCATGGGGACGAGGCTCTGGCCCCCGGCGAGGACCTTGGCTTCTCCGCCGCCGTCGGCCAGGAGCGACGCCGCCTCGTCGATCGACCGGGGTGCCTCGTATCGGAATCGAGCAGGGTAGATGGCAGCCTCTTTCGTCCGGTGCTTCAGGCCGGCGGCTCGGCGGGTGCGTCGGGCGGGCGCTCCCGGGGGATCGAGTGCGGGTCGCGGACCGCCACGGGCAGCGACTCCGCTTGCGGGTCGGGCCTGGGCTCCTGGTGCGGGGGCCACGGGCCCTGGACGGGCTGGCCGGCCACCTTGAGGTACTCGATCAGCTCGGGCCAGGCCCACACCGTCGGGCTCTTGCCGGTCTTCGGTGAGTGCTCGATGAGCTCGTAGAGACGCGGGTTGCCCCGGCTGTGACCTGACGACTCGACTGGCACGCCCGCGAACCCCCTGTTCGGGACCGACCGATCCTTCCAACCCAACGGCGGCGCACACCCTAGCTACCGACACCGTGCCGCGTCGGGGAAGTCAGGCCGCCAGGCTTCGGATCTGGCGGATGGCGACCACCAGGCCGGACACGTCGTCGACGCCGTCCACCGACAGCGCCCGCATGATGCGGTTGAGGGCGCTGAGGGCGGGACCGCGGCCGGCGAGGAATGCCTCGAGCGCCGCCTCGGGAGGGGCATCCCCGCCCTCGCCGATCACCCGCTCGGCCAGCTCCCGGCGCAGCTCGACCAGGTCGCCGGCCACCGCCTGCGCCGCCGCCCGCTGCCACCGGGTCGCCGCCGGCATCCGCTCCACCTGCGACTCCAGCCAGTCGATCTCGAAGATCGGGCCGACGGCCAGGAAGACCCGGGCGACGTTCGCCAACGAATGCCCGGTGCGGTGGGCGACGTCGATGATGTCGGGGGCGTGGAACAGCTCGTCGACGTAGCGTTGGTGCCGGGCCACGTCCTCGGGCACCCCCATCCCGACCCATTCCTCGACCGCGGCGTCGTTCTGCTGACGGATCTCGGGCGGGGCGAGGGTGTGCATGGTGGAGGCCAGCTCGCGGAAAGCAGCCCGGGTCGGCTCGATCACCCGCTCCAGCGCCTCGCTGGTCGGGTGTCGCAGGTACCAGCGGGTCACCGCCTCGACCAGCTCGTCGATCCCGGAGAGGAGCCTTCGCTCGACGTCCGCGGTGATCGAGCCGAACAGGGCCTCGACCTCGGCCCACCGCTCGGGGGCGTCGGTGACCGCACGGGCGATCTCATAGGCGCGCACCACCCGCTCGGGCCGGGTTCCGGCATCGGCCATCAGCCGTGACACGAAGGTGATCCCCTGGGAGTTGAGCACCTCGTTGGCGAGGATGGTGGCGACCAGCTCCCGGCGCAGCGGATGCTGTTCGATGAGGTCGCCGAACCGCTCCACCACCACGTCGGGAAAGTACCGCGCCAGTTTCGGGTCGAAGACCGGGTCGTCGGGCAGGTCGGAGTCGAGCACGTAGCTGCGCAGATCGCGCTTGGCATACGCCAGCAGGACCGCCAGCTCAGGGCTGGTCATCCCTGCCCCTGCCCTGGCCCGCTCGGTCATGTCCTCGGTGGTGGGCAGCAGCTCGATCCGCCGGTTGAGCAGGCCATCGGCCTCCAGCTCGACCATCAGGTCCTCGTAGGCCTCGGTGCGGGCACCCGAGCCGGCCTGCTCCTGCCCGAGGATCTGGGCCTGGAGGAAGTTGTCGTACAGGATCCGGGTGACGACGTCACCCACCACCGCCGCCACCAGCTCGTCGCGGGCCTCCCGGTCGAGGTCCCCCCGCTCTTCGGCCAGTCCGAGGAGGATCTTGAGGTTGACCTCCCGGTCAGAGCAGTGGACCCCGGCCGAGTTGTCGATGAAGTCGGTGTTGATCCGCCCGCCCGCCTCGGCGTACTCGATGCGGCCCAGCTGGGTGAAGCCGAGGTTGCCGCCTTCTCCCACCACCTTGCACCGCAGCTCGGCGGCGTCGAGCCTGACGGCGTCGTTGACCCGGTCGCCCACCTGCTCGTGGGTCTCCCGGGTGGCCTTGACGTAGGTGCCGATCCCGCCGTTCCAGAGAAGGTCGACCGGCGCCGCCAGGATCGCCCGGATGACCTCGTCGGGAGTGAGCTGCGCCGTGTCGTGCACCCCGAGCGCCTCCATCGCCTGGGAGGACAGCTCGATCCGCTTGACGCTGCGGGGGTAAACGCCGCCCCCGGGCGAGATGAGGTCGGCGTCGTAGTCCTGCCAGGAGGAACGGGGCAGCTCGGCGAGGCGTCGTCGCTCGGCGAAGGCGGCCTCGGGGTCGGGGTCGGGGTCGATGAAGATGTCGCGGTGGTCGAAGGCGGCGACCAGCCGGATCGTCGACGAGAGCAGCATCCCGTTGCCGAACACGTCTCCCGACATGTCGCCGATGCCCACCACGGTGATCGCCTCGGCCTGGGTGTCGATCCCGATCTCGCGAAAGTGCCACTTCACCGACTCCCAGGCGCCCCTGGCGGTGATCCCCAGGGCCTTGTGGTCGTACCCGGCGGATCCTCCCGAGGCGAAGGCGTCGCCGAGCCAGAACCGGTAGGCGGCGGCGATGCCGTTGGCTGTGTCCGAGAAGCTGGCGGTTCCCTTGTCGGCGGCGACCACCAGGTACGGGTCGTCCTCGTCGTGGATCACGACATCGGGCGGATGCTCGACGCTGCCCGACACCAGGTTGTCGGTGAGGTCGAGGAGCCCGGCGATGAAGGTCCGGTAGGCGGCGAGCACCGCCTCGCCCAGCTTCCCGGGGTCGCTCGGGGGCCGGCGCAACACGAACCCGCCTTTCGATCCCGTCGGGACGATGACTGCGTTCTTGGTCATCTGTGCCTTCATCAGCCCGAGGACCTCGGTGCGGTAGTCCTCGCGCCGCGTCGACCAGCGGATGCCGCCGCGCGCCACCCGCCCGCCGCGCAGGTGGATCCCCTCGACATCAGGGTGGTACACGAAGATCTCGAAGAGCGGGGCCGGGAGCGGCATCCCCGGCACGTCGGCGGAGCGGAACTTGAAGGCGAGCGACCCGCGGTCGGGGCGGTAGGCGTTGGTACGGACCGTGGCCTGGATCAGCCCCAGCATCGCCCGCAGGATCCGGTCCTCGTCGAGCGACGACACCGCGTCGAGCTGGGCCAGGATCCGGGCGGTTATCTCTGCCTCGGCGGCGGCGCCCTCCTCCCCGCCCCGCGCCGGGTCGAAGCGCTGCTCGAAGAGGTCGACCAGGGCGCGGGCGATGGTGGAGTGCGCCACCAAGGCGTCGTTCACGTAATCGGCGGCGAAGGTGAGCCTGACCCGCCGCCAGTAGGTGCGGTAGGCGATGAGGATCTGTAGCTGGTGGTAGGTGAGGTCGGTGGAGAGGATCAGCCGGTGGATCGAGTCCGTCTCGGTCTCGCCGTAGAGCACGGCGGTCACCGTCTCCACCACCCGCTCGCTGCACGCGCCGAGGTTGACCTGCTTGCCGTTGGGGTCGAGGACACCGAAGTCGTGGATCACGGTGTCCTTGTCGGTGAGCAGCCTCGTCGGCACCTCCTCGACGACCTGCAGCCCGAGCGCCTCGAGGGTGGGCATCACCTCCGAGAGCATCATCTTCCCGTCGGCGCGGTACACCGCCAGCCGGGTCAGCGGCTGCGGCCCGCCGGGCTCGTTCTGGAGGCCGACGACGGGTCGGCCGTGCCGGTCGGCGAGCTCCTGCAGCTTGACCAGGTCGCCCACCACCAGCTCGGGGTCGACCGAGTTGCGGTAGTAGTCGGGGAACTGCGACGTCCACCGCTCGGCGAGCGCCTCGCCCCGGTCGGCGCCGAGCTGCTCCACGGCCAGCTCGGTGATCCGCTCGTCCCACGTCTTGGTGATGTCGAGGACCTCGGCCTCCAGGCTGCGGAAGTCGACACTGGGCACCTGGCTCTCGGTGATCCAGACGGTGAAGTGGAGCCGGGCGGTGTCGGTCTCCCCCAGGGCGAGCCGGTAGTCGACCGAGGAGCCGTTGAAGCGCTCCTGGAAGAGGTCCTGGAGGCGGCGGCGCATGGCCGCGTTGAACCGGTCCCGGGGCATCACCACCAGCAACGAGACCGACCGCTGGAGGAGGTCACGACGGAGGAAGAGCCTGACCTGCTCGCGCTCCTGGAGCTCGACCAGTCCCACCATGGAGCGACGAATGTCCTCGGTCGGGGTGGCGAACAGCTCGTCCTTGGGGAAACTCTCGAAGAGCTGGACCAGCTCCTTGTAGTAGTGCGACCCCTCCATGGTGTCCTCGGCCTCGAGGATCTGGGTGAGCTTGGAGCGGAGGATCGGGATGTGCGAGACCGGCGCCATGTACGCCTTGGAGGTGAACAGCCCGAGCATCCGGTTCTCGCCGTTCACCTGGCCGTCGAGGCCGATTCGTCGTACCCCGATGTAGTCGAGCTTGGCCCGGCGATGGACCCGGGAGACGCCGTTGGTCTTGGTGATCACCACCAGGTTGCCGCTCTCGTACCGGGCGCGCAGCTCCGGGTTGAGGTCGTCGAGCAGGACCGGCTCGGCGAAGGCGGACTGTCCGGCGTCGGTGAGGATGCCCAGGCCGGAGTCGGGCACCGCCATCACCGCCCGGCCGTCGGGCGTGTCCACCATCCGGTACTCCCGGTAGCCGAGGAACACGAAGTTGTCGTCGAGCAGCCACTCCAGGAAGGCGACCGCCTCGGTGACCTCGGCCTGGTCGTATCGGGCGCTGCTCTCCTTGGCGGCCTTGATCATCCGGAAGACGGCGCCCTGCATGGGCTCGAAGTCGATGACCGCTCGGCGCACGTCGCGCAGCACGATGCCGATCTGTTTGGTGAGCTGGTCTCTCTCCTCTTCGGTGAGCCGGCGGCTCAGCTCGTAGTGCTGCAACGACTCCCGGTTGGGGGCGGTGCGGGTGGGGAGGATGGAGGCGATACGGCCGTCCGGGCCACGTTGGATGCCGAGCACCGGGTGGAACACGCGGTCGATCGTGTGACCTCTCGCCTGGATCTCGTTGGTCACCGAGTCGATGAGAAAGGCCATGTCCGGGCAGAGGACCTCGACCACGGTGCCACCCGGCTCGTAGCCGTGCTCCGCCATGGTCGGCGTGAAGACGCGGACGTCCTGGGCGTTGGCGTCGTAGGCGTCGCTGAAGTCGAACACCGACAGCACCTGGGCGACGATCTGGTCGGTCGGGGTCAGCGTCAGATAGTCGAGGGGGACCCGGTTGAGGTACCGGCGGGCGAACTGGCCGATGACGTCGGCATCGGCGTCCCCCCGGGCGGCGCCCGCCTTGGCAATGGTCTCGCAGAGCCCCTCGACGGCCACGTCGCGTGGCTCCACCGTCCCCAGCGTGCTCACCTGCTCAAGTTACCGCTCCCGGCACCAAAGGTGTGGCGATCATGGTGCATCCGTGCAACTTTGAGCGGTTTACCTCGGATAGCGATGAAAAGTGCTCAAAGTTCGACTTGCTGGCCTGGGCGGCGATACCGACGCCACACATCGCAACTTTGAGCGAGTGGCGCCATCTGGTGGCGTCAATCGCTCAAAGTTCGCAATTCAGTGGAAGGGGTCAGCTCTTGATGAGCGGGTCGGGGCCGACGGCCACCGCCCGCTCGATCACCCGGTACACCCGTTCCTCGATCCCCTGCTCCTCCGGTTCCAGAAGGTTCGCCATCACCTTGAGCGTCCACTCGAGGAGCGGGCGGGAGCGGATGCCGATCCGGGTGAGCCGGCGCATCAGGGTCGGGTTGCCGATGGCGATGACGAAGGCGCGGGCGACCCGGTGGTAGGCGCCGTACTCGTCCTCGACTTGGCGCGGGTAGCGCTGGAGGATGGTCAGGTCGTCGGCGGCGAGGGCGTCGGCGATGTGCCGGGCCGCCGCCCTCCCGGTCTCGTAGGCGTAGTCGATCCCCTCCCCGTTGAACGGGTTCACCGCCCCGGCGGCGTCACCGATCGCCAGCCAGTTCCGCCCGGCCCTCGGCCCCACCGAGAACGCCATCGGCAACTTGCCGCCGACCGGGTCGGTGAGCTGCTCGGTCTCCCCCCAGTGGTCGGGGAGGTCGGCCACGTAGGCGTCGAGGACGTGCGACGTGTTCACGTCGCGCCAGCCCCGGAACGTCGAGATCACCCCCACCCCGACGTTGATCGCACCGTCGCCCAGCGGGAACACCCACCCGTAACCGGGCAGGGAGCGGCCCTCCGAGTCGCGGATGTCGAGCTGGCTCTCCAGGAACGGGTCCGTGGAGTTGGAGCTCGACCAGTAGCCCCGCACCGCCAGCCCGTAGGGGTAGTCCTTGCGGCGGGCGGTGCCCAGCGCCCTGCCGAAACGGGCCAGCGACCCGTCTGCGATCACCACCACCCTGGGATGGACCGCCACCGTGGAGGCGCCGCCGTCACCGTCCTGCTCGGTCAGGGTGACCCCGTTGAGCCGCCCGTCCTCGATGACCGGGGTCGCCTCGGTGCGTTGCCGGATCACCGCCCCCTGCTTCTCGGCCAGCATCGCCACCTGCAGGTCGAGGTCGGAACGCCGGATCACCGCACCCCAACTCGGGTACACCGTGTGCTCCGGCCACGGGATCTCCATGGTCAGCTCGCCTGCGTAGGACCGCAGCCCGGTGATGCGATGCAGCTCGGGGACGTCGAAATCGAATCCCATGTCGATGAGCTGTTTGACCGCCCGCGGGGTCAACCCATCCCCGCAGGTCTTGTCGCGGGGGTAGCTCTTCTTCTCGGCGACCACCACGTCGAGCCCGTCGCGGGCCATCCAGTACGCCGCCGCCGCCCCGGCCGGCCCGCCGCCGACGACGAGCACGTCCGGCGAGGCCACATCGTCTGGTTGGGTGGGGGCGGTCATCGACCGTCAGGTTAGGGGGGCCGAGCCACCCTCGACTAAGTACGTGGCTCCGGCGTCAAGCCTCAAGGGGATGGCGCCAGCGAAGGTCGGCGAAACGGGCGAAGCCACGGTCGGCGCTGATCCAGGTGGCGTTGTTCTCGACGGCGTACGCCGCCAGGTGAGCATCGCCGATGTCATCGCCACGAGCCCCGATGGCACCCGCCAGGCGCTCGAAGACGTTCCAATGTCGCTCTCCGGTCGGAGGAAGACGGCGGCCGGCGTGGAGAGCAGCTCGCCGATCATGCCCCAGGCCTCCGCGGGGGTCGTCGGCTCGGTGAAGATGCGCCGGTTGGTGATCACCCTGAGGAAGCCGGCCAAACGACATCGGCGAGACCGAGCGGTTCGGAGTCGTTCGCATACTCCTCGAGAAGCGCTCGGTAGACGGAGTGCTCGGGCATGTCGGCGCGGTTCGCATAGACCAGGACGTTGACGTCAACGCAGCGCATCGAGCGGCGTCCCCTCGTCCAGCGCCTGGCGAACGGAGGCGTTCGACGCAAGGTCGACCCCGGGACGCAGCCCGCCCGAGCCGGAAGGCTTGACCCGGTACCGTTTCCGCTCGGCACGGTGCGCTGGGGTCAGACCGAGCCGCACCGCGTCCTCGAGGACGGCGGCCACCGTCCGCCCGGTCCTCGCTGCTCGCTCTTTCACGGCACGGTAGAGATCGTCGTCGATCCGAATAGTGGTGCGCATGCTGGCATCTTGGCATCAGGCTGTGACGTAGAGGTGCCCAGGATCGCCGTTGACGCCCGTCTGACTCAGTCCTCGGGGGAACGGGGCGCCGGCCCGGTTCCGGGTTGGCTACTCCGGCGTCCACATGGAGGTAGCCGGCAAGGAATCACCCCGCGGCGGTCACCGGCTCCTCGGTGAGGCCGCAGTCGGACTCGGCCTCGGCCAGCTCCTCCTCGCCGAAGGCGACCCGCTCATAGAGCACCACGGCGGCGAGCTCCTCCTCGGTGAGCGCTTCCCCGAACGGGGGCATCACCCCGACGCCGCCGACCGGCTTCGCCGGTCGCCCCATAGGTGGGCTCGGGCCACCCGGACGAGCCCAGGCTGACCCAAGCGATGTGCCCGTCCTCGGCAGCGCACGACCCGGCGGGGAACGTCACCAGCACCGAGCCGCCGGCGAACCCGGGGCCGACGCCGCCGCCACCGGTGGCGCCGTGGCAGGAGGCGCACCGGGCGACGTACAGCTCTTCGCCCAGGGTGAAGAAGTCGACCTCGTCCTCGCCCCACGGGGCGCCGTCGCAGTTGACCGCCTCCCCGGTGGCCGGGTCGACGTCGAGCTGGCCGGCCTCGCCGCATCCCGGCCCGTCGGGGGCGAGCAGGGCGTAGAAGACGGCAACGGCGGGGATCACGAGGAAGGCGGCCGCCAGCCAGCGGGGGAACCCTCGCAACGCCGGGGCCCCTTGGGGGCCGGCGGGCTCCTCTGCCGCCGGGGGCTCGGCCTCCGCAGCGGCATCCTCGTCGGTCGCCTCGGATGTCAGGACCTCGACCTTGGGACCGGGCTCCTCGGCGGTCTCTGCGGTCTCGGCGGCTGTTTCGGCGGTGGTTTCCTCGGCGGCGGGGGCCTCTTCGCCCTCGGCCGTGGCCGCCCCGGCATCCGACGTCTCCGCCGACTCGGCCGCGTCCGGGGCGGCGTCCTCGCCCGCCCACTCGCGCAGCACTGCCTCGACGGTGGTGCCCTCCGCCTTCGCCCGGGCGGCGGCGGACCGCTCGATCATCGAGACGGGCAATCCCCGGATCTCGGCGACCTTCTTGAGCAGCTCCTCCATCAGCGCATGTCCCGGATCGTCATGGGTCGCCTCATCGCAGGGTCGTGACGTAGGCGGCGACGGCGTCGAGGTCGTCGTCGGAGAGGTGATCGTACGACGGCATCACCGAGTAGGGACGCTCGGCCCGGGGATCGGCGAGGTGGGCGGCCACCCAGGCTGCGTCCGAGGTGGGTTCGCGCAGCCCGGCCCGCATCAGGTCGGGGCCGATGCGCATCGTCCCCAGCAGCGGCAGCGGGTCGTAGGCGTAGTCGCCCGGCTGGGAGACCGGCCCGAGGCCGACATCGGTGACGATGGGCCGCACGTCCTGGGTGTGGCAGGCCACGCAGCCCTCCTGGACATAGATCTCGAGGCCCCGCTCCTCGACGCTGCCGGCGACGATCAGCCGGCCGGTGTCGGCGGCGAGCGTCGGATCGGCGAGTTCCATCTCGACCACGGGGACCGCCGCCACGAAGGCGACGGCGAACAGGAACGCCATCACGGCGCCGGCCCGCACCCGGCCCGACGGGACGTCACGGTCGAGCAGCAGCTCGGGATCGGGAGGCACTTCGGGCGCCCCGACAACCAGCGGCGCCGCCTGCTCCACCGGCCGGCCGGTCAGCGTGGCCCCGACGAACCAGAGTTGGCCGAGTGCGTAGACGGCGAAGCCGACCAGCTGCATCGGGCCCAGCCAGCGCAGCGCCTCGGTGGTGTTGAACCAGCCCTCCCCGGCGGCGGGGATCTCGGGGGCGTTGGCGTTGGCCACCCAGGTCCAGCCGGCGACCACCCCGGCGGTCAGCAGGGCGAAGACCCAAACCACCAGCCCGGAGGCGGTGAGGGCGTAGTGCAGCCTGACCGACGACAACGACGCCGCCCGGCCGGACACCTCCGGCAGCACCCGGTGGACGGCGGCGGCCAGCCAGAGCGTCAAGGCGCCGTACCAGAGCACCACATCGGAGGCCGTCACCCAGTCGGTGAGCCCGATCACCGCGCTCGAGCTGTGGAGAGCCAGCATCAGGTTCACCAGCGGGAACAGGGCGAACAGCACCGCGCCGAGCAGCACGAAACGGAGCGTGACGTCGCCGGAGGCGACCTGCCAGCGATGCCGCACCGCCAGGGCGAGGTCGGTCAGGATCACCAGCACGGGCACCGCCAGGGCGATCGAGAAGACCACACCTACGGTCTCCAGCCAGTCGGGAGCCGGCCCGTACGTGAGGGCGGCCGGTGCCGTCAGCGGCCAAACGAAGGCGAGCGACCAGAACCCGAGAAGGCTGAGGCGGGTGGCTACGAACGGTGGCCTGGCGGAGATCCTCGGGATGAGGAAGTACACGACGGCGACCCCGGCGGCAGCCAGCCACAGCCCGGTGAAGCCGGCACGGAAGAAGGCGGCCTGGATGGCGCCGGCGGCCCCACCGAAACCGGGCAGGTTGCCGACCACGAAGACCAGGACCAGCCACCACGAGGCGGCGACGGCGTACCAACCGACCGGGCCGAGGTCGCCGGTGGCACGCGACGAGGTGCGGGTCACGGTCACCGCCAACCCGAGCATCCCCAGGAGCAGGACGCCGTCGACGGCGAGTGGGTACTCGAGCAGGGGTCGGCCGGCGCCGATGCCGGCGACCAGCGCCGCCGTGCCCAGCACCACCCCCAGGGCGAGCAATCCCAGGGAGATCACGGTGAACCGCTCCCCGGCGACCTCCACCCGTCCCAGCCGGGCGATGGCGAACAGCAGGATCCCGCCGAGCCCGATGGTGAGCCACCCGTAGAGGAACATGTCGACGGCGGCAGGGGCGATCCGCCCGTACCCGAGCGGCCCGGAGAACAGGTCGGGGAAGACGAGCTGGACGGCGGCGATGAGCCCGAGGACGAGCGACAGGGCGAGGAAGCCGAGCGCCGCCAGCAGATAGGGCCGGGCCACCCCCACGGTGACCTCCGGAGGTGCGTACCCGGGCAGGTCGGCGAGCAGGTCGTCGGGAACTTCGGTGGGCAGGTCCTGGTCGGGTGGCACGTTGTGGGTCACCGGCAGGTGGGTCCTTGCTGACGACGCTCGCTGGTCCCGGCGATCCGGGGCGGACCGGCGGCACAATAGCCGGGTGGCCCCGGCGCCCACCGGCTCCGGGCTGCCGGCGCACGGTAGGTCCTTGGCCGGGGGCCGGATCCCAGCGCAGGCCGACCGGTGGATAGAATGCCCCGGCGATGCCAGAGAGCAACGGCAGCCCCAACGGCGACAGAGTCCTCGCCCGGTACCGCCGCTACGGCCTCATCGCCATCGGGCTCGGTGCGGTCACCGCGGTGGTGGGAGCCCTCGTGGCCCACTTCACGGGGCTCCCCGAGGTGGATGCCATCGGCCAGGAGCTGTACCCGTTGATCCCCCGCGGCTGGGTGTTCGTGCTGATCGGCCAGGTCATCTGCCTCACCGGCGGCCTCCTGATCCTCGCCGGCATCACCCTGGCCTTCGTCTACGGTCGGGAGATGACCTGGGCGCGCGCCTCGATCGGAGCCTTCGTGTTCACCACGCTGATGATGATCCTGTTCGGGATCATCCCCAACCAGTGGTTGACGCTGACCCAGTCCACTCTCGAGTGGACGCCGCAGAAGGTGTTCGTCACGATCCCGCCGGGGCTGGTGCGCGGCTCGGAGATCAACGTCAGCTACGCCGCCCTCAAGGACATCGTCTCCGGGACCTATGCGGTGGTCGTGCTCGTTGTCGTCGCCGTCACCATGTACCAGTGGCAGGAGCGGCAGCGGCGCCGGGCCACCGAACCACCTCCCCAGCCGGTGTCCAAGTACGGCAGGCCGCTGAAGGTCGAGCGCTGAGGCATGACCGGCAAGGACGTGTGGTTCGAGATCCCCCCGATCCGCGACGACTACCAGCTGGCCGTCGTCGAAGGGGAGTACCTGACGGCGGCGGTGAAGCCCAAGCAGTTCCTCCACATCGACCAGTCGGAGTGCATCCTCTGTGAGGGCTGCGTCGACATCTGCCCCTGGAAGTGCATCCACTACCTGTCGATCGACGCCATCGCCGAGGCGTCGAACGTGGAGCATCCGTCGGAGGACACCGCCAACCAGGGCTTCTTCCTGGTCGACGAGGACGAGTGCACCCGGTGCGCCCTCTGCGTCGACCGCTGCCCCACCGGGGTGATCACCCTCGGCAAGTTCGCCGGCTCGCTGTCCGACCAGGCCGAGGAGTACGGGCTCACCCCGTGGGACTACAACACGGGTCAGCGGGACTTCAAGAACGGGTACTCGTACGGGATGCGCTGGTAGTGGCCAACGGGAACGGCAACGGCGGCGTCGGGATCAAGGACAGGGTCTCCGAGGTCGGCGAGCGGGTCCGGCAGAGCCAGGCGTGGGCGAGCATCTTCCGCCCCGGGTCGCCGTTCCGCCACGGCTACACCGACAGCCCCCGCAACCGCTCCTACGTGATCATGAACAACGTGCTGTACCACCTGCACCCGGTGAAGGTGAAACGGCACGGGGTGAGGCTGTCGTACACGTTGTGCCTCGGTGGGCTGAGCTTCTTCCTGTTCATCCTGCTCACCATCACCGGCATCTTCCTGATGTTCTACTACCGGCCGACCTCGCCCCAGGCGTTCCAGGACATCCAGGCGCTGTCCACCGACATCGCCTTCGGGCAGCTGGTAAGGAACATGCACCGGTGGGGCGCCCACCTGATGGTGCTCACCGTGTTCCTGCACATGGCCCGGGTCTTCTACCACGGCGCCTACAAGCCGCCCCGCGAGTTCAACTGGGTGGTCGGCGTCGTGCTCCTCCTCCTCACCCTGCTGCTCTCCTTCACCGGCTACCTCCTCCCCTGGGACCAGCTGGCGCTGTGGGCGGTGACGGTGGGGTCGAACATGGCGGCGTACACCCCGGTGTTCGGCGACCAGGTGACCTTCGTGCTCGTCGGCGGGGTACAGATCACCCCGGACACGCTGCTGCGCTGGTACGTGCTGCACGTGCTGTTCCTCCCCTTCGTGATCGTGATCTTCATGGCGGTGCACTTCTGGCGGGTCCGCAAGGACGGCGGAATCTCGGGACCCCTCTAGATCGGGAAAGAACGAGATGGCAGAGATCCCCGAACACATCCTGAGGCGGTCGGCGGAGGCGAGGGCCAAGGCCGAGGGCCGCACCGTCGAGGAGGTGCTCGCCGAGCTCAAGGGCGAGGCGCCCGCCGGGGCGGAGCCACCCGCCCCGGCCGAGCCCGCGGCGGCAGCTCCGGAATCCGCCACCGAGGCAGCTTCCGCCACCGAGGCCGTCGAATCGGCACCGGCCACCGCGGTGGCGGTTGCCGACCCCCCCTCCGGGCCGGAGCGCGACCTGGAGGCCGAGTCGTCCCAGTACGGGGTGCCCCCGCCGCTGCTACGCCGGGCGGCGCTCGCCCGCGCCAGATGGGACGGCCTGCCTCCGCCGCAGTTCGCCGGCGAGGCCCCTTCGGAGGCGGCTCCGCGCCCGGCGGCGGCGGCAGCCGGCGGAACCGCACCGGCGGTGGCGGTTCCCGCCATCCCCGAGGGCGTCCGCACCCAGCGGCTGCTCACCGTGGTCAAGGCCGGCGCCATCCAGCAGGTCAAGACCGAGCCCACCGACAAGGTGAGCACCTGGCCCCACCTGGTCGCCGCCGAGTTCGTCGCCCTGATGGCCATCACCGCCGGGCTGATCATCTTCTCGATCTACGTCGACGCCCCGCTGCTGGAGTTCGCCAACTTCAACGAGCAGCCCAACCCGTCCAAGGCGCCCTGGTACTTCCTCGGGCTCCAGGAGCTGCTGTCCTACTTCGATCCTCAGGTCGCCGGCGTCATCCTGCCCGGCTTCGGCCTCGCCGGGCTGGCATTCATCCCGTACATCGACCGCAACCCTTCGGTGCGCCCTTCGGACCGCAAGCTCGCCATCATGATCTTCAGCTTCTTCTTCTTCGCCGCAGCCATCCTCACCATCTACGGGTCGTTCTTCAGGGGACCGGGCTTCAACTTCACGTTCCCCTGGGTGGACGGCGTGTTCTTCGACTTCTGAAAGAGGCCTGATGGACGCCACCACACTCTTCATCAGCGGCATCGTCGCTGCCGCCGCGTTGGTGGGCATCGGGGTGTTCACCATCGCCGGTCGCCGGCCCAAGGACGAGTCCCCGGTCACCGGCCGCTTCGACCGGGCGGCGCTGCAGCGCGACCGGAGGGCACAGAAGGAGCGCGCCGCCGAGGCGGCCGGAGCCGTCGCCGTGCTCAGCCCACCTGACGCCGACGAGGAAGTGGTCGACGAGGTCCCGCCGCCCGACCCGCTGCTGGAGCGCACCACGGTGTCCGAGGACGAGCTGGGCGTCACCCGGCGCAGCTTCTTCAACCGGGCGCTCCTGGGCGTGTTCGGGATCTTCCTCGCCCAGTTCGCCATCGCCGGCCTGGCGTTCATGTGGCCGAGGCTGGGCGAGGGCTTCGGGACCCCGATCGACCTCGGCAACATCGACGACCTGCGCAGCGAGATCCAACAGCCCGACGGCTCGATCGTCCCCTTGTTCGTGGCCTCCGCCCAGACCTGGCTGGTCACCATGCCCGAGGACGCCATCCCCGGATCGTCGTTCGACGGGTTGCCGGTGGTGGCCGGCGCCACCGCCGGTGAGCCGGGACTGATGGCGTTGTGGCAGAGGTGCGTCCACCTGGGGTGCCGGGTGCCTTCGTGCGTGCCTTCGCAAGGCTTCGAATGCCCCTGCCACGGGTCCCGCTACAACTTCCACGGCGAGTACGAAGCCGGGCCCGCCCCGCGCAACATGGACCGGTTCACGGTCGAGGCCGACGACTCGGGCAACCTGATCGTGCAGACCGGCCAGGTGATCGAGACGTCGCGGGCGGCGAACAAGACCATCCGGTACCCGCAGGGACCGTCCTGCGTGTGAGCCTGCTCTCGCTCGCCACCGCACTGGCAACGCCGGTCCTCGCCGTCACCGAAGAGGAGACCGTCGTCTCCCCCCCGAACGTGGGGATCGGATCGGTGGTGCTGACCGCCATTGTCGGCGTCTTCCTAGCCTGGGTGGGATGGCTGGTGCTGAGCAGCCGGAGGCGCCGCGCCTCGGTGGAGGAGACGCCGTCGAACCTGCAGCCGTACCTCTCCGACGACGAGTTGGAGAACAAGCGGGTCACCAGGGTGCTCAACGCCGCCGTGGTCGTCGCCGCCGTGCTCGCCCTGTCGATGCCGATCTACTACATCAACGAATCAGGCCGCCAGGAGGCCGCCGCCGACAAGCAGGCTGAGGCGTACGTCGAGGAGGGCGAGCACTGGTTCACCCAGTTCTCGTGCGTCAACTGCCATGGCCCGGACGGCACCGGTGGCGGCGCCCCGTTCGTCGAACAGCGCAGCGGGCTGGACACGACCTGGGCCGTGCCTTCACTCAATGACGTCTTCTTCCGCTTCGGGGAGAGCGAGGTCGAGCAGGTGATCGTGTACGGGCGGCAGGGCACCCCGATGCCGGCCAACGGCCTCGAGGGCGGCGGCGCCATGACGATGCAGGAGGTCGACCAGGTGATCTCGTACCTGCAGAGCATCCAGATCACCCAGGAGGAAGCCACCGCTGAGGTCGACCAGATCGTGGACCAGGAGCTCAGCCGGCTGGCCAACGCCGACGCCACCGTCGCCCTGCTGATCCTCGAGCAGGAGGCGGTGATCGAGGACATCGTCACCGGGCCGGAGCGCTTCGCCGTCATCGAGCCCTTCCCCGGCGAGATCCGCGGGCTGATGGCCGGTGACGGCACCTGCACCAAGGCGTCGGCCGAGGCCGTGGAGTCGTCGTGTGGAGAGGCGGGGACCGACAGCGACCGGGACGGCCTCACCGACGACGTCGAGGCCCGGCTCGTCGAGATCGGGGCGGTGGTGGACGAGACCGTCCTGGTGCGTGAGGTCGAGGAGCCGGCGGAGGAGGGCGGGGAGGCGACCATCGCCCAGGTCCAGGATCCCGACCTGCCCGAGCTCTACGGGTTGGAGCTCGACCCGGGCAATGCCTTCACCAACAGCGACGATACCGGGGCCCCCATCCCCGACCTGGACAGGACCACCGCGTTCCTCACCGAGCTCGACACCGTCCACTTGACGCTGGGAGTCCTCACTGAGCGCAACGACGTCTTCCTGGAGAGCGCCGAGTCCGGCCTCGCCTTCCTCGAGGAGGCCGATGCCGAGAAGCCGTGGGAGATCGACTTCGGTCAGGTGGCGGCCGACACCGGGCTCAGCGAGGAGGAGGCCACCCGGGCGGCGGCGCTGTTCAACGGATACTGCGCCCGCTGCCACACCGCCGGCTACAGCGCCGGGGTTGCGTTCACCGAGCCGGCGGGCAGCGGGGCGTGGGGCCCGTCGCTGCGCGAGGGGCGGGCGCTCGTCCAGTTCCCCGCGGTCGAGGACCATATCGAGTTCGTGGTGACCGGTACCGACGACCACATCACTTACGGCATCAACGGGCTGGGGACGGGGCGGATGCCCGGGTTCGGCGAGATCCTGTCGCTGGAGGACATCGAGTTGATCGTCGCCTTCGAGCGGTCGCTGTGATGGAGGTCCGAGCCATGACCGACCGGGCCCGGGCCGTGATCCGTGACGAGCGTGGCCTCACCACCCTCGAGAAGATCGGAGTGGCGGCGATCATCGTCACCCTCCTCGCCTTCATCCCGGCGGTGCGGGGCGCCCTCGGCGACGGCTATGACGCCGTCTTCAAACAGGTCGACCCGGAGACCGGCGAGGTCACCGCCTTCTCCATCGCCACCCGGGGCATCCTCATCACGATCGTGGCGATCTTCGCCTTCGTCGGCGCCGGCCTGCTGCTGCTGTACACCAACCTCGGCGCCCGGCTCGCCTTCCTTGTCGCCGGTGCGGCCACCTTCGGATGGTTGACCATCGGGAGCCTGCTGTTCGTCATCTACGCCCCCCGCGGGCTGCGCCCCGCCATTCTCGAGGGCCTCAACGCCTTCCAGATCCGGATCCCGGCGATCGCCCTCACCCTGGCCGCGCTCATCCTGTTCCTCATGTTCGTGGTGGCGCTCGACCGCTACGAACGGGAGCAGTGACCCGGGCATCACTCGACGACCGGGGCTGCCCGTCCTTTCAGGTGGTACGTCAGGATCTGCAGCTCGGTGGACAGGTCGACGCGTCGCACGTCGACGCCGTCGGGTACCTCGATGACCGCCGGAGCGAAATTGAGGATCGACCGGACCCCGGCGGCGGTGAGCCGGGTGGCCACGTCCTGCGCAGCCCAGCGCCGGAGTGGCGATGATGCCGATGGCGACATCGCGTTCGGCCACGATCCGCGCAAGGTCGTCCATCGGCTCGACCCTGATCCCGGCGACCACCTGACCCGCCTTGGCCGGGTCGGCGTCGAGCACCGCCACCACCTCGAAGCCCCACGAGGCGAAGCCGCCGTAGTTGCCGAGGGCGTTGCCCAGGTTGCCGCCGCCGACGATGGCGACGGCGTAGTGCCTGGTCAGCCCGAGCGCCCGCCGCAGGTGGTCGACCAGCACCGACACCTCGTACCCGATCCCCCGGGTACCGCTGACCCCCAGGTACGACAGGTCCTTCCGCACCTGGGCCGAGTTCACCCCGGCGAGGGCGGCGAGCTGCTCGGACGAGCAGGTCCGTTGGTCCGGGGAAAGGCCCCCCAGCGAGCGCAGGTAGACGGGGAGCCGGGAAACGGTCGCTCCGGGCACCACGGCTCTCATCGCCGGTGAGGATAGGAGCTGTGTCGCGCCCGAGCCGACCGGCGTCCGTTCGGCCGGCGCCGGCCGGCCTACGGCGCACGATGGGGTAGGGGCCCCATCTGTGCGAGGAGGCGAGCCCTGCTCGCCGGGGATTTCCAGCGCACGATGGGGTAGGGGCCCCATCTGTGCGAGGAGGCGAGCTCTGCTCGCCGGGTATGACCAGCTCAGACCCCCAAGCGGACGCGTAGGAAGGCCGCCTGCACCGACAGGCCGGTCATGGCCCCCTCGGTCAGCACCTTGCCGCCGACGGCGAGGAGCACCGGGACCCGCTGCCCGTACTCATCCGCCATGGTCGGGTCCGACCGGACATCGACGACGTCGATGGAGATGTCGAATCGGGGTGCCAGCTTCAACACGAGCGCCTCGGCCCGTTCGCACAATCCACACCCCGAGCTGGTGACGAGGACGGCATGTCGGCGATGGAAGCGGTCCATGGCCTCTATGGTCGCACGATGCGGCCCACCACTGCAGCCGTAACCATCGGCCTGCTGCTGGTGATCCTGGTCGCGTTTCTCATCAAGGCCCAGACGTCGGGCTTCACGCCCTAAGTGGAGCTGGGTCGCACGACGAGGCGGTTGCCGCCGGAGGGGCGACGGAAGGTGACCGCCACGTGGATGCCCAGCCCGGTCCGCTCATCGGCCCTGCCGCCGCCCACCGCCAACGCCACCTGGCCGGAGGAGTCGACGTGGACCAGCAACACGCCGGGGTCGACGTCTCCGTAGGCGACCGCCCACGGTGCCCGGTGCTCGGTGGCCCCGAAGAACACGGACACGTCGTCACCCGGGGAGAGCCCGATGGTGGCGAGATCGTCGGGCCCGACGTTCGTCGAGACGTTGCCGTAGTGGTCGACCCACAACACCTCGCCGACCACCGCGCCGTCGCGGTGCTCGGCCAGCGGCACCATCAGGGGGACGAAGGAGCCGTCGGCGACGGGTGGCCCCAGGTCGTCGATGCCGGCCTCGCCCGAGGCCAGCACCGCCGCCGCCGGGGCGAACAGGTCGCGTCCGTCGAAGGTGGCGCCCGCCGAGGGGATGCGCAGCTCCGGGTTGTCGATGGCGACGATGCGGTCGGCGCCACCGACCATCGCCACCGCCGGTGCCAGCAGCCCGTTGTCGGGGCCGACGAAGTGACCCCACTCGGTGCGGGCGGCGATGGCCCTCCGCCCCGTCCCCACGGCAGGGTCCACCACGGCCAGGACCACGCCTTCGGGCAGGTACTGGATGGCTCGCAACAGGGCCAGGGCGGCGGGTCGCACCTCGCCCCTCGGGAAGTCGTGGCCGAGGTCGATCACCGGCACCTCGGGGGCGATGCGGGCGATGACCCCGTGGACGACGCCGACGAACTCGTCGACACGCCCGAAGTCAGACAGGAACGAGATGGGGACGACCACTCGACCAAGGCTACCTGGCGCCCCGGAACGGACCTCCTGGTACCGTGCCCGCCCACCGTGGCCACCCCTCCTGCGATGATGCCGGCGACGCCTTCCGCGCCCTCCCGGGCCAACCCATGAGCGGGCTCCCGGGAGATGCCCGGTTCCTCATGGGGGTCGGCGCCGAGAAGGCGGGGACGAGCTGGCTCCACCGGCGCCTCGTCCAGCATCCCGACGTGTGGACCCCGCCCCACAAGGAGATCCATTACTTCGACCAGCTGTACACGGACATCGGAACCGGCTTCCGCCCGCGGCAAGTACGCCACGCTGCGCAAGGTGGTGAACGCGACGGACTGGGACGCCCTGGCCGACCCGGAAACGCTCGCCAGGCTGCGGTGGCTCGCGCTCCAAGGGCTGGTCACGGAGATCGACGACGAGTGGTATCTGTCGCTCTTCGCCGGCGCCGGCCGGGAGTACGCGGTGGTCGGCGAGATCACGCCGGGGTACAGCGCCATCGGGATCGAGGGGTTCCGGCACATGGCGAGGTTGCTCCCCGACGCCAGGATCGTGTTCCTGATGCGCGACCCGGTCGACCGGCTCTGGTCTGCAACGCGCTACTACGCCGCCACACGTCCCGAGGCGGGCGTGATGGACTCGCCCGACTCGATGGTGGCCTTCGCCAGGCGCCGCAACAACGTGGCCAGGTCGAGCTACCAACTGACCATCGACCACATCGCCGCCACCTTTCCCGACGACCATGTCCTCTACGCCTTCTACGAGGACATCTTCGACTCGGAGGTCGAGCAGCTCGAGCTTCCTCCGCCGGGTGTGCGCCCTGCTCGACATCGACTACGACCGAGGCAGGTTCACGGACCTGGCGAAGGTGATCAACGCCTCGCCGGCGCGGCCGATGCCGCCCGAGTTCGCCGCTGCCCTCGGCACCGACATGGCACCCGTTGTCGCCGGGGTCGAGCAGCGGCTGGGGCGGGTCCCGGTCGGTTGGCGCACCCGCTGACAGACGTCTGTCACCCCTCCAACCAGGCGAAGCCGTACGGGCCGAGGGTCACGGTGCCCCCGTCGGTGCCCGGACCGTGGACGGGGCGCAGATCCGCGCTGAGACCGTCCACCGTCGCCGTGACCGGGTCGGCCGGACAGGTTGGCCACCACCTCGACGGTGCGATGCCCGTCGCTCGCGCGTGTAGGCGAACACCGCGGACGACGACGCCGTCCGCGGCCGGAAGTCCCCGGTGCCGAGAACGGGGACGGCTCGCCGCACCGTCGAGCAGCCGGCGGAGCCAGTGGAGGAGCGACTCATCGTCCGCCTGTTGATCTGCCACGTTGACGGACTCGGGCCGGTACCCGTCGGCGGTGACCACCGGGAGGTAGAGCTCGCCTGCGGAGCTGAACCCGGCGTTGGCGGACCCGTCCCACTGCATCGGGGTCCGCACCCCGTCGCGGTCGTCGAGGAGGTACTCGTCCCCCATCCCGATCTCGTCGCCGTAGTAGAGGATCGGGCTGCCCGGCAGCGACAGCAGCAGCCCGTGCATCAGCTCGATCTTGCGCCGGTCCCCGTCGAGCAGCGGGGCGAGGCGGCGGCGTATGCCCAGGTTCTTGCGCATCGCCGGGTCGGGGGCGTAGGTGGCGTACATGAACGCCCTTTCCTCTTCGCTGACCATCTCCAGCGTGAGCTCGTCGTGGTTGCGGAGGAAGATCCCCCACTGGCACGAGTCGGGGATGGGCGGGGTGGCGGCGAGGATGTCGACGACGGGGGTGGCGTCCCCGGTGGCGATCGCCATGTAGAGGCGGGGCATCACGGGGAAGTGGAACGCCATGTGGCACTCGTCGCCGTCGCCGAAGTACTCCACGACGTCGTCGGGCCACTGGTTGGCCTCGGCGAGGAGGATGGCGTCGGGGAACTCGGCGGCGACCGCCTCCCGGAGCTCCTTCAAGTACGCGTGGGTCTCGGGCAGGTTCTCCCCGTCGGTGCCGTCCCGTTCGTACAGGTACGGGACGGCATCCAGCCGGAGTCCGTCGAACCCGGCTCGCAACCAGTACGACACCATGTCCTTCATCGCCTGGCGCACGCCGGGATGGTCGAAGTTGAGGTCCGGCTGGTGCCAGAAGAACCGGTGCCAGTAGTACTGCCCGGCGACGTCGTCCCACGACCAGTTGGAGTCGTGGGTGTCGATGAAGATCACCCGGGCCTCGGGCCACCGACCGGGATCGTCGGACCACACGTACCAGTCGCGCTTCTCCGACCCGGGCCGGCGGGCCTCCTGGAACCACGGATGCTGATCCGAGGTGTGGTTGACGATGGTGTCGGCGATCACCCGCATCCCCCGGTCGTGGGCGGCGGTGATCAGCCGCGCG
The DNA here is from genome assembly GCA_963714055.1 of uncultured Acidimicrobiia bacterium. GTDB lineage: Bacteria > Actinomycetota > Acidimicrobiia > Spongiisociales > UBA5794 > JACDBE01. The sequence continues at coordinate 1,260,161 of OY970227.1, forward strand.
ACGTCTTCGACGGTGCCGTAGCGGGGCAGCACCTTCTCGAAGTCGGAGACGTCGTAGCCGCCGTCCTTGAGCGGGGACTCGTAGAAGGGGAGCAGCCACAGGCAGTCGACCCCCAGCCACTCCAGGTAGTCGAGCTTCTGGCGCATCCCCTCGAAGTCGCCGACCCCGTCGCCGTTCGAGTCGAAGAAGGCGTACACCGGCACCTCGTAGAAGACGGCGTTCCGGAACCACGAGGCGGACACGCCGGCGAGTGTAAATGGCGACCCGCCGCATTCGTTCGAGCTCGGACTTTCTTGGTCCTGGCCCCCGAATTCGTCACACCTACGGTGCATGATGGGCGATGGTGATGGACAACGACACTCTGCGCTCCACGACATCGACGCTGCCGACGGATCTGGAGGCGATGGCGCCGGGGCCGCAGCTCGCCGTCCTGCTGGCCGAGGTCGATCGGTCCCGGTTGTCGGATCACGACGTGGTGCGCCTGATGGTGGCCCGGGACCGGGTGGTATCGCATCTGCAGGCGGAACGGGCAGCCGACATCTGTGAGGTGACGCGACGGTGCGGCGACGACGACCTCACCGGGGAGTTCGCCGCCCTGGAGGTGGGGGCGGCGTTGCGGTTGACCCGGACCGCTGCTCAACATGAGGTCGCCTTCGCTCGACGACGTGACCGAGCGGCTCCCTCAGGTCGGTGACCTGTTGGGGTCGGGCAGGGTCGATGTGCGCCGGGCCCGGGTGCTGGCGGACGGCACCGCCCACCTCGACCAACGAGGCGGCGCGCCGGGTGGTGGCCGATGTAGCCGACCGTGCCGGTGACCTCACCACCGGTCAGCTGCGGGCGCTGCTGCGCAAGCTGTGCCTGGTGGCCGACCCCGAGGACACCAAGCGGCGGCTCGAACACGCCGTCGAGGACCGCAGGGTCGTGGTGGAGGCCAACCCGGCGGGTTCCGCCAACCTGTTGCTGTTGGACCTCCCCCCGGATGTGGCGGCGGCGGCCCGGGAACGCATCGACCACCTCGCCCGGATGCTCCCGCGGTGACGGGCGCACCATGGATCAGCGTCGCGCCGACGTCGCCGTCGATCTGCTCACCGGGCACAGCAAGCCGCTGGGTCGGGGGATGGTGGACCTCACCGTCGACCTGCGCACCCTCCTCGGGTTGGCCGAGCACCCCGGTGAGCTGGGTGGGTGGGGACCGGTGATCGCCGACATCGCCCGCCAAGTCACCGACCGGCAAACCGACGGGCGGTGGCAGGCCACCGTCATCGACGACAACGGCGACCCCCTGGCGGTGGCCGTCAGACGGCGCCCCACCACCTCCCAGGCCCGCCAAGTCAGGGCACGGAACCGCACCTGCGTGTTCCCCGGATGCCGGATGCCCGCCCGATCCTCCGACCTCGACCACACCCGACGCCACATCGACGGCGGACCCACCCTCGAATGGAACCTGGCACCACTGTGCGAATTCCACCACCGGGCCAAAGACGAAGGCGGCTGGCAACTACCGGCGCCGACCCAACGGCGACCACCTCTGGACCAGCCCCCACGGCCACACCTACATCACCAGCGGACGCTCGCCATAACGGGAGAAGATGGGGTGAATGCCCGATGCGGCGCTGCGTCGGGCTGCGCACACTGACGGCGATGACTCGATCGGGTGAACGGATCCCGGAGATGCTGGAAAGGGTGAGGACGATGACCGTGACGAGCGCCCATGAGGTGGGGAGTCGCTTCGACACTCGGTCGGCGGACGGCACCCCGATCGCCGTGTGGGTGGAGGGGACCGGGCCGGCGCTGGTGCTGGTCCACGGCTCGCTGCAGGATCACACCGCCTCCGGGGCGCTGGTGGATGCCCTCAGCTGCTCGACAACGACGTTCTCCATGGACCGCCGCGGCCTCGGTGCCAGCGGCGACTCGCCGGGCTACTCGATCGAGCGGGAGTTCGAGGATGTGGCCGCGGTGGTCGACGCCGCCGCCGACCGCGCCGGCGGTCCTGTGGGCCTCTGGGGCCACTCGTGGGGCGCCGGCTGTGCCATGGGCGGTGCCGCTCTCACCGGGAACGTTCATCACCTCGTGCTCTACGAGCCCGCTCTCGGGCTCGTCTATCCCCCCGGGGCGATCGACTCGATCGAGACGAAGGTCGAGGCCGGCGACCTGGAAGGCGCCCTCCTGGACGTACTGGTGGGGATCGCAGGCATGACCGACGACGAAGTCGCCCAGATGCGTGCCAACCCGTACTTCTCGTGGGAAGCCCGGCTGGCCACGGTCCCGACCCTGCTCAGGGAGTGCCGGGCCGAGGAGGACTGGGTCTATCGACCGGGCCGGTTCGACCGGGTGGCCGCCCAGACCCTCTTCCTGGCAGGCTCAGAGAGCCCGCCGGCGGTGGGCGAGGCGACCCGGCAGGCGGCTGCCGCCATCGCCGGGTGCCGCATCCATGTGCTCGAGGGCCACGGGCACTTCGCCCATCGGGCCGACCCGGCCATGGTGGCCGGCGTCATCCGGCGGTTCGTGTGGGAAACGCGGTAGCGGAGGTCAGCGAGGGAAGCCGCCGGCGCGACCGAGGGCTGCGGGGAGGTCCCGGCCCAGCTGCTTCCCCAACCAGCGACCGGTGGCGATCGTCGCCTCGAGATCGATCCCGGTGGAGACGCCCATGCGGTCGAGGGCGTACAGCACGTCCTCGGTGGCGACGTTGCCGGTGGCGTCGGGGGCGAACGGGCAACCCCCGGCGCCGCCCACCGAGGCGTCGACGATGGTGACTCCGGCGGTGAGGGCGGCGTACACGTTGGCCACACCGGTGTTTCGGGTGTCGTGGAAGTGCATGCGCAGGTCGGCCTCGCCGATGACCGCCACCACCGCCTCCACCACGGCGAGCACCTGGGCGGGCACCGCCACCCCGATGGTGTCGCCCAGGGCGATCTCACCGGCACCGGCCGCCGCCGCCCGACCCGCCAGGTCGGACACCTGCTCCACCGGGACCTCACCCTCGAACGGGCACCCGAAGGCCACCGAGATGGTGACGGTGGTGGACCGCCCTGCGTCTGCCGCCTCCGGCAGCATCGCCTCGATCTCGGCCATGGTGCCGGCCACGGTGGATCCCTGGTTGGCGGTGGTGAAGCCGTCGGTGGCCCCGACCACGAGATTGACCTCGTCGACCGCGGTCGCCAGCGCCCGGTCGAGCCCGCGACGGTTGAGGACCAACCCGATGTAGGACACACCGTCCGGGCTGTCGCCGAGCGCCGCCATCACCGCTTCTGCATCCGCCATCTGCGGGACGAGGCGCGGGTTCACGAACGAAACGGTCTCGATGCGGCGCACCCCGGCGTCGGTCGAGCGGCGGATCAGCTCCACCTTCGCCTGGGTCGACAGCACCGCCGACTCGTTCTGCAGGCCGTCACGCGCCCCGACCTCGACCAGGGTCGCCTCCCCCGGCAGGCCTGGGTACCGAGCGTCGATCAGAGGTTGCCCCGCTCGTCCTGGTCGCGCTCGATGGCCTCGAACAGAGCCTTGAAGTTGCCCTCGCCGAAGCCGATGGCGCCCCGCCGCTCGATGAACTCGAAGAACACGGTGGGGCGGTCCTGCATCATCCTGGTGAAGATCTGCAGCAGGTGGCCGCCGTCGTCCTGATCGGCGAGGATGTTCAGCCGCTTCAGCTCGTCCAGGTCGGCGTCCAGGTCGGGGACCCGTTCGGCCACGTCGTCGTAGTACGTGTCGGGCACCGACATCAGCCCCAGGCCACGCTGCCGGGCGGCGGCCACCGTGGCCACCAGGTCGTCGGTGGCGATGGCGATGTGCTGCACGCCGGAGCCGTGGTAGTAGTCGAGGTACTCCTCGATCTGCGACTTGCGCCTCCCGGTCGCCGGCTCGTTGATCGGCAGACGGATGACCCCGGAGCCGTCCCACACCACCTTGGACATCAGGGCGCTGTACTCGGTCGAGATCGCCTGGTCGTCGAAGTGGCGGAGCAGGACGAACCCGAATACCCGCTCGTAGTACTCCACCCAGCGGTCCATCGCCCCCAGCTCGACGTTGGCGACGACGTGGTCGATGTGGTCGAGCCCGATCGGGGTGGCGATGCTGTCGTCGCGCAGCCGGAAGTCGGGCGGCGGCCACGTCATGTCGGGGTTCTCCACCAGGCTGTGGATGGTGTCGCCGTAGGCCTTGATGGCGGCCGTCTTCCACTTGCCGCGGTCGCCCTCGACCACGGTTGGCTCGAGCACCGACTCCGCACCCCGGGAGACGGCGAGGGCATGGGCCGTCTCGGCGTCGGGCACCTGGATGGCCACGTCCCGGACGCCGGGACCGTGGAGCCTGAGGTGTTCGGACAACGCGTCAGCGGGATCGAGTGCCCCGGTGAACACGAACCGGACGTCGTTCTGGCGCAACGCATACGACGCCCGGTGACGTACCCCGGTCTCCGGGCCGCGGTAGCCGACGATCTCGTAGCCGTGGATCGCCCGGTAGTAGTGGGCCGCCTCGTAGGCGTTCCCGACCCAGAACTCGATGTGATGGAACCCCTCGATGGGGAAGTCGTTCCTGTGGGCCTCGATGGCGTCGCTCATCCTCGCTCCTTGTTGCCTGGCGGCCGGTTGCTCACGTCTCTGCACCTCCGTCGCGGGCCGGTGCCACCGTGCCGGCGCACCGCCCGAAGCCTATGGCGACCGCTCCGTCCGCTTCGGCGCGGCCGCCGATTACCACGCTATCGCCGTCCTCGAGGAAGGTGCGCCGCTCGCCTCCCACATCGATCGGGCTGGCGCCGTTCCAGGTCAGCTCGAGCAGGCACCCCAGCTCGCCGGGGCTCGGGCCGGAAACGGTGCCGGACGCAAAGAGGTCACCCGGTGTGACCGCGGCGCCGTTGACCGTGGCGTGGGCGAGTTGCTGGCGCATCGTCCAGTACATGGCCGCGTAGCGGGGCCGGCTGATCACCTCGCCGTTGACGGCAACGGTCAGCGTGAGGTCGACGGCACCGCCTCCCGCCCGGTCGACCAGGTAGGCCGGCGGCTCCGGATCCTGGACGGGGGGGTCCACCCGGAAGGGTTGGAGGGCGTCGAGCGTCACCACCCACGGCGACATCGTGGTGGCGAACGACTTGGCCAGGAACGGCCCAAGGGGCCGGTACTCCCAGGCCTGGAGGTCGCGGGCCGACCAGTCGTTGACCAGGCTCATCCCGAAGACGTGCCCTTCGGCGTCCTCTATGGCGATGGTGCCACCGATCGGGTTGGCGGTCCCGGCGATGAACCCGACCTCGGCCTCGAAGTCGAGCTTCTCGGAGGGGCCGAGCCGGGGGGCGTCGTCCCCGGGTAGCTGCCCGCAAGGGCGGGTGACCGGCGTGCCAGAGACCACGACCGTCGATGCCCGCCCGTGGTAGCCGACCGGCATGTGCCGCCAATTGGGGAGCAGCGGCGGGTCGTCGGGACGGAACATCAGGCCGACGTTGCCTGCGTGGTGGATCGACGAGTAGAAGTCGACGAAGTCGGTGATCTTCACCGGGAGCGCCAGGGTGGCGTCGTCGGCCGGCACCAGGTAGCGCTCCGGGTCGGCGCGCAGCGCGTCGTCGGTCGTCAACAGCTCCGACACCCGGCGGCGGAGCGCACTCCACACGTCTGGCCCGCATTCGAGCAACGGGTTGAGGACGGCGCCGGCCAGTGCCCCCGGCGGGATGCCCAAGGTGTCGAGGTGCCCGGCGGCGTGCGCTTCGCCCAGGTCGAGGATGTGATCGCCGATGGCGACGCCCACCCGGGATCCCCGAGCCGGCGTGGAGAAGGCCCCGAACGGCAGGTTCTGCACAGGGAAGTCCGAGCCAGCGCCGACCGGCACCCATGAGACGAGTGCCGGGTCGACGGTGGGGTCGGGCACCACGTTCACTCGAGGATCCCCATGGCGACCAGGTCGTCGACCGGCTCGTCGAAGCTGCACGACCCGTAGGCGGGGAACAGGCGGTGCCTCATCGCCAGGAGGGAGCCGGCGGCCACCCTCCGGCCCCGCCAGGCCAGCCCGGTGGTGCCGACGACGAACGCCCCGGGATCGGTGTCGGCGACGGCGGCGGTCACGTCCTCGAGATCGGCGCTCTCGGCGGCGAGGGCGGCGGCGGCCAGCAGGTTGAGGAACCCGTGTCGCATCACCCCGAGACCGGGGTCGCGGTGCCGCACCGGGTGGTGCAGCCCGGCCGTCACCTTGAAAGGCAACCCGGCGTGGCGACAGGCGACGATGAACGAGGCGACCTCGCCCGGGTCGGGGAAGGCGTCGGCGGTGAGCCCACCGGTGCGCAGCTTGGCGCCGGCGGGACGGAGGCGGCGGTGGCGCACCCGGGCGACGGCGTCCACGGCACTCCCCACGCCCGGACCTCGGGCGACCTCGACGAAGGGGACGACGTCGGCGGCGACCGTGAAAGCGGTGTCGAGCACCGGGCCGACGACCTCCTCGGCGGCGTCGACCGTCCTGCCGTCCGACGCCTCCACGGGAAGCCGCACCTCGACCAGCTCGACCGACGCCCCGGGGGACATGGTCCGGTCGAACCCGGCGGCGGCGATGGCGTCGCTCCCCGGTGGGCCGTCGAAGACGACGCTCAGCCGCCACGGGGCCTCGCCGGCGGCCATCGACGCGGTGAGGAGGCCGGCCAGCTCCTCGAGATGGGACGCGGGGCAGAGGAACCGGCCGAGCATCCAACCGTGGTCACCCGCCCGACCGGCCCGGTACTGGGCGACGGCGTCGGCCATGCGCAACGATGTCGGCGGGAACAGGCCGGCGTAGTCGACGAGGGACTCGAGGAGCGCTCGGCGACCGTCGACGAGGAGGGTCATCGCCCTCCCAGCCAGGTCCAGGCGTAGTCGTCGTCCTCGGCGTCCCGGGCCCCCGGGCCGAGGCCGAGGGGCCGGAACGTGTCGACCATCACCGCGATCTCCTCGGTGCCTTCCTTGCCGAGGGACGCCTCGACGCTCCCCGGCTGCGGGCCATGGGTGTGCCCGCCGGGATGGAGCGAGATCGACCCCGCCTCGATGCCGGCTCCCTTGCGGCTCATGAAGTTGCCCTCGACGTAGAAGATCACCTCGTCGGAGTCGACGTTGGAGTGGTTGTACGGCGCCGGGATCGCCTCGGGGTGGTAGTCGAACTTGCGGGGCACGAAGCTGCACACGACCAGGTTGGGCGCCTCGAACGTCTGGTGCACCGGGGGCGGCTGGTGGACCCGACCGGTGATCGGCTCGAAGTCGTGCACCGAGAAGGTGTACGGGTAGAGGCAACCGTCCCAGCCGACGACGTCGAACGGGTGGTTGGCATAGGTGTAGCGGGTGACCCCACCGCGGTGGCGGACCAGCACCTCGACGTTCTCACCTTCGAGCAGCAGCGGCTCGGCCGGGCCGGTCAGGTCGCGCTCGCAGTACGGGGAGTGCTCGAGGAACTGGCCGTTGCGGGAGAGGTAGCGGCGGGGCGGCCCGATGTGGGAGCGGGTCTCGAGCACCAGCGCCCTGACCGGCTGCTCCTCGTCGAGCACGAACCGGTGGATGGTCGACGCCGGCACCACAACGTAGTCACCGGCCGTGAACGGGAGCCCTGCCGAACACCGACTCGAGCACCCCGGAGCCCTCCTCGACGTAGACGAGCTCGTCCCCGGCGGCGTTCTTGGTCAGCGGGCTGGTCTGAGACGCCGACACGTACGAGATGCGGCAGTCGTCGTTGGCCAGCAGGAGGTGGCGTCCCGACACCAGGTTTCCACCGCCCTTCAGCCCATGGGTCTTGAAGTGCCGCGGCTTGAGCGGGTGGTTGGGCTCGACCCGCTGGTCCTCGGTGTCGACCGCGTCGATGGAGACGATGGCGGTCGGCGGGTAGCGGTGGTAGAGCAACGCGGAGTCGAAGCTGAACCCCTCTTCTCCCATCAACTCCTCGGTGTGCAGCCCGCCGTCCGGCTTGCGGAACTGCGTGTGGCGCTTGTGCGGGACCTCACCCACCCGGCGGTAGTACGGCATGGCTGCTCCTTGTCAGAGATCGGGGACGGCAGTGGCGAGGGTCGGCTGTTCTCCCGGTTGGTGGCGGCTGTCGAGCGCCGCCACCTGGGCGGCGACCTCGGCGGCGGCCTCGACCAGGGCGGCGGCCAGCCCATCGGCGGAGGGCAGGCGGGGAGCCGGGGCGACAACACCGAGCGACCCGAGCGGCCGGCCGGTTCGGTCGACGATGGCGGCGGCGACGCCGGCGACCCCTTCTTCGAGCTCGTCGTGGGAGACGGCGTAGCCCTTCCGGCGCACCCGAGCGAGCTCGGCGAGCAGGTCTGGATCGCCACCGGCCAGGCGGGCGACGACGGCCGGTTCGACGTGGGCGAGCATGGCGCGCCCGTGGGCGGCCACCGCCAGGGGGTGCCGGGTCCCCGGGTGGTAGTGGATCCTCACCACCCGCCCCTCGGGTACCACCTGGTCGACCGCCACGGCATCGTCTCCGTCGACGACCGCCAGGACGGCGGTCTCGTTGAACGTGGCGGCGAGCCCCTGGAGGTGCGGCCGGGCGGCGTGACGCACCGCCGGTGCCACCCGGTCGGCCAAGCCGACCAGCCCATACCCCAGATCGACTCCGGCGGAGGTGCGGCGCACCAGGTCGTGGCGCTCGAGGGTGGCGACCAGGCGGGCCACCACGGTGCGTCCCAGCCCGAGCCGCCGGGCGAGCTCCGAGGTGGGTGCCGGGCCGGAGGAACGGATCTGGTGCATGACCCGAACCGCCAGGTCGACCGTCTTCGAGGTCTCCGCCATGGCCTCGATGCTACCGCCAAGCCTGTCCGATAATCAACCCAACCAGTCCGATAATCGGAGTACTACCGACGATGTCAGGGGTGTGATGGCCGGTGGGTCGGTGGCCCGGCGGCTACCCTTCGTCCCCATGGCTCTTCGCCTGACGGCTCATCGCTACGCGATGGGGGACCCCCAACCCCCATCGCCCGAGTCTCCGCCGATGGCGTAGCCTCCCTTCATGACTCTTCGCGTGATGGCGTAGCCTCGGCTCATGGCAACGCTGCGGATGTTCGCCAACCTGCGCGAGCTGGCGGGCACGTCGACCGTCGAGATCGAAGGCGCCACCGTCGGGGTGGTGCTCGATGCCGCCACCGACCGCTTCGGCCAGGCCTTCGCCGAAGGGCTGGGCGCCTCCAAGGTGTGGGTCAACGGCGACGAGGCGGACCGCACCACCGCGGTGGCCGTCGGCGACGAGGTGGCGGTCATCCCCCCCGTCTCCGGTGGAGTCACGGTGTTCGAGGACGGCGACGTCACCCCGGCGCTGCTGGGCGTGATATTGCTCGCCACCTTCGCCATCGCCAATGTCATCTCGCTGGAGGCGCTGACCTTCGCCGCCGTCGGCGGCACCCTCGCCTGGCTGTGGGACCTCGGAGACACCCAGACCGAGGACGGTCGGGCGTCCCCGGTGCTCGGCGCTCTCGTCGGGGCCACCGCGGCCGGCAACGCGGCATACGCGTGGGGACTGGCGGGCTTCGCCGCCGGCTTGGCGGTCGGGCTGATGGCGGTGCTCGCCCACGCGCTGTACGACCCGCGGCTCCGCTCGCTCACCGCACTGTCAGCCGGGGCGCTGATGGCGCTCACCGCCGGCGCCGGCGCGGGGAGCCTGGTGCTCGCCCGCGCCGAGTCCGCCGTGTACGTCACCGTGCTCCTCCTGGTGGTCGTGCTGGCGGCCGTGTCGGAGTGGGTGACCCGGCGCTTCCTCTCCGAGGTGGGTGGGCTCGACCCCAACCTGGCGATGGTGATCGGGGTGCTCATCGGTGCCGGCGCCGCCGGCCTGATCGCCTCCACGGTGTCACCGGTCGAGGCCCTGGTCGCCGGGGCCGCCGCCGTCGCCGGGCTGCTCGCCGGCAAGGCCATCGGCTCGATGCTGCGCAGCGGCGACGTCCACCACACCACCCGCTCCCCAGGCCTGCTCACCGCCCTCGACGGCGCCGTGCTGGCCGCCGCCACCTTCTGGATCGCCATCCTCCTGTTCCCGTAGACTGGAGCAGGAAGGTTCTGAAAAATGGGTTCTCCGGTTCGTGTGGTCTGCAATCCGAGGTGTAGCGCCGAAGTCGGGCCTCACCGTACGAACCGGTTCTGCGCTTTTTCAGAACCTTCCTAGCGGAGGGGGAAGGGGTAGGCTCCTGGCACCGATGAGATTCGTGAGCAGGCGTTTGCTCGCCGTCGTGGTGGCCATCGCGTTCCTCGGCCTGACCCCGGTGACGGCGGGCGCCACCGACCAAGAGGAGGTCGAGCGGGCCGAGGCAGCTCGGCGCGAGGCGTACGAGCGGTTGGTGACGGTCAACGCCGAGCTCGACGCCGCCCTCCTCCGGTACAACGAGATCAACGCCGAGCTGGATACGCTCGAGGCGCGCATCGAGGTGATCGAGGAGCGCATCGCCGTCGCCGAGGTCGACATGGCCGAGATGCAGGAGCGGGCAGAGGAGCTCGTCACCGAGGCCTACATGGCGGCCGGCGGATCGCTGCTCGAACTGGCCTTCGAGGCGCAGAGCCTCCAGGACATGCTCACTTCCCAGGCACTGCTCGACCGGGCCGCCGACGCCGATCTCCTCGAGCTCAACCGGCTCGACGCGGTGACCCGGGAGACCGACCGGCTCCGCCAGCAGGTCGAGCAGGACCGGCGCCGGGTGGAGCAGCTCGGGGTCGAGGCGGCGGCCGTCGTCGAGGACCTGGAGGACCTGCGTGAGGAACGCGACGCCGAGTACCGGCGCACCGACGAGGCAGCCCGGCAGGCACGCGAGGAGTTCGAGGAGGCGGAGCGGGCCCGGAAGCTGGCCGAAGCCGCCGCCGCCCGCGGCTCCGCAGGTGGGGTCGGCGCCATCTCGGGATTCGTGTGCCCTGTGCCCGGCGCCAGCTTCATCAACGACTGGGGCTTCCCTCGCTCGGGCGGGCGAACCCATCAGGGCACCGACATGTTCGCCCCTCACGGCACACCGGTGCTCGCCTCGGGCAACGGCACCGTCTCGCACCAATACAGCTCGCTCGGCGGCACCACCGCCTACGTGACCACCGGGTCGGCGATGTACTACTACGCCCACCTCTCCGGCTACGCCGAAGGTGCCCCCTCGGGATCGCACGTCAGCACCGGACAGGTCATCGGGTTCGTGGGCAACACCGGGAACGCCGTGGGCGCCTCCCCGCACCTCCACTTCGAGATCCACCCCGGTGGGGGAAGCGCGGTCAACCCGTACCCGACCCTCGTCTCCGCCTGCTGACCCGACAACTACCCTCACGGTCATCTCTCCCGAGGTGACATGAGCGATCGCCGCCGCCGCACCGACATCATCGCCGACCCCTCCTTCGCCGCCGCTCCCGGCGAGTTGGACAGCACGACGCTCCGCAGCCGGCGCCAGTTGTGCCTCGAGGTGGAGCGGGAGCTCTCGTACCAACGGCGCCTGCTCCACGGCCGGCTCGACCTGATCGACTTCGAGCAGCGGCGCCGCCGGGGCGACGTTGCCGGGAACGCGGTCGAGTCGCTTGGCGAGATCCTCGACGAGGGCTCCGCCGGCGAAGGAAGACAGGTCACCGACACCCTGTCCACCGATCCGATCGTCCTCGACCGCCCGGGGAGGCGGGATGTCGACCTCGTCATCGACGACGCCACGATGAGCCGGCTCGACGAGATGACCGACGACGCCCTCGACGGCGCCCGAGCCAGGATCGAGGAGATCGAACGGGTCATCTCGGCGCAACGGCGCACCGTCCACCATGCCGAGGCTCTGCTGGCGGCCGAGCTCGCCGAGCGGTACCGGTCCGGAACCATCTCCACCGACGAGCTGATCACCGGCTAGCGGTGCTCGCAGCCACCGTCCGCTCAGGTCTGGTCGAGTCCACCCACGAGTGGTCCGGTGCCGCCGTCACCTCCGGCGGCGATGTCATCGAGTCCTGGGGCGACCTCGACCGCCCCTTCTTCCACCGGTCGGCGATCAAGCCGCTGCAGGCGACGGTGAGCCAGGAAGCCGGCGCCGGGCTCGACCCGGAGCAGATGGCGCTGGCCTGCGCCAGCCACTCCGGCCAGCCGGTGCACGTCGCCATCGTCACCCGGATGCTCGGCCAGGCCGGGCTCGACGAGGGATCGCTGCAGTGCCCGCCCGACCGGCCGCTCGGGTCGTCGGCCAGGGCCCGGCTGCTCGCCGAGGGGGGCCGGTCGACCCGGGTCCACCACAACTGCTCGGGCAAACATGCCGCCTTCCTGCGGGCAAGCCAGGCCTCGGGGTGGCCGCAATCCAGCTACCTCGACGCCGATCACCCGCTGCAGCAGCGGGTCATCGAGCTCGTGAGGGAGGTCTGCGGGCACGATCCGCTCCCGGTGGGGGTCGACGGGTGCGGTGCACCGACCCTGCGGGGAACGCTCCGGTCGCTGGCCACCGGGTTCGCCCGTCTCGGCGCCGACCCGCGGATGGCGGAAGCGCGCGCCGCCATGGTGCGCTACCCGGCCCTGGTGTCCGGCAACGACCGGCCGGACGGCCGGCTCGGCATGTGGTGGGGCGGCCCCGCCAAGGTCGGCGCCGAGGGCTTGATGGCCGCCGGCCGCAACGGGATCGGGCTGGCCGTGAAGAGCGCCGAGGGGTCGGCGCGGATCGCCGTCGTCGGGCTGGTCGAGATCGCTCGCCGTCTCGGCCTTCTCTCGCCCGCCGCCCTCGACGCCCTCGCCGCCGACCACACCCCGGTGGTCCTCGGGGCGGGGCGTCCGGTGGGGTCGATCGTCCCCGACGTCTCCCGATGGCAGCCGTGACCGCATCGCTCACCACGCGCTGGGACGTCCCCGCGTTCGGTCTGCCCCCGACGGCCCAAGGCACCGGGCCGTTCACCAGCCGGGAGTTCCTGGAGACATGGTGGCGGCACCGCGCCGAGCCCGGCGACGAGCTGCTGCTGGTGGCCTCCGACCACGCTTTGCTCCCGCTGCTGCGGCGCGGCGACCTGGTCGCCTTCCTGGGCGAGCAGGACCTGACCGACTACCACTCCCCCCGCGGAACCGACCTCGCCGAGGTGGTGGCGTCGCTGGTCGCCGCCGCCGACCCCGGGTGGCGTTTCGACCTCAACTCTGTCCCGGAGCCGGCGGCGACCCACCTCGCCGCATCCTTCGAGTCGGCCGGGGTGACCGCCACGGTCACCCGACACCAATCCGCCGCCCTGGTGGCGCTGCCCGCCTCCCACGAGGGATACCTGGAGGACCTCGACAAGAAGCAACGCCACGAGGTGAGGCGCAAGCGTCGCCGCTTCGCCGAGGAGCTTGGCGAGCCCCGGCTGCGAAGGGCGGCCGGTGAGGAGGCGGTGACCGCCTTCGCCGCCATGCACCGGCTCGCCGCCGGCGAGAAGGGCGCGTTCATGACCCCGGGCATGGAGGCCTTCTTCGTGGCCCTCCACCACGACGCCGGCGGGTTGGTCGACGTGCTCTGCGGCGACGACGACATCCCGGTGGCGGCAGGGTTCGGGTTCGAGGACACCGACGGCTACTACCTCTACAACTCGGGGTTCGACCCGGCGGCGTCGGCCGCGTCGCCCGGAGTCGTGCTGGTGAGCCTGCTGCTGGAACAAGCGATCGCCACCGGCAAGACGGTGTTCGACTTCCTCAAGGGCGACGAGGAGTACAAGTTCCGGTTGGGCGCCACCGCCAGGCCTCTCTTCCGGGTGGCCGGCCGGTTCGGGGCTGCCGGATGACCGACACCGACGCCCCCCTGGCCCGGCGGGGTCGGCGCCCTCCATCGAGCGGGTCGCCTACCTGTCGTTGCACACATCCCCACTCGCCGCCCCCGGCACCGGCGACGCCGGAGGGATGAACGTCTACATCGACGAGCTGGCAGCGACGATGACCGAACGTGCCATCGACGTCACCGTCCTCACCCGGCGCACCGACCCGACGCTGCCCGAGGTCGTGACCGCCGGGGGCGGCTACCGGGTGGTGCACATCCCGGCGGGGCCGGCGGATGCCCTCCCCATCGAGCAGATCCCCGGCCACGTCGCCGACTTCAGCGAGCAGGCGTTCCGCTGGTTCGACGCCAACGACTTCACGCCCGACATCCTCCACAGCCACTACTGGCTGTCCGGGTGGGCCGGCGTCGTCTTGAAGGAGATGCTGGGACCACCCCTGGCCAACTCGTTCCATACCCTGGGGCGGGTCAAGGATGTGGCCCGGCGCGGGGACGAGCCGCCGTCGAGCCCGATGCGCACGCTGACCGAGACCGAGGTCATCGCCCGCTCCGACTGTGTCATCGCCTCGACCCCCACAGAGTTCGACGACCTCGTGGAGCACTACGGCGCCAGGCTCGAGCGTTTGTGCCTCTCTCCGCCGGGGATCGACCACGACCTGTTCGCCCCCGGCGACCGAGCTGAGGCGCGGCGCCGGCTCGGGTTCCCCGACGATGCCTCCATCGTGTTGTTCGTGGGGAGGATCCAGCCGCACAAGGCTCCCGACGTCGCCGTCGAGGCGGTCGCCATGCTCCCGCCGTCGACGCACCTGATCGTGATCGGCGGGGCGAGCGGGCCATATGGTGCCGAGGAGTTCGGGCTGCTGCAGCGGCGGGTGGACGAGCTCGGCATCGCCTCTCGGGCCCACTTCCTGCCCAACCAGCCGCACCGGGCGCTCCCCCGCTTCTACCAGGCGGCAGACGTGCTCATGGTGCCCTCCCGCTCCGAGTCGTTCGGCCTGGTGGCGGCCGAGGCCCAGGCCTGTGGCCTGCCGGTGGTGGCGGCGGCCACCGGGGGGCTGCCCCATGTCGTCGACGACGGGGTCACCGGCACCCTCGTCGCCGGGCATGAGCCGGCCGCCCACGCCGCCGCCGTCCGCACCATCCTCGAGCGCCCCGACCTGGCGCAGGCTATGGCCTCACGCGCCGTCGCCCGCTCGGAGCGGTTCTCGTGGAGCGCCACGGCCGACCGGCTCCTCGAGCTCTACCGCGGGATTTCCGGGGGATGAGGCTCGGTACCCCTGGCTCTTCGCCAGAGGCCTCAGGCACGAACTCGGTACGCGAAAATTCTCCTCGAGAACTTGTCGACACCACGTGTGCACAAGGCGCTGTGGATAGCTGTGGAAACGTGGACAACCCCATGGTGCCGCCGCCGTCGAACCGTCGGTTGCCTGTGATTGGCGCAGCTGACGCCAGCGACGGGCGCCGATCGGGCCGGGATGCCGCCGCTTCGGGGGTCTTGAAAGGACCCAACGTTCTCCGTATCTTCGGGGGACAAAGCCCAAGGTGCTGATGCGGGCCAGAGCCTCGTTCGGGGAAGTGCGGGGAAGGGTCGGCAAGGGTTCCTTGGGCTTTGTGCTACCGCACCGCACCGCCCGACGCGACGGCGCCATCGTCCGATGACCCCCACCGACACCGACACCGATTCGAGCACGCTCGTCGGGATCCGGCTTCCCATCCCGTGGGAGCGGTGCGGGCTCCCCAACCCGCTCGCCACCCGCTCCACGGTCCTCACCACCGGTGACCCTGGCTGGCGCTGGTCGGGATCTCCCCCCGCACTCGATGTGGCCGGCTCCGACCCGATATCGGGCACCATCGCCCCCGGCTGGGATCTCGATCATGTGGTCCTGCTCGTCGCCGATCTCGACCAGGTCGTCGTCGCCCTGGCCGAGGTGGGCAGGGCCCCGCGCCTCCGGATGGACGTGAAGGGCAGACCGACCGCCTTCTTCCGGGTCGGCACCCTGCTCGAGGTGATCCAGTCACCGGTGCGATCGCCGGCCCTCTACGGCGTTGCCCTGGTCACCGAGGAGCCCCTCGAGGTGGTGGCCTTACGCTGGCGGGCGACGGGCCTCGAGGTCACCGATCCCCGCCCCGCCATCCAGCCGGGCCGGAGGATCTTCACCGTCGGCGCCCTGGAGGCCGGCCTCGCCGTGATGTCTCCGGACCGGGCGGCTCCTCAGGCGCGACGGTACGGCACATAGGCCGGCCACCACATGGCGGCGTCGACGTCGGCGTCGAGGGTGGCCGGGGACGACCGGCCCAGCCCGGAGTTGACCGCCTCGTGGCCGACGGCGCGGGCGATGGCGTGCGACACGGCCCGCAGCGAGCCGACCGGCGGATAGAGGGCGCCGGCGGCGAGACGGTCCGCCGTCACCGTGGCGGCCAGGGTGCGGGCGGCGACGAGGATCATCTCGTCACTCACCCGGGTCGCCTCCGCCACGATCGCCCCGAGCCCCAGCCCGGGGAAGATGAAGACGTTGTTGGCCTGGCCGACCTCCTGCACCACGCCGTCGTGGGTGACCGGTGGGAAGGGGCTCCCGGTGGCGACCAACGCCCTGCCGTCGGTCCAGGCGATCACGTCGGCCGGATGCGCCTCGGTGTTGGCGGTTGGGTTGGACAGAGGCATCACCACCGGCCGGGCGCAACGCTCCGCCATCGCCCGGACCACCGACTCGGAGAACGTGCCGGGCACGCCCGACGTGCCGACCAGGACGGTCGGGGAGAACTGCTCGACCACCTCCTGGAGGGCCGGCGTGCCCGACAGCTCGAGCCCGAGCTCGGCGGCGAAGGCGGCGGGCACCGCGAACGACCGCTTCGACTCGTCGAGGTCGGTGCGTAGGTCGTGGACCAGCCCGCGGGAGTCGACCAGGGCGAGCGCCCGGCCGATGTCGGCTCGACTCATCCCCTCGTCGGCCATCGCCTGGCGCAGCAACCGGGCGATGCCGATCCCGGCGCCACCGGCGCCGACCATCAGGATCCGCTGCTCGGAGAAGGGGCTGCCCAGATGCCGCATCGCCGCCAGCACCCCCGCCACCACAACGGCTGCCGTCCCCTGCACGTCGTCGTTGAAGGACGGCACCCGTTGGCGGTACCGGTCGAGGATGCGGAGCACGTTCTGCTGCTTGAAGTCCTCCCACTGGATGAGGCAACCGGGCCACACCTCCTGCACGCCGTCGACGAAGGCATCGATCAGGGCGTCGTACTCGGCGCCGCGGAGGCGGGGCGCCCGGTGGCCGATGTACAACGGGTCCCCGAGGAGGTCAGGGTTGTCGGTTCCGACGTCGAGGCTGACCGGCAGCGTCAGCGCCGGGAAGATGCCGCAGGCGGCGGTGTACAGGGCCAGCTTGCCGATGGGGATGCCCATGCCCCCCGCCCCGAGGTCGCCGAGCCCGAGGATGCGCTCGTTGTCGGTGACCACGATCAGCCGCACGTCCTCGAAGGGACCGTTGCGCAGGATCTCCGGGATGCGGTCGCCATCCTCCGGCGTGATCCAGGCACCCCTCGTCCGGCGCAGGATGTAGCTGTACTCCTGGCAGGCACGACCCACCGTCGGGGTGTAGACGACGGGCAGGAGCTCCTCGAGGTTGTCGACCAGCACCCGGTAGAAGAGCGTGGCGTTGCGGTCCTGGAGCGCCGCCAGGGTGATGTACCGGTCGAGCGGGTCCTCGGAGCGGCGCAGGTGGCCCATCGCCAGTTCGGCCTGCTCCTCGATGGTGAGCACGCGGTCAGGGAGCAGGCCGGTCAGGCCGAACGCCTGGCGCTCGTCGACCGGGAAGGCCTGCTCCTTGGTGAGCAGGCGGCTGCCGAGGAGGGCGTTCCCGGTGAGATGGATCCCGGCGACCCGGCCGGCGGCGATGGCGTCGTAAGGGGCGGGAAGCGGCCGCATGGGGCGCCAGGCTACGCCCCGCCGCCGGCGCGGTGCCGGGCTTCGGGCTACCGGTCGCCGGGCAGCGAGCGGACCACGGCATGCAGCGAGCGAAGGGTGACCACCCACTCGGCCCTGGCCGCCGCCGCCACCAGGATGTGGTCGGGGGTCACCGCCTCGATCACGCCGGCCACCTCGAAGCGGTGGCCGAGCACGGTGACGACGAGCCGATCGAGCATGAGCATCCTCAGATACGAGGCGAGCGACCCGTAGGTGCGGTCACCGGCGACCCCCTCGCCGCCGGCGTCCATCTTGACGGCTTCGATGGCGCCGATCCGCACCGCGGCCAGGGCATCGGGCTGTTGCACCAGGGCGAGGTCGTTGCGGACCGCCACCAGCCCACCGGCGAGGGTGCGGTCGCCCATGACGAAGGCGACGGAGTCACCGCGGTTCATCGCCTCCCAGAGGACGTCGACCATGGTTCGGCCCCGGAGCCTGAACCGCTCGGCTTCCTGCTCGGCGTCGGCCATCTCGGAGTCGAACGCCCGCGCCCCGCGCCGTGACACCGCTGCCAGGTCCTCCCCTGCCGCCGTTCCCGGGAGCAGGGGATCGGTCTCCGGGCCGGCCGGCCGGGAGCGGTCGTCGGTCATCCGTCGCCGGCTCAGGCCTCGTCTTCGACCGGCACCGGCACGCCGCCGTCGACGGCGGTGTCGGGGTGTACCGGGAATCCCCGCAACCACTCGAGGACCTCGTCGCGGAAGAACCGGTAAGTCCGGCCCTCGGGTAGGCGGTACGAGGGGATCTGGCCCTCCCGGGCCAGCCGGCGCACCACCTGGACGTTCATGCCGAGCAACTCGGCCACCATCTCGGTGTCGAGCACCGGTGGGTACTGTTCGGTCCGCTCCATGGCCGCCTCTCAACGTCGATGACCGCCATCATACGTCACCATGAGCGGGCATCACAGGACTTCGAAGCGGCCGGTGTCCGGGTTCAGGTCGCCGAGGAGGCGCTCCACCTGCCCCGCCAGCCGGATCGGGTCGCCGCTGGTGAGGTACACCACGCCACCGTCGCCCGGCGGCGCCCGCAGGTCGCCTTCGTCCAGCACCCTGACCACCTGCCGGGCCACCGCCGGCGCCGGGTCGATCACGGTGACCCCGGCGCCGAGGTGCCGCCGCATGACCCCGGCGAGGAACGAGTAGTGGGTGCAACCGAGGACGAGCGTGTCGACCCCGGCGTCGACCAGCGGTGCCAGGTGGGCGGCGACGCCGGCCTCGACGGCGGGATCGTCGAGGTGACGCGCCTCGACCAGCTCGACCAGCCCCCGCCCCACGCGTTCGACCACCTCGACGCCGGCGGCGTGCCGGTCGACCACCGAGGCGTACAGCTCGCCCTGGAACGTCGCCGACGTGGCGAGGACGCCGATCACGCCCCCCTTGCTCTGCGCGGCGGCGGGCTTCACCGCCGGCTCCATCCCGATGAACGGGACGTCGGGCATGGCGCGTCGCAGCTCGTGGAGCGCCGCCGCCGACGCCGTGTTGCAGGCCACGACGACGGCCTTGGCGCCGAGGTCGACGAGGCGGCGCACCACGGCGAAGCTCCGCTCCCTGACCTCGATGAGGCTCCGTTCGCCGTACGGCGCCCAGGCCTGGTCGGCCACGTACAGCACCTGTTCGTCCGGCACGAGCTCCCGCACGCCGGCAAGGACGGACAGGCCTCCCACACCCGAGTCGAACATCCCCAGCGGCGCCGATCGACTGGTCACCAATCTGGTCACCACTCACCCTCGAGCGTGGCACGCAGCCCCTCGGCGAACCGGTCCGTCTCGACCAGGAAGGCGTCGTGGCCCCGGTCCGAGGCGACCTCGATCACGCGGTTGGGGACCCCGGCGGCGGACAGGGCGGCGGCGAGGGCGGCCTGTTCCTCCGGGTAGAAGCACACGTCCGAATCGATGGAGAACTGCGCCCACCGCTGTCGCCGGCACCGCCCGAACAGCGTGTCCCAGTCGCCGGCGCCGGCCTCGGCGAGGAGGTCGACCGATTGCCATGCCTCCATGATCCGCAGGTACGAGTTGGCGTCGAAGCGATCGACGAACTTGGTCCCCTGATGTCGCATGTACGACTCAAGGGGGTGCTTCAGTCGGTAGCCGTGGACCGCGCCCTCGACGATCTCCTCACGGGCGCGGGTCCGCATCGCCGACAGCGACACGAACGTCTTGTGCCCGATCATCCGGGCGAGGGCGAGGCCGGCTGCGGGCGGTTCGGCCCCGTACTCCCCACCGGCGAACGCCGGGTCGGACGTGATCGCGGTGATCTGCTCGAAGTTGTGGACCACCTGCAGCGAGGTGACGCCGAGCCCGGCGGCCACCGGGATGACCACGCCGACGCGGTCGGGGTGGCGGGTGGCCAGCGAAAGGGCCATCAGCCCCCCGGTCGACCCTCCCACGGTCGCGTGGAGCCGCCCGACGCCGAGGTGGTCGAGCAGTCGCAGGTCGGCCTCGACCATGTCGCAGAAGCCGACCGCCGGGAAGGTCGACCCGTATGGCCGCCCGGTGGCGGGGTCGGCAGACGGCGGCCCGCTCGATCCGTAGCAGCCACCCAGGTAGTTGGCGGAGACCACGAACCATCGATCGGTGTCGATGGCCCGCCCCGGGCCGATCAGCCCGTCCCACCAGCCGAGGTGCATCTCCTCGGTCCACAGGGTTCCGAGGCCGGGCACGTCCCGGTTGACGCCGGCGGCGTGCTGGCTCCCGCTCAGGGCGTGGAACAGCAGGATGGCGTTGGAGCCGTCGGCGTCGAGGGCACCGTACGTCTCGTAGGCCAGCGTCACCTCGTCGAGCGACCCCCCAGCCGCCAGTGGGAACGGGTCCGCCGCCGAGCCGAAGGTGAAGAACCGGGTGGCGACCTCGCCGACCCCGAGACCGGTTCGATCCGCTGTCAGGCACCCCTCCAGGCTGGGTGGCGGGAGGTTAGGTGCGCGGCGAAGCCGAGCCCGCCATCACCGGCGCGCCCCGGCCTGGTCGAGCCGGCGAAGCTCGGGCAGGACCTCGGCGCCGAGCATCCGCAAGGTGGCATCGGGATCGACCGACGCCACCTGGATGGCGACGATGTCTGCGCCGACGTCAGTGACCAGCGGAACGTAGGCGTCGATCAGCTGCCCGGGGTCGGACACGACGGTGTAGCGATCGAGGATGTCGGCCCGGTCCATCTCATCGGCGCGCACCCGCAGCTCCATCGGGTCGACGGCGTCGAGGCGGCCCGGCGCTCGTAGCCCGCGCATGCTCCCCAGTGCCTCCCACGCCTCGTCGGCGTCGGCGGCCGCCACCACCCATCGGGTGGCGAGCACGATCCCGGAGCCACTTTGCGGATGCTCAGGGCCGGCGGCCTCCCGCGCCCGGCGGAACGGCTCGATCACCGTGGCAACGGTCTCGGCCGGGTCCTTCACGCTGCTGATGAGCCCCTCGGCGTTGGCGCCGGCGAACGCCGCCGACTTCGGGCCACCCGCTGCCATCAGCACCGGGACCCGCCCCAGCGGGGGGCTGTAGAGCTTCGCCTTGTCGACGGTGTAGTAGCGGCCGTCATGGTCGACCTTCTCCCCGGCGAGGAGCCGGTGGATGATGTCGAGCGCCTCCTCCATCCTGGCGATCCGCTCGGTGTACCCGGGGAAGGCGAACCCCATGGGGCCCTCGTTGATGTTCTCCCCGGTGCCGACGCCGAGCATGAACCGGCCGCCGCTGAGCCGGTCGACCGTGGCCGCCGCTTGGGCGACCAGCGCCGGGTGGTAGTGGAACAGCGGGCAGGTCACGCTGGTGGCGAACTGCACCCGCTCGGTGCGCACCGCCGCCGCCCCCAGCCAGCTCCACACGAATCCGGCGGCGGAGACGTCGTCGACCCACGGATGGAAGTGGTCGGAGCCGAGCACGACGTCGAACCCGACCTGCTCGGCGAGCACCGCCTGATCGACCAGGACCTCTGGTTGATACGACTCGTGGCTGCACAGCCAGGCGAACTTCACGGGTGCAGACTCGCCTGGGGCGCCCCGCCGGTCAAGCCGCCGTCAGGGCGCTGGGATCAGCTCGCCATGGGGATCTCGACCACGAAGACGTTGAAGTCGCCCTCGGGCCGACACTCCACGACACCGCCGACCCGGCGGATGAAGCGCTGGGCCTCCGCCAGCGTCCTCGCCCTCTCAGGGTCGTGGTCGGCCCGGGGGCCGGAGTCGACCACCATCCACCGGTAGCGACCGGCGGCGGCGTGCCCGTAGACGAGGACCTCGTCGCCGCCTCGTCGGGAGGCATCCCTCAGGATCGCCTCCATCACCCGGGACAGGTTGTTCGAAGGGTTGGCCACGTACCCCGAGCTGATCTCGGTGGTGAACGGTATGTCGGCTTCGATGGAGGCGATCACCGACTCGGTGAGGCTGATGACGTCGACGGCGGCGAGGGGACGGGTGACCTTGGCCGGGACCTCGACCACGGCTTCGGCGACCGGCTCGGCCTCCTCGAGAAGTTCCTCCACGGCCTCGACCGGCTCGACCTCGTCGACCACGGCTTCGGCGACCGGCTCGGCCTCCTCGAGAAGTTCCTCCACGGCCTCGACCGGCTCGACTTCGTCGACCACGGCTTCGGCGACCGGCTCGGCCTCCTCAGGCGGATCCTCCACGGCCTCGACCGGCTCGACTTCGTCGACAGCGGCTCCGGCCACCACCTCGACGGACGGCTCGGTGACCGGCTCCGCCTCCGCCTCGACCACCGCAACGGCCGGCGGCTCGGTGTCCGGCTCCACTGCCGGTTCGACCGGCTCCTCGCTCGAGACTGCGGGCTCGGGCTCCGGCTCGACTGCGGCTTCGGGAGACGGGAGATCCGCATCCGCCGGCTCCTCGGGCGCGACCGCCTCGCCGGCCATGACATCATCTGGGACATCATCGAGGCCTGAGGCATCGGGGATCGCCTGGTCAGCCTCGGTGGCGACCACGATGGCCCCGGCGGCGGAGGTCCGGCGCCAGCGAGCCCGCCGGCGGCGCCGCACCGAGACGTCATCGGACGATGCATCGGCCTCGGGCTCGGTGGTCGAGTCCCCGGCCTCGGGCTCGGTAGGAGCGACGACCTCGGTATCGGCGACGGCTGCGACGGCGACCGAGGTGACGGCATCGGCCGCCGGCTCGACCGGTGCAGGCGACGCCGTGGCTCGTTCGGGTGCCGTCGCCGGCAACGGTGCGGCCGACGAGATCACCTGCGGCACAACGCCGACGAGCCAGGCCCCTGCTGCCGTCTCGGGGTAGACCGTGTCCACACTGCCGTCGACCCGGCGTGGCCACATCCGCCCGGGGGCGAGGGCGAACAGCGCCGGGACGACCACGAAGCTGCCCACCGTGACCGCCAGGAGCCCGGCGCCGAGAACTGCGGTGGCGATCATCTGCTGGGTGCGCCAGCCGTTGACCGCCAGTGCCAGGAACGGCAGCCAGAGCAACACCCCGGTGGCGAGGTGGGTGCGCCGGGTGGCGGAGAGTGACCGGATCACCGCACCAGAGGAGCCACCGCTGACATCGAACGCCTCGCGCGCCGAGCCCCAGCCGAGGACCAACCAGCCGGCGACGAGCGCCAGCCCGACCGTCCACGCCATCGGGGCGGCGAAGGCGTCGAGCGTGCCCACCTGGGAGGAGCCGAGCAGATCGGTGAGCAGGCCGTCGACGAACCCGAGGCGCACCACCAGCACCGACCCCGATGCGGACAGCACGGCGGCCACGGCGAGGCGAAGCGACATCCGCCATCCATGGAGCAACCAGGCGACGAGCAGCAGGATGGCGAGCACGGCACCGGCAACGAGGAACGGCGCCCTGGCATCCACGGCTGCGGCCGTGGCCATGTGGCGGACCGTGGTCCCGCCGATGTCGGCGCGGAAGGGCGCTGCCACTTCCGCCATCTCCTCGAGAGTGGCCTGCGCCTCGGTCGAGTCGGCCGGCACCGAGAGCGGGGCCCTTACCAGGTTGGCCCGGTCGTTGGCGAGACGTGCGGTGAGCGGCTCCGGGGTGTCGACGGCGACGCCGGCGGCGTAGCTGCCCTGGGTCGAGTCCGTCCTGGCCACGTCGCCGATCGACGAGAGGCTCGACGTGTACTCCGCCAGCTGGGCCGGGGCATCACCGAACTCGATGTTGGGACCGATGACGAAGGGGCCATCGACCTCGTCGACGGCGAACTCATCGGCGAACGTCCCCGCCACCTGCCGGCTCGCCGCCGAGGTCGGGAGCGACTCGGCGGTGGTCTCGCCGGTGTTGAGGCCGACGAGGGCGACGAGCGACACACCCCCGAAGACGAGGATCGCCAAGCCAACCGTGACCACGGGCCATCTGGAGGCGATGGCAGTTACCCGATCGCCTAGGCCGGGTCGGGCGGCGGGTTGGAGCAGTCCGTCGCCGGTGACCACGCCCGCCCCGAACAGCGAGAGCAGGAAGCCGAGCACGAGCACGCTGGCCACGCCGGCCGCCAGCACGGCGATCGTGGAGGCGTAGGCCGTCGACCTCATGATCGCCGTCGGCATCAGCCACAGGGACAGGACCACGGCGGCGACCACGGCACTGGCGATCGCCACCGTGCGCCCGGCGGTGCCCACGGTGGCGACCACGGCGGCGGGGCGGCCGGCGCCGGCACGCCGCTCGGCGACGAACCGATGGCCGAACACGAATCCTCCGGCGGTGGCGCAGCCCCACGCCATCGCCACTGCGATCAGCACCGCCGTCGTGGTGACGGTGACCAGCCGCTCCAGCCCCCACAATGCGATGAGCGTGATGGCGACGGCCACCGCCGACGTCAGCGCGATGAATCCGGTGGCGAGCAGGTTACGCAGGAACAGCAGGACCAGCCCGATGGCGAGCAGGAAGGCGACGGCCAGTGGGATCACCGAGTCCAGCGTCTCCTCGCGCGCATCCCGCTGCACCACTGCTGAGCCGCCGGCGCTCACGTCGATGACCGAGTCGTCGTAGTCGATGCTGGACAACACCGTGTCGGCGCGGCCGGCCAGTCCGCTCTCCGACCCGCCGATCCTGGCGGTGACCAGCCCGAGGCTCCCGTCGTCGCTGGCATACGTTTCCGGCCCGCCGAGACTCCAGTACGACTCGAGCTGGGTGATGCCCGTGTACGAGGCGAGATCCTCGGACATGGTGGCGACGGCTGCGGCGACTTCGGGATCGTCGAGCTCGCCGGTGACCGGGTCGACGAGCAGGAGGAGGTTGGGCACGCCCAGCTCGAACGTGCGCACCATGACACGCTCGGCGTCGAAACCCTCGCCCGCCTGGTGGGACCAACCCCCGCCGGCCGAGCCTTCGAGGACGACACCACCCAGGTACGCCCCGACGAGCAGGATGCCGGCGAGGACGATCCCCGCGGCGATTCGGAACTTCACTTGTCTCTGCCCCCCTCCGGCGTACCGGAAATGCGCCTTGGCGCCCGTCGCAGCGTAACCGTTGCCGGGTTCGAGAACGATCGGTCGATCGGCTCAGGTTGGCCGGCCACCGCCCGCCGCCGCGGCCTCCAGCCAAGCACACTGCCGTGCCTGAGTCACTAAGAGGCCGGTGAGAATCCGGTCGGGCGCCGACTCGCTGTCACATGCGCCGGTCCCGGCAAACACATGCGCCGGTCCGGCAAACACATGAGCCGGTCCCGGCAAACACATGAGCCGGTCCCGGCAAACGCATGCGCAGTCAGCGGTACCGGTTCCGGCGGACCAGATCAGACAGCGGCTTGCGACCACCGCCGAGCGAGCCACGTGCCCGGTCGCCCGGGTAGCCGAGGGCGATCGCATACCGGCATCTGCGGTCGGATGGCAGTCCGAGAGCGGAGGCGGCCTCACCGTCGCGGTGCAGCGTGACCGGGCAGGACGCCACCCCTACCGCATCGGCGGCGAGCATGATGTTCTGAGCGAGTCGGCCGCTGTCGAACTCGTAGCCACCCGGCTCCTGGACGATGGCGATCGCCACGGGTGCCGCCAGCATCGGACCGGTGAAGTCGCCGGCGGCGGCCACTGCCCGCTTCGCATCCGGATCATCGAGGACCACGAACGACCAATCCTGCCGGTTCTTGGCCGACCCTGTCCACCGGGCTGCCTCGAGGATCATCTCCAAGTGGGTCAGGTCGAGCGGCTCGGCGGCGAAATCGCGAACCGCCCGCAGGCCGAGGATTCGCCGGTAGCCGTTGGCGTCGATGCTGTCCACGCCGCCGGAGCGTACAGCCTCTTTCACGGCCCGCGATGGGGTAGGGGCCCCATCTGCGGGAGGAGCCGAGCCCGCTCGGCGGGCATTTCACGGCCCGCGATGGGGTAGGGGCCCCATCTGCGGGAGGAGCCGAGCCCTGCTCGGCGGGCATTTCACGGCCGCATCACCTGCACGAGCTCGCTGGCACCGTTGGCAACGAGCAACCCACGACCCGGCGGGAGGCGGGCAGGGAACCGCCTCGGCATTGGCGTGTGCCACAGGTCGGCGTCGACACCGGCTGACGGGTTGAGCCAGATCCCGGTTCGGGATGCGGCGAGTCCCCTGGCCCAGTGACCGTGGAGCGCCTTGAGCGCCGGGCGGGCCGCCACCACCAGGTGCAGGCGCGGCCGGCGGCCTGCCAGCAGCGCCTCGATGACCTCGCCGAGGCCCGACGGCGCGGTGGCGTCGGCGTCGTCGACGAGCAGGAGCGCTGCTTGGTCGGCGGCGGTGAGCTCGGCGACCAGGTCGGCGAGGTCGGCGCCGGCGACCGGCTCGACGCCCTCGGGCACCAGCCCGGCGAGGACATCACCGGTGGCCAGCACCCGCACCCCGCCCGCGTCACCTGGCGACTCCCGGCGGTGGACGACCCCGGCGAGAGCGGCGAGGAGGCTGGTCTTCCCGGTCCCGGGCCCACCAACGACGAGGACGTGGTCACCGGGACGAAGCGACACGCCGACCGGGGACAAGGACGCGTCGCCGATGCCGACGGGGAGCGCCCAGCGATCCGTCTTCACGTCGACCAGGTGCTCGACCTCCACCGAGCCCACGTCTTCGGGGAGCACACCAACCGCGGCTGGTGCCCGGGCACCGACGTCGATCGTCTCGGCGGCGTGGGCCAGCCCGGCGCCGGGCACGGCGATCTGGACGTGTCGGTTGGTGCCGGCGTGGATCGCCCGACCGGGGAAGAGGTCGTCGACGCCGCGCACCCCGAGCACCGCCGCCCCGAGCGGGTCCGATTGGCGGAGCACGAGCCGATGGGCCACCGCCGCCTCCACCGGCGCAGGCAGGCCCCCGTGCCGGGAGGTGGCGAACACCGTGACCAGATCCCCCCCGAAGCCCTCGGCGATCATCCGCACCAGCCCCTCGCGCGCGAAGGCGGTGTCGGCGGTGTCGAGAGAGCGCAACACCGCCTCGAGGCCGTCCACCACCAGCACCGTCACCGTGCCGGTGTGCCGGCGACCGCCTGGGGCACGCCGCCGGTCGATCCGGGTCAGCATCATCCTGACCAGGCGGGCCATCCGGTCGACCTCGCCGGGTGACACCACGGCTCCCACCGCCGCCAGCCGAGAGAGCCGGCCCAGGTCGCCGGGGGCGTCGACGATGTAGATGTCGACCGGATCGGTGGCGTGGCCGGCGACCAGTCCGAGGACCACCGTCTCCAGGGCGGTGGTGAGGCCCGACCCCGGCGCACCGTAGAGCCCGAGGTTGCCCTCCGCCGGCGACCACGTGAACGGTACGGTGCGCTGCCGATCCGGCTCGTCGGCCAGGCCCACCGGAACACCGTCCCCGGATACCGCCGGCGGCAGGTCGTCGGTGCTGAGGCGACCGGGGAGCGGCTCCGGCCACGGCCGGCGCGGGGACGGTAGGCCGAGACGGGCCGCCGCCTCGGCCGCCGCCGCGCTCAGCCGTTCCAGGTCGGTCGGCTCGGGCCTTTCGGCGCCGGGCCGGCCGGGATGCGGCGCATCCCCCGGATCGTGGCCGAACCAGAAGGGCCGGACGGTCACCGTGCCGGCGATGGCCGGACCGGCGGACACCGTCGCCCCTTGAAAGGGGACCAGGTCGCCTGGGCCGAGGCGGACCAGCCCGCGGCCGGGCAGGTCGCGGCCGATCGCTGCCGCCGCCGGGTCACCAAGCACGTCCGTGGAGTCGGCGCGGTCGGTGACCCTGAGGGCGACGCGGATGTCGGTGTTGGCCCGGATGGCATCGCTCACCACCCCGGCCGGCCGCTGGGTGGCGAGCACGAGGTGGATGCCGAGGCTGCGTCCCCTCGCTGCGATGTCGACCAGGGAACCGACGAATCGGGGTAGCTCACGGGCCAGGGCGGCCAGCTCGTCGACCACGATCAACATCCTCGGTAGCCGTCCTCCGAGGGTTCGGAAGCGTTCGATGTCGGGTGCACCGAGGGTGCGCAGTTCCCGCTCCCGGTGGCGGAGCTCGGCTTCGAGGCACCGCAGGGCCCGATCGGCCAGGCCGCCGTCGAGGTCGGTGACCAGGCCGACCGTGTGGGGCAGGTGCGCGGCGGCGTCGAAGGCGCTCCCCCCCTTGTAGTCGACGAGCACGAAGTTGACGTGCTCCGGGTCGTGGGCCAGGGCCAGCGAGGCGACCAGCGTGCGCAGCAGCTCGCTCTTGCCCGACCCGGTGGTCCCGGCGACCAGGGCGTGGGGCCCGGCGGCGGCGAGGTCGATGCGCATCGGTCCGGTGGCGGTCACCCCCAGCACCGCATCGAGGCCGGCGCCACCGTCCGACCAGCGCCCGATCAGTTCCTCGGAGGACGGATCGGCCACGCCGGCGGCCTCGAGCAACCTGACAGCCCGGGGCAGCCCGGCACCGGGATCGACCTGGTCGGGATCGCGGTACCTGGCGAGGCCCCTGGCCAGGGTGACGGCGACCGGGGCTACCACTCCGGCGGGGGCGACCTCCATCGATCCCTCCCCGGTGGTGAGCCGGGCGCGGCGGTGCCCGCAGTCGACCAGGTCGGTGCACTCGGCGGGAAGATCGTCCTCCCCGGCCGCCAGGACGATGCCGGCCACGTCGCCCGTGGCGCCGCCGAGCACCCGACGCACCGCCAGGCCCGGAGGATCGGTCAGCGGGCCGCGGTCGACCACGACCAGCACGACCGGCCTTTGCTGTCCGGCGCCCGGGCGAGTGGCGATCCAGTCGAGCACCGCCACCGTCTCGATGGCGTCGCCGGCGAGCAGGCGGCGCCGGTCGGTCGGCGCCACCATGACGTGCGGCAGCCACTTCACCCAGTCCCAGTCGGCGGGCCGGTCGGTCACCACCGCCACCGCCAGGTCGGAGGGGCCGTGCAGCACGGCGGCAGAGCACAGCAGCCCGCGCCCCAACTCGAGGGCGTTGTCCCGGTCACCGACGAGCCCGAGCACCCGCCCGCCCAGGTCGAGGGTGAGCGGAGTGGCCGGCAAGAGGTAGCCGGCGAGGACGGCGGCCACCGGGCCCGCCGCGTTGTCCGGATCGCCGGCGAGATCGGGGGACCACGGCAGGTCCCCGTAGCCGATGGTGAGCCTGAGGAAGTCGGCGTCGCCGCGACGCCGCTCCCACACCCGCGGCGACCGGCGTTCCACCCACCAGGCGAGAACCGCCACACCGGGTTGGTCGGCGCGGCGGCGACGGAGCTCTCCGGCGCGGCGCCGGTCGAGGGTGGTGGCGAGGGTGGCGGCGGCGGAAGCACTGGTGGCGGTGGCGGTGCGGCGGGCCCGGCGCCGCAGCCTGAGGTCGTCGACCCGCCCCCCGGCCATGACGAGTGGGCCGAGCAGTGCGAAGAGCGCCATCCTCGGGTCGACCAGGATCGCCATCACCAGGCCGAAGATCACCGGTATCGCCAAGGCCGCCCATCCCATCGGGCGTGGTGCGGGCTCGGCGGGTGGAGGGTCGGGGAGCACCACCCTCGGTAAGGGAGCGGGCGGGGCCGGTCGACGCCGACGATTGTGCACGATGGCCGGCCCGCAGCCCGGGACCGGCGAGCGGGTGGCGTCGGGGACCGGCACGACACAGGCCAGGGTCTCCCCGATGGCGAGCACGGTTTCCCCGTCGAGCGCCCTGGCCCCGCGCCTGGACACCAGGCGGACCGAGGCAGAGGTCACATCGAGGACGGCGTGACGATCGGCGACGCCGCCGGCCCGCAGGGTGACCGTTGACCCCGCCCCGGAGCCGACCACCTGGCGACCCTCGGCCAGCCCGACCGCCATACCAGCTCCCCGACCGGCGAGGATCACCAGTCGGAAGCGGTCGTGCTCCTCGCGCTCGGCGTCGCCCGGGCCCGGCGACGGCTGATACCCGGGCGTGGCGGCGCCGGTGGCGAGCACGGCTCCGGCCGTCAGGGCGACGGCGAGGGTGAGCTCGGGAGCCAGTGGCGTCCCATCCACGAAGATCGGGCCGGTCAGGCCGAGGGCGGTGAGCAGGGCGCCGACGGTGGCGTCGTCGTCGGCGTCGATCTCGCAATCCAACGGTCCTTCGTCGGTGACGACGACCACGGGGACTGGCCGGGTGAGTGCAGCCGTCAGACGGGGCCGCCCACCGGCGCCGGCGTCGGTCCCGGTGAAGGGGACCAGCCGTCGATCGGCGCGGGCTCCCCCGGGTCGACCCCGACGATCGCCTCCTCGGCGGCGGCCCGCTGGGCGTCGGCCGCCGCCTCGAGCCGGGTGGCGTTCGCCCGGAGATCGGCGGCGACCGTCTCCAGCGCGGTGTTGTGGTCCCGAAGGTCCGTCTCGAACGCGGTGGCGGCGGGGCAGCTCCACGCCGACATCGACCGGGTGACCAGACCGTCGAAGACTGCTTCGAGGTCGGCGGCACACCGCCGCAGCCCGGCGGCGGTCGCCTCCTTGGCCTCTGCGCTGGTCATCCGCCCGGGCAGTCTCGGTCGGTCAGGCCGAGCCGTGGAACACGACGTCGTACTGGTCGGCCTTCTCGAACATCGCCTTGCCGGTGGCGTCCATGTCCGCCCCGAGTTGCTCGAGCATCGGCTTGTAGCGCCCGGTGAAGTCGTCCCGGAACTGCTCGGCGATGCCACCGGTCCACACCAGCGCCCCGACCGATGCGGCCACGGTGGCGATCAGCGCCTCGACATCGCCCGAGGCGGCGGCGAAGGCGCCTCCGGTGTCGCGCAGCGACTGGGAATCCACCTGTTGGGTGCCCGACATTCGTTTCTCCGTTCCTTCCCGACCGCCACGGCGGCGGTGCATGCGGCGTAAGATATTACGTTGTTTTACATTGTTGAAGAACTTCAATCGAAGCCTGGTGGTCGATATGATCGCCTTCCACGCTGCAAGGGAGGGATCCATGGCTTGGGAGAGCTCCGAGTCAGCTCCGCTCGAGTTGACGATCGTGGTCGAGCCATTCGACCTGCCCGAAGCTCCCCCGTCTCCGCCGGCCGCAACACCCGGGCCCTCGATCAACGGCCTGGCATTGGCGACGGCGGTGGCGGCGCTGGTGTTCGCCTGCCTGACCTGGTGGGCGGTCGGCGGGTGACCGGTGACTCGTCGCCGGCCCCGATCCCGCCGCCCCATTAGCCTGCGCCGGGCCCGCCCGGAGGCCGATCACGACCACGATCATCGAAACCGAGGACCTGGCTCGCAGCTTCGACGATGTCGAGGCGCTGAAAGGCATCGACCTCGCCGTCGAGGAAGCCACGATCTTCGGACTGCTCGGACCGAACGGGGCAGGGAAGACGACGGCGGTGCGCATCCTGACCACCCTGCTGGAGCCGACCCGGGGCTCGGCGCGGGTGGCCGGTTTCGACGTGGTCGCCGACGCCGCCGCCCTGCGCACGATGATCGGGCTGGCCGGGCAGTTCGCCGCCGTGGACGAGATCCTCACCGGCTATGAGAACCTCGAGATGGTGGGCATCCTCTACGGTCTCGATCGGGCCGAGGCCAGACGCCGGGCCGAAGCCGTGCTGGAGCGCTTCGATCTTGTGGAGGCGGCCGACCGCCTGGTGCGCACCTACTCCGGCGGCATGCGCCGCCGGCTCGACCTCGGTGCCAGCCTGGTGGGGCGGCCAAGGGTCCTGTTCCTCGACGAGCCCACCACCGGGCTCGACCTGCGCAGCCGCCAGGCGTTGTGGGAGGTCATCGAGCAACTCGTCGACGACGGCACCACGGTGCTCCTCACCACCCAGTACCTCGAGGAGGCCGACCAGCTCGCCGACCGGATCGCCGTCATCGACCACGGCACGCTGATCGCCGAGGGCACCAGCGAGGAGTTGAAGGCGCGGGTGGGCGGGGACGTCCTCGAGCTCGAAGTGGCCGATCCCTCCCGGCTCCTCGAAGCCGCCGACGTCGTCGCCGGTCTCGGCTCCGAACCTCCCACCGTCGACGGGTTCACCCACCGGGTGAAGCTGCCCATCTCCGACCCGGTGGGGATGATCGCCCAGGTGGTCCGGGACCTCGACGCCAGATCGATCGGGCTGCGCGACCTGGCGATCCACCGGCCCACCCTCGACGACGTCTTCCTCACCCTCACCGGGAAGCCGGCGGTGGACGAGACCGAGGAGGAGCCGCCGTTGGTTGAGGCGGCCGCCGGACGGCGGTCGAGAAGGTGACCGCCGCCCCGGCAATTGCCGCCAAGCCCGGCTCGATCGGCCCGCGCCGGTTGTGGCGGGACACCGTCGCCCTCACCAGGCGCAACCTGCTCAAGTACCGCCGGATCCCCACGCTGCTGCTGTTCTCGACGATCCAGCCGATCATGTTCACGCTCCTGTTCGTGTACGTGTTCGGCGGCGCCATCGACGTGCCCGGCGTCGACTACAAGAACTTCCTGATGCCCGGGATCTTCGTGCAGACCGCCATCTTCGGGTCGACGATGACCGGGGTCGGGCTGGCCGAGGACATGCACAAGGGAATCATCGACCGCTTCCGCTCCCTGCCGATGGCCCGGTCGGCGGTGCTGCTCGGCCGCACGTCCGCCGACGCGGTGCGCAACGTGTTCGTCATGCTGCTCATCACCGCGGTCGGGTACCTGGTCGGCTTCCGCTTCCAGGCGGGCTTCGTCAAGGCGGTGGCGGCGATCCTGCTCGCCGTCCTGTTCGGCTACGCCTTCTCCTGGATCTCGGCCACCATCGGGCTGTCGGTGGGCGACGTCGAGACGGCGCAGGCGGCCGGGTTCGTCTGGGTCTTCCCCCTGGTATTCGCCAGCTCCGCCTTCGTCCCGCTGGAGACCCTGCCCGGATGGCTGCAGGCCTTCGCCCGGATCAACCCGGTCACGGTGACCGCCAACGCGCTGCGCGCCCTGACGCTCGGGCTCCCCCTCAGCCCGGCGGTGTGGCAGGCGCTCGCCTGGATCGCCGCCATCCTGGCGGTGTTCGTCCCGCTCGGGGTCCGCCAATACCGGAAGGCGGTGTGATGGCGGATACCCCTTGGTGGCGAGGTGCCGTCGGCTACCAGGTGTATGTCCGCTCGTTCGCCGACTCCGACGGCGACGGGATCGGTGACCTGGCGGGGATCCGTTCCCGCCTCCGGCATCTCGTCGACCTCGGCGTCGACCTGGTCTGGATCACCCCGTTCTACCCCTCGCCCGGCTTCGACCACGGCTACGACGTTGCCGACTACTGCGACGTCGACCCGATCCACGGCACCCTGGCCGACTTCGACGACCTGGTGGCCGAGGCGCACCGCCTGGGCCTGCGGGTGATGATCGACATCGTGCCCAACCACAGCTCGTCGGCCCACCCGTGGTTCCGGGCGGCGGTGTCGGACCCGACCGGCCCATACCGCGACTACTACCACTGGCTCGATCCGGGC
Source organism: uncultured Acidimicrobiia bacterium (assembly GCA_963714055.1). Lineage (GTDB taxonomy): Bacteria > Actinomycetota > Acidimicrobiia > Spongiisociales > UBA5794 > JACDBE01. The sequence goes on from OY970227.1 coordinate 1,293,414, forward strand.
AGGGACGGGGGACCACCCAACAACTGGGTTCAGTACTTCGGGGGCCCGGCGTGGACCCTCGACGGGGCCTCCGGCCAGTACTACCTGCACATGTTCCTGCCGGAGCAGCCCGACCTCAACTGGGCCAACCCGGCCGTCCCCGACGAGTTCGACGCCATCCTCCGGTTCTGGTGCGAGCGGGGCGTCGACGGTTTCCGGATCGACGTCGCCGCCGCCCTCGTCAAGGACCCGTGGTACCGCGACAACCCGCAGTTGGCCCCTGTCGAGCCGGGTATGGATCCGATCGCCGCCCACGCCTCCTTCGAGCACCGCTACGACTTCGACCAGAACCCCACCGTGGCCATCTTCCGGAGGTGGCGGCGGGTTGTCGATCCGTACGGGGCGATCCTCCTCGGTGAAACCCCTGTGTCCGACCCGGTGCGGCTCGCCCGGTACCACGACGGAGGACGGGCGCTGCACTACACGTTCTTCCTCGACCCGATGTCGATGGGGTGGGAGCCGCTGCGGCTGCGCGACGCCCTGCGCGGCGTCCACCTCGCCTCCCCGGAGTCCGTTGCCTGGACCATCGAGAACCACGACGGCCACCGTGCCGCCACCCGTTACGGCGGCGGCGAGGCGGGGCGGCGGAGGGCGTTGGCGATGACGACGCTGCTCATGGGCCTGGGCGGCATGCCCTTCCTCTACCAGGGCCAGGAGCTGGCCGGCGAGAACGGGATCGTGGCGGCCGGGGCGTTGGCCGACCCGATCTCCACGCGGAACCCGGGCGCCACCAGCGGCCGGGACGGCGCCCGCACCCCGATGGCGTGGGATGGCTCCGCCAACAACGGGTTCAGCGGCGCCGACGCCGTCTGGCTGCCCGCCGCACCCAGGCCTCTGGAGGACACCGTCGCCGGGCAACAGGGCGTCGCCGGTTCGTGGCTCGAGGCCTACCGCAGCCTGATCGGGCTGCGCCGCAGTCACCGTGAGCTGGTCGACGCCCCGGCGCAGTGGCTCGACCCGGACAGCGGGCTCCTGATGGCAGTCCGCCGCGGGTCGTTGGTGGTCGTCTGCAACCTCGATGAGCACGACGCCGACCTGGCCCTCCCCGAGGGGAGCTGGTCCGTGATGTTCTCGAGCCGGCCCGGCCGCAGGGTGGAGCCGGGCAACACGGTCACCGTCCCGGCAGAGACGGCGCTGATCCTCGGCCGCTGAAGCCGGAGGCCGGGTGGCCGTCCTCAGCCGCGGATCGCCAGGCCGGTCTCCGGGTCGAAGAAGTGGGCCTTGCCGATGAAGACGGCCGCCTCCACCTCGTCACCCACCTGCATGCCGCTGTTGGCGTCGAACCGTGCGGCCATCCGCGTGTGCTGCGCCGCCATCACCTCCTCGGCGCCCTCCTCCATGTCGAGGGCATCGGCGGAGAACACCGGCTTGGCGTCGATGTCGAAGTACACGATCTTCTCGAAACCGAGCGCCTCGACCGTGGTGGCTTTCGACCGCAGCCGCTGATCGTGCGGATGGTCGGTGACCAGGGAACCATCCTCGATGTCCTCGGGGCGGATGCCGACCGTGACGTCACGACCGATGTAGCGGCGCAGCGCCGGTCGCTTGCTGAACACCTCGCCGGGGAGCGACAGCGTCTGCGACCCGAGGCGGATGGTGGCATGGCTGTTCTCCTCGGTGATCGTCGCCTCGGAGAGGTTCATCGACGGGGAACCGATGAAGGCGGCGACGAACAGGTTGTCCGGCTCGTCGAACAGCACCTGGGGTGGTTCGACCTGCTGGAGCACACCGTTGTTGATGACGGCGACCCGGTCGGCCATCGTCATCGCCTCCACCTGGTCGTGGGTCACGTAGAACGTGGTGACGCCGACGCTCCGCTGCAGATCGGTGATCTGGGCGCGCATCTGCACCCGCAGCTTGGCGTCGAGGTTCGACAACGGCTCGTCGAGCAGGAACACCTGGGGTTCGCGCACGATGGCGCGCCCCATGGCCACGCGCTGTCGCTGGCCGCCGGAGAGCTGCGCCGGCTTGCGGTCGAGGATCTCGTGGAGCTCCAGCATCCGGGCGGCGGCGTCGACCTTCTTCTTGATCTCGGCCTTCGGGGTCTTCGCCAGCTTCAGGGCGAACCCGATGTTGTCCGCCACCGTCATGTGCGGGTACAGGGCGTAGTTCTGGAACACCATGGCGATGTCCCGGTCCTTCGGAGGCATGTCGTTCACCACCCGCCCGCCGATCGAGAGCTCCCCGGCCGTGATCTCTTCGAGCCCGGCGATCATGCGCAAGGTCGTCGACTTTCCGCAGCCGGAGGGCCCGACCATCACCAGGAACTCGCCCTCCTCGATCTTCAGGCTGAGGTCGGTGACCGCCTTGAACCCGTTCGGGTAGGCCTTCTCGCAATGGTCAAAAACCACCTCGGCCATCAGCCCGCCTCCTCTCGTTCGATGCTCTCACGGTAGTGTTCGGTCCGGGTTGATTTCCACCGTGGCCGTGACCTCACCGACGCCGCCGACCGCCCCGGCGTAGGCGGTGAAGCGATCGCCCCTGGCGAAGCCGACCAGCGTCACCCCCAGCTTGCGGGCGGCGTCGATCGCCAGTGACGACGGCGCCGAAACCGCCACCACGGTGGCGATGCCCGCCACCGCCGCCTTCTGCACGATCTCGAAGCTGGCCCGGCCCGACACGACGAGAACCCGGTGGTCGGCGGGAAGGGCGCCGGCCATCGCCGCCCACCCGATCACCTTGTCGACGGCGTTGTGCCGCCCGACGTCCTCCCGCACCACGAGGGGCGTTCCTGACAGGTCGAACAGGCCGGCGGCGTGGAGGCCGCCGGTGGTGGCGAACCACCGCTGTCGCTCGCCGAGGCCTTCGGTGAGCCCCACGATCACGGCGGGCGATACCGGTTCGCTCACCGGGCGGCGGTGGCACGCCACCTCGACGGCGTCGATGGAGGCCTTGCCGCACACCCCGCAGCTCGAGGTCATGTAGCTGTTGCGCCGGTGGCGGTCGAGATCGGGGGCCTGGCCGAGCCTGACGGTGACCACGTTGTACTCCTGCAGGTCGGGGGGGAGCCCGCAGTAGGCGACCCCCCGGATGTCGGCTGGTGACGAGGCGACACCCTCCGAGATCACGAACCCGGTGGCCAGCTCGAAGTCGTGGCCCGGGGTGCGCATGGTCACCGCCAACGGCGTCAACTCGTCGTCGGGCGCCCCGGCGGCACCGACCCTGATCTCCATCGGCTCCTCGACGACGACGTCGTCGCGACCCGATTCGATCCCCTCGGCGGTGCGGCGCCGTACCGCCACCCGGACCGTCGGTGTCTTGGCGCGAAGGCCGTGAGTCATGGGTACAGAGGCTACGCCGCCAGGCGGAGACTCGGCGATGGGGGGTGGGGGTCCCCCATCGCAACGCGATGAGGCGTCAGCCGAAGAGCCATGAAAACAGAGGCTACGCCGTCAGGCGGAGACTCGGGGATGGCGGGCCGAACGGATCCTGGCCGCTGGTAGGGTTCCCGCCCCCGTCTGAGGACAGAGAAGATGACCGCCGCCGCCCCCTCCACCGACCTCGTCGCCGCCCGTATCGACAACGGAGTGAAGGTGTACGGGTCGGGACAAGCCCAGGTGACCGCCCTCAACGGGGTCACCGAGGAGTTCCCCACCGGCCAGTTCACCGCCATCATGGGCCCGTCCGGATCCGGCAAGTCGACCCTGCTCCACTGCCTGGCCGGGCTCGACGAGCTCACCTCGGGCACCGTCTCGGTGGGTGGGGTCGAGCTGGGCTCGCTGAGCGACAAGGAGCTCACCCACCTGCGCAGGGAGAAGGTCGGCTTCATCTTCCAGGCCTACAACCTGGTCCCGACCCTGTCGGCCGAGGAGAACATCGTCCTCCCCCTTTCCATCGCCGGGCGCAAGCCCGACATCGGCTGGTTCGACACCGTGGTCGACACCATCGGGGTGCGCGACCGGCTCGGCCACCGCCCAGGCGAGCTCTCCGGCGGCCAGCAGCAGAGGGTGGCGGCGGCTCGGGCAATGGTGACCCAACCGGCACTGATCTTCGCCGACGAGCCGAGCGGCAACCTCGACTCGACGTCGGGCAACGAGCTACTCGGCTTCATGCGCCGGGCGGTCGACGAATTCGGCCAGACCATCCTGATGGTCACCCACGACGCCAACGCCGCCAGCTACGCCGATCGGGTGGTCTTCCTCGACGACGGCCAGATCGTGGACAGGATGAGCGACCCGACCGCCGAGAAGATCTTCGACCGGATGAAGAGCCTCGGGGCCTGAGGGCCGACGATCGTGCTCAAGGCCGCGTTCAAGAGCCTGTTCGCCCACAAGACCCGGTTGGTGCTGACCGCGGTGTCGATCATCCTCGGGGTGGCGTTCATCGCCGGCACCTACATCTACACCGACACCACCAACGAGGCGTTCACCGGGATCATGGACGACGCCTTCAGCGGGCTCGACGTGGTGGTCACCGGCGACAGCGAGTTCACCCTCTCGGGCACCGGGATCTACTTCGACGAGAGCCTGGTGGACGACATCGCCGCCGTCGACGGCGTCGAGCGGGTCATCCCCTCGGTCGACGGCATCGGCACCCAGATCCTCGACCCTGACGGGGAGCCGATCGGCGGCGGCGGGCCACCCCAACTCTCCGGCTACGTGCCTGAGGACCTCGCCGGCGCCGGCGGGATCGTGATGCGGGAAGGGCGGGCCCCCGCCGGCGGCGACGAGGTGGCCATCGACGCCCGCTCCGCCGAGGCCGGCGGCTACACCGTCGGCGACACGGTCCCGATCGTCAGCCAGGCGATTCCGGTGACCGACTTCACGCTGTCGGGGATCATGTCGTTCGGCGAGGCCGACAACCTCGGTGGGGCGACCCTGGCATTCTTCGACCTCCCCACTGCCCAGGCCGTGCTCGGTCAGGAGGGCAAGGTGACCGGGGCCGGGGTGCTCGCCGCACCCGGGACCGACATCGACGACCTCACCAGCCGCATCGGCGACGTCCTGCCCGACAACGCCAAGGCGCAGACCTCCCAGTCCGCCGCCGAGGAGCAGGCCGCCGAGTTCCAGGAGGCGCTCTCCTTCTTCAACACCTTCCTCCTCGTCTTCGGGTTCATCGCCCTCTTCGTCGGCGCCTTCATCATCTACAACACCTTCCAGATCGTCATCGCCCAGCGGGCGCGGGAGCTGGCGCTGATGCGAGCGATCGGCTCCACCCGGAGCCAGGTGGTCCGGGCCGTGCTCATCGAGGCTCTGATCATCGGCGCCGTCGCCTCGCTGATCGGGGTCGCCGTCGGCGCCGGGCTGGCCCTGGCGCTACGCGCCGCCCTCGACTCGTTCGGGATCGCCCTGCCCGGCGGCGGATTGGTGATCCAGCCCCGAACCGTGGTGACCGCCATCCTGGTGGGCATCGTGGTCACCGTGCTGTCTGCGCTCGCCCCCGCCCTCCACGCCTCCCGCGTCCCTCCGGTGGCCGCCATGCGCCAGGACGCCCAGCGACCCGAGCGGCGGGCCTCGGTGTGGCGGGGGATCATCGGGGTAGCGTTACTCCTCGTCGGCGCCGGCTCGATGTACACCGGCCTATTCGGCGACGTCGACAACACGACGGCAGCGCTCAGCTCGATCGGGCTCGGGGCCGCCCTCATCCTGGTCGGCTCCTATGTGCTCAGCGCCTTCATCGCCGAGCCGATCACCCGGCTCCTCGGGGCGCCGCTCGCCCGGCTCCAGGGAGTGCCGGGACGGCTGGCGCAGCGCAACGCGGGGCGCAGCCCGCGCCGCACCACGGCGACGGCGGCGGCGATCATGATCGGGATCGCCCTGATCACACTGGTCACCGTGCTCACCGCCTCGGTACGGGACACCATCGACGACGTGTTCACCGGCGGGGTCAACGGCGAGGTGATCGCCACCAGCACCAACCAGTTCAGCTTCACCGGGTTCCCGACCAGCTTCGGCGACACCGCCGTCGCCCTCCCCGAGGTCGCCGCGGCAAGCCGGCTGCAGCTGGGAGCGGTGATCCTCGACGGTACCGAGAACTTCGTCAACGGGATCGACGACAGCTTCCAGGACCTCTTCGACATCGAGAGCCTGGAGGGCACCATCACCCCCAGCGACACCGGGCTGGTGGTGCCGGTCAACATGGCCGAGGAGAACGACTGGACACTGGGCACCCCGATCGAGCTGACCTTCGAGCAGACCGGGGCGCAGACCTTCACCGTGGAGGGCATCGTCGACTCCCCGGTGGTCGACTCGATGTCGATCGGCAGGTCCGCCTTCGAAGCCAACTACGCCATCCCCACCGACGGTCAGATCTACTTCCAGCTGTCCGAGGGAATCAATCCGGAGGACGGGGTGGCGGCGATCCAGTCGGTGGCCGACGACTACCCGTCGGTGAAGGTGCAGACGGTGGAGGCGCAGTCCGAGGAGCTGCAGGACTCCATCGGGACCGTGCTCTCCCTGCTCACCGCCCTGCTCGGGCTGACCATCCTCATCTCGTTGTTCGGCGTGATGAACACGCTGCTGCTATCGGTGTACGAGCGCACCGGCGAGATCGGGCTGCTGCGGGCGGTCGGGCTCGACCGTCCCCAGACCCGGCGGATGATCCGCTCGGAGGCGGCGATCATCGCCGTCCTCGGCGCAGTGCTCGGAGTGGGCCTGGGGATCCTCTTCGCCTGGGCGGTGGTGCAGGCCCTCGCCGAGGAGGGCTTCACCGGGTTCAGCATCCCGGTCGTCTCCCTGCTGGTGTGGATCGCCATCACCGCGGTCCTAGCGGTGGTCTTCGCCCTCCTCCCGGCGTGGCGCGCCTCCAAGCTCGACGTGCTCGAGGCCATCGCCTATGAGTGACCCGGCTCCGGCGGCCGGGTCGGCGCCGGGCCGGCCCGGGATCCTGGAGCGGCTGGCCGGCGGCACCGTCCTCGGCGACGGCGGCTACCTGCTCGAGCTGGAGAAGCGGGGCTACGTGCAGGCGGGCCCGTTCACCCCCGAGGTCGTGCTCGACCACCCCGACGCGTTGGAGGGGCTGCACCGGGAGTTCGTGCAGGCGGGCGCCGAGGTCATCCAGACGATGACGTTCTACGCCAGCGAGGACAAGCTGGCCACCGTCGGGCTGTCCGGCCGGGTGGAGGCGATCAACCGGCAGGCGGTGGAGATCGCCCGCAAGGTCGCCGGCGAGGGAGACACCCTGGTGGCCGGCAACCTGTGCCTCACCTGGGCGTATCAACCCGGCGACCCCTCGTCGGCCGAACGGGTGCGCCAGCTCTTCGACGCCCAGATCGAGACCCAGTTGGACGCCGGCGGTGTCGACTTCTGGATCGGGGAGACCTTCTCCTACCTGGGCGAGGCGCTGCTCTTCGTCGAGCGGGCCAAGCGCACCGGGCTGCCGGTGATGGCAACCATGTCGTTCGACGCTCTACCTGCTGCCGCCTACGAGGGTGCCGGCCCCGCCGACTGTGCCCGTCGCCTGGTCGACGCCGGCGCCGACATCGTCGGCACCAACTGCCTCAACGACCCCCAGCTGCAGCTCCCCTGGGCCGTCGAGATGCGGGCCGCCGTCGATGCGCCCATCGCCTGCCAGCCCGCCGGGTTCCGCACCTCGCCTTCGCAGCCCGACTTCACCGGCCGTCCCGAGTTCCCCTACGGGCTCGACCCGCTCCAGCTCTCCCGCCGGGAGATGGCACGCTTCGCCGAGGACGCCGCCGCCGCCGGCATCGGCTACATCGGCTCGTGTTGCGGGACCGCAGCCGGGCACGTGCGGGCGATGGCCAAGGCGCTCGGCAAGCAACCGGTCGAGGAACGCCCGTGGCTCTCGACGACGGGCCGGGCGATGTCGGCGTACGAGTGGCACGGCCACGAGGAGACCGAGACCGGGTGAGCCGGTTCCGGGTGGGCGTGGTCGGGCTCGGGGGCCTCGGCAGCGCCGCCGCCTGGTGGGCCTCGAGGCGACTCGGCGACGGGGTGATCGGCTTCGAGCGTTTCGAGCTCGGGCACCGCCATGGGGCCTCCGAGGACCACTCCCGCATCATTCGGCTGTCGTACCACCGCCCCGACGCGGTGCGGCTGGCGCAGGACGCGTACCAATCCTGGGCCGAAGTCGAAGCGGCGGCCGGGATCGACCTGGTGGTGCGCACCGGCGGGCTCGACCTGTTTCCGGCGGGAGCGAGCATCGACGCCGCCGACTACCGGGACGCCATGGACGCCTGTGGAGTCGGCTACGAGATGCTCGACGCCGCCGCGGTGCGGCGCCGCTGGCCGATGTTCCGGCTCGACGGGGACACCACGGTCGTCTACCAGGCCGAGTCGGGGCTGGTGAGAGCGAGCGGCGGCCAATGCCGCCCACCGGGCCCTCGCCGCCGCCAACGGGGCGACCCTCCTCGAACGGTCCCGGGTGACCGCGGTGGAGCCGGCGAGCAGCGGCTTCACCGTGGTCTTCGGCGACGAGCGGGTCGACGTCGACCGGCTCATCGTCACCGCCGACGCCTGGACCAACGAGATCGTCGCCGGGCTCGGCTGGAAGGTGAACCTCGTCGTCACCCAGGAGCAGGTGGCGTACTTCGACGCCGCTGCCGAGCTCGGCTCGATGCCGGTGTGGATCTGGATGGACGACCCGGCGTTCTACGGGCTCCCCGATGTCGACGGGTCGGGGGTGAAGATCGGCCAGGACGTCGGCGGGGTGACGGCGACCGGGGACGACCGCTCGTTCGAACCCGACCCGGCATACCGGGAGCGGCTGATCCGGTTCCAGGAGCAGCTCCTCCCCGACACCACCGGGACGATCGTCGAGGAGCGGACCTGCCTGTACACGATGACCCCCGACCGCGAGTTCGTCCTCGACCATGTCCCCGGCCACGAAGGGGCGGTGGTCGGGCTGGGCGCCGCCCACGGGTTCAAGTTCGCCGGCGTGTTCGGCAAGGTTCTCGCCGAGCTGGCCATCGACGGGACCACCGGCCACGACGTGTCTGGCTGGCCGGCGACCAGGCCGATCCTGACCGAGCCCGACCCGGTGATGTCGTTTCTGCTGTGAAGCCAACGAGGCCTGCTGTGAAGTCCACGGGGGTAGCGGCGCGCTACCAGGTGGCCGTCGACCGGTTGGTCAGGGTGCCGATGCCCGACGGCGTCGAGCTGGCGCTCACCACCTACCGGCCCGACGCCCCGGGGCGGTTCCCGGTCGTCGTCGAGTCGCTCCCCTACCGCAAGGACGACGACTGCTACAGCCGAGACTGGCAGACCTTCACGTATCTGGCGAAGCGGGGCATCGCCGGCGTCCGCATCGACATCCGGGGCACCGGCGGCTCGGACGGCGTCGCCCTCGGGGAATACCTGCCCATCGAGCAGGACGACAACGTGGCGGTGCTGGAGTGGCTCGCCGAGCAGCCGTGGTGCACCGGGCGGATCGGGATGTGGGGCATCTCGTGGGGAGGCTTCTCGGCACTGCAGACGGCGATGCTCCGGCCTCCGATGCTGGAGGCGATCTGCGCCATGCACGCCACCCACGACCGGTTCGCCACCGACGTGCACTACATCGGCGGCGCCCTGCACCTGTTCGAGCAGGTCGACTGGCCGGTGGGGATGGCGGCGCAGAACCTGCTGCCACCCGACCCGGCCATCGTCGGCGACCGGTGGATGGCGATGTGGCGGGACCGCCTCGCCGCAACCCCGCAGTGGCTCGTCGACTGGCTCCAGCACCAGGCCAGAGACGAGTTCTGGCGGCACGGCTCGCCGTGCGAGGACTACGGGTCGATCACCGCCGCCACCCTGCTGATCGGCGGCTGGCTCGACCCGTACGTCGACGGGATGCTCGACCTGCTCGCCCACCTCGACGCTCCGCGCCGGGCGGTGATCGGGCCCTGGGGGCACCACCGTCCCGCCACCGGGGCACCCGGGCCGACCCTCGACCACTTCGACCTGCTCGCCCGGTGGTTCGGTCACTGGCTGGCCGACGAGGACACCGGGGTCATGGACGACCCGCTGTTGACCATGTACGTCCGCGCCGGCCCGCCCTACGACCCGGTCCCCGGTGACGTCCCGGGCCGGTGGCGGGCCGAGCCCGCCTGGCCGCTCGCCGACGGCGTCGACCTGACGCTCCACCTCGACCGCGGGAAGCTGGCCGGCAACGCACCCGAGACACCCGACGCTCGCCGGTGGAACGGGCCGTGGACGGTGGGGACCGCCAGCCCGTTCTGGGACCTGTCGGCGGCCGGGTCCACCGACACCGGGGGCGACGACGACCGGGCGCTGGCATGGGAGACCGAACCGCTCGACGTCCCGGTCGAGGTCCTGGGACGGGTCGAGGTCACCGTGACCGTCGAGGTCGACCGGCCCGGGGGGCGCCTGGTGGCGCACCTCGTCGACGTCGCCCCCGACGGCACCGCCGCCTTCGTCACCCGGGGCGTGCTCAACCTCTCTCACCGCCACGACCCGGGAGACCCCACGGCGGAACCGGTCGACGAGCTGTTCGAGGTGACCGTGAGCACCGTCCACACCTCTGCGGTGTTCGCCCCCGGGCACCGCATCCGGGTCACGCTGAGCGGGACCGATTTCCCGGTGGTGCTGCCCCCTCCGGAGCTCGTCCTCCTCACCGTCCACACCGGCGCCGGCCTCGCCGGGCGGGTGGTGCTCCCCTCGGTGCCGGTCCGCCCCGTCGATCGGGACCTGGCCGTCCCTCACGCCACGCCGCCACCGCCACCGGGAACGTGGGTCCGCGACGTCGACCGCTCCAGCGTGGAGCGACGCGGTTCTACGGTCCGGGTGTCCCGAGCGGTCGAGTCGATCGAGGTGCAGCCCGGGACCGGCGCTCACCTACGGGTGGCGGCAGGACACCTGGGTGGATGGGAACGATGCCGACCCGGGTCAGGTGCGAGCCGGGGCGGTCGCCACCACCTCGCTGGCACGCGCCGGGTGGGCGGTCTCCGCCACCGCCGAAACCCTGCTCACCGTCGACGCCGGCTCGCTGCGCCTCGCCGTCGACCTGGCGTGTACCCACGACGGCAATCCGGTGTGGTCGGACCGGGTCGAACGGGTGATCCCGCGTCGGTGGACGTGACCCGGGCCGAGGCTCGATTTGGGGTGCAGGCATCCCCCCCGGTCCACCGGTGGGCCCCATTGCCCCCGGCGTGGCGATCGGCAGACTATGGACGTGGACGAGATGGCCGTGAACGAACGAGGCGACACGATCACCGTCGTGCTGGCCGACGACAACCTGCTGGTGCGCGAAGGTGTCCGCGCGTTGCTCGGCGCCGAGCCCGACATTCGGGTCGTCGGCACCGCCGCCGACTTCGACGAGTTGATCGCCACCGCCGGCGCCGCCCGGCCGAATGTGGTGGTCACCGACATCCGCATGCCGCCGTCATTCCAGGACGAGGGCATCGAAGCCGCCAAGCTGATCCGGAAACGCCACCCCGGGACGGGGATCGTCATCCTCTCCCAGTACGACGAGCCCGAGTACGCCATCTCACTGCTCCACGACGGCGCCGCCGGCTACGCCTACCTGCTCAAGGACCGGGTCGCCGACGGGAACCGGCTGGCGGAGGCGATCCGTCAGGTCGCCACCGGCGGGTCCATGCTGGACCCTGAGATCGTCACCGCACTGGTGTCCCCGGTCCGCGACGACGCCGACCTGTCGCCCGAGCAGGCCGCCCTGCTCGACGAGCTGGCCGCCGGGCGTCCCTTGAAGGCGATCGCCTCGAGGCGGGGCACGACACCCGAGGCGGTGCACGATGCGGTCGAGGAGCTGTTCCTCGTCCTCGCCAGGGGCACCAGCGAGGGTCGAGCCGGCGCTCTCCGACGGCTGCGGATGCTGCAGCAGGCGATCGCCGACCGGGAAGAGCAGGGCGAGACGCTGAGCCGCATGCTGCCCCAGGGGCTGGCCGAGATGGTCCGATCCGACCCGGGGATGCTGGAGCGAACCCAACGGCTCGAGGTCACCGTGCTCATGTCGGACGTGCGGGGGTACTCGGCGATCGCCGAGCAGACGGACCCGGCCTTGCTGGCCGGGCAGCTCAACGAGCACCGCAAGGAGATGAACGCCGCCATCGGCGACAACGGTGGGACGGTCATGCAGTACGTCGGCGACGCCGTGATGGCGGTGTTCGGAGCACCCTTGCCCCAGGGGGACCATGCCATGCGTGCGGTGCGGGCGGCCTGCGCCATGCATCGGCGTCAGCAGGACGTCGACCGGGGATGGGCCGAGCGTGGCCTGGAGCCGTTCGGGCTGGGCATCGGCGTGTCGACCGGTGAGGTCGCCGCCGCCGTCCTGGGCAGCGACGAGCGGATCGAGTACACCCTGGTCGGCGACACCGTCAACCTCGCCCAGCGGCTGCAGGATCTGGCGCGCCCCGCCGGGGTCACCGTCCTCAGCGACGCCACCCGGATGGCCGCCGGGGCCGCCATCGAGGTCGGGTCGCTGGGTGCACAGCAGGTCAAGGGGCGACGCACAGCCCGTCGTGGCCCACCGATTGGTGGCACTGCGAACCGAATCCGACGACACTCCCGAGCGGGAACTCACCTCCGGAGCATGACCCCATGATCGATGCCGCTGTCACCGACCAACCGGCCACGGACGCCGGGAAACCCGGCGAAGGTGCCACCGCCGTGCTCACCGTGCGCGGCGTGCGGCGGACCTTCGAAGCCGAGCTGGCGCCGGTGCGCGCCCTCCGCGGCGCCGACATCGACGTCGCCGGAGGGGAGTTCGTCGCCGTGATGGGGCCATCGGGCTGCGGCAAGTCGACGCTGCTCAACCTCATCGCCGGCCTCGACATCGTCGACGAGGGCTCGATCCGGGTCGCCGGCGAGGAGATCACCGGCCGGGACAACGACTGGCTGGCTCGCATGCGCCGGCACCACATCGGCATCGTCTTCCAGTTCTTCAACCTGCTCGACGGCATGACGGCCATGGAGAACGTCGTCCTGCCCGCCGTGCTCGCCGGCGTCGGACGCAAGCCGGCCGAGAGCCGCGCCCGCGACCTGCTCGATCTGCTCGGGGTGGGCGACAAGGCAGACGCCATGCCGACCGTGTTGTCCGGTGGCCAGCGTCAGCGCCTGGCCATCGCCAGGGCGCTGGCCAACGAGCCGACGCTCCTCCTCGCCGACGAGCCGACCGGAGCCCTCGACAGCGACGGCGGCGGCGAGGTCCTCGAGCTGTTCCGGCGCCTCCACCGCGACGGGCAGACCATCATCGTGGTGACCCACAGCGACGAGGTGGCGGCCGGCGCCGGCCGGATCGTCTCCATGCGCGACGGCCGGATGGTGACATGACGCCGATGAGGGGATGACCGTGGTCGCATCTCCCCAACCGGCTCCGGCGGCCGAGTTGGCGGCGGCACCCGCCATCACCGGGAATCATCCGGTCCCCGGGGCGATGGCAATCACGATCCTGCTCGGTGTGCTCACCGTGGTCGGCGGCCTCCTCGGCGCCGTCGCCGCCGGCACCGGCGGGGCCTGGGTGGTCGCCGGTGCTGCCGCGGTGTGGGCGCTCGGCTGCGGTGACGATCGCCACCCGGGGCCACCAGGCGTGGCTACCGGTGATCGTGGCCGGTATCGCCGCCTCCGCCGCAGTGGCGCTGTGGCTGTCGGCCGACGCTTCAGGCGTGGGGACCGCCGCCGCCGGGCGTGCCGTCGCCCTGGCCCTGGTGGCAGGAGGCTGCCTCCATCTCGCCGCATCGCTGCCCGATGGTGTCGTCGGTGGGCGCCGCCGGTTGGTGGTGGCCGGTGGATACCTCGTCGCCGGCGGTGCAGCAGTCCTGGTTTACGTCGACACCCCCGAGATCAGCCGGCCCCGGTTCTGCTGGCGTCGCTGGCGCTGACTGTCGCTGCGGTGGCCATGGTCTCGATGCGGCGGCGTCGAGCGAGCACCAGCGAGGTTTCCCGAGCTGTGGTGGGCGTGGTGTGGGGCGCTGGTGATGGTCACCCTCACGGTGGTGGCCATCGCCTCTTCCGCTCTCACCGGCTGGCCCGAGCACATCGGTGTCGTCGCCGTCGGGGCCTCGGTGGCGCTGCCTGTGGCGCTGGTGCTCGCCTCGTTCGAGGCGACGCTCCCGTTCGCCGCCCGTGCCCTCGTCGGCACGATCGTCGCCTCCGGTCTGGTGCTGTTGGCCGCCTCGGTGTACGTCGCCACCGTGGTGGGTTTCGACGGAACGCCCAACCCCGAGCAACGCCCGATGGTGGCGGTTGTCGCTGGTCGCCGCCGGCGCCGATCGCCCTGCTGGCGGTCCCGGCGCGGCGCCGCCTGGAGGTGTTCGCCAACGAGCGCGTCTACGGCGAGCGGGAGGCGCCGGACGCGGCATTGCAGACGTTCGCCGGTCGCATGTCGCGCGCCGTGCCCATGGACGAGCTGCTGCGGCAACTGGCGGAGACGTTGCACAAGAGCATGCGACTGCGCCGTGCCGAGATCTGGACGGGGAGCGACGGGGTGTTCGACCTCGCCGTCGCCGTCCCCGACCGCAGCGCCACCCGGCTCACCCTCGGCCGGGAGGAGAGCACCGTCGCCGCCCGCACACCCGTTTCGGGGCTCGCCTGGTCTGGCGGTGTGGGTCCCTGCCCTGGCCGAGGGGCGTGGCGACGGCGACGGTGCGGGTGGCCAGCGTCGCCCATCAGGGTGAACTGCTCGGGTTCATCGTGGTCGGAGCGCGCGGACGCCTCGGACCCCGACGAGGAGCAGGATCGGGTGCTCACCGACATCGCCCGGCAGCTCGGGCTGCGCTCTGCACAACGTTCGCCTCGACACCGCGCTCCAGGCGAGCCTCGACGAGCTCCAGCTGCGCAACGTCGAGCTCGCCGCCTCCCGCGCCAGGATCGTCGCCGCCGCCGACGAGAGCCGGCGCCACATCGAGCGCAACCTGCACGACGGCGCCCAGCAGTACCTGGTGGCGATGGCGGTGAAGCTCGGCCTCACCCGCCAGCTGTCGAGACCGACCCGGCACAGGCGGCGGCCCTGCTCGAGGAGCTGCGCGAGCGACGTCCAGACCACCCTGTCCGAGCTGCGCGAGCTCGCCCACGGCATCTACCCCCCGCTGCTGCGCACCCAGGGACTGCAGGCGGCGTTGGTGGCAGCCGCCAACCGGGCGACGCTGCCGACCAGCCTGCGCATCGGCGATCTCCCCCGCTTCGACGCCGACATCGAGGCGGCCGTGTACTTCTGCTGCCTGGAGGCGATGCAGAACGCCGGCAAGTACGCCGGGGAAGGCGCGTCGATCACCGTCACCGTCGACCATGGCGATGACGAGTTGACGTTCGAGGTCGCCGACGACGGTGTCGGATTCGACCAGGGCGACGTCGACGCCGGCCACGGCTTCGTCAACATGGCCGACCGGCTCGGTGCCATGGGTGGCAGCCTCACGGTCACGACTGCTCCCGGCGAGGGCACCCGCGTCGCCGGCCGCCTGCCCGACCAACGTCAGGTCGGGGATCTCGGCTGACCCGATGGCAGTGGGTGGCGAAGCGCTTGCCCCCGGTTCCGTCCGAAGGTCAACCGTCGCCGTCGTCGGGCCCCGACAGCAGCTCGGTGAGCAGCTGCGGGACTGAGGTCCTCTTTGTGCACGTACGCCAACGCACCGCAGCTGCGGGCGTCGGCGGGGAGATCGTCCTCGGTGTAGGTCGACAGCAGGATCACCTTGGTGGTGTCGTCGGCGGCGACGATCTGGCGGGTGGCCTCGATCCCGCTGATCCCCGGCAGGTTGATGTCCATGAGGATCAGCCCGGGACGGCGCGATGTCGCCGTCGCCACCGCCTCTTCTCCCGTCTCCGCTTCGCCGAGGACCTCGAAGCCGGGAGCCAGCGTCACCACCGTCCTGGCCGCGGAGCGGAACGGCGCCTGGTCGTCGACGATCAGGACGCTCACGGCGTCGAGGGGCGCGTCCATGTGATCCCATGGTGGCACGCTCGCCGGCGGGCTGCACAGGGTGCACCCCGGGTGCCGTCAGGTGGTGGTGACACCCCCGCCGAGATCGTGGCCGGTCTCGGAGAGGTACAGGAGGACCGCCTTGACCCTTCGATGGACGTCGGTCTCGGCGACGTCGAGACCGAGCTTGGCGAACAGCGAGTTGATGTGCTTCTCGACGGCGCGCACGCTGAGGTACAGCGAGTCGGCGACGGCGGCGTTGCTCTTGCCCTGGGCGATCTCGGCGAGCACCTCTCGCTCGCGCCTGCTGAGGTGGTCGAGGGCCGACCGCCGTCTGCCGGTTCGCCGCCATCAGCGCGTCCACGACCCTGGGATCCACCACCGACCCGCCCCCGACCACCTGGCGCACCGCCGAGACCAGCTGGTCGGGCTCGCTCACCCGCTCCTTCAACAGGTAGGCGCGCCGCTCGGACCCCTTGGCGAACAGCGCCAGCGCCCACGCCGGTTCGATGTACTGCGACAGCACGACCACGCCGATGTCGGGATGGGTGTCGCGCAGCTCGGAAGCCGCCTGGATCCCCTCGTCGGTCATCCCCGGCGGCATGCGGATGTCGGTGACCACGGCGTCCGGCTCGTGCTCGGCCACTGCGGCGAGCAGCTCCGGCAGGTCCCGGCAGACGGCGACGACGGCGATTTCGCCGTCGTGCTCGACCATCCGCACGATCCCCTCACGGGCGATGAGCACGTCGTCGGCGACGACGAGCCGCAGAACGTCCGGCGCCTGGCCCATCCGGCGATGGTACCTCCGGTGCCGGCCACGGTGCCGGACGGCGCATCGACCGGGGTGCCCGCATCCCCCACCGAGTCGGGCAGGCACGCTTCCCCCGGCGCCGATCGGGTCGTACTGTCGTCAGGATGACCGAGGAGACCGAACGCACCGGCTCGGGCTGGCCGGCGACCCGCTGGCTGGCGGCGGCCTGGCTGCGCCGCCGCTGGGTGGCGATGGTCCCGGCGATGCTGATCGTCGCCGTCGGCACCACAGGGACCGTGGTCGCCCTGACCGCAGCCCACCGCACCTCCGACGCCTACCGCGCCTACCTCGATCGAGCCGATGTCGGCGACGTGGTGATCAACCCGTCGACCAACACCCGGGAGATCGAGGAGGCGATCCGCACCCTCCCCGGCGTCGAGCAGGTCACCTCGGATGCCCTGTTCTTCGTGACCAACGACGACGGGGCGCCACGGAGGCGTGCCGAGATCGGGGAGACGGGTCGGGGGTCGGTGGTCCGCGGGTCTCGCGACGGCCGGTACGCCGACATGGACCGTCCCGCCGTCCAGTCGGGTCGCCTGCCCACCGGGCCAAACGAGGCGGCGGTCAGCGTCGAGATGGCGGAGGCGTTCGACCTCGCAGTTGGCGACGTCGAGCCGCTCGCCTTCTGGCGTGCCGTGCCGGATGTCGCCGAGGGAGACCGCATCGCAGCGCTGCTCGATGAGGTGGCGGAGCCGATCGGCGTCGAGGACCTGACAATCGTCGGGATCGTGGCGATGCCGGACGGAGTGTTGCCCGACGAGCTGTACCCCCGCCAGACGGTCATCCTGTCGCCCGACGTGGCGGCTCGCTACGACTGCGTGCCACCGACCCCGCCGTCACAGTCGAGCTTCGAGGTGCTGATGGCGACGATGTACCCGCCGGATTGCGCCACCCAGTATCGCTACTACTCGGTGTCGCTCAGCGGTGGGGCCGCCGCCGTCAAACCGGCGCTCCAGGAGTACGTGCGCCGCTCGAACCTCTTGAACGGGCAACTCATGGACTCGGTGGATCTCGAGGATGCCGGGGTCGACGAGCCGCCCTCCTACTTCACCATCACCCAGGAGACCCGACCGGAGCGGCTCCGGGTGGAGCGTGCCGTCCGCCCGACCGTCATCGGGCTGCTGGTGCTCGGGATCGGCCGTCGCCGTGGCCATGCTCGGGCTGTTCGCCCTCGCCGTGAGCCGGGAGCTGCGAAGGACCACCACCGACCGGCGCCAGTGGTACCAACTCGGTGTGGCCAGCGCCGCCCGGGCGTTCGTCACCGGCCTCCCCCCAGCGCTCGGTGCCGTGGCCGGCGTGGCCGCCGGCATCGCCGCCAGTTACCTCCTCTCCGTGGGTCCGTTGGGCCTGGTCGCCGTCGTCGAGGCGGAATCGGGGCGGCGGCTCGACCTCCTCACCGTCGGGATCGCGATGGCGCTCCTCGTCCTGACTCTTTCGGTGGTGGCGGCGTTGGTGATGCGGGCGGCTCGTCGGCAGGATCCACCACCCGCCGTCGTCGACTGGCCGGGGCGCCGGCTCGCCATCCGGGTCGCGCCCCCGGCGGTCGCCACCGGGCTGCGGACGGCCTTCGGCTCACGGGCGGCGATCCCGGTGATCGCCGGTGGGATCCTGCTCACCGCGGCCTTCGTCGCCACCGCCGTGTTCGGTGCCAGCCTGGCGGCGTTGGTGTCGACACCCCGGTCGTACGGTTGGCCCTGGGAGGTCGCCGCCACCACCGGCGGCGGGTACGGGGACCTCGACATCGCCGCCGCCGGCGGCTCCTCGACGACGACCCGGCGGTTGACGGCTGGACGGTGTTGGGCTTCGTCAACGAGATCGCTGTCGACGGCGACCCGATGATGACCTTGCTGGGGTTCGATCAGACCGCCGACCTCGACCTCCCGGTCCTCGAGGGGGCACTCCCCACCGAGGGCGACGAGGTCGCCCTCGGCGCCGGCACCGCCGCCGAGCGTGGCCTGGCGGTCGGCGACACCGTCGAGATCGACGGCCTGGTCGGCCCCACGGAAGCGACCATCACCGGGATCGTCGTGTTCCCCACCCTCGGCCCGCTGTTCGCCGAGCGGGTCGGCACCGGCACCGGATTGCTCGTGCCGGAGGCGATGCACACCGACGGTCAACCCGGCGCCAGCTCCTACGGCGCCGCCACGTTCGTCGGCGTCGACCTGCACCCGCGATGCCGACACGCCGGCGACACGAGAGCGCATCGGTGACGAACTGGCCGGTCTCGACCTGCTCGGATTCCCGGCCATCTCCTACTCGGCGCCGGTGCGGCCCCCCGAGATCATCGATGCCGGCTCGACCAGGACCGTGCCGGTCGTGGTCGCCGCCGTGCTCGCCGCGATGGCGGCGGTCGGGCTGATCTTCGCCTCGTGGGCTTCAGCACGTGCCCGCCGGAAGGAGCTCGCCGTGCTCCGGTCGCTCGGCTTCGTCGACGCCCAGGTCCGCGGGTCGGTGTTCGTGCACTCGCTGGCAACGACCATCGCCGCCCTGGTCGTCGGCATTCCACTCGGCGTGGTGGCCGGCCGGCTGTCGTGGCGGGCGTTCGCCGGTCAGCTCGGCGTCCTGTCCGACTCGGCCAGCACGTGGCTGCCGGTGCTCATCGCCGTCGCCGGCGGCATCCTGATCGCCCTGGTCGCCGCCTTGCCCCCGGCTCAGCTGGCGCCACGCACCATGCCGGCCGACGCTCTCCGCGCCGAGTGACCGGACGAGCACCGGGCAACCGCGGTCGACGGGCACGCCTCCTGCGGCCGGGGCTGGGCGCCTTCGGCGCATCCCCCACTTGGTACGCTGCCCGATTCCCGAGGTCGACGAGGGGTGGCCGCTGCGGCGGCGAGAGGCGGCCTCGGGGTGAAGGTCTCGTGCCGCGTCTGGAGGTCGGAAACGTGCGTAGGTCCCTTGCTCTGGTCACACTGGTCATCCTGGTCGCCCTGATGGCGCCGGCCGCGGTGGCCCAGGACGAGGAAGAGGTCGTCCTCACCATCGGGATCACCCAGCCGCTGGACACGCTGAACGTCACCGCCGGCTTCCTGGTCACCGAGTACGAGTTCTGGACACTGCAGTACGCCACGCTCACCGACAAGGCGGCCGACGACTTCGCCACCATCCCCGGGCTGGCCGAGTCCTGGGAGGTTTCCGACGACGGCCTCACCGTCACCTACACCTTGCGCGAGGGCCTGCTCTGGTCGGACGGCGAGCCGCTCACCGCCGACGACGTCGCCTGGACGATCAACACCTCGGCCGAGCAGGAGTGGCTCAACCACTCGGCGACGACCGGGAACCTCACCGCCACCGCCCTCGACGACCTCACCGTGGAGATCGTCACCGCCGAGCCCGATCCTCGACTCCCCACCATGGACGCCTACATCCTGCCCAGGCACATCTGGGAGGAGGCGGCCGCCGACGGCGACCCGTCGGACGTCCCCGGCGACGACGGGGTGGGCAGCGGGCCGTTCGTGCTCGAAGAGCACCGACCGGACGAGTTCCTCCGGCTGCGGGCGAACGACAACTATTGGGGGGGCCGGCCCACGGTCGACACCGTCATCTTCCGCATCTTCTCCAACGACGAGGCGATGGTGGCCGCCCTTGAGGGGGGCGAGATCGATGCCGCCCACGACATCCCCGCCAACAGCGTCGAAGGCCTGCGGGAGAACCCCGAGGTAACCGTGATCGAGGGACAGCAGGGCGGCTTCGACGAACTGGCCTTCAACCTGGGCGACGGGGTGGGCCAACCCCACCCGGCGCTGCTCGACCACCAGTTCCGCACCGCCATCGCCCACGCCATCGACCGCGAGGCGGCGCTGGAGGACGTCCAGTTCGGGCTGGGCGAGCCTGCCACCACCATCAGCGCCGGGGCCGACCCCAAGTGGGTGCCGGAGCTCACCGAGGAGGAGATCTTCGGGTACGACCCGGCGCTAGCCAACAGCATCCTCGACGAGGCGGGCTACCTGGACACCGACGGCGACGGGATCCGGGAGATGCCCGGCGGTGGGGCCAACATCGTGCTCCGCCACCTGGTCAACTCCGAATCGCAGACGTATCAGGCGCTGGCTGAGTTCTACGCCGGCTGGATGGCCGCCATCGGCATCGGGGTCGAGTCGTCGTCGTTCGACGAGGGCCAGCTGATCGAGATGATCGGCCGCGGCGACTACGACAGCTTCTTCTGGGGTTGGACCCCGTTCGTCGACCCCGACCCCTTGCTGTCCTACTTCACCGCCAGCCAGTTGCCGTACGCCGAGGACCCGAGCGACTACTACAACGACGCCAACTGGACCGACCCCGAGTACGACCGGCTCTACGGCGAGCAGCGAGTCGACCTCGACCCGGAGAGCCGTCTGGCGACGGTCCACGAGATGGTAAAGATCATGTACGCCGACGCCGGGTACTTCCCGATCTGGTACGCCCCAGACCTGCAGGCCTACCGCAACGACCGGTTCGAGGGCTGGGTCCGCCAACCCGCCGAGATCGGCCCGGTGATGTTCTCCAACACGTCCCCGTCGTACGTGCTGCTGCAGCCGGTCGGCGAGGCGCCGCCCACCGGCACCGGCGTCGACGGCACCACCGCTCCCGGGGACACCGCAGGCCGCCGGGGAGAACAGCGACGACGGCGGCGGGGTCAGCGTGCCGCTGATCATCGGCATCGGGGCGGCGGTGCTGCTCGCCATCGCCGGCGTCGTCGCCGCCCGACGCCGCAGGGACACCGCCGACGACCGGGAGTAGCCGCTGAGCGGGCGAGGCATCACCAAGAAGGTCGCCGGGGCCGTCCTGACCCTGGTATTCGTCCTCGTCTTCAACTTCTTCCTGTTCCGGGTCGTCGAGTCGGACCCGATCGCCACCCTGTTCCGAGGGCGGAACATCTCGGAGGAGACCAGAGCGGAGCTCGCCGAGCAGTTCGGGCTCGACAAGTCGACCCCCGAGCAGTTCGCCCTCTACGTCCGGGAGACCGCCCAACTCAACCTGGGCGTGTCGTATCAGAGCCGCCAGCCGGTGTGGGACGAGATCAAGGCGAAGATCCCCAACACGGTGCTCCTGGTTGGCACCTCGGCCGTGCTGTCGGCGTTGATCGGCACGGTCGCCGGGATCGTCGCCGCCTGGCGACGGCGCACCGCAGCGGACTACTCACTGACCTCGTCGACCATGGTCCTGTACTCGATGCCGGACTTCTGGCTGGGCATGCTGCTGTTGGCGGTGTTCGCCGTGTCACTCGGATGGTTCCCCATCGGGGGCATCGTCGACCCGGGCACCAACCCGACCGGCTGGGACCGGGTGACGGAGACCCTCCACCACCTGGTGCTCCCGGCGGCGACGTTGACCCTGGCGTACCTCGGCGAGTACACCATCGTCACCCGCAGCTCGCTGCTCGACGTGATGGGCGAGGACTACCTCAACGTGGCCAGGGCCAAGGGGATGCGCGAGGTGAAGGTGCGCAACCGCCACGCCGTACCCAACGCCCTACTCCCCGTGGTGACCCTGACCGCGATCAACCTGGGGTTCGTCCTCTCCGGGGCGATCGCCGTCGAAGCCTTGTATTCGTGGCCCGGGCTGGGGAAAGCCACCGCCGACGCCATCCGCGGCCCCGACCTGCCCATGCTCCAGGGCCTCTTCCTCGTGTTCAGCGCCGCCATCATCGTGTTCAACCTCCTCGCCGACCTGGCGTACAGCTGGCTCGATCCCCGGGTGCGCGAGCCGTGACCGCCACCGTCGAAGCCCACCCCGGCGCCCTCCGCCGCTCCCGGACGGCGATGGGCCGCGCCTTCCGCGCCCTGTGGGCGTCCGGACCGGGGCGGATCGGGCTGCTGGTGCTGCTGGTGTTCGTGCTGATGGCGGTGTTCGCCCCACTGCTGGCCTCGCAAGAGGGCCTGAACCCGGTGAGCGCCCGTGCCGCCGGGAACCCGCAGTGGGCTCCTCCCTCGGAGTTCCCGCCGATGGGTACCGACTACCTGCGCCGCTCGGTGTGGGCCCAGTTCGTGTGGGGCTCCCGGGTGAGCCTGTTCGTCGGGCTCGCCGCCACCGTGCTCACCATCGCCATCGGGTCGGTGGTAGGCATCGTGGCCGGCTACTTCGGGGGGCGCTCCGATGCCGCGCTGATGCGGGTCACCGAGTGGTTCCTGGTCATCCCCTTCCTGCCGCTGGCGATCGTGCTGGCCTCGATCCTCGGCAGGTCGGTGTGGAACATCATCTTCGTGATCGGGGTCACGTCGTGGCCGTCGGCGGCGCGGCTGTTGCGGGCCCAGGTGCTCAGCGTCAAGCAACGGGCGTTCGTCGACCGGGCCCGGTCGCTGGGCGCCTCCCACCGCCACATCGTCGGCACCCACATCATGCCCAACGTGTCGGGGCTGATCCTGGCCACCACCACCCTGGCGGTCCCGGTGTCGATCCTCACCGAGACCACGCTCAGCTTCCTGGGGCTGGGCGATCCTCAGCGGGCGTCGTGGGGCAAGACCCTCGAGGAGGCGTTCGTCAACGGCGCCATCACCCGGGGTGCCTGGTGGTACTACCTGCCCGCCGGGTTGGGGATCGTGCTGGTGGTGCTCGCCTTCACCCTGATCGGGCAGCGGCTCGAGGAGATCGCCAACCCGAGGCTGGAACGGCAGCGATGACCGCCCCGCTGTTGTCACTGCACGACGTGACCGTTACGTACCGGGGCGGCGCCTCGCCGGTGCCCGCGGTGCGCGGCGTCACCTTCGACCTCGCCGCCGGGGAGTCGCTCGGCCTGGCCGGCGAGTCGGGGTGCGGGAAGACGACCCTGGCCAATGCCGTGCTCCGGCTCCTCCCGGCAGGCACCACCCTGGGTGGCGAGGTGCTGCTGGACGGCCGGGACGTGCTGACGATGAACCCGGGCCAGTTGAGGGCGGTGCGGTGGACCAAGGCGGCGATCGTCTTCCAGGGTGCGCTCCACGCCCTCAACCCGGTACAGGACATCGGGAAGCAGATCGTCGAGCCCATCCTGCTGCACGGCACCGAGCCCACCGCCAAGGCGGCGAGGAAGCGGGTGGGCGACCTCCTCGAGCAGGTCGGGCTCGCCGCCGGTCGCGCCGACGCCTATCCCCACGAGCTCTCCGGCGGGCAGCGACAGCGGGTGCTGATCGCCATGGCGCTCGCCTGCGAGCCGTTGCTGCTGGTGGCCGACGAGCCCACCACGGCGCTCGACCTGATGGTCCAGGCCCAGGTGCTCGCTCTCCTGTCCGGCCTCCGCGCCGAGCGCGGGCTGGCGATGTTGTTCATAACCCACGATCTGTCGGTGCTCACCGCGGTGTGCGACCGGTTGGCGGTGATGTACGCCGGGCGCATCGTCGAGGAGGGCCCCAGCGAGGAAGTGTTCTTCCATCCCCGGCACCCGTACACCGAGGCACTGGGAGCCGCCTTCCCGACCATCGGCGACCAGTCGTGCCGGATGCGACCCAGCGGGCTGGCGGGGGACCCGCCCGACCCGACCGACCTCCCGTCCGGGTGCACCTTCAGTCCCCGCTGCCCGCTGGTCCACGACTCGTGCCATCGCATCGACCCCGATCTCTACTCCGCCGGAGACAACCGCCGGGCGGCATGCGTCCTCATGGTCGAGCCGTGACCAAGCCGTTCGTCGAGGTGAGGGACGTCGAGCTGAGCTTCGGCTCCGCCCGCGTCCTCGACGGGGTGTCGCTGCGGGTGTTCCCCGGCGAGGTGGTTGCCCTCGTGGGCGAGTCCGGGTCGGGCAAGACGACCCTGATCCGAACCATCCAGGGGCTGCAGCGCTTCGACTCCGGGACGATCGAGGTCAACGGGGAGCAGGCGACCGGGGCGCACCGCGACGAGATCCAGATGGTGTTCCAGGACCCGACCGGCGCCCTCAACCCGCGGCGCACCGTCTACGAGGCGGTGGCGGAGGGGCTGAGGGTGAAGGGACGCTCCCGCGAGGAGGCGGCCAGGGTCGACGCGGCGCTGGCCACGTCCGGGCTGCGCCCGCCGGCCCGGTTCGCCGCCCTCTACCCGCACGAGCTCTCCGGCGGTCAGCGACAGAGGGTGGTGATCGCCGGCGCCATGATCACCGCCCCCCGGCTGCTGCTCGCCGACGAGCCGGTGGCCAGCCTGGACGCCTCGATCCGCGGCGAGATCCTCGCCCTGCTCCGCGACCTGGTCGACCGCACCGGGCTGGCCGTGCTGTGCGTCACCCACGACCTCGGACTGGCGTGGAACATCGCCGACCGGGTGGCGGTGATGTACCTGGGCCGCATCGTCGAGATCGGCCCCACCGAGGAGCTGCTCGTCGACCCCAAGCACCCCTACACCAGGGCGCTGTTGTCGGTGGTCCCCGAGGCCACCCAGCTCACCCCGCAGGTCCTCACCGGCGAGATCCCCGACCCGCGCCGCATCCCCACCGGGTGCCGGTTCCACCCTCGTTGCCCGCTGCTCAAGTCGGGGACGGTCGACCACCTCGCCGGCCGGTGCAGGGGAGAGGATCCTGCAATCCTCCCCGCCGACGCCGTCCGAGCCGCCGCCTGCCACGCCGTCCCGGTCTCGATCACGTCGATCTGACTGCTTGGATGCCGACGACCCACCAGGCGTTGCCAGACGCACGCAACCGCCATGTGCTCGTCTCGGTCAACGGTCGTCTGGTCCCCCGGGACCAGGCGACGGTGTCGGTGTTCGACTCCGGGTTCCTTGTCGGCGACGGGATATGGGAGGGGATCAGGCTGCATCGGGGGACGCTGGTCCATCTCGACCGTCACCTCGACCGGCTGTGGGCCGGAGCCGCCGCCACCAGGCTCGACCTCGGCATGACCAGGGAGGATCTCGCCGCCGCCATCACCCGCACCACCGACGCCAACGGCATGACCACCGACGTCCACGTCCGGGTGATGGTGACCAGGGGCAGCAAGAGCACCCCGGCGCAGCATCCCGATCTGGGGGTCGGGGGCCCCACGTTGGTGATCGTCGCCGAGCACAAGGTCGCAGACCCCGCCGTCGTCGCCGTCGGGGTGCGCCTGCACACGTCTTCGGTCCGCCGCCCACCACCCGACACCCTCGATCAGCGGCTCAACAGCCACAGCAAGCTCCACGAGGTCGTCGCCCTCATCGAGGCGAACGAAGCCGGAGCGGACGAGGCCCTGATGCTCGACACCAACGGCTTCGTCGCCACCTGCAACTCGACCAATTTCTTCGTCGTCGCCGGCAACGAGGTGTGGACATCCACGGGCATGCACTGCCTCAACGGGATCACCCGAGGCCTCGTCATCGAACTGTGCGACGCCGAGGGCATCGTCGCCCGCCAGCTCGACTTCACACTCGCCGAGGCCCAACGGGCGGACGAGGCCTTCATCACCGGAACGTTCGGCGGGATCACCCCGGTCAACACGATCGACGGCGTCGCCATCGGTGACGGCTCGGTCCCCGGCCCGGTCACCTGCCGACTGATCGATCTCTACCGGGCGGCACTCGACCGGGCCTCCGGACCAAGCCGGTGAAGAAACACGTGGCGATGTGGTCGGGACCGCGCAACCTGTCGACGGCGCTCATGTACTCGTTCCGTCAGCGACCGGACACCGAGGTGGTCGACGAGCCGCTCTACGGCTACTACCTGGAGCACACCGGGCTGGACCACCCGGGAAGGAACGACGTGCTCGAGGCGATGGAGACCGACCCGCGGCGGGTGATCCACACCGTGTTCGCCGCCGACGGTGACCGGCCGATCAGGTTCACCAAGAACATGGCACACCACCTCGTCGACCTCGACCTCGGGTTCCTCGACACGCTCGCCAACGTCCTCCTCACCCGCCACCCGGCCGGCGTGCTCCGGTCCCTGCAGGCCAATGTCCCGGATGCGGGTGTCGAAGCCACCGGGCTTCCGATGCAGATGGCGATCCTCGACCGGATCGAGGCGGCGGGCGACGACCCGGTCGTGCTCGACGCCGCCGAGGTGCTGCAGGACCCGCCCGCCGTCCTCGCCGAGCTGTGCGGGCGCCTGGACATCCCCTATACCGACGCCATGCTCCACTGGCCCGCCGGCGCGAAGCCCGAGGACGGCGTGTGGGCCGGGCACTGGTACGGCTCGGCGCACCGTTCCACCGGATTCGGCCCGCCGCGGCCCGACGATGACTCCCTCCCACATCCGCTGCTCGACCGCTGCCTGCCGATGTACCGGCGCCTGCGCGCCCTCGCCATCAGGGCGTGAGCCCGTCGGGGTCACCGCCCGGCTCGGTCCCCTCCGGATCGGGGAGCACATCCCAACTGTCGGCCTGCTCGACCAGGTACTCGGATACGTCCCGGCAGCGGTCGAGCATGTCGCACATCGAGTCCCGGCCCATCATCACGTCCACCAGGTTGACCTGGGTGCGGCCGACCAGGCTGAGACGCCGCTGTGCCTCCGACTCCAGGGCCCCGATGGAGTCGACCGCCGACACGTCGATGGGGATCTCCGATCCGGCCACGCCGGCGAGCTCGGCGCCGAGGATGATGAGGTCCGGCGGGTTGCCCAGAGGGGGCAGCGCCCAGTTGAACGACAGCGGCAGCATGTAGTCACCTTCCGGCTCCTCGAACTCGTCGCGCATCTCGTCGACCTTGTCCTCGAGGTCGAGCAGCACCCGCGGCTCGACGTCGAAGGCGAGGTTCAGGTCGAGCGGGCCGTTGCACGCCGATTCCGGATGGAGGTCGACCTCCCAGGACTGGCGCAGCGAGTAGGTCTCGATGAAGTGCCGCTCGTCATGCACGTGGAACCCGTGCTCGACGGCATGGTCCTTGAGGTAGGTGATGAACCCGGCGATGTCGATGGCCAACCGGAGGCTCCAGAGGGGGGCGACGCACCAACGTTATCGCGCTCCCGAAGCGAGACGTCCACCGAACAGCGTCTGGTCGGCGGCAAAGCTGCCGCGAAGTCGCCCCGCGGAAGTCACGGCCCGCGATGGGGTAGGGGCCCCATCTGCGGGAGGAGGCGAGCGCCAGCTCGCCGGGAATGACACGGCTCAGTCGAGGAGGCGAATGAAGACGCCGCCCCACACCTTGGGCTCGAACCAGGTCGACTTGGGGGGCATCACCAGGCCGGCGTCGGCGACTTCGAGCACGTCGGCCACCTCGGTGGGGTACAGGAGGAAGCAGACGTCGCAGCCATGGGCCCTGGGATCGGGGACGGCCGGGCCGGCGATGTAGCGGAGGCGAGGGTCGGTGCGTGGGTCGGCTATCCCCAGGTGAGGACCGAGGACCAGGTCCTGGAGGAGGACCACGTCGAGTGCCCCGTACGTGTCCTCGGGGATCAGCGAAGCCGGGATGGCAATCGTCCACTGCCGCCCGGCGCCGATCATCCCGATCGACCCGCGCTGCTCCGGTCTCGGGTCGGCATCGGGATCGAGGTCGCCGACCGTCAGGGTCGGGCGCAGCCGCTCCACGAGCGCCACCGCGCCCTCCTCGACACCGGCGACGCAGCGGTTGAACTCGAAGACACTGAGGTCGGCGTCGGAGAACAGGGCGGCGAGGACGTAACTATGGCTCGGATCGGGCCCGGACTCGGCGCCGTCCGCCTGGCGCCATAGGGCGTACCGGGCGGCGGCGGCCAGCCGGTGGTGACCGTCGGTGATGTAGAGGGTCCCCACCCGGTCGAGCCGGTCCTGGAGCGCGCCCTGACGCGCGGCGTCGACCCGCCACACCCGCTGCCGGGTCCCGTCGCCGGTGACGAAGTCGAGCAGCGGGACCGACTCCCTGACCTCGCCGAGCAGGCGGTCGATCTCCCGATCGGCGTGGTACGTGAGCGACACCGGGTCGGTGTGGGCACCAACCGTTACCAGGTGCCTGGCGAGGAGGTCCTCGGTCGGGGTGCGGGTCTCCTCGTGGCGCCTGATCCGGCCGTCACCGTACGCATCCACGCTCACCTCGCCCACCACCGCGGCGGCGCTCACGCCACGGCTCTCGATCTGGTACACGTAGAAGGCGGGCTCCTGCGGTTCGCTCACCACGCCGGCGGCGATCATCTCGTCGAGCCGGCGTCTCCCCGAGGCGGAGGCGGCGACGTCGCCGGGCCCTCCTTCGGCGGTGTCGATGCCGGTCCTGATGACGTGGACGAAGCTGTTCGGGTTCCCCTCGAGCATGGAGAGCCAGTCGGACACGGTGAGCCCGCCGAGCGGCGGCGTGGCCACGTCGGCGGCGAGGTCCGGTGAGGGGAGGCACGCCGGTATGGGCCGGATCAGGGTCAAGGGCTGCTCACCGAGACGCCGATGACGTCCTTGGAGGACCGCACCTCGGCCACCGTCTCGTCGGTGAGCTCGCCGTAGACGTGGATGGTGGCGGTGGCGGCGAGCTGCCCGGCGAGGATCCGGTTGTCCATCTGCTGCACGTTGAGCCCGGCCCCGCGCAGGATCCCGAGGACCCGAGCCAGCACCCCGACCCGGTTGTGGTGTCGCACGGAGATCACCACCGTGCCATGCGGGTCGCTCGCCAGGTTGACGCAGTTGCGCACCACACCGCGAGCGAAGTCGTAGATGATCTCCACCACCTCGTCGGCGATCGCCTCCTGCGACTGCTCGGTCGAGGCACCGATGTGGTGGGTGGCGTACACGTTCGGGTGACGTGCCAGTTCCGAGTCGAACTCGGCGGTCCCCCCGGCCGGCTCGTCGGCGAACACGTCGAGCCCGACCCACAGGCCCTTCTCGTCGATGGCGGCGAGCAGGGCGTCCTCGTCGACGATGTCGCCGCGCGACGTGTTGACCAGGACCGCGCCCGGACGGAGCCGTGACAGGAAGTCGGCGGACACCATGCCGACGGTCTCGGTGGTGGCGGGGACGTGGAGGGTGACGATGTCGGCGATGGCCAGCAGGTCGGGGCGGTCGACGACGGCGATGTCCAGCTGCTCGATGAGGTCGAGCTGTCGCGGCGAACGGCCGGGTCTCTCCTCGACGACCAGCCTCATCTCGAATGCGGCCGCCCGGATGGCCACCTCCGTGCCGATGTCACCGAACCCGATGATCCCCAGTGTGCGACCCGCCAGCCCGTGCGCCTTGCCGTACTCCTTCTTGCGCCACCGGCCCGACCGGAGGTCGGCGACGGCGTCCGGGATCCTCCGGTCGATGGCGGTGATCAACCCCATCGTCAGCTCGGCGACGGCGACGGCGTTCTTCCCCGGGGTGTTGCACACATAGATGCCCCGGTTGGCGGCGGCCCGCCAGTCGATGGTGTTGACCCCGGCCCCCGCCCGGATCACCAGGGCGAGGTCGGCGGCGGCATCGATCGTCTCGGCTTTGACCTTCGTGGAGCGGACCACGAGCACCTCGTGCCCGGCGACCGCCTCGACCATGTCGGTCCCCCGGTCCCACACGGTGACCTGGTGGCGGCGGCGCAGGTCGGAGACGTGGGAGTCGGGCAGCTTGTCGGCGACCAGGATCCTCACGAAACGCCACCCGTGCCCGCCCGCAGGTGAGGCCGTTCCAGGTCGGCGGGCAACGGGCTCCCCGCGGTGTGCTCGAGCCAGTCGCCGTGTGGGACGAGGACACCGTTGGAGACGGGGCCCCGCCAGCGGTACACCCACGCCTCGCCGTCCGGGTCGAGGAGCCGGCTTGCCACCCGGACGTACTCCGACTGCTCGGGCCGGTCGGGGAACCACCCCTCGAACTCGTCGAGCATCGGCACCAGGTCGTCGGGCACGTCGAAGAGATCGCCCCGGACCACCCGATCACCCTCGACCAGCCCCGGGTACCAGGTGACGGCATAGAGGTCGCCGCGGAGCAGGCACTGGCCCAGGTGGTCGACCCGTTCGGCTATGCCCAGGCGCTCGAGCGCCCCGCCTCCGGGCCGGAGCGTGCCGTAGAAGGCGAAGGGGAGCTTGGCGGCGCTCAAGAGGCGCCGCCCTCGTGCCACCACGCCGTCCCGAAGCCGTCGACGTCCATCCGGCCAGGCTAATGGGGGTCTAGGCCGGCGTCCGCCCCGGCGTCCCTCCGTATCGCCACCGGTAGCCTGCCGCCCGCACCCGAATTCGAGGAGCCGCCCAGTGACCCAGGTTCATCCCGTCTACGACTTGAGCGACGTGCTCGTCGACGAGCTGTGCTCGCTGCTGCCGGACGAGGCGACGTACCTCGGGGTGGCCGGTCACGACGACCGCTGGCCCGACCTCTCCCCCGACGGGACCGCCGCCGCCGAGTCGGCGCTGCGGGAGATGCGGGACAGGGTGGGGCGACTCCCCGCGGCCTCGCAGCCATTCGACCGGCTCGCCATCGACGTGGCCGCCGACCATCTCGACATGCTGATCGACTGGTACGCCACCGGGATGCCCCGGTTGGATCTCAACTCGAGCTCCAGCCCGGTGCAGAACATGCGTCAGGTCTTCGACCACATGGACAAGCAGACGGCCGCCGGGTGGGAGAACATCGCCACCAGGCTCGAGGGTCTGCCGAGCCCCGTTGCCGGGTACTCGGCGACGCTCGACGCCGGGCGGGCCGCCGGCGACGTGGTCGCCGTCCGCCAGGTCGAGGATGCGGTCCGCCAAGCCGAGGTCACCGCCTCCGAGCAGTCGTCGTTCGTCACCCTGCTCGACGAGTACGACCGGGCGGGCATCGACGACGTCGCCCTGCGCCGTCGTCTCGAGGAGGCGGTGGGAGCGGGTCGAGCCGCCTATGCCGCCCTGGCCGATCACCTCGCCGCCACCTACGCTCCCGACGCCGCCGAGGCGGACCCGGTCGGTATCGACCGCTACCGGGGTGAGGCGTACCGGTACCTCGGGACCCATCTCGACTTCACCGAGACCTACGCATGGGGCTGGGAGGAGGTGCAGCGCATCCGGAGCCGGATGGAGCAGGTCGCCACCGAGATCGTGCCCGACGGCTCGATCGACGAGGCGCTCGAGGTGCTCAAGTCGGACCCGGACCGCTCTGCCGCCACCCCCACCGACCTGGTGGCGTTCCTGTCAGCCCGGACCGAGCAGGCGCTCGAGCAGCTGGCGGGCACCCACTTCGACGTGCCCGAGCCGATACGCCGCTGCGAGGTGAAGCTGGCGCCCCCTGGGGGGCCGCTGGGGGCTTACTACGTAGGCCCCAGCGAGGACTTCACCCGGCCGGGGACGGTGTGGTGGGCCATCGAAGGGGATGAGCCCCACCCCCTGTACGACGAAGTGAGCACCGTCTACCACGAGGGCTTCCCCGGCCACCACCTCCAGGTGGGGACCCAGGTGTCGCTGCGCGACCGGATGAGCCGTTTGCACCGGATGTGTGTCTGGTTCCCCGGCACCGGCGAGGGTTGGGCCCTCTACGCCGAGCGGCTCATGGACGAGCTGGGCTACCTCGACCGCCCTGACTACGTGCTCGGCTTCCTGGCGAGCCAGATGATGCGAGCCTGCCGGGTGGTCGCCGACCTCGGCAACCACCTCGGCTACCCGATCCCGGAGGGACAGCCTTTCCACCCCGGCGAACCGTGGGGTTTCGACCTCACCGTCGAGCTGTTGGAGCGGTACGCCACGCTGGACCACCCGTACGCGGTGTCGGAAACCACCCGCTACCTGGGGTGGCCGGCACAGGCGATCGCCTACAAGGTGGGTGAGCGGGAGATCCTGCGGGTCCGCGACGAGCTTCGCGGGCGTGAGGGCGACGAGTTCGACCTGAAGGACTTCCACCGCAGGTTGCTCGAGGTCGGCCCGGTCGGCCTCGACCTGATGCGGAGCTTCGTGCTGGCCGGTTGAGCGGCCATCTGCAACCGATCGTCCGCCCGCGGGGTTCTTCCTGGTGAATGACCGATACCCAACTGTTGACGAGACCGAGGCCCGACGAGGCGGGCGACGGCGGTGACGCCATGAGCGGCGACCCGCTGCGCGCCGCTGGCCCGCCGGCTGGCGGCGGGGCGCGAGGCGGCCTTCCCCGAGCTGGTCGACACCCTGTCGTCGCCGGTGTTCTCCTCGGTGCTCCGACTGACCGGCAACCGGCCCGACGCCGAAGACATCACGCAGGAGACGTTCATCCGGGCGTACCAGGCGCTCGGCCGCTACCCGCCAAACCAGGTCTCCGAGCTCAGGCTGCGGCCCTGGCTGTGGACGATCGCCCTGAACCTCTGCCGTAACCGCGCCCGGGGCCGGGGGCGACGGCCCGCCACCACTTCACTGACCGACGACCACCATCCCATTGATCCCGGGTCGACCGAGATGGAGGCGCTCGACCTCGTCGACGATGCCTGGCAACGACGGTTGGCGACGCTGGCCGACCACGTGCGCACCGCGGTGCTGCTCCGCCACGTCGGTGGCCTGGGCTACGCCGAGATCGCCGCCACCGTCGACCGCCCGGTGGGGACGGTCAAGTCCGACGTCCACCGGGGGATCGAACGACTCCGCCAGATGATCGAGAACGAGACACAGGAGCCGCGATGACCATGCCCGTTACCGAGTCCACGATCGCCGCCTCGCTCGCCGGGCTGGTCGAGCCCACCCCCGACCACGTCGCCACCGGGATCATGCTCGCCGTCGGCCTCGCCGACAGGGTGGCCACGGTCGCCGGCCCCCTCGGCCCGGTGCGGGTCTTCTTCACCGACGTCGGGGTCAGCGGGCTGGTGCCCGAAGAGCGGTTCGCCGAGTACGTCGCCCGCCGCTCCACCCGGCCCTACGTCACCGTCGACTCCCTCCCCCGCTCCCTCGCCGGAAGGGTGCGCCGGGCGCTCGACACCGGCCGGCTGGGGTCGCTCCCGGTCGACCTGTCCGGGCTCTCCGAGTTCCAGCAGGCGGTGCTGCGCAAGACCGCCGAGATCCCACCCGGCGAGCTCCGCCCCTACGGCTGGGTGGCGCGGGAGATCGGGAAGCCGGGGTCGACCCGTGCGGTCGGGACGGCCCTCAACCGGAACCCGGTGCCGATCCTCATCCCCTGCCACCGGGTCAACCGCGGAGACGGCTCGATCGGCCAGTACGGGTTCGGGCCGGAGATGAAGCGGGACCTGCTCACCCACGAAGGCCTCGACCCCGACCGCCTGGAGGCCGACGCCGAGCGGGGCGTGCGCCTCACCGGGAGCGACACCACCTCGATCTACTGCTGGCCCACCTGCCGCCACGCCAAGCGGATCACTCCCCATCACCGGGTGGAGTTCCGCTCGGATCGGGATGCCGTCGCCGCCGGGTACCGGGCGTGCAAGGTCTGCCGTCCCCCCGTCCCGACGGAAGTCGCCGCTGCAGTGGGGTAGGCGTCCCCGGTGCTCTAACTACTCTTGGCAGGGTGAGCCCACCGCCACCGGACAGCGCCGCCCTCATCGAGACGATCCGAGCGGCCGTGATCGGCGACGACGTCGCCGTCGACGGCCCCTTCGGCCCCCACAGGGTCACCTACGCCGACTACACGGCGTCGGGCCGGGCGCTCGCCTTCATCGAGGAGTTCATCGACGAAGCGGTGCTCCCGTTGTATGCCAACACCCACACCGAGTCGTCGGGCACCGGGTTGCAGACCACCCGGCTGCGCGAGGAGGCACGGAACATCATCCGCCGCTGCCTCGGAGCCGGCGACGAGCACGCCGTGCTCTTCTGCGGCTCGGGGATGACCGGGGCGATCGACAAGCTGATCGGGGTGCTCGGGCTGCGGATACCGGCCAACCTCGACGACCGCTACGCCCTGAGCGACCGCATCCCCGCCGACGAGAGGCCGGTGGTGTTCATCGGGCCCTACGAGCACCACTCCAACGAGTTGCCGTGGCGGGAGTCGATCGCCGAGGTGATCACGATCCCGGAGGACGCCGACGGCCACATCGACCTCGCCGTGCTGGAGAAGGAGCTGACCACCTACGCCGACCGGCCGCTGCGGATCGGGTCCTTCTCGGCGGCGTCGAACGTGACCGGGATCATGAGCGACGTCGTCGCCATCTCCACCCTGCTCCACCGCCACGGCGCCTTGTCGTTCTGGGATTACGCCGCCGCCGCCCCGTATGTGGGCATCGACATGGGCACCGCGACGGACGGCAACCTCGCCTACCTCGACGCGGTCATGCTGTCCCCACACAAGCTGATCGGCGGCCCGGGCACGCCTGGTCTGCTCGTCGCCCGCAAGGAGCTGTTCACCAACCGGGTCCCCGCAGTGCCAGGCGGCGGGACCATCTCGTTCGTCAACTCGATCGAGCACCTCTATCTCGACGACATCGAGATGCGCGAGGAGGGAGGGACCCCGGACATCGTCGGGTCGATCCGTGCCGGGCTGGTGTTCCAGCTCAAGGAGGCGGTGGGGGTCGATGCGATCAGGCAACGGGAGGAGTCGTTCGTCGCCAGGGCCGTCGCCTCGTGGTCGGCCAACCCCGCCATCGACGTCCTCGGCAACCACGACGCCGAGCGGCTCTCCATCGTGTCCTTCGTGGTGCGCCACGGCGAGCAACGGCTCCACCACAACTTCGTGGTGGCGGTGCTCAACGACCTGTTCGGCATCCAGTCGAGGGGTGGCTGCTCCTGCGCCGGCCCCTACGGGCACATCCTGCTCGGCATCGACATGGAGACGTCCCATGCGATCGAGCGGCAGATCGTCGAAGGGTGCTCCGGGATAAAGCCGGGATGGGTGCGGGTCAACTTCAACTACTTCATCTCGGAGGCGGTGTTCTCGTTCATCGTCGCCGCCGTCGACCAGGTGGCCACGAACGGGTGGCGACTGCTCCCCTTCTACACCTTCGACCCCTCCAGCGGGCTGTGGCGGCACCGCGGGCCGACCCCCGAGCCCGCCTTCAGCCTCGACTCCATCGGTTACGAGGAGGGCACGATGCGGTGGCGACGTGAAACCGTTGCCAGCCACTCCGACGACGACCTCGGCGGTTACCTGGCGGACGCCGCCACGCTGTTCGGGCGGCTCGCCGACGACCCTCCGCCGCCGGCGATGGACCGGATGGAGGCGTCCGCAGACTTCGAGTACCTCCGCTGGTTCCCTCTCCCCGACGAGATCACCCAGGCCCCGTGACCTGGCGCCCGGTCACCGGCCCGGTCCCCGACTGGTTCGAGGAGAGCCTGGCCGCCCCCTTCACCGACCACGTCGTCGAGGTGGCCGGCGTCCCGATCCACTATCTCGATTGGGGGACCCCCGGGCTGCCCGGGCTGGTGCTCGTCCACGGAGGCGCCGCCCACGCACACTGGTGGACCTTCCTCGGGCCCTTCTTCGCCGAAGACTGGCACGTGGTCGCCCTCGACCTCAGCGGGCACGGCGACAGCGGCCACCGTTCGGAATACGGCCACGAGACGTGGTCCGACGAGGTCATGGCGGTGGCCGAGTCGGCCGGCTTCACCGGGCCACCGGTGGTCGTCGGGCACAGCCTGGGGGGGATGGTCACCATCATGGCCGCCTACCGGTACGGCGACCGGCTGGCGGGCGCGGTCATCGTCGACTCGCCGGTACGGCGACCGGACCCCGAGTCAGAGGAGGGGCGCGGTGGTAACGCGTTCCGCACCCCGGGGGTCTATCCCGACCTGGGCGCGGCGCTCACCCACTTCAGGCTGATCCCCGAGCAGCCCAACGACAACCCGTGGATCATCGACCACATCGCCCGCTGGTCCCTCCACCAGACCGAGGCGGGCTGGACCTGGAAGTTCGACCCGAACCTCTTCCGCCGGGCCCTCAGCCCGTTGCGCGACCAACTCGCCGCGGCGCGGTGCCGGGTGGCCCTGCTGCGGGGGGACCGCAGCGTGGTGGTCCCACCTGACATCGCCGACTACATGTACGAGCTGATGGGGCGGAACGCACCGGTCGTCTCGATTCCCGAGGCTCACCATCACCTGCTGCTCGACCAGCCGCTGGCGTTCGTTGCCGCGGTGCGCACGTTGCTCGCCGACTGGCAGCACTCGATACCCGACCGCCGGACCGTCACCCTGCCGTCGACCTGAGCGCACACTCGACCGGCGGTGGTCCCGCCGGCACCGACGAGGCCGTGTTGTGGCACACTTCCCCCGGGGTGGACACAATTCACGCCTTCAGGCTGCAGTCGGCGGCCTGCGGCAAGCTGGGCTCCGACCTCTACCGCAGGTTGCTGCTCGCCGTCGCCGATGACCTGGCCGGCGGCGGTGAGCTGACCCCGCTGGTGGGCGAATGGGAGACCGACCCGGTGACCGACGCCGTCCCGCTCCGCCTCCTCGGCGGTGTCCACCGGATCGTGCTCCGAGGCGACGCCCCCGGCCTCGCCTTCCACTATCCGAGCGTCGGCGGCCGTCCCACCTGGCCCGGCTGCACCGCCGAGTTCTTCGAGGCGGTGCGGGCACATCCGGTGCCGGTAAAGGCGGCCCTCAACCGGGCCCCGCAGACCAACGAGATCGGGCGGGCCGCACCGCTACTCGGTGGCCTGCTGGAGGTGACCGCCATGCTGGGCATGCCGATCCGCCTGCTCGAGATCGGAGCCAGCGCCGGGCTCAACCTGCTCCTCGACCGGTTCCGCTACGAGCTCGGCGACGGCCTCGAGTACGGCCCCCCTTCCAGCCCGGTCACCGTTGCCTCGGAGTGGTCGGGGCCGGCTCCTCCTCTGGACCGCCCGGTCGAGATCGCCGCCCGCCGCGGCTGCGACCTCATCCCGCTCGACGTCACCGACCCGGATGACGTCGAGCGGCTCCTGTCCTACGTGTGGCCGGACCAGGTCGACCGGTTCGTCAGGCTCCGGCGAGCCGTCGAGCTCGCCCGGTCCGACCCGGCGCCGGTGGACCCCGAACACGCATCCGACTGGCTGACCGACCGTCTCGCCCACCCTTATCCGGGTGCGGTCACCGTGGTCATGCAGTCGATCGTCACCCAGTACCTCACCGCCGCCGAACGCCACCAGGTGCTCACCACGGTCCGGGCCGCCGGGAAGTCGGCGACCCGGCGGGCGCCGGTGGCATGGCTGCGGATGGAGCCGGCGCCTCGCTCCTTCGAGCTCAGCCTGTCGGTATGGCCCCAGGACGTCCACCTCACCCTCGCCGAGGTGGAGGCCCACGGCCGCTGGGTCAGGTGGTTGGAGATCTCCGACCGAGGCTGACTTCCTGCCCTCGCCGCGGAAGCTGGCAACACGTACGGCCGCCATGGGGTAGGGGCCCCATGTGCGGAGGAGGGCCGACCGGGCGTCGTTCGGTGCCGTTGTATCGACGCAGTGCCGCCGAGGTCGGCCCGGGCAAACATCTTGACACCCACTTCCCCCTCTGGCACAGTGGCCCCGGTCGTGAACCGCTGACGGACAGAGGCGCGCGCTCAGGCGCAGCCCTCGTCCCAGAGGTTCCGGCCGGATCGGGAACAGGTGGTCGACCGGGCCACCGCCGGTTGTCGGATGCGGGAGGAGGTTCGCGCGATGTTGCCGCCCAACATGCTCGGCATTGCGGCGCTGCGCCCCGGAGCCTCCCCGCGGCTGGGTTAGCGCCCCACCGAGCGCCTCGGGGGTGAACCGCGCCCCCACGACCCACTCACACCGCCGACGTCTCTTGACGTCGACCGACACCCGAGAGCCCCATGATCCCGGTACGTGCCTACTTCAACCTGCTGACCAAGTACCTGCGTCCGCTCCGCTGGCGGGCGCTGGCGCTCGGCGTGGTGCTGCTGGTCGCCATCACGCTCCAGCTCCTCAACCCGCAGATCGTCGCCGAGATCATCGACCGGGTCACGACGGGCACCGATGTCGACGACCTGGTGCCGCTGGCGGTCGCCTTCATGGTGATCGCCGTCGCCCACCAGTTGCTGGCGGTGACCGCCACCTGGCTGGCCGAGTACGTCGGATGGTCGGCCACCAACGAACTGCGCGCCGAGGTGACCGAGCACGTGCTCGAGCTGGACATGGGGTTCCACAAGGCCCACACCCCCGGTGAGTTGATCGAGCGCATCGACGGCGACGTCATCGCCCTCTCCAACTTCTTCTCGGCCTTCATCATCAAGGTGGTCGGCAACGGGGTGCTCCTCCTCGGCATCCTCGTGCTGCTGTGGCGGGAGAACGTGTGGGTGGGCTTCGGCGTCACCGCCTTCACGGCGGTCGCCCTGTTCCTGATGCTCAGGCTCCAGGTGATCGCGGTGCCGTGGTGGAAGGAGGTCCGGGCCACCAGCGCCGTCCTGTTCGGGGCTCTGGGCGAGCAGTTCGGCGGCACCGAGGACATCCGCGCCAACGGCGCGAGCCGGTACATGGTCCGCCGCTTCACGGAGATCATGCGGGTGTGGCTCCCCCAGCAGGTGAAGGGTCGGATGGGGTTCGCCCTGCTGTGGGGCACCAACATCGCCAACTACGTCGTCGGCTCGGCGCTGGTGTTCTGGCTGGGCTCGCTGTTGTTCGGGAACGGCACCCTGACGCTCGGCTCGGTGTACCTCATCTGGTACTACGTCTCGATGACCCGGGATCCGATGGACGAGATCCGGACCCAGATGGAGGACTTCCAGAAGGCGGGCGCCGGCATCGCCCGGGTGCAGGAGCTGTTCGACACCGAGGCCCGACTCACCTGGACGGGTGACCGGGCGCTGCCCTCTGGGCCGCTGTCGGTCGAGCTCGACCACGTCCGGTTCTCCTATGAGGACGACGGCGACGACGGGCCGGTCCTGCACGACGTGTCCTTCGCCATCGAGCCGGGCCGGGTCCTCGGCGTGCTCGGCCGCACCGGTTCGGGCAAGACGACGCTGGCCCGGTTGCTCACCAGGCTCTACGACCCGCAGTCGGGCACGGTCGTGGTCGGCGGGGTGCCGCTGACCGAGGCCGGCCGGGAGAGCGTGCGCCACCGCATCGGGATGGTCACCCAGGACGTGCAGCTGTTCCGGGCGACGATCCGTGACAACCTGACCTTCTTCGACGGCGCCGTCGACGACGGGCGGATCCGCGACGTCATCGACACCCTCGGGCTGAGCGGGTGGCTGGCCACCCAGCCGGCGGGGCTCGACACCCTGCTGGAGTCGGGCGGCTCCGGCCTGTCGGCGGGTCAGGCGCAGCTGCTGGCGCTCACCCGGATCTTCCTGCGGGATCCGGGTGTCGTGATCATGGACGAGGCGTCGTCACGGCTCGACCCGGCCACGGAGGGCCTCATCGAGCGCGCCGTCGACCGGCTGCTCGAGCATCGCACCGCGCTGATCATCGCCCACCGGCTGGCGACGGTGACCAGGGCCGACGACATCCTGATCATGGAGGCGGGGGGGATCGTCGAGCACGGCCCTCGCCTCGACCTGGCCTCCGACCCCGACTCCCGCCTGTCCCGCCTGCTGGCGGCAGGCATCGAGGAGGTGCTGGCATGACCGCCACCGACGCCAAGAAGGACCGAACCAAGGCCCCGACCGGGCGCCTGATGCTCGGCATGGTCGCCTACGCCCCGTGGCGCTACGCCGCCAACGTCATCCTGTGGACCACGATGTGGCTGCTCCCGGTGATCCCCGGGTTGCTCACCGCCCGGTTCTTCAACCAGCTCGAGGCCGAGCCCGGGTTCAACCCGACCACCCTGATCGCCGCCTTCTTCGCCTACGGGCTGGCCCGCCTGGTGGTGATGGTCGTCGGGATGCTCAACGACGTCCACTTCGGGTTCCGCACATCCACGTTGTTGCGCCGCAACATGCTGGAGCGCCTCTACGAGACGCCCGGCGCCGACGCCGTGCACGAGTCCCCCGGCGACATGATCACCCGGTACCGCGAGGACGTCGACCACGTCGAGGAGGCCCTGTCGTGGACGGTGGACATGGCGGGCACGGCCGCCCTGGCCACGGTCGCCGCCGTCATCCTGCTGTCGATCGACCCGGTGCTCACCATCCTGGTGTTCGCCCCGCTGGTGATCGTGGTGGCCACCGCCGAGCGGATGAGCGGCCGCATCCGGCGCTACCGGGTGGCCGCCCGCGACGCCACCGGCCGGATCACCGGCATGCTGGGCGAGACCTTCGGGTCGGTGCAGTCGATCAGGGTCGCCGGGGCCGAGGAGAGCACACTGGCCCACTTCCGCCGGCTCAACGACCAGCGGCGGAAGGACATGGTGCGCGACCGGGTGCTCACCGCCACCCTCGAGTCGGTGTTCTGGAACACGGTGAACATCGGGATCGGGCTGATCCTCATCATCGGGGCCTCGTCTCTGTCGGACGGCTCGCTCGGGATCGGCGACTTCACCCTGTTCGTCTACTTCCTCGACTTCGTCACCGACGCCGGGTACTTCGTCGGGCTGTTCCTCGCCAAGTTCAAGCAGTCCGGGGTCGCCTTCGACCGGATGGCGGCGATGCTCGGCGGAGCCGACCCGATGATCCTGGTGGAGAAGCGCGACCTCGACCTCACCGGCGACCTGCCCGAGGTCGAACCGGAGCAGGTCACCGCCGGGGACCTCCTCGACGTTGTCGCCGTAGACGGGCTCACCTTCCACCACCGGGAGACCGGCGGCGGGGTGGACGACGTCGGGTTCACCCTGCCCCGGGGCTCGTTCACCGTGGTCACCGGCAAGGTCGGGGCGGGCAAGACCACGCTGCTGCGCGCCATGCTCGGGCTGCTCCCCGCCCAGGGTGGGACGATCACCTGGAACGGAGAGCCGGTGACCGACGCGGACGACTTCTTCGTCCCGCCCCGGTCGGCGTACGTGCCCCAGGTCCCCCGGCTGTTCTCATTGTCGCTGCGGGACAACCTCCGGCTCGGTCGAGACGACGATGACGAGGCGCTCCTCGAAGCGGTGCGGGCCTCCGCGTTCGAGGAGGACCTCGCCGCCATGCCGGAGGGG
The DNA here is from genome assembly GCA_963714055.1 of uncultured Acidimicrobiia bacterium. GTDB lineage: Bacteria > Actinomycetota > Acidimicrobiia > Spongiisociales > UBA5794 > JACDBE01. The sequence goes on from OY970227.1 coordinate 1,334,570, forward strand.
CTCGACACGATGGTTGGCCCGCTCGGGGTCCGGCTCTCGGGCGGGCAGGTGCAGCGCACCGCCACCGCCCGCATGTTCGCCCGCAGGTCCGAGCTGCTGGTGATCGACGACCTGTCGAGTGCCCTCGACGTCGAGACGGAGCGAACGCTCTGGCAGCGCCTGTTCACCGAGCACGCCGGAGTCACCGCCCTGGTGGTGTCGCACCGCAAGCCGGCGCTGCTGCGCGCCGACACCATCCTGGTGATGGACGAGGGCCGGATCGTCGCCCGGGGCCGCTACGAGGAGCTGGTGCGAACCAGCCCGATCTTCCGCGATCTCACCCGCGAGGCCGAGCGCGCGGAGGCGGAGCCGGTCGAGGGCTGAGGCGTCTGCTACCCGAGCCGGTCGGTGACGTCGGTGAACTCGTACAGGTGGGCCTGGTCGGTCCAGACGTAGGCGCGATCCTCGAGCAGAGGGAGGTCGGTGCCGAAGTAGGCGTTGAACACCAACCGGAAGTTGTTCGCCGGTGAGATGCCCTGATACAGCTCGGCGCCTCCGTACCCGGGCAGGTAGAAGGTGTTGAGGATGCCGAACTTCTGCCGCAGCTGGTCGTCGGAGTAGGTCATCCAGTAAGGGGTGTCGTCCCCGGGCGGGGGCGGGGCGTCCCGCCTCGGCCGCGGGGCCGGCCCTTCGTCGGATTGGAGCAGGATGATCGGCCGTTCGCTCTCGGGCACGTCGAGCAGCTCGTCGACCAGCAACTCGATCTGGTCGTTGGCGTACTCGACCTGCCCGACGTAGCGCTCCACCTGGCTGAGCCCCTCCTCGTCCGCCACCGTCTGGAAGCTGCCGTCGGCGGCGAACACATACGGATGGTGCGGCAGGAGAACGTGGGCGAAGACGAACACCGGCTGGTCGCCGTGGGGCACGGCGGCGACCTGCTCGAGCTGGTACTGGACGCGGTTCCACTCGACCCGCCTGGGGTCGGCCTCGTCCTCCACCAGGCCGAGGTGGATCGCCGCAGCCTGCACCGCGGTGGTGTTGAGGAGGACCCGGGAGAACTCGGACAGCGGGTCGTAGGAGAGGGTGACGTCGGCAGTGGTGCTGTCCCGGGTGGGCTCCCACCATGACGGGATCTGTACCTGGCGGTAGCCGAGGTCCTCGAGGAAACGGCCCACCTCGTTGTCGGTGACCATCGAGTACACCGGTTCCCAGTCGCCGGTGTCGGGCCCGGCGCTGGCCGTGAGATGGTCGAGATAGCCGAGGTTGAGCGAGGTGGCCAGCGAGTGTGCCGTGTTCGGGTAGTTGCCGATGGCGTCGTGGGCGACGTAGAAGCCACGCTCCTCGAGCCCGGCGAGGAACCCGGTGTTGTCGAACCCGTAGGTCTTCTGCAGAGTCCGCTCGCCGCCGTAGCGGTCGAACACCAGGAGGTAGATGTCGGGAGGGCGGCTGTCGTCCGGAAGGTCGGCCACCGGTGTCACCTCCGCCTCGCTCCCCGCCTGGGTGGGCGGGGCGGCCACCGCTGGATCACCGTCGTCGAGCGACCCCAGGACCACCGAGGAGGCGGCCACCCCCACCAGGACCAGGGCGGCGACGTTGAGCACCATCGTCAGCCCGGGAAGCGGGTCGGGCGACCGCCACACGGCGACTCCGCCGGCGACGGCGATGACGCCCCAGAGCGCCAGCAGCCAGTAGTCCCTGCCCCCCGCCTCGGTGAGAGCGGCTCCGTCGATGGCCCGCCACACGTGCCCGTAGGAGAAGACGAGCACCAGAAGCAGCGAGGTCAGCGCCGCCGCCTTCGGCCACGACCGCAACACCAGGCGGGCGATCACCAGCAGCAGTGCGGTGAGGCCCAGTGTGGCGAGGAGCGCCGGGACCACGTCGCCCGGCCCCGAGACCTCGTCGAGGTTCACCGAGTACAGGTAGAGGACCGGGTAGACCCCGAACAGCCACGGGTGGAGGAGGAGGCGGCGCACGGCGATTCGGAGGTTAGGGACGCCGGGCCGTTCCACCCGGACGGGCCCGTCAGCCGACGATCTCGACGACGGTGATCTCGAAGGTGAGCGCCTCGCCGGCGAGCGGGTGGTTGGTGTCCACCCGCACCACGGTGTCGGTGACCTCGACAACCGTGGCGGGGAGACCGTTGCCCAGGTCCACCTGCGTGCCCTCCACCCGGAACTGCTCGGGCACCTCGTCGATGGGGAACTCGACGATGGCCGCCTCGTCGCGCTCGCCGTAGGCCTCGGCAGCCGGGATGGTGACCGTCTTGGTCTCTCCTACGGTCATGCCCACCACGGAAGCGTCGAACCCAGGGATCATCTGCCCGGTACCGGCGACGAACTCGAGCTGATCGCCTCGATCGAACGAGCTGTCGAACTGCTCCCCGTCGTCCAGCGTGCCGATGTAGTCGACCCGAACCGTCTCCCCAACATCGACGACGTCGTCACCGTTACCGGTGGGGCCCGACCCGGGGACCGTGGTCGTGCCATCACCGGCGGTCGAGGTGACCGGGAGCGAGGTGGCGGTGTCACCGGCTTCGTCGCCGCCTCCGCAAGCGGCGAGCAGGACGACGAGCACGACGATCGAGGTGAGCGGGCGGACGAGGGACATGGCGCTCCGAGGAAGGCGGCGGGCCGGCGAATGGTAGGGGTCGACAGACGCTATGCATCGCCTGCCTATCCCACAATATGGGTCGCCCGACCCCTACCGGATACTGGTTGGTGGGGCTGGAATGTCCTGCACGGCTGCTCGGGGGAGCGGCATCAGCCAAACGGGGAGAGCTGGCATGAGGGGTATCCGCTTCGTCGTGGTGGCTGCGTTGCTCTCGATGGCGACGGTGTCGTCGATCGGACGAGCCGTCGCCGATCCGGCCGGCACCCTCCCCGCCTCGAGCCCCGTGGTCGAAACCGGGTCGCCCACAGCCATGTCGCCGGTGGTGGCGCAGGGTCAGGGTGGGGTGCAGCCGAACTTTGTGTTGGTGGTGACGGATGATCAGCGGTGGGATTCGATTGGTCGGTGTTCGCCGACGTTCGACAGCTCGGATTACACGTCGGGGGCGAGTTCGTGCATGCCGCAGGTGGCGCAGAAGCTGGTGGCCAACGGGGTGACGTTCCTGCGTGGTGAGGTGACCCAGTCGTTGTGTTGCCCGTCGCGGGCGTCGATCCTGACCGGCCAGTACACCCGCCACCACGGGGTGAACAACCTCGATGGTGCCCTGTTGGATGACTCGGCGACGCTGGCGACCTGGTTGGACGCCGCCGGGTACCGGACCGGGTTGGTGGGCAAGTACCTCAACGGGTACGGGGCGGGATCGTTGGCCAACTACATCCCACCGGGGTGGGACTCGTTCCATTCGTTCCACGGGTACACCAACCAGGACAACCCGTACACCGATTACCCGTGGATCAACTGGGAGTCGGGGGGAACCATGGAGGTCACCCGGTACAACAACGTCGACTCGACGTCGACGGCGGCGTGCGCCGCCGGGAACCTGTACTCCACCGACCTGATCTGCAAGCAGTCCAAGGACTTCCTCTCCGCCAACACCACCACCCCGTTCTTCCTCTACGTCAACCCGGCGTCGCCGCACAACCCGCAGGTGGTCGCCGCCCGCCACCAGGGCATCTACACCGGGCTCACCATCACCACCTACCCGTCGCACAACGTGATCCCGTCACCCAACCCACCGGCGTATCTGCCGGCAACCCCGCTCAAGGCCAACCAGATGACCCGCAACCTCAACACCTTCCGGTTGTCGCTGGAACAGAACCGGGCCGTCGACGACATGGTGGGGTCCCTCTACGACCAGCTCGCCACCGACGGGCGACTGGCCAACACGGTGTGGATCTTCATCTCCGACAACGGCGGCGGCACCGGTGAGCACCGGCTCACCGGCAAGCAGTGCCCATACGTGGAATGCCACCGGGTCCCGTTCATCATGGTGTGCCCCACCGGGATCTGCCCCGGCGCCGCCAACGGCACCCGCGACTCCTCCAACTACGCCCTCAACATCGACATCGCCCCCACCATCGTCGACCTCGCCGACGCCACCGCCACCATCCGAATGGACGGGCGCTCCCTTCTCCCCATCCTCTCCAACCCCACCACCCCGTGGCGCACCGAATGGGGCCTCTACGACCTCGACGCCCCCATCGACGGCGTCGTCGCCAAGGCCACCACCGGGCAGTGGTACAAGTACCTGGTCGGGCGCGACACCGGCCACGTCCAGCTCTACAACCTCACCACCGACCCATGGGAACTCACCAACCTGTGGAACAACGCCGCCTACACCGCCATCCAAACCGACATGGCAGCCAAACTCGCCAACTTCCTCACCAACCCCACCCTCACCATCACCCAACAACCACCCGCCACCGGGCCAGGCACCACCGCCACCCTCGCCTACAGCTCCAACGAAACCGTCACCTTCGAATGCACCCTCGACACCGCCGTCACCACCACCTGCGGCACCGGCACCACCGGCACCATCACCTACACCGGCCTCACCGCCACCACCCACACAGTCAAGATCCAAGCCATCGACACCTACGGCAACACCTCACCCGTCACCACCACAACCTTCACCCTCACCGGCGGAGGCGGGGGTGACACCGAGGCGCCGACCGCACCGGCCGGGCTGGCCGCCACCAGCGTGACCCACGCCGCGGTGTCGCTGAGCTGGGGCGCCTCGACCGACAACGTCGGCGTCACCCACTATGCCGTGGCCCGCAACGGCGTTGACATCGCCACCCCGACCGGGACCAGCTACACCGACACCACGGTCTCGCCGAGCACCACGTATTCCTACGTCGTGCGAGCGGTGGACGCCGCCGGCAACCGGTCGGTGGCGTCGAACGAGATCTCCGTGACCACGCCGGCGACCCCGCCTTCGGATACGGTGCCGCCGACGGCGTCGATCACCGCCCCGGTGTCGGGGGCGACGGTGTCGGGCACCACCACCGTGTCGATGACCGCCACCGACAACGTGGCGGTGGCGTCGGTGCAGGTCAAGGTCGACGGAACCACCGTGGCCACCCTCACCACCGCCCCGTACACCTACAGCTGGAACACCACCACCGTCACCAACGGATCCCACACCCTCACCGCACTGGCCACCGACACCGCCAGCAACACCGCCACCTCCACCGCGGTCACGGTGACGGTGAGCAACACCGTGCCCACCGGGCAGTTCACCGCCGCCCCCAACCCGGCGACCACCGGGCAGGCGATCACCTTCACCGACACCCACACCGGCAACCACCGCCGCACCATCACCTACGGCGACGGCACCCAAGCCTCCGCCAAGTCCAAGACGTTCACCAAGACCTACACCACCGCCGGCACCTACACCGCCACCCTGGAGACCATCAGCGTCACCACCGGGCTCCGCGTCACCCTCACCCTCACCGTCACCATCACCACCGGCGTCACCGGCACCAACCAGCTGCGCTGACGCCGCAAAGCCGACGGCAGACGGCACGCCACGCGGCCCCACTCCCGAAGCACCCGGACGCGCCGGTACGGGTCCGGTGACTGTGACGTGACGACAGCACACCACGCTCGTAGGTAGTCGACCCCGGCGATCGCCACGCCTTGGGCCCTTCGGCCCTACACAGAACCGGTGGCGGATGCGTACTACGGGGATGCAACGCGGGGTTGCGTATGACAAGGCATTGCTCGAAGGAGGCAGGTCGATGAGGCGCCCCGCGTTGATCCTCGTTGGAGTGTTCGCCTGGCTGGTGGCGTCGACGGCGTTGCTGGTTTCGACCGGCCCGCCGGTGGCGGCCCAGACCGGTGGCCCCACACCCCCTTACCTCACCAACTCGGTCGGGGTCGTGGGCTGTTCGAACACCAGCCAGCATCTCACCGGCTACCGGGCCCAGTCGTCGCTCGACCAGATGAACGCCCAGCCTCTCGGTGGGCTCTCCTTCGACATCTGGGGAAACCCGCTCGCCGGCAAGTACGGGGCGGCATGGGCCAAGTACGACGGCTCCCGGCCGTCCGCCGGGTACACGGCGGCGTGGGTGATGCTGTGCGTCAGCGACGCCGACGGGCTCGACACCGAGACGCTGCTCACCCACGTCGTCGAACAGATCCGCCTGCGTGACCCCGCCATCCCCGTCTACGTGTCACCGATCAACGGCTTCCCGCCGGGACATGTCTGCCCACGGGTCGGCGCCCGCGGGGTCGATGTGGGCGTGGCCGCCGTCGAGTGGGGCATCGAGCACCTCGGCGTCCAGTACGGCCCGGTCACCGGGCTGCCGACCATCGACCTGGTCTCCGCCGATCAGTGCCATCTCACCTCGTCAGGTATCAGCCATGTCGGAGCTCAGCTGGTCGCCTGGTTCGACAACGGCGGATGGCAGACACCACCGCCACCGAAGCCGGACCGACCTCCGCTGCCACCCCTCGCCCCATCCGATCTCGCCGGGCCGTTGGGCGTGGTCGGCTGCTCCAACACCGTGCAACACGTCGAGGGATACTCTGCGGTCTCGGGGCTCGACAAGTTCTGGTCCGTGCCGCTGGTCGACTACGAGAGCGGCGTCATCACATCATGGGGTGCCGGTGGGACCGTCCCATGGCAGGCGCTGGAGACCAGGGCCGCCACCACCCCGCCGACCTCGGTCTGGCTCCAGATCTGCCTGAAGGGCAACGAAGCCAGCCCACTTCCGATGAGCATCGAGCAACAGGTCGATCTCACCTACACCATCGAGCGCCTCAACGGCCTGCTCCCGGGAACGCCGGTCGTCGTCTCGCCGCTCAACGGCTTCGCCGACGGGGGCTGCCTCCAGACCGGCGCCTTCGGGCAGCCCAACACGGTGGCCCTCGCCGACTGGGCCGCCGCCGAGAACCTCGCCGTGCGCGGTCCGAACACCGGTCCGTTGCCCAACAGCATGTTGGGCACCGACAAGTGCAGCCTCAACGACGCCGGCGAGCTGTTCGTCGGGGCACAGCTGGCCGCCTTCTTCGACGGCGACGCGCCGCCACCGCCTTCGGATACGGTGCCGCCGACGGCGTCGATCACCGCCCCGGTGTCGGGGGCGACGGTGTCGGGCACCACCACCGTGTCGATGACCGCCACCGACAACGTGGCGGTGGCGTCGGTGCAGGTCAAGGTCGACGGAACCACCGTGGCCACCCTCACCACCGCCCCGTACACCTACAGCTGGAACACCACCACCGTCACCAACGGATCCCACACCCTCACCGCACTGGCCACCGACACCGCCAGCAACACCGCCACCTCCACCGCGGTCACGGTGACGGTGAGCAACACCGTGCCCACCGGGCAGTTCACCGCCGCCCCCAACCCGGCGACCACCGGGCAGGCGATCACCTTCACCGACACCCACACCGGCAACCACCGCCGCACCATCACCTACGGCGACGGCACCCAAGCCTCCGCCAAGTCCAAGACGTTCACCAAGACCTACACCACCGCAGGCACCTACACCGCCACCCTGCAGACCATCAGCGTCACCACCGGGCTCCGCGTCACCCTCACCCTCACCGTCACCATCACCTAGCCCCGACCCGTGCGCTGAGCACCGACCTCCGCCGAGGCCCGGCGCCGCCCGGTCCCACGCCTGACCGTTGGCCGCGCCGTATCGGTATGGGTGCGGTGATGGTGGGGTGATGGTTGGGAGTGACGATCTCCCCGATCTTCCTGGGGAGGGAATGTGGGTGATGGGCGGTCGGTCCCGATGATGCGTCGTGGTCTCCTTCGCGGTGCGATCCTGTCGGCGGCGCTGTTGATGTCGATCGGCCCTGCCACGGCTGGGCCGGTTGACGTCGCTCCGGCGATGGCGGCTTCGCGCCCGGTGGTGGCGCAGGGTCAGGGTGGGGTGCAGCCGAACTTTGTGTTGGTGGTGACGGATGATCAGCGGTGGGATTCGATTGGTCGGTGTTCGCCGACGTTCGACAGCTCGGATTACACGTCGGGGGCGAGTTCGTGCATGCCGCAGGTGGCGCAGAAGCTGGTGGCCAACGGGGTGACGTTCCTGCGTGGTGAGGTGACCCAGTCGTTGTGTTGCCCGTCGCGGGCGTCGATCCTGACCGGCCAGTACACCCGCCATCACGGGGTGAACAACCTCGATGGTGCCCTGTTGGATGACTCGGCGACGCTGGCGACCTGGTTGGACGCCGCCGGGTACCGGACCGGGTTGGTGGGCAAGTACCTCAACGGGTACGGGGCGGGATCGTTGGCCAACTACATCCCACCGGGGTGGGACTCGTTCCATTCGTTCCACGGGTACACCAACCAGGACAACCCGTACACCGATTACCCGTGGATCAACTGGGAGTCGGGGGGAACCATGGAGGTCACCCGGTACAACAACGTCGACTCGACGTCGACGGCGGCGTGCGCCGCCGGGAACCTGTACTCCACCGACCTGATCTGCAAGCAGTCCAAGGACTTCCTCTCCGCCAACACCACCACCCCGTTCTTCCTCTACGTCAACCCGGCGTCGCCGCACAACCCGCAGGTGGTCGCCGCCCGCCACCAGGGCATCTACACCGGGCTCACCATCACCACCTACCCGTCGCACAACGTGATCCCGTCACCCAACCCACCGGCGTATCTGCCGGCAACCCCGCTCAAGGCCAACCAGATGACCCGCAACCTCAACACCTTCCGGTTGTCGCTGGAACAGAACCGGGCCGTCGACGACATGGTGGGGTCCCTCTACGACCAGCTCGCCACCGACGGGCGACTGGCCAACACGGTGTGGATCTTCATCTCCGACAACGGCGGCGGCACCGGTGAGCACCGGCTCACCGGCAAGCAGTGCCCATACGTGGAATGCCACCGGGTCCCGTTCATCATGGTGTGCCCCACCGGGATCTGCCCCGGCGCCGCCAACGGCACCCGCGACTCCTCCAACTACGCCCTCAACATCGACATCGCCCCCACCATCGTCGACCTCGCCGACGCCACCGCCACCATCCGAATGGACGGGCGCTCCCTTCTCCCCATCCTCTCCAACCCCACCACCCCGTGGCGCACCGAATGGGGCCTCTACGACCTCGACGCCCCCATCGACGGCGTCGTCGCCAAGGCCACCACCGGGCAGTGGTACAAGTACCTGGTCGGGCGCGACACCGGCCACGTCCAGCTCTACAACCTCACCACCGACCCATGGGAACTCACCAACCTGTGGAACAACGCCGCCTACACCGCCATCCAAACCGACATGGCAGCCAAACTCGCCAACTTCCTCACCAACCCCACCCTCACCATCACCCAACAACCACCCGCCACCGGGCCAGGCACCACCGCCACCCTCGCCTACAGCTCCAACGAAACCGTCACCTTCGAATGCACCCTCGACACCGCCGTCACCACCACCTGCGGCACCGGGACCACCGGCACCATCACCTACACCGGCCTCACCGCCACCACCCACACCGTCAAGATCCAAGCCATCGACACCTACGGCAACACCTCACCCGTCACCACCACAACCTTCACCCTCACCGGCGGAAGCGGCATCACCTACCAGTGTGAGGGCATGGTCGCCCTCACCGTGGGCACAGAGTTCGCCGACACCATCAACGGCACATCGGGCGCCGACGTGATCGTCGGGCTCGGCGGTAACGACACGATCGAAGGGCTCGGCGGCGCGGACGTCGTCTGCGGCGGGTCGGGGAACGACGTCGTCACCGGAGGCAACGGGAACGACACCATGGCGGGCGGGGTGGGGAGAGACACCCTGACCGGAGGTGCCGGTGCCGACGACTCGATCGGCGGAGATGGAGCCGACAACCTGACCGGTGGGACGGGTGCCGACTCCCTCACCGGTGGCGCCGGAGCGGACACCCTCACGGGAGGCAACGGGGACGACGCCCTCACCGGCGGAGCCGGGGTCGACTCGTGCGCCGGCGGGCCCGGGGTCGACACCGGCGACGCCACCTGCGAGACCAAGACCGGCATCCCCTGACCATGTAGCTGACCGGCAACGCGCAGCAGAGCCGCGATGGGATTGCCCCGGGACCCCGGTACCGTACCGGCGACCCTCCCGAGGAGCCCAGGTGCCGATCACCCGACGAATCGTCCACGTCCTCGTGATGGCGCTCGCCCTCACGCTGGTGGCGGCGTGTGGCGGTGACGACGAGGCCGAAGAGGTCGCCTCGCTTTCGGCGGAAGAAGGAGCCGGGAGTGACGATGGTCGGCAGGGGATCGAGGATGCCCTGCTCGACTTCACCCAGTGCCTGCGCGACGAGGGCATCGACGTGCCCGACGTCCAGCTCGATGCATCGGGTGCCCCGATCATCCGGCCTGAGGACATCGCCGGGATCGACCTCGAGTCCCCAGAGGTGCAGGCGGCCGCCGACACCTGCCTGCCCATCCTGACCGACGCCGGTGCCTTCTCCTTCGCCGACGACCCCGAGCTGCAGGCGCTGCTCCAGGACTCGCTCCAGGAGTTCGCAGTCTGCATGCGGGAACAAGGGATCGCCGACTTCCCCGACCCGTCCAGCACCGCGGCGATCCCCTTCCCGCTGACCGCCTTCGCCGACTTCGCCGACCAGGGCTTCCAGGATGCCCTCGACGTGTGCCGGCGCCAGGTGGGGTTCCCCGGCCTCGACGAATGAGCCGGGGGCTCGCCATCGCCATCGGAGTCGTCGTCCTCCTCCTGGCAGGGGTCGCCGTCTTCGTCGCCGTGGACCTGATCGGGGAAGACGAAACGGGCGCCGAGCCGGCGACGACCACCCCCGCGGCCACCGTCGCCGTCGTCCGCACCGACCTGGTGGAGCGGGAGACGCTCGAAGGAACGCTGGGTTACCGGTCGCCCCGCACGCTGTTCGCCACCGCACCGGGCACCGTGACCGGCCTGCCCGAGGGCGGGACCGTGCTCGCACGGGGTGATGTCGCCTACGAGCTGGACGGCCGCCCGGTGACCGTCATGTTCGGCGACCGCCCGGTGTGGCGCGCCCTCGCCGAGGGCGTCCCCGACGGCCCCGACGTGGCCCAGCTCGAAGCCAACCTCGAGGCCCTGGGGTTCACCGCCGACGGCGCCCTCTCGGTCGACGAGACCTTCGACGGCGCCACCACCTCCGCCGTGGAGGAGTGGCAGGCGTCGATGGGCGGCGAGGAGACGGGCATCGTCGGGCTCGCCGACATCGTGTTCGTCGCCGCGCCGGTCCGGGTCGGGGTGGCCGCCACCCAGACGGGCGCCGTTGTCGCCCCGGGCAGCCCGGTGTACGCCGTCACCGCCCGCAACCACGACGTGCTGGTGCTGCTCGATGCCGACCGGCAGGACCTGCTCGCCGCCGGCGACGAGGTCGCCGTCACCCTGCCGGACGGGACCGCGACCACCGGAACCGTCCGCGAGGTGGGCCGGCTGGTCATCTCCTCGGACGAGGCGTCAGGGAACGGTGAAGGCGAGAGCCGGCGGGTGGTCGAGGTGCGCATCGACCTCGCCGACGAGAGCTTGGCAGCGGGGATCGACGAGGCGCCGGTCGACGTCGACGTCGCCTCGAGCACCGCCGAGGCCGTGCTCGCCGTGCCGGTGGAGGCGCTGCTCGCCCTGGCCGAGGGCGGCTACGCCGTCGAGGTCGTCGCCTCCGACGGGGGCGACCAGGAAGGCTCCACCAGATTGGTGGCGGTCGAGGTGGGGACCTTCGCCGACGGCCTCGTCGAGGTCACCGGCGACGTCGAGCCCGGTGACGTCGTGGTCGTCCCCCGCTGACCGTGCCCGCCGTCCTCGAGCTCGAAGCCGCCGGCCGGACCTACGCCGGCCCGCCCCAGGTGACCGCCCTGAGTGATGTCGACCTGGTGGTCGAGAGCGGGGAGCTGGCGGCCGTGATAGGCCCGTCGGGGTCGGGGAAGTCCACGCTGCTCAACCTGATGGGGGCGCTCGACCGTCCCACCGCGGGGACGGTGAAGGTGGACGGCATCGACCTGGCCGAGCTCTCCGACGCCGAGCTGTCCGGGCTGCGTTCGCACCGCATCGGCTTCGTCTTCCAGGACTTCTTCCTCATCGAGGGCCTCGACGCCACCTCCAACGTGGCCGAGGCCCTCATCTACCGGGGGATTCCTCGCCGCCGCCGGCTGGCAGAGGCGGCCGAGGTGCTCGACCGGGTCGGGCTCGGGCACCGGCTCGACCACCGGCCCGACCAGCTCTCCGGCGGCGAGCGGCAGCGGGTGGCCATCGCCCGGGCGCTGGTGGGCGACCCGGGGATCGTGTTCGCCGACGAGCCCACCGGCAACCTCGACAGCGCCACCAGCGGGGAGATCGCCGACCTCCTCGTCGAGCTCAACGCCGCAGGGGCCACCATCGTGGTGATCACCCACGAGGCCGACCTGGCTGCCCGCTTCCCCAGGACGATCACGCTGCGCGACGGCAAGGTGGTCGGCGACGGCAGGGTGGTCGGCGAAGACGGGGGGCCCGGGCGATGAAGAGCGCCGTCCGCCCCGTCGACATGCTCGGGCTGGGGGCCCGCGGGCTGGCCGCCCGGCCCGCCCGGGCGGTGCTCACTGCGGTGGGGATCGCCATCGGGATCGCCGCCATCGTCGCCGTGATCGGCATCTCGGCCTCGGGCCGGGCCGACCTCATCCGCACCCTGGACCGGCTCGGCACCAACCTGCTGCGGGTGACCCCCGGGTCGGGCATCCTGGGCGGAGGCGGCGAGGTGCCCGAGGAGGCGAGGGTGATGGCGAGCCGCATCGGGCCGGTCGACTCGGCCACCCAGGTCACCGCCGTCGACGCCACCGTGCGCCGCAACGACCTCATCGAGGAGTTGGAGACCGGCGGGATCGGGGTCTTCGCCGCCCGCACCGACCTCGCCGGCGAGCTGGGCGCCGACGTCGCCGCCGGGCGCTTCATCGACGCCGCCACCGAGCAGCTCCCGGCGGTGGTGCTGGGCAACGTCGCCGCCGAGCGGCTCGGCATCACCGGTCTCGATCCGCCGCCCCGGGTGTTCGTGGGCGACACCTGGTTCACCGTGATCGGGATCCTCGACGACCTCCCCCTCCACCCCGACCTGGAACGCGGCGCCCTGATCGGCTACCCGGTGGCCGCCGACCTGTTCGACACGACGCTCTCCCCCACCACCCTGTACGTGCGGGCCGACCCGGAATCGCTCAACGCCGTCGCCGAGGTCATCCCGGCCACGGTCAATCCCCAGCAGCCCGACGCCGTGGAGGTCACCCGACCCGCCGACGCCCTGCTGGCCAGGCGGGCCGCCGACCAGGCCCTCACCGGGCTGCTCATCGGCCTGGGTGCGGTCGCCCTCCTGGTGGCCGGGGTGGCCATCGCCAACATCATGGTGATGTCGGTGCTGGAGCGGCGCACCGAGATCGGGGTACGCCGCGCCCTGGGTGCGACCCGGAGGCACATCCGGATGCAGTTCCTGGTGGAGTCGATGCTGCTGGCCGTGATCGGCGGGCTCGCCGGGGTCGTGCTGGGCGCAGCCATCACCGTCGGCTTCGCCACCAACCGGGGGCTCACCATCGACGTCCCCCCGTTGGGGATCGCCGCCAGCATCGGCGTCGCTCTGCTGGTCGGAGCGCTGGCGGGGCTCTACCCGGCGCGGCGAGCGGCGCGCATCCCTCCCGCCGAGGCGGTGCGCAAGTAGCGAGTCAGTGCCTTCAACCGGCCTGCGAGACCAGGGCGGCCAGCGCCCTCACCCACACGGGCTCGGCGTTGATGCAGGGCACCAGGAGCAGGTCCTCGCCGCCGATGTCCGCCCACTGCTGGCGCAGCCGGATGCCGATCTCCTCCAGCGTCTCCAGGCAGTCGGCGACGAAGGACGGGGTGAGCACCGCCAGCCGGCGGACCCCGGTTGCGTAGAGCCCTTCGACCTCGACGTCGGTGTACGGCTCGATCCACTTCTGGCCCCGCAGCCTGGATTGGAACGCCGAGCCATGGGCATCCCCGGCGAGGCCGAGGGCGGCGGCCACCGCCCGGGTGGTGGCGAGGCACTGCGCCCGGTAGCAGAACCGGTTGGTGGCGACGAAGCGGTGGCAGCCGCCCGGGGTGGCGGCGCAGTCGGCCCCGTCGAGGTGGCTCTTGCGCACCTGGTGCTCGGGCAGCCCGTGGTAGCTGAACAGCACGTGGTCGGGGGCGAAGGCGTCGAGGTGGGGCCGGGCCACGTCGGCCACCGAGCGCACATAGCCCGGCTCGTCGAAGAAGGCGCCCACCATGCTCACGTCGATGACGTTCCAGCGACCGGCGACTTCCCGAAGGGCCAGCTCGAGCGCCGACCCCGAGGACGCCGAGGCGTAGTGGGGGAACAGCGGCACCACGACCACCCGGTTGCAGCCTGCCTCGGCGAGGCGGTCGACGGCGCCGGCAATCGGCGGGTTGCGGTAGCGCATGCCGTAGGCGACGACGTACCCCTCGCCCAGTGCCTCCTGGAGCCGTGCGGTCAGCTCCTCGGTGTGGATGGTGAGCGGCGATCCCTGCTCGGTCCAGATCTTCTCGTACTGCTCGGCCGACCGCTTGGGACGGAACGGCAGGATGACCCCGTTGAGCAGGAGCGCCCGGGCCGGCGCCGGCATGTCGAGCACTCGCGGGTCGCCGAGGAACTCGCGCAGGTAGATCCGGACGTCCTCGACCGACGGCGAGTCGGGGGTACCCAGCTGGAGCAGCAGCACACCGACAGGGGGCGCCGGGTCGGGAAGCTCGGTGACGTTGGAATCGGGAGGGGTCATGAGCGAGGGCAAACTGCCCACGACGCTTTCCGACACCAAGTCGGGAGCCGTCGCCCGGTGTCTCAGACGGTGGCTGCCAGCCGTACCAGGGGAAGCGGCCGGGCGTGGATCGGGTGGGCCAGGGCAAGGGCGGTCCGGGTCCGATCGACCCCGGGGATCTGCAGGATCAGCTCGACGATGTCCATGATCCCCTCGTTCGACCGGGCCACCACCCGGCACAGGAGGTCGCCCACCCCGGCGACGGTGTGCACCTCGATGACCTGGGGGATCGCCTCGAGCCGGTCGACGACCTCGGAGAACCGTCCCTGGGTGACCTCGATGGTGGTGAACCCGGTGACGACGAACCCGAGAGCCGCCGGGTCGACCTCGGGCCCGAAGCCGGTGATGATCCCCCGCCGCTCCAACCGCTCCAGCCGGGCGTAGACGGTGTTGCGGGCGACCCCGAGCAGCCGGGCGATCTCCAGGATCCCGGCGCGGGGGTTGGCCGCCATGGCCTCGATCAGACGGGTGTCCAGCTCGTCGACGGGTCGCTCTCTGCTCACCTCGACCTCTCCCGGTTGGGCAGATCGGTCAGGATAACGAAGGGCGAGCGCGCAGACTGGTCAACCGGGGTCCTGCCACGGCGACCAGACGTGACGGGCGATCTCCGCGGTCGCCGCCGGGTCGGTGCAGGCGACGTCGACCGCGTCGGTGCTCCCCGTCGCCCAGACGAGGTGGAGGTCGTCGTCGTAGCCACCGGCGGGCACGGACACCGCCTCGACCGGCTTGCCGCCGACGGCGAGCTCGAACCGGGTGACCGTATGACCGGGGACGAGGAACCGTCGGATCACGGTGGCGGAGTCGCCGTTGGTGGCACGCACCCGGCACTCCGCCGCCACCGGTCCTTCGAGGGCGACGTTGACGGTGTGCTCCGCCGCCGGACCGTCGCCGCTGCCGGTCGAATCGACCTCCCCTACCGACCAGCCATCGGGCACGTCGAGGAGGCTGGCGCCGACGGCCAGCCGGCGCGGGCCTGACTCGAGCACGCCGGCTGCCAGCCGGTACAAGCCATATCCGGTCACCGCGTACACCTCGTCGGTGGTCGAGACGACGGCGTCGCCGGAGAGCAGGCCGGGCAGCGCGATCGGCAGCCAACCACCCTCGGCCGTGTCCCACAGTGCCAGACCCGAACAGTGGTCGATGAGGGGCGCGCCCCGCAGCAGGTGGGTCGAGGGGGCGCACTCGGAGAACCGCAGCGGCACGTCCGGGTACGACGACCAGGTGTCGGTCAGCGGGTCGTAGCCGCGGGCCTGCATGAGATAGTCCGCGGCGAAGACGTGATCCCCGGTCCACACCGCGTCGGCCGCCAGCGGGGTGAGCCCGCTCGGTGGGGCATCCGCCCAGGTATCGGTGGCCGGGACATAGACCGCACCCCCCGGAACGGCGACGGCGCGATCGCCCGCCCAGACGACCACTTCACGCTCGCCCAGCGAGCGCGGCGCCTGCGTGATCGGCCGAGAGCTCCCGTCGATCGGATCGACTGCGACCGCCGCGTCGAAGTCGACGATGTCGTCCCCGGTCCACACCGCCCTGCGGGATGGGAGCGGCTCGAGCAGCCACCGGCCGAGCACTCGCCAGTCGTCGGACACCGGGTCCCACGCCGCCGCCCCCTCATCGGTCCACACCACCAGCTCCTCGCCCGCCCACAGGCCGGTGACATCGTCTCCTCGGATGCGGATCGGAGCGGGGGCCAGCTCCCTCCACGTCTCGGTGGCCGGATCGAAGGCCACCAGCTCACGGCTCGTCCGTTGGAAGACGATCTCGGTGCCGGTCCACACCGGCACCCAAGAGGTCACCCCGAGCTGGAAGCGCCCGGTGCCCACCGCCACCCAGTCGGGAGACGACGCCAGCCCGGGCGACGCCGGCCGAGGCTCCGTTGCCTCGGGAATGGCGATCGGGATCTCGGTGGCGGCGGCTGTCGTGCCGGGAGCCGGCGACGGCGGCAGATCGTCCCCGGGTCGGACCAGCGTCATCAGCAGCGCGAACAGCACGACGGCGGCGAAGCCGGCGGCGAAGAGCGGCAGGCGACTCGGCCGCTGCTTCCGCCCGACCCCCGCTTCCTCGTCGACCGGATCGATCGGATGAACCGCGCCGCTGCGATCAGCCATCACCCCAAGGTAGGCCGCCGGTCCTGCCCGTCGAGGCGTGCTGAGCACGGTGATCAGCACGGCAGCGGCGGGCGACGATGGGTAGCGCACATTGTCCAGTTCGGAACGTCTGAGTGGCTCAACTGCCGCGAGGCATGCACAATGACACGGCAGATTGGTCACAGATCCAGTCTCGTGGCGGGACGATCAGGAGGACCATCGATGCCCAGGCTCCGCAGCAATCTCTCCAAGGTGCCGGTGTACAGCCCGGGCAAGCCCATCGACGAGGTGATGCGCGAGCTGGGGCTCGACGACGTCGTCAAGGTGGCCTCCAACGAGTGCCCGGTGCCGCCGTGGCCGGAGGTGCAGGAGGCGATCGTCGACGCCATCGCCTCCACCTGCCGCTACCCGGACATGACCGCCCACATCCTCACCGAGGCGATCGCCGGCTACCTCGGGATCGACCCGGGCCACGTCTGGGTGGGAGCGGGGAGCACCCAGCTGCTCACGCTGATCACCCTCGCTGCCGCCGAGCCGGGAACCACCACCGTGTTCGCCGATCCTTCGTTCGTGGTCTACCCGATCGCCACCCTGCTCGCCGGCGCCGAGGCGGTGAAGGTCCCACTCGACGGAGAGCAGCGTCACGACCTGCGGACGATGGCGGCGGCGGTGCGGGACGACACCCGGGTGCTCTACGTGTGCAACCCGAACAACCCCACCGGCACATATGTCCCCGCCGCCGCCGTCACCGAGCTGGTCGACACCGTCCCCGACGACATCCTGGTCCTGGTCGACGAGGCATACGGCGAGTACGTCACCGCCCCCGACTGGGCCACCGCCATCCCGCTCGCCCTGGAGCGCCCGAACGTGGTGGTCACCCGCACCTTCTCCAAGGTGTTCGGGCTGGCCGGGCTCCGGGTGGGGTACGCCATCGGGGCCCCCCCGACGCTGGCCTCGTTCCTCGCCACCCAGCCGCCCTTCTCGGTGACCACCCTCGGCCAGGCGGCGGCCACCGAGGCGCTCCGCCACGTCGACCGGCTGGAGCAGCGGGTGAAGGAGAACGAGATCGGCCGGGAGTTCCTCGCCGCCGAGCTCGCCCACCGCGGCGTCGCCGTCGCCCCCAGCCAGGCGAACTTCGTCTGGGTGGTGCCCGACGGCGACTCTGGAGCGATCGCCGACCGGATGCTCCACCAGGGCGTCATCGTGCGGGCCATGGGACCGGGCATCCGGATCTCGGTGGGCACCGAGGACGAGAACGAGCGGGTGATGGCGGCCTGGGACGCGGCGACGGCGTGAGCAGGATGCCTCACCCGACCGAATCGCGTCAGACGGACGACGGCCCGCGATGGGGTAGGGGCCCCCATCTGCGGGAGGAGGGCCGACTCCGAGCGGCGGAGCCGACCGAAGTCGGCCCGGGTATGAACACAGTGCTCGCCCCCGACGGGTCGGTCGTCGGCGAACTGCCCGACCTGCCCGACGAGGAGCTGGTCGACCTCCACCGGCTGATGCTCCGCTCCCGGGCGTTCGACCGCCGGGCGCTGGCAGCCCAGCGCCAGGGGCGGTTGGGCACCTACGCCATGCTGGAGGGCCACGAGGCGACCCAGGTGGGGTCCGCCGCCGCGCTCCGTCCCGGCGACTTCGTCTACCCCGCCTACCGGGAGCACGCCGTCCAGATCACCCGGGGGATGCCGCTCGAGGTGATCCTCGCCTACTGGCGCGGGCTCCCCAACGTGGACTGGGACGTCCACCGCTACGGGATGATGTCGATCGCCGTCCCCATCGCCAGCCATCTCCCGCATGCGGTGGGCCACGCCTATGCCGCCCGCCTCGCCGGACGGGACGTGGTGACGGTCGCCTACTTCGGGGACGGCGGCACCTCGGAGACCGACTTCCACAGCGGGCTCAACTTCGCCGGCGTGTGGCGCACCCCGACCGTGTTCCTCTGCCAGAACAACCGCTACGCCATCTCGGTGCCCTACGAGAAACAGACCGCCTCGCCCACCATCGCCGGGAAGGCCGCCGCCTACGGGATGCCCGGGGTGCTGGTCGACGGCATGGACGTCCTCGCCGTGTACGCCGCCACCCGCCAGGCGGTGGAGCGTGCCGCCGCCGGGGAGGGCCCGACGCTGATCGAGGCGGTGTGCTACCGCTTCGGCGCCCACGCCACCGCCGACGACGCCCGGCTCTACCGCCACCCCGACGAGGAGGCCGAGTGGCTGCCCCGCGACCCGGTGACCCGCTTCGGTGCCTTCCTGAGGAGCCGGGGCCTGTGGGACGACGATCGTGAGGTGGTGCTGGTCGGTGAAGCCGAGGCCGACTTCGACCGGGCGATGGCGGCGATCGAGGCCCGGCCACTCCCCGGCAGGGACGACATCATCCGCCACGCCTCGGTCCGGGTCCCGGCCCGCTTCGTGGAGCAGCTCAACCGGCTCGAGGAGTTGCGCGGCGAGGAGCCGTCGGTGGTCGCCGACGTCGAGCCGCCGCTCGTCGAGGATCCGCTCCCCGACGGGCCGACGGAAAACTGGACCATGGCCGAGGCGCTCAACGCCGCCATGGCCGAGGCGATGGAGAGCCGTCCGGAGACCGTGCTGCTCGGCGAGGACGTCGGGCTCGCCGGAGGCGTCTTCCGGATCACCGAGGGCCTCCAGGAGCGGTTCGGCGAGGACCGGGTCATCGACACCCCGCTCAACGAGTCGGGCATCGTCGGTGCCGCCATCGGGATCGCCGTCGCCGGGGGCCGGGCGATCGCCGAGATCCAGTTCGACGGGTTCGTATACCCCGCCTTCGACCAGATCGTCAGCCACCTCGGCCGGATCCGCTATCGGAGCAGGGGCCACGTCGGGATGCCGGTGGTGGTGAGGATGCCCAACGGGGCAGGGATCGGCGCCCACGAGCACCACTGCGACTCGCCCGAGGCGTACTTCGCCCACGCCCCCGGGTTGACCGTTGTGGTGCCGTCGACCCCGGTCGATGCCAAGGGGCTGCTCGCCGCCGCCCTCGACGCCGACGACCCGGTGATCTTCCTCGAGCCCAAGGTCCTGTACCGGGCGGGTCGCCAGGACGTCCCCACCGGCCACTACACCATCCCGCTGGGGAAGGCGGCGGTTCGCCGCTCCGGCGCCGACGTCACCGTGGTCACCTACGGGGGGATGGTCCCCCCGTCCCTGGAGGCCGCCGAGGCGCTCGCCGCCGAGGGGATCGACAGCGAGGTGATCGACCTGCGCACCGTGGCCCCGTGGGACGTGGACGCAGTGGTGACCAGCGTCGAGAAGACCGGGCGGATGCTGTTCGTCCAGGAGCCGCACCGCACCGGCGGCATCGGCGCCGAGGTGGTGGCGGAGATCGCCGAGCGGTGCGGTTATGTCCTGCAGGCGCCGCCGCGCCGGGTCGCCGCCACCGACGCCCCATGGCCACAGTTCGCCATCGAACGGCACGCCCTGATCGGGACCGTCGAGATCGCCGAGGCGATCCGCCGGCTCGTCGCCGCCTGATGGCGTACGAGCTGACGCTCCACGACCTCGGCGAAGGGCTCACCGAGGCGGAGGTGATCGCCTGGCTGGTCGCCGTTGGCGAGCCGGTGAAGGCGGGCGACGTCCTCGTGGAGGTCGAGACCGCCAAGACCACGGCCGAGATCACCGCCCCCCGGGACGGGGTCCTGCTCCACCAGGGGGCGACGCCCGGCGCCACGCTGGCGGTCGGCCGGTTGCTCGCCGTGATCGGCGACCCTGGCGAGTCGTGGAGCCCGCAGGGCGTGACGACCACGGTGGCACCGGGATCGACACCGGCTCCGGCCACGGACGCCAAGGCGGCGGCACCGGTGAAGGCCATGCCGGTGGTGCGCAAGAGGGCCGCCGACCTCGGCGTCGACCTGGCCGCCGTCGTGGGCACCGGTCCCGGCGGCGCCATCACCCGCGACGACGTCGAGCGGGCGGCTTCCGCACCGGTCGCCACCCCGGGGGGCGAGCCACTGAGCGCCACCAGGCGGGCCATCGCCGCCCACCTCACCCGGTCGTGGACCGAGATCCCCCATGTGACCGTCTGGGGGCCTGCCGACGCCACCCGGCTCCTCGCCGCCCGGCGTGACGGAGGGGGCGGGCCGTTGGAGGCGTGGCTCGCCGCCGCCCTCCTGCCCGCTCTGGCCGACTTCCCGGACTGCAACGCCACGTTCGACGGGGCCATCCTCCATCACTCCACCGAGGTCCACCTCGGGTTGGCGGTCGACACCGCGGCCGGGCTGGTCGTGCCGGTGGTCAAGGATGCCGGCGCCCGGTCCCGAAAGGACCTGGCCACCGAGATCGAGCGGCTGATCGCCGCCGCCACCAGCCGGGTGCTCACCCCTTCGGACGTCTCCGGGGCCACCGTCACCCTGTCGAACGTGGGCGCCGTTGGCGGTGGCTACGGGACACCGATCATCCCTCACGGGACGACCACCATCGTCTCGGTCGGCCGGGCCAAGGACGAAGTGGTCGTGGTCGACGGGGCGGCGGCGGTGGCGCCGGTGTTCCCGGTGGCGGTGTCGTTCGACCACCGGGTCATCGACGGAGCCGCCGGCTCACGGTTCCTCAACGCCTTCGTCGACCGGATCGAGGCCTTCGGGGGCTAGACCAGCCAGTCCTCGCGGTCTTCGGGGATGCGCCCCTCGAAGGGCGGCCTGGTACGGATGTACGACTCGATGCCGAAGGCGGCCTCGAAGGCCGGCGGCGACATCGAGAGGAACCAGGAGTCCTCCGGGATCTGGCTGGCGTGGGCCCGGAGCGACGCCCGCTTCTGCTCCAGGAAGTCGGTCACGTCGACCTCGGTGGTGATCTCGGCATCGGGCATGCCCAGCGTGTCGTAGAAGGATTCGTCCTCGTCCTCGTCCTCGAAGCCCTCGACCCCGGCTTCCCGCGCCTGGGCGACCTGCTCCTTGACCCGGTCGCGGTTGGCCGTCGCCTCGAACACCCTCGGGGTGCCGGCCAGGTCGGCGGCGGCGTGCCCCACCCGGTGGACCTGGATGTGGTCCGGGTGCCCGTAGCCGCCGTTGGAGTCGTACGCCACCAGGACGTCGGCCGACTCCTCCCGGAGGAGGGCGGCGAGACGCTCCGCCGCCTCGGGCACCGGCGCCCGCCAGAACGAGGCGGCATGGTCGTTGGCCTCGGTCCCCATCATCCCCGAGTCCCGGTAGCCGAGGAACACGGTGCGGGCCACCCCGAGCTCCTTCGCCGAGGCGTCGGTCTCCGCCCGGCGGCGGTCGCCGAGCCGTTCGCCCTCGTCGAGGAACCCTTCGGCGACCTCGCCCTCCTCGCCCGCGGTGGCGACGGCGAGCACCACCCGATGCCCTTCGGCGGCGGCCCGGGCCATGGTGCCGGAGGTGTTGATCGACTCGTCGTCGGGGTGGGCATGGAAGAAGACCAGCGTTGCCATCGAGCCCGGGAATCTACCGGGGTGATCAGGCCTCGCGATCGCCGACCAGACGGGCGACGTAGTCGGGGACATAGGTGCTTGTCTCGCGCGGCGGCCTCACGTAGCCCTTCGACTCGGGGCGGTCGGGCAGCTCGATGGCCTCAGACGGCACCTCGGCATAGGGGATGGTCGAGAGGAGATGGGACATCATGTTGAGCCGGGCATGGCGCTTGATGTCGCTCTCCACCACGAACCAGGGAGCCTCC
Source organism: uncultured Acidimicrobiia bacterium (assembly GCA_963714055.1). Taxonomy (GTDB): domain Bacteria; phylum Actinomycetota; class Acidimicrobiia; order Spongiisociales; family UBA5794; genus JACDBE01. Next base: position 1,356,976 of record OY970227.1, read on the forward strand.
CTGGTGTCGGTGTGGACCATCAGCTCGTCCTTGGCCCTGGAGTAGTCCTCCCAGCGGGTGATCGACTCGAGGTCCATCGGCGACAGCTTCCACTGGCGCATCGGGTCCTCCAGCCGGGAGCGGAACCGCCTCTGCTGCTCCTCGTCGCTGACGGAGAACCAGTACTTCCGCAGCAGGATGCCGTCCTCGACCAGGAGCCGCTCGAAGATGGGGGCCTGTCGCATGAACAGCCGGTGCTCGTCCGGGCTGCAATAGCCCATCACCTTCTCCACTCCCGCCCGGTTGTACCAGGAGCGGTCGAACAGCACGATCTCGCCACCGGCGGGGAGGTGCTCGATGTACCGCTGGAAGTACCACTGGGTGCGCTCGCGCTCGGTGGGGGCGGGAAGGGCGACGATGCGGGCGATCCGCGGGCTCAAGTACTGGGTGATGGTCTTGATGGTGCCGCCCTTGCCGGCGGCGTCGCGGCCCTCGAAGATGACCACCAGCCGGGCGCCGCTGTCCTTCACCCACTCCTGCACCTTGACGAACTCGGCCTGCAGCCGGTACACCTCCGCGGCGTACGCCTTCTTGCCGATCCTCTTGGCGGTCACCGGTGGGGCGCTGTCGGCGGTCATGGCGTCAGCGTAGCGACGGCTTCCGAGGGTCACCCCGCGTCGTGCATCCACGGTGTGTAGGTGATACCGACGAGCAGTCCCTCCGGGCTGAGCAGGCGCGCCGTGGTCTGGCCCCACGGCTCCTCGAATGCTCCCCGCAGGACCCGGTGACCGGCCGCGGCGAGCTCGTCCACCGCCTCGCCGACGGCGTCGGCCGAGGCGACGTCGAGCTCGACCCAGGTGGTGGGTGCCGGGATGTCGTCGGGCCAGGCATCGTTCCCGAAGGTCGACTCGGCCGCCTGGGTCAGCGGCCACAAGGCGAAGGCTCTCACCCCGTCGAGGTCGTCGGTGGCGAAGTAGCCCGGCGCAGCCTCCTCGAACGGGATCCCCAATCCCTCCGACCAGAACCCCACGCTGGCTGCCACGTCACGCACGATGGGCCCGAACCCGGCGACGAAGGCGACCTGCATCCCATCACCGTAGACATCACCGGCCGAGGGTGGCGAGGCGTTCCTCGATGTGGCGGCGCTCGACGCGGTTCTCGGTGAGCTCGAGCGCCCGGTGGTAGGCGGTGGAGGCCGCTCGGTCATCGCCGAGGCGCTCCAGCAGATTGGCCCGGGCGACGTGGTACGGGTGGTAGCCGTCGAGGTCGTCGGCCAGCCCGGCCATCAACTCCAGCCCCACCGCCGGACCGTCGGCCATGGCATGGGCCGCCGCCCGATTCAACGCCACCACCGGGTTGGGCATCCTGCGGTAGAGCTCGCCGTACAGCAGGGTGATCTGACGCCAGTCGGTGGCGTCGGGGTGGGGGGCGTCGCAGTGCAGCCCGGAGATCGCCGCCTGCAACTGGTACGGGCCCGGCCGCCCAACGGCGAGGGCGCGGTCGAGCAGCGTCCGCCCCACGGCGATCCTCTTCTGGTCCCAGAGGGACCGGTCCTGGTCCTCGAGCAGCACCATCCGCCCTCGGGCGACCCGAGCGTCGCGACGGGCGTCGTGGAACAGCATGAGGGCGGCCAGCCCGAGCACTTCCGGCTCGCCGGGCATCAGCTCGACCAGCACCATCGCCAGCCGGATGGCCTCGACGCACAGGTCGGCCCGCACCAGGTCGTCGCCATCCCAGGCGGCGTAGCCCTCGTTGAAGATCAGGTAGACGACGGCGAGCACCCCGCCAAGCCGGTCGGCGAGCTGGCCCTCGTCGGGGATGCGGTAGGGGATCCCGGCGTCGCGGATCTTGCGCTTGGCACGGACGAGACGCTGCGCCATCGCCGCCTCCTCCACCAGGAACATGCGGGCGATCGACCTCGTGGAGAGCCCGCCGAGGACCTTGAGGGTCAGGGCCACCCTGGCGTCGAGTGCCAGCGCCGGGTGGCAGCAGGTGAAGATGAGCCGAAGCCGCTCGTCGGCCACCGCCTCGTCCTCGTCGCCCAGGGGCGCGCCGGCACCGGCCTCCTCGGCGGCGGCGAGGTACTCCAACTCCGCCTGCTTACGCGCCCCGGTGGCGGTGCGGCGGAGCCGGTCGATCGCCTTGCGCCGGGCGGTGGTGGTCAGCCAGGCCCCGGGGTTGTCGGGCAGCCGGTCGTCCGACCAGGTGGAGAGGGCGGCGACGAACGCCTCGGAGACTGCGTCCTCGGCCAGCTCGAAGTCCCCGGTCGAGGCGACCAGGGCGCCCACCACCCGGCCGTACTCCTCCCGGAATGCCCGCTCGACGAGCTTCCGGGAGGAGCCGCTGGGCCGGTCGTCGACGTCAGCCGGCGTCCGGGGCATCGAACACGACGACGGGGCGCACCTCGACCGATCCGTGCCAGGACCCGGGCAGCTTGGCGGCGACGGCGATGGCCTCGTCGAGGTCGGCGACGTCGATCAGGTAGAACCCGCCAAGCGCCTCCTTGGTCTCGGCGAACGGGCCATCGGTGGTCATGGTCTCGCCGTCGCGCACCCGCACCGTGGTGGCGGTCTCCGTGAAATTCAACGCCTCACCACCGAGCATGATCCCGCGCTCGGTGATCTCGTTGGTGAACGCCCAGTAGGCGTCCATCACCTCTTTCTGCTCCTCCGGGGTCGCTTCGGCCTGGGGCTTCTCGTCGGCATAGATGAGCAGCGCGTACTTCATCCGGTCCTCCTTCCGGACGACGACTGTCGTCGCCCGACGATACGACGATCGAGGTGACGCAAAATCGACAAGCAGTCTTACCCCTCCCCGCCGCCTGCGGCGGCGCCCTCCCCCGAAGGGGGAGGGGAAACCTATCCTGACCCCATGTACCGACCTCCGCTGCGCGACATCAAGTTCGTGCTGGAGCACGTCGCCGACCTTCCCACGCTGGCCGGGCTCCCCGCCTACGAGCACGTCGACCTCGAAACGGTCGACGGCCTCCTCGACGAGGCCGGCCGGTTCATGGCCGAGGTGGTGGCGCCCACCAACCGTGTCGGCGACACCCAGGGGGCGGTGCGCAACGACGACGGGACGGTGACCGTTCCCGAGGAGTTCGCCAAGGCCTACCAGCAGTACGTCGCCGCCGGCTGGAACGGGATCAAGGGCGACCCGGAGTACGGCGGCCACGGTTTCCCCGGGGTCGTCGGGCTGGCCGTCCAGGAGATGCTCACCACCGCCAACATGGCCTTCTCGCTGTGCCCGATGCTCACCATGAGCACCATTCTCGCCGTCAGCGCCCACGGCACCGACCAGCAGAAGGCCGACTACCTCGCCCATCTGATCAGCGGCGAGTGGACCGGCACCATGGTCCTCACCGAGCCGGAGGCCGGGTCCGATGTGGGCGCCCTGCGCACCAAGGCCACCCCGGCGGGGGATGGCACCTGGCGTATCGACGGCACCAAGATCTTCATCACCTGGGGTGAGCACGACATCACCGACAACATCATCCACCTGGTTCTCGCCCGCGCCCCCGGGTCACCCCCGGGCACCAAGGGGATCAGCCTCTTCATCGTCCCCAAGTTCGTTCTCGACGCCGACGGGCGGCCGGGCGAGCGCAACTCCGTGACCTGCGTCTCCATCGAGCACAAGCTGGGCATCCACGGCAGCCCCACCTGTGTGATGGCGTTCGAGGATGCCGTCGGCTATCTGGTGGGTGACGTCAACGACGGGATGCGGGCGATGTTCACCATGATGAACGACGCTCGGCTCCACGTCGGGCTCGAGGGCCTGGGCATCACCGAGCGCGCCTACCAGGGGGCGGTCGCCTTCGCCACCACCCGGCTCCAGGGGCGGGCCATCGGCGCCCCGGCGGAGACCTCGTCGCCCATCATCGACCACCCCGACGTGCGCCGCATGCTGATGACGATGCGGGCCAATGCCGAGGCGATGCGGGGCCTGCTCTACGACACGGCCCGTGCCATCGACCTCGCCAACCACCATCCGGACTCCGCCACCCGGGACCACTGGCGCGACCGGGCCGGCCTGCTCACTCCGGTGGCCAAGGCGTGGTGCACCGACCTCGGTGTGGAGATGGCCTCGCTCGGGCTGCAGGTCCACGGCGGCATGGGCTTCGTCGAGGAGACCGGCGCCGCCCAGCACTACCGCGACTCCCGTATCGCTCCCATCTACGAGGGCACCAACGGCATCCAGGCGGTCGACCTGGTGCTGCGCAAGCTGCCCATCGGAGGAGGCGAGGCCGTCCGCTCGTACCTGGCCGATCTCGACGGCATCCGCGCCGAGGTCCAGGCGGCCGGGCCCGAGCTCGACGCCATCGCCCGCGAGCTCGGCGAGGGCATCGAGTTGCTCCGCAACGCCACCGAGTGGCTGCTCGCCGGGGACGATCCCAACGATCGACTGGCGGCGGCCACCCCGTACCTCCGGCTCTTCGGGATCGTCGCCGGCGGCGCGTACCTGGGCCGGATGGCGGCGGCGGCTTTGGGTGGGGCGGCCGAGGACTCCTTCCTGGCGGCCAAGGTGGCCACCGCCCGCTTCTACGCCGAGCAGCTCCTCCCCCAGGCGTTCGGCCTGGTACCTGCCGCCACGTCCCACGCCGACATCCTGTTCGCCGTCTCGACGGAGATGCTCGGGGCGTGAAGAAGGTCGGCGAGCTCGTCCTCGCCTCCCTGGCAGCCTTCGTCGCCGTCGGCGCCCTCCTCCGCCACACCGAACCGGTGCCGAGCACCATCCCGGCGGCGCCATACCCGAGTCTCTCCACCGACGCCGGGATGGAGCGCCCGGAATCGCCCGTGGCGGAAGACGAGCCGAGGCAGGCGGGGGTCGTCGCCTTCGCCAAGGAACTGATGCAGGCCGTCAGCCGCCACCGGCTCACGATGCTCAGCGCCGGGCTGGCCTACTACGGGTTCTTCACCATGTTCCCGCTCACCATCGCCGCAGTGTCGATCTACGGCCTGATGGGCGACCCCGCCGACCTCGAGGCGATGTTCGACCGGGTCACCTCGGTATTCCCGGCGCCGACCGCCCAGTTCCTCAACGACCAGCTCGACACCCTGTTCAACGCCTCGGCCGGCGGGCTCGGGTTGGCCACCGGGGTGTCGTTGCTGGTGACGCTGTGGTCGGCGTCGGCGAGCGTCAGGGCACTGATGATCGGGATCGATGCCGTGTACGAGGAGAGCACGGAGGGCAGGGGGCTGATGGTCCGCCTCTGGGCGCTGGTGTCGACGCTGGCGTTGCTCCTGGTCGTGGCGATCCTGGTGGCGCTGGCCGCACTGCTCCCCAGGATCCTCGACGCCCTGGGGCTCGAGGGTGGCAATGCGACGCTGATCAACCTGATCCGGTGGCCCGTCCTCCTGTTCATGATCGCCGCCGGGCTCACCATCCTCTACCGGTCCTCACCGAGCAGCACCGTTCGGAGGGACGGCTGGTTCAGCCCGGGGGCGGTGGTGGCCACGGTTGCCATCCTCGTCGCCACCTTCGGGCTGAGCTGGCTGGTGGCGGTGAGCGACTACGGCTCCGTGTACGGGGCCCTCACCGGGCTGGCCCTGCTGATGCTGTGGTTCTTCACTGCCGGAGTAGTCGTGCTGGTGGGCGCCGAGATCGACCGGATGGTCAACGTGCGGCGCAGAGCGTCCCGTGCCGATGCGGTGGTCGCCCCCTGAACGGCGTTCTGCCCTACCACGGCTAACGTTCGCCCAGGCTCACCGCGTTCCTCTTCCCTCTCCGGACCGGGGGCCGACCGCATGACTGACAACGGTTTCGCCGCGTTGGGCGTGGCTCGGGACCTCGACGCCCTGCTCGAGCAGGGCGGGATAGACGAGCCGTTCGCCATCCAGCGCATGGCCATTCCCGACATACTCGCCGGCAGCGACGTGTGCGGCCGGGCCCGCACCGGCTCCGGCAAGACCCTCGCCTTCGGCCTGCCCATGGTCCAGATGCTGAAACCGACCGACGGGTCGCGGCCGACCGGGCTGGTGCTGGTGCCCACCCGCGAGCTGGCCAACCAGGTAACCGAGGTCCTGGCACCGCTGGCGGCGGTTCGCCGGCTCCCCATCGTGGCCGTGTACGGCGGGTCGTCGATGAAGCAGCAGATCGACAGCCTGGCGAGTGGCGCCGGGATCGTCGTGGCCACCCCGGGCCGCCTCATCGACCTCATCGAGCGCCGCGCCGTCAAGCTCGACAAGGTGGCGATGGTGACCATCGACGAGGCCGACCAGATGGCCGACATGGGGTTCCTGCCCCAGGTACGGCGGATCATGCGGACCGTTCCCGCCGGGCACCAGACGATGCTGTTCTCGGCCACGCTCGACGGGCAGGTGGGGTCGCTGGTGAGCGCCTACATGCACGACCCGGTCCGCCACGAGATCGACGCCGACACGCCCGCCGTCGACACCATGGAGCACCGGTTCCTCAAGGTGCACCAGATGGACAAGGTGAAAGTGGCTGCGGAGCTGGCCCGGCACCATCGTCGCACGCTGATGTTCGTGCGCACCCGCTTCGCCTGCGACCGGCTCGCCCGCGACCTCGGCGACCTGGGGGTGTCGGTGCGGGCCATCCACGGCGATCTCCAGCAGAAGCTCCGGGAGCGGGCGCTGGAACAGTTCATGGAGGGCACCATCGCCGCCCTGGTGGCGACCAACGTCGCCGCCCGTGGCCTCCATATCGACGACGTCGACCTGGTCATCCACTACGACCCTCCGGAGGACCCCAAGACCTACGTGCACCGGTCGGGCCGCACCGCCCGCGCCGGCGAGTCCGGTCTGGTGGTGACGCTGGTGGAGTGGGACCAGGTGAACGAGGTGCTCGGGATCCAGCGCAGGGCCGGGCTCAACGTGCCCATCGTCAAGATGTTCTCCAACGACGAGCGGCTCGCCGACCTCACCACCTGGGAGCCGCCCGAGGAGATGGCCCCGTTCAAGTCCACCAGACGGCGACGCCGGTTCTGAGTGGCAACGGAGCCGGTAGCCTCCTGCCCGCTCATTCGCCCCCCTGCTAGGAGCTCCGATGGCCAGATACACCGAGCCCCCCGCGTTCGCCCTCGACGCCGCCAAGACCTACTCGGCGACGCTGCACACCAACCACGGCGACATCGACATCGTCTTCCACCCCGAGCATTCGCCGAACACGGTGAACAACTTCGTCACCCTCGCCAGGGACGGCTTCTACGACGGGGTGATCTTCCACCGGGTGGTGCCGGGGTTCGTGGTCCAGGGCGGCGACCCCACAGGGACCGGCACCGGTGGGCCCGGCTACAAGTTCCGCGACGAGCTCGACGGGCCCGGGACGTACTCCCGGGGCATGGTGGCGATGGCCAATGCAGGCCCCAACACGAACGGCTCGCAGTTCTTCATCTGCCTCGCCGACGTCAAGCTCCCCCACTCGTACACGATCTTCGGCGAGGTGACATCGGGGATGGAGGTGGTCGATTCCATCGCCGCCGCCCCCCGGAAGGGCGAGCAGCCGATCGACGACTGCGTCATCGACTCGGTGACGGTTACGGAGGGTTGACTCTCCTCCCCCTCAGGGGGAGGAGTGGCTGCGCACCGGGCCGAAGGCCGGCAGGGCAGACGAGGAGGGGGCAGCTGCGACGTAACCGCTTCCGCCAAGATCAGTCGCATCAGTCGCCTGACCGGGCCGCCCGGCGTCAGCCTCCCCCGGTGGCTCCCCCGCGGCCCATGAGCTGGCCCGGGCTGATCTGACCGGCCATCCAGTAGGGGCGGTCCTGGTCGAGACCGAGTTGGCGGACGATGTCATAGGCCGCCCAGCCGACCACGGCGCCGTACGTGGGGAACGACAGCGGCAGGTCGGCGAGCCGGTCGACGGTGAGCCCGGCGGCCATCCCGGCGGTCACCAGCTGCACCGTGTCCACCGCCCGCTCGCCCACCACGTGGCACCCGAGGATCTCGCGGGTCCCCCGGTCGGCGATCAGCTTGCAGAATCCGCGTTTGCGCCCGTCGATGATGCTGCGGGAGAAGGCGGCGTGATCCACCCGAGCCACCACCACGTCGTGTGAGGCGCGCGCCGCCGCCTCGGTGAGCCCTATCTGGGCGTACTCGGGGTCGGTGAAGCTGCCGAACGGCACCAGCTCGGGATCCATCGGGAACCGAGCCCCCTGGACCGCGTTCGAGGCGGCGTAGTAGCCCGACCGGTAGGCGGTGGGCACCAGCATCACCTGGCCACAGATGTCGCCGGCCGCGAAGACGGCGGGATTCGAGGTCCGCTGGAACTCGTCCACCCGGACGTAGCCACGGCCATCGGTGTCGACCCCGGCCAGGTCCAGGCGGAGGTCGTCGGCGGCGGCGGCCCAACCCACCGCCATCACCACGAGCTCGGCAGTGACCTCCCGCGGCGCCCCCTGGTGGGTCATCCGCACCGTGACCCCGGAGCCGGACCGGTCGAAACCGGCGATGGTCACCGCCTCCATCACCTCCATCCCGTGCTCCAGGTAGGCGTCGCGGACCGCCGCCGAAACCTCCTCGTCCTCGGTGGGCAGGATGCGGGGACCCGCCTCCAGCAACGTGACCCGGGTGCCCAGGGCGTTGAAGATCGACGCCACCTGGGCACCGGTCGCCCCCGAGCCCACCACCACCATCGAGCGAGGCAGGTCGGTGAGCCCCCAGGCGTCGGTGTGGGTGGCGGTGAACTCGATCCCGGGGATGGGCAGCGCCTTGGCCTTGCCGCCGGCACAGAGGATCACCTTGTCCCCTACGAACTCCCGACCCCCGGCGCACCGGAGGGCGTGATCGTCGATGAAGGCGGCATTGCCGGAATCTTCGAAGATCTCGACGCCGCACCGGTGGAGGTAGTCGTTCCTCCCGGCGACGAGGTCGTATTCCTCGACCACGGCGGACACCCGGCCGAGCAGAGCCGGGAAGTCGAGGCGAGGCCGGTCGACGACGATGCCGTACTCGCCGAACTGCTTGGCCTCGCGGGCGAGACGAGCCGCATAGGCCAGGGCCCGCACCGGGACCGGCCCGTCGTGGGCCGCCATCCCGCCCACCTTGTCCCGGGTCACCAACGCCGTCCTGGCACCGAGCTCACTGGCCCGACTGGCGGCGGCGACTCCGGCGGGGCCGCCCCCGACCACGATCACGTCGTGATGCATCCATCCCTCCGTCGTCCGCGCTGAGACCCGGGAACCTACCGGGTGATCGGGTCGACGGGTTCGGTTACGGGCTGCGCTCGGCGGTTCAGCTGGCCCGGCGCTGACGCTCACGCAGCCGGCGCCGCAGCCGGCGCCGCTCGGGAGCGGTCAGCCCACCCCAGATGCCCTCGGGCTGGTTGGTGGTGAGGGCGTAGTTGAGGCAGTTCTCCTGGACGGGGCAGATGGCGCAGATCGCCTTTGCCGGCGCAGCGGACTCCTCGTCCTCCCCGATGGGGAAGAAGAGCTCCAGGTCGGACCCGGAGCAGGCGGCGGCGTCGCGCCACCCCTCGTCCGGCTCCCAGACCAGGTCGTTGAGCGCCATCACCATGGGCGGTTGCCTCCATCCCTCTCACCGGGCTGGTAAGGCCCGGAGATGGTTCAACACCAACGCAACGCCGTGTGTTCCCGGGACGAATGCACCCACGAAACGGGGCACGGTGGCCGGGGGGGACGCACGAGCGCGCTTGCCAGGCCAGAGGTTAAGCACCGCCGGCGCCCATCGCCAGGAATTTCTTGCGAATTCTCCGCCGAATTGGCGCTACCGCCGGCCGACCGTCAGGTTGACGAGCCCGCCTTCGGGCAAGGTGGCGCCCGCGCCAAGGCCCAATGCGTGACGATCGCCGTGTCGGCTACCTTGCGGCGATGCCGGACGTGCCCAGCTACCCATCCGATCATCGTGAGCTCGGGCTGTTCCTCGAGCGGTTCGGCGCCGACCGGCTCCCCGGCCGTCTCGGAATCGAGCTGGTCACCCTCGAGCACGGCCGGTGCACGATGCGAATGGAGCTGAAGCGCCACCACGAGGCCGCCAACGGCTACCTGCACGCCGCCAGCGTCGTCGCCATCGCCGACACCGCCGCCGGTTACGGCTCCATCGGGTCGCTCCCCGAAGGCGCCATCGGGTTCACCACGATCGAGCTGAAGTGCAACCACACCGGCACCGCCCTGACCGGATGGGTGGCCGCCGAGGCCACCATGGTGCACGGAGGACGGACCACGCAGATCTGGGACGCCGTCGTGACCAACGAGGAGACCGGGCGCAGGTTGGGCCTCTTCCGCAACACGCAACTCGTCCTCTACCCCTGAGCGATGCGATTCGTCTGGCCCTTCGCCGACAGCCCCGGCGACGTGTCCGACCAGCTGGGCGTGCGAGGCCGGATGATGCGGGACCTGGCCCGGCTCGGGATGCCGGTGCCGGCGGGGTTCACCGTTTCCGATCTCGCCTGCCGTCGTTTCCTCGGGTCGGGTGAACTGCCCGCCCAGGCGTGGGATGAGATCGTCGCCGCCTCCCGGCGGGTGGCGGAGGAGGCGGCGGACGCCGGTCGGCCTCTCCTCATCGCGGTGCGGTCGAGCCCTCCGCTGCCCATGCCAGGCGTGCTCGCCCATTCCCTCTACCTCGGCATGACCCCACCGCGGCAAGATGAGCTTGCTTCGTGGGCTTCGCCGGAGTTCGCCGTCGCATCCCGCATCGGGTTCCTCGCCGGGCTGGCCGGCCTGCGTCGGGTCCCACCCCACCTGCTCGATGCCGTCGCCGTCGACCCCGCTGCCATGGAACGGGTGGTCGTCGAGGAGTCGCAACGAGCCGTGCCCACCGATGCCCTCGGACAGCTCCGGGAGGCCATCGAAGCCGTGTTCGCCTCGTGGGACGCCACCGGCGCCCGGCGCTGGAGACGCCGTCAGGGGATCGCCGACGAGGTCGGGACGGCGGTGGTCGTCCATCCCATGGTGTTCGGATCCGCCGGGGAGCGTTCCGGGAGCGGGGTCGCCTTCAGCCGCCACCCGGACACCGGCGAGCACCAGCCCGTGGTGCGCTTCGCCGCCGGAGCAGACCGCGCCCCGGAATCGGGGCTCGGCCCCTTCGACACGATGCAGGCAGACCTCGCCGAGGTGGCGAGCCGCCTGCACGACATCGTCACCGGGCTCGACCGGGAGCTCGGCGACCTCGCCCGGGTCGACTTCGTCGTCGAGCGGGGAGACCTGTGGCTGATCGAGGCCCGGGCCGGCGAGAGGAGCTCCCGGGCGGCGGTCCAGATCGCCGTCGACCTGGTGAGCGCCGGTCGGATCGACCGGGGTGAAGCGCTGCTCCGGGTCGATCCCGCCGGCCTCGAGGACGTGCTCCACGACCGCCTGCTGCCCGGCCACCCTCCGCCCATCGCCATCGGCGGCGCCATCTCACCGGGGGCGGCCTCGGGGGCGATCGTGTTCGCCGCCGCCGACGCCCAGGCTGCTGCAGCCGGGACCGCGGGACCATCGATCCTGGTGATGCGGGAGACCAGCCCGGAGGACCTGGCCGGCGTGGTCGCCGCCGCCGGGGTGCTCACCAGCCACGGAGGAGGAACATCGCATGGCGCCGTGGTGGCCCGCGGCACCGGCACTCCGGCGGTCACCGCCGCCGAGATCGCCATCGACCAGGATCTCGGCGAGGTCCGCGCCGGCGGCTCGGTGTTCCGCGCCGGCGACCTGCTCACCATCGACGGCACCACCGGCTCGGTCTACGCCGGGGTGTTGCCCATCGAGCCGGCGACCGCATCGGAGGCGCTGGAGACCCTGCTGGGCTGGGCCGACGAGACGCGGCGCCTCGAGGTCTGGGCCAACGCCGACCGTCCCGGCGACGCCGCCCTGGCCAGGGCGAACGGAGCCGAGGGCATCGGCCTCGTGCGCACCGAGTACATGTTCTCCGGCGACCGGCTCGAGGTGGTGCGGCGGATCATCCTCACCGACGACGAGCGCGACCGGTCGGCGGCACTGGACCGCCTGGAGGAACTGCAGATCGGCGACTTCGAGCGGCTGCTGTCACCGATGGACGGGCTGTCCGTGGTGGTGCGGCTCCTCGACCCCCCGCTCCACGAGTTCCTTCCCGATCGCCGCGAGGTCGAGCGGCAGCTCCGGGCGGCGCAGACACGTGGCGACGACACCGCCCAGCTCGAGCGGCTCCGCGCCGCCGTCGACCAGTTCGAGGAGTCGAACCCGATGTTGGGCCTGCGAGGGGTCCGGCTGGCGGTGGTCATCCCCGAGATCTACCGGGTGCAGGTGCTGGCCGCCCTCGAGGCGGTGCGGCGCCGGCTCGACCAGGGCGGTGACCCCAGGCTGGAGCTGATGATCCCCCTCGTCGGGTCCGTGGAGGAGCTGCACCTCATCCGCGACATGATCGACGAGGAGGTGCACTACGCCGGGCGCCAGCTCGAGGTGACGGTGGGCACGATGATCGAGCTGCCCAGAGCGGCACTGATCGCCGGTGAGCTGGCACTCCAATCCGACTTCTTCTCCTTCGGCACCAACGATCTCACCCAGACCACCCTGGGGATCAGTCGCGACGACGCCGAGGAGGCCTTTCTGCGCACCTACCTGGAGCAGGGGATCATGCGCCGCGACCCGTTCGTGACCATCGACCGCGACGGCGTCGGTCGGCTGATCGAGCTGGCCATCGTCGAGGGTCGGCGGGTGAACCCCGAGCTGGTCGTCGGTGTGTGCGGGGAGCACGGCGGCGACCCGGCGTCGATCGCCTTCTTCCATCGGGTCGGGGTCGACTACGTCTCGTGCAGCATCCCCCGCCTCCCGATCGCCCGCCTCGCCGCCGCCCAAGCGGCGCTACGGGCGCGATGAGGGGCGGGTGCTACAGGTACTGGCCGGGCTGAGGGCGGCCGGACTGGTCGCCCGTCTCGAACGCTCGGCGGCTGCGCATCTCCTCGAGTTGGGCCGTGGCCGCCGCCTGCTGGCTCCAAAGCGATGCCTGGATGCCGTGGAACAGGCCCTCGAGCCAGCCCACCAGCTGAGCCTGGACGATGCGCAGCTCCGACTCGGTGAGGTGGGCGTCGCCCAACGGGACGAAGAAGCTCTCCATCTCGTCGGCGAGGTCGTCGCTCAGCGCCTCGCGCAGCTGGTCGATGGTGCGCTCGTAGATGCCGGCCAGCCTTCGCCGCCCGGCGTCGTCGAGCGGCGCGTGCCGGGCCTCGTCGAGCATGGCCCGCGTCATCGAGGCGATGCGGATCAGCTTGGACGGCTCGTGGATGACCCGCGAGCCGTCGTCCTCCTCTTCCTGCTCCGGCTCTTCGGCCATCACCTGAGGGGTCAGGTGCGGCGGCTCGGTCGGCGACTCGGCGTCGGTCACCGGGGCAGCTTACGCGTGCCGCTGTCGGCAGCGGTCAGGCGGTGTCGAACTCCACCAGGTGCCAGCCGGTGGCGCCGTCCGGGGCGGGTGGGCGGACGGTATCGGTCTGGGTCTCGCCGGTGCCGTCGGTCGCCCGCACCTCACAGGTGTGCGGCGTGCCCGCCGCCACCTGGACGGTCGCCCGCCACTGAACCCAGGCGGCGTCACCCAGCGGCTCGGACACCTCCGCCTGCACCCAGTCGCCGCCATCGATCCGCACCTCGACGGCCGTGATGCCCTTGGTAGGCGCCCACGCCACGCCGGCCATGACCAGCGGGCCCCCGTCGACGGTCGACCCCGGGCGCGGCACGTCGATGCGCGACTGGGTCTTGATCGGGGCCTCCTTCGCCCAGCCACGCGGCACCCAGTAGGCGTCGAACGCATCCCAGGTGGTCAACTCGACCTCCGAGAGCCACTTGGTCGCCGAGACATAGCCGTACAGGCCGGGGACGACGAGGCGGGCAGGAAATCCATGGGCGGGCGGCAGCGGCTCGCCGTTCATGCCGACGGCGACCAGCGACCTCCGGTCGGCCAGCGCCACCTCCGTCGGGAAGCCGACGGTGAACTCGTCGACCGAGCGCCCCACGATCTGGTCGGCCCCGGGCTGCACGCCGGCACGCTCGAGCAGGTCGGCCAGCGGCACGCCACTCCAGAGCGCGTTGCCGACCAGATCGCCTCCGACCTCGTTGGAGACGCACGAGAGCGTGACGTGCTCCTCGACCAGCGGCATGGCGAGCAGGTCGGCGTACGTCAGCGAGTACGGCCGGTCGACCATGCCGGTGAACGACATGCGTCCACGTGGCGACCTCGGGACGGGGGACGACCAGCGCGGTGTCGATGCGGTAGAACTCCTCGTTGGGGACCACGATCGGCGTCAGCCCGTCCACCGGGAACGAGGCCCCCGGCGGCACCGACGACACCGGGGCATCGGCCGGGGGAAGGGCGATGGCGTCCCGCACGTCCTCGGAGCGGCGGATCACCAGGCTGCGGCCCACCACGCCCGAGACGGCGGCGACGGCGCCCACCCCGGCCACGCCGGCGACGAACCGGCGCCGGCCGCCGTCCCTCGGAACGCCGTCGGTGGGCTGCTCGGCCTCCCGGATCCGGTCGAGTTGCCGGTCGAGGACGAGACCTCCGATCGCCGCCGACCCGGCGATGGCGAGCACGGTGGCGATCGGCTGGTACGACGGTTCCCCGAAGGCTGCGGCGATGCCGACGACGGCGAACCCGCCGAACGCCGCCGCGGTGACCCAACGCCGGTGTAGTGCCACGCGGCCGACGAAGAAGCCGAGGATGAGAGCGACGATCACGGTGCCCAACCCGAGGGCTGCCTTGTCGGCGGTGCCGAAGACCTGGATGGCGAAGTCCTTGACTCCCGCCGGGACGTGGTCGATCACCCAGGAGCCGACCGCCGACACCGCCGAGGGCACCGTGTCGGTGAGGCCGGCGAGGAGCTCGGTCAGCCCGACGGCGAGCCCGGCCGACACCAGGCCGGCCCATCCGGCCCAGGTGCGGTTGGTCGCCGCCGTCCCCGGGATCGGTCGGGTCGCCACGCCTGTCTCCATGAGGTGATTGAACCAGGCTCCAGCCGCATTGGTTCCCTGTAGCCCGCTTCTTTCGCCTTTGTTTCCCGCTCGACCTCCGTGTCTGTCTCTCCTCCCCCTATGGGGGAGGAGAGGCTGCGGCACCGGCCGAAGGCCGGCCGGGCAGACGAGGAGGGGGTTCCATGTCAAGAAGGCCTGGCATGCCAATCGGCTTCGCTTGCGACACGCGTCTCTGGGACCTACGTATGCCGCCGGGTCCTACGGCTACGCCAGGGCGGAGCCACTCCCCTTTGGTATGGCGACGCTGAGTGCTACGCTGTGCCACGTAATGGACGTTTCCGTGCGAGAGCTTCGCAACCACACCGGGAGGGTGATTGCAGCCATCGAGAGTGGTGAGCGTGTCGTGCTCACCGTCCACGGACGAGCGGTCGCCGACATCGTGCCGCATCGGGAGCGTGCCGAGCGGCGATCGAGTGATCGCCTGCTCGCCGAGCTCGGCGACATCGCCGAACTGGCGGCTCGCCTCGACGTCACCTCACCGGCCGATGACTTCGACGTCGGACTGACCACCGACGACATGGTGTGACCGGTTACCTGGTCGACACCAGCATCTTCATCGCCGCCGAGCAGCGCCGCCCGTTGGCGGAGCCCCCGGAGGGCGAAGCCCGGCTGTCGGTTGCCACGCTCACCGAGCTGCACGTCGGGGTGCTTCGAGCGGGCTCTGTGAAGCTGCGCACACTGCGTCAGCAGACGCTGGAGCAGGCCCGCCGGTTCATAGCCTTGCCGTATGACCAGGCGGTGGCCGAGCGCCTCGCCGAGTTTCTCGCCGCCGCCCGGTCGAAGCGGCGCCGATCCGGGGCGATGGACGCCATCATCGCCGCCACCGCCCTGGTGCACGACCTGACCGTGTGGACACAGGACGACGATTTCGAGGTCCTGTCCGAGCTCCTCCCCCAGCTCCGCGTCCACCGCGACGCCTCGTGACAGTCACAACAGTCCTTGGTTCGAGATAGCCGCGTGGGCGGTGCCCAGGGGTTTCCACACGAGCCCTGCCGTGGCACAATTGTGGCCATGACCAGCGAGTCCCTGCGAACGGTACGCGATCGCTTCTCGGAGTTCATCGACCGAGTGCAGCGACACCAGGAGCGCGTAGTGGTAACCCGCAATGGATCACCGGCTGCGGTGCTCATCAGTCCGGTGGACCTGGAGTCGATGGAAGAGACCCTGGCGGTGCTCGGTGACTCGGATGTTGTCGCCGACCTGGTCGAGGCCCACGCGGCCTATCTACGAGGCGACGTCGTGCGCGGTGTCGAGGCGGTCAAGGCTCTGCGCAACAGGTGAGCGCCGATCGCTACGACGTCGTCATCACCCGACCGGCGGCGCGCGCGATCGGCGAGGTACTCCCCGACGCGATCGCCGCTGCAGTCATCGACTTCGTGACCGGCCCGCTGCTCGACAATCCACGCCGCGTGGGTGTGCCGCTGCGGAACGAGCTCGAGGACGTCTGGAGCGCCCGGCGTGGCGCGTATCGGGTCCTCTACCGGATCGACGACGAGGCGCGGGAAGTGGTCGTGCTCCGGGTCGGCCACCGACGCGATGTCTATCGGCCCTCCTGAGGACAGCCGTCGAGGGCATGTGACGAATTGGAGGCGCGGGTCGCCGCGTTCAGTCGTGCTGCGTCCCGGTCGTCGGTGTTGTCGCAGAACGACTCCCCCGTCACGTCAGTTGAAGATCCAGATGCCTCCGGGGACGACGATCACTCCGAGGACGATCAGGGCGATACCAAACATCTCGCGCCTCCTGAGGGCGACGATGCCGGCCACCACCAGGACGATGCCGAGCAGCCAGGGGATGACGATCATGAGGCTCCTCCCTCTGCAGCCATCGACAAGCTAGCCGACGACAATCCACGCCACCCGGACCCGCGGTCGCAGTACACCATCGGTCTGCCGCTTCGAGGTCTTGTCCGAGCTCGCCTCTCAGCTGCGCATCCACCGCCCTCCATCGTCGGAAGCTTGACAGGACCGTGGCCTGGGTGCATGTTCCGTAGCGTTCAGTGACGCTCACAGTCGAAAGATCTTCTTGACAATCGAACATGTGTTCGGTATACTCGAGGTACTTCCCCACCCGGTAGGCGCTCTCCGCAGCGAGGGCGAGGTTTGGGAAGGACTGGGTCGTGTGGGATTCCCTGGATTCGGTGATCGACGGGATCGGCGAGGTCGATCCCGAGTTCGTCTCCGATGACGAGTTGGAGGACGGGGTGGCGGCGTTCAGTCGTGCCGTCTCCCGGCTGGAGGCAGTGACCGCGCGGTGGGCGGGGGAAGCGAAGCGCCGCGGGTCGTTCGAGCGGCACGGGCTGGTGTCGTTGACCCGGTGGTTGGCGTGCCACGCCGACCTCGACCACGGGCGGGCGCGGGCGCTGGTCGCGTTGGGCAATACGATGAGCGCCCACCCCGACACCGGGGCATTGGTCTCCTCGGGCGAGGTGTCGGGGACCCGGGCGAGGGTGTTGTCCCGGGCCGCCCAGGCGCACCCGAAGCTGTACGAGCGGGACGAGGCGATGCTGGTCGGGTTCGCCCGGGAGCAGACGCTGGGAGATCTGCACCGGTCGGTGCGGTACTGGCGGCATTGCGCCGACGACACCATCGCCGAACGGTCCGCGGCCGGGCAACGGGAATCGGCGTATCTGAATGCGTCGGTGACCTGGGCGGGGATGGTCCGCCTCGACGGACTGCTGGACCCCACCACCGGGGATGCGGTGCTGGCCGCGTTGGATGCCGCCACCCCGGCCCCGCTCAACGGCGACCACCGCGCCGCGGCGAACCGAAGAGCCGAAGCGCTCGGTGCCATCTGTGAGCAATGGCTACGCAACGGCACCATCGACGGTGGTCTGCGCGCCTCCGTCACCCTCACCGTCGACCTCGACACCCTGGAAGGCCGCTACGGAAGACACTGTGAGCTGGACCGCACCGGGCCGGTCACAGCCGAGACCGCCCGCCGCATCCTCTGCGATGCCGACGTGTGCCGGGTGATCACCAGGGGCCTCTCCGAGATCCTCGACGCGGGCCGCGCCACCCGCAGAACGAAAAGAGGATGCAGTGAAGGCGTGCGCCCCGTCACCGGCGTTGCGCAAGGCGCTCCACTTACGCGACGGGCGCTGCCGGTTCCGCGGCTGCGACCGACCCGCCCACTGGTGCGATGCCCACCACATCATCCACTGGCTCCGTGGTGGCGAGACCTGTCTCGACAACCTCATCCTGCTGTGCAGACACCACCACAGCCTCCTCCACGAAGGAAAGGCCTACGTGTGCGGAACCGACGTCCTCCCCGTCACCGAGGACCGTCCACCCGACCGGGACCCACCGCTCCAGCCGACCCGAAACCCGTTACCGCCGGCACGCTTCGGCAGTGACCGCCGGCTTCAGGTGCGACGCCGGGCGCGCAACCAGGCGAGGAACTCGTCCTTGGGCAGGGTGTTGACCACCCGATCCTTCTCCACCCAGCCGCGGCGGGCGTTGGCCACACCCCAGGTGAGGTTGTCGTACTCGCGCACGTGGTGGCTGTCGGTGGAGATCGTGAACCACAGGCCGGGGACCGCCATCGCGGTGCGCAGCTCGCCGGCGGGCACGTCGAGTCGATCGAGATGCGAGTTGATCTCCAGCGCGGTACCGGCCTCGGCGGCGGCGGCGAACACAGCCGGGAAGTCGAGCTCGATCCCGGGTCGCCTCCCGATACGCCGCCCGGTGAGGTGGCCGATGGCATCCACCCAGGGATGCTGGATGGCGCGGATCACCCGCTCGGTCTGCTCGGCCTTGGGGAGGTCGAACAGCGAGTGGACGCTGGCCACGCACCAGTCGAAGCGGGACAGCACCTCGTCGTCGTAGTCGACGTGACCGTCGCCGGCGATGTTCAGCTCGGCGCCGTGGAGGATGGTGAGCTCCGGGTACTGCTCGCGGAGCCCGGCGATCACCTCCCGCTCGGCGGCGATCTCCTCCCGGGAGAGACCGTTGATGGAGAGGTCCTCGCCGTGCTCGGTGAGGCCCACGTACTCGAGCCCGCGGGCGGCGGCGGCGGCAATCATCTCCTCCAGCGAGCTGCGCCCGTCGCCCGACCACTTCGAGTGGACGTGCAGGTCCCCGCGGATGTGGTCGACGGTCACCAGGTCGGGCAGGCGGTGCTCTGCCGCCGCCCTCACCTCGCCGACCCCTTCCCGGATCTCCGGTGGCACGAAGTCCATGCCGAGGGCGGCGTACACCTCCTCCTCGGTGGCGGCGGCGACGACCTCGCCGGTCTCCGAGTCCTCCAGCCCGTACTCGTTGAGCAGCCGGCCGGCGGCCATCGCCCGCTGCCGTAGGTCGATGTTGTGCTGCTTCGACCCGGTGAAGTAGATGCAGGCGGCGCCGAACTGCGCCGGGGCGACCACCCTGACGTCGACCTGCAGCCCGCGGTACGTCAACACCGAGGTCTTGGTGGGGCCCGAGGCGATCACCTCGGACGCCATCGGCAAGGCGGCCGCCGCCTCCATCACCGTCGCCGGCTGATCGGAGGCGACCACGATGTCGATGTCCCCGATGGTGTCGCTGAAGCGACGAAGGCTTCCGCACACCTGCACCTCGGCCACCCCGTCGAGGGTGGCGAGGTGGGCGGCGCACTCCCGGGCGACGGGTAGCGCCTGGATGATCGGGGTGCGCCGGTCCTTGCCGTGGAGCCCGAGCCGCTCGATCGAACGGGCCATCTTCTCCTCGGACTTCGGCCCCAACCCGGGAAGCTCCCGCACCCGCTCGGCGGCGATGGCGGCGCGCAGGTCGTCGACGTTGTGGACGTCGAGCTCGTTCAGCAGGAGGACCGCCGTCTTCGGACCAACGCCCGGGATGCGGGTCAGCTGGACGAACCCCGGTGGGTACTGGGCGCGCAGCTTCTCCAGCTGGGCGATGGTCCCGGTCTCCACCAGCTGGGTCACCTTGTCGACGGTCGCCCTGCCCAGGCCCTCGATGGCCAGCATGTCGGCGGGGTCCATGTCGTCCAGCGGCGCCGGGTGGTCCCGGATCGCCCCCGCCGCCTTCTCGTAGGCCCGCGCCTTGAAGCCCTGGGAGCTGCCGGGCTCGAGCCGGGTCAACTCGGCCAGCTCGTAGAGGGCGGCGGCGATGTCGCGGTTCGAGGTCACTGCGTCATCACCTGGGTCGTCACCCGGCCACGGTACCTGCGGCCTGCCCGGGTACGATCGTCCCGCCGGAGGGACTGTGGGAGGTCTGCCCGACATGCAACCGTTGGACGAGCGGGAGTTCGCCTCTCTCCAGGCCAGGCTGGTCCCGATGTGGCCGACGCTGACGCTGCGCCGCCGCGATGAGGAACGGACGATGGTGGTGGTCAGCTCGATGTCGGTGCAGATGCCCGCCGAGCTCGTACCGCTGGTCCCGGCCTACGAGGAGCGGTACCTCATCTACGTGCTGGGGTTGGCCAAGGCGCCCGGCACCCGGGTCGTCTACGTGACCTCCCAGCCGATCCTGCCCCGGATGCTCGACTACTACCTGTGCCTGCTCCCCGGGCTCGACCCCGTGGACCTGCACAGCAGGCTCACCACCATCTCGGTCGGAGACTGGTCGCCCCGCCCGCTCACCCAGAAGATCCTGGAGCGCCCCCGCCTCATCGAGCGGATCCGCTCGCTGATCCGCAACCCGGAAGCGGCGGTCCTGCTGCCGTTCGTCACCACCCCGCTGGAGGCGCGGTTGGCGGTGGAGTTGGGCATCCCGGTGTACGGCCCGCACCCGTCCTGCGGCGGCCTGGGGACCAAGACCGGGAGTCGGGAGACCTTCGAGGTCGCCGGGGTCCCGTTCCCGCGGGGCGCCAACCAGGTGCGGAGCGTGAGCGAGGTGGCCCGCGCCCTGGACGGCCTCGGCGACCAGGACCCTCCTGACGAGGCGGTGGTGAAGCTCGACGACGCGGTGAGCGGCTACGGCAACGCCATCGTCGACCTGCGCGGCGCCGGCGGCCGGTCCGAGATCGAGCGGCGGGTGAGGACGCTCCGACCGGAGGACCCCGACCTGGACGCCGCCGGCTTCCTCGACCGGCTCGAGGACGAGAGCGGGATCGTCGAGGAGCGGATCAGCGGGACGGACTTCCGCAGCCCGAGCGTCCAGCTCCGCAACAGCCCCGAGGGGGGCACCGAGGTGCTGAGCACCCACGACCAGATCCTCGGAGGCGCCACCGGGCAGACCTACTTCGGGTGCCGGTTCCCCGCCGACGCCGACTACGCCCCGGCCCTGGCCGATCACGGGACCGCCATCGCCGAGGCGCTTTCCCGTCATGGCGTGATCGGCAGGTTCGCCATCGACTTCGTCGCCACCCGGTCCGATCGGGACGGTGGACGGTGGGGAATCCACGCCGTCGAGATCAACCTGCGCAACGGCGGCACCACCCATCCCGCCCTCACCCTGCTGGCGCTGACCGAGGGCGACTACCTGCCCGACCAGGGCCGTTACCTCGCCGACGGCGTCGCCAAGCACTACGTCGCCACCGACCATCTCGAGACCCCCGATCTGGCCTCGTTGACCCCGGACGACGTGTTCGACGTCGCCGAGCAGTCGGGGCTGGTATGGGACGACGCCTCGAAGTCCGGCCTGGTCTTCCACATGGTCAGCGCCGTCGGCGTCGCCGGCCGGGTGGGGGTCACCGCGGTCGCCGACACGCCCGCCTCCGCCGAGGCCCTCTATGGCAAGACCGAGGCGGCCCTCGCCGACGCCGCCGGCCGGTGACCCTCGTACGCTCCGGGTGATGTCCGGATATCTCCACCGGGTCGCCGGAGCGCCCGCCGCTTTCGGCTCACCGGGTCCCCAGGCGCTCAAGCTGCTCTACCGGTTCGGGCTCGGCTGGCTGGTGGGGCGCCGCTGGCTGCTGATGGTGACCACCGAAGCCGCGGGCGCCGGAACCCGTACCAGCGTCCACCGGTACCGGCTGGAACACGATGCGGTCGTCGTCCCCTCGGAGCCGGCACCGTGGCTCGACGACCTGGCGGCGAAACCGGTGGCGACGATCCACGCCCACCCGGGGCCACTGGCGGTGGCCGCCGAGCTCCGCGCCGAGGACGTCGTGCTCACCCCGACCGGCCGACAGTCCCCGCCGGCCGTCGTCCCCGACCTCAACTGGGTCCTCCCGGCGGTGGCGGCCGGGCTCGCCGCCGCCGCCCGGCTCGGTCGAAGACGGCGACGCCGGGAACTCACCTGACCGAGACGTAGCTGCCGAGGACCAGGAGGTGGGCCAGCGTCGCCGGCGGGGGGTCGAGGACCGCCGCCAGGCCGGCCGGGCCGGGCGGGTGGACCAGGTCGACGAAGAACCGGTAGGTCCAGGCCTCGGTCCCGGGCCGGGACTCGATCCGGGTGAGGTTGGCGCCGCGCAACCCGAGCTCGGTCAGTGCCAGGGCCAGCGCCCCTGGTTGGTGGGCGACGGTGAACACCATCGTGGTCTTGTCGTCGTCCGGGCCAACCTCCGGCTCGCCGGGACGGAGCACCACGAACCTGGTGGTGTTGTGGTCCCGGTCCATCACATCGGGCCGGAGGACGTCGAGGCCGTGCTCTGCGCCCGCCTCGGGAGGTGCCAGTGCCGCCACGGTGGTGTCACCCGCCTCCGCCACTTCTCGTACCGCCCCGGCGGTGTCCGACCTCGCCACCGGCTCGATGCCCAACTCGAGCAGCGTCGCCTCGGCCTGGGCCAGCGCCTCGGGATGCGACAGCGCCCGGCGCACGCCGTCCAGGGTGGCACCGGGCACGCCGAGGAGGGAGTGGCGGACCTCGACCAGGTGCTCGGCCACGATGGCGATCGGGGAGTGGGCTCCGTCGCCGGGCAGGCGGTCGAGCACGGGAAGCACGCTGCCGGTGGTCGAGTTCTCCACCGGCAGCACCAACCGGTCGACCCGCCCGGCGTCGAGCGCCTGGAACGCCTCGGCGAAGCCGTGGAGCCCGACCGCCTCGCCGTCGGGGAACAGCTCACCGGCGGCGCGCCACGAGTACGAGTAGGGCTCGCCCTGGTAGCCGACACGCATGCGGCAGCACAGTAGATCCGGGGCGCACGGGTCACAGCCGCTGGGTACACTGGCCGCCGGGCTCCGGGACCGGGGCCCCGAGGGGCCGCAATTCTGCGCATCCGCGCTGGCTGTCGCTCCCGTTCAATGAGCAATCAGTGGAGGATCTCTTGAGATCACGAATCAAACTCGTCGCAATCCTCGGCGCGTTGATGCTGGTGCTCGTCGCCTGCGGTGGCGACGACGACAGCACCGACACGACGGGTGACGCAGCCGCCACCACGGCGGCCGGCGGCACCACGGCGGCGCCCGGCACCACGGCGGCGCCCGGCACAACGGCGGCGGCCGGCACGACCGCTGCCCCGACCGACGTCACCCCGGTCGTCACCTGCCTGGTGACCGACCTGGCCGGTGTCGACGACCGTAGCTTCAACGCCGCCGCCTGGGCGGGCGTCGAAAGCGCCGAAGCGGCCGGTTACGTCGCTCCAGGCCCGATCCTGCTCGAGTCGGACGAACAGGCCGACTACCAGCCCAACATCGACCAGTGCATCGCCCAGGGGGCTCAGCACATCGTGACGGTGGGCTTCGAGCTCGGTGAGGCCACGCAGACCAACGCACAGGCCAACCCGGACATCAACTGGACCATCGTCGACTTCGGCTACGACCCCGACGAGCCCAACATTCGGGAGCTGGTCTACCAGACCGACGAGGCGGCGTTCGCCGCCGGCTACCTCGCCGCCGGGGTGAGCCAGACCGGCGTCATCGGCACCTACGGGGGCCTCAACATCCCGACCGTGGCCATCTTCATGGACGGCCTGGCCCGGGGTGTGGCCCACTACAACGAGGTGAACGGGACCGACGTCCAGGTCGTCGGCTGGGATGTCGAGGCCCAGGACGGGACCTTCACCGGCACGTTCGACCCGGGTGACCCGGTCGTCCGGCAGACGTGTGAGAGCATCCTCGACGAGGGCGCCGACATCATGCTGCCGGTGGGTGGGGCCATCAACCTGCCGTGTGGCGTCGCCATCCAGGACCGCGGCCTCGACGCCGCCCTGATCGGCGTCGACCAGGACGCCTTCGAGGCGATGCCCCCCGAGTACCAGGACCTGTGGCTGGTCACCATCGAGAAGGGGATCGCCATCCAGGTGGAGCGCTCGCTGCAGGAGCACGCCGGTGGCATGTGGACCCCGGGTGGCGTGGTCGGCAACCTGGCCAACGACGCCGTCGGGCTCTCCGAGTTCCACAGCTGGACCGACCGGGTTCCGCCCGAGCTGGCCGCCGAGGTGGACCAGATCCTGACCGACATCAGGGAAGGGACCATCGTCGCCGCCAACGTCCCGGTCAGCTGACTCGCAACCAAAACCGAGACGAGAGAGGCCCCCGGCGCCCAAGCGCCGGGGGCTTCCCGCGTTCTAAGGTACGGCGCCACCAAGGGGACCTGGAGGAGGTTCGTTGGCTCTCGAGCTGAAGGGGATCACCAAGCGTTTCCCGGGCGTCCTCGCCAACGACGACGTCTCTCTCTCTGTCGCCCCCGGCGAGGTACTGGCGCTGCTCGGCGAGAACGGCGCCGGCAAGTCGACGCTGATGAACATCCTCTACGGGTTGTACCGACCCGACGAGGGCACGGTCATGCTCGACGGGGAGCCGCTGGAGCTGACCTCGACCCACGACGCCATCGCCGCCGGCATCGGGATGGTCCACCAGCACTTCATGCTGGTGCCGGTGTTCACCGTCGCCGAGAACGTCATCCTCGGTCAGGAGCCCGTGGGGACCGCCGGGGTCATCGACCTCGACGCTGCCCGCGCCGCGGTGCAGGAGACGTCCGAGATGTGCGGTTTCCACGTCGACCCCGACGTCGTCATCGAGGACCTGCCCGTCGGGGTTCAGCAGCGCGTCGAGATCATCAAGGTCCTCAACCGCGAGGCCCGCTACGTGGTCTTCGACGAGCCCACCGCGGTGCTCACCCCGCAGGAGGTCGTCGAGTTCTTCGCCATCATCCGAATCCTGCAGGCGGACGGCAAGGGGATCATCTTCATCACCCACAAGCTGGGGGAGGCCCTCGAGATCGCCGACCGGATCGTGGTGATGCGCTCCGGGCGCACGGTCGGCGAGGTGCTGCCCGCCGACACCGACGAGGAGCAGCTCGCCGAGATGATGGTGGGCCGGCCGGTCGAGCTGGTGGTCGCCCAAGGACACGTCCCAGCCCGGTGCCCCCATGCTGCAGGTGCAGGACCTGGTGGTGCTCGACGACCGCGGCCACCGCGCCGTGAACGGGGCCACCTTCGAGGTGCGGGTCGGTGAGATCGTCGGGGTGGCCGGCGTCCAGGGCAATGGCCAGACCGAGCTGATCGAGGCGATCATGGGGCTACGGCCGACGCTGGAGGGGGCGGTCACCCTCGACGGCGTGGACGTGATCGACTACACCCCGAGGCAGCTCCACAAGGCCGGGGTATCGCACATCCCCGAGGACCGCCAGGAGAGCGGCCTCGTGCTCGGCTTCACGGTCGCTGAGAACATGGTGCTCGACTCGTACTACGAGGACCCCTTCTCCCGGGGGCTGTTCATGGACTGGGACGACGTCAACGAGGCCGCCGCGCGCCTCGTCAAGCAGTACGACGTGCGCACCCCGGGTATCGACGTCCCGGTCTCCACGCTCTCGGGTGGGAACCAGCAGAAGGTGATCGTTGCCCGTGAGTTCGACCGCCCTGTCCGGCTGGTGGTCGCCTCGCAACCGACCCGCGGAATCGACGTCGGCTCCATCGAGTACATCCACACCCAGATCGTGGCGATGCGCGACGCCGGGGCGGCGGTGCTCGTGGTGTCCTCCGAGCTGGAGGAGGTCACCGCCCTGGCCGACCGCGTCCTCGTGCTGTACCACGGGAGGATCGCCGGGGAGTTCGCCCCCGACGCCGACATCACCGACATCGGGCTGGCCATGCTGGGATCGGCCCGATGACCCAGGCCCCACCCACCACCGAGCCGGAGGCGCCTCCCCCCGAAGAGCGGTCGGCGATGGACTCGGCGACAGGTGTGGGGACGTCGCTGCTCCGCTCGCTGGCGGTGCCCACCCTCGCCCTGGTGTCGGCGCTGATCATCGGGGCGGTGATCATCGCCCTCAGCGACGTCAACAACCTCCCGCTGCTCTTCAGCGATCCCGGCACCGCCCTCGGCAACATGTGGGACGAGATCACCACCGCCTACGGCGCCCTCTTCCGCGGCGCGGTCGGGTCGATCTACGCCATCTCGGAGACCTTGTTTGCCAGCACCCCGCTGATCCTCGCCAGCCTGGGAGTGGCACTCGGGTTCCGGGCAGGGCTGTTCAACATCGGTGCCCAGGGCCAGATGCTGATCGGCGGGATCGCCGCCACCTGGGTGGGTATCCACGTCGGGCTGCCCACGCCGCTCCACCTGATCCTGGCGATCGTGGCCGGCATCGTCGGTGGCGCCATCTGGGGTGGGATCGCCGGCCTGCTCAAGGCGAGGACCGGCGCCCACGAGGTCATCACCACCATCATGTTCAACTTCATCGCCCTCTATCTGGTGCAGTGGCTGCTGTCGATACCGCTGTTCCAGGAGACGGGGAGCAACAACCCGGTGTCCGAGCCGCTCCGGTCCAGCGCACACCTCCCGCTCCTGTTCGGGTCGAACTACCGGGTGACCGTCGGGTTCCTCATCGCGCTGGGGGCGGTGTTCCTCGTGCAGTGGCTCCTGTTCCGGTCGTCGCTGGGGTTCGAGTTCCGGGCGGTCGGGCTCAACCCGTCGGCGGGGGCCTACGCCGGCATGGGGGTGGCCACCCTGATCACCCTGGCGATGGCGCTCGCCGGCGGGCTCGCCGGGGTCGCCGGTGCCAACCAGGTGATGGCGCTGCCGCCCTACCAGGCGTCGCCGGCGATGGCCGCCACCGTCGGCTTCGACGCCATCACCGTGGCGTTGCTGGGCCGGTCGCACCCGATCGGGGTGCTCTGGGCGTCGATCCTCTTCGGGGCGCTCAAGGCGGGTGGCCGGGAGATGCAGGGGGCGGCCCAGATCCCGATCGACCTCGTCGTCGTCCTGCAGGCACTGATCGTGATCTTCGTGGCGGCCCCGGCCCTGATCCGGGCGGTGTGGCGGGTGAAGACGCCGCCGCCTCGGATTCAGCTGAGCAGAGGGTGGGGCGCATGACGGCCGTCACCACCGAGCCCGCCGCGGTCGCTCCGGTCCACACGCGGGCCACACCCGACGAGCGGCGAGCGAGCATCGTCGGGTACTCGCTCCTCGCCATGGCGGTGGTGGTCCTGTGGGTGTTCGCCCTCGGAGTCCCCGCCGAGGCCACCTCCACCTTCAACCTGAGCCTGCCCACCGACTACTTCAAGGACCTCTCCTGGACCTTCAACACCAGGGCCGTGAACCTGATCATCGCCGCCCTGATCGCCGTGCTCGGTGTCCTCTGCCTCCGCCGGCGCTGGCTGGAGCGCACCAACGCCATGCTCGGAGCCGGTCTCGGGCTGCTGGTGTTCGCCTTCCTCGCCTGGGCGGCGGCAGACGGCTCCTTCAGCCTCGTCGGCATGCTCCGCTCCACCGTCATCGCCTCGATCGTGATCACGCTGGGGGCGCTGTGCGGCCTGATGTGCGAGCGCGCCGGAGTGGTCAACATCGGCATCGAGGGCCAGTTGCTCAGCGGGGCGTTCGTCGCCGTGATCCTGTCGAGCGCCTACGGGACGTGGGCCGGGGTGATAGGGGCGATGCTGGTCGGAGCGCTGCTCGGTCTCCTCCTGGTGTGGCTCGCCATCCGGTTCCACGTCGACCAGATCATCGCCGGGGTGGTCATCAACATCCTCGCCCTCGGCATCACGTCGTTCCTGGCGAGCCGCGTCCTCTCCGAGGCCCAGGACCTCAACGCCCCGGCCCGGGTGCCGTCGTGGCGGATCCCGATCCTCGCCGACATCCCGGTGCTCGGGCCGATGTTCTTCGACCACGTGTTCTTCATCTACGTCACCCTGATCCTCGCCTTCGGCCTCCAGTACGCCCTGTTCCGGACCCGGTGGGGCCTGCGGGTGCGGTCGGTCGGCGAGCACCCCAAGGCGGCCGACACGTTGGGGATCAACGTGTTCCGCATCCGCTACCGGAACGTGGTGCTTGGTGGGCTCATCGCCGGGTTCGGCGGGGCCTTCCTGGCCCTGTCCCAGGTGGCCCGGTTCGAGGAGAACATGACCGGGGGCATCGGGTTCATCGGACTGGCGGCGCTGATCTTCGGTCGCTGGATGCCGCTCGGTTGCCTGGCCGCCGGCCTGGTCTTCGGGTTCTCCAGCTCGCTCGCCCAGAAGGTGGCCATCCTCGGAACCGGCATCCCCTCCGAGTTCATGCTGATGCTGCCCTATGTCGCCACCGTCGTCGTGGTGGCCGGGGTGGTCGGTCGGTCGCGGCCCCCGGCAGCCGACGGCAAGCCGTACATCAAGGACTGACGGCGAGGAGCTCCGGCGCGTGCCCACCCCCCACATCTCCGCCGAGCCCGGTGCCTTCGCCGATGTCTGCCTGATGCCGGGGGACCCGCTGCGGGCGAAGCACATCGCCGACACCTTCCTCGACGACGCCGTCGAGGTGACCGCGGTGCGCAACATGCTGGGGTTCACCGGAACGTACCGGGGCACGCCGGTCTCGGTGATGGGGAGCGGGATGGGCATCCCGTCGGCGTCGATCTACGCCAAGGAGCTCATCACCGAATACGAGGTGCGCCGGCTGATCCGGGTGGGGAGCGCCGGCGGCATCAGCGCCGACGTGGGCCTCCGCGACGTGGTGATCGCCCTCGGGGCGTGCACCGACTCGGGCGTCAACCGCTCCCGCTTCCGCGGCCTCGACTTCGCCGCCGTCGCCGACTACGAGTTGCTACGCAGAGCCGTCGACGCCGCCGAGGCGAAGGGGAAGACGGTGCGGGTGGGCAACGTGTTCTCCGCCGACCTCTTCTACCACCCCGACTTCTCGCTGTTCGACACCATGGAGAGCATGGGGGTGCTGGCGGTGGAGATGGAGGCGGCCGGGCTCTATGGGGTCGCTGCCGAGTACGGCGCCGCCGCCCTCGCCATCCTCACCATCAGCGACCACGTCCGCACCGGTGAGGCAACCAGCGCAGACGAGCGTCAGTCGACGTTCGACGACATGGTCGAGATCGCCCTCGACTCGCTCACTGACTGACCCTCGGGTGCCGGTGATCCCCCGAACCTGAGGTTCCTGGGTACCGGAGCGGTGCCCGATCCTCTCGAGTTCGGGGCGCCGTGAGCCGGCGGCGCGAACCTGAGGCGATCGCGTACCGTGGCGGTACCCCACTACCTCAGGTTCGGCCGGATCGATCGTGGCGAGGACCGACGTAGCATTGGGCCCATGGCGGACACCGGCCTCGGGTTCGGGGGCAACGACTGGCTGGTCGAGGACCTGTACGAGCGGTACCTCGACGCACCCGGGAGCCTGAGCGACGCATGGCGCCGCTACTTCGAGGGCAACGGCGAGGTGGCGCCCCCCACCGACGACGGCGCCCCGGCGGCACCGCCCCCGTCACCCGTGCCCACGGACACCGCCGGGCGAACCGCACCGCCCGATCGGCCGCCGACTGTCGAATCAAGCCCCGGCCCGGCTCCCTCGCCGGCATCACCGCCGCCGGCGGTCGAGCCCCCGGAGGGCGCCGAGATCCTGCGTGGCGCCGCCGCCACCATCGCCGACCGGATGGAGGCGAGTCGCGAACTGCCCACCGCCACCTCGGTGCGGAGCTTCCCCGCCAAGTTGCTCGAGGTCAACCGGACGATCATCAACAACCAGCTGCGGCGGCTCGCCGAAGGCGGCAAGATCAGCTTCACCCACCTCATCGGGTGGGCGGTGGTCCGTGCCCTGTCCGAGCAGCCCCAGATGAACGCCGCCTACGCCGAGGTGGAGGGGAAGCCGGCGCGGGTCTCCTACCCGCACATCAATCTGGGGCTGGCGATGGACCTGCCCCGCAAGGACGGCGGCCGCACCCTGCTCGTCCCCAACCTGAAGCGGGTCGACGAGATGGACTTCCGCCGCTACTGGGAGGCGTACGAGGAAGTGGTGCGGCGGGTGCGGTCCGGGTCGATGACCCCCGATGACTTCGCCGGGACCACCGCCACCCTGACCAACCCGGGGACGGTGGGCACCGTCCAGTCGGTCCCACGGCTGATGCCGGAACAGGGGCTGATCGTCGGCGTTGGCCGGATCGGGTTCCCGCCGGAATACGAGGGAGCCGACCCGGAGTCGCTCGCCCGGGCCGGGCTGGGCCGCACCCTCACCATGACCAGCACCTACGACCACCGCATCATCCAGGGTGCGGAGAGCGGGATGTTCCTGGCGCGGGTCCACCAGCTGCTGCTCGGCGCCGACGGCTTCTACGAGGACGTATTCGCCTCGATGGCCATCCCCTACGTCCCGGTCAAGTGGGCGGTCGACTCCAACCCTGCCCCGGGGAGCCAGGGCTGGGCCGAGAAGCAGGCCCGCATCTTCCAGCTCATCAACATGTACCGGGTTCGAGGCCATCTCATCGCCGACCTCGACCCGCTGCGCCAGAAGCCGCCGCAGATCCACGACGAGCTCGACCCGATCACCTACGGGCTCAGCCTGTGGGACCTCGACCGTGAGTTCGCCACCGGAGGGCTGGCCGGTCGCACCAGGATGACGCTCGGGCGAGATCCTCGGCGTGCTGCGCGACGCGTACTGCCGAACGTCGGGTATCGAGTACATGCACATCCAGGAGCCCGACCAGAAGCTGTGGATCCAGGAGCACGTCGAGCGACCGGCGCCGCCGATCAGCAGCGACGAGAAGCGCCGGCTGCTCGCCAAGCTGATCGAGGCGGAAGGCTTCGAGCGGTTCCTCCACACCAAGTTCCTCGGCGCCAAGCGCTTCAGCCTGGAGGGCGCCGAGACCCTCATCCCGCTGCTCGACGTGGTGCTCAACACCGCCTCCGACGCCGGGATGGAAGAGGTCGTTCTCGGCATGGCCACACCGGGGACGGCTGAACGTGCTGGCCAACACCGCCAAGAAGGACCTCGCCGCCGTCTTCCACGAGTTCGTCGGCCACGAGGAGCCCGACGACGCCGGCAACTTCTCCGGTGACGTCAAGTACCACCTGGGCGCCCGGGGCGAGCACACCACCCCGGACGGCAGGCGGCTCGGCATCGAGGTGGCGGCCAATCCCAGCCACCTGGAGGCGATCGACCCGGTGCTCGAGGGCATCACCCGGGCCCGTCAGGACGAGCTCGGGGCGGGCAGCGACGACCTGGTCCTCCCGCTGCTCCTCCACGGAGACGCCGCCTTCTCCGGTCAGGGCGTCGTCGCCGAGACCCTCAACCTCTCCCAGCTCGGCGGCTACTCGACCGGCGGGACCATCCACGTCGTGGTCAACAACCAGGTCGGTTTCACCACCGCCGCCGTCGATGCCCGTTCCAGCTTCTACGCCACGGATGTCGCCAAGGGGGTGCAGGCGCCGATCTTCCATGTCAACGGCGACGACCCCGAAGCCGTGCTGCGGATGGCACGGATCGCGTTCGCTTTCCGCGAGGCGTTCCACAAGGACGTGGTCATCGACCTGGTGTGCTACCGCAGGCTGGGCCACAACGAGGGGGACGAGCCCAGCTACACCCAGCCGAAGATGTACCGGCTGGTCGACGCGCGGAGTCCGATCCGGCACCTCTACGCCGAGCGGCTCATCGACACCGGTGAGGCCGACGCCGATGAAATAGAGGGCCTGGTCGCCGCCTACCGATCCAAGCTGGAGGCCGCCCTCGAGGAGTCGCGCACCTTCGCCACCGCGACCCGCCAGGCCAGGGGCGCATCGACGGCACCGGTCGCCACCAGGATCGGCGTCGAGGAGCTCGACGGCATCGAGCGCGCCATCGCCGCCCTGCCCGACGAGTTCACGGTGCACCCGAAGCTGTCCAAGCAGCTCGGCGAGCGCCACAGCCTGTACGCCGGGGGCCTGGTGGACTGGGCGCTGGCCGAGGCCTTCGCCTTCGGGTCACTGTCACTGGAGGGGGTGCGGGTGAGGATGGCCGGCGAGGACTCCCAACGGGGCACCTTCTCCCACCGCCACGCCGTGCTGGTCGACCACGAGACCGAGGAGGAGTACACCCCGCTCCAGCACCTCCATCCCGAGCAGGCCCCGATCGAGATCTACGACAGCCTGTTGTCCGAGTTCGCCGCCGTCGGGTTCGAGTACGGCTATTCGGTGACGGCGCCGGAAGCCCTGGTCATCTGGGAGGCCCAGTTCGGCGACTTCGTCAACGGTGCCCAGGTGGTCATCGACCAGTTCCTGGTGTCCGGGCTCGACAAGTGGGACCAGACCTGCGGCCTGGTGCTCCTACTCCCCCACGGGTTCGAGGGCCAGGGACCGGAGCACTCCAGCGCCCGGCTCGAGCGTTTCCTGGAGAACGCCGCCGACGACAACATGCGGGTGGCGGTGCCGTCGACGACGGGTCAGTACTTCCACCTCCTGCGCCTGCAGGCGCTCCATCCCGAGAAGCGGCCGCTGGTGGTGATGTCCCCCAAGTCGCTGCTGCGCACCCGCGACTCGTTCAGCCCGGTGGCCGATCTTGCCGAGCACGACTACCGCCCGGTGCTCGGCGACGACACGGTCGCGGCGGGGGCGAGGCGGGTGCTGCTGTGCTCGGGCAAGGTCTACTACGACCTAGACCGGCACCGGCGCCAGCACGAGATCGACGACGTCGCCGTCGTCCGGGTGGAGCAGCTGTACCCGTTCCCGATCGAGGCCGTCGGCCAGGTACTCGCCCCCTACGGCGACGTCGAGTTGGTCTGGGTGCAGGAGGAGCCGGCCAACATGGGTGCTTGGCGGTACCTGTCGCGCACGCTGCTCGTCGAGACCGGCCGCCAGACGAGAGGGCTCTACCGGCGGGCCAGCGCCTCGCCGGCGACCGGGAACCCGCTCACCCACGCCCGCGAGCAGCGCGAGATCGTGGAGAAGGCCTTCACCTGAGGTGGACGTCACGGCGGCTGCGACGCGATGGGCGGCCACCTGGGAGCGGGCATGGCCGGGACGCGACATCGAAGCGATCGTGGCGTTGTACGCGGAAAGTGTCGAGTATCGGGCGCTGGCGTTCCGTGACCCCGATCTCGGCCCGGAAGGGGTACGCGCCTACCTGACCCGGGAGTTCGGAGTCGAGGAGGACATCGGGTGTCGCTTCGGGGTGCCGGTGGTCACCGGCGACCGGGCCGCGGTGGAGTGGTGGGCGAGCTGGGTGGAGGACGGCGAGCCGATCACCCTGGCCGGGTCCACCTTCCTCCGCTTCGACAACGACGGGCTCGTGGTCGACCACCGGGACTACTGGAGCCACGTCGACCGCATCGAGCAACCCTTCGCCGGGTGGTAGCCGGGGCCGGCGCACCGGCCCCGGTGACGCGGTGGTGACGGTCCACGACGACCCTCAATGGATCACTGTGGAGGGGAGACGACCATGCACCGCTCTCGTTGGGGGACAGTCGCCGCACTCCTTGCGCTCGTGTGCGCGCTGTTCGTTGCCGACGCCAACTCGGCCGAGGCGGCTACCACCAGGGTCGCCTGCCCGACCGGCGATCTGGCGGCGGCAATCGCCGCGGCGAGCCCTGGGGACACGCTGGTCATCACCGGGACGTGTACCGGCAACTTCGTCGTGGAGGAAGATCTCACGCTACGAGGCAAGGCCGGTGCGATCCTGGACGGTGGAGGTACGGAGACGACCCTGACCATCATCGCTGCGACCGTTGCCGTCACCAACCTGACCATCACGGGTGGCAGCGGCACCTTCTGCCCGCTGGAACCGTGCCTCGACGGCGGCGGGATCGCCAACCTCGGCGGCGTCGTCACAGTCGTGCGCTCGACCGTGAGCGGGAACAGCACCTACGACGGTGCGGGCGGCATCTTCAACGACGGTGGCTCCGTCACGATGACACACTCCACAGTCAGGGACAATGGCGCATCGGTCCACGCCGGCGGCATCTACAACGGCAGCGGCAGCCTCACTCTCACTGACACTGCAGTGATCTCGAACGGGGCCGACCGGTCCGGCGGGATCTTCAATGACGGCGGCGAGGTCACCCTCAACGGAACCACCTCGGTGACGCACAACGGAGCCGCCTACACAGGTGGTGTCCTCAGCTACGACGGCGTCGTCACTATCAACGACTCGTCTTCGGTGAGCTCGAACCAGGCCGTGGACGGCTTCGGCTCGGCCGGCGGAGTCACGATCTATGGCGGCGAGCTCATCCTGAACGACACCTCGTCCATCTCGGGGAACGAGGGCGTCCGCGGCGGCGGCATCGAGAGCGGCTCCGGCATCGGCGACCCGACCCCCGAGGTCGTCCTGAACGACTCGTCATCGGTTACTCGGAACAGTTCCCAGAACTTTGCCGGCGGGATCTGGAGCGCGGGCACGCTGATCCTGAACGACTCCTCCTCGGTGAGCCGCAATTCAGCCGATTTTGGATCAGGCGGGGGGATCCTCAGCAGCGGTACCGCAGTCCTAAACGACCACGCCTCGGTGAGCGGGAACTCCGCCGACTTCGGGATCGTAGCAAGCGGGTTCTTTGCGAGCTCGGGAGGCGGGATCTGGAGCTCTGGAGCCCTCACCCTCAACGACTCGTCCTCGGTGACCGGAAACACCGCCGACGATCCTGCCGGCCTCGGCGGCGGAATCAACAACGCAGGCACCCTCACCCTGAACGACTCGGCCTCGGTCACCGGGAATACGGCGGGTGACGACGGCGGAGGGGTCTACAACGAAGCCACCGGCGTCGTCACCCTGAGTGGCTCTGTCTCGGTGGTCCGCAACACAGCCGGGGGCAGTGGTGGCGGGATCTTCAGTGAAGCGGACGTGCACGTCTGCGCGGCGAGCAACGTCCGGTTGAGCCCGAACGACCCGGAAGACCCCCCTTCGATGCTCGTCATCAGTTGCTGACGGCTGACATCCGGCGTTCGACGGGGCTTCAGTCGAGGCTGCGGTCGGCGAGGAGGGTGGCGATGTCCATCACCTTCACGTCCTCGTCGGCGCCGAGCTCCTTGATCCCGTCGTCCATCATCACGAAGCAGAACGGGCAACCGGTGGCGACGACATCGGCCCCGGTGGCGATCGCCTCCTCGCTGCGCTCGATATTGACCTTCTTGCCGGTTTGCTCCTCCATCCACATCCGTCCGCCGCCGGCTCCGCAGCAGAACGACCGGGTGCCGTTGCGGGGCATCTCCACCCGGGCGCCCACCGAGTCGATGACCGAGCGGGGGGCGACGAACACGTCGTTGTGGCGTCCCAGGTAGCAGGGGTCGTGGAAGGTGACCGTCTCGCCGTTGGCGCGCGGTGTGATCCGGCCGTCGTCGACCAGCGACATGAGCAGCTCGCTGTGGTGGATGACCTCGTAGTCGCCGCCGAACTGGGGGTACTCGTTGCCCAGCGTGTTGAAGCAGTGGGGGCACTGGGTGATGATCTTGGTGATCCCCAGGTCGTTGAGCGTCTCGATGTTCTGCAGCGCCAACCCCTGGAACACGTACTCGTTGCCGGTGCGACGCGCCGGGTCGCCGGTGCACAGCTCGCGGGGGCCGAGGATGGCGAAGTCGACCCCTGCCTGGTGGAGCAGCCGGGCGGTGGAGAGAGTGACCTTGCGGTTGCGGTCGTCGAACGAGCCGGCACAGCCCACCCAGTAGAGGTACTCGGCTTCGACCCCGGGCTCGCCGAGCACCTTGACCGGGAAGTCGAGCTGGTCGGTCCAGTCGCCCCGTGAGCCCTGCGACATGCCGTAGACGTTGGCCGAGTTCTCCAGCGAGATGTACGCCTTGCCGAGCTCGGACGGGAAGTCCGACTCCATCAGCGACAGGTACCGGCGCATGTCGAGGATCTTGTCGAGGATCTCGATGTTCACCGGGCAGATCTCGTCACACGCCCGGCACGTCGTGCACGCCCACACCTCGTCGGCGGTGATGCGCTCGAACACCGACTCGGAGCTGACGGTGAGCGCGCCGTCGACGCCCACCGGCGGGCTGAGCGGGTCGGCGGCGGTCGCCGCGGCGACTTCCCCCAGCTTGAGCACGATCTCCCTGGGGTCGAGCGGCTTGCCGGTGATGTTCGCCGGGCACACCGAGGTGCATCGGCCGCAGACGGTGCAGGCGTCGGTGTCGAGGAGCTGCTTCCAGGTGAACTCGCCCACCAGGTTGGCGCCGACGCTCTCCAGCTCGCCCGACTCCATCGCCTCCATGAGGTTGGGGACCTCCCGCATCGCCCCCTTGGGGCGCTCCCGGGGCGACAGGTACATGTTCACCGGCGAGGTGATCATGTGCCGCAGCTTGGTGGTGGGGAGGACGAGGAGGAAGGCGACGAAGGTGAGCACGTGGAACACCCACAGCCCCTGGTGCAGCCCTGCCGCCGAGCCCTCCGGGACCAGGTAGCTGAGCGGGTAGCCGACGAACGACCAGGTCTCGAAGTCGGGTCGGCCTTCGAGCGCGATGCGGGCCGCCTCGACGGCCAGGCCGCCGAGCCCGATCAGGGCCAGGGTGAGGAGGATGAGGCCGTCCTCGGGCCTGGTCTTCGACCTGAGCCGCCACGGGCGGGTGCCGTACCGGCGCAGCGCCGCCCAGCCCAGCCCGCCGAGGAACACCAGGGCGAACAGGTCGAGGACGAACGAGTAGCCCTCGTAGAACCCGCCTTCGAGGAACTTGAGGTCGGCGGGCAGGATGTGGTCGATCTCCAGCGTGACGGTCCCGGCGAACAACACGAGGAAGCCGAAGTAGATGGCACTGTGCATCAGCCCGGCGCCGGGGTCGCGGAGCAGGGTGCGCATCGACAGGCCGCGGCGCAGCTCGTGGAGACGGCGCTTGAGCATCCGGCTACGGTCGTCGGCCGCACCCCGCTGCCAGTTTCGGGCCCGGTCGGCGAACAACAGCACGGACACGAACGCCGCCGAAGCCACCACCACGTAGAAGGCGGCGACCACCAGCCCGGGTATGTTCCCGAACACCACCCGACCGATGTCGGGGACGTTCTCCTCCGGCAGCGAGCCGAGCCACCACGAGGCGAGGATCCCGACGGCTATGACGACACCGAGGGCGGTCACCCAGCCCCATACCGCCCTGCCGGCCGGCGGCGGGCTGCCGTCGTCGACCTGCGGCGGATCGGTCCTGGTCGCCGTCACCCGGATCTCCTCTCGCCCCCGTTGCGCGGCGAGTGTACCGACCGGTGGCCGGACGTCCCGGAAGTAGGGTGACCGCCATGGACGACGGCGACCCCCAGCTCATCGAGTCGCCGGTCGAACGCCAGATACGCCAGGCGATGGAACGGGGCGAGTTCGACGACCTGCCCGGTGCCGGCAAGCCGATCCCCGGGGCGGGCCAACCGGACGACCCGCTGTGGTGGGTCAAGGCGTGGCTGCAGAGGGAACGATTGGGCCCCGTGGATCGCCACCGCGCCTGATGGCCCATCCCCGGATGTACGAAGACGAGGACCCGTACCTCACCGAGCTGCGGGATGCCTGCCTGTCGTTCCCCGAGGCGACCGAGGTCGAGGCATGGGGTCGGCCGACGTTCCGAGCCGGCAAGAAGATGTTCGCCGTGTTCGAGGGCAACGACGAGCACCCGTACGCACTGGTGTTCAAGCCCGAGGCGGACGAACGTCCGGCGCTGCTCGGCGACCCCCGTTTCTACGTCCCGCCGTACTTCGGCCCGTACGGATGGCTGGCGCTCGACTTCACCGCCGGCGACGTCGACTGGGACGAGGTGGCCGAGCTGCTCGACGGCTCGTACCGGCAGGTGGCGTTGAAGCGGATGCTCCGCATCCTCGACGACGGCAGCTGACGACTCCGCTCCTCAATCGACGTCGGTCGCTGCCGCTCGGAAGGCCCAGGCGACCACCAGGTAGGCGGTGAGGAGGTGCCACACGGCGTGCGCCTGCAGCATCGAGCCGGGATCGCACAGCGGGCTGCCGGTGCGCCCGGCGAGCCAGGCGAGACCGGCGACGACGGCGACGGCGAGCAGCGGGCCGGTCCACACCGCCGGCGCTCCCCTCCTTCGGGCGATCACCTCGCTGACGGCGACGGTTACCAGCGCCAGCGCCGCCACCAGCGAGCCCGCCCCGCGGTACCAGGGCCAGGCTGCCGCACCCACGAGGGTCGCCGAAACGGATCCGGCGACGGCACCATCGACCGCCCGGTCGCCCAGCCGGCCAAAGTGCCAGCCGGCCACGTACCCGACCATGGCGAGCAACGCCAGGTCGTGGACCAGGACCGCCCCGTCGCCGCCGGCGCCGTGCGACAGGATGCTGCCGGCACCTTCGAGGGCGACGGCGGCGGCCAAGACCAACGAGTGGCGAGGGAGCCGCCCGGCGATCGTCCCCCATACCAGTGTCCCGGCGGCGAAGAGGTAGCCGGCAGCAGAGACTGCGTTGGCGCTCCACCAGCCGATGGCGGCGCAGTCCCCGCTCATCGACTCAGTCGCCGGGAGTGCGGCCGGACCGCACCGGCGGGGTCACCGGTCCGGGATCGATGTCGCCTCGCAGCCGATGCTCAGCTGGTCCCAGCGGTGGGGTCGGCGGTGGGCGGGGCCGGCTCCGCCGCCGGAGCCGACGGCGCCGCGCCCAGGCCCAGCTCGCTGCGCAGCTCCTGGAGCTTGGCGTCCGCCTGCACCGTGTTGATCGCCTCGCGCAGCTCGGCCTCGGCGCCTGCGGGGGTCGCCTCGTGGATCTCCGCCTTGGCCATCGCCTCGGCCTTGCGGGCCTCGATCTTCTGCTCGACCTTCTCCAGCGACGGCGCGTCGTAGTCCATCGTGTTTGACAGGGCGTCGACCGCGCTGTTCACCGACTCCTGCATCTTGGCCGCCTCGAGCGAGCCGAGCAGTTCCATGCGCCTCGCCGCCAGCTCGGCGACCCTGGTGGCGTTCTGCTGCACCGCCTCCTTGGCCTTGTCCGCCTGGGTGCGGGCGGTCTCGTACTGGACCTTCAGCGTGTTGAGGTTGTTCTCGGCCGCCTGGAGCTTCATCGCCATCGCCTGGGCGGTGCGGTTCCACTTCTCGGTGCCTTCCATGTCGCCCGCCTGGGTGGCGGCGTCGGCCTTGAGCAGCGCTTGCTTGGCCATCTCCCTGGCCTCACCCACGTCGTCGGCGGCCTTCCCCATGCGCGACTCGAGCTGGGTGCGGTGGGCAACGACCTTGGCAGCCTGGTTGCGCAGCGCCTGGTCCCGCTTCTGGGCTTCGCTGATCGCCTGCTCGATCTCGATCTCCGGGTTCATCGCGCTCTCCGCCGTGCTCTTGAAGAGCTGGGTGATGTAGCCCCAGAGTCGCTTGAAGAAGCCCATGTCGTCCTTCCCTGGTCGTTTGCGCCTTTCGCCCCGGACTCTAGCCAAGGCCCCGATCCCGTCGGATGGGTAGCCTCACGCCGGTGCCTTGCTCCGCTGCCAGGCCGCTGAGGGTGGTAGGTCGATGATCGTGGTCGCCGGTGAGGCGTTGATCGATCTCACCGCCGACGGCGACGGCCGCTACACCGCCCACCCGGGCGGTGGGCCGGCCAACACCGCGGTGGCTCTGGGACGGCTCGGCGTCCCTGTGGGCTTCCTCGGCGGGGTCAGCAGGGATCGCTTCGGCGGGCTCATCCGCGACCGCTTCACCGAGGCGGGCGTCGACCTCCGCCTCGTCGTCGACACCGATGCTCCAACGACCCTTGCGGTGGCCGCGCTCGACGACTCGGGGACGGCCACGTACAGCTTCTACCTCGACGGCACCTCGGCAGGTGCGATGTCCGCCGACCGGGTGCCGGTCACCCTCTCCGCGGACGTCGCCGGCGTGTGGTGCGGCACCCTGGGACTGGTGATCGAGCCCACCGCCACCACCCTGGTCGACCTGGTGGGACGCCACGCCACTCGGATCGTGGTCGGCGTCGATCCCAACCTGCGCCCCACCGCCGTTGCCGACCTCCCTACCCACCTCGGTCGCCTGACCGGGGTGATGGCCGCCGCCGACATCGTGAAGCTGAGCGTCGACGATGCCGAAGTGATGCGCCCTGGCGCCGACCCGACGGACACCGCCGCCTGGGTACACGGCCTCGGCGTACCGCTGGTACTGCTCACCAGGGGCGGCGCAGGGGTCACCTCGCTCACGGGGGACGCCATGTTGGACCTGCCCGTGCCCGAGGTCCCGGTGGTCGACACCATCGGCGCCGGCGACGCCTACGCCGCCGGGATCCTGGCCGGGCTGCACGACCGCCACCTGCTCTCGAAGGAGGGCGTCGCCGCGCTCGGCGTCGAGGATCTCGAAGCGATCCACGGCTTCGCCGCCCAGGTTGCCGCGGTCACCGTCTCCCGGCCAGGAGCCGACCCCCCGTGGCGCCGCGACCTGTAGCGCTGGGCTCGATCAGCCGTGGAGGTCGGTGAGCTCGGCCTGGGTCACCTCGCCAGGGAGCTTGCCGATGATGATCATGGCGAGGACCTCGTCGCTGGTGACGTCGTCCTTGTTCACCGTCCCGACCAGACGGCCCTGCAGCATGACGCTGATCCGGTCGGCGAGGTCGAACACGTCGTGGATGTCGTGGCTGATCATGATGATGCCCAGCCCCTCGGCCTTCAGCTGGCGGATGAGGGCACGGACCTGCTCGGTCTCAGCCGGGCCGAGGGCGGCCGTCGGCTCGTCCATGATCAGGATACGGGCGTTGAAGTGGACCGCCCGGGCGATGGCCACCGACTGTCGCTGGCCGCCCGAGAGTGAGCTCACCGGCGCCATGAAGTTGAGGAACTTGGGATTGAGGCGCTTCATCACCTTGCGGGTTGCGTCCTCCATCGCCGAGTCGTCGATCACGCCCCACCGGTTGACCAGCTCCCGACCGAGGAACATGTTCCCGGGGGCGTCGATGTTGTCGGCCAGCGCCAGCGTCTGGTAGATGGTCTCGATGCCGAGCGCCTTGGCATCGCGGGGCGAGGTGATGGTCACCGGCTCCCCATCGACGAAGATCTCGCCCGAGTCGGCCTTCTGCGCTCCCGACAGGGTCTTGATGAGCGTGGACTTGCCCGCCCCGTTCCCGCCGACCAGCGCGTGGATCTCGCCCGGATGGAGGTCGATCGACACGTCCTCGACGGCGTGCACCCCGCCGAAGCTGACGTACATGTTCCGCATCTCGACGAGCGGCGCCGGCGTCGACGCGGTTTCAGCGACCACGGCTCACCTCCGGTTCCTCCGGGCGAGGCTGTCGATGCCGACGGCGAGCACGAGCACCGCACCGACGACGATGTCCTGGAGGGGAGCGTCGACCCCGAGGAGCACCATGCCCGACTGGAGCGACTGCATGATGAGCGCGCCGAGCACCGCCCCCGAGATGGTCC
This sequence comes from uncultured Acidimicrobiia bacterium, assembly GCA_963714055.1. Lineage (GTDB taxonomy): Bacteria > Actinomycetota > Acidimicrobiia > Spongiisociales > UBA5794 > JACDBE01. Next base: position 1,398,109 of record OY970227.1, read on the forward strand.
CGACACCGCCGGTGAGCGAGGTGCCGCCGATGACGGCGGCGGCGATCACGTACAGCTCGGAAGTCGTCCCCAGCGAGCTGACCGCGGCGTTGAGGCGAGCGATCGACACCGCGGCGGCGACGCCGACCAGGAGGCCCATGACCGCGAAGGTCTTGACGACGGTGGCCCCCGATTTCACACCGGCCAGGTTGGCGGCCTCCGGGTTGCCCCCGATGGCGAAGACGTAGCGACCGAACCGGAGCCGGGTGGCGACGAACGTCATCACCAGAGCGACGCCGATGAGGATCAGGACCGGGATGGGCAGCCCGAGCGAGATCTGCAACCCGCCCGGCGGCCAGGCGATCCCGTTCTCCTCGGCGTACCGCCGCGCCAGGTTCTCCGGCAGGTAGTAGCTGTTCGACACCCAAACGGCGGCGATGATCGCTCCGCAGCTGACCGCCCCGATGGCGACGTCGGCCCACATCGGGCGGAGCGTGAAGTCGTACCTTCGCCGCTTCCTGCGGCCGTTCACCAGCAGGGCGATCACGGCGGCACAGGCGGCGATACCGAACACCCAGCTCCACGTCGCCCCGATGGCGCCCCGGGCGCCGCCGCCCAGCCGCTGGAAGGTCTGGTCCATCGGAGCGATGGTCTGGCCGCTGGCCGAGGCCCACGCCACGCCACGCCACACCAGCAGCCCGCCCAGGGTGACGATGAACGATGGGATGCGCCCGAAGGCGACCAAGAACCCTTGGAAGGCACCGATGAGCGCCCCGAGCAGGAGCCCTCCGGCCACGGTGACGATCCAGGTGAGCGGGTGGTCGAACCCCCACAGGTCGGGGAGCCACTCGGCCTGGGCGAGCGCCATGACCATGCCGACCACGGCGAGCACCGACCCCACCGACAGGTCGATGTTGCGGGTGACGATGACCAGCACCATCCCGGTGGCCATGATGCCCACCGAGGCGGTCTGCACCGACAGGTTCCACAGGTTCCGTGCGGTGAGGAACGTCCCACCCGAGAGGATGTGGAAGCCGACCCAGATGATGGCCAGCGCCACCAGCATCCCGAGCAGCCGGGTGTCCACCTCGGTGGCACGGAGCAACGAGCCGGCGGAGCGGATCTCCCGCGGCTCGTCCACGTCGCTCATCGGGCCGCTCAGCGCTTCAGCCATCGCCTCCCTTCCGGCAGGGCGAGACGGTGCGCCACGCCCACGGTCACCCGTGGGCGTGGCGCCTCGTCTGGTTCAGTTCATGTCCGCGGTCGTCAGCCGCAGACGTCCACCGTCCCCGCGGTGACTCCCTGACAGACCTCCTCGACGGTGATCCACCCGGCGTCGACCGGGACGTTCAGGTTCTCCTGGGTGATCGGCAGCGGCGTCAGGATGACCGAGTAGACGTCGACCCCGCCCGGGGTGGTGAACACCCCGGCGGCGGTACCGGATGCCGGCGCCGAGTCGCCGAGGTCGTCGGGGGCGGTCACGTCGGCCAGCTGCCGTTCCCTCGGCGAGCTGCACGGCGATCTCGCCGGCGGCCTGCCCGAGGGCGTAGGCGTTCTTCCACACCGACACCGTCTGCGTGCCGAGGGCCACCCGGTTGAGGGCGGCGGCGTCGCCGTCCTGGCCGGATACCGGCACCTGCCCGGCGAGACCCTGGGCCTCGAGGGCGGCGACGACGCCGCCGGCCATGCCGTCGTTGGAGGCAACCACGGCCTGGACGTCGTTGTCGTTGTCGGTCAGGAACTGCTCCATGTTGGTCTGGGCGATGGCCGGGTCCCAGTTGTCGGTGTAGGACTCGCCCACGTTGACGATGGCGCCGGAGTCGATCGACTCCTGGAGGATCTCCATCTGGCCACCGAACAGGAAGTCGGCGTTGGCGTCGGCCTGGTTGCCCTTGATGAAGACGTAGTTGCCCTCGGGCACCGCCTCGAGGATCGCCCTTGCCTGCATCCGGCCCACCTCGACGTTGTCGAACGTGAGGTAGAAGGCGCCCGGGTCCTCGATGAGCCGGTCGTAGGCGATCACCGGGATGCCCTGCTCGATGGCGCTCTGCACCGCCGGCAGGATGGCGGTGCCGTCCTGGGCGAGGATGATCAGGGCGTCGACGCCCTGGGAGATCAGGTTCTCCACGTCGGCGAGCTGCTGGTCGGCGGACGAACCGGCGTCCGTCGAGGTGTACTCGGCCCCGGCCGCCTCGAGCGCCGCCTGAATGGCCGGCTCGTCGGCCTTGGCCCACCGCTCCTCGTTGTAGTTGTTCCACGACACGCCGACGAGGAGGCCCTCGCCGCTGGCGTCAGTCCCCTCGGCGCCGCCTGTGGTATCGGCGCCGCCTGTGGTATCGGCGCCGGTGCCTTCGGCCCCGCCTGTGGTATCGGTGGAGTCGTCATCGCCTCCACACGCTGCGAGCACCACGGCCAGCACGGCCAGCAGTACCCAGAGTCGACGTCTGAACATGTTTCCTCCTTGACAAGCGCCACGAAGTGCGCAAGAGCCACAACGGTAGCCACTACCACACCGGTCTCGCCCGCTGTGGTGCGGCCTCGCACGGGCAACTGCCCACGTCGACGGCCGCCGCCCCGGGGTGGGTCCCCGGACCGGCCGAGCTCCGAGCTTACCGATCGAATGTTGGCGGCTGCAACAAATGGCTGGAGGAAGCGGTGCCCGGCCATACCGGCCGGCATCCTCACCGCAGCCGACCCATGTGGCACGTGGTCCGAGCGGTATGATCGACCCCCCAACAAACCGGACTCCTTCGTCCATCATGAGCACGGACAGCAGGATCAGCGGCGGAAGGCGGCACACCCGCGGCGTGGCCGGGGACGAGCTCCGACGCCACAACCTCGGCACGATCCTGGAGCGCCTCCACCTATCGGGCCCGGAGTCACGATCCGACCTGGTCGCCGCCACCGGGCTCAACCGGTCGACGATCGGCGACCTCGTCGGGCAGCTCACCGATCTCGGCATGGTCGAGGAGACCGCCGACCCGGCAGCCTCCGGGCCCGGGCGTCCCTCCCCGCTCGTGCAGACCCGTCCCCAGGGCGCCACGGTCCTCGCCGTCGAGCTGGCGGTCGACTCGGTGGCGGTGGCCACCGTCGGGCTCGGCGGCCACATCTACAACCGGCTGCGCGTCGAACGTCCCCGCGGTCACCGATCCCCGGACGAGACCGTGCTCGACGTGTCCCGGCTGGCCGAGCCGCTGCTCGATGCCCTACCGGCCCGCAAGTCCCTGGCCGGGATCGGAGTCGCCGTGGTGGGGATCACCCGGCGCTCCGACGGGTTCGTCCATCTCGCCCCCAACCTCGGGTGGCGGGCCATCCCGCTCGGAGAGCTGTTCGCCCGGGAGCTGGCGCTCGACGTCCCGGTGATGGTGGCCAACGAAGCCGACCTCGGAGCGTGGGGCGAGTACCGCAGGGGGCATCGCCCGGTCGGGCACCTGGTGTACGTCTCCGGAGAGGTCGGTATCGGAGTCGGCGCCATCGTCGACGGCAAGCCGCTGCTGGGGGCGGCCGGTTACGCAGGCGAGGCGGGCCACATGCTGATCAACCCGGCGGGCGTCGAGTGCCGGTGCGGTGCCTCCGGTTGCTGGGAGACCGAAGCCGGGGAGGCCGCCCTGGTGCGACGCATGGGCCATAGCGACGGCGCCACCGGGCCGGCCGTGATCGACGCCTTCGCACAGCGGGCCGCGGCCGGCCACGCCCCCAGCCGTCGCGCCTTGTCACAGGTCGGCCGGTGGCTGGGCCTGGGCATCGGGAACCTGATCAACATCTTCAACCCCGAGCTGGTGGTGCTCGGCGGCCTCTACCAGCGGATCTTCTCCTCCGTCGAGGCCTCCGTGGTCGAGGCGGCGGAGCGTACCGCCCTCGCCGCTCCGCGCCAGATGGCCACCATCGCCGCCAGCGAGCTGGGCGCAGACGCCCCACTGCTCGGCGCCGCCGAGCTGGTGCTGGCGGGCGTGATCGCCGATCCGGCCCGCGCCGAGAGTTGAAGGGGTTAGCGGCTGCGACATGCCCGGCGAGCAGAGCTCGCCTCCTCCCGCAGTTGGGGCCCCAACCCCATCGCGGGCCGTCCCGTGTCCAATCGACGCAAGTCAGTGACGGTTGGCGTCGGCCTGGATCCGCTCGATCACGCGGAGGTTGGCAACGGCATCCTCGGGCGCGGTGGGCACCGGAATGTCGTCACGGATCGCCCGCGAGAATGCGTCGGCCTGGATGCGGTACGGGTCGGCCACCTCGACCTCGTGGACGACGATCGCCGGCGACACCGGGGGGTCCCCTCCGGCGATGTGCAGGATCCTCGTGGGGATATCGGGCGGGATGTTGTAGGGGATCTCCACCACCAGCCGCCCGGCGGTGCCCACCACCTCGACCCGCTGGCTCGGCTCGATCTGGGTGGAGCAGGTGAAGGTGGCGTGACGGCCGTCGAAGTCCAGGATGGCGGACGTCACCACGTCGGTCCCGAAGTCCGGGTCGTGACGGATCGCCGCCTTCACCCCCGTAGGCTCGGCGCCGAAGAGCATCCTGGCGAGGTTCACCGGGTAGCAGCCGATGTCGAGCAGGGCACCGCCGCCGTACTCGGCGATGTTCCGGATGTTGGCCGCGTCGACATTGCGGTAGGAGAAGAACGATTGGAGTGCGACCAGCTCGCCGACGAGCCCGGCGGCCACCATCTGGCGTACCTGCACCCACAACGGATGGAGGCGGTACATGAACGCCTCCATCAGCTTCACGTCGGCGGCGGCGCACGCCTCGACCATCGCCTCCGCCTGTGCGCTGGTGATGGCGAGGGGCTTCTCGCAGAGGACGTGCTTGCCGGCGGCGGCCGCCGCCATCGTCCACTCGGGATGGAGGTGGTTGGGCAACGGGATGTACACCGCTTCGACCTCGGGGTCGTCGAGCAGGGCCTGGTAGGAGCCGTGGGCGCCCGGGATCCCCAGGGACGACGCGACGGCTTCGGCCTGCGCCTGCGAACGGGAGGCGATGGCGACCACCCGGCTCTCCGTGGAGGGCCGCATCGCCGGGATCACCTTCTCGACGCCGATGTGCGCCGTGCCCAGCACGCCCCAACGGACTGGTTCGCTCGTCATGGCTCGGGCCACCTCACCCTCGGTCGACGTGTGGCGGTGACGCTACCGGGTGGCGGCCCGGGGCGGGCAGACCCGTGAAGCCGCCGGCCGGGGAGACAGGGGGCGGGGCAGGCTGGCTCCTCGCCGGGCTCGCCGCCGGGGCCATCGGCATGCTGGCGGTCAGCCTTCGGCCTCGCCGGCCTGTTCCGGGAGACTGCACCGACGCCGGCCGGCGCCCCCCGCTTCGTCGAGGAGACGGCGACGGCCGGGGTCGAGCACGTCTACGACGGGGAGTTCGACTTCTTCGTGGGCGGCGGGGTGGCGGTGTTCGACTGTGACGACGACGGGAGGCAGGACCTGTACCTGGCCGGCGGGGTCAACCCGGCGGCGCTCTATCGCAACGGCAGCGCAAGCGGCGGAGCGCTCCGCTTCACCCCCGAGCCCGATCCGGTCACCGGGCTCACCGAGGTCACCGGCGCCTACCCGATCGACGTCGACGGAGACGGGATCACCGACCTCGCCGTGCTCCGCCATGGCGAGAACGTCATGCTCCGGGGCATGGGCGACTGCCGGTTCGAGCGGGCCAACGAGGCCTGGGGTGTCGACGGCGGTGACGCACTGGACCGTCGCCTTCAGCGCCACCTGGGAGGACGAGGACGCTCTCCCCACCCTGGCATTCGGCAACTACCTGGCCGAGGACGGCCGGCAAACCGGCCAGTGCGCCGACCACGTGATGTTCCGGTCGGGAAGCGCCGCCTACGGCGACGGGATCACGCTGAGCCCCGGCTGGTGCACCCTGTCGCTCCTGTTCAGCGACTGGGATCGATCGGGCCGGCGCGACCTGCGGATGACCAACGACCGCCACTACTACTCCGACGGGGAGGAGCAGCTGTGGCGGGTCGACCCCGGCGCCCCGCCCCGGCCATGGACGCTCGAGGAGGGTTGGCAGACGATGCAGATCTGGGGCATGGGCATCGCCAGCCATGACCTCTCCGGCGACGGGAAGCCCGAGGTGTTCCTCACCAGCCAGGGTGACAACAGGCTGCAGCAACTCGTCGATGGGGCGACCGGTCCCGAGTACGGCGACATCGCCTTCGCCAGCGGGGTTACGGCGCACCGCCCGTTCGTGGGCGACACCGTGCTCCCGTCGACCGCCTGGCACGCCGAGTTCCAGGACGTCAACAACGACACCTATGTCGACCTGTTCGTCGCCAAGGGCAACGTCGAGGCGCAGCCCGACTTCGCCGCCGAAGACCCGAGCAACCTTCTCCTCGGCAGACCCGACGGGACCTTCGTCGAGGGGGCGGAGGATGCCGGGATCCTGAACTTCGGCCGGGCCCGGGGGGCGGCGCTGGCCGACTTCAACCTGGACGGCCTGCTCGACCTGGTGGTGGTCAACCGCCGTGAGAACGTCAGGCTGTGGCGGAACGTCGGGTCCGGCGACTCGGCGGTTGCGACGCCGATGGGCCGCTGGGTGGCGGTGCGGCTCGAGCAGCCCGGCGCCAACCGCGACGCTATCGGCGCCTGGGTCGAAGTCCGTGCCGGTGGCCGTACGATCGAGCGCGAGGTGACCATAGGTGGCGGCCATGCCGGCGGGCAGCTCGGTTGGATCCACTTCGGCCTGGGCGGTGCCGGCGAGGCCGAGATCAGGGTGCGGTGGCCCGACGGCGACGTCGGGCCGTGGATGACGGTGCCGGCCGACCGTTTCGCCGTCATCGACCGATCGTCGACCGAGGCCCGGCTGTGGGCCCCGCCCGCCGAGGAGTGAGCACATGCCGGCACGACTGAGCCCGGTGGACCTGCCCGACTTCGGGATGCCGACCGAGATGCCCCGGATCCCGGCCGAGGTGCACTCCGCCAGGATGGAACGGCTGCGCGACCGGGCGCACGACGCCGGCTACGACGCGCTGGTGGTGTACGCCGACCGTGAGCACAGCGCCAACCTGTCGTATCTCACCGGGTTCGACCCGCGGTTCGAGGAGGCGGCGCTGGTGCTCGGCCCGTCTGGCGAGCCTGCCGTGCTGGTCGGCAACGAGTGCTACGGGATGGCCGGGGCCGCCCCGGTCGCCATGAGGCGACACCTCTACCAGGACTTCAGCCTCCCCGGCCAGCCCAGGGACCGTTCCCGACCCATCGGGGAGATCTTCGCCGATGAGGGAATCCGCCCCGACCACCGGGTCGGTGTCGTCGGCTGGAAGGAGCTCGCCGATCGGCGGCGGATCGACGCCCCCGCCTTCATCGTCGACGAGCTGCGGCGAGCGACCGAGCCGGGCGGGGTCGTCGAGAACGCCACCCACCTGCTCACCGGCGCCGCCGACGGTTTGCGGGTGATCAACGAGGTCGAGCAGCTCGCCTGCTTCGAGTACGCCGCCTGCCACACCTCCCAGGGGGTGCGACGCCTGATGTTCGAGCTCGAGCCGGGGATGACGGAACAGCAGGCGGTCCGCCTGCTCGAGTGGAACGGCATGCCGCTGTCGTGTCACCTGATGCTGACCGCCGGGCCGCGGGCGTCGCTGGGCCTGCTCAGCCCGGAGGACCGCCCCATCGCCCGTGGCGACCGGTTCACCGTCGCCTTCGGTGTCTGGGGGGCGTTGAACTGCCGGGCCGGGTTCGTGGTCGGCGGCGAAGGACGAGCTGCCCGCCGGGATCGCCGACTACGTCCCCCGGCTCGTCGGCCCCTACTTCGAGGCAGTGGTCGAGTGGTACCGGGCGCTTCGCATCGGCCAGACCGGGGGCGTCCTGCAGGAGATCGTCGACCGCCGCCTCGGCGACCCCTTCTTCGGCATCTTCCTCAACCCGGGGCACCAGATCCACCTCGACGAGTGGGTCAACTCGCCGGTGGCGCCCGGGTCCGAGGTCGAGTTGCGGTCGGGCATGGCACTGCAGGTCGACATCATCCCGGCGACCGGCACCGACTACTTCACCACCAACATCGAGGACGGCGTCGCCCTGGCCGACGAGAGCCTGCGCGCCCGGTTCGCCACCGCCTACCCCGAGGCGTGGGAGCGGATCGGGCGCGCCGCGACTTCATGTCGGGGGTGCTCGGCATCGACCTGCACCCCGACGTGCTCCCCTTCTCCAACATCCCCGCCTACCTCCCGCCGTTCCTACTGGCCCCCGACCGGGCGATGATCGCCGGCTGAGCGCGGCGTCGGGCGTCGGGCCGGGCTCGTCACCCGTCGATCTCGTCGACGATCAGCCAGCGATCGCCGGTGGCCTGGTTGAGGACGAAGGTGGTGGAGAAGGGCACCGTCACCCGGCCCGTCTCGGCACCGGCCTCGTCGAAGGTCACGCTCTCGATCGTGCCGGTGGCGTCGAACCCGAGGCTGGCGCCCAGCTGGCTGTCCGCCCCGTGGACGGGCCGGAGGCGGAGCGAGTCGAACCGATACGTCTCCACCACCCGTCGTTTGGCGACGGCGTCCTGCTCGATGCGGCGTTCCATGGCGATCAGGCGCGGCCCGTGGTTCACCGCCCGCAGCAGGCTGGGGTCGGACTCTCTCCGGGCGGCGGCCTCCACCGCCAGGTTCTCCGCCAGCGTCACCGCCAGCGCCCCGGCCGAGCCGGACACGTCGGCGTTGAGCTCGAACACCTCGTCGGCCACGACGACATCGGGGAGGGTCGTCGGGTCGACCTCGGCGGCGGCCTCCGGGAACGAGCCGTCGACCGGACTGTTGGCGGCCGTCGCCGCCGTGGGCCGCGCCGGCCACCCGGCGACGACGATCACCACCGGGATCACGACGGCCGCCACCCCGAGCACGGCACCGCGGCCGAAGACCCGCCACCGCCCGCTGGTGCCGCTGGGCGTGGTGGTGAGCGCGGCCCATCCCCAGCCGGGGGCGACCAGCCGGTCGAACACGGTGCGCAGCGGGCTCATCAGCGCCAGCCCGGCCAGCAAGCCGACCTTGGCACCGAACTCGGTCGTCTGCGGCGCCATCAGCGCGGTGCTCAGCACGGCGATCCCGGCGGCGAACAGGACCCGGGCGGCGCCCCCGGTGGGGATCGTCTTCGGGTCCGTGATCATGAAGAAGAGGAAGATGAGGACCTCGGGCGAGGTCACCACCACCCACCAGAACGACGGGCCGCAGACCGGGCCCAGCGCCCAGGCGGCGGTGATGCAGTGCCCGCTGGCCGCCAGCACTCCGAGCCCGGCGGCCAGGGCGAACCAGAAGGTCCCCGCCATCGCCAGCAGGCCCAGCCGGGACGTGATCAACAGGCCACCGACGAGGATCACCGCGTAGGCCAGGATCAGCCAGCCATCGAGCGGCCCCCACCAGAAGTCCAGCGGCTCGATCCGGCCGCTCCCCAACAGGACGAAGGCCGCCACCAGGCCGATGTTCGACGGGTTGAACACGTGGCTGCCCCGGTAGCGGATCGTGTACTTGGTGACCAGCGACAGGCCTGCCACCAGGGCGAAGACGTGCCAGTCGACCCAGGTCCAGTGGTCCCCCGGCTCGGTGGCCACCGAGCGCAGGATGAGGGCGACGCCGCTGCCGGTGAGCATGGCGCTGGCCGGCCACACGAGGGTGCCCGACCGGCGCACGGTGTACACCACCTCGATGACGGCACAGGTGAAGATCGCCGACAGGATCTGCGGCACCGACACGGCGAAGCCGAGCGCCACCTGCCCGAGAACGTGGATGGTGATGATCACCGCCGCCAGATGCAGCCGTGGATCGCGCAGGCTGGGCAGGACCACCGGGTAGCTCCGGGCGCCGAGTCGCAGCGTGGGGAGGTCTGCGGTGGTCAATTCTTCCCCGTCACCGCCCGGACGAAGAACCACAGGTTGGCCGGGCGCTCCGCCATCCGGCGGGTGAGGTACGGGTACCAGGCGACGCCGTAGGGCACGTAGATGCGGAGCGTGAGACCGTCGACGAGCAGCTGGTCCTGCAGGTTGGGGCGCACCCCGTACAGCATTTGCAGCTCGTGGTAGGCATGACGCTGCAGGCCGAGGCTGCGGGCGAGATGGATGCGAGCATCGTCGTGGGTGGCCACCGCCGGTCTGACGTTCTCTGCCGCCATCAGGGTCTGGAGGAGCCGGTCGAAGTTGGCATCGACCTCGGACCGGGACTGGAAGGCGATGTTGTCCGGCTCGGCATAGGCGCCCTTGCACAACCTGATGTGCCCGTCGAGCGGCATGATCCGGTCCAGGTCGGCGGCGGTTCGGTGAAGACACGCCTGGACGGCGATCCCTACGTTGCCCCGACGCCGCTGGGCGTCTTCGTAGATGTCGATGGTGCGCCCGGTGTGCTCGCTCTCCTCCATGTCGACGGTCACCGACGTGCCACAGGTCGACGCCCGGGCGGCGAGGGCGTCGAGCGACTCGGCGGCCAGGTCGTCGTCGAAGCCGAGCCCGAGTTGGGTCAGCTTGATCGAGATGTTCGAGTCGAGCCCGTCGGCGTCGATCCGGTCGAGACAGGCCAGGTAGTCGTCCCGGGCGGCGAGCGCCTGGCCCCGATCGGTGACGTGCTCGCCGAGGTGGTCGAGCGACACCCGCGCCCCCTTGGCGTTCAAGGCGGCGGCGGCGACGGCGGCCTGATCGAGGGTCTCACCGGCGACGAAGCGGGTGGACACGGCGCGCCCCGGGCCGGTCTCACAGAACAACTTCCTGACCGGGCCGAGATCGGTCACCGCCAGCAGCGAGCGCCCGATCGGGTTCATCGCTCAGACCGGCGGGTCCTGGGCCACCGCCTCCTGGCCCAGCTCGCGGGAGCGGGACGCCGCCGCCCGCACCGCATCCTCGACCAGGGCGCGGAAACCGCCGTCCTCGAGGGTGTGCATCGCCGAGGCGGTGGTCCCACCCGGGGAGGTGACCTCGGCCCGCAGCCGGAATGCGCTCTTCGGGCTGGTGGCGAGCAGGATGCCTGCGCCCCGCACCGTCTGCAGGACGAGCTTCTCGGCAGCGTGGTGAGGCAGCCCTTCGCGGATGGCGGCCTCGGTCAGCGCCTCGGCGAGCAGGAACACGTAGGCGGGGCCCGTGCCGGAAACCGCGGTGACGGCGTCGAGCAGGTCCTCGGAAAGGTTGATGGTCTGCCCGACCGCGGAGAGCACGGCGGCGGCGCGCTCCAGCGCCTCGGCGTCGACCTCGGCCCCCCCGCAGTACGCCGTCATCCCCTCGTCGACGGCGGCCGGGGTGTTCGGCATCGAGCGGACCACTGCCAGGCCGGGGAACCGGCGTTCGAAGACCGCGATGGGGACGCCCGCAGCCAGCGAGATGAGGAGCTGCGGGGGTGCCACCGCGTCGGCGATCTGGTCGAGGAGGGCGGGCACGTCCTTCGGCTTGACCGCCGCCACGACCACATCCCGACCGCTCGCCGCCGCCGCCGGGTCGAGCACGACCGAGACCCCGGTGAGCCGCTCCGTCTCCGACGCCCGCTCGGGTCGTCGCGCCGCCATCACCACGTCGCCGGGATCCCAACCGGCGCGCAGCAGCCCCTCGGCGAGGATGGTCCCCATCGAGCCGGCCCCGAGAATGGCGACGGAAGGGTGCACGGCGGCGATGATAAGCCCCCACGGTGCCGGCGACGAAGGTGCGGATCGGCCATGCGGAACTCCACAGACGGCGATCCCGACGTCGGGCTCGGCGTCGGGCTCGGCGGTCGACGGCCAGGCCCCCCGCCTCAGCCGAGCGTCTCGGTCGAGCGGATGGCGACGCCCTTCGGGACGCTGGCGGTCCGGCACTTCGCCGGTACCGAACCAGGAATCGTCGCTCTCCACGGGTTCGGGCTGCATGGCGGGCAGTTCGCGCCACTCGCCCGGGCAGGCGGCTGGCAGGTCGCCGCCCCCGACCTGCCCGGACACGGGCTCACCACCGTCGATCCGGTCGACCTCGACACCACCATCGACGCCCTGGCACGGTGGCTCTCCCGCTCCGGACGGCGCCGTGTTCTCGGTTACTCCCAGGGCGGGCGGCTGGCGCTCCACCTCGCCTGGCGGCACCCCGACCTGGTGACGTCGCTGGTAGTGGTGTCGGCCGGTCCCGGCCTCGACGAGGATGACCGGACGGCGCGAGCAGTCGCCGATGCCGCCGTAGCCGATCTCATCGAACGTGATGGCATCGCCGCCCATCTCGACGGATGGCTCGATCATCCGGTTTTCGGCACCCGCCGCCTCGACGTGGCGACGAGGGCTGCCGACCGGGCCCTCCGGTTGGAGAACACGGCCGCCGGCCTCGCCGCGGCACGTCGCCGGCTCGGCCAGGGGGCGCTCCCGAGGGTGACGGTCGATGACCTGGCCATGTCCGTCTTGTGGGTCGCCGGTGGGCTCGACCCGGGATACGTGGCGACCATGGCGACGGCCGCCGAGTCCCGCGGCGACCCGGTCGTGGTGGTTCCCGGGGTCGGCCACAACGTGGTCGCCGAGGCTCCCGGTGCCCTGGTCCGTTCGATCGAGGCCTGGATCGGCACCTGAACCTCACCGGCTGTCAAGCCACCGTCACCGCATCGTCACCACGGTGGCGAAGCCGGTATCTGCCGCCTCTGTCGGTGATCTCGTCCTTCGGCAACCTCCAGACAATCCGAAAGGACCATGCCATGACTCACCAAGTGAGCATCCCCCGCAGCGGCTCCGCCCCGACCGCGAACCGCACCGGCTCGACCGAGGGTGCGCCGATCCGCAAGCTGATCGTGTACACCCTGGCGACCCTCGTCGTCGCCGCCTCCGTGACCGTGGCCGCGGTCGTGGTCTCAAACGACGACGCCCCGACCTCGACGGGCTTCGCCCAGGCAGCCGCCGGCACCGCCGGTGCCTACGCCGCCCAGGTGAAGGCCAACGCAGCCGCCGACACGGCCGCCGGCTACAGCGCCCAGGCCAAGGCCCACCAGGCCGTCCAGGCCAGGGAGCAGCAGTACGTCGACGGGCTCAACCCCGCCACCGACGTCCCCGGCACGGTCGGGCTGAGCGGGACCGCCACCGCCGACGGGTCGTACCAGGCCAACGAAACCATCCGCATGCAGGGACTGGCCCCGAGCATCGACGGTTCCTTCCAGGCCAACGAGAGCGCCCGTCTCCAGGGACTGGCCCCGAGCATCGACGGTTCCTACCAGGTGAACGAGGCCGCCCGGATGCAGGCACTGGTGAACGGGATCAACCCCGCCACCGACGTCCCCGGCACCCTGAGCGGCACCGTCACCAGCGACGGATCGTTCCAGGCCAACGAGACCGCCCGTCTCCAGGGACTGGCCCCGAGCATCGACGGTTCCTACCAGGTGAACGAGGCCGCCCGGATGCAGGCACTGGTGAACGGGATCAACCCCGCCACCGACGTCCCCGGCACCCTGAGCGGCACCGTCACCAGCGACGGATCGTTCCAGGCCAACGAGACCGCCCGTCTCCAGGGACTGGCCCCGAGCATCGACGGTTCCTACCAGGTGAACGAGGCCGCCCGGATGCAGGCACTGGTGAACGGGATCAACCCCGCCACCGACGTCCCCGGCACCCTGAGCGGCACCGTCACCAGCGACGGATCGTTCCAGGCCAACGAGACCGCCCGTCTCCAGTCGCTCGAGCCCTCGGACGTTCCGGAGCGCACGCTCTGGGTGTCACGTCACCGCTGAGCGCCACAACCGTCTACAGCCAAGGCGAGGGTGCGGCCCGTGGGCCGCACCCTCGCCGCGCGCCTGCGGCTATCGGGGTTTCGACATCCGGAGGAGGAGGTCGACGTAGGGCTCGGGGACGGTCAGGATCGACTCGTGCCCGGCGTCGATCTCGACGACCTCGTCCGGTCGGGCCAGCTCGGCCAGTTCCCGCTGCGCCGTAGTGGGCACCACCCAGTCCCGCAGCGTCACCACCACCGCGGTCGGCATCCGGAGCGAGCCGACCCACGATCGGGAGTCGAACCGCCACGCCGCCGACCCGGCCTGGTAGTAGAGATGCGGGTCACGGCGACGAAGCGCATGGTTGAGCCATCGCGCCTCCGCCCGGGTTATGCCCTGCTTCCGTCGCAGCAGGGTCTCGGTCACCCGGGTGGTCTCGAAGACGCTGATGTGGCCGAGGGCCGAGCCCAGCCAGAAGAAGGCCCTGGCCGCCAACCGGCGCACCGGGACCGGGCGAGCGGCGGTGGCGGCCAGCACCAGCCGATCGACCAGGCCCGGGTGACGGCGCGCCAACTCCTGGGCCACCATGCCACCGAGCGAGTAGCCCATCACCGTGGCGGCGGGGGTGTCGAGGGCGAACAGGATGCCGGCAACCTCGTCGGCGAGCTCTGCCACGTCGTAGCGTCCCCTGACCCAGTCCGACTTCCCGTGGTTGCGCAGGTCGGGGATGATCAGCCGGCGTTCGGCCGAGAGCTTCTCGACGAGCCGGAAGTACGTCATCTCGCCGTCGAAGCTCCACCCGTGGATCAGGACGATCGGCGGGGCGTCCTCGGGCCCCACCTCCCGAACGAAGAACTCCTCGTCGCCGACGAAGACTGAACGCCCCGGTATCCGCATCGGGCGGACTTGCGGGCCGGTGAATCGAGGCGATGGGTCGGGCCCGAACAGCCGCCACCCGACCCAGGCGGCGACCGCCAACCCGGCGATCCTCACCGGCCTCATCGCAGGGAGTCGACCCGGAAGGCGTGGTCGGCAACGGGACGCCCCCCGACGGGGTGCTCGGTGATGTTGAGCTCCATCACCTCGACCTCGCTCGCCTGGGTGTCGATCCCGTCCACCGCGGCAACCTAGCTGCTGTGACATGCCCGGCGAGCTGCGCTCGCCTCCTCCCGCAGGCGGGGGGCCCAGCCCCGCCGCGGGCCGTGAATTGCCCGGGCGGCTGACGCCGCCCTCCTCCTCGGCAGGGCGCTCACGGTCGGATTACACTCCCGGTCGGCCCGGTTCTGGGCCGCGCGACCGGACCCCCCGCCCCCCTGGGATCCGGTCGCGGCCTGGGCGGCTGGTCGACGGGCCCGGCGCGGTTTCTACCATCCCTCCCCCATGAGGCTCCGCTTCCTACGCCCGCGTCTGATCACCGAAGGCCTGCGCGATCTGGCGCGGCGCCGCCCGGAGGAGGCGGGCGACTACATCGACACCCACCACGCGGAGTGGGAGGAGCTGATCGGCGACGACCCGGAGAACGCCGCCGACATCCTGGAGGCGCTGGACCCGGGCATCGCGGCCGACCTGATCGCCGGGTTCGGGGCCGAGGACATCGGCGAGGTCCTCGACGAGATGAACCCGGAGGCGGCGGCCGACATCCTCGAGGTGCTGTCGCCGACAGAAGCCGCCGGAAGCGGTGGCGGAGATGGACACCGACCAGGCGGCCGACCTCATCGCCGCCCTCGACGAGGAGACCCGGCAGGAGCTGCTGGCGGCCATCGACCCGGCGGCAGCCCTCCGCATCGGTGAGCTGCTGGAGTACGCACCGGACAGCGCCGGCGGCCTGATGACGCGCGAGGTCGCCGCCCTCCCGATGGGGTTGACCACCGGTGAGGCGATAGAGAGCCTCCGCCAGATCCACGACGATCTCGGCTCCAACCTCTCGTACGTGTACGTGGTCGATGACGAGAACCGGCTCCAGGGAGTCATCTCCTTTCGAGACCTGGTCTTCTCCCGCCCCGGCCAAGGCCTCGAGGAGGTGATGGTCACCGACCCGTACTCGGTCCATGCCGAGGACGACCGCGAGGTCGTTGCCGAGCTGATACAGCGGTTCCACCTGCTCGCCGTCCCCGTCATCGACCACCGGAGGGTGCTGCTCGGAATGGTCAAGGTCGACGAGGCCTTGGAAGCGGTGGTCGCCGAGGCATCCGAGGACATCGCGGTGATGGTGGGCGCCGGGCACGAGGAGACGCCGTACACGCCGGTGCTCGAGTCGTCCCGCTACCGGCTGCCGTGGATCGTGGTCAACCTGTTTGCCTCCGGGCTGGTGGCGATCGTGATCAGCCAGTTCGACTCGGTCATCGAGAGCGAGGTGGTGCTGGCCGCTCTCATGCCGATGGTGGCCAGCGTCGGGGGCAACACCGGGGCCCAGAGCCTGGCGGTGATGATCCGGGCGATGGCGCTCGGCGACGTCGGACCGGGACGAGCCCGGCGGGCGGTGCGCCGGGAGTTGGTGATCGCCCTCGTCAACGCCGCCGTCATCGCCACTGTCGCCGGCGTCGGTGTCGGCCTGCTCACCGGCTCGTCCGACTTCGCCGTGGTCATGGGCGTGGCCGTGGCGGTCAACATGGTGGTGGCCGGGCTGGCCGGGGGCTCGATGCCGGTGATCCTGCGCCGGCTCGGGTACGACCCGGCGCTGGCGTCGAACATCTTCCTCACCACGATCACCGACATGGTGGGTTTCGGCGGCTTCCTGTTGGTCGCCTTGCTGTTGCTCTAGCTCCCGAGGACGACCGGGGCGGTGTCCGAGAAGGGGCCGAGGAAGACGATTCGGAACCCGTCCTCGAGCATCGCCAGGTAGTGGATGTCGAGCTGGTTCTGCTGCTGCTGGGTCGGGTTCTGTTTTTCGACGTACTCGGCCACCTCGGGGTCGTCGACCACGTGGATGACCAGGACGTCTTCTTCCTCGGTCTCGACGACGTCGGCGATGACGTTCTGCAGGTCGATGTCGGTGAGCGACTGATACGACTCGGGATCGAGGAGCACCACCAGCGTGGAGCCGTCGGCGCCGTCGGACCGGCTGACCACCTCCCACTCGGGGATCACCGGGTCACCCAGGTCCATCGTGGTGCTGGTGGCCCCTCCGGCGACGGTGGTGCCGGTTGCGCCGTTCTCGCCGCCCGCCAGCGTCGTTATCGGGGCGACGGAGCCGTCCCCCGCAGTCGTCGTGGTGTCGCCGTCGTCACCGGAGCACCCGGCCAGGACGGCGGTTCCGATGAGGAACGTGAGGGCGATTCGCATCCGCATGACGGGCAGTGTACCCGGGGTGGGTTTTAGGGCCGGTCTTGTCGGTGAACCGCAGACCATGCGTCGTAGTCCATCCCGTCCATGAACGGTCGGGAGTGCACCACCCGGAAGCGGGCAGCCACCTGGTCGAACAGCGCCTCGGACGGCTCGGTCTCGAGGCCGATCTGGGCGAGCTCGAGGGTGGGTCGCCAACCCGGCACCCCCACGGCGATGTCGACCCGGGAGCGCCAGTCGGCCGCGGTCACCGAGGTCGGCGGGTCCACCCAGTACCTCTGCAGTTTCTCGGCCACCCGCAGGCACTTGCGCAGCAGCCGGAGTTGCTCCCTGGTCGGGGCGGAGGCGCCGACCTCCTCTGCCCATTCGGCGAAGTCGCTCGCCCGCCACGAACCCGGGTCGCCGACCACCCGCTCGTAGAGGCTGTCGACGGCGTCGAGCAGCGGCAGGGTGGCGGTCACACCGCTCCGGCGGTGCGCCGTTCGCCGTACCACCAGGTCGGCGAACGCCTCCTGCAGGTCCCTCGTCCTCGGTCCGGGGTCGAACGGCCGGTCGCCGACCGCCACCACCGGCATCACCTCGCGGACCGTCGACAGCGAGACGACCTCGCCGGCGCCGAGCAGGCGGTCCAGCGGGTAACGCCCAGCCGTGGGTTGGAGCCCGACTTGTGGCGCCAGCTCGATCACGGCCCCCAGGGTGATCGAGTCGAGCACACCGAGCGAGCCGTGCGGGTACTCGAGCCGGTCGCCCCGCACCCAGGCGATGCTCGAGTTGGGCCCCTCCAGCACCGAGCCGCTGCGCCCGATCAGCAGTGCATCGTCGAAGCCGGAGCGGAGCGCCGCCAGCCTCGCCTCCATGTTGGGGGCATAAGAGAGGGTCTTGGCGCCGGTGAGGCCCGACCAGGCGCCGTCCGGGTGCCATGGGGCCACCACCGGCAGGAGGCGCAGACCGGTCGGTGGGGAGGGCAGCGTCTCGGCGAACACCAGCGTCCGGGACCCGGTGCCGGGGTGGTCGAGATCGGTGCCGCCGGTGACGATGAGCCGAACCGTGCAGTCCCCCTCGGCGGCCCGCTCCTCCACCCAGGCAGTGAGGTCGTCCTCCTTGGGCAGCGTCATCCCCAGCCGCTCGGCGCTGGACCGGAGCCGGGCGAGGTGGCGGTCGAGGCGGAAAGGCGCCCCTCCATACGAGCGGATGGTCTCGAAGCAGCCGTAGCCGCGCTGGGCGGCGATGTCGTCCACCGGGATGGCGGCATCGTCCGAGGGGACACCATCGACCAGGACCGACCCGATCCGCATCAGCCCCGCCGGCCCGGAGCCAGCCCGGCATGGGCCGGCGTGTCTTCGTCGTACGTGCTGGTGATGGGCAGCCTGCGGTCCTTCCCGAACCCCTTCTGGGTGATCCGCACCCCGGGAGCGGCCTGACGGCGCTTGTACTCGCTGCGGTCGACCATGCGCACCACCCGCCGCACCACCGCCGGGTCGAGCCCGGTCGCGGCCATGGCCTCGATCGACTCGTCGAGCTCCACATACCTCCGCAGGATCTCGTCGAGGAGCTCGTAGTCGGGAAGCGAATCGCTGTCCTTCTGACCGGGTCGCAGCTCCGCCGACGGCACCTTGTCGATGATCGACACCGGGATCACCTCTCCGTCTCGGTTGCGCCACCTGGCCAGGTCGTACACCACTGTCTTCAGGACGTCCTTGAGCACGGCGTAGCCACCGGACATGTCGCCGTACAGAGTGGCGTACCCGACAGCCATCTCGGACTTGTTGCCGGTGGCCACCACCATCGGCCCGTACTTGTTGGACAGCGCCATCAGTACCGCCCCGCGGATGCGCGCCTGCAGGTTCTCCTCGGCGATCCCCGCCGGCGTCCCGGCGAACGGCTCGGCCAGCCCGTCGAGGAACGCCTGGAAGATGCCGTCGATGGGGATGACGTCGCACCGGCAGCCGAGCCGCTCGGCCAGCTCGAGCGAGTCACGCCACGACCCCTCGGAGCTGTAGCGGGCGGGCATGGTGACCCCCCACACCGCCTCGGGGCCGAGGGCGTCGCAGGCGATGGCGGCGGTGAGGGCGCTGTCGATGCCCCCCGACAGCCCGACCAGCACCCCCGAAAAGCCGTTCTTGCGCACGTAGTCGCCCAGCCCGGTGACCAGGGCGGTGTACACCTCCTCCTCGGGCACCATGGCACTCAGGGCCGTCGCCGCTACCGCGCCGGGGAGCGGGCCGGTCGTCGACCGGTCTCCACCGATCGGGACGTCGACCAGGAAGTGCTCCTCGGTGAACATTCCGGCACGGTGGATCGGCTCGCCGCCGGCGGCGTACACCATGGAGTCGCCGTCGAACACCAGCTCGTCCTGGCCTCCGACCATGTTGAGGTATACCACCGGCAGGTCGAGCGACCGGGCGATCCCACCGATGAGCTCGGCCCGCTGCGCCCCCTTCCCCCGGTGGTACGGCGAGCCGTTGATGTTGAGCAGGATGCGGGCACCGGCAGCCGCCTGGTCGACATGAGGCCCGTCCGCACCCCAGATGTCCTCGCACACGGAGATCCCGACCGGTACGCCGGCGATCTCCCAGATGCGGTCGGGCCGGCCACCGGCGGCGAAGTACCGGGCTTCGTCGAACACCCCGTAGTTGGGGAGCAGCACCTTGTGGTAGATGCCGACGACCCGGCCGCCACCGAGCACGGCAGCGCCGTTGGCCAGCCGGCGTGGCAGCGAGTCCTCGAACAGGTCCTCGGTGACCACGTCGTCGACTGCGAGCCGGTCGACGAAGCCGACCACGACGACGGTGCGCCCGGTGCGGGCTGCAAGCCCACGGACGGCATCGATGCCGTCGTCGACGAATTCGTCGCGCAGCACCAGGTCCTCCGGGGGGTAGCCGGAGATGACCAGCTCGGGGAGCAGCAGGACGTCGGCGCCAGCTTCCTCTGCCCAGTCCATGGCGCCGGCCACGATGGCGGTGTTGCCGGGGATGTCCCCGACCGTCGGGTTTACCTGGGCACAGGCGACGCGCAGCGGCATTCGCGAGTCAGGTTATCCGGGCCCCGGGTGAAGGGAATCCCCCACGGCACCGCGCGCCGACCAGACGACGCCTACGGCCCGCGATGGGGTAGGGGCCCCATCTGCGGGAGGAGGCCCGACCAGCTCCTGTTCGCCGGCAGCATCGACGAGGTCGGGCCGGGAATGAGTCGCCTCAGATTCCGCTGATGGTCTCCCCCACCAGGAAGTCGACCACCTGCCGTAACGCCTCTTCCGGGGATGCGCCCCCGTCGAGCGCACCCTCGTAGACGGAGAGCTGGCGATCGGCGCTGGTCCCCCTTGCCAGGATGGTGCGGCCATGCTCCAGCTCGGCGGTGGCACCGATCTCCTCGGCATCCTCGGACACCAGCTCGAGTATCTCCTCGAACAGCTCCTCGTACGGCACGATGACGCCCCGGCCGAAGTCGATCAACCCCCCGGATGTTCCGTACCGCTGCGCCCGCCACATGTTCTCGCTGAGCAACATCCGGGAGTAGGTCCGCCAGCGTTGATTGCCCTTGCGTCGCCGGTAGAGCATCCGCAGCAGGCACAGGTACATCGCCGCCACCGTGATGCCGTCGTCGATGTTGGTGCAGATGTCGGTGGCACGCAGCTCCAAGGTGGGGTAGCGGTCGGACGGGCGCAGGTCCCACCACAGCCGGGTGGCGTCCTCGATGACCCCTGCCTCGACGAGCACCCCGACGTGGCGCCGGTAGTCGGACCACGAGGCGAACTCGTCGGGGAGCCCGGTGCGGGGCAACGCCCGGAACACCGACGTCCGGTAGCTCTTCAGCCCGGTGACGATGCCGTGCCAGAACGGCGAGGAGGTGCTGATGGCCAGCAGGTGCGGCATGAAGTACGAGACCTGGTTCATCAGGTCGATGCGGAGCTCCTCGTCCTCGACGCCGACATGGACGTGCATACCCGAGATGAGGAGGCGGCGGGCGACACCGCCCATCGCCTCGGCCAGGGCGTTGTAGCGCTCCTTGTCGGTGTTGAGCTGGTCGGACCACGCAGCCGACGGGTGGGTGCTGGCCGAGATCGGCGCCAGACCGTGGCGGTTGGCCTCGTTGGCGACCGCCATCCGCAGCGCCCCCAGTGAAGCCCTCACCTCGCCGATGGTGGCACACACCGGGGTCGCCACCTCGACCTGGGAGCGCATGAACTCGGGGCCTACCTGCCCGCCGGCCGCCTCGCCGATGCGTTCCATCATCCCCTCGGGGAGATCACGGACGAGATCGCGGGTCTCGAGGTCGACGATCTTGTACTCCTCCTCGATGCCGACCGTGAAGGAGGGCCCGGAGCCCATCGTGCTCACGTCGTCGCCCCTCGCTTGGGTTCTCGGGCACCGGTCATGTCGCCCTCTCCGTGTCCCGCTGGTCGGTCCGCCACGGTACGGCCGCAGAACCGCCCGGGACCGCGTGGTGATGAGCCACCGCAACGGCCAAGTTACCCGGACGGCCCGAGGCGGCGCCGGATTGGCCCGGCCCACCGTTAGAATCCCGTCATCCATGGGCTTCTCCAGCAACCTCGGTGAGCTCGCCCGTGCCGTCGCCCCCGAGATGGTGGCGCTTCGCCGCGACCTCCACCGCTACCCCGAGCTGGGCTGGAGCGAGCACCGCACCACCCGGAAGGTGGCCGAGCGCTTCTACGCCCTCGGTCTGCAGCCGGTGGTCCGCGCCGAGGGCACCGGGCTCACGGTCGAGGTCGGAACCGGTGGCCCGGTGGTCGGGTTCCGCGCCGACCTCGACGGGCTGCCCATCGACGAGCACACCGACGTGCCGTTCCGCTCCGAGCATCCCGGGTTCATGCACGCCTGCGGCCACGACGCCCACACCGCCATCGCCGTCGGGATCGCCTCCGTCCTCGCTCGATCCCCCGAGCTCGGCGGGACCGTGCGGTTCCTCTTCCAACCCGCCGAGGAGTGCATCCCCGGTGGCGCCCAGAAGATGTGCGAGGAGGGTGCCGTCGACGGCATGTCCGCCGTCGCCGCCTTCCACGTCGACCCCTCCCTGGCGCCGGGGAGGATCGGCGTCCGCCTGGGCGGGATCACCGGCGCCTCCGACCGGATGCTCATCAGGATCGGCGGGCCGGGCGGCCACACCTCGCGGCCCCACAAGACGGTCGACCTCGCCTACGCCGCCGGCCGGGTGCTCACCGAGCTCCCTGCGTTGCTTCGCCACGGGGTCGACCCTCGGGAGCCGCTCGCCGTCGTCTTCGGGCGGGTCAACGGGGGCTCGGCGGACAACGTCATCCCCACCGAGATCGAGCTGGGGGGCACGGTGCGGCTGCTCGACCTCGACCTGTGGCGCACCCTGCCCAAGCTGGTCGAGCAACACGTCCACGACCTGGTCTCCCCGCTCGGCGCCACCGCCGAGGTCCAGTACGAACGCGGTGCGCCCCCGGTGGTGAACCAGGCCCTGGTGGTCGACGCCTTCGACCGGGCCGGGCGGGCGCTGCTCGGCGACGAGTCGGTGGTGACCACCCACCAGAGCCTCGGGGCGGAAGACTTCGCCTGGTTCCTCGAATCGGTGCCCGGTGCACTCATCCGCCTCGGCGCCGGCCTCCCCGACCGCACGGTCGACCTGCACTCGAGCAGCTTCGACATCGACGAGGCGTGCATCGAGACCGGCATCGCCGTCGGCGCCGCCGCGCTGGTGGATCTCCTCGAGACTGTGGCCTGACCTCCGGGAAGTCCCGGTCACGATCGCGTCCCCCTCCTCGTCTGCCGTGCCGGCCTTCAGCCCGTGCTGCAGCCACTCCTCCCCCGGAGGGGGAGGAGAGTCAATCCAGGAGGAGCAGGCCCTCGGCGAGGAGGGCGGCGCGCAGGCCGGTGGCGTCACCCTCCCGTACGGACACGGTGAGCACGCCACCGCCGCCGAACGGGGCGTGGCGCAGCTGGAGATCTCGCACGTCCACCCGCGACCGCTCGAGGGCGTGGCCGACCCGGGCGAGCTCGCCGGGCCGGTCGGCGAGGGCGATACCCACGGTCGCCAGCGGAGGGCCGAGCCGGCGGCGTGAGACGGCGGCACGGGCGAGCTCGCCGGCCAGGCCGTCCCGGTCTTCACCCTCCAGTGCCGAGGCGAAGTGACCGAGCCGCTCGATGTACTCGTCGAGCACATCGAGGACGGCAACCCGGTTGGCCTGCAGCACGTCGACCCACAGCGCCGGGTCCGAGGCTGCCACCCTGGTCAGGTCACGGAAGCTGCCGGCGACCAGGTCGAGCACCTCACCGCGGTCGGTGGCCTCGTTCATCAGTCCGGCAGCGAGCAGCTGGGGCAGATGGGAGACGAGCGCAACGGCCCGGTCGTGCTCGGCGGCGGTCATCCGGACCGGGCGGGCGCCGAGTACCCCGATGAGCGCCTCGACCTGCGCCAGGTCACCTGCCGTGGCGCCGTCGGTCGCCACCAACCAGGCGGCGCCGCGGAACAGCCCGGCCGACGCCGCCTCCGGGCCTGCCACCTCGCGGCCCGCCATCGGGTGGGTGCCGACGAAGCGAGCCAGTTTGCTGGCGGCGAGCACCGGCGCCTTGACCCCGGCCACGTCCATCACCAGGTTGGCGGTGCCGGCGGCGGCGACCTCGTCGATGACCGCGGTCGGTGGGCCGGCGAGCACCACCACGTCCCTTGGTGCGCCGAGCACGGCGGCGGCGTCGCCTGCCGGAGCGACGCAGCCCCGGGCGACGGCGGCCGCCAGGATGTCCGGGTCGCGGTCCCACCCGACCACGTCCCAGCCTGCCTCGACCAGGCCGAGCCCGATGGAGCCGCCGATCAGCCCGGTGCCGAGGATGCCGGCAGAGCTCAGAGGACCAGCCCCATCACCGCGGCCAGCGCTCGAACCTGATCCATGAGGAAGGCGTACTCGCCGGGGAGGATCGCCTGCGGGCCGTCGACCTCGGCCTTCTCCGGGTCGTTGTGGACGTCCACCATGAAGCCGTCGGCGCCCGAGACGACCGCCACCCTGGCCAGCGGCGCCACCAGCCGCCGGTGGCCTCCGCTGTGTGACGGGTCGATGATGATCGGGAGGTGGGAGAGGCCCTTGACCACGGGGGCCGCGGAGATGTCGAGGGTGTTCCGGGTCGCCGTCTCGAAGGTCCGGATGCCACGCTCGCAGAGGATGATGTTGTGGTTGCCTTCCTTGTAGATGTACTCGGCAGCGTTCAGCCACTCGTCGATGGTGGCGGTGAAGCCCCGCTTGAGCATCACAGGGGTGTCCTGACGGCCCAGCTCGGACAGCAGCGTGTAGTTCGCCATGTTCCGGGTGCCCACCCTGACGATGTCGGCGTAGGCGGCCACCAACTCGACGTCGCGCGGGTCGAGCGCCTCGGCCACGAACGGGAGACCGAACTCGTCGCGGGCCTCGGCGAGCAGCTCGAGGCCCTTCTCCCCGAGGCCCTGGAACGAGTACGGAGAGGTGCGGGGCTTGAAGGCGTCGCCGCGCAGGATGGTGGCTCCTGCAGCAGCGACCGCCTCGGCGACGGCGAAGAGCTGATCGCGGGACTCCACGGCGCACGGCCCGGCGATGGCGGCGAAGTGGCCGCCGCCGACCCTCGCCGAGGCCACCTCGACCACCGTGTCGTCGGGGTGGAAGTCCCGGCTGACGAACTTGAACGGCTTGAGCACCGGAACCGCCTTGTCGACGCCGGGAAGCGCCTCCCACGGCAGCTCGCCGATCAACTCCCGGTCACCGACGGCACCGACGACGGTGCGCTGCTTCCCTTCGGAGACGTGCGCCTCCGCACCGATCTCGCCGAGCCTGGTGACCACCCTGGCGATGTCGTCGGGAGTGGCGTCGCTGCGCATGACGATGATCACCACGGGCTCCTGACACGGGGGGGAGAAGACCGTCAGCCTAGGAACATAGAGTGCCCGCCATGGTCTCCCGGTCGCCGCGGCTCGGCTATGTGCTGGTCGTCCTCGGGGCAGTGCTGTTCGTGGTCAATGCCGGCGTCTCCCGGGTGCTGCTGCGGGCCGGGTTGACCCCCGCCGAGTTGACGTCTCTGCGGGTCACCGGCACCGTGGTGTGCCTCGGGCTGGTGATGGCGCTGGTGCGACCCGGGACCCTCCGACCGCCACGGGGCAGGACGCTGCTGTTGATCGTCGCCCTCGGGCTGAGCGGGGTGGCCCTGGTCCAGTGGGCCTACTTCGTGGCGCTCGACCGTCTCGCCGTCGGCATGGCGCTGCTCCTCGAGTACACCGCCCCGATCCTCGTCGCCCTCTGGGCCCGGTTCGTGCAGAAGGAGGAGGTGCGGCCCCGGCTGTGGCACGCCCTCGCCCTGTCGATCGTCGGCCTGGCGATGATCGCCCAGATCTGGCACGGGTTCACCCTCGACCCGATCGGGGTCGCCGCCGGGTTCCTGGCGGCGATCGCATTCGCCGCCTACTACCTGCTGAGCGAGCACGGGGTCAGCCGGCTCGACCCCCTCACCGTGTTCTTCTGGTCGTTCGCCGTGGCTGCCGTCGCCCTGAACCTCGTCAGCCCGGTGACCAGCCTCGACTGGGCCGCCGCCGGGACGCCGGTATCGCTGCTGGGGGCGCTCGACGAGTTTTCGGCTCCGGTGTGGGCGCTCCTCCTGTGGGTGATCGTCCCCGGCACCCTGATGCCGTTCGGGTGCACCATCTACGCCCTCAGCCATCTCCCGGCGACGACGGTGACCACGGTCGCCTTCCTCGAACCGGTAGGGGCCACCGCCCTCGGTTGGGTGTGGTTCGGCGAGTCGCTCAACGGGGTGCAGTGCGTCGGCGCCGGTCTGGTGCTGACCGGGATCCTGCTCGCCGCTTCGGCCCGTTCCGCCCACCCCACCTTCGAGCCGACACCGGTCGTCACCTAGTGTGCCCCGATGCGGCGCATCCTGGTCACCGGGGCCTCGACGTGGACCGGCGGGCAGGTGGTCGCCTCGCTCGAGCGGCGCCCCGACACCGAGGTCTTCGGGGTGGACGAGCTGCCGCCACGTGGCCAGTTCGCCTCGCCCTTCATCATGATCGGGGACGACCGGACGGCGCTCGCAGATCAGGTGCTCCAGATCGAGCCGGACACGGTGGTCCACCTGCTCACCACCGACCGGTCGGCCGACTTCGGCGCCGGCGAGGCCCACGACCGCGCCGTGGTCGGCAACCTGGCGCTGTTCGGGGCGGCCGGCAGGTCGGATGCGGTGCGGCGGGTGGTGGTGAAGTCCGACGCCGCCGTGTACCCGCTCGGCCCCCGCAGCCCGTCGCTGTTCGGTGAGGGCGACAGCAACCGGGAGAAGGCGAGCCGGTTCGGGCGGAGCATGCTCGACGTGGAGCTCGCCGCCGACGCCCTGGTGGCACGCCGACCGGACATCGCCGTCAGCGTGCTGAGGATGGCGCCGATCTTCGGGCGCACCGTCGACAACCCGCTGAGCCGGTACCTGCGATTGCCGGTGGTGCCGACCCTGCTCGGGTTCGACCCGCGCTGGCACCTGCTCCACGAGAGCGACGCCGTCGCCGCCGTCCTCCTCGCCGCCGACGGCGCCGGCCGCGGGATCGTCAACGTGGCCGCCGCCGGCCCCATGTACCTGAGCCGGGTCATCCGGCTGGGCCGCAGGGTCCAGCAGCCGCTGCTCGGGCCGGCGCTCACCGCCACCCACCGGGCGCTGGGGCAGAGCGGCATCCCGGTTACCTCGCAGCTCCGCCTCCTCCTCGAGCACGGAGCGGTGCTGGACACCGAGGCGATGCGGAGCCGCCTCGGCTTCCGCCCGCAGCACTCGATGCGGGAGACCGTGCTCGCCGGTTATGCCGACCCCCGGCCCGAACCTCCGTGACCGACGGCAGCCACCTGGCGGCGATGACCCGCGCCGAGTTGCTCGAGCTGGCGACCGAGCGCGGCGTCGTGGGCCGGTGGAGGATGTCCAAGGCCGAGCTGCTGGCGGCGCTCGCCTCGGTCGACGGAGATCAGCCTCGCCCCGAAGTGGTCGACGACCCCGGCGACATCACCGTCCGCCGGATACCGGACGAGACCCGGGACCGGGGACGGGACCGGGGACGGCGAGCTCGCCTGGCCGAACGGCTCGCCGCCGTCGTCGACACCGACCGTCGCTGTGACTGGGCCGCGGTCGACGGCACCGCGTGCGGGCTCCCGCCGGTGGTCGACCAGGCTCGGTGCGCCCTCCACGGCGGGATCGACGTCTTCGACCGGGCGGTGGCGGTCACCGGGCGACTCGGGCTCGACACCTGGCCGATCCTGGCCCGGCACCTGGCACGGGCCACCTACGACGTCGACCCCATCGGGCTCGACCCGGTGGTCGCCGAGATGGTCTGGCACGTCGTCAACTTCCTCTACTTCGACTACTTCCGGGTCGAGGTCGAGGGCGCCGAGCATCTCCCGGCGAGCGGGGCGGCGCTGGTCGTCGCCAACCACGGCGGCGGGTTCCTTCCCTACGACGCCGCCATCCTCACCGCGGCGGTCGCCAACGAGCCCGAGGTCCCCCGCCGGCTGCGAGTGATCGGGACGGAGATCTTCAACATGCTCCCGTGGGTGTCGCACCTGTACCGGAAGGCGGGGGCGGCGTACGCCGCCCGCGGCGACGTCGTCCACCTGCTCGGGGCGGGACGGATCGTGGGCGTGTTCCCGGAGGGCGAGCGCGGGTTCATGAAGCCGATGGAGGAGGCGTACCGGGTCCAGCGGCTGGGCCGGGGCGGCTTCGTCGAGCTCGCCGAGGAGTTCTCCGCCCCCATCATCCCCGCTGCCATCGTCGGCGCCGAGGAGGTCCACCCCGCCGTGGGCACGTCGCCGGCGCTGGCCAAGCTGGTCAGGATGCTGTTCCCCCAGCAGCGGGTCGAGGAGGTGGCGATCGTGCTCAACCCGATTCCCCTCCCCATCCGCTGGCACATCCGGATCCTCCCCCCGGTGCTCCCGACCGGTGGAGGGGCGGCCGCCGACCCGTTGTGGGTCCTGGAGCAGACCGAGGCCATCCGCGGCTCGATCCAGTCGTCGCTGGATGCGATGGTCGCTCGCCGGCGTTGATCCTCCATCCGGTTCACGTCCGACTTTGTGACAGGCATCACAAAGTGCTTGCAAATGTACGCACAGCGTGTTACATTGCGAGCAGTGAGACAGCCACTGACCGATCTCGGTGAGTTCATTCGAGACCAAAGAGAGCGCAGCGCCATGTCGTTGCGCAAACTGGCGGCCAACGCCGGGATCTCGAACCCGTACCTCAGCCAGATCGAGCGGGGCCTCCGACGTCCGTCGGCGGAGATCCTGAAGTCTCTGGCAAGGGCGCTGTCGATCTCGGCGGAATCGCTCTACGAGCGGGCCGGCCTGCTCGAGGGCACCGAGCGTCCGACGGTGGTCCAAGCGATCAACACGGACGACGAGCTGAACCAATCCCAGAAACAGGCGCTCATCCAGATCTACGCGAGCTTCGTAGGCGCCATCCAGGAGGAACAACCATGAAGAACCAGAAGGAAACGGCTACCAAGGCGGTCCACGCCAGCCTCGGTGCGCCCGTCGTGATCACCCGTCGGGTGCGTCACATCGGCGGCGAGCAGCTCAGGGAGCTCCGCGAGAGGCTCGCCGGCTACTCCGAGAAGCTGACCGCCACGGCGCAGGACCTGGTCGACGAGTACGCCGTCGAAGGCGAGAAGGTGGCCAAGCAGATCCGCGGCAACACCGTCGTCGAGGAGCTGCAGCACCGGGTCGACCTGGACAAGGTCACCGACCGGGTCGAGAAGCTGCGCGACCAGCTCGAGGCTGCCATGCAGAGCTGGCGGGAGAGCTTCAACCCCGGAGAGGCCAAGGAAGCCGCCACGAAGGTCGCCGTCGAGGCCGAGGAGACCAAGACGGTCCCGGCTGCCAAGCGCCCGGCGAAGGCGACGGGCACCGGCACCACCGCCCGGAAGCCCGCCGCCCGCAAGCCGGCTACCAAGTCCTCCACGACCAAGGCGACCACCGCCTCCAACTGACCGACTTTGCGTGAGCCGGGGGCGGTACCTCCCTTCCCGCCCCCCGGCACCGCAAGACGAAGCGCCCCGGTCCCTGACCGGGGCGCTTCCGCGTCCTCAGGGCGACGGGGCGGTAGTCGGTGCGTGCTCCTCGACGTGCCGGCGGCGCCGAGCCCTCTCGTCAGTGCTTGACGACAGGGTCGAGGGTCTTGGCGTGGTCGACCCACCTGGCCACCATCGACTCGGTCGGGAGGCGCCGGACCAGCCGCTTGGCCGTGTTGATCTCGACCATCGTCGACAGCAGGTTGGCCGGGTTGCGCCGCCGCAGCTCCTTGACGGTGTCGACCCCTGCGGACTCGAGGAGCCCGGAGTACTCCTCCCCGACGCCTTTCACCCGGAACAGGTCGGCCCGGTTGACCCAGCTGAGGATGAGCTGCTCGTTGATGCCGGTGGCGGCGGCGAGCTCTGCCCTGCCCTTGCGGGTGGCGCCCTGCTTCAACAACGCCTCCGTGGTGCGGATCCGGCCCTTCCTCAGCTTCGTGGCGAGCCTGTGTTCGATCCCCTCGATCGCGTCGATGGAGGGCATTGGTTCCGCTCCCTTCCGCGGAAGGGACGCTCTGCCGGCGTCCGCTCTGCTGCGGCGGGAGCATACCGGGAGGTGGACCCGCCGGGTCGGCCGAGCATGCCGGGACGCCGCCCGGTGGACCGCAGCCGGGCCGGCGGAGGCAGGCGCGTCCGCCGTCGAGGGCCCCATGAGGCGAATCCCCGGTGTGATACGCTGCCGCCCTCACATAGACCGCCGAGCTCGACGAATGTCGAGGCGGGGGACCCATTGACCGGCTGACGTCACCGCACCAAGGTACGTCGATCCGGTGGCCCCCGGGGCGAATCCCGGTCACCTGACCGGGTAGGGCGACTTTCCTGCCCGAGCCCGACAGCTAACCCCGCAGGCGACAGAGGAAAGGGACAGGCTTGTACCGTGTCGTCATCGCGGCGGCTCCTCTCGGAGTCGCCCGGTTGCTGACATCCGTCGCCGATCGTAGGGCCCGGGATTCGGATGCCATGAGCACCGGCAACCGCCGCGTCGTTCGCCTCCTCGCCTACTCCAGCATCTTCGTGGTGCTCGCCCTCGGGCTCGTGACCGTTCTACCGGCGGGCAACCAGATCGACGCGGCGCCCCAGGTCCCACCGGTGGGCATCGTCGAGGGCGCCGGGGCGGACTGCCTCGGAACCCGAGTCGCCACCGTCCAGTCCGGCGTGTTCCTCGACCTTCACATCCCGGGCACCCACGGGGCGGGTGACGAGGACATCGGCGAGCGGTTGGTCGGAGGGCAGCTCGACCGGCTCAGCGGGAGCGGCTTGCTCGAGGGCCAATGCACCGCCGACGGGGCCTGGGAAGGCGCGCCAGTCTCCTACCGGGTGATCGTTTCCGACGAGGGTGTGATCGCCGGGGACCTCGAGGTGCAGGGCGAGCGGTTGGCGGCGACCATCTACCCGCAGACCGAGGCGCCGGCAGGAACCGATGCCGGCGAAGCGCTCGCCGGCGGAGAGCTCCTCGCCCGGCTACTGCTGGCGGTGGCCGTCATCATCCTCGCCGCCCGGCTGCTCGGGTCCCTCTTCGCCCGCATCAACCAACCTCGGGTGATCGGCGAGATCGTCGCCGGGATCCTGCTCGGTCCCAGCCTGCTCGGGGTCGTGTTCCCCGAGGTCACCCTGTTCCTGTTCCCGGCGTCCGTCACCGGCGTGCTGGGCACCTTCGCCCAGTTCGGGTTGATCTTCTTCATGTTCCTCATCGGGCTCGAGCTCGACCATGCCATGATCCGCGGCTCGGGCCACACCGCGGTGATGATCAGCCACTACTCGATCGTGGTTCCGTTCACGCTCGGGTTGGCGGCGGCATTGGTCGTGTACCCGATGGTGGGGAGCGGCGACTTCACCGGGTTCGCCCTGTTCATGGGGGCGTCGATGGCGATCACCGCGTTCCCGGTACTGGCCCGGATCCTCACCGACACCGGGCTCCACCGCACCAGGATCGGGGCGCTGGCGATCACCTGCGCCGCCGTCGACGACGTCACCGCCTGGTGCATCCTGGCGGTGGTGGTCGCCATCGTGAACGCGGCGGCGGTCACCGATGCGGTGGTGACGGTGGTGCTGGCGATGGCGTTCGTGACGGTGATGGTCATGGTGGTCCGGCCGCTCGCCGCCCGCGTCCTGGCGGTGCACGAGCGCCGCGACCGGCTCGGCCCTGCGGTCATGTCGGCGCTCATCGTCGGCCTGTTCCTGTCAGCGTGGGCAACTGAGGCCATCGGGATCCACGCCATCTTCGGCGCCTTCATGTTCGGGGCGATCCTCCCCAGGTCGCGCACCATCGTCGCCCACATCAGCGAGCGCCTCGAGGACCTCACCGTCCTGTTCCTGCTGCCGGTGTTCTTCGCCGTGGTCGGGCTCTCCACCCAGATCGGGCTGGTGTCCGGAGCCCAGATGTGGGCGCTCGCCGGGCTGATCATCGCCATCGCAATCACCGGCAAGATCGGCGGATCGGTCATCGCCGGGCTGGCCGCCGGGGAGACGTTCCGGACCTCGAGCATCATCGGCGTGCTCATGAATGCCCGAGGTATCACCGAGATCGTGATCCTCACCATCGGGCGCAGCCTCGGCGTCATCTCGCCTGCGCTGTTCACGATCATGGTCCTGATGGCGCTGGTCACCACCTTCATGACCACACCTCTGCTCTCCTGGCTCTACCCCCGGCGACAGGTCGACGCCGACCTGGCCGCCCTCGAGGTCGGCGAGCTGGCGGTGGCGGCTTCCGGCGCCGAGGCCGGGAATGGGCAGATCCATGTCACCTCCGGGATCGAGCGCCTCATGGTGGGGGTCACCGACCCGGTGATCGCCGAGCCCCTGCTGCACCTGGTCGGCTGGATGCGACGTCCCGACGGCGGGCGCCCCCGGGTCTTCCTCGCCAGCGTGGTCCGTCCGGCGGGTCACGAGCAGCTTCGAGCGAACCTCTCCGACATCGAGGACGAGGCCACCGACGCCGCCCTGCGCCTGGCACCGGCCCGGGACCAGCTCGAGGCCGCCGGGATGGCCTCCGAGGTCGTCGCCGTCGTCGGCATCGACCCGTCCGAGGAGCTGTGGAGGCTGGCCGCTCATCACGATGTCGGGACGCTGGTGATCGGCTCCCATGAGGCGTATCTCGGCTTCAGGCCGCTGGGCGGCGTCGCCGGGCAACTGCTCCGCGACGCACCGTGCGACGTGGCGGTGCTGGTCGGCATGGATGCCTCCCGCTACTCGGTCACCGCGCCCATCGGCGTCTGGTACCGCGGTGCCGGCCCGGACACGGCGCCGCTGCACATGGCCGCCTCCATCGCCCGGGGCACCGGTGAGCGGCTCCGGGTCATCTCCCCGGTGCCGGTCGAGTTGCCACCCCTGGGGGTCGACGTCGAGGAGATCACCCTCCGGGAGCCCACGGTCGCCGCCGCCCTCGATGCCGTTGGCGGCACGTCGTTGATGGTGGTGGCGCCGCCGGGCGCGCTGGAGGGCGTGCTCCCTGCATTGCGGGAGGCGGTGATGGAGCGGGCCTGGGTGCCGGTGCTGTTGGTCCGTGGCGCCCTCCTCGCCGCGGACCGCACCGAGGACGTCCGCGAGGACAGTGCCGCTTCCTGAGTAAGGCGTTCGTGAAGAACCGGGGCCGCCCCTCCGTGCTACGTCGGAGGGGCGGCCCGGTCCACTCTCCCGGGGTCCCCGACGCGTACTCCTACTACGTCACGACACGGGCTTACGCGCCCTGAGCGAGTACATGAGCGGCGGCACCGGCATGCCCTCGGGCAGCCGGTAGATGCCGTCGGGAAGGCGCTCGAGGAAGTCCCAGCGGGGGAACAACGTGTGGTCGTGCTCGTGGAACATCTCCACGACCAGCCCCCGGTCGAGCAGGACGGAGACCACCTCGGAGAGCGGGTGCATCCACTCGTAGGTGACGTTGTGCACGGTGTCTGCGTCGAGGTCGGCGTACGTCCCCGGGTCGTCGAATCGGATCGGGTCCGTTCCGAAGTAGGAGTACTCGACGGTGAGGTCGTCGTCGCCGAGGATGTCGGCGACGGGGTGGAACTCGCTCAGGTAGAGGAAGCCGCCGGGACGGAGCAGGTCGTCGACCACCGCAGCCCATCGAGCCAGGTCGGGCAGCCAGATGAGGGCGCCCAGCCCGGTGTAGACGACGTCGAAGGTGCGGCCGCCGAACGAGCCGACGGCGTCGTACACGTCGGCGGTGACGAACTCGGCGTGGATCCCCATCTCGGCGGCGAGCCGACGGGCGGCCGACACCGCCGCCTCGGAGAAGTCGAGCCCGGCCACCCGCGCACCCCGCCTCGCCCACTCCAGGGTGTCGACTCCGAAGTGGCACTGCAGGTGCACCAGGTCGAGCCCGGTGACGTCGCCGACCTCGTCGATCTCGAACGCCTCCAAGCCGACTCGACCGGCCTTGAAGCCGGCGACGTCGTAGAAGGCGCTGTCGACGTGGATGGGGACCCGCTCGTCCCACATGGCGCGGTTGAAGGCGATCATCTCGCCCTCGGTCGGGGCGGTCTCCTCCGAGGTCACACGATCCCACCGACCACGGCGCCGGCGGCCAGCAGGGCCAGGTACGACCCGATTCCGCCGACGATGACCACCAGCCTGAGCCAGACCGGGACCCGCGACCGGCCGACAACGAAGTAGGCGATCACCCCGACGAACGGGATCAGCAGGGAGACGAGCACCCAGGCGATCGAGCCACCGGTGGAGATGTCGTCGTCCCGCCACCGTTGCAGGATGTCCACCACCGCCAGGGCGAGCAGGGCGGCGAACAGCATGAAGGGCAGGACGTAGGCCCACAGCCCGAAGAAGACCGACCACGCCGTGGTCGCCAGTTGGACACCGAACACGCTGGGTCCTTTCGTTGCGGAGACGACGATGCCGTCGTCGAGTTCAGGGACGGAGATCTCGTCGAGATCGGGCATGGCCGCCTCGTAGACGGCGACGGCCGGATGCACGGGAGCGCTGGCCCCACCGGGCATCTGTGGTTGGGGACCGGGCTCGGGAGCCTCGCCGTGGTCGACGTCGGGGAGCCCGCCGGTGCTGCCGTCGGCGAGCCGGCCCAGGCTCTCGGTGGTCGACCCGAGCGCCCACCGGTTGGGGAGCCGGAGGCCGTCGCAGCTCTGGAACGTCTCCAGCCCGACCGGGGCGGTCACCACGTCACCCCCTCCTGAGGTGTTGCCGGTGAAGCAATTGCCCGACCCGGCCGGCCCGGCGAGGGCGATGTCGGCCGCCCCGGACCCCTCGATGACATTGGTCGACACCACGTTGTCCGAGCTCAGCCAGAAGTTCTCGTCGAGTTGGGGGAAGATGGCGATGCCGTTGGTGGCGCTGTTCACCACCCGGTTCTTGGTGACCGTGATCTCGTTGCCACCGGCGACGAGGATGCCGTTGCCGTAGGCCGACCAGGCGGCGTTGCGCCCGGGGGCCCCGTCGACACCCTGGTCGTGCACCAGGTTCCCGGCGATGGTGAGGCGCTCGACCGGCGGCAGCAGCTCGGAGTCGAGGGTGTTGGGGACGATCCCGGCGATGTTGTTGCGCCACACGGAGTCGACCAACCACAGGTCACCGGAGGCGTTGGTGCCCGAGTAGCCGAGACCGTTCCATTCGGACACGACATCAGTGATCACCGCCCGGCACGGATCGCACTGGCCGATGTAGAAGCCGGAGTCCCAGGACCCCGAGGCGTACGAGTGCTCGAAGAGCCCGTCGATCGAGTCGAAGGCGTAGATGCCGTACACGTCGGCGTGGATGCTGGTGACGTACGAGGCCCGGTATCCCTCGACCGACGACCAGAAGACCCCGTTCCCCGTGGTGTTGCGCACCGTCAGGTTCTCCACTGCCACGCCGTCGGCGCCGATCACGTTGATCCCATTGGCCCGCTCGAACCCGCCGTCGATGATCACCTCGTTGCGGTCGGTGCCCCGGATGACCAGGCCGGGGGTGGTGACGTCGACCTGCTCGGGATAGATGCCCGGCTCGATGAGGACCAGGTCGCCGGGGTCGGCGGCATCGACGGCATCCGAGATCGTCGGGTAGTCGGCCGGGACGTGCCTGGTGGTACCGGTCCACTCCTCCGGTGGCGGAGCGGGCGGCTCTCCGTCGACCGGGACATAGGCCTGGTCCATGTCGCCTACAACCAGGGTGGCCACCATGCCCTCCCCGTCGGTGGAGTGGAACGTGCAGAAGTACTCGTAGGTGCCGGCGGTGTCGTAGGTCAGCCGCACCGAGTCGCCGTTCTCCATGGCGAGCGCCCCGAACGCCTCTTCGGTGGACCACGACCCGTCGGCGGCGACGGCGTTGTGCGGGGCCCGACCATCGTTGGTGAACTCGACGGTCCCCCCAATGTCGATGCGGGTCAGGTCCCGCCCGTAGACGTTGTCCAGCATTGCGATGTGGGCCACGCCCTCGTCGTCCTCACCACCGCAGGCCACGGCGACGGCGATCACCATGCCCACCAGCAGCCACCAGCGCACGGTGCTCCTCACCATCACCGGGCACACTATGCAGGGTCATTCCCGCCGTGCTGCGCACGGCTCCTCCCGCATGTGGGGACCCCAACCCCACAGCGGGCCGTCACGTCATTCCCGCCGTGCTGCGCACGGCTCCTCCGCGTGCGACGTGGGAGCCCCAGCCCCACAACGGGCCGGCACGTCGCCAGAGGCAACCCGTCGATATAGGCTCGACGCCGTCTGATCACGAGGTGCGAGTGTCGGAGGCGGAGAACCGGCGGATGCTGGCGCGGTACGTCGCAGAGGTGTGGGACGCCGCCGACCCCGAAGCCGTGCGCATCTTCGCCGGACCCGGCTACCGCCGCCACACGTCCGGATCGTCCGAGCCCCTGGGCGTCGATGCGCAGGTGCAGCGGCTGGTCGCTCTGCGGGCCGCCTTCCCCGACATGACGCTGACCATCGACGACGTGGTCGCCGAGGGGGACCGGGTGGCGTTCCGGGGGACGCTGCGGGGGACCCACCGCGGCGAGTTCCTCGGCGTCGCGGCGACCGGCCGGACCGTCGCCGTCGCCATCCTGGACATCATCCGCGTCGAGGGCGGCCTCATCGCCGAGCACTGGGGCGGCCCGGACCTCCACGACCTCGCCCGCCAGCTCGAAGGGTGAGCGCCGGCGGCTCCCCACTGCGACCCCGCTGCGTCGATCAGAAGGCGGCGTCCGCCATGGTCATCAGCGACCCGTCCTCGACCTCGGCGGCCCGGCGACGCAGCGCCGCCTTGGGGAGGACGTTGCCGGCGAACCAGCGGGCCGAGGCGATCTTGCCCTGGTAGAAGTCGGTGTCGGCGCCCGTGGCAGCCGGGAGCGACGCCAGCGCCACCTCGGCGTGGCGGAGCAGCAGCCAGCCGATGACCAACTCGGCCAGGCTCTCCAGCAGCGCGTTGGCGTGGAGCCCGGTCCGGTAGATCTCGGTGGGCTCGCCGGTGGAGGCCATGGCGTGGCTCACCATCACCCCGACGTGCTGCTGGACGTCGTCGAGGGCGCGCCCGAGCAGTTCCCGCTCGGTCTCCAAGTCGGCATCCCCGCCCTTCACCATCTCCAGGATCTCCTCGCCCAGCCTCGCCAGGGTGCGACCCTGGTCCCGGACGATCTTGCGGAAGAACAGGTCGAGCGCCTGGATCCCGGTGGTGCCCTCGTACAACGAGTCGATCTTGACGTCGCGGATGTACTGCTCCATCGGGTAGTCCCGGGTGTAACCCGATCCACCGAACACCTGGAGTGCCTGGCCGAGCAACGTGTACGCCTTCTCCGACGAGTAGCCCTTGAGCAGCGGCAGCAGGAGATCGACCAGCCGTTCCCAGTGGTCGTCCCCCGGGTCGAGGGTGGCCCGGTCGATGGCCCAGGCGGTGTGGAACAGCAGCGCCCGCATCCCCTCGGCGTGCGCCTTCTGCTCCATCAGCATGCGACGGACGTCGGGATGACGGATGATCTCGACCCGGGGCGCCGTCTTGTCGGTGCTCCGGGTGAGGTCGGCGGACTGGACCCGCACCTTGGCGTACTCCAGCGCGTTCAGGTAGCCGGTGGAGAGGGTCGACATCGACTTGGCGCCGATCAGCATCCTGGCGTCCTCGATGACGTGGAACATCTGTCGGATCCCGTCGTGGGCGCCGCCCACCAGGTAGCCGACGCAGGGGCGATCGGCACCGAGGGTCAGCTCGCAGGTGGTCGAGGAGCGGATGCCCATCTTGTCCTCGACGTGGGTGACGGCGATCCCGTTGCGCTCGTCGAGGCGTCCGTCGTCGTCAACCAGGAAGTCGGGGACGATGAACATCGACAGGCCCTTGGTCCCCGGCTCGCCGCCCTCCCGTCGCGCCAGGATCAGGTGGACGATGTTCTCGTGGTAGTCACTGGCTCCGGAGGTGATGAAGCGCTTGACCCCCTCGAGGTGATACATCCCGGCGGCCTCGTCGACGGCGACCGCCCGGGTGACGCCGGCGCCGACGTCCGATCCGGCATCGGGCTCGGTGAGAACCATGGTGCCTCCCCAGCGGCGCTCCAGCATCGGCCGGGCCCACCGCTCGACCTGCTCGGGAGTGCCCAATCGGCCGACGACTACCGCCATCATCGCCCCGGTGATGTAGAAGAAGGCGGCCGGGTTGGCCCCCACCAGCATCTCCTGACCGGCCCAGCGCACCTGGCTGGGGGCGCCCAGCCCGCCCAGCTCCTTGGGGACCGCCAGCTGGTCCCAGCCGCCGTCGTAGAAGGCGTCCAGCGATCGCTTGAGGCCTTCGGGCAGGGTCACCGAGCCGTCGACCAGGTGGGGGGCGTCGCGGTCGGCCTCGACGAAGCTGGCCGCCATGTCCTCGGAGGCGAGTCGCTCGAGCTCGCCGAGGAGGTGTCGCACCGTCGCCGGGTCGAAGTCCTCCCACGGGTCGCTGCCGAGCATCTCGGCGAGGTCGTTGACCTCGAACAGGTTGAAGGTGATGTCCCTGAGGTTGCTCTTGTAGTGGCCCATGTCGCCGATCCCCCTGTTCCGCTCCCCACCGATCGTACCACCGTATTTTGAGCGAACGATCAAACTTCACCCATGGGTCGGCCGGCGCATATACGGTGGGTCGTCGGGAAAGGACGGCGGATAGCCAGATACCAACCGGGGCTGCGCACCGAGGCGCGCATCATCGCCGCCACCGGTGACCTGCTGGCCGAGTTCGGGCTGGAGGGCACCACCCTCAA
Source organism: uncultured Acidimicrobiia bacterium (assembly GCA_963714055.1). Lineage (GTDB taxonomy): Bacteria > Actinomycetota > Acidimicrobiia > Spongiisociales > UBA5794 > JACDBE01. The sequence continues at coordinate 1,436,133 of OY970227.1, forward strand.
GGCGATCTGCGACCGGGCAGGGATCAAGTCCGGGAGCTTCTACAACCTGTTCGACTCGAAAGACGAAGCGGTGCTGCGGGTGGTGCGCGAGGCGATCACCGCCGTCGACCCCCATCCCGAGGGTGAGGGACCGGACACGGTGGCCGAGCTGGTCGGCGCCTACGTGCGGTTCGTCACCGAGCAGCCCACGGTCGCCCGCATCTACCTCCAGATCGCGGTCCATGGCGGGCTCACCGACAGCTCGATGGCCGCCCGGTTCCTGCGCCACCACGAGCAGCGGGTACGACGTTTCGCCGCCGCCATGTCCCACGACACCGAGCCGGACGACGCGGCGCCTGCCCGAGCCGAGGTCCTGTTGGGCGCGCTGAACGGTCTCGCCTTCCGCTGGGCGCTCCGCCCCGACTTCGACTTCGCCGCCCTCGCCGCCACCATTCCGGTGACCGCCGGCGAGCACGTCCAGGGCCCGAGGGTCTGACCCGACTGGTTGAAAGCACCGACCGCCGATGGCTAGGTTCGACCCATAGGTATGCGCGCCACGTCGGCGCGAGAGGAGGCCCCCCACCATGAGACCATCCATCTACCGAACACCGGCCCTGCTCCTGGTCCTCGTACTCGCCGTGGCCGCCTGTACCGGCGACGACGACGATGCCGCCGACACCACAGTCGCGGACGCTGCCAGCGCCACCACGCGCGAGCCGCCAGCGGCACCACAGCCGTCGACGCCGCCGGCGCCACCACAGCCGCCCCCGACGGTGAAGCGCCGGCCGCCGGCGAGTCGGTGCTCGACACCGTGATCGCCAACGACGTGGTGCGCTGCGGCACCCGCGATGCCCTGCCCGGCTTCGCCGTGCTCACCCCGGAAGGAGAGCACGAGGGGTTCGACTCCGACTTCTGCCGGGCGATCGCCGCCGCCGTGCTCGGCGACGCCACCAAGGTCGAGCACATCGACCTGGAGACCGCCGACCGCTTCACCGCCCTTCAATCCGGCCAGATCGACGTGCTGGTGCGCAACACGACGTGGACGGCGCAGCGTGACGGCACCGAGGGAGCGGACTTCCTCGCCACCACCTACTTCGACGGTCAGGGGATGATGGTCGCCGCCGACAGTGGGTTCGCCTCGCTGGAGGACATGGACGGGGTCATCATCTGTGTCGCCACCGGCACCACTACCGAGGGCAACGCCGCCGCCGAGGCGGCTCGGCTCGGCGTCGACTGGGAGGTCCGCCCCTTCGACGACACGGCCCTGATCCAGGAGGCGTTCATCGCCGGCCAGTGTGACGGGTGGAGCTCGGACGTGTCCCAGCTCATCGGGCTGCGCTCGGCCTATCCGGACGGCCCGGAGGCGTTGACCATCATCGCCGGCGACGACGGCACCCCGGCCACCTTCTCCAAGGAGCCGCTCGGCCCGGCCGTGCGGGACGGCGACTCGCAGTGGGCGCAGGCGGTCAACTGGGCGGTCATGTCCACCATCCTCGCCGAGGAGTTCGGCATCACCTCCGAGAACGTGGACCAGATGCTCGAGTCCGACGACCCGAACATCCGTCTCTTCCTCGGGGCCGAGGTGGAGTCCGAGGAGGGCCTGGCGGTGCTCGATCCGGGTCTCGGGCTGCCTCCGGACTTCGCCTATCAGGTGATCAGCCAGGTGGGCAACTACGGGGAGATCTTCGAGCGGAACCTGGCCCCGTTGGGGCTGGAGCGGGGAATCAACGCCCTGTGGATCGACGGCGGCCTGCTCTACGCCCCGCCCTACCGGTAAGACGGGAAACCGCCACGAGCACGACCGTCACGCGGGGCGGGAGCCTCCGCCCCGCGTGACCCCCACCCGGTGACCACCTCGGCGGGGTCGCCCGCTCGGCCGCCCCTGTGGCGGAACGTCAGGGTCCTGTCGTGGGCGTTCCAGCTGGTGGTGTTCGCCCTCGTCGCCGCCGTCCTCCTCTGGCTGTGGGGCAACTACCGGGAGAACGTGGCATCGAGCGGCATCCCCACCGACTTCGGTTTCCTCGACAACCCGGCCAACTTCGAGATCCCGGGCAACGACTTCAACCAGCGCCAACCCGTTCGCGACGTCTACTTCGAGGGCTTCGTGAACACGCTGCGGGTGTCGGTGGTCGGCATCGTCCTCGCCACCGTCCTCGGCACCCTGATCGGCATCGCGCCGACTCTCGACCAACTGGGTGGTGAGCCGGCTCGCCACCGTCTACGTCGAGGTCATCCGCAACGTGCCCCTGCTGATCCTGCTCACATTCGTGTTCCTCGGCGTCGTGCTGCAGGCTGCTCCCCACCATCCAGGCCGCCTGGGTGCCGGCCGGCGTGATGGTGCTTTCCAACCGGGGCATCGGCGTGCCGTGGTACCAGGACGGGTCGGGCTACCAACTGGCCCTGCTCGCCCTGGTCGGGCTGGCCGGCTGGTGGCTGATCGCCCGGTGGCGGACGACGGTATCGGAGCGCACCGGCACACCGTCACATGCGGGTCTGCTCGGCGGCGGCTTCTTCGTGGCGGTGATGGTGATCGGATGGTTCGCCCTCGGCTTCTCGCTCACGACCCCCGAGGTCACCGGGCGTCAGATCACCGGCGGGATACGGGTCGATCCCTCCTACTTCGCCCTGCTCGTCGCCCTGGTCGTCTACACCGCCAGCCACATCGCCGAGATCGTGCGCGGTTCCATCCAGGCGGTTCCCCGTGGGCAGGACGAGGCGGCGCAGGCGCTGGCCCTCAGCCCGTTCCAGCGGATGTGGAACGTGGTGCTGCCCCAGGCGATGCGGATCGCCATCCCTCCGCTGGGCAACCAGTACCTCAACCTGATCAAGAACTCGTCGCTGGGCGCCGGCTTCGCCTACTTCGAGCTCACCAACGTCACCCGGGTCAGCGTGGGGAACGGCTCGCCGGCGGTTCCCGCCTTCACCCTCACCCTGGCCATCTACGTCGGTCTGTCGCTGCTCACCTCGCTGCTGGTCAACATCGCCAACCGTCGCTTCGAGCTGGTGGAACGATGACCACGGTCGCCCCCGCCCGCACCCCGCACCCCGCGGTGATCTGGGCCAGGCAGAACCTGTTCCACACGAGGCGCGACACGGTGGTCACCTTGCTGTTCGGTGCCCTGGGCGTCTACGTCGTCTACCGCCTGGCGTGGTTCGTGTTCGTCAGCGCCCGGTGGGAGATCATCGAGGTGAACCTCAAGCTGCTGATGGTGGGCAACTGGGACGTGATCCACCTGCCCCGGATCGCCGTCGCCCTCGTGGTGGTCGCCACGACCGGGGGGCTGATCGCCGGGTTGGTGCACGCCCGCCAGGTCCGTCGCGGCACCGCGGTGCGGAGCATGCCGGCAGGCGCCCGCATCGGTGACCTGGTCAGGCGGTTCGGGATCCTGCTGGCCACGGTCCTTTTGCTGCTCGCCCTCACCACCACCGCCGGGCCCTGGCTGATGTCGGTCGGGATCGTCGTCGGGGCGGTGGTCGGCCGGTTGATCGGCGGTGTGATCGGCGGACGCCGGCTCCCCCGGCCGGTCAACGTGCTCGGGGTGCTGGCCCTGGTCGCCGTACCCTTCGTCTTGTACTTCTACCTCGCCGACGCCGTGCCGCTCGCCCGGTGGGAGGGCTTCTACTTCAACGTCACGTCGGCCATGGCGGGCATCCTGCTCAGCTTCCCGCTGGGAGTGCTCCTCGCCCTCGGACGACGCTCCCGCCTCCCGCTGCTGCGCGCCATGGCCACTAGCTACATCGAGTTCGTCCGCGGCTCCCCCCTGTTCGTGCTCCTGCTGCTGGCCAACGTGTCGTTGGAGTTCTTCCTGCCCCCGGGTCTCGCCCCGAGCGACCCGGTGCGGGCCATCGTGGTGTTCACGCTGTTCACCGCCGCCTATCTCGCCGAGATCGTCCGCGGCGGGCTCCAGTCGATCCCCCGTGGCCAGGTGGAGGCGGCCCGGTCGCTCGGACTGTCCCCGGTCACCCAGCTGTCCCGGATCGTGCTCCCCCAGGCGCTGCGCAACGTGATCCCGCCTCAGATCGGCCAGTTCATCTCGCTGTTCAAGGACACCACGCTGGCCGGGCTCGGGCTCGGTATCCTCGAGATGCTGGCGGTTTCCGAGGCGATCACCCAGCAACCCGACTTCCGCGGCCAGGGGCTGATCATCGAGACGCTCACCTTCACCGCATTCCTGTTCTGGGTCGGGTCGTTCACCATGTCCCGGGAGAGCCAGCGCGTGGAGCGCAAGCTGGGGGTGGGTACCCGATGACGGAGCGGGAAGACCAGGTCTTCGCCGACGCCACCCAGGTGGGCGACGCGATCATCGAGCTGGAGCACGTCGACAAGTTCTTCGGCACCTTCCAGGCGCTGAAGGACATCAACCTCAAGGTGGGGCTGCAAGAGGTGGTGGTGGTGATCGGCCCGTCCGGCTCGGGCAAGTCCACCATGATCCGGTGTATCAACCGGCTCGAGGAGCACGACGCCGGGCGGATCGTGGTCGACGGCATCGAGCTGACGAGGGACATCCGGAACATCCAGGAGGTCCGCCGCGAGACGGGGATGGTGTTCCAGCAGTTCAACCTGTTCCCCCACCTCTCGGTCATCGACAACGTGACCCTCGCCCCCCGCCAGGTGCGCCACATGCCCAAGGCCGAGGCGGAGCGGCTCGCCATGGAGCTGCTGGAGCGGGTGCAGATCCCCGAACAGGCCAGGAAGTACCCCGGCCAGCTGTCCGGCGGTCAGCAGCAGCGGGTGGCAATCGCCCGGTCCCTGGCGATGCGGCCCAAGGTGATGCTGTTCGACGAGCCGACGTCGGCGCTCGACCCGGAGATGATCGGCGAGGTGCTCGACGTCATGAAGGACCTGGCCCGCGGTGGCATGACGATGATCGTGGTGACCCACGAGATGGGCTTCGCCCGAGAGGTCGCCGACCGGGTGGTGTTCATGGCCGAGGGCGAGATCGTCGAGGTGGGCACGCCCGAGCACTTCTTCACCAACCCGGTCGAAGCCCGGACCAAGCTGTTCCTCAGCCAGATCCTGTGAGTCTTGCTGGGCTTCTGCCCGGCCGACTTCGCCGGCTTCGCCGGCGATCGGCTCCTCCCGCAGATGGGGCCCCAACCCCATCGCGGGCCGTAGGTTGCCCCAAGCCGTTCCCGGTTGCTACCGCGGCAGGTTCGAGGGGCTCAGGACTCGGCGGGAACCGGGCGCAGCCGGATGAACGGGGCCTGATGGATCCAGCGGTCGAGGTCGGCCCTGGTCTCGTCCGGATCCCTGCCCCAGTTCTCGGTGAGGGCCCGGAACAGGATGCGGCCCCGTTCGGCGTCGTCGGGCTCGAGCTCGCCGACCACGGCCACGTCGGCCACCACGTCACGCTTGAGGTGGACGGTGAACTCCGGGTGGGCGACGATGTTGGCCACCCAATCGCGCTTGAACCCCGGCCTGCCGGTGAGGTAGTACACCCCGTCGAGCTGGTGCAGGTAGATCTCGATCCGCCGCGGCAAGCCGGTCGTCCGCCCGGTGGTGGTGATGTCGACGATGCCGCCCCGCTCGAGGGCGTCTTTGATCATTGCTTCCATGCGATCCCGCAACCGCGAGCGTCGCCGGCTTGTTCCGCGGGGGTCAGCCGTCCTGGTCGACATCGATGGCGACCGGCAGCGACTCCTCCCGCCACCTGCTCAGATCGCCCCGATAGCGGGCGACGTACTTGTCGTGGACCAGGTCACGGGCCAGGCGGTCTTCGGCGGGGTCGTCGACGAGACGGGCCCTGCCCGGGAACGGCTGCCGGGAGAACCCGACGGTGACCGCCGGGTCGGCGAGAAGGTTGCGCACCCAGTCGGAACGGCGACCGCCACCGGACAGCAGGTAGACCGTGCCGTCGTGGTGGGCGAACCAGATGGTGATGGTGTGCGGCCGGCCGGTGCGGCGGCCGGTGGTGACCACCCGGCACTCGGAGCGATCGGCCAGCTCCGCCGGGATCACGCCGGCACCCTCTCGTGGACGACCTCGCCGCCGATCATCGTCAGGTCGACCCGGGCGCCGTACGGGCCCTCGGCGAAGATGTCGCGGTCGACCACCACCAGGTCGGCGAGCTTCCCCGGAGCCAGCGACCCGGTGTCGTGCTCCCGGTGGTTCACATAGGCGGACCCGAGGGTGTACGCCTCGACCGCTTCGGCCAGGGTGATCCGCTCGTCGGGGAAGAACGCCCGGTCTACCGCGTCGGGATGGATGCGCTCGACGGCGACGTGGAGGATCTCGAACGGGTCTGGTGTGGAGACATCCCAGTCCGAGCCGAGCGCCAGCCGGGCGCCGGCGTCGAGCAGGCTCCGCCACGGGTACTGGAGGGCGGCACGCTCGTCGCCGATGAAGGGGATGGTGAGATCGTCCTGGTACGCCTCGTGGTGCGCCCACAGCGGCTGGGCGTTGGCCACCGCACCCAACCGGGCGAAGCGGGAGCGGTCGTCGGGATGGACCAGCTGGAGATGGGCGAGGTGGTGGCGCCGGTCGCCGGGGCCGTTGGCCTCCACCGCCGCCTCGACCGCATCGAGCCCGAGCCGCACCGCCCCGTCGCCGAGGGCGTGGAAGTGGACCTGGAACCCGGCGGCGTCGAGCCGGGGCACCGCGGCCACCACCACCTCGGGGTCGACGAAGAGCAGCCCGAGGTTGTCGGTGGCGGCGCCGGTGGCTTCGAGGTAGGGCTCGAGCATGCGGGCGGTGAAGTTCTCGCACACGCCGTCGAGCATCATCTTCACCGTGGTGGGTCGGTACCGCCCCACCGCGCCGAGATCCCGCCAGGCGATCAGCTCGTCGAGTTGGTCGAGACCGCGGTGCCGGTCCCACCACAGGCAACCGACCACGCGAGCCTCGAGCTCGCCTCGCCCGGCGAGCGCCCGGTAGGCGGCGTCGCCGGGACGCTCCAGCCAGGCGTCCTGCCAGGACGTGATGCCCAGGGAGAGGAGGTATCGCTGTGCCGCCAGGATCCCCTCTTCGATCTCGGCGGCGGTGAGCGGTGGCACCAATCGCTCGACGAGGTCGGCGGCGCCCTCCTGCAGGGTGCCCACCGCATTGCCCGCGTCGTCGCGCTCGATGCGGCCGTCGGGCGGGTCCGGGGTGTGGCGGTCGATGCCGGCCCGGTCCATGGCCACGCTGTTGACCCAGCCGGCATGGCCGTCGCGGTTCGAAAGGAACACCGGGCGGTCCGGCACCACGGCATCCAGAGCGGCGGCGGTGGCGATGCCCCCGGGGAAGGCAGAGATCGCCCACCCGCTGCCCACGATCCATGGCAGGTCGCGGTTGGCTGCGGCGTAGGCCTCGACAGCAGCCAGGTATTCGTCGACCCCGGCGAGGTGCAGCAGGTCGCACTGGTTCATGGCAGGCCCGGCGAGGAACGGGTGGACGTGGGCGTCCTGGAACCCGGGGAGGACCGACCGGCCAGCGAGGTCGACCACTTCGGCGCGGGACGAGGCCGCCGCCCGCACCTCGGCCTCGCTCCCCACCGCCGCCACCCGGTCGCCCTTGACGAGCAGCGCCTCGGCGACCGGGCTCCCCGGCTCCACCGGGTACACGGTGCCGCCGATGAACGATGTCTCTCTGGTCGTCACGGGATCCTCCTGCCGGCGACCCGGCAGGGCCGAGTATGCCGCACCGGCCGAGACCCCAGTGAGGTAGCCTCGGAGGGATGGAGATACCCGATTCGGTTCGCGACCTGCTCGCCACTGGTCCCCTCGGCCACATGGTCACGCTGGACTCCGACGGGACCCCCATGTCACGCTGATGTGGGCCGGCTTCGACAGGGACGACCTGGTGCTCGCCACCTTCCCCGACCAGCACAAGCTGGAGAGCATCCGCCGCGACCCGCGCCTGGTGATCTCCTTCCAGGCGCATGAGAACCCCGGGCCCGGCCTTCATCCGTATGCCGTGATCTCCGGGCGCGCCGAGGTCTCGGAAGGTGGAGCGCTCGAGTGGATGGACCACCTCGCCGAGTTCTACATCGGTCCCGGCCAGAAGTTCCCGATGCGGGAGGTTCCTCCCGGTTTCGTGATCAGGGTCACCGTCGACCGGATCTACGGCGTCGGCCCGTGGGGCCACGACTTCTGAGCACCCACCTCGGCGGGCTGTTCTCATGGCTCTTCGCCGAACGGCTCATCGCTGTGCGATGGGGGACCCCCAGCCCCATCGCCGAGTCTCCGCCTGACGGTGTAGCCCATAGGCGCCGCCGGCCGACCCCGCCGCCGAGGTCAGCCAACCGCCTCCTCGTCGTCCTCGAGCGGGGGCAGCCCGAGGGCCTGCTCGGCCGGTTCCAGGCGCTGACCACCGGCGAGCACCGGGGCGAACAGGTCCCCGTAGCGGCGCAGCCGCGCCCACACCGTCGCCATCGTCGACATCTCGGGGCGAAAGTTGTCGAGCTCGTCCCAGAGGATCGGGGTCGACACCGGCGCCCCGGATCGGGGTCGCACCGAGTAGACCGAGGCGATGGTCTTGCCGGCGACGTTCTGGTTGTGGTCGATGAACACCCGGGGCCCGCGGCGGGGGATGTCCCACTCCATCGTGGCGTTCTCCGGGTCGGCGCCGGCGACCATCCGACCCAGCGTCTCCACGAACCGGCGCACCCTCCGGTAGCTGTACTCGGGCTCGATGGGGACGTACATGTGGATACCGGTGGCCCCCGAGGTCTTCAGATAGCCGGCCAGCCCGAGCCGCTCCAGGAGCACGTTGACCAGCTTGGTGACGTGGACCACCTGGTCCCAGGTGGCGCCCTCCATGGGGTCGAAGTCGAACACGGCGAAGTCGGGGTTCCCGTGGTGCCCGGTGCGGCTCAACCACGGGTGCATCTCGATGCAGGCCATGTTGGCCAGCCACACCAACGATGAGGTGTCGGTGGCGGTGACGAAGTCGATCGGCTCACCCCGCTGGGTGGAGTGGATCGGGGCGGTGACGATCCACTCCGGGGTGTGCACCGGGGCCTGCTTCTCGTAGAACATGCCGCCGCCGATCCCGTCGGGGTAGCGCGACATCGACAGCGCCCTGCGGGCGAGGTGGGGAAGCAGGACCGGTGCGATCGATGCGTAGAACTGGATGAGGTCGCCCTTCGTGTAGCCGTCGTCGGGGAAGAACACCTTGTCCGGGTTGGTGATGCGGACGACCCGGTCGAGGCCGGACGTCACCCATGCCTCGCCGTCCTGGACGATCTCCACCGGGTCGGGGAAGGCGATCTCGGCGCCAGCCACCGGCCGGCCCGACCCGGAGGGCCGGTGGCGGCCCTGGCTCTCGCCGAGCCGGAGGTCGGCGAGGATGGCGTCGTGGCTCGACTCCTCGCGGGCCTCCGAGATCACGATCATCGACAGCCCGGCCTCCACGGCCGCCTCGGCCAGCGGCGCCGAGCGCAGCGAACCGGAGCCGTAGGGGACATGTCGGATCTCGCCGCTGGCCCCGAACTCGTTGTCGGTGAACTGGGTGTGCAGCGGGTCGAGCGCCCACCCGGGGAACTCGCTACGCAGGAACGTGATCACCGAGGCGAACGCCTCCTTGGTGGTGAGCGCCCCGCCCGACTTGGCGTGGACGTGCGCCCAGTCGATGACCGGCCGGACGAAGCTGAAACGCCCGGCGATGAGGGCGATGTCACCCAGCGACCCGAACGCCCGGTCACTGCCCGACGTCTCCAGGCCGAGGGCGACGCCGAGGTTTCGCACCTTGGGCTCGATCCGGGAGATGCCCTCGTCGACCAGCTCGTGGAGCTGGTCCGGGGTGCGGTCCTTCACGTACCCGGTGTGGGCCACGATCGAGTGCGCCCCGAGCGCCCGGCCGAGCTTGAGGGTGTGCTCCAACGCCGCCAGGGTCTTGGCACGCTTCTCGTCCTCGTCGACGGTGAGCACGGCGAAGTACGGGGCATGCACCGACACCGCCATCCCCCGGTCCGCCGCAGCCTTGGCGAACCGGGCGCACCGCTTCTCGTTCCACGGGAACCCGTGGACGAACGGCAACTCGACGGCGTCGTGGCCCCGCTCGACCAGTGAGTCGAGCCACTCGCCGTCCTCCATGTCGTCCGGGGGCATCCGGGAGATCCCGAACCGCAGCATGGCGCCATTCCAGCAGCGGAGACCGCGTCGGGTGCCGGCACGGCGCCGCAGGCCACCGGCGCTATGTTGCCGCTACGAGAGCCCACCGGCCGAGCCCGGACCGGACGGAAGGAGACGGCACATGGGCGTGGGGACCCTCCGTTGCGTCGTGATCAACGTCACCGACCTGCCGCTCGCCTACCGGTTCTGGGGCGCGGTGACCGGCCTCGAGGTGATCGGCTCCGAGTCCGGGTGGCACGACTGGCTCGGCTACCTGGGGACCAGGGACCCGTGGAAGCACGAGATCATCCTGCAACGCGTCGACACGTCACCGCTGGGGATCCAGGCACCGGACCCGGACAAGCCCAACCAGGTCCACATCGACATCACCCCGAACCACGGCGTCGACCGCGCCATCGAGGCGATCCTGGAACTCGGAGGCACGGTCAAGAAGCCACCCAGCCTCTATCCGCGGCCAGGATCCCATGGCGACGAGCGACCGCTGATCGACTGGGCGGTCATGCAGGACCCCTTCGGCAACGAGTTCTGCCTCGTCGACGATTTGACGCCGGAGCAGTCGCTCGCCGCGGTGAATGCGGTCGGCGCCACCACCGACCAAGAATGGCGGGCCGCCGCCGGGGTGACCGGGGCAAGCTTCCCCGCGCCGCCGAAACCCGGCTGACGGACGAGTCGGTTGGCGAAAAAACGGCCTGCACCGACTGCTCGTTGGTGTAGTATGCTACATACCAGGTAGCGAGAGGAGGTCGCCGATGCCCGTGAAACCGGATTCGCCCAAGCCGATCACCCGAGAGGTCGTGTCCGCCGGCGACGCCGAGGCCTTCATCCCCTACCCGGACGTCGGCGAGAACCTCGAGCACGTACCCATCAACGTGCGGCCCGACCTCTACTACTACATCTCGCGGATGGGGTTCCTCCCCCACACGCTGCGGCTGTACCTGCACACCCCGTGGGCGGCGGAGTACCTCTTCAAGCTGAACAACGCAGTGATGCGGGACGAGCGCGGCTCGTTGACCGAGCACTTCAAGTACCGCTTGTCGTTCGTCGCCAGCCGCGACAACGAGTGCACGTACTGCACCGCCCACATCGGCAACATCCTCGAGAAGCGCTGGCAGTACGACGGCGCCGGGATGGAGCAGGTGCTCCGGTTGGAGGACGCCGCCGACGAGCGGGAGGCGGTGGCCTTCGAGTTCGTCCACCAGGCGACACTGGACCCGGTGGGGGTCAGCGACGACCTGCGAGCCCGGCTCGCCGCCCACTACACGCCGCAGGAGGTGATGGAGATCGTCCTCGTGGTCGGCTTCTGGAAGATGTACAACACCATGCACAGCGCGATGGCCGCCCCGTTGGAGGACCCTGTGCTCGACTACCGCGAATTGGTCAACGTCGCTCCCGATGGCCGGGCAGGGGCGGTGCCGCATGACCAGCGGCATCCGCATCCCTCGACCCCCCCGGCACCCTCGCCCGACAGGCGTACACAGCCATCCGGCGGGCCATCCAGGACCGCCACCTCGTCAGGGGCGAGCTCTACTCCGAGGGCGAGCTGGCCGAGTCGCTGGGGATCTCCCGCACCCCGGTGCGGGAGTCGCTGATCGAGCTGTCCCGGGAGGGGCTGGTCGAGATCGTTCGCCAGCGCGGGTTCCGGCTGCGTGAGCTCGGGTCGATCGAGCAGCAGGAGGTGTTCGAGCTGCGCCGGGTGCTGGAGACGTTCGTGGTCCGGCAGGCTCGCCGAGCTCGGCGACCCCGACCACGTCACGCGCGCTGCGGGCGGTGCTCGCCCGCCAGGCCACCCATCTCGACGATCCCAACGCCTTCCTGGCGGTCGACGAGGAGTTCCACCTGATGATGCCGGCGCTCGCCGGGTTGGAACGGACCCGGGAGATGCTGGCGATCCTGCGCGGGGCGATGTGGCTGATCGGCAGCACCGCCCTGGTGGTGCCCGAGCGGCTTCCCCACATCCTCGAGGAGCACACCGCGGTGGTCGACGGCATCGAGAGCGGCGACCCGGACGCAGCCGAGTCGGCGATCCGCTTCCACATCGCCACGACATCGACCGCCGTCGAGGAGGCGGCGGTCGTCAGCTGATCGCGGGGCGGGGATGGCCCTACCCGACTGGTCGCCCGACGAGCTCGACCGGGCGATCGCCGGGCACGACACGGTGCTGGTCGACCTCCACGCCGCCTGGTGCCCGCAGTGCGGCCCGCAGCAACGGGTGCTGGAGCGCCTCGCCCCCGAGCTGGCCGGCCGGGTGGAGCTCGGCAGCGTCGATGTCGGCGAGCACGTCGTCGTCGCCGACCGCTACCAGGTGCAGACGCTGCCCGCTCTCCTGCTCTTCCGCAACGGCGACCTCGTCGAACGCCTCGTCGGCTTCACCGGGGCGCCGCTGGTCCGCACCGCCGTGGCCGGCGTCCTCGCCAGAGACTGAGCCCCGTGGGAACCATGCCGGATCAACCCGCCGAACCTGAGGTTCCTGCGTACCGCTCCGATACGTCAGAACCTCAGGTTCGGCGGGTTGTCGTGCCCAGGTAGGCGCCGACCAGTCTGGGGTCGTCGCGGAGCTGGTCGGGCGCCGCATGGAGCACGACCTCGCCCAGGTTGAGCACCACGGCGTCGTCGGCGAGGTCGAGCGCCCTGCCCACCTGCTGCTCGACCAGGACCATGGCGATGCCGGCCGCCTTGAGCTGCCGCAGCTGGGCGTACACGTCCTCGACCGCCAGGGGGGCCAGCCCGAGCGACGGCTCGTCGAGCAGCAGGATCCTCGGCTCGCCCATGAGGGCACGGCCGATGGCGAGCATCTGCTGCTGCCCTCCGGAGAGCTCCCCGCCGCCGGAGTCGATGCGCTCGGCGAGGACGGGGAAGACCGCCAGTACCCGCTCGAGGGCGCGGTCCCGCTCGGCGGCGGGCCGGAGGAACCCGCCAAGCACGCAGGTTCTCCCGGACGGTGACGTTCTCGAAGATGCGGCGGCCCTCGGGGACGAGGGCGATGCCGCTCCGCGCCCGGCGGTCCGCCGGCATCCGGGTCAGGTCGACCCCGTCCCAGGTCACCCGGCCCCGGTGCGGCCTGACCAGCCCGGCGACGGCGCCGAGCAGGCTCGACTTGCCGGCGCCGTTGCGGCCGAGCACGGCCAGCACACGGCCCGGCTCCACCGCCAGGTCGACCCCGTTGAGGGCGCGCACCCGGCCGTAGCGGACGTGGAGCCCTTCGACGGTGAGCGTCCCGGTCACGGCGCCGCCTCCGTCTGGCCGAGCGCCGGTCGACGGGACGATGGGGCCGATGTAGGCGGCCCGCACCCGGGGGTCGTCGATGACCTCGTCCGGCGGTCCCGACGGCGAGCACCCGGCCGAAGTCGAGCACGACCACCCGGTCGGCCACGCCCAGCACCAGGTCCAGGTTGTGGTCGACCACCACCACGGTGGTGCCCCGATCGCGGATGGCCCGCACCAGGTCGGCCAGCTCGGTCCGCTCCTCGAGGTTCATCCCCACCGACGGCTCGTCGAGCAGCACGACGGCCGGGGCGGCGGCCAGCGCCCGCGCCACCTCGAGCCTCCGCTGCTCGGCCAGGGTCAGCGAGCCGGGCAGGTCCTCCCGTCTCCCCTCGAGGCCGACCAGGGCGAGAAGCTCGTTGACACCGGGAGGCGGCGCCGCCGGGCGGCCGCGCCGGCCCAGCCGGACCACCTCCTCGACGGTGAGGTGGCCGAACATGCGCACCGACTGGAAGGTGCGGGCAACCCCGGCCCGCACCCGGGCCTCGGGACGCAGCCCGGTGAGCTCCTCGCCGCCGAGCCGGATCGAGCCCTGCTGGCAGCGGTGGCGCCCGGCGACCACGTCGATGAGGGTCGACTTGCCCGCCCCGTTGGCGCCGACGAGGGCGAGGATCTCCCCGGCGTCCACCGAGAAGGTGACGTCGTCGAGCGCCTGGACCCCGCCGAAGCGGTGCGACACCTCCGTCGATCTCGAGCAGCGGCGCCACCGGCCGGCGCTGTCGACCTCGGCCGCCGGTGGACGGGCACGTTCGTTGCGCAGCATGATCCGCCGCACCACCGCCCGGGCCGGGGCGGTCAGCCGGAGTGCCATCCGCCGGGTCACCAAGCCCTCGGGCAGGACCGCCATGAGCACCATCACCAGCGACCCCGTAGACGACGAACCTCCAGTCGGCCAGGAAGTCGAGCGAGCCGGCACCCAGGCGACGTCGTCGATCCGCCGCGAGCAGCTCGAGCAGGTAGTCGACGGCGAAGGCGCCGACCGAGCGCCCCGAGCACGCTGTGCGTCCCACCGATCAGGGTGTACAGGGCGATCTCGAACGACACCAGGATGTCGAAGTCGTCGGGGGCGATGAAGGTGAGGAACTTGGCGAGCAGCCCGCCGGCGACACCCACTACGGCGGCACTGAGAACCACCGAGGCGATCTTGACCCGCCGGGTGGCCACCCCGGCGGCGGCGGCGGCGTCCTCGTCGTCGAAGATCGACCGCATGGTGAGCCCGATCGGGCTGCCCATCAGCAGGGTGGCCGACGCCACCACCACCGCCAGCGTCGACCACGACGGCGGCGACCGACACCTCGGACGGTGCCCGGAGTAGCCCTGGAGCCCGCCGAGGGCGTCGATGTTCGAGATCGACACCCGGATCACCTCGCCGACGGCGAGGGTGCCCATGATCAGGTAGATGCCACGCACCCGGTTGGCGCCGACGGCGATGGGGAAGGCGACGATCCCGGCGGCGACCGCCCCGGCCAGCAGCGACAGGGGCAGCGGCCACGACCAGGTGGCGTCGACCACGGCGAGGGTGTAGGCCCCGACGGCGAGGAACCCGGCCTGGCCCAGGTTGAGCTGCCCGGTGACGTAGACCAGGTTCATCCCCACCGCCGCCACCATGTAGATCGCCAGCAGCATCAGGAACGACTCGTTGGCGAGGACGTCGATCACGCCGTCGCCCTCGCGACCCAGGCCCTCGGGGCGCACCAGCAGGACGGCGATGAGCAGCAACCACGGGAGCGCCGCCTGGAAGCCGACCGAGACCGTGGTAGGCGGCGAATGCCTGGGCGACGCCGAGCCCGAAGCCGGCGATCATCGGCGCCGTGGAGGCTGCCCAGGCCGCCGATGGTCATGATGGCCAGCCCGATGAGGCTCGGCATCGAGCCCGATCAGCGGGGAGACGCCGCGGTAGCGGACGGCGAGCAGGAACGAGGCGAGACCGGCCAGGGCACCGGCGATGAGCAGCGTGATCACGGTGAGCCTCCGGACCGGGACGCCCGAGCAGCCCCACCATCTCCGGGTCGCGGGCGAAGGCGCGCATCGCCGCTCCCCACCGGGAGCGGCGCACGAAGCGGTGGGTGGCCACCAGCACCACGGCGGCGAGCACCAGGCTGACCAGGTCGGTCAGCGGAGATGAGGATACCCCCGATCTCGAAGTCGGCATTGGGCACGTCGAAGGGGACTGCGAACACCGTCGACGACCCGCGGATCTGGCGCACGGCGTGCTCGATGACCAGGGCGTAGCCGATGGTGGACACCGCCGCCGAGACCGGGCGGGTCGTACCCGGTGGGCCGGAAGCTGACGTAGTCGGTCAGCGCGGACAGGACCGCCCCCACCACGATGGCGTAGAGCGGCGGCCAGCCAGATCGGGGTTCCCGCCGTCGACAGCACCAGCGCCACCAGCCCCGCCGCCATGAACACCTCGCCGTGGGCCAGCGTGAGGAGGCGCATCACCCCGAACACCAGGGTGTAGCCCGAGCCCGAGCAGGGCGTAGTTCGCCCCGAGCAGCAGCCCGTTGACGAGAGTCTGGGTCACGCCCCTCCTCCGCCGGCAGGTGGCGCACGGCGCTGACCATCGGCCGTGCGCCACCTGGGTCGAGCGGTCGACCCCCGGACGGTCAACCGCCCAGCGGACCGAGCTCGCCGGCGGTGACGACGTTGACGTAGACCGTCTTGACGGCGTCGCCGTTCGGCTGGAAGGTCGTCTCGCCGGCGACGCCCTGGAACCCGGAGACGGCGAGCATCCCGTCCCTGATCGCCTGCCCGGGCCTCGGCGGGATCCGCAGGTGCCGTCGATCCCGGCCTCGCGCATCACCTCGGCGAGCATCAGGATGTTGTCGTAGTAGTTGGCCGCTTCCGGCACCGTCGGGGGCTCGGGATCGGCCGCGGTCATCGCGGCGACGTAGGCCTGCGTGTCCGGGTCCTCGCTCGCCCGGTTGAAGATCGACGGCAGCACCCAGTCGTTGATGTCGGTGCCTCCCTGCTCGTAGAAGGTGGCGCCACCCTGCGCCGGGTGGCCGAGCACGGGCCGGGTGTCACCCTGGCGGGCCAGCTCCCGGGCCAGCAGGCCGGCTTCCGGCGGAAAGGACATCACGATGAGGCCGTCGGCCTCGAGGTCGCCGATTCGCTGCACGGTCGAGGCGAAGTCGCCCTGGCCGGTGGCGAAGGTCACCGGGTCGTCGGCGTTGACGATCTCGACGCCGACCTCGGCCGCAACCGCCGGGATGGCGTTCTCGGCGGCCGCCGCCGTCACCGGTTGCTGCTCGTCGAACACCAGCACCGCGGTGCTGACGCCGTACTCGGAGGCCCACGCCGGCATCGCCTCGGTGTAGAGGGCTGTGTTGGTGGCGGTGTTGCGCAGCGCCCACCCTTCACCCGGATCGGTGATCCCCTCCACGTTGGCGGTGCCGGTGATGATGGGGACCATCACCTCCGGCGCCTGCGGGAACAGCACCTCGGCCTCGCCGGAGGAGAGCGGCCCGCTGACGGCGAACACGCCCTCGTCGGCGAGCTCGCGGTAGCCGACCACGGCCTGGTCGGGCTCGGCGGCGGTGTCGACGATCTCGATCTCGAGCAGCGACCCGTTGATGCCGCCTTCGGCGTTGACCGCCTCGACCGCCAGGTTGGTGGCCACCTCGATGTCCTTGCCGAAGCTGACGAACGGACCGCTGAGGTCGGTGATCAGCCCGATGGTGATCGGAGGCAGCTCCTCGCCGCCCCGGTGGTGCCCGGCGCCGCGTTCCGGTGGCGCGGTCGTCGGCGCAGCCTCGCCTGGGTCGTGCTCGCCGCCGCTCCCGCGGCGGTGGTCGATGTGGTGTCGTCCCTCGCAGGCGACGGCGATCAGCAGCAGGCAGCCGCCAGACCCAAGGTGCGCAGATGGCTTCGGGTCATGGTTCGCTCCTCTCCCCGCAGCCGCCGGGTCCCGGCAGCCTGAGCGTTTGGCCTGGTCAGGTTCCTTCCAGTCTCAGCCAGAAGATCGATCGTACGCCGTCGTATCCGAGGATGCTTGGGCGTCCCCCGTCGAGGCTGCACCAGACACGTCACCCCTTCGTCACCAGATCTCGGCGGCCACGCTCGACCTGGGCGGATTCGGCACGACAGGGACCCCAATGCGTCGTCTCCTTGCAACGCGTGGCGTTCACCGGTCGGGCGGCCGGCACGAGACCGAGCAGATGTATCGCTGTACCATGTAGCATGCTACACGCTTCATAGCCATATTCAACTCCTAATCTTCCGAGCCCCTACCACCGGGAGATCAGGCCGGCATCGATGTCGAACTGGTCGAGGATCTTGGTGATGGTGTGGTCGACTATCTGCTCGATGGTGGAGGGCCGGGTGTAGAAGCCGGGGACCGGGGGCAGCACCACTGCCCCGGCCTCGGTGACCGCCGTCATCAGGCGGAGGTGACCCAGGTGCAGCGGTGTCTCCCGCACCACCAGCACCAGCTTCCTCCGCTCCTTGAGCGTCACGTCGGCCGCCCGGGTGAGCAGGTTGTCGGCGTAGCTGTTGGCGATGGCGCTCAGGGTCCTCATCGAGCACGGGGCGACGATCATCCCCGACGGTGAGGAACGTCCCCGAGGCGGGAGCGGCGCCGACGTCCCCGGCGTCGTAGACCTGGTCGGCCAGCGCCATGACCTCCCGGGGGTCCCGACCGGTCTCGTAGGTGATGGTCGCCGCACTCGCCGTCGTGGTCACCAGATGGGTCTCCACGTCGGGTACCGAGGCGAGCACCTCGACGAGCCTCACCCCGTACACGGCGCCGCTCGAGCCCGAGATGCCGACCACGATCCTGCGCATCAGCCTTCCATTCTCAACCAGGGCGTACCATCGTACGCAGCGGCCCGGGAGCAATGCTGGGATCGGGTGACGTGACCTCGAACCGGAAACGCGAGCATCTCGACATCGTCTCCACCGAGGCAGCCGAGGCGGAGCGGACCGCCGGCTGGGACGACGTCCATCTCGTCCCTGCTGCGCTGCCCGAGGTCTCGCTCGACGAGGTCGACCTCACCACCTCGCTGGTCGGCGTCGAGCTGGCGGCACCCCTGGTGATCAGCGCCATGACCGGCGGCCACGGCGCCGCCGCCGTCGTCAACGGAAGGCTGGCGCACGCCGCCCAGGAGCTGGGGATCGCCCTGGGGGTGGGCAGCCAGCGGGCGGCGCTGCGCGACCCGCGGCTGAGGCCTACCTATGCCGTGGTGCGGAGGAACGCCCCGGATGCGCTGGTGATCGGCAACCTCGGCATCTGCCAGCTGGTCGCCCAGGGCGACGAGCCGCCGTTCGGCGCCGACCGAGATCGACGCCGCCGTCGAGATGGTGGGCGCCCAGCTCCTCGCCATCCACCTCAACGTGGTGGAGGAGCTGATCCAGCCCGAGGGCGACCGGGCCACCACCGGGCTCTTCGCCGCTCTCGAGAAGGCGATCGAGGCGTGCCCGGTCCCGGTGATGGTCAAGGAGACCGGGGCCGGGATCGACGGCGACACCGCCCGCGCCGTTGTGGCGGCGGGGGCGGCGGTGCTCGACGTCGGCGGGGCGGGAGGGACCAGCTTCGCCAGGGTCGAGGGCATCAGGGCCGAGTCGACGCGGCGACGCCCGCGGCGCCCGGCTGGGGACGACGTTCGCCGACTGGGGGATCCCCACCGCCGCCTCCATCGTCGAGTGCCGTGGCCTGGGCGTGCCCCTGGTGGCGACCGGCGGGATCCGCACCGGGCTGGACGCCGCCAAGGCGCTGGCGTTGGGCGCCGACCTGGTGGCGATCGGCCGGCCGGCACTGGTCGCCGCCCGGCAGGGAGCCGCCGCCCTGCGACAGCTGCTCGAGGGGATCCTCGAGGAGCTGCGGGTGGCCATGGTGCTGTGCGGCGCCCGGACCCCGGACCTGCTGCGGGAGCGCCCCCCGGTGCTCACCGGCGTGACCCTGGCGTGGCAACAGCAGCGAGGCCGCCGGCACCTGCGACCCGGGGCGACATGAGCGGCGACGAACTCCTCGCCGAGGTGCGTCGTGCCCTCGCTCCCCTGCCGGAAGCCGACGGCGGGATCGCGGTGGTCCTGGCCACCAGCGGCGTGCCGCCGGCGATGGCGCTGCTCTCGTCTGGGGACGTCGACGTCTCGGCGACGGCGGTCCGGGCCGTCACCTACGGCGGCAGCTCGGCGGCGACGCGGTTGGGCACCGCCTTCACGCTGCTGGTCCCCGCCGGCGAGGTCGCCTACCGGGTCGAGGCGGACGATGCCACCAGCCGGCCCGCCGGCAGGCTGGCCCTCATCGAGGGAAGGCTGGCCGCCATCCGCCCCACCGCCGAGCCCCCGTGGATCCTCGACCTCCGGTTTCGCCCGCAGCCGGCGGCGGCGATCGAGGACGCCGAGCGGTTCGTGGCGTACTGGTCGGCGGTGCGAGGCTGGCTGACGTCCGGGGCCGAGGGCGACCCACCCGAGCCGGCCGGCTGAACGGCCCTCCCGGCACGGAGCCGCGGCACCTGCCGGAGGGCCGTCGGTCAGCCCTCGGTCGGACCGCTCCCGTCGACCACGTCGGTGACCACGTGCCGCACCGTCCCGGAGAAGCGCGGCAGGATGTTCTCCTCCATGTCGCGCCGGGTGACCGGGCGATACGGCCCCTCGACGGCGGACCGCAACTCTTCGACGGTGTCGAACAGCAGCCGGGTCACCAGGAACGGCCCGGGCCCGTCGTGGCGGACGTGCATCTCGACCCCGCGGATGGCCGGGAAGCCCCGGAGCAACGGAACGTGGACCGTCTCGTAGTAGCGGACGAACTCGGCCGGGTCGTCCGGCTCACCCTCGTAGATGACCAGGTAGGCGGCGGTCACTCGAACCCGTAGCGGAACTCGACCAGCAGGTTGCCGCCCTCCGACCGGTAGGGCCCGTGCTCCATCCCGGGGTTGCGGCAGCAGTACATCCCGGTGACGAACGTCTCCCCCAGGGTGAGGTCGGTGAGGTCACCGTCGACGATGTACACCTCCTCGTGGAAGTCGTGGGTGAGCACCCCGGCGACGCTGGTGTCGGTGCCCGGGTCCATCCGCACCAGCCGGGCGTAGGCGCCGCTGTCCGGGTCCTCCGACAGGATCTGCTCCCACATGCCCGACACGCCTGGCATCGCCGGCCGCCACGCCCCTTCGGGGGTGTGGAACTCGCGCTGCGCCTTCGCCACTTCGACGTCCCCTCAGCGGTCGACGTAGTCGGCCAGGCTCACCTCGCCCCAGCCCTTCGGCCAGGCCCGCTCGTAGTCGGCGCGCTCCACCCGGTAGGGCACCGGCTTGGTGGCGTCGATGCCCCACCGTCCGCCGATCGCCGGCACCCGGGTCTGCGCCGTGTCGGCCCGGGCGCCGACGATGGGCCGGGCGGTCGGGTCGTAGGGGTGCCCCCTGGTGTTGGGCACGATGATGACGTCGCGGCTCGGGTCGACCCGCACCGACAGGGCGTACTGGACGTCCCGGTAGTCGTAGATGTCGATGTCGGGGTCGACGGCGATCACCATCTTGGTGTTGGCCCAGGTGGAGCCCATCACCGACAGCAGGGCGTCGTTCACCTGGCCGTCGGCGCTCGGCTCGACCTGGATGATGCAGGTGAGCGAGCCGCCGCCCTGGGGGAAGTGCACGTCGCGCACCCCGATGTTCATGGCGCGGCAGCTTCTCGTAGATGATCGCCTCGTGGAAGAGGCGGGGCATCTCCTGGTGGTCGGTGAACGGGGTCACCTGGTGGTTGCGGTAGATGGGACGTCGCCGGTGGGTGATGGCGGTCACCACGAACACCGGCTGCTGGGTCACGTACGGGAATGAACATCATCGACGGGCCCGGTGACGGGCCATCGGGCGCCAGCCGCTCCGGGTCGACGTAGCCCTCGATGACCACCGAGGCATCGGCAGGCACGACGAGGTCGACGGTCCGGCACCTGGTCACCTCTCCGGGGCTGCCCGGTGATCGACTCGAACAGCTCCAGCTCCCACCAGTCGTCGTGGGGGTGCGAGTAGCAGCCGGCCAGCTCCCAGGCGGGATGGGTGCCGATGGCGACCGCCTGGGGCATCTTCTCCCCGGCGGCCTTGTACTTCCCGAGGATCCGGTTGGCGGTGGAGGTGACGAACGACGCCACCATCTCCCGGGGGCCCATCACCCCGCAGCGGGGGAACATCTGGTTGTACTGCCCCGTCTCCGGGTCGCGGTGGATGGCGAAGCTGGTGGTGTACGGATACGGGTCGCGGTCGGTGTGGGTGACGATGGGCAGCATCGCCAGGTCGACGTCGTCGCCCTCGATGACCACCTCCTGGCACGGGCCGCCGTCGACCTCGACCAGCGGGCGGGGGCCCCGCTTCAGCACGGCGGCCAGCTCGGGGACGACGTCCGATGGGGCGCACCCGAGCACCCGCCCCTGGGCGGCCCGATCGACGAAGAGCTGGTCGACCAGCCGCCAATCGGGGTAGCCGTCGATGTTCTCGAACACGATGGTCTGCCCGGCCTCGGCGGTGAGCGCCGGGATGTGATCGAGCGGGACCGGCTTCTCGATGTGTAGGTGGTCGTTGCGGTGGGTATCGAGAAAGGATTCCAGATCGATCATTTCCGTCTCCAAACTGGAACAGAATCTGCTATGCTACATACTACATGACAGCGATCGGGCGTCGAGTGGAGGTCGAGATGATCCCCGAGCAGGCGGTTTCAGGACGATCCAGCTTCGTACCGACGCCGCACGGTCGCAACACGAAGAGCTGCGCGATGGACCTGAGCGTCTTCGTGCCGCCGTGGGGGCCGACCGCCAACGCCGCCGAGCTGGGCTCGGTTGTCGAGGCGGCCGAGGACCTCGGCTACCACGGGCTGTGGGTGGGCGACCACACCGTCATCCCCCGCACCATCACGTCGCCGTACCCGTACGGCGACGCCGAGCCCGCCCCGTTCGACCCGGACCAGCCCCTGCTCGAACCGGTCACCCTGCTCGCCTTCGTCGCCGGGCGGACCAGCCGGATCGGCATCGGGATCAGCGTCCTGGTGCTCCCGCTGCGCAACCCGGTGGCCGCCGCCAAGATGCTCGCCGGCATCGACACCCTGTCGTCGGGTCGGCTCGTGCTGGGTGTCGGAATCGGGTGGATGCGAGAGGAGTTCGAGGCGCTCGGCGCCGACTTCGCCCGCCGGGGGCAGATCGCCGACGAGTGGATGGACATCATGCGCCGGCTGTGGGCCGGTTCGCCCGGGTGCTTCTCCGGTCGCCACTACCGCCTGGCGCCCGTCGGGTTCGCCCCGCCGACGGTGGGCATCCCGATCGTCATCGGGGGCAACAGCCGCGCCGCCATCCGGCGCGCCGCCCGAGCCGACGGCTGGCACCCGCTGCGCGCTGGAGCCCGGCGACCCTCGCCGCCGGGATCACCGAGGCGCGGACGCTGGCAGCCGAGGCCGGTCGACCGCCCGCGTCCTTCCGCGTCGTCTACCGCGACTCGTTGTTCGACGACGAGACGCTGCGCGCCGGTCCGCGACGGCTCGGGGCGGCCCGGGCACACCAGACCGACCTCCTCCTCGCCGACTACGACCGGATGGGGGTCGACGAGTTCGTGGTCGAGTTCCCCCGACTTCCTGACCGAGTGGAGGCTGGCGTGGATGTCGTGGCTGGCCGAGCGCGCCATCGCGCCCGCCAACGGGAGCCGCCCAGCTGTCGGTCTAGCCGTCCGTGCGCACCCAGGCGCCGGCGCGCATCACGGCGACCAGGTCGAGCCCGTCGGTGAGCGCCACCAGGTCGGCACGGTGTCCCGGGACCAGTTTCCCGACTCCTCTCAGCCCGATGCGGGAGGCCGGGGTGGTCGAAGCGGCCAGGAGAGACGAGGCCAGCGGAGCCCCCGACCGGACCATCACCTGCACGGCCCGGTGGAGGGTCAGCGTGCTGCTGGCCAGCGTTTCGGTCCCGGCGAGCCGGGCGACCCCGCCTCCGACCGTGACCTCGAGGCCTCCCAAGCGGTACGTCCCATCCGGGGCGAGGGCGCCGGCGAAGGCGTCGCTCACCAGGGTGTAGCCCCCTCTGGCGCTCCGCGCCGCCAGCTCCAGCACGACCGGGTCGACGTGGACGCCGTCGGCGATCAGCTCCACCGCCACCCGGGGTTCGCCGAGCAATACCGGCACCGGCCCAGGATCTCGATGGTGGATCGGCCGCATCGCGTTGAACAGGTGGGTGGCCATGACAGCGCCGGCTTCCACCGCCTCGGCGGCGATGGCGGCGTCGGCGTCGGTGTGCCCGATCGCCACGGTCGACCCCGGCACCCGAGAGGTGCCGGACCGCATCCATCCCGCCGGGCAGCTCGGGGGCGATGGTCACCAGCCGAACCGCCCCCCGCCCTGCTCTGAGGAGCGTGTCGACGTCCGCCGGCTCGGGGGGAAGCAGCAGCCTCGGGTCGTGGGCACCGGCGAAGCGCGAGCTGAGCCACGGCCCCTCGAGGTGGATCCCGGCCAGTTCGCCGTCCTCGACCAGATCGGCGAGCACGCCGACCTGGGCGGCCATCGTCGGGATGGCGTCGGTGACCACCCCGCCGACGATCGAGGTGGTGCCCCTGCGGCGATGGGCCTCGACCGCTCGCAACGCCTCGGCCGGGTCGGTGGTGCAGAACGAAGCGCCGCCTCCCCCGTGGCAGTGCCCGTCCACGAACCCGGGGGCGAGGATGTCGACCTCCAGATCGACCACTTGCCCGTTCGGCGGCTCACCGGCGCCGGCGGCGGTGATGGCTTCCCCGTCGACCCGCAGCCACCCGGCTGACAGCGAGCCGTCGGCGTGCAACATGCGGGAGGCGGAGACCAGCACGGTCACGGAAGCACGCTACCGCCGACGTCGCCGGGCCCGGCGGTACCCTGGCTCCGGGCCCGTAGCTCAACTGGCAGAGCAGTGGACTTTTAATCCATTGGTTCAGGGTTCGAGTCCCTGCGGGCCCACTCGACAGGCCCACTCGACAGGCCCACTCGACAGGCCCACTCGACAGGCCCACCGACACGCCGCCATCAATCGGGTATGGCGCCCACCTGGGCGAGGAACACCGGGACCTCGAAGTACACCCGGCCTTCGACGATCTCGCCGTCTCGTAGGTCGTAGTGGACGGCGAGCGGCACCCGCACGTCCTTCCCGGTGGCGGGCACCCCGGCGAACTCCCCGGTGTGCCGCCCCACGATATCGGCCTCGACGGCCGCCCAGTCACCGTCGACGATTCCCGACCGCATCTCGGCGTGCGCCTCGAACGCCCCACCGCCGTAGAAGTAGTCGAACATGGCGGCGACCTCGTCCCGCCCATGGTGCTCCTGGCCGGTGGCCATGATCCGGAACACGACGTTCTCGGACAGGTAGGCGGTGTCGTGGGTGGGCCAGTACTTCTCCATGGTCTGGCGGTTCCGTTCGACCAGCTCGGTGTCCCGGTTCTCCATCGGTCCTCCTCGATCGGTCTGCCCCTGGCGCCCTCGGGTGCTCCCGGAAGGGCGACCGGAGAGCACCGAGGACGCGCCGGCAGGGTTCCTGCAGAAGCGCCACGACGATGCCATCGGACCGTCACCGCACCGACACCGCCTCCGTACCGGCGAACGAAGCTAACGTGCCGGCGTCGGTGCGGCATGCGCCGCTTCGGCAGGAAGGACGTCCGTGCTGATCCTCGCCATCATCGTGCTCGGCATCGCCGCCGGCTGGGTCGCCCAGAAGCTCCTGATGAGCGGTTACCCGACCGACTGGCCGCTCGCCTTCGGCACCGGCATCGCCGGGTCGTTCGTCGGCGGAATGCTCGGAAGCCTGATCGCCGGCGACGGGCTCCGCATCCGCATGTCGGGGATCATCGGCTCCATCATCGGGGCGATCATCGTGCTGTTCCTGGTGATGGCGTGGCGGCGCCAGCGCTCCGCCTGAGCGGCCGCCGCACCAGCCACGCCTTCCACGTGTAGGTAGGGTTCGCCCGAACCGGTCGGCGCCGGCCGATCATCCAGTGGGAGGACGAGATGGCTGACCATCCGAACGCAGCGCGCTACCGGGCCATGACCGAGGCAATGAACCGCGGCGAAGTCGACATGGCGGCGATGGCCGACGGCATCGCCGACGACATCGAGTGGTGGGAGATCGGGCGCACCGAGCCGATCCGGGGCAAGCAGGCGCTGATGGAGCGCATGCAGGACATGGGGGGAGTGTCTATCTCGGTCGACCTCCACGACGCGGTGGCCAACGACGAGCACCTGATCGCCCTGGTGACCGCCACCGCCACCAGGGGCGACGAGTCGTTCACCTACCGGACCGCGGAGATCCACCACGTGGACGCCGACGGTCGTGTCACCCACCGGTGGGCGTTCTCCGACGACACCGAGGCGATCATCGACTTCTTCGGACGAGGCGACTGAGCCACCGCCGTCGCCGCTTCGACCGGAAGGCAGGACGACGTGCCGGTCACCCGGGTCGCCTCTTACAACGTCGAGAACATGTTCGACCGGGCCAAGGCGATGAACCGCGAGACATGGGAGCAGAGCGGGCCCCTCCTCGGCGCCCATGCCCGACTCAACGAGTTGATCCAGCGGGACGTGTACGACCAGACGGTGAAGGACGAGATGCTCGCCCTGCTCGACAAGCTCGGCCTTCTCCACTCCGACATGGCCACTTACGCCATCCTGCGCCGGATCCGCGGGCGGTTCCTCACCCGCCCGAGAACCGGCGACCCGTACATCTCCGCCCAGGGTCGGGAGAGCTGGATCGGATGGGTCGAATTGACCACCGAGCACGTCACCGCCCTGGCCAGCCGGCACACGGCGATGGTGATGAGGGACGTCGGCGCCGACGTCCTCGGTGTCGTCGAGGCCGAGTCCCGCACGCTCCTGGAGGTCTTCTCGGCCTCGATGCTCCCCGACGTCGGGTGGACGCCGTACGAACAGGCGCTGCTGCTCGACGGCAACGACGGGCGCGGCATCGACGTCGGGCTGATGACCCGGGGCGGCCACCGGGTCACCGAGATCCGCACGCACATCGCCGACACCGATCGGGCAGGGGTCATCTTCTCCCGCGACTGCCCCGAGTACCACGTGCGCACTCCGGGCGGCGAGCGGCTCGTGGTGCTCGTCAACCACTTCAAGTCCAAGGGGTATGGCAGCGCCGGCGACCCGATCGGTGCGGAGCGCCGGTTCCGCCAGGCCGCCCGGCTCGCCCAGATCTACGCCGACCTCGTCTACGAGGGCGCCCGCTACGTCGCCGTGGTCGGCGACCTCAACGACGATGCGTCCAGCGAGGCGCTGGCACCGCTCTTCGAGCGGACCCCGCTGCGCGACATCAGTGAACACCCCGATTTCGCCTGGGGACCGCGCCGCGGCACCTTCGGTTCGGGCAACGACAAGGAGAAGATCGATTACGTGCTGCTGTCCCCCGAGCTGTTCACCAAGGCGACTGGCGGGGGTGTGTTCCGCAAGGGCATCTGGCGGGGCGCACGGACCAGGGACCCGTGGGAGATCTACGACACGATGACGGCCGAGCACCATGCCGCCTCCGACCACGCCGCCATCCACGCCGACATCGACTGGGGTCACTGACCTGGTGCGGATCCGGGGCGCGAAAACGATGCATGTGGTTGTTGCGACCGCATCGTCCGCGGCGCTAGGTTGACCCGTCCGTTGGAAATTGAGCCCTAGGGCTCGGCTATCGGGAGAACGTATGTACCAACCTGCGGTGGGGGGTGGTATGGGGAAAGCGACCCGCCGTATCCTCGCCGCCCTCATTTCCCTGATCACGCTGCTGGCCGTCCTGGCGACGGCGCCACCGCCCGCCGAGGCCGGGGTGGTCGACCTCCCCACGCCCCCCGAGCCCGGATGTATCGACACCGTCGCCGGAGGGGTCGGGCTCCACGAGGGAGTCAAGACCCCGGCGGGTGGGATCGTGCTCGACGTGCCCGGGCCGGTCATCATGGTCGTGGTCGAGTGGATCGGCCGCGACGACGCCAACACCGGGGTGTCCGACCTCGAGCTCGAGGTGACCGGGCCCGGAGGCACGGTCACCGACACGGTCGCCGGCAACCTGGCCAGCAGCGACTCGGTGACCGAGAACGGCATCGAAACCGTCTACGGGTGGTGGGCCGACATCACCGACCTGGTCGGCGACGGCGAGGCCGGGGAGTACACCTTCGACATCGAGCCGTTCGCCAGCTTCCCCGGCCCGGGCCGGTCGTGGGGCGCCGCGGTGACCGTCGTGTACGACACCAGCCCGTGTGATCCGCCGGTCAGCGAGGTTGTCTGGAAGATCGGCGCCGACTTCATCTTCGGGGGCGCCCCCAGCACTCCACCCACCACCGACATCGTCGTGTGGGACTGGTCCGAGCCTCTGGCCGAGGAAACCACGCTCACCCTGCGAGCGGCATTCGGCGGAGCCGACACCGAGACGATGAACTGCCGGGTGCAGGCGGTGTGGCTGGCCTCGGGCACCGGAACGGCACCGGCGGACACCGACGACCTGATCGACGACAACGGGAACGTGGTCACGCCGGGGTCGGTCGAGGCGCTCATCGACGTGTTCAACCCGGGGAGCCAGGCGTGTCCGGGCCCGTCGTTCGTCGACCCGGTGGTCAGCCTCACCGGTGGGAACATCGGGCCGCAGTTCTCGCTGGTCGAGTTCGACGTGGTGGTCCCCGCCGGAGCCGAATGGCTGGCGATGCAGCTGGAGTCGCCCCGAGACAACGGCGGGCTCGAGGGGCTCCCCGAATCGGGGGCTTGGGCCGGAAGCGGGTTGCTCCTCATCCCGGAGCAGACGCAGCAACAGGACCCGGACATCCTCATCGAGAAGACCGTGCTCGACGGCGCCGGACAGCCCTGCCCCGGGGTGGAGGGCGAAGACGAGCTGGTCGTTGGCGAACCCGGCGATCCGGTGACCTACTGCTTCCGCGTGGAGAACACCGGCGACACCTTCCTCTTCCCGGTGGTGATCGAGGATCCCGACCTCGGGATCAGCAACCTCGACATGACCCTGGTGTCGGGTGACGACTCGGTCCCGTTCCCACCGGGCGGCGAGCTGGTCTACAGCTACGAGACGGTCATCGACGGCGACCTGCTCAACGTCGCCACCGTGACCGGCACCCCGGTGGACGAGGAGGGGAACCCGCTCGACCTGCCCGACGTCACCGACGACAACGACGCCGCGGTCGAGGAGGACGATCCCCGAGACCACCACCACCGGGACCGTGCTCACGTCGACCCTCGACGCTTTCTGCGACAACGACACCCCGTGGCTCGCCTACGACATCGTGGCCCCGGGCCTGTCCGACGAGGCGACGATCACCTTCTCGGAGGGGGCCGACTCGGCGGTGTACACGGTGGCGGTGGGCAGCGGCCAGGTGCTCTGGCCGGGGGCCGAGATCGACGCCGCCGGCAACCCGATCGACTGGCCCGGCTGGGACCAGGACGCCGACGGCGTCTGGTTCGACAACCCGGACAACCCGTTCTCGTGGGCGCAGGAAGAGGTGGAGGTGACCGTCGAGGTCAACCCGACCGTCGGACCGGTCACCATGACCTACCCGCCGGCGGACCCGGACGTGCAGCACCGTCCCGCCTCCGACGGATCGCGCCCGATGAGCTACCGGCGACGGCTCCGAGCCCGGCGGCCAGGCGCTGTTCGGGGTGCTGCTGCTGCTCGCCGGCGTCGCCGTTGTGGCCGCCGAGGCACGCAGCCGGGACCGCTGACCGGGCCCGAGTAGAACGGGCGAGGCCGGTGCCGGGTTGACCCGACACCGGCCTCAGTGCGTGGCTGTCGTCGGCTCGAGCTCGGGGCCGCCCGGCTCCGGGTCGCTCGGCTCGGTGCGGCGTGACCCGATGAGCTCGCGGCGCACCGGCGCCTTGACGTAGACGTAGCCGGCGATCGGGGTCCCGATCAACTCGAGCCGGTCCCGTAGGTCGTGAGCGGTCGAGCCCTTGCTGCCGTGGGCCACCACCACCACGGCCTGCTGCGCCATGTTGATGATGGTGCTCGCATAGGCGCGATGCAGCAGCGGTGGGGTGTCGATGACCACGAACTCGTATTCGGCGGTGACGCTCGGCGAGCAGCTGGCGGGTGGCACCGATGCTGAAGAAGTCGGCCGGCGCCACCATCGTCTGCCCGCGTCCGAGGAGATGGAGGGCTCCCGGCATCGTTCGATGCCCGGCGATGCGGTCGATGTCGAACTCGATGACCTCGAGCACCCTCTCCAGCGTGATGCGCCCGCCCACCAACTCCGGCAGCCCGTACCGGGGCGACTCGGTCCCCACCAGGAGACGGGTCAGCGCCTGGTCGTCGAAGTCGGCGTCGACCGCCAGGACCTTGAACCCGTCCCGCGCCGCCGCCAGGGCGATGTTCGCCGCGGTCACCGTCTTGCCGTCGCCGGGCTCGGCGGAGACGACGACGAACGAGCGCGATCCACCGGGTAGCGCCGTGCCGTCGCCGTCGACGACCGGTCCCTCCGCCCTCGACCTCATCTCCAACGCGGTGGCGAGGAACCGGTACGCCTCGGCGGTCGACGTGGAGGCGGCGTCTCGGACCGGCAGCTGCGTCCTGAGCCCGGCCTCGGTGAACGAGGGCACCTCGGCCAGCAGGCCGGCCCCGAGGATCGCCTCGGGCTGGAGACGGTCGTCGAACGTCTGGGTGCGCAGGGCGAGCACGTAGGCGACGGCGGCGCCGATCATCACGCCGATGACCAGCGAGACGGCGGCGGCACGAGCCATCCCGGTGGTCACCGGAACGACCTCCTCGGCCGGCGACACGACCACCACGCCGCTCCCGGCGAGCTCGGCATCGACCGAGAGCTCGTCCCGCAGCACGGCGAGGGCGCTCAGCTGCCGGACCGCCTCGGACTGCTGCTCGAGCAGCGCCCTCAGCTCAGGGCTCTCCTGCTCGATGGCGTCCAACTGCTGGAGGGTGGCGAACGACTTGGCGATGTCGTCGAGCTCGAGGCGGATCTGGGCGGCGCGCTCGGCGTCGGCGGTGGGCAGCTCGGCCTGTAGCTCGACCAGCCTCTCCAGCGACGCCCGGTACTGATCGGCGAGAGCGGCGCGCGACGGGTCGGCAGCCGTGAACTCGGCGATGTCGGCCTGGATCTGGTCGAGGTCGGACCTCCACCGCTCGATGGAGGTGCCCAGCTCCTCGACGGCGGCGGAAAAGGTGCTGGTGGCCTCGTCCTCGAGGACCGACTGGTACGCCTCGGTCACCGCGTTGACGCTCGCCAGAGCGACGTCGGGATCGCCGGCGATGAACCCGACGGTCAACACGTCCGATCCCGGGCTCGACCCGACGGTGAGCCGGCGGGCGAACTCGGTCAGGTCCATCGGGTCGGCGAGGGCGACGACCGCCGGTGAGCCGATCACCTCGTGGGCGATTGTCTGCGATCGGAGGACCGCCACCTGGTTCTCGACGTAGCGGTCGGCGTTGGCGCCCGACACCGGCTGCTCGAACAGCGACGATGCTCTCGGGTCTTCTACGACCAGAGTGGCGACCGCCGACCACTCCTTCGGTTGCAGCGCGGTGAACACCACACCGAGCACGATGCAGGCGGCGACGATCGCTCCGAACAGGGCCCGATAACGCCAGATCGCACCGATGACGGTGGGTTCGAAGGTCGATTCACGTGGTTCCATCGTTGGCCCTTCGACCCGGCCACCAGTCCCCAGACTGACCGTGACAGAGGCTAGTCCCGCCCGTGGCCCCATCGAGGGGTCGGGCGACTCATTGTCCCATTTCGCAATGCTCGGACCGTTGGCGGCGACTACCCTCACCGTGCCGGCCCCGTATGGAGGTGCGGGTTCGGTTTCGAGGGGAGGCCGAATTGCGGGCAGGGGGATCTGTCCATGCCCTCAGTGGGGCGCCGGTCCGTCACGCCAACGGCTGCGGACCGTGCCCTGGCATGCCGAGGCGGTCGTGAACGTCCCGCCGGGCCGGGTGGACGTGCTCGGAGTAGGCATCAGCGTGGTCGACCTCGACCGGGCGGTGGCGGCGATCGAATCGTGGGTCGAGGCGGGCCTGCACCGGTACGTGTGCGTCACCGGCGTTCACGGCGTCATGGAGTCTCGGTCACAACCGGCGCTGCGGTCGATCCACAACGCCTCGGGGATGACCGTCCCCGACGGGATGCCGATGGTCTGGGCCGGACGACGGTGCGGAGCCACCGGCATCGGCAGGGTCCGGGGACCCGACCTGATGCTGGCGGTGCTCTCCACCGCGGTCGAGCGAGGGTGGCGATCGTTCCTCTACGGCGGCAAGGAGGGTGTGCCCGAGCTCCTGGCCGATCGTCTCGTCGCCCGGTTCCCCGGCTTGCAGGTGACCGGCACGTTCTCACCGCCCTTCCGAGCCCTCACCGCCGACGAGGACGAAGACGTGGTGCGCCGCATCAATCTGGCCAGGCCCGACCTGGTGTGGGTTGGCCTGAGCACGCCCAAGCAGGAACAGTGGATGGCGGCCCACGCCGGGAGGCTCGATGCTCCGGTGATGCTCGGCGTCGGAGCGGCCTTCGACGTGCACGCCGGGTTGACCTCCGAGGCCCCGAGGTGGATCCAGCGGTCCGGGTTCGAGTGGCTGTACCGGCTGGCGCGGGAGCCGCGCCGCTTGTGGCGGCGGTATCTCGGCAACAACCCACGATTCGTGGCGTCGATCCTCCGCCACCCACCAGTGCTGGTCGAAGGCGTCGACAGCCAGCTGGATGCCGACCCGTCGGCACCTGCGGTCAGCAACTGACCCGGCGGTCAGGGCGGCGACATGCCCACCGCCGCCGCATACGCCTCCATGATCACCTCCTCGAAGGTCGGCGATGGCCTTCGGGACACGTTCGTCGGGGGCGGCGAATGCAGGAAGCGGTCGATGGCCGCTCCCAGGTTGCGGGCGGTCTCGTCGGGTGCGCCCACCTCGACCACCTCTGAAGGCGACTCGGCGTAGCGCATCGACCAGCTCGGCCGGTCCCCCCCGGCGCAGCGCCACGACCGGGGTGTTGAGGCTCAACGCCTCGGCCACCACCAGACCGGCCTCCTCGTGCAGGGCGGGATGGACCAGGACGCCGGCACCGGCGATCGCCCGCAGGAGCTCCTCCCGGGACACCTGGCCACACAGGTCGACTCTGTCCGACAGACCGGCGCGGGCTCGCCGCGGCTGACAGCCGGGCGGCGTCGGGGCCGGAGCCGAAGACCCGCAGCCTTGCGCCGGCATGGGTGACGTGACGCATGGCGGCGATCGCCAGCGGTACCGCCTTCCATGGGACCAGCCGTCCGGCGCACACCACATCGGTGCCACGGACGAGTGGCGGGTCCTCCAGGTGCAACGGCCCCACCGCCGAGGCGTTGGGCTGGACGGTGACCGGCCCGGACCGGGCATGCCCGATTCGCGCCGCCGTCTCCCCGTTCTGGGCGATCACCACGGTCGCCCGACGCATGGTCCGGCGTACCACCGGACGAGCGGCCAGCAGTCGGCGGGTCACCAGCCGGAGGGCCTCCTCGCCCACCCCTCTCGCCCCCAGGGTGGCCCACCACCCTCGGGGCACCTCCACCGCTCCTCCCACCGGGCCCCACACCAACGGCTTGTCCAGCTCGGCGAGCCCGGTCCTGGCCCAGTAGGAGGCGAAGGTGGCGTGATGGACCACGTCGAACCCGACGAGATGGTCGAGCTGCCGCGCCGAGTCCAGCGCCCGCCGCTGCCAGCGGTCGTAGTACCACTGCATGCCCGGGATGCCCCAGCGTTTCGCCCGCAACGGGACACCGGGGAGGTCGACACCGTGGAGGTGGATCCGCTCCCGCAGCGGGTGGTCGGCCAGGTGGCTGCGCAGCGGTGCCAGGTTGTTGTCCCTGGTGATGACCCAGACCTCATGGTGGCGGGCGGCGGCGAGCACCACGCTGAGCCCGACCTCCGGTTCCGATCCCTTGCCAGGCTCGCAGGCGTAGGCCGAGACGAGGACCTTCATCGGATGAGCCGGCCGTGCATCGACCTGACCAGTTGGGCGACGACCGCGTCGACGGTCATCCCCATGCCCAACTCCAGGTCGGGCCCGCCTATCCCACCCGGCCGGCGCCCATAGGAGACCACCAGCCCGGGGCGGAGCCGGATCGGGACCACTTCCCTGCAGTACCAGACGGGCGCCGACCAGCCGGCGGGCGCCCGGATCGCCTTGGCCTCCACCAGCACCCGAGCGAACCGCTCGGCGGCCGAGGTGGCGACCTCGCCGGCGTCACCGGACAGATGCGCCCAGAAGCCGATCGGTGCCGTCAGCCGCCCGGCCACCCTCCGCGCCTGCAACAGCACGCGCTGGGCGGCACCGTGCCAGCGGCCACTTCCCGGTGGTTCCGGGTCCCCGGTGATCTCGGCGATCCAGTCGTCACGGGTGAGGAGGCGGCGCGCCGCTTCGCCCACCGCTGCCGGGTCGAGCGCCCGCAGTGCGGCGGCGACCTCCCCCATCCGCCCGTCCTGGCCCTTCGACCGTCGCTTGACCCACAGGTAGACCAGTCGATCCGGGTCGACCAGCGACGGGGAGGCTTCACCGGGGGGGTACTCGCTGACAAGGTCGCCGGACCGGATGCGGTACCTGCCCAGGCCCCGGGGATCGTGGAGCATGTCGAGCTGAACCCCGCTCCGGGCGTACTCGTCGACCAGGAACACCGTCGAGCTCCCGCCGATGTCGTACGGCCACACGACCACGGGAAAGAGGCCCTTCCGTCGGAGCGCCGGCCGCGCCGCGGCGATGACGGATTCAGGCGGCCGAGCGACGACGATGTCGACGTCGGAGAGCACACCCGGCTGGTCGAGGCGCTCGGCTCCGTGAAGGACGGCGTAGTCGACACCGGCTTCACGAAGGGCCTCGAGCACCGCCAGGGCGGCGGCCCCGTCAGTGGTGGGCACGGACACCCCCCCGCCGATGATCCCGGTCAGGCATCGCTTCGGTCCCCCGTCGCCTTCGCGAAGACCTCGAGCAGCCTCTCACCGAACGCGCGATCACCCTCCTCGCCTCCGGCCGCCAGCCGGTCGGAGACCCGCTCCGCCCAGAAACCGACCGCTTCGGCGGAGCCACCGAGACCGGTGACGGGGCGGCGGGTCAGGGCCCCGGAGACCGCCCGGTAGAGGATCTCGTCGGCGCGGGGAGGGCCCCATCCGGCGTCTTCCCAGTCCACCAGCGTCAGCTGGCCGCCTCCAGAGGATCGAAGGTTCCATGGGGTGAAGTCGCCGTGCATCGGACGCCAGTGACCGGGCACGGCCTCCCCTCCCGGCAGGTCGCTCAGCGCGTTCGAGATCTCCTCGGTCAGGTCGCCGAGCGGAGGATCGGCAGGCACGCCGCCGATGACCGGTGGCAGCGCCGACATGGCCAGGTAGTCCCACTCGTCGACACTCCCCAGCCGGAGGGGACGGGGGCACCGGAACGTCGACACTCCTGCCGTGGAGACCCGGGAGAGCGCCCGCTCCTCGCGGGTGAGGTCGGCGCTGGCGCCCTCTCCTCACCTTGACGAAGGCCTGCGGGACACCGTCTCGAATGAGGAGGATGCCGTGCCCGGACCGGTGCCGCTGCCGCGGCCGGTAGGCGGCGATGGTGTCGAACCCTCCGACGATCGCCGACCATTCCTCGGCGAGCGCCGTCCACACCTCCTGCGGGATCGGTGGCACCCCGCTCGTCGCCCTTCCGGGCACTGCTCTCGGCCCGAGGATGCCGACGAGGTGCCAGGTTGCCCGCTGTGCCCAGATCGCCACCGGACGGCACGGGGCGTAGAGCGCGAGCCCGGCACGTGCCGCCTGGCGCGTCGATGTGGGAACGGCGACGAATCCCCTGCCGGGCGGGAATGCCCGATGTCCGGTCATCCTCGGGGCAACGACTCGAGGATCTGACGTGCGGTGGCCGCCGGCTCGCCGACCGTGCTGAAGGTCCTCACAGCCCGGATGTGGAGATCCGACCACGCCCCCAGCTCGGAGTCGATCTCGTCGAGGGTCAGCTCCTGTTTCCTGGCATGTACCAGTGCGGCCGGGGCGCGCAGGTTGGCGACCAGGTCGGGTTGGGGCAGCGCCCGCACCGCCAGCCGAGCGAGCCAACCGGGGCCGTAGAACTTGACCGAGCGGGGCTGGATGACGTACCCGAACGCCCAGCGGTCGCCGACCACGAGGGCGCCCCTCCGCACTGCCGGGCGCACCCGCCACACATAGCCGGCCCAGAAGAACAGGTAGCTGCGGGCGAGCCGCAACCAGCCCACCGGACGCCAACCGTGGGCCACTCCCTTGTCGACCGGGGTGGCGGACCAGGTCGGTGGCGTCGGCGACAGCGGGTCGTCGAACCGACGGTCGAAAGTGGAAGTAGCCCGTCGGGCCGGGGAAGGCGGCGATCAACTCGCGCGCCACCGTCGTCTTCCCCACTCCGTCAGGGCCGACGAGCACGATGAAGGCGCCGCGACTCGTCACACGCTCTACCACTTACGGCCCTTCCCCTCACGCCCGCAGCGGCCATCGTACCTGTACCCGGCCCCCGACGACCCACCACCGCTACCATGAACGTGCCACGAGGGGGTATGGCGTGCGTCGGGTTCATCTGGGCCGTCGCCATCTGGGCTGTGCTGATCGTCGCGGTGGCGCCCGGGGGGTTTCGAGCCTTCATCCAGACCGGCCGGGTCCGGATCAGCCGGCAGCATCTCGCCATCCTGCTCGTCCTGCTCGGCACCCATAGCAACGCCACCCGGACCGGTGCAGAGGATGTCCTGGCCAACCCGCTCGTCGTCGAGACGATGCTGCGCGGGGTCCTGGACGTGGTCGCCCTCGCCCTGGTGGCACCGACGCTCTCGAGGGGGATCCGACGGGCGGGGGCGACCCGAGGCTTGGTGTCGCTCGGCGCCTTGACCGTGTACGTGGTGGTGGCGGGCGCTTCGGTGCTGTACTCGGTGGCGCCGTTCCCAACGGCCGGAAAGGTCTTCGAGCTCGGCGTGGGGCTCGCCATCGTCTGGGCCATCGCCCTTGACCGTGAGCCCGGCGAGCGTCTCCGGGACGCGGTCCGTTTCGTGCTCCAGCTCGAGATCGCCCTGCTCCTCGTCGCCGTCGTCGGGTTCCTGGCCATGCCGGGTCTGTTCTCGGAGCTCCAGAACCGGCCCGGCTTCTTCTTCCCTGCCACGATGGTCGCCCCCTACGCCCACTCCAACGGCCTCTCCGCCACCGGGGCGTTGATCGCGGTGTACGCCGCCGCTCGCGCCCTGGGGCCGCTCGACAAGGGCGAGCCGCTGGAAGTGGGGGGCGGTCGGACTGCTGGGAACCGTCGCCATGCTGTTGGCCTCCGGCCGGCAGGGGCTGGTCATCTGGGTGGTGGCCATCGCCGTGCTCCTCTGGTCGCGTCGGAGGCGTTGGTTCCTCGGCTTCGTGCCCGCCGCCGTACTGCTCGCGTTGACCCAGTGGAACGCCATCTGGGCGAGCATCTGGGAGATCGCCGCCCGCGACCAGCAGGCCGGGACGCTGGCGACCTGGAGCGGGCGGCTGACCTACTGGGATGCGGCGGTGCAGTCGTGGCTCGACCATCCGTGGACCGGGTACGGCTTCGGCGTCGGTGGCCGGTTCGTTGCGTTACGAGGCATCGGCGAGGATGCGGTCAGCTCGCTCCACAGCGGGTACATGGAGGCGCTGGTAGGGCTGGGCCTCCTCGGCGTGGTGCCGCTCGCCATCGCCATCGTCCGGACCACGGCGTGGTGTCTGCGCCGGTTGGGAGATGGTCCCGAGACGCCGTACGCCATCTTGATCGTCCCCCTGCTCCTGCACAGCCTGGTCAGCCTGGGCATGGCCGGGTGGCTGACCGCCGACTTCATCATCTTCGCCTGCCTCGCCGCCATCGGGGACACGGAGCGTCGGGGTCGCACTCGCCGCCGAGCGCTTCTAGGCGAGCGAGCCGCTGATCTCCCGCCGGGCCCTCCACGGACGCCGCTCCCCACCGCGGCTGTCGACCGCTAGGGAATCGAGGTCTTCGTCTCGCAGGTGCTGGCCTGGTCGACGCCGCCGCCGCCGTTGCAGACATCGGTGCCGGCGCCTCCGAACAGCGAGTCCTTGCCGGTCCCTCCCTGGAGCAGGTCCGCACCGTTCCCGCCCCACATCGAGTCCAGCCCGGCTCCACCCACCAGCGTGTCCTCGCCGGCCCCACCGAGGGCGGTGTCGCTGCCGTTCCCCATCCGTAGCGTGTCTGCCCCGGTGGCACCGATCACGACGTCCTTGCCGGCACCGGCGAGGAGCGTGTCGCCTCCGTCACCGCCACAGATGACGTCGTTCCCACCGAGGCCTTCGATACGGTCGTTGCCGCCGAGCCCGGTGATCACGTCCTTCCCCGCCTTCCCGACCAGGTCGTCGGAGCCGCTGGAACCCACGACGGTCGATATCTGGCCATCGCAGAGGTGGTAGCCGTCCAGGGGGAAGTGTGCCCGCCAACCGGTGAGCGTGAACAGGTCCCAGCCGCCGTTGCCGGCGATGGCATCGGTCCAGCGCAGGAACCGACCACTCGCCGGAGTGAGCGTGTAGACGTTGCCTTCGAACCGGATGTTCGCCGCAGGCTCCAGCGCCGGCTCGCCGGGCAGGTAGTCCCAGATCCCTGTGCCGCCCTCGTCCATGGTGATGAGGTTGTCGTGCACGTAGAGGTCCTCGAGCAACCACTCCTCACCGGTGTCGGAGTCGACGCCGCGGTCATCGCTGCGACCGGCGATCCCGTTCCGGTTCCCGGTGACGACGTTGCCGTAGATCTCGGCGTCGCGCACCGAGAAGGCCAGAATACCGGCGCCCTCACCACCCAGTCCGTCGGAGGCGAAGCCGTTGCCCTCGACGGTGTTGTTGCGGATGATGGGTGAGTAGCCGAGCTCGTGCGACGATGCCGGCCTGGTCGTTGTCAACAACGAGGTTTCCCTCGATCACCGCGTCGGTGTTGGAGCCGTCGAGCCAGATGCCGATCCCGTTGTTGTCGTGCACGTGGTTGTCGCGCACCACCATGCCGACCGTGCTGTGGAACTTGGTGGCGCCGGAGTCGCCCGGGTCCCAGCTGGTGTCGGTGCGGTTGAAGGCGATCTCGTTGCCTTCGACGACCAGATCGAACTCGCCGGTCCCCTCCATGCCGTACTGCAGGTTGTGGTGGATGTAGTTGTCGCGGTAGATGCCACCCTTCTTGACCTTCACCCCCAGCTTGCAGTATCCGGCGTCGACGTCCTCGATGGTCCACCGCCGGCCCCATCCGTCGGCGCCCCAGTTGACGCAGGCGTTGGTGTAGTTCCGGATGGTGAGCCCGCGGATGGTGATGTCGTTGGCAACGGCACGGCCGACCCCGTCGGCGGTGACTCCGCCCCCGTCGAGGATGGTGCCCGGCTCACCGGTGATCACCTGGCCGGAGCGGGGCATCAGGGTCAACTGCGAGTACACGCCGGCGTGCAGCAGGAAAGACGTGCCCACCGGGTTCCCCGCCAGCACCGCGTTCACATCGTCGCCGGGCCAGATGTCGACGGTCGCCGCTGCCGACGATGCCCCCACCGGCGGCCGACCGGTCACCGTGGTCGTCGGCGGCCGGAAGGCGGTCGTCGCCGGACCGGTGGTCGGTGCGGTCGAATCGCCCATCGGCTCGACGCCCGACGTCGCGGTGTCGGTGGCCGGGGCGAGAGCGGCTTGGTCGTCGCCACCCGACCGCTCGCGTGGCCACCACGATGCCGGTGGTGCCTACGAGAAGAGCGAGGGCGATGACGAGATGACGCGATCCGAATGGGAACATCCGGGAAACCTCCGGGGTCTCCGGATCGGGCACCCTAGCCCCATGGCGAGGGCCGCCCAAAAGCCCCCGCGCTGGACGAGATCACGATCACGGTCCTGCGCCATCCCCTCTGTGGCCGCCCGCCCCCGGATACTAGGGTGCGCGAGATGCTGGCCACCGTCCGATCCGAAGGGAAACGGTGGGTGCAGAGGGCGGTGCGAGCGGCCCATCTGCTGGTGCCGCGGGACCTGCCCGACCGGCTCGGCATCTACTTCCACGACCTGCAGCCGGCCGATTGGTTCCGATTCTCGGCGGCGGCGGCCCATCTCGCCGAGCTCGGGTACGGCTTCGGCGGTCCGGACCAGTTGCACCGGGCAGGCGCAGGGAAGGTCTGCTGGATCAGCTTCGACGACAACTACCGGTCATGGCACCAGGCGTTGGGCACGCTGGCCGCCATCGGGGTCACCGCCACCTTCTTCGTGTCCACTTCGCCGATCCGTGATCGATCGTCCGAGGCGGAGCGGATCGACTATGCCCGACGTATCGGGAGATCGCCCGCCGACTTCGACACCCTGTCCACGACCGAGATTTCCGAGATCGCCGCCGCCGGGCACACCGTGGGCTCCCACTCGCACTCCCACCGCGACCTGGGGTCGCTGCCCGCCAACGAGGCTCGGGCCGAGGTTCTCATGAGCAAGCAGATCCTCGAGGAGATCATCGGGGAGCCGGTGGCCCACTTCTCCTACCCGTATGGCACCCGCCGCCGCTTCACCGAGGAGCTGCGTGACTACTGCCGGACCATCGGCTTCGAGACCGTCGCCAACGGGACGCCGGGCATGCAGTACGTCCCTCAGCAGCCCGACCGGCTCAACCGGACACGGTGGGATCTCGACCGGTCGATCGACCACAACATCGCCAACCTACGGGTCGACGGGCGGTGGTTCGAGCGGGTGACCGGCCGCAGCCCGATGCCCGGGTGACGGCCCTCACGGACGAGGCACTCGTTGACCGGCCTGGCACCGGACCCGTAGGCTCCGCCGCCGCGTCATCGCCAATCGACATACGCAGGGGGAAGGGCGGTTCGGTGAGAGTGATCGAGTTGTTGGCGGCACCCGATCGTCTCGATCGGCTACGGATGCTCTGGGACATCCGTTCCGCTCGGTACGGATCCGACCACCAACCGGCGGACCCCGACTTCCCGGACGTCCACGCCTTCGCCGCTTCAGTTCAGGACTCGGATCACCCGCTGGCAGGGCTGGAACGGATCCTGGAGCGGGGCGGCGAGGCGGAGGACGCCGTGACCGAGGTCGTGGATCGGTTCCGGGCCTTTGCCGCCGACCGCCACGACCTGCCCTTCCCGGCGTTCTACAACGCCGACCCCACCCACGCCCTGCTCAGCTATGCGTTGGTGAGGCACCTGGGCCCGGAGGTCGTCGTCGAGAGCGGAGTCGGCTACGGGGTCACGACCGCCCTGGTCCTGAGCGCCCTCGAACGCAACCGCCAGGGCCACTTGACCAGCATCGACCTCCCGCCGCTCGCCGCCGCCTCCGGCGCCTTCACCGGGATACTGGTACCCGAGGAGCTGCGGCCCCGTTGGACGCTGCATCTCGGCAGCAGCCGCAAGCACCTCGGTGGCGTCCTCGCCAGGGTCGGCAGAGCAGGGGCCTTCCTCTCCGACAGCGCCAATGTGTTCGCCCTGCAACGCTACGAGCTGGAGACGGTGCTGCCCCACCTCGTCCCCGGAGGCGTCGCCCTCTTCAACAACATCCCGAAGGAGTTCCAGGAGTATGCCGCCATGCGGCCCGACGTCGAGCTGACCACGATCGAACAGGTCGACAAGGCGCCCATCGTCACCGGCCTGCTGCGGAAGCGGGACGGGGCCGGATAGCCGGCGGCGGCACACTCACCGGCCGGTCGGGTCGGCTTCGTTGGGGCTCCGGTAGATGCGCGCGACCGCCGTCCGATAGCCGACGAGCTGCGCCGACCTCATGGCCAGGGCACCGATGGGGCGGGCGAAGGCGCCCATCGTCCCGGCGGCGGCCGCCACCGCCACCTGCAGACCCGCCCCGACGGCCTCGGGAGCGAGGAGCGCCGTTTCCTTACGGGCGCCGATCAGCTCCATTCGATAGGGGACCACCACACCGCCGAGGAACTCGGAGACCACCTGGACAGGCACCAGCCCGGCGACGACATAGGCGGTGGGGATCAGCGCCAATGCCGGGTTCCATGCCCAATCCCATCCGACGAGCAGCATGTACGGCACCGCCACGCCGGCGAGGATGGCGGCGAATCCGGTCGAGATGCGGCGGGCCCGGGTGCGGTCGTGGTCGAGGGCGGCCTCCACCGAGCGCGGGCCGAGCACCGCGTCCAGTCCCATGGCGATGACGAGCACCGGGCGTCCGACCACCCGGGCCGCTTCGGCGTAGCCGAGCGCCTCCGCCGAGGCGAGCTGGGCGATCAAGGCCGCGGCGACGAACGCCGACCCGGACCGGATGAACGCCGCGGTGACCAGCCACCGACCCGACCGGACCAGATCGCCGGCGGTCAGCCGGAGTCCCAGCTCACCCCGCCGGTCATAGGCCAGCAGGACGAGGCCGACGACCAACGAGACGGAGTTGGCGATGGCGAGCGCCCCGAACGGGATCCACGCCACGGCGACGTCGAGAGCCAGCATGGAGAGCAGGGAGGCGACGATGACGACGAACTGCACCAGCGACACCACCGAGGCGCGCCACGACACCCGGGCGAGGTGGCACACCCGCCGGACGTGCTCCTGCAGGGGCGCCACGATCACGGTGGCCGCGGTGGTGACCGCCAGCGGCACGGTGACCGATTGGGGCACGCTGTCCGGGACAAGGACGTAGGCGATCAGCAGCCCCGGCAACACCACGAGTGTCGAGCCCAGCCCCACCGGCACCGCCTGCCGGACGATGTGGCGCCGGTCGCTGACGGGACGGCTCACCGATCGTGCCTCGGCCGGGACGAAGATGCCTTCGGTGGCGAACACGGTCAGGGCGGTGAAGGCGGCGAAGAACAGGGCGTAGGCGCCGAGCGCCGCCGGATCGAGGTAGCGGGCGGCGACGATCCCGACGGCGAAGGTGCCCGAGGGAGGCGAACCCGGCATCGAGCACCCCACCGGAGATGGAGCGAACCAGAGGTCCCCGGCTCCGCAGGCTCGGTTGGGCGGCGGTCATCGGAGACCGCCGCGCCCTTCGGTAGGCGTCGTCGAGGCGGCGCAACGCCAGCTCCGGGGTGAACCGGGCTTCGTAGAGGCTCCGCGCTGCCGAGCCGGCGCCGTCGACGGCATCGTCGTCGGTCAGCCCGCTCGAGCGCCTCACCCCACGCCTCCCGGTCGGTGACTTCGATCAACGTGCCCGGCGCCGCATCCTCGAGGGTCGCCGCCATGCCGCCGTGGCCGGACGCCAGCACCGGCAACCCCGCCGCCAGCGCCTCCAGGATCGCCATCGGCTGGCCCTCGTAGAGGTGCGAAGGGAAGACCAGTGCCCTCGCTTCGAGCATCAGGGCGAGTACGGCGCCGTGCGGCAACAGCGCCGACCAACCGGACGGAGGGACCGGCTCGCCGCTCCAGCTCGCCGCGAAGCGGCCCGTCACCGACGACGACCAGCTGGAGCCGAGCCGGGCCACCTTCTCCCAGACGTCGATCAGCTCGCGATCCCCTTGGGCTCGTACAGGCGGCCCACGAAGAGGACGTCTCCGAGCCGAAGGTGCGGCGGGGGCGGCTCCCGGGGTCGTCGACGAAGTTGGGCTTCACCGTGATGCGATCGGCAGGAAGGCCGCCGGCGATGAAACGCTCGGCGGCGAAGCGGGTCAGGGCGAGGAAGAGGTCGACGTGGTTGGTCCAGGTGTGCCCCGCGCCGATTGGGGCGATCGTTGCCGCCGCCGCCGTCGAGGCGGCGAACGAGTCCCGGTAGCAGCGGTGCCGAGACCCCGTGCCAGGGTGTGGTCCAACGCACAGCTCGCACGGCCGGCCATCACGGAAGAGGGCGGCGTTGGCACACAGCAGCCGGTGGTTGTGCAGGGTCATCACCACCGGGTCCCCGATCGCTTCAGGCCACGCAGGACGACGGGCTCAGCGAGAACCACGTGTTGTGGACGTGGGCGACGTCGGGGCGGACTGCGGCGGCGAGTCGACCAACCGTCGGCTCGCCGACGGGTTCCACGGCGCCAGCGCCGAGCGCCCCGACCGCGGCAGCACGCCCCGTCGGGTTCTCCACCTGGTACTGCACGACCTCGTGACCGGCGCGCCGCAGCAGGTCCGCTTCGGCGGCGACCACGGTGTCTTCCCCGCCGCGGATCGCGATAGTGGTTGTGGACCTGCAGGATCTTCATGGCGGGTCTCGAGCGAGCCGCCGACGCGGGCGACTCCGCTCAGTAGGCGCCTCGACCCAACAGCACCGCCGCGATCGTCCGGGCCAGGATGACGAGGTCGAGCCGCAGCGACCAGCGTCCGGATGTAGTCGATGTCCATCTCGACCCAGGTGTCGAAGTCGAGGTCGGACCTGCCGCTGACCTGCCAGATGCAGGTGACGCCCGGCTTGACCAGGAGCCGCTGCCGCTCCCACGCACCGTAGGCCTCGACCTCGTCGGACAGGGGCGGTCGGGGACCGACCAGCGACATGGCGCCCGGTGAGGACGTGGAGCGAGCTGGGGCAACTCGTCGATGCTGTACTTGCGTAGGACCCGTCCGAGCGGAGTGGTCCGCGGGTCGTCGCGGATCTTGAACACCGGGCCGTCCATTTCGTTGCTGTCGGCAGGCTGGGCCGCAACGCCGTCCGCGTCGCGGTGACATCGTGCGGAACTTGATGAGACGGAAGGTCCGGCCATTGTGACCGTCGCGCTGCTGGGGTAGAAGACAGGCCCCGGCGACGTCACGACAATGGCGAGGCCGCGCAGACGAACACCGGGGTGAGGATCACCGACCGCCACCGACGCCAACGCTATCTCGACCAGCCGCTTGGTGGTGCGGCGGACCGGGGCCCCCAGCAGGCCGTCGCCCGCTCGAGGTAGATGTGGTGTGTCGGCGACATCGTCCGGTGACCGGGGCGAGGACGACCGTCACCCGGTCGCCCGGCTCGGGGGCAGTGCGGCGACCGGCTCGGCCGCCGGCGGGCCGTGGACGTACCGACGCCAGCTCCCACTCACGACGCGGCGCGAGTCGCCTCCGCCAGCTCATCGTCGACCACGACTCCCGGTCCCCGTGCGTCATGGATCTCCCTCTGACTCCCCTCGAACCGGCGCAACGACACGCCGATCCCCCACTTTCTCGGCGGCCCCTTAAACCACCGAGCGCTCCCCGAAAATGCCATCCCGGTGACGTGCGATGAATCTATGGGCGGCCGCGGATGCTGTCAACGGGTCGATCGACCGGCTCGAGGGGCTCGGCCTCGACCACGCGACGGCTGGAGTTGCGGTGGCGTAGGCCGGGACCATCATGCAGTAGCGGTCACCGTCCGACGGCACGGCGGGGCAATCGGCGCGACAGGCGGGTCCACGGGGTCATCGAAACGGGGGAAAGACCATGGAGCGAGTGCTCGTCACGGGCGCGGGTGGGTTCATCGGCCACCACCTCGTCACCTATCTCAAGGCAGCGGGGCTACTGGGTCCGCGGGGTCGACCTCAAGCTGCCCGAGTACACCGACGTCGACGCCGACGAGTTCGAGCTGCTCGACCTGCGCCGCTGGGACAACTGCCTGCAGGCCACCCGGCGGCGTCGACGAGGTCTACGCGCTGGCCGCCGACATGGGCGGCATGGGCTTCATCTCGGCCCACCACGCCGAGATCCTGCGCAACAACGCGCTGATCAACCTGCACACGCTCGAGGCGCGCGCCGGATCAACGGCGTGTCGCGCTACCTCTACAGCTCGTCGGCGTGCATCTACCCCGAGTACCTGCCAGACCGAGAC
This sequence comes from uncultured Acidimicrobiia bacterium, assembly GCA_963714055.1. Taxonomy (GTDB): domain Bacteria; phylum Actinomycetota; class Acidimicrobiia; order Spongiisociales; family UBA5794; genus JACDBE01. The sequence goes on from OY970227.1 coordinate 1,480,973, forward strand.
CGACGTCGACGCCGCTGCGGGAGGAGGACGCCTACCCGGCGCAGCCGCAGGACGCGTACGGCTGGGAGAAGCTGATCACCGAGCGGCTGTGCGAGTACTACGCCGAGCGAGTACGGGATGGAGACGCGGATCGTCCGCTTCCACAACATCTACGGGCCGTACGGCACGTACGACGGCGGCCGGGAGAAGGCGCCGGCGGCGATCTGCCGCAAGGTCGCCGTGGCGAGCCGACGGCGGATCGAGATCGAGATCTGGGGCGACGGCGAGCAGACGCGCTCGTTCTGCTACATCGACGACTGCGTCGAGGGCATCTACCGGCTGATGCAGCTCGGACTACCGCCGAGCCGCTGAACCTCGGCACGCGACCGGATGGTCACGATCAACGAGCTGGCCGGCATCGTCATCGACATCGCCGGCAAGCGAGGACATCGACCTGCGCCACATCGACGGGCCCGCAGGGCGTGCGCGGCCGCAACTCCGACAACACGCGGCTGCGCGAGGTCCTCGGCTGGGAGCCGGCGATCTCGCTGGAGGACGGGCTCGGCCCGACCTACCGGTGGATCGAGAAGCAGCTCCAGGCCAGCTGAGCGGGCCTGCCTGTCGCCGACCGGACGCGCTGCCGGCCGGCCGAGATGAGGGCGGATGGCTCAGACGCCCGAGGAGATCAGGCGGTAGACGCCGCCGAACTCGTCGTCTTCGACCTGGGCGAACGTCGACTCGACTTTCCGGCCGAAGGCGACCAGGGCCGCGGAATCGGCCGGGTCCTGGTGCTCCAGGTACGCCGGTGGAGCGAAGACGTCGCCGGTGGCGTACACCGTCCCGCCGCGTTCCACCGCCGATGCGAGCACCTCGTCGAGATCCTCGCCCTCGGTGACCGGGTCGACGACGAACACGACCTCGGCGTCGCCGTGGTACTCGAGGTAGCGGTGGAACAGCGAGCTGTCTGCGGTCAGGATGGTGTCTGTCGGGCCGGCGTTGTCGAGCAACCAGGCGGCGCGGGCGGCGTTGCGGTCCCCTTCCGTCCCCTGGATCAACGCCATCCCCAGGCCGTTGTGGAGCAGGAGGACCACCAGGAGGGCGGCGAGCATCGCCGATCCCCAATGCCCACTACGGTCCCGGCGCCCAGCGAGCCCGATGGTGACCAGCATGGTGAACGGGGGCAAGGCGAGCAGCCACAGCTCCGGGCCGTCCGCCCACTCCGGCCGGGAGATCTGGAAGCCGACCACCCCGCCGACCCACGCCAGCAACGCGGCCACCTCCGGTCGACGCCACGATCGCACCAGCGCCGGGACGGCCAGGCAGGTCGCGGCGAGCACGGCGAGTAGCGACAGGGCGAATGTGGCGGTCATCGCCGTTCGCCGGGCCGGCCCCACGGTCGCCGCCAGGTAGACCTCGTCGTCCAACGCCCGGTCGGGGATCCGGGTGGCTATCTCGTCGGCGAACCTCGGATAGGAGAACAGGAACCCGCTCGAGATGATCGACTGGCCGGCGCCGACGGAGACCTTGACCGCCGACTCGACGCCCAACGAGCCTCCCTCGGCGGCACCGTAGGCGTCGGTGAACGACTCGCCCGGCTGGCGCGCTGCCAGGTAGGGCACGGCGACAGTGAGCATGAGCGCCGGGACCAGCACCGCTCCGTAGACGGCGAGGCTCCTCGCCCGCCCGGAGGCGAGCAAGTAAACCGGGATCACCAAGAGGGCCAACAGCACGTTGGCGCTGTAGGCCGACACGGCCACTGCGGCGACCGCGGTCACCCCGGCGATCCTCCACGGAGTCGCCGCGCGTGGGGAAAGGCCCACGAGGACCGCCAGAAGGGCGGTGGTGAGGGCGAGCGGGTAGACCTCGACCTCGGCGGAGAATCGCCAGAACCCGTAGGTGGCCGCCAGCAGCCCGGATCCGATGAGGGAAGTCCTGGTCGACAACCCGAGACGGAGCCGTAGCACCAGGAATTGGAGGGCGACCGCAGCGGCGGCGATGAACGCGTTGATCACCGACGCAGTCAGCAGGGCGTCGTCGGTGATGCCCACCGCCCGGACGACGACGAAAGCGCCGTGCATCACCGGGACGAAGGCGACGTGCCGGGGCGTCCCATGGCTGGCGATGCCCTGCTCGATCTCCAGAGCGAACTGATGGGCATCGTCCGACTCGGTGCGGTTGGCCGGTGCGGTGACCAAGAAGAGTGCCGTCAGCGCCACGAACACCAGTGCCGCCACCCGCCACGGACGGGCTGTGTCGTCGGCGACGACGCCGGCGTCCCGTTCCACCGTCGCCACCGGGTCAAGCTGCATAGAGGACCAGCCCTCCGATGATGGCGGCAACCGCCACGATGTGGTGTCGAGTGATCCGCTCCCGCAGCACGGCGTACGACAACACCAGGACCATCACCTGCACCAATCCCATGCTCATGTAGACGACGCCCACGTCGATTTCGGTGAGGGCGAAGAGGAAGCCGCCCTGGGCCACCACGAAGAGCCCCATCGCGGTCGCCAACAGGGCGACCCGGCGCCCGCTGGAGAAGAACGCCTTGTACGACACCTGCGCCAGGGCGGTCGCCACCAACGCACCGACGAGCACGAGCCAGGTCACTCCGACGCCTTCACGGTGAGCCAGGCCACCCCTGCCGTGATCAGCACCGCTCCCGACACCTGGAGCGGCCCCACCGGATCTCCGTAGAGCAGGGCGACACCGAGCATGGCCGGGAAGAACAGGCTCGACAGGGGAAAGGTGGTGCTCAGCGGGTATCGCCGATGGGCACGGCCCCAGACGAGCAGGCGGCCGACATCGACCGCACCGACCCCGGCCAGACCCACCACGAACAGGGCGGGGCTCCACGAGCCGTACCCGTCGGCCACGGTCTTGAGCAGGACGGCGCCGACGACCTGGAGGCCGACTGCGACGAGCATTACGCCAAGGGCGCCGACCTGGGTCGAGGGCGTCCGCCGCTCTCCGCCCGGGACTCCGGGGAAGTTGGATCGGTCGGGGCGACCATGCTCACGCCGTATCCCTCTCGCCGATGGCGGCCTCGAGCGCTTCGAACTCGACCCGGGAGATACGCGCCTGCCGCGATGGCTCGATCCGCGCCGGCAGCCTCTCGACGTCGGCGGCCACCCCCATCCCTCGCCCGATGCGCTCGGCGTGCTGGCGGGGAGCGGCACAGAAGTCTTCGTAGTCGACCACCTCGAAGCGGTCCCGCCCCAGCGCCGCCTCCTGGGAGTGGGCGAGCTCGCGGTGAAAGGCGACCTGCCGCGCGATGTCGCGGTACAGGTCGTGGGGCAGCGTCCCTGCCGGGTCGTGGAGTCCATACTCGCTGGCGGTCGCTGCCGTGGATCGCCCGTCTGGCGAGCAGGAGCGACTGGCCGAGGAACAGCGGGTCGCGGGTCAGGCAGAGGAACCGGGCAGTCGGCAGGTGGGCGGCGACCAGGGCGGCGTGGGCGTCGAGCGCGTTGTTCTTGGCCACGAGGGGGCGACCGGTCCACGCCTCGTACGCCCCGAAGAACTCGACCATCGCCTGAGCGCCGTCGGCTTCGATGTGATCGCGAACGAGACCGCGGTCGGTTCCCAGCCACCGATCCCAGAGGTGCAAGCCGTCGTTCGGCGCCCGGAAGCCGGCGGTCCGCCCGTAGTAGCTCTCCAGGGGCACATGTCGCCCGTCGGGGATGGCCCGGAGGAGGTCGCTGGCGGTGATCGGGGACAGGGGGAACACCGAGGTGGCGTTGGTGAGGTAGGCGACGTCCAGGGAGCGCATCAGCGAGAGGCCGACCAGGGTGGTCCCGCTCCGTGGCGGACCGCACACGAACAGGATCGGCCGGGAGGTGCTTTGGCCCGGTGTAGCGAGCACGCTCTCGGCGTTCGAGGAGGTGGTCGGCGGGGGCCGCCAGCAATCCGAGCGCCGCCAGGAGGACCGCGAAGCGCCCACCGGGAGCTCCGGATGAGAGGACTCTCCTCGCCAAGCCGACCGGGTCGTCGAGATGGGACGGCACGAACCGCCCGATCAGGAGCGTCCCCCTCGTCCAGCCATACCCGGGTTCCCCCCTCCCGCAACGGCACCACCGTAGCCGCGGTTCGGCCTCGGCCGCTCGTCGGGCTCCACGTTGCTAGGGTGATCGGCGTCGAGGGCCGTTGGGGCGGCCATCGGTCGCCGGGGGGGAAAGGGGGACATGGGGGATCACGCCGTTTCGCATACAACGAGTCCGTCGCGCCGCGAGTCGGACACCGGTGGTCTCGATGACCGCCATCGTCGCCGCCACCGCGTACGATCGGTGCCGGATGCCGAGTCTGGGACGGTGCCCAGGTCCGGGAGGACGCCAGCATCGGTGACGACTGCGTCATCGGCCGGGGCGCGTACATCGACCGGGCGGTGCGGATCGGAGCCCGTTGCAAGATCCAGAACGACGCCCTCGTCTACTTCCCGGCCGTGGTCGGAGATGGTGTCTTCATCGGTCCCCGTGCCACCCTGACCAACGATCCGTACCCCCGGGCGGTGAACCCGGACGGGACCCTCAAGGACGGCGGCGACTGGGAGCCCGCCGGGGTGATCGTCGAGGAAGGGGCGAGCATCGGCGCGGCAGCGGTCGTGCTCGGCGGCGTCACGGTCGGAGCGTGGGCAATGGTCGCCGCCGGCGCCGTGGTGACCCGCGAGGTGCCCGCCTTCGCCCTGGTGGCCGGCGTCCCCGCGCGGCGGGTCGCCTGGGTGGGACGGTCGGGCCGCCGGCTCGAGCCCGCCGGTGACGTCCTGGTCGATCCTGCCACCGACGAGTCTACCGCCTGGACGGCGACGGCGTGGAGATGATGCCGTGATCCCGCTGTCGCGTCCGATCATCGGTGAGGCGGAGATCGACGCCGTCGCCGCCGTGCTCCGCTCGGGCCAACTCTCCGCGGGCCCGCAGGTGGAGGCGTTCGAGCGGGAATTCGCCGCCAAGGTCGGTTCCCGACATTCCGAGCCGTCTCGAACGGCACGACGGCCCTCGAGCTCGCCCTCCGCGCCCTCGGCGTGGGCCCGGGCGACGAGGTCGTCGTCCCGTCGTTCACCTTCATCGCCACCGCCAACGCGGTGCGCCTCACCGGTGCCGATCCCGTGTTCGCCGACATCGACCCGACATCGTTCTGCGTCTCGGCCGAGACCGTCGAGGCGCTCATCGGGCCGAGGACGGTCGCCGTGGTCGCCGTCCACCTCTACGGCAACATCGCCGATCCGGCCGGTCTCGCCTCAGTGTGCCGTCGCCACCGCCTGGCCCTGGTCGAGGACGCCGCCCAGGCCCTCGGCGCGGTGGCGGGATCGGTTCCGGCGGGATCGTTGGGAACGATTGCCGCCTTCTCCTTCTACCCGACCAAGAACATCACCACCGGCGAGGGCGGCATGGTGACGACGTCGGACCCGCACCTGGCCGATCGGGTGGCCCTGTTCCGCAACCACGGGTCGCGGCGTCGCTACGAGCACGAGACGGTGGGGACGAACGCCCGCATGACCGACATGGCCGCCGCCGTCGGCCGGGTCCAGCTCGGCCGGTTGGCGGGGTGGCAGGAGCAGCGCACCCGCAATGCCGCCGCGTACGACGCCGCCCTGCGGGACGTGGTCGACACCCCGACGGTGACCGCGGGCACCCGTCATGCCTACCACCAGTACACGATCCGGTGCCGGGACAGGTCGGGCATGGCCGTCGGCGTTGGACGCCGCCGGGGTCGGCCACGGCATCTACTACGAGACACCCTGCCACCGCCAGAAGCCGTATCTCGAGGCAGGCGTCGACCTCCCGGTCACCGACCGCCTGGCCGCGGAGGTGCTGTCGATCCCGGTGCGGCCCGACCTCACCACGGCGGAGCGAGACACCGTGATCGACGCCGTCACCCGGGGAGCACAACCGCGATGACCACGCCGCTGCGCCTGGGCGTGGTCGGGTTGGGCTCGATGGGCCGCAATCACGTCCGCATCGCCGAGAGGCTCGAGGACGTCGAGCTGGTGGGTGGTGTCGACCCGGGCGGGGACCCTCACCGGGCGATGGCCCACCGACCGGTCTTCCCCTCGCTCGATGGGCTTCTCGCCGCCGGGGTGGATGCGATCACCGTCGCGGTTCCCTCCGAGCTCCACGAGGAGGTGGCCGTCCATGCCGCCGCGGCGGGGATCCACGCCCTCATCGAGAAGCCGCTCGGGCCTGACCTGAAGTCGGCGATGCGCATCCGCGACGCGTATGCGGGCACCGGCCTCGTCGCGGCCGTGGGCCATGTCGAGCGGTACAACCCGGCGCTGAGCGACCTGAAGCGCAGGCTGACCGCGGACACCCTGGGGCGGATCTTCTCGATCCGGACGCAGCGGGTGGGGCCGTACCCGCTCCGTATCCGCGACGTCGGGGTGGTCAAGGACCTCGCCACGCACGACATCGACCTCGTCCTCTGGCTCGGTGGCGGCATCGACACCCTGCACGCCCACATGGCCAAGAAGCTCGGAGTCCACGAGGATCTGGTCGAAGCGGTGGGCAGGCTGTCGGACGGGACCGTGGTGTCGATCTCCGTGAACTGGCTCACCCCGACCAAGCAGCGCACCGTGACCGTCCTCGGTGAGCGCGGCGCCCTGCACGCCGACATGCTGACCGCAGACCTGACCTTCTACGCCAACGCCGACGTGCCCACCGAGTGGGACGAGCTGGCCCGCCTCAAGGGGGTGTCCGAAGGGGACATGATCCGCTATGCCCTGCGCAAACGGGAGCCGCTCCAGGTGGAGCTGGAGACCTTCCGGGACACCGTGCTGGCACGCCCGACCGAGGACGCCCTGGTGTCCCTCGACGACGGAGTCGAGGTGCTCCGGGTCGCCGACATGATCCTGGACGAGGGGAAGTGCGACTCGTGACCGCAGGGAAGGAGGCCGTGGTCGTCGCCGTCGTGGTCGGGGCGCGGCCGGAGTTCGTGCAGTCCGCCACCCTGTCGCGGGCGATCGCCGACCGGGGCTCCCGGGGTGACGCGCCGGTCGTGTGCGGAGGTCCTGATCCACACCGGCCAGCACTACGACTACGCCATGTCCGACGTGTTCTTCCGCGATCTCCGTCTCAAGCGACCGACGCATCACCTCGGGGTCGGCTCGGCGCTCCACGGGGCCCAGACCGGCGAGATGATGAAGCGGCTCGAGCCGATCCTGGTCGACCTCCAGCCCGACGTGGTGGTCGTCTTCGGCGACACCAACAGCACGCTGGCGGCGGCGCTGGTGGCCGCCAAGCTCCACCTCCCGGTCGCCCATGTCGAGGCCGGCTTGAGGTCGTTCAACCCGCGGATGCCGGAGGAGATCAACCGCTGCCTCACCGACCACGTCTCGGACCTCCTGCTGTGCCCGTCGGCCCAGGCCGCGGCCAACCTCGAGCGCGAGGGGATCAGCGACGGGGTCCACATCACCGGCGACGTCATGCTGGACGCCCTCGAATGGGTGAGACCGGACTCGCTGCAGGTGTCGGCAGTGCTCGGCCGGTACGGGCTGGTCGCCGGCGGTTACGCCGTCGCCACGGTGCACCGCGCCGAGAACACCGACGACGCCGGCCGGCTCGGCGGCCTGCTCGCCGCGCTCGGCGACTTGGCCGCCGACGGGCTACCCGTGATCCTCCCCCTCCATCCGTCGGACCGCCGGATTGCTCGACGGGCTGAAGGTCCCCGCCGGGGTGCGGCCGGTGGAGCCGGTCGGACATCGCCGAGATGGTCGCCCTGGCCACCGGGGCACGCGTCGGGCTCACCGACTCCGGTGGCCTTGCAGAAGGAGCTGTACTGGCTGGGCGTGCCGTGCGTGACCATGCGCGACGAGACCGAGTGGGTCGAGACGGTGGCGACCGGGTGGAACGTGGTGGCTGGTGTCGACCCGGTGGCCGTCGCCGCCGCCGCCCGGCGAATGGCTGTCGATCGATCCCGGCGACCGCCCGCCGATCTACGGCAACGGCGGCGCCGCCGCGCGCATCCTCGACCTCCTCGTGGAGCATTTCGCCCCGGCGCCGGAGCCGGTCCCGTGACGGCCCACGATGGGGTAGGGGCCACATCTGTGGGAGGAGGCGAGCGCCAGCCGCGGGCATGTCATGACCGCCGGGTCGCATTGGGGGATCGTCGGCGGCGGCATGCTGGGGATGACCCTGGCGATGCGGCTCCGCCAGGCGGGCCACCGGGTCACCCTGCTCGAAGGGGCCGATCAGCTCGGTGGCCTGGCGTCGACCTGGCAGCTGGGCGACGTCGTCTGGGACAAGCACTATCACGTCACGCTGCTCTCCGACTCGTCGTTGCGCACCGTGCTCGACGAGCTCGGCCTGGCCGACGAGCTGCGCTGGGTCGAGACCAGGACGGGTTGCTACACCGACGGCCGGCTGTACTCGGTGTCGAACACCGCCGAGTTCCTCAGGTTCCCGCCGCTGGGCATCGTCGACAAGCTCCGACTGGGCTGGACGATCTTCCACGCCTCGCGGATCGACGACTGGGAGCGGCTCGAGCAGATCCCGGTGGAGGACTGGCTGGTCGAAGCACTCCGGCCGGCGCACCTTCGACAAGTTCTGGAGGCCGCTGCTGCGCTCCAAGCTGGGCGAGAACTACCGGATCGCATCGGCCGCGTTCATCTGGGCGATCATCCAGCGCCTGTACGCCGCCCGCCGTACCGGACTCAAGAAGGAGATGTTCGGTTACGTCGAGGGCGGCTACGCCCGGGTCCTGTCCCGTTTCGGCGAGCGGCTCGAGGCGATGGGCGTCGAGATCCGGCTCGGGGCCAGGGCAGAGCGTGATCGCCTGCCGAAGGCGACCGGGTCAGGGTCGAGCTCGAGGACGGCAGCCTCCTGTTCGACCGGGTCGTGGTCACCACCGGCATCTCCGATCGCCGCCCGCCTGATCGAGGGCCTGACCGAAGCGGAGCGGGCGACCATGAACGGCGTGACCTACCAGGGCATCGTGTGCGCCTCGGTGCTCATGGCCGAGCCGCTCGCCGGCTACTACGTGACCAACATCACCGACGACTGGGTGCCGTTCACCGGGGTGATCGAGATGTCCGCCCTGGTGGACCGGGACGCCTTCGGCGGGCGGGCCCTGGTCTACCTGCCCCGGTACACCTCCGAGGACGACCCGGCGACGACCTGGTCGGACGCCGAGGTCGAGCAGCGTTTCCTCGACGCCTTGGAGAGGATGTACCCGTCGTTCGATCGCGCGTGAGGTGGAGGCCTTCCAGATCTCCCGTGTCCGCTACGTCCTGCCCTTGTCCACGCTGGGTTACTCGAAGTCGGTGCCCGGCATCGCCACCTCGATTCCCGGGATCTTCACGGTGAACTCGTCGCAGATCCTCAACGGGACGCTCAACGTCAACGAGACGGTCCAGCTCGCCGAGCGGGCGGCCGACCACCTTGCTGGCGGCGGATCAGACGCCGGCGACGGCTCCGACCGCCGGGGCAGACGACAGATCGTGAAGCCGAGGCCGCTCGCCCCGCTGTCGCTCGACCTCGACAACAAGTGGTCGTACCTCAAGACCCACGGGGACGGCTCGTGGCGGGACTGGCCCAGCTACTTCGGTGTCGTCGTGCCCCGCATCCTCTCGCTTCTGGCCGATCGGGGACCTGACCATCACGTTCTTCGTCGTCGGCACCGACGCCGAGTCCCCGGCGCACCGCGAGCACCTGCAGGCGATCACCGCCGCCGGCCACGACATCGGCAGCCACAGCCACCTCCACGAGCCGTGGCTGCACCTCTACGACCGGGCCGAGCTCCGCTCCGATCTCGAACGAGCGCACGCCGCCATCGCCGAGGCGACCGACCGGGAGCCGCGCGGGTTCCGTGGCCCTGGCTTCAGCCTGTCCGGTGCGGTCCTCGAAGAGCTCGCCGCCATGGGCTACGCCTATGACGCCACCGTCTTCCCCAACCTGCTCAACCCGGTGAGCCGGGCGTACTTCCTCAAGCGGAGCAACCTGACCCCGGAGGAGCGGCGCCAGCGGGAGGCCCTCTTCGGGACATTGCGCGACGCCACCCGTCCCAACGTGCCGTTCACCTGGCGGCTCGACGGCGAGCGCCTGCTCGAGGTGCCGGTGACGACGATGCCGGGAGCCAGGGTTCCCTTCCACTTCAGCTACCTCACCTACCTGGCGGGCCGGTCTGAGAAGGCGGCGCGGGCGTACTTCGGCGCCGCCCTGGCGCTGTGCCGCACCCGGGCGGTCGCCCCGTCGCTGCTGCTCCATCCGCTCGACTTCCTCGGCGTGGAGGACGAGCCCGACCTCGGGTTCTTCCCGGGCATGCAGATGAGCCGGGCCACCAAGCTCGAGCTCACCGCCGGCTTCATCGACCAGCTGGCCGAGAGCTACCAGATCGTGCCGCTCTCGGACTACGTCCGGACGCTCAACCCTCGGAAGTCGAGGCACCCGGCGAGCGTGAGCTGATCGGGTCGGGGGTCGATCCGGAGGTCGGAACGGCGATCGGCGGTGTGACCGTCGGCACCGTCCGCGCGACCGGCGGGGGATCGAGAGAGGCCTCGACCTGCCGCTCGATTCGGTAGACGGACGTTCCGAGGTAGAACAGCTCCTCGAAGTACCGCTTGTTCTGCGCCGACAGGATCCCGAGGCTGATCAGCTGGATGGCGGCGAGCAGGGCGATGCCGCCGACGATGAAGGAGTGGGGCGACGTTTGGAACGAGATGGCGATCGCCTGCGAGAACGATTCCGCCTCGCCGTCGACCAGGGCGTCGATGGTGTGGAAGGCAGACCAGCCAAGCGACCAGAGGGCGAGGCCGAGCACGATCAACCCGGGCACGATGAAGAAGGCGAACGGCTTGAACAGGAAGCTGGCGAACGCCTGGGCAGCGATGCTCCGAGCGATGCGGAGTGACGACTTGCGCGACTCGCCGAGCCGCCGTTGATCGGACCAGTCGAGATGCGCCGGTATCTCCACGATGCGGGCCCGCAACAGCTGGGCCTTGTAGATGATCTCGGTGTTGACCTCGAAGTCGAGGCTCTTCAGGTTGAGCGACTGGAGGAAGGTGCGCGAGTAGGCCCGTGCCATGCCGGTGACCGTGGTGAGATGGCCCTTCGCCGAGATGGTGAGCAGCCGGTTGGCGCCGCGGCTCAACATCTCCCGGGTCCACGGCACATCGGTGACCTGGCCACCCTCGGCGTATGGCGAGGCGATGACGATGTCGGCCTCGGTGGCGATGATCGCATCGACCAGCCGGCCGATGTGCTCGGGCCCGTAACTCAGATCGCTGTCGAGCGTGACCACATAGTCCCCACGCGACGCGTTGAACCCGTCACGCAGCACGTGACCCAGGTTCGTGTTCACCCGGTGGTGCAGCGCCTGCACCCTGGGCTCGCCGGCGGCGAAGGCGTCGATGATGGCACCGGTGCGGTCCGAGCTGCCGTCGTCGACGGCGACGATCTCCCAGTCGTAGCGCGCCTCGAGCGATACCAGCTCCGCCTTCACCCGCTCGAGGGTGCGCTCGATGAGCGCTTCCTCGTTGTACGCCGGCAGGATCACCGACACCGCCGGCCTCATTGACCCATGCTCCCCCCGAGGGCCGCCTCCAGACCATCGCACTGTACCCGTTGACCCGGATCCGGGGAAGGGCCGCTGGACGGAGACGCCGCCACGCTCACCCGGGGTCGGCGACGGCGTCGAGCAGCCGGGTGATCCCTGCTTCGGCGTCCTCGAGACGGCGAGGACGGCTCCACACCATCACCGGCACCGATGATGCCACCTCCAGCAGCAAGGCTTCCCAACGGCCCGGCACCCGGATGGACACGCTGGGAGCGAGCGCCTCGAGACGCCCGGCGCCCTGGACCGGGTCGACGAACGGGTCACCCCATACCGGCACCACGACGCCACCGAGTGGGGCGGTGAGCGGTGCGTCCCTGATGCGATACCGCCAGCGGCGCCGCATCCCGATGAATCCACGGTCCTCGCCGATGGCGAGCCGCTCGGCCACCTCCCGGCGCAGGTCGAGGAAGCGCGGCCCGCGGTGGACCTGCAGTTGCGGTCCGACGACGCTCAGGTCGTCGGCGAGCACCGGGTGGCCGGCACGGTCGAGCAACGCAAGCGAGGTGGTCTTGCCTCCGCCCTTGGCGGCGACGATCACCCACGCCCGGCCGTCGATCACCACCGCTCCGGCGTGCAGCCCCAGGCCGTCGCCCCAGTAGGCGTTGAGCATCCCGGTGACCGACAGGTACGGGTGGGCGAGGTCGCACCGGGGGATGTCCCGGGAGAGGAACAGCCGCACGGAGCCGCCCGGCGGCTCCCGCGATACCTGGGCCGAGGACCCGTCACCGAAGTGGAGCACCGCCGAGTCGGCGGTGATGTGCTCGGGCTCGCCCAGCAGCCTGTTCGCTCCGGAGTCGATCGCGATCCGCCACGGAGGCGCTTCGTCGGGAACCGGGCCCAGGGAGTCGCAGTCCTCGAACCCGACCAGTCTCACCCCGTAGGTCCCGCGCGCCGGCGACGAGGGGCCCGCCCCAGTGGCCTCAGGCGACTGCGATGTGGCGACGTCCACGGCGTTCGACACCGTAGACGCGAAACTGTCGCCGTCGTGTGGAGCCGGAACCAGGACGGCCGGACCCCTCCCCGTCATCCGAGCCGGCCTTCGGCCCGTGCTGCTGCCACCCCTCCCCTCCGCAAGGGGAGGGGAAACAAGACAGCCCGACGGGTTGACCGCCGGGCTGCATTCGCTCAGCTGGATCTGGGTCAGGAACCGCCGTTCCAGACGGGTTCCGTACCCTTGTCCTTGATGAGGATCCAGCTGTCTGAGAAACCCCATTGCTTGTTGAACGTCAACGTCAGGTCGGCGACAGACCCCAGTTCGGTGACTGTCGGCTTGGCGTACTCCATAACCCCCTGGCTCCTTACCCGTGGAATGCAGTCGCCCGACAGGGCGATGCAGGAGCCGTCATGGTATCAAACACCTCGGCTATCCCTCAATGGGTCGATCTACCCAACTGGGGCTCTCGGTGATACGTGACAGTGCCATGAGGTACTTGGCGAGCAGGAAGGTGTTGCCCTTCGGCCGGTCCGACGCCCACAGGTCGAGCAATGCCGGGACGTCGATGAATTCGGCGAACTCTTCGAGGGGGAGCGCGCCGGCGACCCGGGTCGTTTCGGTGCTCCAGAAGATGTCGTCGAACCGCGCTTTGGTCGTTCGTGCCAGGACATCCTCGGGTAGGAGGCCACGGAAGAACCGCTGCATCATCGCGGTGCGGGAGGGGAGCCCGACGAACCCGACCTGGTCCGCCAACCCGGCCACGAAGCCGGCGTCGAGCAGCGGGTGGGCGACGGCCACTCCCCGGTCGGCAGCCACCCGGCCGAGATCGGTCCTGGCCCGGTGCAGATAGCGGAACCGGTAGGCCCCCCGTCGGAGCTGCCTGGCAGCCGAGACGCGGTCGCGGGTCTCGTCCTCCAGCACCCGCTTCACCAACTCGGCCCTGGTCTCCGGACGCATCCAACGGAAGTGCTCGGTGAGCTGGCCTGCCAGCCTGCCCCGGTCCCGGTGCGGGGCCACGTAGCGCTTGGCGAGCAGGCGAAGGGCCGTGCGCGTCGGCCGTCGCCGGCCGGCGAGCATGGCGGCGACGGCGTGGTGCTCGTTCCCGCTCAGGATCTCGTCGCCACCGAGACCGGTGAGCAGCGTCCCGCCGCCGACGCGGTCGAGCATGGGCACGAGGAAGTGGATGTTCCCCGGGTAGAGGCTGCCGTGGCGCAGAGTCAGCTCGGTGGCGACATCGCCGAGGACGTCGAGCGCTCCCCCAGGCTCGAGTCGCTCCCAATCGGATGCGCCGACGTGACGAACCACCGACTCCTGGTAGGCGGTCTCCTCGGTGTGCTCCACCCCGGGGAACCTCAAGGTTATCGGCACCGGTTCGGGCAGCCCGTGCCGACGCGCCACCTCCGATGCCACCGCCAGTACCGCAGAGGAGTCACGCCCGCCGGAGAAGGCGACACCACACGGTGGGCTCTCCAGGCCGGGGATCAGCGCTCGCTCCAGGGCGGCGAGCGGATCGCCGTCGCCCCGTGGCAGGGCTGCAGTGGCCTCGTCGGCGCCGAAGACGATCCCGCTCAGCAGCTCCAGCGTCTCGAGACCGCCGGCGAGCTCGTCAGGTGTCATGCAGGAAGCCTCGAGAGCTCCTCGTAGGTGGGATCGAACCAGGGGTCGACGGCGTCGACCCAGGCGTGGGCCTCGACCTCTCCGGATCGCCGACGCACCCCGATGACGACGTCGGGGGCATCGGCATAGCCTCCGATCCACGCCTGCACGACCAGCGCCCGCTCCAGGCACGTGGGGCGCACGATGGCGATGGCGGTGCGCACCCCCCACCAGCCACGGGGGCCAAGGCCGGCGACCGGGGCCACCCGCGCCCTGGTCCCTTCGATGGGAAGGCGGCGACGGATGCCGCGCAACTCGACGGCCGCCCAGCGAAGCGCCCGAGCGCTGGGCACCGCACCGCTGACCAACCGGCGGAAGCTGTCGGGGCGTCGTGCCCGGGGGACCCGACCGAGGGTCACTGCCGAGACGCCTCTTCGACGAGGTCGAGCTCGAGGCAGCGTTCGAGGAAGGCGTCGACGTCGGCGGCGATGTCGACCGGCGCCTGCTCGGAGAACCTGGCAGACAGCTCGTCGGTGAGCCGGCGGCGGGAGGCGCCGACCACCAGCAGCGGCCAGAGCAAGGTCCCAACGCCGCCGACGGAGTAGTAGGTCGACGTCTCCATCCCGAGCACGACGACCTCTCCGTCGACCTCTCGCCAGCTGGTGGCGTCGGTGACGCGGTACACGATGGCGTCGTCGTCGGACATTGTGGGAAGCCCCGGAGATCGACTGGGCCGGGCGCACCGCGCCGCGGCCGGACCGATGATAGCCCGGGTCGGCCGGCGCATTCGGGCGGCACCGGCACCGACACCGGGGCACGCCGGAACGGGCAATGGTTAACGTCGACGGCCTGTGACCACCCATTCCGCCGGCCGCCTCTTCCCGGGTGCCGGTCGGCGGTCCCCCGCAGGAACGGCTCGCCGGCGTGGGTGAGACCCACCGGTCCCGGGATGCGCTGATCGCGCTGGCGGGAGACCCGACGGCGGCCATGTCCCACATCGCCGAGCTGACTCCCGACGAGTTCTCGCTGCTCGCCAGGCGGGCGGTCGCCCATGGTCTGGGGACGACGCTGGCAGCCGTGATGCGCCGGGCCGGGCTCCCCGCCGGAGCCGACCTCGAGGAGCACCGCTTCGACGCCACCGTGAGGCACGGCCGGATCATGGCGACGCTCCACCGGGTCGCCCCAGTGCTCACCGAGGCCGGCATCCCCTGGGTGGTGCTCAAGGGGCCGGTCATCGCCGACGCCTTCGTCCTGCCGGCGGTGCGCGAGTTCGCCGATCTCGATCTCCTCGTGTCCGCTCCCCGGCTCGGCGATGCCCTGCGGGCGCTCGGTGCGGCAGGCGTCGAGACGGTGAACCGGAACTGGGAGGCATCCATCCGGCATGGGGTGGCCGAGTTCCCGGTGGCGACCGCCGATACCACCATCGACCTGCACTGGCACGTCATCGGGCTCGGCATGACACGGCGGCGGTTCAGCGTCGCCGTCGACGAGATGCTGGCGCGACGCGTGGCGGCACCGATCGGCGGCGTCGACGGCTACCGGCTCGACCCGGAGGACCACCTCATCCACGTCGCCCTGCACTGCGGGCTGGGTGGCGCCAACCGGCTCGGCGGGTTGCGCGACGTGCACGCCACGGTCGGGACATCGGACCTCGACTGGGATGTGGTCTCGTCCCGGGCCGTCGGCTCCGGCACCGGGCCCATCGTCGGGCAGGTGCTCGACCGTTCCCGACTGCTGCTGGGCACGCCGGTGGACTCTTCGATCCCGTCCCGGATGGCGCCTGCAGACCGGTCTGGCGACCAGGGCGATGCTCGACCGATTGTCGCTCCGCAGGCACTCGGACAGGCTGTGCTCCGGGTTCCGGTGGCGGTGGCACGGCACGGCGTTGCCAACACGATCGGCTCGGCGATTGAGCTGGTGCGCGACCGGGTGGGGGTGGCGATGGACAGGCCGGCGAGGTGGAGCGCCCACGACCCCGAAGGCCCCCTTTTCTGGCTACGCCCCACCGGCGGCCCCGACGGGCTGGAACGTTACCTGCGCATGGCGGCAGAGGCGGGCTGACGGCCCCTACTCGGGCCAGGCCTCCGGTGGATCTCCCCGGGTGGTCTCGGCCTCGAGCCTCGCTGCATAGGTGCCCGCTTCGGTACGGGTGCTCATGCCCAGCTTGGTGAGGACGTTGGAGACGTAGTTCTTGATGGTCTTCTCGGCGAGGTACATCTCCTCACCGATCTGGCGGTTGGTCATGCCCTGAGCCAGGTAGTCGAGCACGTTGCGCTCCTGGGCCGACAGCCGGGCCAGCAACGGATCGGGCTCGCCGCCGCGGATGCGGAAGAACAGCCGCTCGGTCATGGCGGTGTCCAGCAGCGACTCCCCGGAGCCGACCCGCCTGATGCTGTCCACGAGGTCGTTGCCCTTGATGTTCTTGAGGACGTATCCGGAGGCCCCGGCGACGATCGCCGACATCAGCGCCTGCTCGTCGGCGAACGAGGTGAGGATGAGCACCCGGACCTCCGGGAAACGCTCTCTGATCCGGCGGCACGCCTCGACGCCCGAGCCGTCGGGGAGCCGGACGTCGAGCACCACCACGTCCGGCTGGTCGAACCCGACGCGACGGACCGCATCCTCGGCGGTCCCCGCCTCCCCGACCACCTCCAGGTCGGGGGCGGCGTCGATCATGGCGGCGATCCCGGCCCTGACCACCGCATGGTCGTCGACCACCAGGACGCGCATCACCCCGCTCCCTTCGGGTCGGCTCCGCCCCTGGGTACGATGCCACGCATGTCGGCGGACCCTACCAACCTCGCCGCCCTGGTCGAGGCAGCGGTGGCGGTGGCAAGCCAGCCCGACCTCGGCGCCGTGCTCGACACCACCCTGGCACGAGCCAGGGAGGCGACTGGCGCCACCTACGCCGCGCTCGGCGTCATCGGCGAGCACGGGGTGGTCGTCGACTTCAACTACCTGGGGATCGACGAGGAGACGGCCAGGGCGATCGGCCGGCTCCCCACCGGGCGGGGCGTGCTGGGGACCCTGATCCGCAACCCGCATTCGATCCGCCTCGACGACCTGCACCGCCATCCCGACTCGATCGGGTTCCCGCCGAACCACCCGCCGATGTACACGTTCCTCGGGGTACCGGTCCGCATCGGCGCCACGGTGTACGGGAACCTGTACCTGACCGAGAAGCCGGGTGGCTTCACCGCAGAGGACGAGGTCCTGGTGGAGTCGCTGGCGGCCATCGCAGGCGCCGCCATCGCCACCGCCCATCTGCGGGCACGGCTCACCCAACTCGCCCTGGTGGCCGATCGCGAGCGGATCGCCCGTGACCTCCACGACGCGGTGATCCAGGACCTGTTCGGGGTTGGGCTGTCGCTCCAGGCGCTGGCGATGCGACTCGACGACGAAGCCGAGGCGGGGAAGCTGGTGGAGTCGGTGGACCGGCTCGACGAGGCGATCCGGTCGCTCCGCAGCTTCGTTTTCGAGCTGCAGACCGTCGCCGCCGGGCCCAGCGCCGGCGACTCCCTGGCGCGGTTCGTCGAGGGGCTCCCGGTCCCCGAGCACATCGGCGTCCACGTCGACATCGCCTCCGATCTCGACGGCGTCGACGCGGGGCGCCTGAAGGAGATCGAGCACATCATCCAAGAGGCGGTGAGCAACGCGGTGCGTCACTCGGGTGGCCGGCGGGTCGAGGTACGGGTGGACCTCGACGCAACCGGCTTGAGCATCGCGGTGGGCGACGACGGAGCGGGTTTCGACCTGGACCAGGTGGTCCGTGGCTTCGGGCTCGACAACATCCGGGATCGGGCGGAGCGCGCCGGCGGCAGCCTCGCCGTCGAGTCTGCTCCGGGTACGGGGACGACGATTCGGGTCGTGCTACCCGGTTGACGCCGGCCCGGCAGCGACCCAGGCCGCCATCCGGTCGACGAAGTCGCGCACCGTCGACTGGGCGAGCCGGTGGAACACGGCGCGGTCGAGCAGTCTCCCGAAGCCTTCCAGCGGTGGCTCGTACCTGCCCTCGAAGCTGATCTGGGTCACGTCCTGGCCGAGTGGCGCCACCACGACATCCGCCTCCATCACCGGGAAGAGCGCACCGGTCCCGGACGGTCGCCACCGCAACGGGAACACGGTCGACCCATTTCCCTCGGCCGGCGTGCCCAGGTCGAGCTCGACCCGCTTGGTGATGGCGACGCCGGGACCGACCCGCACCTGCATCGCCTCACCACGCTGGTAGGCGGCCAGCGCCCACTCGTCGAGGCGCTCTCCGGCGTCTGCCAGGCGAGGGACGACCTCGTCGCAGGCGATCGGGACCTCGACGAAGTAGTGGACCAGCACCGCGCCAGCTTATGCCGCCTCGTCCGAGCGGATAGGGGCCGATGGCCCACTTGTCCCGGGGATGTTGGCCCCGGGGACGTTGGCCCCGGGCTCTCTCACGAAGCCTCGCAGGGAGGTATCGGAGCGATGGCGCCGACCGACACCAGCGGGTGGACCATGGCGCACAGGGGACGGAGGGCGACGGCGAGCGGGTCTGTGCCGGATGGGGGCGCTCCGGCCTCGCCGCCGTCGAACCAGGCAACGAGCTGGCCGCCGACCAGCGCGATCCCCGACGGACCGAGA
This sequence comes from uncultured Acidimicrobiia bacterium, assembly GCA_963714055.1. Lineage (GTDB taxonomy): Bacteria > Actinomycetota > Acidimicrobiia > Spongiisociales > UBA5794 > JACDBE01. The sequence goes on from OY970227.1 coordinate 1,499,628, forward strand.
TGGCAGCCGTCGCCGGCGAGCATGTCGGTGGTGAGGGGCCCGGTGACCGGTCCCGCCACCACCCCCAGGTTGGCGACGCCCCACTCGACGGCGGCCTCGCCGACGGCGAAGCCGTCGGGGCCGATGCGACCGCACACATGGCCTTCCTCGTAGTCGTTGATCGGCGACACGTAGATCGGGATGTCCGGGTCACGCTGCCTGATCTGGGAGACCACCTCGCTGAGGAGGGCGTTGGGATCGTGGTCGTCGTCGGCCCTGATGCACATCTGGACCCAGGCGGAGGCGTACCCAGTGGCGGGCCGGGCGGAGTCGTATTTCCGCCACGCCGCCTCGTAGTCCTTGGTCGCCGGGTCGCCCCACATCTCGAAGGAGAGACCGCCCAGCCTCGGCTGGGAGAGCTGGCCGAACTGGGACTGCATGTGGTAGCCGTCGACGTGCTCGCTGGTGTTGGAGCAGCCGACGACCCCGATCGACCCGGGGGGGCCGGGCGCCTGTTCCGGCGGTTGGGCGGCGGCGACCCCGGTCGGCGCCATCGTCAACAGCAGTGCCAGCCCGAGCCCGGCGAGCCTCATCCGGTCGAGCCTGAGGCGATCACCAATCGCTCCGAAATGCCAGGACCTCAGGTTCGGTCGACTCGAGGTCATACCCATCGCTCCCCCCACGCTCCAGCGAGGCGCTTCTTCCGGCCCTGCCGGGCACCATCTTGGTCGGGGCACGATGCTATGCGTGCTCCGGACACGGGCGATCCGAGGCGGTCATCGCCGCAGGGAACCGCCCTCGATCACCCACGACTCGAGGCCGAGCCGGCTGCCGAACGCCTCGTCGTGGGTGACTACCAGCAGCGCCCCCGGGTATTCGGTCAGGGCCGCCTCCAGCCGCTCGATCGAGGGCAGGTCGAGGTGGTTGGTGGGCTCGTCGAGCACCGCCAGCCACGCCTGCCGGCCCAGGCCGAGCGCCATGGCCAGCTTGCGGGCCTCGCCCGGCGACGGCTGGTCGGTGGCGAGGAGAACGTCGGGGTCGACGCCGAGAGCGGCGACCACGGCCAGCACCCTGCCCCGGACATCGGGGTCGAGGGCCTGCACCTGGTGGAGCATGCCCCGCTCCTCCCCGGCGGTCAGGTCCTGAGGCAGCCACAGCACCCTGTCGCCGGGGAGCCCGGCGACGGTGAGGACCCGTTGCAGCAAGGTCGTCTTCCCGACCCCGTTGGCGCCGCGGAGCCACACCCTGGTGTCACGCTCCACGGCGATGTCGAGGCCGTCGACCAGCATCCGGCCGGCCACGACCAGGCTGCCGGTCAGGGTCGCCAGCGTCCGCTTCGGACTGCGCTGGAAGCCGAGGAACATCCGGCCGCCCAGTTCCTTGGTGATGGTGATGTCGTCGACCTGCTCCTCGAGCCGGCGCTGCTGCTTCACCGCCGTCGCCATGACGTCGCCGGCGGCCTTCTCGCCCTGTCGGAACCGGCGCTGCGCCATGGCGCTGCGGGCGTCGATGTCCTTGTGGCTCGACGTCCGCTGCTGCAGGTTGAACTGGGCACGTTTCGCCTCCGCGGCGCGGCGCTGGTCGGCGACCCGCCGGTCGAGCTTGCGCTGCTCCCGGCGCAGGGCCTGGTATCCCTCGACCTCGGCCTCACGACCGGCCACCCATGCCTCTCGGGCGGTGGTGTACCCACCCGACCAGAGGACGGCGGCACCCCGGTCGATGCGCAGCGTGCGCACCGTGAGCTCGTCGAGCAGGGCGCGGTCGTGGGAGACCAGCAGCCCGACGCCGTCGAAGCGGCGTAGCGCCTCCACGAGCCCGCGGCGGGCCTCGGCGTCGAGGTGGTTGGTGGGCTCGTCGAGCAGCAGAACGTCCGGGTCGGCGGCGAGGGCGGAGGCCACCTGCCACCGCTTACGCTCGCCGGGCGACATGGTCGACCACCGGTCGAGGTCGGCAGGGTCGAGACCCAACCTGCCGCGGGCAGACGCCGCCGGAGCATCCCATGAGGCGGCGAAGTCGACGATGGCTCCGTGGAGCCGTTCCACCGACTGCGGGACCATCGCCGTCACCGCATCGGGCGGGTCGTGGGTGACCCGGCCGGAGGACGGGGCGAGGGCGCCCGAAACCAGTTGCAGCAGTGTCGTCTTACCGGCGCCGTTGGCACCGACCACGCCGGTCCAGCCGGCTCCGAGGTGGACGGTCACTTCATCGAGGACGGCGACGGCCGAGGTGTGGCGAAACGAGACGTTGTCGAGATGGACGGCGGGCATGGGGACCCGTTCAACGCCTGCCCAACGGCAGGTACGCCTGCTCGGCATAGTCGACCAGCATCCGCTGCGTGGAGAACTGAGGGAGCACCGACACGATGGACTGCTTCATCATCTCGACCCAGCGTTGCGGGATCCCGTTCTCGTCCCGCTCGTAGAACATCGGGACGACCTCGGTCTCCAGCAGGTGGTAGAGGATGCCGGCGTCCTCGGCGTCGGAGTGCGACGTGTGCGAGAACCCCCACCCGTTCTCGCCGTTGAACCCCTCGTCCCACCAGCCGTCGAGCACGCTGACGTTGATCGCCCCGTTGGCGGCCGCCTTCATGCCTGATGTGCCGCTGGCCTCCTTCGGCGGTGTCGGCGTGTTGAGCCACACGTCGGCGCCGCGGACCAGCGAAGCCGCCACCCCCATGTCGTAGTCCTCGACGAAGAACACGTGGCCGGCGAGGTCGGGGCTCTGCGACATCTCGAACACCCAGCGCACCAGCGCCTGCCCGTCCTTGTCGGCGGGGTGGGCCTTGCCGGCGAAGATGATCTGCACCGGGTGCTCCGGGTCGACCAGGAGCTGGCGCACCCGCGCCGGGTCGGAGAAGAACAGGCCCGCCCGCTTGTAGGTGGCGAAGCGGCGGGCGAACACGATGGTGAGCCGGTCGTCGGGGAGCTGCTCCTCCAGCCACTGCAGGCGCGACGGGCCGTACCCGTGCCGGCTGTACTGCTCGCGAAGGCGCGCTTTCATCCTGCGCACCATCACCGTCTTCTGGCTCTGGTGCGCCTGCCACAGATCCTCGGCGGGGACGTCGTCAACCGCCGCCCAGCCGGCGCCGTCGATGACCTGCTGGTTCCACAGGTCCCCGACGGTGCGCTGGTAGAGGCGCGACATCGACCGCCCCACCCAGGTCTGGGGATGGATCCCGTTGGTGATCGCCTTCGCCTCGCCGCCGATCAGGTTGCTCCACTCGTGGGTCACCACCTCGCCATGGCGCTTGGAGACGCCGTTGGTGATCGATGACAGCCGGATCGCCAGAGCCCCCATGTCGAACTGGCCGCCGTCATGCGAGTCGGTCAGCGACAGCAACAGCTCGTCCTCGATGCCGGGGATGTTCCCCGACAGCATCGGCAACGCCACGCTGCGGTCGAAGACCTCGTTGCCCGCAGGCACCGGCGTGTGCAGGGTGAACAGCGTGCTGGCACTGATCTGCTTCTTGGCCTGTTCCAGTTCGACTCCCTCGGCGAGCACCGCCGACAGCCGCTCGAGGAGGCTCAGCGCGGCATGTCCCTCGTTGACGTGCCAGACCGCCGGCTCGATCCCGAGTGTGGCGAGCACCCGGGTCCCCCCGATGCCGAGCACGATCTCCTGCGCCAGCCGCATCTCGCGGCCGCGCACGTACAGGAAGTGGGTGATGGGACGGTCCGAGGGCTGGTTGTCGTCGTTGTCGGTGTCGAGCAGGATCACCGGGACCCGGCCGACGTCGATGCGCCACGCCCCCACGGCCACCGTGCGGTCACCCATCGGGACCTGCACCCGCAACGGGCGTCCGGTGCCGGGATCGAGCACCTCCCGGATCGGGCGTCGGGCGACCTCCATCGATACGTAGGTGTGCTCCTGTGCCCCGGAAGGGTCGACCGACTGTCGGAAGTAGCCGCGCCGGTAGAGCAGCCCGACGGCAACCAACGGGATGCCCAGGTCGGAGGCGGCCTTGACGTGGTCGCCGGCCAGGATTCCGAGCCCTCCGGAGTACAGGCGCAGCTTCTGGTGGAGACCGAACTCGGTGCACAGGTAGGCCACCGGCCCGTCCAGCGCTTCGGACCCCTCTACGGCGTGGTTGGTGGCGTACCAGGTGTCGGCGCCCTCGAGATAGCGGTCGAAGTCGGCGGTGACCGAGCCGTAGCTGGTGACGCAGTCCTCCTCCTCGGCGAGGCGGGCCCACGTGGCCGGCTCCACCGTGTGCAGCATCGCCATCGGGTTGCCGCTCCGGTCCCAGGCCACCGGGTCGATCGACCGGAAGAGGTCGATGGCGTCGGGCTGCCACGACCACCACAGGTTGTAGGCAAGGTCGTTGAGCCGGCGGAACTCGTCGGGGACGCCAAGCGGCACCATCGGGCCGACCGGGATCATGCTGTGCAGGGACGACGGGAGCGTCATGGTGGCGCCTCTCGGGTCAGCGGGTCTGGGTCTCGTCGATCAGCTTGCGCACCGCCGCCTCCAGCCCGGGGGCGGTGGCGACGAAGCCGGTGAGCTTGGGATCGGGCCGGTTGAAGGTCACGTCCTCGCCGTCGCGGCCGGACACCAGCCCTCCTCCGGCGATGACGATGGCGGCACCGGCGGCGACATCCCATTCGTTCTTGGGGACGAGCGTCCAGGTGGCGTCGGCCATGCCGGCGCCGACGCAGGCCAGCTTGAAGGCGACCGATCCCATGTTGCGCACTGCGATCGGGGTGGCGAAGAACGGGTCCCACTCCCCTCTCCTCACCTCGCTGCGCGAGGCCAGCACGAGGGCGCCCTCGATCTGGTCGGTGGTCGTGCACGATGCCGGATGACCCCGGCGGGTGACCCCACCGTCCACGGTCCCCACGATCCGGTCGCCGGTGGCCGGGTTGAGCACGCCGCCGGCGACGGGAATCCCATCGACGACCAGTCCGACGGAGACGCACCACTCGGGAATCCCCATGATGAACTCGCGGGTCCCGTCGAGCGGGTCGACCACCCACACCCGGTCTCGGCCGAGCCGGTCGGCGCTGTCGACGGTCTCCTCCGACAGCCAGCCCTCGCCCGGTTCGACCAGCGTGTCCCGCAGGGCGACGTTCACCGCCAGGTCGGCTGCGGTCACCGGGTCGTCGCCCTGCTTGAGCCGCGAGGCGATGTCGCCGGAGGTGAAGGGGGCCAGCGCCGCCTCGGCGGCGTCGAGCGCCGCCTCGATGCGGGCACGGTCGCCGCCGACCACTACTGGTCCCCGGCCAGGTACCCGAGCTCGACCAGCCGGTCGACGATCTGCTGTGCGGCGTGGTCCGGATCGACCTCCGTGGTGTGGATCACCAGGTCGGCGTCCTCCGGCTCCTCGTAGGGGTCGGAGATGCCGGTGAACTCCTTGATGATCCCAGCCCTGGCCTTTGCGTAGAGGCCCTTGCGGTCACGCTCCTCGCAGACCTCCAGCGGGGTGGCGACGTAGACCAGGAGGTAGCCGCCCTCGGCGGAGATGATCCGCCGGTTGACGTCGCGGGGAGCGGCGTAGGGGGCGATGGGGGCGCAGATGGCGATCCCCCCCGCCTTGGTGATCTCCGAGGCGACGTACCCGATCCGCTCGATGTTGGCGTCACGGTCCTCCTTGGAGAACCCGAGCCCCTTCGACAGGTTCTTGCGCACCACGTCGCCGTCGAGCATGGTGACGGTGCGGCCACCCTGCTCGAGGAGCTTCACCATGAGGGCGTTGGCGATGGTCGACTTGCCCGAGCCGGACAGCCCGGTGAAGAAGACCGTGAATCCCTGGGCCAAGCGGGGCCGGTGGGTCTTGCGCAGCTCGGCCACCACCTCCGGGAAGCTGAACCACGCCGGGATCTCGGCACCGATGGCCAGCCGGTCGCGCAGCTCGGTACCTGAGATGTTGAGGGTCTCGGTGCCGTCGGGCACCTCGTCGACCGGCATGTACGTGTCCAGCGAGGGCAGGTACACCATCAGCTTGAACGGCACCAGGATGACGCCCAGCTCCTCCTCGTACTCGCGGACCATGTCCTGGGCCTCGTAGGGGCCGTAGAACGGGGTGCCGGCCGAGTCGTGGCCCGGGCCGGCGTGGTCGCGTCCGACGATGAAGTGGGTGACGCCGTGGTTCTTGCGGATGATGGCGTGCCATACCGCCTCACGGGGCCCTCCCATCCTCATCGCCAGGTTGAGCAGCGACAGTGCCACGCCCTCTTCGGGGAAGTGACGCTGGACCGCCTGATAGACGCGGACCCGGGTGTAGTGGTCGACGTCACCCGGCTTGGTCATGCCCACCACAGGGTGGATGAGGAGGTGGGCGCCGGTCTCGGCGGCGGCCCTCATGGTGAGCTCGACGTGGGCCCGGTGCATCGGGTTGCGCGTCTGGAAGGCGACGACCCGGTCCCAGCCCTGCTCGGCGAACTCGGCCCGGGTCTGCGCCGGCCCCTTCCGCAGATGGTGGAAGTCATAGTGCACCGGCAGCTGGACACCTTCGACGGTGCCACCCACGTAGATGGGGCCGGCGACGTCCATCAGGTACGCCACGCCGGGGTGCTCGGTGCTCTCGGTGCCGAACACTCCCTTGGCCTCGGCCTGCTTGTCCGGCCGCCACACGTCCTCGATGTGGACGACGGCGAGCATCACGCCCTCCGGATCGCGCAGCGCCAGGCCCATCCCCGGAGCGAGCCCCTCGGCGGCATCCTCGGAGATGTCGAGGGTGATCGGCATCGGCCACAGCGTCCCGTCGGCGAGCCGCATGTCGGCGACCACCGACTCGTAGTCGGTGCGGCTCAGGAAGCCCCGGAGCGGTGAGAAGGATCCGTTGAGCAACAGCTCCAGGTCGCACACCTGACGGTCGGTCAAGTCCCAGGAAGGCAGCTCGAGGGACAGGCCCTTGAGCTCCGCGGCGCGGGCATCGTCGACGAGCAGGTCCACCAGTTCGCCGCCGTGCGGCGCGATCAGTTCAGGCACGAGTGCGTACTCCACATCTTCGGATGGTCACCGGCTCACGGCACAGCCAGAGCCGGGCTTGCAGGGGGGCCCCACCGCCGCGGCGGGCGGGGTCCGCCCATTGTAGGAATGGCCCGGAGCGCCGGCAAAGTCACCCGGGCGCGGTCAGTCGTCGTCGACGTCGTCGTCGGGGGGCCGGTCGCCGGGCTTCTTCCGGAGGTCGCCGATCTTGGACAGGACGTCCCCCCCACTGCCGATGCGGGGGAGTTGGGCCGACTGGCGGGCATACCGGCTGCGACGGTCCTCGGACGGGGCCACCGGCGGCGGGCTGATGGGCCGGGGCGGCGACGCCGCCTCGCGGGCCAGGGCCGCCGGGTTGGCGGTCCGACCCCGCATCGCCTCGAAGATTCGCTCGTTCTCGTCGCGGATGCGGGCGGCCTCCGCCCGGGCGCTGGAGAGGAGCGTCTCCGCTGCGGAACGGCGTTCCTCGGCCCTCGCCTCGGCGCTGCGCACGATCTGGTCCGCCTCGGTGGTGGCGCGCTCCAGTGTCTCGCGGGCTTTCAGGCCCGACTCGGTGTCCCGCTCCTTGGCCGCCTCGACCAGGGCAGCCGCCTCGAGCCGGTCGGCTTCTGCCTCGGAACGCAGCGTCGCCGCCCGCTCTTCGGCTTCGGCGAGGGCCGCCGCCGCCTGGCTGTTGGCATCGGCCAGGGCTTCGGCGGCCTCCGTGGCCCGTTGCTCGGCTGCCGCCGCGTCGGCACGTGCGGCCGCCAGCAGCGCGTCGGTCTCGGCGGCGGCGGTCTGTCGTAGCGCCGCCACCTCGATGTCGGCGGTCGCCCGGTCGTCGACAGCCCTGGCGCTCAGTTCGGCCGCCTCGACGCTGAGACGCTCCGCGGTCGCCCGGTCGGCGGCCGCCGCTGCGCTCACCTCGGCAGCTTCGGCCCTGAGACGATCGGAATCGGCGTGCGCCGCGCCGACGAGAGCGGTCGCCTCGTCGTGGGCCGCCTGGACGGTCTCCGCCCGTTCCGTCGCCGCCGCCTCCCGGTCGGCAGCCGCCTCGGCCCTGAGACGCTCGGAATCGGCGTGCGCCGCCGCCACGAGCGCGGCCGCCTCGTCGTGGGCCGCCTGGACGGTCTCCGCCCGTTCCGTCGCCGCCGCCTCCCGGTCGGCAGCGGCCGCGCCGACGATGGCCTCCGCCTGACGGCGGGCGCGGGCCACCAGCTCGGCGGACTGCTTCTCAGCCGCCAGGTGCGCCGCCGCCAGCTTGGCGTCCAACGCCGCCCGGTCCTCGGCGGCCTTGGTGGCCGTGGCGGCGGCTGCAGCTGTGGCGTCATCCAGCAGCCTCTTCACGTCGGCGGCGGTCGCAGCCCGCAGCGCCGCCACCTCCGCCTCGACCGCGGCCCGGTCGGCGGCCGACCTGGCGGCGATCTCCTCGGCAGACGCGGTGGCGTCATCGATCATCATCTGAACGTCGGATGCTGCCGCCGCCCGCAGCTCGGATATCTCGGCGTCGACCGCGGCCCGGTCGGCGGCCGACTTGGCGGCGGCGGCGGCCGCCGCCGCTGCGGCCGAATCCACGATCTTCGTCGCCTCCGCCGCTGCGTTGGCGCGTTGCTCCTCCAGTTCCGTGGAGGTCGCCGCACGCAGCTCGGCCATCGCCGCCTCGACGGCGGCGCGGTCCTCTGCGGACCTCGCCGCGATCGCTTCGGCCCCGGCCCGGGCGTCGGCGACGATGGATTCCGCCTCGGTGACGGCCGACGCCCGGGCCGCCGCCATCTCGGACTCCTCCGCCACCCGGTCGGCCTCCATGCGATTGCGAATGGCCTCCGCCTCGGCGGTGGCCGCCGCCACGATGCCGGCAGCCTCCTCGGTCGCCTCCAGGCGATTGGCCGCCACCTCCGACTCGAACGCCATCCGATCCGCCTCGACCTGGTTGCGAGTGGCCTCGGCCTCTCGCTTCAGCCCATCGGCGTCGGCTCGGGCGGTGGCCATCAGCTCGGCCACCTCCTCCGTGGCGCGGTCCCGGGCAGCGGCCTTCTCGGCGGCGGCCGCCTCACGGTCGGCTGCTGCCGCCTGGGTGACGGCTACCGCCTCCTGGTGGGCCTCGGCGACGATGGCGATCGCCTGCTCTTCGGCCACGCGCAGGGCCGTCGCCACTTCGGCCTCGAGGGAGCTCCGCTCCTCCTCGGCACCGGCGGTGATGCGTTCGGCTTCCTCTCGGGCGGAGGCGACGAGCGCATCGCGCTGGCGCCGCGCCTCGGCGGTCGCCTCGGCCAGCAGCCGCTCGGAGGCATCTCGCTCGCTGAGCGCCCTCGCCAGCTCCGCCTCGGCGACGGCACGTTGCTCGTCGGCGGCGGCGGCGATCTCGTCTGCCTGGCGGCGGGCGGCGGCAACGATGTCGGCTCCCTCACGGAGCATCGCCTGTCGGGTGTCCTCCAAGTCGGACTCACCGGCCGCCTGCTGGCCGGTTGCGGCGGCAACGATGGCGGCCGCCTGTGACCTGGCCTCGGCGAGCTCGGCGTCGACCTCGGCAGCGGCGGCTCGTTGGGCGGTGACCAGCGCCGCCGCCGCCGTGGCGCGGTCGGCGGCGGCTTCCTCGGCGAGTCGTCGCGCCTCGTCCAACCTGGCGGCCAACTCCTCCTCGGCCAGGCGGCCTGCCTCCTCGGCCAGGCGGCCTGCCTCGTCGGACTCCCGGCCGGCCTCCGCCGCGGTCGACGCCGCCTGCGTCAGCTCCTCGGCCTTGGCGTTGGCGGCGGCAATGATGTCGGCGGCCTCGCCGCGAGCGGCGACGAGCACGGCGTCGGCTTCTGCCGCCGCGGTCTTCTGGGCGTCGGCCTCGACGGCATAGACCTTCGCCAGCCGAGTCTCCGCCTCGGCGGTCAGCTTGTCGACGCGCTTCTTGGCCCGCTCGACCTCGCGGGCCGCAGCCGTCGTCGCCTTCTCCTTCTGCAGGTCTGCCGCCTCCGTGACCTTGGCGGCTTCGGCGCGGGCCACTTCGACGATCTCTGCGGCCTGCCGTCGGGCATCATCGACGAGCCCTTCGGCGGCGGCGGTGGTCCGTTCGGCCTCCGACTCGGCAGTGGTCACCTGGCGGGACCTGGCCAGCTCGGCTTCGGCGTCGGCGGTGATCTGGGCGGCCTCGGTCCGGGCGGCCGCCATCAGCGCCCGCGCCCGCCGCTCGGTCGCCGACAACCTCGACCCGTCGTCGGCATCATCGGAGGCGGAAGCGGTGAGCGGCTGCTGCATCTGCTCCTCGAGCCGCGATGCCCGAGTGCGCCATCGCTTGACCTGGATCTCGAGGTCCTCGACCTGTGCCCTGTAGTTGGACAGCTCGCGGCGCGCCTCGGCGACCTCTTCGGTCGTGCCGCCCATCCGGCTGGTCGTCTCCTGCAGGGCAGTGGACCGGCGGCGAGCCTCCTCCTCGATCTCCCAGGCGCGTTCCTCGGCTTCGAGGATGATCCGCTCCTTGGCGTCGAAGGCGGCAAGCATCGCCTCGTCGACGGCGCGGCGCTCGGCCGACTTGGCGTCGCGGACCTCGGCCCTGGCGTGGGCGATCCGGGACTCGAGCTCGCGGGTGAAGCTGGAGAAGTCGCGAGCCAGCCGCTCGAGGCGGGTCACGTACGCTTCGACCTCGCCCGGGTCGACGCCGCCCTTCTTCAGCACGGTGAAGTCTGGCCGGCTTATCTCGTTCAGCTCGAACCGGGGGTCGGCGACCCAACGGTCGTCGCCCGGAAGCTCGCTGGCCAACCGCACCCCCCTCTCGCCGGTCTAAACCGCGGAAACGATGCTAGATGACAGCCCGGGGAAGGAAGCCAGATAGGCCCTTCGCTCGGAGACGAGTCGTTCCACCGTTTCCCGGTACTCCTCGGTCCGGCCGATGTTCTCGTAATGCCTGGCGGGTTGGAGCAGGTCGGTGTCCTCCACCCCGGGTACCGACACCGCCATTTCGTAGCCGAAGTCGGGGTCGGTCGCCCACTCGATCGTCCGGTCGACGATGCCGGCGACGATTGCCGAGCTGTCGGCGATGCGGACCTTCTTCGACTGGTCGCTCCCGTCGGGCCCGCCGACCGACCCGGTGTTCATCAGGTACACCTCGAGGTCGGGCATGGTGTCGAGCAGCTCGAGGAACCGGTTGCCCTGCAGTGCGTCGTTGGTGAAGAAGAATGGGTTGGTGCCCGGCACCCTCAGGCTCTTCCCCGCCTCCGCAGCGCCGCCGGCAGACGTCCCCTTGGTCTCTCCCAGCATGAAGTACGCCGCCGCCTGGTCGCGCCGCAGGCGGGCGACCGCGGGGATGATGTTCTCGTTGCGGTTGAGCAGCAGGAGATAGCTCGCCTTCGGGACGTGACGGGGGTCACGGTGGCGGATGTTCCCCAACGGGAACGTCGAGCGCCCGTTGCGGGTGTAGGAATCGTCGAAGAAGTCGACCTTGCCGTCCTCGTCGACATGGGTGTTCTCCAGCCAGGCGTCCGGCCGCGTCGTCCCGCCGTAGATGGTGGGCTCGTCGATCGGGTCGAGCCCGTAGGTCTTGGCGAAGCAGCCGTTCTCGGTGGTGTACACCAAGCCCCCGGGCATCAGGGCGACCATGTCGTCCTGTACCGGCAGCGAATCGAGCTGCTGGCGGAACGTGGTGGTGGTCTTCCCGGTGCCGGAGAGGCCGAGGATGAGCGCCGCCTTCTCCTCCCCGTTCACGTCGGGGAAGGTCTTGAGCCCGGAGTGGAGAGCGAGCCCGCCGGCCTGGTACACGAGGTGGTTCCACATCCGTAGACCGCCCATCTTCGACTCGCCGAAGTAGTCGGAGCCGAAGACCCTGGTGACGTACCTCTCGTTGTCGACGATGATCAGGCAGTCGTTTGGCTTACCGGGCGCCGCCAGCCCCGGTGTGTAGACGACGGTGAACTCCGCCTCCCAGCCGTCGTCGGGCGGGAAGTACAGCTGCTGCTGCATCGCCGGGATGTTGGCCTGAGTGCGGTCGATGTACAGGCGGCAACCGGTGCGGAACTCGGGATCGGGCCCGATGTACCCCTCGATCGAGGATCATGTCATGCTCGGCGATGTAGGCGTCCTGGCGGGTTGCCCACTCGTCGGCCTCGGCCCGGGAGATCCGGTTCTTGAACTCGTCGTCCTCGGACACGAAGAACGTCGAAGCGGTGAGCCGGGCCTTGGTCTCGGCCTGGTAGTTGAGGTTGCCGAACTCGGTTTCGGTCACCCTCGGCATGAACTCCAGCGTCCAGGCGCGCATCTCGGCCTGCGTCGGATTGACGGCAACCGACCTTGCTTCGGGGAGCTCGAAGCCCATACCTGCTCTCTCCTTCAGGCGATGGTCACGGCGTCGTTCAGGTACACGTCCTGGATCGCCTGCAACAACTCGATGCCCTCGCTCGTCGGGCGCTGGAACGCCTTTCGTCCGCTGATGAGGCCCATGCCCCCGGCGCGTTTGTTGACGACGGCGGTGCGGACCGCCTCGGCCAGGTCGCCGGCCCCCGACGAGGCGCCGCCCGAGTTGATCAACCCGATGCGACCCATGTAGCAGTTGGCCACCTGCCACCGGGTCAGGTCGACCGGGTGGTCGGTGGTCAGCTCGTCGTAGACCTTGGCATGGGTGCGCCCGAAGCCGACGGCGCCATAGCCGTTGTTGTTCTCGGGTTGCTTCTGCTTGATGATGTCGGCCTCGATGGTCACACCGAGGTGGTTCGCCTGCCCGGTGAGGTCGGCGGAGACCTCGTAGTTGACCCCGTCGACGGTGAACCCCGAGTTGCGGGTGTAGCACCACAGAACGGTGAACATCCCCAGCTCGTGGGCCTGGGCGAACGCCTCACTCACCTCCTGGAGCTGGCGGGTGGACTCGGCCGACCCGAAGTAGATGGTGGCGCCCACGCCGGCGGCGCCCATGTCATAGCTCTGCTCCACCGAGCCGAACATGACCTGGTCGGGGTTGGCCGGGTAGGTGAGGAGCTCGTTGTGGTTGAGCTTGACGATGTAGGGGATGCGGTGGGCGTAGCGGCGGGCGGTGGCGCCGAGCACCCCGAGGGTGGAGGCGACAGCGTTGCACCCGGCCTCGACGGCCAGCTCGACGATGTTCTTCGGGTCGAAGTAGCGGGGATTGGGGGCGAAGGAAGCCGCCGCCGAGTGCTCGATCCCCTGGTCGACCGGGAGAATCGACACGTACCCGGTGCCCCCGAGGCGGCCGTGGTCGAACAGCGACTGCAGGCTCCGCAGCACCTGCAGCGGCCGGTCGGTGTCGAGGAAGACCCGTTCGATGAAGTCGGGGCCGGGGAGCACGAGCTCGTCGCGAGCGATCCCCTTGCACTCGTAGGTCAGTAGCTCGTCGGCACTCTCGCCGAGCAGGCCGGCCAGATCCATCGGTCGCTCCTCGTCGATCGGGGCTGTGTACAACTCATTATGGCCGATCCCCGATGGCCCATCTCTAGGAAGGTCCTGAGAAAAGGATGCAGGGCCCCCGGGAGACCCAAGATCAGTGGACGCCGACGACGTGAGTGTCGCCGGACGGCTCCAATCGGGTCGGCGGGGCGTCGAACAGGCGGCGGATGGTCCGGAGAAGGTCGCTGAGCCCGGCGTCGGCCAGAACGACGGCATGGGATCCCGGGATGCCGGCGCCTTCGCCTCGGCCGAACGAGACCACCCGGCTGTGTCGGGAGTCGGACGTGGACAGCAGCCGGTCCACGAAACGGACCACCTCGTCGTCGCTGTGGCCATCGGCGGTGTTGCCAACCACAACAAGGTCGGGGGTGAACGAGCTCATCCACTCGGCGGCCTGTCCCGGGCTGGCAACGGTGACCACCTTGAACCCGGGCTCGAACGAGGTCAACGCCTCGGTGAGGTACGCCCGGTTGTCCTGTGACGGGTCGATCACCAGGGCTCTCCGCCGGCCCGGCACGGGCTTCGCCCCGGGTCGCCGCGGCCGCAGCGGGACCACGTCGGCCATGGTGTCGACGTCGACCGTCGGCGCCGCACTGGCGCCTGCCGTCATGAAGTCGTCGACGACGACCAGCTTGCCGGTGGCGACGCTGTGCATAGCCGCCTCGAGGATCCCGGTGACCGCCACCGCGTCCTCGGATCCGCTGGTCGGCTCCTTCCCGAGCAGGCAGCACTCGAGGAAGTGGGCATCCTCGACCAGCATCGGCTCCTTCTCCTCGATCATCGGGGTGACGATGTCGCCGTACCGGTACGAGTACTGGAAGTCGCCGAACGAGTCCCAGTGGCGGGGAACGTCGATGCCCTTGTCGAAGATGCGGATCTTCTCGTTGGGTGAGATGTCGTCGTAGACCAGCATCTTGCGATCGCCGACGAAGGTCATCTGGCGGACCTTCTGCGGGTCGAGCCAGGACACGATCACGTTGGCCATCAGCTGTTCGCCGAAGTCGAGGGTGATGCTGGCGACGTCCTCGACCGACCTGCTGATCCGGGCCATGGCGTTGGCCTGGACGGTGAGCGGCATCCGCTCCAACACGTGGAGCAGGATCGAGACGTCGTGGGGCGCCAGGTCCCAGATCACGTTGGCGTCGGTGCGGAGCAGCCCGAGGTTGACCCGGAGCGACCTGATGTAGCTCAGGTCGCCCAGCTCCCCGGAGCGCACCCGGTCCCGGATGTCGTTGACCGCCCCGGAGTACTGGTAGGTGTGCCCCACCATCAGGACGCGCTCGTTGGCGGCGGCGATCTCGGCCAGTCTCCTGGCCTGCGCCAGGCTGGTGGTGAATGGCTTCTCCACCAGGACGTGCTTGCCGTTCTCCAGCGCCCGGCGGGCCTGGTCGAAGTGGAGGCCGACCGGTGTGGCGATCACCAAGGCGTCGATGTCGGTTGCCTCGATCAGCTCGTCGGCATCGGGGACGAGGCGGACGCCCGGGTAGAGGTCGGCGATGTGCCGGCGGCGGGCCTCGTCGGGGTCGGCTGCCGCCGCCATCACGGCGCCCCGGGCGCGCAGCGCGTTCAGGTTCCGGATGTGGTTCGGGCCCCAGTAGCCGCAGCCGAGGACCCCGAAGCGAACGGTGTCGGGTCGTACGGTCACGTCATCTCCCCATCAGCATCGCCGGGATGGTCCGCAGCACGATGCTGAGGTCCTTCTCCAGGCTCCAACCCTCGATGTAGGCGACGTCGAGGGCCACCATCTCGTCGAACGAGAGGGTGTTGCGCCCCGAAACCTGCCACGACCCGGTGATCCCGGGCAGTGCGCCGAGGCGGCGACGGTGCCACTCGGTGTAGTGGTCGACCTCGTAGGGCAGCGGCGGCCGTGGGCCGACGACGCTCATGTCGCCGCGGAGGACGTTCCAGAACTGCGGCAGCTCATCGATGCTGGTCGCCCGGATGACCCGGCCGATGCCGGTGACCCGCGGGTCACGCTCGATCTTGTGGACCGCCTCCTCTCCCTCCTCCTCGCTGCCGGTGCGACCGTGGATCCACTCGTTGGTGAAGGCGGTGTGGATATCGGTGCTGCTGTCGGTGCGCATCGAGCGGAACTTCAGCATCTGGAACTCGAGGCCATGGATCCCCACCCGGGTCTGGCGGTACAACACGGGCCCTCTCGAGGTGAGCTTCACGGCGAGCGCCACCAGGCCGAGCACCGGGGAGAGCACCAGCAGGGCGACCGAGGCGACGGCCACGTCGAAGGTCCGCTTGACCATCTTGTTGTACCCGATGAGACGCGAGCCACGGGTCCCCACCAGCGGGATGCCGTCGAAGTCGTCGATCCACATCCGGTCGACTCGTAGGCCGTAGGTGTGCGGCACCGCCTTCCACGCCACGCCCTGTTGCATGCACTCGCCGATGACGTCCATCACCCGGTCGGTGGGCCCGGAAAGGGCGATGAGGACCTCGTCCACGTCGAGCGTGTCGATCGACGTACCGATCAGGTCGACCCCGCCGAGCACCGGGACGTTGTTGTTCTCGCTCCCGGACGGAGGCAGGTCGTCGTCGAGGAAGCCGATCACCTCGTAGAACGTCGGACGCATCCGCAGCGCTGCCGACAGCCGGTTACCCAGCGGCGTCTTCCCCACGATGAGCACGCGGCGCACCGCGTCGGCGTTGTTGCTCGCCGACCGGACGTAGCGCTGCAATGCCGCCCTGGCGGCGGCCAGGACGACAGCTGCCAGCGGCACGAAGATGACCACGGTGACCCGTGAATACGAGGCCGACCGGTAGAAGAAGCCAAAGGTCAGCATTGCCAGCGTCGCCACACCGAGGGCGGCGATGGTGAGCGCCGGCGGGACCCGGACCCCCGGCTGGGAGTAGGCGCCGGCCAGCTTGAGGACGCCGACGGTGAGCAGGGCGACGACGACCGCCGGAAGCACATAGCTGCGCCAAGGGGTGGGCCCCTCGGTCGCCCCTACCCACGCCCAGGCGTGCCGCAGCCACACGGCGAGCAGGGCAGCGGCGAACACGGCTGTCCCGTCGACGACCATGCGTCTGGTGCGCTCCATGGCGAGGCTCTGCCGGTACACGTCAGACCCTCGCTGAATGGACAGGCGCGTCGAAGCGCCGTCCCGGATTGGTGATGGCGATGTCGCGCCGACCCGGGGCGTGGTCGCCCGAGGCCGGCACGACGCCGGATTGCAGTTGCATCTCTTCCTGACCCCTATCAGACCCACCAGGCGATCGGGTGGGCTTCCCCAACACATTCGATGCACCCGCACCGACGACGTCAGGGTAGCCACGCTCCACATCTTGCGGCATGGGCCAATTGGCCCAAATTGGGGCTACCACTTGGTGTAGTAGCTGTCGGCGTTGACCAGGTATTCGACGGTGGGAACGGCAATGTGCTCGATCCTGCGTGTCTTGGAGAGACGGTAGATGAACTCCCAATCCTCCTTGGGCAGCGTCGCTTTGACGCGGTGGAGGCGGCTGAAGTTGACGCCGGCATGGCGACGCACCACGATCGAGTTGGCGTCGACGAAGGACGATTGGTCGGCGAACTCGGCACGGTCGAATGGCTTCGACAGTGTGTCGAGCAGAACGCCGTCGGGCATCCTTCTCTCTACCGCGGTATAGACGGCATCGGGGGGCGGACCCAACGCCTCACTGTCATGTCCACGGAGCGCGGTGATCGCCGTATGCAAGTGGTTCGGCTTCCACTGGTTGTCGTCGTCGAGGAAGGCGATGAAGTCCGAGTCCGTGAGCCTGATCCCGACGTTGCGCACGAGCCCGAGCACCGCCGTGTTGCGGGAGAGCGACACCGCTCGGAGACGCGGGTGATCGGGAAGCGCCGGCAGGCCACCGCCGTCGTCCACCACCATCACGATGTTGTCGGCCATCGTCTGGGACAGGGCGCTCTCGACCGCCACCTTCAGCAGCTCGGGGCGCCGGTACGTGGGGACGATGGTGGCGCACCCAGCTCGCTGTACCCCACCCAGCATCGAGAGCAGTCGTGCCACCTCGCCGTCCTCGAACCGTCGGAGTGCCGGTGTCTTGGGACCGAGCAGAACGCGGTTCTTGAGCTCGTGGAGCGGCCAGAGCCCGAATCGCCGACGGAGGTACGACCGCATTCCCCTCGACGGGTGCCGGAGATCAGTGGTCGACACGGGGCTTCCGCCGTTCGCTGAACGAGGTGATCGCCCTCCGGGGCAGACCGAACAACCAGATGCGCAACCGGTCGATGCGCTCCCGACCGAGGATGCGCATGAGTGCCCGCAGGCAGAACAGACCTGTCAGCGTTGCCAGCGCCAGTCCAACACCCGTCGCCCACGGCTCGGCCAGGCTCAGTCGGGCCCACAGCGCGACGGCAGTCGTGAGAATTCCCATTGCGATGAGCCGCAGATTCGCCGGCTGCCAACGGAAGCCCGACATCGACCGGACGACGCCGTAGATCATGATCGAGTGGAAGATGTACAAACCGAGGAAAGCCATGCCGACACCGACCAGGCCGAAGGTCTCCAGTCCCACCCAGGACAGGAGCACGTACACACTCCAGGCGGCTACCTCGGTCCAGACGAGAGCAACGCCGCGACCTCGAGCAGCCAGGACGAAGCCCATCGGCCACGACACCAGCCTGAGGAGCATTCCCGCCATCTGCCAGGACAGGACATCGGCCGCCTGGCCGAACTGGCTCGAGTACAGGATGCTGATCACCCACGGTGAAAGGGCGAGGGTTGCCAAGACGCCAGGAAGGGCGAGCAGAAAGGAGACCTCGGCCTGCTCGTTCACGGTCTGATTCATGCGTTCGTCGTCGGACGACACTTCGGTCAACCGCGGGAAGTAGTCCGTTCCCATCGCCTGCAGGATGAACCCGACGTAAACCATCGACAGTGCGGTGGCGGCTTGGAACAATCCTGCCGCCTCGACACCCTGCGTCCGCGTGACCAGGATCCGCACCACAAAAACCGCGCCCGTCGACAAGAGATACGAGGCCACGAGCGCTACCCCGAGACGCATCATTCCCTGTGCCTTCGTGAATACCTCTCGGTTGGAGAGCTTCACCTTGGCGATGGGAATGCGGCGGGCGTACAGCCAAGCAATCAGGAGCCCGACGCCAGCAGCGACCACCATGTACGGGGCGATACCGCTGGTGCCCCACAGGTAAACGAAGGGAATGCTGAGAGCGGCTCCGGCCAGCGTGCCCCAAATGTTCATCCGGGCTAGATCGCCGATCCGGCGCATACCCGTGAGGAGCGCACCCCAGCCGGTGGCGATGGGACCGATGGCGACGATCAGCGACAGCAGCCGAATGCTTCCCGAGTGGGAGTGGTCCCCGAAAGCAACCGTGCTGATGGTGTCGGCGCCGAGGAACATCGTCGCTCCGCCGATCAGGCCGAGGACCAGGCAGACGCGGCGAAGGGTGAACACCGTTCGGGCGACGGACTCGTCACTCCCGGAGGCTGCAGCGACCGCCACCTCCCGCACCCCGGATGTGCCCAGACCCGCGTCGAAGAATGTCTTGGCGAGGACCACGATGGAGTCGAACACCGCCTCGAGCCCCACACCGGCCGGCCCCAACAGCAGGGCGACCGCCTTCGTCCTGACCATCCGAATGAGCATCATGACGATGCTCGAACCGCCGATGATCGACGAGGACCTCAGTGCCTCGAGGTGCGAGGTCTCCGGCTCCGCTTCCGTCGTAGTGACATCGTCCTCGACGGGTAGGGACACCACGGCGGCGTCAGGCACCGGCGCACCCCTCGACGGTCGGCAGCCCAGTGGGCATCCGGCGGGGGACGGCACAGACCGCGGCGAACCGACGCGACCCCGGCCGCGTCGCGTTCCTCTCGAGGATGGCGTGTCTTGGCCCGGGCACCGTTCTCTCCTGTGGACGATCTGGTATGAAGCCGTCGGACAGTTGGAGAGAACCCACGGCTCAGCGTCCCTGCGAGATCACAGACGTCGCTGCTGGCCGTTCCCCACGCTGTTCGCGGCGACTCGCCGCGCAGCGTTCCCCCAATAAGGCTTCGAGTCGCCATTGTACGGAGAAGACCGCCATTGCGGTATCCACCGGGCGACCCATCCTGTGGCGCAGCGGCAAATGGGCCAGAGGACTCATGGTCGCCGAGCAGCCCACCCGTAGACTGTGGGTCTACGGATCGGCCGGGCCATCTGCGCCGGCCGTACCAGTCTTGGCGGAGGCCCCGACGAATGACGATGAGAATGCACGCGCGCGGCACGGCGCTTCCGACCGCATCCACCAGTTGTGGCCCGGTTCAAGTGACACCGCGCCCCGCTTTGCGTCAACCGACCCCGGGAATGTCAACGTGATCCACCGGACGACTGCTCCGCCTGGACCGGACCCGGCCGGAGTCGTGGACGCTGAACGATCGACCGGCCATCCGACGCAAGCGGCTGCTCAGGGGCGTCCCATCCACGCCGCAGGATCGGCCAGGGGTGACGGTGGTCGTGCTGTCATACAACTACGGCCGCTTCCTGACGGCGTGCGCCGGCAGTGTTCTTGGATCAACGCGATGTCGATGTGAGGCTGCTGATCGTCGACGACGCCTCGGTGGACGAGACCCAACGGGTCACCGAGCGTCTCGCCGGCGGCGACGAACGTGTGACCGTCATTCGGAACCGGACCAACCGGGGCCAGCTGCCCTCGATGAACGCCGCTTTGGCCGGCATCACGACCGAGTACGTCGTCAAGCTCGACGCCGACGACCTGCTGGCACCGGGTGCCCTGGCGCGAGCGACCGCACTCATGGAGCGACATCCGGACGTGACCTTCACGTACGGGCGCCCCCACATCTTCAGCGGGCAAGTGCCATCGCACCCGGAGTCCCCTCCACGCAGCTGGACCATTTGGGATGGCTCCGACTGGTTTGCCCGGAGGTGCCGGTCGGCCGTCAACGCCATCTGCCAGCCCGAAGTCGTGATGCGCTCTTCCGCGGTCCGTCAGATCGGTGCCGTGCGCGAGGACCTGCCGCACACATTCGACATGCATCTCTTTCTCGAGCTGGCGCTGTCGGGTGACGTCGGTCGGGTCAACGGTCCTCCGCAGGGCTACTACCGCATCCACGAGCACAGCCTGCAGCGCACCGACCATGCCGGCATGCTCTTCGACCTGCGTGGTCGCCGCCATGCCTTCGACGCAGTCTTCGCCGGTGGTGCCGCCGACAGGATCCCCGATGCGGATGCCCTGCACGACCAGGCTCGGCAGGCTCTGGCAACCGCCGCGCTCGACTGGGCATGCCGGGCGTTCGACGATGATCGCTCCGAAGAAGAGCCGATCGACGAACTCGTGCGGTTCGCAACGGAGACCTACCCGGCCGCCTACCAGTTGCCGGCGTGGACGGCTCTCCAGCGCCGGATCGCGGCCGGCCCTGAGGCGATGCCGCGGCTTCCCCGGGTCGTTGCCGGTTTGCGGAGACAGGTGTCCGACAGCGTCGGGTATCGGGTGTGGCAGAGGACCGGTGAACGATGACCTCGCCACAGGCGCCCCAGCTACCGATGCCATCCGTGAGCGACACGGTGCACATCTCGATGACGGTCGACGGGGGATTCGAGATGCCCCTTGCCGTCTCCTTGCTGAGCCTGGCTGAAGCCCACCACCGTCGAGGCACGCCTTGTGAGGTATCGGTGCTCTGCACCGGCCTCGCCAACGACGTGCGTGCGCGAATCGAGCGTGATGTGGCCGGGCGTATCGGGATCGACTGGGTGGACGTCGACCTGCGTCTCCTCGCCGGCGCCAACTACCCGACGTGGCTGAGCGCTGCCTCCCTCTTCCGGTTCCTCCTTCCCGAGCTTCTGCCGGCGAGTCGAACGCGGACGATCTACCTGGATGCAGACACCCTGGTTCTGGATTCGTTCGCCGAGTTGTGGCGCACCGACCTCGACGGTCATCTACTGGCGGCAGTCCGGGATGCCGGAGCCCCCTTCGCTGCCGGACCGCTCGGCACCGATTGGCGGTCGTTGGGCCTCGCCCCGGACGCCGAGTACTTCAACGCTGGCCTGCTCGTCATGCCGTTGGACACATGGAGGCGTGAGGGCACCGACAAGACTGCACTGGCACTCCTTCGCGAGAAGAAGCTGCAGTGGGGCGATCAGGACGCGCTCAACGTGGTCGCCCAGGGTCGCTGGCGAGAGGTCCCCAGGCGCTGGAACCTCCAGACCATCGATGCCGAGGAGCGCGGCCTGGCCTGGGCCATGTACCGCTCGGAAGTCGAGGATGCCGTGGCCAAGCCGGCCATGGTGCACTACACGGGTCCCGTCAAGCCCTGGGCCGGCCGCACCGACCATCCCTTCGCCGCCCAGTGGTTCGCAACCCTCGAGCGATCGAGCTGGGCAGGCTTCGGCCCGGAAGACGTGACGGTGGTGACCCGCGCCCGACGTCGCATCGCTCGGGCGGCGCAGGTTCTCAGGTACGGCTGAACGTCGATCTCGGCCGGGTGACAAGGCGGGGTCGAGACGCCCGATACATCCTGCACAGGGCGCGACTCCCGATCCCTACGTCGACAGACGACCGTCCGGGACGGGCTAGATCCCTCGCCACTGCCAGAAGCGACGTTCGAAGGCATCCCTCCATCGCCGCTTCAGGAGCAGCGCTCGCATCACCCTCGACCCGACCGCTTCCGGCAAGGCGCCGATCCTGCGGCGCCGCCGGACCGCCCTCCAGCCAGGCAGTGTGCTGTAGTCCTCGATCGAACCGCGGGCGAAGGCCTCCAACTCAGCGCTCAGCTGGTCACCCGCGTTCGCCTCCAGCGACCAAGCAGCTCCGTGCAAGGCCTGACCAGCCAGCGCGGCGAAGGCCGTTTGTCGCAGTTCCCGCTGGTCCGCCTCGTCGAGCGAGGATGCGAAACCACTTCGTCGCTCCGTCAGCTCTGCCACGCCCCCCGTGGTCCAGTGCATGCTTGCGTCATGGATGCGGTAGAGCGCCTGCGGGGTTCCGAGCACCCTGGCGACGGCGCCCAGGCGCGACGAACGCAGCCACATGGCGAGATCGGCGACATGTGGGAGACTCGAGTCGTAGCCGCCGGTCGCTTCGTACACGTGCCGGCGGAGGACGACCTCCGGACTGCGGATGACGTTTCGGCCGTACCGACACACCTCACGCGCCCAATCGTCGCCCTTCCAAGCGATCCAGTCCCAGGGTGTTCCCTCGATCGCCTCAGCCCAGATGGCGTGCGCCGCCTCTGATTGCGAGAAGAGCTCGACCGAGCCATACACCAGGCCGACCGCCGGCATCGCCTGGAACACGGCGAGAGCGCGTGCCAACGACCCCGGCGCGAGCTGATCGTCCGCCGACATCAAGACCACATAGTCGCCGGACACTTCGGAGAGACCTTCGTTGTAGGTGGCGATATGGCCCCGATTCTCGGAGTGCTCGATGAGGCGCACCCGGGGATCCGCATCGCTGAGCTCCCTGGCGACGGCGACGCTGTCGTCCGTGCTGGCGTCGTCGACGATGATGATCTCGACATCGACCAGGTCCTGGCGCAGCACACTCGCCACCGCGTCGGGGAGGTAGCGCCCGTAGTTGTAGCAAGGGATGACGACGGAGACCGTCTCGCGCCTCACCGGCGGGACGCCGCGCTGGTATCGACCGGAGCCGCCGACCGACTTCATCCGAACCGCACCGAGGAGAGCATCCCAACGGAGGCGGACGTCCCGGAAGACGCTTCGATCAGCCGGGGCGCTGGATGACGTGCGATCCAGGCTGACCTGGCTCATGTGACCGTCCTCGCCGTCTGCAGTGCGGACACCAACGACATGGAACTCGATCCGGCTGCGTCTCGTAGCACCGCGGCGTGGGATTCCACCAGATCGGCCACGGGGAAATGGTTGCGGGCTTGCCGCTGGAGCTCGGGTCGCCTCTGCAGCCACTCATGGCGGCGGGAGTGGGTCTCCACCAGGGCGGCGCCGAGGGCTTCAGTGTTCGCCTGTCTCCCGTAGGCGACCTTCCTCATCTCGTCCCACCCGACGAGCCCGGTATGGCCCGCCGGGTTCGGCACCATGATCCCGCGCTCGCCTCGGCTACCGACCTGCTCGGATGCGCCGGCGACCTCTGCCACCACCAGAGGCACCCCGGCGTAGACCGCGTCCATGGCGGCCAGCGACCAGCCTTCGAAGAACGAGTCCATCAAGAAGGTGTCGGCGGCGGCCAGCACCACGTTCGGCGACGACGTGTCGCCCCTCATGTGGATGCGATCGGATGCGGCAAACCCGTCACGCCGTTCTGCGGCCTGGGCGAGGTGGAATGCGTCGGCGGCGTGGCCGGCTACCACGAGATGGGCGTCGGGCAGTTGGTCGGCGACCCTCCCGAAGGCCGTGACCATGCCGGTGACGTTCTTCTGCAGGCTGTACCTGCCCAGGGACACGATGACGAACTCGTCTTCGAGCCCGAGCGTGCGGCGAGCCACGATGCGGTCGACCAGCGGGCGCGACCCCTGGTCCATTGCGTTGGGAATGGTGATGACACGCCTCGGGTCCGCTCCAGGGTCGAGCTGGAGGTACTGACGGCGGACCAACTCGCTCACCGCGACGAGCCTGGCAGCCGCCTGGCGCACCTGCTGGTGGCGCTCGGTGAATCCGCTGAGGTACGGGTGCATGCCATGGAGGACTTCGACGATGGGTATGCCGAGTGCGGCGGCCGCGTCGAACGAGGCTGCCGACGGCAGACCCTGCTCGCTGACGACGTCAGGAGCCCACAGCCGGAAGGCGTGCTCCGCCTTCTCCGGTGTCGACCCGTCGAAGACGGGCACGCCTGCCTGGAGAAGCTGGTCTCGGTAGCGGCTCGTCGCCACCACCGAGTCGGCGTTGGCGTCGACGACGCACACCGCTATGCCCTCTTGTGGGAGATGGCGAGCCAGCAGCATCACGAACTCGCAGACGCCTCCTGCCCACAGACCGTCAACGACGAAGGCGCACCTCAGCTCAGGCTCTTTGGAAGATCGGGGAAGGCGCCCGGCACCGTCCACGGGGTTCGGGCGAGCATCGTCCAGCTCGGCCGCCGGCACTCGGTCCAGCGGTCCGAAGTCCTGGCCCCGCTCGATGAGGGGCGTCGACCAGTCGGCGAGCTCGACGTCCGGCGCTGCCGCAGCCTTGCGCAGCATCCGGGTCAGTGGGGTGCGTATCGCCGGGGGAGGTCTCCAGGTGATGCGCTGCAATCGGAGCAGGAGCCGGTACCGACCTGCTCCGCGCCGCCGCCGACTTGCCGAACGAACGTTGGCGGTGGCACCGGGTTTTCCTTCATCGTGGCGAGGCCGAGACGTCATCGAATGCGACGCCCCGGTGTCCCTGCCCAGGTCTCCCCGGGCGGGACGTCGTCGAGCACGACTGTGCCCATCCCGATCATGGCACCGCCACCGATGGTGACCCCCTCGCGGATGCGGGCACCGGCGCCGACGTAGGCGCCCTCGCCGATCGCCACCCCGCCGGCCAGGAGAACCCCGGCGCCGAGGATGGCGTAGTCGCCGACGACGTCGTCGTGGGTGAGGACGACGTTCGGCATGATCCCCACGTGGCGGCCGATGGCCACCGCATGGGTGGCAACGGTGCCGGCGAACACCACGGTCCCCTCACCGATCTCCACCTCGGTCCCGATGGTGGCGGCGGGGTGGACCAGCGTCGCATACTGCTCGTGGTCGAGGCCGAGGCGCTCCACGATCATTCGCTTGACGTCGAAGCGGCGTGGGCTCCCTGCCGTGACCACGAATTTGGACGTGTCGAAGGTCGGCGCCTCGTCGACCGTGCCCAGCACGGGGAGGCCGGCGACCTTGCCGCCGACGAGCTCGGGCGAGTCGTCGAGGAAGCCGAGCGCCTCCATGTCGGGTCGCAACGCCTCGAGCAGCGAGGCGGTTTCCCGGCCGAAGCCGCCGGCGCCGATGATCACGATCGAGTGCACGACCGAACCCCTACGAGGCGGCGGCGACAACCGCCGTGGCAACCCGCTCGATGTCCGCCTCGGTCATCTGGTGGTACAGCGGCAGGATGATCGAGTTGTCGGTGAGGTAATCGGTGTTGGGCAGCGGCTCGACCTGGACCCCGGCGAAGGCCGGCTCGCGGTGCGCCGCCATGACCCCACGTCTCGTGGAGATCCCGGCGTCCTGCAGCCGCTGCATCAGCGCGTCGCGGGCGAGCGGGAACCGCTCGGTGAGGATGACGCTGTACGACTGGTAGTTGGTGGTGCCGTTGATCGGGTCGTCGGGCAGGATCAGCCCCTCGACGTGACACAGCGCCTCGGCGTAGCGATCGGCGAGCAGGCGCCGCCGCTCCACCATCGTCCCGATCTTGGCCAGCTGCACCAGGCCGATGGCGGCCTGGATGTCGGTCATCCGGTAGTTGAACCCGGTTTCCGAGTAGCTCTCCATGACCACGCCTGCGGTGGTGTGGCGGGCGTAGGCGTTGACGCTCATGCCGTGCTGGCGGAGCCGCACCATCCGCTCGGCCATCTCGGTGTCGGTGGTGGTGATCATCCCGCCCTCGCCGGTGGTGAGCAGCTTGCGGGGATGGAAGGAGAAGACCGCCAGCGCCGGCGCGGCGCCGATCGGCTCGCCGCCATAGGTCGAGCCGACGGCGCAGGCGGCGTCCTCGACCAGCACCACGTCGCGGGCGGCGCACAGCTTGCGCAGGTCCTCGAGCTCGGCGGGCATGCCGACCTGGTGGACGGCGAGCACCACCCGGGTCCGGTCGGTCATCACCGCTTCCACCGTCTCCGCGGTCACGTTCTGGGTGACCGGGTCGACGTCGCAGAACACCGGGACGGCCCCGACGTAGCGCGGGGCGTTGGCGGTGGCGATGAACGACAGCGACGGCACCACCACCTCGTCGCCCGGCTCCAGGTCGAGGGCATGGAGAATGAGGTGGAGCCCGGTGGTGCAGGAGCTGACGGCTACCGCCGCCGGGGCCTTCACCATGGTGGCGAACGCCGCCTCGAACTCGGCGACCCTCGGGCCCTGCGCCACCCACCCCGACCGGATGGCCTCGGCCGCCGCCTCGACCTCGGACTCGTCGAACCACGGCTTCATCACCGGGATCATCTCGGTCACGATGACACCGCCACGGCTCGTTCCGCACTCCACCAGGCAACCAGGCGGCGCAGACCCTCCTCGAGCGGTACCTCGGCCTCGAAGCCGAGCAACTCCCGGGCCAGACCGGTGTCGGCCAGACGGCGGGCCACCGGGTTGACCTTGCGCTCCTCGACGAACTCGGCACCGAGCTCGCCTCCCATGACGGCGACCAGGGCGGCGGCGAGCTCGGACAGGCTGGTCTCCACGCCGCTGGCGATGTTGAAGACCGTGTCGGTGACCGGAGTCTCGGCGGCGAGGATGCAGGCGCGGGCGATGTCGTCGATGTAGACGAAGTCCATCGTCTGCGAGCCGTCGCCGAAGATGACCGGCGCCTCCCCGGCGGCGATCTTCTCCATCCAGCGGATGAGCACCTCGGTGTACACCCCGTGGACGTCCATCCGTGGGCCGTACACGTTGAAGAAGCGCAGGGCGACGTAGTCGAGCCCGTACATGGTGTGGAAGGCGCGCAGCAGGCCCTCGTTGAAGATCTTGGTGGCGCCGTAGAGCGTCCGGTCATTGTACGGATGGTGGCGCTCGGTGGTCGGGAAGGTCTCGGCCAGCCCGTAGATGGACGCCGAGGATGCCGCCACCACCTTGGAGACGCCGTTGTCGACCGCCGCCTCGAGCACGTTGTAGGTGCCGTCGGCCATCACCTCGAGGGCGAGCCTTGGCTCCTCGGCGCACTGGGTGATGCGGATCGCCGCCATGTGGTAGACGACGTCGATCCCTTTCAAGGCGGCGGCCAGGTGGTCCCGGTCACGGATGTCGCCCTCGACGAAGCTGACCGTGCCACGCTCCATGGCGTCGGCCAGGTTCGCCAGGCGACCCCGCTCGAGGTTGTCGTAGACGACGATCTCGACGCCGGGGTCGGCGGCGAGCCGGTCGGCGATGGTCGACCCGATGAGGCCGGCGCCGCCGGTGATGAGGGCTCGCTGGTGGGTCACACGCGCTCCCCTGCGCCGACGGACACGGACCGGGTCTCGAGGACGGCCTGCCGCAGCGCCGTGGCCACCCGGGCGACCTGGTCGCGGGTGATCTCGGCGAACATCGGCAACGACAGCAGCCGGCTCGCCGAGCGCTCGGTGTTGGGGAACGATCCCTCACCCAGGCCCAGGGAGGCATACGCCTCCTGGAGGTGCACCGGCACCGGGTAGTGGAGCGCCGCTCCGATCCCGGCCTCGTTGAGCGCGGTGAGCACCCGGTCGCGGTCGTCGACCTCGACGACGAAGAGGTGGTAGACCGAGTAGGCGCCGGCGGGCTCGGGGAAGAGGTCCACCCCGGCGACGTCCTCCAGCTCCTCGTGGTACCACGCCGCCGCCCGGCGCCTCGCCTCCGTCCACCCGGCGAGGTGGGGCAACTTGATGGACAGGGCGGCGCCGACCATCTCGTGCATGCGGGCGTTGCCGCCCACAACATCGCTGTGGTACTTGACCGCCTGGCCGTGGTTGCGCAGCACCTGGAGCTTGGTGGCGAGGGCGTCGTCGGAGGTGGTGACGGCGCCACCCTCACCGGGTGCGCCGAGGTTCTTGCCCGGATAGAACGAGAAGCAGGCCATCACCCCGAGTGATCCGACGGGACGGCCCTTGTAGCGGGCCAGGTGGCCCTGGGCGGCGTCCTCGACGACGGCGATGCCGCGCCGCTCGGCCGCCTCGATGATGGGGTCCATGTCGGCCGGCTGCCCGTAGAGGTGGACCGGCAGGACGGCGCGCACGCCGGGCTCGTCCATGGCGCGCACCGAGTCCTCCACCGAGATGGTGCGGGTGTCCGGGTCGCAGTCCACCAGCAGCGGGGTGGCGCCGACGTTGGTCACCGCCTCGGCGGTGGCGATGAAGGTGTTGGCGGGCACGATCACCCGGTCGCCGTGCCCGATCCCGAGGGCGCGCAGCGCCAGCTCGAGGGCGGCGGTGCCGTTGGAGACGGCGACGGCGTGGGTCGACCCGTGAGCGGCGGCGAAGGCCTGCTCGAAGGCCTCGACGCGAGGACCGGCGACGAACGCAGTGCTGTCGTAGATCTCGGCCCAGGCGGCGAGGATCTCGTCGCGCAGCGGCCGGTGCTGCGCCTGCAGGTCGAGGAAGGGGACGGTCACGACTATTTCTCCTTGGCGGTCAAAGGGGCCACGAGGGCCGAATCAGGGGCCGGGCCTACCACCCGGGCGGGTACTCCGACGGCCAGCATCCCTGCGGGCACGTCCTTGGTGACGACGGCGCCGGCGCCGATGAGGGCGCCCTCGCCGATCTCGATGCCGGCGAGGATGGTGGCTCCGCTGCCGATCGACGCCCGCCGGCGCACGGTCGTCGTGGTCAGCTCCCAGTCATCGCCGCCCTTGACGGTCCCATCGACCGCGGTCGATCGGGGGACCAGGTCGTTGGTGAACATGACGCCGTGGCCGACGAAGACCTCGTCCTCGACGGTCACGCCCTCGCACACGAACGAGTGGCTGGAGATCTTGCAGCGGGCGCCGATGGCGGCGCCCCGCTGAACCTCGACGAACGAGCCGATGGTGGTCTCGTCGCCGACGGTGCAGCCGTAGAGGTTGATGAACGACGAGAGCCTGACCCGATCGCCGAGCTGTACGTCGTCGGCGATTGCCTGGTGGCTCCCGGTGAGTTGGCGAGTGGTCATGCGGGCTTTCTGTGTGTGGATCGAACGGTCGGACGGTCGAAGGCCGGTCAGATGGTGACCGGCGAACCGCCGGCGGCCATGCTGCGGCTGGCGGCGTCGAGCATCTCGAGCACCCGGACGCCTGCCCATCCGTCGGTTGCCGGCTTGCTGCGGTTCTCGATGCTCATGCGGAACTCGGCGACCATGGCCCCCAGCGCCTCGGTCTCGGGGAGGGCCGGGGCCACCATGTCACCGATCCGGTACGACACGAGCGCCTCACGGCGCTCACGCTCGGAGAGATCCCCGAGCTGGGCACCCGACTCGTAGATGCTGAGTCGCTGCGCCGGCTTGGTGTCGTCCCACATCAGCATCTTGTCCGACCCGCCGATGATGATGGTGCGGATCTTGACCGGGCTCAGCCAGTTGAGGTGGACGTGGGCGATGGCGCCGTCGCTCATCTGCAGGGTCACGTAGGCGACGCAGGCGTGGCCCACTCCGAGCGGGTCGGAGCCGACCGCGGTCACCGAGACCGGCCGCACCCCGTCGGGCAGGATGTAGTCGATGATCGAGAAGTCGTGCGGTGCCAGGTCCCAGATGACGTCGACGTCGGCCTGGACCAATCCGAGGTTGACCCTCACCGAGTCGTAATAGCGGAATCTGCCGATGTCCCCCGACTGCACCAGGTGGCGGATCTTGGCGACCGTGCTCGTGTAGCAGAAGGTGTGGTCGGTCATCAGGACGGCACCGGCGGCGTCGGCCATCTCGGCGATGGCGCGACCGGCATCGAGGCTCGATGCCAGCGGCTTCTCGATGAGCATGTCCTTGCCGGCGGCGATACACGCCTCGGCGATGCCGGCATGGGTGCGGGCCGGGGTGGCGATGGCGACCCCGTCGACGTCGGGGTCGGCAAGGACCTCGGCCAGGTCGCCGGTGACCCCCTGGACGCCATACCGGCCTGCCAGCCTGGCGGCGCGGTCGGTGTCGACGTCACAGACCCACCGGACCGTGGACCCCTCGTCGGCGGTGAAGTTGCGGACCAGATTCGGCCCCCAATACCCGGCGCCCACCACGGCGATCCCTACCTGACTCATGTTGTTGCTCCTCATGCGTGCTCATCGAACCGAAAGCTTGAGCGGGTGATGCGTTCCGCGGTGCGCCCGTCGCCCGGCCGGTGACCCGGCGCGGACGATCAGGGTTGAGCCACAAGCGGAGATGGCGGCGTGTGTCCCCCACACGCTCCCGAGAACGTCCCTACGAACGTACTGGGGACAATCTACCGGGTGTGCCCACGGCGGGCTATGCGTCGGAAGACCCAATCTGCAGGGATTTCACGGGCACTTGGACGATCTGCGCCCTGGGCGACCCGAGGCTAAGGTCCGGCCCCCTTTCCCCCGGAGGCGATCGATGCTGCTGGCTCTGCCCTACGCGCGTGGCCCACTTGCCGTGCTCCTCGCCATGGCCGCCATGGCAATCCCTACCACGGCCAGTGCGCGGGACGCCGCAACGGGCCAGCCGGCTGCCTTGGCTGCGGCCGCCTGTACGAAGACCCTCTCGCCGGGTGCCGACATCGCATCGAGCATCGAGTCCGCAGCGAACGGGGACGTGATCTGCCTGAACGGCGGCGACTACGGGGACCTGACCATCGGCGCCGAGCGGGACGGGTACGTGACCGTTCGGTCGGTCACTCCCCACTCCGCCAGATTCGACGAGATCGCACTGGACAACGCCGCGTTCATTCGCCTCGAGCATCTGCATGTCGAGGACACCATCTCGAGTGGGCTCGACAACACGAGCAACATTCAACTGGTCGCCAACGATGTCACCGGGATCGTGATCGAGGCTCCACCGTCCAACTCCTCCGGACCCGGCCCTTCCAACTGGACCATCGAGTACAACCACATCCACGACTGCGACGGCCACTGCGTGGCGCTGGTCTCGGATGACCCCGATGACTACTGGCCGGTGTCGGACATCACGGTGCGAGGAAACCGGATCGGTCCGATGGCAGGTGGGGAGGACGCGATCAGGCTTCACAACTTCCGTGACGTGCTCATCGAGGACAACGAGATCTTCGGCGTGATCGAGAACGGAGGGCACAACGACTGCCTGCAGTCGGTCTGGGGAGGTGATGGCCTCACGTTCAGGCGCAACTACCTTCACGACAACAACTGCCAGACCTTCTTCCTCAAGGATGGACACACTTCGAACATCGTCTTCAGTGACAATCTCTCTGTTCGCAATCGCGACGGAGATGCCGAGGTCGTTGGACAGATCTGGAATTCGAGCGACGTCTCCATCACGAACAACACGATTTGGGACGAGTCGGCCCTCTATGTCAGATACGGCTCGGTGGCCGACATCTTCCCTGACGGCCCGGTCGAGAACTACACGGCCTTCAACAACGTCATCGAGAACTTCGTCCCGTACGACGACTTCGAGACGGATGACAATCGCGCCGGGATCTTCACCGACCCCGATGTGCTCGATGAGGACTTCAACCTATTCGGCGGTGGCTGGACCTGGGTCCCTGAGCACATGGGTGCGCACAGCATCCAGGACACCACCCCTGCATTCATCAACGCCACCGACAGTGCAGGCGAGGATCTGGCCAGTGGAGACTTCCGCCTGGCGTCACCGATCACCAAGAGCGGTGTGACATACGATGCCGGGATCACCTGGTTGCTCGCCGGTCGCCGGTTCGGCCCGGACGCCTACGTGGCCCCGACCTGCCAGGGCGCGGCGGCAACGATCATCGGTACGAGCAGCGCGGACACGCTGGTGGGGACCTCGGGAGCCGATGTCATCGTGGGCCGCGAGGGTAACGACACCATCTCCGGCCTCGGCGGTGGTGACCTCATCTGCGGCGACGCCGGTAAGGACGTCGTCCTGGGTGGCGCCGGTAAGGACGGGTTGTACGGCGAGGCCGGCGCGGACACGCTGCGAGGTGGCCTCGGACCGGACACCGCGGTCGGCGGGATCGGGAACGACTCCGTACATGGCGACAGTGGTCCCGACACGCTCGGCGGCGGCGAAGGCGCCGACGAAGTCCGAGGAGGCAATGGCGCCGACACCGTAGAGGGCAACGCCGGAGCGGACGACCTGTACGGGGGCAACGCCGACGACGTCCTCTTCGGGCTCGCCGGGATGGACGCCATGTTTGGCGGTGCCGGCAATGACGACTGCAACGGCGGGCCCGGCACGGACTCGGCAGACGCCGCCTGCGAGAGCAGATCCTCGGTACCGTGACCCGAGGCTGGGGCGGTGGCCGCGCTCAGCTCAGGCGGTTGCGCGACGAGTCGTCGCGCTGCCAGCGGTACGACTCCAGGTCACCGATGCGTCGCCCTGCCCTCCATCGGGTGAGGAGTTGGATGACGACGTACACCGGAACGTACGGCCAGAGGCGCAACGGCACTCTGCCGAGCTTGGCGGCCAATGAGTCGGTGCCCTCTCGCTTGCCGGCCCAGAGGTCCGGGTACGTGCGCTGCAATTCGACGGTGCCCAGCCGGCTCCGGGTCTTGATGTTGACCAGGTCGACCGCACCGGCGGGAGCGGTCACCACCGATCGCGCCGCGGTCACCCTGGAGATCTCTCCACGACCGAAGTGGGCGCGGGCATAGCCGTCGTCGGCGATCACGTCGGGGAAGCGGCCGAAGCGCATCCGGCCGGCCTCCGAGACTGCGTACACGCCCCCTCCCAGATCGCCGGGGACCTGGCCGTGGAGCGCCCGGGAAACCGCGTAGTACGCCCGCACCACCACGCTGCTGTGCCTGGTGTCGATCACCACGTCGGGCTCGGCGGCGAGCGCCCCGGGTCGACGGAGCGCCTCGGCGACATCGGTGGCGGAGCGTCCGTCGAGGGTGACATCGGCGTCGAGGTAGATCCTCGGGTAGCCGGCGGCGACTTCGTCACCGGCATTGAGTGCTGCCACCTTCGAGGCCGGCTCGATCTCGAGCACCTGCACGGGCAGGCCGAAGGTGCCGGCGACAGCGGCGGTGTCGTCGCTGCAGCCATTGCAGACGACGAGGACTTCGGCGCCCGGCTCCAACCCTTCGAGAACCGACCGCAGCGTCGACGCGATGACCGCTTCTTCGTTGTGGGCCGGGATCACGACCGAGATCATCGCGATGACACCATGGGCGCCTCGTCGACTGCGTGGTGTTGATTCCATCCGGCGGCGAGTTCGGCCAAGCCCGGCTGTCGCGTCCAGGGCGCTACGGCGCTGAGTCTTGCCAGCTGAGTGCGGCGGTGATAGCGGCGATCCATGCCGTGGTGCTTCACCGTGTGCGACAGCCCGGGAGTCGAGAACAACAGAGCCCGAATTCCGGCGTCGAGGCCGACACCGAGCCGGTATACGAGTGCCCCCAGCCGCCCGTGGTATTCCGTCATGTAGCGGAGTTCGGAACGCACGGACTCGGCCACCCGCCGGCGCGAGTCTCCGGCTGACTCGGTCGGGTGAGGGTGGGTCACCATCGCGTCCGCCACCCAGGTCACCGCGAATCCGTTCCCGAGCAGCCGGGCGAAGAGGTCGGTGTCCTCCGAATACATGAAGTAGCCCTCGTCGAAGCCGCCAACGGCATCGAATGCCGCCCGGTCGATCAGGAAAGCGCCACCGCTGGGCCACCCTTGCCGCACCGCACCGGCGCGCCGTCGGATGTGGGCCGCGACCCGGCCAAGCCCGAACGCCCGGACATACGGGCTCCAGGGCGTGGGAAAGGCATGAGGGCGCTCCTGCCGGTACGACCCATCGGCGTTGATGGTGGGACCGCCGGCGCTCCCGGCAGCACCCCCGGCGTCCAGAGCTGCCACCAATCGATCGATGGTGTGTTCGTGGACCTCGGTGTCGGGGTTCAGGATGAAGAGGACATCACCCGTGGCTGCGGCGACCGCTCGATTCTGGTTGGCGCCGAAGCCGCGCCGCCGGCTCTCGGCTCGGAGAAGGACCTCTGGGAACTCCGATCGCAGCATCTCGAGCGACCCGTCCCCGGAGGCGTTGTCGACCACCACGACCTGCATCTCCCCCAACGTGTACGGGTGCCGCTGCAGCGACCGCAGGCAGTTGCGGAGCAGGTCACGGGCGCGGTGGTTGACGATCGTCACGCTCACCGACGGGTAGCCGGCCTGCGGCCGGGTCGCCGCCTGGGTCCGCAGACCTCGGTCGGCGAGTCGGTCGTAACACTCGATGAGGTTCGCCGCCTGGAACTGCCACGCCAGCGCGGACTCGACCCGCCGCCGCCCGATGGCGCCCATCGTTGCTCGTCGCTCGGGGTCGTCGATCAGCTCGGCGATCAGCCGTGCCATCTCCCGCTCGTCGTTGCCGCCTGCGTACAGCGCCGCCTCCCCGGCCGAGACACGGTGTTCGGGGAGGTCGAAGGCCACGATCGGCTTGGCCAGGGCCATGTACTCCATCATCTTGATCATCGTGCACCGGTCGTTGTACTCATTGGACGGGTCCGGATCGATGCAGATGTCCATGGCCGCCAGGTACGTCGGGAGCTCGTCGGGCGAGACCCATCCCGTGAACTCGACATGCTTCTCGATGTCGAGGGCCCTGGCCAGCTCCTCGAGCTCGGAAAGCATGTCGCCCCGACCGATCACGTAGCACAAGACGTCGGTGCGCCCGAGGTCGAAGACGAGGTGCCGCACGGCACGCAGCAGATGGTCGACGCCGTCCTGAGGACCCATGATCCCGACGTAGCCGAGGACGGTACCGGCGCCGCCACGCAGCCCGGCATCGGCTTCCACCGCCCGCATTCGCGTCATGTCTGGACCATTGCGGACCACGGTGACGTGCGCCGGGTCGACTCGACCGCGGGCGAGCGCCATCCGCCGGTACGACTCGTTCGACGAGATCACCTGGTCGGCGAGCCGGAACGACAACCTCTCGAACCACTCGAGGGCACGACGGACCGCCGGCCTGGCCGCAGGGCCGAACCGGGCGCCGTACATCTCGGGCGAGAGGTCGTGATGGTCGAACACGAACCTCTTGCCGAATGGCTTGTAGATGGCGGCGACCAGGACGAGGACATCCGGTGGGTTGTGGGCGTGCACCACGTCGAAGCCGCCCCGCACGAGGGCGACGAGCGACAGCGCCAGCATCATGACCATCGAATACCCGTACTCGAGGAGGTACCCCGACAGCCCACCTCTCTCGGGCGGGGCCGGGTACTGATACAGCGTGACTCCCGGAGCGACCTGCTCCCGCATGGCTCGGGACTCCGGGCCGCGAGGACAGATGACCGACACCCGATGACCGGCCGCCACCAAGGTGGACGCCTCGGAACGCACGCGCGTGTCCTGCCGGTAGGGGTTGTTCTCCAACAGCATCAGGACGCGGAGCGGGTGCGCCGCCCTGATTGTTTCCGATGCGTCGACGGGCGCGCCCGCGATGCGGCCAACTGAATTTGTACGCGATGACAAGACGATTTCCCCACAGGAGAGAGAGAAGAGACGGGCGCGTCTTCGACGGCCCTGCTGGATGGTACGGGTCGGGAGGCTGCAGTGGAATCCGTCGCCCGGCCTATGTCCGAGGCGACGCCGCCCGCATAGACTTGCTGCATCCCCAGGGACGTGCGCCAGGAGCCCGTGCCCGATCGCGAAGCCCGATATGGCGGGCTCCGAGGGAAACACCAGGAGTCACGACCTTTGGACGTCTACGAATTCACTCAGGCGCTGCGCCGCCAGAAGCGCTTTCTCGCCATCGGCGCCGTGCTGTTGGCGTTCGTCGTGCTGTTTCTCACCTTCGAGGTGTCGAGCGGCGGTCTCCAGCCGCGGATCGACCCGCGATACATGGCGACGGTGAAGATGGTCGTCGCTCCGGCCGGTGCAGACTCGTTGAGCGACGCTCCGACCGTGGACGCGCAAGGAATGGCGCAGACCGCCAGCTTCTTCACGTCGCTGGTCTTGTCGCCCGATGCCACACTCCAGATCGAGCAGGCGACCGGAGCGGACATCGAGGAGATGACGGCCTTCAGCGAGGGACCGGCCATCACCGTCACCACCACCGCGTCCACGCCCGAAGGAGCGAAGGCGACGGCGCTGGCATCATTCGACTGGCTCGCCCAGCGGCTGAGCGAGCCGGCCTCGATGATCGACCTCTCCACGTCCGCCGACGCGCCTTCGCTGCTCGACGAGGACGGAAGTCTGTCCACGTCGCTGATCATCGACGCCTCTCCGGCATTCGTTACCGACGGTGACGGGTTGTGGCTCGACATCGTGACCGAAGACGCCACGACTGCCGTGTCGCTGGTCGACGCCGGCACCGAGCCGAGCTCGCCGGCTGCGGTGGTGGCGCGCCCTGGCGGCGAGCTGGCACTCCGGCTGGAGGACGTCGACAACCAAGAGCTGGACACGGAACAGGTCGCCGTCCCGGAACTCCCGGGCGCTGACAATGTGCCGTATGTACTGACCGTCAGAATCGACCGCGGCGCCGTTGCCGGAGTTCTGGCTGCCACGGAGGATCACCCCGTCGATGTCTCCGGCGCCGAGCTGATCCTGGATCGCGTCGATGTCGCTTGGCAGCCCGCCAGCGCGCTCGCCGCCGCCACCAGCCAGAACCCGAGCCCGGTCGGTCTCATCCTGGCGACCGAGGACCCCATCCCGCTCGTCACCGGTGCCCGTAAGGGGCCGATCATCACCATGGGAGCCCTGTTCGGAGGCCTCTTCGCCCTCAGTGGCGATGGCGTTGGCGATCGACAGCTGGAAGCAGGCGCATCACACCCAGACCTGGGCGCGCTCACGTGAGCGGCTCGCCGTGATCCGGCCGATGACCCCCGACCAGCGCCGGCACTACCACCCGAGCGGTCCGCTGAGCACAATGGTCACTTCAAGCCAGAGCAGGAGGGAGTACGCCTCCAGCTCAGCGCCGGCCCTGGCCCCGAGCGGTGAGCCGGACACCGAGGCATGAGCCAAAGGCGCTCGCTCCGGTCATGACCGCAACCCAACTGGCGCCGGCCACGCTGCTCAGCAGCGCCGGAGCCAATCTCGATCCCCCGCTGCTTGCGCAGGCGTCTCTTCGCCTCGTGATCATCTACGTGGTGCTCAATCGCTTGATCGAGGACATCTACACCCTCCCCGTAGGTGCCTCCATCTTCGTCACCGACATCGTGCTGGCGATGCTGCTGGTCACCTGGGCGCTGTGGATGCTGTCCGAGCCACGTCCCTTCCCGCAGGGCTTCGCCGGGATCCTCGGCAGCGTGCTCATGGTGCTGGTCTTGGTGGCTCCCTACCTCAATGCAGGCTCGCTGACCGAGTTCGAGGCTTCCGGTGCGGAGCGTGGGCTGGTCAGAGGGACGTTGTACGCCGGGTTGTTCCTCGCCACCTACCACCTCGCCTCATGGCGCGAGTGGGCGACGCGGATCACCAAGGTCCTCGTGGCAATGAGCGTCTTCCAGGCACTGCTGGCCGTCTACGAGGCCCTGACTGGAGCACCGCTCCAGATTCTCGGCGCCGTCTGGCAGGCTGTCGGTCTCGAGGTCGATCCACGGGGAATGCGCGGTGACAACCCGATGCTGCAGGCCCGGCTGACGGGAGAGCTCCGTGCGCAGGCAACGGCGCCGCACCCGCTCGTGTTGGCCGGGGTACTGGTCACCGGCATTGGTATCTGCGTGGTCAGGTACCTCCACTCCGACTCGCCGAAGCAGCGTCGCTGGTATCTGGTGGCGATCGTCGTCCAGCTCGTCGGTGTCGCCGCCACCAACGAGCGCACCGGCTTCGTTGCGCTGGCGGCGCTCGCCCTGCTCCTGGTGATCACCCAACTGCCGAAGCTCCCCTCGGCGCTCTCCCTGTTGTTCACCCTGGTGTTGGGAGGTGCCGTGATCTCGGTGGTCAGTCCTCAGACCCCGCGCCTCATCCTCGACTTCTTCACCGGCCAGACAACGGACCACAACGTCACGGTGCGGACCGCGCGTTATGCAATGGTGCCCGAGCTGTTGAACCACAGGCCGATCATCGGGCCTGGGTTCACCACCTCCGACCCCTCCGTGATGATCTTCGACAACGCCTACCTGACGCAACTGATCGAGCTGGGAGTGCTTGGTCTCGTGGTCCTGCTCGGCTTCCTCCTGGTGGTGAGTGGGCGGCCGTTCTCCATGTACACCCGGGCCGTCGGCGAGGACCAGATCCTGCTCTTGGGGGCGATGTGCGCCGCGGTGACCCTGTTCGTCACCATGGCGACGTTCGACGTGCTGTCCTTCGATCAACTGTTTCCCAGCACCCTGATGCTCCTGGCCATCGGTCTGGCGAGGACCGACGCCCTGCGGCGGGCGGCGCGCGGCGACCGCTCCGACCGGGCATTACAAACCGCCTGAAGCCGGGCTCCTCCGGCGACGGCGCACCTCCCCATTACGGCCGACCGAACCGGATCGGCCACAATGCGGGCACCTGTCGAGGTTGGTCGACAACCCGACAGCGCAGAGGCACACAGTTTCCAGGACCAACGGGACATGAAACCGCTCATCGAGGTGTCACCAGGCCACGCATTCACCGCCAGGCGTCGGCTGTTCGATGTCGTCGCCCAAGCGCTCGACGTCAGGGTGGTTGGAACGGGGGAAGTCGATCGGGAGCCGGCGGCCCGCATCGTGCTCGACGGTGGGACTCCCGATCCCGGGGCTCCCGCGCTCGTCCTCGGGCATTCCGAGGGGACTTCGGCCGGCGACTCGACGGTCCGCCTCACCCGCTCGGCGGCACTCGATGTCCAGTTACGTGGCTGGGAGATTCAGGATGAGCGGATAGCCTCGGCGGCGACCTTGCCCGGCGATGGGCACGAGGTGCTTGCCACTGTGGGGGGCCGCCCCGTCTGGACCAGCTCGGGTTCCGGATCGAGCAGGTTCGAGGCGGCCTCATTGGTGCCGCAAGAGCTGGGCGCTGCCGAGACACTTCGCAGCCGCTTCGTTCCAGGCAGGTTCTTCGAACTGCTGCCCCTGATTCAGTTCCTTCGCAGCGTGTCGTCGGAGCGTTGGACGCTCCCGCCAACCATGGCGGCATTCATCATGGACGATCCGAATCTGCATGCCGGCCGCTACGGCTACCTCGATTTCGGCGAGATGGCGACCCGTGCTTCCCACCTGACGGTGGCGACGATTCCCTTCGATCGATGGTTCACGCACTCGGGCACGGCCCAACTCTTCAGGGACAACCCGGCCACCCTGTCACTGATGATCCACGGCAACAATCACACTCGGCACGAATTGGCGGACGGCAGACCGGATGACGACCGCCTGCGGATGCTGGCCCAGTCGCTGAACCGATCTCGAGCCCTGGCCCGCACGACCGGAGTACGGGTCGCCGAGGTGATGGCTGCTCCCCATGGTCGATGCTCGGAGGAGTCCTCATGGGACATGGCCCGGCTCGGTTTCGAATCGCTGTGCATCACTCGACCATTCCCGTGGTTGCCGACACCGCCGGCGACTCATCCGCTCGCCGGCTGGGCGCCGGCGGATACGTCATCCGCCACACCGGTGGTTCCGCGGTTCGCCCTCACGGCGACGGACGGAGAGGTCCCGCTCCGCGCCTTCCTCGGTCAGCCGATCATCGTGTTCGGCCACCACTGGGACCTGAGGGACATGCCCACCGCCCTGGATGACTGGACGGCTCGCATCGCTCGACTGGGCGACGTCCGCTGGGCGTCGGTCGGTGAGATCTCTCGTTCTCTGTTCTCGACTCGGACCGTCGGAGAGACCCTCCTCGTGCAGCCGCACACGAGAAGAGTCGACGTCACCGTTCCGGAAGGGACAACTCGGCTACGCGTCGAAACGCCGACAGGGCCCGGCTACGAACTGACCGAGATGACCACCGGGCACCACACATCGGTAGGTTCTGATGAACCACTCGTCGTCGTCCCCGGTGACCGTGTGACGATCCGCCTACGCGCCGGAGAGTCGCTCGATCCGAACTCGGTGCCGAGTCCGCGCTGGTCACCCTGGCCACCCACACGGCGCCTCCTCGTCGAGGTCCGCGATCGCACACGGCCTACCGTCGACGCCATCAGGAGATGAGAGCACGGCCGTTGCGTCGAGCTGATCCGGCAGCCTGGTCAGTCGAAGCCCAAGGTATCCACAACGGCTCTGCCGAGCTCGGCCGCTCGGCCGAGCAGGCTGCGCTCGACGTCCATCGGCTCGCCTTCAGCGGCAGGGGCCACCAGGTCGACGTAGACCTTCAGCTTGGGCTCGGTGCCCGACGGCCGGATGAGCACCCGTCCGTCGGCGCCGAGGTCGAGCGCCACCAGCGGGGTCGCCCCCAGGTAGTGGGGGCGCAGCTCGGCGCCGACCATGTAGTCGGTCACCGAGGCGACGGTGTATCCGCCGACCTCGCCGGGTGGCCGCTCGGCGAGGCGGAGCATGGCGTCGGCGATCTCGGAGGCTCCCTCGGTGCCGGGGCGGACCACGTTCTCCTGGGTGGACACCCACACCCCGTGCCGCCGGTAGAGGTCCGCCAGCCGGCCGAGCACGGTGGTGCCCGCCTGGTGGGCGTCGGCGGCGAGGTCGGCGAACACCACGGCGGCGCTGATCCCGTCCTTGTCGCGGACCTGCCGGGACACCGAGTACCCGAGCGCCTCCTCGTAGCCGAACACGAAGCGCCCTCTCCCCTCCGCCTCCAGGTCCAGGGCCGCGTTCCAGATCCACTTGAACCCGGTGAGGGTCTGGGCGAACCCGGCGCCGTGGTGCTCGGCGACGACGGCGAGCATCGGTGACGACACGATGGAGTTGATCACGATCGGGCTGGCGACGGTCGTGTGGGTGAGGATGTAGTCGCCGAGCAGCACCCCGACCTGGTTGCCGGTCAGCGGGCGCCACCCCTCGCCGGGACGCGGGGTGCTCACCGCCAGACGGTCGGTGTCCGGGTCGTTGGCGATGATCAGATCGGACCGGTTGCGCTCGGCCTGGGCGGTGGCCAGGTCGAGGGCGCCCTTCTCCTCCGGGTTGGGGAAGGCGACGGTCGGGAAGTGGCCGTCGGGGGTGAACTGCTCGGGCACCGGCTCCACGTTCCGGTACCCGAAGTGGCCGAGCGCCTCCACCACGTACCGCCCGCCGACGCCGTGCATCGGCGTGTAGGTGATGCCGAGGTCCCCTGGTTCCGGTGTCGTCGGGCGGGCGGCGCCGAGGTCGTCGAGGTAGCGGGCGAAGATGTCGGCGTCGACCTCGGCCACCAGGTGATGGTCGAACGGCGGTTCCAGCCGGGGCACGGCGGCGGCCGGCCCGACGCCGGCAATGGCGGCGGCGACGTCGGTGTCCACCGGCGGGATGATCTGGGCGCCGTTGCCGTCGTACACCTTGTACCCGTTGTCCTGGGGCGGGTTGTGGGAAGCGGTGATCACGATGGCCGCCCGCGCTTCGAGCTTGAGGGAGGCGTAGGCGATCACCGGGGTCGGGATCGGGTCGTTCACGTAGCGGACCGGGAGCCCTGCCGCAGCCAGAACCCCGATGGTGTCCGCCATGAACGTCTCGGACGACAGCCGGGCGTCGCGCCCGACCACGACCAGGCCCGACCCCCGTTGGAGAAGGTAGGCGGCGAGCCCGGCGGTGGTGCGGATCACCACCGCCCGGTTCATCCGGTTCGACCCCGCCTCGACCCGGCCCCGGATGCCGGCGGTTCCGAACTCGAGCGTGCCCGCCATCCGTTCGGCCAGCTCGGCGGTGTCTCCGCCGTCGACCAGCGCCTGGAGCTCGGCGCGGGTGGCCGGATCGGGATCTCCGGCGATCCAGGACCGGGCGGCGGCGAGCAGGTCGTCCATGGGATCGAGGCTACGCCGCCAGGCGGAGACTCGGCGATGGGGGTTGGGGGTCCCCCATCGCAGCGCGATGAGGCGTCAGCCGAAGAGCCATGACCGGTGAGGCTACCCGGCCCGGACCCGTCGAGTCGGGCCGACAGTGGCCGCAACTTTGAGCGATTGACTACACCACGTGGCTTCACTCGCTCAAAGTTCGGATGCCGCGAGCGACCGTCGGCGCAACTTTGAGCGATTGACTACACCACGTGGCTTCAGTCGCTCAAAGTTCGGAATGCGGGCGGAGTGGTCGGGTGCGGCGGGTGGGGAATCGGACGAGCGGTAAGGTCGTTGGAGGAGGGACCACCCCGCCGAGGAGCCACCAGCCGATGCCAGCCGTCACCGCCGACAC
The DNA here is from genome assembly GCA_963714055.1 of uncultured Acidimicrobiia bacterium. GTDB lineage: Bacteria > Actinomycetota > Acidimicrobiia > Spongiisociales > UBA5794 > JACDBE01. Next base: position 1,541,659 of record OY970227.1, read on the forward strand.
CCTCACCCTGCCCCGCCTCGCCCCGGTCGGCGCCGCATCGCTGCGCCGCCCGGTGGTCAAGGTGGTCACCGCCCACCGCCAGCTCGAGGGCGAGGGCTTCGTTGTCCGCCGCCCCTTCCCCGGGATGGACCTGGCGCTGGCAGACCCGTTCCTGCTCCTCGACCACATGGGGGCGGTCGAGTACGGGCCGGGCGAGGCGAAGGGCACGCCGTGGCACCCGCACCGCGGCTTCGAGACCGTCACCTACATGATGGACGGGGCGTTCGAGCACCAGGACAGCACCGGCGGGGGCGGCCTGATCACCGACGGCGCCACCCAGTGGATGACCGCGGGTGCCGGGATCCTCCACATCGAGAAGCCGCCCGAGGCTCTGGTCACCGGCGGCGGGCTGTTCCACGGGGTGCAGCTGTGGGTGAACCTGCCGGCATCGGCGAAGTGGACCCCGGCGCGGTACCAGGACATCTCCGGCGGCGACGTCACCCTGCTCGCCTCGCCCGACGGGGGCGCCCTCGTCCGGGTCATCGCCGGCTCGCTCGACGGGCACGAAGGCCCCGGCTCGACCTTCACCCCGATCACGTACCTGCACCTGACGGTGTCGCCCGGCGCCCGGGTGACGCTCCCCTGGCCGAAGGACTTCAACGCGCTGGTCTACGTGCTCTCCGGCCGCGGCCTGGTCGGTGCCGAGCAGCGACCGCTCGACGAGGGCCAGCTCGCCGTGTTCGGGTCGGGCGACGCCGTCGAGGTCGCCGCCCCGGAGAGCCAGCCCCAGGCGGCTGCCACCGGGTGGGAGATCCTCGCGCTGGGCGGGCTACCCATCGGCGAGCCGGTCGCCCGCTACGGGCCCTTCGTGATGAACACCAGGGCCGAGATCCTCCAGGCGCTGGAGGACTTCGAGGCGGGCCGCATGGGCCGGATCCCTGCGGAAAGGGTCCCCCACCGTACCGAGACCGACGACCCCGACATCCGCTGAGGCGCCAACGGACTCCGGCCGGGCCCAGTCGTTGGCGGAATGCGGCCTACGCGCCGGTGAAGATGGCGATACGATGCGGAGCCTGGGTCCCGCCGGACACCATCCCGGCCCGAGGGGAGACGACCGATGACCGATCCCTATGAGCACGTCGACCCTGCCGTCGACCCCGAGCACGGCGCCCTGCTCGGGCTTCATGGCACCGCAGGCACCTTCGGCGGCAAGCGCTCAGACCCCGGGTTCGGCCCTGACCAGATCGGGGCCGGTCTCGCCACCCTGACCGCGGCCTCCACCGACATGGTGTCGTACGGCGCTCGGCTCGACGTGCTCCACGCCCTCGCCAAGGCGGACTTCCCGGGCTACGAGCAGCATGAGGACCGGTACCGAGAGCTCGCCCGTTCGGTGGGCGAGCCCCACGGCCTCGACGCGGAGACGGTGCTCAACGACGTCAAGGCGTCGGCGCAGGACGATCAGGGATTCGCCGAAACCACCACCGGTCAGTCACTGCCCCACGACGCCGTCGCCTTCGTCGGTCAGGACATCTGCAACACGGAGAGGGTGTGGGTCGACGGCAAGCCGGCGACCTGGATCTTCTCCGAGTTCGAGACCGACGCCCCGTTCGAGACGCTCGTCGGCTGGGTCGACCCGAGAGGCTGGCCGAAGCGGTCACCCATGCTGTTCAAGCAAATGGACCTCATCGGGGGTGAGATCACCCAGCTGCGCGGGGTGGGGGCCGAGGAGCACTGGCACGGTGAGTTCCTCGAAGTGGTCCAGCTGGTCGAGCGGCTGCGCACGCTCCTCCATTGCGACTACTACTCGATGCCGGAGCGGGCGGAAGGGGCCGCCGTAGGAATGACCTACGACCTCACCTTCAGTGTCGCCGACCAGATCCTCGTCGACCGCGGGTTCCTGCTGGCCTCCGACATCGGCGGCGGCAAGTACCGGGCGAAGGCGTTGAAGATCGTGGGTTTCGAGGAGGCCAGCTGGGACACCGTCGCCCTGTTCGTCTGCCCGCTGTGGACCGACTTCGTGCGGCAGGCGGCACGCGGCGGCACCACCACCACCCCCCACACACCATCCAAGAACCCGCCCTCGCCGGGCGGCAACGGCGGGGGGAGCCCGTTGTTCGGCGAGCTCCTCAACCAGTTGGTCGACTGCGTCGGCGACGCCGCCAAGACGTACACCAAGATGGCGGCCGACGTCACCAACCGGGCGGTGTCCGGCAACTACAAGGTCGGCCGACCTGACCAGGGACGCCGCCCAATACTGGCTGCAACTCGCCAGGGACTGGTCCACCGCTTGGTCATACGGCATGGAGTTGATCGAGGACGTGGCTTCGGGTGACCAGGACTTCGGCTTGACCGCGCGCAGCGACTCCGGTCAGGCGACGCAGGCCGCCGGCGCCACTGCGGCAGCCTCGGCCTCTGACGCGACGTCCCGGAGCGCGCAGGCGACCGTCTCGACAACGGCGGCCGCGGCGACCGTGACTACGACCCCTACAGCCGCCCCGGCGGCCGCCGACGAGGAGAGCACCACGATTCCGATCCCACGGCTCGATCCGGCGGCCACGGTGACCTGCTCGAACCTGGTCTGCATCGAAGCCGGGAACGTCACCATCGCCGCCGGCGACGTGACCGTCACCCGAACGACGGTCTCGGGAACCCCTGCGGTCACGGTTTCCGTTGCCGCCGGCGCCGGGCCTGCCGGCCTCTACCTGGGGACCCTCACCGATCAGCAGCGGCGGGACGCTCCCGATCCAGTTCTACGTGAGCCACGCCGTCCACGGGTCGCAATGACCGACGGCGCCGGCGCGTCACCGCTCGACCAGCTCATCATCAGGCTGCTGGTCGCCGCCGCCACCGCGGTGCGGGCCGGCAACCTCGACCAGGCCAGGGCGACCGCAGAGGACGTCCAGCTGGTCGATCCGGACAACGCCCAGGCCGCCGCCATCCTGGCCGAGGTCTCCCGGCGCCAGCGCACCCCCGGAGAGGAGCGGGCGCTGATGACCATCCTCTTCTCGGACCTGGTCGACTCCACCGTGCTCGCCGGGCAGCTCGAGCCCGAGGCGATGCGGGACATCTTCCGCGTCTACCGCGATGCCGCCCAGCAGGCGGTCGACCGGTTCGGGGGCTACATCCTCCAGTACCTCGGAGACGGGATCGTCGCCACCTTCGGCTACCCGGTGGCCCACGAGGACGACGCCCGCAGGGCGGTGCACGCCGGGCTCGCCCTGGTCGCCGGCATGGCGGCGGCTGCGGAGGCCGCACTCGAGCGGCACTCGGTGGAGCCGAAGGCCCGGGTCGGCATCCACACCGGGCCGGTGGTCGTGTCCGGGCTCTCCGCCCCCGACGAGCGGGACCGTCATTCGATCGTCGGCGTCGCCCCCAACCTGGCCGCCCGCCTCCAGTCCGAAGCCGAACCGGGAATGGTGGTGGTGAGCGACGTCACCCATGAGCTGGTGCGCGGCCACTTCGACGTCACATCCCTGGGTCTGCGCCGGCTCAAGGGCATCGCCCGCGACGTCGAGGTGTTCTCGGTCGACGGGGTGCGTTCCGTCACCGGCCGGCTGGATGCCACCCGCTTGGGCCGGGCCGGGTTGCACGGCCGCGACGAGGCGAGGGACCGGCTGGTGGAGGCCTGGGACGAAGTCGGGACCGGTGCGGGGCGGATAGTTGTCATCTCCGGGGAGGCCGGCATCGGAAAGAGCCGGCTCGCCGCCGAGCTCCGCGACCACGCCGCCGGAGACGGCGAGGACACGGTGGCCGGGGGCTGCCAGCCCTACTACACCAACGTCGCCCTGTGGCCCATCTCCACGTTGATCGAGCGCGCCCTCGGGCTCGACGACGAGTCCGAGGACCTGCGCCTCGATCGGCTGGTGGACGACCTGACCGACCTCGGGGTCGACCCGGCGGCGGCGGTGCCGTACCTGGCGCCACTCATCGGGGTTCCTGACCCACCCGGTTTCACGGCCCGAATCATCGACGCCACCGCCCGCCTCCAGGAGACGCTGGCCGCCCTGGTCGTCTGGGTGGGGCGGCTCGGCGCCCGACACCGCCGGCTGTTCCTCATCGAGGACCTGCACTGGGCGGACCCCACCACCCTCACCCTCCTCGGCATGCTGGCGGCGGACCCCCCCGCGGGGGTGCTCTTCGTGTTCACCACCCGTGACGCCGCCGCTCTCCCCTGGTTGGAAGGGACGATCCACCTGTCGCTCGACCGGCTCGACGAGGAGCGCGCCGCCGAGCTGGTCGACGACCTGGCGGCGAGCTCAGAGCTGTCGCCCGAGGTTCGCCAGTCGATCATCGCCCGCGCCGAGGGCATCCCCCTGTTCGTCGAGGAGCTGACCTGCTCGATCCTCGACACCGGCCTGCCCGCCGACGAGACGTTGCCGTACCGGCTCCAGGAGCTGATGACCGGACGGTTGAAGACGCCCGCCATCGACCTCCGGCTGGCCCAGGTGGCGGCCACTCTGGGCAACGAGTTCGACCGCGACCTGCTCGCCCGCGTGGTGGGGTCGGACTACGACATCGAACTGGGCCTGGATGCGATGGTCGGGGCGGCGATCATCGACCGCACCGGGCTGGGCGACGGCGAATTCCGCTTCCGACACGCACTGATGCGGGACGCCGCCTACGAGACCCAGGTGCTCGAGGTGCGCCGGGCCACCCACGCCACCATCGCCGACACCCTGGCCGGCGAGGGCGCCGACGCCGCCCTGCTCGCCTACCACTTCGACCTGGCGGGCGATCCGGAACGAGGCGTCCCGCAATACATCAAGGCGGCGCAGGAGGCCTTGGAGGGGGGCGCCCACCTCGAGGCCATCCGCATGTTGACCAGGGCGATCGAGGGGACCGAGCTCTTCCCGGAAGGCGAGGGGCGCGACATCACCGAGTTGACGGCGCGGATGCTGCGAGGGCTCAATGTCAGCTCCATCCAGGGCTATGCCTCGGCCGACGTAGCCGAGGACCACCGCAGGGTCGAGGTCATCGCAGCCCGGCTGGGCACCAACCCGGTGGTGGTGCCGTCCTTCATCGGCATCTGGGCGTACTGGCTGGCCAGCGGCGACCACGACACCGCCACCCGCATCGCCGGGAGGCTCGAGGAGCTGGTCGAGGACCCGGCGCTGGCGGTGTTCCGGCCCGAGGTCCAGGCGTGCAGCGGGTACCAGGCCTTCTACTACGGCACCCTGGACCGGGCCAAGGAGCTGCTCGAGACGGCCTACCAGGGCTTCGCCGCCCGCTCTCCGGACGAGATCAACCCGGCTTTCTGGCCGCTACCCAACGACTCGATCGCGGTGACCACGATCGCCCTCGCCACCATCGCCGCCCTCCGGGGCGACCTGGACGGTGCCACCAAATGGGAGCGGATCGCCTACGAGCGGGTGGAAGCCCTCGGTACCGACCGTGGCCCATTCAGCCACGCCTTCGTCGACGTGTACGCCTCGTTCATCCGCCGCATCCAGAACGACGACGACGGCGCTCGGAGGTTCGGCGCCGACGCCGTGACCGTCGGCCAGGAGCACGGCTACACCTACTGGGTGATGCTGGGCAGCCTCTACCAGATGGCCCCGACCGCCGACGGCGACCCCGACCCCGAGTTCCTCGCCGCCTGCATCGACGCCCTGCGCGGCATCGGGCACTACGCCTTCCTGGGGTCGGCGCTGGTGTCGCTGGCCGAGATCCACGCCGACGCAGGGGAGCTGGAGCGGGCCCTCGACGTGATCGACGATGCCATGGTCACCGTGGACAAGACCGGCGAGGAGCTGCACCGGCCCGAGATCCAGCGTCGCCGAGTGGAGTACCGCAGGCGCCTGGTCGGCGCCCACCCCGGTGACCTTCGTGAGCTCGAGGCGGCCTACCGCGCGGCCGTGGACAAGGACATCCACATCATCGCCCTGCGTTTGGCGATCGACATCGCCGGGCTCCCCGAGGACGAGCGGCCGGAGGGGTGGCGGGCCACCCTGGGGGAGGCACGGGAGCGGCTGCCGGCCGACTCGGCCACCGCGGAGGCGGCCGCCGCCGACGCCATCCTCGCCTCCTGACGTGCCCCGCCGCCGCGTCGTCATCCTCGGTGGTGGCATGGCAGGTCTCACCACCGCCTGGGAACTGAGCCGCGGTGACTGGCGGTCCGAGCTGGAGAGCATCACGGTCTACCAGCGGGGCTGGCGGCTGGGGGGCAAGGGAGCGAGCAGCCGCGGCCGGAACGGCCGGATCGAGGAGCACGGGCTCCACGTGCTGCTCGGCTACTACGACGCCACCTTCCGCGTCATACGAGAGTGCTACACCGAGCTCGACAGGGAGCGGACCGACCCGGGGTGCCCGATCCGCACCTGGGACCAGGCGCTCCAGCCGTCCGGCGATGTCGGCCTGGCCGAGCCCCGTGACGGCGCCTGGGCCCACTTCGTCACCCGCATCACCACCAACGACCTGCTACCGGGCGAGCCGGGGGCCGAGGACCTTCCCCTCTCGCCCATCGAGGTAGCCCGGCGCTCCATCGGCCTGCTCCTCGACTTCCACCGGTCGGAGGCATGGCGCGACCCTCTCGGGGGAGTGGTGTTGAGCGCCCGGCCCGAGCCGCCCCGCCCTGGCGCCGGCTCCGGGCTCGAGGTGGCTGCCCGGACCGCAGGCCTCACCGCGCTGGCGGTCGCCCTCGAGGTGGCCACCCGCAGCGTCGACGCCGCCGCCCTGCTCGGGGCTCCCGCCCTGGTCGACGCCGCCCAGGCGACGCTTGGCGCGGTGCGGGAAGGGCTGCACCGCGTGGTCACGGGAGACCCGGCGGCGCGTCGCACCTGGCAGCTGGTCGACCTGGTGGCCACCAACCTGCTGGGGATGATGACCGACCGCCTTCTTCTGGGCGGCGGTGGCTTCGACTCGATCGACCACCTCGACTACCGGGAGTGGTTGGGCAAGCACGGTGCCGCCGACGAGACCATCGACTCGCCCATCGTGCGGGGCATGTACGACCTGGTGTTCGGGTACGAGGCAGGCGACCCGCAGCGGCCGGCCTTCAGTGCCGGTGTCGGGCTCGGCCTGGCCACCCGAATGCTGTTCGACTTCAAGGGCGGCGTGTTCTGGCGCATGCAGGCCGGGATGGGCGAAGTCGTGTTCGCCCCGATGTACCAGGCGCTGTCCCGCCGAGGCGTGGAGTTCCGCTTCTTCCACCGCCTCGACGAGGTCCGGCTGGCCGATGGCGGTGGTGCGGTCGGGGAGATCGAGCTCGGCGTGCAGGCCGGGCGTGCCTCCGACACCGCCCGGTACCAGCCGCTGGTGGTCGTCAAGGGCCTCCCCTGCTGGCCCGACCGTCCCGACCACAGCCAGATCGACATCCCGGACGCCGGCGACCTCGAGTCACACCACGCACCCCGGGTCGACTCGGGCACGGTGGTGCTGCGCCGCCACGCCGACTTCGACGTGGCGGTCCTCGCCGTGTCGGCGGGGATGATCCCCCATGTCTGCCCCGAGATCGTGGCCACCGACCGGCGTTGGGCGCAGATGGTGGAACGACTGGGCACGGTGGCCACCCAGTCGTTCCAGGTGTGGCTCGACTCCGACGAGGACCAGCTCGGTTGGCCGGGACCTCCCGGGGTGACGCTGAGCGGTTTCGCCGACCCGTTCGACACGTGGGCATCGATGGGGCACCTGCTCCCGAGAGAACGGTGGGCGCCGGTGGGCGGACCCGGCGCCCTCGCCTACTTCTGCGGGTCGATGGACGAGGGGCAGGTCAGCGGCGACGAGCACGCCGACCGTGAGACCGTGCGCCGGTCGGCGGTCGACTTCCTCGACCGCTCGGTGGGGGCACTGTGGCCCGGCGCCGTGGACGGTGCCGGGCGGTTCCGGTGGGATCTGCTCCACACCGGGCCCGGCGGCCCGACCGGGGCGGACCGGTTCGAGCACCAGTACTGGCGAGCCAACACCGACCCATCCGACCGGTACGTCCAGTCCCTCCCCGGGTCCGATCGTCACCGGATCCGTCCCGGTGACTCCGGCTACGCCAACCTCGTTCTCGCCGGGGACTGGACCGACTGCGGGCTCAACGCGGGGTGTGTCGAGGCCGCCACCAGGTCGGGCGTGCTCGCCGCCCGGGCCATCCTCGAATCCGGTGCCCCGCGGTGACCGGCGACCCTGGAACGGGGCGCCGGCTGGTCGACGAGGTGCGCCGGCTCGGCATCGAGACGGCTGCCGGCGTCGCCCACCGCTTCTCACGACTGGTGGCGCCACTCGACACCGGTGGGGATGGCCGGTTCGACCGGCTCGCCGGGGACGTCGTGGAGGCGACGGTGGCGATGCTGCGGGTGATGCAGGACCTTACCGAGCTGACCGGTGGGGCCCCCGCAGCCGACCCGAGGCGGGGAGCGGCTGGAGGTGGCGGTGCCCGAGCCGGGCGGCGAGGGCACGGCGACCCTCTGGGTGCACAACACGACGGGGGCGCCGGCGACCTTGACCCTGGCCGCCTCTGACCTGGTGGGCCCGATGGGGCGCATCCCGGCCGTTGCAGTGATATTCCAGCCTCGGTCGCTGGGGACGGTGCCGGCGGGAACCAGCCGCTCGGCAACGGTACTGGTGAGGACCCACCCGGGGGCTCGGCCCGGTGTCTACCACGGGGTGGTGACCGGAGTCGGGCCTCCCGGGGCAGTGCTCGCCCTGCGGGTGACGGTGGGGCCGGACCGCTGAACTGGCCGAACCCGTGTGGGCCCACCGGGCGTATCCTGGTAGAGCCACACTCCCGATCTGTGAACGGGGTGCCCCATGGGTACTGAGAGCAGCCCGCCGCCCGAGGAGCGGTCACTGAGCGCTTCGCTCGACGGGCCGTCGAAGACGATCGTCGTGGAGCCGGTGCGTCAGCCGGTTCCCGCTCCACCCGCCAAGGTGGAGCCGGAGCCCGCCAGGCAACCCGCTGAACCGCGCCAACCGACCCGCTGAGAAGGACACGTCGATGGATGCGGCGCCCGACTTCATCGGGGTCGTCATCGGCTTCCGCCAGTTCCGGGTGATCGGGTCGGGGCTGTGGTCGACCCACGCAGCCCACCGCTGGCACGACGGGGAGCACACCGCCGTGTGCCTCTCCTCACGCCCCCACGACGAGCCGGTGCCGGCCAAAGGGTGCACCTGCGGGTTCTACGCCCGGTACCGGCCGTACCCGCGCGCCGCCTCGATGACCCACGACCTGGTCAACGGGGCCGTGGCGTTGTGGGGCAGCATCGAGCTACACGCCCACGGGATGCGCGCCGAGCACGCCTCGGTGGTCGCCGTCGCCCTGCCGTTCTCGCACGGCGACAAGCGGACGCGCATCCGGGCCGCCGCCGCCGCCCTGGGGATCCCGGCGGTCCCGGCACGGCAGCTGATCGCGGCGACCGCCGACCACGGCCACCTCATCCCTCGCCAGATGCAGCCTCCCGACGTGATGCCCAACAAGCGCAAGGCACCCGGGCCACACCGCGGACGCCAGGCTCAACGCCGTCGCCGACGGTGTCGGGCACCGACGCCACCGCTGAGCAAGGCCGGCGGGGCGGCTCGCCGATCGCTCGGGGACCGCCGCCCAGGCGCAGACTCGGCGACGGGGGCTGGGGTCCCCCATCGCACAGCGATGAGCCGTCAGGCGACGAGCCGTGAGCACAGCGTCTCCGCCTGACGGCGTAGCCTCTCCCGATGGTCGCAGCCACCGTCGAGAGCACCTGGTTCGAGCAGAGGCTCGTCGCCTACCGCAGGATCACCGAAGAGGCGATCGCCCGGTACCTGCCGGACGGCTCCGACCTCTACCTGGGTGCACCGGTGGCCGACTACCCGGGGCGCCCCGGCAAGGGTCTCCGACCGGCCCTGTGCCTTGCCACCTGCGAAGCTTTCGGGGGCGACGCCGCCGACGCTCTCCCCGTTGCGGCCGCCGTCGAGCTGCTCCACAACGCGTTCCTCGTCCACGACGACATCGAGGACGACAGCGAGCTGCGCCGGGGCGGCCCTGCGTTGCACCGCCGCTACGGCCTGCCGCTGGCGCTCAACGCCGGTGACGCCCTCGCCGTGTACGCGCTGCAAGCGGTGCACGACGCGCGACGCCGGCTCGGGCCCCGGATCGCCGAGCGCGTCGTCGGCGAGTTCGCCTTCATGGGAAGACAGACCGTCGAAGGCCAGGCGCTGGAACTCGGCTGGCGCATCGACAACCGGCTCGACCTCGACCCGGACGACTACCTCGAGCTGATCATGAAGAAGACGTGCTGGTACACGACGGTGCTGCCGCTGCGGATGGGCGCGCTCATCGGCGGCCGGGGCGCCGTCGACCTGGAGCCGCTCATCGCCTTCGGGTTCAACCTGGGCGCAGCCTTCCAGATCCAGGACGACGTCCTCAACCTCACCGGGGGCGCCGGATACGGCAAGGAGCTCAACGGCGACCTGTGGGAGGGGAAGCGCACCCTCGTCCTCATCCACCTGCTCGCCGCCGCCGACCCGACCGAGCGGGCCGAGCTGGCAGCGTTCCTCGCCAAGCCGCGGTCGGAGCGGACGGACGCCGAGGTCGAGACGGTGCGGGCCTGGATCGACGACCACGGGAGCCTCGCCTTCGCCGCCGAGTTCGCCCGGGGCATTGCCGCCTCGGCCACCGTCTCCTTCCAGGTCGCCTTCGCCGGGGTGCCGGACTCGCCCGCCCGCCGCTTCCTCACCGAGATGATCCCCTACATGGTGGAGCGCACCCGGTGACACCTCGTGGCGCTCGGAAGGAGACCGCCGCCCCTTCATCCGGACTCGTAGCGACTCAGTGACGGACCAGGCTGCGGTTGCACCCGTGACCATCGAGGTCGGCGCCAACACCGGCATAGCTGCGCCAGTGAACGGCCTGGCGTTCGAGACGGTGGACGAATCTCCCGGTCCATGGGTGCCGGCGTGACCGGGGTGGATGTGGTCTGGTTCCGGCGCGACCTCCGGCTGGCCGACAACCCGGCATGGTCGGGGGGGACCGCCGGGCGGGAGGTATGCCCACTATTCGTGGTCGACCCGGGAATCTTCGACCGGGTCAGCCCAATGCGACGGGCCAGCTTGGTGGCTGCGCTCGGCGCCCTGGACGACGCCCTGGTGCGCATGGGCGGACGGCTGCGGGTGGAGCATGGCGACCCAGAGCGGGTAGTGGCGGCGGTGACGCGTCAGGTCGGAGCCGATCGGGTCCATGTCAACGGTGACGTGACGCCGTACGGTGTCGACCGTGACCGGCGGGTCGGGCTCCGGGTCGAGCTCGTGTCCCACCCCGGGCTCTACCTGCATCCGCCCGGATCGATCCGCAGCACTGCCGGTCGGCCGTACCAGGTGTTCACGCCCTTCTGGCGGGTATGGGAGGGGCTCCCCCCGATCCCGGTGGCCGCAATGGGGGATGGCAAGCCCACCGACCACCCCGGCGCCGGGATCCCGGTAGAGGTGGCGCCGCCGGTCCCGATGGGCGAGGCGGCGGCCCTGGCCCGGCTCGACTCGTTCCTCGAGCGAGTCGACGGATACGACGTCGAGCGCGACCGCCTCGACCTCGACCCGACCAGCAGGCTGTCGATCGACCTGAAGTACGGGACGCTGGCCCCGCACACGGTTCACCGGCTCGTCGGGTACGGCACCCCGGGTCGCCGTGCCTTTCTCCGCCAGTTGGCCTGGCGTGACTTCCACGCGCACCAGATGGCGGCGATGCCGGAGGCGGTGACGGTACCGATGCGGCCCGAGTTCGCCGCGATGCGCTGGGAGGACGACCCCGAGGGAGTAAGCGCCTGGAAGTCGGGGCGCACCGGGTATCCCTTGGTCGATGCCGGGATGCGCCAACTCGCCGCCGAAGGGTGGATCCACAACCGGGTTCGGATGGTGATTGCGTCGTTCCTGGTGAAAGATCTCCTGGTGGACTGGCGGATCGGGGAGCGGTTCCTCCGTCGCCACCTGCTCGACGGCGATGTCGCCCAGAACGTGGGCAACTGGCAGTGGGTCGCCGGGACGGGTACCGATGCGGCGCCTTTTACCCGGGTGTTCAACCCGGTCATGCAGGCTGCCCGCTTCGACCCCGACGGGGACTATGTCAAACGGTGGGTGCCTGAACTCGACGGGCTCGCCCCACCGGCGCTCCATGCTCCGTGGAGTGCGACGCCCCTCGAGTTGGCGGAGGGCGGGGTGATCCTCGGAGAGACCTACCCGTGGCCGATCGTCGCCCACTCCGCAGCTCGTCAGAGAGCGCTGGACCGCTACGACGAGGTTCGCCGTTCTCACTGAACGACGGTGCGTTCACCCGGAGGCGACGGCATACACCACCACGTTGTCGGCATACGAGCGGCTGGAGGCGTCGAACTCGCCGCCGCAGGTCACGAGGGCGAGCTCGCCGCCGTCGCCTCCGAAGAGGCGGCTGGCCGGGAGCTCGTCTTTCGGGTACCGGGCGGTCTCGGTCACCTCGAAGCGGCGGACCTCGCCGTCCTCGAAGGTGACGGTGAGGGAATCGCCCACCTGGAGTAGTCCCAGCTCGACGAACACGCCCGGCTCGCCGTTGAAGGCGATGTGGGCGGCGAGCACCGACGATCCGGTGTCACCGGGACGGGCACCGAAGCGGTACCAACCCACCTCCGACGCCGCTGGGATCTCCATCGACCCGTCGGGGAGGACGCCGACAGGGATGATCGGTGCCGCGACCACGTCGATGGCTTCAATGGTGAGGCCGGTCGGGACCGCCTCGGGAACACCGGGCCGTCGGTATCGGGCGCTCCCGATGGGAATCACGGCGTCGGCCAAGGCCGAGCGCGGGGGCGCCGACGTGGTGGGCGGGGTGGCGAATGTGCCCGGCGCCCCAACGATGGTCGTCGTCACCGTGGCCTGCGTGGTGCTCTGTGGCTGGACCGTCTCCCGGGCCGGTGGGGTGCAGGACGCCAGCAATACGAGCAGCACAACGGTCACGAGACGCCTCATCGGCCGCATCTTCGTCCCGCCCCCCGCCCGACGGAGAGAGGGGCGGGCCGGGGACAACGCCGACCCGCCCCTCGCGTCACCGCCGGTCAGCCGTGCTGGCGCCGGCGACGAGACAGGGCGATACCCGCCGCCGTCATGGCGAACCCGGCGGCGATCACGACCACGGGCAGCATCTGCCCCGGCGAACCGTCGTCGACCGGAGAGTTGCCCGTGTCGACCGCATTGGGAGCCGTGCCGAGCCCGGTGATCGACTCGGTGAGCACCGTCAGGGACTCGTCGTCGAGCGACCCGACCGCATACACGATCAGCGACGACCCGTCGTCGATCGCCAGGTCGGCGGGCCCGATCACAACCGGCTCGGTGGCCCCGGTGGGCACCACCGATGCCGACACGGTGCCGGCGGGGAGGTCGGCGGACGCCTCGTCGGGGTTGGCCAGGTTGGTGAACGCAGGCTCACCCCCGGCGAGTACGTCGACCGCCGGCGCCGCCGCGGTGTGGCGGACGGTGAGCCGTCCCTGGCCGGCGGCGATCGCCGAGGTGTCGTTCTCGAACACGCCCAGGGTGGGGGTGCCGTCTTCGCCGAGATGGGCGATCACCGTGTAGTTCCCCGAGGCGGGGAGAGCGACGTCGCCGGCGTCGATGGCGACGTCTTCTGTCCCGGCAACCCTCACCTCGACCGCCTCGAGGGTGGTCCCGGCAAGCGCCGACAGGTCCTGGGTGTCGCCGAACGCGAAGCCCTCGAACACGGGCTCGCCGCCTGCCCACACGTCGACGTCGATCCCGGGGATGCCGTGGATCAGGTGGATACGGACGTCGTCGTCCTGGGCGGACGCTGGTAGCGCGACGAGCAGAAGCGCGACGACGGCCGCCGCGAGAGCGATCGATCTCCTCATGTTTCCTCCTTGGTTGGTTGAACCTTGTGACCCTCTTCGGAGCCGGTCCGTGCGCCGGATGAGACCGCCTGCGCCCGCCGGTGATCACTCGAACGAGGAGATCGCTCGCCACTGCTCCCAATCCAGGCATGCCGCCGGCTACGAACCTCGGTCAGGGCCGGAGACCGGCTCGCCGGCTGGGGTACCATCGCCCCCGAAGATCGCCGAGCGGGGAAGTCGTTGACCGAACCGAACAGAGACGACCAGGAGCTCGTTTCGCGGATCGCCAACGGCGATCAGGAGGCCCTCGCCGATGCGTTCCGGCGCTTCGGCGGCGCGGTCAAGGCCCTGGCCAGCCGCGTGATGCGGGACGAGTCATTGGCCGAGGACGTGGTGCAGGAGACATTCGTGTGGTTGTGGCGGTCGCCCGAGCGGTACGACCCGGTCCGAGGGTCGCTGCGGACGCTGCTGCTCACGGTCGCCCACCGGCGCGCCGTCGACATCGTTCGCTCCGAGGAGGCTCGGGCAAGGCGGGAGTCCCAACCACCCGATCCCGAGACTCGCGACGTCGAGGACGAGGTCTGGGCTCGGCACCTGTCCGATCAGGTCCGGTCAGCGATCGCTGAGCTGTCACCTGATGAGCACGCGGCGGTCTCGCTCGCCTACCTCGGAGGGCTCACCTACGTCGAGGTGGCCCGACGGCTGGAGGCCCCCGAGGGGACCGTCAAGAGCAGGATCCGCAGCGGACTGAGAAGGCTGGCGGCGTCGCTGGAGGGAGTGTCCCCGTGACAAGCCACGAGGAGCTCCTCGATCTGGTGCCGTTGTACGCGGCGGATGCACTCGGCGACGATGAGCTCCGGCACGTCGAAGAGCACCTCGACGGGTGCCCGGATTGCATCGCAGAGGTCGCTGCGCTCCGGAGGGCGGCCGCCGCCATGGTCCCCGACGAACCTCCACCCAACCATGTCTGGGACCGCATCGTCGCCGAGATCTCCGGCCCCGTAGCTCCCACCGCAACGGTCGCCGAGATCGACTCCCGGCGGTCATCGCGCCGTTTCGGCTGGTTGGCTGCGGCCGCTCTGGTGGCGGTGGTGCTCGGTGCCTGGGGGATCATCCGGGCTGTATCCACCGAAGATCTCCTGGGTCCGGATGCCACCGTCGCCGCCGCCGAGGAGGCCGCTGCCTCCCCAGGCGCGGTGGTGCGCGATTTGCTGGTCGACGGCGAGGCGGTCGCCCGAGTGGTGCTGACCACCGAGGGCGAGGGATTCCTCGTGCCTTCCGGCCTCGTCGATCTCGATGACGACCGCACCTACCAGCTGTGGGTGGTCACTCCCGACGATCTCGTCATCTCAGCAGGAGTCCTCGGAAGCGAGCCGCTCCCCAGCCGCTTCACCTGGCAGGGTCAGGCGGCCGCGTTCGTTCTCACCCGTGAGGTGGCCGGAGGCGTCACGAGCAGCGCCGGGGATGTGGTCGCGGTGGCGGAAGGCTGACACGCGGCATTGACCGACGCACCCCTCGACGAGATCGCCCGGCTGCGGGCCGCCGCCGACGCACTCGAGGCGCAGCGGGCCGTGCTGGGCGACGCCGTGGTCGAGGCTGGGCTCGGGCCGTTGAATGAGCGGATCGCCGCTCTCGAGTCGCCGGTGGCCGAAGAGCGCAAGCTGGTCACCACCCTCTTCGCCGACCTGGTCGGCTTCACCGAGATGTCGGAGCGCCTCGACCCGGAGGACGTCCGCGAGGTGCTCGACCGCTACTTCGCTCTCTGGACGGCGGCGATCGAGGCGCGCGGCGGCGTGGTCGAGAAGTTCATCGGCGACGCGGTGATGGCGGTGTTCGGTATGCGCCAGGCCTACGAGGACGACCCGGAGCGGGCGGTGCTCGCCGCCCTCGACATGGTGGGCTCGCTGGCCGACCTCAACCGGGCCCTGGACAGCGAGGGCGGTCCGGAGCTGGCCATGCGGGTGGGCGTCAACACCGGTGAGGTGGTGATCGGGGCGGTGGGCGACCGCCGCGAAGAGGAGTGGGTTGCGATTGGAGACCCCATCAACGTCGCCGCCCGGCTCCAGGCCGCAGCTCCCGTGAACGGGATCCTCATCGCCCACTCCACCTTCCGCCACGTCCGCGGCATCTTCGACGTGCAGGAGGTGTCGCCGCTCGACCTCAAGGGCAAGTCGGACCCGGTGCGGGCCTATGTCGTGGAACGAGCCAAGCCCCGCTCGTTCCGGTCCCCCACCCGTGGTGTCGAGGGAGTGGAGACCTCCATGGTGGGCCGGGAGGCCGAGCTCCACCGCCTGCAGGAGGCCTTCCACGCCGCCGCCGAAGGCGAACCAGGCATGGTCACCGTGGTCGCCGACGCCGGGATGGGGAAGTCACGGTTGCTCGAGGAGTTCGTCGCCTGGCTCGATCTCCTCCCCGAGGAGATCGTGTACGTGAAGGGCCGGGCCCGCCAGGGCGCCGACGGCGACGCGTTCTCCCTGCTGCGCGACACCATCGCCTTCCGGTTCCAGATCCTCGACACGGATCCCCCTCCCGTGTTGCGGGACAAGCTGGCCGCCGGCTTCGGCGACGCCGGCGGCCCGATCGCCTCGCTCGGGCTCGACGGCGACCGGTCCGCCCTCATCGGCCACCTCTTCGGGTTCGACCTGGGTCCCGAGTCGCTGCCCGTCGACCTGGAGCCGCAGGCGGCCAGGGAGCAGGGGATGGCCGCCTTCACCGAGTGGGTGCACCAGCTCGCCGCCGAAGACCCGGTGGTGATCGTCCTCGACGACATCCACTGGGCGGACGACGCCTCGCTCGATCTGGCCGCAAGCTTGGTGACCGAGCCCGTGGAGGCGCGCATTTTGGTGGTGTGCGGCGCCCGACCCGCCCTCCATGCCCGACGCCCCTCGTGGCAGGCCGGCGAGCGGCGCCACCGGAGGGTCGACCTGCTCCCGCTGAGCGCCCGGGACAGCCGGCGCCTGGTCGTGGACATCCTGCGGGAGGTACCTGACCTCCCCGACGACCTGCGCGACACCGTGGCCGGCACCGCCGAGGGGAATCCCTTCCACGTCGAGGAGCTGGTGAAGATGCTCATCGAGGACGGGGTCGTGGTGAAGGGCACCGACGCCTGGAGCGTGGCCCACGACCGGCTCACCACGGTCCGGGTCCCGGAGACGCTCGTCGGTGTCCTGCAGGCGAGGATCGACGTGCTCGACCCCGAGGAGAAGTCCGTGCTGCACCGTGCCGCCGTCATCGGGCGCAGCTTCTGGGACCGGGCGGTGTCGGCGCTGGGGGACGGGGGCGATGTCGCCGGCCCCCTGACCGAGCTCCGCACCCGCGAGCTCGTGTACGGAAGGGAGATGTCGAGCATCGCCGACGCCGACGAGTACGTCTTCAAGCATGCCGTGCTGCGCGAGGTGGCCTATGGGTCGGTGCTGCGCCGGGTGCGGCGGGACTACCACGCCAGGGCAGCAGCCTGGCTGAGCGCCGTCGTCGAGGCCACCGCCCGCGCCGACGAGTTCGCCGCCCTCGTCGCCGCCCACCACGACGAAGCCGGACAGGCCGGCGAGGCCGCCACCTGGTACCTGCGGGCGGGAAGGTCGGCCGCCGGCCGCTATGCCAACACCGAGGCCCTGGCGCTGTTGGAGAAGGCCGAGGGGCTGACGGACGAAGACGACCTCGAGCTGCGATACGAGGTGGCCGGGACCCGCCAGGAGATCCATGACATCCTGGGGGATCGAGCCGCGGAGACCGAGGATCTCGACGCCCTGGCACGGCTGGCCGACCGCCTTGCCGACGATCGCAAGCGGATCGATGTCGCCCTACGGCGCGCCGAGCAGGCCACCGACACCGGCAGGCAGGCCGATGCCGAGGCCCATGCCCGGGGAGCCGCCGAGATGGCGCGGCGTCTCGACGACCCCGAGCTGGTGGCGCGCGCCCTGCTCGCGTTGGGAATCGCGCTGTGGCATCAGGGCAATCCCACCGAGGCCCTGCCCGTGTTGACCGAGGCGCTCGACCTCGCCGTCTCCGGCGGCCACGAGACCCTGGCGGCCAACGCCCAGCACAACCGGGGCGTGGCCCATCACCTAACCGGCCGGTGGGACGAGGCCGACGCCGACTACCGGGAGAGCGCCCGGCGCTGGCGGCTCGTCTCCGGCCGGAGCGGACTGAGCCGGGTGCTCAACAGCACGGGCATCCTCGCCTTCGACCGTGCGGACTACACGACCGCCCGGTCCAGCTTCGACCAGGCCCTCGCCGCCAAGCGGGCCATGGGCGACCTTCTCGGCGAGAACCGCGTGCTCAACAACGTGGCCCTGGTGGCGCTGGCCCAGCACGACTACGACGCCGCCACCGACGCCTTCGCCCGCACCTTGGAGATCGCCCTTCAGATCGACGACCTCGAGGGCGAGGCGTCGTCCCACCAAGGTTGCGGTTTCGTCGCGCTGCGCACCGGACGGTTCGATGAAGCGGAGGCCCGGCTCTCGGAGTCACGCCGCCTGTTCGTCGAGGAGGGTGACCAGCAGGGTGAGGCCCAGGTTCTCGAGATGCTCGCCGACCTGGCCGAGGCGTCCGGCGACACCCCCAAGGCCCGGTCGCTGGCCGAGCAGGCGGTGGCCGCCGCAACCGCCGCCAGCCTCCCCACCGAGAACGCCGCCGCCCTGGCCCGGCTGGGCCACTTGTCGTTCGGGGAGGGGCGCTTCGAGGAGGCCGAAGCGGCGTACCGGCGGGCGCTCGAGCTCCACGCAGAGCTCGACAACCGGGGACGGGAGGTCGAGGCGAAGGCAGGGTTCGCCGTGACCCTGCACGCCCTGGGAAGGGAGGACGAGGCGCGGAGCCTGGTCGATGAAGTCGTCGCCCACATCCGGCATACCGGCGCCGGCGGCATCGAGGATCCGGTGGATGCGCTGCTGGCGTGCCGGCAGGTCCTGGATGCCCAAGGAGATGCCGCCGCGGCGGCCGACGTCACCGATATGGCCAGAGAGCACATCGAGGAGACCTCGTCGCGGTTGGGCGACCCGCAAGTCCGCCGCTCATACCGGGAGAACGTCGCCACCAACCGGATCATCATCGGCGTCGAGGCCTAGGAGGGTGCTGAAAAATGGGTTCTCCGGTTCGAGGAGAGAGGGATCTGGCGACAATGGGTGAAGAGCGAGAGTGTCGGGCGAACCGGTCCAGCACTTTTTCAGCACCCTCCTAGCGGGAGATCGCCGGCGTCGAGGGATCGCACTCGGCGCGAACCTCTTCGATCACGCCCACCGGCCGCCGGGCGACGGCTCAGTCGTCGCTCGACGCCGTCGCCTGCTTGGCGATCTCCTCGACGATATCGGCGTTGGCCAGGGTGGTGACGTCGCCGAGCTGGCGATGCTCAGAGATGTCCTTGAGCAGGCGGCGCATGATCTTGCCCGACCGGGTCTTCGGGAGGTCGTCGGTGAACACGATGCTGGCCGGCTTGGCGATGGGCCCGATGCTGGCCGACACGTGGTCGCGCAACTCCCGGATCAGGTCCTCGTTGCCGGTGATCCCCGCCCGGAGGGTGACGAAGGCGGCGATGGCCTGGCCGGTGAGGTCGTCCTTGCGCCCCACCACCGCCGCCTCGGCGACCGACGGGTGCGAGACCAGGGCCGACTCCACCTCGGTGGTGGAGATGTTGTGCCCGCTGATCAGCATGATGTCGTCCACCCGGCCGAGCAGCCAGAAGTAGCCGTCGTCGTCCCGCTTGCACCCGTCGCCGGGGAAGTAGGCGCCGGGGAACCGCGTCCAGTAGGTGTCGATGTAGCGCTGGTCGTCGCCGTAGACCGTGCGCAACATCGACGGCCACGGGCGGCGGAGCACCAGGAACCCTCCTCCGCCGAGCGGCACCGGGTTGCCGTCGTCGTCGACGACGTCGGCGGATATCCCGGGGAACGGCTTGGTGGCCGACCCCGGTTTGGTGGCGACGACCCCGGGCAGCGGGGTGATCATGATCGCCCCGGTCTCGGTCTGCCACCAGGTGTCGACGATCGGTACCCGGCCGCCGCCGATGTGCTCGTGGTACCACATCCAGGCCTCCGGGTTGATCGGCTCGCCCACCGTCCCCAGCAGCCGCAGCGAGCTCATGTCGTGGCGGGCCGGGTACTCGTCGCCCCACTTCATGAACGCCCGGATCGCGGTCGGCGCCGTGTAGAAGATGGTGACCCCGTACTCGGCGATGATGCTCCACAGCCGGTCGAGGTCGGGGTGGTTGGGGGCGCCCTCGTAGATGACGCCGGTGGTGTGGTTGGCCAGCGGCGCCGTACACGATGTAGGAGTGGCCGGTCACCCAGCCGATGTCGGCCCCGCACCAGTACACGTCGTCGGGCTTGATGTCGAACACGTAGTGGTGGGTGACCATCGTGCCCAGCAGGTAGCCGCCCTGGGTGTGGACGATCCCCTTGGGCCGGCCGGTGGTGCCCGAGGTGTAGAGGATGTACAGCGGGTCCTCGGCGTTCATCGGCTCGGCGGGGCACTCGACCGGCTGGCCGGGGACCAGGTCGTGGTACCAGAGGTCGCGGCCCTCGTCCATCTCGGTGTCGTTGCCGGTCCGCCGCACCACGACGACGTGCTCGATCGACGGGCAGCGGGCCACGGCGACGTCGGCCGCCGCCTTCAGAGGCACGACGGCGCCCCGTCGCCAGGCTCCGTCGGAGGTCACCAGCGACCTTGGCCTGGGCGTCGTCGATGCGGTCGGCCAGCGAGTCGGACGAGAACCCGCCGAACACCACCGAGTGGACGGCCCCGATCCGGGCGCAGGCCAGCATCGCCACCGGCAACTCGGGGATCATCCCCAGATAGATGGCGACGCGGTCGCCCTTGGCCACCCCCAGCGACTTCAGGGCGTTGGCGAACCGCCCCACCTCGGCATGGAGGTCGGCGTAGGTGATGGTGCGGGTGTCCCCCGGCTCGCCCACCCAGTGATAGGCAACCTTGTCGCCGCCGGCGGCGAGGTGGCGGTCGAGGCAGTTGTGCGCCAGGTTCAGCTCGCCGTCGGTGAACCACTTGAAGAAGGGCGGGTTGGAGTCGTCCAGGGTGACCGTCGGCTCGGAGAACCAGGTGATCCGCTCCAGGGCCTGGTCCCGCCAGAAGCCCTGCCAGTCCGCTTCGGCCGTCTCGTGGATGCCGGGCTGGGCATTGGCCGTGGCGGTGAACTCGGGGGATGGCGGGAAGAGCCGGTCCTCGCTGAGCAGGTTCTCCAGGGCTTGGTGACCGTCCGGCACTGAGGATCCTCCACGATGGCGGGCAGCCCGCATCGTATCGGCAAGGCTCTGCCGAGTGTCACCGCGGCCGGTATCCGGTTCGTCGGCGTCAGGGAGCAGGCACGAGGTCGAACGACGACAGGTACCGCGGGCGGACGACGGAGAAGTGCCGGGTGTCGAGCGTGGCGATCGTCTTGACACGGAGACGCTCGGCCACGGCGACCACAGCTGCATCGGCCGCACCGAGTGGGAGGTCGGAGTAGACCTCGACGAGCTCCGCCATGCGATCCAGGTCACTGGTGGTCGGGCCTTCGAGCACGAGGTCCCCGTCGCGTACGGTCCGCAGGAAGGATGCCTCCGCTCTCGGTCCTACTTCCCGTTCGAGCAGGAAGCACACCTCGGTGAGAATCGGGGCGGGGAGGAGCAGTGGGCCCGACGCCGCTTCGTACCAGGCGACGCACCGCTCATGATCCGGGTCCGCACGGTTGGCGATGGCGACCAGAGGCCCGGTGTCGACGACGATCATCGATCCGAGAGGGCAGCCCGAACGACGTCCTCGCTCGACGCCCCGGTCACCTCGTCGGATTCGAAGGAGCCGGCCCAGTCCGGGACGGGTCGCGAGCGCGAAGAACTCGGGCTTGTCCGTGTCCGCACGGCCTCCTCGAGAATCTCTGAGACAGAGCGTCCACCTTGGGCTGCCTCCACCTTCAACTCGCGGAGGAGGTCCTCGTCCATGTACACCGTGGTCTTGCGCTTCATGGTGGCGATCGTACCATCATGACGGGGTGATCGCCATTATGACGGCGGGCGGATCACTACTGCTGTTGCGCCTGGGCTTGCTGGAAGGCGGAGAGGGTCTCCCTGCTGATGCGCACCGCGACGTCGAGGACATGCTCCGGTTCCCCGTGATAGGTGCCCCGCAGCGGCATGACGTCGTCGTAGTCGCGGCCGTGGCCGATCTTGGCGTGCCGCGACGACACCGGCGTGGCGTTGGTCGGGTCGATCCCCCACCACCCCCACCCCGGCACCAGCACCTCGACCCAGGCGTGGGTCTGCACCCCGATCTCGGCGGTGTCCGGTGCGGCGCCCGAAGACTGGTCCTCGGCGTACAGGTAGCCGGACACGTATCGCGCCGGGATCCCGGCGGTCCTGTACAGGGCGAGCGCCAGGTGGGCGTAGTCCTGGCACACCCCCTTGCCGGCGGCGACCACCTCGGCCAGGTCCATCCCTACGTACGTCGCCCCGCTCGTGTACTCCAGGGCGCCCCGTACCGCGTCGTGGATGGCGACCACCGCCTCCAGCCCGTCGTCCACCCCGGCGACGGCGTCCCGCGTCAACGACTGCGTCGCCACGCCGAAGCCGGCATGCCGGCTGGGTTGCAGGTACGCCCAGTTGGCGGTGCGCACCTCCTCGGAGAGGTACGCCGCAAACGGGTACGAGGCGTCCGGCCCCGGGCGCTCCGCCACCTCCACCACCGAGTCGGCGGCGATGATCAGCCGCTCGTGCGGCCGGCGGACCCCGAACACATCGACCCACGTGCCCCAATAGTCGACGTATGAGAAGACCCGGGCGGTGGGATGGACGGTGGCCCGATAGGAGATCAGCCGTTGGTGGGCATCGGTGGCCGGGCGGGCTCGCAGCACGTTGTGCGATTCCCGCACCCGCTCGGGGTACTGGAAATCGGTGACGTAGCGAATCTCCAGGCGCATTCCATTCACAGGTGCCTCGCCTCCGGGCGGCTCACGTCGACATGTAGGCGTGGAGGTCGAGATCGGCGCCATGGCGGAAGAAGTGGGCGTCGATCGCCTCACCCACCTTCCAGATGTCCACCTGCAGGCGGTCGAGGAACTCACCTAGCCCGGAGATCACCAGGTCCTCGACGTCGCAGTATTCGACCCCGGCGCGCACCCTTCCCAGTAGCCGCTGGGCACTCACCCTCTGCTCAGCCGGGATCAGCGCGTCGAGTTGCTGTTCGGTGGCGCGCAGGCAGAACAGGATGCTTCGGGGGAACCCGGGTGACAGCAGCAGGAACTCGAGGACCCGGGCCGGGTCGACCGAGGCTCGGTGCTCCTTGAGGTAGGCCTCGAACGCCGACACCGAGCTGAGCAAGCCCGCCCACCAGTGGAACTCCATCTCCCGGGTGCCGCCGAGCGCCTTGTAGCGCACCGCCAGCAGGCGGCAGGTCATCTCGGCCCGCTCCAGCCACCTGCCCAGGACGAGGAACCGGTAGCCGTCGTCGCGGGGCATGGTCTCGGAGGCGACGCCGGACAGGAGCTGGCACTGATTGCGCACCCAGCGGTACACCTCGTAAGGGTGGCGGGCCAGCTCGGCGCGCACGTCCCGGGCGTTCAGCTCGAGGTAGAAGGAGTTCATCGACTCCCACAGCTCGGTGGAGATCCGGTCACGCAGCCCCCGGGCGTTGTGCCGGCCCCGCCTCACCGAGGACCGGATCGAGGCGGCGTTGTCCGGGTCGAGCACCACGTAGTGGGTCACCGCCTGGGAATCGGTGACGTCGCCGTCGAAGCCGCTGTCCACGAAGAGCACCTGGAGCAACTCACCCCAACCGGCGGTCGCCTCGCCGGGCGCCACCTCCAGCATGTTGTGGTACGTCACGTCGAGCAGCCGGGCGGTGTCCTCGGCCCGCTCGATGTAGCGACCCATCCAATAGAGGTCCTCAGCGTGCCGAGCCAGCACGGGCCACCTCCTCGGCATCTGGCTCATCCCGTGGCGGACTCCCCGGCGGCGACCCTGCGTGGTCGAGCACCCAGGTGTCCTTGGAGCCGCCGCCCCTTGACGAATTGACGATCAGCGAGCCCTCGGGCAGGGCGACCCTGGTGAGACCGCCGGGGATCACCTCGATCCGCTCCCCGCTGAGCACGAAGGGCCGTAGGTCGACGTGGCGGGGCTGGAGCACCCCGTCGACCAGCGTCGGGGAGGTGGACAGCTGGACGACCTCCTGGGCCACGTAGCCCCTCGGGTTGGCGGAGACGGCGGCGGCGACCTCGGCGAGCTCTCGGTCGGACGCCTGCGACCCGATGACGATGCCGTAGCCGCCGGACTCGGCCACCGGCTTCACCACCAGCTGGTCGAGCCGGTCGAGCACCATCTCCCGCTGCTCAGGATCCCATGGCAGATATGTGGTCACGTTGGGGAGGATCGGCTCGGCTCCCAGGTAGAAGCGGATCATGTCGGGGACGTAGGCGTAGACCGCCTTGTCGTCGGCGGCGCCGTTGCCGACGGCGTTGGCGATGGTCACGTTGCTGGCCCGCGCCGCCGCCATCAGCCCGGGCACCCCGAGCATGGAGTCGGGCCGGAACACCACCGGGTCGAGGAACTCGTCACCGACCCGCCGGTAGATGACGTCGACCCGGGACAGGCCCTCCGTGGTGCGGAGGTAGACCACGTGGTCCTCGACGACGAGGTCGCGACCCTCGACCAGCTCGACTCCCATCTGCCGGGCGAGGAAGGCGTGCTCGAAGTAGGCGGAGTTGGCCACCCCGGGGGTGAGCACGACCACGGTGGGGTCGCCGGCGGCGGGTGGGGCGATGCTGGTGAGCGCGTCGAGCAGCAGCTTGCCGTAGTGGTTCACCGGACGTACCGCGTGGTGGGCGAAGGCGGTCGGTAGGACCCGCTTCATCGCCACCCGGTTCTCCAGCACGTAGGAAACCCCGCTGGGGACCCGGAGGTTGTCCTCGAGCACCCGGTACGTACCCTCGGCGTCGCGCACCAGGTCGATGCCGGCTACCACGCACCGGGAGCCCTTGGTGGCCGGGATGCCGTGGGCCTCACGGAGGTAGCCGCCGGCCGACTCCACCAGCCAGCGGGGGACGATCCCGTCGCCGATGATCTCCTGCCCGCCGACGTAGAGGTCGTCGAGGAACCGGTTGAGGGCGTGGACCCGCTGGATCAGCCCGGCCTCGATCACGTCCCATTCGTGCGCCGGGATGATCCTCGGCACGATGTCCATCGGCCAGGTCCGTTCCAGTCCCTCCTCGCGGCCGGCGACGGCGAAGGTGATCCCGGTGGCGCGGAAGATCGAGTCGATGCGCCTGGCCCGCTCCTTGAGCTCCTCCGGCCCGATCTCGTCGAGGCGGCGCAGCAGGGCGACGTAGTGGGGCCGGGGCCCGGCGTCGGCGAACGCCTCGGAGAACGGCTGGGCCATGTCCGGCGAGTGTACGCAGGCGTCTCATGTCGGGGCAGCCGTCCAACCGCAACGCTGCCCTTCCAGAGCCCGGCCTCCGCACGAACCGGATCGTCGCCACGGTCCGTACCCCGGCGGCTGCCGGACGGCCGCCCCCCCGTCCCCAGGGGCGCCGGTCGGTAGGCTCCGAGCCAGGAGGGATGATGCGAAGGTTGGCCGCGGTGCTGGCGCTGGCTCTGGCCGCCGCCTGCTCCGGTGGGGACTCGGCGCCGGTGGACCGGCTGGTCGTGGTCGACCGAGAGGGACGGGTGGTCACCGTCGAACCGGACGGCTCCGACCCGACCGTGCTCAGTGAGGAGGGCACGTCCGCGTTCCAGCCGGTGTGGTCCCCCGACGCCACCCGGATCGCCTGGGGATCGACCAGTAGCTCGAGCTTCGCCCTGGCGGTCGCCGACGTCGCCTCGGGCGAGGTCTCGTTGACGGAGGTCGAGGCCAACCCGTTCTACCTGTCATGGGCGCCGGTGGGCGACCGGCTCGGGCTGCTGCGCAACGATGGCTCCGGGCTGGCCTTCGAGACCGCCACCGTCGAAGAGGACGGTGTCACCATCTCCACGCTCGACACCGGGAGCTCCTACTACTTCGACTGGCGGCCCGATGGGGAACGGGTGGCCAGCCATGTCGGGAGAGATCGGTTCGACTTCATCGACCTCGACGGCGAGATCGACGAGGTCGGTGTGGCCCCGGGGATCTACCAGGCGCCGCAGTGGATCGACCGGGGCATCCTCACCATCTCAGGCGGCGACGATGGGACCGCCAGCGAGATCGTCCTCGCCGACGAGGGCGGCGACACCGAGGTCATCGCCCGAACCGACGGGCTGGTTTCGTTCGTCGCCGACCCCGCCGGCGAGCGCCTGGCGGTGTTCAGCCTGCTCCCGGGGGGTCCCGATGCCGTTTCGGCAGCGCTGGTCCAGGAGATGCTGGAGCCCAACACCCTCTCGGTCGTCGACCTCGCCGACGGGACGGTCACCGAGGTGACCAGTGAGCCGGTGGCGGTGTTCATGTGGAGCCCCGACGGCGAGAAGCTGCTGGTGATGGGAATGGGCTCGGCGCCGGGACGGGTCCGCTGGTCGGTCTGGTCGGAGGAGGACGGCCTCGTGGAGGGACCCGACTTCGCCCCGTCACCGCACTGGGTCGAGGACTACATGCCGTTCCACGACCAGTACACCCGCAGCATGACGCTGTGGTCCCCCGACAGTGGTTCGTTCGCCTTTCCCGGGGAGATGGACGACCGGGAGGGCATCTGGCGCTACGACGTCGAGAGCGGCGAGAGCACGTTCGTCACCGAGGGTGCCTGGGTGGTCTGGTCGCCGGTCTGAGGCGACCGGCCCTGCGGGCATCGGGCGGGTGCCGCCTATACTTCCCGCTGACCCGGACCGACCGCGGGTCGACGCCATGGGGGCGTGGTGAAGCCTGGAGTTCACGCCGGCCTGTCAAGCCGGAGGTCGCGGGTTCAAATCCCGTCGCTCCCGCCCATATCCCCGGAGGGAGCCCTCCGAACCCGGTCAGGTAGCTCAGCTGGTAGAGCGCCGGTCTGAAAAACCGGAGGTCGGCGGTTCGACCCCGCCCCTGACCACTCTCTGAGCCACAACGATCTGGCAACAGACCGTTGTGGCTCAACGCTCTTCGGGGGTCACCGGACGCCTGCAGAGTCTGACCGCGTCATCGTCCCTCATCTGCTTCCTCCCGGCGCACAGCAAGCGCACAAAGGGTGGTTCCCGTTACTGCCCGGTGACTCATCGATCCCTAGCGCTGCGCTTCCGCCGCAAGTACGTTCGAGATCATGCGTTCACCGTGGCTATCGAGAGCCGCTCGTTCTGCGGGTTCATCACCGCCACGGTCCACAACCGGCGCCGCTACCAGGTCCGTGATCTGCCGACCCGTGGTCGGGCTATGACGCTGATCTGGGTGCGACGGGCTTCCTCTGCGACAACCGTGGGCTCTACGGCTGTGGGGCCAGGACCCGGGCGACGAGCACGGCGGGGTCGAGTTCCATCCCCTCTTCCCACGCCTCCGTAAAGGCCTCTTCTGGCACCACCACCCTGTCGCGATCAGCGGGGTCCCACTGGCTGGGGAGCGTGGTCCACGGTAGGATCGAGCAGTTGTCGGGAGGACAGCATGACGCTTCCGAGCGGTGTCGTCACGTTTCTTTTCACTGACGTCGTCGGTAGCTCCACCAAGTGGGACATGGCCGGTGACGTCATGGAGCCGGCGATGCGCCGACATGATGAGATCATCGAGAAGGCCATCGCATCCCAATCCGGAGAGGTCGTCAAAAAGACAGGGGATGGGTTCATGGCGGTGTTCGCCAACCCAACCGAGGCGGTCTCGGCGGCGGTCGAGTCACAGCGAACGCTTGGCGCCGAGGCGTGGGAGGCGGCGATCGCCGATTTCACGGTACGGATGGGCATCCACACAGGATCGGGGCAGCTGGTGAACGGCGACTACCTCGGCTCCGCACCAAATAAGGCGGCTCGCATCGAGGCCGCGGGGCATGGGGGCCAGATCCTCGTCTCGGCGGCTACCAGGGAGCTGGTTGACGAGGCCGCAGACCTGCTTCGATTACCGCGACCTCGGTGACCACTATCTCCGCGGATTGAGCCGTCCCGAGCGCTTGTATCAGGTGACAGGCGATGGATTGATGGAGGACTTCCCGCCGATCAGGACCGAGTCGAAGCCCGACCGGCCGTCGATCGCCGTGCTCCCCTTCGAGACCATTGGCGACCCCCAACGGGATGCGTTCGCTGACGGGCTAGTCGAGGACTTGATCACCGGGCTCTCCCGATGCAGAGACCTATTTGTGATTGCCCGCAACTCGACGTTCGTATACAAGGACTCCCCGGTGGACATCACCACCGTCGCCGCCAAGCTTGGCGTTCGCTACGTCCTGGAGGGGAGCGTGCGATGGTCAGGGGACCGAGCGCGCCTCACCGCCCAGCTCATCGACGGGTCGACGGGAGGCCACCTCTGGGCCGAGAAGTACGACCGCGACGTCGAAGACGTGTTCGGCGTGATCGACGAGATCACCGATGACATCGTGGCCCAGCTCAGCGGCTACCACGGCGTCCTGGTGTTGACCGAGAAGAAGCGGACCGTCGCCCAAGACCCCGGGTCGCTCGGCGACTATGAGGCCTACATGCGCGGCCTCGAGCTGAAGCACCGCTTCATGCCGGAAACCAACATCGAAGCGAGGCAGACCCTGCTCCAGGTTCTTGAGCACCGCCCAGCGTTCGCTCGTGCCCATGTGGCGCTGGCGTGGACGTGGCTGTTCGAGGTGTTTTGGGGCTGGACCGAGACACCCGAGATTTCGCTCCGCGAGGCGTGGAAGGCGGCCCAACGCGCCGCCGAGCTCGACGATCTCGACTCCGAAGTGCATTGGTTGCTCGGCGAGCTGCACATGGCACAGGGCGAGTACGAGCGCACCGAAGCCGAGTACCGCCGCGCCATCGAACTCAATCCGAGCCTCGCCGACGTCCGCGCCAACTGGGCTTCCACCGCCAACCGGCTGGGGATGGCCGAAGAGGGTGTCCAGTCGATGGAGCTGGGGATGAAACTCAACCCAAACCACCCGGCCTGGTATGCATGGTTCCACGGCTCCTCGCTGTATGGCGCCCACCGCTACCAAGAGTCAGTAGTTGCACTCCAGGCCGCAGCGGTGCACACCGTGGTCAGCAGGTTGTACCTCGCTGCCGCCCTGCACCGGTTGGGGAAAGACGATGAAGCCCGCCTGGCACTTGCCGCCGCCCAGGAAGAGGTCCCCGAGATCACCATCGCCATGCTCGAGCAGATCGAGGCCTACCGTGACCCGGCGGGACAGGCTCACCTGTCGGAATCATTGCGATCACTGGGACTACCCGAGTCCTGAGCGTCGGCGAACGATCACTGCAGCGGCCGAGCACCGCCTGCCGCCACAGTCCGAAGCTGGGCATCACGCGCTCGAATGAGCCATTCAGGCTGCCGACTCAGATTCTCCGCGAGTCCACAACGCGTTCGACCGACTGCGAGCAGCCTTCGTCACGTGAAGAGTTCCGCTACGCGGCGACGCATGGGCGGAACCGACAACCGCGACCACTCCCGCAGGCGACACCGCATGGGGCGGGGCTCCAGCCCCGCCCCTCCCCGCCTCCGTGATCCGGCTCACGAACTCGCCGAAGTGAGGCGAAGCTCTCCGGTCCACGACGTCGTGGTCCCGTCGATGCCCACGAGTTCGCTTCGCTGGTGGACCCGCGCGCCCGCGAACGAGCCGTCCGTGACGGTGCCGTTCAGCACAATGACCTCGCCGGTCGTGCTGACATGTCCTTTCAACTCGGCTGTGAATGAGATGTCTCCGACGGTGATCCACACGGTCACCGTGATCTGGGCCCTGCTTGCCGGTGGTCGCGAAGCTCGTGCCCTGCATCTCGATCGTGCCGCCATCCCCAGCGGTGCCCACGCAGTGACCGGTGGTTTCGTCGCACGTCTTCTCATACGGGATCACGATCGGCGCGCTGGACGCAGACGCCTGCGCCGCCCCCAACGTGGCGACCCCGACGAACGCCACCACGGCCGCGAGCAATACGAAGATTGCCTTGATTTGGTCATGACTTTGATCGGAGTGGGGTCCACCCGCTCCGGTGCCGAGGCACCGCTCGGGGTGGCGGTCGTTTCCCGGTTGCTCATGAACAGTGACATGTGCACCTCCCCATCGCTCGCTCGATGTCACGCCATCGAAGATATGGCGCGCCGGGTCACCTGCCAACGGGGGGACACCCCTAGATATGGGTAAAGGGCTACGCTAGATCAGGCGTGAACGAGGGAGGCGGCCCGCGCCCGCACCACTGCTTCGCTTCGCGAGTGGGGACGTCGAGCTTCACGAGGATCGCCGACACGTGGTTCTCCACGGTGCGCGGGGACACGAACAGACGGTCGGCGATGACGACGTTGGTCAGACCTTGGTCGAGCAGGGTGAGCACCTCGGCCTGGCGTGCGGTGAGCCCCGCCGGGTGCCTCCGGGTGGCCTTCGCCCTCCCACGAGGCACGGTGATGCCGTCGGCGCGCATCCCGTGGCGCACCTTGGCAGCCACCGCCGTCGCCCCCAGCGTCTCCAGGATCTCCAGCGCCTCCAGTCGCCCCTCGGCGTCGGCGTGGGTCAACGCCATCGCCTTTTCGTAGGGGTACCCGAGGCGATCCCACTCGGCTGCCCCGGCCCGGGCATCGCCGTTCATCGTGAGTGCGAACCCGGGGGCGATCCCGTCGGGGACGGAGTCGAGCTCGCCGAGCTCCCACAGCCACCAGGCCAAGGCCCCGACGGACCACAGTCTGATCTTGGCGCTGTGCATCACCTGGCGCAGCCGCTCCGGCGATCCGACCGGGTGATCGTCGGTCAGCCACATGTACTCGGCCAGCACTGCTGCCGCAGCGGTCAGGAACTGAGGCTGTCCGCCGGCCTCGCTCAGCAGCCACGACCGCAGCACCGACTCCTTGGCCGCCGCCTGGCCACGGCGGGTCTGGATCGTCGCCAGGATCCCCAGAGCGGATTCCCGGATGTGCGATCCGATCATCTCCAGGACGAGGTTCTCGGCGGTCGTCCACTCCCCCTTCGCCAACAGGACCTCGGCGCACTCGGTCATGCAGCGGTACTCGAGCAGCGGGATTTCGGAGCGGGAGGCGACCTCCATGGCGCGCTGGGAGAACTCGCCGGCACGGTCGAGGTCCATCCGCTCCAGGGCGTTGACGCTCATGTTGTTGAGCGCCCTCGACTCCTCGAAGAGGTGGCGACCCTGCTCGGCTCGCCATCGCGCCTCTTCCAGGAGGGTGAGCCCGTCGGGTTCGCCCCGCATGCAACGGACCGTCCCTTTGGTGTTCAGCGAGGAGATCAGACTGAGGTCGTCACCGGTCTCCCGGGCCATGTCGATGGCACGGTCGGCGTACTCCACCGCGACGTCGTCGTCCAAGCGAACCATTCCCAAATAGGCTCGCTGGGCGAGCGCGGCGGCAAGGTCGGGCCCCGGCGGCTTCGGCTCGAGGATTGCCAGCGCCTCGACGGCGCAGCGCTCTGCCGCCTCCGGTCGGAAGCTCGTCTCGTTCGATCTGACTCCGAAGGTGAGTGCACGGGCCAACGAATCCTCGTCGCCCACGGCCCGGTACAGGTCCATCGCCCGATCGAGGATGTCGAGCGACTCCGGGTTGTCGAGCATGAACTCGGTGCGCGCCCAGTCGTCCACGATCCGGGCCCGCTCACCCTCAGGGATCAGGTCCAGGTGCGGCTCCAGGTTCCGGAAGTGGGCCCCGGCTTCGCGCACGCTGCCGACCTCCATGGCGGCTCGCGCGGCCTGCGGGGCGAACTCGATGATCGATGCCAAGTCGCCCGCCTCGAGGGCGTGGTGCACCAGGCGCGCCGGATCAGCGATGGCGATCAGCTCGGCGAGGACCAGCCGGTTGAGGCGCCGACGGGAGACGGCGTCGAGCGACGACTCCACCGCCTGACGGACCAACTCGTGCCGGAACGAGACATCGGTCCCCTCCACCCGGAGCAGGCCCTGGCGGATGCACTCGGTCAACTGCCCCGGCGACGGATCGACGACGGCCTCGACGAGCCGCAGCTCGGCCCGGCCCGGGACCACGGACACCAACTCCAGCAACGCCCGGGCATCGGGCGACAACTTCGAGGCGCGCGCCAGGACGCCGTCCCGCACCGACGACGGGACCCGCTCAGCCGCCGAGACCACCAACTCGCGCACGAACAACGGGTTGCCGCCGGTCAGGTCGAACACCTCGTCCACGTCGAGACCGGCCACGTCGATCAGCGAGGCGATCGCCGGCTTCGACAACGGTTGGAGGTGCATCCGCTCGATGGATCCTGGTTGCAGCTCGCCGATCACGTGGCGGAGCGGGTGCTCGACGTCCACCTCACCGTCGCGGTAGGTGAGCACCAGCAGCCCGCTGGTCCGAGCGATCCGCCGACCAACGTACCTGATCAGGTCCAGCGTCGCCTCGTCCGCCCATTGGGTGTCCTCGAGCACCACCACCGTCGGTCTCAGCCGGTGCGACATCAGGTCGAGCAGCGTCTCCATCACCACTATGCGGTCACCGGCGGCGATCGCCTGACCCAGGTCGGGTTCGAGCCGGGCGATGTCCCTGATCGGCCCCAACGGCTCCGGGGTCGAGAGATCGTCGCACGAGCCGGACACGAACAAGGCGGTGTCGGCGTAGGACTCGGCGAAGAGCTCGACCAGGGCGGACTTCCCGATCCCGGCCTCGCCCCGGATCAGCACGACCCTCCCACCCGAGTCGGCGGCGAGGCCGAGCAGGTCGGCGAGCACCTCCAGTTCACGCTCTCGCTCCAACAGCACGAGGCGAGCTTTCCGGCCGCCCCCTCCCGGCGGTACTGAGCCGCTCAGGTTCGCCTCCATGTCGACTGAAGCAAGTGTACGGCCCCGCTGCGGCCCCACCAAGATCCATGGTCGACAAACCCTTTGATATCAACGAGTTTCCGATAGCTGAGTGCCCGGTTGAAGAACCGGAGGTCGGCGGTTCGACCCCGCCCCTGACCACGACTGAGCCCCGGTGAATACCGGCTGAAGCCGTTGTGGCGCAACGCTCTTCTGCGTTCAGAGGTGTTCCGCCGTTGTGCGGGATCTCGCGACTTCAGAGGCACTCCCTCTTAGAAGCCGTGCCTTGGAGCTTATCGGCGGTTTACGCCAAGGGAGGAGTCGCCTTTACCTTTCGTCGTGGACGATGGGTGCATGAGTACAACACCCTTCACTCGCGAGGCTCGCGTTCTGTTCATTCTCGGCATCCTGCTACTGGCTTCACCGGCTGCGTCCGCGGTCGCGGCCGACCCGCTCACACCGGCGCGCGGCGATCCCAGGAGCCGACCGTCTGAAGAAGCGGCGGGAGCACGGATCGCAGACCTCACGTTCCAGCCACAGCTCGTCACGATCGATGCACGGGGAACGGTGCGGTCGACAACAACTGCGGCGACTGCCGACACCGTGATCGCCGGTGACGAGACTCTCGACTCGAGGATCGCCGACATCGACGGCACCCTCGAGCAGCTGCCCTCCGTCGACGAAGCGGTGCCGCATCCGCCTGACACCGGGCTCGGTACCGGCTTGTCACTGCTGCTCGCCACGAGCATCGTCGGGTACGGCGTCGTCTTCGCCATCGGGATGTCCCGATTCGCCAGCGCCGCGGCGACCCACCGATGAGACCGGGCTGAAGCGTCTGGTCACGCAGAGCCGAGCGGTGCCCCCAGGTGGCGCTCCTCGGCATCCTGCTCGCCGCCGGCGCCGCCGACATCTCCGCCCGCGCCGCCAGTAGCGCAAAGCCGGTGCCCGGAAAGGGAGTCCGGGGGCATGGTCGATCATTCTCGGATGACCTCGGGGTTCGACGTCGAGGTCCTGACAGGCGAGGAGTTCATCCGCCTGCGGCACAAGGGATCAGCGTTTCACCGCCGCCCGTCCGAAAGCCGTCGGTCGGCGGTGCCGACAGTTGGCGCTGATGGCGGGTGCACGGCAGGGATGTCTCGCCTCCCCATCCGAAAGGGGTGTGAGAAAGGTGCCATCCTCACCGCTGTCCACCCTCATCTCGATCCGTTGCGGTCTGCACGGGTGCGTTGTCCCGACTGTCCATCATCCGGCGCAGTGATGCCTCAGTGGTCGCGACGTGGACGATGGCAGCGGCCTCGCCCAAGATCGGATCTCCTTCTCGAAGAGCCCGCAGGATCTCAGCGTGCTGAGCGATCGTCTGTGCCTTGGCGTCGTCTTCGATGATGCCTCGCCAGATGCGAGATCTGGTGGTCCGGATCGACACACCGCCCAGCATCGACGCAAGCGTTGCATTCCCGGATGCTGCGGCGACCACCGCGTGGAAGTCGCTGTCCATCTGGACCAGGACCTCCTGACTCTCGGCCGAACGCATCTTCCCGAGGAGTGTCTCGAGCTTGGCGAGGCTCGTGTCATCTATCCGGCGCGCGGCCATGCCAGTCGCCGCCGGTTCGAGGATGCGCCGCACCTGGACCAACTCCAACGAGAAATCATCGGACATGAGCTCGGCGGCTGCCCCGATCCCGTGAAGCAGCTGCTCGGGGCGCAGGCTCGTCACGTAGGTCCCGTCGCCCCGCCGAACGTCGAGGACACCGGTTGTGACCAGTGCTCGTACCGCCTCTCGGACGGTGTTCCGCGAAGCTCCCAACTCGCTGGCGAGCTCTGCCTCGGGAGCGAGTCTGGCCCCAGGAGCCAGCGTCCCAGCCGCGATCATTCCCCTGATCTGGCGTATCGCGGCTTCAGTCAGTGGCGCCGACACGCATCTCCCCTATGTCGACTAGACATCCGATGTTTAGGCGGCCTATCCTACCAATGAACCCGCCGTTCGGTCGAATCGGGCTTGATACACCCGATCAATCAGGGGGGTCTGGAGGAGTGAGACTGGTGAGTGGACTCGACGACGCCGGGCTCATCGGACCGCGACCGTCCCGAGGGCCGACTGCCGACGGAGGAGACGTCGGCGAAGACGCCACCGCTCCTCCCTCCGAACCTCCCATCCGATATGGCGGCCCGTTGCCACTCGCCTTGTTCATGCTTCGGGCCGGACCGGTTTTGATCCTGGTCATCCTCGTCGCCGTCATCGCCATCATCACTCCGCTCTTCCTCACCCCGCGCAACATCGGGAACGTCCTGGCGCAGACTGCGGTGATCGCCGTCCTCTCGCTGGGCCAGCTGCTGGTCATCGTTACACGAGGAATCGACCTCTCGGTGGGGTCCACGTTGGCTCTCGCCACAGTGACCGGCGCCCTCGTCTTCCAAGCCGGCAATTCGAGCTTCCTGGTGATCGCCGCCATGCTCGGTGCCGGCCTGCTGGTCGGCCTGGTCAATGGTGTCCTGTTCGTGAAGGGCCGGATACCGCACCCGTTCATCGTCACGCTCGCCACCTTCACGCTGGTGCGCGGGGTGGCGTTGTGGCTCTCCGACGGTCGTCCCATCCAGGAGATGCCCTCGATCGTCCAGGTGATCGGTGGGGACTCGATCTTCGGCTGGCTCCCCATCTCGTTCTTCGTCGTCGTCGGCGTCGCAGTCGCGGTGTGGCTGTTGACGACCCGCGTCGTCTGGGGTCGCTGGATCTACGCAGTCGGCGGCAACCCGGAGGCAGCGCGCCGCACCGCGATCCCCGTACCCAAGGTCCTCATCTCGGTCTACATCTTCAGCGGGCTCACCGCAGGCATCGCCGGCTTACTCACCGCGGGGAGGACGAACGCCGGTGCGCCTACATTTGGCGCCCTGGCGGAGCTCGATGCCATTGCCGCAGTGATCATCGGCGGCGCCAGCTTTCTCGGGGGACGAGGCGGAGTGAGCCACGCCCTCGTCGGGGCTCTGATGATCGGCGTGATTCGAAACGCGATGAATCTGGCCAATCTGGAATCCTTCTTCCAGCTCATTGTCCTCGGGCTCGTGATCATCGTCGCAGTCGAGTCCGATGTGCTGCGCGGGCAGCTCGAGAACAAGCTTCGCCTGGCACAGGCGACCCGAACATGAGCCCTGAGTCCTCGACGCCGTTTCTGACCGTGAGGGGCGGCACCAAGCGCTTTGGCGGCGTCCTCGCTCTCGACGGGGTGGACATCGATGTGTTCGCCGGCGAGGTGGTGGCGGTGCTCGGGGACAACGGAGCCGGGAAGTCGACGCTGATCAAATGTATGAGCGGGGTCTACCGGCTCGACTCGGGAGTCATCGAAGTCGACGGCCACGCGGCGCAGATGCACAGCCCTGCCGACGCCCGTGCACTCGGCATCGAAACCGTCTATCAGGACCTGGCCCTGTTCGACAACCTCAGCCCGTCGTCCAACTTCTACGCGGGGCGGGAGCTGGCCGGCCCGCGGTGGCTCCCGACGGGGATGCGACTGCTGGCGAGAAGGACGATGGCGCAGAACACGCAGGAGGTCCTCGATCGCCTCCAGGTCACCCTCCCCGACCTCGAGGCACCCGTCGGGCTGATGTCCGGCGGCCAACGTCAGGCCGTGGCGGTGGCGAGAGCGACCGCGTTCTCCTCGCGGCTGGTCATCCTGGACGAACCGACCGCAGCCCTCGGTCTACGCGAAGCGGCACGTGTGCTCGACCTCATCAAACGCCTTCGAAGCGAGCAGAGAGCAGTGGTGGTCATCTCCCATGCGATGGATCACGTGATGGAGGTAGCCGATCGGGCGATCGTGATGCGGCGTGGCCGCAAGGTGGGGGAGTTGGTCCCATCGGACGAATTTCGGGAGCAGATCGTCTCGCTAATCGTTGGAGGTGACGGTTGACGTCTTGATTCGCGCGCGTTTGCACGACGTCGACTGGGTGGCGGCGGCGAATGCAAAGGAGAAACGGCCCACCCAACACACAGGAGGAGAAGCACGTTGAGAGCAAAGAATGGCAGTCGATGGCTCGTGGCCCTGGTGATGGCACTGCTTGTAGCCGCCTGCGGAGGCGATGAAGGCAGCGACACCACCGCAGCTGGAGCTGCCGAGCCCACAACGACCGACGCGCCGGCTACCACCGCCGCGCCGGATGCGACCACCGCAGGCGAGAGCTACAAGCTCGGGCTGATCACCAAGTTCCCCGTCGACTTCTTCTTCGTCATCGAAGACGCGGCGAAGGCTTGGGCGGACGACCATCCCGACGTCGAGCTTATCACCGGCATGGGCGAGTCCGGCTCTGATGACGAAGGCGTGATCGCCCTCATCGAGTCGATGGTGGCCCAAGGCGTCGCCGGCATCGCGTTGACTCCCACCGGCCCGGCGGTCACCCCCGCACTCGACGCGGCCGTCGCCGCCGGGGTGGACATCGTGCTCATCGACAACGACCTGCCCGACTGGGACGGCAAATCGGCGGTCGTGGCAACCGACAACTACCAGGGCGGCGTACTCGCCGGCGAGTGGCTGGCCGAGAATCTCGAAGCGGGATCCACCCTCGGAGTCCTCGAAGGTGTTGCCGGAGTGCCGGCCCTCGACGACCGCGTCCTGGGGATGGTCGAAGGTCTCGGCGACGCCGACGTCACGATCGTGTCGCAGACTCCGACCGACTGTGATCAGGTGAAGGGCGTGGCAGCTGCCGAGGACCTGCTGACGGCGAACCCGGATGTCGACGCCATCTACGGCGCCTGCGGCCCGCCCATCATCGGAGCGCTGGAGGCAATCGAGAACGCCGGTATCGCTCCCGAGGACATCGTGGTCATCGGGTTCGACGCCTCACCCGACGAGGTGGCGGCGATCCTGGACGGGCGGCAGGACGCCTCGGTCGCCCAGTTCCCGGCCATGATGGGCGAACTCGGCATGGAGACTCTCTACCAGGCGTCACCGGCGGAGCGGTCGAGGCCTTCGTCGACACCGGCACCGCCATCGTCACCATCGACAACGCGGCGGACTTCGGATAGGCCCGCACCGACAGCCAGTTTGGGGGCTCGCCCTGGCGGGCCCCCAAACCGGCATGGCGGCCTCGCTCATGGTCGGATCGAGAGAACTGTGATGGGTCCAACGATCGTCGGTTTCACGACGAGAGACATCCGATTCCCCACCTCGCGCGCCCTCGACGGGTCAGACGCCATGAACGAGGCACCCGACTACTCGGCAGCCTATGTGATCCTCGAGACCGACATTCCCGGGTTGTCCGGACACGGGATGACGTTCACCACTGGTCGGGGCAACGAGCTGTGTGTGGCCGCCATCGAGGCGCTCGCTCCGCGCCTGGTGGGGCGTACCCTCGAGGCGCTCACGACTGACCTCGGGGCCTTCTGGACATCCATGGTGGATGACGGGCAACTGCGTTGGGTCGGACCCGAGAAGGGCGTCGTGCACCTGGCCACCGCCGCGGTAGTGAACGCTGTCTGGGACCTCTTCGCCAAAGCGGAGAACAAGCCTCTGTGGAAGCTGCTCGCGGACATGTCACCCGAGGAGGTGGTCAGATGCATTCCGTTCCGCCACATCACCGACGCCCTCTCCCCGGACGATGCTCTGACGATCCTGACGGATGCCCATCGAGGGAGAGACGACCGGATGCAGAGCATCCTCACCCGCGGCTACCCGGCCTATACGACATCCGCCGGGTGGATCGGATACTCAGACGACAAGGTGCGTGAGCTCTGTCAAGAAGGAATGGCCCGCGGCTGGCGCCACTTCAAGGTGAAGGTCGGTCGAGACCTCGAGGAGGACATCCGGCGAGCTGCGTTGGTGCGCGATGTCATCGGCGATGAGCACGCGCTCATGTTGGACGCCAATCAGGTGTGGGACGTGGACGAGGCCATCAACTGGATGGGTGAGCTGGCTGCCTTCCAGCCACTGTGGATCGAGGAGCCGACCAGCCCCGACGACATACTCGGCCACGCTCGAATCGCCCGGGCTCTGGAGCCGATGGGCATCGGTGTCGCCACCGGGGAGCACTGCCACAACCGGGTCATGTTCAAGCAGTTCTTCCAAAGCGACGCCATCCGGTTCGCCCAGATCGACCCATGCCGCCTGGGTGGGATAAACGAAGCCCTCGCCGTCCAGCTCATGGCCGCCAAGTTCGGGGTCGCCGTGTGCCCCCACGCCGGAGGCGTCGGGCTGTGCGAATACGTTCAGCACCTCGCCATCTTCGACTACCTCGCCGTGAGCACGACGACCGATGGCCGTGTGGCCGAGTACGTCGATCACCTCCACGAGCACTTCGTCGATCCCGCGGTCGTCAGCAACGGGCACTATGTGGCTCCGACCGCGCCGGGGACGAGCATCACGATGCGGCGGTCGTCGATCGACGCCTACTCGTACCCCCGGGGGGACGAATGGGCCGCGATCCGGGTGGGGGGCGCCTGATATGCACGCCGCCGGTGGCTCGGTCCTGGTCACCGGGGGATTGGGCTGCATCGGGGCATGGACCGTCCGCGAGCTTCTCTTGGGCGGCACCCCCGTCGTGGTGCTCGATCCGTCCCCCGACACGAGGCGGCTCCGTCAGGTGGCACCGTCGGACCTGCTCGACCGCGTGCACCGTGTCCGGGGAGACGTCGCCGACCTGGCCGCCATCGAGCAGGTGATCGTCGAGCACGGCGTGGACCGGATCGTCCATCTCGCCGCGCTGCAGATCCCGTTCTGCCGAGCCGATCCCCCGAGGGGCGCCCTCGTCAACGTCGTCGGCACCGTCAACGTCTTCGAGGCGGCGCACCGAGCCGGCATCCCCACGGTGATCTACATGAGCTCGATCGCCATGTTCGACGAGGGGGGAGCCGTCCTCGGTGCGGAGGCGACGCCTCGGCCGAAGAGCCACTACGGGGTGTACAAGCTCGCCAACGAGGGCACCGCCCGTGCCTACTGGAACGACTTCGGGGTGTCGAGCATCGGGGTGCGACCGATGACCGTCTACGGTCCCGGCCGCGATCGAGGGCTCACCAGCTCACCCACCAGGGCGATCCTCGCCGCCGTACTGGGCTGCCGGTACGAGATCGGTTTCGGCGGCAGCACCCTCCTCCACTACGCAGCCGATGTCGGCCGTGCCCTGGTCGCCGCCGCCCACGCCCCGGTCGACGGGGCGCACGTCGTGAACCTGAACGGTGTCGAGGCGTCCATGTCCGACCTGATCGCCTCCCTCGACGACCTCGTCGGGTCGCCTGCAGAAGGGATCACGGCGAAACCCGATGCACTCCCGTTCCCGAATGATGTGGACACCATGGGGCTCGACATCATCGGGCCTCCGTCCGTGACCCCGCTCGACGAGGGCATCGCCGCCACCGTGCGCTTCTTCCGCGACCTCAACGAGCGGGGAGCCCTCCAGCCAGAGGACCATGGCCTGACCGTCGAGGGCCACGTCGCCATCGACGTGGAGTCGGCTGCGGCGGCGCCGTGAGCACCCCCCCGGCGGTCATCGACGCCCACCACCACTTCTGGGACCCGGCGGCCGCCCACTATCCCTGGATCACCGGTGCCTACGAACCGCTGCGAAGGGCATACGGGCCACCCGATCT
The DNA here is from genome assembly GCA_963714055.1 of uncultured Acidimicrobiia bacterium. Classification (GTDB taxonomy): domain Bacteria; phylum Actinomycetota; class Acidimicrobiia; order Spongiisociales; family UBA5794; genus JACDBE01. The sequence goes on from OY970227.1 coordinate 1,581,726, forward strand.
CGCCCCGCTCCTCGAGGCCGCAGGCGTGACGGGCACGATCGTGGTGCAGGCGCGCCAGGATCTTGCCGAGACGACCTCGCTGGTGCAGACCGCAGCCGCCACGGACTGGATCGTGGGTGTGGTCGGGTGGGTCGATCTCACCGATCCCGACGTCGCGGAGACGATCGCAGGGATTCGCCGGGGAGCGCACGGCCGCCGGTTGGTCGGCGTCCGCCATCTGGTCCACGACGAGCCCGACCCCGATTGGCTGCTCCGAGACGACATCATGGCCGGGCTCGCCGCCGTCGCCGAGGCGGGACTTGTGTACGACCTGTTGGTGAGGACCCGGGAGCTGCCGGCGGCCACCGAGGTCGCCCGGCGACTGCCCCATCTCCGCTTCGTCCTCGACCATCTCGCCAAGCCGCCCATCGCCGCCCACCGCATGGAGCCGTGGGCCTCGGCGATCGCCGAGATCGCCGCCCAAGGCAACGTGACGGCCAAGGTCTCCGGGCTCGTCACCGAAGCCGACTGGTCGTCGTGGACCGCGGCAGATCTGGAGCCCTTCATCGAGACGGCGGCCAGGCTGTTCGGCCCCGAGCGACTGATGTTCGGCTCCGACTGGCCGGTGTCCACCCTGGCCGCCGGCTACGCCGAGGTGCTGGAGGTCACCGGCGACATCCTCTCTGCGGTGCTGGGAGACGATGCGGCATGGGTCCTCGGCCCCTGTGCCGCCGCCACCTACCGCATCGAGACCTGACGCCTCACGCTCGACGGGGTTCAGGAGCCGGTTGGCGGACGGGTCAGCGCACGACGCGGGCACCGTGGGCGGTGACCGCTGCCAGCACCTCGGCGCTGGTGACCATCGACGTGTCACCCGGTGTCGTCATCGCCAACGCCCCGTGGGCGGCCCCGATCTCCACGGCCTCGGCGGGGGACCTGCCGTCGAGGAAGGCCCAGATCATGCCGCTGGCGAAGCCGTCACCTCCGCCCACCCGGTCGTAGATCTCGAGGTCGGGTCGAAGCCGTGACTCGTGGAAGACGCCGTCGGCATGGACGATGGCGCCCCAGTCGTTGAAGCCCGCCGACCTCGCGTTCCGCAGCGTGGTGGCCACCACCTCGAGATTGGGGAACGCTTTGAGGACCGCTCCTATCATGGCCTTGAACGCCGACGGGTCGAGGTTGGTGATCTCGTGATCCAGGTCGGGAACCTCGAACCCGAGCGCCGCAGTGAAGTCCTCTTCGTTCCCGATCATGACATCGACGTACGGCGCCAGCGAGCGGTTCACCTCCACCGCTCTGGTACTCCCTCCCCGGTGCTTCCACAGCGACGGTCGGTAGTTGAGGTCGTAGGAGACCACGGTGCCGGCGGCGCGCGCCGCCTGCATCGCTTCGAGCGTCAGCTCGGCGGTCGTCTCCGACAGGGCGGCGAAGATGCCCCCGGTGTGGAGCCACCGCACCCCTTCCTCGTGGAGGATCCGGCTCCAATTGACGTCACCGGGACGCAGCTGGGAGACGGCGGTGTGCGCCCGGTCGGAGACACCCAGAGCCGGGCGAATGCCGAATCCCTTCTCGGTGAAGTTGAGCCCCACCCGGGACTCGAGCCCGACGCCGTCGTGACGCACCCAGGTGACGTGACGCAGGTCGACACCGCCGGTCATCATGAGGTCCTCGACGAGATGGCCGACCTCGCTGTCGACGAGCGCGGTGACGATGACGGTTCGCAACCCGAAGACCTTCGTGAGGGCGCGGGCCACGTTGTACTCGCCGCCGCCCTCGCTCACCGTCAAGGTGCGCGCCGTCCTGATCCGCCCCCATCCCGGATCGAGACGGAGCATGACCTCACCGATGGCGAGACAGTCCCAGCGGCGGGCGTCGGCGGGGGCGATCCGCAGGGCCACGATCTCAGGTCCGCGCCTCGGCCACGGCGGCGACCGTCGCTTCGATGCGGGCCCGCAGACCGTCGAAGTCCCGCTCATCGACGAGTCCGCTCGGGAGCAGCTTCGACCCCATGCCGACCGCCGGCGCCCCGGCCCGGTACCAGGATCGGAGCGAGTCCACCGTCGGCTCCACCCCACCCGTAGGGATGGCGCGAACCCACGGGCACGGGGCGCGCACCGCCTCGAGGAAGGCCGGCCCGCCGAGCGAGCCCGCCGGGAACAGCTTGACGACGTCGCACCCGGCACGGTAGGCGGCGAGGATCTCGGTCACCGTTCCGCAACCGGGGATGTAGGGGATGTTGCGGAGGTTGCATGCACCGGCGACCTCGGCGGAGAAGCCCGGTCCGAACACGAAGTTGGCCCCGAGATCGATGACGTGCGCCGCCGTCGCGCCGTCGATGACGGATCCGGCGCCGACGATGAGCTCGGGCAGGCGGTCCCGGGACTGTGCGATCAGCTCGGCGAGGACCGCGATGGCGCCGTCGCCGCGGTTGGTGAACTCGAGGGTGCTCAGCCCGCCCGCCACCAGCGCACCCGCCACCTCGCGGGCGACGTCGACATCAGGGCTGAAGAAGACCGGGACGACACCGTCGCGGACGATGGCGTCAAGGACTTCGAGCTTGGTTCGACCGGCCACCCGTGTGCCCTCTCGTGAGGAGGTCGACAGCTGTGTGCACAGTATACTGGTGTTCTTACAGCATGCTGTTGAGGCGATGACGCACCTTGCGATCGACTACCACCGAGACGGCGTTTTCAAGCCTCGCTCCTATGAGCCCGTCGCGCCCGGGCCGGACGAGGTCGGCATCGCCGTGGCCTTCACCGGGATCTGCGGCACCGACCTCAAGATCGCCCACGGCGCCATGGACCACCGGGTCACCGCTCCCTGGCCGATCGGTCACGAGATGTCGGGCACCATCGAATCTGTCGGCAGGGATGTCACCGGCTGGCACCCGGGAGACAAGGTCACCGTCATGCCGCTGGAGTGGTGCGGCCATTGCTCGGCATGCCTGCGAGGCCACAATCACGTGTGCCAGAACCTGGTCTTCGTCGGGATCGACGCTCCGGGGTCTCTGCAGCAGCGGTGGAACGTCCCTGCCCGGTTGCTGGTCCGGGTCCCCGATCATCTCTCGCTTATGGATGCCGCCCTGGCCGAACCCACCGCCGTGGCGGTCCACGACGTTCGACGCGGGGGCGTGGTCGGCGGCGACCAGGTGGTCGTCATCGGCGGTGGGCCGATTGGGATCCTGATCGGCCTCGTGGCCGCCCACGAGGAGGCTGACGTGCTGCTCTCCGAGGTCTCTCCGTTCCGGCGGGAGATCGCCTCCGGTCTGGGCCTGCGAACCGTCGACCCTGTTCACGACGATCTGCAGGCGACCGTGTCGGACTGGTGGGAGGGGAAGGGAGCCGACGTGGCCTTCGAAGTCTCCGGGTCGGCGCCGGGCGTGCAGGCGCTCACCGATGTGCTGGGCGTTCGCGGGCGGGGCGTCGTGGTCGCCATCCACACCCAGCCGACCCCGGTCGACCTGATGGCGGCATTCTGGAAGGAGCTCGACATCCGAGGTGCCCGGGTCTACCGGAGACAGGACTTCGAGTCGGGAGTGGCGCTGTTGGCGGACGGGGTCATTCCCACCCAGTCGCTGATCACCCGGGTCGTCGGACTGGCGGATCTCGGCGGTGCGCTCGAGGAGCTCGCCTCGGGTGGAGAGACCCTCAAAGTGTTGATCGACTCACGATGACGGCGCGTGGCCCCGGCACCCCGGCTCCGGCGGTCCTCCGGGCGGCCGCCGTCCTCCTCGCCATTTCCCGCCACCAGGAGGCGCCGCTCCGGGCCTCGGACCTGGCCCGCGAGACGGGAGCGCCTACCTCGTCGGTGACGAACATCCTCGCCGCCCTCGTGGAGACCGGCTTCGTGCGACGCATCGGGCACGGATACTCGATCGGCCCGGCCGTGGTGGAACTCGCCTCTTCGTTCCTCGGAAGCGATGATCCAGTGCAGCGCTTTCGAGAGTTTCTCCCCTCGATGGAGTTCCTCTCCGCAGAGACGGCGCAGGTGGCGACGCTGGTCGACGGTGACGTCCTCTTCCTCGCCCGTCACGACGGCACCCAGCCCATCGCGCTCACCTCGGCGATCGGCAGACGCCTTCCCGCTTCGTCCACCGCGATCGGAAAGGCGATGCTCGCCCAGCTCACGGTCGGCGAGATCGGGTCGAGGCTCACCGAGCCCCTGCCTCAGCTGACCCGACGCTCCCATCGCACGGTGCAGTCCCTGCTCGACGACCTCGACGACATTCGGGAGCGGGGCTACGCCATCGACGACGAGGAGGCGGCGCCAAACGTCGCCTGCATCGCCGTCGCCGTCGATGCGCTGGCCGGTGAGCCCAGGTATGCGATCAGCACCACGCTGTTCAAGGAGCGCCTGACCGCCGAGCTCCGGGAGCGACTCGCCGCCGACCTGACGTCCGTCGCCGCATACCTCGCCAAGTAGGTGAGAGCACCCGTGGTCCACATCATCGACCTCAGCGGCAGGACGGCCCTGGTGACGGGGGCGAGGAGGGGGCTGGGCAAGGCGATAGCCGTCAGGCTCGCCGAGGCCGGTGCCGACGTGATCGGGGTATCAGCCTCACAGGAGGAGGGCGGCTCCGACGTGCAACAGGCAGTGGAGAGAAGTGGGCGGAGGTTCACCGGGCTTCGGTGTGACCTCTCCAACCGTGCATCGGTCTACGAGCTGCTGTCAGTGCTGGCTGAGGAGCGGCAGCATGTGGACATCCTGGTCAACAACGCAGGCACCATCATCCGGCAGCCGGCATCCGAGCACAGCGACCGGGATTGGGACCACGTGATCGAGGTGAACCTGAGCGCTCCGTTCATCCTCGCCCGCGAGCTCGGTCGGCGAATGATCGAGCGGGGGTCGGGGAAGATCATCTTCACCGCATCGCTCCTGAGCTTCCAAGGCGGGATCACGGTTCCCGGCTACACCGCCTCCAAGAGCGCCATCGCCGGTCTGACCCGGGCCCTCGCCAACGAGTGGGCCGGTCACGGCGTCAACGTCAACGCCATCGCCCCGGGCTACATGGACACCGACAACACCGAGGCCCTGCGCGGCGACCCGGCGCGGTCCCGAGCGATCCTGGAGAGGATCCCGGCGGGTCGATGGGGCAGCCCCGACGACGTAGCCGGTGCTGCGGTCTTCCTGGCATCGAGCGCCGCCGACTACATCCACGGGACGGTGCTCACCGTCGACGGCGGATGGATGGGACGATGACGGATCGACCGATGACGAGATCACGAATTCAACAGAACTGATTGAAGTCGTTGCGACTGCCCCGGTCGGGACCGGCCCGAGCGCAGCCTCACTGCCGTACGCACGCACTTCCCGCTTCCTCGGGAGGCCCAGACCATGACCGGGCGCGCCGCCGCAGCCCGCACCGGTCCGGCCGAGGTCGTCGTGTACCTCCCGGTCGCCACCGCGGTCAGGGCGGCTCCCGGGAAGGAACACGACGTCGTCGGACACGCCCCCGTGGTGGCCGAGGAGGTGAGGCCAGGCGGTTCGCCGACGTCCACCCCGGCCCAAAGCCATCCGTACCTGACCGACACCTGGAACGACCAACCCCCCTCTTCTCGCGGCTGCACGTTCGTTCCCGACATGCGCCTCCCACGCCATCGCGGCACACACGGGGCACAAACGGACAGTCGGCCAAGGAGAAGCAGTGAATGAACGGGATCTGACGGACCCGCGCTCCGGTCGAGCCCCAACGATCCCGGCCGAACACCGTTGGACTCGTCGACTCGAGCCCGTCAGCGAGGTGGGGGAACGCCGATCGTGCTCTGGCGGATCATCAGTTCGGCGCTCAGGGTGATGGCGACGGGCGGTGACGCGTTGCCGTCGAACTCCGCCTGGAGCCTGCGGACGGCTTGCCTGCCCATCTCGGCGAGGGGCTGCGCTACCGAGGTGAGCGGTGGAGTGAGCCATGCGGCCTCGTCGATGTCATCGAATCCGGTGATCGCCACGTCTTCGGGGATGCGGAGCCCTCGAGCCCGGAGGGTGTGCATCGCCCCGAGCGCCATCCTGTCGTTGGCGGCCACCACGGCGTCGAGATCCGGGACGCGGTCGAGAAGGGCTCTCATGGCGATGGCTCCGCTACGAGGAGACCAGTCGCCCTCCTCGCACATGGCCTCCTCCGTCTCCAAGCCGTGAACCGCCAGCCTGCCCTCCCATCCCAGGCGGCGGTCGCGCGCTTCATGCCAGTTGGACGGACCGGAGATGTGGGCGATGCGGGTCCTGCCGATCGACACCAGATGGTCGATGACGTCCTCCACGGCGGCGACGTTGTCGATGAACACGCTGGAGTGCCGCTCGGACACACCCGCCTTGACGAACACCACCGGCTCTCGATGCTCGGGAAGCACCGCCTTGATGCGGTCGACCGCATGGCCGATGGCAGGAACCGACATGATGATGCCGTCGACGTGGCGCTCGACCAGGGCGGAGATCGCAGGACGGGGATCGTCGAGGCTGTCCCCTTCGGGCAGCTCGGCGATCAGCACGGTGAGCCCGAGATTGACCGACTCGTCGACGATGCCTTGCAGGGTGAGCACGGTGCCGGTGTATCCCATCCCGGCGAGGAGAACGCCGATGGCGTTGCTGCGCCTTGCCACCAGTGTCCGAGCCACGGCACTGGGCCGGTAGCCGAGCACGGCGATGGCCCTCTCGACCCGCTCTCTCGTCTCGGCGGCGACATCGGGGCGGTCGTTCATGACCCGGGACACCGTCTGCGTCGACACTCCGCAGTACGCCGCCACGTCCTTGATGGTGACTCTGTGGTGCGGCTCCACCATCCCCGCTTCTCCGTCGGCTGAACCGCTCCGAGAAGAACGGCATTGTCAGCCTACCCGATTTGTGCTGAGATGTTATCGTTAACGGGAGCGTTAACAGTACTCCGGTGCCTACGGGAAGGTTCAGGACGATGGGAGCGACGGACCCGGCGACAATCGGCATCGACTACGGGACGGCGAGCGTCCGCGCCGTGGTCGTCGACACCGTCAGCGGCGACGAACTGGGCGAAGGAGAGTACGTCTACCGCTACGGCACCGACGGTGCGGTGACCGTGCCGGGGAATCGCCATCTCGCCCGCCAGTCGCCGCAGGACTACGTGGACGGCCTCCGTCTCTCGGTGCAGCGCTGTCTGGCGGCCGCCGAGGCGAACGGCTTCGATCGCCGCCGCGTGGTCGGTATCGGGGTGGACACGACCGGTTCCAGCCCGATACCGGTGGACGCCGAAGGGATACCCCTGGCGCTGCAGGAGCGCTTCGCCGACGACGTCGACGCCCTGACCTGGCTGTGGAAGGACCACACATCGCACGTCGAGACGGGAGAGATCAACGAGAAGGTGCTCCGGGACGGTCTTCCCTACCTGGGGCCGTGCGGCGACACCTACTCGAGTGAGTGGTACTGGGCAAAGCTGGCTCACTTCTTGCGCAGCGCCGACCGCGACGTGCGCGAGGCGGCGCACGGATGGGTCGAGCTCGCCGACTTCGTCCCCGGATATCTGGCGGGACGGCTGGACCCGGCCACCATGGCCCGTGGAATCTGCCCCGCCGGCCACAAGGCGATGTACGACGAGGAGTGGGGTGGACTGCCGTCGGTCGCCTTCCTCGACGGCATCGAGCCCGGGATGGGCAGCTTCCGCTACTCGACCGTGGCGCAGGCCGCCGACACGTCCATCGGAGGTCTGACCAGCGAGCTCGCCGAGGAGCTGGGTTTGGAAGCCGGTATCACCATCGCCGCCGGTGCGTTCGACGCCCACACCGGAGCCGTTGGGGCCGGGGTGGCCAAGGGCACATTGGTGAAGATCATCGGCACCAGCACCTGCGACACGACCGTGGTGCCAGGGGATCGGCCGCTCATCTCCGGTCTCTGCGGCAGCGTCCCCGACTCGATCATCCCTGGAATGGCCGGTCTCGAGGCCGGACAGTCGGCGGTGGGCGACATCTTCAACTGGTTCGCCGCCACCCTCGCACCGGGGCAGAACGGTACCGGGGCGAGGCTCGACGAGCTGAGCGCCGAGGCCTCGCAGGCCCGGCCCGGCGCCAGTGGCCTGCTCGGCCTCGACTGGCACAACGGGAACCGGTCGGTCCTCGTCGATCCCCTGCTCTCGGGAGCGATGGTCGGGATGACGCTGTCGACCACGCCCGCCGAGTTCTACAGGGCGCTCGTCGAATCCACCGCGTTCGGAGCCCAGCGCATCATCGAGCAATTCGAGGCCAACGGCGTGCCGATCCATCGGATCGTGCTGAGCGGGGGCATCGCCAAGAAGAGCGACCTGCTCGTCCGGATCTACGCCGATGTCACCGGGCGCAGCGTGGAGCTTGCGGGGACGTCGCAGACCTGCGCCGTCGGCGCCGCCATCCTCGCCAGCGTCGCCGCCGGTGTGCACCCGTCCACCGAGGAGGCCCAGGCGGCGATGGTCCCCGCACCCGAGCGCGTGGTCGACCCGGACCCGGCTGCGGTCGCCGTCTACGCCGAGCTCTACGAGCTGTACCGAGACCTGCACGACGCGTTCGGCCGGCCCGGTGCCAGGGACCTCTACGGCGTGATGAAGGCTCTCCACCGGATCCGGGACGAGGTGACCGGGTGACCGCCATCTCGCGCCTCCGCGAGTACGTGTGCGCTCAGAACGCACGCCTTCCGGAGGAGCGGTTGGTCACGCTCACCTGGGGCAACGTGAGCGGGCGGGACGGTGACCTCATCGCCATCAAGCCGAGCGGCGTCCCTTACGCCGCCATGACTCCCGCCGACGTCGTGGTGCTCGACCTCTCCGGTGACGTCGTCGCCGGAGAGCTGCGGCCGTCGATCGACACACCGACCCACCTCGAGCTGTACCGGGAGTTCCCCGGCGTGGGCGGCATGGTGCACGTCCACAGCCCTCATGCGACGGCGTTCGCCCAGGCGCGGAAGCCTCTGGAGTGTCTGGGCACCACACACGCCGACCACTTCGACGGGGCGGTGCCGGTCACCCGGCCGCTGCGCGCCGACGAGGTCGCCGACGAGTACGAAGCCAATACCGGTCGGGTGATAGTGCAGCACTTCCGCACGCACCACATCGACCCCCGCCACGTCCCGGCGGTGCTCGCCGCGGGCCATGGACCATTCGTCTGGGGCGACGATGCCTCCACCGCCGTCGACAACGCGGTGGCGCTGGAGGCCTGCGCTCGCATGGCCCTGCTCACCGGTGCGCTGACCGGCGTGCCGCCCGACCCTCTCGAGGGCTGGATCCTGGCCAAACACCACGAGCGAAAGCACGGCACCGACGCCTACTACGGACAGGGGAAGCCATGATCGACCCAGGAGGCTCGGAACTCTGGTTCGTCACCGGCAGCCAGCTCCTCTACGGAGACGAGGTGCTGGCGATGGTCGCGGACAGCACCAGACAGATCGTGTCGGGCCTCAACGCCAGCCCCCACATCCCCCTCAGGATCGTCGACAAGCCGGTGATGACCTCGGGTGAGGTGATCGCCAACGTGGTCCGAGAGGCCAATGCCGACCGGCGTTGCGCCGGGCTCATCTTGTGGATGCACACGTTCTCGCCGGCTCGCATGTGGATCCGCGGGCTGGAGGAGCTCCACAAGCCCTACCTCCACCTCCACACCCAGGCGTTCCGCGACATCCCGTGGGCGACCATCGACGCCGACTACATGAACGCCCATCAGGCCGCACACGGCGATCGCGAGTTCGGCTACATCGCCAGCCGCCTGCGCTCCCGCCGCAAGATCGTCGCCGGCCACTGGTCGGAGCCCCGCGTCGCCGAGAAGGTCGGCTCGTGGGCCCGTGCCGCGCTTCGCCGTTGCCGACGCCGCCGGCGCCCGCATCGCCCGCTTCGGCGACAACATGCGCAGCGTCGCGGTCACGGAGGGGGACAAGGTCGAGTTCCAGCGGGTCTTCGGATACGACGTCGAAGGCTACGGCGTGGGTGACCTGACCACGCGGATCTCCGAGTTCGGCGACGCCGAGGTCGACAAGCTGTGCGACGAGTACGACGACACCTACGACATGGCGCCGGAGCTGCGCGGCGACGGTGACCGGCGGGGGTCGCTCCGTGACGCCGCCGCCATCGAGCTCGGCCTGCGGTCGTTCCTCGAGGATGGAGGCTTCGTCGCCTTCACCGACACCTTCGAGAACCTCCACGGCTTGAAGCAGCTGCCCGGCATCGCCGCCCAGCGGCTCATGGCCGACGGCTACGGATTCGGTGCCGAAGGCGACTGGAAGACCGCGGCCATGGTGCGGGCGATGAAGGTCATGGCCCACGGCCTCGAGGGCGGCACCAGCTTCATGGAGGACTACACCTATCACCTCGATCCAGACGGTTCGCTGACCCTCGGTGCGCACATGCTGGAGGTGTGCCCGTCGATCGCGGACGGAACACCGAGATGTGAGATCCATCCATTGGCGATCGGGGGCAAGGAGGACCCGGTGAGGCTGGTCTTCGACGCCCGCCCCGGACCCAGCGTCAACGTGTCGGTCGTCGACATGGTCAGCAGGTTCCGCATGGCCGTCGCTCAGGTCGAGGTCGTCACGCCACCGGCGAGCATGCCGGCCCTCCCGGTGGCGCGCTCGATGTGGAAGCCGGAACCCGACCTGGCGAGCGCTGCCGAGGCGTGGATCCTCGCCGGCGGCTCACACCACTCGTGTCACAGCCGGGCGGTGACCGTCGAGCACATCGAGGACTACGCCAGGATCCTCGGCGTCGAGCTGGTCGTCATCGACGCGGCAACCGACGCCAGGCAGCTCGCCAAGGAGCTGCTCTGGAACGACGCCGCCTACCGGCTGATGCAGCCATGAGACCGGGAGCCGACCGCCTGGGCCCGGCGGCGGCGGGAGGCGACCTCGAAATCGGTGGACAGGAAATGGACAAGTTGTTAGCGTTCCCGTTAACGATAACGGTTGCGGGAGATGTCCGTCGGGATGCCGAGTCATTCGGCACCCGACGGATCAGTGGAAGGGAACCCGATCAGTGAGGAGGAGAGCAATGACACCGAGGAAGTGGACGGGGCGACTCGTGATTCTGCTGGCCGTGTTCGCTCTGGCGGTCGCCGCCTGTGGGGGTGACGACGACGACGCCGGCACGACTGCGGCCGGTGACGGCACGACAGCCGCGCCGGATGCCGGAGGCGGAGACGGTGGAGACCTGGTCGTGGTCGGTTTCGCCCAGACCGGCTCTGAGTCGGGGTGGCGGACCGCCAACACCGAGTCGATGAGGGCGGCGTTCTCGGAGGAGAACGGCTTCGAGCTCGTCTTCAACGCCGCGGACAACGACCCGGCGGCGCAGATCGCTGCCGTGCGTAGCTTCATCAACCAGGGTGTGGACGCCATCGTCATCGCCCCGATCGTCACCGACGGTTGGGACGAAGTCCTGCAAGAGGCGCAGGACGCCGGCATCCCTGTCGTCTTGGAGGATCGCACCTTGACGGCTTCGGAGGATCTGTACGCCTCCTGGGTGGGTCTCGACTTCCGTCGTGAGGGTGTCTACGCCGGCGAGTGGGCGGCCGAGGAGTTCGGCGACACGCCGACGAACATGGTGGTGCTCGAAGGCACGACCGGGCTCGGCACCGGCCAACGACCGCGCCGAGGGCTTCAACGAGGCCATCGAGGGGACGGCCATCGAGACGATCGCCTCGCAGACCGGGGACTTCACCCGGGACGGCGGCCGGACCGTCATGGAGGGCTTCCTCCAGCAGTTCGGGGTCGAAGGCATCGACCTGCTCTACGCCCACAACGACGACATGGCGCTGGGGGCGATCGAAGCGATCGAGGCCGCCGGCGGTGTGCCCGGTGAGGACATCAAGATCGTCTCGATCGACGCCGTGAAGGATGGCATGCAGGCCCTCATCGACGGCAAGATCAACTACATCGTCGAGTGCAACCCACTGCTCGGTGAGCTCGCCGCCGATCTCGTGACCCGCGTCCTGGCCGGCGAGGAGGTGGAGAAGGCCTACTTCGTCGACGACCAGGTCTTCGACGCCGAAACGGCTGCAGAGGTGATCGACGACCGCCAGTATTGATCAGGACCCGCCCACCACGGGCGGATAGGTTGTGGCCGTCGGACCGGGGCCGCGAGCGCCCCGGTCCGACACGCCCGACCCGACCGATCATCGGTAGATCGAGAGAGGTGAAGTTGCCCGCTGACTCCGGCCGGCGCGTCGTCGAGATGCGGGGCATCACCATCCGGTTTCCCGGTGTCCTCGCCCTCGACAACGTCGAGCTTCTCTCTGCGCCAGGGTGAGATCCACTCGCTGATGGGTGAGAACGGCGCCGGCAAGTCCACCCTCATCAAGGCGCTCACCGGCGTGTATGCGGTCGACAGCGGATCGATAGACGTCGCCGGGGCCGCTCAGGTCTTCCGCGGCACCTCGGGAGCCGAAGCCGCCGGCATCTCGACGGTGTACCAGGAGCTCCACCTGTGCACGAACCTCTCCGTGGGCGAGAACGTCATGCTCGGCCACGAGCCCCGAAAGCGTGGCCGGATGGACTGGAAGGCACTGCACCGCATCGCCGCCGAGCACCTCGGCGATCTGGGGATCGCGATCGATACCCGGTCGCTGCTGGCCAACCACTCGATCGCCATCCAGCAGCTCGTCGCCATCAGTCGGGCGATGGTGCTCGACGCCAAGGTGTTCGTGCTCGACGAGCCGACCTCGAGTCTGGACCGCGGTGAGGTCGAGCAGTTGTTCACCGTGATCCGCGGTCTGCGGGACCGGGGGGCGGCCATCCTGTTCGTGAGCCACTTCCTGGACCAGGTCTACGAGATCTCCGACCGCATCACGGTCCTGCGCAACGGACGGCTGGTGGGCGAGTACCTGGTCGGCGACCTGCCCCGGGAGGACCTGGTCACCAAGATGATCGGCCACGAGCTCAAGGACCTCGAGGCCATCTCCGAGACCGCCACCCGTCGACATCGATCGCACCGGGACACCGGTGCTCAGGGCGACCGGCGTGGGCAAACGGGGTCTGCTCGAGCCGGCGGACCTCGACGTGTACGAGGGCGAGATCGTCGGCATCGCCGGCCTCCTCGGCTCGGGGCGCACCGAGCTGGTGAGGCTGCTGTACGGCGCCGACCGGGCCGACTCGGGGCAGATCGAGGTCGACGGCGAGCCGGTGAGGATGGCCACTCCCCGTCACGCCATCGGGCACGGCGTCGCCTTCTCCTCGGAGGATCGCCGCGCCGAGGGCATCGTCGGCGACCTCACCGTGGCCGAGAACATCCTGCTCGGCCTCCAGGCGCGACAGGGGATCCGGAGGCTTCGGCGCGCCAAACAGGAGTCGGTCGTGTCCGAGTACATGGCGGCACTCGACGTCCGACCGGCCGATCCCGACATGGTCGCCGGCAATCTGTCGGGGGGCAATCAGCAGAAGGTGCTCATCGCCCGGTGGCTGGCCATGGCGCCCGAGCTCCTGATCCTGGACGAGCCGACGCGCGGCATCGATGTCGGCACCAAGGCCGACTTGCAGGCGAAGGTGGCGGAGCTGTCGGAGAACGGCCTGTCGGTGGTGTTCATCTCGGCCGAGCTCGAGGAAGTGCTGCGGCTCGCCCAGCGCATCGTCGTCATGCGAGACCGGAAGCGCATCGGTGAGCTCGACTCGGGTGATGTCGACCTCGATGACGTGATCGAAATCATCGCCAACGAGGACAAGGGGGTCGCACCTTGAGGCGGGTCGCCAGGCACCGGCTCTTCTGGCCGGTGGTGGCACTGCTCTCGCTCGTGGTGGTGAACACGATCGCCCGCACTCAGTTCGCCCGCATCACCGTCAGGGACGGGCAGCTGTACGGCGCCCTCATCGACATCCTGCGCAACAGTGCTCCGCTCATGCTGGTGTCGTTGGGGATGACGGTGGTCATCGCCACCCGCGGCATCGATCTGTCGGTGGGGGCGGTCATGGCCGTTTCGGGTGCGGCGGCGCTCACCATCATCGACGGCGCCGCCGACCCGAACAACCTCGGCACCGTGGCCGTCGCCGTGCTGGTCGCCATCTCGATCTCGCTCGTGCTCGGCGCCTGGAACGGGTTCCTCGTCTCGGTGGTGGGCATCCAGCCGATCATCGCCACTCTGGTGTTGATGCTGGCCGGCCGCGGTGCGGCTCTCCTCATCACCGACGGGTTCATCACGACCGTCAACAGCACGCCGTTCCAGTTCATCTCCAGCGGGTACGTGCTCCTGCCGTTCGCCTTCTTCATCTCGGTGGCGGCCATCACCGCCATTTCCCTGATCGAGCGGCGCACCGCACTCGGGGTCCTCACCGAGGCCGTCGGCATCAATCCCGAGGCCAGCCGTCTGGCCGGGGTGCGCTCGCGTCGCATCATCTGGTGGGCCTACGCGGCCAGCGGCGTGCTCGCCGGGATCGCCGGCATCATCTACGCCTCCAACATCCGGGCGGCCGACGCCAACGCCGCAGGCCAGTTCATCGAGCTGTACGCCATCCTCGCCGTGGTGCTGGGCGGCACCTCGCTGATGGGTGGCAAGTTCACCATCGCCGGCACCGTGGTGGGCGTACTGATCATCCAGACGCTCAACTCGACGATCCTCTTCCTCGGTGTCCCCCCGGCCCAGAGCCCGGTGTTCTTCGCCGTCGTCGTGATCCTCGTGGTCATGATCCAGTCGCCGCGCCTGCACCAGATGGTCAGGAACCTCTTCCGGCGGTCGGGCTCCCGTGACGTCACCGACACCACCGCCGAGATGGAGGCGACGGGATGACGACCCTGGAGGGCACGGGGCGGGAGTCCACCGGCCTCGCCGTGCGGTACCGGACGTTCATCAGCCGGCGGTCGACGCTGCTCCCCACGTTCGCCGCCATCGCCATCCTCATCGTCCTCCTCATCGCTGCCGAGGTGCTGCTGCGCGGGGACTTCATCACCGCACGCAACCTGTCCTCGCTGCTGCTCGACAACGCCTACCTGCTGATCCTTGCCGTCGGCATGACGTTCGTGATCATCACCGGTGGCATCGACCTGTCGGTGGGCTCGGTCATGGCGTTCACCGGGATCTGGCTAGCCGAGCTCCTCGCCGGTGGCATGTCGCCGCTGGTCGCGGTGCCGACCGTCCTGCTCGTCGGGGCCCTTATCGGCCTCCTCATCGGGGTCCTGGTCGTGTTCTTCGACGTCCAACCCTTCATCGCCTCGCTGGCCGGCCTGTTCCTCGCCCGCGGCCTCGCCTTCGTCGTGAGCCTGGAGTCGATCAGGGTGGACGACACGGCGGTGCTGTGGCTGCAGTCGACGAGGATCCGGTTCGGGGAGTGGTACGTCTCGCCCACCGGCATCCTGGCGCTGGCGGTGATGGCCGTCGGGGCGTACGTGATGGGGTTCACCCGGTTCGGTCGGACGACATACGCCATCGGCGGGAACAAACACGCCGCCCTGATGGGGCTCAAGGTGGCACGGACCACCGTGCTGGTGTACGTGATCTCGGGCCTGTGCGGCGGCCTCGCCGGTGTCGTGCTGACCGCCTACTCGGGTGCGGGGTATCCGCGCAACGGCATCGGGACCGAGCTCGATGTCATCGCCGCCGTCGTCATCGGCGGGACGTTGCTGACGGGAGGCAGCGGCTACGTGTTGGGCTCCCTCGTCGGGGTGCTCGTGTACGGGACGATCATCTCGATCATCTCGTTCATGGGCGCCGAGCAGGCGTGGACGAAGATCATCATCGGGGCGCTGCTGCTTCTCTTCATCGTGGCTCAGCGGGCGATCATCGCCCGCTCCGAGCGCCGCAGGTAGCGGCGCCGTCACCGCCGGCGGGAAGAGTCGGGCTCACCAGGGGTGGGAGGCGGCGAGATAGGCGAGTAGCCGTCGCCCGGGGGCCGGCATCACGGTCGTGACGCAGCGAGCCGGAAACCTCGTCCCGGATGCCCTCGTCCAGCCCCATCCCTGGGCCCAGCCGGCCGCGATTCGGTGAGCGCCGAGGAAGGCGAGTCGGTCAACCTTGGTCGTGAGCCGGTAGCGTTCTCGGCGCGATCGCTTCGATACATGGAGAGATGTCAGCGATGGGCCACTACGACGATCACTATCGCTCCGGCGGGTTTGGATACGACGCGGATCGCGCGCATTGGGTGGCGTGGACACTGCGGCACTATGTCGAGGCGTTCGACCTGAAGGCGTACGGTCGCGAGATGAGGCCGAGGCTCGTGGACGTTGCGTGTGGTGACGGATTCTGGACGTCGGTGTTCTCCGAGCTCGGCTTCGACGCGAGCGGGATCGACCTCTCCGAAGGCGGGGTTGCCGTCGCCCGCGACCGATACCCGCACCTCGAGTTCCACGTAGGCAACGCCGAGATGGCCTTCCCTACGGCGGCTCCGTTCGATGTGGTCTTCTGCCGGGCCATCTCGCACCTGCATCGTGAGGACTTGTCCGCCGTGGCAACGCAGAGGCTGACGGCGAACCTGATGCGCCACGTTGCCCCATCGGGCACGCTTCTCGTTTCCTACTACACCAAGCGCGACGGCAGCGGCACCCCCCACCACCACTACCACCCGGTATCGGACCTGGTACGCCTGTTCGAGGCGGTCGGTGACGTGTGGCGGGTCGACGTCGTGGACGACTACGTCCAGCTCGGTGTGCGTCACCGCGCAGCAGGCCGTCGATCGTCGCTTCTGTCTTCGGTGGCACGGTCCATGCCGGCGGGATTGCGAGCGCGCGCAGTCCGGCTCGCCCGGCCGCCGTCCCGACGGACAGCCGTCGATTAGTTGTTGGGCGGCGCCTGGCTGATGCCGGCGAGCGCCGAGTCGGGGTCGCGGTCCTGGGCCAGGTCACCGATCGTGACGATGCCCACCAGCTCTCCGTCGTCGATCACCGGCAACCGCCGGATCGCCTTCTGGCGCATCAACTCAACGGCCGCCGAGGCGCTGTCCTCGCTGCGCACGCTGGTCAGGTCACGCGAGCAGACGTCGCGGGCGGTCAGCAACTGGACGTTGCCTTCGGCGAGCCCCCGCACCACCAGGTCACGATCGGTGACGATCCCGACGACCGAACCGTTGGACCGCACCACGACGTCTCCGATGTCGCGGTCCCGCATGATCTCCGCCACCCTGACCAGGTCGGCATCGTCGGCGACCGAAACCGGGTTGGCGGTCATCACGTCACTTACTCGTTGCTCCATCCGCTCCTCCTGTCAGAGCTCACGAGCACGGTCCTTCCCATCCCGTGGCCTCGGGAAACCCCGGAGGCGGCCTGGCTCTGCAGGAGCTCAGAGACCGCGGTGTCCCACCCGGTAGGTGTGCGGCCCCAGGGCGAGCGTCGCACGATCCTCGCCCAGAACGCCACGGATGGTCGACCCATCACCTGCCCTCATCAGGACTTCGTCGTCATGCACGACGTACGTCCAGGTTCGGCTGGTGACGATCGAGCCGTACGACCGATCCCACATCCCTGTGATGCAGTCGCCGTTGTCACGGAATCCCACGAACTCGATGGTCGTGCGCGGGGCGTTGTTCCACTGAACGCCCGCCGGTCCCATCTCGAGCCGCAGCGCATCGGCCGTGTTCATGATGTAGTAGAACGCGTCGCAGTCGAGCTTCGAAGGCAAGCTGCTCCACCATCGTGATGTCGACGTGCATCATCATCTGGCTTCCCTCGGCTTGGTGAAGCGTCCCAGGGCGGCGTCACTACAGCGTCACCTGATCCGCGAACCTGCCGGTTGGATTCCGGAGCGGCGATGGCTAGAACGGCCGGTACTGGGAGGAGGACGACGGTGACCATGCAGCTAGGCGAATTCGGCATATGGCAGATGCTGCGCAACACCACCCCGGAGATGGCCCGCGAGGCCGAGAGCCTCGGCTACGGAGCGGTGTGGGTCGGCGGCTCTCCGAAGGGCGACCTTCGCCTGGTCGAGGAACTGATCGAAGCCACCGAGTCGATCCCGGTGGTCACCGGCATCGTCAACATGTGGCGGGAAGATGCCACCGAGGTGGCCGCCTCCTACCACCGGATCGCCTCCGCTCACCCGGATCGGCTCGTGCTCGGTGTCGGCATCGGTCATCCCGAGGCGACCGAGGAGTACCGGGACCCGGTGGACAAGATCGGCGAGTACCTGGACCAACTCGACGCCGCCGGCGTTCCCCGGGAGCGGATGGTGCTCGCCGCCCTGGGGCCCAAGGTGCTCCGCATCGCCGCCGACCGCACCGCGGGCGCCCATCCCTACCTGACCACGCCCCGGCACACCGCGTACGCCCGCCAGGTGATCGGGGATGGCCCGCTGCTGGCGCCCGACCAGAAGGTGGTGCTCGACACCGACCCGGGACACGCTCGAGAGGTCGGGCGCTCCTTCGTGGAGTCATACCTGTCCCGCGTCAACTACCGCAGGAACTTGATGCGCGAGGGGTGGGCGGAGTCCGACATCGCCGGCGGGGGCAGCGACGCCCTGATCGACGCCCTGTTCCTCCACGGCACGGCGGAGGAGGTCGCCGCCGGGCTACGGGCCCACCTCGACGCCGGCGCCGACCACGTCGGGGTCCACGTGGTCGGTGACGACCGGATGGCCGGCTACCGGAAGCTCGCCGAAGTCCTCATCTGAGGTCCGACCTTCTCGAGCCAACGCCGAGCGTCCCTGGGTTCCGGGTCTTTCGGCCGTGTGCGCCGAGTTCCCTGGGGGCCATAGTCGGGCCGTGACCGGAACCGACCGGCGGGATCGTGCGGCGCCTCCCATGGGGAGCCCGGAAGAGCACGCCGCCTTCGCCCGCCTCCAGCTCCGCATGGCCGAGATCCACGACAGAGTGTTCTCCGACCCGCTCGAGCCACGCACGGTGGTGGTGGTCCCCAGCCTCAGCCTCCCCGAGTCGGAGCTGGCCAAGATCTCCGGCGTGCTCCACTACGAGGAGCGGATGTTGTGCATGCTCATGCTGCTGCGGCTCCCCCGCACCAAGGTCATCTACGTGACCAGCCAACCGGTGCACCCGGCGGTCGTCGACTACTACCTCCACCTGCTGCCCGGCGTTCCGACACGTCATGCGCAGCGCCGCCTCAGCTTGCTGTCGTGTGACGACGGCACGACTCGACCGCTCTCGTCGAAGATCCTCGACCGTCCCCGCCTGCTGAACCGCATCACCGCCGAGCTGGTGGCGCCGGAGGGCTCGCACATGACGTGCTTCGCCTCCACCGATGCCGAGCGAAGCCTGGCGGTGCGGCTGGATCTCCCCATGTACGCGTGCGATCCGGCCCTGTCGTCGCTCGGGTCGAAGAGCGGCAGCCGGGAGCTGTTCCGCAGCGTCGGGGTGGCGCTCCCGGACGGGTTCGAGCACCTGCGGGACCAGGACGATCTGGTCGAGGCCCTCAGCGGGCTCAAGCGGCTCCATCCCGAACTGGGCCGGGCGGTCGTCAAGCTCGACGAGGGCTTCTCCGGCGAAGGGAACGCCGTGTTCAGCTTCGCCGGCATCGACGCCGGCAGCGACCTCTACCACCAGATCGGCCGTCGCCTGCCACTCGGCCTCACGTTCGAGGCCGACGCCGAGAACCCGGAGAGCTACCTGGCGAAGCTCGCCGAGATGGGTGGCATCGCCGAGTGCTTCATCGAATCCCCGGATGCGAGGTCCCCATCGGTGCAGTGCCGGGTGAATCCGTTGGGGACGGTCGAGTTGGTGTCGACCCACGACCAGCTGTTGGGGGGCCGGTCGATGCAGACGTACCTGGGATGCACGTTCCCTGCCGACCCGACATACCGGGTCGCCCTCCACGACGCCGCCCGGCAGGTCTCCGGGGAACTCGCCCACCGGGGCGTCATCGGGCGGCACAGCATCGACTTCGTGTCCGTGCCCCGGGACGGCACCTGGGACCATTACGCGATCGAGATCAACCTGCGCAAGGGAGGGACGACCCTGCCCTTCCTGATGCTCCAGTTCCTGACCGACGGGTCGTACGACCCGGATGCGGGGCTCTATGTCACCCGCAGCGGCGAGGGGCGATGCTACGTCGCATCGGACAACGTGCAGAGCCCCTCTTACCGGGGGCTCGCCCCCGACGACCTGATCGACATCGCGGTGTGCAACGGTCTGCACTTCGACGCCGCCGAGCACCGCGGTGTGGTGTTCCACCTCCTCGGGGCGATGTCCGAGTTCGGCAAGCTGGGGATCGTCGCCATCGCCGAGACCCCGGATGCGGCCCGGGCGATGTTCGACGCCACCGTCGCCGTCCTCGATCGGGAGACCAACGGCCACGCCTCGTGGCCCGGTCCGGCGCCGCCCTGACGCCCCCGCCGGCGTCACCGCAGCCTCGCCGAGGGGCTTAGATAGCCGTTCGAGGAGGCATCCGGGAGTGAAGACCACCCAGCCATCGACTCCACCGGCCGTCGAGGTGAGCGGGCTCGTCAAGCGGTACGACGAGATCGTCGCCGTCGACGGCATCGACCTGCGGGTCGAGCCCGGCGAGATCTTCGGCTTTCTCGGGCCGAACGGGGCGGGGAAGTCGACGACGATCGGCATCCTGTGCACGCTCGTCGCCGCCAGCGAAGGGACGGCGCGGGTAGCCGGCCTCGACGTCTCCGCCGACCGCGCCGAAGTGCGCCGCCGCATCGGCCTCGTGTTCCAGGAGCCGACGCTCGACGGCTACCTCACCGCCGACCAGAACCTGCGCTTCCACGGCGAGCTGTATGGCGTCGACCGCACCACCGCCCCCGACCGCAGGCGCGAGGTGCTGGACATGGTGGGCTTGTGGGAGCGCCGCGACGATCTGGTCAACACCTTCTCCGGCGGGATGCGGCGCCGGCTCGAGATCGCCCGCGGGCTGCTCCACTCACCGCAGGTGCTGTTCCTGGACGAGCCCACCATCGGTCTCGACCCGCAGACGCGTGCTTCGATCTGGGCGTACTTGGGGCGGCTCCACGAGAACCAGGACATCACGGTGTTCGTCACCACCCACTACATGGAGGAGGCCGAGCACTGCGACCGCATCGGCATCATCAACCACGGCGAGATCGTCGCCCTGGGCACGCCCGAGGAGCTCAAGGCGGGCATCGGCAAGGACCGGGTCCAGCTCCAGACCGACGACAACGACGCCGCCATCTCGGCGCTGCGGGCGGGGTTCGGGCTGGAGGCGGCGATCCACGAGGGAGCGGTGACCGTCGCCGTGCCCGACGGCGCCGGGTTCGTCCCCAGGCTGTTCGACGGCCTCGGCGTCCCTATCCGCTCGGTGACCGTGACCCGGCCCACCCTCGATGACGTCTTCCTCGCCCACACCGGCTCGACCATCCGCGACGTCGAGGAGGGTGGGCTGAACAACCGCATGATCGCCATGGCCTGGCGGAGGAGGTGACCCGATGACCACCACCATCGCCGCCACCCACCGCCCCGCCCGGGGTCTCGCCCACGAGATCAGGGCGGGCTTCGTGGTGTGGCAGCGGGAGATGATCCGCTTCTCCCGCGACCGGTCGCGGATGGTCTCGTCGCTGGTCCAGCCGCTGCTGTTCCTGTTCGTCCTCGGTGCCGGACTCGGGTCGATCGTCGACGTCGGGACCGGCGACGTCGACTTCGAGACGTTCCTGTTCCCCGGTGTGCTGGCGACCTCGGTCCTGTTCACCGCCGCCTTCTCCGGCATCTCGATGGTGTGGGACAGGGAGTTCGGCTTCCTCCGCGAGATGCTGGTGGCCCCGGTGTCGACGGCGTCGATCATGACCGGCAAGTGCTTCGGGGGCGCCACCGTGGCCACCATGCAGAGCCTGGTGATCCTGGCGCTCTCCCCGGTCGTCGGGGTCCCCTACAACCTGCTGCTCATGGTCGAGCTGGCCGTGCTCGCCTTCCTCATGGCGTTCATGATCACCGCCCTCGCCCTGCTCCTGGCGGCCCGGGTGAAGCAGATCCAGACCGCCATGCCGATGGTCCAGCTGGTCATCACCCCGATGATGTTCCTCTCCGGGGCGCTCTTCCCTCTGTACAACCTCCCCCGCTGGCTCGAGATCGCCACCAAGCTCAATCCGATGACCTACGCCGTCGAGCCGATGCGCTCGGCGGTGTTCGACTACCTCGCCGTTCCCGCCGACGTCCGCGCCGTCTACAACCCTGGGATCTACTGGGGATCGTGGCCGGTGCCGGTGCCTTTACAGGTCGCCATCGTCATCGCCACCTCGCTTGGCCTGCTCACCGTCGCCGTGGCCCGCTTCGCCCGCACCGAATAGCCCAGTTCGCGGAAAGGGAGTCTGACAAGGTGATCAGCCTGTGCGACCGGGTGCGCGAGGCCAGCGACCCCCCTTTCCGGCAACCGGGCGAGCTGGTACCTGCTACGGGCGCCTCGTCGCCGCCCTCCACCCCCCGCCCAATCCCGACCCGCCCAAGCCAGAGGAGGACCCATGACTGAACCGGACGAGATGGTGAACGTCCGCTACATGGTCGACGATGTTCAAGCGTCGATCGACTTCTACACCGAGCACCTCGGCTTCGAGCTGCTCAACAGCGCCGCCCCTGCGTTTGCCGACGTCGCCAGAGGAAACCTGCGCCTGCTGCTCAGTGGCCAGGCCAGCTCCGCTGGACGACCCATGCCTGACGGCACCAAGCCAGGCCCCGGTGGCTGGAACCGCATCCACTTCATCGTCGACGACCTCGCCGCCGAGGTCGTCCGCCTGCGGGACGCCGGGCTCGTGTTCCGCAACGACATCGTCACCGGCCCGGGCGGCTCGCAGGTCCTGCTACAGGATCCCTCCGGCAACGTAATCGAGCTGTTCCAACCGGCCGGCAGGTAGCCCACGCACCATCGTGGTCACGTCGTCTTCAGCGGCTCCAGAAACCGGGCGGCGCGCTCGCAGTCATGGCACCTGGCCCGGGTCAGCGAGGGCGGGGTGGTCGGTGGGGTAGAGCCCGGCGACGAAGCCGTAGACGGTGTCGCCGGAGCGCGACAGTTGGGTGAACTCCCGGGCGACCGCCTCGACCCGTTCCCAGAACTCGCCGGCACGCTCGTCGGGTATTCGTACGTGGCGGGAGACCGTGCGCAGCCGGTCGGCCTCGTGAGCGGGCCCGGACTCGGTCGCCGCCACGGAGAGCGCGTTCGCCCACACCGGGCCGCCCGGCAGGTCGACCACGCCGATGGCGAACATCCGGGCGGTGCGTCCGTAGTGGCGCTCTTCGATGGCGCGGACCCGGCGGGTGCGCACCACCCTGAGCATCCCGGCGTCGACGAGGACCTTGACGTGGTAGGCGACCGTGCTCTTTGGACGTCCCACCGCAGCCGCCAGGTCCCGAACGGTGGCTGCCCGCTCCAACAACAAGTCGAGGATGGTGACCCGCAACGGATCGGCGAAGGCCCGTAGCTGCCCCGGCAGGGACACCTCGATCTGCTCCGCCAGCTCGTAGTCCGGGAACGACGAATTGCTCGACATGTTTCGATCATTCTAGAGTATTGGATCAATAGCGACGGGATTCCACCTGCCTCGCAGGTGACCCGACCGGGAGGAGGGTGCCTGACATGGCCGAGGTCCTGCTGTTCCATCACGCACAGGGACAGACGTCGGGGTTCCACGAGTTCGCCGAGGAGCTGCGAAGAGCCGGGCACACCGTGCACACCCCCGACCTCTACGAAGGGCAGACCTTCGACAACCTCGACGACGGTGTCGCCCACGCCGACGAGATCGGCTTCGGAGAGATCATCGAGCGCGGCGTCGCCGCAGCAGAACCGCTCCCGGACGGGCTCGTCTACGCCGGTTTCTCGATGGGTGTGCTGCCGGCGCAGAAGCTGGCGCAGACCCGGCCCGGAGCCCGCGGCGCCGTCCTGATGTACAGCTTCGTCCCCGTATCGGAGTTCAGCGAGTCATGGCCCGCCGGCGTGCCGGTGCAGGTGCATGGGATGGATGCCGACCCCTACTTTGCCGGCGAGGGCGACATCGATGCCGCCCGCCAACTCGTCGAGTCGACCGACCAGGCCGAGCTGTTCGTCTACCCGGGCGACCAACATCTCTTCGCCGACGCCGGCCTGCCGTCGTACGACGCCGACGCCGCCGCCACCTTGAAGGAGCGCGTGCTCGGCTTCCTCAGCGCGCTCTGACGTGCCGGACAACGTCACCCCGGCCGGCGCATCGTGACGGTCACCGCGGGCGAGCTGAACCGGGCCACGCTCGCACGGCAGCTGCTGCTGGAACGCCAGCCGCTCGACGTGGTCGAGGCGACGAGGCGCGTCGTCGCCCTGCAGGCGCAGCAGCCGGCCTCGCCGTATGTCGCCTTGTGGAATCGGGTCAGCGACTTCGACCCGGCCGACCTCGACGCCGCCTTCGCCGACCGGAAGCTGGTCAAGGCGACGCTGATGCGGTTCACCCTGCACGTGGTGCATCCCGACGACCGTCCGGCGATGAACCTGGCGATGCAACCGTCGCTGCGCACCAGGATGTTCGACCGCCGCTTCAAGGGCAGCGAACTCACCATCGATGACGCCGACGCGCTCGTCCCAGGTCTCCTCGAGTTCGCCGCAACGCCCCGTACCGGGGGCGAGATCGAGGCCTGGCTCGACGAGCGACTCGACGTCTCCCCGAAGGGCGTGTGGTGGGCGCTGCGCACATTCGCCCCGTTCCTGCGCGCCCCGACAGGCGGTCCCTGGTCGTTCGATTCGCGCACGTTGTTCGTCGCGGCAGGTACCGAGCCGACGTCGAGCGACAAGGGCGAGGCCGACGAGGCGCTGCAGACGCTGATCTGGCGTTACCTGGAGGGCTTCGGCCCGGCTTCGGTAGCCGACATGGCGCTCTTCGCCCTCGTGGCGCGCTCCCGGGTCCGCACCGCGCTGCGTGGCCTGTCCGGCGGGCTGGAGGAGCTGCCCGGCCCGGACGGCGTCGAGCTGTTCGACATCCCTGGGGCACCACGTCCGGTCGCAGGCGCCCCTGCCCCGCCCAGGCTGCTCCCGATGTGGGACAGCTGCCTGCTGGCATACGCAGACCGGGCCCGTCTCACGCCACCGGAGTACCGCGCCGCCATCGCCAGATCGAACGGCGACGTCCTACCGACGCTGCTTGTCGACGGATACGTCGCCGGGGTGTGGCGCCCCGTCGACGGCGCCATCGAGGCCACGGCCTTCCGTCGCCTGCGCGCCGGCGAGTGGAAAGGGCTCGCCGCCGAGGCGAGGGCGCTACAGGCGTTGCTCGCCGATCGCGAGCCGAGGGCCTACCGCCGTTACGACCGCTGGTGGGCCGACCTACCCGGTGCCGAGGTCCGATTGCTCCCCGCATAG
This sequence comes from uncultured Acidimicrobiia bacterium, assembly GCA_963714055.1. GTDB lineage: Bacteria > Actinomycetota > Acidimicrobiia > Spongiisociales > UBA5794 > JACDBE01. The sequence continues at coordinate 1,606,807 of OY970227.1, forward strand.
CGGTCGAGCCGAGATCGTCCGGCTACGTGCGAGCGAGGATCTCGCTGACGAAGCGGCGCGCTTCCGGTGCGGACATGGGGCCCACCAACCGGTTCTTGCGTTGCCCCCGGTCGGTCACGGTCACCTCGGCGTAGGAATTGAGACCCTTGCGGCTGAAACTGACGTCGATCACCTTCGACAGTGGGATCGACTTCTCGGAGCGCCGGATGATCCCGCTCCCGAACATGATCCGCTTGTCGGTGACGATGGCGGTGTTCCGCCGCCGCCACAGCTCGTACAGCCCGAGTGTGAAGACGACCTTCCCCAACGTGGCCAGCCGGCCAGGGGTGGCGGCCATCACCACCGTCTCCTCAGGGAACAGCGTGGTGTAGGCCACGGCCTTGGAGGGTCGGTCCTTCGGCGCACGCTGCTCCTTCGACGTACGCTCCTTCGACGTACGCTCCTTCGGCGCACGCTCCTCCTTCGGCTGCTTCCGCTTGGACACGCCACACCTCCCGTTGATGGGTTGGGCCGCTAACGGTCCACTTCTGGTGTGTCCCGGGCCTGCGAGCTTAATCCCGGGCACTCGACCGACAATCGCGGCACCTGCGCGTCGCCCCCTGGATCGCTTCGGCGGCTGATCTGGCGGCGAGCAGGGATGCGGCAGCCGGGCGCGTTCAGGCGGCAGCCTCCTCGTCGACGGCCGCGTTGACCTTCCGCGCCATCGCCCGCCACCACACCCAGCACACCGCGCCGATGGGGACCTGGATGGCATACGACAGCACGCGGAAGACGAGGACGCCGGCGACCACCTCGGCCTGCCCTCCCCCGGCGAGGACAAGGGCGCCCGTCATCCCGACCTCGACCAACCCGATCCCTCCGGGGGTGATCGGGAGAGCCGTCACCAGCCGCACCGATGCGAACGCCGCCAGCGCCTCGGCCCACGACACCTCCTGAGCGGTCACCCCCACGGCACGCAACGACGCCAGCAGGAGGACGAAGAGCGACAGGTGGCTCAGGATGGACGTGAGTGTCAGCCACAGCCAGCGACGCTGAAGCACCTCCGCGGTCCTGACCCTGAATTCACGCAGCGAGGCGTCCCATCCGGTGTACGGGCCCCTGCGGAACGGCCTCGCCAGCCACGACCGCGACCCGCTGCAACATCGCGCCGATGGACCCGGCGAACCGGTCGCTGCGAACGACGAGGACCAGCCCAACGACGGCGGCGACCAGCGCGGCGAGCCCGGCCAACGCGGCGCTCAACGCCGCCGGATGAGGGTTTCCTTGAATGGCGAGGATCGCCAGGGCGACGATCGGCAGTCCGAGCTTGACGAAGGTGTTCCACAACCCGGTGAGCGCAGCGGCGATCCCAATCGTGGCCGCCCCGTAACCGAACGAGCTGAACATGGCGTAGGTGACTCCGACCCCCACGGCGGCTCCGGCCGGGATGGTGTTCGACACCGCCGTCGAGATCTGCCCGACCATGAAGGCCTGGGCGAGGGGCAAGCCGGGGAGGGCGGCCATGATCAGGAACTGGTAGGTGAGGATGTTCCATGCCGCCAGAGCCAGCAGAAGCGCCACGGAGGCCCGGTCGAGGTTGGCGATGGCCGCCCAGACCTCGGTGAAGTCGGCCAGGGCGGGCAGCACACCGACGAGCAGGGCAACGGCGATCATCGCCGGAACCGCGTAGGCGAGTGCCTTCTTCAGGGTCGACCGAACGGGCCGGGGGCCGTCGGTAAGGCCGGAGTCGGGCGGCTGGGTGGCGGCGGGCCGGCTCGGCATCCGCTGAGGATACGAGCCGGGCTACGCGGGGCGGGCCCCGGACAGGGAGACCGCGGCTGTGGCAGCGGGCCTCGGGAGTCGACTCGGTCTCCGTCGTCGCCTCAACGCCGTCACCCTAGAGGGCCAGGCAGCAGGGGCTCGATCAGGGTCAACGCCACGAGGGCGGCCCGCCCGGTTACCGGCAGCCGGGCCCTCCGGAACAAGGCGACGAGCTCGCCCGGCCGTGCAGATCCCGCCGCGCTCACCCTTCGGACCGAGGGCCGGGTGATCAGGATCTCCGGGATCTCGTGGAAGGTCCCGGTCACCGCCAGCGCCAGAGCGAGCGCTCGTGGCGACACGTCGGCTCTGTCCGCCAAGCCGGAGGCTTCGACCGCGGTGCGGCGGACCACGCCCGACAACGGGACGTCGGGATGGACGGATCTGAGGCACTGCCGGAAGCGCTTGAGCGGCGAGGGGCCGCGGATGACGGCGTCGACGAGGCGATCGGCCAGGAACCGGCCTTCTCGATCGCCCTCGATGATGTGGGGGAAGGCAAGCACCGCCCCCGGGATCTCGGTGAGTGACTGGACACACCGGGCGACGAGGTCCGGGTGGTAACGATCGCCTGGTGACGCCCACAGGATGAAGTCGCCGGTGGAGCCCTCGAGGGCGGCTCTCACGATGAGACCGGATGCCTCAGACGGCGCCTCGACGGGGACGATCTCGATGTCAGGGTGGCTCTGCGCGTGAACGGCGTCGGCGGTTGCCCGCCCGGCGCCGGCATCACCGTCCCGGGGGAACACGATACTGACGCGACGGCGTCCCGACCGGGTCGCCTCGACCGACGGCCGGCCCGCCGGCCACACGGGAACGTGGTCGAGCGCCGCCAGGTGCTCCATGGCCAGAGAGAGGTGGGTGCGGACGGAGCCCCCCGTCCTCCCCAGCCCGGATGCCGTCTGGGCGGCGTGGAGGGCTGCGTCCTGCAGGCTCCGCACGACCCGGCACCACAGGTACGCCCGCCAATGCTCGTCGTGGCCCAGGCTGTCGTCGTCGACGAAGAAACGGCGGACCTCTTCCCGCTGGACGGCCCACGGGGACCACTTGAGGATCGACGCCAGGTCGGCGTGGGGCGGACCGACTCCCATCCACTCCCAGTCGATCGCCTGCAGCACAACGGGCGCGTCACGGGTCAAGAAGAGGTTGCCACGGTTGAAGTCACCGTGGATCAGCATCGACCGGACCGCGCTCGCCTCGGTCACCGACATCGTCGCCTTCTCGACGTCGTGCCAGGCGGCAAGCACCGTGCCGACGACGTCGTCCGGCTGGGCCTGCTGGAACACCTCGAGCGCCCGCCGGGCGTGGTCGAGGATGGCAGGTGCCGCCATAGAGTCGCAGCGCACGTGCTCGGTGTACCCGCCGCGCTCACTCGCCCAGCGGGCCAGGGCGGTGTGCAACGCCGGCAGGGCGGCGATGGCCGCGCCGACGTCCGCCCTGGTGGTGACCTGCCGGTAGGACCAGCCCAGGTCCTTCATCACGTAGCGGTAGTGCAGCCCCGGCTCGACCTCGATCGCCTCGTAGACCGCCGGGTGCATCCCCTCGAGGGCGCCACCGGTACTCGACAACACGTCCCACTCCGGGAGGCCGGGTCGGCCGTCGAGGCCGGCGATGGCCGGGAAGGCCTCGGGGGCGAGCCGGGCGTCCTTGTAGACGAGGGTGTGATGGGGCGATCGGTCGGTCCACACCCGGAAGACGCCGCCTCCCTTGTACGAGTACAACGGGGCGTGGCGGATCGCCGCCGGCCTTCTGCCGAATGCCTGCAGCGAAACGCCGGCCACGAGATCGGAGTCGAGCCCGGGGGGTGGTCCTTGCCTGGCCGATCGATGGTGGGTGGCAAAGTCGAGGCGCCTGGCGACCGGGTCAGGCATCACCCGCTCCAGCACGGCGTCCCAGACCTTCAAGCCACCCATCGGTTGGTGACCTCCTGGCAGAAACGATACTCGTCGCGGTCGCCGGACAATCGGACGCCGAGAACGGGCAGAGCGTCACGCGGGTGCAGGCGAGATCGGGAGGCACACCGTCGAACACGGCGGGGGAGGAGTGACCCGGATGGGACGTCCGGCGAGCCGTTCACCTGCCACTGCCTGGCAACCATGGCCCACTACCATCCCGCCGATGGCCGCCACCGGGATCGTGTTCGGCGGGCTCTCCCCCGAGCATGACATCAGCATCCTCACCGGGCTCCAGGCGGCCCGGACCCTCCGCGATGCCGGCGACGACGTGGCCCCCATCTACTGGGGCAAGGACGGCCGGTGGTGGCGGGTGCCGGTCGACAGCGAGGCCGCATCGTTCCTGACCCTGCCGGTCGAGGGTGCGATCCCGCTCGACTTGGTCGTCCCGGGCGGCTTCGTGGAACGAAAGCGGTTGCGGGACAGCCCGGTCGACCTCGACGTCGTCCTCAACTGCTGTCACGGCGGCCCCGGCGAGGACGGCACCCTCGGCGGCCTGCTCGGCCTCGCCGGCCTCCCCTCGACAGGCCCCCACCCCGAAGTGTGCGCCCTGCTGATGGACAAGCTGGCTTCGGGTGCGGTGATGGCGGCGCTCGACGTCGCCACCATCCCGACGGTCCTCGCCGACGAGGGTCTCGACGAACACCGGCTCCCACCCCGGCCGTGGGTGGCGAAGCCGCGCTACGGGGGATCTTCGATCGGCGTGGAAGTCGACGTCGACGACCTGTCAGTGGTGCTGGCGCTGGGACGGACCGGCACCGGGCAGGCCGGGATGCTCGTCCAGCCGTACCTCAAGGGGTGGGAGGATCTCAACATCGCGGTGCGCACCGCCAACGGGATCGAGCTGTCGCCGATCGAGCGACCGCTCCGGTCGGGCGATGGCGCCTACAGCTACGAGGACAAGTACCTCACCGGGACCGGGATGGATGCCGCCCCCCGCGAGCTGCCGGCCCGGCTGCCCGAGGAGGTCGTCGCCACCATCGAACGGGCGGCGCGCCTCGTCACCGGCGAGTTCCCGCTGACCGGCGCCCCCCGGCTCGACTTCCTCTGGGACGGCGACCAGCAGGTGGTGCTCAACGAGGTCAACGCCATCCCCGGGGCCTGGGGCAACCACCTGTGGCGGGCCGGCGGCGTCGACCGCCTCCAGCTCTACCGGGACCTGATCGTCGAAGCCCGCGGGACCGGCCCCCGGCGACCGCAATGGGTCGCCACCAGTGATGGGCGCGCCCTGCGCAGCTCGGGATCGATCGCCTCGAAGCTGGCCTGAGCCCTCACGGGTAGTGGTCGGGCAGGTCGTTCTCCCACAGCACGGCGTCCCCGTCGCCGAGGTTCCCCCGTACCCAGGTGCGTGCCGCCTCGCGGTCGGCGACGACGACGACCCGCCCCCCGGCGTTGCTGGCGCCCTCGCTCAGGGCGCCGCGGTTGGTCCAGCCCACCACCACCAGGGTCGCCCCCGCCTCGGCGGCGGCTGCTGCGAATGACCGGTTCTCGTCTTCCTGAGCGGCACCCAGCTCGACCATCCCGGGCGTCACCACCGCAGTGGCGCCCCCATCACCGACGCGGCGCAGCGTCACCAGCGCGGTGCGTGCCCCTTCGGGGTTGGCGCTGAAGGTGTCGTCGATCACGGTGACGCCACCGTCGGTCCGGGCGACGACGGCACGATGAGGAGGCGTCGTCACCAGACGGAGCCGGTTGCCGACGGTCGCCCGGTCGACGCCGAGGGCGAGGACCGCGGCGAGGGCACAGGCCAGGTTGGCGGGATGGGCCCCGCCGGCGACCGGGTGGCGGCCCAGCTCGCCGGCGCCGTCGGTGAAGACCAGCTCGTCGCCGATCGTCGCCACCGAGACGTCGAGCCCACCTCGACCGGTCGTGCCCACCCGCCACACCCGGGCATCGGCAGGCGCATGGAGAGCGGCCGCCCGGTCCACCCGCTCGTCGTCGACCCACACCACCGCTTGCCGGACCCGCTCGAGGATCTCCGCCTTGGCGGCGGCGATGGCTTCCAGCGACCCCGCCCGCTCCAGGTGCATCGGCCCGACGGCGAGCAGGACGCCGATCTCGGGGCGGACCCAATCGCACAGCGCCCGGATCTCCCCGGGCCGGTACATGCCCATCTCGGCCACGAAGACGGCTGTGGTGTCGGTCAGGTGCTCGTTGATGGCGCGGGAGAGGCCGCCGACGTTGTTCCACGAGGCCGGTGACGCCACCACCTCGGTGTCGTTGCCGAGCAGGTCGGCGATGTGGTTCTTCGTGGAGGTCTTGCCCCAGCTGCCGGTGACGGCGATCACCCTGGGGGAGACGGCGCGCAACCGGCCCTCGGCGCGGCGGCGGTGACGCTCCATCGCCCGACGCTCGAAGGGAGCCGTCACCGCCATCGCCAGGTCGACGACACCCCAGGAGGCGGCGCCGACCAGTGCCAGCGACGCCGGCCAACCCACGGCGAACGACAGGGCCAGGGCGGCACCGCCGGCGACAACGAGGGCCACCAGGGTGAGCACCCGGGCCCTGCGGGTGAAGCGCAGCGGGGCCGACTTCCCGCGCAGCGGCAGTGGCCAGGGCAGCACCGTCGCCACCGCCGAGGCGACCAGGGCGCACGGTGCCGACCAACCGGCACCGACGGCCCCACCGACCACCGCGGCCACCGCCACCGCGGCAGTGAACGGCATGAGGAGGTTGTTGGGCGGCCGGTGCCGCATCCACCGCCCCGCCACGACGAGGCACGAGCCGGCGAGGTAGTGCTCGAGCTGGGCGACGCGCAACCAGCGTATCGAACCCACCACTACCGCCACCGTCCCGACGGCGATCGCCACCAGTTCGAGGGCACTCACGGCGCGCTGCCGGCGGCGACGACGGCATCGACCACTGCTCGAACCCGCTCAGGTCGGGAGCGGTGCACATCGTGGCCACTGCCCTCGACGACGTCGAACGAGACCGGATTCGGCACCAGCTCCCACGCCCGGCGCGCCGTCGCCACGGGAGCCGCGGTGTCGTCCTCGCCCCAGCAGAAGGCCGTCGGGGCGGTGACCCGGCGCAGCTGGTCGGCATAGTCCTCGTTGACCACCCGCACCAGCACCTGGCGCATCACACCGGTGGCGGCCCGGTAGTCGGCCGACCCGTGACGCCGCCGTCTTGCCTCCATCGCGTCGTCGCTGATGAGCCCCATCCGGTGGGCGTAGCGGGCGAGGCGAAACGACCAGCGCGACCGATCCTCCGGTCCCGCGGAGCAGCGGGGTGCCGACCACGACCAGGCCGGACACGAGGTCGGGACGGTCCGCCGCCAGCACGACGGCGACCCGGCCCCCGAAGCTGTGGCCGACCAGCACCGCCGGGTGCAGGCTGCGCTCCTCGAGCAGCCGCGAGACGGCGGCGGCATAGTCGGCGCTCCCCCACGGCCCCGGCGGGGGCGGTGACGTCCCGAAGCCGGGCAGATCCACCGCCAGGACCCGTCGGTCGCCCAGGGCACCGACCAGGTCTCGGCGATCACGGCCCCAGCCGTGCAGTGCCACCACCAGGGCCTGGTCGTCGTCGGCGCCGGTGAGCTCGGCGAACACCGTCCCGCCGGCATCGGTGATGAGTGGCATCGGGCGTACTCGTCTCGATCGATATCGCCAAGGGGCCGCCGGTTACGGTAGTGGCGCCGCCCCGATGCCAGGGGACGTGTGGGTCAGGGTCTCGACGCCGGCTCCGGGACGATCTCGTAGTCCTCTATCAACATCCATTCGTCGCCGTCGACGGTCATCTCGTTGCGCCAGAGAATCGAACCCGCCGGCATCAGCTCCCAGGTCAGGCGAAGCCGGGGCAGCTTGTCGCCGGCCGACTGGAACACCATCCGGTCGCCGTCGATGCCGCCTTCGAGGATGTCGGCCCGCCCGTAGTTGTCGGCGATGGTCGCCTTGTATCCGCCCGACGCCGGGTCCCAACCGCACACCCAGTGCAGCTCCCAGCGCAGGACGAAGGTGCCGTCGACCAGGAACTGGTCCTGGGCATACTCGCCCACCACCCAGCGCCCGTCCTGGATCCAATGGTGCCGGGCGGTCCCGACCGCGGTCTGGGTGGGTGTACCCGGCCCCATGCCCCCGGCGTGGATGACCCCGTGCCAGGTCCCGTCCCGGTGGAACCGGGCCAGGGCGGCGGTTTCGACGCCGGGGGTGCTTGGTCGGGGAATGGTGGCGATCCCGTGTCCGGTCAACATGTCGATCTCTCCTCTCTCCTCGGCCGGCGTCAGTCGCGGCGGCTCAGGGCGTGCAGGCACAGGAACCCGGTGACCATGGTTCCCACCGCCGGGGCGATGAAGGCGGCGATCGGGATGATCGACGGGTCTGAGCCGGTGACGAGCTCGGGGACCCAGATGCTGGTGGCGGCTACGGCGAACCAGAGGGCGGTGATCGACAGCCCGAACGATGCGTCCGCACGCTCACGGCGGACGAACGACAGGTACCCGATGGCGAGCGCACCCCAGAACCAGTCGACCAAGGCGGCGATCGGGATGTGCTCGTGGGCGGATCCGGTCACCATGTCGGGCGAGTAGAGGCTGGAGGCCAGAACGGCGAGTATCACACCGCCCACGGCCACCAGCCACCAGTAGTCGAAATCGGAGCGGACCACTGCGGTGGCCTCTGTTCGCTCCTGGGTGAGCATTGGTACCTCCTTGCGTGGCTCTAACGCCGACAGTGCGCCCACCCCGGCTGTTTCTCCAGTGCCGAAGGTCCCGCAACGCGGCGGGGTCCATCAGACGAAGATCACCTGAGCCCCCGCCGAGAGGTCGATGAAGTCGGAGGCGCTGATGATCCCCTCCACCCGCTCGTACAGGTCGTCCTCGTCGAGGTGCATCATGTCGGCCGACATCCGGCACGCCCAGAGGTGGCCGCCGGCGTCGGTGATCATCTCGAGGAACTCGGGGACGCCGGGCACGTCGATCCCCTCGATCTGCTTCTTCATCATGTGGGTGGCAAAAGCGGTCATCCCGGGGAGCCCCATCAGCATCGGCGGCATGTGCGTGGCCGGATTCCCCAATGGGGTGAACTGGAGGTGCGCCATCGTCTCCTTGTTGATCATGTCGAAGCCCCAGAAGGTGAAGAACAGGTGGGTCTCGATCCCCTCACCGAGGGCGGCGTTGGCCAGCACCAGCCCGGGATAGGCCATGTCGAGCGAGCCCTTCGAGCAGATGATGCAGAGCTTGCGGCCCTCAGTGCCGGCGTCCTCGAAGGTGGGGACGGGAGCGGGGGCGTAGGTCGTGGTCATGGGGTCTCCTCACACACACCCGGTCGGCTTGGGAAGGCCGGCCACGTAGGCCAGCTTCTTCGCCGGCTTGCCGGGGAACAGGGTGAACATCTCCTTGGTGGGCACGCCGCCGACGTTCGCCATCCGGCGCAGGGTCGGTGTCTCGCCATTGGCGGCGTGGTCGTCGCGGGCGAATCTGATCGCCATCCAGTGGCGATCGGTCAGCTCGAGCCCTATCTCCGCGGCGAGGACCTCGGCGAGGCCGTCGTCCCATTCTTCAGGCTGGGTGAGGAAGCCTTCGGCGTCGACGTGGACGTCGTGTCCCCCAATGGTTGCCACGGTCATGGTGTCTCCTCCTCGATGGGTGCGGTGACCGGTGCCCGCTTGCCCGCCATCGACATGGCGGTGGGCACCGGGAGGCGCCTGCCGGGAAGCAGCAGGTGCCAGTAGATCGGCTTGAAGGCGAGCTTGCCGAAGTGGTTGAGCCTGGTCTCCTCCAGCAGGCGCATCGGGCCGACGGCGGGCAGTGGATAGGTGCCCGGCAGTGGCTCCGTGTCGTAGTTGAAGTCGATGAGCAGTGCCTTGCCCCCGCCGGCCTCGACGAAGCAGTTGGCGTGGCCGTCGAAACGCCGCTCCATGGGCCGACCGGCGATGTGGTCGAGGAAGTTCTCCACGAACACGTCGACCGAGAAATGCGCCACCGAGCCGGCCTTGGAGGTGGGGAGGGCAGCGGCGTCACCGAGGGCGAACACGTTGTCGCAGCCGTCTGCGAGGAACGTCCCCGGGTCCACTCTGACGTGGTTCAGCTCGTCGCCGAGCCCGGAGCCGGCGACGAAGTCGGCGCCCATGTTCAGCGGCACGGTGACGAGAAGGTCGAAGGGCACCACCCGCTCGTCGTAGGAGACCAGGGCGTTCTCCTCGACCCGCTCCACGTAGAAGTCGGGCTCGACGGCGATGCCCCTCTCGTCGAGCATCCCGCCCAGACGGGCCGAGGCGATCGGCTTGGTGAAAGCCCCCGACAACGGGGTGGCGTAGACCAGCTCGACGCGGTCACGGATCCCCAGCTTGCGGAAGTGCTCGTCGGCCAGGAAGGCGAACTCGAGCGGAGCGACCGGACACTTGATCGGCATCTCGACGATGTGGACAACGAGCCGACCCCCGTCGAAGCCCGCCAGGGCGTCGCGCAACGCAACCGCCCCTTTCAGTGTGTAGAACTCGTGGACGGTGCGACGGAACCACGGCCCGTCCATGCCCGGGGTCATGTCGGGGCGCGGGGTGGTGCCGGTGGCGATGACGAGTTGGTCGTAGGGCATGGAGTCGCCACCGACCAGGTGGACTGTGTTTGAGGCGACGTCGACACGCTCGACCTCGTTGTGCAATAGCGAGACGCCGGGGACGACCAGCGGCCGGTTCGCCTTGACCAGCGAGTCCGGATCGTGGTGACCGAACGGGACGAAGAGGAGCCCGGGCTGGTAGACGTGGACCGACGACGGGTCGATGACCGCTATCTCCCACTCGGCGATCGGGAGTTTCCGTCGCAGCTTGTTGGCAGCCATCGTGCCGGCGGTGCCGGCGCCGAGCACCAGAAGTCGTCGCATGTTCACCTCGTATCGTCTGCGAGCCGAACGTACGTCGCGGGTGAGCACCGGACCAGGGCCGAAAGGCGGGACCTGCACTACCGGCCGTCGGCGTCTAAGGCCGCCGGCTCCTTGTGACATCGAGGTCGTCACCGCCGGAAGTTGTCATCCGAGGAGCTCGGCGGGGGTGAACGACACCCGGACAGGCCCGATGTCGAGGTCGGCGGGCTCCGTGCCCCGGTAGCGAGCAGTCTCCACCAGGGCCCCGGCGTCGGTGCGCTCGAACACCACCAACTCCGGCCCACCCGGATCGATGATCCAGTAGCGGGGTAGACCCGCCTCGGCGTACTTCCGCAGCTTGCGCACGGTGTCGGCGGACCGGTCGGTCGACAGCACCTCGACGGCGAGATGGGGAACACCCGTGTAGCGGCGCTCCTCACCGTTGTCGTCGAAGACCATCACGTCCGGCCCGAACTCGTCGGATCCTGGCTTCCAACCGCAGGACTGGGCGACCTTGGTCCCGCCGGGCAGTGCGCCCTTGAACAGGATCGCCAGCTCGAGGCAGATCGTCTGATGCGGCAGGGTTGGCAGAGGGCTCACCACGAAGCTCCCGTCGACGTACTCGCCACGGACGTCCTCGCCCAACGCCTCGTACTGGTCCCAGGGCATCGGGACCCGCTCGCCGTCCTGCAGGGTGGCCATCGTCCCATTCACGGTAATCCTCCGGTCCAATCGCCTCAGCCGCACACTCTCGGACCGATCGCCACCGCCGGATCACCGGTATCGAGCCGGTACGACACGATCCGGCATCGGGCGAGGCGGCTGGTCAACGCGTATGGTGGGCAGCGGAGGCCAGGCCCCTACCGGTGGAGGAACCGCCATGAGGCTCGGTCGCTCGCTCATCGGCGCTGCCGGCGGTGCCCTCTGGGGTGCGGGAGTCGCCGTCCTCATCCAGCAGTACGGGGTGTGGCCGCTCGATCCCGGCCTGGCCTACGGTGCCCCGCTCGCCGCTGCAGTGGTCAGCGGATCGTGGGCGGGTCGGCGCAGCCGGCGTTCCCGTCGGGTGACAGCTGCACTCGTCCTGCTCGCCCTGCCGGTCCTGGCCGGCTCGGAGGAGCCGGTGTGCGTCGTCGAGGTGTCCACAGGCTCCGGTTCGGCGCTGCTCGCCGACACCTCGGCGAGGTCGCCTTTCGAAGTGGACCCCGACGTCGACGACACCATCGAGTTCGAGGTGTTCGCCGAGGCACCCGGCGCCATCGGCCGTGTCTGGGTGGAGATGGGCGGCATCCCCGTTCTCCACCACGAAGGACCGGTATCGGAGGGGTCGCCGACCGTGACGCACATGCTCAACGAGGGAGGGCTGGACGGCCTTGCCGGCTCACCCGGGATCTACCACCTGGGCGGCTCGATCGACGGGGTCTGCTCCGGCGAGGGTTACGTGGCCATCACCGGCGACCCGCTGACCAGCCCGATCGCGCAGACCGCCGCCGGCGCCGTCGGGCTCGGCCTGCTGGTCACCTGGCTGGCCGGCCGCCCCGCCGGCCCGGTGATGGTGCCCGGCCGGCTGCGCCCCGACGGCAAGCCGGTAGGGATCGACCGGGTCACGGTGCGGAGCCCCGGGCTCGACGGCGAGGCCGAGGTGCACGAGGGCACGGAGGAGGTGCTCGTCCGGGTGGCGGGATGGACCGACGCCGCCCGGAGGGCGATGGCCGTCCAGCACATGCGAGCCGAGCGGGTTGTCGAGATCTCCCAGACCGTCGAGTCCCCGCACGCGGCGTCCGACGTGCCGACGCCGCGGGGCGATCCCGGTGTGCAGGTCGAGGTGCCCGGGCCACCGGCGGGTTCCGGGCAGGTCGTGCTCGCCTCCGACGAGAGCGGCGTCGTGACCTGGGCCTTCCCGCAGACGGCGACCGGGCAGATCCAGGTCGCCGCCGACCAGGCCGCCTGCATCTACCGGATCCCTCGCTTCGTCCCCCCGACCGAGGCGGTGACCCTCGGCCGGGGACTGGTCAGGGTGGTCGGCGGAAAGGTGGCCACCTCGATCGCTTTCCCACTGCTCGATCCCGTCTTCGGCAAGGTGGGCGAGCGGTTCGCCGCCGCCTGGGAGGCGAAGCGCCGTCCCTACCGCTTCCGGACGTTCACCCCGGACGACTACACCGTCGACGACGCCCCCGAGCCGGATTGGGGGCGCCTGGCCGCCGGCCGGTCGCTCCTCTTCGTCCACGGCACGTTCTCCCGGGCCCACACCGCCTTCGGGGCGATGCCCGGAGAGCTCCTCGGCGAGCTGCACCGGCGCTACGACGGGCGGGTGTTCGCCTTCGACCACTTCACCCTCAGCGACGATCCGAGGCGCAACGTCGAGTGGTTCCACGACCATCTCCCCGCCGGCGTCGGCCTCGATCTCGACATCATCAGCCACTCACGGGGCGGGTTGGTGAGCCGGGTCCTCGCCGAGAAGGCCGGCGCCATGGCTGGTCAGGGACGCCCGGTCACGGTCGGTGGAATCGTGTTCGTCGCCTCGCCCAACGCCGGGACGGTCCTCGCCGAGCCCGAGTACGTCGGCGACCTGATCGACAGCTACACCAACATGCTCCAATTCCTCCCCGGGCCCCACGTCGTGGACGTATTCGAGGGGGTCATCACGGTGGTCAAGCAGGTGGCGGTGGGCGCCGTGGCCGGCCTCGACGGGTTGCGGGCGATGCGCCCCGGAGGCGAGTTCCTCAGCTGGCTCAACGCCGGAGCGCTGCCGCCCGCCCGGTACCACGCGGTGACCGCCGACTACGAGCCGCAGGTGGCCGGCTGGCGCAGGCTCACCGTCAATCGCCTCGTCGACGGCGTCTTCCACGAGCCGAACGACCTCGTGGTGCCCACCGCCGGGACCTTCGCAGCCAACGGGTCGAGCCGGTTCCCCATCGCCGAGCCGCACCAGCTGCGCGGCACCGACGGCGTCGATCACACGGGCTACTTCGCCAACCCACACGTCGGCGAGAGACTGCTCGCCTGGCTCGACACGAGGTGAGCCGAGGTAGGTGATCGCGGGACGTTCGGCCCTGGGCCGAGCCGATGTACACCGGTAGCGTCGATCTCGGAGGTCCTCCGACAGATCAAGGATTGGAGGTGGGCGACGATGTCCCGACGCAGGCTGCTGATCGTCCTCGGCGCCGCTGCTGTGCTGGCGTCCGTGTTCTGGCGACCCGGGCCTGCGGTTGCCATTCACAACGTGGTGATCGTGTTCACGGTCATCAGGGGAGAGCCGTTCTCCACCGTCACGGTCGCGACCGAGGAGGTCGAGCCATGGCTGCAGGGAGAGTCGTGTGCCATCCGGATCGAGGTGTCCAACAACCCGTCCGTACACGAGGACAACGAACTGGTCCTCACCAGCGGTGACGACGTCGTCACCGTCCCCGATGTGGAGAGCACACCCGGCATCGTGACCATCGCCGAGGGCGAGCTCGTCCTCGGCGAAACCGTCGTCGCCGCCATGCGTCTTGGCCCGGATGGCATCAGCAGCGGAGGCATCAGCGTGGACTTCGTCTGCTCCCAGCAGCCGCCGACGACGACGATCGCCACGACCACCACTTCGACGACCGCGAGCACGACGACCACCGTGGCTCCCCTGCCACCCAGCCGGCCCGAGACACCGACGGCCGCCCAGCCGACCTTCACGGGCTGACCGGGCGATGGGTGCACGGCGTGTGGGCGCGCTGGGGTTGGTCATCGCGCTCCATCTCGCCGGCTGCGCGTCCGGCGGTGGCGCTCTACGTACGGAAGCCGACCCCCAGATGCCACCGCAGGCCGCGGCGGAGGTGACGGCGGCCGAGGTGACAGTCCCCGAGCCGCCCACGACGGCCGCTGCGGCCCACATCGTCGGCAGCGCCGGCACGGTGGTGGCCCGTGCCCGCGGTGATGTGGTCGTGGCCCGATCCCGGCCCACCAACGATGCTCCAGTTCTCGCGGAGCTCGCCAACCCGATCGCCTCGGGAGGCGCTCTGGTGTTCCTCGTCCTCACGCCTCCCGACCAGGTGTCCGCCGATTGGCTCGAAGTCATGCTCCCGGTGCGCCCCAACGGCACCGTCGGCTGGATCAGGGCCGGCGAGGTCCACCTGTCGCTCGATCCCTTCCGCATCGAGATCGACACCACGCGACGTCGCCTGGACCTCTACGAGGGCGACGCGCTGACCCTCTCGACCGAGATCGCAGTGGGGGTCGGAGCCACGCCGACGCCACATGGTGAGTTCTATCTGGCCGAGCTGCTCCAACCCCCCGATCCCGACGGCGTGTACGGTCCCTACGCGTTCGGCCTGTCCGGGTTCAGCGAGACCCTCGACAGCTTCGCGGGGGGCGACGGGGTCGTCGGGATCCATGGGACGAACGATCCGTCGTCGCTCGGCAGCGAGGTGAGCCACGGCTGTGTGCGGGTGCACAACGATGTCATCGCGGACCTGGCGGCGAGAGTGCCGCTGGGGACACCGGTTTCGATCAACGCCTGAGCCACGGCGGAGTCGCAGCAGCTCCGCCGGCCGCAGACCCGGTTCTTCGCTCGATCCTGGGCGGGAAGCCCCGAAGGGCCTCTACCCGGGGTGATGGGCTCGGGAGTCACCTCCGTCCCAATCCAGCTTTGACGCGGCCCGGGACGTCTGGTCTACTTCCGTCATCGGACGTCGGCGATGGAGAGAACCCCGGTGGACGAATCACTCGGCAGGATGACCCGCCCAGCAGGCGTCCCCGCCGCCCACTGGAACCGCATCGCCGTCCTGTCCGTGCTCTCGGGTGGCACCGCAGAGCCTTGCCAACAGCTCGTAGCGAACGCCGGCCGCCCGAGAGCGATCCGTGGCGTTCTCCCGCTCGCATTGAGGCGTGCGGCCCGACTACGACCAGACAGAGGGAGAGAGCAATGACGACAACCGACACCCCGGTATGTGACAACGGAGTCAACGTACAGGCGCTCCTCGACGCCCGGAACGCCCTCACCGACGCCCCCGAGGCGGCACAGTTCACCTGGCGGGCGAGCACCGAGTGGCTGAACGGCACTCACAGCCAGTCGACGGTGAACAGCTTCTTCGGCCTGGGCGGCGAGCAGAGCCCACCGGACAGCCTCCACCTTCGATGCCGACCATCCCGAGGTGTTCGCCTCCGAGGACAACGGCCCCACACCGGTGGAGTACGTGCTGGTGGGCCTGGCCAGTTGCCTGACCGCCGGGATCGCCGCCGTCGCCCAGAACCGGGACATCCAGCTGCGGTCGGTGAAGGCGACGATCGAGGGCGACATGGACGTCCTCGGCATCCTCGGTGGGGACCCGGAGGTCCGCAACGGGTTCACCGGGATCCGGGTGCACTACGACATCGACGCCGACGCCACCCCCGAGGAGATCGAGGGCCTGGTCGCCCAGTCGCAGAAGCGCTCGGCGGTGTTCGACGCCGTCACCAACCCCACCAACGTCACCGTCGAGGTCAACTGACGGCGGCAATGCGCACCACGACGGTGGTGATCGGGGCCGGGCACGCCGGCCTGGCGGTCAGCCACTTCCTCACCAGGAGCTCGATCGACCACGTGGTCCTCGAGCGCGGGGAGGTCGCCAACTCGTGGAAGACCCAGCGCTGGGACTCGCTGCGGCTGCTGACCCCGAACTGGCAGAGCCGGCTGCCCGGCCTCGACTACGACGGCGATGACCCCGACGGGTTCATGACCATGCCCGAGGTGATCGGTTTCATCGACCGGTACGCCGCTGCTTCGCAGGCACCGGTGCGGACCCACACCACCGTGTCCTCGGTGCGACCCGGCCCGGCCGGCTACGAGGTGGTGACCGACCAGGGGACCTGGGAAGCCCCGACGGTGATGCTGGCCAGTGGCGGCTTCACCATGGCCAGAGTCCCAGTCCTTGCCGCCGAGATTCCCGAGAGAGTCGCCATGGTGACCCCTCTCCAGTATCGGAACCCCGGCCAGCTCCCGGACGGCGGGGTGCTGGTGGTGGGGGCATCGGCCACCGGGATCCAGGTCGCCGAGGAGATCCACCGTTCCGGCCGGCCGGTGACTTTGGCGGTTGGAGAGCACGTCAGGATGCCCCGGACCTACCGCGGACGCGACGTCATGTGGTGGCTGGACCGGACCGGGATCCTCGACGAGGGCCTCGACGAGGTGGACGACATCGTGCGCGCCCGGCACCTGTCTTCACCGCAGCTCATCGGAAGCCCGGAGCACGCCACGCTCGATCTCAACACCCTCACCGACCAAGGGGTGCGTCTCATCGGCCGGCTCGCCGCGGTCAACAGCGGCACGGCGTTGTTCTCCGGGTCGCTGCGCAACAAGTGCAACCTGGCCGACCTCAAGCTGGGCCGGCTACTCGACACGTTCGACGAATGGGCCGGCGACCACGGCATCGACGGCGAGGTCGACGCGCCGCACCGCCCGGAGCCGACCCGGGTCGCCGAGTCGCCGCCGCTGTCGATGGACCTCACCGATGGCTCCATCTCAACCGTGTTCTGGGCCACCGGGTTCCGTCCCGACTACTCGTGGCTCCACGTCCCCGTGCTCGACCGCCGCGGGCGTCTCCGCCACGACGGGGGCGTCGTCACCGACGCCCCGGGCCTGTACGCCATCGGGCTGAACCTGCTGCGACGACGCAAGTCGACGCTTCATCCACGGCGCCGAGGACGACGCCGGCGACCTGACCGACCTGCTCGTCACCCACCTCGGGGCCTCGACGGCAGCGTGAGTAACGCGGCCAATCGGTGCAGGTTGGCCGGGACAGGCCGAGGTCATCGGCGGCTAAGGTCGGTGCATGGCGCCCCCCACACCGAGCGCTGCCCAGGCCAGAAGGCGACTGATCGCCGGCCGAGTGCTGGCTGTCTTGCTGCTGGCCCTGGTGCTGGCGGCCTGCGCCGCCGGGCCCAACCCCGACGTCGGCGTACCCGACGCCAGCGGTGAGGTGGCCGGGTTCTGGCTCGGCCTGTGGCAGGGCTTCATCGCCCCGGTCACGTTCGTGATCTCGTTGTTCACCGACGACGTGAACTTCTACGAGGTTCACAACAACGGGAACTGGTACGACTTCGGGTTCGTCATCGGCGCCGGGATCCTCTTCGGCGGCGGTGGCGCCGGCGCGTTCCGCGCCCGCCGTTAGCCGGGCGACCTGACCGACCACCTCGGCGCCGGCGCTGCTGCCTGAGCGGGGCCGGGCTTGACTCTGCCCCTGGGTCAACCCGGATAATCGCCGGCATGACCGCGTACCACACCATTGGCGAGTTCTCCCGACTGACCGGGCTCAGTGAGAAGGCGTTGCGCCTGTACGACGCGCGCGGGCTGCTGACGCCCGCCGAGGTCGATCCCGCCACGGGCTACCGGCGCTACGACCCCGACCAGGTGGAGGCGGGTCGGATGATCGCCCTGCTCCGTGCCATCGACATGCCCCTGGCCGAGATCGCCGGGGTGATGGCGCACCCCCCCGCCGATCGCTCGGCAGCAGTCGGAGACTACTGGTACCGGGTGGAGCGAGACCTCGACGACCGGAGAGAGACGGTGCGAGAGGCCCGCCAGTTGAGCCAGCGAACCGCCCGCGGGCTCAGCCACGCCGCGGCGGTGTCGGGCGGAGGTCGCTCCGAGGGGACCTTTGCCGCCATCGGCAGGCTGGCCGAGATCGCCGACCCCCTGGAGGCGGCACCGGCGTACGTCTCCGCGATGCGCACCGCCTACTGGGACGACAAGGACCTCCCGCTGGCCGTCGCCATCGCCCTGGCCGGGATCGGGAGGCTGCTCGCCGACACGCATCGTGCCCTACCCGAAGGCGCCGATGCGCTCCGCTCGACGGTCAAGGGCCTCCTCTATGACCTGGCGTCGTTCACCTGGCCGGGGTGGGGAGCCGCAGGGATCGTCGTCTCACCGGCTCACGCCGCCCTCGGTCTGGCCGCCGCCAAGGCCAACCTGGCCCTTGCCGAGGAGCTCGGGAAGGGCGAGCTCGCCCGCGCCCGGGCCCATTGGATGCTCGGCGCCCACCTGCTCTCCTCCGGGTCGCCCGACGTCGCCGGAGACGAGTTCCGGGCCGCCGCCTCGCTCGCCGAAGCGGCCGGCAGCCGCCCCGAGGTCCTGCTCGCCGAGGGATTCGCCGCGCTGGCGCGCACCGCCACCGGCGATGAGGCGGCCGAAGGGATGGTGACCGCGGTGCTCGCGCAGTTGGCCGAGCTGGAGGGTGGCGAGATGTTCGTCGAGCAGATCGTCACCGCGCGCACCGCCCTCTCGGTGTGATCCCACCTTCGGAAGCTGAGCTCTTGACCTTGCGCACTTGATCGACTATCGTCGATGATCGATGAATGTGACCCGTGATGCCGCCGCCACCTGGGCGACCTGGTTTCGAGCACTGAGCGACCCGAGCCGGATCCTGGTGCTCAACCTGCTCGCCACCGAGGGCCGCCCGATGCCGGTCGGCGAGATCGTCGACCGGCTCGATGTCGGCCAGTCGACGGTCTCCCATCACCTCAGGCACCTTGCCGATGTGGGTTTCGTGCTCGTCGAGGAGCACGGCACATCCAACCTGTACCGGGTCAACGAGCGGTGCCTGGACTGTTTCCCGACCGCTGCCGAATTGGTGATGGGCATGGCCCGCACCACTGCTGAATGGAGCGCATGTTGATGGACACCAACGAGAGGGTTGCCGACCGCTACCGCAGTGCAGCCCTGCAGATGCTCGACGGCGAGACCGGCTGCTGCGGCGGAGCCACCTGCGGCGTCGACGACTACGTGGAGGCTGGTGCACTGGCGACGATGAGCCTGGGCTGCGGTAACCCGACTGCGGTGGCTGACCTGTCGCCCGGCGAGACCGTGCTCGATCTCGGGTCGGGAGGCGGAATCGACGTGATCCTCTCGGCGCGGCGCGTCGCACCGGGCGGCGTCGCCATCGGTCTCGACATGACCCCGGAGATGCTCGAACTGGCTCGGCGCAACGCCGCTGCCGAAGCCGTGGACAACGTCCGGTTCCTGCTGGGACGGATCGAGGACGTCCCGCTCCCATCCGGGTCGGTCGACGTCGTCATCTCGAATTGCGTGATCAACCTGTCGACCGAAAAGCCGGCAGTATTCGCCGAGATGGCCCGGGTACTCCGCCCCGGCGGTCGGATAGGGAGTCAGTGACATCGTCGCCGACGACCATCTCTCCCCCGAGCAGCGCGCCGAGCGGGGCGAGTGGGCCGGGTGCATCGCCGGGGCTCTATCGGTGTCCGAGTACCGCCGGGGCCTTGCCGCCGCCGGGTTCGTCGACGTCACCGTCGCCCTCACGTCCCCCGTGGCCGACGGGATGCACAACGCCATCGTGCGGGCACGGCTACCCGACCCGGCCGGCTGACCCGTCGAACCGGGCTCTTCAGGGGGCTGGGTCGACGCCGAGTTCCACGAGCAGCCCTCTCACCCGCTGTTCGACCTCGTCGCGGATCGGGCGAACCTCCGCCGTAGACAGGCCCGCAGGGTCGTCGAGCTCCCAGTCGACATAGCGCTTGCCCGGCAACACCGGGCAGGCGTCGCCGCAACCCATCGTCACCACGACGTCGGCGACGCCGAGCGAGTGTTCGGTCCACGGTTTGGGATGCTCACGGCTGATGTCGATCCCGGCTTCCGCCATCGCCTCCACCGCCGCCGGGTTGACCCGCTCGGCGGGTGTCGATCCGCCGGAGAGCACGACGACGCGGTCGTCGGCGAGCCGGCGCGTCCAGCCGGCGGCCATCTGGGAACGACCGGCGTTGTGGGTGCACAGGAAGAGGACTGTCGGTTTCGTCGGCTCCACGTCTCCTCCGGCCAGGGGTGCCTGGCCAGTATGGCCTCGGCCGTCGTCGCGTCGGACCGGCACGGGAGCTCAAGCCGACCGGCGGCCCGACAACCTCCGGAACAACCCCGGGATCTTCACGGCGGCGAAGGCGAGCAACCCGATGACCGCCAGGGCCGCCAGGACGGGGATGGCGATCGACAGCAGCGACAGTCCGGCCGAGCCGACCGCCTCGCCGGTGGCCAGCGCCGGGTTCACCGCCCCCGCGGTCGTCGCCGTCGACGCCGCCCTAGCCACCACCGTCGTGCCCTGGACGGCGGCAGCGGCGCCACCCCCGGCGATCACCGCCAGCGACCACGCCCACAGCGGGTCGAGGTCGACGAGGACCGAGGCCATGACGATGGTCCCCGCCACCATGGCGGCCGGCGTGGCGACGGTGTCGAGCAGGTTGTCAACCACCGGGATCAGGTATCCGGCCACCTCGACGGCGGCCGCCACGACGAAAACGACGACGGCCACGCTCGAGTCGATCCAGTCGAGGCCGGGGATCAGGGTGACCACATCGGCGCGGGCGGCCAGCGAGAGCGACAGCAGCGGGATGAACACCCTGAGGCCGGTGGCCGCGGCGAGACCGAACCCGAGACAGGCGCTGACCAAGACGTCCATGGGTCGCTCCCCGCCGCCGACGCCGCCGGAGCGTAACGCCCGGTTCTGCCTGCCCGGCGCCTACTCGGGATGGCGCGACAGCAGCCCTTCAGGGGTGAGTTCCAGGCGGACCGGCCCGAGGTCGAGGTCCGCCGGCTCACTGCCGCGGTACCGCGCAGCCTCGACGAGTGTCCCCGACTCGCTGCGCTCGAACACCACGAGCTCGGGTCCGTCGGGATCGATGATCCAGTAGCGAGGGAGGCCGGCCTCGGCGTACTTGCGCAGCTTGCGCACGGTGTCCGCCGCCCGGTCGGTGGAGAGCACTTCGACGACGAGATGCGGGACCCCGGTGTACCGGAGGTCTTCGCCGGTGTCGTCGAACACCATCACATCCGGCCCGAACTCGTCCTCCGACGGCTTCCAGCCCCACGACTGAGCGACCCGTACCCCGGCGGGCAGCAGACGATCGAGGCGGGCGGCGAGGTGGAGGCAGATCGTCTGATGGCGCAGGGTTGGCATGGCGGCCACTACGAACGCGCCGTCGACATACTCTCCACGAACGTCGTCGCCGAGCGCTTCGTACTCGTCCCACGACATCGAGAGGCGCTCGCCTGACTGCAAGGTGGCCATGACTCCATCCACGGTACTCCTCACCCTTGGTGCTCCTCGCCCGGTCGCCACCACTCGTCGGACCGTAGGCGACGGGTGTGACGCGAATCCGTCGACGCCTGGTCGTCTCGAGGGAGGTCACGACATCGACCAATCCGACCCCGACGGTGTCGTTGCGGAGATCCTGAAGGCGGTCGACGCGGCGCGCTGAGCCGAGGCCTCGACTGCAAGCGACTCCCTGCTCGGACCGGTAGACCCCGGCTACCGGAGACCGCTTGACGGCTCCAACTTTGTATGTTTACTCTCCATACTTAGTTGCTCAGAGGGGAGCGGCGGTGTCGGGGAGGAACGCCAAGCACACCGGGCAGGACGCCCGCCGCCAGAACCGGCGGCTCGTGCTGCGGATCGCCTACGAGGCCGGGGCCACCAGCCGCGCCGACGTCGCCAGGATCACCGGGCTGACCAGGGCCAGCGTCTCCGACATCGTCCGCGACCTGGTCGACGACGGCTATCTCCGCAAGGTCGGAGTCGGCGAGTCGACCGGCGGCAAGCCCCCCACCATGTTCCGCTTCGAGCCGGCGGCGCGGACCATCGTCACCCTCGACCTGAGCCGGCAGCCGTTCACCGGGGCCGTCCACGACCTGCGCGGCGCGGTGCTCCGCCGACGCTCGTTGCGGGCCACCGGGCTCACCGGGCGCACAGGCCCTCGACCGGGCCACCGACCTGGCCGCTCGCCTCGTCGAGCTGGCACCGGCCGCCTGTTCTCGGCGTCGGGGTCGGCGCCCCGGGAGTCATCGACCCCACCGGCGTCGTGCTCCGCTCCACCAACCTCGGCGTGGCGGGACGTGCCGCTGGCCGAGACCATCGCCGCCCGGACCGGCCGCCCCACCCACGTCGGCAACGACACGTCGCTGGCGGCGCTGGCCGAGTTCGGGGCGCAGGAGGGCGATGCCTCGAACCTGATGCTGGTCGAGATCAGCGACGGCGTCGGCGCCGGCATCGTCCTGAGCGGCGCCATCCACCGCGGCGAGGCATGGGCGGCGGGAGAGATCGGGCACCTCCTCGCCGTGGCCGATGGCGCCGTCTGCACCTGTGGCAAGCAGGGTTGCCTCGAGACGGTGGCCAGCGTGCCCAACATCCTGAAGACGGCCGGGGTGAAGGCCAACGGCCATCTCGACACCGACCATCCCGGGCTGGCGGCCGCCGTCGAGCGAGCCGCCGACCACGTCGGACACGTCCTGGCCGCCGCCGTCGCCATTCTCGACGTGCACCACATCGTCCTCGCCGGCCCGCTCAACGCCTTCGACGACTTCGCGCCACGCGGTCCGGGCCGCCATCGCCGAGCGGTGCTCGACCAGGTGGCCGAAGACGTCACTGTCACGTGGAGCAAGCTCGGTGACGACATCGTGCTCGCCGGTGCCGCCCTGCACGTGCTCCGTTCCGAGCTGGGGATCCCATGGTGACGGCACCGGTGCTGCTCGGTATCGACGTCGGCGGAACCTCGACGGAAGCAGTCGTCGTGACCGGGGGGGTGGACGTCGTCGGCCGCTCCACCCTGCCGACGGGCCGCGGCAGCCGGCAGTCCATCCTGGCGACGGCGCTGGAGGCGAGCCGGCTCGCCATTGCCGACGCCGACGGTCGACGAGGTGGCCGCCGTCGGGATCGGGGTGCCGGGGATCGTCGACGACGCCACCGGCTCCACCCGCCACGCCGTCAACCTCGGGATCGACGATGACGCCCTCGACATCGGACCTGCCTTCTCCGACCGGTTCGGTGTCCCCAGCCATGTGGAGAACGATGCCCGGGCCGCTGCCCACGGCGCCTACACGCTGGCACTCACGTCCGAATCCGCAGCTGCGCAGCCTCGCCTATGTGAGCGTCGGCACCGGCATCTCAGCCGGTTTCGTGCTCGACGGCGACCTCTACCGCGGCTCGGGGGGCATCGCCGGCGAGATCGGGCACGTGGTGGCCGACCCGGCCGGGCCCCGCTGCGCCTGCGGGCTCGCCGGTTGCCTCGAGGCGATCGCCTCAGGGGGTTCCGCCTCCCGCTGGGGCGGTGACGGCAACGGGATGACCGCGCTGTTCGACTCGGCGGCCGCCGGAGACGCCGCCGCCATCCTTGCCGCCGAGCGGGTCGCCGCTCGCTCTCGCCCGCGCCCTCTACGGGCTGGTCCTGTCCCACGACGTCGAGCGGATCGTGGTCGGCGGAGGCGTCATCCACCACACCCCGGCGCTGGTCGCCGCCATCCGAGACGCCATCACCGCCATCGAGGCGGCCTCACCTCTGGCCACCGACCTCTCCCCGAGCTCACGGATATCCATCACCGACCCGTCGCTGCCCATCGGGGCCATCGGCGCCGCCGCCCTCGCCGCCCGCCGCTGGGCGATCGACGGATCGGTACCCGACGTCGACGACCGCGCACCACAGCCGATATGACCACAACAAGAAAGGGGATGGACGACCATGCGGAGATTCCGATGGTTCCTGCTCATCGCACTGCTCGCCGTGATCGGCGCGGCATGTGCCGACACACCGAGCACGAGGGCGGCGACACCACCGGCGCCCCGGCGACCAGGCGCCGTCGGGCACCACGGCGGCGCCGACCGGCACCACGCGGAGCGGTGGACACGACGGCGGCCGCAGGCGGCCGGTCCGTATCCGCACCTGGAGGCCGCCATGGCCGGTGACTACGAGGGAGCCGACGGTGGAGGTGCTCGCCCAGTGGGTCGAGGGTCAGGCGGAGGCCTTCGAGGCGGTACTG
Organism: uncultured Acidimicrobiia bacterium; assembly: GCA_963714055.1. Taxonomy (GTDB): domain Bacteria; phylum Actinomycetota; class Acidimicrobiia; order Spongiisociales; family UBA5794; genus JACDBE01. The sequence continues at coordinate 1,631,109 of OY970227.1, forward strand.
GCACCGTTCGAGGAGGCGACCGGCATCGAGGTCAACTACGAGGGCATCGCCGACTACGAGACCGTCCTCACCACCCGGGTCGACGGCGGCAACGCCCCCGACATCGCCCAGATCGCCCAGCCCAGCCTCATGCAGACGTTCGTCGCCGCCGACGCCCTGGTGCCGCTGAGCGACTGGATCAACATGGACCAGCTGTCGAGGCCGACTACATCGAGTCGTTCCTCGATCTCGGCTCGGTCGACGGGTCACCTGTACGGCGTGTTCTTCAACGCCGCGCCCAAGTCGATCGTGTGGTACCCGGTGCAGGCGTTCGCCGACGCCGGTTACGAGATCCCGACGACCTGGGACGAGCTGCTCGCCCTGTCCGACCAGATCATCGCCGACGGCAACGGGAGCCCCTGGTGCATCTCGGTCGAGCACGGGGACGTCTCCGGGTGGGTGGCCACCGACTGGATCGAGGACATCCTGCTCCGCACCGCCCCGGTCGAGATCTACGACCAGTGGATGGCGCACGAGATCCCGTTCGACCACCCGGAGGTGCTCGAGGCCGCCGAGTACATGAGCGAGATCTGGTTCGCCCCCGACTACGTGTTCGGCGGCAACACCGCCATCAACGCCACGTTCGTGGGCGACACCCAGACCCCGATGTTCAACCCCGACGGGCCCGAGTGCTGGATGCACAAGCAGGCCGCCTGGATCCCGGACTTCTGGCCGGAGGGCACCGTGCCCGGTGAGGACAGCGCCTTCTTCTACTTCCCGCCGATCGAGGAGGAGTTCGGCAGCCCGGTGCTGGGCGGCGGTGACCAGTTCGTGATGTTCGACGACCGTCCGGAGGTGCGGGCGCTCATGGAGTACCTGGTCACCCCCGAGGCGGCCCGCCCCTGGATCGAGTTGGGAGGGTTCGTTTCGGCGAACAAGAACGTGCCCCTCGACTGGTACTCGATCTACCCCAACGACGACCTGGCCGCCATCGTGGCCGAAGCCGACACGCTGCGTTTCGACGCCGGTGACTCGATGGCGGGCGGCCCGATGTTCAACAGCGGGATGGTCGACTGGATCGCCGCCAACGGCGAGAACACCGAGGACGTGTTCGCCGAGGTCGAGGCCAACTGGCCCACCGGCTGACACCTGACGCCAACCGGAACGCGGGCGCCCCGGCCTCGGTCGGGGCGCCCGCGGCCGCCGATCGGGCAGACTGAGTCGCCCGGAACGTGAGCAGCCGTTGACCAACGCCTCCGTTGCCAACCCGCCCCGAGCCGGCCGCCGCCTCTTGCTGGCGGTGGCGGGGCTGGTGGCCGTGCTCGTCGCCCTGTGGCTGGCCACCGGCTTCCTCAAGGCGGAGGCGGCCACCGCCCGTTTCCTCGCCAGCGTCTACGACCTCGTCGGGCTCGACCAGCAGGCGGCGCTCATGGAGCAGTACGGGCTCAACCCGACCGTCGACAAGCTGGTCATCGCCCTGGTGGCGCTGGTGGTGGGCATCGCCGGGATCTGGGCGTTGTTCATCGCCACCAACGCCGTCGTCGACGAGCTCGGGTCGCGCTGGATGGAGCGGGTCCGCCCCTGGGTCTTCGTCTTCCCAGCCGCCGCCCTGCTCGGCTTCTACCTCGTCTTCCCCACCATCCGGACCCTGATCATCAGCGTCACCGACCGCCCGGAAGGGACGGCGATGCTGGAGAACTACTGGTGGGCGTTCACCGAGCCCGACAACCTGATCGCCATGCGCAACAACGTGGTCTGGCTGGTGCTGGGCACCGGGGGCAGCGTGCTCATCGGGCTGGCGTTCGCCACCCTGGTCGACCGGGTGCGGCGGGAGGCGCTGGCCAAGACGTTCGTCTTCCTGCCGCTGGCCATCTCGATGGTGGGAGCCGCCGTGGTGTGGCGGTTCATGTACTACTGGCGGCCCCCCGGGCAGCCGCAGATCGGCTTCCTCAACGCCATCATCACCGGCCTCGGCGGCGAGCCGTTCGCCTTCTTCCAGACGCCCCCGGTCAACACGCTCGCCATGATCGTGATCATGGTGTGGCTCCAGGTCGGGTTCGCCATGGTGGTCCTGTCGGCGGCGATCAAGGGGGTGTCCACCGACCTGCTGGAGGCGGCGCGCATCGACGGCGCCAGCGAGCTGCAGATCTTCCGCCGCATCGTCGTGCCGTCGATCAAGGGCTCGATCATCACGGTGGCCACCACCATCGCCATCGCCATCCTCAAGGTGTTCGACATCGTGTTCGTCACCACCGGGGGCAACTTCGACACCGATGTGGTGGCCAACCGGATGTTCGACGAGATGATCCGCTTCCGGAACAACGGCAAGGCGAGCGCCCTCGCCGCCATCCTGTTCCTGGCCGTGGTCCCGATCATGGTGATCAACATCAGGAACCTGCGCCGCCAGGGGGTGGGGCGATGACCGTGCAGACGCGACGTCGACCGCGACCGACCCACGCCGCCCTCGACCCGCTCGGGACCAGCGTCTGGTCGCGTACCTGGGTTCGGGTGTCCGTCGTCGTCATCGCCGCCATGTGGTCGCTGCCCACCACCGGGCTGCTGATCACCTCGTTCCGCTCCCCCAACGACATCAACACGACCGGGTGGTGGACCGTGTTCGCCCACCCGTTCGAGACGACCTGGACGATGGCCAACTACTCCGACGTGCTCACCGCCGACGGCATGTTCAACGCCTTCATCAACAGCCTCATCGTCACCATCCCGGCGACGGTGATCCCGATCACGATCGCCGCCTTCGCCGCCTACGCCTTCGCCTGGATGCGGTTCCCCGGCCGGCCTCTCCTCTTCGCCGTGGTGATCGGTCTGCTGGTGGTTCCGCTGCAGATGACCCTGGTCCCACTGCTGCGGGTCTACAACGTGATGGACCTGACCGGCTCCTTCCTCGGGATCTGGCTGGCCCACGCCGGGTTCGGGCTGCCGCTGGCCATCTACCTGCTCTACAACTACATCTCCCAGCTGCCCCAGGACATCTTCGAGTCGGCGTTCATCGACGGGGCGTCGCACTACACCGCGTTCACCCGGCTGGCCCTCCCCCTGTCGCTGCCGGCGCTGGCCTCGTTCGCCATCTTCCAGTTCCTCTGGGTGTGGAACGACCTGCTGGTCGCGCTGGTCTTCCTGGGCACCGACTCGGAGGTGGCGGTGCTCACCGCCCGGCTCAACGAGCTGGTCGGCACCCGCGGCGAGGACTGGCACGTCCTCACCGCCGGGGCCTTCGTGACCATGGTCGTGCCGCTGATCGTGTTCCTCGGGCTGCAGCGGTTCTTCGTGCGAGGGCTGCTGGCCGGATCCGTCAAGGGATGACGACGGCACCCGAATCTCGCATCGTCCTCGGCTTCGAAGGCCCCGAGCCGCCCGACTGGCTGGTGGCGACTGACCCGGAGCAGCGACCGGGCGGGCTCATCCTCGGTGTCCACTGGAACGTCGAGGACGCCGACCAGGTGCGGCGCCTCACCACGTCGCTGCAGGCCCTGGCCGAACCGGGCCTGCCGTTCCTGATCTGCGCCGACGAGGAGGGTGGCCAGCTCGCCGCCTTCACCGGGATCACCACCCCGTTCCCCGGGGCGATGGCGCTGGGGGCGACCGGCGACACCGACCTTGCCCGACGGGTGGCCGGCGCCTCCGGCGAGGAGCTGGCCGCCCTCGGCGTCAACGTCGTCCTCGCCCCGGTGGTCGACGTGGTGACCCGGCCGGACAACCCGTCGTTGGGCATCCGCGGCTTCGGCGACGACCCGGCGACTGGTGGCCCGGATGGGGGCGGCGATGGTCGCCGGCTACCGGGAGGCCGGGCGTGGCCGCCACCGCCAAGCACTTCCCCGGCAAGGGCGAGGCCGTGGTCGACCCCCACGACGACACTGCCGGTGCTCGACCTCGACGACGACCGGCTCGATGCGGTCGAGTTCGCCCCCTTCCGCGCCGCCGCCGACGCCGGGGTCGACCTGCTGATGATCGGCCACTACTCGGTGCCGGTGCTCACCGGCGACCGGGTCACCCCGATCTCGGCGAGCCCGGCCCTGCGTGACGTGGTGCGCCGCCGGGTCGGGTTCGGCGGCGTGGTCATCTCCGACGCCCTCGACATGGGGGCCTTCACCGCCTCCGGCACCAACGCTGCACTGGTCGCTGCCGGCGTCGACGCCCTGTTGTGCATGACCGACCGGGAGCGGGCGGCGGCCGCCACCCTCGCCATCGCCGGCTCCGACCCGAACGACCACACCGCCGCCACCGGGCGGCTCACCGCCTTGCGCCGTCGGTTGGCGGCGAGGAGGGAACCCGGGTTGGACCGGCTGCGGTCGCCGGAGCACCTGGCGATCGCCGCCGAGGTCGCCGTCCGCTCGCTGACCCTGGTGCGTGACGGGGGGACGCTCCCGCTGTCCCGTGGCGAGCGAATCCTGGCGGTGATGCCTCGCCCCACCGACCTGACGCCGGCCGACACGTCATCGTTCCAGGTCGCCGGGCTCGCCGGGGCGCTCCGCGGCCAGGCCGGGTCGGTCTCCGAGGTGGTGGTGCCCATCGAGCCCGAGTCGACCGACATCGATGCGGTGCTCGCCGCCGCCGGCGAGCATGATGCGGTGGTGCTCGGGACCATCGCCGCCGACGTCCACCCCGGCCAGGCCGCCCTCGCCCGTCGCCTGGTCGCCGCCGTGCCCCGGGTGATCACCGTCGCCCTGCGCACCCCGTTCGACCTCGCCGCCTACCCCGAGGCCACTACCCACGTGTGCACCTATTCGTTGCTCGAGCCGTCGATGACCGCCCTGGCCGGCGCCCTGTTCGGGTCGGGATCGTTCCCGGGCAGGCTCCCGGCGCCGATCCCCGGTCTCTACCCGACCGGCCACGGGCTGACCGGGCCCCGAGCAGCGCCATGACCCTCTGGGACGAGATCCACGAGCAGCCCGAGGTCGTGGCCAGGACGCTCGCCGCCACGCTTCCGGTGGCCCAGGACGTCGCCGCCGACCGCCGCGTCGCCGTCTCCACCCACGTGGTCCTGGTGGCCCGGGGCACCTCGGACAACGCCGCCCGTTACGCCCAATACCTGTGGGGTGCCCGCAACGGGTGGACCACGGCCTTCGCCGCCCCGGCCCTCTACGGGCCGTACGACGCCCCGCCCCGGCTCGACGGCGCCTTCGTGGTCGCCATCTCGCAGTCGGGCGCCTCGCCCGACCTGGTCGAGGTGATGGCCGAGGCGAGGCGGAGCAACCGGCCGACGCTGGTGATCACCAACCAGCCGGACTCCCCGATGGCGGCCCACGCCGACCACCTGGTGGCGCTCGCCGCCAGCCCGGAGCGGTCCATCGCCGCCACCAAGAGCTACACCGCCTCGCTCGCCGCCCTCGCCCGCATCTCGGCGACGTGGCGGGGCGAAGGCGACGAGGAACTGGCCGCTCTCCCCGACCGCATCGCCGGGGCGCTGGCCGACCCGCCCGACGAGGCGGCGCTGCGCTTCCTGGTCGGCGCCGACCGGGTGGCGGTGGTGGGACGCGGCTACCACCTGGCCACCGCCTTCGAGCTGGCGCTCAAGCTCCAGGAGCTGGCCCAGCTGCTCGCCCACCCCTACTCCTCTGCCGACTTCCGCCACGGGCCGCTGGCACTGGTGGAGGAGGGGTTCCCGATGATCCTGGTCAGCGCCACCGGGGCGGTCGCCGACGACATCGCCGACCTGCACGCCCGGGTGGTCGAGCTGGGGCCGACGCCCTGCTCATCGACAACGCCACCCGGGCGCCCGTCACCGTGCGACCGTGCGCTACCCGGAGACCCCGGAGTGGCTGAGCCCGCTGGTGGCCATCGTCAGCGGGCAGCTGATCACCCATCGCCTGACTCTGCTCCGCGGCCTCGATCCCGACCGCCCCCGGACCATCTCCAAGGTCACCAAGACCCGCTGAGCATGGTCCGAGGGCGTCAGGTCCGGCGAGCTATCCGGGAACGTCCTCGATCCTCAAGATCGAGCCATTGAGCGTGACGACGTACGCCGTGTCGCCGATGAACTCGAGCGAGGTCGGTTGGTTGAGCCCCTCCACGACGCTGGTGAACGTGCCGTCACGGTTGGCCTTCACCAACGCACCGGTGTCGGGTGCCGCCGGTGTGCCCTCCGGGTTCCCCACCGGGAAGTCGCCCTGCGACAGGGCATACAACCTGCGCGCCGGTCCGAACTCCACGTCGACGAGGAGCGGCGCTCCCGAGGCGACCAACGTCGCCACCGCTGCCGGCGGTGTGAACGACACGATCTTGCCGTCCTCCGGTAGATGAGGCACGGGGCCTGCCTGGGCCATGAAGACCCTGCGGTCCCGGACGTCGATACCGGTCGGCACGATGTTGTCGAATGCGATCACGTCGGATATCGTCACCGTCGAGGGTGACTCTCAGGACCCGGTTGTGGTGCCCATCGGTGACGAGGAACCCGCCGCGGTAGCGTTGCATGGCGTACTGGACCCCGGTCGGGACGAAGAACGGCGAACTCGGCGGATTCGCCGTCGAGTAGGCCCCGATGTCGGCGATCACGGTCACGGTATGCGGGCCGTCCACTCGATAGATGCCGACCACGTCGCTGCCGCCGACGTCGGATCCGACGAGGGTGACCAGCGCGTATGCGGTGTTCCCGATGAACGCCACGTCCATCGCCCCGCCGACGATCGTCCCGCCGTTGTCGAGGATCGCGGGTGGTAGACCGCTGGCGAACGTCGTCACTTCCCCAGTCGTCGGATCGACCCGCGAGATCCGGCCGGCAAGCCGATCGGTCACGTAGAGCGCGCCGTCAGGGCCCAACGTGCTCCCCGAGCCACCCCCCAAGCCGGAAGCCAGCTCGACCGCTTGGGGGTCATCGAGCAGCGACGTCGCACTCGCCGCCGGCGTAGTAGCCATCGCAATCAGGGCTGCTCCGAGCAGGAGCAGCCTTCGTCCGGTGGTCATGCCATCCTCCAGTCTCGACCGCCCGATCGCTCTGCTGGCACCCGGTCGGATGCGAGGTCGCACATGTCGGTGTGCGCTGCGCAGGTCAGGTCGGTCTCGTTTCGGGCACTGCACGGCGACCGTAAGTCCGACCTGCCAAGGAATTGTCAAGAGCAGCCCGGGTCACGGGCGGTGCGACAGGACGCGCCGAGGGTGCGGCCGGAGCCGCACCCTCGCCGTCCTCCCGGCTTGCTCGATGTCAGCGCACGTTGAGCCAGTTCGAGAAGGCGGAGGTATCGGCATCGTCCACCGGTGGCCGGAAGATACCCGCCGCGCTCGAGGATGTCGCGCACGTCGGTCGCCGGGTCGATCCCCCGTGACCAGCTCCTCGATGGGTGGGGAGTCGTCGCTGGGCACGGACGGTCACCGAGCCCGAGGGCGTCCGGCACGCTGGTGGCAGGATCGATGGCGTAGACCATCTGCGCCAGGTAGGCGGTCTCGGCTGCCGACACCGCACCGACGCCGGCGCCGAACCTGAGGATGTCGGCCAGGTCGGTTGCCGGATCGATTCCGTCGACCAGCTGCTGCTCGGCGGCCTCGTTCGCCGACGCCGCAGCGGCGCCGAACCTGAGGATGTCGGCCAGGTCGGTTGTGGGATCGATTCCGTTGACCAGCTGCTGCTCGGCAGCCTGGGCAGCTCGGTAGACCGGGCCGCCGAAGACACCGGTGGTCGGTGCCTCATCGGCGATGAGGTAGACGCTGGTGGCGGTGACGGCGGCGGCGACCAGCACGGTCGCCACGCTGGTCACCATCACGCGGCGGATCGAGGCGCCAGAGGTGGAACGGGTCCATTCCTGTGCCGGGGTCGCTCCGCTTGCCGGAACGTCGACGTGGTTGCTCATGGCAGGCTCCTATCGGATCGGTGGGTATGCCATGGCCCGAACGTACGGCCCCGCTGTCAACGGCCTGCCAGGATGTGTCAAGAACCTGTGAAGGCACGCGCCGGGACGCCACTGTTCCAGGCCTTTGCCCGGCGCAAGTTCCGACGCGCCATGCCACCAGGCGGCGGATGTCGGACTTTCACAATCTCTTGACGGCCGCACGGGCAGGATCCCGTACGTGGCGAGCACCCATTTGCTGGAACCAACGGCGTATGTTTCGACCGTGGACTTCCGTGTGCTCGGTCCGATCGAGGTCGACGCCGACGGGCGGTCGCTCGTTCTGGGCGGCCCCAAGCAGAAGGCGGTGCTCGCCCTGCTCATCGCCGCGGGAGGTCGAACCGGGTCAGCACCGACGCGCTGATCACCGGGTTGTACGGCGACGAGGCGGCTCCCGCAGACGAGACGGACGATCCACACGTACGTCTCCAACCTTCGCCACGACCTCGGCGACCGCCTGACCAGGCAGGGTGACGGCTACGTGTTGACGGTGGCGGCCGACGAGACCGACGCCGGCCGCTTCGAGTCCAAGTACCGCGACGGCGCCGCCGGCCTGCCCGACGACCCGGCCACCGCCTCTCGCCTGTTGCGCCAAGCGCTGGACCTGTGGCGGGGCCACCCCTACGCCGACGTCGACGGCGGCCCGATGATCGCCGCCGAGACCACCCGGCTGACCGAGCTGCGGGTGACCGCACTGCATTCCCGGGTCGATGCCGACCTTGCTCTCGGCCTGCACAAGGACCTGGTCGGCGAGCTGCAGGCGCTGGTTGCCGAATACCCCTTCCACGAGAGGTTCCGGGCGCAACTGATGCTCGCGCTGTACCGGTCCGGCCGGCAGGCCGACGCCCTGCGGACGCTCACCGCGGCGCGGCAGTTCCTCGGCGAGGAGCTCGGCATCGATCCGGGAACCGAGCTCCTCCGGCTGGAGGACCAGATCCTCACCCACGACCCTGTCCTCGATCTCGTGCTCGGTCCCGTCATCGAGCGACGAGCCGTGCTGGTGGCGGACCTCGCCGATGCAATGGCAGATGCCGATCCGTCGGTGCGGGACCAGGCCCTGGCTGCCCGGGATGCCATCGGTGGACCGTCACGTCGCCGGGAGCGGTGGGATGGTGTTCGGGGTGCGGGGCAGCGCGGTGTACGTGGCCGTGCCCGACATCGTCGCCGCCCTCGACCTGGCCCGTTCGGTGGCCGGCGACGACGTCAAGGTGGCCGTCGACTTCGGGGACGTGGAGAGCCGGCACGGGGAGGTCACCGGCCCGCCGGTGGGCCGGTCAGCCCGGTTGGTGGCGATGTCGCACCCGGGGCAGGTGGTGCTCTCCCAGCAGGCACAGGCGGCGCTCGATGCGAGCGGGACTACGGGCTGGAGCGTGAAGTCGCTGGGCCGCCACCAGCTGCGTGGTGTCGACGAACCGCTGATGATCTATCAGGCGGTCGGCACCGGCCTGGTCCAGGACTTCCCGCCGCTGGTGCTCGATCGGCTACCGCCTCCGTTGCCGGGGAACCATCCGGCCATCGCCGGTTACGAGGTCCGCGAACAGCTCGGTGAGGACGAGGCGAGCCTGCTGTACCGGGCCTACCAGCACTCGGTGGGCCGCGAGGTCACCTTGCGTTCCTTCCGCCAAGACATCGTGTCCGATCGCAGGTTCATCCGACGGTTCGAGGCGGAGGCACAGCGACTGACGCGCCTGGAGCACCCGCACATCCTCCCCGTGCTCGACTACTGGCGCGACCCCGGACGCGCCATCATCGTGTCGCCCCGGCTCACCGTGCACAGCCTCGGCGCCCTCGACGGGTCGCCGGCCGACCTCGACATCGTCGTCCCGCTGGTTGAGCGGGTGGGGGCGGCGCTGGCCCATGCCCACGACCACGGGGTCGTCCACGGTGACCTGACACCGGCGGCGGTGGTGTTCGACACCCCGGACACGCCGTTCGTCGCCGGGTTGGGGCTGGCCTCGATGACCACCGGGATCGTGCCGCCGCCCACCGGCCGCTATTCCGCTCCCGAGGCGGGGACCGGAGCGCCGACGATCGCCGGCGATGTGTTCTCCATGGGGATGATCATCGCCGACCTGCTCGACGGCAGGCGGACGCCCGGCAACGGCGGGACCGTGCACCTCGACGGCTCGTTGGGGGACGTCATCGCCTGCGCCACCGCCCCCGACCCGCAGGCCCGGCCCCGGTCGGTTCGTGAGATCGTCGACGAGCTGGCGGTGGCTGCGGGCCGTGGCGCCACCGCGCTCCCCGCGCTCACCGACGCCCGCAACCCATACAAGGGTCTGGGCGCCTTCGGCGAGGCGGACGCCGCCGACTTCTTCGGGCGGGAAGCGCTGATCGCCGAGCTGGTCGAGCAGGTCGGGTCGGGCAGCCTCACCGTGGTGGTGGGACCATCCGGCATCGGGAAGTCGTCCGTGGTGCGGGCCGGACTGGTCCCCCGCCTCAGGTCCGGGGCCATCCCTGATTCGGAGCAGTGGCTGATCACCGACATGTTCCCGGGGACCAGCCCGTTCGACGAGCTCGCCGTCGCCCTCGCCAGGGTCTCGACGCGGCAGCCTTCGGGGCTGATGGAGGCCCTCCGCTCTGGTCGGTTGTCGCTTGGCGACGCCGTGGCCCGGCTGTGTGACGGGGCGACCGTGGTGCTGGTGGTCGACCAGTTCGAGGAGCTCTACACGCATGTGTTCGCCGAGCCGGAGCGCCGGTCGTTCCTCGAAATGATGACCACCGTCGCCGGATCCGACCCGCCGAACCTCAAGGTGATCGTCACGCTCCGAGCCGACTTCTTCGACCGGCCGCTCGAGGACGCCGCGTTCGGCGGCGCGGTTCGCCACCGCATCATGCCGGTCCCGGCGATGAGCGTCTCCGAGCTCGGCGATGCGGTGCGCCGTCCCGCCAGCCAGGTCGGTGTCGCCGTCGACGACGAGCTGGTGTCAGCGATGGCCGACGAGGCGGCCACTGAGCCGGGTGGGCTCCCTCTGCTGGCGTACACGCTGGCCGAGCAGTTCGAGCACCGGGAGCAGGACCGGCTGACCCTGTCCCGGTACCGGGCAGACGGAGGTCTGGTCGGCTCCATCGGCCGGCGCGCCGAGGACGTCTACCTCGGGCTCTCCCCCGAAGCTCGGACGGCCGCCCGGGACGTTTTCATCCGGCTGGTCACCGTGGACGAGGACAGCGAGGACACCCGGCGCCGGGTGCGCCGCAGCGAGCTCGACCAGCTCTCCTGCGGCCCCAGCGTCGTAGCCACCGTCCTCGACGCCTTCGGCCGGCGCCGTCTGTTGACCTTCGACCGCGACGTGACGTCCCGCGGTCCGACCGTCGAGGTCGCCCACGAGGCCATCCTCAGGGAGTGGGAGCGGCTCGCCGGCTGGATCGACGACGCCCGCAGCGATCTGCTGGTCCGCCGCCGCGTCGACTCCGCCGCCCGCGAGTGGGACGAGGCGGGGCGGGAGCCCAGCTACCTGCTCGCCGGTGCCCGCCTCGAACAGGCCGAGGACTGGTCGTCCACCGGTGCGCTCGAGCTGACCGAGACCGAGCGGGACTTCCTCGCCGACTCCCGCCGCACCGCCGACGACCAGCTACGCGCGCCGGCGCCGTGCCCGCCGCCTGGTCGTCGCCGGCCTCACCGCCGCCCTGGTCATCGTCTCGGTGCTCGCCCTCGCCGCCGTCGCCCGAGGTCGGGATGCCCAGCGCCGGGCGCTGGAGAACCGCACCAGCGAGCTGGCTGCCTCGGCGGAGGCCGTTGTCGAAGACGATGCCGAGCTGGCGGTCTTGCTGGCGCTCGAGGCCTACCGCACGTCGTTGGAAGTGTCCGAGGTGCCTCCCGCCGAGGTGGTGTCGGCACTCCACACCGCCGTGCAGGCCTCCCGGTTGGAGTGGGTCATCGATGACACTACGGCAGGGGCCGTGAGCCCCGACGGGAGGCGGGTCGCCTCCGACGACATCGGCGACAATCAGGTACTGGTTGTCAGCGACACCGAGTCCGGTCGCCGGCTCATGGAGGGTCGGCTGGGTCGCCCGATGGCCGCCAGCGACTACAGCCCCGACGGGTCGACCATCGCCGTCATGGTGGGCGGTGACACCGAGGGCGTCACCGTCCTGCTGGTCGATGCGACCACCCTCGAGACCGTCGCCGAGCTCCCCGGCGAGGTGCCCGTCGACGGCGAATTCCAGGTGGCGCTCGACTGGAGCAGCGATGGAGAGCTCCTGGTCGCCGACACCGGGCCCACAACCGGAACGATCGAGATCTGGGACATCGACACCAGGGAGCCGCACCCGACGCTCGACGACGCCATCACGGATGCGGACCACGCCCAGTTCGTCCCCGGAGAGCGCACGCTCGCCGTCGAGCGCAACGGCGTCATCGAGTTCATCGACGTCGACTCGGGGACCGTGGAGAAGACGCTGATGCCACCGGCAGTCGGCACCCCGTTCACGTTCTCGCCGGACGGGCGTTGGCTCGTCTTCCCGGACAGCAACGGCCGCCAGGTCCACGTCCTCAGCCTCGACCCGAACGCCATTCCCATGACCTTCCCACATACCAGGCCTCTCTACGCGCTGTTCTCACCCGACAGCCGATCGGTGGTGGTCGGCGGAGGAACCGACGCCGTCACCGTCCTCGATCTCGAGTCGGAGCGGAGCTTCGCGCTCAGCGGGCACGGCGCCTATGCCATTCCGGTCGGCTATGTGTCCGACGATGTGCTGCTCACCGATGGCGAACCTGGTGTCATGCGGTGGAACACGGCGCCGCAGGGTGTCGCCGAGCTCGGCAACCTCCGGACCGAGGGGACCTTGGGGTTCTCCTGGATGCCAGGCGCCGACGACACGATCACCGCCTTCCTCTTCAGCGGAACAGAAGAGGTGACGGCGGCTTCGATCGACCTGCGCACCGGTGCCAGCCGACCGGTCGCCCGGTTCTGGAGCATCCCATGCGCTCGCGCCCTGTCGTCTCCCCGGACGGCGCCCTCGTCGCCGGCTACTCCGTGGACCTCGATGACCGGGTGGCATTCGTCGTCGACGTCGCCACCGGGGACACCATCGCCACCCTGCGGCCGTGCGAGTTGGTCCAGGCCGTCGACGCAGTCCGTCTCCTGGTTCTCGTCGAGGCGCCCTCCTGTTTCGACGAGTCGCAGGCGGCGGTAGCGGACGAGGCTCGCGACGGGATCGTCGACCTCCGCACCGGGGAGTTGGTCGCCCCGCTCGAGAACCCGCGGTTCATCGCCTACGCCGCCCTCGGAAGCCCGGGAACCATCGCCGACGACCTCCTGGTGACCCAGACCTTCCCCGACGACGGTGACACCCGGCGCGAGGTGGACTTCCGCAGAATGTCGACGGGCGAGCTGCTCGCCAGCTGGCCCTTCGACGATCGGGAGATGAACGTGTTGACGGTCAGCCTGTCGCCCGACGGGACCCAGGCGGCGCTGGCGGCGCAGACCGGCCAGTCGGTCATCTTCGACGTCGAGGCCATCCTGGAGGGCGTTCCCGCTTCGACGAGGCAGCCACCGTCTGGGAGGACCGGACCAACGGCCCCAACGACCAGACCGTCCCCATGGGCGACACCTTCATCACCTCAGGCGGCGGGACCGAGATCCGGCAATGGGACACCGCGACCGGACGGCTCGTCGCCGAGGTGGCCACCGACCCGAAGAGGCCCGCACCCCTCCTCGCCCTCCCGGACGGGTCAGCCGTCCTCTACCTCGACGCAGACGGTGTGATCCGACGCTTCCTCGTCGACATCGCCGACGTCGTCGCCCTCGCCGAGGCACGCGTCCAGCGCGGGTTCACCGAGACCGAGTGCGAGCGCTACTTCCCCCCGGCGACTGCCCGACACCCGTCCCCTGACTGACCGATCGCGAGCGAATCGAACGGCGTCGCTGGCGGGCGAGGGTGGCCTTGGGCGCTAGCAGAAGCTCACCAGGACACACTGGAACAGGCCCCGCGGGGCCTCCCCTGGCTTCGCACCTACCAGTTGTACTGGCCTCGGACTCTGTCGCCGCACCCTCGCCGCCCTCCCCGCGTGCTCGATGTCAGCGCACGTTGGGCGGGTTCGTGAAGGCTGTGGTTTCGGCATTGTCCGCCGGTGGCCGGAGGAAGCCGAAACGCTCAAGGATGTCGCGCACGTCGGTGGCCGGGTCGATCCCCCAGGCCAACTCATCGAGGCGGGGACGTGTCGTCCGCAGCGGATGGTGACCAGCCCGAGGAGCGTCAGGCACGTTGGTGGCAGGATCGATGGCGTAGACCATCTGCGCCAGGCGGGCGGTCTCGGCTGCCGACACCGCACCGACGCCGTCGCCGAACCTGAGGATGTCAGCCAGGTCGGTTGCCGGATCGATTCCGTCGACCAGCTGCTGCTCGGCGGCCTCCTTCGCCGACGCCGCAGCGGCGCCGAACCTGAGGATGTCGGCCAGGTCGGTTGTGGGATCGATTCCGTTGACCAGCTGCTGCTCGGCAGCCTGGGCAGCTCGGTAGGCCGGGTCGCCGAAGACACCGGTGGTCGGGGCCTCATCGGCGATGAGGTAGACGCTGGTGGCGGTGACGGCGGCGGCGACCAGCACGGTCGCCACGCTGGTCGCCATCACGCGGCGGATCGAGGCGCCAGAGGTGGAACGGGTCCATTCCGGTGCCGGGGTCGCTCCGCTTGCCGGAACGTCGACGTGGTTGCTCATGGCAGGCTCCTATCGGATCGGTGGGTTGCCATGGCCCGAACGTACGGCCCCGCTGTCAACGGCCTGCCAGGATGTGTCAAGGACCTGTGAAGGCCGCGCCGGGAACGCCACGGTTCCGGCCTCTTGCTCCGGCGGACGTTCCGACGCTCGATGCCGCCACTGACGGCCGGTAGCGGATCTTCACAGTCTCTTGACGGCCGCGCGGGCAGGATCCCGTACGTGGAGAGCACCCATTTGCTGGAACCAACGGCGTATGTTTCGACCGTGGACTTCCGTGTGCTCGGTCCGATCGAGGTCGACGCCGACGGTCGGTCGCTCGTCCTGGGCGGCCCCAAGCAGAAGGCCGTGCTCGCCCTGCTCATCGCCGCCGGATCGAAGCGGGTCAGCACCGACGCCCTGATCACCGGGCTCTACGGCGACGAGGCGGCTCCGGGGACGAAACGGACGATCCACACGTACGTCTCCAACCTTCGCCACGACCTCGGCGACCGGCTCACCAGGCAGGGCGACGGCTACGTGTTGACGGTGGCGGCCGACGAGACCGACGCCGCCCGCTTCGAGTCGCTGTACCGCGACGGGGCCGCCGGCCTGCCCGACGACCCGGCCACCGCCTCCCGACTGCTGCGCCAGGCGCTGGACCTGTGGCGGGGCCACCCGTATGCCGACGTCGACGGCGGCCCGATGGTCGCCGCCGAGATCTCCCGGCTCAGCGAGCTGCGGGTGGCGGCACTCCAGGCGCGCATCGATGCCGACCTGGCGCTCGGGCTGCACAACGGACTCGTCGGCGAGCTGCAGGCGCTGGTCGCCGAGTACCCCTTCCACGAGAGGTTCCGGGCGCAACTGATGCTGGCCCTGTACCGGTCGGGCCGGCAGACCGACGCCCTGCGGGCCTTCACCGCGGCTCGGCAGTTCCTGGGCGAGGAGCTCGGGGTGGATCCCGGGCCCGAGCTCCGCCAGCTCGAGGACCAGATCCTCAGCCAGGACCCGGCTCTCGACGTGGGGCTGGGACCGGTCATCGAGCGGCGAGCCGTGCTGGTGGCCGACCTGGCCGATGCCCTGGGCGACGCCGATCCATCGGTGCGGGACCAGGTCCTCGCCGCCCGCGACGCCACGGTGGATCGCCACCTCGCCGAGAGCGGCGGGCTGGTGTTCGGGGTGCGCGGCACCGCGGTGTACGTGGCCGTGCCCGACATCGTCGCCGCCCTCGACCTGGCCCGATCGGTGGCCGGCGACGACGTCAAGGTGGCCGTCGACTTCGGCGACGTGGAGAGCCGGCACGGGGAGGTCACCGGCCCGCCGGTGGCCCGGTCCGCCCGGCTGGTGGCGACGTCGCACCCGGGGCAGGTGGTGCTCTCCCAGCAGGCGCAGGCGGCGTTGGATGCGAGCGGGACCACGGGCTGGGGCGTGAAGTCGCTGGGCCGCCACCAGCTGCGTGGCGTCGACGAGCCGCTGATGATCTACCAGGCGGTGGGCAACGGCCTGGTGGAGGAGTTCCCTGCGCTGGTCCTCGACCGGCTCCCGCCCCCGGTGCCGGGCGGCCACCCGGCCATCGCCGGTTACGAGGTCCGCGAAGAGCTCGGCGAGGACGAGGTGAGCGTGCTCTACCGGGCCTACCAGCACTCGGTGGGGCGGGAGGTCACGCTGCGCTCCTTCCGCCACGACATCGTGTCCGACCGCCGGTTCATCCGACGGTTCGAGGCGGAGGCGCAGCGGCTGGCGCTGCTCGAGCACCCCCACATCCTCCCCGTCCTCGACTACTGGCGCGACCCCGAGCGCGCCGTGATCGTGTCGCCGCGGCTCACCGTGCACAGCCTCGCCGGCGTGGGCGTGTCATCGGCCGATCTCGACGTCGTCGTCCCGCTGGTGGAACGCGTCGGGGCGGCGCTCGCCCATGCCCACGACCACGGGGTCGTCCACGGCGACCTGACGCCGGCGGCGGTGGTGTTCGACACCCCGGACACGCCGTTCCTCACCGGGCTCGGCCTGGCCTCGATGACCACCGGGATCGTGCCGCCACGCACCGGCCGCTACACCGCTCCCGAGGCGGCGACCGCAGGCCCCACGGTGACCGCCGACGTGTACTCGATGGGGATGATCGTCGCCGATCTCCTCGACGGCGACGCAGGCCCGGTAACGGAGGCGCCCTGCACATCGGGGGATCGCTCGGCGGACGTCATCGCCGCCGCCGTCGCCCCCGATCCACGGGATCGGCCCGGCTCGGTCCGTGACATCGTCGACGAGCTGGCGGCGGCTGCGGGCCGTGGCGTCACCGCGCTCCCCGCGCTCACCGATGCCCGGAACCCGTACAAGGGGCTCGGCGCCTTCACCGAGGCCGACGCCGCCGACTTCTTCGGTAGGGACACGCTGGTCGACGAGCTGGTGGAGCGGGTGGGGTCGGGTGGCCTCACCATGGTGGTGGGGCCCTCCGGGATCGGGAAGTCGTCGGTGGTGAGGGCGGGATTGGTGCCCCGCCTCAGGTCGGGCGCCCTCCCCGGCTCGGAGCAGTGGCTGGTGACCGACATGTTCCCGGGGGCGAGCCCGTTCGACGAGCTCGCCGCCGCCCTCGCCCGGGTGTCCACCCGGCAGCCGTCGGGCCTGATCGAGGGGCTCCGTTCCGGTCGGCTGTCGCTCGACGACGCAGTGGGCAGGCTGGCGGACGGAGCGACGGTGGTGCTGGTGATCGACCAGTTCGAGGAGCTCTACACCCACGTCCCCTCCGACGAGGAGCGCCGGTCGTTCCTCGACATGATCGTCGGCGCGACCGGATCGGACCCGGTGAACCTCAAGGTGGTCGCCACCCTTCGCGCCGACTTCTTCGACAAGCCGCTCGAGGATGCGGGCTTCGGCGCCGCCCTGCGGGATCGCATCGTGCCGGTGCAGGCGATGAGCGTCTCCGAGCTCGCCGACGCAGTGCGCCGTCCCGCCGACCAGGTCGGTGTCGTCGTCGACGACGACGTCGTGTCGGCGATGGCCGAGGAGGCGGCCGGCGAGCCCGGTGGCCTGCCGCTGCTCGAGTACACGCTGGCCGAGCTGTTCGAGCACCGGGACCAGGACCGGCTGACCCTCGCCCGGTACCGGGCAGACGGGGGACTGGCCGGTTCCATCGGCCGGCGCGCCGAGGAGGTCTTCCGGAGGCTCTCCCCGGCGGCGCAGGCGGCGGCCCGGGAGGTGTTCATCCGGCTGGTCACCGTCGACGAGGACACCGAGGACACCCGGCGCCGGGTGCGCCGCAGCGAGCTCGACCAGCTCTCCTGCGGGCCCCGGCGAGGTCGCCGCCGTGCTCGACGCCTTCGGCTCCCGCCGGCTGTTGACCTTCGACCGCGACACGACCTCCCGGGGGCCGACCGTCGAGGTCGCCCACGAAGCCATCCTGAGGGAGTGGGAGCGGCTCGCCGGCTGGATCGACGACGCCCGCGGCGACCTGCTGATCCGCCGCCGCATCGACTCCGCCGCCCGCGAGTGGGACGAGGCCGGTCGGGAGCCCAGCTACCTGCTCGCCGGTGCCCGCCTCGAACAGGCCGAAGCCTGGTCGTCCGGTGGCGCCCTGGAGCTGACCGGGACCGAGCAGGACTTCCTCGCCGACTCCCGTCGCGCCGCCGACGCCCAGCGAAGGCGCCGGCGCAACGCCCGCCGCCTGGTCGTCACCGGCCTCACCGCTGCCCTCGTCATCGTCTCGGTGCTCGCCCTCGCCGCCGTCGCCCGAGGTCGGGATGCCGAGCGCAGGGCGCTGGAGAACCGCACCGGCGAGCTGGCGACCCAGGCGCTGGCCGCCGTCGACGACGATCCCGACCTGGCCATCCTGCTGGCACTCGAGGCCTATCGCACCTCCCAGCAGGTGTCCGACGTGCCTCCTGCCGAGGTGGTGTCGGCACTCCACACGACCGTCCAGGCGTCCCGGTTGGAGCGGATCATCCCCAACAGCGGCTGGGCGGCTGACGTGAGCCCCGACGGGAAGCACCTGGCGACGGTCGATGTCGACGACCGTCGGACGTTGGTGATCCACGAAGTCGAGTCCGGTCGCCGTGGTCATCGAGCGTCGGCTGGCTCATCCGATCAACGACCTCGCCTACAGCTCCGACGGGTCGACGATCGCCGCCATGGTGCTCGGTGACACCGACGGACACCGAGGAACCGAGATGACCCGAGGGTGTCGCCGTCCTGCTCGTCGACGCGACCACACTCGAGCCCGTCGCCGAGCTCGCCGGCGACGTGCCCGTCGACGGCGACCCGGCCCGGATCGACTGGAGCAGTGACGGTCAGTTCCTGGTAGCCGACATCGGGCCCTCGACCGGGACCATCGAGATCTGGGACATCGACACCGGGATGCCGCCGCCGACACTCGCCGATGCCATCGCAGGCGCGTACGGCGCCAGCTTCGTGCCCGGGGAGCGCACGCTGGCTGTCGAGCGCGAACGGCGTCATCGAGTTCGTCGACGTCGACTCGGGCATCGGTGGAGAGAACGCTGGTGCCACCGGCAGACGACACCCTGTTCGAGTTCTCGCCGGACGGCCGTTCGCTCGTGTTCCCCGACCGGAACGGCCGAGAGTTCCACGTGCTCCGCCTCGACTCGGATGCCCCTCCGGCGACGTTCCCGCACGTGTCGCCCATCAATGCGCTGTTCTCACCCGACAGTCGATCGGTGGCGATCGGCGGGAACACCGACGCCGTCACCGTCCTCGATCTCGAGTCGGGGCGGAGCGTCGAGCTGGCGGGACACGGCGCCGGCGGAAGCCCGTTCTCCTACGCGTCCGACGACCTGCTGGTGACCGCGGGCCAAGGTGGCACCATGGTGTGGAACATGGCGCCGGAGGGTGTCGCCGAGCTCGGCAACCTCCGGACGGAGGGGACGTTGTGGTTCGACTCGCAGCCAGGTGCCGGAGACACGATCACCGCCCTCCTGCTCAGCGGCCCGGAGGAGGTGACGGCGGCTTCGATCGACCTGAGCACCGGCGCCAGCCGACCGGTCGCCCGATTCTGGAGCGCCAACTTCGCCGGTGCCGTCGCCTCCCCTGACGGTACCCTCGTCGCCGGGTCCTCCCTGCGACGATCGGCGTGCCGTTGCGTCGTCGACGTCGCCAGCGGGGACACCATCGCCACCTTGCGGCCGTGCGAGCTGGTGAAGACCGTCGACGCGGTCCGCCTTCTGGCTCTCGTCGCAGCGCCTCTGTCACGACGAGTCGCAGGAGGCTGTGGCGGATCAGGCTCGCAGCGGGATAGTCGACCTCCGCACCGGGGAGTTGGTCGGCGCCATCGAGACCCCGGGGTTCATCGCCCACGCCGCCCTCGGGAGGCCCGGCACCATCGCCGAGGACCTCTTGGTGTTCCACACCTTCCCCGACGGCGAAGACAACCCGGATGAGCGAGGTGCAGTTCCGCCGGGCATCGACTGGCGAGCTGCTCACCTCGTGGCAGTACAGCTACGACACCCTTGCGGGGGCTCACGGTGAGCGTGTCACCCGACGGGACGCAGGCGACGCTGGCGGCGCAGACCGGCCAGGCGGTCATCTTCGACGTCGAGGCCATCCTCGACGGAGCGTCCGCCGCCGAGGCGCACGACCGTCTGCGAGGACCGGACCACCGGCCCCAACCACCAGACCATGCCCCTGGGCGAGACCTTCGTCACGTCGGGCGGCGGGACCGAGATCCGGCAATGGGACACCGCGTCCGGCCGGCTCCTCGCCGAGGTCGCCACCGACCCGAACGACGCCGCGACCCTCCTCGCCCTCGCCGGACGGGTCCGCCATCTTCTACCCCGACGCCGACGGTGTGATCCGGCGCTTCCTCGTCGACATCGCCGACCTCGTGGCGCTCGCCGAATCGCGGGTCCAGCGCGGGTTCACCGAGGCCGAGTGCGAGCGGTACTTCGCCCCCGGCGACTGCCCGACACCCGTCCCTGACTGATCGACCGCGGGCTCATCGATCCGGCGCAGGTGGCGAGCGAGGGTGGTCTTCCGGACCACGTCGCGAGGTCGCAAGAGCGTCCTGAAGGCGGTCCCATGTTTTCGCGGTCACGGGGCGTACTAGCCTCGCGGAGTCCTGTCCCCCCGGAGCCAACCTTGGACCGCATTCCCTTCAACAAGCCCACTATCGAGGGCCGCGAGATCGAGTACATGCGCGACGCGGTCGCCAGCGGGCACACCGCGGCCTCGGGCATGTTCAGCCAGAAGGTGGTCGACACCCTCACCGAGGCACACGGCGCCGCCGACGTGCTGCTCACCACGTCGTGCACCAGCGCCCTGGAGATGGCGGCGCTGCTGCTCGACCTCGAGCCGGGCGACACGGTGATCGTCCCGTCGTTCACCTTCGTGTCCTCGGCATTGGCGTTCGTGAGGGCCGGCGCCCGCATCGTCTTCGCCGACATCGAGGGCGAGACCCTCGGGATCGACCCGGCGCACGTGGCCGAACTGATGGACGACTCGGTGCGCGCCGTGGTCCCGGTCCACTACGCCGGCGTTGGCTGCGACATCGCCGGGGTACGCGCCGCCATCAGCGGCCACGAACGGGTGGACGTGGTCGAGGACAACGCGCACGGGTTGTTCGGCTCGTACCAGGGCATGCCGCTGGGCAGCTTCGGCCGGTTCTCGTCGCTGAGCTTCCACGAGACCAAGAACTTCGTGTGCGGTGAGGGCGGTGCCCTGGTCGTCAACCGCAACAGCGACATCGACCGAGCACACGTGTTGTACGACAAGGGGACCAACCGGCGGGCGTTCATGCTGGGTGAGGTCGACAAGTACTCGTGGGTCGACACCGGAGCATCGTTCGGGTTGCCGGATCTGCTCGCCGCCTACCTGCTCGGCCAGCTGGAGCGCCGGGAGACGATCCTGGCCAAGCGCCGCGCCGTGCACGACGGCTATCAGGCGTTGCTGGAGCCGGTGGCGGAGCGGTTGGGGCTGCGCCTGCCGGTCGTCCCGCCCGACCGCCGTTCGGCGTTCCACATGTACTACGTCCTCCTTCCCGACGCGGCGACCCGGGACCGGGTGCTGCCCACGATGTCCCAGAATGGCGTGCAGGCCACGTTCCATTACGTTCCGTTGCACTCGTCGGTCGGCGGGAGGCGCTTCGCGGCACGCCAAACCGACTGCCCGGTGACCGACGACATCTCCTCCCGACTGCTCCGCCTCCCCTTCCACAACGGGCTCGACTCCGGTCAGATCGAACGGGTGGTGGAGACGCTGGTCGGGGCGCTCGAGGCATGAGCCTGCCCGACCCGAGGTGACCGAAGACGTTGCTCTCCCTGCTCGGCCCCCATCGGATGGGGTCCTCGGGGTCGGGTCCAGGTTGGCTGCCGGGCCGAGCAGCGCATTGGCCGAATCGGCCTTCGCCCAGGAACTGGCTGCCGCCCCGTACCTGCTCGAAGGCCTCAGCTATGCCGACCTCGGCCACCTCACCGCCCTGGTCGACGCCGGCGCCGTCGATGCGGACCGAGGGCTGCGGCTCCTCGGCGCCCTGCTCGATCTCCACCCGGTGCCACCCGGGCTGGTCCTCGACCCCGGCGTCGGAGACCTCTACAACAACCGCGACGCCCACCTGGCCCGACTGCTCGGCGACGACGCCGGCCTCGTCCACCTGGGTAGGGCTCGCCGCGAGGCGACCACCATCGCTTGGCAACTCGCCGTTCGCACCCGCCTGCTCCGGCTGATCGAGAGCCTGATCGGCTTCGCCGACGTGTTGCTGCAGCGGGTCGCCGAGCACCGGGCGACGATCATGCCCGATTACACCTACCTGCAACAGGCCCAGCCGACCACGCTGGCGCACTACCTCCTCGGCTTCGCCTTCCCTGTCGAGCGCGACCTGCAACGGGCCGGCCGTGCGCTCGCCCTGGTGAACCGAAGCCCCGCCGGCTCGGGAAGCGTCAACGGGAGCCGGTTCGGCATCGACCGTGCGCGCCTCGCCGAGCTCCTCGGGTTCGACGGGGTCGTCGAGCACACCAGGGATGCCATGTGGGCCCCCGATCTCGCCACCGAGACCCTCTCCGTGGTGATGACCACCCTCACCAACGTCGACCGTTTCGCCGAGGACCTCCAGGTTTGGGCCACCGCCGAGTTCGGCTTCGTCGAGCTCGACGACGCCGACAGCCGGACCAGCGTGGTGATGCCGCAGAAGAAGAACCCCTACTCGCTTGCCCACCTGCGAGGCGAAGCCCGCCACGAGTTGGGCCGCTGGGTGGGGGTGCTCGCCTCGAACCTCACGCCGACCGGGCAACCCGACAACCGCTACTACGCCTATGTCGACGTCCCCGCCGCCCTCGACCACGCCGCAGGGTCGGTGGACCTGTTCGCCGGAGTACTCGACCGCGCCGTGTTCTCCGTCGAGCGGATGCATGCCGCCGCCAACTCGGGCTACCTGTACGCCACCGACCTCTGCGACTTCCTCGCGGTCGCCACCGGAGCAGACAACCGCACCCTCCACCGCATCGTGGGCCTGGCGGTGAGACGAGCCATCGAGGCAGGGGGCGTCCCCGTCACCCCGGACTCGGTGCGCCGCGCCGCCTCGGATCTCGACGAGGCCCTCGGCGACTTCGACGACGCCGAGTTCGAGAGGAACCGCGCCCCGGAGCACCTGGTGGGGCTGCGCCGTGGCATCGGTGGAGCGGGCGACGCCGCCATGGCCGGTATGCTCGCCGACCTCGGCGACCGCCTCTCCCGGCACCGCGCCGCCGTCGACGGGAACCCGCTCCGCTCGTTCCCCGAGACCTTCGTCGCCGAGATCCGCACCCGAGCCGAGGGAGTCGACAAGTGAGCCTGCCCGTCCACCTGCCCACCCGGCCGGCGAAGCCGAGGACGATCGGTCGCACCCACGCCATCGACACCGGGATGGGCGTCGGCTCCATCGAGGACCAGCTCTCGGTGTCCGGGCCCCTGGTCGACCTGGCCAAGCTCGGATGGGGCACCAGCCTGGTGACCGCCGACCTGGCGGGCAAGATCGAGGCCTACCGGCGCCACCACGTCGACGTCTGTTTCGGGGGAACGCTGTTCGAGCTCGCCTACCTGCAGGGCCGCCACCTCGAGTACGCCGACTGGGTGGCCGACCAAGGGGTGACCACCATCGAGATCTCCGACGGCGCCGTCGAGTTCCGCGGCGACGACAAGCTGGAGCTCATCGAGAAACTGGCTTCACGCTTCACCGTCCTCTCCGAGGTGGGCAGCAAGGACGCCGCTGCCATCGTCTCCCCGGCACGATGGGTGCGGGCGATCCGCGCCGAGCTCGAGGCCGGCGCCGGTTACGTCATCCTGGAGGGCAGGGAGAGCGGCACCGCCGGGCTCTACCGCCAGACCGGTGAGATCCGCATGGGCCTCGTCGACGAGATCATCGAGTCGGGCATCCCCCTGGAGCGGCTGGTCTTCGAGGCGCCGCAGAAGGCCCAGCAGGTGTGGCTCCTCCAAACCCATGGGCCGACCGTCAACCTGGCCAACATCGCCCTGTCCGACGTCATCCCGGTGGAGACGCTCCGTCTCGGGCTGCGCGCCGACACCCTCGTCGATGTGCACGGCGGCGATGACGGAGGCGATTGACCTCGCCGGCCGCAGGCTCCTCGTCCTCGGGGCAGGCAGGCACCAGGAGACCCTGATTCGCCGCGCCGAGGCGCGCGGCGTCGCAGTCGTCGCCGTCGACTACTTCCCCGACGCGCCGGGTAAGGCTCACGCCTCCCACCCCGAGCTGGCCGATGCCCTCGACATCCCCGCCAACATCGAGCTGGCAGAGCGCTACCGGGTCGACGGAGTGGTGACCCTGGGAACCGACCAGACGGTGCTGACGATGGCGACGGTGGCCGAAGCACTTGGGCTGCCCTGCTACGTCACACCGCAGAACGCCCTCCGCGCCACCGACAAGTCGGTGATGGCAGACGCCTACGCCGCTCACGACGTGCCCCGGCCCCGATTCGTCGAGCTCTCCGACGTCGCCGACACACCGTTCGCCACCCGGCAGCTGACGCTGCCGGTGGTGGTCAAGCCCGCCGACTCGCAGGGACAGCGGGCCACGGTGCGCGTCGATCAGCGCTCCGGGCTGGCATCGGCGGTGGCAGACGCCATCGCCGAGTCGCGCACGGGACGCGCCATCGTCGACGAGTGGGTTACCGGTCCCGAGGTGACCGTCAGCGCCTGGGTCTCCGGCGGTGTCCCGCACATCCTGATGGTGGCCGACCGCATCACCATCAACCCGCCCCCGACGGTCGGTGTCGCCTTCCAGCACGTGTTCCCCAGCCTCGCCGCGGTCGACGCTCTTCCCGAGATCGAGCGCCAGATCGCCGCCATCACCCGTGCCTATGAGATGCGGGAAGGCCCGCTGTACGTGCAGATGATCGTCAACGGCGGCGACGCGGTCACCATCGAGGGAGGCGCCAGGGTGGGCGGCGGCCACGAGGTCGGGCTGACCCCGATCGCCACCGGGGTCGACGTGGTCGACAGGCTCATCGACCTGGCCCTGACGGGCGACGGCGAGCCGGTGGACTACGACTACGGCCGATCGCCGCAACCGCTCCACGCCCTGGTCAACTTCCTGATCGCCGCCCCAGGTGTGGTCGGCGGTGTCGCCGGGTTCCCCGACATCATCGACGAGGGCCTGGTCGCTGAAGGCGGGTTCTACATCGGCGCCGGCTACACCCAACCGCCGATCACCAACTCGTTGGGGAGGCTGGGGTACTTCATCGCCACCGGCGTCACCCGGGCCGAGATGATGGGCCGTGCGAGGGAGGCGTACGGACGGCTGTCGATGCCCAGCGATCACGGTGAGGAGATGCTCTTCTGGCCCGACCCGGCCATCGTCAACGACGCGGAGTGAACGGATCCGACCTGGCGACTACCGGCGGCCGCCCCTTGCCGCCGCCTGGCCGACGATCCGTCCATGGACGAGGGAGTCGGTGATCCCGTTGCCCATCAAGCGATTGCGCCCATGCAGCCCGCCCACCATCTCTCCGGCCAGGTAGAGCCCCGGGATGAGAGTGGCGCCGTCGGAGTCGGTGATGAAACCACCTGTCTGATAGTGCAGGTAGGGCCAGACGAGGATGCGCCCCTCCCCCAAGAGGCGATCGACGAGGCCGTGCCTCTGCAGGGATCGCGCCAGCTTGGGGAAGGCGGCGAGAAGGGCCTCGGCTCCGGGCCGCTCGAGGGCGAGCCAGACGCCGGGACCGTCCATGGCATCGACAGCATCCCCGGCCTCGGCGACGGCGAACATACGGGCAGTCAGGTCGAGCCGGTCCTCGCCGACGCCGCCCACATCGCCGCCGTGACGGTCGAGCAGGCTCGGCTCGAAGGTGACGACGCTCTCGGGGACGCAGCGGGCGAAAGGGCCGGGTGCGTCGACCACACCGAACGGCTGGTATTGGAAGTAGTCGCCGGGCACCTCGTCCACGCCCAGGTCACGCACCACGGCCGCCATGGCTGCGTTGCCGTTGGCCGGGTTCGTCGACCGCTCCCCGCGGCCGGCGGCGACGGCGTGGCTCCGGCCGCCGGTGCTGACCACGACGGCCCTTCCGATGACGCGACCGGCGCCGTCTGCGCCGACGACGTCCAGGGCGATCCCCTCCGCCCCCGGCGTGATCCCGACCACCCGGGTGCCGGTCCTCAGCTCGGCGCCGCTCTCCTCCAGCCCGCGGCGCAGGGCGGCCATGAGCTGCGGCCCCAGCCCGCCACCGGTCGAGACGATTCGGGGCTCGCTCAACCCGCCGGCGCGCCGCCGCACCAGGGCGCCGCTCTCGTCGCGGTCGAGCGCCAGTCCCCACGCCTCGAGCTGGGACACCGTCTCCGGGATGGCGTCGATGAAGCGGCTCACCCGCGTGAGATCGACCGCCACCCGGGCAGAGCGGGTCATGTCGTCCAGCATCGCTTGGCGGGACTCGGCGCTCGGGAACGGCACCTGAATGCCCCCCTGCGCCATCACCGTGTTGGCGCGACCCAGCGGCCCGTCGGTGACCAGGAGGGTGTGAGGCATTCCAGGTGAGGTGGCGGCGTGGGCGGCGGCCATGATCCCGGCAGCGCCTGCCCCGACCACGACGACGTCGAAGCGCTCGGTGATCATGCCCGCCGTAGGGCTGGGCGGTGTGGGGATCGGTGGCATCGCACGGATCGTACGGCGCGGCCCAGCAGTGCCTCGGCATGGGAACGTCGGCACATCAGGCGATCACCGGTCGAGGCGACCCTCAGGACCTCGAATTCGCGGACCCTGGTCGTACAATCCGGCGGTGAGCCAGCCCGTCCCGCAGCCGGACCTGACGCCGGTGGCGCCCCCGGAGACCGCCGAGAGCGTCGAGGTCTCGATCGTGGTTCCCTGCTACCGCAGCGGGGAATGGCTGGCGGAGCTCGTCGCCCGGACCGTCGCCACCATGGCTGGCACGGGACGCTCGTACGAGATCATCCTCGTCAACGACGCCTCACCGGACACGACCACCTGGCCTGCCATCGAGCAGCTGAGCGCCGAGCATGCCGAGGTGAGAGGCATCGACCTGTTGGGCAACGTCGGCCAGTTCCGGTCGACGCTGTGCGGGTTCGAAGCGGCCCGTGGCAAGGTGGTGGTCACCCTCGACGACGACCTCCAGAACCCACCCGAGGAGATCGAGAAGCTGCTCCACGCCCTCGATGCCGACCCCGACCTCGAGGTGGTCATCGGGTCCTACGGGCGGAAGCGGCACTCGTGGTTCCGGAACCTCGGAACCAGGATGCACGCCGCGCTCAATGCCAGGCTCTACGGGAAGCCCAGGGACCTCGAGATGACCAGCTTCCGCGCCCTACGCCGCCCCGTGGTCGACGCCCTCTTGCAGCATCGCACGGTGAAGCCGATCATCGGTCCGCTCATCCTGCAGTCGACGCGGCGGATAGCCAACGTCCCGGTGGCCCACGAACCCCGCCCGTCGGGCTCGTCCGGGTGGCGGCTCGGCCGGCTGGTGGGAACCCTGGTCGACAACGTGGTCAACACCTCGACTGCCCCACTGCGGCTGGTCAGCCTGGCGGGCCTGGTGATCGCGGCGGGATCGGCGGTTCTCGGGGTGTACTACCTGGTGCGCTCGCTCGCCGGCAACATCACGGTCCCAGGATTCACCACGCTGACGATCCTCGTGGTGTTCTTCGGGGGCACGACGCTGGCCACGATCGGGTTGCTCGGCGAGTATGTGGTGCGCATCGTCACCGAGGTCACCGGAGCACCCCGGTATGTCGTGCGGAGGACTGCCGATTGAGTCAGTTGGTCCGGTGCGAACGGCCGACGTGCAGCCCGCACTCGGTCCTGCCCTGGACATCGGCCCACCGCCCGGAGCGGTCGTCGCCGAGGCCGAAGGTCGGCACCGTGCACGGAGCGCAACCGATCGAGGTGTAGCCCCTCTCGTAGAGGGGGTGCCGGGGAATGTCGTTCTCGGCGGCATAGGTCTCGACGTTGATCCATGCCCAGTCTCGCAACGGGTTGGCCTTGTTGATCAACTCGCCGGTGAGCAACTGATGGACCTCGGTCAGCTCCAGGTGGCGTCGGGTCCCGGCCTGTTCGGTCCGGACCGCGGTGAACCACAGGTCGTGCCCGGACAGCGCCTCGTCGGCAGGCCACACCTTGCGCAGCTCACAGCAACGCGCCGGGTCGAGGGCGTGCTGCTTGCCGTACTCCGCCTCGTGCTCGGCCACCGACGTGGGAGGCGAGGTGACCGTGAGGTTGAGGTCCCACCGGTCGACCAGCATGTCGAGGAACTCGATCGTCTCCGGGAAGTGGTACCCGGTGTCGACGAAGATGACGTCGATGTCGGGGTCGTGCGCCACCAGCAGGTGGAGCAGCACGAGACCACCCAACTGCATGGAACAGGTGACCGCCGGGCTCTCGGAGTTTGCGAGAGTGAGCCGGATGTGCCGATCGGCACGGTCGACGGCGTCGACGGTGTCGTCGTACAGCTTGGGCAGGGGAAGTGCGGTCGTCATTCCTCGTCCGGGGGGAGGCAGAGGTTACCTGCCGCGCCGACGGGGTGCGCCGTGAGGAGTCTGCGCAGTCGTGGTCGGGCGGTCGTCGGTCGCAGCTCCGGCAGCGATCACGACTCACCAACGTCGCCACCAGGCTGCGTGCTGGGAACCGCGGCCGAGCCGTCGACGGCCTCGGCACTGGGCTGGCACACCGCCAACGGGCCGCCGCCGGTGACCCGGAGCAGCACCAGGGCGCCGGCGTCCTCCGGGTAGAGGAGCACGTGGTCGCCGGTCAACTCGATGGTCTTCTCACCGGAGCCGTAGCTGTCGATATACGACATTTCGACGGTTGTGGGAACGGTGACCCCGAGGGCGATCGAGGGGTTGTCGACTGTCCGGATGCTGAGGGAGTCGCCGTTGGGCACGCGCTGGCACGAGTGTCCGGCCGGCCCCGGTCGCACCGACATCCGCATCAGGCCCCGCGCCAGCTGCTCGGTGACACCGGCCTGTGACGGATCCGGCTCCCAGCCCTCGGCCATCAAGGTTCTCACCAAACTGATCCTTATGTCTGCACCCGGCGGCGTTGGCTGCGGGAAGAGCGTGTTCGCACCGAGGGCGGGCTCTCCCGCCGCCAACAACAGGCCGACGGCGTGGGTGCGATCGCGTACCCCGGCGGAGATGTCTTCCCAGAACTCCAGGCCGTCGCTGAATCGGACTGCGTTGCCGGCGACGACCACGGCGACGACGGCGGCGACCGCCAGCCTCCGGACCGTGGCGCGTTCACCGAGGCGGATGTGGGGCACTACCGCAGGTACGAGGAACAGCGACAGCAGGTACCCATAACGGGTGGCTCCGATGCCGATGGTCCCGGACTCGACCCGGACCACGATCGCCATCGTCATCCACACCACCGCCATCACAATCCACACTGCCTCGAAAGCCCCGAGCCTTCGCCGGAAGGACCACACGCAGCAGCGCGCCGGCGAGCACCACGACGAGGACCGGCCCGTACTCCGCGGGGAAGGCGAGCGTTCGAGCCAGCGCCGGCGCCATCATCTCCCAGAGGTTGGTGGGTACGGCGAGCAGGGAGTCGAGGTCGATCGAGGTCGACGTTGCACCGGTGTCCTCGGCGGTCGCCAGCCAGCCCAGGTAGACGACGGCAGCGGGGACGAACCCGGGGGCGACCCGCCAGAACCGGCCGAGGCACAGGCCGACGATCCCCAGTGCCGCCGCGCCGGCGACGCCCGAGCTGGTGCTGACCACCAATACGAGGATGAGGCCGGCGAAGACCAGCTGATCGCTCCAGATCCATCGTGGCCCACCGGCGGCGTACATGGCGGCGGCAAGGGCGACCGCTGGGACCACGAGGTGGTGTCCGATCGTGGCGGCGGTCAGGAAGGTCGACGACCCGTAGAACAGCAGCACGGCCAGGGTGATCCAGGCGACTGTCGGGTCGGCGCCGCGTCTCCGCATCACCAGCCAGAGCACGTAGACCATCGCACCGTATCCCGAACACTCGAGGCAGCAGGAACCACGGCCAGTAGTCGAGCCCGACCCGCTCGTAGATGAACTGGTACACGAGGGCGACCGGGAATTGGAGATGGCCGGCATGGGGCTTCGCCAGCGTGGTGAGATCGGCCAGATCACGGTTGACCAAGAAGTCCCAGGCATCACCGAAGAACCACCCGTTGGTGCTGCCGAGCATGGTGACCACCATCGACACCACGGTGCCGCCGGCAGCGATCAGCAGGTCCCGCCTCGACGGCGTCGGGGCAGGCCAGAAGAACCGCTCCGTGCTCGATAGGGGTGCGAGCCTGGACGGGGCGGTCAGATCACCGGTCGCCGTCGAGTCGCCCGAGCCACGCATGCGCCCGTCCACCTCGCTCAGGCTTCGCCGCGCTCGGCAGATCTGGAGTGGCGCGCCGTCGGTGACCCGGAACACGACCAGGGCGCTGGCGCCTTCCGGGTAGCTGAGGATGTGATCTTCGGCGAGCTCGACACTGCGCTCACCAGAGCCGTAGCGGTCGACGTACGAGATGTCGACGTCGGTACGGGTCCCGACCCCGAGCCCGATCGTCGGGTACTCGGTCGTTCGAACGCCGAGGCTCTCGCCGACTTCCACCTGCTGGCAAGCGTGCCCTGCAGGCCCGGGTTCGATCGCCATCCGCATCACGCCCCTCGCCACTTGCTCGTAGAGACCGGCTGCGGCGAGGTCCGGCACCCAGCCCTCGCTTTGGGACACACGTCGCACCCAGCCCACGGTCATGGATCTGAGTCCGGGCGCCCGGTCGGCGAAGAGGCTGCTCGTCTCGACGGCCGGCTCCCCTGCCGCGGCCAGGATGGCGATGGCTTGAATCCGACCGCGCACCTCGGAAGTCTCCGACGCCCACCAGTCCAGCCCCGTCTTGAGCTGGACGGCGTTCCCGGAGACGACCAACACGGCGGCGCCGATGGCCACCCACCGCACGACGACGCTTCGGCTCAGCCGAACGTGGGGCACGATCGCGGGTACCAGGAGCCAGGTGATCATGTAGCCATAGCGGGCAGCGGCCGGACTGATCGGACCGGGGACCACTCTCGACACGATCGTCATCGTCATCCAGATGACGGCGGTTAGCAGCCATACCGCCTCGAACGGACCCAACCGGTCGCGGACGGTCCAGACCAACAGCAGCCCCGCCACGAGTAGGGCCAGGGCCGGCCCCAGGCTGGACGGGAGAGAGAGGGTGCGGGCCACCGTCGGCGCCACCATGTCCCACATCGTCCCGGGCACAGCCAGCAGCCCCTTCAGCCCCAACGACGACGTGCCCCCGCCCGGGTTGGCGATCAGCCACGTCAGGTAAGCCACCGCGGCGGGAACGAACGGTGGGGCCACCGTGCGGAACCTCCCCAGGCAGACACCGACGATCCCCAGAGCCGCCACACCGGCGATCCCTGTGCTCGTGCTCACCACCATCACCAGGGCGAGAACGGCGAAGGTCACCTGATCTCCCCAGGTCCAGCGCGGACCGCCGGCGACGTACATCGACGCGGCAAGGGCGAGCGCCGGGAACACGAGATGGTGTCCGATCGTGGCGATGTTGAGAAAGGCTGACGAGCCGAGGATCAACAGGCCGCCCAATGCGATCCAGGAGACGATCGGGTCGGCTCCCCGCCTCCGCAGCACGACCCACATCACGTAGGTCATGGCGCCGTAGCCGACGACGCGGGGAACCACGAACCACGGCCAGTAGTCGAACCCGAGCTGCTCGTGGATGATCTGGTAGACGACGGCGACCGGTAGCTGCAGATGCCCGGAGTGGGGATCGAGCAGTGAGCCGAAGTCGTCGAGAGAGCGGGTGAGCAGGAAGTCCCAGTCGTCGATGTAGTACCACCGATCGGTGCTCCAAATCAGGATCGCGGCCATCGAGACGATCGTGAGGATCCCGGCAACAACCAGGTCACGTGGCGGCGGCCCCGGGGCAGGCCACGCAAACCGGGATCGGTCCGGTTCATGGCCGGGTCGGTCGACGAGGTCCGGAGATTCGAGGTGGTTGGTGGCGACGATTGCAATCACCCCGATGCCGGTGGCGAGCAGACCTGCAAGGCGGTGAGAGGGCCGATCGGGTTGACGTTCACCTCACCGTCGAGGCCGTCGGGGAATCGGATGAGGGTTGGCCCGTCGACTCGAGCACCCTCCGACCGATGCCTTGGTCGTCGGTGAACCGCAGCCGCACCGCGACCGGCTCTGCGGGATGGAGCACCATTCCATTCGGATAGTCGGTTGTCGACACCGTCAGGCTCCTATCCACGGGAACACAGCTGGGACCGGCCGTTCCCGGCTCGATGCTCATGCGGAGGATCCCGCGGGCGATCTCCGCGGACTCATCGACATCATCTTCGGCGCCCGATGGCTCGTCAGGAATCCACCCTTCGGCGAGCATCTGGGTTACTCCGTCGACCGTCAGCCCCTCGTGGGGCACTTCACCGCTTGCAGGGAGGTCGAGCCGCGACGAACCGATCGCAGGTTCTCCGTCCATGATCAGACCGGCGACGGCGCTGAGATGCTGTCTCGCCGTGGTTGCGGCCAGCTCGACACGGTCGAGAGAGGCGACGAGCGCGTTGAGGCTGCCGGCTACCACGAGGATCGCAACCACCGAGAGGACGATCACCCGGGGCGATCCCTCGCCCACCCCGACGTGTGGGAGCACCGCCGGGACCAGCAACCACGCAACGGCGAAGACGTAGGGTTCGGCCAGCGGGTCGAGCTCGCCCGGCGTCGCCGCCGTCAGCGTGATCACCAGGACGAAAAGAACGGCGGTGACGATCCAGACGTGGTCGAACGTGGTCAGCCGGCCACGTACGCCCCAGAGGACCAGTGCGGCGACGATGACAATGGCGAGCACCGGGCCGTACGACGCCGGCAGCGCCACTGCCTGCGACACGGCACCGCCGAGCATCGACCACGCCGTCTCAGGTACGCGGAGCACCGTGTCCATGGACAGGTCGGTCACCCGGCCGGCCCAGCCCTCCTGCCAGACGAGCCATCCCCCGTAGACGACCACGGCACCGAGGACGCTCGGAAGGACCGCCCGGAACCGGCCGCGGGCGGCGGCGACCACGGCCAGCGACGCCACCGCAGCCACGCCTGCGACGTCGCTCACCACCATGAGGACCATCAGCCCACCGAGGAGGACGCGATCGCTCGTGCCTGTCGGGCCGCCGCCGTCGAGCATGGCCGCCGCCAGGGCCAATGCCGGCAGGACGACGAAGAACCCGATGTCGGAGCTGCCCAGGAACCCGGATGGCCCCAACAGGAGGAGCCCGCCGAGCGCGATCCATCCGATGGCGGGATCCGTGCCGCGGCGCCGCAGCACGACCCACATCACGTAGGTCATCGCGGCGTATCCGATCACCCGTGGCAGGAAGTGCCACGGCCAGAACTCGAACCCCACAGCAGAGAGGAGCACCTGGGTGGTGACCGCCGACGGGAGCTCGAGATGGCCGTCGTGCGGGCGGAACAGGCTGGCGATGTCGCCGATGCCGCGGTCGAGCAGCAGGTCCCAGGCGTCACCGGCGAACCAGGCCTCCCGGCCGAGGTACAACACGACACCCATGGACACCAAGGCAACGAACGCGGCGAGGAGTAGGTCGCGCGGCGGCGGCATCGGATGCGGCCACGGAAAGCGAGTGCTCTCGTGGACCGGAACGGGCGCCGCCTCGTGGGTTGGCGGAGCCTCGCCGACGGGCATGGCGGGAGACTAGGAAGGTTCTGGCGAAGCCGAAAGCTCCGCCTTCGGCGTTGCCTCTGGGCCGCCCGTCAGCCCGGATTGACCGCCACGGCCAGGATGCTGGTACCGAAGCGCATCCGGCCCCCCCGCTCCACCACCGACACCTCCCGATCGAGGGCCGCCATCAGCGCCCGCCCCAGGAGCCCGCGGTCGGAGCGGTGGTCGGCGGCGGCCGCTTCGGTCGAGCCCACCGTGCGGAGCCCGAGCCGGCTGGGCACCGACCGCACCACCAGCACCGGCACGGGAAGCGGCCGGAAGATGTACGAGGCGTACTGGACGCCGAAGCCCGAACGGAGCAGCACCCGCCGCAATGTCGCTTCGGTGTAGCGGCGGAAGTGGCCGGCTCGGACGTCGTCTACCGACCACAGCCATCGGTAGGCGGGGACGGTGAGGTAGAGCCTGCCGCCGGTGGGCAAGAGAGAACGGAGACGCACCAGGAATCCGGCGTCGTCCTCGACGTGCTCGAGCACGTCGAAGATGCCGGCGGCGGGCAGCGTGCCGGGGAGGAACCCGGCGCTGTCGAGGCTGGCGTTGACCACGGGTCGCAGCCCGCGGCCGTGGGCAGTGGCCGCCCCGGATGCCCCCGGCTCTATGACAACCGACGCAAACCCCGCCTCGTCGAGGTGGAAGGCGAGCATGCCGTTGCCGCCACCTATGTCGAACAGCGGCCCGCCCGGAGGAAGACGGCGCAAGGTCGCCAGGATGCATCGGGCCCGATGCCGGAACCAGAAGGATGACTCCTCGAATTGGTGGCAGCGAGCGTGGCCGCCCTCGGGGTACGAGACGTCGTCGACATCGGACGCCACCCACAAACCGGGTTTCTCCTCGACGAGGCCCGGGGCCAGCGAGGTGAGGTCCATGGCGCGCTCCTTCCTTCGTCCCCGACCCTAGGGAGCCACCGGACCGGCGGTGCGCCGGTCGGCGGCGAGCATCAGCGCCAGCGAGACGACCTCGGCCACGATGAAGGCGAGCGCCACCCGGGTCAGGGCGTCGTCGGATGCCACCAGGAGCACGGCGGTCGCCGCCACGAAGGCGACCACCCACGAAACCGTGATCGCCGGCGTGGCCGCCCGTGCCACGAGGAGGAGCACGGCGACAAGCCCCATCAGGGCCACCGCGCTCCCCGCGGCGACGATGGCCACCACCGATGCCTGTGGCGCCACCCCGGTGCCGAAGATCAGGTCGACGAGGGCGGGCCCGATCCACCAGCCGAGCAAGCCCCCGATCAACGCCCCGGCGAGACCGACGGCGGCGACCCCGGTCCTGAGGCGGCTCAACCGGCCTTCGTTGCCCGACGCCGCCAGCCGGGTCAACGGGCCCGTGCCCCGCGAGGCCAGCCCGAGGGCGATGAGGTAGGGGGCGCGGAACAGGGCCATGGTGGCGAAGAGCGCGGTGACCTGGGCGGGAGCGCCTCCGATGGCGGCGAGCACGGCGGGCCCGGCGTTGAGTGCGATCTGGGAGAGGAGCACGCCCCCGGCGAGGCCACCGAGGAACCCGGCCACCGGCACGGCCGACCCGCCGCCATCCGACCGGAGGGACAGGACGCTGGGCCAGATGAGCAGGATCACCGGCCCGACTGCGATGGCGGCGGCGAACCAGGCGACCGAGCCACCGAGGGCAACGACGAGCCCACAGGCGAGCAGCCGGACGACGGCGTCGGCGGCGATGGCGACACCCGTGGCGACGAACCGCCTTCGCCCGGAGAGGACACCTCGCAGGTATCCGGTGACGGCGCTGCCTGCCGTGACCAGCAGCACGAGAACCGGCCACAGCGGCGTCGACGAGCCGAAGAAGCGCACCCGGAGAACGACGGCGAGGGCAGTCAGCACCGCCGCACCGGCAACCGTCAGCACGACGAGTTGGGGCAACGCCCGCCTCACCCCTCCCTCGCCCTGGTCGACCTGGAAGGTGCGGATGATCCAATGCTGGATGGGGAAGGTGAACACGGCGACCGACATCGCCCAGAACGTCCACATCACCGACACCGGAGCGAAGTCGGCGGCGCCATAGGCGCGTGTCCCGACGGCGACGAGGGCGTAGGAGGCGATCCCGTTGACCGTCGACCCCACCAACAAGGCGACGGAGTCGCGGGCCAGGGCACGGTGCGTTGGGCCGATTGTCGCCACCTCGGGTCGACGGCCCGCCGAACCGGGGCCGGGAGCCGATGAGTCTACGAGGGAGGCCCCGAAGTCGCCTCGCTCAGCGAGCCGCCACGATGGCGTCGGCGACCCTGACGGCATCGGTGGCGAGGTTGCTGACACCGACGCCTCTGTAGGCCCAGCCGGTGAGGTGGAGGCCCGGCCGGGTGGCGACGGCCGCGTCGAGTGCGGCGAGGACGGGGCCGTGGCCGACCTCGTACTGCGGGATGCCGGGACGATGGCGGATGACATGTGCCAGCTCCGGGGCCGGCTCGAACCCGAGGGCGGAACCAAGCTCGGCGAGCACTCCGCCAACCAGCGTGGCGTCGTCCTGATCGACCGCCTCGGGATGGCAGGCCCCTCCGACGATCACCTTGGCCAGCCAGTGTCCTGCCGGCGCCCGCTCCGGGGCGTACGAAGACTCGAACAGGCAACCGACGACCACCCGGCCGGCCCCCGGTGCCACCAGGTACCCGAACCCGGGGGGCAGCGGGTCGCCGTGCCCGCCGGCGGCGACCACCGCCACCGGTGCCGCCGGCAGCGCGGAGAGCTGCTCGGCCAGACCTCCACCGAGCAGCGGCGCCGCCTGGTGGGGAGCGACGGTGACGACGACCTGCGACGCCACGACCGGTTCGTCGCTCTCGAGGCGCCAGGTGCCGTCGTCGCCCCGCCCGATCCCGGCGACCGTGGCATAGGTCCGGAAGCGGTCGCCGAGGCGGGCGGCGAGGGTATCCGCCATTCCGCTCATCCCACCGTCGGGGAGTTGCATCGACGGCAGGCCCACCCCGGAGGAGCGTGTCGCGCGGCGGCGGGCCAGGGCCCCGCGCACCACGCTGCCGTGGCTGTCGGCGAGAGCGACCAGGTGGGGGAAGGCCGCCCGGGCCGAGAGCCGCTCCGGATCGCCCGCATAGACACCCGCCGC
Source organism: uncultured Acidimicrobiia bacterium (assembly GCA_963714055.1). Taxonomy (GTDB): domain Bacteria; phylum Actinomycetota; class Acidimicrobiia; order Spongiisociales; family UBA5794; genus JACDBE01. The sequence continues at coordinate 1,667,781 of OY970227.1, forward strand.
CAGGAGGCTGGCGACCACCGTCCCCGCCTCGCCCCCGAAGCGCCGCCGGAGGAACCCGCCCAGCGGTTCGTCGTCGGTGGCCGGCGCCGAGCGCACCATGGGCTCGGCCATTGCCCGCGCCTTCGCCCGCCACCCGATCAACGGCGCCAGCAAGGACGCCGGGGACGCCTTGATCGGGACCAGGCCGGACCGGTCGAGCACATAGCGGACCCCCGGGTCGACCGCGGGGTGGAGCGAGACCCCGGCCCCGGCGAGGATCGGGCCGAGATGGGGATGGGGCGCGGTCACCGCCCCGGCGGCGGGCTCGATCGCATACCCGCCGACATGGATGGTGCGGGTGACCCCTCCAGGGAACCCGCTCGCCTCGAGCACCACGGTGTCGACCCCGCGGCGGACCAGCTCTACCGCGGTGAACAGCCCGGCGAGCCCGCCGCCGACCACCGCCACCTCGACCCGGTCGCTCACCGGTCCCGGACCGCCTCGACCATGGCGGCGACGAGGTCGGGCGAAGTCGTCCGGTCGACGCCGTGGCCCAGGTTGAACACGTGCCCGGGCCGTCCGGCGACCCGGTCGAGGATGACGCCGACCGCGTCGGTGACGGTCGCCGGATCGGTGAGCAGCACCGCCGGGTCGAGGTTTCCCTGGACCGCCACCTCGCCGAGGACCTCCCAGGCGTCGTCGATGGCGATACGCCAGTCGACCCCGTAGCCGGTCGCCCCGACGCCGGGGACGAGGTCGAGGGCGTGGCCGGCTCCGGGAGCGAAGTAGATGCTGGGGACCTCGAGCCCGTCGAGCACCGCCCTGGCCGCCGGTACCGCCAGCGCCTCGAACTGCTCCCGGCCGAGCAACCCGGCCCAGGTGTCGAACAGCTGGACGACGGCGGCGCCGGCCTCGACCTGTACCTGCAGGTAGCGCCGCATCGCCTCGGCCAGCGTCGCCAGAGCGGCGGCGACGGCGCCGGGGTCCTCGGCGACGGCCGCCCGGAGAGCCATGAACCCGGCAGACCCGCCGCCTTCGAGCAGGTAGGCGAGCAGCGTGACCGGTGCCCCGGCGAACCCGATCACCGCCGTGTCCTCCGGGACCTCGGCCCTGACCCCGGCGACGGTGGCCGCCACGTGCCCGACCCGGGCCGGGTCGAGCCCGCCGAGCCCGGCGACCTCGGCCACGCCGTGGGGAGGGAGCCTCGGGCCTGGGTCGAAGGTCACCGGCACCCCCATCGCCTCCAGCGGCGTCATGATGTCGGCGAAGATCACCGCCCCGTCCATGGCGAAGCGACGGATCGGCTGCAGCGAGATCTCCACGGCGATCTCCGGATTGGACACCGCCGCCTGGAACCCATGGCGTTGGCGGATCTCCCGGTACTCGGGCAGGTAGCGGCCCGCTTGGCGCATCGCCCACACCGGGGTGCGGTCGACCGGTTGCCGGCGCAGGGCGGCGACCAGGCGAGGGGTCACGCAGCCGCCTCGACGGCGGCGGCGAGGACGTCCCCGGCCCTGTCGACCGTGGCGGCGTGGGCGTCGTTCAGGAACCACGCCTCGAACGGCGACGGCGGCAGCAGCACGCCGCCTCGGTAGGCGGCGGTGAAGAAGGCAGCGAACCGTCCCCGGTCGACCTTGGCGGCGTCGTCCCACGACGACACCCGGTCGGGACCGGGGAAGAAGCTGAGCATGGCCCCCACCCGCTGCACACACCCGGCGACGCCGAATCGTGCCAGGGCGGTGCGGAGCCGTTCCTCGAGGGTGGCGCCCATCGCCTCGAGCCGGTCGTACAGCCCTGGGTCGGCGGTGATGCGGCGCAGCGTCGCCAGCCCGGCGGCGGTCACCACCGGGTTGCCGGCGAGCGTCCCTGCCTGGTACACCGGGCCTTCGGGTGCCATGCGCCGCATCAGGTCGGCGGGGCCCCCGTAGGCCGCCGCCGGGGTGCCGCCGGCGACGATCTTGCCGAGGCAGGTCAGGTCGGGGATGACGCCGAAGCGCTGCTGGGCGCCACCGGGAGCGAGCCGGAACCCGGTCATCACCTCGTCGAAGACGAGCAACGCCCCGTGGTCGTCGCACCTGGAGCGGAGTCCCTCGAGGAAGCCCGGGTCGGGAGGGACGACGCCCATGTTGCCGGCCACCGGCTCGACGATGACGGCGGCCACGTCGCCGGCCGCCAGGGCGCGGTCGACCGACTCGAGGTCGTTGAACCGGGCAACCCGGGTGTCGGCGACCGTGCCTTCCGGCACGCCCGGGCTGTCCGGCTCCCCCAGGGTGGCCAGGCCGCTCCCGGCGTGGACCAGGAACGGGTCGGCGTGGCCGTGGTAGCAGCCCTCGAACTTGACGACGCCGGCACGCCCGGTGGCGGCCCTGGCGAGCCGGAGCGCCGATGCGGTCGCCTCGGTGCCCGAGTTGACCAGGCGCACCACCTCGATCCCCGGAACCATCGCAACGATCAGCTCGGCCAGCTCGACCTCGGCCGCGGTAGGCACCCCGAAGGACGTCCCCTTCGCAACCGCCCCGGTGACCGCAGCCACCACACCGGGATCGGCGTGGCCCAGGATCAGGGCGCCCCACGAGGAGATGAAGTCGATCAGCTCGTCACCGTCGACCGTGGTGACCACGGAGCCTGCTGCGGAGGCGGCGAACGGAGGGTGTCCGCCGACCGCGTCGAATGCCCGCACCGGTGAGTTGACCCCGCCCGGCATGACGGACCGTGCCCGCTGGAACCAATCCTCGGACGTGGTCACAGCCGCTCCAACCGGCGGGCCGCCCGGACGGCGTAGTAGGTGAGGACGATCCCGGCACCGGCGCGGGCGATGCCGGTGAGCGACTCCATCATCAGCCGCTCGCCGTCCACCCATCCGTTGGCGGCGGCGGCTTCGATGGTGGAGAACTCGCCGGACACCTGGTAGGCGGCCACGGGCACGTCGACGGCGGCGTGGACCGCGGCGATCACGTCGAGGTACGGACCGGCCGGCTTGACCATCACCATGTCGGCGCCCTCTTCGAGGTCACGACGCACCTCGACCAGCGCCTGGCGGGCGTTGGCGGGGTCCATCTGGTGGGTGCGCCGGTCTCCGAACGCAGGGGTGGACTCCGCCGCCTCGCGGAACGGCCCGTAGTAGCCGCTGGCGTACTTGGCGGAGTAGGAGCAGATGGCCAGCTCGGCGTGGCCGGCGGCATCCAGGGCCTCCCGGATCGCCCCGACACGCCCGTCCATCATGTCCGACGGAGCGATGACGTCGGCACCGGCGTCGGCATACGCCTTCGCCGCCCGCGCCAGCAGCGGCAAGGTGGCGTCGTTGTCGACCCGGTCGCCGTCGAGGACGCCGCAGTGGCCGTGGCTGGTGTACTCGCACAGGCAGACGTCGGCCCACACCACCAGCTCGGGGGCGGCCTCCCTGATCGCCCGGATCGCCTCGGGCACCGGACCGGTGGGATCCCAGGCGGACGACCCGGTCTCGTCCTTGGTGGCCGGGATGCCGAACAGGATCACCCCTCCCACCCCGGCGGCCTCGGCCTCCTTGGCGAGGGCGGCGGCCCGGTCGGCGGAGAGCTGGGCGTGTCCCGGCATCGCACCGATGGGTCGCTCCACCCCTGACCCGGGCACCACGAAGACGGGGAGCACGAAGGACGCCGGGTGGAGCCGGGTCTCGGCGACGGCACGACGCAATCGGGGGGTCCGGCGGAGCCGCCGGTCGCGGGCGGCGGGAAACGTGCTCATGCGGAAGGCGTCCTTTCCATCGTCCCCGCGGTGGCGAGGGCGGCGACGATCGAATCGAGGCTCGGGGGGTCGGGGACGATGTCGGCCGGACGGCCGGCGTGTTCGAGGGCGGCGGCGGTGGTCGGTCCCATTGCCGCCACCACGGCGAGCTCGTCGAGTGTCCGAGCCGACAACCACCCGGCGACCGCCGAAGGAGACGCGAACACGGCGCCGTCGACCGGGTCTGGGCCCGGGACGATCGGGACGGCGGTATAGGCGACCTCGGTGATCACCACGGCGCCGGCCTCGGCGAGGATCTCCGCAGCATGGGTGTCGGCGCCCCCGGCGACCGGATGTACCACCACCGACCCGGAGATGCCGTCGGCGAGAGCCCTGGCGAGATCGACCGCGGTTCCCTGCCCGACCAGCCCGACGGTGGCGCCCAGCGCGGTGGCCACGGCGGCGGTGGCGTCACCAACCGCTGCCACCGGGGGCGCCGCCGCCATCCCCTCCGGCCAGGTGGCCCGCAGCGCCCGGCCCGAGGTGGCCAGAACCCAGTCGGCAGCCGAGGCGGCGGAGCGGATACGGTCGAGGGCATCCGGGGCGCCGGGGTCGATGCGGATGCAGGGAAGTACCACCGGGACGAGTCCCGAGGAGGCGAGGAGACCGGCCAGCCGGGCGGTGGCATCGGCAGCGGTGGTGACCGCGATCCGCCACGGTCCTGTCACCGTGCCTCCATCGCGGGCTCCTCGAGCGGGATGCCGAGCGCCTCGCACAGGGCGGCCGGCGCGTCGGCGTCCGCCGAGACGACCGTCGCCCGCCGCCGGCCGAACCCGTCGTCGACGAAGCCGGTGAGTGCCACCGACCCGTCGGCCCTCGGTGTGGCGTGGGCACCGAGCGCCCCGCGGCATCCCATCCTGGTGAGGCCGAGCACCCCACGCTCCACGGTCACCGCGCGCCGGGTGATCGGATCGTCGAGTGGCGCCAGCAGCGAAGCCGCCGGCCCGCCGGCGTGTTCCACCGCCAGGGCGCCCTGCGCCGGGGCAGGCACCATCTCATCCACGGTGAAGCGATGGCCGACGGCGTCGAGTCGCCCGAGCCGGCGCAGCCCGGCCTCGGCGAGCACGATGGCGTCGTAGTCACCGTCGTCGACCCGGGTGAGCCGGGTGTCGACGTTGCCGCGGATACCGGTCACCACCAGGTCGGGGCGGAGCAGGGAAAGCTGCGCGGAGCGACGGGGGCTGCCGGTCCCCACCCTGGCGCCTTCAGGCAGGCCGGCCATGGTGGCGCCGCACAGCACGTCCTCCGCCGGGAGCCTGGCCGGGTGGACGGCGCTGAGGCCCTCCGGGCCGCGCACCGGCAGGTCCTTGCACGAGTGGACGGCGGCGTCTGCACCACCGTCGAGCACGGTCAGCTGGACCGCCCGCACGAACGCCCCCAACTCGGTCAGCTCGGTGACCGGGCTCGACCGGTCGAGGTCGCCCGTGGTGGTGACCACAACCAGTTCGACCTCGATCCCCGGATGAAGTGTCGCCAGCTCGTCGGCGACGGCGTGGGCCTGTGCCATCGCCAGCGCCGATCCCCTCGTGGCGAGAGAGACGTCACCCATCGGGCGCACCGGCGTGGAACGCCTCGGCGACGGCGTCGACGGCGTCGCCATCCCGGCCCGGCCCGTTGAGGTAGGCCAGGGGCCGGGCGATCAGGGTCCGGGCCACCGTGTGCGCCGCCTGACGCAGCACCGCCTCGTCCGCTTCGTGACGCAGCCGGCCGGCGAACCGGGCCACCGCCTCGGCAACGACGTCATCGGCGTCGGCGACCATCTTCTCGATGACCGGGGCGACCCGCTGGTGACGGCTGAACCTGGTATACGCCTCGTCGGCCCGGCTCAGCACCAGCTCGTCGGCGTCGTCGTCGATGGGCCGTCGACCCGCCATCGCCGCCAGGTCGTCGATGTCGACGTAGCGGGTGGCGGCATCGGTGTCCGGGCGGGCGAAGTCCGGCGGCATCGCCATGTCGACCAACACCAGCGGCGTGACCCGCGAGGCGACGGCGGCGGCGAGCACGTCGTCAGGGACGAGCCGCCGCTTGGCCGAGGTCGCCGAGATCACCGCAGGGAACCGGGCCACGGCCTCGGCGGCGCGATCGAACGGCCACGATTCCACCCCGGCCCGGGCGAGCACACCCGGGTTGCGGGCGACCACGACGACACGGGGAGGGACGGGCAACTCGCCGAGGGCGTCGACCACCGCTGCCGCCATCACCCCGCTCCCGAAGACGGCGACCGCCTCCCGGTCGCCCACCAGCTGGGCGGCGACGGAGGCCAGCGAGTCGTGGGGGCTCTGCGGGAACGAATCCCGGGTGAGGCGGCCGGCCGCCACCGCCGCCTCGAGCAGCTTGGAGAAAGTGCCGTCGGTGTCCGGGTCGTCGCTCGCCCTGCGCACCGCGTGGCGGACCTGGGTGAGGATCTCGACCTCGCCCCGCACCGGCGACTCCAGCCCGGCGGCCACCCGGAACAGGTGGGCGACGGAGGCGCCGTCGCTCCTGATGGCGACGCCGTCGACGTCGGGCACCGTACCGAGCATCTGCGTGAGCACGTCGTCGAGCCGAGCCCGATCCCCGTGGACGAGGAACTCGGCCCGGAGGCAGGTCGAGAGCACGAACGTCCCCGGCGGCACCGTCGGCGCCAGAGCGAGCAGCCGGGCGACCTCGGCACGGGCATCGCCGCCGACGCTCGGGTAGGCGTAGCTGATCGACGTCAGGTCGGGCTGCTGGGGCATGAGGGCTGGCGGGCGACGCTACCAAGCACAGGCTCGACAGCCAGTCGGAAGCCTGCGTCGCTGATCGCCGATTCAGGCGAGCCAGTCCCGTGGGGGCCCGGTGAGTACCTCGACGAGCTCGGCCTCGGCGGTCCCCGGTTTGGTGACGGTTCCGTGGTCCCAGCGCACCCGTGGCGGGAGCGAGGCGAGAACGCTCTCGGTGCGGCCCCCGGTCTCCAGGCCGAACCTGGTGCCCCGGTCCCAGACCAGGTTGAACTCGGCGTAGCGACCCCGGCGCCTCAGCTGCCACAGCTCCTCCTCGGGGCCGTAGGGCGTGCCCATCCGTCGCTCCAGGATCGGCACGTAGGCGTCGACGAGGTGGTCGCCCAGGTCCCGTTGGAAGGCCCACACCTCCGCCGGCGCCTCGGTCAGGTGGTCGAAGAAGATCCCGCCGACACCGCGCGCTTCGCCGCGGTGGGGAAGCCGGAAGTAGTCGTCGCAGGCTTGCTTCCAGGCGACATGATCGGCCACGGAGTGCCGGGCGCAGGCGTCGAACACCACGCGGTGGAAGTGCCGGGCGTCCTCCGGGTACAGGTAGCAGGGTGTCAGGTCGAGCCCGCCACCGAACCACGAGGATGAGTCGGTGACGAAATGCCGCAGGTTGGCGTGGAACGCCGGGGCATGCGGGTTGCGCGGATGGACGATCACCGAGATGCCGGCGGCATGGAATCGCTCGGCTTCCGCAACTGGCTGCTCGCCGAGCCCGGCCGGGGTCTCGCCCCATACCGCCGACACGTTGACCGCCGCCTTCTCGACCGGACCGTCACCCTGGAGGACCCTGGTGTCGCCACCACCCCCACCGGGGCGATCCCATCGGTCGTGGGTGAAGTGGGCGGAGCCGTCGACCTCCTCGAGCCGGGCGCAGAGCCGCCCCTGGAGATCGAGGTACCAGTCGTGGGTCTCCGTGGTGGTCGGCCCGGGGGGCATCGCTCAGGCGGCGGAGTCGACGAGGTCCTGGTACTCGGGATGGCGCTCGATGTAGGCGGCCACCAGTGGGCACCGGGGGACGACCCGCAGGCCACGGACCCTGGCGTCGTCGAGGACGTGCTTGATCAGCTGCGAGGCGAGGCCGCGCCCGGAGAAGGCGTCGAACACCTCGGTGTGGACAAAGGTGATCGTGTCGTTGTAGATGCGGTACGTCTCGATGCCGGCCAGTTCGCCGTCGACATGGAGCTCATACCTGCCCTGCGCGACGTTGTCGGTCACCTCGGTGGCCACGTGTGCCCTCTCCTCGTCCCTGGTCCGGCCGGCGACGATGGTAGGCCCTCGGGACGAGCGGCCGACCGGCCCTGCCACCACGGCATGGATCGCTTATGTGCTATCATGTAGCACATGAGATCGATCGGGATCCGGGAACTGCGACAGCACGCCAGTCGCTGGCTGCGCCTCGTCGCCGAAGGTGAGACGTTCACGGTCACGGATCGGGGCCGCCCGGTGGCCCTGCTGTCCCCGTTGCGAGAGGCCGGCTGGGACGACTTGAGAGCGTCCGGGCGCCTGAACCTGCCCACCGCGGAGATCGCCGAGATCGATCCACTAGCCGGCGATGGTTCGTCGATCCTGAGCGAGGCGCTGGAAGATCTCCGCCGTGACGAGCGATGAGCGTCGCTTACCTCGATACCTCGGCCCTCGTCAAGCTGGTACGGACCGAGCGTGAGACGCCGGCCCTCCGCCAGTGGCTGGCGGACCGTCGGGTCGCCACCAGCGCCCTCGCCCGGACCGAGTTGATCCGGGCGGCCGCTCGCATCGACTCCGAACACGTCGCCCATGCCCGGCAGGTGCTCGCCACCGTGGGCGAGATCGCTGTGGACCGGACGACGCTGGATCTCGCCGCCACGTTGCCACCGCCGTCGTTGCGATCGCTCGACGCCATCCACCTGGCATCGGCCATGGCGGTCGGCGCCGACCTCGATGCGGTCGTCGCCTACGACATTCGTCTGATCGACGCCGCCCGGGACGTCGGCCTGCCGACCATGAGCCCTCGCTGACCGCAGATCAGGTGATGAGGACGACGACGAAGGAGAACATCGCAGTGAGGGCCGTCATGGCGGCCACGGTGGTACCGGAGTAGAAGCGCATCTGGTCCCGAATCGCCCCCTGCAAGTCGTGGAAGCGGTCGTCCATCTTGTCGAACCGCTTCTCCAGCCGGTCGAACCGCTCGTCCATCCGGTCGAACCGCTCGTCCATCCGGTCGAACCGCTCGTCGACCCTGTCGAACCGCTGATCGACCCAGGCGAACCGGTCGTCGACGCTCCGGGACAGCACGCCGATATCGTCGAACGTGGCCAGGCGGCCGGCCGGAGTGGGCGGTAGGTGGGTCATGAGGGTGGCGGCGTGGTCGGCACCGAGGACCTCCTCGAGCCGAGCATACAGCGCTTCGTGTGCCGGGTCTACGAGCGACATCTTGCCTCCTTTGGCAACGTAGACCGTCATCATGCAGCGCGGGTGCGACACAATCTGCCGAGGCGACTGCGGCGCCGGCCCTCACCAATCGGCGGCGATGTACTTGACCTCGAGGTACTCGAGCAGTCCCTCGTGGCCACCCTCCCGCCCGATGCCAGACTCCTTGACGCCGCCGAACGGGGCGGCGGGGTCGGAGATGAGACCCCGGTTGACCCCGACCATGCCCGACTCGAGCGCCTCGGCCACCCGGAGGCCACGGGAGAGGTCGCCCGAGTACAGGTAGGCGGCGAGCCCGTGGACCGTGTCGTTGGCCAGGGCTATCGCCTCCTCCTCGGTGGCGAAGGTGACCACCGGCGCCACCGGGCCGAACAGCTCACGCCGCAGCGCCGGTTCCCCGGCGGGCACCGAACCGAGGACGGTCGGCTCGAAGTAGTAGCCGGCTCGGTCAGGAGCGCTCCCTCCCGTCACCGCCTCCGCCCCGTCGGCGGTCATCACCTCCACCGACTCGGCGAGGTCGGACTGGGCCGCCTCGTTGATCATCGGGCCCAGGGTGGTGTCGGGGTCGAGACCGGGGCCGACCACCTGGGCGGCCATCGCCGCGGCGAATGCGGCGGTGAACTCGTCGGCGACCGCCTCCTGGACGTAGAAGCGATTGGCGGCGATGCAGGACTGGCCGCCGTTGCGCATCTTGGCGACCATCGCCCCGGCGACGGCGGCTTCGATGTCGGCGTCGTCGAACACCAGGAACGGGGCATTCCCCCCCAACTCCATCGAGCAGCTCACGATCCGTTTGGCCGCCTGCTCCAGCAGCCGGCTCCCCACCTCGGTGGAACCGGTGAAGGAGAGCTTGCGCACCCGGTGGTCGGCGAGCATCGCCCCCACCACCTCGCCCGACCGACGCGACGGGACCACGTTGACCACCCCGTCGGGGAGCCCGGCCTCGGCGAGCAACCCGGCGAGCGCCAGCGCGGTCAGCGGGGTGTCGGATGCCGGCTTCACCACGGCGGTGCACCCGGCGGCGAGCGCCGGCCCCAGCTTGCGGGTGAGCATCGCCGCCGGGAAGTTCCACGGGGTCACCATCAGCGAGACCCCGATTGGCTGGCCGATCGACAGGATCCGCTTGTCCCCGGCCGGCGCCGTCGACAGGTGGCCCTGGTTGCGCACCGCTTCCTCGGAGAACCAGCGGAGGAACTCGGCGGCGTAGGTGACCTCGCCGCGGGACTCGCCCAGCGCCTTGCCCATCTCCAGCGTGATGAGCGTCGCCAGCTCCTCGCGCCGCTCGATCATCAATCCGAACACCCGCCGCAGCAGCTCGCCCCGCTCCCGCGGCGAGGTCGCCGCCCAACCGGGCAGGGCGTCGTGCGCCGCCGCCACCGCCGCCAGGGCGTCCTCGACGGTGCCGTTGGCCACCTCGGTGAACGGCTCGGCGGTGGACGGGTCGGTGACGTCGAACTCGCCGCCGGCAGAGGCCGGTGACCAATCGCCACCCACGAACAGGCGCCTCTTGTCGGGGGCGAGCAGCTGGTCGATCATCGAACGTTCCTCCCTCAACGACCGTCGCCTGGGTGCCCATCATCGCACTCCGGTACAATCGGCGGCGCAGGGACCGAGAGGGAGGCACGGTGGGCGTTTTCGACGCCATAGGACTCGACACCCACGAAGAGGTGCTCTTCGGGTACGACCGGGTATCCGGGCTTCGCAGCATCATCGCCATCCACTCGACTTCTCTGGGTCCCGCCCTCGGCGGGACCCGCTTCTTTGCATACCCCGACGAGGAGTCGGCGCTGGTCGACGTGCTGCGGCTGTCCAAGGGGATGTCCTACAAGTCCGCCGCCGCCGGACTCGATCTCGGTGGAGGCAAGGCGGTGATCATCGGTGACCCCGGGGAGATCAAGACCGAGCGTCTGCTGCGCGCCTACGGCGACGTGGTCGACAGCCTGGGCGGTCGCTACATCACCGCAGAGGACGTGGGAACCACGACGGCAGACATGGCGATGATCCGCCGCCAGACCCGCTGGGTGGCCGGCCTCCCGCTCGAGGACGGCGGCTCCGGCGACCCGTCCCCGGCCACCGCCCGCGGGGTGGTCGCCGCCATGCGCGCCGTCGCCGATCGACTGTGGGGCTCCGCCGACCTCTCCGGCCGCACCGTCGCCGTCCAGGGTGTCGGCAAGGTCGGCTCCGACCTGGTCGCCCGGCTCGCCGGCCTCGGCGCCGACATCGTGGTCGCCGACGTCAACCCTCTGGCGACCGACGCCGTCGCCATGGAGCACAGGGTGAAGGTGGTCGAGCTCGACGACATCTACGACGTCGAGTGCGACATCTTCGCCCCATGCGCCATGGGCGGATCGCTCGACGCCGACACCATCCCGCGCCTCAGCTGCGCCGCCGTGGTCGGTTCGGCCAACAACCAGCTCGCCGAGGAGAGCGACGCCGACCGCCTGGTCGCCCGGGGGATCCTCTACGCCCCCGACTTCGTGGTCAACGCCGGGGGCATCATCGACATCGCCTCCAGCTTCGACGGCTACCGGCCCGACGCTGCCGCCGTGGCCGTCGAGCGGATCGAGACCACGGTCGGCACCGTCCTGGACGAGGCGCAACGGCGAGGCATCAACCCGCACCGGGCCGCCGAGGAAGTCGCCGAGGAGCGCATGGCCGGGGTCGGCCCGCTCCGCCACGGGTACCACTGAGGGAGGCCCGATGCTCGAGATCGACAACGTGCGCGACCACCGGGCACTCGGGCTGAGCGACGAGCGCGCCATCGAGATGTACCGGGCGATGCTGCTCGCCCGGCGGGTCGACGAGCGGATGTGGACCCTCAACCGCCAGGGACGGGTGCCGTTCGTCCTCTCCGCCGCCGGCCACGAGGCGGTGCAGGTGGGGACCGCCTTCTCCCTCGAGCTCGGCACGGACTGGGCTCTGCCCTACTACCGGGACGTCGCCTTCAACCTGGCCGCCGGTGTCACCCCGAGGGACATGTTCCTCAGCGTCTTCTCGAAGGCCGGCGACCCGGCCAGCGGCGGGCGCCAGATGCCCAACCACTGGTCCGAGCCCGACGCCAACATCTTCACCCATTCGTCGGTCATCGCCACCCAGTTCCCCCACGCCTGTGGGATCGCCTACCGGCTCAAGCACCTCGGCCAGGGCGGCGTGGTGATGGTCTCGTCGGGCGAGGGCGCCACTTCGGAAGGTGACTGGCACGAGGCGATGAACTTCGCCGGAATCCATCAGCTCCCGATGATCTTCCTGGTGGAGAACAACCTCTACGCCATCTCGGTCCCGGTGACCATGGAGGTCGCCGGGTCGATCGCCGCCCGCGCCGCCGGCTACGCCATGCCCGGCATCGAGGTGGACGGCAACGACATCCTGGCGGTGTACGGCGTGATGGCCGCGGCGGTGCAGCGGGCCCGTGACGGCGAGGGCCCCACCCTGGTCGAGGCGATGACCTACCGGTACTACGCCCACACGTCGGACGACGACGACAAGCTCTACCGGTCTGCCGAGGAGGTCGACCTGTGGCGTCGCAAGGACCCGATCACCCGGTTCCGCCAGTACCTCGTCGAGTCCCGGCTGCTCGACGAGGCCACCGAGACCGCCATCGACACCGAGATCACCGAGTACGTCAGCTCGGCCGCCAAGGACGCCGCCACCGAGCCCGACCCGACCGACCCCTATGCCCACGTGTACGCCCGGCCGATCGAGCCGGACACCGCGGTGACCGCCCCGGAGCCGGAGGGGCAGGGCGAGACGGTCAACATGATCACCGCCATCAATCGCACCCTGCACGAGATCCTGGAGCAGGTGCCCGACGCGTATGTCTTCGGTGAGGACGTCGGCGACCCGAAAGGTGGCGTGTTCAAGGCCACCAAGGGGTTGGGCGAGAAGTTCGGTGAGGATCGCTCGTTCAACACCCCGCTGGCGGAATCGTTGATCGTCGGCGTGGGCATCGGGCTCGCCGCCGCCGGCGCCCGGCCGGTCGCCGAGATCCAGTTCGCCGACTTCATCCACCCCGGCTTCGACCAGATCGTCTCCGAGGCGGCCCGTATCTCCTACCGCTCCAACGGCCGGTGGCACTGCCCGCTGGTGATCCGGGTCCCCTACGGCGGGGGCATCACCGGCGCTCTCTACCACTCCCAGTCGATCGAGGCGACCTACGCCCACATCCCCGGGCTCAAGGTGGTGATCCCGTCGACGCCGGCCGACACCAAGGGCCTGCTGTGGGCGGCGGTCGAGGACCCCGACCCGGTGATGGTGCTCGAGCCCAAGCGCCTCTACCGGCTGGCCAAGGGCCCGTACCCAGAGGGGAGGCACGTCGTCCCCATAGGGCAGGCGGCGGTGCGCCGAGTCGGTGGTGACGTGACGGTGATCGCCTACGGGTCGATGGCGTACAACGCGGTCCTCGCCGCCGAGCGGCTCGAGGAGGAAGGGATCGACGCCTACGTGCTCGACCTGCGCTCGATCCGGCCGCTCGACTGGCCTTCGATCGAGGCGGCGGTGCAGCACAACGGCAAGGTGCTCATCGTCCACGAGGACAACGAGTTCGCCGGGTTCGGCGCCGAGGTGGCCGCCCAGATCGCCTCGAAGGCGTTCGAATGGCTGGATGCCCCGGTGGAGCGCTACTGCACGCCCGAGGTCCCCACCTTCCCCTTCGCCACGGTGCTCGAGAAGATGGTGATGCCCAACGTCGACGGCATCGTCGAGCGGGCCCGCCGCCTCGCCGCGGTGTGATACCACGGCGATAGGGGACGCCGGCGGGAACCGCACGGCTCGGCGGACCGTCTGATAGCTGACCGCGATCCTTGGGCACGATGACCACGCAGCTCGACAAGCCGACCTTCGACGTCGCCTACGAGGACTGGCGACCGACGCCTGTATCGGGCGCTCGTCCTGGCCACCGGCGACCGCGACCTGGCCTTGGACGCGGTCGATACCGCCTTCAGTCGGGAACGGAGAGCCATTGGCCGGTCGGCCGGATCACCACCGGCCGAGGCGCTCGGGGCAGCTCGTCGCCAACTGACCCGCAAACGGAGGGACTTCTCCGGGTTCCGGCTCCCCGACGACCAACCCGGACCAGAGACCGTCGCCGTTGTCGACGCGGTCCGGGCGCTCGACCTCGATCTGCGTCTCGCCCTCATCGCCTCGCGATATCTGGGGTGGGACGACGACGCGGTAGGACGAGCCCTCGGCATGCTCCCCACCGAGGCGGCGCAGCGGGTCCAGGTCGGCACGGCGCGGGTCCTGGCCGCGGTCGACGCCACCGACCCCGAGGTGATCGACCGGGGGCTCCTCGACGCCGCCGGGCGAACCGCGGTGCCCCTCTCCCGGTTGGAGTCGGTGAAGCGCGACGCCCGGTTGCGCCGGCTCGGCGCCTTCGCCGGCGTCATCGCCGTCACCGTCGCAATCGGTGCCGGCACGATGCTCGCCGCCGGAGCTCTCCTCAGCGACGACGAGCCGGAGAACCCGGTCGCTGCTGGACCCGGTGCGTCCCTGGCCACCAGCAGCGCCCTGGCCGACCTCGAGTGGACCCGGGCGGTGCTCCCGTTCTCCGAGAACGGCGAGATGCAGGGCGTGAACGCCGGCGACGACGGCTATCTGGCGCTGTTCGTCGACTACAACTCGGGGAGCCAGATGCCACAGGCACTGATATCGGAGAACGGGCTCGACTGGGAGGTCGCCGGGGAGATGCCGGTCGGCCAGCAGGGAGGATGGGTCAGCCAGCTCGTTTCCACCGAGGGTCGGTGGGTGGCGGTGGGAAGCGGTTTCGACCCGGCGATGGGCCAGGACCAGCCGCTCGTGCTCCTGTCGGAAGACGGTATCTCGTGGACGGCCGCCGAACTGCCCGTCGAGGCCCAGCAGGAGTTCGACGACGTAACCATCACCGTCGGCACCAACCTGATGTCAGCGGTCGTGGACGACGACGCGATCACCGTGTTCGGGACGCAATGGGGCGACCTCGAGCAGGTCATGCGAGAGGTCATCCCCGAAGACCTCTCCTCCGACTTCGGGTGGGGCGCCAACGGCAACGGCAACATCGACGTCTACGACAGCAACGGCAACGTGGAAGCCACGTTCACCGCCGAGGAACTGGGGCTGTCGGCCGAGGTCGTGTCCCTGGCGGCGGGCAACCGGGTCGTCGCCTTCCGGTCGACCGACGACGGCCAGACGTGGGAGGAGGTCACGATCACCGGCCCGGCCCCAGGCTGGCTGAACTCGGTCGCCGGCCTGGGTGACACGCTGTACGCCAGCTTCGGCATGGATAACGGCACCGCCCTCTACCGGCTCGACGGAAACGAATGGACGAGGGTCGACGTCGGGCGGGGCGCCACCGTCAGCACCGTCGCCACTCAGGGCGACCATGTCTACGTGGCCGGGACCGACGCCGACGGCTACGGCGCGGTGTGGCGTTCGACCGACGGCGAGACCTGGGAATCGCTCGACCTGCCCGAGCTCGAGAATGTGGCCTTCCAGAGCCTGAGCGCATCCCCCCACGGGCTCATCGCCGTCGGGTACCCGGGCGGGGTGCTCGGGCCGGCGGTGGTGACGGTTGACGACCTCACGGTGACGATCTCCGCCGACGGGACCTACACGGTCACCGACGCCGAGGGCACGGTGATGGCCGAGGCCTACCAGGAGGACCTGGAGTCCACCGACCCCATCGAGATCGTCGATCCCGACACCGGCGAGGTCGTGGTGGCGGTGGATCGCCAGGCGATCGACGCCGCCTGGCAGGCGGTGTATGCCGAAGCCGACCAGGGCTTCGAGGAGCCGCAGGTCGATTTCACCATCGTGGCCTCGCTCGACGGCGACACCTGGGTGCGGCTCCCGCTCGACGAGGCGCTGCCTCCGGGCTTCTACCCCAACTACCAGGCGGTCGGCCCCAACGGCATCCTCCTGGCCGGCTGGTCCGAGCAGGCCATCCCCATCGAGGGCGGCAGCGGCCAGCAGCTCTGGGTCGGCACCACCGGCTGACGGACCTCGACTCGGTCGCCGGGTCCCGTTGGGCGCCGACCTATCGTGACCGGATGGCGTTCACGCTGCGCCCCGCCGTCGCCGCCGACCAGCCGGCGATCGCCGCCTTCACCACGGACACCTTCACCTGGGGTGACTACGTGGCCGACGCCTTCGTCGCCTGGCTGGCGGATCCCAACGTCCGGCTGATCGTCGCCGTCGACGAGGCGGACGAGGCCGTCGCCATGGGGGCGGGTCGGATGCTCTCCGAGGACGAGCTCTGGTTGCAGGGCGCCCGGGTGCGCCCCGAATGGCGGCGGCGGGGGATCGCCTCGGCCATCGACGCCGATCTGGAGGAGTGGGCCCGCGGTCGGGGCGCCGTGGTGTCGAGGCTGGCGGTGGAGGACTGGAACGAGGCGGCCGCCGCCCAGGTGGAGCGGTTGGGGATGCGCCGGACCGCGGCGTGGACGGCGGCGACGCGGCCGGCCCCCCGGTCCGCCAGGCCCTCGGGCAACGGAGGCCGTCGCCGCCCCGCGCGTGACGTGCTCGACCAGGCGCCGTCCGCAGAGGCGACGCCGGCCTTCATCGCCTGGACCACCAGCGAGATGGGACGGGCGGCGCGGGGCCTGGTCGCCGTCTCCTGGACGTGGCGCCGGCTCCACGCGGTCGACCTTGAGCGGGCGGCCCGGGCCCAGGCCCTGTGGGTGACGTCAGCGGGGTGGGTGATGGCTGCGGTCGACGGCGACACGCTGGAGAGCGGCTGGATGTCCGGCGGTCCCGACGAGCTGCCCGACCTCCTCGAGGCGGTCACCGACCTCAGCCGCGAGCTGGAGGCCGACCGCATCGAGGTCAAGCTGCCCGCCGTGCCCTGGGTGGTCGAAGCCCTCGACCGCACCGGCTACTCCCAACACCATCGGGCATGGCTCTTCACCAAGGCGCTCTGAGTCTCCCGCCTCCTCGTCTGCCGTGCCGGCCTTCGGCCCGTGTGGCAGCCACTCCTCCCCCGGTGGGGAGGAGAAGTGTCTTGACGATCCATAGCATTACTACTACATTCAATACCGCTGACATTACGGAAGTGCAGAGACTCATGATCGATTCGACAGACACCGTCATCCGGGTCGAGGCCCTGCGCATGCGGTACGGCACGGTCGACGTGCTCGACGGCGTCGACTTCTCCGTACACCGGGGAGAGGTGGTCACTCTGCTCGGACCCAACGGCGCCGGCAAGACGACGACCATCGAGATCCTCGAGGGTTTCCGGGTCCGTTCGGCAGGCTCGGTGTCGGTGCTCGGCGTCGATCCCCGCACCGGCGGCGAGGACTGGCGGGCCCGGGTGGGCGTCGTCCTCCAATCGTGGCGCGACCACGCCAGATGGACACCCCGCGTCCTGCTCGACCACCTCGGTCGCTACTACCTGCCGTACTCGACCGCCGATCGGCAACGGCCCTACGACGTCGACCGGCTCATCACCATGGTCGGGCTCGAGGAGCAGCAACACCAGAAGATCCGCACCCTGTCCGGAGGCCAGCGACGGCGACTCGACCTCGCCGTCGGCATCATCGGGCGTCCCGAGCTGCTCTTCCTCGACGAGCCGACGGCGGGCTTCGACCCCCAGGCGCGGCGTGACTTCCACGACCTCGTCCACCGGCTCACCGACCTCGAGGACACCACCATCCTCCTCACCACCCACGACCTCGACGAAGCCGAGAAGCTCGCCGACCGGATCCTCATCCTGTCCGAGGGGCGCATCGTCGCCGACGGCAGCGCCGACGAGCTGGCCCGCCGGGTCACCCGCGAGGCCCAGGTGAAGTGGAGTCGTGACGGCGAGCAGTTCGTGCACGCCACCACGGACGCCACCGGATTCGTGCGCGACCTGCTCAACCAGGACCACGACATCTCCGATCTGGAGGTGCGGCGAGCGACCCTCGAGGACACCTACCTGGCGATGGTCCAGCGGCAGGAGAGCGGCCGGGGCCCCGGCGGCGTCACCCAACTGCAGGCGGCCGCCACCGGCCAGGCCCCGGAAGAGAGGGCGAGCTGATGAACCCCACCGAGAACGCGATCCGCACCGGCTTCCAACGCGGTTGGATCGAGTTCAAGCAGAGCGTGCTCAGTGCGCAGGACCAGGGGTTCTACGTGTTCATGTCGGTCGCCGTGCTCGGCTACCTGTTCCTCAACCGGAACAACGACGTGGAAGGCACCAGCCTCTCGTATCCCGCCGTTGCCATGCCCAGCATCCTCGGGGCGATGGTGGCATTCGGGATGATCATCGGGCCGGCCTACGCGCTGGCCATGGAGCGTGAGGACGGCACGCTGCTCCGGGCGAAGGCGGTGCCCAACGGCGTCCTCGGCCACGAGGTGGGCCACGTGGTCTCCAGCTTCCTCGGGATCGTGCCGTCCTTCGCCGTCATCCTCATCCCGGGCATGCTGCTCTTCCCCGACCTCATGGCCAACGGCGCCGAGGGCTGGCTCACCATGTTGTGGGTGACCGTGCTCGGCACCCTGGCGACCCTCCCCATCGGGCTCACCATCGGCTCCCTGGTGCCCGGGGTGCAGAAGGTCGGGACCTGGGGGATGCTGCCGTTTGCCATCCTCACCGGCATCTCGGGGATCTTCTTCCCCATCCAGTCGTTGTGGGGATGGCTCCAGGTGGTGGCGCAGATGTTCCCCCTGTACTGGCTGGGCCTCGGGATGCGCTCGGCGTTCCTCCCGGACTCGGCGGCGGCGCTCGAGATCGGGGGGTCGTGGCGGACCGGTTGGACGGTGGTCGTGCTCGGGCTGTGGGCCGTCGCCGGGCTCCTCGTCGTCCCTGTGGTGCTGCGCCGCATGGCCCGACGCCAGTCCGGCTCTGCGGTGGAGGAGGCCCGGGAGCAGGCGCTGCAATGGGTGCGGTGAGCAACGACACGGTCTACAACCGGATCGCCATGTTGCGGGTCGAGCGCGGCATCTCCCGGCGCCAGCTCGCCTCGGCGCTCGGCGTCCACTACCAGACGATCGGCTACCTGGAGCGTGGCGAGTACAGCCCCAGCCTGTATCTCGCCCTCAGCATCGCCCGCTACTTCGAGGTCCCCCTCGAGGTCGTCTTCTCCACCGAGCCGTTCGCCCGCATCGGCGCCAGGGCCGACACCGGGTAGCCAGGCGCCACATCGGTGGCTGCAAGTTCCTTACAGTGCCGCCATGCTGCGGACTCTGGCCGGAATCGTGGGCGACGACCACGTGCTCACCGACCCCGATGTGGTCGCCGGGTACGCCACCGACTGGACCGGCGAGTTCACCGGCTCCACCCCCGCCGTGGTGAGGCCCGGTTCGGTGGCCGAGGTCTCTGCGGTGATGTCGGCCTGCCACGAGGCCGGCATGCCGGTGGTCGTGCAGGGGGGCAACACCGGGCTGGTCGGCGGCGGCGTGCCCCGCAACGGCGAGGTGGTACTCAGCACGAGGCGCCTCACCGGGGTGGGCGAGTCCGCCGACGGGACGATCCGGGCCCAGGCCGGAACCACCCTGGCCGAGATCCACGAGGTCGCCACCTCCCGCGACCTGTTCGTCGGCATCGACAGCTCGGCACGAGACTCGGCCACCATCGGCGGGATGGTCGCCACCAACGGCGGCGGCATCCACACCATCAGGATGGGGCGGGTTCGTGACCAGCTGCTCGACGCCGAGGTCTGCCTGGTAGACGGCACCCACGTCGACTCGGTGCTGCTCCATGGCAACCCGGCCGCCGAGCTGTGGAGGGTGGTATGCGGCAGCGAGGGTACGCTGGCGGTGATCCTCGGCGTGACCCTCCGCACCGAGCGGTCCGGCGCCGAGCGCCTCGTCATCCTCATCCCGACCACCCACGGCGAGGTGACCGACCTCGCCCGCCGTCTGGTGGTGCTGCCCTCCCTCTGGGCCTTCGAGCTGCTGGGCGCCGGTGAGCTCGAGCTGTCTGCGCAGGCACTGGGCCGCCGGTCACCGCTCGACGCCGAGTGCATGCTCCTGGTGGAGTTCCGTGGCCCCCCCGGCCTGGAGGACACCCTGATCCACTCGCTCGGTGATGTCGACGGCGTTGTCGCCG
This sequence comes from uncultured Acidimicrobiia bacterium, assembly GCA_963714055.1. GTDB lineage: Bacteria > Actinomycetota > Acidimicrobiia > Spongiisociales > UBA5794 > JACDBE01. The sequence goes on from OY970227.1 coordinate 1,687,677, forward strand.
CCCATCCCGCCGAGCAAGACGAGCTGTGGGCGCTCCGCCACGTCCTCCCGTCGGCGGCCCACGGCGTCGCCGACCACGTCGCCAAGCTCGACTTCACGGTCCCGCTCGGGGCCATCGGGCAGCTGCGGGCCGCCGTCTCCGACGGCCCGACGGCGTACCTGTGGGGCCACGTCTACACCGGCCCGCCGGGTGGGCCGTTCGTCAACTGCCACATCAACATCGCAGGCGACATCGACCACGACGCGATGCTCGACATCGTCGAGGGCCTCGACGGGTCGGTGGTGGGCGAGCACGGCGTTGGGGTGGTCAAGCGCCACCGACTGGATCCGGTCCGGCCCGACATAGTCGAGTTGATCATGCGCAAGCAGCAATTCGACCCCGACGGGCTGCTCAACCCCGGCGTGCTGATCCCCGGCGACGCCTCGTCCCGACGCCTGATTCCCTCACCCCAGCAGGTCGGCGGTGATGTCCTGGGGTGACGTCACCCCGCAGAGCGCCATCCCCTCGTCGACCTCGCGCAGCAGGCCGCCCACCGCCTGCAGGATCCCCGGCTCGCCACCGACCGCCAGCCCCCACAACACCGGGCGGCCGATCTGCACCGCAGACGCCCCCATCGCCAGCGCCTTGATCACGTCGGTGCCGCGACGGATGCCCCCGTCGACCAGGACCGGGATCCGACCCTCGACGGCCTCCACCACCGCCGGCAGGGCCTCGGCGGTCGCCGGCGACGTGTCGAGTTGGCGACCACCGTGGTTCGACACCACCACGGCGTCGGCTCCGTGCTCGACGGCGAGAACGGCATCGTCGGGATGGACCAGGCCCTTGAGCACGAGCGGAAGCGGGGTGAGCCCGCGCAGCATCTCCAGGTCGTGCCACGACAGCTCGAGATCGAACAGCTGGGCGACGTAGGCGGCCAGCCCGGACTCGCCCGCCGTCTCCGGCATCGCCCCGTGGCCGCCGGGCAGGGCATTGGCCACCTGCAGCCCCTCGGGAAGGTGGAAACGGTTGCGCACATCGCGCTCCCTCCGACCCCACATCTGGGCGTCGACGGTGAGCACGATCGCCTTGGCCCCGGCCGCCTCGGCCCGGGCGACGAGATCCCTGGTCAGCCCACGGTCGCGGTAGACGTAGAGCTGGAACCACACCTTGTCGTGCTCGACGCACACCTCCTCCATGGGGATGTTCGACAGCGTGGAGAGGGTCATGATGGTGCCGAGGGCGTGTGCCGCCCGTGCCGTCTCCCGCTCGCCTTCGGGATGGGCGAGCTTGTGGAAGGCGGTGGGGGCGAAGAGGACGGGGCTGGCGATGTCCATCCCGAGCACCGACGTGGCCATGCTCCGCTTCGACACGTCGCGCAGCACCCGGTAGCGGAGCGTGATCTCCGCCCATGCCGCCCGGTTGCGACCGAGCGTGATCTCGTCGAGCGCCCCGCCCTGGTAGTAGTCGAACACCATCTGCGGAAGGACCGACCCGGCGGCCTCCTCGAAGTCGTCCATGTTCAGCGACTGGCCGAGGAGGTCGGCAGGGGGGTCCATGCGCCGACTCTAGGTAGGCAGCCCCAACGTCGCTCCTTCATCGGTGAAGCGAGCCACGGCCGCACATGGGGTTGGGGCCCCATGTGCGGAGGAGGGCGAGCGACTCGGCTCGCCGGTGTCGTGACTGTGCCGGAGTCGGCCCGGGCATGAAGCTGCGAGTATGCCGGCATGGACGCTCCGCTGGCCACCAAGGCATGCGTGGTGACCGGTGCCACCGGCATCGCCGCCGCCACCGCGGTCCGTTGCGCCGCCCAGGGTGCGTCGGTGTTCGTGATATCTCTCGACGGCGGTGAGGCCGAGCTGCTGGCCGGCCGGATCGTCGGCGAGGGAGGTCGGTCGGGCTGGGCGGCCGCCGACCTGCGCTCGGAGGACCAGGCGGAGGCCGCCTTCGCCGCCGCCGTCGAATGGTCAGGGCGGATCGAGGGGCTGGTGGCCGTGGCCGGTGGCAGCGGCCGCGGTGCCGGCGACGGCCCCCTCCACGATGTGTCGCTCGATGCGTGGCAGGCGACGTTCGACCTCAACGGCCTCCCGGCGTTCCTGGCGGTGCGCTCGGCGCTGCGGGCGATGCTCGCCCAGGGGACCGGCGGGTCGATAGCCATCGTCACCAGCGCCATCGCCTCGCACCCTTCGCCGGCCCTGTTCGCCACGCACGCCTATGCCGCGGCGAAGGGTGCCGCCATCTCGCTGATGCTGGCGACGGCGGCGTACTACGCCGGGAACGGCATCCGGGTCAATGCCATCGCCCCCGGGTTGGTGGACACGCCGATGGCGACCCGGGCACTGTCCGACCCGCCGACGATGGCGTACGCCGCCGTCAAGCAGCCGCTGGCCGGGGGCCCGCTCGATCCCGAAGACGTGGCCGGGGCGGCTGCGTTCCTCATGTCCGACGCGGCGGCGATGATCACCGGCCAGCTCATCTCGGTCGACGGCGGCTGGGGGGTCAGCGAGCCTGCGCCCCCATCGCCCTGATGCCCACCTGTCTAGACAACCTGGCGCTCCCATCGTAGGCTCCGCCGATGGAGACAACCGCCCTCACCGTCCACGACGTCACCTACGCCACGGTGGCCAAGACGATCGACCACTCGCTCCTGCGACCGGAGCTCACCATCGACGAGATCGTCGACGGGTGCGCCCTCGCCCTCCGCTACGACGTGGCCTCGGTGTGCGTGCGCCCCGCCGACGTCCCGCGGGCGGTCCGACTGCTGGGTGGGACCACCGTCGAGGTGGGCACGGTGGTCGGCTTCCCGCACGGATCGTCGGCCACCGCCACCAAGGTCGCCGAGGCGACGCTGCTGCGCTCCGAGGGAGCGTCCGAGCTCGACATGGTCATCAACATCGGGTGGCTGCGCTCCGGCGAGGACGCCGCCGTCGAGGCCGACATCGCCGCGGTGGTCGGGGCTGCCGACGGTGCCCTGGTCAAGGTGATCCTGGAGAACGCCTATCTCACCGACGACGAGAAGGTGCGGGGCTGCCGGCTGGTCGAGTCGGCCGGTGCCGACTTCGTCAAGACATCGACCGGGTTCGCCCCCTCCGGCGCCACGCTCGACGACCTGCGGCTGATGCGAGCGACGGTCTCGCCGCACATCCAGGTGAAGGCCGCCGGTGGGGTGCGCACCCTCGACGGCCTGCTCGAGGTGATGTCGGTCGGGGTCACCAGATGCGGGGCGACAGCGACCGCGTCCATGCTCGACGACTACCTGGCACGTACCTACGGCGACCCGCGCTGAAGCTCCAACCGCTCAGCGCGAGCCTGCTGGGTTCCTCGGGCCTAGAGGAGTGAGCCAGCGGGCCCACCACGATCGATGGTCTCCGGGCTTCGAGGGCAATGCGTCGGGCGGCGAGGCGCTGTCGGAGAACGGGCTCGGCTGACCTTCGTCGAGGGCGAATTGACGCCACTCGACCGAACCGTCGCCACACCACGCCGACCGCGTCAAGCTCCGATCCCTCCTCATCCTCAGGCGGGTGCCTGTGCCGTCCATGATGCCACCACCCGGCCCGTAACGCATTTCACCCCTACGCTTCGCCTCGACCAAGGAGCAGGATGGCCGCCGACCGACCTGGCATCCCGACCGTGATCATCGACACCCTGACCGGCGTCTGGCTGGCGTGGTCCGAGCTGGGCCACGGGATCACCGAGACCCAGTGGAAGGCGCAGACCGACCTCCCCGCCTGGTCGGTCCAGGACAACCTCTCCCACCTGATCGGCATCGAGCGCCTCCTCGAGGGCCTTCCCGCAGCGCCGCGCCGGGACGCGCCCGACGGTTCCGAGTCCCACGTGCGGAACACGATCGGCGACTTCAACGAGAACGAGGTGGAGTTGCGGCGCGGTCTACCCGGCGCCGCGGTCCTCGCCGAGTGGGACGAGCTCATCGCTACCCGCGAGCACACCCTCGGCGCCGCCGAGGCGGCGTACTACGCCCAGCCGATGATCACGCCGGTGGGGCCGGGCACCATGACCGACTTCCTCAGTGTTCGAATCGTCGACTGCTGGGTCCACGAGCAGGACGCCCGCCGCGCCCTCGACATGCCCGGCAACGAGAGCGGGGCCGCCGCCGAGCACAGCATCGACCGTCTGCTGCGATCACTGCCGATGGTGGTGGGCAAACGCGCCGCCTGCCCCGAGGGACGCGCCGTCGAGTTCGAGCTCACCGGCCCGGTCCGGCGGCACGTCACGTGCGAAGTGCGCGAGGGGCGCGCCGTGGTCGTCGACCACCCGGCCCGCCCCCCTCAGGCGACGGTGGCGATGGACAGCCAGACCTACGTGGTGCTCGCCAACGGACGCCGCCCGGTGGACGACGTCGCCGATCGGGTGACGGTGACCGCCACGGAGACGGCCGGCGACGAGCTCGGCCGGCGGGTGGTCGGCGGCCTCAACGTGATGATGTGACCCGGCCGCCTGGCGACGGACCGGGTAGCGTGACGGCTCGGACGACGACCGGAGGAGGCCCGGTGCGCACGATCGAGCTGGCCGGCACCATCGCCGGCGACCTCGTCGACCTTCGCCGCCGGCTGCACCAGGTGCCCGAGCTGGCGCTCGACCTGCCCAAGACCCAGGCCATCGTGCTCGATGCCCTCGCCGGGCTCGACCTCGAGGTGACGACGGGCGGGGCGCTGTCGTCGGTCACCGCGGTGCTCGGTGACGGCGACGGGCCCAGCGTGCTGCTGCGGGGCGACATGGACGCCTTGCCGGTCACCGAGCAGGTCGACGTCGCCTACGCCTCGACGCACCCGGGACGCATGCACGCCTGCGGCCACGACCTGCACGTCGCCGCCCTGGTCGGAGCGGCCCGCATCCTGGACTCGCTCCGGGACGAGCTGACCGGCAAGGTCGTCTTCATGTTCCAGCCCGGCGAGGAGGTCGAGGGCGGTGCCGAGCTGATGATCACCGAGGGTGTGCTCGATGCCTCCGGGCGCCGCGTCGACGCCGCCTACGCGCTCCACGTCTACTCGGCCGCCCGTCCCAAGGGCACCTGGTTCTCCCGTCCCGGCCCGCTCTATGCCGCCGCCGACACGCTCTACGTGCGCGTGGTCGGCGAGGGTGGGCACGGCTCGGCGCCGCAACACGCCCGCGACCCGATCCCGGCGGTGAGCGAGATGGTTCTCGCCCTGCAGGCGATGGTCACCCGCCGCTTCGACGCCCGCGACCCGGTGGTGGTCACCGTGGGACGGCTCTGGGGAGGGACCAAGGCGAACATCATCCCCGACGACGCCGGGTTCGATGCGACGGTGCGGACGTTCTCGGCGGCCAACCGCGACCTGGCCGAGGCGGCCACCATCGAGCTGGTGCGGGGGATCGCCTCGGCCCACGGTCTGGCTGCCGACGTCGACTACCAGCGGGGGTACCCGGTGACCGTCAACGATGAGACCGAGTACGACTTCGCCGCCGCCACCATCGTCGACCTCTTCGGCGCCGACCGGTTCGATCGGATGGACCTCCCGGAAACCGGATCGGAGGACTTCTCGTTCGTGCTCAACGAGGTACCCGGGGCCTACGTGTGCATCAGCGCCTGCCCGGGCGACCCGGCCACCGCCCCGGACAACCACTCCCCACGGGCCGCCTTCGACGACTCGGTGCTGCCGGACGCCGCCGCTCTGCTGGCCGAGCTGGCTCTCCGCCGCATGCTCCGCGGCTAAGCCTCGGGGAGTACGCTCCGCGCCGCCAAGGCGGCCCCGATCGCTCCGGCCATGGTGCCCAACTCGGCGGCAACCACCGAGATGGTTTCGGGCGGCGCCAGTGTCACGTGGCGCAACACCGCCTGGCGGATGGGGCCGAGCACCCGCTCGCCGCCGGCCATCACCCCGCCGCCGACGACGATACGGTCCGGCCCGATCACGGTGACGACGTTGGCCAGCGCCACCCCGAGGTAGTCGGCGACTCTGGCGATGGCGGCGGAACACCGCTCGTCACCGTGCGCCGCCGCCCGGTACACCTCTTCGACGGTGTTCCTGCCGGCCAGCCCGGTGAGCACCCCGGCCCGGGTGAGGGCCTCGACGCAGCCCCGATTACCGCACCCGCACGGGGGCCCGTCGACTTCGATGATCTGGTGGCCGATTTCGCCGGCCCTGCCACTGGCCCCGGTGATGAGCCTGCCGTCGATCATCACCCCGCCGCCGATGCCGGTGCCCAGCGTCATGGCGACGATGCTGCGACAGCCGCGCCCGGCGCCGATCGTCCCCTCGGCCAGGGTGAACGCCCTGGCGTCGTTGATCATCGCCACCGGGAGCCCGAGCGCCTCCGAGATCGGTTGACGGATCGGGTGCCCGGCCCACTCGCCGGGAAAGTTGGGGAACAGCAGGATGGTGCCCGCCTCCGGGTCGAAGACGCCGGGTATGCCCAGCCCGACGGCATCGATCGGGCCGTGCGCACCCATCGCCTGGCGACCGGCGGCGACGAGCTCGCCGACCACGACGTCGGGGCCTCCTTCGGCCCGGGTGGGTCGCTGATCGGTCCAGACCACCTCGGGGTCGCCACCCGGGGTGTCGGTGAGGATCACCACCTTGATGTTGGTCCCACCGAAGTCGAGCCCCAGCAGCCGGCTCAATCTCGGTCCTCGCCCGAGTGCAGAACCGCTTCGAAGCTGTAGCGCTCGGCTGCGTAGACGGTCTCGGTGTGTTCCAGCGGTCGACCCTCCTGGTCGACGATGGTGCGTCGCTCTGTGAGGACCACCCCGTCGACCCCGAGCTCGAGCAGCCGCCGTTCCACCGCCGTCGCCCGGCGTGAGGCGACCCGGGCGAAGGCGGCGGCAGCGGTGCGGCCGTGGGCGGCGAAGCTGTCGTGGAGCGACGCGGAAGCGAGGTCGTCGTCGAGCACGAATTCGCACGAGGGGTGGATGGCGGCGTGCTCGATGGCCACCGGCACCGCGTCCGCCAGCCGAACCCGTTCGACCATCACCACCAGGTCTTCCGGCGCCAGCCCGAGCGCCTCGGCCTCGTCCTCCGTGGCCGGCCGGCGGCCCGAGGCGAGCACCACCGAGCCGGGGACCATCCCCCGGCGGCGGGTCGAGGCCGTGAACGACAGGGGCGAGCCGAGCACCCTGGGGATCTGCCGCGCCGCCACGAAGGTGCCTCGCCCCCGCTGCCGGTACAGCACCCGCTCGTTGGCCAGTGTCTGCACCGCCTGGCGGGCGGTCATCCGGCTCACCCCGAACCGGGCGCACAGCTCGGCGTCCGAGGGCAGCCGGTCACCGGGGGAGGCAGCGGCCACCACCTTCCTCAGGTACTCGGCAATCTGCTCGTGGCGCGCCCCGGACGGCTCCGGTTGACGCCGGCGCGTGGTCATCCCTACAGTCCAACCTGTCTAGACATTTCGCTCATGATCGACCCAAGAGTACGCAATGCCGCAGGCGATGACACCGATTGCCGCTTCCGACGGGTCCGCCTCCTCTGGCGAGCGCCCCGCCGGCTGGCTCGCCGCCGCCCGGCACCTCCTCGACCTCCTGGGGGCGACGCAGACGGAGGTGATCGACGTCACGGCAGCCCGCTGCGCCGACGCCATCGCCGCCGGTGGGCTGGTCCACCTGTTCGGTACCGGGCATTCCCGCATCCCGCTCGAGGAGATGTTCCCCCGCTACGGCTCCTACCCCGGCTTCCACCCGATGGCGGAGCTGTCGATGACCTTCCACACCCAGGTCACCGGGTCCAACGGACAGCGGCAGGCGATGTACATCGAGCGGGTCGAAGGCCTGGCCGAGGCGATCCTGGACAACTTCTCCTTCGGGTCGAGCGACGTGATGATCGTGTGGAGCGCCGGGGGCCGGACCGCGGTGCCCATCGAGATGGCGATGGGGGCCCGGCGGCGCGGCCTCGTCGTGGTGGCGGTGACGTCGGTGGCCCAGGCGACCGGCTTCCCCTCCGGGCACTCGTCGGGGACGTCGTTGGTCGACCACGCCGACCTCGTCATCGACCTGTGCATCCCGGTGGGAGACGCCGCCGTCGCCATCGAAGGGCTCGACACCCCGGTCGGGCCGCTGTCCAGCGTGGCCAACGTCGCCATCGCCAACGAGATCAAGGTGCGTACCGCCCGGCTGCTGGTGGAGCGAGGGGCGATGCCTCCGGTGATCACGTCGGCGTCGGTGGTAGGGGCGGAGCGATCCGCCGAGCTCTTCGACGCCGCCTACGCCGACCACGCCGCTCGATACGCCGCCGTGCTTGCCAGGTGATTCCGGGCGACGCCCTGAGTCGCCTTCCCGATGTGCGGCCGAAGGCGCGAGACTTTTGACTTGACGTCATGCCGAAGTAGGTGGTTGACTGGCCGAACTGTGCCGGTACGCGCCGTGGGGACCCCGGGAGAGATCCTGCAGCTGATCCGACGCGGCGAGGCGACCACCCGCAACGCCGTCGCCGGGGCCACCGGGCTGGCGCGCTCCACGGTCGCCCTCCGGATCGACCGACTCATCGCCGACGGGCTGGTGACCGAGATCGGGGACGCCCCTTCCACCGGTGGCCGTCCACCCGCCTTCCTCGCCTTCAACCGGGAGGCCGGCCGGGTGCTCGTCGCCGACCTGGGCGCCACCCACGCCCGGCTCGGCGTCACCGACCTCGCCGGCCAGCTGCTCGCCGAGGAGGCCATCGACCTCGACATCGCCACCGGGCCCGAAGCGGTGCTCGGAGAGATCGAGCTCCACTTCGACGCCCTCCTCGATGGGCACGGGCGGGTCAACGACGACGTGGTGGCGGTGGGCGTCGGCGTCCCCGGCCCGGTCGAGTTCGCCGCCGGCCGGGCGGTCAACCCACCGATCATGCCGGGGTGGCACGGCTACCCGATCCGTGACCGCCTCGCCGAGCGCTACGACGCCCCATGCCTGGTCGACAACGACGTGAACATCATGGCGCTGGGCGAGCACTGGGTCGCCTCACCCCGGCCCGACAACCTGCTGTTCGTCAAGGTGGGCACCGGCATCGGCTCCGGCCTCATCCTCGGGGGCCGGCTCCACCGCGGAGCCCAAGGCGCCGCCGGCGACATCGGCCATGTCCAGATCGCCGCCGCCGAGGGCGTGCTCTGCCGGTGCGGCAACGACGGTTGCCTCGAGGCGGTCGCCGGGGGACGGGCGCTGGCGGAGCAACTCGCCGCCGGCGGCGCCGACACCGAGACCAGCCGCGACGTGGTGCGGCTCGCCGACGCCGGCGACCACATCGCCGTGTCCGCCATCCGCGAGGCGGGGCGGAGGATCGGCCGGGTGCTGGCTTCCATGGTCAACATCCTCAACCCGGAGAGCATCGTGGTCGGCGGCGACGTCGCCGAGGCCGGCGAGCATCTGCTCGCCGGCATCCGCGAGGTGGTGTACCGGCGGTCGACCGCCCTGGCCACCGCCCAACTCACCGTCACCACCAGCACGCTGGGCGACCGGGCGGGGATAACCGGCGCCGCCGCCATGGCGATCGAGCACGTCCTCGACCCCAAGGTCATCGACGCCTCGCTCCGAGCCGTCAAAGGAGCCTCGGCATGAGATCACCCACGACAGCAACCAATACCGCCGCTTGGCGGTCGAAACAGGAGGAAACCCAACCAATGCGATCGAGAGACAAGACGAGCCTGCGGCTCGTGGCGCTGCTCGCCGTGCTGGCGCTGGCCGTAGCGGCCTGCGGCGGCGACGACGACGACGACACCGGCACCACCGGAGGCGACACCGGCACCACGGCGGCTGCCGGCGAAGGTGGCGAGACCTTCACCATCGGGGTGAGCAACACCCTGGTGGGGAACGCCTGGCGGGAGCAGATGGTGTGCGCCATCCAGGCGCAGGCGGCGGCGTCCGGAGTGGTCGACGAGGTCGTCCTCGCCAACCGCAACGCCGGGACGCCGGAGCAGATCGCCGACATCCAGGGGCTCATCTCCCAGGGCGTCGACGCCATCATCGTCAACCCGACGGACCGTGAAGCGCTCAACCCGGTGCTCGAAGAGGCCATCGCCCAGGGCATCGTCGTGGTGTCCATCGACCAGGCGGTGACCGCCGAAGGCGTGTACAACGTCACCAACGACCAGGTCGCCTACGGCGAGCTGGGTGCCCGCTGGCTGTTCGATAGCCTCGGCGGGTCCGGCAACGTGCTGTACATGAGGGGCATCGACGGCGTCCCGGCCGACACCGACCGTGACACCGGGTTCCAGGCGGCCCTGGCCGACTACCCCGACATCACCATCGTCGCCGAGACCTTCACCGGTTGGGATCCGACGGTCGGTAGCCAGCAGGCCGCCGACATCCTCGGAACCCAGGAGGTCGACGGGATCTGGACCTCGGGCATCGACTACACGGTGGTGCCGCAGTTCGAGACGGCCGGGGTCGAGCCGGTACCGCTGGTCGGCGCCGACAACAACGCCTTCATCGGGCAGCTCATCGAGGGCCAGCCCGGCGCGGCAGTCACCAACCCACCCGCCATCGGCGGCGTGGGAACCGCCGTGGCCATCGAGGCACTCACCGGCGGCTCGCCCGAGCAGAACACCATCCTCACCCCTGAGGTGTTCGACGGTGCTGCGGATGCCGACGCCCTCAACGAGATCTATGTCCCCGATCTCGCCGACGGGTGGAGCTCCTACATGGAGATCGAGCCGTACACGACATACACCGCCGAGGACGTCATCGCCTGCGCACCGGTGGGCGGCTGACCTGAAACGGCTGCGAGACCGGGCGCCCGTCGCGATGGGCGCCCGGTCTCCGACCATCGGCGGTACGGCGGTGCGCCGCCGGCCGCCGGCGGAGGGCTGACCGTGACCGACCCGTCCCCCCTGCTCGAGACCAGGGCCATCGCCAAGAGCTATGGCCCGGTCGTCGCCTTGCGATCGGTGGACCTCACCGTGATGCCGGGCGAGGTCCACGCCCTGCTCGGGGCGAACGGGGCCGGGAAGAGCACCATGGTCAAGATCCTCTCCGGGGTGATCGCCGCCGACAGCGGGACGGTCACGGTCAACGGGGTCGGAGCGAACCTGAGACGGCCGCGCGACGCCGCCGGCGCCGGGCTGGCCACCGTGTTCCAGGACCCGGCCCTGATCCCCGACCTCACCGTCGACCAGAACCTGCGTCTCACCGGGATCGACCGCGATGCCGTGCTGAAGTGGCTCGACCGCATGGACCTCGGGGCACTCGACTTCGATGCCGCGGTCAAGGACCTCCCCCTGCCGGTGCTACGGCTTCTCGACCTGGCCAGGGCGCTGGCGCAGGACCCCCATCTGCTGCTCCTCGACGAGATCACCGCCGCCCTGTCCGCCGACCAGGCGGAGCACGTGTTCACCGTCATGCGGCAATGGAAGTCGGAGGGCCGCTCGGTCCTGTTCATCTCCCACCGGCTCACCGAGGTCCTGCAGCTGTGCGACCGGGCGACCATCCTCCGCAACGGGCAGGACGTCGAGTCGCTGGCGCCGGGCGAGGGCGGCGAAGCGAGGCTGGTGGCGGCGATGCTCGGCGAGGTCGCCGAGGAGGCGACCGCCGAGGAGGCCGGCCGGCGCGCCCCCGGGGCCGAGCAACCGGCGGCGCTCGAGATCCGTCACCTCTCCCGCGGCGGCAAGGTCAACGACGTCTCGCTCACGCTGCGACGGGGCGAGATCCTCGGCATCGCCGCCCTCGAGGCCCAGGGCCAGGACCAGCTGTTCCAGGTCCTGTCCGGGGATCGCCGGGCCGACTCGGGCGAGATCCTGGTGGGGGGCGAGCCGTTGTCGGCCCGGTCCCCGTACGACGCCATCCGGCGCGGCGTGGTGCTGGTCCCGGGGGACCGGCTCCAGGCGCTGCTCCCCCAGCGGCCGGTCACCGAGAACCTCGCCGCCCCGCTGTACAACCGGATCGGCAGGTGGTTCGGGTTGGTGGCCGACGAGAAGGCCCGGGTGGCCGGTGCCATCGACCGGCTCGACGTCGACGTGCGCGCCCAACGCCAGGCGCGCCGGCTGTCCGGCGGCAACCAGCAGAAGCTCACCATCGGCCGGTGGCTGGCCACCGGCTTCAAGGTGCTGCTGTGCTTCGACCCCACCCGGGGCATCGACATCCAGACCAAGGCGCAGATCTACCGGCTGTTGCGCGAGCTCGCCGACGAAGGCGCCGCCATCCTGCTGTACACCAGCGAGCTGCGAGAGATCCCGCTGGTGTGCGACCGGGTGCTGGTGATGTACGGCGGTTCGGTGGTCGACGAACAGGACCCCGCCCTCGCCACCGAGGAGAGCCTGCTGTCCGCAGCCCACGGGCTCCGCGAGGAGGCGGTGTGAGCTCCCGCACGCGAGAGCGTGGCCGGCTACGTCCCCGAGTCCGAGGTGCGGCGGTGGTTGGGCGCCCACGGCTGGACCGCCGGGGTATGCCTGCTGCTGGTGGTCATGGTGGCGTGGTACTCCACGTTGATCCCCCAGTTCGGGACCTTCGAGATCACCTCCATCGTCAAGAACGGGCTGCCGTTCGCCTTCCTCGCCGTTGCCCAGGCGGTGATCGTCATCGCCGGCGGCATCGACCTGTCGGTGGGGGCGATGATGGTGCTCACCAACTGCGTCGCCGCCCGAACCATGGAGGGCCAGCCGCTGGCGGTGACCCTGGTGATCGGGCTGGCGATCGTGGTGGGCGCCGCCGTGGTGAACGGCGGGGTCGGTTGGGTGATCGAGAAGTCCCGGATCCCCGACATCGTGGTGACCCTGGCCACCAGCTTCATCCTGTCGGGTTTCGCCCTGGTGGTGCTGCCCTCGCCCGCCGGCGGCACCAGCGACGGCTTCCGTTGGATCTTCTCCGGCTCCACATCGGGGATCGGCAGCAACCCGTGGCCACCGCTGGTGGCCCTGGCCGTGCCGGTCGCCGTGGTCGCCTGGTGGCTGGGCCGCACCCGCGCCGGGTTGTCGCTGTACGCCCTGGGGAGCAGTCGCACCGCCGCATACCTGTCGGGGCTGGACACCGCCCGCACCCGGATGACGGCGTACGCCGTCGGCGGCATGTTCGCCGCCCTCGCCGGGCTGGCCACCACCGCCATCATCGGTCGGGGCGACCCCCGCTTCACCCTTGGCGCCTACGCCACCCTCAATGCCGTCGCCGCCATCGTGCTCGGTGGCATCGCCCTCACCGGCGGAGTCGGCTCGGTGATCGGGGCGGTGGCAGCGGGCATCGTCCTCTTCTTCCTCAACCCGGTGCTCACCGCCATGGGCATCGACCCCAACCAGGCCCAGGTCATCCAGGGGCTGCTCATCGTCCTGGTGATGATGGTGGCCGGGCTGCTCCAGCTCCGCAGGCAGCGCGCCTCGTGACCACCGAGCTCACCCCGAGCACGCTCCAGCCGGACCAGGCGGGGCCATCGACGAGCACCTGGGCGCGCTGGCTGCGGGAGCGGCCCCTGGTCGTGCTCGGCGCCGTGCTGGTGATGCTCATCCTGATCACCGGGATCATCGAGCCGTCGTACCTCAGCGTCACCGGGCTGCGCAACTCGGCGCTGTTCGCCGCCCCGTTGGGAATCCTGGCGGCCGGCCAGACCATCCTCATGCTCACCGCCGGGATCGACCTGTCGGTGACCATGGTCGCCACCCTGGCCGCCTACGTCGTGGCCAACCAGGCACCTCAGGGCTCGTTCATCGCCATCGTCTTCGGGCTGGCGGCCGGGGCGGCCGCAGGTGGGATCAACGGCTTCGGGGTGGGGGTGTTCCGGGTCAACCCGCTGATCATGACCCTGGCCACGTCCGCCATCCTGCTCGGCCTGCTCACCTCCTGGGCGCAGACCATCTTCAGTGGGTCGACGGCGATGGGCTCGTTCGTCCGGACCATCGGGGGTGGGTCGTTCCTCGGCAACCGGGTGCCGTGGGCGGTGGTCATCTGGGCGGTGATCGCCGTCCTGGTCATCCTCATGTTGCGGCGCACCGGCTTCGGCCGCGTGTTGTACGGACTGGGCGACAACACCGGTGGCGATGCGGCTCGCCGGGGTCCGGTCGTGGCAGGTGCTGGTGCTCGCCTACACGTTGAGCGGGCTGCTCGCCGCCGTCGCCGGGATCCTGCTCGCCGGCAAGGTGGGCAACGTCGACCTGTCGCTGGCCGCCGCCTTCCTGCTCCCGTCGGTGGCGGCGGCGGTCATCGGGGGGACGTCGATCTTCGGTGGGATGGGCACCTACTCGGGGACGATCCTCGGCGCCCTCATCCTCGGCGTGCTCCAGTCGATGCTCACGTTCCTCAACGCCGGCCAGGCGGTGCAGTACGTCCTGTACGGCTCGATCGTCCTCGGGCTCGCCTGGGTGTACGCCCGGGTTACCGGCGACACCTAGGAAGGGATGCGGATGGGTCTAGCGGACATCAAGGTGGTGGTGGTCGGGATCGGGTTCATCGGGGTCGCCCACGTCGAGGCGCTGCGCCGGCTGGGCATCGACGTGGCCGGCGTGGTCGGCTCGTCGCCCGGCCGGGCCAGGGACAAGGCGGCGCGAGCCAACCTGCCGATGGTCTACGACGACCTCGACGCCGTCCTCGCCGACGACTCGGTAGACGTGGTGCACGTCGCCAGCCCCAACGACGTCCACGCCGCCCAGGCGAGGGCCTCGCTGGCGGCGGGCAAGCACGTGGTGTGCGAGAAGCCGCTCGGGGTGGACAGCGGCGAGACCGGCGCCATGGTGGACGCCGCCGAGGCATCGGGGCTGGTGAACGCGGTGTGCTACAACATCCGCTTCTACCCGTCGTGTCATCAGGCGGCGGCGATGGTCGCCACCGGCGAGATCGGCGAGCCGCGCTTCGTTTCCGGGGCGTACCTCCAGGACTGGCTGCTGCTGCCCACCGACTGGAACTGGCGCCTGGAGCCGCAGCGCGCCGGCGAGCTGCGGGCGGTGGCCGACATCGGCTCCCACTGGCTCGACCTGGCCAAGTTCATCACCGGCAAGCGGGTGGTCGAGGTGATGGCCGAGTTGCACACCCTGGTCCCGGTGCGCCGCCACCCCGCCGGCCCGGTGGAGAGCTTCGCCGGACCGGTCGATGGCGCGGATGCCGGCGACCTCACCGAGGAGACGATGAGCAGCGACGACGCCGCCTCCATCATGCTCCGTTTCGAGGATGGCGTCCGCGGCCTGGTCGCCATCTCCCAGGTGTCGGCGGGCCGCAAGAACAGCGTCACCATCGAGGTCGACGGTTCCGACTCGGCTCTGTCGTGGTACTCCGAGGAGCCCGACCGGCTGTGGATCGGGCATCGGGGCAGGCCCAACGAGATCCTGCAGCGCGACCCGACGCTGGCGGCGCCCGAAGCGGCCCGGCTGATCGCCTATCCCGGGGGGCACGTCGAGGGCTACCCGGACACGTTCCGGGCTCTCTTCTCCCAGGTCTACGCCGATGTCGTCAAGGGCGCCCCGTCGCCCAACCCCACCTACCCCACCTTCGCCGACGGCCATGATGTGATGTGCGTCACCGAGGCCGTCGCCCGGTCGTCGGCAGAGGGCCGGTGGGTCGCCGTCGATCGAGGAAGGGCCCCGACATGAGAGGAACACACCCATGAAGCTGGGACTGCTCACCGCCCCCTTCCCGGAGACCCCGCTCACCGAGGTGGCCGACTGGGCTGCCGGCAACGGGTTCGTCGCCCTCGAGGTGTGCGCCTGGCCAAAGGCCGAGGGGGTGGCTCGCCGCTACGCCGGCGTCTGCCACCTCGACGTCGACGGGCTGTCGTCCGACCAGGCCGCCGACGTGGTCGGCGATCTCGCCCAGCGTGGCATCGAGATCTCCGGGCTGGGCTACTACCCGAACCCGCTCCATCCCGACCCGGACCACCGAGAGGCGGTCCACGACCACCTGCGCAAGGTGATCACCGCCGCCGGAATGATGGACGTGCCCGTGGTCAACACCTTCATCGGGGCCGACGGCGCCAAGACCCAGGCGGACAACTGGGAGGACGCCAAGAAGGTGTGGCCGGACCTGGTGCGCCACGCCGCCGACAGCGGGGTGAAGATCGCCATCGAGAACTGCCCGATGATCTTCTCGCACGACGAATGGCCCTCGGGGCACAACCTCGCCTACTCGCCGGCGATCTGGCGGGAGATGTTCGACGAGTTCGGCGAGACCGTCGGGCTCAACCTCGACCCGTCGCACCTCGTGTGGCAGATGATCGACATCCCGGGCGTGATCGACGAGTTCGGCGAGCGCATCTACCACATCCACGCCAAGGACCTCGAGATCGACGGCGACGGGCTGTTCGACCACGGCATCCTGTCGGCCGGGATCGGGTGGCAGGTGCCCCGGCTGCCCGGGCTGGGCGAGGTCGACTGGCAGGCCTTCTTCTCGGCCCTCTACCGGGTCGGCTACGACGGGGTCATCTGCGTCGAGCACGAGGACCGCAAGTGGGAGGGCACCGACGAGCTGGTCAAGCGCGGCTTCCTCCTCGCCCGCAACATGCTCGCCCCCTACGTCGTGTGATGGAACAACCCAACGCTGCGAACCTGAGGTCCTGGCATACCGGAGCGGTAGGTAGGAACCTCAGGTTCGGCGGCGGGGGCACGAGCCGGGCGAACTTGAGAGAATCACCTACCGGAGCGGTAGGTAGGAACCTCAGGTTCGGGGATCTGGTGGCGGGCTGAGGCACTACGGCGACTTCGACGTGGTGGTGGTGGGGTCGGGGTCGGCCGGGTCGCCCGCCGCCATCGCCGCCGGCCGGGCCGGGGCGCGCACCCTGCTGATCGAGAAGCTGCCGTTCCTCGGGGGCAACTCGACGGCGGTGCTCGACACCTTCTACGGCTTCTACACCCCCGGGTCACGTGCCCGCAAGGTGGTAGGGGGGATCGGCGACGACGTGGTCGCCGGCCTGGCGGCGCTCGGCCCGGTGGTGGAGCGGCCCAACACCTACGGCGCCGGGACCGGGGTCACCTACCTGGCGGAGCACCTCAAGCTGGTGTGGGAGCGGCTGGTGGTCGAGGCGGGTGCGTCGGTGTTGCTCCATGGGTTCGTGCAGGACGTCGAGGTCGACGACGGGAGGGTCGTCCGGCTGGCCGTGGCCACCAAGGCCGGGCTGCGCACCGTGGGCGCCCGGGTGGTCGTCGACGTCTCGGGTGATGCCGACGTGTGCCACCACGCCGGCTTCGGATACGAGCTCGCCGGGACCGAGGGCCCGGCACAGACGCTCACCACCACCTTCCGCATGGGCAACGTCGACATGGCGAGGCGGCGGGGAGTGAGCCGGGACGAGTTGCACGACCTGATGGCGGCGGCGGCGAAGAGCGGTGACTTCGACCTCCCGCGCCGGGAAGGGAGCGACCACATCACTCCCGTCGAAGGGATGACGGCGACGGTGATGACCCGCATCGAGCACGTCTCGGTCGGGCCCGACGGCACCGTGTCCAACGCCACCGATCCCGACGTGCTCACCGCCGTCGAGATGGAGGGCCGCCGCCAGGCGCTCGAGTACGCCCGCTTCCTGGTGGATCGGGTTCCCGGCTACGAACACGCCTCGCTGATCGCCCTCGGCACCCAGATCGGACTGCGGGAGACGCGGCGAGTCCACGGCGACTACCGGGTGACCCGCCAGGACGTGCTGTCGGCCCGCCAGTTCGACGACCAGATCGGGCTATGCGGCGCCCCGATCGAGGACCACCACGGTGGCGCCGGTAGCGGCACCACCTGGGAGTACCTCCCGGACGGCGAGGCGGTCGGCATCCCGCTGTCCAGCCTGGTGGTCCGGGACTCGACCAATACGTTGGTGGCGGGCCGGTGCTTCTCCGCCACCCACGACGCCCAGGCGTCGATCCGCTCGATGGCGCAGTGCATGGCGATGGGCCAGGCGGCGGGAACCACGGCGGCGATGGCGGTCGCCACCGGCGAGGTCCGCACGATCACCGCCCCGCAGGTACAGGAGAGCCTGCGCCGCCAGGGTGCCATCGTCGAGCTGTGACCGGGCCCATGGGTAGCGTCTCGGGCACGATGACCCTGCACGACCGGCTGAAGCAGGACCTGGCCGCCGCGCTCGCCACCCGTGATCTGGAGACGGCCCGCGTGCTGCGCACTCTCGTCGCCGCCATCGACAACGCCGCCGCCGTGGCGCCCGGGCCGGCCCTCGGGACGGTCGGAGCGGCCGACGTACCCCGGCGTCACATCGGTGAGGACGAGGCGATGAGCATCGTGAGAGGCGAGGCGGACGAGCTGGCCGCCGCCATCGCCACCTACGAGGCGCACGATCGCCGCGATGCCGCCGCCTCTCTGCGCTCGCAACTCGCCGTGGTCGACCGGTACACGGCGGGACGTTGACCGTCGTCCGCACCGTCCTCGGCGACGTCCCCGCCGCCGAGCTGGGTATCACCGCCGCCCACGAGCACCTGATCATCGACTCGCCGGTGGTGGCCGCCACCTTCCCCGACATCCACCTGCCCTCTGTGGATGATGCCGTCGCCGAGCTCGAGCCCTGGCGCCGGGCCGGGCTGGGAGCAGTGGTCGACGCCATGCCAGTGGCGCAGGGAGGTGACCCTGACCGCCTCGCCCTGATCAGCCGGCGAACCGGGCTGCACGTCGTGGCCGCCACCGGACGGCACACCGCCAAGTACGACGTCGGCGCTTTGCCCGACGATGTCGCCGACCTCACCGATCGGTTCGTCGCCGACCTCACCGGCCCTGAGCACCCGTGCGGGGTGATCAAGGTGTCGACCGGGCCCGATGGAGTCGACCGACGTGCTCAGATGGTCTTCGGCGCCGCCGCCTTCGCTTCGGCGGCGACCGGGGCGCCGATCCTCACCCACTGCGAGGACGGCATGGGCGGGATGGAGCAGCTCGGCCTGCTCACCGACCTCGGGATCGACCCCGGGCGGGTCGCCCTGTCCCACACCGACAAGGTCGACGACCCCGGCTACCACCGCGAGCTGCTGGCGACCGGGGTCAACCTGGTCTACGACCAGTGCCTTCGTCGACCGGCCGTCACCACCGGGCTGCTGGTGGCGATGCTCGCCGACGGCCACGCCGGGCGACTGATGCTGGGCACCGACGGGGCCCGCCGCAGCATGTGGTCCTCGCTGGGAGGGCACCCCGGGTTGGCCTCGCTGCTCACCGACTTCGTTCCCTCGTTGCGCGGCACCGGTGTCGAGCAGGCCACGATGACCGCGCTGCTGGTCGACAACCCGGCGCGCTGGCTCGCCTGGCGGATCTGACCGCCAAGACCCCGTACCCCCTTTCCGTCAGCGGTGCCGGCCTGCAGCCCCTGTCGCTGCCACCTCTCCCCCAAAGGGGGAGGAGAAATCAACCCTCGATGTTGCTCATCACGTGCTTGATGCGCGTGTAGTCCTCGAAGCCGTACATGGACAGGTCCTTGCCGTAGCCGGAGTGCTTGAAGCCGCCGTGGGGCATCTCGGCTACGAGGGGGATATGGGTGTTGATCCACACACACCCGAAGTCGAGCCGCTTGGCCATCCGCATCGCCCGCCCATGGTCCCGGGTCCACACCGATGACGCCAGCCCGTAGCGGACCCCGTTGGCCCAGGCCAGTGCCTGGTCCTCGTCGGTGAAGCGCTGCACGGTGATCACCGGGCCGAAGATCTCGCTCTGGCTGGCCTCGTCCTCCTGGACCAGTCCGGAGACCACCGTGGGGGCGTAGAAGAAGCCGGTGTCACCCACCCGCTTCCCGCCGGTGTTGAGCACGGCGTGGTCGGGAAGCCGGTCGATGAACCCGGTCACGTGGTCGAGCTGGGTGGGGTTGTTGACCGGGCCGAAGGCGGCGTCCTCGTCGTCCGGCATGCCGACCGGCGTCCCTTCCGCCTGCTCGGTGAGGGCTGCCACGAAGTCGTCATGGATCCCGGGCCCGGCGAGCACCCGGGTGGCGGCGGTGCAGTCCTGCCCGGCGTTGTAGTAGCCGGCACCGGCGATGGCCTCAGCAGCGGCGGCGGCGTCGGCGTCGTCGAACACGATCACCGGCGCCTTGCCACCGAGCTCGAGATGGGTCCGCTTCAGGTCGGCAGCCGCCGAGGTCGCCACCTGCATCCCCGCCCGTACCGAACCGGTGATCGACACCATCTGCGGGATAGGGTGCTCGATCATCGCCTTGCCGGTGTCCCGGTCGCCGGTGATCACGTTGAGCACCCCCGCCGGGAAGATGCCGGCGGCGAGCTCGGCGAGCCGGAGCGTGGTCACCGGGGTGGTGTCGCTCGGCTTGAGCACCACGGTGTTGCCCGCGGCGAGCGCCGGGGCGATCTTCCACACCGCCATCATCATGGGGTAGTTCCAGGGAGTGACCTGGGCGCACACCCCGATCGGCTCGCGGCGGATCATCGAGGTGTGACCTGCCATGTACTCGCCGGCCGACAGCCCTTCGAGGACGCGGGCGGCACCGGCGAAGAACCGGATCTGGTCGACCATCGGGGGGATCTCGTCGCCCAACGCCAGGTGGCGGGGCTTGCCGGTGTTGGCGCTCTCCAGGTCGGCCAGGTTGTCGGCGTCGGCTTCGATGGCATCGGCGAACCTGAGCAGCATCAGTTGCCGCTCGCTCGGCGTCGTGTCCCGCCAGGTCTCGAAGGCGGTGGCGGCCGCCTGCATCGCCCGGTCGACATCCGCCGCCGACGACACCGGGGCCTCGATGTAGGCGTCCTCGGTGGCCGGGTTCACCACGGGCGCGGTTCGGTCCTCGGCGGGCTCGACGAAATCGCCGTCGATGAAGTTGCGCAGCGCGGTCGTGGTCATGCTCTCCCTTTCGGTCACACGATGCGGTCGTGGAACTCGCCGGTGTCTGGGTCCTTGAGGATCATCTTGCGCCGGCCGTCGGGGAGGACCTCCTCCTTGATGACGGTGTAGCGCTCGAAGGTGGCCGCCGGCTTGGCGATGGGCGGGGTCGAATCGCCTCGCCACTCGATGTCGACCGGCTCCCATCGCTTCGAGGCGGCGGAGCGGTACACGGCGTCGATGATCCCGTTCACCACGTACCCGTCGTAGAAGGTCTCTCTCGGCTCCGTGCCGGCATCCATGGCGTCGAACATGTCGGCGAACATGTCGGCGTAGCCGAGCTCGACCACCTCGTCCCCCACCGGGAAGAGCCACCCCGCCGACGTCTCCGCCTTCTCGGCGACGTAGCCACCGCCGCCACCCGACGTGAACATCTCGTAGCCGGTGCGCAGGAAGTGGTTGAGCCAGATGGTGCCCTCGGTGCCGGCCACCTCGTCGCGCAGGTCCATCCCGCCCCGGAAGGTCCAGCTCACCTCGAACTGGCCGATGGCGCCCGACTCGAACCGGATCAGCGCCACCGCGTTGTCCTCGGCTTCGATGGGATGGACGAAGGTGTCGACGACGCCCATCACCTCGACCGGGCGGTTGCCCTTGCCGACGAAGCAGCGGATGATCTCGATGCAGTGGCATCCGAGGTCGACCACAGCCCCGCCGCCGGCGAGCTCGCCCGACCAGAACCAGGCGCTGTGCGGGCCCGGATGCGTCTCCCGGGAGCGCACCCAGGTGACGTCGCCGACCGCCCCGCCCTCGACGGCGGCGATCGCCTTGAGCGTCTTCGGGGTGTAGCAGAGGTCCTCGAGGTACCCGGCGAACACCCCGGCGGCCTCCACCTTGTCGAGGATCCGCTTCGCCTCGTCGGCGGTGCGGGCCAGGGGCTTGGTGCAGAGGACGGCCTTGCCGGCGTCGGCGGCGAGGTAGATCGCCTCCTCGTGGAGGTGGTTGGGGAGGCCGACCACCACCACATCGGTGTCGGGATGCTCGATCGCCTGGCGCATGTCGGTCGACGTTGCGGGGATGTCCCAGCGCTCGGCGAAGGCGGCCGCCCGCTCCTCGGTTCGGGAGTACACGACCCCCACCCTGTCACGGCCCCGCTGGCCATGCAGGGTCATCGTGTAGAAGTCACCGATCAGCCCGGTCCCCAGCATGGTGACGGCGTGCGTCTTCAACCGTTTCCCTCCCTCGATCGCCGCGGCCGCCGATTGTATAGACGGGAGGTGGGGCGGGCGCGACCGTGGGACGGGCTGCACCCGGGTATCACCCGCCAAGTCATCGGTCAGTGGGCCACCGGTGAGGACCGGCCGCTGCTCACCGACGAGGCGATCGCGCCGTGGCGGGAGTACTCGCCGCTATTCGTCGCCTCGATCGGGACACAAGCCTCGCCGGAACGCCTGGCGCTCGCCGAGAACTACTTCGTGGCGATCAGGGATAGCGGCGGCGCCGGTTCCGATTCGTCTGGCGGGCGCGATGGGAGCCGCCTGGTTGGCCGGATCGCTGGCTCCGGGATCCCTCGCTACGACGCTCGTCGGACTTCCACTCGCCTCGTCCGGTAGCGGCGTTGTCACGGTCGGTCGACGCCGAAGAGCGTCGATCGCCGCCGGCGTCCCGACGCCGAGCCGCATCGGAGCGGTTCCGCCCCTGTCCGCCACGGCGGTTGCGGTCGGCGCCGTCCTGCCTTGGCCGGCCGGCATTGCGGCGCTCGCCGCGTTCCGGAACCTCGGCGGCGGCATGCGCCGGACGGGCGACCGTTGCGATCAGCGGCGCCCCCAGCGTGTGCAGGTCGACGCGGTCGACGCCTTGGCCGAGGCCGAGGCTCCGCTGGATCCGCTGCGCCGACCGAACCTGGTCGTGCATCAGTAGCGACACCACGGTGCCGTCGACCCCGGCGCGGCCGGTGCGCCCGGAGCGGTGGAGGTAGTCCTTCTCGTCGTTGGGCGGGTCGAAGTGCACGACACAGCCGACGGCGTCGACGTGAATGCCTCGGGCGGCCACATCGGTGGCCACCAGGGCGCGCACCTCACCGGAGGCGAACCGCTGTAGGGCGCGGTGGCGCTGCGGCTGGGTCCGGTTGCCGTGGATGGCGACTGCCGGCACCCCGTGCTGGGCGAGCTGGCGGGTGAGCCGATCGGCGCCGTGCTTGGTGCGGCAGAACACGATGGCCGAGTCGTGGCGGGCCACGACCTCGGCGGTGAGGCCGACCTTCCCGGCGTGCTCGGCATGCCAGAACAGGTGGCGCACCGTCCCCGGCTCGCCCTCGTCGCCGGCCACCTCGAAGCGACGAGGGTCCCGCTGGTACCGGCGGATCAGCACGTCGACCACGCCGTCGAGCGTCGCCGAGAACAGGAGAGTCTGCCGATCGTGGGCGGTGAGGTCGAGGATCCGCTTGACCGCGGGGAGGAACCCCATGTCGGCCATGCGGTCGGCTTCGTCGACCACGGCGATGTGTACGCCGGAGAGGTCGACGGCACGCTGCTCGATGAGGTCCTCGAGCCGTCCCGGGCAGGCGACAACGATGTCGGCGCCGCGGTTGAGGGCGGACCGTTGCGGCCCGTAGCCGACACCGCCGTAGATGGTGGTCACCCGACGGCCGGCTGCCGATGCCAGCGGTGCGAGCTCGCGCCGCACCTGTTCGGCCAGCTCACGGGTGGGCACGAGAACCAGCCCGGAGGGACGGCGAGGGTGTGACGGGCCGACGTTGACCGCCAGCGGGATGGCGAAGGCCAGGGTCTTGCCCGAGCCGGTGGGGGCGCGTCCGGCGATGTCACGGCCGGCCATGGCGTCAGGGATGGTGGCGGTTTGTATGGGGAACGGGTCGGTGAGGCCGGCGCGGTCGAGGACGGCGACGACGTCTCCGGGCACGCCGAGATCGGCGAAAGGGGAAGGCATGAAGGCTCCTGGTCGAGGGCGAAGAAGGCCTGCTCGAGTGGATCCGGGAGGATGCCCTGCTGGCCCCGCCGGGGCGGAAGCCTCCGGCGTCGGTAGGGCGAGATGCCCGTACGGGAGGCATGCTACCAGGGAACGGTGGCCTCCCATTCTTTGAGCGAATGACCACACCCAATGGCGTCACTCGCTCAAAGTTCGCTGGGAGGGGAGGGCGGTCGGCGCAAGGTGGGTGCTACGTTCGGCGGGTGATCGAGATCCTCGGGTACGTCGCCTCCCTCACCGTCGTCATCTCGCTCTCGATGTCGTCGGTGCTCAAGCTGCGGATGATCGGTCTGGTTGGTTCCTTCCTGTTCTGTATCTACGCACTGCTGGTGGGGGCCTACCCGGTGGCGGCGACCAACGCAGTCATCGTCGGCCTCCATGGGTTCCGGCTGTGGCAGTGGTGGACCGACGAGGAGTACTTCTCACTGCTCGAAGTGCAGCCAGACTCGGTTTACCTCAACGAGTACCTCGAGTTCCACACCGACGAGATCGAGAAGTTCCAGCCCGAGTTCGCGCTGCCGATCGGCGCCGACCGGATCGTGGTGTTCGTGTTGCGCGACATGGTCCCGGCGGGAGTCGTGATCGGTCGCCAGTACGGGGACACGCTGGAGATCGAGCTCGACTACGTCGCCCCCCGATACCGGGACATGGAGCCGGCCCGGTTCCTGTACCGCTCGCCGCACCGGCTACTCGACGAGCACGGCATCCATCGGGTGGCGGCCGTCGCCACCACCGACCCGCACCGTCGCTACCTGCGCAAGGTCGGTTTCGCCCCGACGACCGACGACCGCTGGGAGCTCACCCTGGCTGTGTGATCCCAAAGTCCTGTCACAGGCTCCTCGTAGATTCGTCGTCGAAGCCCTGGGCCGGGAGGTCGGCGTGACGAGCACGAGGAGTACCGTGGATGGCGCGATGGTCACCATGCAGGACGGCGATCGGGTCCCCATGTCGTGGGACGAGTATCTGGCGCTCCCCGAGGACGCCCGTGGCGAGTACGTCGACGGCGAGTTCGTGGTGAGCCCGTCAGCGACCAGGCGCCATCAACGCATCGGAAGGAACGTCGAAGCCCTGCTTCTCGCCCAGCTGCCACCGGGCATCGACGTGCTGCGCGATTGGGCGTGGAAGGTCGGGCGGGACGAGTTCGTGCCGGACGTGATCGTGTTCGATGCCTCGTCCGAGGACAACATCCGGTACACGGGGACGCCCTACCTCCTGGTGGAGATACTGTCCACCGATCGAGGCCGAGACCTCGTCCGCAAGGCGCACAAGTACGCCGCCGGCGGGGTGCCGAGGTACTGGGTGATCGAACCTGAAGGGCCCGATGGCGCCGAGATCATCGTGCACACGCTCAGCCCGCAAGGAGGCGGCTACACCGTCACCGGCCCGTACTCGGGCGGCGACGAGGTTGCCCTCGACATCGGCGTCGCCACCCTCACGCTCGTCCCCTTCAACCTGGCCGACTGACCCGGCCACGACAACGCCTTGGGGGGTCGGTCCGCGGTCGTCAGCCCCTGAGCGGCCTGCCGTCCTTGGCGGCGGCGCGGAGCAGGTCGGCGGGGGCGTACCGGTCGCCGTGCGCCTCGGCCAGGGCATCGAGCCTGGCCACGACCTCGGCGGCGCCGAACCGGTCGATGGTGGTGAACGGGCCGCCACGGAACGGCGGGTAGCCCAGCCCGAAGACGGCCCCGACGTCCCCGTCGCGGGCGCTGCGGAGGACGCCCTCCTCCAGGCACCGCGCCGCCTCGTTGAGCAGGTGCAGGTAGAGCCGCTCCTGGACCTGGTCGGTGCGCAGCCCGGCGGCCGGGGTGACCTCGAGCAGGTCGTACACCGACGGGTCAACACCCTGCCGAGCCCCGTCCTCGTACCGGTAGAACCCGCGGCCGTTCTTGCGCCCCTTGCGGCCGTCGGCCACCAGCCGGGCGAAGCCCTGGCTGGGCGCCATCCGCGAGCCGAACGCCTCCTCCATGATCACGCCGATCTTGGCTCCGACGTCGATGCCCACCTCGTCGGCCAGGGTCACTGGACCGACCGGGAATCCCCAGCGGGTCATCGCCCGGTCGATGTCCTCGATCCGGACCCCGTCGGCGAGCAGGTGGCCGACCTCGTTCATGTAGGGGACGAGGATCCGGGAGGTGTAGAAGCCGGGACTGTCGTTGACCACGATCACCGTCTTGCCCTGGCGCCGGCCCAACTCGACACAGGTGACGGTGACCTCGTCGGCGGTCGTCGGTGCGACCACGACCTCGAGCAGGGGCATCTTCTCCACCGGGGAGAAGTAGTGCATGCCGATGACGTTGTGCGGCCGGGACGCCGCTTCGGCGATGCGGGCGATCGGGATCGACGACGTGTTGGAGGCGAAGATGGTGTCGGCCCCGGTCACCGCCTCGACCTCGGCGAGCACGGCGCGTTTCAGCTCCAGGTCCTCGAACACCGCCTCGATGACCACGTCGGCGTCGTGGAACCCGGACCAGTCGACGGTCCCGGTGATCAGCTGGGCGGCCTTGTCGGCATCACGATCGTGGAGCCGCCGCCTGGCCACCTGGTCGTCGACCATGCGGTGGACGTGAGCCAGGCCGCGCCCCACGGCAGCGGCGTCGACCTCCTTCAGGCGGGTGCGGACCCCGGCGTGCAGCGTGTTCACCGCGGCGATGCCGCCGCCCATCAATCCTCCCCCTATCACGCCCGACCTTGGCCACCGGGCGGGGCGTGACGTCGCCGGCGACACCAGGGTCGTGCTTGAGCGCCTGGGAGTCGAAGAACACCCCGATCAGCGCCTTGGCCTCGGGAGACACCACAACCGTGGAGAATTCCGCCAGCTCGGCGGCGTAACCGGCATCCGGTCCCTGCTCGACCCCTGCCTTGACCGCCCGGAGCACGGCGGCCGGGGCCGGGTAGTTCCCCCCGGTCTCCTCGAGCATCCGCTCCTCGGCCTTGGAGAAGAGCAGCCGGCGCCCGATCGGGTTCTCCTCGAGGGCCAGCTCCTGCAGGTGCTTGGGCGACAGCCACCCGGTGATCCGCCCGAACGTGGAGCCGGTCGGCGTCTCGTCGGGTCGCCCGATCGCCTGGCGGGCCCGGGTGACGGCGACCTCGAGCAGCACCTCCTTCGGGCAGATCTCGTCGACCAGCCCCATCTTGAGGGCACTGCGGGGGCGCACCGACCGCCCGGACATCATCAGGTCGAGGCCGGCGGCGATGCCGACCAGGTGAGGGAGCCGCTGGGTCCCGCCGCCGCCCGGGATCAGCCCCAGCTTCACCTCGGGCTGGCCGAGCTGGGTCTTCTTCTCGTCGTCCGAGCAGATGCGGATGCCGCAGGCCATGGCCAGCTCGAGCCCGCCCCCGAGACAGGAGCCATGGATGGCGGCTACCACCGGCTTCCCCATGACCGTGTGGAGCCGCTCGATGCGGGCGAACAACCGCTGGCCCTGGCCGAGCGCCTCGCTGGCCGACGTCGGGTCCTGGAACGCCTGCAGCCAGCGGATGTCGGCCCCGGCGAGGAAGTTGTCCCGCTTGGCCGAGCCGATGACCAGCGCCTTGATCGACGGCTCGCGTTCCACCTCGGAGACTACGGTGGCCAGGTCGCCGGCCAGCTCGGGGTTCACCGTGTTGAGAGATTCCCCGGCACGGTCGAGCAGGGCGACGGCGACCCCGTCGTCGACGGTGAGATGGACATGGGTGAGGGCGAGGTCGGTGGCGGTCACGGCTCAGCGCTCCAGCACCAGGGCGGCGCCGAGGCCCCCGGCGGCGCACTGGGTGACCAACGCCCGACCCGAGCCCCTGCGGGCCAGCTCGTTGGCCATGGTCAGTGCCTGCCGGGCACCGGTGGCGGCGAAGGGGTGGCCCAGTGAGACAGACCCGCCGTAGAGGTTGAGCCGGTCGGGTGGGATCTCCCCGATCGCTCCGTCACGACCGAGATGTCTCCTCGCCCACTCGGGCGAGGCGAACGCCTCCAGGTTCGACAGCACCTGGGCGGCGAATGCCTCGTGCATGTCGACAACGTCGATGTCGCCCATGGTGAGCCCGGCGCGGTCGAGGGCGACCGGGGTGGCGAACGCCGGCCCCATCAGCATCTGCCACGACGGGTCGAGGGCGGCGAAGCCCCAGGACCGGATCGCCGCCAGCGGCTCGAGGCCGAGCTCCTCGGCGATCGACTCCTCGACGACGATGACGGCGGCGGCGCCGTCGGTGAGCGGCGAGCTGTTGCCGGCGGTCACCGTCCCGTAGCGGCGGTCGAACACCGGCTTGAGCGCCGCCAGCTTCTCCAGGCTGGTGTCCGCCCGCGGGATTCCGTCCTGGGTGACCGTGGTCTCGAAGCCGGGCGGGATCGGGAACGGCATGACCTCGTCGTCGAAGACGCCCTTCTCCCACGCTTCCACCGCCTTCTGGTGCGAACCGAGGGTGTAGGCGTCCTGGGCCTCCCGGGCGATCCCGTTCTCCCTCGCCATCTTCTCGGCGGCGTCACCCATGGTCAGCCCGGAGGACAGGTCAGCCAGCGCCGGAGGGCGGGGGGCGAGGTCCTTGGGCCGCACCGTGGAGAACGCCCGCACCTTCCCGGCGAGGTCCTTGGCGGCGTTGGCGGCCATCAGGGCGTCGACCACGGCTTCGTCGTACATCACCGGGGGCCGGGAGAGGCTGTCGGCCCCACCGGCGACGACCACGTCGGCGGTGCCGGTGGTGATGGCCATCGCCCCGCTGACGATGGCCTGGGTGCTGGTGGCGCACGCCCGGCTCACCGAGTAGGCGTCGACCGACGAAGGGAACCCGGTGCGGAGCACGACCTCGCGGGCGATGTTGGGCCCGGCGACGTCGGCGACGACGGCGCCGAACACCACCTGGTCGACGCGATCCCGGTCGAGCGGGGTGCGCTCCATCAGCTCGTTGACGCACGCCGCCGCCAGGTCGAGCGTGGAGAGAGACCGGTACCCGGTGCCCGCCTTGAGGAACGGGGTCCGCAGCCCGCCGACGATCACCGCTCTCCGTGCCCGCTCGGCTCGATTGCCCCGTGCCATCTCCGCCACCTCGTTCGCTGTCCGGTGAGGCCCATGTTCGCAGGCTGTGACATTCCCCGGGCGGCTTCGCCGCCCCCTCCGGTAGGCGGGGACCCAGCACCGCCGCCGGCCGGGACACACCGAGCACTCCGTGGTCGGGCGCACGTCCGCAGGTGAACCCACCCACGCAGTCGTATCCTCTCGGCGGCGGGCCGGGCCGGTAGCCCGAACAGGCCGCTTGGAGCGAAGGATCACATGCATCGCTTCCCGTTCCGATTCGACCCGAAGTTCGCCGCCGTGCTGCGTGTCGGTGGGATCACCGAGACCAACTCGGGCATCGAGCTGACCGCGGAGACCTTCATCGCCCGGTTCGGACGCTGGGCGGTGGAGACACCCACCACCAACCTCGCCCGCTTCGAGGTCACCCGTGACTACCGGTGGTACCGGGCCATCGGTGTGCGCTCGTCGCTGGCAGACCATGGCCTCACCTTCGGGTCCAATGCCGACGCCGGGGTGTGCGTCTGCTTTCACCAGCCGGTCCCTCGCACCGGGCCGTTGATCTTCGCCGCGCCACACCGCCCTGACCGTCACCGTCGCCGACGTCGACGGATTGGCGGACGCCCTCCGTGGCTACGGTGTACCCGGCTGACCCCGAGACATCTGGAGGATCCGTGGCCGCCATCTCGCTGATGATGCCCCTGGGCACCAAGGCGCCCGACTTCTCGCTGCCCGACGTGACCACCGGGCAGGCCGTATCCCTGGACGACTTCGCCGCCGCCAAGGCGCTCCTGGTGATGTTCATCTGCAACCACTGCCCGTACGTCAAGCACGTCGCCGCCGGGCTCGCCGACCTGGGCCGTGACTATGCGGGCAGCGACGTGGCCATCGTCGCCATCAACAGCAACGACGTCGAGGCCTACCCGGAGGACCGCCCGGAGATGATGAAGGCCGAGGCCGCCGACCGGGGATACACCTTCCCGTACCTCTTCGACGAGAGCCAGGATGTCGCCCGCGCCTATTCGGCGGCGTGCACCCCCGACTTCTTCCTGTTCGGCCCGGACCGCGGCCTGGTCTACCGAGGCCGGATGGACGAGAGCCGGCCCAACTCGCTGGTCCCCGTCACCGGGGAGGAGCTGCGGGCGGCCATCGAAGCGGTACGCAGCGACCAGCCAGTGCCCGCAGACCAGTTCCCGTCGATGGGGTGCAGCATCAAGTACCGCGGCGTCTGAGGAGTCGGCCGGCTCAGGCCAGGGGCACCTCGGGCTCGGGTCGCTTGGCCTCGATCGGGTCGGACGGCGCGTGCTCCCTGCGGGCGATCAGCAGGAACGGGATGGCCAGGGCGGAGATCGCGGCGGAGACGACGTAGGAAGCGGCGTATCCCCCTACATCGGCGACCCGACCAAGAGCAGGTTGGGCGACGACCCCGCCGGCCGAGCCCATCAGGGCATCGAACGAGAGCACCGTCGCCCGCTGTTGCGCCGGGATCAGCGGGTTGATGAAGGCCTGGCGGATCGGAATGGCGAACGCCGAGCCGAGCGCCCAGGCGACGAAGAGCCCCAGCGCCAAAGCAAAGCTGGAGGTCAATCCGATACCGAGGAGGGCGAACACTCCGGTCACCTCGGCGAAGATCACCAGACCGGTGCGGCTCCGAAACAGCCGACGCACGTAGGGCACCAGCAGCCCGCCGGCAACCTGGGAGCCGCCCACCGCAGCCGCCGCCAGCCCAGCGATCCCGAAGGCCGTCTCGTCGCCGTACAGCTCGAGCAGATAAGGCTGCATGGCGTAGAAGGCGTAGACGGCCACCCCGAAGGTGAACGGTGCCGCCAGCATCAGCATCCTGATCGGCCGTTGCTTCCACCCGACGTCGATGCTGGCTCTGACCAAACGACGCACCTCCTCGACCGGACCGCCGCGGCGCTCGGGGGAGAACCCGAGGTCGTGCATGCGCCACAGGGCCACCACCACCGTGACCCCGAGCAGGGCGGCACGGACCAGGTAAGGCACGCCCAGGTTGGTCGCCTGGGCAATGAACCCGCCGCCGATCGATCCGATCAGCACGGCGACCCCGGCGACCGCCTGGCCTCGGGCGAACACAGACTCCAGGGGACCGGTGTAGCCGGTCGCGCCCAGTGCATCGACCAACCACGCCTCGGTCGCCCCCGAGAAGAACGTGAAACCCAGCCCGATGACCACCGAGGCGAGCGCCCATCCCCAGAGCGGCGCCTCGATCTGCCACATCAACAGGTACAGCAACGTGGACACCAGCAATGTGGTTGCACCGAGGACGAAGGACATCCGGCGCCCCCGGGTGTCGGCGACGATGCCGGTGGGCACCTCGAACAGCACCATCCCGGCCGTGAAGAAGGCGTTGGCGGTGAACGCCTGGGTGTTGCTCAGCCCGGCGTCGAGCAGGAACAGCGTGTTGATGCCCCAGATCATCGACGCCGCCAGCACGGTGAGAAGCGTGAGCAGCAGGTAGGTCCGTTGCACGGTCCGGGCCTCAGGAGGCATGCGCCCGACACTACCGGCGGAGGGCCGACGATCCTTCGGTCTCCGACGTCTCGAACCGGACGGGCGCGTCGAAGGCGAAACGGCGATCGGCCCGGCGCAACGCCCCGAGCACGGCGCTACCGACCAGCACGATGAGCACCGCGTTGGTGACCGCCCTGCCCACCT
Source organism: uncultured Acidimicrobiia bacterium (assembly GCA_963714055.1). Classification (GTDB taxonomy): domain Bacteria; phylum Actinomycetota; class Acidimicrobiia; order Spongiisociales; family UBA5794; genus JACDBE01. The sequence continues at coordinate 1,718,883 of OY970227.1, forward strand.
CCCAGCCCAGCGAGGTCACCAGCGAGTAGGCGATCAACCGGCGCACGTTCTCGCCCAGCGGGGCGCCGGGGACGAACGAGATCTCGGTGCCGGTGCCGAGAACGAACGGCCACGACCAGAGGTTCATCAGCAACCCGAACACCAGGGCGCTCACCCCGCCGTAGGCGGCGAGCAAGGCGATCTCCGCCCGTCCCCGTGCCCGCGGGAGCAGACCGGCGCCCATCCCCACCCACGAGGCGGCGAGCATCTGGAACGGGAGCCACGGCCCCACCCCGGCGGTGAGCAGCGCCGAGCCGAACAGCGTGGTGGATCCCAGGACGAAGCCGAAACCCGGGCCGAACACCCGGCCCCCGAGGATGAGCAGGAAGAACACGGTCTCGACGCCCCCCAGCCCGGCTCCCAACGGACGAAGGGCTGCCCCGAGGGCGGAGAGGATGCCGAGCATCGCCACCGCCTTGGTGTCGATGCCGCCCGAGCCCATCTCGGCGAGGACGACGGCGATGACCACCGGCACCACGGCCACGAACAGGAACGGGGCGTCGGTCGCGTGGGCCACCAGCATGCTGCCCGGCTCCACCAGCAGCGGCCAGGCGAAGGCGAGGAGACCGGCCACCGACGCCACCACGAGGATCGCCGACGTCCGCCACCCCGTGGGCACCACCCGGGCGGTCACGGCGAGGGCTCGCCGAGGGCGGCAGCGATCTCGTCCACGGTGAGCCATGGATCGGGCCGCATCACCCGGGCCACCTGGGGCGAGAACGCCGGGGAGGCGGTGAGCGCCGAGGCGGTCGGCCCGTCTGCCACCACCTCCCCCTGTGCCATCACCACCACCCGGGTGGCGGTGGCGGCGGCGAACTCGACGTCGTGGGTGGCTACCACCACGGCCGTGCCCTCGGTGGCGAGCGAGCGGAGCACGCCGGTGAGGTGCCGCTTGGCGGCGTAGTCGAGCCCCCGGGTCGGTTCGTCGAGCAGCAGCACCCGCGGCGAGGCGGCGAGCTGGATGGCGAGGACCAGCGCCAGCCGCTGGCCCTCCGACAGGTCGCCGGGATGCCGGTCGCCAGGTACGTCGGGGAGGATCCGGTCGAGGAGGCGGCGGCACGATCCCGGGTCGACGGCGGACTCGGCGTCTCCGGCGGCGCACTCCTCGTCCACCGAGTCGGCGAAGAGCAGGTCCGACGGGTCGTGCGGCACCAGGGCGACCAGGCGTCGCGCTACCGCCGGCGGGGTCCCCGCCGGGTCCTCGCCGTCGACCGCCACCGAGCCGGCGGCCCGACGCCCCGAGCCCTGGACCGCCCAGAGCAGCGAGGTCTTGCCCGACCCGTTGCGACCCATCAGGGCGACGACCTCTCCCTCACCGACCTCGAGGTCGACCGACCGCACCGCCGTGTTCGTGCCGTGGGTGACCACGAGGCCCCTGGTGACCAGCACGGTCGCTCCTGGGCCGGCCGGGCTGACCGGGGGGGTGACGCCGTGGAGGCGGCGGCGCAGATCGCCGGCGTGGCGTCTGGCCTGGCGGATGCTCAGCGGCACCGGGTCCCACCCGGCCAGCCGACCCAGCATCACCACCGGAGGCGCGATCGGCGAGGCGGCGAGCACCGACTCTGCCGGGCCGGCGGTAGCCCCGCCGGAGCCGTCGAGCGCGATCACCAGGTCGGCGTACTGCACGACGCGTTCCAGGCGATGCTCCGCCATCACCACCGTCATCGCCAGGTCGTGCACCAGCCGGGTGACCGCGGCGAGTACCTCCTCCGAGGCGGTCGGGTCGAGCGCCGAGGTCGGCTCGTCGAGCACCAGCACCCGCGGGTGGGGGGTGAGCACGGCACCGATGGCGACCCGCTGCTGCTCGCCGCCGGACAGGGAAGCCACCGCCCGGTCACGCAGGTGGGCGATCCCCAGCAGGTCGAGGGTCTCTTCCACCCTGCGGCGCATCACCGCCGGGGGAAGGCCCAACTGCTCCATCCCGTAGGCGAGCTCCTCCTCGACCACGTCGGTGACGAAACCGGCGGCGGGATGCTGCGGAACCACGCCCACCAGGTCGGCCATCTCCCTGGTCGTGTGGACGGCGGTGTCCCGCCCGTCGACGGTGACCCGACCGGCAAGGGTCCCGCCGGTGAAGCGGGGCACCTGGCCGTTGACCGTCCCCAGCAGGGTGGACTTCCCCGAGCCGGTGGGGCCGATGACCAGGGCCAGCTCACCTTCGGGGACCGCCAGGTCGAGATCGCGGAGAGTCGCCCGGGGGGCACCGGCGTAGGTGACCGACAGCCCGTCGAAGCGGATCATGGGGCGCTCACCTCGCCGGACATCGCCGGCCGGCGGCTCCGTGCCGGCGCCAGGTGAGGGACCGCGGGCAACGCAGCCACCCCCACCGCCACGGTTGCCGGCACGCTCAGCGGCGGCCAATCCGACGGCGATGGGAAGAGGGCGGACGGATCGGCCGCCCCGGCGAGAATCACCCCGACGGCGGCAACCAGGCCGCAGCCGGCCACGAACCACTCAGGTCCCTCCCAGGGGTCGGGGCGGTAGGCGGTGGCTCCCACCCCCCGTCCGGCCACGGCGAAGCCGAGCATGGCCACGCCGAGGCCGGCCAGCAACACGGGGATGCCGAGCCACCACGCGGCAGTGCCGTCCATCAGCCCGTAGGTGCCCACCGCCACGCCCGCCAGCCCGGCCAGCACCAGGCCCGTGGTGAAGGCACGCCGCCGCCCCGGCGTCGCCTCCCGGCCGTAGCCCCTTGCCTCCATGGAGCCGGCCAGGACCAGGGCCCTGGTGGTTGCGCCCTCGAGCACCGGCATCACGGTGCGACGGACCAGATGCCGGCCCCCGCCCGGGTGCCCGCGCAGCCGCTGCGCCCGGCGCACCCGACGGGCACTCTCGACCAGCTGCGGGGCGAAGCCGACCGCCACCACCAGGGCCGCCCCCAGGTCGTGGAGCGCCCGCGGCACGGATCGCAGCAACCGTTTGGCGTCGGCCAGGGCATTGGCGGCGCCAACACAGATGAGCATGGCGGCCAGCCGGAGGCCGTCGTAGAGGGCGCCGACCACGCTCTCCACCGTCACCGGCCCGCCGAGGGTCACCCCCGCCATCCACTCCGGCAGCGTCGCCTCGGGGAGCGTGAACAGGACCGCGCCCGGGCACGATGCCACCGAGCACCACCCGGAAGGAGACCCGGAGGATCACCACGAACAGCCCGGCCCAGAGGTAGTAGCGGAACCCCCTGGCCCACACCGTGTCCGAGCGGTGCACCGCAACCACCAGAGAGGCCACGGCGATGATGAGGAGCAGGAGCAGCGGGTTGGTGGTGCGGCTGGCGGCGGTGGCGAGACCGAGCGCCCACAACCACCACGAGCCCGGGTGCAGACGCCTTCCCGGTACGGTGGTCACGGCTCGCCGTCGATGTCGCCGCGGCGCCGGGCATGGCGGTAGCCGACCACGGCGAGGGCGGCCACCACCCCGATTCCGATCGCCGTCGCCCACGGGAAGCCGGGGGGAGGATCGGCTGTATCGACCGGCTCCGGGGCGCCGACCGGGCCGAGCTCGGTGGGATCGAGCCCGGGTGGCGCTGGGGTGGTGGCCTCCCCGTCGACGAAGGACCATCCCTCGACCGACCCCACCTCGGGTTCCCGGGTGGCGGCGCCCTCGGTGGCGTAGCGCCACCCACCCGAATCCACGGTCCAGTAGGCCCAGTAGAAGTCGGCCGGCGGGTCGTCGGCGCAGGTCTCCTCGCCGGGAGTGGGGAGGCCGTCGATGCGGCACAGCATGCCGGGAGTGGTGGCCACCGCCTCGACCGAGAACCCGGCGGCGACCAGGGCGTCGAACCCCGACTGCGGGGAACCGGGGGCGCAGCCCACCGCCAGCTCGCCGTCGAGCGCGGTGGCGTCGACCACCACCGTCACCCCGTCGTCACCCGGGCACACGCCCGCTGCCTGGGCAGCGGTGTGCCAGGGGCCGATCGAGGGCGCGGGGCCAGCAGCCCGATGACCAGGGCGGCGAGCGACCACCGGCGAAGGCGGGAGCCATCCACCGCGGCCGGCGCGCTCACCAGCGTCCAGTCGAGGCGCCCTCGGCATTGCTCACGCCGCCTTCGGCGGTGGTCATGGCGCCTCGGCCGAGGCGCTCATCGCAGCACGGCGAGGGTCGGGATCACGAGCCGGCCGCCTCGATCTCGTCCAAGGCCGGAGCGCCGAAGGCGAGCATCCCCTGGATGGTGGCGAAGGCGTTGCCTTGGGCCTCGTCGGCGGTGAACTTGATCGACCCAGCGGCGTCCGCCGGCTCATCGACCTGGAGGCCGGCGACGAAGTCGGCGGCGCCGTCGGCGGCCTCGTCCTCGCCGGCGGCGCGGAGCGCCTGGGCGGCAACTGCGGTGCTGTTGGCGTTGGCGGCGCCGAAGGAGCTGATCGACCCGTCCTCCGCCTGCCAGTCGAGGATCCAGGCGGCGGCCGCCTCGGCGGCCTCGACCTCGCCGCCGGCGAGCAGCGCCTGGAGGGCGATGGCGGTGGTGTCCGGGTCCTCCTCGCCGGTTGCGGCGGGGCATGCGCCGGAGAAGGTGAAGTCGCCGCCGTCACACTGGGTCGACACCAGCCAGCCGGCGGCGCCGTCGGGCACACCTCTGTCGGTGGCGGCCAGCCCGAGGATGGCGTACGCCTGGTCGTACACGCTCGCCCCGGTGAACTGACCGTCCGTACCGACCAGGGCGCGGAGCTCGGCCTCGACGTCGTGGCCCTCGATGAACGTGGCCGGGTCCTCGCCGCGCACCTCGATGGCGAGCAGGACCTTGCCCAGCAGTCCGGGGGTGACCGACGCCGGGTCGCCGAACAGGGTGTCGGCCTGGGCGGCCAGGGCGTCGAGGGCGGCGGCCGCTGTCTCGTCCTCGGTGCCCACCGCGGTCAGGCCGATGGCGATGTCGGCGTTGACCGCCGGCCCGAAGTCGGCCCAGTCCGGCGACGGCTCGGCGAACTCGCGGGCCACCCAGCCGGCGGCGGCTTCGGCCTCGGCGGATGTGGCGACCCCGGCCGTGGAGTCGGTCGCCGCCGATGGAGTCGGTCGCCGCCGAGGTGTCGGTCGCCGCCGAGGTGTCGGTCGCCGCGGAGGTGTCGGCCTCGGACGCCGAGTCGGATCCGCACGCAACGGCCGCCAGCACGATGGCGGCGGCGACGATCAACCGTCGCCAGGGTGACGTGCCGGGTGGGGTGGATGGGGGTTCGGTGGGCACGGGTACGTGCCTCCTCTCAAGGTGCGGGTCCAAGACGGACCCGATTCGAGAGGTGCCGTATCCCGTGCCGGGAGGGAGCCCATCGTCCCGGGCTCCCGTCCCGTAGACCTCGACGGATGGAGCCGCTGCCCGGGGCAGGTGCTCCGGCTCGCCGCCATCGGGTTCCCGGTGGCGGCCTACGGTTGCGGGTCAGCGCCGGACTTCGACCGGCTTCCCCTGCTTCGAGCGTCAGTTGTCACGCCACCCCGGGGGTGAGGTGACCGCCCGAGGATAGCCACCGGGCCGACCGGGCCGACGAGGGCCTCCGGTAGTCTCCACGCCGATGTCCTGGCCCTTCCCGCCGCCGATCAAGCCGATGCTGGCCAAGGCCAAGGAGACCCCGCCCGCTCCGCCGGGGTGGGTCTACGAGCCGAAGTGGGACGGGTTCCGGGCGATCATCTGGGCCGACGGCGACCGGCGCATCGATTCGCGCACCGGCAAGGACCTGCTCCGCTACTTCCCGGAACTGGAACCCGCCGCCGCCGAGCTGCCGCCGGGCACTGTGGTCGATGCCGAGATCGTGGTGGTGGTCGACGATGTCACCGAGTTCGAGACGCTCCAGCAGCGCATCCACCCGGCGGCGTCCCGGGTCAACATGCTCGCCGAGCAGACCCCCGCCGAGCTGGTGGTCTTCGACCTGCTCGCCCTCGGCGGTGTCGACCTACGCAAGGAGCCGCAGTCTGCCCGACGGGCCCGCCTCGAAGGCATCGCCGGCGACCTGGGCGGGCAGTGGCACCTGACCCCTTCGACCGACGACCTCGACGTCGCCACCCGCTGGTTCACCGAGTACGAGGCCGCCGGGTGCGACGGCATCATCGCCAAGGCGGCCGCCGGCTCGTACCTCGAGGGCAAGCGCGACTGGATCAAGTGGAAGCACCGCCGCGAGGCCGATTGCGTCGTCGGCGGCTACCGGGTCCACAAGGACGGCGACAAGATCGGCTCGATCCTGCTCGGGCTCTACGACGACGAGGGCAACTTCAGCTTCGTCGGGCACTGTTCGGGGTTCTCCGACCACGACCGGGTCGAGCTGCTCCGCCGCTTCGAGCAGCTCCGCACCGACGAGAGCTTCGGGGGCGACGACATGGTCCGCGTTCCAGGGGCGCAGAGCCGCTGGTCGACCGGGAAGGAGCTCGACTGGGTGCCGGTCGAGCCCGGGGTGGTCGTCCAGGTCGGCTACGACCAGATAGAGGGCATCCGGTTCCGCCACGCCACCCGGTTCGAGCGCTGGCGACCGGACAAGCCCGCCGAAGAGTGCACCCTCGACCAGTTGCAGCGGCCCGAGGGAGCCGGCTTCACCGACGTGGTGGGTTGATCCGGCGTGCCGGGCAGCGCCATCGTCGTCGGGGCGGGGATCTTCGGGGTCTCCATCGCCGACCACCTGGCCGGTGCCGGCTGGCGGGTCGAGCTGGTGGAGCAGTACCACCCGGGCCACGCCCGTCAGTCGAGCGGCGGCGAGACCCGGCTGATCCGGTACGGCCACGGTCCCGACGAGTGGCACACGGCGATGGCGTGGCGGGCGCGGGCGCTGTGGACCGAGATCGAGGCCGACACCGGTGCCGACCTGCTCGTGCCCAGCGGCCTGGTCTGGTTCGGCGCCGCCATCCCATGGGTGGTGGAGAGCCACCAGACGATGGAGCGGCTGGGCATCCCCAGCGAGGTCGTCGGCGACGGCGAGCTGCGGGAGCTCTTCCCCAGCGTCGACACCTCCGATGTGCCGGGAGCGCTGTACGAGCCCGAAGCGGGGGTTCTGCGGGCGGCCCAGGCGGTGACCGTGCTCGCCGACCGGGCTCGTCGCCGCGGTGCCACCGTCACCGTCGGTCGGGCGGTGCCGGTCGGAGCCGGCGTCGCCGTCGACGGGCAGGCACGGGGCGCCGACGTGGTGGTGTGGGCGTGTGGGCCGTGGCTACCCCGCCTGTTCCCGGATTTGGTGCAGGCAAGGGTCACCCGCCAGGAAGTGGTGTTCTTCGGGGTCGGGCCCGAGTGGGCCGCGCCCGGGGTGCCGGGATGGATCGACCACGACCACGCCATGTACGGGACCGGCGACGTCGCCGGGAAGGGCTTCAAGGCCGCCTCCGACCTCGACGGCCCCGCTTTCGACCCCGACAACGGGGATCGCCTCCCGGACGCGGCGGTCGTCGAACACTGTCGCCGCTATCTGGCGAAGCGGTTCCCCGGCATCGCCGGCGCCCCGGTCTCCCTCACCCGGACCTGCCAGTACACCTCCACCGCCGACGGGCGGTGGATCGTCGCCCCCCACCCCGACCACGACGGCGTATGGATCGTCGGCGGCGGCTCTGGCCACGGGTTCAAGCACGGCCCGGCCCTGGCCGAGCACGTCGCCAACCTGATCGACGGCGCCGAGCAGCCCCGCCCCGAGCTCGGGCTCGGACCGCGCCCCGCCGGCGGCGGCTTCCGCACCAGCCAGGCCTCCGCCGGGTAGCGAGCGCTCGCCGACCGATTTCCGCTGGCCGGGGCGTCCCGACCCGTAGAGTCCTTGGGAGCATCTGGGAGGACGCACATGGCCGTGTCTCGATCTGATCGCCGTCGCCTATCAGACCGTGACGACCACCCAGCCGCCGGCCAGAGGTCGACGAACAGGCGATCGTCGTGCCGCTGGCGTGCGGGATTGGGAGCGCTGGTGGTCGTCGCCGCGGTCGGGTTGGTGATGGCAGTCAAGAAGAGGGAAAAGGACTCGCTTCGTCGATCCCCCGGCGGTCTTCTCATTGGCGCGATGGTTGGTTGACGAACCTCACCGGACTGAGCGCCGCTGCGGTGGCAGTGGTGGCCAGTACCGACGTCGCGGATGCCTGCTCGCCGAGGGCGTCCAGATCGAGATCGCGCTGGTCGGGTTGATCGTCGTCGCCGCTTTGGGGTTCGCCCTCGATCCTCCTAGGCCTCCTGACGACGTGGTCGGGAAGAAGGGCAAGGCCGCGGGTGACGGTTACACCGACCTGGGTGTACGTGGTGGCCTCGTCCCTCACCGCAGGCGCCGCCGTGGCACAGATGGCGAGCCTCGGGCGAGCGGCAGGGCGAGCTCGAAGCTGCTCGACGGCATGCGGCGCCCTTGACCTTCGCCTGCATCATCATCGGGGCCGTCGCAGTCATCTACGCCATGGTCTTCATCGTGAGGACGCTCGGCTTCGCCGAGGAGAAGCCAGCTACCACCTCCGAAGAGGCCGTCGAGACGAGGATGCCGCAATCGCTGAGCCTGTGACTGCGCTTGCACGCGGACAGGTCCACGCCAGTCGATATCCTGGCGCGCTATCCTGTCGAACGTATGTTCGCTCCCGATACTGATGCCGACGGCTGGCTCGATGATCTGAACGCCGAGCAGCGGGCGGCGGTCACCCACCCGGGCGGGCCGCTGCTGGTGGTGGCCGGGGCCGGGTCGGGCAAGACCCGGACGCTCGCCAGCCGGGTGGCGTGGCTGGTGTCGCAAGGTGTCCCGGCCGACCGGATCCTGCTGCTCACCTTCACCCGGCGCGCCGCCGAGGAGATGATGCGCCGCGCCGCTTCGCTGACCACCGACCGGGCGTCGGGTCGGGTGTGGGGAGGCACCTTCCACTCGATCGCCAACCGGCTGCTCCGCCGCCACGGCATCGCGGTGGGGATCGATCCGGGCTTCACGGTGCTCGACCAGGCCGACACCGAGGCGCTGTTCGGGATGATCCGCACCGAGTTGGGCTTCGGCGAGCAGAAGACCCGCTTCCCCCGGGCGGAGACGATCGCCGCCGTCTACTCACGTACCGTCAACGAACAGGAGAAGCTCGACCCGGTGCTTCGACAACGGTTCCCGTGGTGCGCCGAGCACGCCGACGAGCTCAAGCAGATGTTCGCCGCCTACCGCAGCCGCAAGCTCGAACACCAGGTGCTCGACTACGACGACCTGCTTCTGTACTGGTGGGCACTCCTCGACAGCCCCGCCGCCGACACCGTTCGCGGGCAGTTCGACCACGTGCTCGTCGACGAGTACCAGGACACCAACCGCCTCCAGGCGGAGATCCTGGGCAGGCTGTGCGGCCCCGCCGGCAATCTCACGGTGGTCGGCGACGACGCCCAGGCGATCTACTCGTTCCGGGCGGCTTCGATCGAGAACATCCGCCGCTTCCCCGAAGACTTCCCCGGCGCCGCGGTCGTGACGCTGGAGCAGAACTACCGGTCCACCCCGCAGATCCTCGCCGCCGCCAACGCGGTGATCGCCGCCTCCACCGAGCTCTACCCGAAGCAATTGCGGTCCACCAGCCCCGACGGCGCCGTCCCCGACCTGGTCACCTGCGCCGACGAGACCGCCCAGGCCGACCACGTGTGCGACCTGGTGCTCGCCCACCGCGAGGAAGGAATGGCCCTGCGCGACCAGGCGGTGCTGTTCCGTGCCGGCCATCACTCCGACGGGCTCGAGCTCGAGCTGGCCCGCCGGCGCATCCCCTTCGTCAAGTACGGGGGGCTCAAGTTCCTCGAGGCGGCCCACGTCAAGGACCTGCTCGCCCTGCTCCGCATCCTCGACAACCCCCGCGACGCCCTGGCGTGGCACCGGGTGGTCGGCGCCATCCCCGGGGTCGGGCCGGCCACTGCCGACCGGCTGCTCGAGGACCGCCGCCTCGACCGCAGACGCCGAGGGCGGCGACCTGGTCACCGGGTTCTGCCGGATGGTGGTGAACGTCCCGGCGCATGCCCGGCCGCCCCTGGCTGAGCTGCGCACCGCCCTCGCCGGGGCCCGCGAGGTCGACGGCCACGAACCGTCCCCGGCGGTCCAGATCGATCTGCTGCTGCCATTCCTCGGGATGGTCGCCGAGGCCCGGTACGACGATGCCGCGGTGCGCCTGGGTGACCTGGAGCAGCTCGCCGCGCTCGCCTCCGGCTACAGCAGCCGCAGCCGCTTCCTCACCGAGCTCACCCTCGACCCACCGGCGTCGACGTCGGACCTGGCAGGCCCTCCCCACCTCGACGACGACTACCTGGTGCTGTCCACCATCCACTCGGCCAAGGGTGGGGAGTGGGACGCCGTCTTCGTCATCCACGCCGCCGACGGCAACATCCCCTCGGACATGGCGCTTGGCGAGCCCGGCGGGGTCGAGGAGGAGCGGAGGCTGCTCTACGTCGCCCTCACCCGGGCGCGTCACCACCTCCATGTCACATTCCCCCAGCGGTTCTACCACCGGCGTTTCGGGAGCGACGACCGTCACTCGTATGCCCCGATGAGCCGGTTCCTCGTCCCGGTGACGGGACACTTCACCGTCTCCTCCACGGGCGACGAGGATCCTGCGGATCCCGGCGCCGCCTCGCCCAAGGCTGGGACCGACCCCGTCGGCGCCCTCCTCGCCAACCTGTTCCAATGACCGGGGCGGGCTCGTCGGGGCCTCCCCCGCCGATCCTGCACGTCGACCTCGACGCCTTCTACGCGACGGCCGAACAGGTGCTCGACCCGACCCTGTGGGGCAAGCCCATGGCGGTGGGGCAAGGGGTGGTCATGGCCGCCACCTACGAGGCGCGCCGGTTCGGCGTCCGCTCGGCGATGTCGACCCGGGTCGCCCGGCGCCTCTGCCCGGCGCTCATCGTCGTGTCGGGCCACTTCGAGGAGTACGGCCGGATGTCAGAGGCGGTGTTCGACGTCTGCGCCGAGTTCACCCCGAACATCGAGCAGATCTCGATCGACGAGGCCTTCATCGACACCACCGGGTCCACCCATCTGTTCGGCGACTCCGCCGCCATCGCCGCCGCCATGCGGAAGCGGGTTCGCCAGGAGACCGGGCTGATCCTCTCGGTCGGGGTGGCGAGCACCAAGTTCCTGGCGAAGGTTGCCAGCCGGGTCGCCAAGCCCGACGGGCTGCTGGTGATCGACCCGGCCATCGAGCTCCAATTCCTCCACGCCCTCCCGGTCAGCGCCATCTGGGGGGTGGGCGCTGCCACCGAGGCCCGGCTGGGACAGCTCGGGATCGCCACTGTCGGCGAGCTGGCGGCCACCGCTACCGGGACCCTGCGGCATCACCTGGGCCGGTCGGCGGGGAGCCACCTGCACAACCTGGCGTGGAACCGCGACCCGCGACGGGTGACTGTCGGCCCGAGACGAAAGTCGGTCGGTGCCCAATCGGCGTTCGGCCGGGGCGGCGCCGACCCGGCGGTTCGGCGGCGCGTGCTCACCGACCTGGCTGATCGGGTGGGCCGCCGCCTGCGGGCGAAGCAGTTCGCCGGGCGCACCATCACCGCCCGGATCCGCTTCGACGACATGGCCGCCATCACCAGGAGCGCCACCCTGGCGGCGCCGATCGCCACCACCCCGGCCATCGCCGAGCTGGCGGTACGCCTGGCCGAGGACGGCATCGCCGAGGTGGCGGCAGGCAGGGTGGTCAACCTGCTCGGGATCGCGGTGTCGCACCTGTCGGTGGCGCCCCATCTCCAGCTCGAGCTCCCATTCGGAGAGGAGACCGGCGACGACCTGCAGCGCGCCGGGTCGCAGTCGGAGCTGGCCCGACACGAGCTTGACCTGGCCGTCGACGCCATCCGCAAGAGATTCGGCACCGGGGCGGTCGGCCCGGCCTCGCGGGTCCTCGGAGGCCGGACCGGTGCCGTGCCCGACGAGTTCCGCGACCTCCAGAGTCGCGACTGACCGGCTGCTCCGATCGGGAGCGGGACGGAGGCGGCGGTTGCCGTTCGGGTGAGGTCGCTACCAGTCGGCGGTGGTCCAGCCGTCCCCCGGCAAGTCGCCGGTCTCGCCGGTGATGGAGCGCCACCCCAGCGTCCCGTCGGCGAAGACCACGAGCAGCCAGGTGCCCGAGGCGTCGAAGTCCTGGTCGACAACGCTCTTCGGGTGGTCGAAGTCCTCGACGGCCTCGCCGGAGGCCGGGTCGACGACGAGCACATGGATGCGCTCACCGGCGCGGCGCCGGTCCTGGACGTACCAGACGCGACCGTCACCGTCGATCACGGGAAGGGCAGGAGTGACCCGGTTCTGGGCGCCACGGGCGAGCTCCGTGCCATCCTCGAAGAACGGCGTGCCGGGGGGGAGGGCATAGAGGACGTCCTCGCCGGCGCCGACGCCGACCACCGCCATCGCCTCACCGTCGGGAGAGAGCGCGGTGTGTGCCGGCAGCAGGAACTCGCGGGTGGTGGTGGCCAGCGGGTCGCCTCTTGGGGCCTCGACCAGCACCTGCATCCCGTTGGTCAGCACCCGGGCCCAGCGATCGTCGCCGGTGACCGACGAGATGACCCCCGACCACGACTCGAACACGGTGCCGTCGGTGAGGTCGACGGCGGCTGCCTCCCCCTCGGCGGGTTCGCAGCAGAAGCTCACGAACAGCGTCTCGGCACCGAGCCTCACCAGGATGGGCGTCTCACCGAACTCGTCGAGCGCCCCGGGCTCCACCGCGGGGGCCACCGCCTCGCCCTCGGCCACCACCACCGCCCCGTCCTGTACCCCGAACCACCGCTCGGGCCGCGGCGGGCCGTCGGGTGTCGCCGTCCCCCGGGTCGACGCCGAGCCGCCGCCACCGTCATCGCCTGTCGGCGCCGCGTCATCCCCGGAGCATCCGGCGAGGAACGCCAACAGCGCAATCGTCGGGACCGCGATCCTTCGCCGGATCAGCAATGCGGGTACTTGTAGACGCCCAGCGAGTGGTTGGAGAACCCGTGGCGGGCGATGTAGTTGAGGAAGATCGTGAAGTCGGCGAGGTTCGTCCGCGGACTCAGGCAACCCAACCCCATCACGGCCTTCATGTCCTGGTAGGCGGCTTCGACCGTGGTGCCCCAGGTCCCGTCGACGTTGATGGACCGGGACATGAAGTTGTTGGCGACCAATTGGATGAAGAGGGTGTGGGAGCGCAGAGTCTTCCTCAGCGGCTCAATCTGGCAACCGTTGTCGACGTGGAAGTGGTTGGCGTGGTCGGCGTTGTAGTAGCCGTTGAGCACCGTCCGGAAGTGCCGCCGGAGCAGGGCCTCCACCGCCAGGTAGCGCCGTCGGGTGGTCAGGCTCGACGATGCGTGCGCCCCGTTGCACATGTCGAGGGTGGTCCCGTTGGTCCAGGTGATCGACGAGATGTCCCACGCCCGAGCCCGGTAGTGCCACGAGGGGTTGCCGGAGAAGGCCCGGTAGGTGCCCATGTGGCCGATCCAGGACGGGCTGAGACCGCCGTAGATGCCGGCGAAGTGGTCGACGTTGCCCATCCACTTGTCGAGCTTGCCGACGAACGTGTCGTGGAAGGCGTAGGCGTTGGTGTTGCTCACCGTGCACCCGCCGCTCCCCTCGTACTTGATGGGGTAGCCGCCGATGGTGGATCGAGTGGTCGTGTTGAGCAGGTTGCGGTCGGCGTAGGTCGGGGTGGTGAAGCAGACCATCGCTAGACGTCCCCTGCAGGGGCCAACCCCGTCATCGGTTGGGCATCTCCAGCTCGACGTCGCCGGCAGCGACCAGGTTGCGCTGCTCCTCCGCCACCCGGGACCAGCGGGTCCCGGTGCGCCGCCACTGCCGGACGGCGCCGTCTTCGTGGTCGGCTGTGATCACGTGGTACGCCCCGTCGACCACCAGCAGCTGTACCACCGACCGGGTGGTCGACTCCTCGGGGAGCCGGAGCTCGCGACGGGTCTCCCCGGTCACCTCCCACAGGCGGGCCAGCCCGTGGTCGTTGGAGGAGACCATGGCGGTCGTGCCGTCGCTCACCGACAGCAGGGAGGCCACGTCGACATCCCCGGTACCGAGTGACAGCTCCGTGATCTCACTTCCCCCGGGCCCCCGGTAGGCACGCACCGCGAGGGCGGAGAAGGTCGCCGCCTCGGGACAGATGGCCACCCACACCGCCGGTTCGGCGCCGTTGGGGGTGAACCCACGGACCGCGCCGCGTAGGTGCGACATGTGGGTCGGGGCGCCCAGCCCGGTGTCGCCGGCCGTCACGGTGGCCACCCACGGGATGAGGTCGTAGTCACGGGTCACGATCCGGCCGCGGGGGAAGTCGGAGAAGGCCTCGGCCGGCTCGCCGCTGTCCTCCATCACCTTCCGGTAGTCGCCGGCCCGCAACTTCTCGAGCGGGCCCTCGACGAGCGAGTGGCCACCCACGAGCAGCGTCCCGGCGAACGATGCGATGGCGCCGACCACGAGAGGTTCCGGGATGTTCACGCCCCGACGGGTCCGGGCGCCGCTCTGGGCGGAATAGAAATCGATGCGGGACCCGGCGCCTCTCGTCGAGGCGACGGCGAGCTCATCATCGACGCGGACGGCGCCGACGAACCCGTCCCCGGGGCTCACCCGCGCCATCGCAACGGCGGCTCGGGGGAGCGACAGCAGCACACCCTGCGCAGCTGCCAGCCTGAGGACTTGTCGACGGGTGAGTCGCATGGCTGACCTCCATGCGGCCTGGCGGGACAGTCGAAGCTAGGTTCTCGCGCTCCGTCCTGTCAAGGTTCCTTACAGGTTCTCCCAGATTGGTCTGATCAGGCCTGCGGAGAGCGGGGGTGGATGAACCGCACCCAGACCCACCAGGCCAGGGCGACGGCGGCAACGGCGAGCACGACATACTGCAGGTACCCGACGTAGCCCTCGACCGCCTCCCAGTTGTCACCGAGCACCCAGCCGGCTCCGATCAGCACGGCGTTCCAGACAGCGCTCCCGATGGCGGTGTACAGGACGAACCGGCCGAGCGGCATCCTGCGCAACCCGGCGGGTATCGAGATCAGGCTGCGCACGATCGGCACCACCCGGCATGCCATGACGGCGATGGCACCGTGGCGGTCGAACCAGGCGTCGGCGCGGTCGATGTCCGACTGGTCGAGGCGCAGCCACTTGCCCCGCCGGTCCACGATGGCGCGCACCCTGGTCTCGCCGAAGGCGTAGCCGACCCAGTACAGGACGAGGGCACCGACGACCGAGCCGGTGGTGGCGGCGAGGAGGGCGAGGAAGTAGTTCATCCGGCCTTCCCCGGTGAGGAACCCCGCCAGGGGCAGGATGATCTCCGACGGGATGGGTGGGAAGACGTTCTCCAGGGCGACCAGGAAGGCGAGGCCGGCATAGCCGAGACGATCGATCACGTCGACCGCCCAGGTGCCGAGGTCGCCGAGCAGGTCGCCCATCGGTCAGGCTCTCACTGCGAGGTGACGCTCACCTCGGGCTCGGACGCGCCCAGCCCGGCTGCCTTGCGCTTGGAGAAGGCGACGGCCGCGCCGAGCACCAGCAGGGCGGCACCGGCGATGGCGTACCGGGCTGCGTTGTTGTCCTCGAGGGTGATCACCACCGGGAGGATGAGCAGTGATACGAGGTTCATCACCTTGATCAGCGGGTTGAGCGCCGGTCCGGCCGTGTCCTTGAACGGGTCGCCGACGGTGTCGCCGATGACCGCCGCCTTGTGGGCCTCGGAGCCCTTCCCGCCGTAGTTGCCCTCTTCGATGTACTTCTTGGCGTTGTCCCAGGCACCACCGGCGTTCGACATGTAGTTGGCCATCAGCTGGCCCACCAGGATGACCGCCGCCAGGAAGGCGCCGAGGGCGAACTTGTCGATGCCGAACCCGACGATCACCGGGGTGAGCACCGCCAGCAGCGCCGGGGTGGCCAGCTCCCGGAGCGAGGCGGTGGTGCAGATGTCGATGACCGGCCCGTAGTCGGGACGACGCTCGCCGGCCATGATCTTGCCGTCGGCGAACTGGCGGCGGACCTCCTGGACCACGACCCCGGCGGTGCGGCCAACCGCCCGGATCGCCAGGGAAGAGAACAGGAAGGGGACGGCGCCGCCGATGAGCAGGCCGATGAACACCCGGGGATCGGCCACGTTGATGAACACGTGGTCGAACACGGTCTCGCCAGCCTGTTGCGCCTCCTCGAGGAAGCTGACCCCCAACGTCTGGTTGCCGATGATCTCCACGAAGCTGGCGAACAGGGCGACGGCGGCGATCACCGCCGAGCCGATGGCGAACCCCTTGGTCACCGCCTTGGTGGTGTTGCCCACCGCGTCGAGCCCGACCATCACCTTCTGCGCCTCGCCGTCGAACTCGCCGGACATCTCGGCGATGCCGGCGGCATTGTCGGCGACCGGGCCGAAGGTGTCCTCGGAGACCACGACGCCGGTGGTGGCCAGCATCCCCATGCCGGTCAGGGCCACGAGGTAGAGCGAGAACTGGATGTTGCCCCCACCGAAGGCGATGGCGACTCCGAGGGCTCCGGCGACGGCGATGATCGCCCACACCGACGATTCCATGCCCGACGACGTCCCCGCCAACACCGTGGTGGCGGGACCGCCGGCGGTGGCCTCGGCGATCTCCTGCACCGGGGCCGTCTCGGTGGACGTGAAGTACTCGGTGATCCGGCTCACCACCTGGGCGAGGACGAGCCCGACAACGACGGCTCCGAACATCCGCCATCCGATGTTGGTGATGCTGCCTTCCGGGTTGCCCACGTAGATGAAGGCGAGCACCAGGGTGCCGAGCACGGTGAGGATCCCGGCGGTGAGGAAGCCGCGGTTGATCGGGGCCAGCGCCGAGCGATCGTTCTCGTTGGCGCGCACCGCGAACACCCCGACGATGGAGGCGAGCACCCCGATGGCGCGAGCGGCCAGCGGGAACAACGCGCCGATCGCCCACAGCTGGGGCTGATCGGGGAAGATCGACTGGAAGGCGGGAACCCCGAGGATGATCGAGGCGACCAGCGTCACCTCGTACGACTCGAACAGGTCGGCGGCCATCCCGGCGCAGTCACCGACGTTGTCTCCCACGTTGTCGGCGATGGTGGCCGGGTTGCGCGGGTCGTCCTCGGGGATGCCCGCCTCGACCTTGCCCACCAGGTCGGCGCCGACGTCCGCCGCCTTGGTGAAGATGCCACCGCCGACCCGGAGGAACAGGGCGAGCAGGGAGCCGCCGAACCCGAACCCGATGAGGATCGCCGCCGAGGTGTTCTGGAACACCATCATGATCACGGTGGCGCCGATGAGTCCCAGCCCGACGCAGAACATGCCGGCCACCCCGCCGGTGCGGAAAGCGACCTCGAGCGCCGGGGCCAGCTTGCCGGTGCGGGCGGCGGCGGCGGTGCGCACGTTGCCCCGCACCGCCAGCCCCATCCCGATGTAGCCGGTGAGACCGGACATGAGGCAGCCGGCCAGGAAGGCGACGGTGCGCCAGAACCCGGAGGCGGCGAAGCTGAGCGCCTCGGTGCCGTCGGGGCGGACCACCGCCGTCGAGGTGATGAACACGATGACGGTCAGCGGGATGAGGATGAAGGCGATGGTGCGGAACTGCCGCTTCAGGTAGGCAAGCGCCCCCTCCTGGATGGCTCGGGCGATCTCGATCATCTTGGGAGTGCCCTCGTCCTTGCGCAGCACGCCCTGCATCAGCAGGAAGCCGACCATGATGGCGAGCAGGGCGGTGATGGCCGACCCGATGAGGATGAACCACTCGCCGCCGAGCAGCTCGAACGCCTGGTAGCCGCCTTCCGCGGCAAGTATTGGTGACACGGGTCCCTCGTGGTGAGTCGAACCCGGGCGCCTGTCGTCCCGGGCACAGAAGTGGCCGGGAGTCTAGGAGGGCACTCCCCCCGACCGGCCAATCGGCCCGGTTCGGCGTGGCCGCGCCGCTCACCCGCTGGTGACCGGCCGCGCCGGTGGCCAGGTGGAGCTAACTCGGGGTGGGTGGTGTCGGCGGCGCCGTCCCGGGCGAACCGGGCTGCCGCTTCGACGGCTTGGCCTTCACCTTGCGCTTCTTCTCGCTGCGGGGCCTGTCCCGACTCTTCGCCATGCTCTACCTCCCGATGAGCTCGCCACCTGCCGCTGGCCGATCCTATGCGATCTGCATCTGCCGGTGCTACGGACCGCCGCCGGTTTCAGGAGGCGGCGCAGGGCAGGGCCGGGTCGTAGTCGACCTGGAGCACCGGGTGACCGGGCTCTTCGATGGTCACCGGCAGCAGGCAGGCGGTGACGCCGCCGCCCGGCCGGAAGACCACCTGGGCGATGCCGGTGGTCGCCCCCTCGGGTGAGTTGACCGGCCACACGAAGTTGCCCAGCCCCCAGAACACCGGCACACCGTCGACCAGCTCCAGCGGCTGGAGGCGGTGGGCGTGGTGCCCGAAGATGGCGTCGGCGCCGGCGGCGACCAGCGCTGCGGCGCGCTTCCGGTCGCCCGGTCGGGGAGCCGTGTCCAGCTCGACTCCCCAGTGGATGGTGACCAGCACGATGTCAGCCACGGCATCGGCGGCCTGGACCGTCGCCACCATGGTCTCCACGGTGTCGCCGTCGGCCATCCCCGGTCGGTCTTCGGTGGCGAACCAGTCGAGGGTCGGGTACACCCCGCCGAACCCGACCACAGCCACCGTCCAGCCGTCGATGGCGAAGACCGCCGCCCGGTGGGCCTGCTCGGAGTCGACGCCGGCGCCCACCGCCGCCATGCCGCCGGCCTCGACCTGGCGCACCGAGTCGACCAGCGCCTCCTTGCCATAGTCGCCCGAGTGGTTGTTGCCCAGGTTGGCCACCTCGACGCCGGCGGCCGCCATCTCGTCGAGGGCTTCGGGGTCACAGCGGAACACAAAGGCCTTCGCCTCGGGCTCGCCGAGGTCGGATGCGGCGCACTCCAGGTTGACCACGGTCAGGTCGTCCTGGTGGAACATGTCCTGGAGCCCGGACCAGGGGTACGAATACCCCTCGGCGGCCAGTTCCGGGATATATCCAGGATCGAGGTTCACGTCGCCGGTGGCGCTGACCACCAGCCGGCCTCGCCGGGGAGCCGCCGAGATCGTGGTCGTGGCCCGGTCTGTGGTCGTTGTCGCGGGCTGGGCGAGGGCGGTCAGCGTGGTGCGGGTGTCGAAGGTCGCCCGGTCATCACCACCGCAGGCGGCGACGAGAACGACGGCGAGCACGACGACCGCGCCACGGACCATCGGGCAACGGTACCGACGGGGGCCGGTTATTCAGGGATTTCGCGACCCCGGTACCGGCCGGAAACGGCAACCGGGCCTAGTCGGGAAGGGGAACTCTGTCGGTGAGGGGAACGGCGAGGAGGTCCAACGCCTTGCGGTAGTGGGCCAGACCCTCCACCTGGCGGATGAACCGTGGCGTCTTGTGGAAGCGGGCGGCGATGCGGTCGTGCGACTCGCCGGCGGATCGAAGGGCGAGCACCCGGTCCTGGATGGCGTGGGTGCTCTTCGACCGGGCAGGGCCGCTCCTCGGGAGGTCGGTCCAGACGATCATCCGCTGGACGTGCTCCGGGCTCCGCCGGAGGCGATGGGCTATCTCGGCCGGCTCGAGGCCGTCGGCCCGCATGGCCAGGACACGACGCTCGACGGCGCGCAGGTTCTCGTTCACGGGGGGCTCCCTCGATTCGACACCATCAAGGTAGCCCGTCGAAGGCTCGGCCGGGCCGGTCGACCCGCCCGAGCCGTCTCAGTGGTCGTGCTCGGCGGCGTCGGCCTCCGCCTTGGTGGCGTGGACAGTGCCGGCCGCGTGCTCGGGCGGTGAGTACACGGTGTAGAGCCGCACGTCCTCCGCACCGGTGTTGACCACGTTGTGCCAGGTCCCGGCCGGGACGATGAAGGCCCAGTCGGCGGCGACCTCGTGCTGCTCGTCGACGGCGTCGGCGGTCCGGCCCAGGTCGAGCCGGGCCGTGCCCTGCTCCAGGCGGATGAACTGGTCGAGATGGCCGTGCCGCTCCCAGCCGATCTCCTCACCCGGGAGGAGCCGCATCACCACCAGCTGGGCGTGCTCGCCGGTGTGGACGACGGTGCGAAAGGTGTCGTTGTCCAGGGTCAACCGTTCGATGTCCGCTACCCATCCGATCATGCCGTCCTCCGATCATCCGGCCTCCAGTGGTCACGTCGCCAATGCTATGTCGTCGGGCCTCACCGGCACCCGCGCCACCGGCAGCCCGGTGGCGTCGCGGATGGCGGCGGCGATGGCCGCGGTCGAGGAGATGGTGGGCGGCTCTCCGGCACCCTTGGCGCCGAAAGGGCCGAAGTGGCTCGGCTCCTCTACGAAGCCGGCGGTCACGGAGGGGGCGTCGGCGAACGTCGGTAGCAGGTAGTCGGTGAAGCTGGCGTTGCGGATCACACCGTGGTCGAGCACCAGCTCCTCCATCACCGCCAGCCCGACGCCCTGCATGATCCCGCCTTCCACCTGCCCGAGCAGCGCAGCCGGGTTGAGCACCCTGCCGACGTCCTGCACGGTGTCCACCGCCACCACCTTGAGCAGGCCGAGCTCGATGTCGACGTCGACCACCGCCCGGTGGGCGGCAACGGCGAAATCGACGTGGAGGTCGCCCTGGCCGTCGCCGTCCGGGGTGTCGGTGGGTGGGTGCCGGAAGCGCACATGGTGGGTTGCCGGACCGACCCTGGCGACTCGGCCCAGCGGCACCACCAGCTCGCCGTTGCGCCACACCCCGGCGTCGTCGAGGTCGTCGCCACCGTGGGCGTCGAGGATCATCCGCCGCAGCTCGGTGGCCGCCGTCTCCACCCCACCCCCGGTCATCTGGGTCTGGCGCGACGCCGAGGTCGACCCGGCCGACCCGATCGACGACGTATCGTCGAAGACCACTGCCACCTGGTGGATGCCCAGCACCGAGCGGGCGATCTGCTGGCAGAGCGTGACCAGCCCCTGCCCGACCTCGGCGGCGGCGGTGTGGACCTCGACGCCGGCCGCGGTGATCGTCACCCGCACCTCGGCGAAGTCGTCGAACCCCTCCGAGAAGGCGAGGTTCTTCAAGCTGACGGCGTGCCCCACGCCACGCCGCACGTCGCCCGGGTCGGTGGTGAGACCGGTTCCACCGGGCAGGTGGAGCGCATGGGTCGGGTCGGCAGCCGGTGGCAACGGCATCGCCCGCAACTCCTCGATCACCCGGGCGGTCGGCAGCGATCCCCGGATCACCTGACCGGTCGTCGGCATGGCGTCACCGGGAGCGAGGGCGTTGCGCAGCCTCAGCTCGAGCGGGTCCATCCCCAACGCCTCGGCGAGGCGGTCCATCTGCGCCTCGTGCCCGAAGCAGGCCTGCACGGCGCCGAAGCCACGCATGGCGCCGCACGGAGGGTTGTTCGTCCTGGTGACGTGCGACTCGACGAACACGTTGTCGCACCGGTAAGGCCCGACGGCGAAGTACGAGGCGTTGGCGACCACGGCGGTGCTCGACGAGGCATAGGCGCCGCCGTCGAACACCATGCGGGCGCCCACCCTGACCAGGTCCCCATCGGGTGTTGCTTCGTGGCGGTAGGACATCCGCGCCGGGTGCCGGTGCACGTGGCCGACGAAGCTCTCCTTCCGGTCGTAGACCATCTTCACCGGGCGACCGGTGGCCAGGGCGAGCAGGCACAGGTGGATCTGCAGCGACACGTCCTCGCGCGCGCCGAAGGCGCCGCCGATGCCGGCATGGTGCACCCGCACCTGGTCCTCGGCGATCCCCAGGCAGGCGACGATCTGGGCGTGGTCGGTGTGGGTCCACTGGGTCGCCACGTACAGGTCGACCCCTCCTTGCCCGTCGGGCACGGCCAGCCCGGACTCGGGGCCGAGCGGCGCCTGATCCTGCATCCCCACCTCGTAGGTGCCCTCGACGACCACGGCCCCGGTCACCGCCGGATCACCCCGTCGGACGTTGATGGTCCGGAACACCTCCCCCCGGGACACCGCTTCCTCGGCGTCGACCAGAGGTTCGAGCGGTTCGTAGCGGACGTCGATCGCGGCCACCCCGCGGCGGGCATCCTCGAGGTCGTCGGCGGCGACGACCGCCACCGGCTCGCCCCAGAAGCGGGTGACGCCGTCGGCGAGCACCGGCTGGTCGGCGTGCTCCAGGCCAAAGCGACGGGCGCCGGGGACGTCGTCGATGGTGAGCACCGTGGACACGCCGGGCACCTGGAGCGCCGGGGCGACGTCGAGACGCGCCACCCGGGCGTGGGCATGCGGGCTGCGCAGCGTGGCCCCCCACAGCATCCCCGGCGCCGAGATGTCGGACGAGTAGGCGAAGTTGCCGACGACCTTGGGGACGCCGTCCGGGCGCTCCGCCGAGGTGCCGACGGCGTCGGCGATCTCGGTGCGGGTGGGGGCGTCGGTGGTCACGCCACAGGCCCGCCGCCGGCGTCTGCCGCGTTGCGGGCGGCAAGTTCCTCCAGCCCTCGCAGGATGGCGCCGTAGCCGGTGCAGCGGCACACGTTGCCCGCCAGCTCTTCGCGCAACACGTCGGGCGAAGGCGTGGGGTCCTCGTCGAACAGCTCGGCGGCAGCCACCACGAAGCCGGGGGTGCAGAAGCCGCATTGGACTCCCCCGTGGTCGAGCAACGCCTGCTGCACCGGGTGCAACGCGTCGCCAACGGCGTAGCCCTCGACCGTGCGCACCGTCGACCCGTCGGCGTCGGCCGCCATCACCAGGCAGGCGCACACCAGGTCGCCGTCGAGCACCACCGAGCAC
The DNA here is from genome assembly GCA_963714055.1 of uncultured Acidimicrobiia bacterium. Lineage (GTDB taxonomy): Bacteria > Actinomycetota > Acidimicrobiia > Spongiisociales > UBA5794 > JACDBE01. The sequence continues at coordinate 1,741,470 of OY970227.1, forward strand.
GATCCGCACTCACCGTGCTCACAGGCGTTCTTCGACCCGAGCAACGCCAGCTCCTCGCGCAGCACGGTGAGGAGGCTCTCGGCGCCGCGGACGTCGGCGGAGCGGTCCTCCCCGTTCACCGTCAGCGCGATCCTCATCGTGGCCGGCTCACTGGCGGCCATCTTCCAAGCAGCGCTCGAGCAGGCGGCGGGCGAGCACGCCGGAGGCGTGGCGGCGGTAGCCGGCGGTGCCACGGTGGTCGGTGATGGGGCGCACCTCCTCGGACACGAGGCGGGCGAACTCGGCCAGGGCGGCGGCACCCGGGCGCTGCTCGCCGGAGATCATCGCCTCCGCCCCGGTCGCCCGCAGCGGGGTAGGGGCCACCGACCCGAGAGCGACGGTGACCGCGCCGTCCTCGGAGCGGGTGACGCAGGCCGACACCATCGAGATGACCATGGCGTTGCGCACGCCGATCTTGGCGAACTCGTGTCTGACCGGCGCCGGCTCGGGGAACACCACCGCGGTGACCAGCTCACCGGGGCGCAGAGCCGTCTGTTTGACACCGGTGAAGAACTCACCCCATGGCACCAGGCGACTCCCGAGGCCACGACTGCGCACCTCGATGGCGGCGTCGCAGGCGGCGATCACCGGCAGTGTGTCGCCGGCCGGGCTGGCGGTGGCCACGTTGCCGCCGATGGTGCCCGCGTTGCGGATCTGAGGTGACCCGACGGTGCGCGCCGCCTGTGCCAGCGCACCGGACGGGCCGCGTTCGAGCCGCCGGTAGGTGACCCCCGCCCCGATCCGGCCCCCCTCCCATTCGGCGAGCTCGGCTACACGCCGGAGGGCGATGACGTGGGCAGGGTGGGGGTGGCCGAAGCTCAAGTCGACCATCACGTCGGTGCCCCCGGCGAGGACGGTGGCGGCCGGATCTTCATCCAATGCCTCCAGCGCCTCGTCGAGATGATGCGGGTGCCAGCACTCCACAGGGGTCCCTCCGTGACGTCGGAGCCTACCCACCGGCCGGCGGCCGACCGGGTCGCGAACCTTGTCCCTGGCCGCCACGGGCCCGCCGCGGGTGCGCGGTCTAACGTGCCATCACGACCCGACCGGGCCCCCCGCGAGCGGTGCGGGACACGAGGAGGAACACCGATGAAGTCGATGCGACGGATGGCTGTGCTGCTGGCGATGCTGGCGCTGGTGGCGGCCGCATGCGGAGGCGATGACGACGACGGCGGCACCACCCAGCCGGCCGACGGCGCCACCACGGCGGCCGGAGGCACGGCGACCACGGCCGGTGACGGCGCCACCACGACGGCGGGCGACGCCAGCGCCACCACCGGGGAGGCGCCCGCCGGGGACGGCCTGGTCTTCGGCATGATCCTGGTCGGCCCGCAGAATGACCACGGTTGGAGCCAGGCGCACTACGAGGCCGGGCTCTACCTCGAGGAGCAGCTCGGCGCCGAGATGATCGTCCTCGACCGGGTCAACACCGCCGACCGCCCCAACACGACGGTCGACCAGGTGGTCGCCGACATGGTCAGCCAGGGCGCCCAGCTGATCTTCGCCACCTCCGACGACATGCGCGACGGCATCGAGCTCGCCGCCGAGCAGAACCCGGACGTCCCCATGATCTGGGCTTCGGGTGACTCGGCATGGCCGGAGGGCAGCGGCTACCGCGAGGACCTCACCAACCTGGGCAACACCATGGGCCGGATGGAGTACGGGAAGATGATCGCCGGCTGCGCCGCCGCCCTGACCACCCAGACCGGTGCCATCAGCTACCTGGGCCCGCTGATCAACGACGAGACCCGGCGGCTGGCCAACTCCGCCTTCCTGGGCGCCCGCTACTGCTGGGAGAACTACCGGGGCGAGCCGGCGGACTCCCTGTCGTTCGCGGTCAACTGGATCGGCTTCTGGTTCAACATCCCGGGGGTGACCCTCGACCCGACCCAGGTGACCAACGAGTTCTTCGACTCGGGGTCGGATGTCGTCATGTCCGGTATCGACACCACCGAGGCCATCGTGGTGGCCGGGCAGCGCTCCGCCGCCGACGAGGCGGTGTGGGCCGTGCCCTACGACTTCGAGGGTGCCTGCGCCGAGGCCCCCAACGCCTGCCTGGGCGTGCCGTTCTTCAACTGGCGACCTGCGTACCTGGAGATCGCCCAGTCGGTGATCGACGGCACGTTCGAGCCGACCTGGGAGTGGCGCGGGCCCGATTGGGCGGACATCAACAACCTGGAGACCAGCTCGATCGGGTTCGAACCGGGTGAAGGTCTCGGGGACAACGCCCAGCTCGACGAATTCATCGCCGGGCTCGCCGACGGTTCGATCAACCTGTTCACCGGGCCGCTCAACTACCAGGACGGCACCCCCTGGCTGGCCGACGGGGAGACCGCAACGGACGTCCAGATCTGGTACGCCGAGCAACTGCTCGAGGGCATGGAGGGAGCGAGCAGCTCGAGTTGAGCCCCCCTGACGCGGGGCCGGCCGGCGAGACCGTCAGGCCGCCTCCTTGACCGTAGAGCTCGCCGGCATCACCAAGACCTTCGGGTCGGTGCGGGCCAACGACGGGGTCGACCTCGTCGTTGCCGACGGCGAGCTGGTCGCCGTGCTCGGCGAGAACGGTGCCGGTAAGTCGACGCTGATGAAGATCCTCTCCGGGTTCCAGCCGGCGGACTCGGGGAGGATCTGGGTCGACGGTTCTCCGATCACCGTCGGCTCGCCGGCCGATGCATCCGCCGCCGGCATAGGGATGCTGCACCAGGACCCTTTGGTGTTCCTGCCGATGTCGGTGCTGGAGAATTACATGCTGGCCAACCCGGTGGCGAGCGACCGGAGTCGTGCCAAGGAAGAGCTGGCGGCGGCGGCCGGGCGGTTCGGCTTCGCCCTCGACCCCGACACCCCGGTGCGGCGGCTCTCGATCGGGGAACGCCAGCAGTTGGAGATCCTGCGCCTGATCTCGACAGGGGTGCGGGTGCTCATCCTCGACGAGCCCACCACGGCGATCTCCATGACCCAACGCGCCGCGTTGTTCGCAACCCTGCGCGCCCTCGCCTCCGATGGGACCAGCGTGGTCTTCGTCTCCCACAAGCTCGACGAGGTCGAGGAGCTGTGCACCCGGGTCGTGGTGATGCGGGCGGGAAAGGTGGTCGGTGATCGACAGGTTCCCTGTCCGCACGACGACCTGGTCGAGCTGATGTTCGGCAGCCGGGTCGAGCCGGAGGTCCGGCCGCCTTCGCCGGCGGCGGGGACATCGGTGCACCTGGAGGCGGTCACCGTCGCCGACCGCCTGGTGCCGTTGCGCCCTGTCGACCTGACCGTCGCCGCCGGCGAGGCTTTGGGACTGGCCGGCATCGAGGGCAGCGGCCAGCGGCAACTCTTGCGGGCCTGCGCCGGGCTCCGCCCGTTCGCATCGGGCACTTTCAGCCTGGGCGGCATCGACCTCACCCGCGCCGGCTACCGGCAGCGGCTCGACGCCGGCATCCGTTTCCTACCCGCCAACCGCACCGAGGAGGGCCTGGTCGGTGGGTTGACCATCACCGAGCACGTCGCCCTGGTCGAGCCGGGCGGCGCCTTCATCGACTGGCCGGGCTCCGAACGAGGGGCGGTGGAGCGGGTGGCGCGGTACTCGATCAAGGGAAGGCCAGACTCGCCCGCCGAGGCGCTGTCGGGAGGCAACCAACAGCGGCTGATGTTCGCCCTGCTCCCCGAGCACGTGGAGCTGCTCCTCCTGGAGCACCCGACCCGGGGCCTCGACCTTGGCTCGGCGCGCTGGGTCTGGAGCACCCTGCTGGAGCGGCGCCGGCGCGGTACCGCCATCGTCTTCGCCTCGTCGGACCTCGACGAATTGCTACTCCACGCCGACCGGATCGCCGTGTTCTACGCCGGCGAGGTGGTGGACGTGGTCGACGCCGCCACCGTCGGCGCCGACCGGCTGGGCGCCCTGATGGCGGGAGCGGGCCGTGCCTCCCGCTGAGCCGCCGGCCCCGGGCGGGTCATCGCGCCGTTTGACCCGCGCCCTTCTGTGGATGCTGCCGGTGGTGGCGGCGCTGGCGGTCGGCGTCGCCCTGCTGGCGCTCGCCGGGGCGCCGCCCCTCGAGGCGCTCGGCGTCATCTTCGACGGCGCCTTCGGAGACGCGGCGGACACTGCCAACACCCTGATGGCCTGGGCGCCGCTGGTGCTCGCCGCCGCCGGGTTGTGCATCACCTTCGCCGCCGGCCTGTGGAACATCGGGATCGACGGGCAGATCACCTTCGGGGCGATCACCGCGGCAGCAGCCGCCCGCATGGTCCCGGGGCCTTCGGTGGTCGTGATCCCCGCCGTGATCCTCGCCGGGATCGTCGGCGGGGCGCTGTGGGGGCTCGCCGCCGGGTTGCTCCGCACCCACGGCGGGGTGAACGAGATCTTCGGTGGGCTCGGGCTCGACTTCGTCGCCCGCGGGCTGGCCATCTACCTCATCATCGGGCCCTGGCAGCGGGAGGGGGTCGCCTCGACGAGCGGCACCGAGCTGTTCCGCCGTGAGGCGTGGCTTCCCACCGTGGGGACCACCAACCTGTCGCTCCTCGCCATCCTCTTCGCCGTCGCCGCCCTCGTGCTCACCAGCGTCCTGCTGCGGGGCAGCCGGTTCGGCCTCGAGCTGAAGGCCATCGGGCAGGGGCCGGCGAGCGCCGCCCTGTTCGGGGTCGACACCCGGCGGCGGCTGCTCGGCGCCTTCCTGGTGTGTGGGGGGATGGCCGGGGTGGCCGGCGCCGTCCAGGCGATCGGGTTCCACCACAAACTGGTCCCGGCGGTGTCCGGCGGCTACGGCTTCCTGGCGCTGCTGGTGGTGCTGCTGGTCGACTTCCGTCGGGCCTGGATCGCCCCGGTGGCGCTGTTCTTCGCCGCCATCTTCTCGGGATCGACGCAGCTCCAGCTGCAGCTCGACATCGACTCGTCACTCGGCGGCGTCCTCCAAGGGGTGCTGGTGCTGTTGGTCCTGCTCACCCGAGGGTGGCAGCAGCGTCGCGGCCGGCGTGAAGTAGGTGCCCCCGCCGTGGAGAGCGCCTGATGGACGCCACACTGGCATCGATCGTCGCCGCCGCCACCCCACTGATCTTCGCCGTCATCGGCGAGACCGTCACCGAGCGGTCAGGGGTCATCAACCTCTCGCTGGAGGGCAGCCTCATGCTGTCGGCCCTGGCTGGGTTCGCCGCCGGCTTGGAGACCGGCCAGTGGTGGGTCGGGTTCGTCGCCGCCGCCATCGTGGGTGGCGCGGTCGCCGCCCTCGTGGCGTGGGCCAGCATCGAGCTCCGGGTCAACCAGGTGGCGGTCGGCTTCGTGCTGGCGTTGCTCTGCATCGAGCTCAGCTCGTTCCTCGGGGTGTCGTTCGTCGGCCAGCGCGGTGCCGCCGTGCCTCACTGGGAGATCCCGCTGGTGTCCGATATCCCTTGGCTGGGTGCCGTCTTCTTCTCGCACAACGTCGTGGTGTACGCCGGGTTGGCATTGATCGCCGTGTCCACCTGGTACATGTTCCGCACCGGACCCGGGCTGGTGCTCCGGGGCATCGGTGAGCGACCCGAGGCGGCGCACGCCCGGGCGGTGGCGGTCAACCGGCTCCGCTACCGGTACGCCCTCGATCGGCGGTGCGCTGGTCGGTATCGGCGGCGCCGCCTTCTCGCTCGACGTGAAGCTGGGTTGGTCGTTCCGGCACACTGCCGGGTTCGGCTGGATCGCTCTGGCCATCGTCATCTTCGGCGGCTGGCACCCGCTGCGGGCCGCCTTCGGCGCCTACCTGTTCGGGGCACTGCAGGTGGCGGCGCTCAAGCTGCAACCGACGTTCCCCGGCCTGTCGCAGATCCTGCCGCTGCTCCCGTTCCCCCTGATGATCTTCATGCTGGTCCTGGTCAACCGCAGCTGGTTCCGCAACCTCTCCGACCGCTTCCCCTCATGGCGAGCGGTGCTCGCCACCGACGCCCCGGCGGCCCTCGGTCGCCCCTTCGAGCCTTGAAACTGCGAACCTGAGGTTCTGGCGTACCGCTGCGGTACCTAGGAACCTCAGGCTCGTCGGGACGGGATGGCCAACGCGAACTCGAGACGATCGGGTACCGCCCCGGTATCTAGGAACCTCAGGTTCGGGGATTCAGGCGTCGAGGGCGGCGTCGATCTCGGCGATGAGCTCGGTGATTCGGTCGTCGGGGAGGAACGACGAGCGGAAGGACTGCCGGGCCACCTCGGCCAGGTCGTGGCGGCTCAACCGAAGCTCCTCCTCGACGGCGGCGTAGTTGTCACCGACGTAGCCGCCGAAGTAGGCCGGGTCGTCGGAGTTGATCGAGACCACCAGCCCGGCATCGAGCATGTCGGGAAGCACGTGGTCGGCGAGCCGGTCGACCACCCTGAGCCTCACGTTGCTCAACGGGCACAGCGTCACCGGGATGCCGTCATGGGCGAGGCGCCGCACCAGGGCGGGGTCCTCCATGGACCGCACCCCGTGGTCGACCCGCCGCACCCCCAGCGTGTCGATCGCCTGCCACACGTATTCCGGCGGGCCCTCCTCGCCGGCGTGGGCCACCGGGAGGAACCCCTCGGACACCGCTCGCCGGTACACCTCGGAGAACAGTGACGGGGGGAAGCCGACCTCCGACGAGTCGAGCCCGATCCCCAGGATGCGGTCGGCATGGGGAAGCGCCGCCTCGAGCGTGTCCATGGCGTCGTCGGGCGGAAGGTGGCGGAGGAAGCACATGATCAGTGCCGCCGACATGCCGAGGGTCACCTCGGCCTCGGCGATCGCCGCCGTCAGCCCGTCGACCACCGCGGCGAACGGGACGCCGCGGGACGTGTGCGTCTGCGGGTCGAAGAACATCTCGACGTGGCGAACCCCTTGGGCATGGGCGGTGCGCAGGTAGGCGGCGGCGAGATCGGCGAAGTCCTCGACCGTGCGGAGGACGGCGGCGCCCTGGTAATAGAGGTCGAGGAACGACTGGAGGTCGGAGAATGCGTAGGCGGCTCGGATCGCGTCGACGTCCCTGAAGGGGATGGCGACCCCGTTCCGGGCAGCGAGGGCGAGCAGCAACTCGGGCTCGAGCGTCCCCTCGATATGCAGATGGAGCTCCGCCTTGGGGAGCGTCCGGGCGAACCCGTCTTCCATCGCCCGATCCTAGGATGCGCGATCCGTCGCCCGAACGTGACCGCGCCCCGCTGCGGGCGATGACTCGGGCACGGAAGCAACATCACAACGACAACGAGGTGCCGCGTGACCAGGATGAAGAGGCTCGGGCTCGTCGCCATGGTGGGCGTCGCCCTCCTGACGGCCTGTGGCGGCGACGACGACACCGGCGGCACGAACGGCGGGACCGGCGACGGCGGGGGCGGGGGCGGAGAGCCGGTCGAGGTCACCGTCGCGATGACAGAGTTCGCCTTCGACCCGGCGACCGTCACGGTTGGCACCGGGACCGAGGTCACGGTGACCGCCGAGAACCAGGGCTCCGTCGAGCACGACTTCGTCGTGCTCGACCAGGGTCGAGAGATCGCCGCCGAGACCGACCTGCCCGAGGACCTCGAGGAGGTCCGCACGGAGTGGGCGGTGGTCAGCCTGCACACCGATGCCGGGGCCGCCGAGACGGGGACGTTTACCGCCCCGGCCGCCGGCGACTACCAGGTGATCTGCATGGTCCCCGGCCACTTCTCGGCCGGGATGGAAGGGACGCTCACCGTCGAGGGATGAGTGTGACCCGGGACGGGTCCGCTGAACCACGGCCCGCCTGCCGGGGCGACCCCTCCCCGTCAGCCGTGTCGCCCTCGGCCCGTGCCGCTGCCACCCCTCCCCTTTTTGGGGGAAGGGGAAACTCTCAATTGAGTTCGGCGAGGCGGCCGATGAGGGTGGCGGTCTCGTCGTAGTCGAACGCGGGGCTGCGCTGGAGGTAGAACCGCTGCATCCCCTCTGCGGCGAGAGCGGCGAGCTGCTCCATGACCTGGTCGTGGGTGCCCCGTGGGGTGTTGCGCCGCTGCATGTGCGCCTCCAGCTGTTCGACCGTGACCCCCGAAGAAGCGGCGGCGTCGCCGAGCATCGTGTGGTACTCGGCCTCGTTCGGGGCGGACATCACAGCCCCGGCGCTGCTGATGAGGAGGGCGTCCGGATCCCGGCCGGCGTCCTTGGCGGCGACCCGCGCTCTGTCCACCCGGGCCCGCCATTCGCCGGGGGGAGCCGGGTAGCAGTTGAACTCGTCTGCAAAGGCCCCGGCGAGGCGAGGGGTCTGGTGCGGCCCGATCCCGCCCACCACGATCGGCAACGGACCGATCGGGCGCGGGGCGGTCGGTACCGCTTCCAGCGAGAACCACCGGCCCTCGTGGCCGGGGTGGTCGGAGTCGAAGAAGGCCCGGAGGTACCCGAGGGCGTCCTCGAGCATGGCGAAACGCTCGGCCGTCTCAGGAAAGGCGAGCCCGAACACCTCGTGCTCCCGCTCCAGCCAGCCGGTTCCGACGCCGAGGGCGAAGCGGCCGCCCGACAGATGGTCGATGGTCACCGCCGTCTTGGCCAGCACGGCGGGATGGCGGAACGTGATCGGGCTGACCAGGACGGCCAACCCGATGTGGTCGGTTTCGACGGCGAGCGCAGCGAGTTGCGCCAGCGCATCGAACGCGGGGACGGTCCCGAAGTCGTCACCGAGGCTGAGCAGGTAGTGGTCGGCGACGGCCAGCGTCGACAGCCCGAGAAGCTCAGCCCACCGGGCCGTGGTCCGCAGCTCCTCGAAGGTGCCGCCCGCCTGGATGGCGATGTCCATCGGCGGAGCCTATCGACGATCCGTCGGCCAGGGGGTAGGGTGGCGATGCCTGCGGCGCCGTCCGATGCGCCGCCCCGGAGGAGAGGAGGACGAGTCATGGCTACCACGGACCTGGACGCCACCTTCGTCCCGCCGCTCCCCTCCGGGCTTTCCGCTGCTTGAGCGCCACGCCGCTCTCTGCTCCTCGCCCGCTCCAGGGGACGCGGCCGTCCAGGCCACACCCGTTCCTCCGGAAGGAGCCCGCGTTGTCAGACGCGACCGCAGCCGAGCACTTCGTCGACGAAGGGCTCATCGACGAGGTCATACGACCGATCAAGAGCGGCAAGGAGGCCACCGTCCTCCTCTGCCGCGCCAACCAACGAACCACCGGCGTCGATCTCGCCGCCCTCAAGGTGTTCCACCCCCGCGACCGTCGCGACTTCCGCGACGAGTCGGTCTACCGCGCCGGCGAGTGGATCGACGACAGGCGGGCAGCCAAGGCGGTGCGCCAGCGCACCCGCTTCGGCAGGCGCGCCGCCGCCATGGTCTGGGTCGAGCGCGAGTGGACCACCCTCGGCGCGCTTCACGCCGCCGGGGCACCGGTGCCTCGCCCGATCGCCCGTACCGGCGACGCGATCCTGATGAGGTATGTCGGAGACGAGGCAGCCGCCGCTCCCCAGCTCCGCGCTCACCGGGTCTCGGGCCCGGACGAGGCCGGGAACCTCCTCGACCTGGTGCTCGACGCCGTCGCCACCATGCTGCGTGCCGACATCGTCCATGCCGACCTGTCACCGTACAACGTGCTCGTGTGGGAGGGCGGGATCACCGTGATCGACATGCCCCAGGCAGTCGATCCGCGCCTCAACGACCACGCAGAGGAGCTCCTCCACCGTGACATGAGGCGAATGTGCGAGTGGGCCGGGCGACACGGCGTTCTACGGGACGCCGAGGAGATCGCCGGAAACCTCTGGACCTCTTGGCTCCTCGCCGACCTGGTGCCGGATCACCTGCGCGGGCTGTGATCCGGTGGGTGTCGGGCGCGCGTCGGCTTGAAGGATGGGGCGCCCTGCGTGATGATGGTGTGACGCTCTGCCGGAGAACGTCATGACCGTCCCGTCGCCGAATGGCGATCGCATCCCGTTCGTGCTCAACGGCGCCCCGGTGTCGGTGAGGGCCGACCACCCGCATCTCCTCGCCGCGTTGCGCGAGGAGCTCGATGTCATCTCCCCCAAGGATGGCTGCGCTCCCTCCGGCCAGTGCGGCTGCTGCACGGTGCTGGTCGACGGCAAGGCCCGGGTGGCGTGCCAGACATCGCTCGACAAGGCGGAGGGCAGCGACGTCACCACCCTGGAGGGCTTCGACGAGGCCGAGCGCAACCGGCTCGCCAGCGCCTTCGCCGTCACCGGCGCCCTCCAGTGCGGGTTCTGCACCCCTGGGATCCTGGTCCGGGTGGCCGCCATGCTGCGCGAGAAGGGAAGCGATCTCACCGGGAGCGCCGCCGCTCCCCGGCTGGGTGCTCACCTCTGTCGCTGCACCGGGTACACCAAGATCCTCGACGCCGTCGACCTGCTGGCGTCGGGTCAGATACCCGAGCCGGAGACGGCCGGTGGCGTGGGCAAGCGAGGGATCAGGTACGAGGCGATCGATCTGGCGCTCGGTGACCGGCCCTACATCGATGACCTCCGCCCGCCGGGCCTGCTCCACGCCGCGGTGAGACTCGCCGACCACGCCAGGGCCGACGTGCTCGCCATCGACACCGCACCGGCCGAGGCGGTGCCCGGCGTGGTGCGGGTGCTCACCGCCGCCGACGTCCCCGGGGACCTCAAGATCGGCCTCATCGACCACGATTGGCCGGTCTTCATCCCGGTCGGCGGCCGCACCTCGTACCTGGGCGACGTCCTCGCCGTGGTGGTCGCCGAGGACGTGCAGACCGCCCGGGCCGCCGCCGAGCTGATCGAGGTCGAGTACGACGTGCTGACCCCGTTCGCCGACGCGCAGGCCGCCGTCGACAGCGATGAGAACGCCGTATGGGGACTGGACGGCAACGTCCTGTCCGTTTCGAAGTACCGGCGCGGTGACGTGGATGCCGCCCTGGCCGCATCGGCCCACACCGTCCACGAGGTGTTCCACACCCAGCGGGTGGAGCACGCCTTCCTCGAGCCGGAGTCGACGTTGGCGGTCCCCGACGACCGTGGCCGGCTGTATGTCTACTCCGGTGGGCAAGGGGTGTGGGACGACCGTGACCAGATCGCCGCGGTGCTCGCCATCGACCCGGCCGACGTGGTGGTGGAGCTGGTCTCCAACGGCGGCGCCTTCGGAGGCAAGGAGGACCTCTCCAACCAGGCGCAGACGGCGCTGGCGGCCCACCTCACCGGAAGGCCGGTGAAGTGCACGCTGACCCGGACCGAGTCGATGCTGATGCACCCGAAGCGGCACCCGATCCGCATCGAGAGCTGGGCGGGTTGCGACGCCGACGGCCTGCTCACCGCCCTCAGGGTGCGGATGCTGGGTGACTCGGGCCCATACGCATCGGTGGGGGCCAAGGTCCTGGAGAGGGCCGCCGGCCACGCCTCGGGGCCGTACACCCTGCCGTCGATCGATGTCGAGGCGGTGGCGGCCCGCACCAACAACCCGGTGTGCGGGGCCTTCCGGGGGTTCGGCGCCAACCAGGCCCAGTTCGCCATGGAGGGCGTCATCGACCGGCTCGCCGAGCAGGTGGGGATCTCCGGTTGGGAGATGCGGAAGCGCAACGCGGTGACGCAGGGGGCCGTGTGGGGGCCGGGCCAGATCATGGACGGTGGCGCCGCCGGGGCGATCATGTGCCTGGAGGCGGTGCGCCCCGCTTACGACGCCGCCGTCGCCGAGGGCAAGGCGGTGGGGCTGGGGCTGGGACTGAAGAACTCGGGCCTGGGCAATGGGTTCAAGGAGATCGCCGGAGCCGTGGTCCGGCTCGACGACGACGGCGGGGTCGAGGTCCGCCACTGCTGGACCGAGATGGGGCAGGGGATCCACACCGTGGCCGCCCAGGTCGCCGCCGAGGAACTGGGGGTCGACCCCACCAGGATCCGGGTGGTGGTGGACACCACCAGGGAGCTGGGCGCCGGGCAGACCACCGGGTCCCGGGGGACGCTCATGGGGGCGGGCGCCGTTGCCGCCGCCTGCCGCGCCGCCAAAGAGTCGGGGATGGCCACCGGGGTCGATCACCGCGGCGAGTACCGGGTGGACTGGACGAATTCGATCAAGGAGGGGCTGGAGCACCCGGTGGTCCACTCCACCTTCGGCTACGCCGCCCAGGTGGTGGTGGCCGATCCGGTCACCGGAGATGTGGAGCGGGTGATCGCCGCCCACGACGTTGGCCGGGCGGTGAATCCTCTGCTGTGTGAAGGCCAGATCGAGGGCTCGGTGCACATGGGGCTCGGCTACGCCCTCACCGAGGACTTCCCCACCGATGACGACGCCCGGCCAACCAACATGACGCTGCGCAGCCTGGGGATCATCCGCCCCAAGGACATGCCACCGGTGGAGGTCATCCTGGTGGAGGCGGCGCAGCCGAACGCCCCGTACGGGATCAAAGGGGTGGGCGAGATCGGGCTGGTGCCCACCGCCGGGGCGGTGGCCGCCGCCCTGCGCCAGGTCGACGGACGGTGGCGCACCCGACTGCCGATGCTGGTCCACGAGCCGCTCGAGATCCCGGCCCCGGCGTGACCGGGGCGGTGACGGCCGGCCTGGTCTGCGCCCACCACCATCTCTACTCCACCCTCGCCCGGGGGATGCCGGCTCCCCCGGAGACCCCGACGAGCTTCCAGGGGATCCTCGAACAGGTGTGGTGGCGGCTCGACGCCGCCCTCGACCTCGAGATGATCCGCTGGTCGGCGATGCTGGGGGCACTCGAGGCGATCGAGCATGGCACCACCGCCATCGTCGACCATCACGAGTCGCCCAACGCCATCGAGGGGAGCCTCTCCGTCGTCGCCGAGGCCTGCGCCGAGGTCGGGGTGCGGGTGGTGGCCGCCTACGGGGTCACCGATCGCCATGGAACGGAGGGCGCCAAGCGCGGCCTGGAGGAGAACCGGCGGTTCCTGGCCGATGGTGGACGGGGCATGGTCGGTGTCCACGCCGCCTTCACCTGCACCGACGACACCCTGGAGGCCGCCGCCGAGCTGGCCGCCGAGTACGGGGTCGGAGTGCACATCCACGTCGCCGAGGGTCCCGAGGATGCCGGGGCCGTACCTCGCCTGGCAGCGCTCACCACCGACGACTGGTTGCTCGCCCACGGCGTCCACCTGCCCGACGACCATCCACTCCGGGGGACGATCCTTCACAGCCCGGGGTCCAACCTGAACAACGGGGTCGGCTACGCCGACCCGCGCCGGTTCGCCGGCCCGGTCGCCCTGGGCACCGACGGCATCGGCGCAGACATGCTCGACGCCTTCCGGCTGGCGTACCTGCTGCACCGATCGGTTGACGTCACGGCCGCCCCGGAGACGGCGTGGGCCTGGCTGGAGGCGGGCAGGGACATCGTCCCCGAGGCCGGCGACGACCGGGTGACGTGGTCGTACGACCCCATCGATCCCTGGCACGTCGCCTTCACCCCGGGAGTGCGACCACTCCGGGTCGAGGTGGGCGGCGAGGTCGTGCTCGAGGACGGGATCGCCACCCGGGTCGATCACCGCGAGGTGCGGGCGAAGGCCTCCGAACAGGCGGCCCGGCTCCACGCCCTGCTGTAGCGCCGCCGAACCGGGTCGATCGGCCGGATCGCCCATTAGCCTGCGTGTCACCGAGGGAGGAGAGCGGAGATGATCGACGTGGCCACCTGGGTCGAGGGCTATCGCCGGGCGTGGGAGGAGGTCGACGCCGAAGCCGCCGCCGATCTCTTCACCGAGGAAGCCACTTACCGCTCCAACATCTTCGAGGAGCCCCACGTCGGTCGGGACGGCGTCAGGGCCTACTGGTCCCAGGTCACCTCGACCCAGCGGGACGTCCGGGTCACGATGGGGCGCCCGGTGGTCGACGGGAACCGTGTCGCCGTCGAGTTCTGGACGACGATGGAGAACGCCGGAGCCGAGGTCACCCTGCCAGGGTGCCTCCTGCTCGTGTTCGACGACGACGGGCGCTGCCGCAGCCTCCACGAGTACTACACGTTCGCCGAGGGCCGTCTCGACCCTCCTCCCGAGTTCGGAGGCTAGGCTCGCCGTAGCTGCCCTCCCGGGAGTCTCACCGCCCCTGGACCCGTGTGGGCCCAGGGACTCCGTCACAGGCCGAGCATCCGGCGAGGCTCCGGTGACGGTCGTTCACGACTTCCCAGAGGGTTCAAGCGAATCGTCCATGGTGTGGCGCGCCGTTAAGGACAACCTCATCCTCGTCCAAGGGCTCGTCGACGCCCCAGGCCCGTCGATCGAGTCCGTACTTCTGGCCAGCAACAGTAGCATCTGGCACTGACCGACGGTCGCCTCGGAACGGATTGGACCGACAGTCATGAGCCGATCGCGCAGCGTGATCCGAGAGCGCTCGCCGGTCGTCGTACGGGGCTCGCCGTGATCGGTGCACGACCTTCCGCTCGCCATCCTACGCGGCGGAACACCGATGTGACCCGAAGTGCGTATGTTGCACGCGGCCGACCGCTGATCGATGCCGTCGTACGCTCAATTGCCACGACGTAACCAAGGTCGGTTCCGGCGTCGGCGGCCACCACCTCGATGTCGAAGGAGCTGTCATCCGCGACCAGCGTCGACGAGCCGAGTCGATACGACGGGTGAGCGACTCGCGTCGAGCCGGTCACAGGTAGCTGCCGCGCCGCACGTGTCGAGCTCGAAGTGACGACCGCGTCACACCGAGCGCCCGCGGCACGCTGCTCGACCCTGGCATAGACGTCGTCCGGAACAGATATCAGTCGTTCCTTCATCTGCGAAGATTCAACCGGATTCGTACCAGGTCTGAAGGATCCCTCACCGCTCCCACTCCGTGCGAGGAGAGGCTGCGAACGTGTCGATCATCAGCCGGACGTCGGGGCCGAGCGGGTAGAGGATCGGGCAGGTGCAGCCGGTGGCGACGTACTCGGCCACCTTGGCCCGGACCTCGTCAGGGCTGCCGGCGGCGCAGATCATCTGCACCACGTCGTCGGGGACCAACCGAGATGCCGCCACCACCTGGTCATGGGTCGCCGGCCAGGTGATCACCCGTCCGATCTCGTCGAGGAGGTCGCTCGACACCCCGGAGGCCTTCATGATGTGGGGCTGCTGGCCGAGGTACTGGGTCACCAGCAGACGGGCGGCATCCAACGCGGCGACCCGGTCCTCGTCGACCGAGCACACCACCAGCTGGGGTCGGTCCAGGTCGTCGACGGTGCGCCCGACGCGGGCGGCCCCGATCGCCAGGTGCTCCATCGCCTCTTCGTTGTAGGCGGGCGACACCAGGTAGTTGAGCACCACCCCGTCGGCGATCTCGCCGGTCAGCTCCATCATCTTCATCCCGGTGGCGCCGATGTAGATGGGCACGTCCTTGGGCCGGCGCTCCTGGTGGACGTAGTCGAGCTCGACCCCGTCGAGGTGGACGAAGTCGCCGTCGAAGGTGACCGTCTCGTTGGCCAGCAGCGCCCTCACCACCGTCACCACCTCGCGCATGGCGGTGAGGGGTCGTGCCCGACTGACCCCGACCTTGGTGGCCAGCGGGTCCCACCAGGCGCCCAGCCCGGCGAGGATGCGACCGGGGGCCAGGTCGTCCAGGGTGGCGAACAGCGAGGCCAGCCGGGCCGGATTGCGGGTCCAGATGTCGACCACACCGGACCCGACCTTGATCCGCTCGGTGGTGGCGGCGAAGGCAGCCATGGGTACCGTCGCCTCTCTGACCAACCGGGAGTCGGCCTGCCACACCGCGGTGAAGCCGCGGTGCTCGGCGTAGCGGACGTGGTCGATGGCCTCGGCGATCGGGTTGGCGTCCTGCAGGTACAGGGCGTAGGGGACGGGCGCCATCACGCGAGCGTACCGGAGGCTGCCCGGGCTCGGACCGGGCTCGCATCGCCCCCGCGGGTCAGGCCGTGGTCAACCGCGGACCTTCCGGGTCTGGGGCGGAGCGCCGCCCAGAGGCAACCGACTGGACCGTGAGCACCACGAAAAAGGCGACGATCGGGATGACGGAGACCGTGGCCGATGCCGAGGTGTCGGCGTGGAAGCTGACCAGGAGACCGACCACCACCGACCCGATCCCGATGAGGGCGGCGGTGAGCATGATGAACGGCACCCTTCGTACCACCAGGGCGGCGGTCGCCGGCGGCCCGACCAGCAGGCCGAACACCAGCATCGTCCCCACCGCGGGGAACGAGGCGACGATGCTCGCCGTGATCAACCCGAGGAGGGCGAAGTGGGCCAGTCGGGGGCGGAGGCCGAGGACGCTCGCCTTCTGTTCGTTGAACGCCAGGACCAGGAACGGTCGGTAGAGGAGAGTCGACACGAGGACGGCGACCACCGCCCCGGTGACGAGGACGGCGATGTCACCGCCGGTGACTCCGAGGAGGTCGCCGAACAGGATGCCGGTGAGGCTGCCGGCGAACGACTCGGTGCGCGAGATGAGGATGACCCCCAGGCCGAGCATGCCGACGAAGAGCAGCCCGATCCCGGTGTCCTCGCTGAAGGTGGTCTGCCGGTGCACCAGGTTGATCCCCGCCATCATCACCACGGCGGCGATCGCCGCCCCGGCGAGCTCGTTGAACCCGAGCAGGACGGCGAGGGCGATGCCGGGAAGGACGCCGTGGACCAGGGCGTCCCCGAGGAAGCTCATCCCGCGGATGACCACCCAGGTCCCGACGAGGGCGAGGGTCACCGCGGCCAGCGAGCCCGCTACGAGGGCCCGCTGCTGGAAGGCCAGCTCGAAGGGTTGGGTCAGCCAGTCCATCGGGTCCCGACCTCGCTCGGTGGACCCGGAGCGTAGGCGGTCACTCCATCGCCGCCGCGATGCGTTCGGCATTGGTGCGCAGCATCCCGATGAGGGTGTCCGCGCCCGAGCCCGGCTCGCCGAGGCTGTCGGTGAAGAGCTCGACCACGGCGACACCGTCGCCCGCCTCGGCGGCCACCGCCTCGGCCAGCGCGGCGGGCTCGACGTTCTCGGCGAAGATCGCCGGTACCCCGGTGTCGCCGATGACCGCCACCAGGTCGGCCAGCTCCGCCGAGCTGGGATCCCCGAGGGTCGTCCCCCCGGGGATGACGGTGGCCACCACCTCGAAGCCGTAGCGGTCGGCGAAGTAGCCCAGCGAGTCGTGGTTGGTGACGAGGGTTCGGCGATCATCGGGAACAGCTTCCAGGG
The DNA here is from genome assembly GCA_963714055.1 of uncultured Acidimicrobiia bacterium. Taxonomy (GTDB): domain Bacteria; phylum Actinomycetota; class Acidimicrobiia; order Spongiisociales; family UBA5794; genus JACDBE01. The sequence goes on from OY970227.1 coordinate 1,758,480, forward strand.
CGGCGGCGATCTCCTCGTCGGCCACGAGCAACTCCTGGGCGTACCGCTCGGCGTTCCCCTCCCAGTCGACGGACCCGTCCAGAGCGGCCAGCTCGGCGGCGATGATGCGGGCGGCGGCAGCCATCCGCATCGGGTCGGTCCACACATGGGGGTCACAACGACTGGTATCGCCGCTCTCCTGCGTCGGGTCGCAGCCGCTCTCCGCCCCGGTTCCGCCGAACGGTATCGGGTCGACCATGGGCGCTACCTCGAGGACGTTGGCCCCGTCCGCCTCGGCCGAGGCCAGCGCGTCGACCAGCCCTTCCTCGAGACGGAGGCCGTTGGCCACCACCAGGTCTGCCTCGATGACCTGCGCCAGCTGCCGGGCCGACGGCTGGTAGTCGTGAGGGTCGGCACCGATCGGGAGGAGCACCTCGACCGTGGCGGCGTCACCGACGACGTTGGCAACCACGTCACCGAGCACGCTCGTCGTGGCGACGACGCTCAACGGTCCCGACGCAGGCTGCGGGGTGCTCGACGCCACCTCTGACGAGGTGCACGCCGTCAGAGACGAAGCCAGCACGACGGCAAGCGCCAGGACGCCCGAGGCCGATCGGGGCGGCGACGAGTTCATCCGGGCACTCACCGGCACTTGGATACTCCCCGGCCTGGTCACTGGCACTGTGGATGGCCTCATGTGTTTAGAATGAGAATCGTTATCGAATAGCCTACCAGCCTGGTGGGCGTCCCGGGAGGGCGGATGTCGGCGGTGGATCGACAGGTGGAGCACCGGCTGCTCGAGCACGATGTCCGCTACACGAGGGGCAGGCGTCGGGTGGTCGAGGCGCTGGCGGCCTCTGACGGCCCGCGCTCCACCGCCGATCTCCACGCCGAGATCCACGGTGACGTGCCGCTCTCGTCGCTGTACCGGTCACTGGCGGTGCTCGAGGGGGCGGGCGTGGTGGCACGACACTTCTCGGCGAAGGGCATCACCCGGTACGAGCTCGCCGAGTGGCTCGCCGGCCACCACCACCACCTCGTCTGCCTCTCCTGCGGGCTCGTCGAGGACATCGAGATCCCCGGTGAGCTGGAACAGGAGCTGCGCTCCATCGTCGCCAGGATCGGAAGCCGGTCCGGCTTCGAGCCGACCGACCACGCCCTCGAGATCGAAGGGACGTGCGCCCGGTGCCGGTGAACCCGACGGCGGTGCGGGCGCGGGACCTGGTCCTCGGCTACCGGACGGCGGTGGCGTGGGGACCGTCGTCGTTCGACATCCCGGCGGGGAGGGTCACCGCCGTCATCGGGCCCAACGGGTCCGGGAAGTCGACGCTGCTCAGCGCCATCGCCGGCCTGATCGAGCCGATCGGCGGCACCCTCGAGGTGGCCGCCGCAGCCGTCGACTCGAGCCGCATCGCCTATGTGCTCCAGACGACGAAGGTCAACGAGGCCCTCCCCATCACGGTGCGGGAGGTGGTGGCGATGGGCCGCTATTCCGGGGCCGGCTGGTACCGGCGGCTCGGTCCCGAGGATCGCCGGGCGGTGGCCGACGCCATGGCCCGGACCGGGATCGACCGGCTGGCGGGGCGCCAGCTCCACCACCTCTCGGGAGGGCAACGGCAGCGTGCCTACATGGCCCAGGGGCTGGCACAGGACCACGACCTCCTGCTGTTGGACGAGCCGCTGACCGGCATCGACCTGCCTGCCGCCAAGGCGATCGACCAGGTGATCCACGAGGAGACGTCCCGGGGCTGCACCGTGGTGCTCACCACCCACGACCTGACCGAGGCGAGGGCTGCCGACCACACCATCCTGCTCGCCGGGGGCGTGGTCGCCGAGGGTGCACCCGACCGGGTGCTCTCCGCCGACAACCTCGTGAGCGCCTATGGGTCGGCCCTGCTCCACGTCGACGACGAGGCGGCCGTGCTGCTCGACGACGCCGCCCACCGACCGGTGGCGGGGAGACACGTGCATCGCTCGACCGAAGACACCGCCACGACACCGCCCGACGCCGGCTCCCCCTGAGCCCGGGTCGCCGCCAGTCAGCCGGCGGCGACCTCCCGACGCACCAAGGGCCGGCCGTGGAGCCGCTGGACCTCGACGAACCCGGCACGGGTGAACATGCCGAGCGTGCCGGTGAACACGTGGTCGTCCTGACGGGGCCCTTCGTTGTCGACCGGGTACCCCTCGATCACCGTTGCACCCTGGGCGGCGGCGTGGTCGACGGCGGCGTCGAGCAGGGCGCCTGCCACCCCTGACCTGCGATGGCCCTTGGCGATGAAGAAGCAGGTGATCACCCAGGTGGGAGTGTCGTCGAAGGAGCGGTAGGTCCTGGCCCGCGGCGACATGAGCCGCCCGTACTCGGACCGGGGGGCGACAGCCACCCAGCCGACCGGGACGCCGTCGACGTAGCCGAGCAGGCCGGGCCGTGCGTCACCGGCGACCAGCCCGGCCATCTCCGCCCGGCGAGTGTCGCCACCGGCCCAGTCCCATTCCGATGCCGTGTGACGGAACCACATGCACCAACAGCCGGCGATGGCGCCGCGCGGCCCGAAGAGCGTCTCCAGGTCTCCCCAACGCTCCGGGGTAACGGGAACCACATCGAGGCCGGCCACGTCGAAGTGATGGTAAGCCGACGCTATCCCGGTGTATCCGCCGGTCGTCGGTACACTCGCCCGACCCCCCGGTCGGGTGACGAGAACTCTCCAACAGGTGCCCGTGACCACCATCCAGATGCCACAGAGCCCGCCGGTCCCCCCGGCGCCACAGCCCAAGCGGCGGCGGGGCCGCACGCTCGTGATGGGGCTGCTCATTGCCGCGGTGGTGGCCGTGTTCGCCACCATCGCCTTCCTCGTGTGGACCGAGTCGAAAATCGACCGGATCCCCGCCTCCGAGCTGCAATCGCTGACCCCGGCGGGTGACGTCCGCAACATGCTGGTGGTGGGCACCGACAACCGGGAGAACCTGCCCGAGGACTTCGAGGGCAACTTCGGCAGCTTCGACGGTTCCCGCACCGACGTCATCATGCTGGCCCACATCGTCGACGGCAGGGGCCAGCTGCTCAGCATCCCCCGCGACCTTCGGGTGGAGATCCCCGGTCACGGCACCGACAAGATCAACGCCGCCTACGTGTACGGCGGTCCCGACCTGCTGGTGCAGACCGTTCAGGACAACCTGGGAATCCCGGTGAACAACTACATCGAGGTCGACTTCTTCGGGTTCGCCAACGTGGTCGACGCGCTCGGCGGGGTCACCATGACGCTCGACCGGCCGGTGCGCGACCTCAAGTCCGGGCTCCAACTTCCCGCGGGGACCCAGCAGCTCAGCGGACCCGAGGCCCTGGCCTACGCCCGCTCCCGTTCGCTCGAGGAGCGCCGCGACGGTGAGTGGCAGAGCACCAACGGCAACGACATCGACCGCACCGGTCGCCAGCAGGAGCTGCTGATGCTGATGTTCGACCAGGCGACCTCACCAGGGAAGGCGTTCAACCTCCCCGGCTTCACCACGGCCTTCGCCGAGCAGATCACCGCCGACGAGGGCCTGTCGCTGGGCGTGATCGCCGAGCTGGGCCGGTCCGTGCTCGGGATGCGAGGCGGAGCGGGCCTGGAGGCGATGACCCTGCCGGTCGACCTGGCCACCATCGACGGGATCTCCTACGTGGTCTCCAACGAAGCCACCCAGCCGGTGATCGACGCCTTCGCCGTGGGGCGGCGCTTCCCGCGCTGAGCGACCCCGAAGGCGCTCGCAGTCGACCCAGTCGGTTACGGCCCACGACGGGGTTGGGGTCCCCGTCTGTGGGAGGAGCCGAGCGAAGCTCGGCGGGAATGTCACAGCCCCATCCGCGGGAGGATGGCGAGCAAGGTCTGGGCGGCGAGGGTGCCACCGTGATCGTGCCGTCCGGGAAAGGTCGCCAAGAGCCGCCGGGTACGGCTCAGGTACCGAACCGAATGCGCCCCTCCCCGGCCACTTCGTGGCCACCCCTCCCCCGTTGTCCGGGGGAGGGGAAGGCCGCCCGGGTGTATCACAGCTAGCTTGAGCGGCGATGGATCCCGCTCCCGGTGACCTGTTCGACGACCTCGTCGGAGCGTTGCGCAGCCAGGGCCTCCGGGTCACCGGTGCCCGGCGGGCGGTGTGCGCCACCATGGTCGCCTCCCACGGCGAGCACCTCACCGCCGCCGACATCCACCGCAGGGTCGAGGAGGCGGAGCGGCGTCCCATCGACCAGTCGACGGTGTACCGCACCCTCGACACGCTCGAAGGCGCCGGCCTCATCACCCACACCCATCTCGGCCAGGGAGCGCTGGTGTACCACCTCGCCGGCGAGGCCCCCCACCAACACCTGATGTGCCGCAGCTGCGGGCGATCGGTCGGGGTGCCGGCGAGCGAGCTCGACGACTTCTACCGGCACATCACCGAGCTCACCGGATTCGTCGCCGAGCCCATCCATGGGGCGATCCTGGGCCTCTGCGCCGACTGCACCGACGAGACCTGAAGTCGATAGCGGGCGGCCGGGGACCTGGACGGCCCGCGATGGGGTAGGGGCCCCATCTGCGGGAGGAGGGCGGCGCCAGCCGCCCGGGAATTTGCGGCCCGCGATGGGGTAGGGGCCCCATCTGCGGGAGGAGGGCGGCGCCAGCCGCCCGGGAGCTCGACGGCCCACGATGGGGTAGGGGCCCCATCTGCGGGAGGAGGGCGGCGCCAGCCGCCCGGGTATGTCACAGCCTTCTTCAATCCGCCGGCCGGACGGCGACGAACCGTCTGCGATAGAGTTGCAGGTGCGACTCGGTTGCAGGAGGGAGAGATCGTGCACATCCCCGATGGGTTCATCAACGGGACCACGTCGGCCGCCGCCGGAGTCGTCGCCGCCGGAGGTGTGGGAGTCGCCATACGCCAGACCGGCCGGTACATGACGGAGCGTCAGGTTCCGCTGGCCGGGCTGGTCGCCGCCTTCGTGTTCGCCGCCCAGATGTTCAACTTCCCGGTCCTTCCCGGGATGAGCGGCCATCTCCTCGGCGGGGTGCTCGCCGCCGTCCTCGTCGGACCGTGGGCGGGGCTGCTGATCATCACCGTGGTCCTCATGGTGCAGGCCGTCTTCTTCGCCGACGGCGGGCTCTCGGCACTGGGCCTGAGCGTCGTCAACATGGGTCTGATCGGCACGCTCGTCGGCTATCTCATCTACCGGGCGATCCTCAGGGTCGCCCCACGGTCGGCGACCGGGGTCACCGTCTCGGCGGGGATCGCCGCCTTCCTCTCGGTGCCGCTGGCGGCGATGGGGTTCGTCGTCGAGTACGCCATCGGCGGTACGGCGCCGGCCTCCGTCGGCGCCGTGTTCACCGCGATGGTCGGCACCCACCTGCTCATCGGGATCGGCGAGGGAATCCTCACCGCCCTCGTGATCGGTGCGGTGATGACGACGAGGCCAGACCTCGTCTACGGCAACCCGTCGTACCAGGGCGAGCGCACGGAGGTGTTGGTGTGACGGACAGACGCACCTGGACAGTTCCTCGGGGTCGGCCTGCTGGTGGCGCTGGTGTTCGCCGTCGGGGTGAGCCAGTTCGCCTCATCGGACCCGGACGGCCTCGAGTACGTCGCCCAACAGGAGGGGTTCCTGGAGACCGCCGACGACCACGCCTTCGGCGACGCCCCGCTTGCCGACTACGGGGCCAACCTCGGCGGGACCGACCGGGTCAACACCGCCGTGGCCGGTGCGGTGGGTGTCGCCGTCACCCTCGCCGTCGGCTGGGGTCTGTTCCGGCTGCTGGCGAGGCGCAGGGACGACCGGACCTCGACGCCGGCATCCGGGCAGGGGTGACCGGCGTGAGCGGGCACAGCCACGCCCTGTACCGCCACGGTGACAGTCCGCTGCACCGCCTGCCGGCACACGTCAAGGTGGTCGCCGCTCTCGTGCTGGTCTTCGCGGTGGTCGCCACCCCGCGCGAGGCGGTCTGGCTGTTCGCCGCCTACCTGGCGGTGCTGGTGGGCGCCGCCGCCGCCGCCCGGCTCGGCCTCCGTTTCGTGCTGAGCCGGATGGTGATCGAGGTCCCCTTCCTCCTCGCCGCCCTCGCCCTCCCCTTCCTCGGCGCCGGCGAGCAGGTCGAGGTACTCGGCATGTCGCTGTCGGTAGAGGGTCTGTGGGCGCTGTGGAACATCACCGCCAAGGCCACCCTCGGTCTGCTGGTGTCGATCGTGCTCGCCGGCACCACCGAGGTGGCGGACCTGCTCGCCGGTCTCGACCGGCTCCACCTGCCCCGGGTGATGACGGCGATCATGGGGTTCATGGTGCGCTACGCCGACGTGGTCGCCGGGGAGTTCGCCCGGACGCGGGTGGCGATGCGGTCCCGGGGCCACGAGGCGAAGTGGCTCGGCCGGGTCCGGCCGTTCGCCCGCGGGCTCGGCACCCTGTTCGTCCGTTCCTACGAGCGGGGTGAACGGGTGTATCTGGCGATGGCGTCGCGCGGCTTCAGCGGGTCGATGCCGGCGACGATGAGCGTCCCGGCACCGGTGACCACCTGGGCGGCGGCGCTCGCCGTCCCCGCCGTCGCCTGGCTGGCGGTCGGCGCCGCCTGGCTGGGCCGGTGACCGGGCCCGGATGAGCGTCCCCATCATCGCCGTCGACGGCCTGTCGTACACCTACCCCGACGGGACCGAGGCGCTCGCCGACATCGACCTCCACATCCATGCCGGGGAGCGGATCGCCCTGCTCGGCCCCAACGGAGCCGGTAAGACCACGTTGATCCTGCACATGAACGGCATCCTCATGCCGCAGCGGGGCACGGTGCACGTCAGCGGGCTGCCGCTCGACGGCGCCGGGGTCATGGAGATCCGCCGGCGGGTCGGCGTCGTGTTCCAGGACCCTGACGACCAGCTGTTCATGCCGACGGTGGAGCAGGACGTCGCCTTCGGCCCGCAGAACCTGGGCCTGGGCCCCGACGAGGTCTCCGCCCGGGTGGAGAGGGCGCTGGCCACCGTGGGCATGAGCCATGTGCGGCGCCGGCCCCCCACCCACCTCAGCTTCGGCCAGAAGCGGCGGGTGGCCATCGCCGGCGTGCTGGCGATGGAACCGGAGATCCTGGTGCTCGACGAGCCGACCTCGAACCTGGACCCGGCCAGCAGGCGTGAGCTCACCCAGTTGCTCACCGGCCTCGACATCACCCTCCTCGTGGTCACCCACGACCTGCCCTACGCCGCCGAGGTGTGCTCGCGCGCGGTCGTCCTCGACGAAGGCCGGATCGTGGCCGAAGGGCCCACGCTGGACATCCTCGGCGACGAGGCGCTGATGCGTTCCCACCGGCTCGAGCTCCCGTTCGGGTTCACCGTCCCGCCACGGGTTCGGGGGGGATGACGGCGGCGAGACGGGGCCATCGCGGCGCTAGCGTTTCCGCCATGAGGTTCGCCACCAAGCTGGTCCACGCCGGGGTCGTCCCCGACCCGGTGACCGGGGCGATCCTCACCCCGATCCACCAGACCACCACGTTCGTCCAGCCATCGGTGGACGAGTACATGACCACCGGCTTCTCCTACAGCCGGACCGGGAACCCCACCGTCCGCGCTTTCGAGGCCAAGATCGCCGCCCTCGAGGACGGCGCGGACGCCGCCGCCTTCGCCACCGGGATGGCCGCCACCACTGCGGTGTTCACCGCCCTCCTCAGCGCCGGCGACCACGTCGTCATCTCCGACGTCGCCTACGGGGGCACCCACCGCATCGCCACGCAGATCTTCCCCCGGTTCGGGGTGGAGACCGAGTTCGTCGACTCCTCCGATCCCGCCAACGTCGAGCGGGCGCTTCGCCCCGAGACCCGGCTGGTGTTCACCGAGACGCCGGCCAACCCGACGCTCAAGCTCACCGACCTGGCGGCGGTGTCGGAGATCACCCGTGCCGCCGGGGTGCCCCATGCCGTCGACAACACCTTTCTCAGCCCGTACTACCAGAAGCCGCTCGATCTGGGTGCCGACATCGCCGTGCACTCCACCACCAAGTACCTCGACGGGCACAACGCCACCGTAGGCGGCGCCGTGGTCAGCGCCACCTCGGAGCTGCACGAGAGGATCGCCTTCGTCCAGAACGCCACCGGCACCATCATGTCGCCGATGGTGGCCTGGCTCACCATGCAGGGTGCCAAGACGCTCGCCGTCCGGCTCGACCGCCAGTCCGACAGCGCCATGGCGGTTGCCCGCTATCTCGAGGCGCATCCCAAGGTGAGGCAGGTCGCCTACCCCGGCCTCGAGTCGTTCCCCCAGCACGACCTGGCAAAGCGCCAGGCGGCCGGGTTCGGGGGGATGCTGTGGTTCGAGGTCGAGGGGGGCCTCCATACCGGCAAGCAGCTGATGGACGCCGTCGAGGTGTGGACCCTGGCCGAGAACCTGGGGTCGGTGGAGTCGCTGATCACCCATCCGGCGACGATGACCCACGCCGGGATCTCCCCCGACGAACGGGAACGCCTCGGAATCCTCGACGGCCTGGTGCGCGCCTCGGTTGGGCTCGAGGACCCCGAGGACCTCATCGAAGACCTCGCCAACGCCCTCGACTCGATCTGACCTCGCCTGGCCCGTAGATCGCATACTTGAGCGATTGACGCCACCAGATGGAGGCACTCGCTCAAAGTTCGCCACCCGGGGTAGTTGAGTCGGTCAACTTTGAGCGAGTGACGCCACCAGATGGAGGCACTCGCTCAAAGTTCACCACCCGGCTCAGACCGGGAAGCCGTGGTCCTTCATCCAGGAGTCGTCGAAGATCTTCGACAGGTAGTTGCGGCCCCCGTCGGGGACGAGGACCACGGTGAGCAGGTCGGGGTGCGCCTCCGCCACCCGCATCGCACCGGCCACCGCCATGCCCCCCGAGCCACCGACCAGCAACCCCTCGGTCGCCGCCAGCCGGCGGGTGGTGGTGAAAGCCTCCTCGTCTTCGACGATCTCGTACCGGTCGACGACGCCAGGGTCGAACGTCTCCGGCCAGAAGTCCTCGCCGACGCCCTCGATGAGGTACGGGCGCACCTCCTCGTCCGCGCCGGCGGTGTAGATCGAGCCCACCGGGTCGACGCCGACGACGAGCACGTCCGATCGCCGTCCCTTCAGGTAGGAGCCGACACCGGTGATGGTGCCTCCGGTGCCGACGCCGGCGACGAAGGCGCCGATCCGACCGTCGGTCTGCTCCCATATCTCCGGGCCGGTGGCGGCTGCATGGGCCGCCGGGTTGGCCGGGTTGGAGTATTGGTCGGGCCGGTAGGCGCCGGGGATCTCGTCGGTGAGCCGGGCCGCCACCGAGTAGTACGACCGAGGGTCGTCAGGGGGCACATCGGTCGGACACACGACCACCTCGGCGCCGTAGGCCCGCAACAGGTCCTGCTTCTCCTTCGACTGCTTGTCGGCCATCACGCAGATCAACCGGTAGCCGCGCAACGCCGCCACGATGGCCAGGCCGACCCCGGTGTTGCCGCTGGTCGGCTCGACGATTGTGCCCCCGGGTTGCAGCCACCCGTTGGCCTCGGCCCGCTCGATCATGGGGAGGGCGATGCGGTCCTTGACCGAACCTCCCGGGTTGGCGTACTCGACCTTGGCCACCAGGTTGCCGGGCGGGTGCAGCCGGCCCAGCCTCACCAGTGGCGTGTTGCCCACCGCCTCGATGATGTCGTCGCAGATGTCCATGCGTGCAACAACGGTAGTTGCGGGTCACCGACCGCCCTTCGTGTCGCCCGAATCCTCGGCGGGCTTCGTCCGGTATGGAGGAACGATGTCCTCTATGCTGGACGACGGTCATGGAGCATGAGCTCGAGTACTCGAGACAGGTGCCGGCGGTCGAACGGGCGCTGAACCTGGTGGAAGCCCTGGCGGGAGCCGAGGACGGGCTCTCAGTCGGCGAGTTGACGGAGCAGCTGGGGATCCCCCGCAGCGCCCTGTACGCCCTCATCAACACGCTGCGGGCACGCGGTTACATCCACCAGGACGGTCAGCGGGGTCGTTACCGCCTCGGCACCGCCGTGTGGGCACTGCTCCCCGACCGAACGGGGACACTGCGAGAGCTGGTCGATGCGTTCCACCTCGAGACGGGAGCGAACCCGTCCGAGGAGTCGCTGGCGCTGTCCTGGCCCGATCCGGGCGGCGCGGTGATCGTGGCGCATGTCCCCGGTACCCAGGTGGTGCGGGTCGCCTACCGGAACGGAGAGCAACGGAGCCTCGACACGGCGGACGGCACCGTGCTCGCCGCCGGCCTTCCCGCCGACGGTCCCGGAGACGACCCGCTCCACCGGGTACGCCAGGACGGCGTTTCCGTCACCACCAACGGCGACGTCGTGGAGATCTCCTGCCCGGTGTGCGCCGACGGTGTGCGCCCGGTGGCGGCCATCCTGGTCGGCGTTCCCGCCTACCGGGCCGCCGATGACCAGGTGGCGGCGCTCACCGCGGCGATGCGGGAAGCGGCGGCGCGGCTCTCGTACCGGATGGGCGCCGCCGTCTACCAGCCATATGGCTGGGCCGCCGGTGATCCAGTAGAGCCGAGCCGTGACCTCACCGACGCCGAGCTCAAGGAGTTCCTGTCGGGCCTGTGGGGTGCCCAGCTCGCCTGCGTCCGCCAGGACGGCACGCCCCACGTGGTGCCGCTCTGGTACGAGTGGGATGGCGACGCCTTCTGGCTGGCCGCCTCACCGGGCGCCTCCTGGCAGGCGTACGTGGCCGAACGGGCACGGGTTTCGCTGACCCTCGATGAGCCCTGGCCGCCACTGCGACGGGCGTTCGTCGACGGGGTGGCAGAGGAAGTGGACGAGGCGAACGTCCCCGGTGGGCTGGCGGGACTCCGTCGCCGGCTCGCCGTGCGCTACCTGGGCAAGGGCGCAGACAAGCAGCCCGGGCTGAGCGAGACGGAGGGGTGGACCGCGTTCCGGGTGTTCCCCGAACGCATGCACGGGCGCCAAGGGCTCGGCACGTGACCGCCGCCCGGATCGAGCTGCGCGGGGTGGGCGTCGACTTCGACACCCTGGCAGCGCTGCGCGACGTCGACCTCGCCATCGAACCCGGTTCGTTCGTGGCCGTGGTCGGCGAGAGCGGATGCGGCAAGTCGACCTTGCTGAGGACGATCGCCGGTCTCGTCGCTCCGACGTCGGGCTCGGTCGCTGTCGACGGCGTCACCCCCGACGGCTTCCGGCGGCGCAAGCAGGTCGGCTGGATGGCCCAGGGGGCCGCGCTGCTCCCCTGGCGCACCGCCCTGGAGAACGTGGCGCTCGCCCAACAGGTCAACCCGCGACCGGATCGAACCGGTCCCGACCCGGGCGCGTTGCTCGACATGGTCGGGCTCGGCGACTTCGCCGAGGCCTACCCGTCGACGCTTTCCGGAGGGATGCAGCAACGGGTGAGCCTCGCCCGCACCCTCGCCATCGGTGCCGGCGTCTGGCTGATGGACGAGCCGTTCGCCGCACTGGACGAGATGACCCGGGAGACGCTCGCCGACGAGGTCCTCGACCTGTGGCACCGGTTCCGCCCGACCGTGGTGTGGGTCACCCATCACCTCCCCGAGGCGGTGAAGCTGGCCGACCGGGTCGTGCTGCTGTCCCCGCGCCCTGGATCGGTGACGGCAGACATCGAAGTAGGTCTCCCCCGCCCCCGCGACGAGACGGAGATGCCTTTCCAGGTGGTGGTCCGCCGGGCCAGGGCGGTGCTCCGCGGCGTGCCCGAGACCGAGGGCGCAGCCCTCCGCGCCGTCCGAGCGGGGCGGCGATGACGACGACGTCCGTCACCGTCGCCGGGGAGCGCCACCCCGCCGCCGCCTGGTGGGTGGGTTCCCTGGTCGTCCTCGGGGCGCTGGCGGTGTGGGAGGTGGTGGTGGGCATCGCCGGGACCCCGGTGTACCTGCTCCCCGCACCTTCGGACGTCGCCGCCGTGCTCGGCTCCGACGGCGCCGGCCTGGCGCCCGCCGCGGTGACAACGCTGCTCCGTGCCGTCGCCGGGCTGGCGGTCGGCGCCGCCCTCGGCATCGGGCTGGCCGTGATCATCACCTTCCGTGGCCACCTCGAACAGGGGGTGATGTCACTCGCCCTCCTCATCAAGTCGACCCCGGTGATCGCGGTGGCGCCGATCCTGACCATCTGGATGGGGTTCGGGCACGGTCCGAAGGTGATCGTCACCGCACTGCTCACCTTCTTCCCGGTCCTCATCAACGCCCTCGAGGGTTTCCGCTCGGTCGACCCGGGTATCGCCGAATGGCTGCGCTCGATCGATGCCAGCCCCGGCGAGGTGTTCGTCAAGGCGCGCTGGCCGTCGTCGTGGCCGTTCCTGTTCGCTGCGCTCAAGGTGGCGGCACCGCTGGCCTTGATCGGGGCGGTGGTGGCCGAGTGGATGGGAGCGTCCTCGGGGCTGGGGCGGCAGATGTGGCTGGCGTACACCAACCTGCGGATGCCGTCGCTGTTCGCCGCGGTGGCCGTCTTGACGGTGCTCAGCCTGCTGCTCTACCGCGCCGTGGTTGGCGTGGAGCGGAAAGTGCTCGACTGGCGATGAGCACGACCTGACCGACCCGAACCAACCAGGAGTATCACCCGTGCCCTCGCCTTCGACCCGACGCCTCGCCGTGCTTGCCATGGTCTCGGCGCTGCTGGCCGCCTGCGGGTCGGGGTCGGGTGAAGCCGAGCTCGAGCCGGTCACCTTCATGGCCGGCTTCGCCCCGCAGGCCAACCTGCCCTTCGTCGGGGTCTACGTGGCGGCGGCCAACGGCTACTTCGAGGATGAAGGGCTCGAGGTGACCATCGAGCACTCCGCCGGTGGCGGAGAGCACCTCCAGCTGCTCGCCTCGGGCGCCGTCGACGTCACCACCCAGGACGCCGCCGTGGTCCTCCAGCGGCGCGCCGATCCAGGGATCCCGCTGGTGGCCCTGGCGCTGCTCGGCCAGCGGGGCCAGCAGGCGTTCGTCGCCATGGCCGACTCCGGTATGGCGACCCCGGCCGACTGGGTCGGGCACCGGGTCGGGTTCAAGGGCTCCCCGCCCCCCGACCTGTTCGCCATCCTCGACGCCAGCGGTGTCTCCCCTGACGACGTGGAGCTGGTCAACGTGGGGTTCGACGTGCGGACGTTCACCGAGGGCCAGGTGGACGTCTATCCGGTCTTCAAGTCCAACGAGCCCGACCTCATCACCGGGCTCGGGTTCGACATCGTCACCTGGGACGCCGCCGACTTCGGGGTGCCGACCCTGGGGCTCACCTATGTCGCCACCGAGGAGTCGGTGGCGGAACGGCCCGAAGTGCTCCGTGCCTTCCTGGCCGCCGCTCTCCGCGGTATCGCCTGGGCCGAGGAGAACCCGGACGAGGCCGTCGACATCGTGCTCACCCACACCGGCGCCGACGCCGACGCCGACCACCAGCGGTTCATGCTCGACACCGAGCTGGCCGACTACCGCGGCGAGGTGACCGAGGCCAACGGCGACGCCTGGCAGACGGTGGAGCAGTGGCAGGCCCTCCACGACCTCCTCGTCGAGCACGAGGCGATCGCCCGGCCCGTCGACGTGACCGAGGCGTTCACGACGGAGCTGCTGCCCGGAGGGTGAGCCGCAGCGCGCCGAGCCGGCGCACCGCCTCCGCCAGGACCTCCTCGGGCTGGCAGAAGGCGAAGCGGATCAGGGTGGCGCCGTCGCCGGGGTCGTCGTAGAACGCGCTCGGCGGGATCGCTCCCACCCCGATCTCGGTGGTGAGATGACGGGCGAAGGATACGTCATCGGTGAACCCGAACGGGGTGTGGTCGGCGAGCACGAAGTAGGTGCCCTGGGGAGGCTGGACACCGAAGCCGGCGGCGGCGAGCCCCTCGACGAGCAGGTCTCGGCGGCGCCGGTAGCCGGCGACGAACTCGGTGAAGTACTCGGGGGGAGCCGCCAGGGCGGCCACCGCCCCGTGCTGCAGGGGGGTGGGCACGGCGAAGGTGATGAACTGGTGGGCGGCGCGCACCGCGTCGGTGAGGTGCGCCGGGCCCACCGCCCACCCCACCTTCCAGCCGGTCAGCGAGAACGTCTTCCCCAGCGACGACAGGGTCACGGTGCGCTCCCACATCCCGGGGAGCGAGGCGATGGAGACGTGCTCGCCTTCGAACACCAGGTGCTCGTACACCTCGTCGGCGACGACGACGGCGTCGTTGGCGGCGGCCACCGAGGCCACCAGCTCGAGCTCGGCACGGTCGAAGACGCGACCCACCGGGTTGTGCGGGGTGTTGAGCACGATCATGCGGGTGCGGGGGCCGACGACGCCGGCCAGGTCGGTCTCGTCGAGGCGGAACGCCGGCGGGCGCAGCGTCACGTGCCGTGCGGTAGCACCGGCCATGGCGATCCCAGCCGGATAGAGGTCGTAGAACGGTTCGATGAGCACCACCTCGTCGCCGGGGTCGACCATCCCGAGGAAGCTGGCCGCCAGCGCTTCGGCGCAGCCCGAGGTCACGGTGACGTTGTCGTCCGGGTCGACGGAGATCCCGGTGGCGGCGGCGAAACGGGAGGCGATCGCCTCCCTCAACTGCGGGATGCCCGACATCGGGGCGTACTGGTTGTCGCCGCGCGCCATCGCCGCCGCCGCTGCCGCCTTGACGAATTCGGGCCCGTCGAACCCCGGGCTGCCCTGGCCCAGGTTGATGGCGCGGTGAGCGACGGCGAGGGCGGTGAACTCGGTGAAGACGGTCTCGGCGAACGACTGCCACCGCCGCGCTCGCCCCCGGATCTGTGTCATGGCGGCACTCTACGAGCGCGGTAGGCGTCGCCACCCGCAACCGCCTAGGTTGGCCGGCCGACAACACATGGAGACCACATCGTGACCGAGAGCCAGCCGCCGCTGGAGCCGCTCCCCGAGGACTGGGAGCGGGCCCTGGTGGTGGTCGCCCACCCAGACGACATCGAGTATGGCGCGGCAGCCGCCGTCGCCCGCTGGACCGGTCAGGGCAAGCGGGTCGCCTACTGCCTGGTGACCAGCGGCGAGGCCGGAATGGACGCCCTCCCGCCGGCCGAGGCCGGGCCGCTACGGGAGCAGGAGCAACGGCGGGCGGCGGCGATCGTCGGGGTCGACGAGGTCGAGTTCCTCGGCCATCCGGACGGGACCATCGAGTACGGGCTGGCACTCCGGCGCGACATCGCATGGGCCATCCGCCGGCACCGGCCCGACATCGTCATCACCGCCAACTTCCGCGACTCGTTCGGCCCCGGGATGCTCAACCAGGCCGACCACATCGCCACCGGCCGGGCAGTGCTCGACGCCGCCCGTGACGCCGGGAACCGATGGGTGTTCCCGGAACGCGCGGACCCGTGGAACAGGGTGCAGGCGGTGTGGGCGGCCGGGTCCCCCGAGGCCGGGCACGGGGTCGACACCACCGACACCTTCGACCTCGGGATCGCCTCGCTGCAGGCACACGAGGCATACCTGGCCGGCCTCGAAGGGCATCCGGACGTCGCCGAGTTCCTCGCCGGATGGGCCCGGTTGGCCGGTGACCGCCTGGGCTGCACCTACGCCGCCTCTTTCGAGGTCTACCCCATCAGGCTCTTGTAACAGCCGACGTGTAAGAAGCTGTTGCGAGTGATGGCCCCCCACCCCACCCGGGGTGGGGTATGCTAGAGTGGCGGCATGAAACAGGATCACAAGCAGGTGTTGCTGGGCCGTCTGAAGACCGTGCGCGGTCATGTCGACGCCGTGATCACCATGGTCGAGGACGAGCGTTACTGCCCGGAGATCATGAAACAGGTCTCGGCGCTCCAGGGATCCCTGGAGAAGGCCAACCGGCTCCTCCTGCAGAACCATCTCGAGACCTGTGTCGTCACCGCCGTCGAGGAGGGTCGGGCTGCCGACATCGTCGACGAGCTGATGGAGACGCTCCGCTACACGCCGGTCGTCACCGGGCCGATCGAAGAGGAAGCAACCGTATGACCGAGCTCACGCTGTCCGTGCCCGACATCTCCTGCGGGCACTGCAAGTCGTCCATCGAAGGGGCGGTCGCCACCGTGTCGGGTGTGTCCGGCGTCGAGGTCCACATCGACGAGCGCACCGTCGACGTCGCCTTCGACGACGGCACCGTCGCCCTGGCCGCCATCGTCGAGGCGATCGAAGCCCAGGGCTACGCCGTAGCCGGCTGACACCCCCCTTCCAGCATGGCCACGAGCCAGAGTGTGACCTTCGACGTCGACGGGATGACCTGCGCCTCCTGCGCGGTCCGGATCGAGCGCGTCCTCGGTCGCCAGCCCGGGGTGGACGAGGCGGTGGTCAGCTTCCCCGCCCAGGAGGCGCGGGTGCGCGCCACCGCCGCCGTCGACGTCGATGCCCTCGAAGCAGGCGGTCGCCCGCATCGGGTACACGATCCATGCCGTCGACCCGGGCGAGGAGCGGGTCGCCCCAACGGTCCGCCACGCCCGGGAGGCGACCGCCCAGCGGGGCAGGTTGATCGGGGCGGCCCTGCTCACCCTGCCGGTGGTGCTCCTCGGGATGTTCGGGCCGGAGAGCATGGATCCAGACCGCCGGCTGGTCGGAGTGGGCCCAGCTCCTGCTCACCGCACCGGTCGTGTTCTGGTACGGGCTCCAGTTCCACCGCAACGCCTGGCTGCGGCTGCGCGCCGGCGGGGCGGGAATGGACACGCTGATCTCGGTGGGGACGCTGGCCGCCTTCGGCTACTCCGTGTGGGCGATGCTCACCGGCAACCACGTGTTCTTCGAGACGGCGGCGGTCATCATCACCCTCATCCTGGCCGGCCGCTACTTGGAGGCGAGGGCCAAGGGACAGGCGTCGGCGGCGGTGACCCGCCTGCTCGAGCTGGGCGCCAAACAGGCCCGGGTTCGCCGCGGCGACCAGCTGGTGATGGTCGACCCGCTCACCCTTGCCCCCGGGGACAGGGTGGTCGTGCTCGCCGGCGAGAAGATCCCCGCCGACGGCCGCGTCGTCACCGGCACCTCCTCGGTGGACGAGAGCATGCTCACCGGAGAATCGGCGGCGGCGACCCACGGCCCCGACGACACCGTCTACGGCGCCACCGTGAACCAAGAGGGCAGCCTCGAGATCGAGGTGACCGGGGTAGGCCCGAACACAATGCTGGCCCAGATCGTCCGCATGGTGGAGGACGCCCAGGCGAGCAAGGCGCCGATCCAGGACCTCGCCGATCGGGTCTCCGGGGTGTTCGTCCCCGTGGTGATCGCCGTCGCCGTCGTGGTGCTGGTGGGCTGGCTGGTGGCCGGCGCCGGCACACCCGAGGCCGTCCGTAACGCGGTGGCGGTCCTGATCATCGCCTGCCCGTGCGCCCTGGGGCTGGCTACGCCGACCGCCATCATGGTCGGGTCCGGAAGGGGCGCCGAGATCGGGATCCTGTTCAAGGACGCCGCCGTCTTCGAGCGATCCGCCGACGTCGACGTCGTGGTCTTCGACAAGACCGGGACGCTGACCCGGGGTGCGATGACCCTGGCCGACCTCGTGGTCGACGGCGACGAGCACCGGTTTCTCCGGCTGGTGGGCAGCGTCGAGGCGGCCAGCTCGCACCCGATCGGCAAGGCGGTGGCGCTCGGGGCCGAGGAGCGCGGCGTCGACCTGAGCACCGACGTGCTGACGGAGACCATCCCAGGTCGCGGCGTGGTCGGCGTGGTCGACGGGACGACGGTCGTGGTAGGCAACGCCAAGCTGCTCGCCGACCGCGGGCTGGCGGTGCCAGATCTGCTCGCCAGTGCCGCCGCCCGCTTCGAGGCCAAGGGACACACCGCCGCCCTGGCCGGCTGGGACGGGATGGCCCGCGGTGCCCTGGCGGTCGCCGACACGGTGCGTCCCACCTCGGCAGCAGCCGTGACGAGCCTGGAGCGGGCCGGGATCTCCACCGCCCTGCTCACCGGCGACAACCGGCGCACCGCCGAGGCGATCGCCTCCCAGGTGGGGATCGGTGTCGTCGTCGCCGAGGTGATGCCGGGCGAAAAGGCCGCCGAGATCGACCGGCTGCAGACCGCCGGGCGCACCGTGGCCTTCGTCGGCGACGGCATCAACGACGCCCCGGCGCTGACCGCCGCCGCCCTGGGGATCGCCGTCGGCACCGGCACCGACATCGCCATCGAGTCCGGCGACATCGTGCTCATGTCCGGCGACCCCGCCCTGGTCCCCACCTCGGTCGAGCTGGCCCGGGCCACCTTCCGCACCATCCGGCAGAACCTGTTCTGGGCGTTCGCCTACAACACGGCAGCCATCCCGCTGGCGGCAGCCGGACTCCTCGACCCGATGATCGCCGCCGGCGCCATGGCGCTCTCCAGCGTCTCGGTGGTGGCCAACTCGTTGCGACTCCGCCGCTTCGCCCGCTGACCGCCGGCTCGCCCGGCGGCGATCGCCCAGGTCGGCCCTTCCCCCGGGCCACCGGTACCGTGGGCTTCTGTGACAGAGTTCATCGACCTGCACTGCCACCCGCCGGTGCGGGAGTATCTCGAGGGGCCGTTCGCCCCGTACCTCGGCCGCATCGAGGAGATCTTCCGGCGGCCGATGCGGGTGATGGAGCCCGAGGAGCTGGCGGACTTCTATCGCGCCGCCGGCGGTAGAGCGGTACTGCTCGGTTGGGACGCCGAGACCGCCACCGGGTTGCCGCCGTTCACCAGCGCCCAGGTAGCCGCCCTGGTCGCCGTCGCCCCCGAGGTCTTCATCGGGTTCGGTGGGGTCGACCCGCACAAGCCCGAGGCCATCGTTTCCGTCGACACCGCCGCCGACCTGGGGATGGTCGGGCTCAAGTTCCACCCGTCGGTGCAGCGGTTCGACCCGGCCGACCCGAGCCATGACGCCGTGTTCGCCCGTGCCGAGGAGCGGAGTCTGGTGTGCCTGTTCCATACCGGGTACACCGCGCTCGGGTCGGGGATGCCCGGTGGAGCGGGGGTCGAGACGTCGTACGCCAACCCGATGCGACTCGACAGCCTGGCGGCCCGCCACCCCGAGCTGCGGATCATCGCCGCCCACCCGTCCTGGCCGTGGCAGGCCGAGGCGATCGCAACGGCGCGCCACAAGCCGTCGGTGTGGCTGGAGCTCTCGGGGTGGTCGCCCCGCCTGTTTCCGCCAGACCTGGTGGAGGCGGTCGCCGGCGAGCTCAGCCACCGATCGCTGTTCGGGTCCGACTTCCCGTTCATCACCCCGCAGAAGTGGATCGGCGACTGGGAGCGCCTCGGCCTGTCCGCCGAGGTCACCCGACGCGTCCTCCACGACAACGCCGAAGCCCTTCTCGGCCTGTCGTAGGAGTTGTCCGGGAGTACCCTGGAGAGGCCATGGATGTCATCAGGAGGTTCTCCAAGCCGGTGCTGCGCCGGCCCCGAGCGGTGATCTCGTTCGAGGGCTGGAACGACGCCGGGGAGGCGGCGAGCGGCGCCGCCGAGTACCTGCTGGCGTCGTCGCGGTCGACCGAGCCGTTCGCCGTCATCGACCCGGAGGAGTTCTACGACTTCCAGGTGCGGCGCCCCCAGGTGGCCATCGATGGCGGCGGCACCCGCAGCCTCACCTGGCCGATGACCCGGTTCTATGCGCTCGACATGGCGTCCGGCGACGGCGATCTGGTGGTGGTGCTGGGCGAGGAGCCCAGCTTCCGGTGGCGCACCTACGCCCGCTACCTCACCCAGGTGCTCACCGAGGTCGACGTCGAGGTCGTCGTCCTGCTCGGCGCCTTCGCCGGACAGGTCGCCCACACCCGGCCGGTCCCGGTCATCGGCGTGGCCACCGACCCGGCGCTGGTCGACCGGCACAAGCTGCTCCACTCGACGTACGAAGGGCCGACCGGCATCCTGGCCGTCCTTCAGGAGGCATGCCGGGAGGTCGGCCTGCCGGCCATCAGCCTCTGGGCGGCGGCGCCCCACTACCTGGCGTCGAACCCCAACCCGAAGGCGTCACTGGCGCTGGCGTCGAAGACCGCCGAGATCCTGGGCTTCGACCTCGACACCACCAGCCTCCGCTCCACCACGGACGAGTTCGAGCGACAGGTCGCCGAAGCCATGGAGTCGTCCGGTGAGCTGGCCGAGTACGTGGCCGACCTGGAGAGCGACCTCGACAGCGGGATCGACGCCGTCGACCCACAGGCCGGGGCCGATCTGGTCGGAGAGATCGAGTCCTTCCTGCGCAACCAGGACTAGTCGTGACATGCCCGGGCCGACCTCGCCGGCACAACTCGCCATGACACAAGCGGCGAACAGGAGCCGGTCGGCCCTCCTCCGCAGATGGGGCCCCTACCCCATCGCGGCCGTGCCTTCTTGCCCGGCCTGATCAGCGGTACGCAGCGCCGTCCACACGCGGTGGGGGGTCAATGGCATGTCGATGTGTGTCACCCCGAGGTCGGACAGGGCGTCGATGACCGCATTGTGGATCGCCGGGGTCGAGCCGATGGTGGCCGCCTCACCGATCCCCTTGGCCCCGAGCTCGTTGCGCGGCGTCGGAGTCACCGTGGACCGCTGCTCGACCGCAGGCAGCGACGCCGCAGCCGGTAGGACGTAGGACGCCAGGTTGCAGGTGAGCGGGTTGCCGTCGTCGTCGTGGAGCACCTGCTCCCACAACGCCTGGCCGGCACCCTGGGCGAAGCCGCCGTGGACCTGGCCGGCGACCAGCAGCGGGTTGAGGACCACCCCGCAATCGTCGACGGCGATGTGGCGCAGCAGGCGAACCGAGCCGGTGGCGATGTCGACCTCGACCACCGACACATGGGTGCCGAACGGGTAGGTGGCGCCGCCCTGCTCGTGCACCAGCTCGGCCGACAGCCCCGGGCCGTCACTCTGCTCGTCGAGCTCGGCGGCGAGACGGGCGACGTCCGCCCAGGCGAGCCAGGCCCCGGGGACACCGGCGACGCCCAGCCGACCGTCGGGCAGCACGACGACGTCGTCGACCGCCGCCTCCAGGTGGTCGGCGACGATGTGGCGAGCCTTGGCGAGCACCTCTCCTGCCGCACCGAGAACGGCGGCGCCGCCGATCTGCAACGATCGCGAGGCGCCGGTGCCCCATCCCCGTGCCACGACATCGGAGTCTGCCTGCCGGACGTCGATCCGGTCCATGGGGATACCGGTCAACCCGGAGACGAGCTGGGAGTAGGCGGTCTCATGTCCCTGACCGTGACCCGATGTCCCCACCGCGACCGTGGCGGAGCCGTCGTCGTCGACCTCGAACCGGGCCCACTCCTTCTTGTCGTCGCCCGCGGTTATCTCGACGTAGGAGGCGATGCCGATGCCGAGCCGCGCCGGCTCACCGGCGGCGCGCCTTCGCCGCTGCTCGGTGCGCAGGTCTTCGTAGCCGGCCATCTCGAGCGCGGTGCCCAGCGCCAGCTCGTAGTCGCCCGAGTCGTAGTCGGCGCCCATCGGGGTGGTCAGCGGGAACGCAGCCGGGTCGTGGTAGTTGCGTCGGCGCAGCTCGACGGGGTCGATACCGAGCTCGACGGCGAGAACGTCCATTGCCCGCTCGATGGCATGGGTCGCCTCCGGGCGCCCCGCGCCGCGGTAGGCGTGGGTCGGGGTGGTGTTGGTGACCACGCACCGCCACGAGACCTCGGCCCGCTCGATGGCGTAGACGCCGGTCGCCATCAGCCGGGTCCATGCCGGCAGGGCGGCGCCGTACAGCGGGTAGGCGCCGGTGTCCTGGACGATCTGCATCCGCATCGCCCGGACCCGGCCGTCGGCGTCGGCGCCCAGCTCGATCGTGGTGTGTTGACCGCGACCCTGGGTCATCCCCTGGAGGTTCTCCCGCCGGGACTCGTGCCACCGCACCGGGCGGTCGAGGTCGAGCGCCAGCCGGGCAGTGACGTGCTGCTCCGGGTAGACGTAGAACTTGGCGCCGAAGCCGCCGCCCATGTCGGGGACCATGGCGTGGAGCCGCTCGCGGTCGATGCCGGTCGATCGCGAGATGCTGTTGCGATGGCTGAAGACGTTCTGGCTGCCCACGGAGAGGTGGAGCCGGTCGCCGTCCGGGATCGCCAGCGCCGAGTTGGTCTCCAGCGGGACCGCCGCCACCCGTTGGTTGACGAGGTCGAGGGTCACCCGTGCCGTGCACCCGTCGAACAGCGCCGGGTCGTGGTCGTCGCCACCGGCGAGGCACAGGTTGGTCCCTGCTTCCGGGAAGAGCAGCGGAGCGTCGCCATCCAGCGCCGCCATCGGGTCGGCGACCGCAGGCAACGGCTCCAGGTCCACGAACACCATGGCGGCGGCGTCGACACCCTGCCGCTCGGTCTCGGCGAGCACCACCGCCACGATCTCGCCGGTGAAACGCACCCGGTCGACGGCCACCGGCGGGCGGCCGAATTCGGCGCCGATACCGGCGGCACCAGGTGCTCCAACCGGGAGCCGGAGGTCGGCGGCGGTGTACACCCCGACGACCCCGGGCATGGCGGCAGCATGCGACCGGTCGATCGACACGATGCGGGCATGGGCCAGCTGGGAACGGACCGGTACCAGGAACAGCGCCCCGTCGACCCGCTGGTTGGGGATGAACGTGCCCTGTCCCCGGAGGAACCGCGGGTCCTCTTTCCGCTTGACCGCGGCGCCGAGGATCGAACCACCCATGAAGTGCCGCCTGAGGCCGGCTACTTCTTCTTGTGCCGGTTGGCCTTGATGCGCTTGCGGTACTTGTGCTTGCTCATCTTCTTGCGGCGCTTCTTGATCAACGAACCCATGGAACCTCAGTCACGAATGAGTCACAGAACTCAAGGAAAGGCCCTCGGCGAGGCCGCCGAGGGCGGTGGTGGCGTAAGGATGCCCGATGTCGTCACGCTTGGCAAGCCGGTGACTCCGAGCTTCATCGCCATCCGTGCTCGGCGACGTCCGGTGTCATGGTGACCCCGGCGCCGTCGAGCACCGCCGCCAGGCCGGCGACGACGCTCGACCGGGTGGCCTCGGTGGTGAAGGCGATCACCGTCGGGCCGGCCCCGCTCCAGGCGGCGTGGAGCGCACCGGACGCCCGGGCCGCCTCGATGAGCCGGCCGGTGATGGGCGACAGTGCCTGCCGGGGAAGCTCGTGGAGCTCGTCGCCGGTCGCCTTGTCGAGGAGCGCAGGGTCGGCGGTGCGGAGCCCCTCGACGAGCATCCCGGCCCGGGCCACGCTCCGCGCCGCCACGTCCCGGCGGACGGTCTCGGGGAGCGCCGCCCGTGCCTCGTGGGTGGAGAGCCGCTGTTCGGGCACAGCCAAGACCAGCCGCAGTTCCGGAGCCAGGTCGAGCCGGCGCACCACGCCGTCGTAGGCGATGACCAGGCCACCGTGCACGGCGGCGGCGGCGTTGTCGGGATGGCCTTCCAGCTCGGTCACCAGCTCGAACAGTCGCTGGTCGGTCGGCTCCACGCCCGACGCTCGCATCGCCGCCGCCGCCAGGGCGGTGGTCACCGCCGAGCTCGATCCGAGCCCCCGGGAACGCGGAATGTCGTTGGCGATGCGCAGGATCATCGGTTGCTCGCCGGCGGCAAGGCGGACCGCCCGCACCACGAGGTCGGTGAGCGAAGCCGGCGTTGTCCGTCCTTCCTCCTCGACCAGCCACTCATCCGAGGGGGCCACCTCACACCTGCACCAGAGGTCGATGGCGAGGGCGACGGAGTCGAAGCCGGGCCCGAGGTTCCCCGATGACGCCGGGGCCGCAGCGGACCCCGTGGCGGGCGGAGAGGCGCGGTCGTCAGAGCCGGTCATTGGGCGGCGAGGGTACCAATTCCGACTCGCCGATCGAGGTGATGCCTGTCTCGCAGACCCGATTGTCGCACCGGGTACCATCGACGTCGTGGAGGAAGAGCGCCGCCGCATCGTCGCCGCCGTCGACGGGTCGGCCAACAGTCGGACGGCGTTGGTCCGGGCGGCCGAGGAGGCCAGGGGCCCACGACGGGATCCTCCACGTGCTCTATGCCTGGAACTACCTCGATCAGGCCCATCTCGAGAGTTTCGACGCCGGGTACGGCGAGGCCGAGGCTCTGGCAGTGGCTGGAGGAGTTGGTCGACGAGACACTCCCCGACCGTCCCGAAGGCACCCGGGTCACGGTGGTCAACGACCACGCCGCCCGGGCACTGATCGATGCCAGCGAGGGTGCCTGGACCGTCGTCGTCGGGAGCCGCGGCCTCGGGGGCTTCCGGGGCCTGCTTCTCGGGTCGGTGAGCCAGCAGGTGGTGCACCATGCCCGTTGCGCGGTGCTGGTCGTCCCCGGTCCCGCCGACGACGACTGAGCCGCCGCCAGCTCCACCGGCCGTCGAGCCGCGTCATCGGTCGTGCGGTAGTCGGTCCTGCGTGGTCGATCAGTCGCTCGGTGGGCGTTTCCCCTGGC
This sequence comes from uncultured Acidimicrobiia bacterium, assembly GCA_963714055.1. Taxonomy (GTDB): domain Bacteria; phylum Actinomycetota; class Acidimicrobiia; order Spongiisociales; family UBA5794; genus JACDBE01. The sequence goes on from OY970227.1 coordinate 1,782,650, forward strand.
CGGCGCGCCGGAAGCGGCGGCCGGTCACCTCGGTGGCTTCGATCCTGACGAAGATCGGCTTGGGACCCTCCTGCCACGGGTACAGCGGGAGCTCGGTGGCGTCGATGATCTTGTAGGGCTCCTCGATCCGGAGCGCCCGCCCCTTCACAACCACGCTCCACACCTCGTCGGCGTCGCCACCGTCGACCTCGAAGGCGACCATCCCCTCGGCGATGCCGGAGAGCTTCGTGCCCGGAGCGGTGCGGAACACGATCGAACCGTGGTCGACTACGTGGTTGATGGGGAAGATGTCGGGGACGCCGTCGAAGACCACCGCCAGCCGCCCCACGTCGCAGGAGCGGAGCAGCTCCCAGCATTCGCGTACCGCGAGTCCGTCGGACGGAACCGGGTGGCTCTCTGCCATGCTCGACCCTACCGCACCGGCCGTCGCGGCACCGGGGCCGAAGGTCCCGATCCGGTCGCGTCAGATCCGGAATGCCTGCCAGTCCTGCTCCCATCCCGCCATGTCGGCGGTCGCCGCGGCGCTGACCGGCCCCAACCCGACATCGGGGCCGTTTTCGCCGAGGAAGGTGCCGCCCACCCAGGCCGCCTCGGTCGACGAGACGGCGAGGAAGCAGGATCCGGCGCCGTCGTACGCCGGTGGGGGGTCGCCGTCGAGGATCCGGGAGGCGATCAGCGAACCGACGGAGCGGCCCTGGCCGGAGGCGAAGACACCGGCCTTGGGAAGAACAGCGTTGGCGGTGGGGACCACGTTGACGTCGCCGATGGCGAACACCCCTTGCGTCTCGGTCTCGAGCGTGGCCGGGTCAACGGCCACCCAGCGGCCGGCCCCAGTGAGCCCGGACCCCTCGACCACCACCGGCGCCCGATGGGCGGGAACCACGACGAGGACGTCGGCGGCGATGGCGGATCCGTCGGCGAAGCGTGCTTCGCTGCCGGACTTGCCGACGTCGGTGAGCACCGCCGAGGTGTGGAGGGTGATCCTCCGTTCGGCCAGCAGGGCGAGCAGGGTTTGGGTCGCCGCAGGCCCTGCCACCGCCAGCGGAGCCGGCTCCGGTATGGCGAGATGCACCTCGATGCGGTCGCTGATGCCGGCGCGCCGTGCCCACTCCTCGATGAGCAAGGCGCCCTCGATCGACGCCGGCGGGCACTTGACCGGTGCCCCGGCGACCACGACCGCCACCGTCCCCCTGTCGAGCGCTCCCAACCGCGAGGACAATCGGACCGCCCCGTCGTAGTGGTAGAAGGTGTCGGCGTCGGCGGAGCCCGGCACCGCCGCCCAGTCGTAGTCGGCACCGAGGGCGACGACGAGATGGTCGAACGCCCAGTCACGCTCGCCGGCAACAACCCGGCGCCCGGCGACGTCGATGGCGTCGATCTCGGACGTCACCACCTCGACCCCTTCCGCCGCCGCCACATCGAGGGAGCGGGTCAGGCCTCCGACGGGGCGAGCCCCGGCGGCGATCAACGGGTTGACGCCGCACAACCGGGCCTGGCGGGTCCGGTCGATGAGCACCACCCGGTGGGGAGATGGCAGGAGCCGGCGGACAGTCAAGGCGGCAGCCGCCCCGCCGAAGCCACCTCCGAGCACCAACGTCACGCTCCCGCCCATGTGTGCTCCTCCACTTGGTTGCGGTCAAGGTAGGGGATCGAGCCGCCGGGACCGCCGGCGGCGTGGGCTGCTGTCACAATCGCCCGGTGACATCGCCGTGGGACCTCGCCGAGCTGGCCGGCCGTGGCATCGGCGAGCTGTTGAGGCGGGGACGCAGCCTGGCCACGATGGCCGCCGTCACCGCGACGATCGCCGGGGTGTTCTGCCTGGTCGCCGTGGGCGCCAACACCTCGGGCGCTACCCGGACTGCGTGGATCGTGTTGGGGGTGACGGTGTGCGCCGTTCCCGCCGGTGCCGCATTCCTGGCCAGGCTGATCCTGGAGCGGGCGAGACGCCGCACCGGGCTGGTCGCCGACGTGAGACGCCTCCTCGACGACCCTTCCGCCCGCGGCGCGGTGGCCGGCTTCGCCGGCGGCCGCCGTCGTCTCCTCGGCTCCGGGAGACGACTCTGGGCGCTGCGCCGGGCGGTCACCGACCGCAGGTTCGAGCTGACCGACCTCTGGGTGACGCTCCTCGCCCTCACCCGCCTCCCCTTGCTCGCCGGCATCGCCCTGATCGGCTCCCTCGTGCTCGCCATGGTCGGTGTGCTGGCCGGTGCCGTCGCCATCATCGGATAGGAAACCTGTCCCGCGATCAACGCCGGGAGTGAAGAGGCCTGGTGACGGTGGCGGGTGGGTGTCAGTGGCTGTGTTCTCGGAGGTGGAGCCGTTCGGGGAGGCCTGGGGCGAGGAACATCACGGTCTCGGTCGCTCCCCAGACTGCGAAGGCGACGGCGAGCGACCAGTCCCCCACGATGCCATTGAGGATGGCGACGACGAAGGCGAGCCACCGAGCAGCGCCAGGCCGACGGGACGGCTGTGGCGGCTGCAGCGGCAGCGTCGGCCCCGGCGAGCCACAACCCGAAACCGAGCAGGGCGAAGGCGATGATGGCGACCGAGGCGATGTTCTCTAGCAGGATCACTCCCTCGATCCGGGGTCGGTTCCTCGCCGAGGATATCGCCTGGGCCTCGTCGTGCTCACCGCTCGAGGAGCAGAACGAGCCGCCATCGCCTACGCCTTCATCCAAGAACCAGAGCGTCGGGCCGCTCCTCGCGACGATCAGACGGTGGTCAGCACCCGCTCGGAGGTGGGCTCGTCGTCGCCGTCGACGATGCCCTCCAGCGGATCCGGTCTCGGTGCGACGGCGGCGCACGGCATACACCCCCAGGCCGGATCCGGCGAGCGCCCCGGCGGCCATGATCGCCATCAGGATGCCGGTGTGGGACCGGAGCAGGGCGGCGCCCCCGGCGGCGACCGGCGACCTTCCCCCACCCGGGTCGAGCGCCCAGGCGCCGATACGGGCGAACAGAATGAACGTCATGGCGGCGACGGCCAGCCGGAACAGGAGGCTTCGGGCCATGCGGACGCGATCGTCGGAGAGGAAGACCGAAAGCCCTCCGCTAACAGCCGCCACGCCGGTGGCGGCCAGCGCGGCCACCGTGAGAACGCCCCGAGCCGTGGTGGCGACGCCGGCGACCTGGGCCGAGGCGTCGAGCACGATCGGCTCCAGGCCGGACAGCGCCGCCGTCACCTCCTCCGGGGACGCCTCTACCCCGGCTCGCGACAGCTCCTCGGCCATGACCCTGCCCACCGGGGCGAGTGCTGCAGCAACGTCTACGGTGGCGGCCCTGCCCGTTTCGGCCACGGCGCCGTCGACGATCGCCTCCACGAGCACGTCGACGGCCGCCGCCACCTCCGGCGTGGCGGCGACACGTTGCAGGGTGGCGGCAGCCTCGACTTCGGGGAGCCCACCTGCCGCTTCGGCCAGCCACACCTCCATGCGCTCGGCGACGAACTCGGTCGCCACCGCCGCCCGCACTCCGGCGGCGAGAGCCTCCTCGTCGCCGCTGACCGCCTGGCCCCACACCCCCACCAGGAGCGTGGTCACCGACAGCCCGAAGACGTAGAGGAGCAGCCAGGAAGCGAAGCGCCTGGCGGCGGTTGGGCCGGTGGCCGGAGAGTTCGGCGAGTTCGTCATGACGAGCTGAATGAGACCGGGTAGCGGGGCGGTCTGGAGTGGGACGTCACCGATGGCGACCGCGGTTCCCGAGCCGGTTAGCTTGCCCGCACGGCTGACGTCGTAGCGCCGCGAAGGGTTCCGTTGCTGAGACGCGACATCAGTCATGCCAGTCGATGACGGAGGTGACCGCTGGACATCACCGACCTGCTCGGGCTCGACACTCTGCTCGCCCAGCTCGTGCTGGCGATCGGCGCCGCCATGGTGGTGGGCAACATCGCCGCCCTGGTGGCGGACTCCCGAGGTCGGCGTCCCAAGGGGGCCGAGGGGGACCTGCACCGCACCAGGGCGTGGTGGTTGCTCGGCGTCGGTGCCCTCATCGCCCTGTGGGGCGGCCTCAGCCTGCTGGCGGGCTAGCGGCCCCCGCTCGATCCCGACCAGTCCCAGCGAGCGGTGCACCGCTGCTTCCCACCGCCGGCCGCCGGAGTACGATGGTCGCCGCCGGCGGATGTAGTTCAATGGCAGAACACGAGCTTCCCAAGCTCGGAGTGGGGGTTCGATTCCCCTCATCCGCTCGTTCTATGGCTCTTCGGCTGACGGCTCACGTCTCGATGTCCGGCTTCGCCGGACGGTCGAGCGGCTTTCGAGCCCTGCTCGGGCTCGACGCCACTCTTCTGGGTGCCCGCCTTGCAGGCGGGCCTGTACCAATAGATGCGATGGGGGACCCCCAACCCCCATCGCCGAGTCGACGCCTCCGGCGCAGCCTCACCAACCGCGGCGGTGGTTAGCATCCCGCCCCGATGATCTTCTCCGATCGCACCATCCGTGAGTCGATCGCGTCGGGTCGGATCGTCATCGACCCCTTCGAGCCGTCCATGGTGCAGCCGTCGAGCATCGACCTTCGCTGCGGCTCGGTCTTCCGGGTCTTCGAGAACCACCGCTACCCGCTCATCGACCCCAAGGCCGACCAGCCCGACCTGACCAGCGCGGTCGAGGCCGCCACCGGCGAGCCGTTCATCCTCCACCCCGGCGAGTTCGTGCTCGGGTCGACGCTGGAATCGGTGGGCCTGGGTGACGACGTGGTGGCCAGGCTCGAGGGCAAGTCGAGCCTCGGCCGGCTCGGGCTGCTGATCCACTCCACCGCCGGGTTCATCGACCCCGGGTTCGTCGGCCAGGTGACCCTGGAGCTGTCCAACGTCGCCAACCTGCCCATCGCCATCTACCCGGGGATGAAGATCGGCCAGGTGTCGTTCTACGAGTTGAGCACCGCCGCCGAGCACCCATACGGCTCGGCGGGAACCGGCTCCAAGTACCAGGGCCAGAGCGGCCCCACCCCGAGCCGGGTCCACGAGGACTTCACCACCACCCCGTGACGGTCGGCACGGAGCGTCACCCTTCGCCTACACCCGCCTCCAGGCGGTCGACGATGCCCTGGATCTCCTCCACCACCAGCTCGGGCCGTACCCACAGGATCCGCTCCATGGCCGCGCCGTCGGCCACCACGCTGCGGGAGTCCGTCGACAGCGAGGCGTAGAAAGCCAGCCCGTCCTGCCAGTAGGCGTTCACCTCCTCCGCCACGGCGTCGCCGGCATAGTCGCGCATGCCCTGGCTCAGGTAGGTCGTCTCGGGGTCCTGGCCGATCACCACCAGCGGCGCCGAACCGAGGTCCCCCAGCGCGGCGGACGCCTCCTCGTCGAGGTCCGGCCAGGGCGGGTGCGCGCTGGTATCCGGCACCACCCCAACGAGGAAGTCCTGGAAGCCGATCGGCATCGGGTCGACCAGCACCATGCCGGCGACGTCCACGCCGGAGTCGGCGAACAACCGGGTCGAGTGGACGCCGTCGCCGTTGGCCACCAGCAGGTACGGCCCGTCGAGCCCTGCCGTTTCCAGCGCCTCGGTCAGGTCGGCGGCACGCTCCTCCGGCGGGGGGATGCTCTCTCGCCCGACGTAGCCGTGGCTGCACGCCATCAGCCCGTCCTCACCGAGCATGGCTTGCACGACCGACCACGAGCCGTACTCGATCCAGCCCATCGCATCGAGGATCACCGTGGCCGGGCCGTCGTACGATCCCGGTTCGGCTCGAAGCGCGGCGACGGCCTCATCGTCGAGCCCACCAACGGTGCACAGAAGTCGGTGCCCGTCAACGGTCTGGTCGACGACCCGGTCGGCCTCGGGGAGTAGCTCGGCGTCCGGGTCCATCCTGAGCAACGCCCCTGGGTGGTACAGGGGGACCCACAACGACCCGGCTGTGTCCACCATCCCTCCAGGCTTCCCGGGCAGTGGGTAGCCGGCGAATTCCAGGGTCTCCGGATCGATCCGGGTGACGACGTGGTCCGAGATGGACGTCACCCACAGGGACCCACCGCTCTCCTCCATGGAGAGCAGGCCGCCGGGCAGCGCCACCGGCACGGCCTCTCCCGATTCGACGTCGAGGCGCACCACCCCGCTGCCATCTGCTTGATCGCCACCCTGGAGCAGCCAGAGATAACCGCCCGCTTCGGTGACCATCCGGATCTCGTCGGCGGTCGGCAGCGGGGCGACGCCGAGGTCGATGCCGATTTCGCCGATGATCCCGCTCTCGTCGATGCTCGACAGGATGTCATCGCTGTCGGGGCGCACCTGCCACAGATATCCGAGGCCCTCCCCCTTCAACGCACCCTCCTGGATGTCCAGTACCTCTCCCTCGGCCGAGATCTGGCGGATCACACCGCCGGCGCTCACCCAGAGCCGGTCACCGAACCAGTGAACCCGAGGATATGGCGGCATGTCGGCGTCGAGCGGGATGGTCAGGTCCACCGCTCCTTCCTCGGGGTCGAAGCGGAGCACCTCGCCGCCGTCGTCGAGACCCGTCAGCCACACGTAGCCGCCACCCACTGCCACACCTTCGGCCCACGGCTCGATGGGATACCGGCCGACGACGCTTTCCGTGGCGGTGTCCACCCGCACCAGCTCGTTCATGGCGGCGCTCATCACCCAGACGGTGTCGCCGTTGGCAGCCACGGTCCGCAGCCCGCCGCCACCGATGTCGACGGCGGCCTCGATGCCGGGGAGCTCGACCAGGTCGGCTCCGCCCACCAGATTGGCGACCTGCTGTCCGTCGTCGACAGCCGGGTCGTCGCGGAGGAGGATCAATGGAGCGAGGACGGCGGCCACGGCGACGAACGACACCATCGCCGCCACCAGCGGGCGTCGGAGCAGGCCCGGTGTCGGCCGGCGTGTCGGTTCGCCCTCGCCGGCGATCCGCCGGTCGACTTCGGCGCGCAGCCGGTCGGCGGGCACCGTGAGGTCGGCGGCGGGGTCGGCCGTGGTCAGCAGGTCCAACGGGTCGGTCATGACGGCTTCTCCTCCGGATCACTGGCCAAGTTGGAATCACGTTCGAGGTGGGAGCGCAGCCGCGACCGGGCGCGCAACAGCCTCTGGTCGAGGGCGTTCTCCTTGATCCCCAGGATCTGCGAGGCCTCCCTCCTGGAGAGCTGGTCCCACGCCACCATCATCAGGAGCTCGCGATCGGTTCGACTGAGCGCGCCGAGGGCGCGGAGCACCGCGTCCGATCTCGGATCGGTGGGGTCCCCGTCCGCTTGCGCGGCATTTGGGGCGGCCGCCAGACGGGCGACGAGTCGGCCCCGCCGGGCGCGGCTCCGGTACTGGTTCCCCACTGTCTTGTAGGCGACGCCGAGCAGCCATGCCCGGGAGGCGTCTTCCGGTACCGCGTCGAGCCGTCGCCAGGCCACGGCGAAGACCTCGGCGGCGGCATCCTCGGCGTCGGGGCGGCCCAGTCGGCGCACGCAGTAGCGGTAGACATCGGCGTGGTGCTGCTTGAAGAGTGCGTCGAAGCGCTCGGCCGTATCCACCTTCTCATCAACGCTACCGATCACGGTCGTCGCCACCTCTGTCCACTGCCCCTAGGTGTCCCGGAAGGGCAGTTCTCTTACAGGTGCCCGCAGGACGCCCACAGGCGGCTGGTAACCTCGCGCCCAATGTCAGCTCACGTCGCCGCCCCAGGAGCGGGACGTAACGGCCACGACCCCAGGACCCGATCCTCCCGATGACACCACTGCTGGCCGCCGCCGAGTCGGGGCCTGCCAACTTCGTCAGCCTCGACGTCGAGCTCTGGCAATGGGGCGTCCTGCTCGGCCTGATCGTCGCCCTGCTGCTGGTGGACCTCCTGGTCTTCCACCGCGAGGCGCACGAGATCGACACCCGGGAGGCGGCCATCGAGTCGGCCGCCTGGATCTCGATCGGTCTGCTCTTCGCCCTGGTCGTGTGGTGGTGGTTCGGGATCGCCGCCACCGGCGAGTATGTCGCCGGCTACCTCATCGAGAAGAGCCTCAGCGTCGACAACGTGTTCGTGTGGGCGCTGATCATGAGCTACTTCCGGGTGCCCCGGATGTACCAGCACCGGGTGCTGTTCTGGGGGATCTTCGGCGCCCTGGTCATGCGGGCCATCTTCATCTTCCTCGGCGTTGCGCTGATCGAGCGGTTCGACTGGATCCTGTATGTCTTCGGCGCCTTCCTGCTGTTCACCGCGGGGCGGATGATGTTCGGCAACTCCCAGCACGTCGACCCCGGCAACAGCAGGTTCCTCAGGGTCGTCAACCGGGTCATCCCGTCGACCGACAAGCTCGACGGCCCGCACCTCTTCACCCGGATCGACGGGCGGCTCCTCGCCACGCCGCTGTTCGCCGTCCTCCTGCTGGTCGAGGTCACCGATGTGATCTTCGCCGTCGACAGCGTGCCCGCGGTGCTCGCCATCAGCCACGAGCCCTTCATCGTCTTCTCCTCGAACGCATTCGCCATCCTCGGGCTCAGGGCGCTCTACTTCCTGCTCGCCGACATGCACAACCGCTTCCGCTACCTCCAGGAGGGGTTGGCCATCATTCTCGCCTTCGTCGGCGTGAAGATGATCATCGCCGAGTGGTACCACATCCCGGTGTGGGCGTCGCTGCTCTTCATCGCGCTCGTCCTGACCGTGTCGATCGTGCTGTCGCTGCGCGCCGAGCGGAACGGGGACGCGCCCGGGGCCGGATCTACCGCGGGACCTGCGGCGCCCGGCGATGAGCCCGTCGACGAAGAGCAGGACCGCCGCGTCGAGGAGCCGGTGCCCACCGACGAGCCGTGAGCCGGCCCCGGTGGTCTCACCGCGGGTGGGTCTCCCTCCAGTAGCGGTACTCGTCGGCGAACCCGAGGGCCACCAACGGGACGAGCCCACCGGCGAAGACCCCCGCAGGCGTGGCCACCAACAGCAGCCCGAAGACATAGGCGGCGCTCAAGGCGACGGCGATCAACCGGTACCGCATCAGGTCGTAGAGCGGCGCCTGGTTGAGGGTGATGGCGCCGCCGGCGGCGAACCCTGCCGACGCTCCGAGCACCGGGGACAGGAGGCCGAGGCCGAGGCCGATCACCAGCAGCAGCCCCATGGCGTACAGCACGTGGCGCGGCGCCTTCGGGTTCTGCGACACGAATCCAACCGCCACGAAGACGAATGGCGCCACCGCCAGGCCCATCCCCACCAACGGGACGTCGATCGCCGGCGGGGCGCCCTCCGGAACGGCAAAGGCCCGCGCGTACGGGAAGTAGCTGAACATCATCACCACCGTGCCGATGGCGATGGCCAACCAGTTCCGCTTCCGGTACTGGTCGACAGTGTCCTCGTCGATGGCCGAGAGCCGCCCCTCAGCCCTTGACCGAGCCGGCGGTGAGCCCTCGCACGAAGTACCGCTGCAGGGAGAAGAACACCACCATGGGGAGCACCATCGAGACGAATGCCGCCGCCGGGAGCAGGTTGAGGGCGCCCTCGCCGCGGCCCGCCAGCTGGGCCAGCTCGACGGTGAGCACCGCCACGTCCGGGTCGATGCCCAGGAAGACCAGCGCCACCAGGTAGTCGTTCCACACCCAGAGGAACTGGAAGATGGCGAACGACGCCAGCACCGGCACCGACAGCGGGACGATCAGCCTGGTGAAGATGGTGAAGTGGTCGGCTCCGTCGATCTTGGCCGACTCGATGATCGACGCCGGCAAAGACCCCATGTAGTTGCGTAACAGGTAGACCGCCAGCGGCAACCCGAAACCGGCGTGGGCCAGCCACACCGCCGGGAACGTCCCATTGAGGTCGAAGCTCGTATAGATGCGCAGGATGGGGATGAGGGCCATCTGCAGCGGCACCACCATCAACCCGACGATGACCACGAAGATGATGTTCCGACCGGGGAACTCCATCCAGGCGAAGGCGTAGGCGGCGAAGGCGGCGATGGTGATCGGGATGACTACCGCCGGGATGGTCACCGCCAGCGTGTTGGCGAAGGCGTTGGCGAAGCCCTGGTCCAAGACCACCCGGTAGTTCTCCAGGGTCCAGGTGGCCGAGTCGAAGATCTCCCCGAACACCGTCCACCAGCCCGATCGCCGGATGTCGGAAGGGTCGCGGAACGAGTTGACGAGCAGCCCGATGGAGGGGAGCGTCCACAGGATGACGATGACCCAGACGGTGAGATAGATGGGGAAGCGCGACGGCTTCTTGGTCGTCGGCACCGGTGGGGCGACCGTGGTGGCCGGGGCTTCGACGGCCGTCATCGCATCGCCTCCTGGGCGCGGAACCGCTTGACGTTGATGATCAGGATGGGGACGACGGCGATGAAGAGCACCACGGCCAAGGCGGCGCCGATCCCGTTGTTGCTGTTGTCGAAGAACTCCGTCACCATCTGGCTGGCCACCACCTGGGTGTTGTCCCGCCCCCCGGTCATCACGTACACGATGTCGAAGACCTTCCACACGGTGATGACCGTGGTGGTCCACACCACCACCACCGTCGACGAGATCGAGGGCAGGACGATCCGGCGGAACGCCTGCCACTCCGTGGCCCCGTCGATCCGGGCCGCCTCCAGCAACTCGTCGGGCACCGATTTGATCGCCGACGAGAGGATGACCATGCAGAAACCGGTCTGTAGCCAGATCAGGATGACCATCAGGAACAGGTTGTTCCATGGGGTCAGGGCGAGCACATCCGTGGCGCCATTACCGAAAGAGGTGATGATGCCGTTGATCAGACCGATCTGCTCGCCGAAGCCCTCGGCGCGGAAGCTGTAGACGAACCTCCACACCACGGACGCTCCGACGAAGGAGATCGCCATGGGCAGGAAGATCAGCGACTTCGAGAACGACTCGGTGCGTCGCGACAGCTTGTCGGCCAGGGTGGCGAAGGAGAGGCCGATGAGGACGGCAGCGGCGGGAACCACCAGGACCCAGACGAAGCTGTTGCGGATCGCTACCAGGAAGGTGCTCTCGGTGAAGATCCGCTCGTAGTTGGCCAACCCGACCCATTCGGTCGAGCTGGAGTTCCGGAAGCTGGTGATCGTCGTGTTCACCGCTGGGTACACCAGGTAGAAGGCGAGCAGGGCGACCGCAGGTCCGGCGAACACGAAGGGACGTACCGCCGCCGCCGCCTTCGATGGCAGCGTGTTGGTGAGCCGGTCCATGCCCCAATAGAGCGCCCAGATCCCGGCGACGCCCACCACGACGGCGACGATGACCTGCAGCGCCTTGTTGGCGTTCTCGCTCTTCAGGAACCCGAACGTGAAGAAGAAGGCGACGAGGACGGCGGGGAGGACGAGGGCGGCGCCGATACGGAGCAGCCAGACGGTGAACCCGCTCGCCTGCTCTTCGTGGACGACCGGCTGCGGCGGCCCACCCATCTCCTCTTCGAGCAGCGGCGGCGTCACTCCCGCCATCGGACCTCCCTCGGTGAAGGTCTGCTCACCCTAGCAACGGGAGGGGGCGGCCCGCAGGCCGCCCCCTCCGATAGTTCGCGTCTGTCGATCGGTGGTCAGGAAGCCGGCCAGGCGGCCTGGATGGCTTCGGTGACCTCGGCAGTTGACGTGCCCTGGGCGAAGGTGACCATGCCGTCCCAGAACGACCGCTGCCCGACCTCGGGGGGCATCAGGTCCGAGGCGTCGAACACGAAGGTGTTCGAGCCGAGCGCCTCGGTGATGGTCTCGGCGAAGGCGATGGCGGCTTCGGTCTCGTAGCAGTTGGGGTCCACGTCCTTGTGACCGGGCAGCCGCTGAACACCGGGGACGCCGTGGCCGCCGTGCTCGGCGATGCCGCCACCGGTCTCCGAGGCGAGGGTGCACAGCCACTCAGGAGTGATCCAGTCCATCACCGCCTGGACATTGGCCGGCTCGTCGTTGAACACGATCAGGGTGTCGCCACCGCCCATGGCGCCGCCGTTGCCGTCGATGGTCGGGAACGGGAAGACGGCGATCTCGGCGTCCTCACCCTCCTCGAATTCGGGCATGTCGGCGAACACGTTGGCGATGAACGAGCCCTGCTTCAGCATCAGGCAGCCCGGTGGGTCCTGGAACAGCGGCCCGGGCGAGTCGTCGACGTTGATCGACGGCACGTTCTCGGCGCCGCCGAGCACGAAGCCCTCACCGTGCAGGATCTCACCGAAGGCGTCGAACGCCTGGGTGATCTGCGGGTCGGTGAAGGGGACCTCACCCTGGTACCACTGGGTGTACACGTCGGCACCGACCTGGCGCACCACGATGTCCTCGATCCAGTCGGTTCCCGCCCAACCGGTAGCGGTGCCCGCCTCGAAGCCGAAGCACCACGGGGTCATCCCGTCAGCGACGATCTGCTCGGACAACGCCACCAGGTCCTCATAGGTCTCGGGAACCTCGTAGCCGTTCTCCTCGAACGTCGGCTGGTGGTAGAAGACGGTCGACTTGAAGTTCGGGAACCACGGGATGCCGTAGTGGCTCCCGTCCTCACACAGTCCCAGGTCCATCCAGAACTTGCCGTGGTTCGCCTCCATCTCCGCGATGTCGAAGCCCATGTCCTCCAGCGACGCCAGGTGGCCCTCGCCGGCGTACACGCAGATCGACGCCGGCTGCGGCACGAATGCCACATCGGGCGGATCGTTCCCTTCGACCCGGATCTGCAACTGGGTCTCGAAGTCGTCCGACCCGGTGTAGCTGATGTCCGAGCCGGTCTCTGTGTTGTACGCCTCGATGAACCCGGTCATGGCGTCACCCTCTACCCCGGTCGGGGCGCCAAAGAGGGTGAACTCGGCGGGTTCGCCGCCGCCGGTGTCACCGCCGGTGTCACCGCCGGCGTCGTCGTCGTCGTCACCGCCACAAGCCGCGGCTACCAGCGCCAGCAGCATCAAGGCGATCAACCATCGCAAGCTGCGCATCGTGAATGTCTCCCTTCGGAGCAGTCTTTTGAACGTCATAGATCGGGTGGCGCCAGGCCGGCGCAACCTCGATGCACCCTACTGCGCTCTCCCGACCGCGTACAACAGCCGATCCGGTTGGCCGGGCAGCGTCGCCGGGGACATCCGCCGGGCGACGCCCGAAGACGTGGCCGAAGTTGCCGGCTGATCACCGGGTTCCTGCTCCGGGTCTGCCGGCTCATAGCCCGACGGCGCCGTCCACCGGCTCGATCTCGTCCGCCGGGGTGAAGCCGAACACCCTGCCGTAGAACCAGAGCTCGGCCTCGAGGGCCCGCACGATGTTGGCGGCGATCCGGAAGCCGTGCTGCTCACCTTCGAAGGGGAGGTAGGCGTGGGGGACGCCGTTGGCGGCGAGCGCCTCGACGATCATCTCCGCCTGGGCGGGCGGTACCACCTCGTCCTCGAGGCCCTGGAACACGATGATCGGCGTCGTGCAGTTCTCGATGTGGTTGATCGGCGACCGGTCGCGGTAGACATAGGCCATCTCCGGGTAAGGGCCGATCAACCGGTCGAGATAGCGGCTCTCGAACTTGTGGGTCTCCAGGGCGAGTGCCTCGAGGTCGGCCACCCCGAAGTGGCTGGCACCGGCGCCGAACGTGTGGTGGGAGGTGAGGGCGGCGAGGGTGGTGAAGCCGCCGGCGCTCCCCCCTCTGATGGCGAGCCGATCGGGGTCGACCTCGCCCCGGTCGGCGAGGTGGCGGGCGGCAGCGATGCAGTCGTCGACGTCCACCACCCCCCATGCGCCGTCGAGCCGGCGACGGTACTCGGTGCCGAACCCGGTCGAGCCGCCGTAGTTGACGTCGGCAACGGCGAATCCGCGGCTGGTCCAGAACTGGCGGCTGAGCGCCAGCGAGGGCGCCGCCGACGAGGTGGGACCGCCGTGGATGAATACCAGCAGCGGCGGCAGCTCGCCCTTGGGGGCGACCACCTCGGGATTGACCGGCGGGTAGTAGAGGGCATGGGCGTCGCGACCCCCGGTCGTCGGGAACGTGACCGGCCGCGCCGTCGAGACGTAGCCCTCGTCGTACCCTGGTGTCAGCTCCTCGGACAGGCGGTCCACCGTGCCGGTGTCGAGGTGGACCCGATACGGGGCGAGCCCGCTGGTGGGGGTGCCCGCCACCACGAGCACGTCGGCCTCGGACGCGCCGGGCACCACCTGGCGGATGTCGACGAACGGGGTGTCCACTTCGGTGAGTACCCCGCCGGCGTCGATCAGGCCGAGCCCGTCGATTCCCTGGCGGGTCACCGAGCAGGCGAGGCGGCCGTCGACGAGCGGGGCGAGCCAGCGGAGCCCGTTGACCCAGGCCGGCCCCCCGATCTCGGCCTCGACCGGCTCGGTGAGGACCGACGATGTCCCGTCGACCCGGGCGCGCTGCGGCGCCCACCATCCGGACAGGTCGGCGCTGAACAGCAGGTCTCCCGAAGTGGCGTACACCGGCTGCACCGCCGAGATCCCCGGCCCCCCTCCCACCCGGGCGACGCCGAAGGTACCGGTCGGGGCACCATCACCGGCACGAGAGATCGTGGCGGTCATCACCGCGGTGTCGTCCCAGGGCATGTTGGGGTGGTCCCACTGCATCCAGGCGATGCGGTCCCTTTGGATGACCGGGAAGGCGACGAAGTCGGGCCCCTCCACGAGGGTGACCATGCGGTCCTGGTCGGTTGCGGCCGTGCCGTCGAACGGGATCGCCACCACCGTGTTGGCCGCCTCGCCATGTGCGGCGACGGTCGCAGGGGCGTGGTCCTCCGCTACCGCCACCAGCCACCGCTCGTCGAGCCACGAGATCTCGGCGAACCGCAACCCGCGGGGGATGGCGGGGACCGGGGTCAGCGGCACCGGGTCGGCACCGGGGTCGACCCGGTACAGCCGTTGGTCGTCCCAATGGGCGAACACCACCACGCCGTTTCGCACCGCCCAGGCCCCGCCGCCGTACTCGTGCACCTTGGTCCGGACGTTCCAGGTGGAGCCGCCGGCTCCGGGGTCGGGGAAGAGGTCGGTGCGGTCCCCGCCGGGACCCCGGCGCACCAACTGGGTGCGCCCGTCCTCCTCCGGCCTTGACTCGCTCCACCAGATGTCATCGCCGTCGGGTCTGATCTCGCCCACCGCGGCGACACCCTCGACCACCTTGGCGGCTGTGATGGGCGACGGCCAGGCGCCGAACGGAACGACCGGCTTCACGGCCGGAGGACTCTCCTGGCCTGTCCGATAGGAATGCGGGTGGTGATCATGGGTGCGATGGGGACGGTCCCGGCTCGGTCGGCTCGAGGTACCGCTTGTCGACGTAGCACCACAGCCAGTCCTGTCCGGGCTCGTAGGACTGGATCACCGGGTGGCCCGTCTCCTCGAAGTGGCCGGTGGCGTGCTTGCCCGGCGAGTTGTTGCAGCATCCGACGTGACCGCACGCCCGGCACATCCGGAGGTGGACCCAGTTGCTCTGCCCGGCGGCGACGCAGTCCTCGCATCCGGGCGACGACGGGTCGACGGTTGCCAGTGAGTCGAGGTGGTCGCAATCGGAGGTCACGGGCGACGATGCTACCGAGGGCTCCGACCGCGCCCGCTTGCGGCGCCACCAGGGGCCCGAGCCGGTGCTCACACCGGTGCCTCGGCCCGCCGGGTGATGCCGGCGAAGCTGGCGAACTCCGGCCTGAACAGCATCTCGATCTTCGCGGTGGCCCCCTGGCGGTGCTTGGCGATGTTGATCTCGGCGACGCCCCGGCTCTCCTGTTCCTCCGGGTGGTAGTACTCGTGGCGGTAGATGAACATGACCACGTCGGCGTCCTGCTCGATGGCGCCCGATTCGCGGAGGTCGCTCAACATCGGACGCTTGTCCTGCCTGGTCTCCATCGACCGGTTGAGCTGGGAGACGGCGATCACCGGGACGTCGAGCTCGCGGGCGAGGTTCTTGAGGTGGCGGCTGATGGCGGCGATCTCCTGCTGGCGGTTCTCGCCGGCGCGGGGGACGTTCATGAGCTGAAGGTAGTCGACCACCACCAGTCCCAGCCCGGGTCGACGGGCCAGGCGACGGCACTTGGCACGGATCTCGGTCACCGTCAAGCCCGGCGAGTCGTCCACGTAGATCGGCTTCTGGTCGAGGCTGGCGGCGGCGCGTGACAGCCGGGCGAAGTCGTCGTCGGTGAGCCTGCCGGTTCGCAGCCGGGTCGAGTCGACCGACTCCTTGGCGCAGAGGAGGCGGGTGACCACCTCCTCCCGGCTCATCTCCAGCGAGAAGACCGCTACGGGGACTTCACGCATCGCCACGTTCATGGCGATGCACAGGGCCAGCGCCGTCTTGCCCATCCCGGGCCGGGCAGCCACCACCACCAGGTTCTTGTTGTGCAGACCGGCCAGGGTGCGGTCGAGGTCGGCGTAGCCGGTCGCCTGGCCGGTGACCTCCTCGCCCTTGCCGTACAGCTCCTCGGCCTGCTCGATGGCCGGGAACAGCAGAGGGCTGATGGGGGCCAGGCCGTCGCCGATCCGCCGGTCGGACACGGCGTACACGGTCTGCTCGGCGATGTCGAGGACGTCCTCGATCGGTTGATCGACGGCCGTCGCCACCGTGCCGATCTCCCCACCGGCTCGCATCAGCCGCCGGCGCAGGGCGTGCTCCTCGACGATGGCCACGTAGTGGGCGACGTTGGCCGAGGTCGGAACGGCGTCCGAAAGTCCGCTGACGTAAGCGATGCCGCCGACCTGGTCGAGGCCACCCATCCGGCGCAGGCCCTCGGTGACGGTGAGGGCGTCGATGGGCTCGCCGGCGTCGTAGAGGGTGGTGACGGCGGCGAAGATCGATTGGTGGGCGGGCTTGTAGAAGTCCTCCGGCTGGAGCTTCTCGAGGGCGACGTCGACCGCCTCGGTGGAGATGAGCATCGCCCCCAGCACCGACTCTTCGGCCTCGATGCTGTGCGGAGCCATCCGCGCCCCGCGGCCCACGTCACGTTCCATCACCGCTGTCACCGGCTGTCCTCCGTCCGATCCCGTGTGCCGCCGTCACGCCTCGGTGCCTACCCGCCACCATCTTGCCGACGAGGTGTGACACGAAACGGCCGCGTGCGACCGTCTCGGGGAAATGCGGTGAAGCCCGGCGAGTGTATGTGGCGGAACCGGAGCGCGGAAACGAAACAGCCGTCGAAGCCCTGGGACGCGAAACAATGGTCTGTAACTGGCGGTTCCGGGTTCCGGACGGCCAGACCCCTCCCCGGCATCCGTGCCGGCCTTCGGCCCGTGCCGCTGCCACCCCTCCCCCTGAAAAAGGGGAGGGGAAATCGCCGCCCCACGGCCAGGCCCCTCCAACAGGGGAGGGAATCTACGCGGGGATGATGTCGAGGGTGAGGCTGAACTCCACGTCGGGATGAGGGTGGAGCCCCACCTCGTGGAGCCCGATCTCCTTGATCGGTGCCGGGATCGAGATGATCTTGCGGTCGACCTCGACGCCGGTGAAGCGCTTGATCGCCTCGACGATGTCGTGCTCGGCCACCGAGCCGAAGAGCCGGCCTTCGTCGCCGGCTCGCGCCGCCACCACGACGCGGGTGCCGAGGAGCGCCTGGGCGAGCTGCTCGGCGTCCCCCTTGGCCCGCTCCGCCGCCTCGATCCTGGTTGTGCGCACCGCCTCGGCCTGGGCGATGGCCCCGCGGGTCGCCTTGACCGCCTTGCCCTTGGGAACCAGGAAGTTGCGGGCGTACCCGTCGGCGACATCGACGACGTCACCCTTCTGCCCGAGGTCGGCGACGTCCTCGACGAGGATGAGCTTCACGGTCACGATCGGGTCGCCACGTACGGCAGCAGTGCCATCTCGCGGGCATTCTTGATCGCCTTGGCGACCGCCCGCTGGTGGATGCCGCAGTTGCCGGTCACCCGACGGGTGCGGATCTTGCCCTTGTCGGACACGAACTTGCGCAGCAGGGCGACGTCTTTGTAATCGATGGGCTCGGCCTTTTCGTGGCAGAACTGGCAGACCTTGCGCCGCCGGCGCGAGTCGGCGGCGGTTGGCCGCCGGCGGCGCGGCGCTCGTTTCACTGGTGGCATCTGGTTGTCCCTCCTGTGAGGATCGGGAGGGGGCGGCACGGCGCCGCCCGGCACTCCGGTCGGCGGTTCAGAACGGGGCCTCGTCCGGCCCGTAGTCGTCGCGGGCCACCGGGGCGACCGGGGCGACCGGGGCCGGCGCCGAGCGCTTCGAGTCCGACCAGGTGTCCCCGCCGCGCTGGGTCTTGGTGACGTTGGCGGTGGCCCACCGGATCGACGGGCCGATCTCCTCGATGCGGACCTCGACGACGGATCGCTTGTCTCCCTCCTGGGTCTCCCAGGTGCGCTGCTCGAGGGAGCCGGTCACGATGATCCGCATGCCCTTGGTGAGCGACTCGGCCACGTTCTCGGCCATGTCGCGCCAGCACGTGCCGGCGAAGAAGCTGGTCTCCTCCTGCCACTCGTCGTTGCGGTCGCGATAGCGCCGGTTGACCGCCAGGCGGATCTTGGTCATCGCCGCCCCGTTCGGGGTGAAGCGGAGCTCCGGGTCGTCGACCAGGTTGCCGACCAGGGTCACTGCGTTCGTCGTCATTGTCTCGTCTCTCTCGTCGTGGGTCGACCGCCACTATGCATCGGCGGTATGACAGAAACCAGGGGGTCAGGCGTCGGTGCGCACGATCTTGTGGCGGATGACGGCGTCGGACAGGTGGAGCGCCCGGTCGAGCCGGTCGACCAGCTCGAACTCGGCTTCGAAGGTCACCACCGAGTAGTGGCCCTCGTTGAGATGGTCGATCTCGTAGGCGAAGCGGCGCTTGCCCCACAGGTCGCGCCCGGTCACCGAACCGGACTCGGTGATCGCCTTCTCCACTTCGCCGATCTGGCCGGCGACGTCGGTGTCGGCCATCTCGGGTCTGTGGATGATCATCAGCTCATAGGAACGCAAGGCTCTACACCTCCTGTGGACATCCTGAAAGGAAGGCCCCCGGCATCTCCGGGAGCAGGGGTCGAGTGAGCGCAGCCATTCTAGCCGCCGTCGCCGACGACCCGATCAGCCGCCTCCGGCTGCCTACTCGGGCGTCGTTGGCGCCGCCAGCTCGGCAGCGGCCTTCTTCGCCCGGCGCTCCCTGGTGTCGGGGCCCTTCGCCTCGTCGACGTGCTCGGCCCACCGACGCTGGTGGCTGTAGGACAGGGCGGCGAAACGCTCCGCAGCCCCAGGTGATGCGGCCAGGGCGGCGACCAGCTCGGGCGGGACCTCCACCGTCCGCTCGTCCTCGTCCAGCTCGACGGTGACCTGGACGACCTCGCCGGCCTCGACCCCGGCGGCGGCGCGGTGCTTCTTGGCCAGCGGCAGCATGAAGACGTCGCCGTAGGCGGCCACCGTGCTGCGGTAGGTGTAGCCGTTGACGGTGACATAGACCGGCGGCCGCTTGCCCCGGCCGAGCGCCTCCACGACGTCGGCGGGTACCCGCAACCCGGTGGCGTCCTTCCCTTCGAGCTGGACCGTGGTTTCGAAGCGGGGCACCGTCACCAATCCATGGCATCGTCGGCGAGCAGGTCGTCCCCATGCACCCGCTCGTACCCGGGCCCGGCCTGCTCCAGCTCGACCAGCATCCGGGCCGCCTCCTCGGACATGTGGTACGTCTCGGCCTCACCGGGGAAGTCGCCCGAGGCAACGTCGGCGTAGAACCGCTCCAACGCCTCGACGGCGACGTCGGCGAGCCGGGCGTACCGCCGGACGAACTTGGGCAGGTGGCCGTCGTGGAGCCCGAGCACGTCGTGGAAGACCAGCACCTGACCGTCGCAGGACGGACCGGCCCCGATCCCGATCGTGGGCACCGGCACCTGCCGGGTGATGAGGGCGGCAACGGTGTCGGGGACGCCCTCGAGCACGATGGCGAACACACCCGCGTCGGCGAGGGCCACGGCGTCGCTGATCATCTCGTGGGCGACGGCAGCGTCTTTCCCCTGGACCCGGTAGCCGCCCATGGCATGCACCGACTGGGGGGTGAGACCGAGGTGGCCCATCACCGGGATCTCGGCGTCGAGGATCGGCCGGATCATCCGCAACCGTTTCCGGCCGCCTTCGACCTTGACCGCCTCGGCACCACCCTCGCGGACGAGGCGGCCGGCGTTGACCACCGTCTCCTCCACCGAGGAGTGATACGACAGCCAGGGCATGTCTCCGACGATCAGGGCTTGCGGCGACACCGAGGCGACGGCGGCGGAGTGGTGGATGATGTCGTCGACGGTCACCGAGAGCGTGTCGCCACGACCCAGGACGACGTTGCCCATCGAGTCACCGACGAGGATGATGTCGCTGCCGGCCCGGTCGGCGATGGTCGCCGTTGGGGCGTCGTAGGCGGTGACCATCCTGATCTTGTCGCCGCCCTTGCGGGCTGCGATGTCCGGAGCGGTGGTCTTGCCGGCCATCGAGTGTCCCTTCTCCCCACCGTCGCCGGTTGGGGGATGTCGCTGGATGGTTCGCAGGCCCCTGGTTCCCTCGACCACCGCGGCCGCCCGATCCCGGGGACTGCGATCAGGATACCGTGACGCCCGACCCCACACCCCGGAGGCCCCGTGGCGAAGAAGGACATCACCATGACCGAGAGCGAGCGGCTGGAGTTCCTGTCGGCCCCCCGGACCCTGATCGTCACCACCGTCGACGGTCGCGGCTACCCGCACGTCACCCCGATGTGGTACGTCGTCGACGATGGCAAGGTCGTGTTCCGCTCGTTCACCAAGTCGCAGAAGATCGTCAACCTGCGCCGCAACCCAAAGGTCGGCGTCCTGGTCGAGGAGGGCCATGCGTACCAGGATCTGCGGGGAGTGATGATCCAGGGTCAGGCCACCCTCGTCGACGACCCGGAGTTCGTCCTCGACCTCTACGGGAGGCTGGCCGCCCGCTACGCCTTCGCCGGCGCCGAGCCGATCGCCTTCCCCGACCGGGCGTCGTTGGAGGCGGCGTTCGGTCGCTTCGCCCCCAAGAACACGGCCGTGGTGGTCGACCCGGTGCGAATCACGTCGTGGGACCACCGCAAGCTCGCCGGGACGTACTGATCAAGAGCCCGAACCTGAGGTTCCTACCTACCGCTCCGATATGCCAGAACCTCAGGTTCGGGAGAGGGCACGGCCCGCGGCGGGTGGGGGCCTGGCAGGCCCCCGGGTCGCTCGAAGTCGACCCGGGCAACAGACACGGCCCACGATGGGGTAGGGGCCCCATCTGTGGGAGGAGGGCCGACTTCGGGCCAAACCGGCCAGCCCCGCCACCCGAAGTCGGCCCGGGAAGATCACAGCCCCATCTGTGGGAGGAGGGCCGACTTCGGGCCAAACCGGCCAGCCTCCCGCCACCCGAAGTCGGCCCGGGAATCTCACGGCCCACGATGGGGTAGGGGCCCCATCTGTGGGAGGAGGGCCGACTTGGGCCAAACCGGCCAGCCTCCGCCACCCGAAGTCGGCCCGGGAATGTCACGGCCAGAGGAGGCGGTTCAGCCAGCCGTCCCCGTGACGGACGAACTCCACGCGGTCGTGCATCCGGTCGACCCGGCCCTGCCAGAACTCCATCCGGGTGGGGATCATCCGGTACCCGCCCCACTGTTGGGGCCGCGGGACCTCCTCGGGATGCCGGTCCGCCAGCTCGGCGACCCGGTCGACCAGCTCCTGGCGGCTGGACAGCACCCGGCTCTGCGTGGAAGCCGCCGCGGCGAGCTGGGCGCCGCGTGCCCGGGTGGCGAAGTACTCGTCCGACTCGGCCAGGCTGGTGCGCTCCACCCGGCCCGCCGCCCTGACCTGTCGGTGAAGGGTGAGCCAGGTGAGCGATCCCGCCGCCCACGGATTCCTCTCGAGCTCTTCACCCTTGCGCGACCCGTAGTTGGTGAAGAAGACGAATCCCTCGTCGATCGCCTTCAACAGCACGGTGCGCACCGAGGGACGACCCAACTCGCTGGCGGTCGCCAGGCTCAACGCATTGGGTTGGGGCACGTGGGCGACGTATGCCTCCTCGAGCCAGCGGCGCGCCGCCTCCAGCGGGTCGCCGCCGAGGCTCTCGATGTCGAGCGATGCACCGTCGTACGAAGGCCCCGTGGGCAGGAAGTCCACACTGCAAACCTAGTGCCACGCCGTCGCCGGGGACGGGCGGGCCGGATCGTGAGCCCTACCCGACCTCCGGGGTGGGATTGCCGTTGCAGTCGAGGCCCTCGCCCGGGCGGTAGAGGGCGAACACCTCGTCGTTCTCGGTGACGCCGTCTGGGTTGGTCCGGCTGCGGAAGGTCTCCACCTGGGTGCACTGGCCTGCGGGGTACGAGCTCTGGCCGGTCTGCTCGACATCCCAGTACCGGGTCGACCACATCTGCATCGTGATCGAGCTCCCGGTGTAGGTGGGCCAGAGCAGCACCCCATAGGGGGTGTCGTTGGTGACCACGAGGTCGGGATGCGGGTACGAGAGGGTCGCCTCGCGGCCGTACGGGTAGCGGTCGATGTACAGCGAGTGCGACTGGTACTCCTCGAACTGGAGGCCGGCGAAGAAGGCGGCGTTGAACATGGTGGTGGCGAACTGGCTGATCCCGCCACCCACCGCATCCTCGAACCGGCCGAACTGGATGGTGCCGGCTGGGACGAACCCCTTCTCGGTCGTCCGCTCCCCGACGAAGTCGTTGATGGAGAACGTCTCCCCGGGATGGATCACCACGCCGCGGACGATGTCGGCGATGCGGTGGATGTTCTCCACCCTGCTCTCGCAGCAGTTGTGGTTGGTGGTGAACTCGGAGACCATCTCGGTGATGCCGAGCTTGGCCGCCTGGGTCCGGGCGTCCTCGACCTCCACCAGTGGCAGCGCCAGCGTCCGGTGGCGGCCCGACGAGATCGCCTCGAACACGAGGTCGGCCACCCCGGGGGCGCAGCACCGGGTGGGCGGGGTCCCGTACTCGACGTCGACCTCGCCGTCGACGATGGCGAACGTCGGGTCTTCGCCCTCGTCGGCGAACTCGGCGAGTATGCGCTCGAGTTGCCGATGGACCTTGGGCTGGTCGAACACCGGGACCAGCGTGGCCCCGTCCTGTTCCGAAACGATCCAGCGCCGGACCGTCTTCGGCCCGATCCGGCTGACGTGCTCGCCCACCGACACGGTGAGGTTCGAGTCGGCCAGGGTCTCGGCCTCGGCGACCGCCTCCTCCACCGCCTCCGGCGTGACCTGTGGTGGGATCGGGGTCCAGTCGACCGCCACGGTGAAGGGTGACGACTGGGTAGCGAACGCGTCGGCGGCGGCGACGGCGACGGTCTCGGCGTCGAGGTAGGCGCCGTCGACGCCGGGCTGCACCTCGATCGAACCGGAGGCGCCGGTGAACGTCGGCTCGACGGGGTCGCTCAAGTGGGCGTCCGGCAGGTCGCCGACCCAGCCGTCGAGCGTGCCCTGGTCGTAGGTGTACGCCAGTTCGAGGGCGACCGGCTCGAGGAAGGACTGGGCCCAGGCCTCGAACTGCTCGACCAGGTTGCCGGATCTCCCCTGCTCCATCAGGGCGGCGCGGGTGGCGGTCACGTCGGCGGTCACGCCTGCGGTGGCGTTGGTGGCGGTGATGACCCGCTCGGGCAGGTCGACGGTGAGGACATCGTCGGCGACGTCGTCGGCGATGGCCGCCAGCCGGGCGTCGAGGTCGGCGGGGCCGAGCCCGCCAACTGCCTCGCCGTCGAGGGTGACGTTGCGCATCACCATCCCCTCGTGGATGACCTTCTGGTCGAGGACCCACGCCCCGACGACGAGCACACCGGCGATGGAAAGGCCGGCCACCGTCCACCAGAGGGCGCGTTTCCACGCCGTCGGCAAGCCGGGGATCTTCGCCATGGCCGAGATGGTAGGGAGGACACCGGTTTAGAAGACATCATGCCGCCGATGTATCGATTCGCTACATATGTATCGAAACGCTATAGTCGTCGCATGCTCGATCTCGCCGTGCTCGGCATCCTCCGTCGTGGCCCGCGCCACGGGTACGACGTCAAGCGGCAACTCGCCGAGCTCGGGTGGCTCCGTGTGTCGTTCGGGGCCGTCTACCCGGCGCTCCGCCGGCTGGAGCGCCGCGGCCTCATCGAGGCGATGCACCCGACCTCGCGCCGCAAGGCCTACCGCCTCACCGCCGCCGGCGCCCAGACGCTCGATGCCATGCTGCTCGACGACAGTGACGAGATGGAGGAGGACCGCCGCTTCGCCATGAGGCTGGCGTTCCTCGGGTACGTCGACCCGGAGCGCCGCATCGGCATCCTCAAGCGGCGTCGCACCCGGCTGGTCGCCCGGCTGGCCGAGGCCCGTCTCGCCCTGCGCCGGGCTGCGACCGCCCGGAGCGATGCGTACACGCTGGCGCTGGTCCGCCACAACGTGCGCACCGTCGAGGCCGACGTGTCGTGGCTCGACGAGCTGATCACCCTGGCCCGAACCGAGCCGCCCGTCTCCGAACTCCCACTGACCACCGTTCTCCCCGATCAGGCGCCCACCTGACCGGGCGCCACCGACCCAGGCCCCCCGAAAGGACCACCATCCCGATGCCCACCGTCAACATCGCCATCGCCGGCCTCGGCAACTGCGCCAACTCGCTCATCCAGGGCATGCACTACTACGCCGATGCCGACCCGGCGGTGGCCGTGCCCGGGCTGATGCACGTCGACCTGGGCGGCTACCACGTCGGTGACCTGAGGGTCGTCGCCGCCTTCGACGTCGATGCCACCAAGGTCGGCCAGGATGTTGGCAAGGCGATGTGGGCGGGACGCAACGACACCGTCCGCTTCGCCGACGTTCCCGAGCTGGGGATCGAGGTGCAGCGAGGACCGACCCTCGACGGGCTGGGCCACTTCTACCGGCTCGCCGTCGAGGAGTCGGCGGTCGAGCCGGTCGATGTCGCCGCCGCGCTGCGCACCAGCGGTGCCGACGTGCTGGTCTCGTACCTGCCGGTCGGCTCGGAAGAGGCCACCCGCTTCTACGCCGAAGCCGCCCTCGAGGCAGGTGTCGGGTTCGTCAACTGCATCCCGGTGTTCATCGCATCCGACCCCGAGTGGGCGCGGCGGTTCACCGATGCCGGGGTGCCGATCATCGGCGACGACATCAAGTCGCAGGTGGGGGCGACCATCGTCCACCGGACGCTGGCCCGGCTCTTCGAGGACCGCGGGCTGGCGATCGACCACACCTATCAGCTGAACTTCGGCGGCAACATGGACTTCAAGAACATGCTGGAACGAGAGCGGCTCATCTCGAAGAAGATCTCCAAGACCCAGTCGGTCACCTCCCAGATCGACCGCGGCATCAGCACCGACGACGTCCACATCGGCCCGTCCGACCACGTGCCCTGGCTGAGCGACCGGAAGTGGGCCTACATCCGTGTCGAGGGACGCGGCTTCGGCGACGTCCCGCTCAACGCCGAGCTGAAGCTCGAGGTCTGGGACTCGCCCAACTCTGCCGGGGTGGTCATCGACGCCGTGCGGTGCATCAAGCTGGCCCGTGACCGGGGGATCGGCGGGCCGCTGCTCGCCCCGTCGTCCTACTTCATGAAGAGCCCTTCGGTGCAGTATCGGGACACTGTCGCTGCCGAGCACGTGGCAGCCTTCATCGCCGGCGAGGATGCCACCGAGGCCGATCTCGCCGGGTTCCTCGCCGGCTGACCATCCACCGGTGACTTCGAGCGGGTGACGCCCTGTGGTGTACGCACTCGCTCGAGGTCTGCCCAGGACGTACGGTCACCGGGCGGCGAGACGCTCCCGCAGCCAGGCGATGTCCCGGGTGTGGAGCTCGGCGTCCCCGCGGCTCTCGATGACCACCGGAACGCCGGCGCCTGCAACCACGTCGACGAGCAGCTCCGCAGGGATCATCCCGGTGCCGAGGCTGGCATGGCGGTCGCGGCGCGAGTCATGCGGGTCACGCGAGTCGTTGCAGTGGACGAGGTCGACCCGACCGGTGAGCCGGCGCAGGGTGTCGACCGCCGTCGCCAGGTCCTCGCCGCCGGCCCAGGCGTGGCACGTGTCGAGGACGACGCCGACGTCGAGGTCGCCGATCGCCTCCCACAGGGGTCCGTAGTTGGACAGTTCCCGCGCCACGGCGTTGCCCCCGCCGGCGGTGTTCTCGATGAGAATCGGGACGGTGCTCTCGAAGCTGTCCAAGGCCTTGCGCCATCGTTCGAATCCCACCGCCACGTCCTCGTCGTCCTCGACGTGCCCCCCGTGGACGATCAGCCCTGCGGCGCCTATCGCCTCGGCTGCGGTGGCGGCCGCAGCCAGCGTCTTGCGACTGGGGATACGGATGCGGTTGTTCCCCGACGCCGGGTTCATCAGGTAGGGGGCATGGACGTACAGCAGGGCGCCCGACTCCTTCAGCGCCTCGGCGTCGGGGCGTGGGGCGGGCGCCTTCCACGACTGCGGGTCGCCCAGGAAGATCTGCACCAGGTCGGCGGATCGCTCCGCCATCTCCTCGAGGGGGTCGACCCCCTCGCTGTGCGCCCCGATGGGAATGCGGTCGGTCATCCCGGGGATTCCCCCGGACCGTCGCCCATCCCGTCAGCATCGGCATCGCCCGCGCCGGTGGGACCGACAGCGGCGGCGGCTTCCTCGAGCAGCCCGCGGTGACGGCGCCAGTCGGTCAGGGCGACGTTGGCGTGGATGACCAGATCGGCGGGACGGATGGTCCAGTTGCCGGCGTCGACCATCAGCGTGTCTCCGTCCCACTCGGCGCCCCAAGGATTCGCCGGGTAGGGCCCGGTGTCGGCGACGTGCACGAGGAACACCCGGGTAGGCACACGCTCGTCGTCGCCGTCGCTCCCTGAGTGGACCCAAGCAACGTCACTCCACGGGATGGTGATCGTCTTCGTCGGCCCGGCAACCCTCAGCTCCAGACCGTCCTCGCCGACGATGGCCACCGGCCTCCTCCACATGACACCCAAGGCGCCGGCGAGCACCAGCCCGGCACCGGCGACCGCCAGCACGCTCCCCCACAGCAGGTCGCCGCGCTCCTGGCTGCGACCCGTGGAGTTGATCTCACCCGTCTCGCTGTCGACCTCCGGCGGGCTCGACACCCAGTGGAAAGCCATGATGTCGAGTGCGGCGACGATGAGCACGGCTCCGGCGAAGAGCAGCAGCAGCTGGTGCACCGCCGACTTGCGGACGACGACCGGCTCCATCAGCTGACGCCCAGGTCGGCCGGGCTGATCAAGGTGGTCAGCGACACCCCGCGCTCGGCGAGGAGCCGGGCCGCCGCGCCCCCGCTCCGATCGACGACGGCGACGGCACCGATGATCTCGATCCCGGCGGCGGTCAGCACCTCGACCGCCTCGATCATGGCCGAGCCACTGGTGGTGGTGTCCTCGACGACGACGACCCGGTCCCCGGGCGCCACCGGCCCGACGATCCTCCCTCCGGTGCC
Organism: uncultured Acidimicrobiia bacterium; assembly: GCA_963714055.1. Classification (GTDB taxonomy): domain Bacteria; phylum Actinomycetota; class Acidimicrobiia; order Spongiisociales; family UBA5794; genus JACDBE01. The sequence goes on from OY970227.1 coordinate 1,809,829, forward strand.
GTGGTCCTTGGGCACCGCCCGGATCGAGAAGGCCCTCAACGGCGGGCGGCTCATCGCCGTCGCCAGCGCTACCGGGTCGGCGCCGATGGTGAGGCCGCCCACTGCGGTCGTAGCCGCCGGTAGCACCGCCGCCACCGCCTCACCGACCAGCCTGGCCCCGGCGCCGTCGAAGGTGGTCTGGCGGGCGTCGAGGTACCAGGCCGACTCCTCACCGGAGCGCAAGGTGAACGGCCCGTCGGTGCGCAGCGCATGACGGCGGAGGTGGTCGATGAGGACTTCGACAGGTCGCGATGAAGCCGACGACGGAGCGGTGGCGGGCATGGCGACAGGGTACTTGGCGCCCGGCTCAGCTGATCATTGCCCCCTGATCGAACCACTGGCTCGTCGGGGCCCGCAGGGCGTCTGGCGGGAACTCACGGCCCGCGATGGGGTAGGGGCCCCATCTGCGGGAGGAGGGCGGCCCAGCCGCCCGGGAATGTCACAGCGTTAGCCTCGGGCGGGTGGAGATCCTCTTCCTGCGTCATGGCCAGCCGGCGTGGAGCGTGGACGGACACAGCCGGCATGACCCCTACCTGACAGAGCTGGGGGTGATCCAGGCGAAGAAGGCGGCGGCCCGGCTGGCTCGCCTCGACCCCACCGAGATCCTGGTGTCGCCGGCCCGGCGGGCACAAGAGACCGCCGAACCCTTGGTGGAGGCGACAGGGCTCGTGCCACTCACCGTCGACGACCTCACCGAGATGCGGGTCCCCCCATGGGAAGGCGAGCCCGAGGAGCAGGTCCAGCGCATCTTCGCCGAGTCGCGGCGCCGGCCACCGGAAGAGTGGTGGGACGGGCTCGAAGGCGGGGAGAGCTTCCGCGACTTCCACCGGCGGGTCGAGAGCACGCTCACCGGTTTGCTCGCCGAGCGGGGTGTGACGACAGACCCGGCGCAGCGTCACCTGTGGCGCAGCGATGGCGATGCCGGACGGCGGGTGGTCATCGTGGCCCACGGCGGCACCAACTCGGTTGCGCTCACCCTGCTCCTCGGCGTCGAGCCGACCCCATGGGAGTGGGAGCGCTTCGTCCTCAACCACGGGTCGATCGCCCGGGTACGCAACGTGCCACTCGCCGGTGGTCACGTGTGGAGCCTGCGCGCCTTCAACGACCAGGAGCACCTCGGCGAGGACGAACGTTCGGTCTGAACCCGGGCGCGACCGCAGGCAACGCCATGACTTGACTCGGGTCAACCGCTCTGAGACTCGGCGAGGAACCGGCGAACCGCCGAGTTGAACTGGTGAGGAGCCTCGAGGTTGCACAGGTGCCCGACGTCGGGCAGTACCACGAGGACGGAGCCGGGTATCGCCGCGTGGAGATGCTGGGCAACCGGGAGCGGGGCGCGGGTGTCCTCGGAGCCGTAGACCAGGAGCGTCGGCACCGTGATCGTGGGCAACACCGCAGACAGGTCCTCGCTCGCGGCGTGCGCCATCGCCCGGAACCCGATTGGGTGGAACGCACCCAGCGTCGCACCGAACTCTTCGACCACGGCGGGCGCCGTATCGGGGGTGAACATCGTGGGGAGCAACTCCTCCACGAAGTCTGCCGGAGACCTCGGGCGAGGGCTCGAGCCTGGCTGGAACGCTGCTCAACGACGTCGGGGGACAGGGAACCCGCCCAGCCGGCGTACGCCGAGGCGAGCACCAGCGTCGCCGGGACGTCCCGGTGGCGGCGATACAGCTCGAGGGCCAGCGCTCCCCCGAACGAGATCCCGGCCACGTGCGGACTGCCTCGCAGCCCGAGCGCTCGTATGAACCCTGCCAGGCAGTCGGCGTATCCGGCCATGCCGAAGGACTCCGGTGGGTCCGACGAGCGTCCGGCACCGGGCGCATCCCAGGCCACCACGGTGTAGCCGTCGGAGAGCTCTTCGAGCTGTGGTCGCCAAGTCGTCGGGCCGTCGCTCACATATCCATGGAGGAGGAGCAGCGGCGTCCCTTCGCCCGCCCGTTCGTAGGCGATCCGCAATCCGTCGACGTCGACATGCTCCATGATCGGGCGACCCTTCGGGATTCAAACGACGCTGTCGATGACCGAGCGGATGGTGGCGGCACTGGCCCGGAGCCCCTCCTGCTCGGCCTCGGTCATCGACACCGGGAGCTGTGCCATCACTCCTCGGCGGCCGACGACGCTCGGCAAGGAGAGGCAGACCTCGCCGATGCCTTCGAACTCGGTGCGGACGCTCACCGGGAGCACCGTCCGCTCGTCGCGGGAGATCGAACCGACGATGCGGGCGGTGGCGAGGCCGATCGCCAGGTTCGTCGCTCCCTTGCCGACGATGATCTCGTAGGCGGCGTTGCGCACCCGGTGCAGGAGAGCGTCGAGGTCGCCCTCGGTGACCCGACCACCGTCGGGGCCTACGACCTCGAGGAGCGGGCTGCCGCCGACGGCCGCCGATGACCACAACACGATCCCGGTGTCGCCATGCTCGCCGACGACCGTGGCGTGGACGCTGTTGACGGCGATGCCGAGTCGATCGGCGAGCAGGTTGCGGAGGCGGGACGTGTCGAGCACGGTCCCGCTGCCGATGACCCGGTCGTTCGGCAGCCCCGAGATCTCCTGGGCGACGAACGTGACGACGTCGACCGGGTTGGTCACCAGCAGCACGATGGCCTCCGGGGCCACGTCGAGGAGCGGGGGAAGCGACCTGCGGACCAGGTCCACGTTGGCGCCCGCCAGCTCCAGGCGGGTTTGGCCCGCGTCCTGGTTGGCGCCCGCGGTCAGGACCACCAGGTCGGCGCCGGCACACACCCGAACGTCGTCACCACCGGTGATCCGCCCTCCCCCGACGAACTGCAGCCCATGCCGCAGGTCGAGCACCTCGGCTCTCGCCTTCGGGCCGTCGATGTCGTAGAGGGCGATCTCGTCGGCCACCCGGTCGATCATCGAGGCGTAGGCGACGGCGGCGCCGACACTGCCCGCCCCGACAACTGCCACCTTCCCCAGCCCCGCCATCAGCGGCCGAACCGTCGCTGTCGCTGGGTGAATTCCCGCAGGGCGCGGAGGAAGTCGACCCGGCGAAACGCCGGCCAGTACACGTCGACGAAGGAGTACTCGGCGTAGGCGGACTGCCACAGCAGGAACCCGGAGAGCCTGGCCTCCCCTGACGTGCGGATGACGAGATCGGGATCGGGGATATCGGAGGCGTACATGTGGGCGGCCAGGGCGTCGGCGTCGATGTGGTCGATGATCTCGCCGGCCGGGACCCCGTCGTCGGCCAGCTCGGCCACCAGTTCCCGCACCGCGTCGACGATCTCCTGCCGTCCACCGTAGGCCAATGCGATGGTGATGGTCCGGTCGCCTACCGGACACGCCGCGTGGAGCCGCTTGGCGGCATCGACGAGCGGACCGGGGAGGAGATCGAGGCTGCCGATGAACCTGACCCGAACCGATTGGCCCGCCACCGCCTCCGGAATCTGCTCGAACATCTCGATCAGGACGTCGTAGTAGGGCTCCAGCTCGGTGGCGGGGCGCTGCATGTTCTCCTTGGACAGGAGCCAGCACGTGACCGCGGCTATTCCGAGCTCGTCGGTCCAGTGAAGGAACTCGATGAACTTCGCCATCCCAACCCGGTAGCTGGCGGCGTAGTCGGGCAGTCGCTCGGTGCGCGCATACCGGCGATGACCGTCGTGAATCACCCCGATATGATGCGGCAGGGCTTTGCGATCGAGACCTCGTAACATCCGCCGCTCGTAGACCGTATAGAGTGGCTGCTTGACGAGGCGGCGTATGTCGATTTCGTATCGCATCGGTCAGTCTCTCCCGGGATCCAGCGCGAGCGCGGTTCCCTCGAATGTGGCTGTGATCAATCACGGCACCACACCCTCGAAGAAAGGTGGGAATACATGGCAATGTCCCAAGAGCACAAGGCGGCGTTGGCGCAGGGCCGGCGTGAGTCGAGGGCGATCAATGCGTACCTCGGCGCCCTCGGTGATCGGCGGCCCGGTCGCCCGGTCAGCGTCGACAGCCTCAAGCGCCAGCTCGCCGACGTCTCCGCCAAGCTCGACAAGGAGTCGAGCCCACTCCGGCGCGTCGATTTGCTCCAGAAGCGCATCGACCTGGAGGAGAGCCTGTCCAGGGTGCAGACGGCATCGAACATGGCAGAGCTCGAGGCTAACTTCATCGCCAACGTAGCCGGGTACTCCGCTCGCAAGGGCGTGTCGTACAAGGCGTGGCGGGAGTTCGGCGTACCTGCAGCAACGTTGAAGAAGGCGGGCATCAGCCGCGGATCCTGACATCGGTAGTCTCCACCAGCTCGGTGGGGAGATCGACCACCCTCGCCCGTAGGAACTCGCCCAGCGCCTTCGCCTGGGGATCGGTGCGGGTCGACGAGGCGGCACCCTCACCGAGGTAGCCGCGCAGCACGAAGTTGAGCGCACGCAGTCTCGGGAACACATGTCGTTCGACGGGGACATCCTTCGCCTCGGGGACCAGGCGCCGGATCTGCTGCACGGTGAGGTACGACTCCAGCCATTCGAAGGCATCGTCGCCACGCGCCCACACCCCGAGGTTGGCGTCCCCACCCTTGTCCCCGGACCTGGTGCCGACGAGGAGGCCGAGCGGGCCCGGCACCGTCGGCCCCGGCCAAACCGCTTCCGCGAGATCGGGCGCCGCCTCGGGACGAGTCCGCACCCCGGCGTCGCCGGGCTCGGTGGGTGGGACGACGATGGTGTCGCCGGCCACGGTCACCGTCGACACCGGCTGGGGTGTGATCGCCGGCCAGAACACGACCCGGGGCGACTCGGCACCTGGTGGCTCGGTGAGCAAGAACCCCGGGTAGGTGGCCAGCGCCAGCTCGACGGCGGCGTTGGAGAACCGCCGTCCCACCCTGGTGGGGTCACGGTCGGTGACCGTCACCCTCAGGGTGGCGTGGGAGGCGTCCTCAGACAGCGGATCCGGCTGGTCGGTGCGCGCCAGGCGCACGTCGACCGATTCGAACGACTCCGGCGGGCCGACTCTCCTCCACAACGCGGCGAGGGCGACCGCCGCCTTCGCCTCCACGTCGAGCCCCGGGATCACGAAGGTCACCGCGTTCCGGTAGCCGGCGACGGCGGTGGCTGCCACCTTCGTGGTGGCGGGGGCCGGCTCTCCCATGATCCCGCTGATCCTCACCCGGTCGGGCCCGGCCGGTTCCAGCTCGACCGTGTCGAGCCGGGCCACGACGTCGGGATTGAGGTACCGGGGCCCGGCCACCTCGTAGAGCAGCTGGGCGGTGACCGTCTCCACCGTGACCATCCCTCCGGTGCCGGGGTGCTTGGTGATCGTCGCCGACCCGTCCTCCTCGACGTCGGCGATGGGGAAGCCGACCTCGTCGAGCCCCGGCACTTCGGTGAAGAAGCTGAAGTTCCCGCCGGTGGCCTGGGCCCCGCACTCGATGACGTGCCCCGCCACGACTGCCCCCGCCAACCGGTCCCAGTCGTGACGATCCCAGCCGAAGTGCCACGCCGCCGGGCCGACCACCAACGAGGCATCGGCGACGCGGCCGGTCACCACGACGTCGGCCCCTTCGGCAAGGGCCCGGGCGATGCCCCACCCACCGAGATAGGCATTGGCGGTCAACGGGGTAACCGCCCGTTCCGCCATGGTCTCCCCGGTCACGGCGTGGACCAGTTCCGTGGCTCCGTCGCCGAGGTCGTCACCGGTCACGGTGGCCACCCGGACCGGTAGCCCGAGCCGCGCCGAGAGGTCCCCGACGGCACCGGCCAGCGCCGACGGGTTGAGGCCGCCGGCGTTGGCCACCACCCGTATCCCCCGGTCGATGCAGGCACCGAGGACCTCGGCGAGCTGGTCGAGGAACGTGGGGACGTACCCGGCGTCGGGATCGCGCATCCGGTGGCGGGCGAGGATCACCATCGTCAGCTCGGCGAGGTAGTCGCCGGTGAGGACGTCGATGGGGCCGCCGTCGACCATCTCCCTGGCGGCCGAGGCGCGGTCGCCGAAGAAGCCGGAGCAGTTGGCGATCTTGATCCCCACATGACGATTATGTCAACCCTCGGCGGGCTCCGTCCCATCTCCCCACATGCCGGGTTGCCGATCCGGCCCGGCGCCCGCACCCCCTGTAGTCCGGCGGCACAGGTATCGTCGACGGATGCCAGGTCCCCGCCACGAATCGGCGCCGCACGAGCGGGTCACGCTCGGCCGGATGCTCAACCCGGTTCGCGGGCTCATCGACGCCACGGCGGCCATCGTGGCGCTCATCGGCGGGGTCGTCCTCCTCGTCAGGGCACCATCGCCGGGCACCAAGATCGCCGTGGTGATCTTCGCCCTGGGCATGATCGGGCTGTACACGACGAGTTCCCTCTACCACTCGATCCCGTGGTCGGAGCGATGGAAACGGCGGATGCAGCGCACCGACCATTCGATGATCTTCGTGCTGATCGCAGCCAGCTACACACCGGTCACCGTGCTCACCACCGACGGATGGACCACGGTGGCCGTGCTCGCCATAGCGTGGGGCATCACGCTTGCCGGCGTGGCCCAGCAGGTCTTCTTCCCCGTCGAGCGAAACACCCTCGGCATCACCTTGATGACCACGCTGGGGTGGATCGGGCTCATCCTTCTCCCCTGGGTGGCGACCACCGCCGGTTGGGATTCCGTCGTCCTACTGGTGGCCGGTGGCGTCCTCTATACCGTCGGCATGGTCATGCTGGTCACCGGGCGGCCGCGGTTGTGGCCCCGTGTCTTCTCGTACCACGAAGCGTTCCACGTCCTGGTCGTCGCCGCCTCGACGCTTCACTTCGCCACGGTGTACCGCGGTCTCGCTTTGGCGGGGTGAAGGCCGTTCAGCTGCCTGCTTCTGGGGGAATCTGGAGTAGGAGGAGGCGTCCCATCTCGTAGCCACCGTTGTGGTACGAGTACGTCTCCCCGGCACGGACGACGAGCACGTCACCGCGGCGAACCCGCGCCGTCTCCTCGCCGCTACGGAACTCGATGTCACCGGTGATCCCCACGTATACCTTGTCGGCCGAGGCGGCGGCATACGGCGGGTTCTCGGCACCGATGGGCGCCTCGATCTCGGCTATGGACAGCCCTTCCAGACCCTCGGGAACCATGTCGCGGACCAGCAGGTGCCCGAACGGGAACGTGGCGGTGTCTTCGTAGCGGTGCAGTTTCATGCCGATCCTCCGGGGACGACTCTATCGGCTCCGCCGGCCCGTCTCGGGTTCGTCGAGCGCCCTGCCTCGTCGGTTAGGGTCCCTCGATGCGTCGCCACCGCCTCCGGCCGTCGACGTTTCCGACCATCCGACACGGTCTTCGGCGGTGAGCGCCGCCGCCAGGCTCGACGCCGGCCGGAGCAGGCGGCTGGCGGTGCCTCTCGCCCTCGCCACGGTCTACGTGGTTTGGGGGTCGACCTACCTGGCGCTCCGCTTCATGGTGGAGGAGATGCCGGCGCTGATGGCCAACGGTGTCAGGTTCGCCCTCGCCGGACTACTCCTGCTGGCCATGGCCAGGCGCGCCGGTACTCCCATGCCCACGCCGGCCGAGTGGTGGGGTGCGGCCCAGGTCGGTGTCTTTCTCCTGGTCGGGGGTGTCGGCCTGGTGGGGATCGCCGAATCGCTCGGCGTCGGCTCGGGCCTCGCCGCCACCGCCGTCGCCGTCATGCCGGTGTGGGCGGCCTTGTGGGCCGGGGTGTTCGGCTCGTGGCCGAGCGCCCGCGAGTGGGCGGGGCTGGCCCTCGGGCTGGTGGGGGTGGTGATCCTCACCGGCGAGGGTGACTTCCAGGGCAACCTCGTCGGCACCGCGCTCGGTGATAGTCGCCCCCATCTCGTGGGCGTTCGGCTCGGTGTGGAGCGGCAGGATCGCCATGCCCAAGGGGACGATGTCGAGCTCCGCCCAGATGCTCGCCGCCGCCCCGGTCCTGCTGCTGGTGGGATGGGTTCGCGGCGAGCGCTGGGAGCAGGCGCCCGGCCTCAGTGGGTGGTTGGCGCTGCTGTACCTGGCCACCTTCGGGTCGGCGCTCGCCTACACCGCCTACATCTACCTGCTGCAGAACGTGCGCCCGACGCTGGCAACCAGCTACGCCTACGTCAACCCGATCGTGGCCGTGTTGCTCGGTATCTGGCTCGCCGGCGAGACCCTCTCGGGTGAGGCCTGGATCGCCCTCCCGATCATCCTCGGCGCCGTTGCCCTGGTGGCCGGCGCCCGATCTCGACCCACCGCCGCCAAGGGCTCGACCGCCTGACGATCGCCGGCCGCGCCGAGTCCCCGCCGCCGACGACGAGGGCCCATCCGCCGTCCCGGCATGAGCACGGCCGCGATGGGGTAGGGGCCCCATCTGGCGGAGGAGGGCCGACTTCACTGCCTGCCGCAGGAGGGCGGGCGCCAGCCACCCCGGCGTGTCGCATCCTCGAAACCGGCCCGCGCAACAAGACGGCCGCGATGGGGTAGGGGCCCCATCTGCGGAGGAGGGCCGACTTCATGCCTGCCGCAGGAGGGCGGGCGCCAGCCACCCCGGCGTGTCGCATCCTCGAAACCGGCCCGCGCAACAAGACGGCCGCGATGGGGTAGGGGCCCCATCTGCGGAGGAGGGCCGACTTCACTGCCTGCCGGAGCAGGGCGGGTTAGCCACGCGATGTGGCGCAGCCGCCGAAGTCGGCCCGGGCAGCAAACTTGTCACACCCGCCCGATACGGTGTGGGCATGATGAACACCGACACCCTCGATCGTTTCCACGCCATCGACCCCATCGCCGTCGCCACGGCCACCCTGGCGGCCGCCGGGATCGCAGCCGTGGCCGTCGCCGGTTGCCCGGACCCGACCTGCCCGAGCTGCGGGCCAGTCGACCAGGGCGAGCGAAGACACGGCGACGGCGACCGGGTCGCCGCCTGAGGCTCGCCGAGCACCGGGTCGCCTCACCGGGGTCCCCCACCGGGCGGCGGACGCCGACCTACGCTGCGGCTACTCGCCGCCGCCGGGCGACGACCGCCGAACACGTTGGGGAACGGTGTGACCGAGGACGACCGCGCAGTCGAAGCCGACCCGCCACTCGCTGACGACTCGACACTCGAGGACGGACGGCCAGCCGATGAAGCGCTGTCGGTCACCGGCATCGAACGCCTGATCGGTCGCCACAGCCGGCTCGCCGCGAGCCAAGCCCGGCTCGACGAGCTGTTGGAAAGGCACCGGGGGCGCCCGGTCGTCCAGGTGGCTCTCATGCTCCACAACCGCGATCAGGAGATGGCAGGCTCGGTGGTGAGCAGCGCCCTCGCCTTCCGGCTCTTCCTCTTCGTGGTGCCGCTGCTCGTGTTCGCCGTCGGTATCGCCGGCTTCCTCGGCGACATCGTCGACGAAACCGATGTCGGTAACGCGGGGATCGGCGGCGCCCTGGCCGCTCAGATAGACAGCGCCCTCTCCCAACCGAACGCCACGCGGTGGCTGGCGGTGCTCGGCGGTCTGTTCGGGGTGGTCCTGGCGGGGCGCACCCTGAGCCGGGTTCTGGTGGCGGCGAGTTGCCTGGCGTGGCGGCTCCCGGTCCGTCCCAAGGCCTCGGGGCGAGCCGTCGTCACCATCATCGGCCTGCTGCTCGGCCTGACGTTGGCGATCGTCCTGGTCAACAAGCTCCGCAACGACTTCGGCATCGCCGTCGCCGGGATCTCGGTGGCAGCTTCCTTCGGCGTCCATGTCGTCATCTGGACCGTGATGTCGCTCGTCCTCCCGAAGTCCACCAACGACCCGGGCGCCGTCATCCCCGGCGCGGTGCTGGTGGCGACGACGCTGACCGTGCTGGAAGTGATCAGCACGCTGATCCTCCCCGACCGGATCGCCCGGGCGTCGGCGGTCTACGGGGCGATCGGGGCCAGCCTCGTGGCGCTCGGCTGGCTCTTCATCGTCAGCCGGGTGATGGTGCTGTCCCTGGCGGTCAACGCCGTCATCCACGAGCGGTTCGGGAGCGTGTCCCAGTTCGTGTTCTCGCTTCCGGGGCTGCGCTGGTTGGCGTCGCGATCGGAGTGGCTGCGCGGGTTCTTCGACCTCGAGCCCTGATCAGGCGCCGTCCGCTTCGCCAATCCAGGTCCTCAGGGCGGCCACCTGGGCGGCGACGGATGCCGGCGAGGCGGCGCCCGGGGTCCGGCGGGTACCCGGCGACCGGGTCACGTCGAGCACCGCAAGGTCGCCGACCACGAAGGCGGTGTCGGCGTCGGCCAACTCGGCGGCAGTGACCTCGCCCAACTGGCGGCCATCGGCGGCGAGTCGTGTCACCAACCGGGCAACGACCGCGTGGGCCCGGCGGAACGGCACGCCGCGGGCGACCAGCACCTCGGCCAGATCGAGGGCGAGCACCGAGGAACCGGGGAGCGGAGGCTCGAACCGCGTCCCTCCGATGAGCGCCACCATCGCCTCCAGCGCCGCCGCCACCGTGTCATCGGCATGGAACACGATCGTCTTGTCCTCTTGCAGGTCGCGGTTGTAGGCCAACGGCAGCGCCTTCTGCAGGGCGAGGATGGCGGTGACGTCTCCGATCACGGTTGCGGTACGCCCTCGGATCACCTCGGCCATGTCGGGATTCCGCTTCTGGGGCAGCGCCGAGGAGCCCGTGGTGAGGGCCTCGTCGAACTCCACCCAACCGAACTCGGACGTCGACCACAGCACGAGCTCCTCGGCCAACCGGGAGAGGTGCACCATCGTCTGGGCGCAGGCGAAGACGTACTCGGCGGCCCAGTCGCGGGCGCCGACGGCGTCGATGGAGTTGGCGAACACGGCGGGCAACCCGAGCTGCCTTGCCACGGCCACCGGGTCGAGTGGCAGCGAGCTCCCCGCCGCCGCTCCCGCTCCGAGTGGCGAGACGGCGATCCGGGTGCCGGCGGCGGCGAACCGCTCGGCGTCGCGCCTCAGCATCCAGGCGTGGGCGAGCAGATGGTGGCCGAGCGGCACCGCCTGCGCCTGTTGGAGGTGCGTGTAGGAGGGGACCACGGTCTCGGGGTGCTGCTCCGCCTGGTCGGCCAGGGACGCCACCAGGCGGCGAATGTCCGTGGTCCTGCCCGCCACGGCGTCGACCAGGTAGAGCCTGAGATCGAGAGCCACCTGGTCGTTGCGCGACCGTCCGGTGTGCAGCATGCCGCCGTCGTCGCCGATGATGTCGACGAGGCGGCGCTCCACGGCGCTGTGCACGTCCTCGTCGCCTTCGAGGAAGCGGAACTCCCCAGCCTCGGCCTCGGCGGCGATCGCCGCCAGCCCCTCTTGCAGGCGCTCGGTGTCGGCCGGCGACAGGATCCCCTGCTCGCCCAGCATGGTGACGTGGGCCAGGGAACCGCGGATGTCGTGGGCGAGCAGCCTGCCGATCGACCGCGTCCACCGTGTAGCTCCACAGGGCGTCGCCCGGGCTCGAGCCGAACCCGCCGCCCCACAGGGTCTGCCGTTCGGTCATGCGTTCCACATGGGGGTCCGAAGGTCGGGGACGGCGGATGATTCGATCGATGGCGCCTCGACGGTGACGAGGCGTCGGATGATCACTCGCCGGCGCCGACGCGGTGCTCGGCGAATGTCCGCAGCCGCAGGGACTGGAGGCGGATGAACCCGGTGGCATCGGACTGGTCGTATACGTCGTCCGCCTCGAAGGTGGCGGTGGCCTCGTCGTACAGGTTGTGGCTGTCCGACCGCCGTCCGGAGACGATCGCCTGGCCCTTGTACAGCATGAGCCTCGCCTCGCCGTTGACCCGGGTCTGCACCCGGTCCATGAAGGCCTGCAGCGCCTCCCGTTCGGGAGAGAACCAGAACCCGTTGTAGACCATCTCGGCGTAGCGGGACACCAGCTCGTCGCGCAGGTGGGCGACCTCACGATCGAGGGTGATCGACTCCACGGCGCGGTGGGCGTGGTAGAGGATCGTCCCACCCGGTGTCTCGTAAACGCCGCGGTTCTTGATGCCGACGAACCGGTTCTCGACGATGTCGACCCGGCCAACGCCGTGCCGCCCGCCGCGGTCGTTGAGCGTGGTGAGCAGCTCGACGGGTTCCATCTCGACGCCGTCGACCGCCACCGGGGTCCCGTCGACGAAGGCAACCGTCACCGGCTCGGGTTCGTCGGGAGCATCGACCGGGCTGGTGGTCATCCGGAACATGTCCTCGGGAGGCGACGCCCACGGGTCTTCCAGCACCCCACCCTCGTACGAGATGTGAAGCAGGTTGGCGTCCATGGAGTAGGGCATCTGCGGAGTGGTCGGCACCGGGATGCCGTGCCGCTCGGCGTAGGCGACGCAGTCGGCCCGACCCCTGAGCTCCCATTCCCGCCACGGGGCGATGACCTTGATGTCCGGCTTGAGCGCGTAGGCCGCCAACTCGAAGCGCACCTGGTCGTTGCCCTTGCCGGTGGCGCCGTGGGCGATGGCATCGGCGCCGGTCGCTTCGGCGGCCCGGACCAGCCCGCGCCCGATCACCGGGCGGGCGAGGGAAGTCCCCAGCAGGTAGTAGCCCTCGTAGATGGCGTTGGCCCGCACCGCGGCGAACACCATCTCCTCGACGAACTCGTGGCGCAGGTCCTCGGTGATGGCCTCCACCGCGCCGGTGGCGAGTGCCTTGCGGCCCGCTTCCTCGACCTCCTCGCCCTGTCCGAGGTCGGCGGTGTAGGTAACCACCTCGGCGTCATACTCCTCCTGCAGCCACCGAAGGATCACCGACGTGTCCAGCCCACCGCTGTAGGCGAGCACCACCCGCTTCACCGGCACCCTTGGCTGTGGGGCGACGCGGGTCACGCCTCCACCCCCAGCGCCGCCAGCTGCTCGAGCAGCCCTTCGCCTCCGACCTCTTCGGCGGCGATCACCAACAGCGTGTCGTCGCCGGCCACCGTGCCCAGCATCCCTTTCAGCCCGATGTTGTCGAGGGCGCTTCCCACCACGTGCGCCGCTCCCGGACGGGTGTGGATGACCAGCAAGTTGCCCGACGTGGCCAGCTCGTCGACGAACTCGTCGATGACCCGGCCCAGCTCGCGGTCCACGCCCTGGCCCGGGTGCTCGCCCGGGATCTCGTAGCGGTGCCCGCCCGAATCGGTGCGCGCCTTGACCGCCCCGATGGCGTCGAGGTCACGGGAGATGGTCGCCTGGGTCACCGGGTGTCCGGCCGCCTGCAGCTTCGCCACCAGGTCGCGCTGGGACTCGATGCCACCGTCGGCGACCAACCGGCGCACCAGGCGACGACGGTTGGCGATGGAACTGGTCATCCCTCCCCCTCTGACGTGATCATGGTGCCGATCCCCTCCGGGGTGAGGATCTCGAGCAGCAGCGCGTGCTCGATCCGGCCGTCGAGGATGTGCACCCGGGCGACATCCGCCCGGCTCGCCTCCACGCAGGCGAGCACCTTGGGGAGCATCCCACCGGAAACGGCCCCGGCGGCGATCATCTCCTCGACCTCGTCGACGGGCAGCTTGGAGATGAGCGTCTCGGGGTCGGCGGCGTCGCCGTACAGACCCTCGACGTCGGTGAGGTAGACCAGCTTGGAGGCGCCCATCGCCACCGCGATCGCCGAGGCGGCGGCGTCGGCGTTGACGTTGTAGACCTCGCCGTCCTCGCCCCTGGCGAGCGGGGCCACCACGGGAACGAACCCCCGGTCGAGCAATGCGACCAACAGCCCGGGGTCGACCTTGACCACGTCGCCGACGAACCCCAGCCGGGGATCGGTGGGCCGGGCGACCAGCAGGTTGCCGTCGAGCCCGCTCACCCCGGCGGCCACCGAGCCATGGGCATTGACCAATCGGACCAGGTCCGGGTTGATCTCACCGGCGAGTGTCGACTGCACGACACGAATGGTGTCGGCGTCGGTGACCCGCAGCCCGTCTATCCAGTCGGGCTCGGCGCCCCGGCGGCGCATCGCCGCCGAGATGTCCGGGCCGCCGCCGTGGACGATCACGGGTCTGATGCCGGAGAAGTGGAGCATGGCGACGTCGTCGGCGAACGACGCCCGGAGCGCCTCGTCCACCATGGCGGCGCCGCCGTACTTGACGACGACCGTCCGACCGCGGTACTCGCGGATGAACGGCACCGCCTCGGAGAAGATGCGCGCCTTGGCCATCGTCATGGCGATCCGCTGCTTGACCGGGGAGGGGGCACCATGCCCGAGGCTCATGGCATCACCCCCGACGTCGGGAGCCCGGCGTCCTCGGCGAGGCCCGACATCAGGTTGGCGCACTGGACCGCCTGACCGGCCGCTCCCTTCAGCAGGTTGTCGATCGCCGACACCGCCACCACGGAACCGGTGCGGTCGTCGAGATCCACAGACATGAGGCAGCGGTTCGAGCCGACCACCCACCTGGTGTGCGGCGGGTCGTCGACGACGGTGACGAAGGGGGCGGCGGCGTACCTCTTGGCCAGCGAATCGACGAGATCCTGCCGGGTGACGCCGTCGACCGCCTCGGCGTAGCAGGTGGCGAGCAGCCCGCGGGTCATCGGGACGAGGTGGGCGGTGAAGGTCACCGATGGCGTCACCCCGGCCACCGCCTCCAACGCCTGCTCGATCTCCGGCCGGTGGCGGTGCTTGCCGACGGCATAGGCGGTGACGCTGCCGTCGGCGGCGGCGAACATCAGGTCGGGCCGGACTGATCGGCCGGCGCCGGTGACCCCCGACTTGGCGTCGATCACCACCCGGGGTCGGATCAGGCCGTCGCCGAGCAGCGGGGCCAGGGCCAGGGTGGCGGCCGTGGGGTAACACCCGGCCACCGCCACCCGGCGAGCGTGCCTGATCCGGTCGCCGAACAGCTCGGGGAGCCCGTACTCCCACCGGCCCATCTGGGCTGGGTGTGGTGGGGGTTGGCCGTGGGCGTCCACATGGCGCTGCGGCGAGGTGAAACGGAGATCTCCTCCCAGGTCGACCACGGCGATTCCCCGCTCGGCCAGCGTCACCGCCGGCCCCGCCGAGGCCCCGGTGGGCATGGCGAGGAAGGCCAGATCGACGTCGATGGTGTCCGCGTCGACCGCGACGAGTCGTCGCCCGCCGCCGTCGAGGTGCGGGTGAACGGTGCCGAGCGTCGCTCCGGCGGACGCTCCGGCCCCGATCTCGCAGAGCTGGAACGACGGGTGGCCGTCGAGCAGCCGCACCAGCTCGCCGCCGGCATAGCCGGAAGCGCCGATGACGGCGACCCGCATGGACCGAGTTGTCGACATGCATGGAGTATACGCATATCTGCATGAACCTCAGCGGTGGTGCTGCCCGTCTGGCGGCACCCTTCCATCGAGCCCCCTTTACGCTCAGGACCGCCCGGAAGGTCCCGATCGAGGAGCGTGGTGTGAAACCCGTCACCATCGTCATGGTCACCGACATGGACAGGTCTCTCGACTGGTATCGCCGGTTGCTCCCCGAAGCCCTCCTCGTCGCCTCGTCGGGGTACTGGTCCGAGCTGTCCTTCGGGGAGGCGTCGCTGGCGCTCCACATCGCCGGGGCCGTCGAGCCAGGATCACAGGTGGCGCTCGCCCTGACCGCCGAGGGGTCCTTGGAGGGCCTCGCCGCCGAACTGGCCGAGCGGGGCATCGACGTTTCGCGTGAGATCCGGGACGAGGCATTCGGCCGCTCGCTGGCGGTCACCGATCCCGATGGCCTCAGCATCCAGGTGAACGAGCACCGCCCGGCCTCCGGACACCGGTCCGCCGCCGAGGCATGAGCGGAGGACCGCGCCGCCGCCGCCGCTGGGCCGCCATCGCCGTGGCGACGACGGCGGTGGCGGCGCTGGACCCGGCCGCCGCCCTGGCCCACGGGCTCGGAGGCAGGGCGGACCTCCCGGTCCCGGTCGGCTATTTCGCCATCGGAGCGGGGCTGGTGGTGATCGTGTCGTTCCTGATGGTGTCGGCGCTGTGGACGGAGCCCCGACTCCAGGGGCGGGAGCACGACCCGGACACCGCCACCGCGTCGCCGAACGGCTTCGGCCGCCTGCTCCGCGTCTTCGGGGCCGTGATCTTCGTCGTGACCGTGGTGGCCGGGCTCTTCGACGGCACGGCCTCTTCACTGAACGTGGCCCCGGTGATCGTCCTCATCGGGTTCTGGCTGGTGGTCCCGTTCCTCTCGCCGCTGCTCGGCGACTGGTGGCGGTGGATCAGCCCGTGGGGATGGCTCACCCGCATCGTCAACGACGGGGTCGCCGAACGACCCGACCTGGTGGCCCGTTTCGGCGTGCTCCCCGCCACGATCTCGCTGCTCGGGTTCTCCTGGTTGGAGCTGGTGTCGCCGAGCTCTTCGGACCCTCGCACCCTGGCGGTCGCCGCCATCGTGTTCGCCGCCGTGGTCGTCGCCATGGGACGGGTCGCCGGGCCGGTGTCGGGGATGCGGCTGGTCGACGGGTTCCACACCTGGTTCGGTGTCCTCGGCGGCATCTCCCCCGCCGACCTCACCCTCGACCCCGGATCGGGACGTCCCTCCGGCTGGTTGCGCACCCTGGCGGCGACACCGGCGTGGCGTCACCTGTGGTGGCTGCTGGCCGTCCTGCTCGGCACGGTCACCTACGACGGCGTGTCCGGGACCGAGTGGTGGATCGGGCTCGCCGGCGGGCTGCGCGACGAGCCGTTGTTCGGGACTCTGGCGATGCTGGCGTGGGTCGGGGTCATCGCCCTCGCCTACTCCCTCGCCTGCCGGTATTCGGCGTCCGTCGGCGGAGGGCGCCTGTCCACGACGGAGATCGCCGACCGCTTCGCCCACACCCTGGTGCCGATCGCCCTCGCCTACGCCCTCGCCCACTACCTGACCCTGGTCCTCTTCGAGGGGCAGATCCTGATCGCCGCCGCCAGCGACCCGTTCGGGATGGGATGGGACCTGTTCGGCACTGCCGACCGCACGGTCGCCTTCTGGCTGAGCCCGGAGATCGTCTGGTACCTGCAGGTCCTGATCATCGTGACCGGCCACGTCGCCGGCGTCGTTCTGGCCCACGACCGGGCCCTTGCCGAGTTCGGCGAGGAGGCGGCGGCCCGCACCCAACATGCCATGCTGGTGTTGATGGTCGGCCTCACCTCGCTCGGGCTGTTCATCCTCGCCGGATGAGCCACGCAGGGGACCTCGCATGCAGGTGGCGTCGGAGCGCTGCGCCGTGCTGATCGCCCATCAGGGAGGATGGGACGAGATCCTGTTGTTCGTGGCCCCGGTGGTGCTCGCCTTCTTCGGTGTCCGGTGGGCAGAGCGCCGCATCCGGGAGCGGCGCGACACGGCGACCGATCACGCCGTGGAGGGCGCCGGCCCCGGCACCGCTAGCGTGCCACCACCGGAAGACGAGGCCGAACCATGACCGGTGCACCAGCGACGAGAGCCGCCGGCGTCGCCGACGAGGGCCTGGTCGACGAGCTGGTGGACCGCCTCCTCGCCGAGCACGACCCCGGCGGCGACCGCCACGAGTTCATGGGCGCCCAGTTCGACCTCGGGCTGGCCTGGGTCCACTTCCCGGAGGGCGAGGGCGGGTTGGGGATCGCCCCGCAACTCCAGGACGTGGTCGACGCCCGCCTCGACCGAGCCGGCGCCCCGCGGCCCCGACCCTTCGACGTGATCGGGCACGGCATGGGTGCCCCCGTGCTGGTGGCCCATGGCACCGCCGCCCAGAAGGCCCGCTATCTGCGCCCGCTGTTCACCGGAGCCGAGATCTGGTGCCAGTTGTTCTCGGAGCCGGGCGCCGGCAGCGACGTCGCCGGCCTGTCCACCCGGGCCGTGCGCGACGGCGACGAGTGGGTGGTCAACGGGCAGAAGGTCTGGACCACGGTCGCCCACGTGGCCAGGTGGGGAATGCTGGTCGCCCGCAGCGACCCCGATCTGCCCAAGCACCAGGGATTGACCTATTTCCTGATGGACATGGAGGCGGACGGAGTCGACGTTCGGCCGCTCCGGCAGATCACCGGCGAAGCCGAGTTCAACGAGGTCTACATGACCGACGTGCGCATCCCGGATGCCAACCGCATCGGGGAGCGGGGCGACGGATGGAAGGTGGCACTGACCACGCTGATGAACGAGCGGGTCGCCATCGGCGCCACCGTCGTGCCCCGCAACTCCGGGGCGATCGGGCATCTCGTCGAGACCTGGCGTCGCACCGGGGGCTCCGCCACCGACCGGGACCGGGTCATGCAGCTGTGGGTGGAGGCCGAGGCGGCGCGGCTGACCAACATCCGCGCCCACCAGAACCGGAGCTCGGGGACCCCCGGCCCCGAGGGCTCCACCGCCAAGCTGGTCTACGCCGAGCTGAACAAGCGCATCTACGAGCTCGCCGTCGAGCTGCTCGGCCCGGAGGGGATGCTGTACGGCTCCTACGAGCACAGCCTGCCGCAGTCGACCGGTTCGGCGCCCCGCGACACCCGGTGGTTGTTCCTCAGGGCGCGGGCGAACTCGATCGAGGGTGGCACCTCGGAGATCATGCGCAACATCCTCGGCGAGCGGGTGCTCGGTCTGCCCGGCGAGCCCCGGATCGACCGGGACCTCCCCTGGGCCCAGGTCCCGCGCAGCTGACGCCGGCCGCTGGCCTGACGATCGGTCAGCCGGCCCGGCCGGCCACCCAGTCGTCGAGCATCCGGTAGGCCTCTTCCGGGGAATACGGGCCGTGCTCGATGCGGTGCTCGAGCAGCATCGCCATCGCCTCCCCGACGGCCGGGCCCGGCTCGAGGCCGAGATGCGCCATCACCTGGTGCCCGTCGATGGGCGGGCGCATGGCGTCGATCTCCTCCTTGGCCCTGAGCTCCTCGATCCGCTCCTCGAGCTCGTCGATCCGGCGCTCGATGGCTCGGGCCCTGGCGGTACTGCGGGTGGTGACGTCGCACCTCACCAACTCGTTGAGTAGCGGCAGCAGGTGCCCGGCGTCGCGCACGTACCGGCGGACGGCCGCATCGGTCCAGCCCATCTTGTACGTGTGGGGCCGCATGTGGAGGAAGACCAGCTCGGACACCTCGTCGATCGTCTTCGTCGGGTAGTGCAGCCCGGTGAGCCGCTCCCGCGCCAGCCTCGCCCCCACCGCCTCGTGGTGGTGGAACGAGACGCCGTCGGCGTCGAAGCGACGGGTGGCCGGCTTGCCGATGTCGTGCAGTAGCGCCGCCAGCCGCAGGGTGAGGTCCGGTGAGGTCTTCTCGACCACGGCGACGGTGTGGGCGAGCACGTCCTTGTGCCGGTGGAGCGGGTCCTGTTCGACGGCCAGCGCCGGCACCTCGGGGATGAATTCGGCCGCCAGCCCGCTGTCGACCAGACCCCAGAGGGCCGCACCGACGTGCTCGCCGGTCAGCAGCTTGTCGAACTCCGTCTGGACGCGTTCCACCGCCACGACGGAGAGCCTCGACGCCATCGCCCCGGCGGCTTCGACGGCGTCTGCGGAGGGGGTGAACCCGTGGCTCGACACGAAGCGGAACAGCCGCACCATCCGCAACGGATCGTCACCGAACGCCACCGAAGGATCGAGTGGGCAGCGGAGCACCTCGGCGGCGAGATCGGCGAGCCCTCCGTAGGGATCGATCATCTCCGGGTACTCCCCCAGCCGGATGGCGAGGGCATTGACGGTGAAGTCGCGCCGGGAGAGGTCGGTGACGATGTCGTCGGAGAACGTGACCTCGGGCTTGCGGGAGTCGGCGCGGTAGACCTCGGAGCGGAAGGTGGTGATTTCGTAGATCCGCCCGCCGCGTACCGCCCCGACGGTGCCGAAGCGCTGCCCGGTCATCACGAAACTGGTGGCGTAGTCGCCGACGATGCCGCGGATCTCGTCGGGCCGGGCGTCGGTGGCGAAGTCGAGGTCGCCGTCGGCATCGCTCCGGTCGAGCAATGCGTCCCGGACGCTGCCGCCGACCAGGTAGAGGGTCTTTCCGGCGGCGGTGAAGCGCTCCGCCAGCCGGCGGGGCGCCGCCGTCGCGTCGAGAAGCGGTTCCAGCCGGCGAGGGATCACAGCGGTCAGGCTACCGGGGCCTACTCTCCCTCCAGCGGTTGGCGAGCTCGTCGGCGTACTCGTTCCAGCGATGCCCGGCGTGGCCCTTGACCCAGCGCAGCGTCAGCTCGGGCCGTCGTCGAAACACCCGGTACGCCTGCTGTACCAGGTCGAGATTCTCGACCGGCCCCGACTTGCGCCGCCACCCGTTCCGCTCCCAGCCGGCGGCCCACTCGGTGATGGTGCGCACCGCCAGGTTGCTGTCCGACCACACGGCGCACTCGACACCCTCCGGGACCAGGGCGACGCCTTCCACCAGGGCGGTCAACTCCATACGGTTGTTGGTGGTCTCCGCGTCGTGGCCGTGCGCCTCGGCCACCACTTCGTCGCCGATCACGTACACCGCCCCCCACCCGCCGGGCCCGGGATTGGGGCTGGCCCCCCCATCCGTGTAGACGCCGTCGCCCGGAGAGCCCTCCCGAGCTGGCCGACGGGTGGAACCGCCGCCGGTCTCGGTCGATCGGCACCTGTTGCAGAGCCGGGGCGTCCAACCGGGGTACCGGTCCAGGACGGACTGCGACAGGGTGAAGCGCTCACCGCACTGCTCGCAGACGAAGCCGGGCATCAGAGGTCCCAGTGACGGGCGGCGATCCTGGCGACGCCGTCGGCGATGATCCCGGCGGAACCCTGTTCAGGTGGTGGGACGTGCTCGTCGCCCGGCCCCGCGGCAAGGCCCCGGACCGTGGCCGCCGCCGAGTCGTGGAGCGCCTCGAGGTCGTAGCCGCCCTCGAGGAACACGGCGATCCGGCCGCTCGGCACCACCTCGGCGAGCCGCCCTGCCATGTACTCGTAGTCACTCGCCACCAGACCGAGCCCGGCCAGGGGATCGGCGCGGTGGGCGTCGTAGCCGGCCGACACCAGCAGCCAGTCGGGCTTGAACTGGTTCAGCACCGGGCTCAACACTCGATCGGTGACATGCCGGTAGCTCGACCCGGAGGTTCCCGTCGGCCAGGGCACGTTCAGGGTGAACCCGGCTCCGGCGCCACTGCCCGTCTCCGTCATCCACCCGGTCCCCGGATAGGCGGGGAACTCGTGCAGCGACACGTACAGCACCCCGGGATCGTCGTAGAAGATCTGCTGCGTGCCGTTGCCGTGGTGGACGTCCCAGTCGAAGATGGCCACCCGCTCACCACGTGCGGTGAGGTAGCGGGCGGCGATGGCGACGTTGTTGAACAGGCAGAACCCCATCGCCCGGTTGGCCAGGGCGTGGTGCCCGGGCGGCCGCATCACCACGAACCCCACATCGGCCGATCCCGCCACCAGGGCGTCGACCGCGGTCAGCCCCGATCCCGCCGAGAGCCGCGCCGCCTCCCACGACGCCTCGGTGGCCACCGTGTCCGGGTCGAGTGCTCCACCGCCGCCGGCGCAGAACCGGCGGATCGCCTCTACGTACCCCCTGGTGTGGACCCGGGTGAGCGCCTCGTCGGTGGCCGCCTGAGCGGCGAGGTCGATCACCGGGTATCCGGCCGACCGAACACCACCGACCACCGCCGGGATGCGAGCCGCCCGCTCCGGGTGCCCGTAGCCGGTGTCGTGCTCCATCGACATCTCGTGGGTGACCAGCGCCACTCTCATCCGGTCATGTTGACAGAGATATACCCGGGCGGCTGGCGCCGCCCTCCTCCGGCAGGCGGGGCCCCTACCCCGCCGCCGGCCGTCACGTCCCCGGGCGGCTGGCGGGAGTGTCCAGCCGACCAGAGGCCGGTGCGAACCGGGTAGGGTTCGCCGACCAGGTCCAGCCGTGGAGGGGAACCAGGACATGGCGGTCGCCGACAGCGCCTTCCGCATCGGGCATCGCGGTGATTGGCCGGGGCCGGTGTCGTTCCGGAAGGGCTGGTACCGGGCCGACGCCCGACCCTGGAACCACGACATCCCCGAAGCCACTCTCCGGTTGGTGCGGGGCGGATCGGTGTTCCTCGAGGCGTGCACCGCCGAACTGCGCCAGCTCGGCGCCGACTCGGTGGTATCGCCGCCGCTCCCGGCGAACTCGCTCGGCACCTGGCGCGACGCCGGTTACGAGCCGTTCATCGACCTGGCCCTGATGCGGCGAAGCCTCGACCGTCCGGTACGGGCTCCCGACCATCTCGTGGTGGAGGTCGACGACATCGACGTCGACGAGCTGCTCGCCATCGACAGCGCCGCCTTCTCTGATTTCTGGCGCTTCGACCGTCACGGGCTCACCGAAGCCATCGAGGCAACGGGAGCGTCGAGCATCCTCGTCATCCGCGACGGGTCGGGACGGTCCGCCGGCTTCGCCGTGGTCGGCTACGGCAGTGCCATCAGCTACCTGCAACGGGTGGCGGTGCACCCCGACTGGCAGGGGCAGGGAATGGGCCGTTCACTGGTCCGGGTGTCGGCGCGCAAGGCCCGGGCCTCCGGTGCCCACGTGATGCTGCTCAACACCCAGCTCGACAACGCCTGCGCCATCGCCCTCTACGAGAGCGAGGGATTCGTCCGGCTCCCCGACCCGCTGGCGCTGCTCCGCTCCGGCGGCTGAGCACCGATCCCCGTCGAGCGGGCACACCTGGCGAGCAAGCCCATCGGCAGCCTGATGGCTCCCCTCCTCGTCTGCCGTCTTGCCTCCGGCCCGTTCTGCAGCCGCTCCTCCCCCACAGGGGGAGGAGAAACAAGACAACGGAGGGAGGAGAAGACAAAGACAACGTAGGCAGGAGAAACGAGACAACGGGGGTAACCTCGGGCCAGGAGGACCTGTGGCTCCCAAGCTCCCGGAGCGTTACCAGACCCAGGTTCGGCTGGGTCGCGACGGGGATGTCGAGGAGTGGCTGGCCACGGACACCGCCCTCGATCGCCCGGTCCTGATCCGCTCGCTCGACGCCTCGGCCTCGGTCGAGCGCCGCCGCCTCTATACCGAGGCAGTGCGCGACGCCGCCCGAGTCGCCCACATGCACCTGGCGAAGGTGTACGAGGTGGCCGACGGTTCCGAAGGTGACACCGTCTTCTCCGTGCTGGAGTGGAACGGCGGTGTCTCGATCGCCGACCGGCTCCACGCCGGGGACACGCTTCCCGTCCAGGAGTTCCTCCCCAACGCCTCCGGCCTCGCCGAAGCACTGGCGTCGCTCCATGCCGCCGGCGTGGTCCACGGCGCCATCGACGGTGGAGCGGTCCAGTTCTCGGCGGCCCATCCGGCCAAGCTCGGCGCCTTCGGTCGGGAGCCGATCACCACGACCGCCGCCGAGGACACCCGGGCGTTGGCGGCCACCCTGCGCCAGGCGATCATCGGGTCGGACAGCACCGAGGTGCGCCTCTCTCAGGTCGTCGACGGGCTTCCTCGCAGCATCGACGACGTGCTGGCCGGCGCCGAGGCGGGTGCGGTCGACGCCGCCCAGCTGGCCACCGTGATCCGGGCGGCGCCCTACTCGGCCGACCTCGCCAATGACGGCGCCTGGTCGTGGCGGTGGCTGACACCGGCAGCGATCTTGCTCGGAGCAGCACTGGTGTTCACCGCGCTCGGCTTGACGATCGACGTCGACCCGGGCTCGCCGCTGCTCTTCCCGGCGACACCACAGGAACCGGCGGTGCAGAACCCCGACGCCGTCGTGCCCAGCTCCCCGCCGGACGACACGGACGAAGCAGAGGTGATCCCGGTCACCGCCCGCTCCTACGACCCCTTCGGTGACAACCGGACCGAAGGCGAGGCGAACATCCCGCTCATCCACGACGGCGATCGGACCACGACCTGGCACACCGAGCGCTACTTCAGCCCGCTGTCGTCGCTCAAGCCGGGAGTCGGTGTGATGTTCACCCCCGCCGAGGTGCCCCGGGCGGTGCGCATCATCGGCGACGCCGGGATCTCTTACGAGATCGGCTGGGCGGCCACCGTGCCCGACGACCTCGACGGCTGGGAGATGGTCGCCACGGGCACGCTCGATGACAACGCCACCATGGCGGCCCTGCCCGATCGGGATCCCGGGGTGTGGCTGTTGTGGCTCACGTCTCTCCCGGAGACCGGAGGGGGAGCCTTCATGGGTGAGATCGGCGACGTCACCTTCACCCGTTGACCGCCGCCGGTCGACGGGTTCTCTGGCGGGAGCTGGGCCGGCGGAGTCTTCCTCGGTGGGAAAACCGACGACAATCCAGCCCGATGAGCGATGCGTCCACCGATCAGGCACTGGTCGAGCGCTATCTCGCCGGCGACATGGGCGCCTTCGACGAGTTGGTGCGCGCCCACCAGGACCGGGTGTTCGCCACCTGCCTGCGGATGCTGCGCCACCGTGAGGCCGCCCTCGATGCCACCCAGGACACGTTCCTCACGTTGTTCCGCAAGGCGGACCGCTTCCGGGGGGAGGCCGCCTTCACCACCTGGCTGTACCGGGTGACGATGAACGTGTGCTACGACCATCTGCGCCGGGCGCAACGCAAGCCGGCCGACCCGCTTCCCGAGCACCACGACCAGCCCGACCCCCGGGCGATGGAGGCCATCGAAGCGGTCGAGCTCAGGCCCGCGGTGGAACGGGCCCTGGCCGGGCTCCCCGACGAGTTCCGCGCCGCCATCGTCCTGGTCGATCTCCAGGGACTGGCGCTGGACACCGCGGCCACCGCCCTCGAGGTACCGGTCGGCACGGTGAAATCGAGGTTGTTCCGCGGCCGCCGGCTGCTCGCCGAGCAGCTCGGGAACCTGAGCCCCCCGAACCGGCATCCAACCGAAGCATGACCGTGCACCACCACGACCCCGATCGCATCATGGCGCTGGCGGCGGAAGAGCTGACCGACACCGAGGCGCGGCTCGCCACCGCCGAGGTCGCCGGCTGCGAGCAGTGCTCCACCGACCTGGAACACCAGCGCGTCGCCTTCGCCGCCCTGGCCGCGCTGGGCCACGACCCGGCCGCCGCCCTCACCGACCTGGAGTCCCGCCGTCTCCGACGTTCGCTCCTCGAGACGCTGACGCCGGCGGCCGCGGCGCCGGCGGCCGCCCCTGACGTCTCCCGACGACGCGGGCTCTCCTGGGGGCCACTGGTCGCGGTGGCGGCGGTGTTCCTGGCCGTCGTGGTCGGGGGGAATGCCATCCGGTCGCTGTCTCCGGGAGATGACGACGACGCCGGCGCCGAGATCGTCGCCGCCGACACGGCGACCACGGCTGCGCCATCGAGTGAAGCACCGACCGCGGAAGCACTCACCGAAGACATCGACGACGCGCAGTCGCGCCAGTCCCCGGAGACGACCGCAGCCGCATCCGCAGACGGCGATGACGCAACCCTGTTCTCTGCCGGGGCGACCGAGGCAACCACAGTGGTCTTGACCGTCGCCGACCTCGGCCTGATGTGGGACGAGGTGGTGAGCGGACGCCTCGATGCGGAGGAGAGCGCGAGTCTCGGCGACGCGCCGGATCTCGCTTCCAAGGTGGCCTCCGTGCTGGCCGGCAGGGCTGCCCTTGCCGGGGTCGCCGACGATGCGTGTGGCGGCGCCGCCGCCGCCTTCGTCGGCGAGCCCGCCGAGACCGTGATCGTGGGAACCGTGGTGCTGGTCGACATCGGCGAGTCCGTGCTCACCGTCACCGCTGCTCCCGACGGGACGGCGCGCCTGCTCGTCCACGACCCGGTGAGCTGTACCGTGATCACCGAGGTCCTCCCCGAGCATCCCTAGGAGCAGGTCGCCGTGGGCCCGGCCCTAAGATGCCCGCCCATGGAGGACTACCCGGCCAAGATCGCCGACCTGCTCGAGACCGTCGCCACCCGGGTCCGCGAGATGACGGTCGACCGGGTCAAGGGGTGGGTCACCTGGGGGGCGGTCGGGCTGGTGGCGGCGATGCTCGCCACCCTGGTCGTCATCTTCCTGTTGATCGGCCTGTTCCGTCTCCTCGCCGAGCTCGTGGGCGTCGAGCCGGCCTACCTCATCCTGGGAGGCATATTCCTGCTGGTCGGGATGTTCTTGTGGTGGCGCCGGCTTCCCAAGGTCGGCCGGAGCGGAGAGGAATCCAGTGTCTGACCAGGCATCGCCCGAAGTGGCGGTGGACGTAGACGAGCAACTGTCCACCGAGCAATTGCTCGTGATCGGGTCTGGTCCGGCCGGGCTGACCGCCGCGGTGTATGCCGCCCGGGCCGACTTGGCCCCGCTGATGATCGAAGGCTTCGAGCGGGGCGGGCAGCTCATGCTGACCACCGACGTCGAGAACTACCCCGGCTTCCCCGACGGGATCATGGGGCCGGACCTGATGGGGCAGTTCCGCAAGCAGGCCGAGAAGTTCGGCACACGGATCGTCGCCGCCGACGTGACCCGGGTCGACTTCTCCTCGACTCCCTTCCAGGTCTGGGTCGGGGACGAGCGCCACGTGGCGGAGACCGTCGTCATCTCCACCGGCGCCTCTGCTCGCTGGCTCGGGGTGCCCGGCGAGGAACGACTTCGTGGCTACGGGGTGTCGGCCTGCGCCACCTGCGACGGCTTCTTCTTCCGCGATCGGCGTCTCGTCGTGGTCGGGGGCGGCGACAGCGCCATGGAAGAGGCGACCTTCCTCACCAAGTTCGCCTCCCACGTGACCGTCGTCCACCGCCGCGACGAGTTCCGTGCCTCGAAGATCATGGCCAACCGGGTGCTCTCCCACGAACGCATCGACGTGGTCTGGGACACCGTCATCGAGGAGATCCTCGGCGACGAGACCGTCACCGGGGTTCGCACCCGCAACGTGGTCACCGGCGAAATCGGTGAGCTGGCCGCCGACGGCGTCTTCGTCGCCATCGGCCACACCCCGAACACGGCCGTGTTCGCCGGCCAGATCGACACCGACGATGCCGGCTACATCCTGACCACCCCGGGCACCACCCAGACGAGCGTGCCCGGGGTCTTCGCCGCCGGCGACGTGGTCGACAAGGTCTACCGCCAGGCGGTGACCGCCGCCGGGATGGGCTGTCAGGCGGCGCTCGACGCCGAGCGGTGGCTCGAGAACCGCCAGCTCGGCGATGGCTGACCCCGACACGGAGGCGAGCCGCCGGACGGAATGAACCGGCCTCTCGATTGTTGAAACCGACACGAACCTACAGTCAGTACGAACGACCCTCCGAGGAGGTGGGGGCCTCCGGGCCAGAGCCAATGGGAACCAACACCGTCGTCGCCAGCAGCGACAACTTCGACACCATCATCAACGGCGAGACGCCGGTGCTGGTCGACTTCTGGGCCGCCTGGTGCGGACCGTGCCGGGCCATGGAGGCCCCGCTCGAGGAGATCGCCGGTGAGCACTCCGCGATGCTCAGCGTCGCCAAGCTGAACGTCGACGAGAACCCGCAGATCTCGATGGACTACCGGGTGATGAGCATCCCCACCATGATCGTTTTCAAGGGTGGTCAGGAGGCGAAGCGGCTGGTCGGGGCCCGCTCCAAGGCGCAACTCGTCGCCGAGCTGGGTGAGTATCTCGCCTGAAACCGGCGATGTGAGACGATGGGGCCGTGAGGCTCTATCGGCTCGGTGACGAGGGCGAGCCGGTCCGCGACATCCAGCAGCGCCTGACCGCCCTCGGCCATCTCCTCGATCAGGACGAACCCGCCGTCTTCGGCCGCGGAACCGCGCGCGCCGTCGCCGCCTTCCAGCGGGAGCGCGGCCTGGCCCCGGACGGCATCGTCGGCGACGACACCTGGCGAACACTGGTGGACGCCGGGTTCACGCTCGGTGACCGGATGCTGTACCACCGCGTTCCGATGATGCGGGGCGACGACGTGTCCGTGCTGCAACGCCGGCTCAATGCCCTGGGCTTCGACACCGGCAAGGTCGACGGGACCTTCGGGCCCGACACGCTGCGGGCACTGCTCGACTTCCAGGCCAACCGGCGAATGGCCGAAGACGGCATCGCCGGCGCCGAGGTGGTGGCCGAGCTCGAGTTGATGGCCCGCGCCACGAGCAAGGACGGCCGGCAGGCGGTACGGGAGCGGCAGTGGCTGGCATCGCTCCCCACCCATCTCGCCGGGCAGCGGGTGTACGTCGACGCCTTCTGCCGATCGGAGGATGAGGCAGCCGGCTGCTGGGAGGCAGCCGTCGAGTTCGCCGCCGCCATCCAGCGGCTCGGTGGGCATCCGGTCTTCTCCCGCAGTGCCGACACCTTTCCTGCCGAACCGGTCCGTGCCCTGAGGGCCAACCGGATGGGTGCCGACTTCGTCGTGGCCTTCGCCACTCCACGTGACGGGGAGCCTGCGGTCTTCTACTTCGCTTCGACGCACAGCCACTCTGCCGCCGGCGAGAAGATCGCTGCCGCCGTCGCCCACTCGGTTGGCCTCCCGGTCGCCGGTCGGTCGGTCCCGATGCTGCAGGACACCAGGCCACCGGCCATCATCGTCGCCAAGGAGCCCATGGACGCGCCCGTGGGCCGATCGGCCGCCGAGGGTATTCGAACGTTACTCGGCGCCCAATAGCGTTTCAGAGCCTAATAGGTGACTATGCGGCCTGGCTCTGTGGTGACGACTCACCGGCGCCGATACCCCTCCGTGTCATCCGTGCCGGCCTTCGGCCCGTGCTGCTGCCACCCCTCCAGGACATGGCGAATCATCCCGCGCCGTCTGCCTTTTCGGGACGGCACGACCCCTCCCCGTCATCCGTTCAGCCTTCGGCCCGTGCTGCTGCCACCCCTCCCCTGCAAGAGGGGAGGGGAACGAGGGGAGGGGAAACTCAGCCGAAGAGGTTCCGGTAGATCCGCTCCAGGTCGTCCAGCGAGCGGTAGCGGATTACCAGCCTGCCGCCCTTGGCGGCGTGCTCGATGTCGACCGGGGTGCCGAGGTGTTCGGACAGCCGGGCCTCGAGCTCGATGATGGCGGCGGGGCGCACTTTCCTCGGCTTCGGCGCCCGACCGCCGTCGGGGCGGGTCCTGAGCCGGACGGCGTCCTCTACCTGCCGCACCGACCAACCCTCCTCGGCGGCGCGGGTGGCGATGTGGGCGGCGTAGGCGGCGTCCTCGAGTCCGAGCAGGGCACGGGCATGGCCGGCGGTGAGGCTGCCCTGCTCGAGCAGGCGGTGGACCGGCGCCGGCAGCTGCAACAGCCTCACCGTGTTGCTCACCGCGCTCCGGCTCCGTCCCACCGCCTCGGCGACCTCGTCGTGGGTCAGCCCGAAGTCGTCGATGAGTTGCCGGAAGGCGGCCGCCTCCTCCAGCGCCCCCAGATCCTCGCGCTGGAGGTTTTCGACGAGCGCTTCGGTGAGGCTGGCACGAGGCTCGTCGGCGTCGCGCACCATGGCAGGTACTTCCAGGAGGCCCGCCATCCGTGCCGCCCGGCACCGGCGCTCGCCGGCGATCAGCTCGTACCGGTCGTCGCCGAGCGCACGCACGATCACCGGCTGGAGGAGGCCTACCTCACGGATCGACGCAGCCAGCGTCTCCAGCGTCTCATCATCGAAGTGGCTGCGGGGCTGCTGGGGATTGGCCTCGATGCGGTCGAGGTCGATGGTCTGCAACCCTGTCGGTGAGCTCGCGGCGGGGATGAGGGCCTCGAGGCCGCGACCCAGGCCACTCCTACGCTCGGCCATGACGCCTCCTGAACTCTCGAGCGACCTCCCGGTAGGCGATCGCCCCACGGGACATCGGATCGAACGCCTCGATCGGCTCTCCGTACGACGGGGCCTCGGAGAGCCGGACCGTCCGCGGCACGACGGTCCGGTAGGTGGTTTCACCGAAGTGCTCGCGTACCTGCCGCACCACGTCGGACGAGAGGGTGGTCCGACCGTCGAACATGGTGAGGAGCAGCCCCTCCACCTCCAGCTCAGGGTTGAGCTGCTGACGGACCAGCCCGATGTTCCGCATCAGCAAACCCACACCCTCGAGGGCGTAGTACTCGCACTGGATCGGGACGAGGACCTCGTCGGCGGCGGTCAGCCCGTTGATGCTGAGCAGCCCGAGTGACGGAGGGCAGTCGACGAGGATGAAGTCGAAGTCGGCGCGGACCTTGTCGAGCGCATTGCGCAGCCTGGTCTCACGCGCCAGCAGGCTCACCAACTCGATCTCGGCTCCGGCCAGCTCGATGCTCGCCGGGACGACGAAGAGGTCGCGCATCGACGTCGGTTCGATGACGTCGTCGATCGTGGTGTCCTCGACGAGAACGTGGTAGATCGTTCGGCTGAGCCGCTCCCGGTCGATGCCGAGCCCCGACGTGGTGTTGGCTTGGGGATCGATGTCGACCAGGAGCACCCGCTCCCCTTGTAGCGCCAGCCCGGCCCCCAGGTTGATGGTCGTGGTCGACTTGCCGACGCCGCCCTTCTGGTTGGCCAGGGCGACGACGGTGGCGTTCCTCGTGATGGGGGGTTCGCGGGTTTCGGTGATCACGCAACCGGGATCATAAGCAGCCAGGCCCCGTTTTCAAGGACCTCCGGACCGACTTGAACCAACGAGCCTTCCGAAGGAGGCTGCGAGGGTCGACCCGTTCGGCCGATGCCAACGACGATGTCGCCGCCCGACGCAACCAAGCGTCGCAGCTCGGCGACGCGATCCGGGCGGAGCACCGCGCGCATCACCACCCGGTCGTACGATCCCTGGTGCGCACGCACTTCTCCGGTCACGACCGTCACGGAGAGAGCGAGTATCTTCGCGACCCGCAGCAAGGCATCGGTCCGCCGGCGGGATCGGTCGAGCAACGTCACCGCAGCGCGGGGAAACCCGATCGCCAGCGGTATACCGGGAAGGCCGACGCCCGAACCGACGTCGAGGATTGTGGCGGTCGTGCGGAGGCCGACGCCGAACGCCAGCGAATCGGCGATGTGCCGGTCCCAGATCCGATCGGCCTCGTCGGGTCCGAGCCCCCCGTAGGCCGCACCCTCCTCGACCAACCACTCGGCGTAGGCACCGAGGGCCTCGACCTGTGCGGCGTCGAGTGTCAACCCGAGCCAGTCGGCGATCCGATCGAGGACGGCGGGGGGAGGTTTCACGTGAAACGCTCTGGGCTTCTACGGACGAAGCCCCCATGCCTGACCGGACCCCAGGTCACCCCGAGGGAGCGATCACCACGGCACGCTCGGGATCCTCGCCCTCGGAGAACGAGCGCACCCCGTCGATCTCCGCCACCGTGTCGTGCACGACCTTGCGATCGGCGGCATTCATCGGTTCGAGCATGACCTCACCGCCGTCGTTGAGGACTCGTTCCGCCAGCTTGGTGGTGTAGATCCGGAGCGCCTCGCGGCGGCGCTCGGTGTAGCCGGCGATGTCGAGGCGCATCCGTGGCGCCGATTCCGTGGAGCGCTGGACGACGGTTCGGGTGATCTCATGAACCGCCTGCATCACCGCTCCCTTGCTCCCGACCAGCGCCTCGGTCTGCTCGCCATTGACGTCGATGTAGACCGTGTCCTCCTCGACGCGCGAGGTCACCGCGCCTTCCAGCCCGAACGCGTTGAGCAGGCCCTCGATGAACCGGTGGGCCACCGCGGCCTGCTCGGCGACCGTGGCTTCATCGACCTTTGTTGTGTCCATCGTCCGCTCCTCGCCTTCGCTCGCCTCACCACTCGTCGCCCGCGCTTCCGTCGGTTGGCGTGATCGGCCCCGGCTGTCCCCCCGACCGGATGATCCCGGGCCGCTCGCCGGTTTGCGCGAACCGCCACCGTCTCCTTCGGATTTCCGACCGGCGCCCTTTCCGGTGTCCTCTCGAGTTCCCCTACTGCCGGTCCCCCGGTTCCCCCGGTTGCGTCGCCGGCTCCCACTCTTCGCCGTGGCCTTTCGGCTCACCTTCACCACGGCCTGCTGCTTGCCCATCCCGAGAAAACCCGGCTTGGGTTCCTGGAGAACCTCGACGACCGCTTCGGCTCGATCGGTGATGCCCAGCTCGGCCATCGCCGCCTCGACGGCGACTGCGACGGTCGTGGCCGACGCCTCGATCCACTCCATGGCCTACTTCCTCCTGCGCTGTTTGCGCTTCTTGCTGACATTAGGGGCAGGCCCCCGTGCCGGCCCGGGATCGCTCGCCGGATCGTCGGTCGGATCGATCGCCGGGGAAGCGGCGATCGGCCGCGCCTTGGCGGCGGCGTGCCGGTCGTCCAGGGCGAAGATCGTGGCCTGCTGACCGATGCGGAACAGGTTCGAGGTGGCGAAGTAGAGGACGAGCCCGGTCGGGAAGTTCCAGGAGAACACGCCGAAGAGCACCGGCATGACCTTCATGACCGTTTGCATGCCGGCCGGCTGGTTCTGCGCCTGGCCGGAGGCGGCGGCGCGCTTGGTGGTCTGGCGCGTCTGGTAGTAGCCGGCGCCGATGACGATCAGCACGAGGATGATGTAGGGAAGTGCTTCGGGGAGCCCAAACGAGGAGAACGCCTGGCCCGGCGTCTGCAGCAAGTGCATGCCGAGGAAGTCGGCGTTGTCGTTGAGCAACGCCTGGCCGAGGGCGGAGGACTCGTCGATGGCGGTACCGGTCAGCTGTCCCGGGTTTGCGGGGTCGGGGGCAACCCTCAACACCTGGAACAGGGCGAACCAGATCGGCATCTGCAGCAGGAGCGGGAGGCAGCCGGCGGCGGGGTTGACACCCCGCTCCTGGTACAGCGCCATCATCTGCTTCTGCATCTCTTCCTTGTTGTCCTTGTACTCCTTCTGGAGCCGCTTGATCTCCGGTTGGATCTCCTGCATCGCCTTCATCGACCGCGTCTGCTTCAGCGTCAACGGGAAGAGAAGGAAACTGACCAGAAGAGTCAGGAATATGATGGCGATGCCGTAGTTGGGGACGATGTCGTAGAAGAAGCTGAGGATCGATCCCAGCGCATTGACGAGGGCGGTGAACGGGTTCATCGCCCCGCCTCGGGAGAGGCAGCGGCGCCGGCGGACGACGCCGGCACCGGGTCGTAGCCGCCCTCATGGAACGGATGGCAACGACCGATCCGACCGATGGCGAGCCTCGTCCCGCGCATGATGCCGTGCCGGCCGATCGCATCGGCGGCATATTCCGAGCACGTGGGGAGGTAACGGCAGCGACCGGCCGTGGTAGGGGACACCCACCGCTGGTAGGCGCCGATCAGGGCGAGCGCGACTCGACCCATCGGCCCCTGCCGTCCCGGTCGATCATTCACCGTCCGTGCCTCCAACAGCCGTCGATACCCAGCCCACCAGTCGGGCGAACTCGACATCGGGCACCACCGGACCTCCGATCACGACGTACGCCGTGTCCTCGGCCAACGTGACCCGCTCGAGAGCGGCCCGCAACCTCCGCTTGGCGCGGTTGCGGCGAACCGCGTTGCCAACCTTCCTCCCTGCCACGACCCCCACCTGGGGAGGCCCCGGCTCGCCCGGGGCGACGACGGCGACCACGTCACCGCACCTCCGTCTTTCGCCATTCTGGAAGATTCTGGCGAATGACCGGTGGCCCCGCACCGACCGGTGCGCAGCGGCGCCCTCAGGCGCTGATCCGCTGGCGACCCTTGTCACGCCGGCGCTTGAGGATGGCGCGCCCGTGCCGCGTCCGCATGCGGACGCGGAAGCCGTGCTTGCGCTTGCGACGGCGCACGTTTGGTTGGTAGGTGCGTTTCATGAGGGGCGAAACCGGCGAGGGAAGGTGCCTCTCGGTTCGGTCGGAAGAGTATGGGGGTATGGCCGCAATGTCAAAGTGACCGGAAGGGGTTTCGAGCCCGGGGCCTCGCCCTTCGGGAAGGACACCAGCCCCATGGAGATCGACACTCCCGCCGGACACACGATCTGGTGGCAGCGCAGGGCGTCACGCGAAAAGTCGGAACCCCCCGCGAAACTTAGGGCAAGCGCCGTGTCGCCTCCTGGCTGCATGCCCCGGGTCCCCGACGCGCTACGTCGTGGGCCGGAACTCCTTGGCACACAAGGGTTCCCAAGGATCGTCGCCTGCCCGCTGGTTGTCCACAAGCAGGGATTTGGCGATGTTGAAGCGGCCGGAAACGCCTTCCTACACTCCCGCTTCGCCGGCGGGGTCAGGGGCCCGCATCTTCCCTCGGTGGATCGGGCGGGCGCCGCGGGCGCAAACCGAACCAACGGGTTGTCCACATCATGTGGACACCTGTGTGGACAGATCGAACTCGAATCGAAGGGACCGTCGTGGAGATGCACTCGACACCGATGTCGCCACGCGCCGATTTTCGGGAGCTACTCGAGCAGAGGGTGTCACCCCTCACCTGGCACACGTGGCTCGCGCCGCTACGCGAGCACCTCGAGGGCGACACGCTCCACGTGGACGCCCCCACCGACTTCAACCGTCGCTGGGTGGCCCAGAACCTGCTCGATGTCGTGGAGGACACGGCTCGCATAGCCTTCGGGCCGGCCGTGACTGTCGAGATCGGGCTCGACGAGACACTGCCGACCAACGGCCACAACCCGCCCCCGCTCCAGTCGGTGCCGACGGGGGACCCGTCATCGAACGGAGGCGTCACCGCCACACCAAACGGCGCCAGGCCGGGAGCGGGAGACGATCTCTCCGGTCCCGACGAGCTCCACACCAGGCTCCTGCCCCGGTACACCTTCGACAACTTCGTGGTGGGCCAGTCCAACCGCTTCGCCCACGCCGCCGCCATGGCGGTGGGGGAGCAGCCCGACAGCAAGTACAACCCGCTGTTCATCTACGGCCAGGCGGGTTTGGGGAAGACGCACCTCCTCCACGCCGTCGGCCACCAGCGACGCGAGGTCGCCCCCGGCTCCCTGGTCCGCTACGTGAGCTCGGAGCAGTTCTTCAACGAGTTCATCAACGGCATCCGCCGCAAGCAGATGGAGGCGTTCAAGGACCGCTACCGGACCATCGATGTTCTCCTGCTCGACGACGTCCAGTTCTTCGAAGGGAAGGAGCAGATCCTCGAGGAGTTCTTCCACACGTTCAACAGCCTCTACGAGACCGGCAAGCACCTGGTCATCAGCTCCGACCGCCACCCCAAGCACCTCGCCTCCCTCGACGTCCGGCTCCGCAGCAGGTTCGAGTGGGGACTGCTCACCGACATCCAGCCCCCCGACGTGGAGACCAGGCTGGCGATCCTCCGCAAGAACGCCGAGTTCGCTCCCCGGCCGGTGCCCGCAGACGTTCTCCTCTTCATCGCCCAGAAGGTGCTCGACAACGTCCGCGAGCTCGAGGGGGCACTGACCCGGGTGACCGCCTACGCCTCGCTGACCGACGAGAAGATCACGCTGGACATGGCGCAAGAGGTGCTGCAGTACCTGACCGGCGCCGACGAGTCGCGGCCGATAACGCCCGGGGTGATCATGGAGCGGGTGGCGTCGGTGTACCACATCCCCATCGCCGACCTGACCGGGCCCAGCCGCAAGCAGCCCTTGGCCGGGCGCCGTCAGATCGCCATGTACCTCTGCCGGGACCTGACCAACCTCTCGCTACCCAAGATCGGCGCCGCCTTCGGCGGCCGCGACCACACAACCGTGCTCCACGCGGTCGACCGGGTCAAACGCCAGATGCAGAGCGACAAACAGGTCTACGACGAGGTCACCGCCCTGTGCGCAGACCTGCGGAACGGTTGAGGACCGCCTGTGGACGCCATCCGGGTCATCCCCACCCCGACCTCGGCCACGCCACGGCCCACGGGTGACCGGTTGACAACCCTGCCTCCTGTCCCCAGCTGCTGTGGACACGGATCACCCCGCACGGCAAGGCTTTCACCGGATCATCCCCATATCCCCACCCCTACTACTACCGCTACTGTCGTTTGAAAGAAACCCAGAGCAGAGGAAGAACCGTCAGTGCGCATCCGAGCCGAGAGAGATGACCTTGCCGACGTCCTGGCCCGGGCCGGGCGAGCCGTCAGCAGCCGTTCGCCGTTGCCCATCCTGCAGGGGATCCTGTGCGAGGTGTCGGGCAACCAGCTGCGAGTGACCGGGACCGACAGCGAGGTCACCATCCGCACCGCCCTCGAGGTCGAGGCGCTCGAGGAGGGCCGCACCCTGATCCCGGCCAAGCTGGCCGCCGAGGCGGTGCGCAAGCTGCCGGTGGGCGCGGTGACCATGGCGTCGGCCGATGGGCACGTCGAGATCACCGGCAACGGGCCGCGTTTCCGGTTGCGTGAGTTGAGCGTGGACGACTACCCGGTGTCCGGGTCGCGTCCCCAGGGCAGCGGGCTCACCTACGACGGCGACCTGCTGGCGAAGGCGATCGCCCAGGTCGGGATGGCCGCCTCGGGAGACGACGCCCGGCCGACGCTGACCGGTGTGCTGTTCGAGTCCGACGAGGAGGGGTCGCGGCTGGTGGCGACCGACGGCTACCGGTTGGCGGTTCGTGAGCTGCCCGGTGCCGAGCAGGCGCCGACCACGCTGGTCCCTCACCGGGCGCTGAAGGAGATGAGCCGGACCATCGGCGACTCGAAGATCGCTGTCGAGCTCGGCGAGCGGGAGGCGACGTTCGCCTCCGACCGCGGGTCGATGACGGTCCGGGTCATCGAGGGGAGCTTCCCCACGTACCGCCACTTCTTCGGCGAGTTCCCGCATCGACTGACGGTGGCCCGCGAGGCGCTGGCCGAGGCGGTGGGGAGGGCGTCGCTCGTCGCCGAGGACCACATCCCGGTACGGCTCAACCTGCACGACGGGGGCGTCGAGCTGATCATCACCCGCCAGGAGGTGGGCGAGGAGACCGAGCACATCGAGAGCGACTACCAGGGCGAGGAGTTGACCATCGCCTTCAACGTGCGCTATCTGGCCGACGGCATCTCGGCGGTGGACGGAGAGCAGGTGACGCTCGACGTGACCGACCCGGTGAAGCCCGGCATGTTGAGTGCCGCCGGCGACGACAGCTTCCGATACCTGTTGATGCCGGTCCGGGTGTGACCCGGCGCACGGGGTGTGGCTGTCCTGGTTGGACCTCGAGGATTGGCGCAACCACCCGTCGCTGACGTGGGCCCCTGACCCGGGGGTCAACGTCCTCGTCGGCCCCAATGGGGCGGGGAAGACCAGCATCCTCGAAGCCATCGCCTACCTGTCGTCACCGCGGTCGTTCCGGGGATCCCCTGACGAGGGGCTCATCGCTGCCGGCGCCGAACAGGCCGTCATCCGAGGCGGCTTCGAGAAGCCGGCGGGTGAGTCGAGAGTCGAGATCGAGGTTCCCCGTCAGGGGCGCAGACGCATCCTCGTGAACGGCAAGCGCCCCGCCCGGCTGTCGGCGCTCGCCAGCCAGTTCCCGGTGGTCGCCTTCCTGCCCGACGACCTCGAGCTGGTCAAGGGGTCGGCGTCGGGTCGCAGGGTGTTTCTCGACGATCTGGGGTCGAGGCTTTCCCCCGGGTACGGGGCCACCCTCTCCGAGTACGAGAGCGTGCTCCGGCAGCGCAACGCCCTCCTCCGCCATGACGGGCCGGCGATCGACCCGGTCTCCCTCGACGTTTGGGACGAGCGGCTGGTGGCGATGGCGACGATGGTGTGGGCGGAGCGGGTCGAGCTGGTCGGGGCGATCGGCCCGGTGCTGGCCGCCGCCCACGACACGGTGTCGGGTGGAGCGACCCGGCTCGGCATCGGCCTCGACCCGGCATGGGGAGAGCCCCGTGCGGTGGTGGATGCCATGTCGTTCGATCCCGATGCGGCAGGACGGCGGCTCACCGACGAGCTGGTTGCCCGCCGCCGCCGGGAGCTGGAGCAGCGGACCACGACCGTCGGTCCCCACCGCGACGAGGTCCATCTCGACCTGGACGGCCGTCCCGCCCGCACCCAGGCGAGCCAGGGGGAACAGCGGTCCGTGGCGGTGGGGCTGCGGATCGCCTCATACCGGATGCTCGCCGACCGGCACGCCCAGCCACCCATCCTGCTGCTCGATGACATCTTCTCCGAGCTCGACGATGCCCGGACGTCGGCGGTCAGCCGAGCTGCTGCCCGGGGGGCAGGTTCTTGTCACAACCACCCGTCATGATGAGGTTCCCGGCACCGCCAAGCGCTGGGAGGTCTCTGGAGGGACCATCGTTTCTTCTCCCTCCCGGGTTTCTCCTCCCCCTCCGGGGGTTTCTCCTCCCCCTCGAGGGGAGGAGTGGCTGCAGCAAGGGCCGAAGGCCGACACCGCAGACGAGGAGGGGGAGAGGAAGGCCAACGGTGACAGGCCAGACGAAGAGGGGGAAAGGGAGGCCGACACCGCAGACGAGGAAGGGGAAGGGAAGGCCGACACCGCAGACGAGGAGGGGGAAGGGAAGGCGATGACCGAGCACCGCAGACGAGGAGGGGGTGACTGAGCGCCATGACCATTGAGCACCACCCCGGCGACCCCACGCCCATCACGGGGCTGATCGATCGCGTGCTGGGCCGATTGGCCCGAGCCGACATCGCCCCGGTGGTTCGGCTGCGGATCGAGTGGGACGATGTGGCTGGACCGTGGAGCACCCGGTGTCGCCCTGTGTCCCTCCGCGACGGGGTGCTCACCGTGGTCGTCGTCTCCGGGCTGGAGGCAACCCGCCTCCGCTACGAGGCCGGTGCCCTCGCCGCCCGTGCCAGCGCCGCCCTGGGAGGCGCTACCGCGGTCACGCGCATCGCCATAAGGGTGGCCACCCCGACCGAGCAGGCGAGATCGGCGGCCGGGGACGGGCGGATCCCGGCGCACGATTCCGACCCGGCAATCGGTGTCGCCGACGACCCGCCAGAGGGCGTGTGATGACGTTCGGATGCACCGTGTCGGGCCCCGTTTCGGGTATCATGAGGGGTGCCAATCCCGCCCCGAGACCGTGCTCAGAGCCGGCATGAGGAGATCTGTGGCTGAGACGAAATCTTCCTCTCGCGCGTCCTACGACGCCTCCGACATCACGGTTCTGGAGGGCTTGGAGGCGGTGCGGAAGCGCCCGGCGATGTACATCGGCTCGACCGGCCCGCGTGGCCTCCACCATCTCGTGTGGGAGGTCGTCGACAACTCGGTGGACGAGGCGATGGCCGGTTATTGCACCCGCATCGACATAACCCTGCTGGCCGACGGCGGGGTCCGGGTGCGCGACAACGGCCGGGGCATCCCGGTCGATCGAGTGGCCAAGACCAAGCTGTCGGCGCTCACCACCGTCCTGACCACGCTCCACGCCGGCGGCAAGTTCGACAGCGGCGCCTACACGGTGTCCGGGGGCCTCCACGGCGTCGGTGTCTCTGTTGTCAACGCACTCTCCAGCCGGCTCGAGGTCGAGGTGGTGCGCGAGGGGTACCACTGGCGCCAGGACTTCTCGTACGGGCGGCCTCTCGGCCCCGTCGCCCAGGGCAAGCCGGCCAAGCGCACCGGCACCCAGGTGACCTTCTGGGCCGACTCCGAGATCTTCTCCGAGACCACCGAGTACGACGCCGACACCGTCACCACCCGGCTCCGCGAGATGGCGTTCCTGTCGAAGGGCCTGCAGATCCGCTTCAGGGACGAGCGCGGCTCCGAGCCCGAGGAGACGATCTTCGAGTACCGGGGCGGCCTGTTGGACTTCGTCAAGCACCTCAACGCCTCCCGGGAGCCCATCCACTCCCACATCGCCCACTTCGAGGACAGCAACGGCGAAGCCGAGATCGAAGTGGCCATGCAGTGGACCGCCGGCTACAACGAGACGGTCCTGAGCTTCGCCAACAACATCAGCACCCACGAGGGCGGCACCCACGAAGAGGGGTTCCGCAAGGCGCTCACCCGATCGATCAACGACTTCGCCCGCGGTCGGAGCCTGCTCAAGGAGAAGGACGAGAACCTCCAGGGAGAGGACGTCCGGGAGGGCCTCACCGCGGTCATCTCCGCCCGGGTTCGCCATCCCCAGTTCGAGGGCCAGACCAAGACCAAGCTGGGCAACACCGAGATCCGCTCCTTCGTCGAGAAGGCGCTGAATTCCGCCCTGCCCGAGTGGCTCGACCGCAACCCGGGGGAGGCCCGCAAGATCGTCGACAAGGCGACCACCGCCGCCAAGGCCAGGGTGGCGGCCCGCCAGGCCCGTGACCTCACCCGGCGCAAGAGCCTGCTCGACGGTGCCGGCCTCCCCGGCAAGCTGGCCGACTGCTCGTCGCGCGATCCCGCCCTCTCCGAGCTGTTCATCGTCGAAGGTGACTCCGCCGGGGGCTCGGCCAAGCAGGCGCGCAACAGCGAGTTCCAGGCGATCCTGCCGATCCGCGGGAAGATCATCAACGT
Organism: uncultured Acidimicrobiia bacterium; assembly: GCA_963714055.1. GTDB lineage: Bacteria > Actinomycetota > Acidimicrobiia > Spongiisociales > UBA5794 > JACDBE01. The sequence goes on from OY970227.1 coordinate 1,849,644, forward strand.
CGAGAAGAACCGGATCGACCGGGTGCTGTCGAACACCGAGATCCAGGCGCTCATCACCGGCATCGGGACCGGTATCGGGGACGAGTTCGACCTGACCAAGGCCCGCTACCACAAGGTGGTCATCCTCACCGACGCCGACGTCGACGGCGCCCACATCAGGACCCTGCTGCTCACGTTCTTCTACCGGCACATGCGGGAGTTGATCGACGCCGGCTACGTCTATATCGCCCAGCCGCCGTTGTACTCGGTGAAGGTCGGGACCAAGACGCAGTGGGCATTCAACGACGACCACCTGGAGCGGATCAAGAGGGAGCTGGAGAGCAAGAAGGCCAACATCCAGAGGTTCAAGGGCCTCGGCGAGATGAACGCCGATCAGCTGTGGGACACCACGATGGACCCCGCCGACCGTCGCCTGCTCCAGGTCCAGCTCGACGAGCACCTACGCGCCGAAGAGGTTTTCGTCACCCTCATGGGCACGGACGTCGAGGCGCGCCGCCAGTTCATCATGCACAACGCCAAGGACGTCCGCTTCCTCGACATCTGACCGACCACAGACCTGCACCATCCGACGAGACCTAGAGAACGCAAGTGCCTGACGACAACATCCAGCAGATCGAGATCGAACGGGAGATGGAGGACTCGTTCCTCGAGTACGCCATGTCCGTCATCGTGTCGCGGGCCCTGCCCGACGTCCGCGACGGCCTCAAGCCGGTCCATCGCCGCATCCTCTTCTCGATGTACGACGCCGGCATCCGGCCGGGCACTCCGTTCCGCAAGTGCGCCCGCGTGGTCGGCGATGTCATGGGTTGGTTCCACCCGCACAGCCAGGACGCCATCTACGACGCCCTGGTCCGACTCGGTCAGGACTTCTCCACCCGGTACACGCTGGTCGAGCCGCAGGGCAACTTCGGTTCGGTCGACGACGGCCCGGCGGCGATGCGGTACACCGAGACGCGGATGACGGCCCTGGCCATGCACCTGCTCGACGGGATCAACGAGGAGACCGTCGACTTCGTCGACAACTACTCCGGGGAGCGCCAGCAGCCGACGGTGATGCCGTCGCGCTTCCCCAACCTGCTGGTCAACGGCTCGACCGGCATCGCCGTGGGGATGGCCACCAACATCCCGCCGCACAACCTCTCCGAGGTCGTCGACGCCTGCCTCCACGCCCTCGAGGACCCGGAGGCGACCGCCGAGGACCTCATCCAGTACGTCAAGGGCCCCGACTTCCCGACCGGCGCCTACATCGTCGGCACCAGTGGAATCAGGGACGCCCTCCTCACCGGGCGGGGGTCGGTCAAGATGCGCGCCGTCGCCGACGTCCAGGAGATCAAGAAGGGCCGGATGGCGATCGTCGTCACCGAGATCCCATACCAGGTGTCGATCCAGCGGATCATGGAGCGAACCGCCGATCTGGTGAACAACAAGACGATCAGCGGCATCAGCGACATCCGCGACGAGTCGAACCGCCACGGCATCCGGATCGTCGTCGAGTTGAAGCGCGAGGCCAACCCGCAGGTCATCCTCAACCAGCTGTTCAAGGCAACCGGGCTCGAGGAGAACTTCGCCGTCAACACGGTGGCGCTGGTCGACGGGGTGCCCCGGGTGCTCAACCTGGCCGAGATGGTCCACGCCTACGTGCGTCACCAGCTCGAGGTGGTCGTGCGGCGTACCCGCTACCGGCTCGGCAGGGCCCGGGAGCGGGCCCACATCCTCGAGGGGCTGCTGGTCGCCCTCGACAACATCGACGAGGTGGTGGCGATCATCCGCGGGTCGGCCGACGTCGAGGAGGCGCGCGGCACGCTGATGAGCCGTTTCGAGCTGAGCGAGATCCAGGCCAACCACATCCTCGACATGCCACTGCGGAGGCTCACCGCCCTCGAGACCGAGAAGTTGCGGGAAGAGCATGCCGAGCTGATGGAGCTGATCGCCGAGCTCGAGTCGATCCTCGCCAGCGAACCGCGCCAGCGCAGTGTGGTCGCCGAAGAGCTCACTGCCATCCGCGACAAGTTCGGCGACGGGCGGCGCTCCCGGATCATCCCCGACGAGGGCGACATGTCGCTGGAGGATCTCATCGCCGACGAGGACCTCGTGGTCAGCGTCACCGCGGGCGGCTACATCAAGGCGGTGCTGGCCCGGGCGTACAAGACCCAGGGCCGGGGTGGTCGAGGAGTGAGGGGTGCTGCGTTGCGGGAGGACGACGTCGTCTCCCACGTCCTCCACACCACGGCCCACGCCTACCTGCTGGTGTTCACCAACCGGGGCAAGGTCTACCGGATCCGCGCTCACCAGCTGCCCCGCAAGGACCGCACCGCCAAAGGTGTCCTCGTCCAGTCGGTGCTGCCGTTCGAGCCCGACGAGGTGGTCGAGGCGGTGGTCGACACCCGGGACTACGAGTCGTTCCGGTACCTCGTCACGTTCACCCGGAAGGGCCAGGTGAAGAAGACCCGCTTCTCCGAGTACGACTCGCGCAACCAGGTGCTCAACGCCATTCGATTGACCGAGGGAGACGAGGTGGTGGCGGTCCGCGCCACCAGCGGCGATCAGGACCTCATGATGTTCTCCAGGATGGGCCAGGGGATCCGCTTCTCCGAGGAGGACGCCCGTCCGATGGCCCGCGACACCCAGGGGGTCAGGGGGCTGAAGCTCCGGCCGGGTGACGAGGTGGTGTCCGCCACCGTCGCCGCCGCAGACCAGGACCTGCTCCTGCTCACCTCCGGTGGTTACGGCAAGCGGACCCTCGCCGGAGAGTTCAATCGCCAGAACCGGGGCGGTCTCGGCGTGAAGGCCATGAAGCTGACCCGGGTCCGGGGCAACCTGGTGGAGGCGATCGCGGTTCGGCCCGGCGACGACATCGTCGCCACCTCCACTGACGGGATCCTCATAAGACAGGGCGTCGACGCCATCAGCCGCCAGAGACGGGACTCGACAGGGGTCAAGGTCATGAACCTGGCCGGCGGTGCCGAGCTGTCGGCGGTCACCCTGGTGCAGACCGAGGAGAGCGACGAATGACCGGCCAGCAGGGGAACCCCCAACCCGAGAGCAACGTTGTGTCCGAATGGTGGACGTCGGTGCTTGACCGATTCCGCAAGCCCAAGGAGCCGCTGTCGGTGACGACGCCGGCGGCGTCCGTCCCCACCCGCGCCCTGCCCAAGGTCGAGGTGCGTCGGGTCCGGCGTGTGCTGCGCCGGATCGACCCGTGGACCGTCCTCAAGGCGGGGCTGATCTTCAACGTGATCGGCGGGCTGGTGTTCGTGCTCGGGATGTGGGTGACCTGGTCGATCGCCCTGCAGCGCGGCATCCCCGACGGCATCGCCAGCATCTTCGAGGCGTTGACCCTCACCTACACGCCCGATGGCGAGCTCTACTTCCGGGCCCTGATACTGCTCACCATCGTCGGCGTCGTCGTCGCCACCGCCGCCATGACCCTCGGTGCCGTCGTCTACAACCTCATCTCCGACCTCGTCGGCGGTGTCGAGTTCACCGTGCTCGAGGAGACGTTCCAGCCGCAGAGCCAGATGATGCTGCGTCCCGGCGTCCCGGTGCGCCGGCCGGTTCCGCCGGTCGCCGCCGCCCCGACCCAGCCTGCCCCCGCTCCCGTGCAACCGACAGAGCCGGCGACCGCCGGCTCCGCCTCGACCGCAGGCACCAGGGCCCCCTGATCGCGCCGGGCACCCGATGTCGGTCGATTCCCAACGGCCGCTCTGGGAGTGTCCCGACTGCAACAAGCTGTTCGTCACCGCCAACTCGTGGCACTCCTGCCACCGGGGTAGCGTCGACGAGTTCTTCGCCGGCAAGCCGGAGGCGTTGCGCTCGACCTTCGAGCGTTACCTGGAGGTCGCCGAGTCATTCGGGCCGGTAGTGGTCGACGTGGCGCGGACCCGGATCTCGATTCAGGCACGGGTGCGGTTCGCCGGGGTGGCCCGGGCGCGGAAGGACTCGCTGATCCTCGGGTTCTGGCTCAAGCACCGGATCGAATCGCCCCGCTTCACCAAGGTGGAGTTGATCCCGCCCCGGAACTGGGTGTACCAGTTCGCCGCGGCGACACCGGAGGACGTCGACGACGAGGTCGCCGGCTGGCTCGCCGCCGCCTACGAGGTCGGTGTGCAGCGGGTGTGACGGTTCACCCAGGCCCCGAGCCGCCCAGGTCGGGGAGGACAACCCGGTGCGTCAGCACCGCCTCTGAGACGGCGTTCCCGCCACCGAGGGCTACCGGGACCTCGAAGCGGACCATCTCGATGAGGCACAGTTCGGGGGTCTCCTTCTCGCAGTAGACGAGGGTCAGGTCCGCGGCGAGGTCCCCCGGGGCGGTGAACCGAATCGGGATCCGCACCGGGAGGCGCTTCCCGGTGAGGTCGAAGGCGGTGCCGCCACCACCGCCACGGATCGTCGCCGGTCCGTCCGGCGCCAGCACCAGTGATGACGGGGCGTCCCCGTTCACCGCGTAGCCGGCGGGCAACCGCACGTCGAGCAGCAACGTGCCGTTGCCCGGGGCGACGTTCACCGAGCCCACCGGTATCACGGTGCCGCGGTAGCCGTCGGATCCCGGCGGGGGCTCGAAGGCTTCGATCCCTTCGAGCAGCAGCGTCGAGGTCGAGCCGGTGGCCAGGTCGATCACCCGGATGGCGTGGTTGTTGGTGTCGGCGACGAAGGCGGTGTCGCCGTCGACCGAGATGCCGCCGGGCTCGTTGAATCGCGGCTCGTCGCCGTCACGCCATCCCGCCTCATCCCCGAGATAGGTGGTGGCCAGCCCGGTCACCGGGGTCACCCGGCGGATCAGCGAGTTGTAGGTGTCGGCAACCAGCAGGGTGTCGTCGTCCACGGCGGCGATGCCCAACGGGTGCTGGAAGCGGGCTTCGTCGCCGACACCGTCGATGGCGCCGAAGTCGAAGAGCGAGGAGCTCGCCCCGGCTACCAGCGCCGTGGCGCCGTCCCCGCCGATGTCGGCGGAGCGGATGGAGCTCGACTCGGCGTCAGCGAAATAGAGGGTGTCCCCGATCCGAGCCAGCCCGCTGGGCTGGGCGAGCTCCGCCTCCGCCAGCGGGCCGTTGCGGACACCTTCCACGGAGCTCCCGACGAGGGGCGCGGCGGCGGACGACGCCAGGTCGAACGACCAGATCTGATGGGTGCCGGCCATCGCCACGTACAGCGTGTCGCCGTCGAGAAGCAGGTCCCACGGTGAGGCGATGGCGACGTCGGGGCCGGTCCCCGGCTCCGGCGGGTAGCCTCGCTCGCCGGTGCCGAGCAGGCTGGTCACCTGCCCGGTGGCGGTGTCGACGGCGCGGATGACGTGGTTGTTGGTGTCGGCGACGTACAGGGTCACGCCGTCGCCGCTCAAGGCCATCCCCTGCGGGGCGTCGAAGGTGGCCGTCGTGGCCGGCCCATCGTCGAGCCCGGGTCGTCCCGAGCCGTAGACGGCGGTCACCCGCCCCGAGTCGCGGTCGGCGACCACGATCCGGTTGCGCCCGGTGTCGGCGATGAACAGGCGGTCGCCGCCGGGCTCGGCCAGCACCTTGCCGGGGAAGGTGAGCGCCCGGTCCGGCTGTGCCGCCGCCTCGAGGGCGATCTCGACCGGCGCCCGGTTCAGCTCTCCCCGGGCGTCGAACTCGGCGACCAGCGAGGCGATCACCGGTTGGGCGACGTCGTAGACGCCCTCCCCGGAATGCCCGCCGACGACGTTGCCGGCCGGATCGACGAGCACGGTGGTCGGCCAGGCACTGGTCCCCCAGGCGTCCCACACCCGGAACCCGGCGTCGTTGACCACCGGGTGCTCGATCCCGTACCGGAGGACCACCTGGCGGATGTTCTCGGTGTCGCCCTCGTTGGCGAACTTGGCGGAGTGGACCCCGATCACCACCAGCTCCTCGGCGAACTCGGCCTCGAGCCGCTCCAACTCCGGGAGGATGTGGATGCAGTTGATGCACCCGTAGGTCCAGAAGTCGAGCAGGACGACCTTGCCCTGCAATGCCGCCAGCGTGAGCGGGGCGTCGACGTTGAGCCAGTCGAGCCCGGCCGGGAACTCGGGTGCCGGCCGGTCCCCGGCGAAGGACTGCGCCGTGGTGGTGGGTGGCGCGCCGCCCTCATCGACCCCGGTGCCGGCATCCGCCGTCGACGGTGTGGCGCCGCCGCTCGTGGAGCCGGTGCACCCGGAGACCAGCGACACCGTCGCGATCAGGATGATGACGAGCCGCCGCACCGGCTCATTCAACCCTTCCCCGATCCCTAGAAGGACATCGCCCCGGCGGACACCTCTGCCAGGCGGCAGACTGCGGCCCATCGTGGCAGACACCCTCACCGTCGACGAGCTGGTGACCCAACTGCGCCGGCTCGGCGTCTCCGACGGCGACGTGGTGATGGTCCACGCCTCGCTGCGCCGCATCGGCCCGGTCGAGGACGGCGCCACAGGGGTGATCGACGCCATCGACCTGGTCGTCGGGGACGCCGGCACGTCGATGATGACCCTGGGCGCCCGGGACTACTGGTCGTGGGTCAACGAGCACCCCGAGGAGGCTCGGCCCGGGCTGCTCGCCGATGCCGAGCCGTTCGACGCCAGGCACACCCCGGCCGACCCTGACGTCGGCGCGCTGGCCGAGGCGTACCGTCTCCATCCCGGCACCCACGTCAGCGACCACCCCGAGGGGCGGTTCGCCGCCCGGGGACGGCTCGCCGAGGCTCTCATGGCGGACCAGCCGTGGGATGACTACTACGGGCCTGGCTCCCCGCTGGAGCGGCTGGTGACGGCGGGGGGCAAGGTGCTCCGCCTCGGCGCCGATGTCGACACGATCACGCTCCTCCACTACGCCGAGTACCTCGCCGAGGTTCCGGACAAGAGGCGGGTGGTCCGGTATCGCAGGGTGCGGACCGGTACCGGGAAGGCGATCCGGAGGATCGAGGCGCTCGACGACAGCGACGGGATCGCCGAATGGGCGGGCGATGACTACTTCGGGCTCATCCTGGTCGCCTATCTCGACCTGGGCGGAGCTAGCCGTGGTCTGGTCGGGGGAGCGACGTCGGAGCTGATCGACGCCGCCGACCTGGTCACCTTCGCCACCGACTGGATGGAGGCCAACCTCGCCTGACCGACGCCGGGACGAGCAGCAGCCTCAGTGCTCCAGGGTGTGCGCCGCCACGTCGAGACCGGCGCCCAGAGCCGCCCCGAGGTAGTCCTCGGCGCGGTCATCGGGCCGGGCGGCCCCGTAGGCGAAGCTGTCCACCGTCAGGGCGCCGGCGGCGAGCGCCAGCGCCTCGAGGTGCACGGCGAGGTCCGCCACCCCGACCACCCTCACCACCAGGCCGTCGCCGGTGGAAGCGGTCACCTTGGTCGCCGCCCCCGACCAGATGCCACCGGTCGGCGCGGTGACCGCCCGAAAGAGGCCGCGGCTCGCCACCTCATAGCCCCACAAGGCACCGATCGGGTCGGGGAAGGCGACCGGCACGCCACGACGCAGCCGCCGCCCCGGTTCGGTCCAGGCCACCATGAGCTCCAGCACCTCGTCGCTCCTGGCGGCCTCGTGCGCCGCCAGGCACGGGGCGATCCCGTGGCCCACGTTGGCGCCGGTGAGCAGCGTCCGGCCGGCGGTGGCGAAGCTCTCGCCGTACTTCTCCGCCAGATCGGGTGCGTCCGACCAGGTGACACACGAGATGCCGGCGTCGAGCGCGGTGGTGATGTCGTCCTCGAGGTCGTCGACTGCGTCGGAGACGAGCACGCCGTAGCTCTCGAGGTCGCTGACCCGTCGCAGCCGGGGCTCGGCGGTGTCGTTCGGCCGGTGGTCGAGCAGGCCGAGGACGTCGAGGCGTCGGTCACCGAGCAGGATCCGTCCGGTGCGGGAACCGGTCTCGCTGGTGTCGCGGCAGGGCGATCTGCACGTCAGCGGCGGGTGGGCAACCGGGAGGCGGGCAGCCACGTGCCGGAGGCCTCGGGCGGCTTCACCGGGCGCCGGGCGACGACCAAGGCGGCAGCGGCGGCCACGGCGACCGCGGCGGCGACCGTGCGAGCCGAGACCTTCATGCCGGCATCGTACCCGAGTGCGACCGCAGTGCCGGTCCTCACCTCATCGTCCCATCTGGTCGGCGGGGAGCTCGCTCGGCCCCACGTGACGATCGAGCCAGGCGGCCATCGGGGCGACATCGGCGAACACGCCCCGCACCCGCCGTATCGCCTCTCGGCCGTACATCCACCGGGCGACCGGCCACGACCTCCACGCCATCAGCCCCTTGCGGCGGAGCAACTCGACGCGGGGATGGTCCTTGGGGAAGCCGCGGGGCGCCGTCTTCAGCGTCTCGTGGGCGCCGATCTCGTAACCGGAGCCGACCAGCCCTTCGGCGAGGTCGGCGATCTCGGCACCGAGGGCGGGATCGTCCACCGCGTCGCGGAACCGGTCGAGCTGGTCCCTGGCCATCACGTAGTGGCCGGCGGCGGCCATCAGGCCGTCGGCGGAGATCTGCACGTAGTGGCCACCGCCCTCCGGGCCCCGGGTGAAGGCGCCCTGGTGGGTCTTGTAGGGAGGCCGGCCCTTGGCGAAGCGCATGTCGTTGTATGGCCGGTAGAGGTGGAACGTGCCGAACTCGACCAGCTCGTCGCAGAGGGCCTCCATCGGTTGCCGCACCAGCCGTTCGTAGTCGGGCTTGTTCGCCGTCCAGAACTCCCGGTCGTTGTCGGCCTCGAGCCGCTCGTAGAAGTCGAACGCCTCGGGCGGGAAGCCGGTGAACGCGGCGGCCATTTCGTGAGGGTACCTGGTGCCCGGCCGGTACCATTCGGAGGTGACCGGCGTCGACCACACCGACCAGAGGGTCCGGAACATGCTGGCCGGGCATCCCTTCGTGCGCGGCCTCGAACCCGACGACGTCGAGGTGTTCGCCGACCTGGGACGCCTGGTCGAGTTCGCCCCGGGCCAGATCATCTTCGCCTCGGGCGACGGCGCCGACGTCTTCTACCTGGTGAAGTCGGGGGTGGTGTCCCTCCAGGTCGATGCCGGCGGCCCGTACCCGCGCACGGTCCAGAATCTCCACGAGGGTGCCGCCCTGGGGTGGTCGTGGCTCTTCCCCCCGTACGTGTGGCAGTTCGATGCGGTGGCGCAGACCCCGGTGCGCACCATCGGCTTCGATGCCGCCGAGCTGCGCAACCGGTTCGAGGAGCAGCCCGCCACCGGCTATCGGGTGATGGCCCGGGTGGCCGAGGTGATGTCGGAGCGGCTCCACGCCACCCGCCACCAGCTCCTCGACCTGGCGCTGTCCTGACCCAGGCGGGCCCGGCTCAGCCGGTGGCGAACTCCTCGAGGACGGGCACCATCACCGTCTCGTAGAGCTGGTCGCGCTCCTCGGCATTGACGCTGAAGATGACCACGCCGGTGGTCTCCGGTCCGGGCCCGACACCGATGAGGGTCAGCTCGCCTTCGGCGACTCCCTCGTAGACCGTCCAGGTGCGGTCGGGGGCGGCGACGGTGTCGACCTCGTCGGGGCCTTCCTCGAACTCGATCGAGGCCAGCAGCAGGTTGAGCGCCTCGTCGGGCTCCATCGGCACCGGCGCCGCCTGCTGCACCAGCACGGTGGCGTCGAGCGCCGAGGCCCCCCGCGCCCAGGCGCCGTTGCCGAGCGGATCCCAGCCATCGGGACGGACCCCGCTGATGGTCAGCCCGAAGACCGACTCCTCGAACGGGACAAGCACCACCTCCTCGGTGACCTCCTCGCCGGCGATCACGAAGTCGATCGGCTCCATCTCACCGACGCAGTTGGTGTCTGGAGGGCTCGTCGGGTCGTCGATGAAGGCAATGGCCACCTGGAGCGGGCAGTCACCGGACACCGAGGCGGCGTGTCCCACGGCGGGGAACTCGACGAAGGCGGCGTTGGTGAGGTGCTCGGCGGCGTTCTCTCCCCACTCCGGCGGGGTGATCGGGTCGTATTCGCCGGCCATCACCAAGGTGGGGATGTCGCTCACCACCGGCTCGTTCTCGAGCGGCGGCGGGGTTCCCGCCTGCCACAGCTCGCACAGGTCGAACACCGCCGGCCCGACGTTGGTGGCGCCCTCGAAGTAGTCGCCGAGTCGGGGGTCGGCGGCGGCGGCCGCCGCGTCGACGGCCTCGGGATCGGCGAAGGGGACCTCCTCGTAGCACTCCACCGACAGGTGCATGCCCCACGAGAAGAACGCCCCGTTGGCGAGGTTGTTGGTGAGCAGGGTGGCGATGCTCTCGGTGTCGCCCTGCTCGAGGTCGGCCACGATCTTGGGCAGCACCGGGATGGTGTCGACGCTGTACAGACCCTGGAAGAAGGCGCCGATGAGGGTGTCACCGTTGACGATGGCGCGGTGGTCCTCACCGGTGAACACGTCACTGATGTCGGTGAACAGCGGTTCGGCGTCCAACTGGTCGCGCAGCGCCCAGAACCGGTCCTCGAGGTCCGAGTAGGCGGCGGAACAGTCGGCGTCGGCGGCGCAGCCCTCCCACAGCTGCTCGAGGGCGCGCACCAGGTTCGCCGGGGTGGCGGTGGTCAGGTCCTCCTGGGGGCTGTACGTGGAGTCGAGGATGACGCTGCGGACCCCTTCGGGGAGGTCCCGCATCACCGTCTGCGCCAGCCGGGTGCCGTAGCTGATCCCCAGCAGGTTCCATTCGTCGATGCCGAGGGCGACGCGGAGGTCGGCGACGTCGGCGGCGTTGGTGGCGCTGTGGTACGCGGTGAGGTCGACGTCGTCGGCCACCAGGCGGTCATGGCACTCCTCGGTGGCCGCCAGCTCGCGGGCGGCGTACTCCTCGCCGTCGAGGTCGTCGTCGAGCACCTCGAAGGTGAGGTCTCGGGACTCGGGGCACTCCAGCGACGGGGTCGACGTCCCGACACCTCGCTGGTCGAAGAAGATGACGTCACGGTTCTCGATGAACGGCGCCCATGTCGACTCGAGGCTGAACCGCAGCGTTTCCAGGGTCTCGCCGCCGGGGCCGCCGTCGAGGTAGATGATCGGATCGTCGGGTGCGTCGGGATTGGGACTCTCGAAGATCGCCACCTGGAGCCGAACCTCGGCGCCGTCCGGCTCGGCCCGGTTCTCCGGTACCACCAGCCACCCGCAGCGCATCTCCCGGTTGGTGGTGAGCTCGAAGTCGCAGTCGTCCTCCTCGAACACCGGGGTGTACTCGCCGCCGGCGCCGGTGGTCGTAGACCCGCCCGGTGGCGTGGTGGTGGTCGAGGGCTCCTCGGTCGTCGTGGACGCGGCGGCTTCCGCCGCCGGGTCGTCCTCGCTCGACGAGAGGACGACGAAGACGGCGATCCCGGCTACGAGGACGAGGCAACCAAGGACGATGAGGACTGTGCGGGAAGACATGCTGGCGGCAGGGTAGGGATGGCCCGCCGCTATGCCCGTGGCCGGTTACCGTGCCACCGCCATCCGCCGGATGCGGCGGAGCGGACACCTGGCGGTGGGCGATGCGCTTCAACCCGGGTCGGATTCTGGTCGGCGGGGCATTGGCGCTCACCGGAGCGCTGCTGCTCCTCGACCTGGCCGGGATCGTCGACGCCGGGGAGCTCATCTCAGACTGGTGGCCGGTCCTGCTGGTCGTCGCCGGGATCGTCCAACTCACCCTGAATCCCGGTCACTGGTTCCCGCCGCTGTTCCTCATCGGGCTGGGTGCGGCGCTCCTGGCGGGTACCACCGGTCTCGTGCCCGGCGATGTCGCCTGGCCACTGTTCGGGGCGGCGCTCCTCGTGCTGCTCGGTATCGCCATCGTCGCCGGGTGGACGCGAGGACGGCCCGAGCCGTCGCCGAGCGCCGGCGAGCGGATGACCGTGATGGCCATCATGTCCCGCCAGCAGGCGGCCAACCGGTCCAACCGCTTCTCCGGTGGCTCGCTCACCGCCATCCTCGGCAGCGCCGAGATCGACCTGACCGGAGCCACCATGGTGCCGGGCAGCGTCGTCGACGTGCTCACCATCGGCGGCGCCTCCGACATCGTGGTGCCCCGCGGATGGAAGGTGGAGATGCGCGGCCTGCCGCTGTTCGGCGGTTGGGACAACATCACCGAGAGCGTCACCGACGGCCCTGAACTGGTGGTGAACGCAACGGTCGTGCTCGGCTCGCTCGACGTCAGATACCCGACACCTTGAAATCACACCCGTGTAGTTCTCCACACGCGGTGGACAACCCTGGGGACAAGTCCACGGTGTTGCGGCTCACCCGGCCGATTCGGAGCTGTCGTCAGGCTCGGTGCCCGGCTCGCCATCGCCACCGCCACCGCGGATCAGCCGCAGAGCACCGGCAGCCGGGTCCTTGGCGGCCCTGGTGATCGTCGCCCCGGTTCGCTCGGCGAGCTCACCGGCACGCCGCACCAAGGTCCCCGAGTGCCGGCGCGTCCGGGCGGCGAGCTGCGCCCACAACTCGTCCACCTGATCGGTCGCCAGTGCCGGCGGGGTCTCTGCTGGCACCACCTCGGGCACCTCATCTTCCGGGACCCATTCTCGGTAGACACGGAGCATGCCGTCCAACTCGATGATGAGTCGCTCCAACCGCGCTCTTGCGATGATGCGGACCCACTGGAGCAGTCCGTCGATCCGGCCCGCTTCGGCCAGGTAGACCGTGAGGCGGCGGGAGAGACCGACCACGAACTCGCGGCGCTGTCTGAGCCGACGATCGACCTTGTCGACCTCGCGGGCGAGGTTGTCGGCGTCGGTGTCGGCCAGCCGCATCAGGCGGAGGAAGTCCCACTTGGCGACCGCGGTCTCGGCCACCACATAGGCCTGGAACCAGAACCCGGCCTGGTTGTGCCTCGCTGCCCGGCGCAGCGCCATCAGCCGAGCGTTCAGCCCTCCGTCGACGTCGGCGAGGATCCGGTCCAGGTCGCGCAAGTGCTCGCTGGCTTGGTCGTGCAGCTTCCGGACCGTCAATTCGAGTGGGACCACTCGTTCCCAGTTGTCGTCGGTGAGCCGCCCCGAGGCGATCACATCGCCATGTACGCTCTCGAGGATTGCCAGGGCGGCGCGGGCCTCAGCCAGCACCTCGATGTGTCCGTCGCGGATGATGGTGTCGACATCGATCTGGAGGTCGTCCAGCTTGCGGTCGATGGCAATGAGCTGTGCCTGCACTGCCATTGCCGAGAGCAACCCAGGAAGGGCGGGCGCCAACTGGGCGATCGGGCCAATCGCCTGGAAAGCGAGCACGCCGGCGAACTTGCCGTCGGCGGCTTGGACCACCCCGAGCATCGCGCCGTCCCGCCCGATCAGGCCACCATGCTTTTGTAGGAGCGCCAACGACTGCGGAGTGAGGCGGACCACGTCACCAGCCACGTTCGCCGACAGGGCTGCGAGCCCTGGCGCAGCCGCAGCCAGGGCACGCACCGCCGCCATCATCGGTTCCGGCACCGTGAACTCACTCAGGCCGAGCCGCCGGATGGTCTCCGGCTCGCCTATCACGACGGCGTGGTCGTCACCAACCATGCGCACGATCGTGGACGAGGGCCGCTCCGGGTCGTCGGTGTCCTGCGCCACTCCTGGAAGCTACCCGATCAGTGCTGCCTGGGGCCCGGCCCCACCCAAACGCAGGAACTTCCAGGGCGACGTTCAAGGCACCTCAAGGTTGCCGAGCCTCAACAGTGGTCCTGAGTAGACACGTCGCGAAGATGCAACGTCCTGAAGAATTGGGAATTGCGGCGCCTCATCAGTCTGTCGAGCACGGCATCGCGAGGTCGACCCGCCCACTAAACCTGAAGTCGTAAGTCGAGTGTGGCTGTCCCAGAGCTTCCGTGGAACCCACTGCCGACCGATTTCTCGCGCCGACGACCTCGCGAAACGTGTTTGTAGGTCGCATGAGAGGACGGGCATACTCCCAGCGAGACGTGCCCTTCGCGATGGGAGGGTGCGGTGAACAGAGGGCGGACGCATGAGGCCACGAATCGCGGCGCTCACGGTGACCCTGCTGCTAGTCGTTCCCGCGATCGCGGCGGCCTCGCCGGAGGCCGAAACACAGGGGACTCGCGAGCCGGGAGGGCTCGACTTGTACGTGACCGAGGCCGACGCCGAAGTAGAGGCGGCGTTGCGGTCGGAGGGCTTCGAGGTCACCGAGGCCGAGGATGCCTCAGGCGAAGCGACGCTCGAGGTGGTCCTCACGGAAGGGCAGGCTGAAAAGTTCGCCGATGCCGAGGGCATCGTGCTGGAGCCGAAGACCAACAGCGACGGGTTGACCACCGCCGAGGCCGCCACGCTCGAGGCCGCGAGTGGCTTCGAGGTGTGGCGCATGTGGAGTGGACCCGGTGGTCTGCGCGAGGAGATGGAGGGTCTCCGCGTCGAGCACGACGACCTGACCGAGCTCCTCACGGTCGGCCACTCGTTGCAGGGCCAGCCGATCTACGCCATGAGGGTCACCGCCGACGCCGATCGCGTTCGTCGCGGCTCCCGACCCGCCGTGCTCTACAACGCCGCCCAGCACGCCAGGGAGTGGATCACCCCCGAGGTGAACCGCCGGTTGCTACGCCACATGCTGGAGGGCTATGGCACCGACGACCGGATCACCGACATCCTCGACACCACCGAGCTGTGGTTCGTGCTCGTGGCAAACCCAGACGGCTACGACCACACCTTCACCGAGGGCAACCGGCTGTGGCGGAAGAACCTTCGCGACACCAACAGCGACGGCGCGCTCACCGCAGGCGAAGGCGTCGACCTCAACCGGAACTTCGCCACCAACTGGGGATACGACAACGAGGGGTCGACGGATGTGAACACAGGTGAGACCTACCGGGGTACCGGTCCCGCCTCGGAACCCGAAACCCAGGCGATGGACCGGCTGCTCGGGGCCGCTGACTTCTCGTTCATGGTCAACTACCACTCGGCGGCCGAGCTCATCCTGTACGGGGTGGGGTGGCAGGTGGACGACCCGACCCCGGACGACCTGGTGAACATCGCCCTGGCGGGCGACGACGCCAACCCGGCGATCGACGGCTACGACCCCGATCTCTCGGCCGAGCTGTACGTCACCAACGGTGAAACCACCGATCACGCCGGTGCCGCGTACGACATCCTCGGGTTCACGCCCGAGCTGGCGACCTGCCAGACGGCGACGACGTATCTGCCCGACGACCCGTACCCGAACGACTACTGCCAGACGGAAGGGCGCTCGGGGTTCGAGTTCCCCGACTCCGAGGAGCTGGTGCAGTTCGAGTTCGAGAAGAACATCGAGTTCGCACTGGCCATCGCCGAATCGGCCGCGGATCCGGCGAACCCGGTTTCGCCTGTGGGGACGCCTGCTCCGGAGTTCTGGGTCGACGAGTTCGACACCAGCCACGGCTCCTCGCAGGAGGTCGCCGTTTGGGCCAAGCGCGAGTATCGCCAGCTGCGGCTGAACTACCGCATCAACGACGGTGCCGCCCGGTCGAAGCGGGTCTCCGAGTGGGAGGGCGGCGAGATCTACGGTGGCGACAACGACGTGTACTACGTCGAATCGCGCGGCACCGTCACCGGGACGTCGCAGGGTGATCAGGTCGAGGTCTGGTTCACCGCCCGCACGTCCAACCGACCCGGCGAGCCCCCGCGGACGACGGTCGAGAGCGACCACTTCACCTACGAGGTGGTCAACGCCGACGCCGACGACGTGCTCATCGTGGTCGACAACAGTCCGGGGACCCCGCTCGGCGGTCTGGCGCCGCTGGAACATGTGGACTACTACACCGACGCCCTGGAGGCCAACGGCTACTCGTGGGAGATCTACGACGTCGGTGTCGAAGGCCCGGTCCCGCATCCGCTCGGCGTGCTCGGCCACTACCCAGCCGTCGTCTGGTACGAAGGCGAGAAGCTGGTCACGGACTACCAGGGCGGTCTCGAGACCACCCTGCTCGCCCACCAGATGAACATCGTGATGCGCGACTACATCAACGAGGGCGGCAAGGTGCTCGCCACCGGCAAGAACCACGGGTTCGAGGAGTTCCTCCCGCTCAACTACGGTGAGAACGGCGCACCCGAGCAGGTGTGCACAGATGTGTGCCTGGTGCTGAGCGACGATGTGTACCAGTACTGGTTCGGCGCCTTCAACAGGAGCCGGCGGGGCGGTCTCGCTTCCGACGGCTCGGCGCTCGACGTCGCAGGCACCGCCGACCCGTTCACCGGTTACAACTTCGGTCTCGATGGTGGGACGAGCGCCGACAACCAGGGTGCCCCCGGTGCGGTGAGCACCGGCACCGCCTCCTGGGTGCTGACCTCGAGCCTCCTGCCGCCGGACGAGTTCCCGCAGTTCGCCTCGACGCGGGCGGCCACCTGGGACGTGGACGGTGGGCTGCCCTTCGAGCCCGTCACCGGTGACTGGCAGATGGCGACGGCGCACGACGACGTGTCGTACAAGCGCCTGGCGCGGACAATCGACATGACGGCGGCGACCACCGGGTCCCTCAGCTTCAAGGCGTCCTACAGCGTCGAGGCGAACTGGGACTTCGTGTTCGTCGAGGCCCGACCGGTGGGCACCGACGACTGGACGACGCTGCCGGACGCCAACGGCAACACCGGCACGGAGCCCGGCGATTCGTGCACCTCGGGTTGGGGCGACGAGCTGCACCCGCAGCTCCACCACTACCAGACGCTCAACCCCGACGGGACCTGCAGTCCGACCGGCACCACCGGTGCCTGGCATGCGGCCACGGGCGCCTCGAACGGGGTGGAGACGTGGAACATCGATCTGTCGGCCTACGCCGGCCAGCAGGTCGAGGTCGCCATCACCTACGCCACCGACTGGGTCACGGGTGATCTGGGGTTGTTCCTGGATGACACCACGGTGACCCTCAACGACGCCGTAGCCGCAGAGACCTCCTTCGAGGACGGGCTCGGCGGGTGGACGGTGCCGGGAGCCCCCGAGGGCAGCGCCCCGAACGCCCACGACTGGGAGCGGGTCGGCCTGGTGGTCCAGGTGGCGTCGATCATCGCCACGGACGACACCCTCCTTTATGGCTTCGGCTTCGAGGGGGTCGAGACCGAGGCGCAGCGCAACGAGGTGATGGCCCGCTCGATGGTCCACCTCATCGGCGCTCCGTGATCAGCGGCTGATCGGCCGTTTCGACCGATACGGGCCCCGGGCATCTGCCCCGGGGCCCGCCCGCGCCAGGAGCCACCGCCCGACCAGGTGACGGTGGCCGGCAATACGAACGGTCCCGCCTCCGGCGCTGCGGGGCGGTGCTGCGTTGCGCCGCCCGCCCCGTGGAGTCCGCCGTCCCGCTCCGAAGGCCGACCACTCGTCTCGGTCGCGCATCGGCCGCCAGCTGGGCGGTGCCGTCGTCATCCTGGTGGTCGGTTCGGTGCTCGTCGGGACGTCTTCTGCGGAGGCTGCCGGAGGCGCCCCGCCGTCGCCCTCGGCGGGCGGGACGTTCAGGGACGACGACAGCAACGTCCACGAGGACCTCATCGAGGCAATCGCCCGGCGGGGCATCACCCCCGCGGGTGCAGCCGCGAGGTCCCGGATCTGTGCTGCCCGTGGCTGGAGGTGACGCGGGGCGAGATCGCGGCGTTCCTCGTGCGGACGCTGGGTGCCGGCCTCGGGGCTCGCTCTCGGGGACCACGACGGGTAGGTGCTCGGGGGAGCCATCGAGTTGCTCGCCGCCACCGTAGTGACGTGGGTCGCAACCTTCCTGCGAACGACAGGTTCTGCCCGCGACACTGATTCTCCCCGGAGACGACAGGGAACAACTGGCACTCTCCGACGACGTGGTCATCGAGACGTTGGAGGCGGCGACCGACCAACCGACCTACACCGGTAGCTGGTACTACCCGTTCAGCAAAGGCTGCATGATCTACGAATTCGATGCCCACGGCACCGGCGTGGCAACGATCGAGGCCAACGTCCAGAGTGCGCTCACCCTCCTCGACGCCGAGGCGATTCGCAGTGAGGCGCGAGACGCCGGGTACACGTTGAGGTGATCCCGTCTAGGAGGCCGAATTCCCTCGACCCGACGGTGACACGACCGGAGACCGAGAGTCGGCTCGGAACCATCCCAGATTCGAAGGACGCCCAATGCCGGCATCGAGTGGGATCACCGCGCGTCCCGACGGATCGCGCAGCCTCAACGACTTCGGCGGGCTGGAGGGTCTCAAGGGAATCTGGTTATCGGGTGTGAGCGACACGAACTTCGAGCCCCTTACCCCGCATAGCGAGGCACAGGTGCTCAAAGTCGCGTGCCGATGCCCTACTGGTTCGAGCCGGTGCCGGTGAGGCCCAGGAGCGACGCCACATCGACTGTCGGGTCGATCTCGTCGACCAGCGCCTCCACCTGCGGTTTGTTCGCCCGGAAGGAGCCGCCGTCGACAGCGATCCCCAATATCGAGGGCACATCGACGGTCGGGTCGATCCCGTCGACCAACGCCTCCTTCCGGGCGGACCCGTTGGCCAGCGCCGACCCTTCGCTGCCCGCGATCTCGAGGATCGACGGCACGTTGACGGTCGGGTCGATCCCGTCGACCAGCGCCTCGACGCGAGCGGCCGCCGGACCGGTTGAGGGTGCGGTGTTGGCGGGGATCTCGAGGATCGACGGCACGTTGACGGTCGGGTCGATCCCGTCGACCACCTGCTGGTGCCGGGCCTCCGGTGTGGCATCGGCCTGTGCCCGAACGGCGGGGCCCGGCGAGGTCTCCGGATCGGCTTGGGTCATGCGCAGGGCGGTACCGATCACCACGGCTAGGACCAGCACGCCGAGCAGGGTGTCGAAGACCAGGGTACGGGTCGACCTCCCCTTGGCTCCTGATCGGGGCAACCTTGCCGACCCGGCGACGACCTTGACTCTGTTGTTCATGGTGCATCCTTCTTGTTCGGGGACCTCCACCGGCAGACCGGCTTCCTTCCATGTCTCGATCCCACCTACCGCAGCATTTGTCATCAAGAGGCAGAATGTCATCCGTGGAAACCACGGAATTCGGCCTACGTGGCGGCGTGACCCGCCGGGAAGCGGAGATCCTGAGTCTGGTGGGCAATCGCCTGTCCAACCGGGAGATCGCCGACCACCTCTACATCTCGGTGCGGACGGTGGAGAGCCACGTCTCCTCGCTGCTCGCCAAGCTGGGCGCCTCCGATCGGCGCGCCCTGGTTGCGCTGGCCGACCAACTGAAAGCGCCGGCGCCTTCTCACAATCTGCCTCGGCGACCGGACTCGTTCGTGGGACGTGACGCCGAGCAGCGGCATCTGGCCGAAGTCCTCGCCGGCCACCGTCTCGTCACCATCGTCGGACCGCCGGGGGTGGGCAAGACTCGGCTCGCCACCGAGACGGCCCTGGGGCTGCTCGATCGATATGAAGAAGGTGTCTGGCTGGTGGAGTTGGCCGATGTGGCCGATCCCAAGCTGGTGGTACCGTCGGTGATGGCCGTGCTGGGCCTGCGGGCACCCCCGGGCGGCGACCCCCTCGAGGCCCTGGTCGCCGGAGCAGCGACGCGGCGCTCCTTGGTGGTGCTGGACAACTGCGAGCATCTCGCCGGCTCCGCCGCCGCCGTTGCCGAGGCCGTAACGACCAGGACCGACAGCCTGGCAGTCCTCGCCACCAGCCGCCACCCGCTGGGTACCTCGGGGGAGCGGGTCGTGCAGCTCGACCCGTTGCTGGTCGAGCCGTCGGTGCGTCTGTTCGCCGATCGTGCGGGAGCAGCCCAGGACGGATTCGAGCTGACCGACCACAACACCGACTCGGTGACCCGGCTGGTGGAACGTCTCGACAGGATCCCCCTCGCCGTGGAGCTGGCTGCTTCCCGGATCCGCGCCTTCACACCGGCCGAGCTCCTCGACCACCTCGGTATCGGAATCGACTTGATAGGGACCTCAGCGGCGGCGGGACGGCATCGAACGCTCACTGGAACGATCGCCTGGAGCTACCGCCTGCTCAGCACCGGTGAGCGCCTCCTCTTCGGGCGGCTCTGCGTCTTCGCCGGTTTCAACCTCGCCGCCGCCCAGACCGTCTGCGCCGGCGATGGGCTGGCAGGAGACAAGATCCCCGCCCTCCTCAGCGACCTGGTCGATCATTCCCTCGTGTTCCCGCTGCCCGGCACCTCACCTCATCGGTACCGAATGCTCGAGTCGATCCGTGCGTTCGCCGGAGGCAGGCTCAAGGACCGTTGCGCGCCTCGAGGACCGACGCGCGGTACTTCGTCGCGATGGCCGACGAGGCCGGCTTCCGGATCACGGGGGCTGACCAGCAGCCCGGCATGCGTCAGGTCGAAGCCGACCTGGACAACATCCGGTTGGTCTTCGACTGGGCGATCAGGACCGGGGAAGCATCCGAGGCCTGGAAGCTCGTCTCCGCCCTGGCCATGTTCTGGCACTACTCGGGGCGTAGATGGGAGGGAGCCGAATGGGCACGACGGGCGATGGCAGACGCCGGGACCGACCGGACCGCCGAGATGGCGCGGGGGCTGGCGTCGGCGACATGGTTGATCCTGCCGCACAGCACCGCCCAGGCCATCGAGTCGGCCCGACTGGCGATGGAGATTGCCACGGAGACGGGCGACGACGTGGCCTACCACCGCGCTCTCGTCATGCAGGGGTACGCAGACGATCGTCGATCCGCCGAAGCGGACAAGTGGCTCACCACCGCCATCGACTACTTCCACCGGTGCGGTGACACCTGGTGGGAGGCTTTTGGCTTGATAGGCCGGACCGGCTTGGACCAGCAGACGCGCCGACATCAACCGAGCGCTGAGCCTGTCGCAGACGCTCGGCGACGAGTTCCTACACACCATGGCCACCGGGGTCCTCACCGAGTTGCTCATCTCAGATGGGAACCTCGACGAAGCAGAACAAACGGCGGAGGAGGCCCTGGCCGTGGCCAGGAGGAACGGGGACCGCCACGGGGCGGCGCATTGCCACCGCGATCTCGGCGACATCGACCTCCACCGCGGGCGTTACACCGAGGCCGCGCGCCAGTTCGGCGAAGCCGTGCCGATGTTGCTGGATATGGGAGACCTTCGGTGTGCTTCCTTTGCCATCGCCGAGCATGGCACTGCCCTGATGGGCATGGATCGCCAGCGGGAGGCGAAGGACATGTTCGGCCGGGCCTGGCGGATCGTGACCGAGGTCGAGGACTTGGCGGGCATGATCTACTGCCTGGACGGACTCGCCGAGTTGAGTGATGGTCTCATCGCGATCCGGCTCCACGGAGCCGCCGAAGCGGTGCGCCGCACCGCTCAGTTCTGGATTTCTCCCGGTCTCGCCACCGATGAGCATGTGGCGGCCCTGCGATCCTCGGTCCCGGAAAAGGCCTTTACGGAGGCGTGGGAACAGGGGATGGAACTCGACCCCGCCGTGCTCGTCGCCCGAGTCCTGGCCTCACAGCCGTAGAACGAACAGATGAGTCACCGGGCAGTAGTGGGAACCACCCCGTGTGCTGGCTTTGCGCCGGGAGGAAGCAGATGAGCGATGATGTCGCGGTCAGACTCTGCAGGCGTCCGGTGACCCCTAGAGAGCGTTGGCTCGCGTCCCTCGCTGTAGTAGGAGCAGGTCAGAGGCTGTCGGGATCCCACTGGCCGTGACGGTGTCCCCAGCCGTGTCGTTAGCTCTCTGATCCTGTGGGTAGTCAGGGTCCTCCGCTGACAAGAGCTCATTGCCGTGCACGAGGGTGCAGTCGTGAACCACGAGAAGCCCTTCCGGGGCAAGGACTTCCGAGAGTGGGCCCACCTGGATTTGAACCAGGGACCTCATCCTTATCAGGGATGCGCTCTAACCGGGCTGAGCTATGGGCCCTCGAAACCGTTGATCTGTAAGGGTTTACGTCTGTTCTGACGCCTTGCACCGGGGCGCTCAGCGCTCGAAGAGCGCATCACTATCCGACGTCGCGCGGACCGGAGAGCCGAGGATTGCCCTTCCGCCGTGAAGCACCCGCATGAGGCCAACACTGTAGACGGCCTGGCATCGCTGATCGCCTCGTGCCGTCGCCACCTCGTCGCCCGGAACCTGTCAACCAACACCGTCGAAGGGCACGCCCGTTCGACGTGGAGGCGGGCTGCTGTCCTCCAACGATTGTGGAGGTCGTCAAGCTACCGCGGTGGGATGTGTGTGGCGCTCAGCCAGAAGCTCCTTGACCACGACGTCGAGACCCTTCGCCTCACCCCGGGCGACGGCCGACGCGAAAGCGCCAGCTTCCATCACGTCGCAGAGAGCTCATCCAGCAACTCTGCGGCCGACTCGGCAGCCGTGGTCGGGCTCCAAGAAGTACGGCCGGTCGCTCGAGGGATCAGCTCGAACACAGGACGCCGCCTCGGCGGCCCGCTCCCTGTCACCGGTATTCGCCATGACCTTTGCCAGCATGAAGGTGACGTAGCCCATCTCGGTGACCAGCCCCAATCTCTCGAAGAGCTCGAGGCCTTCGCACAACGTTCGGTCCGCCACACTCCACTCGCCACGTTGGACCTGAATCTGGCCGATGCCGGTCAGACCCAAGGCGAGGACTCTCCTGTAACCGAGACGGCGGGCGACTTCCGCCTGTCGACTGTGCAGGAGTGCGGCATCGTCCAGCCGACTCTGCATCCGAGCAAGCGACGCCTGGATATGCAGATTCCAGCCGAGGATCATCAGGTCACTCGCCTCTACCAGGATCTGTTCTCCTTCACGGAGTATCTCCAGAGCCGATTCGACGTCGCCCCTCTGTAGATGTGCGCCGGCCACATAGGCGCTGATCCCGGCCGAATACACGGCATAGCCCGATTCGTCGCCGACTCGCCTCGCCCGGTTGCTCAGCTCCAGAACGGGATCGGCCTCCCCGCGGTAGACCATGATCTCGAGCAAAGACTCGACAGCGATGAGGTAAGCGAGGGTGTCGCCCGCCTCCCGCAGGGAGCTCACCGCCGACGCGGCGATCGGAGCTGCCGATTCGAGCTCGCCCAGATTGGTGAGGAACTTGGCTTCGCTGGTTGCTGCCAAGGCTCGTGCCACAACGGCACTCTCGTCCTCGCGGCCCTCGAAGGCTTCCCTGACTTCAGCGCACATCTCAGCCCCCGCCTTGATCCATCCGTTGATCTCGTAGATCCACCCGAAGGCCAGCAGGAATGCTCGGGCGCGATCAGGGTCAGCAGACCTGCAGGCATGTCGAAGGGCAAGCCTCATGTTGTCCAGGTCCTGTTGGACGACGCGTAAGCCGTCTTGCTGTCCGCCACCCGTGAAGAGCTTCTGAGCTGCGATTCCGGCGAGGTCTGCGAAGTACCTGGCGTGCTCGGCCACGGTCGCTTCGAGCCTCGCCGAGTCAGCTGCCAGTTCCGCCTCGGCATACTGGCGCAGGAGTTCGTGGACGGTGTACCGGTTGCTCCCCCTGTCGAAACTGATCAGAGATTTGCTCACCAGGTTCGAGAGGTGCCGTACCGAAGCGCCGGCGACGGCTTCGGCCGCCTCTCTGGTGAAGCCCCCCCTGAAGACCGACAGGCCGGCGAACGTGCGACGCTCCTCCTCATCCAGCAACCGCCACGAGTACTCGAACACAGCTCGCATGCTGCGATGCCGCTCCGGGTGGTCTGTCTGACCGGCTTCGAGGAAGTCGATGCTCTTCTCGATCTCGTCGGCTATCTCATCGATCGGAAGCGTGTCCACCCACGACGCCGACAGGATGATGCCCAGCGGCGTCCCGCCGACCAGACGGAGGATCCGGGACAACGGTTCCAGGTCGTCGACGTCCAGAGAGAAGAGAGCGTCGGCCCGCTTGGCGGCATCTATGAAGAGACGAACACCACTGGCCTCGAAGGCTTCTTCGGCGGTGTTCCAGCCGATGGTCAATCCCGGGAGGTTGAAGATCGTCTCCCCGGAGATGCCCAGCTTCATCCGACTGGTCACCAGGACTCTCACCTCTGGCGCCGCTGTAAGTATGCGGGCGATGAGCGCCGCCCCTTCACTGACGTGCTCGAAGTTGTCGAAGATCAGCAGTTGCCGTTCGTTGACGAGATGGGTCAGGAGCTGAGTCTCGAGATCGTCGCTGCCGGCAAGGGCGATGCCGAGCGACTCCGCAGCCGTTTGGGCGATGTCCCGGGGTGAGTCGATGGGCGCCAGGTCGATGAAGAAGACCCCGTCGGGAAACTCCGACATCAGCTCAGCGGATGCCTGAATGGCCGAACGTGTCTTGCCTACCCCTCCAGGCGCCAGGACGGTGACGAGTCTGACCGACCTGATGAGCCGCTTCATCTCCTCGACCTCGGGACGCCCGATGAAGTCGGTGAGTTGAATCGGGAGGTTGTTGCGAGTGACGTCCAGCGAGAGCAGGGGAGGGAAGGCGCGTTCGAGCCCGTCAATCGCCAGCTCGAAGACATGCTCCGGGCTGGTCAGGTCGCGGAGACGATGCTGGCCGTGATCCACCACGGTCACCCCGTTCGGCAGGGTGTCCCTGACCAGCTCCCACGTGCTGCCGGAGATGAGAGTCTGTCCGCCGTGGGCAATCCCGCGTAGACGCGCCGCCCGGTTGACCGGAGTGCCGTAGTACTGGCCGAGCTGTAGATCCACCGCGCCGGTGTGGATCGATGCCCGCACCTTGATGGGTCTCGGAGTGTCCCAAGAGACCTCAGCGAGTTGGCTCTGGATGGCCGTTGCCGCGGCGATTGCGTCCGATGCCACCGAGAAGACGACAAAGTGGCTGTCACCTTCCCCCCGGGCTCCGATGTGGACACCATTGTTCGATCGTGCCGCCTCCTCGATGACGCCGTCGTGGAGGCGGAGAGCCTGCGCCATCACGTCGGGGGCGTCCTGCCAAAGACGTGTGCTTCCCTCGACGTCCGTGAACAGGAAGGTGACTACACCATGGGGCAGCTCGGGCACGGACGAGGACGCTACTCATGCCAGGTCCCATCTGTCGCTGAAGGGACTTGAAGGCGAAGTTCGATGCCAGGGCGCGCAACACGCTCGGGCGGTGCGTCGCGGTCAGCGGCTTCACAGAAGGAGCGGTCGAGACGCACTCCAGCCCTGAGTCTCCGTTGATCCTGTGGACGGCGCCGATCTGCTGCCGATTCGGGAAGGGCGTATCGGCCTAGACGATCGCGTCGTCGATCCCAGAGGAAGAAGCCGTCCCACCCCGACGCCTCGGCGATCACACGCATCTCGACCAGTTCCCCCGGGTCGGCAAAGCTGGGAACGTGGAGCGCATGCCGCATCGGCGTTGCTGTCCTCCCACAGGACCGGGATTGACGTGCAGGAGCCGGCCGGTGACGGTGATGCTGACGATCCGGTAGGCGAGATGCCTCCTACTGCGAATGTCTCCAAGAACCGCGCAATCCGGCGAGAAGGCCGATCACGTATCCGGCGGTGACACCAGGAAGGGGCGTCTCATCGCGGCCAGGCCGAGCTCCGTCAATCGTCCTGCTCCGCCTCTCCCTCCTCACCTCCACCTCCATCCTCAGCACCGAGGGTGGCTGCCAGGCCATCGGCCAGCGCAGCCAGTTCGGCGTCGCTGAGGCGCGCATCGGGATGAGTCAGGAGGTAGGAACTCGGCGGCATCGAGCCCTCGCGCACGGTCTCCGCCGACTCCTCACCCTCCTGGGGGCGGTTCCACTCGGAGTAGTTCACATGCTCCCGGCCTTCGTCGACGTCGCGCTGTACCAGCCACGACATGGGAGCCACATTCGAATACCACGGCCACACCGTCTCGTTGCTGTGACAGTCGAAACAGGCACGGACCGTCAACTCACGGGTCTGAGGCGAATCCCACGACGGCTCTGCCACCACCGGCGGGTTGTCATGGTCCCTGCCATAGGGCACCAACTGGATCACCAAGAACCCACCGAGCAGGGCGACCAGACCCCATTTCACCCAACGCATGCCCGCGATTCTCTCCCGGCGAGGTGCCGGTCGACAGAGGCGAAGGGCCTCTCTCGCCAGGACCGCAGCCTCAGCGACGATGCAGGACCATCGAATCGAACCGAACCACACTTACGGCGTTGTCATTCGATGCGACCAGGTCGTGATCCGGCGGACGTGCGGGTGCTCGATCACCACAGCCTTCGCCACTGCTCACCTCGTCCCTCCGAACGGCTCTCATCGCCTGGGTCGGACCGTCACCCGGCGGGAGCGGTGACCGATGGTTCTTCTGGCAGGTCCTTGGCGCTTGACGGATTCGCCGGGTCGGCACCGGTCTTGCCGTCCGGAGACGAGCCGGTCGATCCGAACGGCGAGTAGATCGCAGTGAGCTCGGCGAACCAGCCCTGGAGGGTCCCGTCCCCGGAGAACAACCGATAGGCCCTGATGTCGAACCGGTTCTCGCCGGCGGACACCGGAAAGACCGAGGCGTGGGCGATGTTGCCGTTGCGGGCCCCGGAGGGAACCGTCTCCTCCGCGGTGACCGAGTACGTGCCCGTCTCGAGGTGGCGAATCCGGGCGAGCACCGTACACCCCGTGGTGCAGCCGTTGTTGCGGACCGTGGTGCTTCCGTAGACCACGACGAACCCGTCCCCGGGTGCGGTGATCGTCAGCGGGGACCCATACGTCTCCTCGCCGGTGCCGAGGTCGAGCGTGTCGCTGGTGGCCGTCATCGCGACCCTGGTCAGCCCGTTGGCGTCGTGGCCGTCGACCTTGTCGGCGTTGGGTGCCTTGGCGATGATGTCGTTGGGAAGCCTGCCGGTGACCCCATTCGTGGCGACCAATCTCCCTTTGCGGTTGTCGACGGTGGCGCCGAAACCGACGGCGTGCCTGCCGTCGACCATGTCGGCGTTGAGGCCTGCCACGGCGAGGACACCCTGGGCGACCCCGGGGGCGGCGGCCGTCACGACGGCGATGACAACCGCGCAGATCGATACGACTAACGAGACTCGGTGATGCATAGCGCTATCTCCAGTTGTCGGGCATCGGTGAGAAGAATACGGACCGGATCCGGCGACGGCTAGAGGGCCGCGGTGTAGGCAGGCCCGCATGGGCAACGAGGCTCGAGAACCTGACCACCGACCTCTGGTTCGACGAGAACCAGGCGCCGGCCCTGGCGTGGAGCCCGCTCTGGTTTGCGGCCCATCGGCCACGGGTAGATGCGGCCAGCCAAAGTCACTGAAGGAGAAGGAGATCGTTGTGGATGATGCCCAGGTTCATGAGTTGCTCTACCAGGCCCTGGAGACCGAGTTGGGCGGCGTTGAGGTGTACAACGCCGCGATCAGTGCGCCGTCAACGACGAGCTGCGCGAGGAGTGGGAGAAGTACCTCGAAGAGACGGAGAACCACGTCCGGATCGTGGGCAAGGTGTTCGACGACCTCGAGCTGGATCCCGAAGTCGAGACCCCGGGACGGGAGATCGTCCGCCACAAGGGGAAGGCGCTGGTCGAGTCGATGCGGATGGCCACCGAGTCCGGTGACGCCGCCGCCGCCCAGCTGGTCGCCGCCGAGGCGGTGGTCGACGCCGAGACCAAGGATCACGCCAACTGGGAGCTGATCGGGAAGGTCGCCGAATCGGCGACCGGCAAGCTCGCCTCGGTGCTGCAAGAGGCATACGACGAGGTCGGGGAGCAGGAAGACGAGCACCTGTACCACACGATGGGCTGGGCGCGGGAGCTGTGGATCGAGTCCCTCGGGATGCCGGCGGTGCTGCCGCCACCGGAGGAGCAGAAGAAGGTGAAGACGGCGATCGGCGCCTCGCGGGCGGAGCAGGCACGCGACAACCTGCTCTGAGTCACGGCACCTGGATAGAGCCGACCGGGGCTTGTTGGCCGAGGCCCTGTCTTCACCGGTCGCCGGTCAAGGCAGGGCTTCGTGCTGGCCGGTCAGGTGGAGCGAGTAAGCCAGGCGGTAGAGGAAGCTGCCGGGGTCACGCACCGCCAGGTCGCACGCCACGGTGGCGGTGGTGATCACCGCCCCGGTGTCCAGCAGCCGGAAACCGTCGACCGCCCACCCCACGCTGAGCGGCGGGCCCTCGTTGGCAATGGATGCCAGGGCGACGTACGGGGCCCACTGCACGACCTTGAGGCCCTGGCCGGCCGGCAGGTCGGGGAGCGGGACTTCGAAGGTCAGCGTGTCGTGCACCCAGCTGAGGCTGCCGTCGCCGCGAAAGCTCATGATGACGAGGCCGGTGAGCACATGGACGTGCAGGCCGTTGCCGGCTTCGAAACCGAGCCAATGGCGGCTGCCATAGGCGTCGACGGTCACTGCCATGATGTTCCTCCGATCGATCCGGGCGCTCGGCGCGTGCGTGTCCTCCGCCGGAATGATGCTCCGTCGGGGGCCGGTATGGTGGACGCACGGCCGAAGGTGCGGGACGACCATGATTGAACCGCGGAGGAGAGTCTGGTGAGCGGGGCGAGACGGCTCGACGCCGTGGCCGGTGCGCTCGCCCCGCTGCTCGACTACATCGCGGTGTGGGACGGGATCCGGCTCGACCCGGAGGTGAGCGACTTCGCCTTCGGCAACCCGCAGGAGATGCCGCTGCCCGGCTTCGTCTCGGCAATCCGGGACCATGCCGTTCCGCTCGACAAGGACTGGTTCGCCTACAAGCGCTCCGAGCCCGAGCCGCGGGAAGCCGTCGCCAAGGCGCTGCGAGAGTCGAGCGGGCTGCCCTTCGAGCCCGAGGACATCGCCCTCACCCCGGGGGCGTTCGGTGCCCTGGCAACCGCCTTCCGCACGCTGCTCGACCCGGGCGACGAGGTGATCTTCTCGCTGCCGCCCTGGTTCCTCTACGAGGCGATGTTGCTCGCCGCCGATGCGGTCCCGGTCAAGGTCCGGATCCGAGCCGACGATCTGGACCTCGACGTCGACGCCATCGCCGCAGCCATCGGTCCCCGCACCAGGGCCGTCATCGTCAACACGCCCCACAACCCGACCGGCCGGATCTACCCGCGGTCCACGTTGACCGCGCTCGCCGAGGTGCTGGAGGCAGCCTCGGCGCGACTGGGACGGACGATCTGGCTCATCTCCGACGAGCCGTACAACCGGCTGGTGTTCAGCGACGCCGAGTTCCACAGCCCCAGCGAGGTCTACCCGAACACCCTCATCTCGTACAGCTACGGCAAGGTCCTGCTCGACCCCGGGGGAGCGGATCGGCTGGCTGGCGGTGTCGCCGCTGGCCACCGGACGTGAAGACCTGCGAGACGCCATTCAGATAGCCCAGATCGCCGGCGGCTGGGTGTTCCCCAACGCGACCCTGCAGCGTGCCGTTCCCGAACTGGAGCACCTCTCCATCGACATGGTCGACCTGGAGGCGAAGCGTGACCGGGTCGTCGCCGCCTTGACCGCCGCCGGCTACGAGCTGCGGGCGCCGGAGGGGACGTTCTACGTCTGGGTGAGGTCGCCGCTCGACGACGACGTCGAGTTCTGCCGCCGTCTCGCCGAGAGAAAGGTGCTCGTCCTCCCGGGCACGACCTGCGAGGCGCCCGGCTGCTTCCGGATCTCACTCACCGGGTCGAACGAGATGTTCGACCGGGCGCTCCCGGTGTTCGCCGAGCTGGCCGGCTGATCTCCGTTCGTCCGCGACCTGCTCGGGCCCCTGCTCGTCGAGCAGTCGAGGAGCGACCCGCGGTCAATGAGCCTGAAGATGCGACCGCATCGGTGAGGTCAGGGGCAGCACCGCCAGGGCCAACCCGACCAGCCCGAACGTGGGCATCAGCGGCGAGAACGGGATCGTGGCCAGCTCGATCCCGATCCAGATCAGGTGGCCGAGGCCGATCAGGATGGTGGCGATCCATGCCCAGTGGTGCCCGGTGGCTCGCTGCAACCACCCCAACCAGTTCCATTGGGGCCGGCGCATGACTCCGTAGAGGGCGACCAGCGACCCGACCCCGAAGCCGACGAGCAGGATGAGGCCGGGCACCAGCCAGCTGTCGACGAGGGGCAGGTCGTCCAGATACTCGTCGGGGAGGAAGCTCTCCCCGCCGATGCCGATGATCATGGCCATCCCGCCACCCAGGGCTCCCAGGCCGAGCACCAGAAGCAGCACGCCGGTGACCGTCACCTCCCAGGGGAGATGGGCCTGTCTGGGATGTACTAGTGCGATGGACACGCGACTCCTTCCGCTGGTGGCAACTCACCCTGCGCGCCACCACGCCCACAGGTCCAGGGCCGAACGTCACGTCGCCCAGCGCGACCCCTCGATCGGGTGCCCGCCATGGACCATGGCGGTCGTGACCATGACGGGCGCGCAGGTCGCGTTCCGGGCAACGAGCAGCGACCGCGGCCGGTCGGAGCAGACGCCTCGTCGGATTCACACGACGGACTGCGTAGAGCCTGCGGAACCCAGGGATCGGTCCGGGAGCGGTCCCACACGGCCGGTAACATGGCCTTGTCGGGGACGTAGCTCAGTTGGAAGAGCACCTGCTTTGCAAGCAGGGGGTCGTGGGTTCAAGTCCCATCGTCTCCACCCCGCTCATCCTCCACCCCATGCCGCCCATCGGGAACATCGACTGCTGCCACTGACCCAGGCGACCCGAGAGCGTAGAGGTCTCGCCACCGGACGACAGAGGGCCATCGCCGGCCTCAAGCTGTTCGGAACGCTGACGGGGTGATCGCGCGGCTCCTCCTGGTCCCGGCGGATACCTACTTCCGCCCCTACCGGGCGTCACGCCGTCGCGTACGGTGTCACCGAAGGCCCAGAGACGGCGAGGAGCCATGATGGACCCGAGACCACGTGCCCCCTACGACGTCGCCATCATCGGCGGCGGGGTGGTGGGTACCGCCGTGGCCCGGGAGCTGTCGCGCTACGACCTCTCGGTGGTGCTGCTCGAGCGGAACGCCGAGGTCGGCTTCGGCACCAGCAAAGCCAACAGCGGCATCATCCATGCCGGGGCCCACGCCCCGGAAGGCACCCTCAAAGGTGCGCTGGAGTGGCCGGGGAACCAGGGATGGGGGGTCCTCCATGACGACCTCGGGTTCGGGTTCAAGCGGGTCGGCGAGCTGGTGGTCGCCCGTGAGGAGGAGCAGCTCGCCACGCTCGACGCCCTGTTCGCCCAGGGCACGGCGCGAGGGGTCACCGGTCTCGAGTTGTGGGAGCCGGAGCGCATCCGTGCCGAAGAGCCCAACGTCAGCCATGACGTGATCGGGGCGCTGTGGGCGCCCACCGCCGGGGTCATCAACCCCTACGAGGCGGTGCTGCTCCTGGCCGACAATGCGGCGCACAACGGAGTCGAGATCGCCACCGGGCACACGGTCACCTCGATCGACAGCCTCGACGACGGGCTGCTGCGGGTCGGGACCAACCGCAGGCACATCGTGACCCGGTTCGTGGTCAACGCCGCCGGGGTCTACTCCGACGACATCGCCGAGCTCGCCGGTGTCCGCACCTTCACCATCCGCCCCCGCAAGGGCGAGGAGTACCTCCTCGACAAGCGGCTGGCGGGGATCGTCACCCGGATCATCTTCCCCTGCCCCACCGCCATCACCAAGGGCATCCTCGTCATCCCCACCTTCGACGGCACGATCATGGTGGGCCCCACCGCCGACGACGTCGACGACAAGGAGAACCTGAGCACCAGCAGCGCAGGGATGGACCAGGTGTTCGAGGCGGCGTCGGCGCTGGTGCCGGGGATCACCAAGGCCGATGTCATTGCCTCCTTCGCCGGGCTGCGTCCCATCGCCGACACCAACGACTTCGTCATCGGCCCCACCGCCCGCAAGGGGTTCATCAACGCCGGGGGCATCCAGTCACCCGGGCTCACCTCGTCGCCGGCCATCGCCCCGATGGTGGCGGGCATCCTCGCCGACGAGGGTCTGGAGCTCCGCACCAGGGACGACTGGGAGCCGAGCCTGCCCCACCCGACCCGTTTCGCCGCCCTCTCCACCGACGAGCAGATCCGGCTGGCCGCAGAGGATCCGGCCTTCGCCCACCTGGTGTGCCGCTGCGAGCACGTCACCGAGGCGGAGATCGTCGATGCCATCGACCGTGGCGCCCACACCCTGGACGGGTTGAAGTTCCGCACCCGGGCCGGGATGGGCCGCTGCCAAGGCGGCTTCTGCACGTGGCGGTGCATGGAGCTGCTCTCGTCCCGTCGCCACATTCCGATGACCGAGCTGACCAAGCGCGGCCCCGGGTCGTGGCTCGTCATCGAACGCGGCGACGCCGCCCCAGCCGTCGGGGAGCCGACGCTCGAGGTGGCCGGGGTGGAGGCGACACCATGATCACCGACCTCGCCGTCCATCTCGACGACCGCTACGACGTACTGGTGGTGGGTGCGGGACCGGCCGGTCTCGCCGCCGCCGTCGGCGCCCGCAACGCCGGGGCCGAGCGGGTGCTCATCGTGGATCGTGAACGCCAAGCGGGGGGGATCCTGCTGCAGTGCATCCACTCCGGTTTCGGGCTGCACGCCTTCAAGGAGGACATCACCGGTCCCGAGTACGCCGAGCGCTACCTGGAGCGGGTCCTGGAAGCCGATGTCGACGTGCTCGAGGACGCCTTCGTCATGGATGTGGACCACAGCGGCAACGGCGCGGCGGGTCGTCGCATCAAGCTGATGTCACCTGCCGTGGGGGTCCGCATCGTCGAGGCCGGGAGCATCGTGCTGGCGATGGGAGCCCGGGAACGCACCCGGGGCGCCATCCACATCCCCGGTGACCGCCCCTCGGGGGTGCTCACCGCCGGGCTCGCCCAGAAGATGGTCAACCTCCACGGCTTCCTGCCGGGTCGGCGCGTGGTGATCCTCGGCTCCGGCGACATCGGCCTGATCATGGCCCGACGGCTCACATTGGAAGGCTGCGAGGTCATCGGGGTGTTCGAGATCATGCCGCACGCCAACGGGCTGGGACGAAACATCGTCCAATGCCTCGAGGACTTCGACATCCCGCTCCACCTCTCGACGACCGTGGTCGACGTCCACGGCCACGACCGCCTGCAACGGGTGACGGTTGCCCCGGTTGACGACAACCTCCAGCCGGTCATGGCCAAGGCCTGGGACATCGACTGCGACACCCTCCTGCTGTCCATCGGGTTGATCCCCGAGAACGAGCTGTCGCGGCGGTTCGGGATGAGGATGGACCCGCTCACCAATGGCCCGATGGTGACCAGCACGTTCGAGACCACGACCCCCGGGGTCTTCGCCGCCGGCAACGTGGTGCACATCAACGACCTCGCCGATTGGGTCACCGAGGAGGCGCTGATCGCCGGCCGCAGCGCCGGTCAGTTCGTCACCGGGTCCATGCCACCCGCCGACAACGTCCGGCTCGTCCCGGGCGAGAACGTGGCCCAGGTGGTGCCGCACACGCTGGCGACCGATCGCGACCACACGGTGTACGTCCGGGTGCGCAAACCCATCTACGACAAGACGACGATCAAGCTCGGATCGCTGTACCGCCGGAAGGTCAATGCCGTGGTGCCGTCCGAGATGGTGACGCTCAAGCTCCGATCGCGGGTGCTGGCGGACTTCCACGGGGATGCGCTCACCGTGCACGCCGTCCCCACCGGCGTCGACGATGCCCGGGGGAGCGCAGCATGACCACCGTCGAAACCGCCACCTACCTCTGCACCGGGTGTCCCCTCGGTTGCCGCCTCGAGGTCGATGTGGTCGAGAACGACATCATCGAGATCCGCGGCTTCGAATGCGCCAAGGGCAAGCGGTACGCCCGCCAGGAGCACACCGATCCGCGCCGCCCTCTCTCCACCACGGTGGCGATCAGCGGCAGCGTGCTCCCCCGTCTCCCGGTTCGCACCGCCGAACCGGTACCCAAGACGGTGGTTCGGCGACTCGCCGAGACACTCCGCCGGCTCGAGGTCGAGGCCCCGGTTCAGCGCGGCCAGACCGTGCTCACCGACGCCCTCGGCACCGGGATCGACGTCATCGCCACCCGCACCATGCCCGCACAGAGTCGACGCACCTGAACTTGGGCCCGAGCGCTGGATCGTCGTAGAGGACTCGAGCCGCCCGGGTGCGGATGCTCCGACCAAGCAGCTGGACATAGACGAAGTCGCTCTACACGACGCCGTGTTCTGTGCCAAGCCAGATGCATTCGTTGTTGGCGAGCTCCCGCGTGACGACGGCGTCGATCGAGGCATCGAGGTCAGAGCCCGGCCGGATGTCCCCGCGCTCGGGGTCGAAGACGAGCCCCAGGGCGGAGAAGGACGGCGCCAGCGTGGCGAGCACGCTCGAGTCGCCGGTCAGCCGCCACCGGTCCCGGTCCACCATCGCCTCGTGGAGCGGTGAGCCGAGGCGCCGTGCGGCTTCGGTGGCACGGTCGAGCTCCTTGCGCACCGCCGTCGGCTGGCCACGCCGTGCGGCGAGGTCGGCGGCGAGCCGGTGCGCCTCGACCCGGCCCTCCCAGTCGTCAGCAGCCGCCTCGCCGGCGGCAACAACCGCGGCGGCGGCGTCGATGGGGGGACCATCGGTGTCGCCACCCATGACGAGCGCCAGCCGGGCTCTGGCGATGGTGAGCTCGGAGCGGTAGAACCCGCGAACGTCGTGGACCTGGACGAAGCGCTCGGTTGCCTCGAGATCGGAGCTGGCGACGTCGATCTCGCCCAGCATCGCCCGCGCCTGGACCGCCTCTGCCCGGGCCCGCGCCCAGTTCATGTTGTCGGGGATCGAGGCCAGCGGTTGGGCGGCGTGGGACAACAGGTCCACGGCGCGCTCGGGAGCGCCGGCGAGGAGGCAGATCCGACCCACCGCCTCGGTCGCCCATGCGGCGAGATGGCGGTCACCGGTCTGGTGTGCCGTCGACAACATCTCGTCGCAGACGGCGAGCGCATCGGCGAAGCCTCCACGGCCGGCGAGGATCCAAGCCTCCAGGTAGGCGATCGATCCCCACTCGTGCGAGGCGTCGACCGATGCGAAGGCCGTCATGCCCTTCCTGGCGTGGTCGAGGGCGGCGTCCCAATCGCCGGTCACGTGGTGCTCGTGGACGCAGTTGCCGAGGTGGGCGAACCCGAGGGCGAACGGATCCGACGCCGCCTCGGCGGTCTGCAGCGCCCGGCGGTGGAAGCGGGCGGCGAGCCGGCCATTGCCGTTCACGTCGAGCCCCACCCCCACCCCCATCAGTCCCTGGACGGTCTCGAAGATCGCCGCGTCACCGACGCCCGTCCCGAAGTGCACGGTGCGTACCGCGTCGAGGAAGAACCTGTCGCCATCGGAGAAGTAGTCCACCCAACCGAGCCTGGCGTAGAGGCGTGCCCTTTCGGATGCCGACCGGCGCGCCTCGGGATCGCTCCTGCGGCTTCGAACCGGGATCAGAATCGACGCCAGCCCGGTGCGCGAACGTCGTCGGATCTCAGCCGGCGAGGCCGGGTAGCGGTCTCCGATGACCTCGAGCCCACGCTCGAAGTGTGACCGGGCCTGGTCGTAGGCGCCACGGCGGAGGAGCGCCTCTCCGATCTTGCGCTCCAGCGAGGAACGCTCGACCGGGTCCCAACCGGCGCTGCCGGCGGCATCGAGCGCCGCCCGGTAGTGGCGGAGGGCGGTGGCATCGGCGGCGATGGACCCGGCCTGGTCGCCGGCCCGTACCAGCGCGTGGCGGGCCCGAGTTTCGTCCCCGGCGCCGGCGTAGTGGAAGGCGAGGACGGTGTGGACGTCGGGATCGTGCCGTTCCAACCAGTGGGCGGCGCGTCCGTGCCACTCGGTGCGCCGAGCCTTCGGCACCGTCCCGTACGCCACGTCTTGCAGCAGGGGGTCGGCGAACCGGTAGGTACCTGACGCCCCAGGCGCCGCCACCAGGAGACCAAGATCGACGAGGGTGAGGAGCTCCGAGTGCGACCCATCGCCGAGAAGGGCCTCGAGCACCTCGGCGGTGACGTCGCCGGAGAACACGGCGGCGGCGCGCAGCCGTCTCTTGACGTTCTCGTCGAGGGTGTCGATTCGCGCCTGGAGGGCGCCGCGGATGGTGTCCGGCACCGTCTCGGCGACGTCCCCGCCGGCGGCGACCACCGCCGCCGCCAGTTGCTCCAGGAGGTAGGGCTCGCCCGATCCGCGCCGGACCACGGCCTCGATGACCTCATGGGAGGCGTCGGGGATGAGGGTGGTCACCAGTTGCCTGGCCTCGGAGACGATGAGCGGCTCCAGGGTGAGCTCCCCTCCCTCCAGCCGCCCGGCCCGCCGCCACTCGGCAAGGGTGTCGGCCAAGAGCCCGGTGGGCACCTGGGGAACCACGGCGACGACCACCACCGGATGGCCGTCGGTGAGCGGCGCCACGTGCGCCAGCAGGCGGAGCGAGTCGTCGTCAACGGCGTCGAGGTCGTCGGCGACGATCACCACCGGACGGTCGGCGGATAGGCCGGCGATCAGCGTGCGCACCGCCCGGAACACCTGCCGGCCGACGACGTCGCCGGGCAGCATCGCCGGGGTGGCCGCCGGATCGAGCAGGACCGCCAGCGGCGGCGCCACATCATCGGCCAGGTCGGCGGTGGTGCCCTCAGCGAGCGGTCCTTTTATCTCGGCGGCGCTGACCGCGCTTGCATCCGGGTCGAGCCCCAACCAGGAACGGAGCAGGTCGACGAACAGGGCATAGCCCGGCGCCGACCCCAGCTCGCGGCCCCGGGCCTCCAGCCAGGTCACATCGAGGGCGAGGTCCCGGCGCGCCTCGTCGACGACTCGTGACCGCCCCGAGCCACGCGACCCGGCCACGGTGATGATCCCGCCGGCTCCCCGGCCAACGGCGGCGAGCCGTTCCCGCAGTCGGGCGACGGCGGCTTCACGGCCTACGAATGGAGTCGCCCCTCGTGGGGCCGGCGCTTCATCCAGGGCGGCGCGGACGATGAGCGGTTCCGAAACACCCTTGGCGGCGATCGACCTCGCCTCACCGAAGGCGACGGCGCCGGCGGCCTGACGTGCGGCGCGTTCCCCGACGAGGACGGCGCCCTCCTCGGCGGCGGTCTGGATGCGGGCCGCCACGTTCAGGCTCTGGCCCGTGGCCAGCCGCTCGGTCTCGCGCCCGGGCGTGACCAGCACCTCACCGCTCTCGATACCGATCCGCATGCGCAGGGTGTCGTGAGCGGCCGGGTCCTCTCGGCGCAACGCCTCCAGGCGCCGCTGCATGGCCAGGGCGGCCTTGACCGCTCGGGTGGCGTCGTCGCCGAAGGCCCGATGGGCACCGAAGTAGGCGACGATGGCGTCGCCGATGTACTTCTCCACCACTCCGCCATGACGGGTGATGACCGCCTCCATCGCCGAGAAGAACCGGCTGAGGAGGGCGTCCAACTCCTCTGGATCGAGCCGTGCCGCCAGCGCGGTCGACCCGGCGAGGTCGGCGAACAACGTCGTGACGATCCGCCGTTCCGCGTTTGCCCGGTCCGCCACCATCTGCCTCGTCCTACCTGAGAAGAGCCTCCACCTGCAGCGGCAAAGGGTAGAGGTGGCCCGGCGCTTACCGGGGGCCGGTGTGGGGCGACGACCCGGCCGAAACTCTCGTTGAGTTCGCGTCCTTCAGGACGACCGGGACCGCACCCGCGAGGCGCACTCGAGGATCACCTCGGCGGCGAAGGCGGCGTCGTCGAGCCCGGTCTTCCACGACGAGACGCTGATCCGCATCGCGGTGGCACCGTCCCACTGGGTGGGCCCGCACCAGATGCGCCCGTCGGCCTGGACTTCGTTGACGAGCGCCTCGGTTGTCGGCCCGTCGACCATCCGCACCAGCACCTGGTTGAGCACCACCTCGTTGAGGATGGCCAGGCCACCGGCGGCCAGGCGATCGGCGATGGCGGCGGCGGCGTCGCAGGCGGTGACGACCATGCCGGCGACACCGCGACGGCCCAGGGTGCGCAGCACCGACCAGATCTCGACGGCCCGTGCCCGCTGGGACGACTGCGGGGTGTGGTGCATGGCGTCGAAGGTGTCACCGCTGGGCAGATACCCGGCGACGGCGGCAAAGGTGCGGCGCAGCGTGGAGAGGTCGCGGACGAAGACCAGTCCGCTGTCGTAGGTGACATTGAGCCACTTGTGGGCATCGGCCGCCCAGGAGTCGGCGCGGTCGAGCCCGTGCACCAGGTGCGCCCGGCTCGGGTCGGCGAGCGCCCACAGGCCGAAGGCGCCGTCGACGTGGAGCCACCCGGACCGCTCCGCCACCCAGTCGGCGATCTCGTCGAACGGGTCGAACGCCCCCGTGTTGACCTCGCCCGCCTGGGCGCAGAACAGCACCGGGCCGGCGACGCCGGGGAGCCGGTCGGGGCGTATCCGACCCTGGTCGTCGGCCGGGACCACCGTGAGGCGTCGCCGTCCGAGCCCGACCAGGCCGAGCGACTTGAACAACGTCGAATGGGCGCGCTCGCCGACCACCACCGTGAGGTCTGGCGCGCCGATCAACCCGTCGGACTGGACGTCCCAGCCGAGGTCGTGCAGGAGCTGGTCGCGGGCGGCGGCGAGGCAGGCGACGTTGGCCATGGTGTCGCCCGATACGAAAGCGACCCCGGT
Organism: uncultured Acidimicrobiia bacterium; assembly: GCA_963714055.1. Classification (GTDB taxonomy): domain Bacteria; phylum Actinomycetota; class Acidimicrobiia; order Spongiisociales; family UBA5794; genus JACDBE01. The sequence continues at coordinate 1,887,815 of OY970227.1, forward strand.
GCCTGTGGGGAGGGCGAGAAGGTCGACCAGCCAGTCCTGGACGACGCCGTGCAGCTTGGCGGCGACCGGCGACATCACCGGCAGCGCGGTGTTCTGGTCCCAGGAGCTCGCCAGCCAGGAACTGCCCAGGGCGACCGGGTAGGTGGCGCCGTTGACGAACCCGAAGTAGCGCGGCCCGGTGCTTGCCATGGTCGCCGGGCTGCCGGCGAGGTGGAGCATCCGGAGGGTGTCCCGGGAGTCGGTGCCGTGCTCCGGCAGGGGCTCGTCGAAGACAGCCAGTGCCCCCAACGCGGTGGCCTCCGGTGACACTCGGCGCTCATCGATGGTGGTGACGTACTCGAGGGAGAAGTCGACGGCGCTCCGCAAGAGGTCGACGACTTCGTCGCCAGGGTCGGGGCCGGCGGTCGAGGGGTCCATCGGGCGACTCTATACGGGCCGTCGACCCGCCCTCGGGTTCGCCGGAAACGGGTCGGTCGGCTCATGAGCATGCGGCGTGAGGCGTCTAGGCTCAGACGCTGGCGGAGGTGGTGCACCTCCCGCCGTGCTCTGAACTCGAATGCAACCTTGGGGGGCAAGATGGCAGACGTACCCACCACCGACGTCGTGGTGATCGGCGGTGGCCCGGCAGGCTCGACGATGGCGTCGTTCCTGTCCAAGAAGGGACACTCGGTCACCGTCTTCGAGCGCGACCGGTTCCCGCGTGAGCACGTCGGTGAGTCGATGCTCCCGTTCTGCTACCACGTCTTCAAGGAGCTGGGCGTGCTCGAGGACATGAAGGCGCGGTGGGTCCGCAAGCCCGGCGTTCGCTTCATCGACGTCGACGGGATCACCAACACCGCGTGGTGCTTCTGGCACCACATCGAGGACGAGAGCTCGCTGTCCTTCCAGGTGATCCGCTCAGAATTCGACGACGAGCTGCTCAAGAACTCGATCTCGCTGGGCACCACGGTCCACTACGAGACCAAGGTCACCAACGTCGAACTCGACGACGACGGCGCCACCGTGTTCGCCACCGGCCCCGACGGCGAGCAGATCGAGCTGCGGGCCCGCTTCGTGGTCGACGCCAGCGGCCGCGACACATTCATGTCCAACCGCCTCGGCACCAAGGTCGCCCACAAGGAGCTGGAGCGCACCGCCCTCAGCTGCAGCTACTGGAAGGGCGCCAAGTTCGTCGACACCCTGGAAGAAGGGCTCATCCAGATCGTCTACCTCGGCGGCGAGAAGCAGGGATGGATCTGGTGCATCCCGCTGGGCAACGACCGGGTGAGCGTCGGCGTGGTGGTCAACTCGTCGTACTACCGGGCTCAGCGCAAGGAGCTGCTCGCCGAGGGCCACGAGGACTGGAAGATGGCGCTCTACCTCAAGGAGATCGCCGCCGCCCCGTACACCAAGGAGATCCTCGACGGCGCCACGATGGAGCGGAACCTGATGGTCAACGGGGACTACTCCTACCTGTGCAAGCAGAAGTGGGGCGACCGGTTCGCCCTGGTCGGGGACGCCTCCGCCTTCATCGACCCGATCTTCTCCAGCGGCGTGTTCATGGCGATGCGCAGCGCCCAGATCCTCTCCGAGGTCGTCTCCAAGCGGCTCAACGACGGGGTCGAGGCGACCGAGCCGGACTTCGTGGACGCCTACGACCGGGTGGTCGGCGCCTACGACGTCATCGACCGGCTGATCCGGCTGTTCTACACACCGGAGGCGATCAACTTCGCCCAGTTGGGGTCGGCGTCTGACGCCTTCCCCGACTTCGAGCACTACCAGAACGCCATCGCCGTGTACCACTTCCTCATTGGGGGCGACTTCTTCGAGGTGGCCAACAAGTACCGCGACTTCATCGAGACGCTGCGCGACCCGAAGATGTTCGCCGGGTTCAAGAACCTGGTCATCGACCGGCCGACGCTGTCGTCGACCACCTGCGAGATCGACCACGAGGTGGCGTTCCACCCCGGTCTGCTCGAGCACGAGCCGCGTCGCGACGCCCTCCGCCTGTAGAGCGGCCCAACTTTGAGCGAGTGACGCCACCACAGGGAGTCACTCGCTCAAAGTTGGCAACTCGAGGCGTGGTCGGCACCGGTAGCCCGCGTCGGTCGCCGTGGTACCTTCGGGTGATCGAGTGACCGCGAGGAGCGCATGACCGAGGCCGTGATCGTCGACGCCGTCCGCACCCCGGGAGGCAAGCGCGGCGGGCAGCTCAAGGACTGGCACCCGGTCGATCTCGCCGCCGAGGTGCTCAAGGAGCTGGTCAAGCGGAACGACCTCGACCCGGTGCTCATCGACGACGTCATCCTCGGCTGCGTCATGCAGACCGGCGAGCAGGCGGTCAACGTCGCCCGCAACGCCGTCCTCGCCGCCGGGTTCCCCGAGAGCGTCCCGGGCACGACCATCGACCGTCAGTGCGGGTCGAGCCAGCAGGCGGTCCACTTCGCCGCCCAGGGGGTGATGGCCGGGGTGTACGACGTGGTCATCGCCGGCGGGGTCGAGGCGATGACCCGGGTGCCGATGGGGGTCACCATGCTGCAGGGTCCCGGTCAGGCGTTCGGCCCGGCGATGATGGCCCGCTACGACAACGGGATCGTCCCCCAGGGCATCTCCGCCGAGCTGATCGCCGAGCGATGGGGGATCACCCGCGAGGAGTCCGACCGGCTCGCCTACGACTCGCACATGCGGGCCGCCCGGGCGACCGAGGAGGGCCGGTTCGACAACGAGATCATCCCCATCGAGGTCACCGGCGAGGATGGTTCCCGTGAGGTGATGCGCCGCGACGAGGGGATTCGGGCGACGACGACGCCGGAGACCCTGGCCACCTTGAAGCCGGCATTCAAGGAGGGCGGCCAGGTCACCGCCGGCAACTCGTCGCAGATCACCGACGGCGCCTCCGCGGTGCTGATCACCAGCCGGGAGAAGGCCGACGAGCTCGGCTTGAGGCCGCGGGCTCGGTTCGTCGCCTTCGCTCTCGCCGGGGTCGATCCGGTGACGATGCTCACCGGCCCCATCCCCGCCACCGAGAAGGTCCTGGCCAGGGCCGGGCTCGACCTCGACGACATCGACCGCTTCGAGATCAACGAGGCGTTCGCCACGGTCGTGGCCGCCTGGCTGCGTGACACCGGTGCAGACTGGGAGAAGGTCAACGTGAACGGTGGGGCCATGGCGTTGGGCCACCCGTTGGGCGCCTCCGGCGGCAAGCTGCTCGCCACGTTGCTCAACGAGCTGGAGCGCTCCGGCGGCCGGTACGGGCTGCAGACGATGTGCGAGGGCGGCGGCATGGCCAACGCCACCATCATCGAGCGCCTCGACTGACGGGCCGTTCATGCTCGTCTGGTTGATCGCCATCGCCATCGGTGTGGCGATCTTCGCCCTCGCTCTGTGGGCGATCCGGGCTCTGGCGACCCCTATGCCCGAGGGGCCCGACCTCGACGAGGTGCGCGAGGTCGAGGTCGACTACCAGTGCACCGTTTGCGGCTTGCGGCTGACCGTCACCCACGCCCAGGAAGGCGACGTGACGGCGCCGCGGCACTGCCGCGAGGACATGGTCGAGGTTTGAGCCGAGCGTTCGCCCGGTGCCGCCGCCGGTCCTCTGCTGAGGGTGGCGGAACCTACCGGTAGTTCAACGTCATCCCGAAGCCGGCGGCGATCCCGGCGAGGCCGACCATCAGCCACGTGTTCGAGGTGCCGCCGGGGAGCAGGTTGATGTAGTTGGCCAGGATCACCAGGACCCCGACCCCCATCAGGCTGAACATGGTCACCACATACCATGTCGGCGAGGGGCCCTTCTGGTGGGCGGTGGTCATCGGTCTGCTGGGCGGCGTCGGCCGGCGATTGGCCTTGCGACGGCCTTTGGAGACGGGCATGGCCGCGCATCCTAACGATCCACCGGCCCTTGCCGGAAGGCGCCGGCGCTCAGTCGACGAGCTCCCACCCGTGCTCGGTCTCGACGACGAGCCCGTCGTTGATGAGCCCGTCGAGGGCCTCGGCCACCAGGTCGGTCGGAAGGTGGCCCATGGCGGCGGTGAGCTCGGGGTCGTCCACGGCGCCGTCGACCAGTAGCCGGACGAGGGCACCGCGCACCTGCCGCACCGAGCCTTCGAACCTGGCCTGGGCGGTCGGCGGTTGGTAGACCTCGGGGCCGGTGCACCACGGCTCCACCGGGCAACGATCGCAGTCGGGCCGGCGAGGTCGGCAGATGGTGGCGCCCAGGTCCATCATCGCCTGGTTCCACGACACCGCATCGTCGGCGAGGGCGTTGAGGGCCGCGCGATGGAGGGCCGTCCCGGACAGCGCCTCGCCGTACCAGCGGCTCAGGACTCGCTTGAGGTTGGTGTCGACGGCGGCGTCGCGGCGGCCGAAGGCGAATACCGCCAAGGCGCGAGCGGTGTACCCGCCCACCCCCGGAAGGTTCTCCAGCTGCTCCACGGTGTCGGGCCAGCCTCGGTCGGCGATCACCTTGGCCGCCTGGTGGAGCCGGAGTGCCCGGTTGTTGTACCCCAGGCCCGACCACGACCGGACCACCTCGGCGAAGGGCGCCGTCGCCAGGGACGTCACGTCGGGGAAGCGTTCCATGAACTCCCGGTAGTACGGCTCCACCCGGCCGGCCTGGGTCTGTTGCAACATCGTCTCGGAGACGAGGATGGCGTACGGATCCGAGGTCGCCCGCCAGGGGAGCGAACGCCCCTCGGCCTCGTACCAGCGGAGGAGCGCGGCGTTGCGTTCCGCCTCCACCGGGCTGGCGGTCACGGGCTCGTCGTCGGCGGAACCGAGGGAACCTCGCCGAGCTGGACCTCGACCTCCGAGCCTTCGTCGACGAGCTCGCCCTCGACCGGCTCCTGGCCCAACGACCCGGTTCCCCAGCTCGGGGTCGTCGTTGGGGACGACCCCGACCACCCGCAGCTCCAGGCCGATGTCGTCGAGCACGTCCCGGGCCTCCTGCTCGGTCAGCCCGAACAGGTCGGGGACCTCCACCTGTCGCAGCTGGCCGATACGGACGACCACGGTGTCGCCAGGGAACACCTCGGCGCCCGCCTCCGGGCTCTGGGCGGCGACCCGGCCGGCCAGATTGCTGCTCAGGCTCACCTCGATCGGGTCCCCGATCCGCAGGTCGAGTCCTGCCAGTTCGGCGGCCACCTCGGCGTCCTCCGGGGACAGGTTGACGAAGTTGGGCATGGTGATCGGCTCCGGGCCGTCCGAGATGAACAGCACCACGTTGGGTGTCTCCCGGTCGACCAGCTGCCCGGCACGCGGGTCGGTCCGGGTGGCGAACCCCTCCTCGACCTCGTCGGAGAATTCGAGCTCGACCTCGACCACGAACTCCTGCTCCTCGAGGAGGTCGATGGCCTGTTGCTCGGTCAAACCCTCCACCGACGGCACGGTCAGGGCGAAGGGGCCCGCGGAAACCACCAGGTCGATGGCGCTGCCCGGTGCCGCCTCCTGGTTGGCCGGCGGGGTCTGCTCCAGCACGACTCCCTGCTCGATCTCCTGGTCCTCGCGGGTGGTGACCTCGCCCACCAGGAAACCCTCGTCCTCGATGGTGGCTCTGGCGTCCTCCTCGGTCATGCCCACCAGGCTGGGCACCGCCACCAGTTGCGGCCCGCCCGATACGACGATGGTGACCAGCGACCTCGGCTCCACCAGGCTGCCGCCGGGGGGGAGGGTCCCGATCACGAAGCCGGTGGCGATCTCGTCGCTGGCCTCGGTGGCCAGGCCGACGCGCAGGTCGAGCTCCTGGAGCTCGACGGTGGCCTCCTCGGCCGACTGGTTGCGCAGCTCGGGGATCGTGACCAGGTCGGCGGCGGCACCTCCGGCGAGGAGCATCCACAGGATGACCAGCCCGGCGATCAGCAGGAGCACCAGCCCGATCACCCCGGCGATGAACCCGGCGCGGGACCGCTCATCCTCGGGCTCGACCGCCATGTGGCGCGACGTCTCGTCGGGGACCGCGGTCGCCGGCGGCGGGACCACCATCGGGGCGGCGATCACCCTGGTGGCGCTCTCGTCCTGTCGGGTGGGGACCGTCGTGGTACCTCGGAGGAAGAGGAGCAGGTCGTCGCGCATCTCGGCGGCGCTCTGGTAGCGGGCGTTGGGGTCCTTCTCCATCGCCCGGTCGACGATCGCCTCGAGGTCCCGAGGCACGTCGGGGTTGTAGTGGGACACCGGAGGCGCCCACTCCGACACGTGTTGATAGGCAACAGCCACCGGGCTGTCGCCCTGGAAGGGGGGCCGCCCGCAGAGCATCTCGTAGAGGACGACCCCGAGCGAGTAGACGTCGGAGCGCCCGTCGGCGGAGAGGCCCTGGGCCTGCTCCGGGCTGAAGTAGGTGGCGGTGCCGATGACCGCACCCGCCTTGGTCAGCTCCTCGGAGTCGTCGAGTGCCCGGGCGATCCCGAAGTCGGTGACCTTCACCGTCCCACCCGGGGTCACCATGATGTTCCCCGGCTTGATGTCGCGGTGGTAGACCCCGTTGTCGTGGGCGACGGTGAGTGCGGCGGCCGCCTCGGCGGCGATCTCGGCGGCCCGGCGGGGGAGCAGCGCCCCCTCGGTGCGCCGGATCTCGCGCAGGGTGCGGCCGTCGATCAATTCCATCACCATGAAGTAGGTGGACCCCTCCTGCCCCCAGTCGTAGATGGCGACGATGTTGGGGTGGTTGAGGTTCGCCGCCCGCTGCGCCTCACGGCGGAAGCGCGCCACGAAGGCCTCGTCACGGGCGAACTGCTCGTGGAGGACCTTCACGGCCACCTTGCGGTCGAGCAGCGTGTCCTCGGCCTCGAAGACGTCGCCCATCCCGCCTCGGGCAAGATGACGGGAGATGCGATAGCGGCCCGAAAGTACTCGGGTGTCGGTCACGGGCGGTCATGGTACCGGCGGACCGTAGAAACCCGGTCTCCGGCACGACCTTCGGACCGGACCCCCCTTTCCGTCTGAGTGTCACGCCTTCGGCGTCCCTGCTCAGCCTCCTTTCCCCCGGAAGGGGGAAAGGAATCAGTCGGAGAAGAACTCGGCGAGGACCTGCTGGGCGATGGGGGCGGCCACCGTGCCGCCGGTTGCGTCGGCGCCGGTCGCCTCGCTCGACTCCACCAGCACGGCGATGGCGATCTGGGGTTCGTCGGGGGCGGCCTCGACCGCCCCGAACCCGATGAACCACGAGTGCGGCGAGCTGCCGGGCACCTGGGCGGTCCCCGTCTTTCCGCCGATCCTGACCCCGGGCACCGACGCCCTGGTGGCGGTGCCGCTGGTCACTGCGCTCTCCATCATCAACGCCAGCACGTCGGCGGTCTCCGGGCTCATCGCCACCCCGAGCTCTTCCGGCTCGGTGGCGGTCACCACCTGGCCGTCGGCGTCGAAGACCTCGGCCACCACATATGGCTTCATGACGACTCCGTCGTTGGCGACGGCGGCCGCCACCATCGCCATCTGCAACGGGGTGGCGCGCACGTCGCGCTCGCCGATCGACGACTGGGCCAGGGCGGCCAGGTCGTCACCGAACTCGTCCGCCGACGGGATGACCGACTCCACCGCCGGGACCTCGGATTCGATGTCTCGGTTGAACCCGAAGGCCTCCGCCTGGCCGACCACCGCCGGCGCCCCGAGGTCCATGCCCAATTGGGCGAAGGTCGTGTTGCACGAGAGGGCGAATGCCCGGGCCAGCGCCACTTCGTCCCCGTCGGCACACGGCCCGCCGCTGTAGTTGGAGATGGTCGCCGTTGACCCGGGGAGGGGCAACTCCGTCGGGTCGGGGAACGTGGTCTCGGGGTCCACCGTCCCTCCACCGAGACCGGCGGCGGTGACCACGGTCTTGAAGGTCGACCCGGGGTTGTAGGTGGTGTCGGTGGCTCGGTTGAGCAGCGGCTGGGACGGGTGCCGCTCGATCGCCTCCCCGGCGGCTGCGGCGTCGGAGCCGATCAGCCGGTTGGGGTTGAACGACGGGTACGACACCATCGCCAGGATCCCGCCCGTCTCCGGATCGAGCGCCACCACCGCCCCGCGCAGGGTTCCCAGCGCGGCCACCGCTGTCGTCTGCAGGTCGTTGTCGATGGTGAGCCGCAGGCCGTGGGGCCGCAGGTCGCCGCCCAGCATGGCGTTGAGGACCCCGGAGATGGTCGAGTCACGGTCGGAGACGAGGTCGTCGGAACGACTCTCCTCCAAGCCGGTGTTGCCGAACAGCACCGTGGAGTAGCCGACCAGATGGGCGTAGAGCGGGCCCTGCGGATACGACCGGCGGAACACGGTCCGGTCCGCCGGATCGGGCAGCGACTGGGCCACCACGACCCCGTCCGACGTGATGATCGGGCCCCGCTCCCGCCCTACCCGGGCGGCCACCACCCTGGCATTGCGCGGGTCGTCGCGGTAGCGGGCGGCGTCGACTACCTGCACCCAGGTGACCATCCCGACCAGCACCGCCATCGCCACGAACAACGCCATCGCCATCCGGCGGATCGGCCCGTTCATGTCCGCTCCCCGTGCGAGATGCGGGCGAGCAGGGTGATCATCACCATGTTGGCGACCAGTGACGAGCCCCCGTACGACATGAACGGGAGGGTGATGCCGGTCACCGGGAGCAGCCGGATCACCCCGGCGATGATCAGCACGGCTTGCATCCCGAGCACCAGGGTGAGCCCGGCGGCGAGGAACTTGCGGAAAACGTCCCGGGCGCGGAGGGCGATGCCGAACCCGGCGGCGATCAGCAATGAATAGGCGGCGATCACCGCTATCGAGCCGGCGAAGCCGATCTCCTCGCCGACGGCGGCGAAGATGAAGTCGGTGGGCGCCGCCGGGATCAGGTCGGGCCGCCCCAGCCCGATCCCCGCCCCGGTGATGCTCCCGCTGCCGAGGGCGAACAGGCTCTGGGCGATCTGGTAGCCGCTGTCGGCGAAATCCTCGAACGGCCGCAGCCAGGCCACCACACGCCGCTCCACGTGGTCGAACATGCGGTAGGCGGCGAACCCGGCCACCCCGACGAACACGGCGCCGATCGCCAGGTACGAGCCCCGCCCGGTGGCGATGTACATCATCCCGATGAACAGGCCGAACAGCAGCAGCGAGGCCCCCAGGTCGCGCTGGTAGATGAGGACGAAGAAGGCGGCGGCCCCGGCGAGCACCACCGGGAACAGCTGGCGCAGGTCGGGGAGCGTGACCGGCCCCAGCTTGCGGTCGGTCGAGGCCATCACCAGGTAGCGGTCGGCGAGGTACGAGGCGAGGAAGATCGTCAGCAGGACCTTGGCGATCTCACCGGGCTGGAACGAGAGCGTCCGGCCTCCCAGGGGGAGCTCGATGCGCACCCACAACCGCGAGCCGAACACCTCGACGCCGTGGACCGGCAGGCCCTCGGGCAGCAGGGGCAGTAGGAGCAGGGCCACCGCGGCCAGCAGGAACACGTAGCGGTACCGGCGCAGCATGGCGACACCCTCGTTGCGGAGGATGAACAGCAGGAAGGCGCACGCAGCCCCGGCGACCAGCATCGACCAGCGTTGCAGGGCGGCCAGCTCGTGGTCGAGCCGGTAGACCATGATGAACCCGATCGCCGCCAGGAAGGCAGCCAGCGGGAAGAGGTAGGGGTTGGCCGACGGCGCCCAGCGGCGGAGGGCGACATGGATCCCGCCGAAGGAGAGGGCGAACACCAGGAAGGTGAGCGCCACCTGGGCGTCCAGCCCGCCGCCGGCGGCGAAGTTGGCCAGGGTCACCCCGATGGCGGCCAGCACCGACGCCGCCGCCAGCAGCGAGGCCTCGGCGTTGCGGGTCATCCTTCGACGTCCACCACCGCCACGGTGGTGTTGTCGTGCCCTCCGGCTGCGTTGGCCGCATCGATGAGGAGCCACACCGCGTCGGCCGGCGTCTCGGCGTGTGCCAGCACGGCGCCGATGGCGTCGTCGTCGACCATGGCGGTGAGCCCGTCGCTGCACAGCAGCACCCGGTCGCCGTCGTCCAGTTGCTCCTCGATGACCTGGATGACGATGTCGGGCATGCCCAGCGACTGTGTGATCAGGTGGCGTCGGGGATGGTGCCGGGCCTCGGCCTCGGTGATCACTCCGGCCAGCACCAGCTCCTCGACCACGGTGTCGTCCCGAGTGATCCTGCGCAGCTCACCGTCGCGGGCCAGATAGGCCCGGGAGTCGCCCACATGCCCGATGGTGAGGAGCCCGTCGGCGGCGAAGATACCCAAGGTCAGCGTCGTGCCCATTCCGCGGTACTCCGGCTCGGCGACGGCGGCTTCGATCACCGCCAGGTTGGCGGCCTCGAGCCGGGTTGCCGCGTCGGCGGCGGCGAGGTCGGCGGCGGTAGAGGCGTCGATCGCCACCCGGCTGGCCACCTCGCCGGCGACGGCACCCCCCATCCCGTCGGCGACGGCGATCACCACCGGACCGTCGGCGGCGTCGTCGGACTCGGGGAAGAAGGCATCCTCGTTCTCGGCGCGCACCACCCCGGTGTGGCTGTCGATGACCCAGGAGTACCTCATCTGACCTCGAGAATGGTGTTGCCGATCTGGATGGAGTCGCCCTTGCCCAGCCGGGTGGGCACCGTCACCCGTCTCCCGTTCAGGTATGTGCCGTTGGTGCTGCCCAGGTCGGAGAGCACCGCGGCGTCGTTCTGCACGGCGATCCTGAAGTGGAAGTCGGAGGCGTACGGGTCGTCGACCACCACATCCGAGTCTCCGCTCCGACCCACCGTGATCCCGGAGCCCAACGGGAACCGCAGCCCGCTAAGCGTCGCCGATCGCACCGCCACCAGCTCGGTCAGCTTGCGTGCCGGCCGTGAGGAGGGGGCCGGCCCGATGTGGGCGCCGATGGATCGCCCGATCTGCCACAGGAAGAGATAGATGAGGGCGATGAAGATCAGCTTGAGCAGGTTGAGGAACAGCGCGGGCATGTCGGTCAGGCCATCCGGAGGGTGAACCCTGCGCTGCCGAAGACGAGGTGGTCACCGGGGTTGACCGACTGAGGTTGGCGGCCGGCCCTCATCCCGTTGACCATGGTGCCGTTGGCGGAACCGGCGTCCGCCACCCACACCTGCCCCGCCCTGCGGATGATCCTGGCGTGGCGCCGCGAGGTCTCCGGGTCGCTGATCACCACATCGCACTCGGTGCCCCTCCCCACCATCACCCGGTTGTCGCCGAGCTCGTGGTACTCCGAGCCGCGGAGGGCGATGAGATACCCCCACGGGGGTATCGGCCCGGGGGACGACTGCGCCTCGCAGTGCGGGACGCCCGACGGCACTCTGGCGTCGGTGACCACGGTCACGCTCGGTGGGCCACCGGTGCGCCAGCCGCGCTCGGCCGCGGTCTGCGCCAGCGCGTTGGTCAGTTCGGCCTCCAGGGCGTCGATGTCGATCGTTTCGGCGAGGTCGTCGGGATGCATGCGGAGGGTGTAGTCGTTGGGGATCTCCTGGCCCAACTCGCCCTCGAACGCGGACAGGTCTGCTTGCCGGACCACCCGGCCGGCGAGGTCGACGGGATGGATCCCGCCGCGGAAGATCGCCGCGGAGAGGCCGTCGACGAGCTGTTCGAGCCGGTGCTCCAGCTTTCGTGCCAGTCCCACGATCCTGGATTGTACGGCCGGGTGGGCCTACGCACCCTCGCCGACGGTGGCCGATCGGCCGCAACGGGCGCGATGAGCGCGCCCCGCCCAGAAGCCTGAGACCGGGCCCGTGGTACGATTGTTGGCCAATCCGGGGCGAGTGGCGGAATTGGCAGACGCGCAGGATTCAGGTTCCTGTGAGGTAATACTCGTGAGGGTTCAAGTCCCTCCTCGCCCACAAGACAGTCACATGACCACTTCTTCTCTGGCGCGACTCCGTAGCCAGCGCCGCCGTCGACGCCTCGCCATCGTTCTCAGCATCCTCGTGGTGTTGGGCGCGATCGCGCTCGGGGTGCGGTATCGCACCGAGCAGCGGCAGACCACCGAGTACCTCGCCATCGCCGACGAGGTGGCTCAGGGCGAGGTGATGGTGGCCGAGGCGCTGCGTGGGATGTTCGCCGGGCTGCGCGATCTCGATCGGGCGGATGTGCTCGACCTCACCGGGCGGATGCGCAGCGATTCCGAGGCGCTCAACGACCGGGTCGCCGCCGCCGAGGTGACTCCCGCCGCCGCCGTCATCCATGGCTACCTGGGCACGGCGACGTCGTCATGGCGCGACGGGCTGGCGGCACTGGACGACACGGTTCACCAGGCGGTCGATGCCGAGGAGGCGCTCGACCTCACCGACATGGTCCGCGGTGCCGCCGTGGCCTTGGCGGTCGGGGATGCGGCGTACGCCCGATTCCTCGAGGAGGTGCCGGCCCTCGAAGGAGACTTCGATCCACCGGCCTTTCCCGAGGTGGCCTTCGTGACCGGGGTGCCCACCGACATCGAGCTCTTGATCGAGCGGCTGGTCGCCGCCCCGGACCTCGACGAACGCCGCGACGTGGCGGTCACCGTCAACACGGTCCCGGAGCCGACCGGGTCGGTGGGGAGCGTCCTCGTCATGCCGTTCGCCGAGGCCCTCGACGTGACCGCCGTGGTGACCAACAGCGGCAACGTGGTCGCCGAGGAGATCACCGTCGAGCTCCGCCTCGAGGGCGAGGAGGTGGAGCCCTTCACCGAGCAACGTATCATCCCGTCCCTGGCGCCGGGGGCGGCGGAGACCATCGAGGTCCTCGCCATCCCGCTCCAGCCGGACACCCTGTACACCCTCACCGTCGCAGCGTCGATCGAGAACGACCAGGCACCCGACGACAACCTCTGGGAGGTCGTCTTCGCCACCAACGCCCAATGAACGAAGCAGCACTCGTCATCGCGGTCATCGCCCTCGGCGTCGCCGTCGGGGTGGCGGTGCAGGCGCGCTCGCTGGCCCGGCGCATGGCTGCCGTGCCGAAGGACGGTGACGTGGTTTCGCTGCTCGGCGAGATCGACCAGGACCTCACCACCGTGGAGCAGACGGTGGGCGACATCGGTCCGAGGCTGGCCAGGGTCGAGAGCCAGATCCCCTTCGCCCTGTCGTGTACCGGTGTCGTCACCTACGACGCGTTCGGCAACATCACCGGGCAACTCTCCCGGTCCATTGCGATCGTCGACCCGATGGGCAACGGCCTGGTGATCTCCGTCCTGGTGGGCCGCACCGAGACACTGTTCTACGCCAAGCAGGTGGCCCGGGGACGCGGCGTCGAGGAGCTGTCCCCGGAGGAGCAGCAGGCGGTGGAGAAGGCGCTGGCCAGATGATCGACGTCGCCGTCCTTCGCAACCAACCCGACTTGATCGCCGACTCGCTGCGCCGCCGCGGGATGAGCATCGACCTGGAGGCGTTGCGCGCGGTCGACCAGGACCGGCGGCGGCACCGCACCGCCGCTGAGGAGCTTCGTGCCCAGCAGAAGGAACTGGGGAAGACGATCGCCACCAGCCAGGGGGCGGAACGCCAGGCGGCGCTCGACCGCGCCGCCGAGCTGGCCACGGCATACCAGGCCGCGCTATCCGATGCGGACGCCCTCGACGCCCGCTTCGACGAGGAGTGGGCTCGGCTGCCCAACCTGGTCGATCCCACCGCCGCCGACGGGTTCGACGAGGACGACGCCGTCGAGCTGCGCACCTGGGGGGAGCCACGTGCCGAGGAGGGCCTGAAGGACCACCTCGAGCTCGGCGAAGCCCTCGGCCTGATCGACATCGAGCGGGCCGCCAAGGTGTCGGGAAGCCGGTTCGGCTACGTCACCGGCCCGCTGGTGACGCTGGAGCTGGCTCTGGTGCGCTGGGCGATCGACCGGCTCCAACCGCACGGCTTCGTCCCCGTCATCCCCCCTGTGCTGGTACGCGAGCACGCCCTGTTCGGCACCGGCTTCTTCCCGGCCGACCGTGAACAGATCTACGGGACCGACGACGACCTCTACCTGGTGGGGACGTCGGAGGTGTCGCTGGCTGCGATGCACGGCGACGAGATCCTCGACGGCGACGCGCTCCCGCTCCGCTACGCCGGGATCTCCACCTGCTTTCGCCGTGAGTCGGGCACGTACGGGAAGGACACCCGTGGGCTCTTCCGGGTGCACCAGTTCGACAAGGTCGAGATGTTCAGCTTCTGCCACCCCGACCGGTCGGTGGAGGAGCACGACTTCCTGCTGGCCCGTGAGGAAGAGCTGGCGCAGGAACTCGGGATCCCGCACCGGGTGGTCAACGTCGCCGCCGGCGACCTCGGCGGCCCGGCCGCCAAGAAGTACGACATCGAGGCGTGGTTCCCGGGCCAGGGCCGCTACCGGGAGATCACCTCGACGTCGAACACCACCGACTTCCAGGCGCGCAGGCTTCGCATCCGGTACCGGGGCGGGGACGGCAACCGGTTGGTGCACACCCTGAACGGGACCGCGGTGACCGGGCGCTGGCTGATCGCCATCCTGGAGAACTACCAGCGCGACGACGGCTCGATCGAGATGCCGGAGGCTTTGCAGCCGTACACCGGGTCCGCCGTCATCGGCGGCTGACCGTGTCCAACGGCGAGGTCTTCACCGGCATCGCCGGCAACTACGACCGCATCAACCGAATGCTGTCGCTTGGCCGCGACGCGGCGTGGCGCCGGTCGGTGATCGTCAAGCTGCCGCCGGGCAGGGTGCTCGACCTGGGGGCCGGCACCGGTGCCGCCCTGACAGACCTGGGAACGACCGAGGTGATCGCCCTCGACCCCTCGGCCGAGATGCTGGCACTGAACCCCACGCAGATGCGTGTCGTCGGGATCGGGGAGCGCCTCCCATTCGCCGACGGGGCCTTCGACAGCGTGTTCTCCGCCTACGTGTTCCGCAACCTCGACTCGGTGCCGGCCACGCTGGCGGAGATCGCCCGGGTACTCCGAGTCGGGGGGATGGCCGGGGTGGTCGACCTGGGTCGACCGGTCGCTGCGCGTGCCGCCGCCATCCATCGGGCAGGGTCGAGGGCGGTGCTCGGGGCGGTCGGCCGGATGGCCGGAGCCGCCGACGAGTACCGGTACCTCGGTGAGAGCCTCTCCAAGCTCCCCCAACCCGAGGAGATGTTCACCGGAGGCCCGCTCGACCTCGTCGAGGCCTGGCGGATGGGCCCCCTCGGCTTCGTCTACGGAGCCCTGCTCGTCAAGTCGTGAGCGGCAAGGCCGAACCTGAGGTTCCGAAGAACCGGAGCGGTACCCAATCGTCTCAGGTTCGGGGGCCTGGCCGGCCCCGCTCCGTACCGGAGAGAATCAGGCACCGGGGCGGTGCCTGAGAACCTCAGGTTCGTACAACCGTGCGGCCCCGCCCTCGAATGGTGGCCCTCCGGCGCTGTCCGTGTTCTCGACTCGGGACGGGCACCCCTGCGGCACCCGAGGACGGACCCGCTTAGGGCTGCTTCCTTCCGGACCTGACCCGGTTCACGGCGCCTCGCCGCGCAGGACCCGTCCGTCATCATCGATCCCACGGTGCTCGACCCGGAGGACACCCCACCCTCGGGCGGGGGTTCGGCCCCGCATGAAGGGGATTTCGGGTGCAGGGCACCCCTAGCGCCCCGCCTAGCACGGTGGAGATAAGGGTAGTGGGCCCAAAGGCTTAGCCCTTTCGCGTGGTGAGCTGAGTCAACCGGCGGCACGGGACATATCCGAACGGGCGCAAGTCTCTTGTCCTCGGCGGTCCGGCTCAGCGTCTGGTCAGGTCGAGGAACTCGTTGCGGGTGCGGGCGTCGGCGGAGAAGGTGCCCCGCATGGCGCTGGTGAGCATCGAGCTGTCCTGTTTCTGGACGCCGCGCATCATCATGCAGAAGTGGCGGCCCTCGATGACCACCGCCACCCCGTGTGGGTCGAGCACATGGATCATGGCGTCGGCCACCTGGTTGGTGAGCCGTTCCTGTACCTGGAGACGCCGGGCGAACAGGTCGACGATCCGGGCGATCTTGGACAGCCCGATGATCTGTCCCTTGGGCAGATAGGCCACCGTCGCCTTGCCGAAGAAGGGGAGGAGATGGTGCTCGCACATCGAGTAGAACTCGATGTCCTTCACCACCACCATCTCCTCGGCGCCCTCGGCATCGAAGATGGCGTCGTTGACCACCTCGTCGAGGGTGGCGGTGTAGCCGCTGGTGAGGAAATCCATCGCCTTGGCCACCCGCAGCGGGGTGCGTAGCAGGCCCTCCCGGTCGGGGTCCTCGCCCAACTCGATCAGCTGCTGGCGAACCAGCGCCGACATCCGCGGGGCATAGACGTCGGTGACGTCGTCGAAGTCGACCCCCGCCGACGCCAGCCGCCGTGCGTTCACGGCGAGACCGGGCAATGGGTAAACACCGGCCCGGTCGAGATCGGCGGCGATTTCGCCGGCAGTGGCGCCGGTGACGGGGTGCACCCAATCGGGAACGATCTCGGCGATGGGTATGGCGACGTGGGCACGGTCCAGGACCGCCGGGTCCGGCAGCTGAGGGGGATCGACCACATCGGCGTAGTACGAGACATCGAGGTCGATGGTTCGAGGGGCGTTGGGGTCGTCGGTGCGCACCCGGCCCAGCGACTCTTCGATGGCGCGCAACTCGGACCGCAGCTCGGCGAGGCTCAGGTCGGTGGAGACCAGCATGGCGGCGTTGAAATACGGGGCGGCGCCCTCGGGCCTGCCGACCGCCACCGTGTCGTACAGCCGGCTGACCCTCTGCACCTCGATCCGGTGATGCCGGCGGAGCCGGTTGATCGCCTCGGGCAGGTTCTGCTCGCGGTCGATGTTGCTCCCCGCCGAGACCACCGCGTGGACCGGCGTCGCCGCCATCAGCTGCGGCCCCGCCGGATGGTGACCCCCACCGACTCGGTATGGCGCAGCGCCGTCGGCTTCTCCACGGTCACCTCGACCTCCTCGGCCCGAGGCTCGCCGTCGAGGCACAGCGTGGCGATCTCGTCGACCAGCCGCTCGACCAGGCGCGGCTCACCATGCTCGATGTGGCGGATGATCGCCTTGGAGATGGTGCGGTAGTTGGCGGCGTCGGCGATGTCGTCACTGCGAGCTGCCGGGGTGGTGTCGACCCACAACGTCACGCTGACCCGGATCGGTTGGGGAGTGACCCGCTCGTCGGGATTGATGCCGAGGATGCCGCGCACCTCGAGGTTGCTGATGTGAATACGGTCGAGCATGGGCCAATCCAGGAGACTCCGGTCAGGCTACCCGGCCCCGGAGGGCGCTCAGGTGAGGTGGGCGCCGCCGTCGATGCGGACGATCTCGCCGGTGATGAAGTCGTTCTGGAGCAGGGCCACCACGGCGGCCACCACCGGGTCGGTGCCGCCCACCCGTTGTAGCGGCAGGTTCTCGGCGAGGGCGAGCACGTAGTCCTCGCCTTCACCGGGGGGCGGCAGGATCACGCCGAGAGCAACGGCATTGACCCGGATTCGCGGCGCCAGAGCCAGCGCCGCCGCCCGGGTGAACGTGTCGAGGCCACCCTTGGCCATCATGTAGCTGAACCGCTTGCGGTACGGGGTGAGGGTCTTCACGTCGGTGATGTTCACTACGGCGGCATCCATGTCCTCCGGGCGTGCGGCGGCGAACGCCTGGGTGAGGAACACCGGGGCCAGCAGGGTCACCGCCTGGGTGTCCCGCCAGCCGTCGAGCGTGACGTCGGAGAGCGTGTCCTCGGGGAAGTTGGATGCGGCATTGACCAGGATGCTGACCGGCCCCAGGGCATCGGTCGCCATCGTCACCAGGTCGGCGACGCGGGCAGTGTCCATCAGGTCGACCGATCCGATCGCCGCCCGACGACCAAGACCGGAGATCTCGGCGGCCACCTCCTCGGCGGGCCCGGCGGAACGGTTGTAGTGGATGAACACGTCGGCCCCGGCCCGCGCCAGGCCGACAGCCAGCGCCCGGCCCACCCGGACGGCCCCACCGGTAACCATCGCCACCCGCCCGGTCAGTTCCATCGTGGCAGGGTAACCAACGAGGCTCCGCCGGCAGGCGGAGACTCGGCGATGGGGGCTGGGGGTCCCCCATCGCATCGCGATGAGGCGTCAGCCGAAGAGCCGTCAACAAGAGAAGCGTTGGTGCCGCCCTTCCGACGTTCCCGGGCGCAGGCGGCTTGCCCGGCTATCTTTCCCGCCGTGAGCAGAGCCGACCCCAAGCACGGCCGGTGGATCCTCCCGCTGGTCATCGCCGGCCTCATCGGGTTCACCTATCTCTTCGTCAATGCCCTTCCACCGGCACCGGAGAGCACGCCGGACACCACGGCCCCCGGCGCCGTGTCCGACACCACCGTGGCCGGGGACGGCAACGGCACCGCCACCACGATCGGGCCGGCGGACGAGGCCTTCCTGACCGCGGTGGACGACCTCGCCACCCGCACCGCGGCGATGGCCACCGAGGCGCAGGACATCAACACCGCATGGGACGAGGGGAACGCCACCTCCGAGGAGACCAGCACCGCATTCACCGAGCTCTCCGCCGACGCGGATGCCATCTCCACCGAGATCTCATCGTTGGAGGTGCCCGCCGCCGCCGCCGACGCCTGGACCGGGGTCATTCAGTCGTCGATCGAGTTCGCCGATGCCGCCGCCGCCATGCTCGACGGCTTCGCCAACCAGCCCGGATCTGAGGGCAGGCTGGCCGCCCTCGATCAGTTCACCGCAGCCGCCGCCGACATGGCCACCGGCTTCGAGGAGGCCCGCACCGCCGTCGGCGGGTAGCGCGGTCAGACCCGTCGGGTCGTCCTGCTTAGGCTGAGACCACGTGTCCCGGCGTGGAGGAACGACATGAGTGGACCGGTGGAACCCGTCGATCGACGCTGTGAGAACGACGCCCTGGCCGGGACCGAGGTGCGGGAGGGCCGGGCCACCAACGTCGGCGGCCTCGCCGTCACCCGGGTCCTCCCCACCAAGGGTCGTCGCACCGTCGGCGCCTGGTGCTTCGTCGACCTGATGGGACCGGTCGACGCCGAGCAGCCCAACCCGATGGAGGTCGGCCCCCACCCGCACATCGGCCTATCGACCGTCACCTGGCTGCTCGAGGGTGAGGCACTGCACAGCGACTCGCTGGGCACCGAGCAGGTGATTCGGCGGGGCCAGCTCAACTGGATGACGGCGGGTCACGGGATCGCCCACGCCGAGCTGGCGGCCCGGCCCCCGTTCCGCGGAGTGCAGATGTGGGTCGCCCAACCGGAGGCCACCCGGCACGGCACCCCCCGGTTCGAACATCACGGGGAGCTGCCCCGGTTCGAGCTGGACGGCGCCACCGGAAGGCTGCTGGTCGGCTCCTTCGCCGGTGCGGTGTCTCCGGCCCGGACCGACACCGCCCTCGTCGGCGTCGAGATCGACGTCCGGGCCGGCACGGTGGCCCTGCCGGTCGACGGCCGGTTCGAGCATGCGGTGGCACCGCTCGACGGCACCGTGCGCATCGGTGACGAGATCGTCGAGCCCGGGTGGCTCGCCCTGGTGCCGCCGGGGATCGCCGAGTTGCCGGTGACGGCACGGGGCGATGCACGCTTCTTGCTGCTCGGCGGCGAGCCTCTGGGCGAGCGGATCGAGATGTGGTGGAACTACGTGGCCCGCAGCAAGGACGAGATCACCGCCGCCTGGCTCGACTGGCGCGACCGCACCGACCGCTTCGGCGACGTCCCGACCCGGCTCGAGCGAATCGAAGCCCCGGTCCCGCCGTGGGTCGTTCCCGGCTGATGGCTGGTTTCAGGCCGGGTCGTCGCCCTCGAGATAGCTGCACACGGTCTCGGTGATGAGCCGGGTGACGACGTAGGGGTCGCAGTTGGCGTTGGGCCGGCGGTCCTCGATGTAGCCCTTGCCTTCCTTCGCCACCTGCCACGGGATCCGCACCGATGCGCCACGATCCGACACGCCGTAGTTGTACTCGGTCCACGGCGCCGTCTCGTGCAGCCCCGTCAGCCGACGCTCGATGCCCGCCCCATAGTTCTGGATGTGGAGGTCGGCCTTCTTGCCCAGCGCCTCACAGGCGGCGACCACGGCGTCGTAGTCCTCCCGCATCTCGGCGGTGGAGAAGTTGGTGTGGGCCCCGGCTCCGTTCCAGTCGCCTTCGACCGGCTTCGGGTTGAGGTGGGCCGAGATGTCGAAGTCCTCACCGATGCGGTAGAGCAGCCAGCGGGCCATCCACAGCTCGTCGGCCGCCGCCACCGGGTCCAGTGGCCCGATCTGGAACTCCCACTGGCCGATCATCACCTCGGCATTGGTGCCGGAGATGGCGATGCCGGCGTCGATACACGCCTTGGTGTGCAGCTCGACGACGTCGCGGCCCCAGATCTCGTCGGCGCCGACCCCGCAGTAGTAGCCGCCCTGTGGCGCCGGGAACCCGCCGATCGGCCAGCCGTGCGGCCGTCCGTCCTTGTACAGGGTGTACTCCTGCTCGATCCCGAACCAGGGCTCGTGGGCGGCGTACTTCTCGGCGGTGGCAAGGCACGCCGCCCTGGTGTTGGACGCGTGCGGCTCGAGGTCGGTGAGGAGCACCTCGGCCAGGACGAGGACGTCGTCACCGCCCCTGATCGGGTCGGGCTTGACCATCACCGGCCGGAGCACGCAGTCCGAGTTGCTGCCCGGTGCCTGCTCGGTGCTCGACCCGTCGAAGCCCCAAATCGGCGGCTCCTGGCCGTCGGGGACGATCTTGGTCTTCGACCGCAGCTTGGCTGTGGGCTTCTGCCCGTCGATCCATATGTATTCCGCCCGGTACGGCATTCGTCGTCCTTCCTGGTTCGGCCGGCGTGATCCCCGCCAGTCTCGGGCACGCCGGTTTCTCGTCGGTGACCACTGTGTGAACACTGTGTTTCGGACGGCTCCCGGGCTGGACCGGGCAGCCGCGGCCGCATACGATCACCGACAACGGGAGCCTAGGCGAGGCGTCCCCGCAACTCGGGAGATCAGGGCATGAGCCGCGGGCATGACTACGTGCTGCGCACCGTGGAGGAGCGCGGGGTCCGCTTCGTCCGGCTCTGGTTCACCGACATCCTCGGGATGCTGAAGTCGTTCGCCATCACCCCGGCCGAGTTGGAGACCGCGTTCGACGAGGGGATGCGTTTCGACGGCTCGGCGATCGACGGTTTCTCCCGCAGGCATGAGACCGAGATGCTCGCCCGGCCCGACCCGCGCACGTTTCAGATCCTGCCGTGGCGGGAGGGTGAAGCCGGTGCCGCCCGCATGTTCTGCGACATCGTCACCCCGGAGGGCGAGCCCTTCGAGGGCGATCCGCGCTGGGTTCTGCGGCGCAGCCTGGAGCACGCCCACCAACTGGGCTACTCCCTGTACGTCGGGCCCGAGCTGGAGTACTTCTACTTCAAGGACTCTTCGCCCGATCCCGAGGTGCTCGACCGAGGCGGCTATTTCGACCTGACCCCGCTCGACGTAGCCCAGGAGTACCGGCGTCAGACCATCCTCACCCTCGAGCAGCTCGGCATCCCCGTCGAGTCCTCGCACCACGAGGTGTCCCCCAGCCAGCACGAGCTCGACCTGCGCCACACCGACGCCCTCACCATGGCCGACACCGTGGTCACCTCCCGGCTGGCGGTGAAGGAGGTGGCGATGGAGCACGGCATCTACGCCACCTTCATGCCCAAGCCGCTCGAGGCGTTCGACGGCAGCGGGATGCACGTGCACCTCTCGCTGTTCTCCGGCGAAGACAATGTGTTCTACGAGGAGGGCTCCGAGTACGGGCTGTCCAAGGTCGCCATGGGGTTCATCGCCGGGCTCCTCCACCACGGTCGGGAGATCACCGCGGTGACCAACCAGTGGGTCAACTCCTACAAGCGGCTGGTCAGCGGGTTCGACGCACCGGTCTACGAGCAGTGGGGCCGCCACGACCAGTCGGCGGTGGTCCTGGTGCCGTCGGCCAAGCGCAACAAGCCGGGGGCGGCCCGCATCGAGTACCGCTCCCCGGATGCCGCCTGCAATCCGTACCTCTCATTCGCAGTCATCCTCGCCGCCGGGCTGGCGGGGATCGAGAACAACTACGACCTGCCCGAGGGCCGGCGCGGCGACTCGCCGCCGATGGCGGTGGGGGCCCATCGTCTCCCCAGCAACCTGGCCGAGGCGCTCGATGCCATGGAGGCCTCCGAGCTGGTGCGCACCACCCTCGGCGACCATGTGTTCCAGTGGTTCCTCCGCAACAAGCGCGATGAGTGGGACCGCTACCAGAGTCACGTCTCCCGCTTCGAGCTGGAGACCTACCTGCCCGTGCTGTGAGCGCGCCGGTGTTCGTTGCCGTCCATCCTCCGGACCCTTCGCCGTCGCTGATCTCGGCGCTGCTCGCCGTCGGGCTGCAGCCGGTCCCGATCGGATCGCTCTCGGAGGTGGCCGACAAGGCGCCCCGGCAGGGCTTCGCCCTGGCGGTGGTCCAGGTGACCGACGACCTCGGGCTGGCGATCGGGACCGCGGCGAAGCTGCGTGGCGACCATGCCCTGCCCGTCCTGCTGGTCACCGACCGGACCAACACCATCGAGCTCGACGCGGTGGAGGGCTTCGACGACTTCCTGCTGTCCCCCATCGACGTGAGCGAGCTTCGGGTGCGGGTCGGCCGGCTCGCCGTCGTTCAGGTCGAGGCCGAGCCCGAGGTGCTCCGCCACCGCGAGCTCGAGTTGAACACGGCCACCTACCAGGCGACCCTCGGTGGCGAGCCGAGGGACCTCACGTACATGGAGTACGAGTTGCTCAAGTACTTCGTCGAGAACCCTGGCCGTGTCTGGAGCCGCCAGCAGCTCCTGGCGGCGGTGTGGGGCTACGACTACTTCGGCGGCTCCCGCACCGTGGACGTCCACGTCCGCCGGCTCCGCGCCAAGCTCGGCGAGGAACGGAGCTCCTGGATCACCACCGTCCGCAGCGTCGGCTACCGGTTCGGATGACTGCGAACCTGAGGTTCGAGCAACCGCAGCGGTGCTCGATCCGCTCGAGACCAGATACGGTCGCTGCGACGGTTCGGCGAACCCGAGACGATTGCGGTACCGGAGCGGTACGTCAGAACCTGAGGTTCGGTGGGGGTGATCAGCAGAGCGAGGAGACCAGCGGGGTGGGGTTGACCGCACCGCCGCCGCCGGGGTGGTACTCGAAGTGGAGGTGGGACACCGTGTACTGGGCATTGCCGGAGTTGCCCACGTAGCCGATGGTCTGGCCGGTGGACACCGAAACGCCGCTCGAAATGCCGGAGGCGTACCCGTCGAGATGGGCGTAGTAGTACATGTCGCCGCCGCTGTAGAGGTAGGCGGTGATGCCCCCGAGCGACGATGACTGCAGGCTCACCGTGCCGCTCGAAACGGCGACCGCCGGTGTGCCCTTGGCGGCGATCATGTCGACACCCTGGTGGGCCCGCCCCCCCGAACGTGACGCGCCGTACGTGTCGCTGAACGACACCGCACCGTTGACCGGGCACACCTGCCCGCCGCTCGACGGAGGGGGCGGAGGCGGCGGGGGAGCGCTCTCCTCGTTGCCGCCGTCATCGCTCGCACCACCCGAGCTCGCCGCGGTTGTCGAGGTGGCGTTGCGTCGCGCCTCCTCCTCGCGACGGCGCTGCTCCTCGGCCAGGCGGCGCTTCTCCGCCTCCTGGGCCTCGTAGGCGGCAACCAAGGCGTTGTATTCGGCGTCGGCCTCGGCGAGGTCGGCGAGGATGTCCTCGGCCATGGCGTCGAGGTCCGCCACGACCTCCTGCTGGTCGGCCTGCAGGCCCTGGAGCCGTTCCTTCTGATCGAGGTAGGCGTCCTGGAGGGCGGTGAAACGGGTGAGGGTCTCGTCGCCCGAGGCCGAGAGGGCTTGGAGGTAGCTCTCCCGGAGCGGTACCTCGTTGATCGTGGAGGCGTCGAGCAGGGTGGTAGCCGGAGCGGAACCGGCGTTCATGTACATGTTGGTGGCGATCTGCTCGGCTTCGCGGCGGCTCGCCTGCAGGGTCTGTTCGGCAAGGGCGAGCTCGGCGGACACGATGCGGACCTCGTCGCGCAGCTCGATGCTCCGAGCCACCGCCTCGTCGTAGGCGGCGGTGGCCTCGGTCAGCTCCGCTCCGACCGCGCTGCGCCGATCTCGGGCGGCGGCGATGTCCGCTGGAGTGATCTCCTCGGCGCCGATGGCGGCGTACGCGGGGAGGATGGTCATGGCCGTTGCCACGGCGATGACGATGATTCGCTTCATACCTGAATTCCCATAGGGACGGTGGGTACTTGGCGCCCGGCCCGGGCCACCAGCCCAACGAGCCTAGGGAGGTCCCGCGCGCAGGGTCAAACCGGACTCCCCGGCTCGGGCCAGGGAAAGCCGGGGAGTCGGCCCTCGTCGATGAGCTTGCGGATCTGCACCCGTACCTGTTGTTCGGCAGCGGGCCGCAGGCCGGCGGGGACGTCCGGGTAGACCACCGAGACGATGTCGGCGACCGCATCGGCGCCCCCCGCCACCGCCGCCACGATCTCGTCCTCTCGGCGGCGGCGGTGGGCGATCACCGCCTCGACGGCAGGGACGGCGTCAGGCATCTCGGGCCCGTGGCCCGGGCAGAGGTGGTCGGGGCCGACGCGGACCACCCGCTCCAGTGAGTCGAGATAGGCGGCGGCGTCCTCGATGATCACCGTCGAGCCACCCATGACGTGGTCGCCGGTGAACATCACCCCTTCGACCACGAGGCAGACGTGGTCGGGGGTATGACCCGGGGTGTGGACGACCGTCAGCGCGGTCCCGCCGACCGCGATGAGGTCGCCGTCGGCGACGGTCTCGGTGGGGACGAACTGCGGGCCGGGGGCGAAGCCGATGGCGGGGACGCCGAGCCGGGCCGCCAGCGGGTTGGCGGCGGGGGCGTGGTCGGGATGGGTGTGGGTGACCACCACCGCTACCGGGTCGGCCTCCCCGATGCCGTGGACGATCGCCTCCAGATGGGTGTCGATGACCGGCCCCGGGTCGATGACCACCGCCTGGCCGGAGTCGGTGACCACCCACGTGTTGGTCCCCGGCCCGGTGAACGGGCCCGGGTTGGGAGCGAGGACGCGGCTGAACCTCATCGCCGGCTCATCGTGACCGGGGTCATCGAGGACGGCCCAGTTCGGGTACCGGGCGGCCGTCGGCGCCGCGGACCTCCATCACCCGGCTCGAGGTATCCGGGTCCGGGGGCAGCTCGGGAGTCTCTTCGTATCCCTCGTCGCCCGGGATCAAGGCGACCATCACGTCGCCGTCGAGCCGCAACCGGGGCTGGAACACCGGCGGCGTACCCGCCCGCGCCGCGGCGAGGATGGCATCGACGGATCCCAGGGCGGCGAACCCGGCCAGCGTGTACCGCGTGGGGAGGGGTAGGGCGACCTCACCGGTGTCGCCGGCGGCCACGGTGGCGGCGGGGTCCATCCAGGTGACCTGGTCCACCTCGGTGCCGTCTGGCTCGCCGTCGACGGCGCGGTCGACACCGAGCACCGAGAACCGGGTGTGGAACCGCACCGGGACTGCGGTGGGGGTGATCCAGGTCGACAAGTGGTGGACGGCCGCCCCGTCCACCGGTCCATACCGCTCGGCGAGGCGGCGGATGTCGTCGCCGGCCGGGCGGTGGCCTGCGGGCACGACCACCGGTTCGGCGGAGAGCCAGATCCCGGTCTCCTCCATGACCTCGCGAACCCCGGCGGCGGCCCAGGCTCGGTGGTCCTCGGCGACCCCGGGTACGGCGACGGCGGCCCTGGCGTCGTCGCCGGGGTCGATCACGCCACCGGGGAAGACCCAGGCACCGGGCATGAACCGCATCGCCGCCGACCTGCGGACCATCAGCACCCGGATGCCGTCGTCGGTCGGCGCGAGCACACACATCGTCGTGGCGAGCCGCGGCTCGGGGATCACGGGTTCGGACCGGCCGGCGGGCACATCGGCGGGTCGCCCGCCTGGCTCAGCCGCCGAGGGCGACCAGCTCCTGACGACGCTCCGCCTCGGTGAGCCCACCCCATATGCCGTACGGCTCGCGGATCATGAGGGCGTACTCGAGGCACGGTGCCTTGACCGGGCACTTCTGGCAGATCAGCTTGGCCCTTGCCTCTCGTCGCTCCCGATCGTCCTTGCGTTCCTGGGTACTGGGGGGGAAGAACAGGTGGCTGTTGTTACCCCGGCACAGCGCAACAGGCTGCCATGAACGGTCGAGCGACGTCACCAGAGGACCTCCGCGATCGATTACCAGCCGGGCGAAGCTAGCCAGAGACCGCGGAGGCGGCAAGGGAGAATCTGTCAGTTTGTGCTAGCTATTCGCGAACAGTTGGTGGGCCGACCTCGAGCATGATGCCGGAGACGGCCACCACTTCCACCGGGTCGCCGGGTCGCACGCCCGCCGCCCGATGGGTACGCGCCTTCCACTCGGCACCGTCGACCTCGACGATCCCGGTGGGGTCGAACCCGGTCCGGGCGACGCCGCTCTTGCCAATGAGGTGGGATCGGCCGATGGTCCTGGTCGAGAAGCGGGAGCGGGCCACCGTGGTGAGAGCGACCATTACGAACGCCAGGTAGGCGATCACGGTGAGCACGACCGCCCACCAGCGAGGGGCGAAGAGTGGGGCAGCGGTGGTCAGATTGAGGCCGCCGAGCAGCAGGGCGACGGTGCCCAGTAACCCGCGCCATGTCGCCGCCGCGTCCTGGAAGTCGATGGTCACCAGCACCACACCGAGGAGCACGGTGGCGAGCGCCGGCCAGTTCATCGGCAGAGAGGCGACGCCGAACCCGGCGAGAAACAGGCTGAGAGCTGCGATCGAGGCGCTGATCCCCACCCCGGCGGCGTAGAACTCGAAGGAGGCGGCGGCCAACCCGGCGACCAGGAAGAAGAACGTCGCTTCGGGACGGACGGCCAGTCGCAGGATCCGGGTGAGCAGCCCCGGTTTCAGGAACCGCACCTCGGTGGCTGCCACCACGGTCTCGGTGCCGTCGTCTGCCGTGGTGGTCTCGACGACGTCGAGCACGACGGCTCCCTCGGTGGTGTCGAAGGTCATCTCGTCGAGCGAGGCGATGTACTGCCCGATGGTGGGCACCACGGAATCGACCAACCCGGCGATGGGCTCGGCGCCGACCTCGACGGCGGTGTCGGCGAGGATCTGATCTCCGGTGGCGTCCTCGCCGGCGTACCCGATCGAGGCCCCCGGGGCGGCGCCGGCGTGGTCGACGCGGGCGAGCACCTCGACCAACGGCCCGTAGGCCTTGGCCCCCGGCGGTCCCACCCAGGCGACGACCGGGACGGTGGCCGCATCGATGGCATCGAAGAGCGGCTGCGGGTCCCCGGAGGCGACACCCGGGTTGTTGACCTGGATCACCACCAGACCGGCGTCGTCCGTGGAGACGGCGTCGACGAGGAAGTCGATGGCCCGTTGCTCGAGCGGCCCCCGTACGTCGGCGATCACGACCGGACCGCCTTCGGATTCGGCGTCGGCGGCGATGGCGGGAGCCGTGACCGTCAACGCGGCGGCGGCGAGGGCCAGGAGCATGAGGATCCGGGACATGGCCGGATGATATTCCGCCGGCAGGTCCCCCAACCGCCGACTCCACTCCGAGGGCGTAGCCTGGAGGGCCATGATGCGCATCCTGCTCGTCGCCGACGTCCCCTGGGTGCTCAACGAGGTGCGCG
The DNA here is from genome assembly GCA_963714055.1 of uncultured Acidimicrobiia bacterium. Taxonomy (GTDB): domain Bacteria; phylum Actinomycetota; class Acidimicrobiia; order Spongiisociales; family UBA5794; genus JACDBE01. The sequence goes on from OY970227.1 coordinate 1,915,263, forward strand.
CCTCGCTCAGCACGGCGGCGCATCAGCTCGTCGAGACCGCCGATCCCAGGACGGCCGCATTCGCCGCCAGGGAACACGCGGTCGACGTCGTCGTCGTCGACCTCCAGGTGGCTTCGATGGGGGGCATGGCGGTCACCCGCGACGTCCGCGCCCGCTTCGGGATGGCCGGCGAGTCTTCCCCGCCGGTGGTGATGCTGCTCGACCGGGCCGCCGATGGCTTCCTGGCGAAGCGGGCCGGCGCCGACGCCTGGGTGGTCAAGCCCTTCACCCCGCGCCAGCTACGCGATGCGCTCGACCGGGCGATGGCCGCGCCGCCGGCTCCCGTGGGGGAAGACGTGGAGGAACTCACATCAACCGCCGAGGGCGGGGCCATACCCGCCGGTTGAGGGACCCGTCGTAGGCGGTAGAATCCGGCCAACGGGACGTGGCGCAGTTTGGCAGCGCGCATCGTTCGGGACGATGAGGTCGCCGGTTCGAATCCGGCCGTCCCGACCCGTGGAGAGAACCCGGCGGTAACCCCGCCGGGTTCCTTCATTTGCAACTTTCCCTCCCCTCTGAGGGGAGGGGTGGCAGCGGCACGGGCCGGAGGCCAGACGGATGCCGGGGAGGAGTCTGGCCGTCCGAAGTCGCCTGCTGGCAAAGACCCCGCGCTATGACCGGACGTTGGGGTCGGCGGCGATGGCGCCGGCCAGCGCCGCCAGCTCACGATCGAGCCGGCGCACCATGCTGCGGCTGATGTACGGGCCGAGCAGCAGGTTGGCGACCTTGGTCGAGAGGCTGTCCGGGTCGGCCTCGATGATGCTCCACACCCGGGTGGCGGTCCCGTTCGGCTCCAACTCGATGACGCCGGAGAAGGCGAACGGCCCGCGCTCGGTGGAGAACCCGAACCGTTGTGGCGGCTCGAACGCCTCCACGACGACGGCGAGCTCGGTCTCGCGGTATCCCGGTTGGTAGTCGAGGATGAAGTGGGCGCCCGGCCCCATGGCGGAGCTGGTCAGACGAGCGCCGGTGACCCCCGTGACCCAGTCCGGCATCCGCGTCACGTCGGTGACGAAGGCGAACACGAGCTCGACCGGCCGTTCGATGAGGATCGAGGTGCGTGCTTGCATCGGTGGCCCTTCCCCGGGTCGCGCCGTCAGGATACGGCACCGGGTGGTCCTGGGGGGCCTAGCGGATCGAGGGAAGCAACTCGGCGATCTGGACGGCGTTGAGGGCGGCCCCCTTGCGCAGGTTGTCGCCGACCGCCCAAAGCGATATCCCGCCGAGGCGGCCCAGGGTCCCCCGTACCCGCCCCACCAGGGTGTTGTCGACCCCGGCGCTGTCGAGCGGGGTGGGCACCTTGTCGTCACTCCAGACGTCGACGCCCGGAGCGGCGGAGAGGTGGTCGAGAGCCTCGGCCGGCCCCATGGCCCGCTCGAACTCGAGCGTGGCGGCGATCGAGTGGCCCACCATCACCGGTACCCGCACGCAGGTGGGCTCCACCAGGATGTTGCCGTCGCCGAGGATCTTGCGGGTCTCGTTGACCAGCTTCCACTCCTCTTCGGTGTAGCCACCCTCGGTGAACGGGCCGGCGTGGGGGATGACGTTGAAGCCGATGGGCCGGGGGTAGAGGTCACCGCCAGGGTCGACCCAGCCGCCGCCGGCGAGGGCGTCCGGGTCGGCGGCGAGCAGTTCGATCTCGCCGCCGAGCACGTCCATGCCGGTCCGACCCGCCCCGGAGACCGACTGGTAGGTGGTGGCGACCATGTGGCGGACCGTGGCGGCCCGGTGCAACGGCCCGACGGCCATCATCAGCACCATCGTCGTGCAGTTGGGGTTGGCGATGATGCGTTCGTGTCCTGCCGCCGCGTGGTCGTTGACCCCGGCGACCACCAGCGGCACGGACGGGTCCATCCGGAAGGCCGACGAGTTGTCGATCACGACCGCTCCCGCCTCGGCGAACCGGGGGGCGTGCTCCCGGGAGCGGGCGGCGCCGGCCGAGAAGAGGGCGACCTCGATGCCGGCCGGGTCGGCATCGTCGAGCGCCTCCACCTTGACGTCGCCCCACGGCGTGACGACTACGTTGCCGGCCGAGCGGGCACTGGCCATCAACCGCAGGTCCTCCACGGGGAACCGGCGCTCGGAGAGGATCTGCACCATCGTGGTGCCGACCGCGCCGGTGGCGCCGACCACCGCAACCCGGGTCACGAGGAACCTCCGGCGGCCTCGAGCGGGGCGATGAACCCGTCGTGGAGGCGCCGCACCGCCTCGACCACGTCGCCGGAGCTCACCACGCACGAGATCCGCACCGGCGACGTCGAGATCATCTCGATGTTGATCCCGTGGTCGGCGAGGATGCGGAACATCTGCCCGGCGATCCCGAACTCCGACTTGATCCCGGCCCCCACCAACGACACCCGGGCGATGTCGTGGTCGATGTCGACGCCTTCGGCCCCGACCTCGGCGGCGAGCGCCTTGGCGATGCCCCCGGCGACGGGCGCCTGCTCTTTGGGCACCGTGAACGAGATGTCGGTGACCCCGGCCCGGGACACGTTCTGCACGATCATGTCGACGTTGACCCCGGCCGTCGCCAGCGGCTCGAACAGGTCGGCGGCTATCCCCGGCTTGTCGGGCACGCCGGCCACGGTCACCTTGGCTTCACTGGTGTCGTGGGACACCCCACGCACGATCGCCGCTTCCATCGTCTCCTCCTTGACCCAGGTTCCCACACCGTCGTGGAACGACGAACGGACGTGGATGGGGATGCGATAGCGACGGCCGAACTCCACCGATCGGGTCATCAGCACTCCGGCTCCGGTGGCGGCCAGTTCCAGCATCTCTTCGAACGAGACCTCGTCGAGCTTACGTGCGTCCGGGACCACTCGGGGGTCGGCGGTGAAGACACCGTCCACATCGGTGTAGATCTCGCACGCGTCGGCGCCGAGGCTGGCGGCGAGGGCCACCGCGGTGGCGTCCGATCCCCCGCGGCCCAGAGTCGTGATGTCACGCGAGTCGCGACTGAATCCCTGGAACCCGGCGACGATCACGACCCGGCCCTGGTCCACGCCGTCGCGTACCCGGTCGGCACGGATCTCGAGGATCTCGGCGTGGCCGTGGGTGGCCGTTGTGATGATCCCGGCCTGGGAGCCGGTGAGGCTCATCGCCGGCACCCCCAGGTCGGCGATCGCCATGGCACACAACGCCATCGAGATACGCTCGCCGGCGGTGAGCAGCATGTCCATCTCGCGGGGGTGAGCGTTGGGGCTCACCTCGCCGGCCAGGGTCACCAGCTCGTCGGTGGTCTGGCCCATGGCCGACACCACCGCAACCACCTGATTGCCCGCCAGGTGGGTGGCGGCGATGCGCTCTGCGACGCGAGTGATCCGCTCGGCGTCCGCCACCGAGGTGCCCCCGTACTTCTGCACGATCAGTGCCATGGCCAACCCGAGTGTACGAGGGGCTGCCACTTCGCCCCGTTCACCTACCGCCACCGGCGTCGACGATCCGTCCCGGGGAAGCGCCACCGGTCGCGGTTCGGCGGACGGCTGGTGAGGTCCGCCGGTGCGAGGAGGTGGATAACCTGCCATTCCTCGACCGGTGGGAGGCGGGCGTGACCGACGACAGGGCCAGGGATGGTGGTCCCGGTGGACAGCCGGGTGGGCCACGGCAACGGGCCTGGGTGGTGTTCCTCGTGGTGGGCGTCCTCGTCGGGGCGCTGGTTGCGGCGATCGTGCTCGCCGGCGGGGACGACGGCAGCGACTCCTCGTCCGTGGCGCCCACCACCGCGGCCCCCACGCTCTCCCAGGCCGGCACGAGCGGTGCCCCCGGTAGCACTGCCGGCTCGACCGGGGCGCCCTCGCAGCCTTCGGGCGAGACCGGCGTGGTCGAGGTCATCGGCACACCCCTGCCGGGCTTCGAGATCGGCACCGAGCCGTCCGCCGACCCTGGGGTGGGCCTGGTCGCCCCCGCAGTGGTCGGCTCCGACTTCGCCGGCGCCCCGGTGGCGATCGACCCGACCGACGGGACGGCCAAGGCCATCGTGTTCGTCGCCCATTGGTGCCCCCACTGCCAGGCCGAGGTTCCCCGGGTCCAGGAGTGGCTCGACGGCGGGGGCGGCGTTCCCGGGGTCGAGATCACGGCGGTGAGCACGGCCGTGCGGCCGGACGAAGCCAACTACCCACCGTCGACCTGGCTGGCCGGCGAGGGGTGGACCAGCCCGGTCATCCGCGACAGTGAGGAGTCGGCGGCGCTGGTGGCGTACGGCGCCGGCGCCTTCCCGTACTGGGTGTTCGTCGATGAACAGGGAACCGTTGTCCGCCGTAGTGCCGGCGAGCTCGATGTCGCCACGCTCCAGCGGTACATGGAAGAGACGGTGGGCGGCGGTGCGACCGCGGCGCCACCTCCGGCCGACTACGCCGGCTTCCGTGCCCAACCGACGGCGTGCGGTGCCGAGGCACCTCCCGAGGCCGTCGAGATGATCTTCGACGTCCCCCAGGACATGGCGATCGACCCCGAGTCCACTCCGCTGGCGACCATCGTCACGTCGTGCGGCGACATCGTCGTCGAACTGGACCCCGGAGCCGCCCCGGCCACGGTGAACTCGTTCGTGTTCCTCGCCGAGTCCGGCTACTTCGACGGCACCGTGGCGCACCGGGTCCTTCCCGGGTTCGTCATCCAGATGGGTGATCCGACCGGGACCGGCACCGGGTCGCCCGGGTACGTCATTCCCGACGAGCTACCGGCACCCGGCACCGTGTACGCCACCGGCACCGTGGCCATGGCCAACGCCGGCCCGGGTACCTCGGGGTCGCAGTTCTTCGTCACCCTCTCCGACGTCGGGCTGCCGGCGGACTACACCATCTTCGGGCGTGTGGTGGATTCGGCCGACACCCTCGACGCCGCCGCCGCCGTCCCGCTCGGTCCCAGCACCCAGGGGGAGGTCAGTGTCCCGCTGGAGACGGTCTACGTCGAGTCGGTGACCATCGAACGCTGAGCCTTCGGCCCGCCCTCAGCCCCTCCCCGCCGGCGGGTGCCGGCTGTCACCGTGCGCCGCAACCGCTCATTCCCCCTGGGAGCGGAAGCAGCGAAGTTCTATATAGTGCGCGCCGATGGCCACCTCGAAGCGAGATCGACAGCGCGCCAACCGCGAGGCGAAGCGGCAGGTCGAGGAACAGCAGCAACGACGCGACAAGATGATGGGGCGCATCAAGCGGTTCGCCGTCATCGCGGTCATCGCCGTCGCCGTCGTGGTCGCCGCCAACTTCCTGTGGGGTGCCGACGACGAGGACCCGGCCACGGCAACCACGGTCTCGGTGCCGGCGGCGACCTCGACGACGACCGGCACCGTGACCTCGACGACGACCGGCACGGTGACTTCGACCACTCAGGGGACGACGACCTCGTCGGGCTGACGTGGCTGTCGACCTCCACCTGCACTCGACCACTTCGGACGGCACCGACACCCCTGCGGTCGTGGTTGGCCACGCCGCCGCCGCCGGGCTCACCGCAGTCGCCCTCACCGACCACGACACCCTCGATGGGTTGGCCGAGGCCACCGATGCCGCCGAGCGGGCCGGCATCGAGCTCGTCTCCGGCGTCGAGCTGTCGCTCGAGTGGCCGCTGGGCGGGATGCACCTGCTCGTGTACCACCTCCTGCCGGGGGCGGGACCTCTGCAGGACCGGCTCGCCTCGCTGCAGGCTGGGCGCGAGGAGCGCAACCTCGAGGTGGTCGAACGCCTTGCCGCCATGGGGTGGCCCATCACCATCGAGGACGTCATCGAGGAGTCGGGCGGCGGAGTGGTCGGCCGCCCCCACATCGCATCCGTGCTGGTCCGGATCGGTGCCGCCGAGTCGATCGCCGACGCCTTCGACCGATGGCTGGCCAGGGGACGGTCCGGGTATGTCGACCGGGTGCGGCTCGGACCCGAAGAGGCCATCGGGCTCGCCCTGAGTTCCGGGGCGGTCCCGGTGCTGGCCCATCCCCACACCACCGGGGTGTCCGCCGACGAGTACGGGCGCACCTTCGCCGAGCTCGCCGACATGGGGCTCGCCGGCATCGAGGCGTGGTACGCCGAATATCCCGTCGAGCTGCGCAGGCACCTCGCCTCGCTCGCCGCCGAGCTCGGGCTGGTCGCCACCGGTGGCAGCGACTACCACGGCGCCTACAAACCCGGGCTCGCTGTCGGGTCCGGCCGGGGCGACCTGGTCGTTCCCGACGACGTCGTCGCCGCCGTCGCCGCCCGGCGAGGTTGAGCCGAACCTGAGGTCCTCGCGTACCGCTTCGGTACGCGATCGCCTCGAGTTCGCCTGGCGACCACATCCTGCGACGAACTCGAGAGAATCGGATACCGCTCCGGTACCTACAAACCTCAGGTTCACAGCAGGGTTGGCACTATTCCGAGGGTTCGACCTCGTCGGTGTCGGACCAGCGGACGGTGGAGTAGGTGTGCGAAGGCAAGGGCCCGGGGACGTGGCGGGGGAGGCCGGCCACCAGCCACGGGCTCTGGGCGGGCCGGGTGCTCGGCGCCGCCACGGCAGCCGCCTCGGCCTCGAGCAGGTGGGTGATCACCGCGCTGATCGCCGCCACCTCCTCGAGTCCGGCGCCACCCCGGATCTCGACGACCGGATCTTGGGCATGCTCAGACATCGGGATGCTCCACCAGCTCGATCAATGTGCCTGCGGTCTCCTTCGGGTGGATGAAGGCGATCCTTGCGCCGCCCCCGCCTTGGCGTGGCTGGCGGTCGATGAGCCGGGCACCCTCGCCCTCGAGGTGTCCCAGGGCCTTCTCGATGTCGGCGACGGCGAAGGCGATGTGGTGGAGGCCCTCGCCTCGTGAGGAGAGGAAGCGGCCCACCGGGCTGTCGGCATCGAGCGGTCGGAGGAGCTGCACGAACGAGCCACCGACCGGAAGCATCGCCTCCTCGACCCCCTGCTCGGCCACCGTCTCGCGCCGCAGGGGCTCGACACCGTAGAGACGGCGGTAGTCGGCGATGGTTCGTTCGAGGTCGTGCACGGCGATGGCCACATGGTCGATGTTGTACGCAAGCATTCTCGACAGAGGCTACGCCGTCCGAGGCGCAGGCTCGGCGATCGGGGTGGGGGTCCCCCGGGGCCGGCAGGGCGGCGACGCCGTACAATCGGCGGTGCGGCGTCGAAAGGGTGTCCAATGGCCGTCCCGGTGGTGTGCTCGATAGCCCGAACTCCGATCGGGAGGTTCTCCGGTGTGTTCAGCCCGCTGACCGCGATGCGGCTCGGGTCGGCGGCGATCGCCGGGGCCCTCGAACGCTGCGGGCTCGATCCCGCCCACGTCGACGAGGTCCTGTTCGGTCACGTCCTCCAAGCCGGTCAGGGACAGATCACGTCCCGGCAGGCGGCGGTCGGGGGCGGGCTGCCGATGACGGTGCCGTGCACCACCATCAACAAGGTGTGCCTGTCGGGGATGAGCGCCATCGCCTCTGCCGCGGCGAACGTCAGGCTCGGCGACACCACGTTCGCCGTCGCCGGGGGGATGGAGTCGATGACCAACGCCCCCTACGTCCTTCCTGGGGCACGTCAGGGGCTGCGCATGGGTGACGCCACGATCGTCGACGTGATGACCCACGACGGGCTGTGGTGCGCCTTCGACGACTGCATCATGGGCGAGTCGTCGGACCGTCGCAACGCTGACCTCGGCATCGAACGGCAGGTTCAGGACGAGTGGGCGGCGGAGAGCCACCGACGGGCCGCGGCCGCCACCACATCCGGGGTGTTCGCCGAGGAGATCGTCCCGGTGGCGGTGCCGCAGCGCAAGGGCGAGCCGCTGAGGGTCACCGTCGACGAGGGCATCCGGGCCGACACCTCGGCCGATTCGCTCGCCGGGTTGCGGCCGGCCTTCGGCGCCACCGGCACGGTCACCGCCGGGAACGCCTCGCAGATCTCCGACGGCGCCGCCGCCCTGGTCATCGCCGACCGGGCCGCCGCCGAGGCCGCCGGGCTCCCCATCCTCGCCCAGATCCTCGCCTACGGGCAGACCGCCGGCCCGGATGCCACGCTGCACGAGCGCCCCGCCGAGGCCCTCCGCATCGCCCTCAAGAAGGCGGAGCTCGAGCCCGCCGACCTCGACCTGGTCGAGATCAACGAGGCATTCGCCGCGGTCGCCCTATGGTCGGCGGCAATGCTCGATCTCCCCAGTGACAAGGTCAACGTCAACGGCGGGGCGGTTGCCCTGGGGCATCCGCTGGGCGCCACCGGCGCTCGCATCACGGTGACGCTCATCAACGCCCTCCGTCAGCGTGGAGGTGGCATCGGCGCCGCCGCCCTGTGCGGCGGCGGTGGACAGGGCGACGCACTCGTCGTCAAGGTGGCGTGATGGGGGAGCGACCCGACCGCAACCTGGCGCTCGAACTGGTGCGGGTCACCGAGATGGCGGCCGTCGCCGCCGCCCGGTGGCAGGGCCGGGGAGACAAGAACGGAGTCGACCAGGCGGCCGTGGACGCCATGCGGACAATGCTGGCCTCTGTCGACATGGACGGCATCGTCGTCATCGGCGAGGGGGAGAAGGACGAGGCCCCCATGCTGTTCAACGGCGAGCGGGTGGGCAATGGCTCCGACCCCAAGGTCGACGTCGCCGTCGATCCCGTCGACGGCACCAGGCTGACCGCATTGGGCCAGCCGGGGGCGCTGGCGGTGCTCGCCATGGCGGAACGGGGGTCGATGTACTCGCCCGGCCATCTCGTCTACATGGACAAGATCGTGGTCGGCGAGGAGGCGGCCGGCTCCATCGACATCAACGCCCCGGTCGCCCACAACCTGGCCAAGGTGGCCAAGGCACAGGGCAAGGCGGTATCCGAGGTGACCGCCGTCATCCTCGACCGGCCCCGCAACGAGGGCTACATGCAGCAGGTGCGGGAGGCGGGAGCGCGCATCGCCCTCATCGGCGACGGAGACATCTCGGCGGCGATCGCCACCACCAAGCGGTACAGCGGCATCGACATCCTGTTCGGCATCGGCGGCTCGCCGGAGGCGGTGACGGCGGCGTGTGCCATGGCGGCGCTGCGCGGCGAGATGCAGTGCAAGCTGTGGCCCCGGGACGAAGGCGAGCGGCGCTGGGCTGTCGACGAAGGGCACGACCTCGACAAGGTGTTGACCCTCCGCGACCTGGTCGACTCGGACAACACCTTCTTCGCCGCCACCGGGGTCACCGACGGCGCCCTGCTCCAGGGTGTCGAGTTCTTCGGGGACCGGGTCGAGACACATTCAGTCGTGATGCGCTCGTTCAGCGGGACGGTCCGCTTCGTCGACGCCCAGTACCGGGTCGACCGTCTCGGCGACCTCGATGTTCCCGGCGTGGCCCTCGAGTCTTCCTCCTGAATCGCGCAACCGGCCCGGCGATCACTGCTGAGCGGTTCGCGTCACTCTCCGATCGCCTCGTCGGCGTGTAGTCGAACCTGACCACGCGTCCCCCTCGAGGAAACGACCAGGGCCGGTGACGCGGCGGTGACGGTCTATCGATACGTTCGGACGGCCCGCCGGTGTGTCCGGCGTGCAAGGGAGGATCCAATGAACACATCGACGGCCGGCGGGGTCCGCCGGCTCTGGCTACCGGTCGTGGCGGCGGCCCTCCTGGCGGCGCTCGTCGCTCCGGTCTCGTCACCGGCGACGGCCGAGGCGTCCACCCCGGATGCGGTGCTCGTTTGGAACGAGCACGCCACGAATGCGCTGATCGCGACCGCCTTGCAGGGCCCGACGGTCGCCATCCTGCATCTGGCGATGGTGCACGGTGCCGTGTATGACGCGGTGAACGCCATCGATGGTGGGTACGAGCCGTATCTGGTGGCGCCGACTGCTCGGCGGTGGTACTCGAAGGATGCGGCGGCGGCGGTGGCCGCCCACGACGTGTTGGTGAGCATCGTGCCCACCCAACAGGGGGCGTTGGATGCTCACCTGGCGGCCTCGTTGGCGGCGATCCCTGGTGGCGCGGCGAAGAACGGGGGAATGGCGGTCGGGGCAGCGGCGGCGGCCACCATGATCGCCGAACGGACCGGCGACGGCCGGTTCGGAGCACCCGGGTTCCCGGTCGGCACCTCACCTGGTGAGTGGCGGCCTGTGTTGCCTCTGTTCGTCAACGACCCGGCGGCGTGGGTGGCCGACGTGGACCCGTTCCTGATCCGGAACCCTGCCCGGTTCCGTTCGAGCGGTCCGGACCGGCTGAAGAGCGCCGCCTACACAGCCGACTTCGCCGAGGTCAAGGCCGACGGGTCGCTGACCAGCACCACCAGGACCGCCGACCAGACCGACACCGCCCGCTTCTGGGCGGAGCACCCGCCGGCGATGTGGAGTCGGATCTTCCGGCAGATCTCCGCTGCCGAGGGTCTGTCGATCGTGGACAACGCCCGCATGTTCGCCATGCTGTACCTGACCGCGGCGGACGCCATCATCTCGGTGTGGGACGATAAGGCGTACTGGTTGTTCTGGCGGCCGATCACCGCGATCCGAGAGGCCGACACCGACCGCAACCCGGCCACCGCTCCCGACCCGGAGTGGCTGCCGCTGATCAACACGCCGCCGTACCCAGAGCATCCGTCGGGGCACACCGGGCTGAGTGGCTCGATCGTTCGCACGCTGCAGCAGTTCTTCGGCAACCGGATGGACTTCTCGGCCACCAGCGCCGTGTCGGGCACCACCCGCAGCTTCACCCGGTTCTCCCAGGCGATCAACGAGATCGTCGACGCCCGGGTGTGGTCCGGGATCCACTTCCGCAACGCCGACGAGCAGGGTCAGATCATCGGAGTGCAGATAGCCAACTTCAGGCAACGGAACTTCTTCCAGCCGGTCGACTGACTGGAACGCTGAGACGGGCGGACCGACCGCCCATCCTTGGGGAAACTCTCCCCTCCTCCTCGTGGGAGGGGAGAGTCGCCTGGTAGACGGGCCGGTCGATCGCCCGCCCTCGCGTCGCCCTGGCCCCATCCGGGCCGCATGACGCCGGCGGTTCAGAGCTCCCGCCGGCCGGCGAGGGCCCGACCGAGGGTGATCTCGTCGGCGTAGTCGAGGTCACCACCGACGGGCAGCCCGCTGGCCAGTTGGGTCACCATCACTCCCAGCGGCTTGAGCAGCCTGGCCAGATAAAGGGCGGTGGCGTCCCCGGCGACGTTGGGGTTGGTGGCGGCGACGACCTCCTTGATCCCCTCGTCGTCGATGCGGGCCACCAGCTCACGCAGCCTGAGCTGCTCTGGCCGGATGCCCTCGATCGGCGACAGCGCCCCGCCGAGCACGTGGTAGCGGCCGTTGAACTCTCCGGTGCGCTCGATGACGGCGATGTCCTGGGCCCGCTCCACTACGCACACCACGGTGGGGTCCCGTCTCAGGTCACGGCAGATGGTGCACTGCTCGTCGGCGGTGACGTTGAAACAGCGGGCACAGAGCTTCACCTTGCCTCGCATGTCGATGATCGCCTCACCGAGGCGCACCGCGTCGGCTTCCTCCACGTGGAGCAGATGGAAGGCGATGCGCTGGGCGCTCTTGATGCCGATCCCGGGTAGCCGCGACAGCTCGTCGATGACCCGTTGCAGCGGAGGCTCGAACATCCTTCGGTCAGTCCGGGAGCCCGCCGAGGCCGCCCAGGTCGAGCCCGCCGCCGAAGCCACCCATCGCCTCGCCGGCGTCGTCCTGGGCCGCCCGGTGAGCCTGGTTGACGGCGGCGACGACGAGATCGCCGGCCAGTTCAGGGTCGGCAGGATCGAGCACCGACGGATCGAACACGACTTCGACCAGCTCACCCGTGCCGCGCACCGTGGCCTTCACCACCCCGCCTCCGGAGGTTCCCTCGTACGTCTTGTCGGCGAGCTCGCGCTGCGCCTTCTCGAGCTCGACCTGCATGCGCTGCGCCTGCTGCATCAGCTGGCGCATGTCCTTCGGCATACGTCCCATGTGACCGGAGGGTAGCGGCGCCCGATTCCCAGCTCGGTGAGCCTCTTTCCACGGACCGCCCGGCGAGTCCCATTCCGCTTACCGCGCGTCCCCTCCCCTTTGGCGCGCCGACCCCTTCCCGTCTGCCGGGGCTGCCCTCGGCCCTTGCTGCAGCCACCCTTCCCCCACAGGGGGAAGGGAATGTGGTCAGTCGACGACCTCGCCACCGAGCATGTCGGCGACCATGTTGGCGGGGTCGATGGCGCCGTCGTCGCTGTCGACCAGCTCGCCGGCGGCCGGGAGGGTCTCCGGCACCTCGGCGACCGCCTCGGCGAGGTCGGCCGTGGTCCAGACGACCGTCACCGGAACCCGGAGCAGCTCGGAGGCGATGTCGGCCACGGTGTCGGCCAGCCCGGCGTCCTGGCTGACCCGCTGGAAGTAGAAGGACGGGTCGGCGGGGAGGGCGACCGTGATCTTCCGCCCGTCGACGGCGTGGGGTGCGGCCACCTTGAGCAGGGAGTGGCGAACCGGACCTGACGCCTCGCGCACCCGGGCCACCAGGTTGGGCCACACGGTCTCGACCGCGGCCAGGTCCGGCCCGTCGCCGTTGTCGGATGTGCCGGTATCGCCCGCAACCGGTTCCAGGGCAGGCTCCGCGGCCTCCCCGCTCGGCTCGGCCGAGGTGGTGAACGGCGCCGAGGAGTCAGCCGGCGGGTCGTCAACGGGCTGCACGACCGGCTCCGGCGATCGGCGGGATGGCTCGGCCACCTCCGGCTCCTCGGCGTCGGCGTTGCTCCGCCTCCAGGAGCCCGCCTGCATCCGGGTCTCCAGCCGGTCGAGCCGGGCCGCCAGGGCGGCGGTGTCGGTGGCGGTCTCCGGCCGGGTGACGCGGAGGAGTGCCAGCTCGATGACCAGGCGCTCCTCCCGTCCCTGACGGAGCTCCAGCAGTGCCTCCCCGAGGGTGTCGACGGCGCGGAGCACGTCGGGACGCGGGATGGTTTCGGCCAGCCGGGCCCACTCGGCCAGCGTGTCGGCGGACTCGTCGACGATCTCTTCGAGGTTCGGGGCGTACTGAGCCAGGAAGATGCCGCGGAAGTACTCGATCGCCTCGGCGACGAACCGCCGCAGGTCGGCTCCCCGGGCGGCGAGCTCGGCCACCAGCCCCAGCGCACTGGGGGCGTCGCCCTCGGCGACGGCGGTCACCAGGGTGGCGAAGGCCTCCCGATCGGCCAGCCCCAGGGTCCGCCCCACCGTGTCGAGGGTGATGGCCGCGTCGGCGTAGGCCGCCACCTGCTCCAGCATCGACATACCGTCCCGCACGGAGCCGCTGGCGTGGACGGCGATCGTCGCCAGGGCGTCCGGCTCGGCATCGATGCCCTCGACGGCGGCGATGGCGGCGAGGTGTTCGACCAGGTCGCCGTCGGCCACCGGGCGGAAGTCGAACCGCTGGCTCCGGCTCCTGATGGTGTCGAGCAGCTTGTACGGCTCGGTGGTGGCGAGCACGAAGACGACGTGGTCGGGCGGTTCCTCGAGCGTCTTGAGCAGGGCGTTGCCGGCGGCGCGCGACAGCATGTGGGCCTCGTCGAGGATGTAGATGCGCTTGGCCCCGCCGGCCGCCGCCACCGTGCCCGCGTTGATCCTGATCTCCCGCACGTCCTCGACCTTGTTGTGCGAGGCGGCGTCCAGCTCGATGACGTCGAGGGAGATGCCTTCGGTGACGGCGACGCACGACACGCAGGCGTTGCACGGCTCGGGCTCGCTGGCGTCCCGCTGCGTGCAGTTGAGGGCCTTGGCGAGCAGCCGCGCCGTGCTCGTCTTGCCGGTGCCGCGGGGGCCGGCGAACAGGTACGCGTGGGCGATCCGTCCCTCCACGACCTCGCGCGCCAGGGTCTGGGTCACGTGTTCCTGGCCGACGACCTGGTCGAAGCGCTGGGGGCGGTGCTTGCGGTAGAGCGCCTGGTATTCCATTCGCAGCCGATGGTAGCCCCGGGGTCGGACACCCCCTCGGGGCGCGATCTGGCACCACCGACCGTGGCGCGGCATGATGGGCCGGGTGGAGGTGGCCCCGCGGTGAACGGTCGATGGCTGGCGACGGGCCTGGTGCTGGTCGGCGTGGCGCTGCTGGCGCTCTTCCTCACCGGCTCCGACAGCACTGGGTCGTCGTCCGCCGCATCCGACGACATCGTCGCCACTGCCCAGCCCGCCGTGACCATCGCCCCGCTCCCTCCCCTGACGACGGTCCCGCCGACCTCGACCACGACCACCGTGCCGCCAACCACCACGACCACCCGGCCTCCGGCGGCCGGCTCCGACTCGTGCCGGCTGTCGGGAGAACACGAGCCGGAGGGCGACTCCTCGGTCGTTCCCGGCGAGACCGAAGGCGGCAGCGGGACGGTCTGGGACGTGCGCATCGAGATCGAGGATGGGCTCTCCATAGACGCCGAGTGCTTCGCCGACGCCGTCATCGGCATCCTGTCCGACCAGCGGGGATGGGGCCGTGAGGGCGAGATGAGCTTTCGCCGCGCCGACGGCGAGCATTGGGACTTCAAGCTGATCCTGGCCTCGCCGGCCCTGGTCGACCGGTTGTGTGCTCCCATCAACACCGGAGGCGAGTTCTCCTGCCGCAACGGCAACGTCGTCGCCATCAACCTCGATCGCTGGGAGCACGGCGCCGCCCCGTTCGGCGACGACAGGCTCACCTACCGTCGCTACCTGATCAACCACGAGACCGGACACCGGCTGGGCCGCTCCCACATCGCCTGTGGAGGGCCGGGCGAGCCGGCACCGGTGATGATGCAGCAGTCGAAGACGACCGAGGCATGCCTGCCCAACGGCTGGCCGCTGGACGGCGAGCTGTGACCGGATCGTTCCTCCGCCGCACCAGAGAGGACGCGGAACGGCTCGAGTACGAGCTGCTCGCACCCGGGGCGGCGCGGTCGGCGGAGTCGAAGGGCCGGGCGGTGACCGAGCTCCCCGACCGCCACCGCACCGCGTTCGAGCGCGACCGTGACCGCATTCTCTACTCGAAGGCGTTCCGCCGGTTGAAGCACAAGACCCAGGTCTTCATGAACCCCGAGGGCGACCACTACGTCACCCGGCTCACCCACACCCTCAACGTCACCCAGATCGGCCGCGCCATCGCCCGCTACCTGTCGCTCAACGAGGCGCTGACCGAGGCGTTGTGCCTCGGCCACGACGTCGGGCACTCGCCGTTCGGGCACACCGGGGAGGAGGCGCTCTCCGAGTTCGTCGTCGATGGCGAATGGGTCCACTCCGAGCAGAGCGCCCGGATCTTCGTCGTGCTCGAACCGCTGAACCTCACCTTCGAGGTGCTCGAGGGGATCGAGCGGCACCCGTGGAAGGTGACCGATGGGCCGTCGACGGCCGAGGGCATGGTGCTCCGCTATGCCGACCGGATCGCCTACCTGGCCCACGACGCCGAAGACGCGCTACGCGCCGGGGTGCTGGAGGAGCGCGACCTGCCGCCGGCCGCCATCGCCAGGTTCGGCGAGCCGGGCCGGCAGTGGATCGACAGCATGATCAACGACGTGGTGGACGAGAGCCTGCGCGTGGGGTCGGTCTCGATGGAGCCCGACCACCTGGCGGTGATGGGCGAGTTGCGGGACTTCATGTTCGAGCACGTCTACCTGGCCGCCGAGATGGAGCCGCAACGACGGCTGGCCAAGGACATCGTCCGCCGCCTGGTGGAGCACTTCATCGAGCATCCCGAGGAGATCCCGGAGAGCTACCGCCACCCCGGGTCGCCCGAGGTCACCCAGGTCATCGACTACGTGGCGGGAATGACCGACCGTTTCGCCATCCGCCTCCATGACCAACTCTTCCGCCCCCGCCTGTTCGACTAACAGGTTTCTCCTCCCCCTGTGGGGGAGGAGTGGCTGCAACGGGGGCCGAAGGCCGGCACCGCCGACGAGGAGGGGGCGGCACTAGGCCGACAAAGCACCTGCATCGACGTACGCCTCGATCTCGTCGAGGATCGACCGCTTCGCCGGCTCGGGAGCGAACGAAGCCGTCACCGAGCGGCGGGCCAGATCGACGAGCTCCGCCGGCGACACCCCGAGGACGTCGTGGGCGATGCGGTATTCGTCGTTCAACGTGGTGCCGAACATGCCCGGGTCGTCGGAGTTCAGGGTCACCGGAACCCCGGCGTCGAGCAGCCGCCGCAGCGGATGGTCGGCCAGGGTGGCGATCGCCCTGGTACGCACGTTCGAGGTGGGGCACACCTCCAGGGCGATCCCGTTGACGGCGAGGTGGTCGAGCAGCGCCGGGTCGTCGACGGCGGCGATCCCATGGCCGATGCGGTCGGCCTTCAAGTGCCGCAGCGCGTCCCAGACGGTCGCCGGCCCGGTGGTCTCACCGGCGTGCGGGACGCTGCCCAAGCCGAGGGCCCGGGCCCGGGCGAAGACGTCGGCGAACTGGGGCCGGGGCACGCCGACCTCGGGGCCGCCGAGACCGAAGGCGACTGTCCCTGGTGGCGCCCACCGCTCGACCCACTCGATCGTGCGCAGCCCCGACTGGTGGCCGCTCTCGCCCGGCACGTCGAACACCCAGCCGATGGTGACGCCCTGGTCGGCGGCGGTGGTGCGCCGGGCCTGTTCCAGTGCCTCACTGAGCCCGTCAGGGGGGATGCCCATCATCAGATGGCTGTCGGGGGTGACGGTGACCTCGGCGTAGCGGACGTTCTGTCTGGCGAGGTCGACCCCGACGCCGAGCGCCAGTCGGAAGATGTCGTCCGCATCTCTCACCAGGCCGTTCACCGCGATGTAGACCTCGATGAAGTGGGCGAAGTCGGTGAACCGGTAGAAGTGGGCCAGCCGGTCACGGTCGGTGGGGACTCCGCGATCGGGGTGGCGCCTGGCCAGCTCGAGCACGGTGTCGACCGACGCCGAGCCGAGCATGTGGACGTGGAGCTCGGCCTTCGGCAGTCCGGCGACGAAGTCGTCGACGGAGCTCGCCGGCCCGGTCAGGCCTTCGGCCACAGCGGCTCGGGGGCGGTCCACGCCGGAGGCTGGCCCCAGCGGTCTTGGTGGACGACCTCGTGTGCCGGTCGACGGCCGGCCACACCCCATCGCCCCATCGGATAGCCGCAGGGGACGGCGGCGGCGTTGGCCCAGCCCCGGTCGGTGGGCACTCCGAGCAGCTCGGCGAGCGCGGCGCCCTGGAACGTGCCGAGGATGGTGGTCAGTGTCGTCCCCACACCGTGGCCCCGCGCCGCCAGCATCAGGTTCCACACCGCCGGGTAGATCGAGGCGCCGCTCGGGTCGTTTCGCGTGTAGGCGAGCACCACGAGCGGCACGGTGCCGAAGTTGGCGGCGAGCCACTCCGACGATCGGGTGACCCGGGCCATCTGAGGATCGGTCACCTCACGTTCCTTGTAGACGGTTTCGAGGAGCGTCTGCCAGGCGGTGGCGTACAGCCGACCCATCGCCGCCAGGGTGTCCCGATCGGTGACGGTGAGCCACCGCCACGATTGCGCGTTCGACCCGGACGGGGCGCGGATGGCGGCATCGAGCATCGAGGCCACCACGTGGTCGGGGATCGGGTCGGGGCGGACCCGCCGCATCGCCCTCGTGGTGTACAGCGCCTCGTAGAGGTCCATCGGGGCACCCTACCGGCGGCGTCGTCAACCGGTGAGAGTGGCCACGGCGGCCAGGACGAGGAGGAACCCGAGGGTCCACACCAGCGCCAGGGTCAGGTAGCGGGCCCACCAGTCCCTCCATCGGCGGGACCGTCCGGCCAGCCAGGCACCGAGGGCGAACCAGAGCGGGAAGCTGGTGAGCGCCGACAGGCCGACGGTGACACCCGGGGAGAGGTCGAGCAGGGACCACAGCCACAACGTGGGGGCCGCCACCAGGAAGAGCACGCCGGAGAGGAGGGGGGCGGTGGGCGCATCCAACACCCCCTCCCCGGCGAGCAAGGCCCGGATGGCGGGCACCGAGAGGGCGACGGGCAGCACCAGGGCGGTCACCCCACCGGCGATCGCCGGCAGGTGGCGGGCGCCGGGGGCGAAGCTGGGCGACCGAGCCGCGGGTCACGGAGCACCCGCCGGGGACGGCGCCGCCGGCCGGTACGATCGACGTCCGCAGCCAGCGGTGAGGAGCCGGGACATGAGCGAGTTCATCGAGTCCGGTGCGGTGAAGGTCATCGAGGTGATCGGGATCTCGACCGCCAGCTTCGACGACGCCATGAAGGCGGCGGTCGCCAAGGCGGCGGAGAGCATCAGCGGGATCACCGGGGTCGAGGTGATCAAGATGAACGCCAGGGTCAGCGACGGGGTCGTCACGCAGTACCGGGTCAACTGCAAGATCGCCTTCACCGTCCGCTGAGCACCGTCAGCCATCGCCTTGCGGTCCGAACGGCCGCTCGAGCGGCACCGCGGTGGAGGCCCGGCGCCGGTAGGTGAGCCGCTCGGTGTACCCGGCGGCCCGCGCTGCCGCCAAGGCGACATCGAAGTCGTGGCCGACGCCGTCGGGTCGGTGGGTGTCGCTGGCCAGCGTGATACCGACCCCGGCCCGATGGAATGCGGCGAGGAAGCCAGGCCCGGGGTAGAGCTCGGCGCACGCCTGAAGGAGCCCGGCGGTGGAGATCTCCACAGCCGTGCCCGTCGAAGCGGCGGCACCGGCGACGGCCTCGTACCAGTCGTCGAGCCGCACCGTCGGGACGTACCCGTTCCGCTTGACCTTGTCGGCGTGGGCGAGGACGTCGACGGTGCCGCTGGCGGCGAGCTGCGTCTCGAGGGCGAAGTACGCCTCGAACACCCGGTCGACACCGCGCCGGGCGAACTCGAAGTCGAGCCCGTCGTGGTCGATGGCGAAACCGCCGACCCAATGCACCGCCCCGACGAGGAGATCCCAGGGGTACGGGGCGATCAGGTCGAGGACCGCGTCGATCGACTCGGGGAAGTAGTCGATCTCCAGCCCGAGGAGCACCGGGAGCCCGCGGTCGCGAGCGGCGAGGATGGCGGTGACGTAGTCGTCCATTCGGAAGGTGCGCTCGGCGGTGACGAAGCGGATGGTGGGGGCGGCCACCTCGGGCCTCTCGTCCTTCCAGAACTCGCCGAGCACCGGCTCGGACTCGACCAGGCGGTAGAGGTGCTCGGTGAAGCAGACCTCCGTGAGCCCACGCCGCAGGGCCTCCTCGACGTACCGGTCGATGTGGTCCTGCGGGAACGTGTGCGGGTCGGGGTCGCCTGCTCTCCACGTGTGGGGATGGAGGTGGACGTGGTAGTCACCCATCGCCCACCGACCCTAGCCCCGGCCCGGCACCGCCTTCGGAGCCACCGGTACCGGGAGACCTGCTCTCACGCCTGGTCAGCGCCCTCGATGGCGACCAGGCGGTACACGTCGACAGGGTCGGAGCGGCCGGTGACCTCGAGAAGACCCATCGGCTCCACCCGGGCGCCGGACAACTGCCGCAGGGTTGCCGCGCTCACCGCCACCTCTCCCACGGTGGCTCGGCCCTCGATGCGGGCGGCGACGTTCACCGCGTCGCCGACGACGGTGAAGGTTCGGCCGCCGGTGGTTCCGAGCACCCCCACCGCCACCTCGCCGGTGTTGACCCCTGCCCGGAAGCGGGGCCATCCCGGATGCTCGGCTGCCACCGCACCGGTGGCCTCCTGGATGGCGAGCGCCGCCCCGGCAGCCCGCTGGGCGTGGTCGGGCTGGTCACCGCGGGTGTTGAACGTCACCATCATGGCGTCCCCCACCAACCGGTCGATCTCACCGCCGAACCGCTCGACCACGTGAGGGATGGCTTCGCTGAAGTAGGCGTTGAGCATGGCGCTCACCTGTTGCGGCGTGTGTCGCTCGGAGAAGCCGGTGAACCCCTGGAGGTCGGCGAACACCACGCTGACGTCCCGCTGTGCGGAGGCGGTGTCCGGCAGGTACAACCCCACCCAGCGCTCCTCGCGCCACGACCGCTGCGCCGACACCGCCACCACCACGAACCCGGCGAGCATCAGGAGGTGCCACTCCCACCACGAGACGTGCCAGTCGCGACCGAGGGTGACGGCGACCATCGCCTCGGCCAGGAGCGTGAACGCCGCCGCCAGAGACAGCGGCAGCGACGAGGTCCCGTCTCGAGCGACTCGGAGGTAGCGCACCACCGCCACCAGGTACAGGACCACGGCGGCGACCGCCATCACCGCCAGGGCCCCGGAGGCACGTTCGGCAACGGTGGCGTCGTCGAGTGGCCTCAAGTGCGCCAGCGAGGCGACCGCCCAAGCGGCCATGATCGCGATCAAGGACCACTGGATGAGCCCGGAGTGGCGCATCAGCGCCTGCGCCCTCTGCTCACCGAGGTCGGCGCTGGAAGCGGCGGCGAACACCGATGCCACCGCCAGCCCGATCGGGGTGGCGATGATGAAGCCGGCGTTCGGGGCGGCGAGCAGCACTCCGGGGGTGACCAGGGCGTGGAGGGCGAGGAACCCGGCGGCGGCGAGGAAGGAGAGGGAGACCAGGAACACCCGGGCGTCGCCTCTGCGGCGGGCGGCGGCTCCCGTGCCGTAGGCGAGGGCGACATTGATGGCGGCGGCGGTCAGCACCAGCCAGAAGTGCGACGGCTGGTGACGCCACTCCTTGTCTAGCTCGGGACGGGCGATGAGGAGGGCCAGCCCCAGCATCGGGAGCAGCAGCAGTGCCGCGGTCGTCATCAGCCGCCGGCGGGCCGGTGACGCCTGGCCCGGCCCGGTCCCCCCCATCCCCGCCAGGGGCTGGTCGGGGCCGGTCATGTCGGTAGGCGGCCCTCGAGGTGTTCCAGGTGTTGGTGGACGGAGGAAATGACGACCGAGCCCTCGCCGACCGCCGAGGCGACCCGCTTCACCGACTTTCGCCGCACGTCACCGATGGCGAAGACGCCGGGCAGCGACGTCTCGAAAGGAAGTGGGTCCCGCTGCAGCGGCCAGGGAGGCGCACCCTCGTCGTGGAGCAGGTCGTCACCGGTGACCACGTACCCCCACTGGTCGCGCCTGACCTCCGGAGGTAGCCAGCCGGTCTGCGGCAGTGCGCCGATGAGCACGAAGAGGGCGTCGGTGGGGATGGTGGTGTCGGTGCCCTCCGCGCGGTCGCGCACCACGATGTGGTCGAGCCCGTCGGTGCCTCCACCCCCGACCACCTCGGCATTGAGCCGCACCTCGACCCCGGCGGCTTCGAGCTGCTCGATGAGGTAGGCGGACATGCTCTCCGCCAGCGCCTGGCCGCGTACCAGGAGGCTGACCGCCTTGGCGAAGCGAGCCAGGTGGAGCGCCGCCTGCCCCGCCGAGTTGCCGCCGCCGACGACGTGCGCCACCCGGCCCTCGAGCTGCTTCGCCTCGAAGTTGGACGCCCCGTAGAAGACCCCGCTGCATGCCTCCAGCTCGGGGACGCCGAGGCGCCGGTACGACACTCCGGTGGCGAGGACCACCGCCTTGGTGCGGAGCTCGCCGTCGGGCGCCAACGACACCACCAGCCGGTCGTTCTCCTTCCGCAGACCAACCGCCTCCCTGGTGAGTGAGAACTGCGTGCCGAACACCCAGGCCTGCTGGTAGGCCCGCTGGGTCAACTCTGCCCCGCCGATGCCCCTGGCAAACCCGAGGTAGTTGCGGATCAGCGAGCTCGAGCCGGCCTGGCCTCCGATGGCGTCACGTTCCACGGCGACGGTGGTCAGGCCCTCGGAGGCGCCGTAGACGGCGGCGGCGAGCCCGCCGGGCCCGGCGCCGATCACTACTACGTCGGCCTCGTCGACCTCGGGCAGCTCGGTGGGCAGCCCGTAGGCCTGGGTTGCTTCGACGTTGCTGGGGTCGCGCAGCACCCGGCCGTCGTGCAGCACGAGGAGTGGCGCCTCGGGCGGTGGCTCCCCGAGCGCCTCGAGCATCTGGCTCGCCTCGGGCGAACGCATGTCGCGGAAGGCGTGGGGAACCCCGGCTCGGCCCAGCAGGCTGCGCAGGTCATGGGCCCTCGTCCACGACGGGTCGGCGATGATGGTCACCTCGCGGGCCCGCTCGTCGTAGGCGCGGTCCCACTCCAGCAGGAACTCGGTCACGGTCCGGTGGAAGTACTCGTCGGGGGTACGCCAGGGTCGGAGCACGTAGTAGTCGATGTGGCCCTCCGCCATCAGCCCGAGCACGGTCTGCGACTCGACCGGGTCGGCCCACGCCCCCCACTCGACCAGCAGCCCGCGGCGCACGTCGGGGAACACCCGGCGGGCGTGGACGAACACGCTGACGTCCGACTCGAGGGGTGAGGCGTCGTCGGCCAGCAACAGGGCTACGGTCCCGCCTGCGGCGCACACCTCGTCGAGGACGGCGGCAGCGGCGCCCGCGGTGTTCGCCACGCGCACCTCGTAGTCGGCGTCGTACCGTCTCCGCAGCTCGGTCGCCACCTGGTCGGCGCGCTGTTCGTCGCGGACCGCTACCACGATGACGGAACGGGGCGGAGGGGGTGCTTCGGACATCCGCGATACTCCCCGCTCGTTCGGCGGCGAAACCTCAGCCCGGTGGCATCGCCGCCCTCCGAGTGTAGGGGGTGTCCCCCCGGTGCGTCGCAATAGACTCCCCCCATGTCGTTGCGCATGCAGAGCTGGGCGGTGGATTGCGCCGATCCCGCAACCCTCGGGGCGTGGTGGGCGGAGGCCCTGGGGTGGCGGGTCACCTTCGCGGACGATGACGAGGTCGTCCTGGAGCCGCCGGAAGGCAGTCCCGAGGACGGGGTGTCGCCTGACCTGCTGTTCCTGAGGGTGCCCGATGCGAAGACGGTGAAGAACCGGGTCCATCTCGACCTGCGGCCCGACGACCAGGTCGCCGAGGTAGCGCGACTCGAGGCGCTCGGTGCCTCCAGGGTCGACATCGGCCAGGGTGAGGTGAGCTGGGTGGTGATGGCCGACCCCGACGGCAACGAGTTCTGCGTGCTGGCGCCCCTCTCCGAGGTCGACTGAACGTGGCGAACCGGGGGCAAGCCTCCTTCGTACTCCTTCGGCGATGGCTCCGATGCGACACCAGAGCCGGGTGATCGAGCGGCGGCGGTTCATCTGGACCGTGGGAAGCGGCGCCTTGGCGGTCGGCGTGCTCGGACTCGCCGCTTGTGGCGATCCGGCGGTCGAGCCCGGGTCGACGCTCCGGGTCACCTCGACTACCGGTGGATCTGACGCGGCCGGTTCCGCCACCTCGACCACCGTCGGCGAGACCGGAGCGGCCGCCGATCCGCTGACCTGGACGAGGGCGTCCTTCGTGTTCGTCTCGGCGTACATCCTCAACCGGAGCGGTCGGGCGGCGATCGTCGACACCGGCGTGGACGGCGGTCAGGCGGCGATCGAGGAGGCGCTCGCCGAAGCCGGGCTCGGGTGGTCCGAGGTCGACCACATCGTCCTCACCCACCACCACCCGGACCACGTCGGAGGCCTCGGTGCCGCCGCCGAGCTCGCCCCGGCCGCCACCCTCTACGCCGGCGAGGCGGACATCGGCTCCATCGACGCCCCCCGTGACCTGATGGCGGTGGGCGACGGGTCGGAGGTGATGGGGCTCACCGTCATCGAGACGCCGGGTCACACCGCCGGGTCGATCTCGGTGCTCGATCCCGACACCGGCGTCCTCGTGGTCGGTGACGCCCTGTCCGGCGGCGACGACGGTGCCACCGTCTCCGGCTCCAACCCCGAGTTCACCGCCGACGACGACCAGGCCCGCCAGAGCGTGGTCAAGCTGGCGGGCTATCCATTCGAGACGATCCTCTTCGGCCATGGCGAGCCGGTGCTCGCCGATGGCGCCGACCTGCTCGCCGAGTACGCCGCCACGCTCTCCACGAGATACTGACGAGAGGGTTCCGAACCTGAGGTTCATGCGTACCGCTCCGGTATGCCAGAACCTCAGGCTGAGTGGAGGCGGGTATCGTCCGGGGACATGAGCACCGCTCGGTTCGCCGCCCCCGAAATCGACCGATTGGTGCTCTCGGCGAATGCCGGCGTCGGGCAGCTGCATGGAGAACGGCTACGTGGCATCGCCGCCGAGCTCGGGCTCGACGGGGTGGCTCCTCTACCTACCAACGTGGCCCCGTTCCTCCAGGCAGGAGTGCTCACCGAGCAGATCGCCACCCTCCGGATGCGCTACGCCGACCCGGCGATGGTCACCGGCCATCTCGCCGGCCTGGTGGAGAAGGGCCTGGCCGTTCGCCGGGAAGACGACACGCTACGCCGCCACCGAGCGCTTGGCGCCGCTGCTGGACGCCATCGCCGAAGCCCAGGCGAGCGTGGTGTCGTCGGCATGGGGACCGCATCCCGAGCTGATGGCGACGGTGTCGGACCACGCCGCTCGGGTCGGCGCGGCCGCTCCCGCCGACCACCTGGTGGCGGTGGCGCACCGCCAGATCGCCGAGCCCGAGGATCCTGCCCCCAGGCTGCTCCGCCGCCTGACCACGCTCCGGTACCTGCGCCAGCACGACCACGCGGCCGCCTGGCTGGGCCGGCATCTGACGGCGACGGAGATGCCGGTGTTCACCGCGCTGTGGCACGACGAGACCGTCGAGGACGATCGGCCCGGGCTGGCCTCATTGGTGGATCGGGGATACGCCGAGGCGGACCCGGTGCGGCTCACCGCCCGGGGCCGGCGGGTGCGCGAGGCGATCGAGGACGACACCAATGCCTTCGCCCAGCGGTCGTTCGATGTCCTCGGCGATGAGGCCGGCGCCGAGCTGGTCGACGGGCTGCGCCGCCTCCCCAGCGCAACGACCTGACGGGATCTTGCCCGGGGAGGGCAGCGCGACGCCGTCCACGGAGGGGGCGGACCCGATGGACCTGCGGCCTTCCCATCATCTGGTCGGGCGCCGGTGCGCCCCGATTACCATCGAACTACCCGAACGAAGGACGTGACGTGCCGAAGTACCTGTTCCAGGGTGCCCTCTCCCAGCAGGGGATCACCGGACTGCGCAAGGAGGGGGGAACCGGGCGGCGAGCGGCCATCGAGGCTACCGTCACCGGAGCCGGAGGGACCGTCGAGGCCTTCTACTTCGCCTTCGGCGGCACGGATGTCATCGTCGTCGCCGACCTCCCCGACAACGTGGCCGCCGGTGCCGTCTCCACGTCGGTGTCGGCCAGCGGCGCCGGGTCCATGAAGACGACCGTGCTCATCACCCCGGAGGAGATGGACCGGATCGCCTCGACCGAGATCGCCTTCCGGCCTCCGGGGGCGTGATCGGCGCCGCCGGGTCGCCGGACCAGAGACCGGCCAGAAGCTCTAGATCGAACGCAACTTTGAGCGACTGACCACACGACATGGCTTCAATCGCTCAAAGTTCGCGGCCTACTCCTCGGCGTGCTCGACCCGGACCGTCAGGACCGGACACGGGGAGTTCATCATGATGTCGTGGGCGTTGGAACCGAGGAAGAACTTCCCGGCCGACGTCCGCTTGCGCAACCCGATGACGACCAGCTCGGCGTCGAAGTCCTTCGCAGCCTGAACGACGTCCTCGCACGGCTCGTTCCCCCGTACGTAGTTGTGGACGGCGTACTCGATGCCTTCGGCGGCGAGTTGCTTGTCGAGCTCGGCGAGGTCTCGGTCGCTGGCGATGGCGTCATCGTCGTCGTGCCGGCGGTCACCGTGGATCGAATGGACCACCACGAGGTCGGTGTTGCGCAGCTTTGCCTCACGGACCGCCAGATCGAGCGCGACCCGACCCCGGTTGGACGGTAGATACCCGGCGATGACGCTCACGGTTTGCCCTCCCCAGGCTCGGTGAACCCAGACGCTACCGGAACCACTACCCGCCGGCCACGCCTGCGGTGGTTGGGTGGTGGTGCGGGATCGTCACCTGTCCGGGGCGTCAAAGGCCGAGTCACGTCGGGAGGGAACCGAGGGCCTCGGCGGCGAGCCCGGCAAGCGCTCCCCCGAGGATCAGCCAGGCGCTGTTGACCCGGGTGCGCCACAGGAGCAGTGCCGCCACCGCGGCGATCCCGACGGTGTACGGGTCGACCAGGCCATCCCGGCTCAACTGAAGGGTCACGCCGGCCATCAGTCCCAGGGCGGCGGCGCTGACCCCGTCGAGCAGGGCCGCCGTCCACACCCGGTCCCTGATGCGGCGGACGATCGGGGTCACCGCCCCGACGAACACGAAGGCGGGGAGGAAGATCCCGACGGTGGCCACCACGGCGCCGGGCAGGCCGGCGAGGACGTAGCCGACGAATGTCGCCGTGGTGAAGACCGGTCCCGGGGTCAGCTGGCCGATGGCGACGGCGTCCAGCAACTGGTCCTGGGTCAGGACCCCCAGCTGGTCGACCAGGTCGTTCTGCAGGAAGGCGAGAAGCACGTAGCCGGACCCGTAGAGGAATGCCCCCACCTCGAGGAAGACGAGGAACAGCCGGCCGAGCGAGATCTGGTCGGTGCCGGCCACCTCGGCTGCAGCCCAGCCGCCGGCACCTATCGCGGCCAGAGTCAGCAGGTCGGACCGGATCGAGGTTCGGAGCACGAGGACCAAGGCTGCACCGGCCGCCAGGATGAGCAGCTCGTTGACCCCGAACAGATACGTGATGGCGGCAACGACGGCGATGACGCCGGTGAGCCATCCCTGCATCGCCGAGCGGCCGAGCTTGACCAGTGCCTGGGCGATGATCACCACGACCACCGGCTCGATGCCGTAGAGGATCGCCTCGCCGCCCGGGGTGCTGCCGTACTCGACATACGCCCAGGCGAAGGCGAGGGTGATCAACGCCGCGGGCACGATGAACGAGACGCCGGCGGCGAGCAGTCCCCGCCATCCGGCCCGCTGGTGGCCGACGTGCATCGCCATCTCGGTCGAGTTGGGCCCCGGGATGAGGTTGGTGACCCCGATGAGGTCGAGGAAGCGCCGGTCGTCGAGCCAGCCCCGGCGGGTCACCACCTCGTCGTGCATCATCGAGATGTGCGCCGCCGGCCCCCCGAAGGCGGTGAGCCCCATCCGACCGAAGAGCCGGGCGACCTCGGCGACGGGACGGTCGGGCTCGGGACCGGTCACCGAAGCGCCCTGCCACGCACCTCGCCGAGCACCATGGAAGAATCGTAACTCGTCCCCGATGATAGCCTCATTGAGGCTGCCGCCCGCCGAAGAAGCCGGGGTCGAAGGCGACGCGGTGGGTAGCGTCTCGGGCAGCATCGAGAGGAGATCGATGATCTTCGACTTCTTCGGCGACCTGAACTGGCTCGCCGTCGCTGTGGCCGCCGTCGCCTGGTTCGCCTTCAGCGCCATCTGGTACTCGGTGCCGCCCATCAGCCGTGCGTGGCAGGCCGCCGCCAAGGTGGACCCGGCTGAGGGCGGGCCGTTCGCCGCTGTCCTGATCCCCACGTTCGTCGGGTACCTGGTGACGACCATCGCCATCGCCCTGCTGGCCGAGGGCATCGGGGCGGCCGGCTTCGGCGACGGGCTGGCGCTCGGGGTGGTCCTCGGGGTCGGCTTCGGCGTAGTGGGCGCCCTGGTGAGCCAGCTCTATGAGCAGAAGGGGCCCAGCTACTGGCTGATCAACGGGGTGAACGCGGTGATCGCCTACTCGATCGTGGCGGTGATCGTCGCCGCCTGGGACTGAGCCGGCTGCTCAGGGTCCCACCGAGAACAACTCCCAATCGCCCGGCACTCCCTTGAGCTGATGTCGCCCTCGGGCTGTGAAGGTGAATCCGGACCCGATCACCATGTCGCGCACCGTTCCCGACACCAGGACCTCGTCACCGGACGCCAGGGCGGAGACCCGGGCGCCGATGTGCACCGCCATTCCGGTGACGTCGGCGCCTTGCTGGACCACCTCGCCGGTGTGGATGCCGATCCGCACCGTGAGCCCGTCGGCCCGACTGGCCGCCGATACGGCGAGGGCGCAGCGGATGGCGTTGGTGGGGCTGTCGAACGTGATCAGGAAGCCGTCGCCTGCGGTGTCGACCTCGATGCCGCCGTGGCGGGTGAGCAGCCGCCGCACCCCGACCCGGTGCGTCTCCAGCAGGTGGTGCCACCGGCTGTCGCCCAGGTCGGCGGCGAGCTCGGTCGAGGAGACCACGTCGCTGAACAGCACGGTGGTCACCCGGCGGTTCGACGCCGCCCCGGAGCGGGTGCCTACGAGGAAGTCCTCGATCTCGTCCATCAGGGCGTCGACGTCGCCGAGATAGCCGGGGCCCTGGTCGCCGGGTACCTCGACGTATCGCCCGTCGGGGAGGTGATCGGCGAGCCACTTGATCCCCTCGCCTGGCACCAGCGGGGAGTCGCGGCGGTGGAGGAGGAGAGCCGGTGCGGAGATCCGGTCCAGGACCGGGCGGAGGTCGGCTTCGAGGTTGAGTCGCATCAGGTTGGCCGCCATGTTGGGCGTCGCCGACATCCGCTCCAGCCGCCGGAACCAGCCGAGGATGCGCTCGTCGCCGGCGACGGAAGGGGCGATGAAGGGGAGTAGGACCGCCTGACCCCACAGGCCTCCTTCGATGGCGTCAGCCAGCGCCTGGATGGTGGCCGGATCGGGCCCCCACGGGTGGCCGGCATCCGGGGTGGCGGTGGCGATGGCCTCGCCGAGTACGAGCGCGCTGACTCGCTCCGGCTGCTGGGCGGCGACGGTCATCGCCAGGGCGGCCGCGTCGACCCACCCCAGCAGCGCCGCCCGCTCCATGCCGACGGCATCCATCACCGCCAGCACGTCGGGGACCATCTCGTCGTAGGTGGCCGCCTTCGTCGGCCGGTCGGACAACCCGGTGCCGCGCTTGTCGAAGACGACCAGGCGACCCATCGCCGCCAACCGGTCGATGAAGTGAGCCGCCTCGGGGAGCTCGACCACCACCTCGAGGTGGGAGACCCAGCCGATCATGCCGACGATGTCGATGGGGCCGTCGCCCATCACCTGGTAGGCGATGTCCAGCTCGCCGGAGCGGGCGTAACGGATCGGCGCAACGGCGGCCACGGCGGCGAAGGGTACCGCCGGCGAGAAGTGGACGGTCGGGCGACGCCGCCACGTCGGCGTAGCATCAGGTTGTGGCGTACGACGAGGGTCTCGCCGACGACATCCGCGCCCACCTCGGGACGCGCCGCGGCCTGTCCGAGAAGGAGATGTTCGGCGGCATCGCCTTCCTGGTCGACGGCAACATGGCGGTCGGGGTGACCGGTGACGCGCTCATGGTCCGTGTCGGCAAGGACGCCCACGACGAGGCGGTGTCCCGACCCGGGGCCCGAACCTTTGACATGTCGTCGCGTCCGATGCGGGGATGGGTGGTGGTGTCTCCCGAGGGCCTCGCCGACGACGCCGCGCTGGATGCCTGGATCGACCAGGGTGTCGCCTACGCGGAGAGCCTGCCGCCCAAGTGACGGCACCCCGGCGACGGCGGGCCGGGCCGAAGCGACGTCAGCACACCCGGAGGAACCGGTCGAGCCACTCGCGGACCTCGCCGCAGATGCCCTCGACGGTGGCGGCGGTGGCGATGGTGCGCTCGTCCGAGTCGATGTCGATGCTCTCGGTGAGGCGCGCTCGCAGCGCACCGGGGTCGCCGGTGTCCTCCCGCCACACCCGGATGATGAGCATCCCGAGATGACCTGCGGTGGCCATGGTCGGACGGTACCGGGTCGTCGTCATGGGACCGTCACCAGGCACCGGCCATGAGGTTCTCCATGTGCTGCGTGGGGACCGTCCCCATCTCCTCGGCGAGGAGGCGGCGGAACGTGTCGTACTGGCGGATCGCCTCGACGGTGTTGCCCTCGGCCAGGTAGGCGGAGATGACGGCGCGGTGAGCGCTCTCTCGGAGCGGGTCGGCGGTGACGGCGGAGAGCCCGGCGTCGACCGCCTCGACGATCCGGCCGTGGGCGATGAGCAGCTCGCAGAGGTGCTCGAGGGCGTGGAGCCGCAACTGGTGGAAGCGGGTGCGCTCCATGAGCAGCCAGTCGGCCTCGTCGTACCAGTCGGGGAGGAGGTCGCCGGCCGAGAAGGCCAGGTGCAGGTTCGGCGGCAGCTCGCCGGTCCGCTCGACGGGACCGGTGAGGAACCGGGCGACGTGGGCCGCTTCCGCGATGTCGACACCGACGCTCGGGGAGAGCCGGAGATGGGTGCGGCTGGCCTCGAGCAGGCGGTGCCCGAGGCGCTCGATTCGCCACACCGCCGACCGCAGGCTGGCGCTGGCCTTGCACTCGGGCGTGTCCGCCCACAGGTTGCCGGCGACGTGGGCGCGCAGCAGGAGGCGCCGGTGCAGGGCCAGGAAGGCGAGCAGCCGCTGGGCGTTCAGCGGGAGAGCGACCGGGTCCCCGTCGATCCGGAGATCGAATCCGTTGAGGAGCCCGATCCAGGGCCCCGGCGAGGCATCGGTGGAGACGGTGGTGACCGGTTCTGCGAGCGTGGTCATGGACTCTCTCTCCCTGTCTGCTATGTAGTATGCCACATACTACATAGCATGTCTAGGAGAACTTTCCAGGAATCTCGGTGACCTCCTGTCGGGGGGTGGACGGCCGAGGCGTAAGGGATTGGTGGGCGCCGGTACGATCGGCCGGATGAGCTTCGACGTGCCCGCCGACGCCTACGACCGGTTCATGGGCCGCTTCTCACAGCCGCTCGGCCCGACGTTCGCCGAGTTCGCCGGTGTCACCGCCGGGCAGCGGCTGCTCGACGTCGGCAGCGGCCCCGGTGCCCTGACCTCGGTGCTCGTCGATCTCGTCGGAGCGGAGAACGTCGTCGCCGTCGACCCGTCGGAGTCCTTCGCCGCCGCCGCCGGCCGGCGCCACCCGGGCGTGGACGTCCGCATCGCCACCGCCGCCGCCCTGCCGTTCGACGACGGCGAGTTCGATCGCACCCTCGCTCAACTGGTGGTGCACTTCATGCCCGACCCCGTAGCCGGGCTCCGGGAGATGGCCAGGGTGACGCGGCCGGGCGGTGTCGTCGCCGCCTGCGTCTGGGACCACGCCGGGAGTGACGGCCCACTCTCCGTCTTCTGGGACGCCGTCCGGGGGATCGACCGGAGGGCGGTCGACGAGGCCGACCTACCCGGCGCCCGCCAGGGATCCCTGCCCTCCCTGTTCCGATCGGCCGGGCTGATGGATGTCGATGACGATCTCCTCCAGGTGTCGGTGCCGTTCGACGGCTTCACGGCATGGTGGGAGCCGTTCACCCTCGGCGTCGGACCTGCCGGCAGGTACGTCGCCGGGCTGGATACCGACCGGCGGCGGTTGTTGCGCGACCGGTGTGCCGCACGCCTGCCGTCG
Organism: uncultured Acidimicrobiia bacterium; assembly: GCA_963714055.1. GTDB lineage: Bacteria > Actinomycetota > Acidimicrobiia > Spongiisociales > UBA5794 > JACDBE01. The sequence continues at coordinate 1,946,283 of OY970227.1, forward strand.
GGGCCGTTCACACTCACCGCCAAGGCGTGGGCTGCGCGCGGGGCGCCGCCGCCGGGGAGCGACCCGGTCTGACACCCGGATACGATGCCGCCCCGACGATCGAGGAGACCCATGCCGCACATCAGCCTGCCCGACGGGGTACCGGGCATCCGCAGTGCCTTCATGTTCCGGCCGGAGACCGCCGAACCGATGTCGACGCTGGCCGAGGTGCTGCTGCGAGGTGACAACACCCTCAGCCGGGGCGAGCGCGAGCTGATCGCCGCCTACGTGTCCAACCTCAACGAGTGCGAGTTCTGCCAAGCGTCGCACAGCATGTTCGCCGCCCTGCAGCTCGAAGGGGGGACGTCACTGGTCGACCAGGTGAAGGCCGATCCGGACCTCGCCGAGATCGGCGCCAAGATGCGCGCCCTGCTGGCCATCGCCGCCAAGGTGCGCGCCGACGGGCGCACGGTCAACGAGGCAGACATCGCCGCCGCCCGCGCCGAGGGGGCCACCGACGTCGAGATCCACGACACGGTCCTCATCGCCGCTGCCTTCTGCATGTACAACCGGTACGTCGACGGGCTGGCTGCGTGGACGCCGACCGATCCCGAGCTGTACGAGGAGATGGGTCAGCGGATCGTCGAGCACGGCTACCTCAGCCCTGCCCGCGTGGGCAACCCGGCGGACTGATCCGCCCGGGCTATCCGGCGGAGATCACACGGCGTCGGTGTCGGCCGCCGCAGGCGCCGGCTCGGGGACGCGCTCGGCGACGTCACGGATACCCAGCCCGATCATGACGAACAGCACTCCGACGAGCACCGCCATCGCGGCGACGCCGAAGGCGACCACCGAGGTGAACAGCGATGCCTGGAGGAAGGAGGCGTTCATCGCCACCTCGCGCAGAGGATCCTCCCGATCGAGCTCGGCGTAGTGCAGGCCGCCAGTGGACTCGAGGGCGTGCTTGTCGATGACCTTCGCCTGGCAGTAGGCGCTGAACGGCCCGTCCACCTCGTCGCCGGCGAGGCAGTCGGCGTCATCGGCGACGACGATGTTCTGTTCGGCAAGCGTCTGGCTCACGACGACCCACGTGACGATGCCTCCTACGACCAGGATCAAGCCGATGACGATCGATGCGATGGAAGTTGCTCTCCGCATGGGCGAACCCCTCTGTCGACTTCGGCCGAGGATAGGCGGCCGGCCTCGGCGATGCCGAGAACCTCGAACAGGGCGATGCTCGGGCGTCACCGCACCAAAGAGAAGCGGCGCCGCCGACCCATTGGTCGAGCGGCGCCGCTTCGATGTCCTGCGGTCGGGTGGTTACCTGACCGAGCGCGGCTTCGCCTGGTTGACGGTGAGCCGGCGACCGTTCCAGTCGTGGCCGTCGAGCTTGCCGATGGCCTTGCCGGCGCCGGTTTCGTCGGCCAGCTCCACGAAGCCGAAGCCCCGCGAGCGACCGGTCTCACGGTCGGTGATGACCGAAGCCGAGGTGACCGTCCCATACTCGGCGAACAGGGTGCGGAGCTCCGCATCGGTCGCGTCGAAGGGAAGGTTGCCTACGTAGATGTTCATGGCGACTCGCCTCTGAGAACGAAGAGCTTCGTGCTCCTCTGGGTGCAGTTGATCCGGTACCGACTCTGCTGTCGTCCGGTCCGTGAACAGGGGAGAGTGAGTCGCCGCCGAGAGCAGCTACCGCAATGGTACCACCCGTCGGGGTGGTCGGTGCCAGTGGTCTCCGACGGTCAGCGCCGAAGCTCGACGAACTCGGTCACCCGGAGGGCTCGGAGGATGACCCGGACCGGTGCCGGCATCGCCGCCATCCCGGCGTCGGTGGCCATCCGCTTCGGGGTCGGTGAGGCGGACCAGGCGACCGCGATGGCCCAGCCAGCAGCCGCCGGCGGCGGTGATGTTGCGCAACCAGTCGGTGTCGGCGCCGTAGGTGAGGGCGATGACGAACCGGTCGCCATCGACAAAGACGTTCACCGGCGTGGTGTAGGCGGTTCCGCTGCGGCGGCCGCGGTGGTGGACCACCCCGAACCACGGGAGGTACTCAGCCGGCGGCCCGAGGATCCGGTTGGTGAAGGTCCGATTGAGCTCCGCCAGGCGTCGCGGTAGGGGCACCCGGCCAGTGTGCCAGCTGTGGCCACGCTTCCACGACCCGGGTAGCGTCAGACCGACACCGCCCCGGAGGCAAGTGGATGCGGATCCAGTCGGGACAGTTGGTGGCGCTCGGGTACGGGAAGTACGTCCGGTCGGACGATGTCGTCGCCGTGGAGCCCATCGTCGAGGGCCGAGGCCCCGGACGGCGTACCCTGGTGTGGATGCGGGGGTTGCCCGACCCGTTGGTGGCATCCCGGGCCGAGGACTCGATCGTCGACGACCTGGTGACCCCGCCGGATGAGGCGGCCCGCACCAAGGCGCAGCGGGCCGTCCTCGGGGAGATGGCGGACGTGCTCGAGCATGCATCCCCGGCGGTGCGCCGCATCCTCGGTGAGGAGACCGGCACCGACATCGACCGCCTGCGTAGCGAGGCCGGCCGCGCCCTGAGCTGAGAAGGCCGGGCGCGGGACACGACAGACCCGTGGAGCCTTACCTTGTACGTTAGGATTCGGGGAGAGGTGCATCGATGGCCACGCAGACCGATCCCCGGGTACAGCCCAGGATCCCGCTGAGCAGACAGCGGGTGCTGGCGGCGGCCGTCGCCCTCGCCGACGAAGGCGGCCTCGAGGCGCTCACCATGCGCCGGCTCGCCGAGGAGCTCGATGTCGAGGCGATGTCGCTGTACTACCACGTCGCCAACAAGGACGCCATCCTCGACGGTGTCGTCGAGATGGTGTTCGACGAGATCAACCAGGCTGTCGACGCCGCCGACCGCCCGTCGGCGGCCGAGGACTGGGTCGGTGCGATGCGAGCCAGGATCCTGGCCGCCCGCCGGGTCCTGCTCCTTCACAAGTGGATGCCCGGGATCATCGGACGCCACACCCCGGCGAGCCCGCCCGTGCTGCGCTACTTCGACTCGCTGGTGGGTCTCTTCCGTGAGGGAGGCTTCTCCTACGACGTGACCCACCACGCCCTGCACGCCCTGGGGAGCCGGGCCATCGGCTTCTCTCAGGAGCTTTTCGAGCCGGACGAGCCCGGCGCCGAGGAGGAGAACACGGCCCTCTTCGAGGAGATGGCGCCCCAGATCCCTCACCTCGTAGAGATGACGATGACGGTCAGTCACGACGACCCTGACTCGACGCTGGGCTGGTGTGACGACCAGACCGAGTTCGAGTTCGGGCTCGATCTCATCCTCGACGGCCTCGCCCGGCTCCGAACCGCCTGACCCGAGCCCGCCCGGGACACCCCGACCATCTCGCCGATGTCGCGTCTTGACGCCCTTACGTTGTACGGTTAACTTACGCCGTACGACAACCTTACGCCGTACGACGAGCGTGCGGTTCGACGCAAGGGAGAGGCATCGTGCGACTATCCACCGAATCACTGGCTCGATCGGCGGCACGCCGTCCATGGCGGACCCTGGCGACGTGGGTGGCTGCCCTCGTCACCGCCGGCGTGGTGTCCTCACTGTTCCTGGGCGATGCCCTCACCACCGACACCGACTTCACGAACGAACCGGAGTCCAAGCGGGCGGCAACCCTGGTGGCGGACCGGATCGGCTCTGCCGACGACGCCATGGAGTTCGTGGTGGTCACCGGCGAGCTGCCCGTCACCGACCCGGCGTACCGGGCGTACGTGGATCGGCTGCACACCGCGATCGCCGCCCTCGGCGTCGACGTCGTCCGTGATGTGGGCAGCTACCTGACCGACGAGGGACCGGTTTCGGAGAACCGGCGATCGACCCTTCTACCGGTGGCCGTGGCCGGTGACGACCACACCGCCGTCGGCGAGAACGCCGAGCTGGTGATGGAGGCGGTCGCCGGCGTCGACGCCCCTGATGGCTTCGAGGCGCACGTCGCCGGGCCGGCCACGCTGGAGAACGACTTCATCCGGTTGGCGGAGGAGGGGCTGCAGCGCGGCGAGAGCATCGGCCTGGCGGTGGCGCTGGTCGTGTTGGTGTTCGTGTTCGGTGGCGTGGTCGCCGGGTTGATCCCGATAATGCTGGCGGTGACGGCGATCGCCATCGCCCTCGGCGCCGCCGCCCTGTTCGGCTTCGCTTTCGACCTGCCGTTCTTCATCGCCAACATCATCACGATGCTCGGCCTGGCGGTGGGCATCGATTACTCGCTGTTCATCGTGTCCCGCTACCGGGAGGAGCGCGCCGCCGGCGACGACGTGCTCGAGGCGATCACCCGGGCAGGAGCAACGGCGAGCCGGGCGGTGCTGTTCTCCGGCCTCACAGTGGTGGTCGCCCTGGCCGGCATGCTGCTGCTGCCCAACACCATCTACCGGAGCATCGGGCTGGGGGCGATCCTGGTCGTGGTGGTGGCGGTTCTCGCCTCGCTGACGCTGCTGCCCGCCGTGCTGGCGCTGCTCGGCGACCGGGTCGAGTGGCTTCGTATCCGAGGCCGGCGACACCCCGAGCGACAGGGCCGGTTCTGGGACCGGATCGCCCGCACCGTCATGGGTCGGCCGGTGGTCAGCCTGGTGCTCGCCGCCGGGGTACTGCTGCTGGCGGCCTTGCCCTTCCTCAGCATGTCGGAAGGGTTCTCGGGCGTGAGCACCCTGCCCGACGAGGTCGAGTCCAAGCAGGCGTTTCTCGTCTTGGAGAGCGAGTTCTCCGGTGGGCTCGGGTCGCCGGTGGAGATCGTGGTCGACGGAGAACTCACCCCGCCGGTGACCTCCGCCATCGCCGACCTGCAGGCGACGCTCGACGCCGACCCGTCGTTCGGCCCGGTCCAGGTCGAACTGGGGGAGGGCGGGGATGTGGCGCTGGTGAGCGCCCCGCTGACCGGGGACGTCGCCGCCGAGACAGCGATGGACACGGTCCGGGAGCTGCGTACCGAGGTCGTGCCGGGCACCTTCGGTGACCTGCCCGTCGAGGTCCTCGTCGGCGGCGACACCGCCTACAACGTCGACTACCTGGCGCAGACCAGCCTCTACACCCCGATCGTCATCCTGTTCGTGCTCGGGCTGTCATTCGTGCTGCTCACCGTCGCCTTCCGGTCGGTGGTCATCCCGGCGAAGGCGATCGTGATGAACCTGCTGTCGGTGGCGGCGGCGTTCGGGCTGGTGGTCCTCTTCTTCCAGGAGGGTGTCGGGCCCGAGGTGTTCAAGGACATCGCCGGCTGGCTCGGCTTCGGCCAGGTGGAGGCCATCGAGGCCGGGATGCCGCTGTTCCTGTTCGCCATCCTGTTCGGGCTGTCGATGGACTACCACGTGTTCCTGTTGAGCCGGATCCGGGAACGGTTCGACCAGACCGGGGACAACACCGAGTCGGTCGCCTACGGGCTGCGCACCACCGGCGCGCTGATCACCGGGGCGGCGGCGATCATGGTCGCCGTGTTCGCCGGGTTCGCCGCCGGGTCCCTGGTGGCGCTGCAGCAGATGGGGTTCGGGTTGGCGGTGGCCGTGGCGCTCGACGCCACCATCGTCCGCTCGATCCTGGTCCCCGCCACCATGAAGCTGCTCGGCGACCGCAACTGGTACCTGCCGTCGTGGCTCGAGTGGCTCCCCGAAGTCCACATCGAAGGCGCGGTGTCACCCGTCGCCGTCCCCGAGCAGGTCGAGCAAGAGCCGGAGCTGGTCCCGGTCGGCTGACGCCAGGCTGCCGTCAGAGGGGACTCCCCTGTGGAGTCCCCTCGGCGTGTGTCCGGGCCAAGTCATCGGGAACTGCAGAGAGGCGCCGGCGTCACCCCAAGAGGAAGTCGCTACGGAGGACAGGCTTGATGTCGAGGATCGGTGTGCCGTCGACGGCCTCGAGGTTGTTCACCTTGACCCGCAACCCGTCGATCTCGAGAACCGTTACCGGATGGAGGCCGATCGGATTGGGACGGTCCTGGGACCGAGTGCTGAAGACGCCCTCCATCGGTCTGCTGGCGTCGTCTCGGGGATGGACCCGGAGGAGGTCGCGGCTGGCCAGGTGGAGCCAGGTGATCACGATCACCTCGGAGCCGACCGCCAGGTCGCTCACCGCCTCACCGATGGGAGGGTCGAACTCGAGCCAGGCGTCCGGGGCGCCCTCAGCTCCCTGCATGGGCGCGTCCGACGGGTCGGTCAACGCCGAGCGCACGTAGCCGACCGGCCGCACTTCGTAGGTCTCGCTCATAGCGACAGTCTGGCCCATGCACCGGTCGGACCGGCCCGGGCATTGAGCCCTTCTCGCCTTCTGGACGGACTCCCCGCGGACTCCCGTCGGCGGCCACACAATGCAGGTCTGGTCGGTCGTGAGGACGTTGCCGCTCGCTAAGCAGCCACGAGCACCGCCTCGTGGACGTCGGCCAGCCGGGCCATCGATGCCAGGACGTCGGCTTGATCCTCCGCAAGGTGCCTGACCGCCACCTCGTCGACACCGGCGGCGGCGAGCGACCCTCTACCTCATCACATCGACACTCCGATCATCGCACCGGTCGACATCCCGGCGTGAGCCCCAGTCTTCCGATCGTCCCTGGCCGCGCCGTGGCGCGCGCTCTCACAAAGGCGGGGTTCGCCGAAGTCAGCCAGCGCGGCAGCCATGTACAGCTGCGCAGCAGCGAAGGTCGCACGGTCATCGTGCCCATGCACCGCGAGCCGGCACGAGGCACGCTGCGCTCGATCCTGCGACAGGCCGACCTGACGGTTGATGCATTCATCGAGCTATTGGAGTAGTCACAGACGAGTTGCGCTGAGAGTCACAACGGTGGCCCCTCAACTCGAAGGACCCACCCCCGGCTTCCACCACATCACGGGACGCCTACCCTCCGTGGCCAGCCAGGCGATTCTCGATGCCGGCGAGGCGGTCCGGACCGGGACGCCGCTCGCGGATTCCTAGAGGGTTCCGTATGCCTCGACTTCAGTACAAGTCCTTTTCGTCGCCGGATGAAGTGCGAGCCTTCCCCAATGGCCGCGCCGAAGTTGTCAGTCTCGATGACTCTGTCGTCGGTCGTGCGAGGTATGAGCCCGGTTGGCGCTGGTCGACCGCAATGCCGGCAATCGCGGGGACTGTGAGCTGTCAGCTCCACCACCTGGGTTACTCCATCTCTGGCTCGATGCACGTCGAGATGGACGATGGCCAGGCGATCGACATCCCGCCGGCTTCGGTGTATGAGATCCCACCCGGTCACGACGCCTGGGTCGTTGGCGAAGATCCATGGCTGACCGTCGAATGGACGAGCGCCCGGGTCTTTGGGCTCGTTCCCGAGGGAGCCGGTGAAGGAGTCCTTGTCACCGTCTTGTTCACGGACATCGTCGACTCAACGGCGACCCTGCACATGGTAGGCGACACGGCCTGGCGCGACCTCTTACTGGTCCACAACACTCGTCTCCGCGACCAGCTCAATGTCTTCCGAGGGCGTGAGGTGAAGACCACCGGTGACGGTTTCCTTGCGGTGTTCGACAGCGCCGCACGGGCAGTGCGGTGCGGTGCGGCGATGGCCCGTTCGGCGCGCGAGATGGATCTCCCGATCCGGGTGGGCCTCCACACGGGCGAGGTCGAGCTGGTCGGTAATGACGCCCGGGGACTCGCCGTCCACGCCGCCGCCCGGATCATGGCTGTCGGCGGTCCGGACGAAGTCCTCGTGTCCTCTACGACATTCGACCTCCTCGAGGGTTCGGGACTGAAGCTCGAGGAAGCAGGCACCCACGAGATGAAAGGTCTGCCCGGCGCGCGCAAGGTGTTCCGACTCGTCCGAGCGGCTACCTAGGTCATCAGGTCGGCCCGAGGGACGCAACCCCGACGCGCAGAAGCCCTTGCAGCGCAAGGGCTTCAGCGGCACGCCCGGAGGGACTCGAACCCCCAACCTTCTGATCCGTAGGTGTCCAATCGGCGTCCGTCGGAGTCCACTGCCGTCCGGAGGGCCTGGTACCACGGGCCTCCGAGTCCACCGGCGTCCATGGCCGTCCCTCGGGCCCGCAGAGAATGGCTCCCAACTTGGCTCCCACGGCAACCACCCGGGGTTGGCGCTGTCTCGATATCGTGATATCATGAGGTCATGGCAAAGCAAACCACCGTCCGCTTGCCCGAGGACCTCGCCGGCGACGCCGAAGCCGTCGCCCGGGTAAAGGGCACCAGTGTCAATGCTCTCATCATCGACGCCCTCAAAGCCGAGATCGAACGGGTCCGCCAGGACAGCGACTTCACCAGCCGCGCTGAGCGGCTGCTCGAACGCGACCGAGAGCTGTTGGAACGCCTCGCCCGGTGACCCGATACCTCACGCTGGGCCGAGTACTTCTGGCTGGCCGAGCAGGTCACCGGCGTTGACGCCGAGACGCTAACGAAGGCAGCTCGTTCGGATGTCGCTGACTCGGCGTTGCATGCTCCTCAGGCCGGATTCGGCGACGTCGAGTTCTACCCCGACATATATGACAAGGCCGCCGTGCTCGTCTGTCGGCTGGCATGGAACCATCCGCTTCCCGACGGGAACAAGCGAGCGGCGTGGACGGCGCTCGTCATGTTCATCGACCTCAACGATGGCGCATGGGATCCCGACCCGCCCGACGTCGACGAGGCCGAGGAGGCCATGCTCGCAATCGCCGGCGGCGACGTAGACGAGACCTGGATTTCGGCGTGGCTCAGAGGACGCGTCCGATTCGTCGACCAGCCTGAGCCGTGAAGCCGACACCACCCTCAACCAGGATGGCTCCCAAAACGTCAGAAGGTGTGCGGGGAGCCGCCTCGCGATGAGCCCTTACCCCACAGGCCTTTCAGCGGCACGCCCGGAGGGACTCGAACCCCCAACCTTCTGATCCGTAGATCTCCAAACGGTGTCCACAGGCGTCCAGGAGCGTCCGGAGGGCCTGGTACCACGGGCTTCCGAGTCCACTGGCGTCCGTGCGTGTCCACGGCCGTCCGCAGAGAATGGCTCCCAACTTGGCTCCCAGAGCGGGTGTGCTCTACAGACCGCGCCTGAATGCCGATTCACCACTCCCGAGCTACTCGGCTGCAGCCGTGCAGCGTCCGACGATCGACCGACGCCGCTCGCCGACGTCCGCCTCCGCGTCAATCGGGGTCGATCCGGAGGATCGCGCCAACCTGGCACAACCCATGTCACTCCGACCACGGCGAGCAACTGGCCTGAGCTCTCGACCTGACACGTCGAGGGTATGGTCCCTTCGACACGTCAAGGGCCGGAGTGACTCAGACCGACAGCGCCTCTTCGCATGGCACGCGAACGATTCTCTTCACCGACTTGGAGGGCTCGACCGACCTGCGGGTTCGCCTCGGTGACATTCTGGCCAACGAAGTCTTCACGGAGCACGACCAGCTGGTGCGGTCACACCTCGAGGCTGGTGGCGGCACCGACATCAAGGGGCTCGGGGACGGGTTCATGGCTCTCTTTTCCTCCGCGAGCGACGCCATTGAAACGGCCGTGGCCATCCAACGAGCCATCGAGGAACACAACAGCGCCCAACCGGAAAGGGCCATGTCGGTGCGGATGGGTCTCAACAGCGGCGATGTCACCCACCGCGAAGGGGAAGCTCATGGCACCGCGGTCCACGCGGCTGCGCGCGTCGCCGCCAAGGCACAGGGTGGTCAGATTCTCGTATCGCAGATCGCGTCCGATCTGGCGGGCTCACTCGGGAAGACCAAGGTGGTCGACAGAGGGCTGTTCTGGCTCAAAGGATTCCCGGACCGATGGCGTCTCTACGAGGTCCTCTGGAGGGAAAAGGAGGCTGCGGGTGATCGGCTGAGCCGCGAAGTCAAGGAGGCATCCGCAGCAGCCTTCGACCCAGCGACCCCACGGTCCGAAGGTCCGATTGTGGGAAGGATGCGCGAGCAGCGGGTCATCAAAGAGCAACTCTCTGCAGTCACCGGAACCGGCTTGCGCGCAGTCGTGTTGGAGGGTGAGGCTGGGATCGGCAAGACGAGGATGCTCGAGGTCACCGTCGATCTGGCTGGCACGTCGGACACGCCGTTCTCGACGCTCGATGTGACGGCGGACGAGGAGCTGAGCGGCCCCTATCTCCTGTTTCGATCCCTGCTCGGTTCCCAGCGAATGACAGTCGTCGCGCGCGAAGCAATGGCTTTGGAACCCCTCGACCGGGCACAGGATGCGATCAGCGGGAGGTCTGGCAACGGCGAAGGCCTGTCCCCTCAGGAGCGAATGCTTCGCATCTTCGACGAAGTCGCATCTGCGGTCTCGGCAATCACCAGGGCACGCCCAGTCGCTCTGCTGTTCGACGACCTCCAGTGGGCCGACGAGGACAGCATCCAGATGATCCGATACCTCGTGCGCACACTGCCGACGGCACCGATTCTTCTCCTGATCACGGTCCGTCCCTACTCGGAGTCGTCCGGCGCCGGCAAGCTCATCGCCGACCTCGATCGGATGAGGGTCACACACGTGCTGCGCCTGGAGCGCTTCACCCGCATGGAGACGGCTGAGTTCCTGGAGAACGTGCTTGGTTCCCCCGTCGACGAACCGACCGTGCAGAGTCTGCACGCCCGCTCGGAAGGGGTCCCATTCTTCATCGAGGAGCTCGCCCGTGCCTACCGCGAGGCCGACGCTCTGCAACTGATGGACGGAACGTGGATGATGACACGCCTGAGTGGGCCAATGGTTCCCTCCTCGATTCAGTCCCTCATCGAGCGACGTCTCGCACAGTTGTCCGGGGACTGTCGTGGTCTCCTGGCCGACGCCGGGGTCCTCGGAAGGAGGTTCAAGCTCTCCGTTCTGGCGCCGGTTCTCGCCAACGTCAGGCGTGAGGACGAGAAGCCCGAGTGGGAGCTGGCTGAGGAGCTCGACATGGCCGTCCAGCTCGGGCTGCTCGTCGAAGAGGCCGACGACGCCGAGTACGACTTCACATTTTCCCACGATCAGATTCGAGCCTCGCTCCTCGATGACATGCCACGCCGTCGCCGACAGGCCATCCACGGAGCGATCACCGAGATCCTCTCGTCGCAGGAAGGCGAGGTGGACCTGTCGATGCTCGCCTACCACGCGATGAAATCGGGCAACAACAAGGAAGCCGTTTCGAGTGCGGTTGCAGCGGCCAAAGCCGCGCTTGCCGCGTCCGCACCAGAGGAGAGCATTCGGCTCATCGACGGCACCCTCCCCGCTGCGTCGGACCCTGCGGACCGGATCGAGATGCTCAGGGTCAAGGACGACGCCCTCGACATGCTCGACCGGGGGATAGATCGCATCGCGAATCTCGCCGAGATGAGTGCCTTGACTGGTGCGATCACCTCACCTGGACTCGAATCCGAAGTAAGGCTGCGAAGGGCCTCGGCCTCGCGGGCGATCGAGGACTTCGACGCCGCGGTCGAATTGGCGACAACTGTGCGCGAGGCGGCCGTCGAGGTCGGCGACCTCGACCTCGAACTCAGAGCATGCCTGGAACTCGGCCAGGCTCTTGCGAGAAGCGCGATCGGCGAGGCCTATTGGCCCTTGACCGAGATCGATCTCGATCCGCCCGAGAACGCGTATGCGAGGGCCCTGGAGCTTGCACGCGAGACGGGTTCGCGGGCTGCCGAAGCCACCGCCCTCCGCGAACTTGCGGTCATCGCCGGGGGACGGACACGACACACGGCCCTCGCCGCTGTGCAGGAGGGAACATCCAAGTTCGAGATCCTCGCCATGGGACCCACGTTGTTGGCCGAAGCGAAGCAACTGGCGGAGCAGGCATTCGAGATCTTCGAGGAGATCGGCGATCAGCGAGGCGCGATGTCCGCGTTGATCTCGATGGCCTATGCCCACGTCACAGACCCGACAGCGCACGGCATGGCGGGTCGGATCGAACACATTCGGGCACTCCACAACAGTCGTGAAGGCGCCGTCACCGACAGCCAGCGGGGCAGAGAGGATGCTCTCATGCTCTACAGCATCCACACCTACGCCCGCCTCAACGCGCAGCCTGATCTTGCCCTCGAACGAGGGCGTGAGGCCTTCGAGGCGGCGAGGAGGATGGGCGATCGGTGGCTGGAGACGCTGGCAGCCGGTGGCATGTCGATGACGTGCGCATCGTACGGTTCGGTAGATGACGCACGGGCGTGGTTGGAACGAGCGGCCACGGCGGCCATGACGGTTCCGAGTACCTCAATGGCTCGTCGGATGGAGATGTGGCGTGGTGCATGTGCAGCTGCTCGCGGCGACGTCGGAAGGGTTGCGCGCCCACTTCGAGCGAGCCGCCGAACTGGCTGGCACCAAGAGCCCGGCTGCACGGGCGGAGGCATATTGCGCACTCGCCATCGAGACCTGCAAACTCTGGGCCACCACGGGCGATGCAGCCCTCTTGGATCGAGCGCGGTTGGCTGCCGGGGCCACGCTCGATGCGGTCAGGCCGTTGCCCGGCGATCTTCCATGGGAGGCCGTCGCCCATGCGGTCCTGGCGGTCGTAGCCGAAGCAGAGGACCGTCCCTCGGATGCCGCCGAAGAGTCCCGGATCGCGCTCTCAACCCTTGACGGCCTGACACACATTCTCCACTTCGTAAACGTGCTCTGGGCAGCCGGCCGCGTGCTGATCCGTCAGCAGGCACCCGAAGCTGACGCCCTTGCACATCAGATCGCCCAAGGACTCGGTTACCTCAGCATGAACATGATCAACCCGGAGATCAAGACGAAGTGGTTTGCCGTCGATGCACATCGCGAACTGGCCCAGTTGGTCGGTTTTGAGATGTCTGAATTCAGCTCGGGTGACGAAGCGGTCGACCTGGCGGACCCCGAGGTGGCATTGCTCCGCGCGATCACTTCCGGGTCGGTCGACCATGGAGCGACAGAGGATGAGATCTCCGCCCTGCTGTCCAAACTCGGCGTGGCATCGGAGACGGAGGCGATCGAGTACGCGATCAAGGCGGGCGTGACGTGGCAGTGAGACTGATCATCGATCGACGCCGTTGCATCGGTGCCGGAACCTGCATCGTCCTTGCCCCTTCCGCTATTCGATGGCGGCAGGGCGACTTTCTGAAACCGGAACTGCTCGACCCGACCACGGTCGACGAAGACGTGCTTCGAGAGGTGGCAGAGTCCTGCCCGACGCGTGCGATCGTGCTCGAGCAGGTGATGGCGTCCTCAGACGGGTAATCCGCCCTGTTGGGGGAATCCACGGGCGATCGATCCAGTGGATGGGTTCCCGCCTTCGTCCTCGGCACCACGTCGAACCTGACACGGTCCAGCTTCATGCAACATGGCTCCCGAGCGTCAGACGGTCGACGAGCCCGAATCGCAAGAACCCATTCTCACAAGGGTCTAAGCGGCACGCCCGGAGGGACTCGAACCCCCAACCTTCTGATCCGTAGTCAGACGCTCTGTCCAATTGAGCTACGGGCGCTTGATTTCCCTTGTGTACCAAGGGTTCTTGGCGAGACCCAGCCACTGGGTCACCTGGTACGGAGCATCTTAGGCCCGATCAGACGCTGTCCTCGGGCCAGCACCAGTGCATACTCTCCGACCTCTGTGGAGCGATCCGACGGCTCGCGAGCGTTCAACACCACGGCCGGCTGAGTCCCGCAACAAGGTCTGCCGCGCTGCCGCGCTGATCTACGGCCGACAGGGCGGCGGATCTGAACGGGTCTGGTTCACGTCGTGCCTGAGAAGATCACGGTCTGCCTGTCGGGTATGAAGCCGGCGCTGAGATAGAGCCTTCCTGATGCCGGGTTGTCCGGTTCGTAGCAGATCTTGATGCGCTGGGCCCCGGCCGCGACGAGCCGGTCGATGCCGGTGGTGAGGATGTGGCGGGCAAGCCCCCGTCGTTGATGGTCATCTTCAGTACGCATCGGTTCGACGAGACCGGTTGCGGACACGGGGTCATGCCAGAACAACCCGTACGCCGCCACGCGGTCACGGCTGTCGTGCACCACCAAGTCGAGGTCGGGTCGGTACAGCGAAGTCTGACGAAGACGCGGTTCGGGGTCGGGGTGGTCTCGTTCGGTGCTGATCATGTGATGCGGGCGCTGCATGGTGTCGAGTCGGTTGAACAACCGATAACCCTCGTGCAGCGGGCTGATCGGTGGTCGAGCGTCTGCGCTCAGCCAGGTCTCGACCAGCCCGTCCTCCTCGATCGCGAAGCCATGGCCGACCAACACCTCACGCAGGACCTGATCAGCCCGGTCGACCTCCAGGCCGACGGCTTCAATCCCTGATTCACGGGCGTGCGCGAGCCCGCGCTCGACGACATGCGCAATCCAGTCGGGGGTTGCGTCGGGCATGACCATTGGGTCGAGCTGCATCCGAAGCGGCGATTCGGTTGCGATCATCGCCGCTGCGGGACGACCGAGGTCATCGAACCAGAAGAGCTGAGGGAGGTTGTCGGTCGAGCGCGGCCTCTGCGACCACCACCACTGCAGATCGGCGGCCTCGTACAGCCCTGCGGTCGGGTGAGCGCTTCGGATTCGCTGAAGCAGCACCGTCACGGCTTCCAGGTAGTCGAGGCCGATCCGATGGTCTTCTCGCAGTGGGCGCACTTCTTGAATCTACGGCATCGGTCTCCTCGATCCGGGGCCTACGGGGAGCCACGCGGGCTACGAGTCGAAGCGGCGTTCAGCCGAGGGCCCGGTGACGGCCGGGTGCGGCCGCATCAGCGCTTGGTGCCGGTCACTACCAGGTACGTGGGCGGCTCGAGGTACATCTGCTCCACGGCCGAGCGGGCGTCGGCCACGGCTGCCTCCCACAGCCCTTGCGGCTCGAGCAACGCTCGGGCGATCACCATCGTCGGGAAGGACCCGACAAACCGGTCGGCCAGCTCGGAGGGATCGCCCTCGTTGGGAGGGATGCGGTGGCGGGTGAACTGGAGCTCGAGCCGCTCATCGAAGAGCTCCCGGACGTGTTCCTCGGTCCCCCACAGCAACGGCGGCTCGGCGATCGGCGGCGGCGGAGGCAGGTGGTGGGCCATGGTGCGGGACAGTTCCCAGGCCGAGCCCTCCGGCTCCCAGTTGGCCAGGCCGATGCGACCCCCGGGCCGCAACACGCGCACGATCTCGTTCGCCGTCACCGCATGGCGGGGGGCGAACATGGCCCCGAAGGTGGAGAGCACGACATCGAACGACCCGTGCTCGAAGGGGAGGTGCTCGGCGTCGCCCTCGACGAGGTCGATCTCGACCCCGGCTGCGGCGGCCCGGCGCCGTGCCGCTGCGAACAGCTCGGGCGTCAGGTCGACACCGGTGACGCGACCCCCGACCTGGGCGGCCTGGATGGCGGCGTTGCCAGTGCCGCAGGCGACGTCGAGCACCTCGTCGCCGGCACCCACCCGGGCGGCGCGGGTCACCACACCGCCGGCCGCCCAGATGTTGTCTACCGCGGCGTCGTAGTTTCCCGCCGCCCAGGTGGCCCTCGCCTGGCGCTTGATCTCATCGACGAGGTCGTCGTTGATCACAACCATCGTTCCCTTCCTCCCACATTCCAGTCAACCGGTCGACGCCGGCTTCCACCCGATGGCGGGGGCTACGTCACGGGCGACAGTGGCGAGCAGTCGTGCGTTGTAGTCGACACCGAGCTGGTTGGGGACGGTGAGTAGCAGGGTGTCGGCCTCGGCGACGGCGGCATCCTCGGCCAGCTCGGCGGCGATCACGTCGGGTTCACCGATGTAGCTCTTCCCGAACCGTGACAGGCTGCCGTCGAGCCAGCCGACCTGGTCCTGCCGCTCGGCGGCGTCCCGACCGAAGTAGAGGCGGTCCTCGTCGGTGGTGATGGGCATGACGCTGCGGCTCACCGAGACACGGGGCGCCCGCTCCCAGCCGGCGTCCGACCAGGCCTGCCGGAAGATGGCAATCTGCTCGGCCTGTAGCTCGTCGAAGGGAACGCCGGTGTCCTCGGTGAGCAGCGTCGAGCTCATCATGTTCATCCCCTGCTCCGCCACCCAGGTGGCGGTGGCGCGGGTGCCGGAGCCCCACCAGATGCGGTCGGGCAGTCCCGGGGAGAGCGGTTGGATGGGCAGCATCCCTTCGAGCCCGGTCATCCGCGGGTCGGCACGCACCACCCCGTTGCCGGCGATGGCGGCGCGGAACACCTCGGTCTTGGCCCTGGCCAGGTCGGCGTCGCTCTGCCCGTCGGCGGGCACGTAACCGAACGTCTCCGAGCCACGCAGCGCCGGCTCGGGCGAGCCCCGGCTGATCCCCAGCTGGAGACGGCCTGCGGCGATCAGGTCCGCCGCAGCCGCCTCCTCGGCCATGTAGAGCGGGTTCTCGTACCGCATGTCGATGACCGCGGTGCCGATCTCGATGCGGCTGGTCCGGGCCCCGATCGCCGCCAGCAACGGGAACGGCGAGGCGAGCTGGCGGGCGAAGTGGTGGACTCGCACGAAGGCGCCATCGATGCCGATCTCCTCGGCGGCGACGGCGAGCTCGATGGTCTGCTGCAGCGCCTCCTGGCCGGTACGGGTGCGCGACTGGGGCGACGGGTGCCAGTGGCCGAACGAGAGGAACCCGATCTTCTTCACGCATCCAGGCTATCGGCACCGCCGTCGGGCGCGGCCGGGCATGCGCCGGTAGATTCGGCCCGAACCGGGACTTCCGTCCGCCTGCACCCGAAGAGTGGAGTACCCATGCCGTCGTATGAGGAGCACGTCGACATCCTCGAGACCGAGCTCAACCAGATCGTGGACGTCTTCGCCGGGCTGTCAGCCGAGGAGTGGCGGGCGTCCACCAAGCTGGTCCCGCTCGACGAGGCCAAGGCGCACTGGACCCTCTTCGAGCTCGCCGGCCACTTCGACATCTCGATCGGGCTCACCCGCATGCTGATCGCCGACCAGCAGCCGGACGGGCAGCCCGGGCGCGACCGGGTCAGCTTCTTCATCTTCCCGCGGTCGGAGGTCGCCCCGGTCGTATACGACTATGCCTACACGATGGTGGCGGGGAAGACCCCGGCCGACATGCCCGCCGTGCTCGGGGAGACCTTTTCCAAGACGATCGAGGAGGCTCGGGCCACTCCGCCCGAGACCGTCGGCTCCGGCTACTACGCCCTGATGCGGTTGGACGAGTTCGTGCCCAGTCGCATCGTCGAGGCGGTGGTGCACGGCGTCGACCTCACCGACGCCCTCGGCCGTGACCGGATGGCCACCGACGAGGCGGTGGCGGTCACCGCCGCCATCCTCGACGAGCTGCTCGCCCGCCGCACGGTGGCGGGACGCCCCGCCGACCTGGTCGACGACGACTGGGCGTGGGTGCGGGCGTCGTCGGGGCGCTCGGATCACCCTGACCCCCGGCTGCCCCTCATAGGGTAGGTGCCTGACGCCGCGATAGCGCTATGATGGCGCTATGGTCATGCCATGACGATGCAGCCGACGATGATCCAGCTCAGCTCCACAGAGCGTCAAGCGCTCGCCGAGGCGGCCGAAGAAGAGGGCATCTCGCGATCGGAGCTGATGCGGCGGGCGCTGCGCGAGTACTTGGCGGAGCGGACAGCCGAGACGGTGTCCCGTCGCGTACGCGAGGGCTATGAGCACCTTCCGGAGACCGAGGCAGAGGTCGCCGCGGCGATGGCCGGGGCGCGCCGGATGCTCAGCGACCCGGACCTGGAGTGGTGACCCACGGCGAGGTGTGGTGGGTGGAACTGCCCGACCTCGCCCCCCATCCGGCGCTGGTGCTCACCCGCTCTCCGGCGATCCCGGTCCGACGCAAGGTCACCGTCGCCCCACTGACGACACGGGTTCGTGGCATTCCGGTCGAGGTTCTGCTGACCGTCGCCGATGACGGCGTCGCCAAGGATTGCGTAGTCAACCTCGACAACCTCGAGACCGTACCCCAGTCGCTGCTGACCCGGCAGATGACCACTCTCGGCGCGACCCGCATGGCGGAGGTCTGCGCCGCCCTGGCGGTCGCCACCGGTTGCCAGTTCTGACGATACCGGTTGGCGCTGACCGGGCAGCCGAACCCTCGGCCGTCACACGCTCGCCGGCAGGCCGAAGTGGTCGAACAGCTCGGGGCCGAAGGTGGTGATCTCGGTGATGGCGTCGCCCTCCAGCCTCAGCACGTCGAGCTTGAAGGCCCGAAAGACGGTGTCGTCCGGGCGGCGCAGGTAGCTGGCGGCGGCCGGCATCCGGTTCGCCATCGTGGGCAGGAGCCGCCAATCACCGTCGCGGTCCTCGCCGAACGCCCGCTCCAGCAGCGGCGCCAACTGACCGAGCCCCTCGTACAACCAAGGGTACGGCGGCATCGTGATGCGGATGTCCTCGGCGGCGATGGCTATGGCGGCGGCTGCGTCGCACCGCTCATGCGCGTCGATGAACCGATCGAGCAGCTCCCGCTCCTCGGCGCTCGACGGCGACACCCACTCGGACCGCCGCTTGGGCAGGTGATCGCGCATGGTGGACCGGGCGCGCTGCAGGGCGCTGTTTGCCGCCGCCACCGACGTCTCCAGCAACTCCGCCGTGTCGCCGGCCGGCCACCCGAGCACGTCGCGGGCGATCAGGGTCGCCCGTTGTCGCGGTGGCAGCACCTGGAGGGCGGCGAGGAAGGCGAGCTCGATCGTCTCCCGGTCGACCGCCGCCGCCTCGGGCCCCGCGCCGTCCGCCACCTGGTCGAGGAGCACGTCGGGATACGGCTCCAGCCAAGGCACCTCCGTGTGGCTCGCCACCCGCCGCGCCTGGCGCGAGCGGCGGCGGAGCATGTCGAGGCAGACGTTGGTGGCGATGCGGTACAGCCACGCCCGGACCGCGCCGTCGCCGTCGAGCCGGTCCCGATGACGCCATGCCCGCAGGAGTGTCTCCTGCACGGCGTCATCGGCCTCGTGGAACGAGGCCAGCATCCGGTAGCAGTGGACGTGCAGCTCCCGGCGGTGCCGCTCGGCGGCGGCGGCGAGGGCCGTCTCGTCGACGGTGAGCGTCACGCTCCCGGCTCCGTCCCGTACCCGACCTCCTGGAGGACCCAGCTGTTGCCGTCCGGGTCGGCGAAGTCGGCGAACGAGTTGTACCGGGCGTGCTCCGGGTCGACCCCCGGCTTCCACCCTTCCGGGGACATGTGGCGGATCTCGCTCACCTCCAGGCCGCGGCCCACCAGGCCGTCACGCGCCTTCTCGATGTCGGTCACCACCAGGTGGAGCCCCTGGACCGAGCCCGGTTCGTTCGTGGCCATGCCGATGCCGAAGGCGACCGAGCACGCCGAGCCCGGCGGGGTGAACTGGACCACCCGAAACTCATCACTCGGTTGGTGGTCGACGTCGAGGTTGAAGCCGGCCTGCTGGTAGAACGCCTTCGCCCGGTCGACGTCGGCCACCGGAAGCAGCACCATCTCGAGCTTGTAGTCCATCTCGCCCTCTCCTTCGATCGTCTGTCTGAGGTGAAACGTCGCCGGCCGCCGAAACTCATCGGTCGTCCGATGAGCCATCGGGCCACCGGCCAGATCGATCCTCGGGTGCTCGCCACGACCCTATCGCCGCCTGCGGCGAGGTAGGCCGGCGACGTCCCAGGCTGTCGGTTGGAACCGCTACGCCGGTAGGGTCACGGCGAGCCAGAAGGAAGGGAGAACGGTGTCCGGACCCGCCCATCGCAGCCGAACTCTTCACCGGCTGGGCGCGCTCGGCTGGACGCTGGTGCTGATCGCCTCCGGTGTTGCCGCCGCCGGCGCCGCCGAGCCCGCCGCCGGGGCTTTCGCCGCGGTCGAAGAGGCGCTCGCCGGCGACGACGACGGGCTCGTCCGCGCCGTGGTCACCGCCGACCTCGCCGTCGAGCTGGAGGCCGACCTGACGACGGCTGAGGTCGCCGCCCAGAGGGGCGACATCGCCGAGGCGATCGCCGGCGTCGCCGCCGAGCTCGACGGCACCGCCTCGGTCGTCCTCACCCCGTTCACCGTCGTTCCCGCCGCCGTGGTGATGCTCGACGCCGAAGGGCTGGCCCGGCTCGAGGCCAGTAGCACGGTGGCCTCGATCACCCTCGACCGGGCATTCCCGCTGGCCCTCGACGTGTCGACCGGCGTCATCGATTCCGATCTCCTCAACACCGCCGGCGTCCTCGGCAACAACTACGAGGGGTCCGCCGGCGGCGCCTTCGAGGTGGCGATCGTGGACACCGGGGTGCTCACCACGCACAAGGCGTTCACCGGGCGGATCGTCGCCGGGGCCTGCTTCTCCCGCGGCGGCGACGACACCGCCAACGGCGTCGGCGACTGCCCGAACGGGACCGAGTCGCAGACCGGCATCGCCGCCGGCAACGCCTGCACCTATTCGACCCAGTGCAACCACGGGTCGCACGTCGCCGGTATCGCCGCCGGTGCCGCCCACACCGGCGGCCATGAGGGTGTGGCCCGCGGGGCAGGGATCGTCTCGGTCCAGGTCGGCTCGATGTTCACTGGGGCGGCCTGCGGCTCCGCCCCGGACCCTTGCTGGCTCTACTTCATCTCCGACCTCGACCTCGCCCTCGAGCACGTGCTGACCCTGGAGGACGACGGACGGAACCTCGCCGCGGTCAACCTCAGCCTCGGCGGCGAGCTGTTCACCACGGAGAGCGCCTGCGACGCCGCCTTCCCCAACACGGCGAGCCTCGTCGACAACCTCGACGCCGCCGGGGTCGCCGTTGTCGCCGCCACCGGCAACCAGTGCTCGGCCACCCAGGTGAGCTACCCGGGATGCCTGTCCTCCAGCCTACGCGGTGGCCGCCACCGACGACGCCAGCGTGCCCGCCGGCTTCTCCAACAACAACGCCATCACCGACTGGTGGGCACCCGGAGTCGACATCAACGCCCCGTCCAACACCGGCCAGAACGCCCGGGTCAACCTCTCGGGGACGTCGATGGCCGCCCCTCACGTCACCGGCGCCTTCGCCCTGCTGCGCGAGTGCATCGGCAACGACACCCCGGCGGACGTCGCCGCCGACCTGGCGACAACGGACACCGAGGTGACCCATGACGGCATCACCCGACCGCGCATCAACGTGCGGATGGCGGCCACCGGCAACGTGCCCAACAACCAGTTCGCCTCCTCCCGCGTCCTCCCCTCCGACGACCTGATCAACGACGCCGCCTTCAACGTGTGCGCCGACACCCAGGTGAACGAGCCACACACCGGCGCCCTGCCACAGAACACGGTGTGGTGGTCGTGGACTCCGGGCGCCTCGGGGGTTGCCGTCATCTCCACCGACGACGGCGGCGGCAACGTCACCACCTTCGACTCCGAGCTGGCGGTGTTCACCGGCGGGGCGGTGGGCAACCTCACCCAGGTCGCCTACGACAACAACGGCGGCGAGGGCGAGCGCAGCCTGGTCGAGATCCTGGTCGCCTCCGGCACCACCTACCGCATCCGGGTCGACGGTGTCGCCGCCCAGAACGGGCTCATCAATCTCCACATCGAACGCGGGCCGGCGCTGTGCGACGGGCTGGCAGCCACCGTCGTCGGCACCAACGGCAGCGACGACATGGTGGGCACCGGTGGGAACGACGTCATCTACGCGGGTTTGGGCGCCGATACCGTCGACGGGCTCGGTGGCGACGACGTCATCTGCACCGGCAGCGGTGACGACGTCATCGACGGCGGGCTCGGCAACGACACCATCGAGGCCGGCGCCGGCAGCGACACGGTCAGCTTCGCCGGCGCCACCGCGCCGGTCACCGCCGGCGTCGACACCGCCTCGGCGACCGGAGGTGGTGGCAACGACACGTTCACCGGAGTCGAGAACCTCGCCGGCTCGTCCCACGACGACGTCCTCACCGGCGACGGCGCAGCCAACACGCTCAGCGGCGGCTCGGGCGCGGACCAGCTCGTCGGGGGCGACGGGGGGGACCTGATCAACGGCAATGCGGGTGCCGACACACTCGAGGGCGGCGCCGGCGACGACACCCTGGCCGGCGGCACCGACGGCGACACGCTGCTCGGGGGGACCGGGGAGGACACCCTGCTCGGCGGCGCCGGCAACGACACGGTCAACGGCAACGAGGCGGGCGACGTGCTCAACGGCGGCGTCGACAACGACACGATCACCGGAGGGGCCGGCGCCGACACCCTCAACGGCGGAGAGGGTAGTGACGTCCTGGCCGGCGGCACCGGTGCCGACGCCCTCGACGGCGGCACCGGTGCCGACCAGCTGTCGGGGGAGACCGGGAGCGACGACATCGAAGGCGGGACGGGGAACGACACCCTGAACGGCGGTGACGGCGACGACCAGGGAGACGGCGGCGGCGGGGTCGACGTCGTGAACGGGCAGGGAGGCGTCGACGTGCTGACCGGCGGCAGCGGCAACGACACGGTCAACGGCGGCAGTGAGAACGACACGCTCGAGGGCAACGCCAACGCCGACCAGCTCAACGGCCAGGCCGGCGCCGACGACCTGTCCGGTGGCGCCGGCAACGACGCGCTGGCGGGCGGCAGCGGCAGCGACACCTGCGCCGGCGGTGTGGGCACCGACACCGGTACCTCGTGCGAGACCCGTGTCGGCATCCCGTGACCGTCGCCATCGAGAGGAGGACGGCATGGCAGGCGTGACCGGCATCGGCGGGGTCTTCTTCAGGTCACCGGACCCGGCGGCGCTCCAGGCCTGGTACGTCGAGCACCTCGGGCTCGACTCGGCCACCGACGGATACGTGGTCATGACGTGGGGAGGGGACGTGCGGGGGTCGACGGTGTGGGCGCCGTTCCCTGCCGACACCGACTACTTCGGGTCGGACCGCCAGCAGTGGATGGTCAACTACCGGGTCGACGACCTCGATGCCGTGCTCTCCCGGCTGCGCTCGGGCGGGGTCCGGGTGGACGACGAGGTGCTCGAGGACGACAACGGCCGCTTCGGCTGGTGCTGGGACCTCGACGGCAACCGGCTCGAGCTCTGGGAGCCCGGTCCCGACCGGTGACCGGGACGCTCGATGAGAGCGCCGTAGGCCGGACCGTCCGTCAGATCGCCCGCATCCGGTTGCCCCGGGCGTTGTGCTCCACCTCGGCCAGCCCGAGCGCTTCGAGGACCGGCGGCACGTAGTTCCCCACCCGGCCCCGGAGGCCCTTCTTCAGGCCGTACCAGCCTCCGACCGGGTTGTCCGGCGACCTCGCCCACGCTTCCACCGTCCCCTCGGCCGCCGGCTTCTGCTCGTCGGCGTTGCCCAGCGGCACCCAGTCGCCCCGCTCCTGCAACATCTCATGGAGGTCGTCGATGACCCTGAGGTCATAGTGCAGGACGGTGCTCCCCACGGTGCAGACGAGGATGGGCGGGTCGTGGAGCTCGTCCCGGTGCATCAGGATCTCCGACCCGAGGCTGGGAGTCTTCAGGACCCACGGATCGTCGGCGGTGCCCGAACCGGTGAACGGTGCCTGTGCCAAGCTGTCACCTCCTCGTCCGTCGAACCGTACCAGCGGCGCTCACCCGCGACTGGGTCGAAGGCCTATCTTCAGGTCCGCGCACGGAGGCCGGTATCGACACCATCGTCATCACGGTCGTCACCGGACGGCGCCCGGGCGTCCACGACCTCACGTCGGAGGTTCGGGCCTACCTGCGCGGCCGCGGCGACGGGCTCCTCAACGTGTTCGTCCCGCACGCCACCGCCGGGCTGGCCATCATCGAGACCGGTGCCGGCAGCGACCACGACCTGATGGACCGGATCGAGCACCTGCTGCCCCATGACGACCCGTTGTACCGCCACCGGCACGGGGCGCCGGGCCACGGTGCCGATCACGTCGTCCCCGCCTTTCTCGCACCGACCCTTTGCGTGCCCGTCCTCGACGGGGTGCCGGCGCTGGGCGTCTGGCAGTCGATCGTGCTGGTGGACACCAACGCCGACAACCCGGACCGTCAGGTGCGGCTCAGCTTCCTGGCAGGCTGAGCGGCGGGTTGCGCGCCAAGGCAGGTCGCCCGGCTCACCACCGTTGGTGGACGTGGGGGGCGATGCGGGAGGCGTAGAGATCGGCCAGGGCCGCCATGGTCGCCTCCGGGATCGGGTCGAGGTCGGCGGCGGCGGCGTTGGCGATCGCCTGCTCGGGGTTCTTCGCCCCCGGGATCACCGACGTGACGCCCTCGTGCATCAGGATCCAGCGCAGCGCCAGCTGGGCCATCGTCCAACCCTGGGGGACCAGCGGGCGGATCTCGTCGACCACCGCCAGCCCCTCCTCGTAGGGCACGCCCGAGAAGGTCTCCCCCACGTCGAACGACTCCCCGTGGCGGTTGAACGATCGGTGATCGTCGGCTTCGAAGGTGGTGGCGGCGGTCATCCGGCCGCTGAGCAGCCCGCTGGCGAGCGGGACCCTGGCGATCACCCCGACTCCCTTGGCGGCGGCCTCGGCGAGGAACCGGTCGGCGGGGCGGGTGCGGAAGATGTTGAAGATGATCTGAACGCTGGCCACACCGGGGTACAGGATCGCCTTCTCGGCTTCCTCGACCCGTTCCACGCTCACCCCATAGGCCCTGAGCTTTCCTGCCGCCACCAGGTCGTCGAGGGCGGCGAACACCTCGGGCCGGTAGTACACGTCGGTGGGCGGGCAGTGCAGCTGGAGCAGGTCGATGCGCTCGGTGGCGAGGTTGGTCAGGCTGCGATCGACGAAGCCCGCCAGGTTGCCCGCGTTGTAGCCGCCGGCCACGTGAGGGTCGAGCCGTCGCCCCGCCTTGGTGGCGATCACCAACTCGGCGTCCGGTCGCTCACCACGGAGCCGGGCGACGAGCCGTTCGCTGCGACCGTCGCCATAGACGTCGGCGGTGTCGATGAAGGTCACCCCGGAGTCGACGGCGGCGTGCAGCGCCGCCATCGACTCGTCGTCGCCGACCGTGCCCCAGCTCCCGCCGATGGCCCAGGCGCCGAACCCGACCGTCGACACGGTGAGGCCGGCTCGCTCGATGGTCCTGTAACGCATGCGCTCCTCGTCCACTCGCCGGACCCGGAGGGTACCGGCGACGATCCGGCCGGGCGTCTAGCTTGCAGGCCGTGGCGACCTACCCCGTGACCGCCGGCTTCTGGGATCGTCTCGCCGCCCGGACGAAGCCGGCGGGGTACCTGACCGCCTTCGAGAGCCGCATGACCGTGGCACGCGTGTTCACGCTGTCGCTGGCGCTGGCTCTCGTGTTCTCGATGGGCACCGCCGGCTGGCTGTTCGCCGCCGGCGAGACCGCCGCCGCGTGGGACACCGTCCTGCTGGTGGTCGGCCTGGCGGTCGCCTGGACCTGGTACGCCGTCACCGGCAGCGTCTTCACGGCAAGCCTCATCGGCCTCGTCGTCAGCATGTCCAACCAGGTCCTCGTCCACGTCGCGCTGGGCGGCTTCGCCTACTCGGGGGCGGTGCTGATGTGGGGCATCGCCGGGACAATCCTCATCGCGCTGCCGTGGGGTCGGCGACTGACGGTGGCCGTGGTCGTCGTCTACATCGTGCTGGCGGTGACGATGGGGGTCCTGGAGCCGATACTGGCGGCGAGCAGGTCGGCTCCCCGGCAGATGGTGACCTCGACGATGTTCGTCGGGGTGATGGTCGGCAACATCCTCGTGCTCACTCCGGTGGTGTGGTACCTGCTCGGCCGCCTCTCCTTCGAACGCGAGCGCAGCGAGCGCCTCTTGCTCAACATGCTCCCCGAGGAGGTCGCCGTCGAGCTGAAGGAGACCGGGCGCGCCGAGGCGAGGAGGTTCGAGTCGATCAGCGTGCTGTTCGCCGATGCCGTCGGGTTCACCGCCCGCTCGGAGCGGATCCCCGCCGACCAGGTGGTCGCCGAGCTCGACGAGGTGTTCAGCTACTTCGACGAGCTCACCGAGAAGCACGGCTGCGAGAAGATCCGCACCATCGGCGACGCCTACATGGTCGCCGCCGGCGTCCCCGTCCCGAGAGCGGACCATGCCAGGGTCCTGGCGGCGATGGGTCTGGAGATCCTCGAGTACTGCCGGGACCGTGGGCTGGCGTTCCGGGTCGGGATCAGCTCCGGCCCGGTCGTGGCCGGGGTGATCGGGCGGAGCAAGTACCAGTACGACGTGTGGGGCGACACGGTGAACACGGCGAGCCGCATGGAGTCGCACGGCGAGCCCGGGCGGATCCAGGTGTCGGAGCCGACCTACCGGCTCATCGCCGACGCCTTCACGTGCGTCGCGCGGGGGAAGATCGAGGTGAAGGGAAAGGGTGTCGTCGACACCTGGTTCGTCGAGGCGGCGATCCCCGACCCATGACCGGGCAGGAACGGCGGGTCACCCCGCGCCGGGGACGGTGGTGACCCGGCCCGACCTCCGGCGCAGTGTGCCGCCGGCTGTTCGTCCGTCATCTCGCCTCACTGGTGGGCGGGCGTCGGCGCATCGGGATCCGACCGCGGTCGCCCTGCAACGGACCGACCACTTCGACCACCGCGGCACCGAGGGCCGTCCGGCGTCCTAGCTTGTCACCGGACCAATGAGGAGGCGACGTGGACGACGTCGAGATCGCCTGGCCCGAAACACGGGCGAGCCGGTCGTGACTGCCGCAGCCGGGCGCGCCGCAGAGCTGCGAGCAACGTTCGCCCGCCTCCACCGGGACGGAATCCTGGTGATGCCCAACGCTTGGGACGTCGGATCGGCTCGGATCCTCGAATCGCTCGGGTTCGAGGCGGTTGCCACCACCAGCTCGGGGTTCGCCGCCACGCTCGGCCGGATGGACCAGCGGGTCACTCTCGCCGAGCTGCTCGCCCATGCGGCGGCATTGGCCGACGCCGTGTCCATCCCGGTCAGCGTCGACGCCGAGCATGGCTACGCCGACACCACCGAAGGGGTCGCCGAGGCCGTCGATTTGCTGGGGGAGACCGGAGTCGCCGGCGTCTCCATCGAGGACTACGACCCCGGCTCCGGGCTGTTCCCGATCGACGTCGCCGTGGAACGGGTCGCCGCCGCCGTCGAGGGAGCCGCCCGACATTCCATCGTCCTCACCGCCCGCGCCGAGAACCACCTCTACGGCGTCACCGACCTCGACGACACCATCGTCCGGCTGCGCGCCTTCCGGGCGGCCGGCGCCGACGTCGTCTACGCCCCTGGGCTGGTCGACGTCGATGACATCTCCCGCCTGGTCGGCGCGATGGACGCGCCGGTCAACGTGCTGCTGCTGCGCCACGGTCCGGCGGTCCCCGATCTCGCCGCGATCGGGGTGCGAAGAGTGTCGACCGGGGGGTCGTTGGCCTTCGCCGCCTACGGAGCCCTCGCCGCCGCCGCCCGTGAACTGCGGAGGACGGGGACCTCGGCATACGCCGCCGGGGCGCTGTCGCCGGCCGATCGCACCGTCGCGTTCGACAGCTGACCCGGCTCGACACCGGCTACGCGCAACGTCGCCGGGTGATGCCGGGCTGCCCGGCGGTCGACCGACCACCGGTGCCCTGGCGACCTGTGTCCGCTATGCGAACGGCTAGCCTTGCGGCGCCATGCCCGGCCGGAACGGAGACTTCGTCAACTCCTTGGCCAGGGGCCTCTCCGTCATCAGCGCCTTTTCCGCCGCCGACCCGGCGCTGACGCTGAGCCAGGTGGCGGAGAGGACCGACCTGGCCCGGGCTACCGCCCGCCGGATCCTGCTGACGCTGGTCGAGCTCGGCTACATGGAGCAGAACGGTCGCACGTTCTCACTGCAGCCGAAGGCGCTCGACCTCGGCTTCGCCTACCTGTCGTCACTGCAGCTCCCGGACATAGCCGAGGCACATATGGAGGCGTTGGTGGCCGAGGTCAGGGAGTCGTCGTCGCTGTCCGTGTTCGACGGCTCCGACGTCGTCTACGTCGCCCGGGTGCCCACAACCAGGATCATGACCATCTCGCTCGCCGTCGGGTCCCGCCTACCGGCCTATCCGACCTCGATGGGCCGGGTGCTGCTCGCCGGGATCTCGGACGCCGAGCTCGACAAGTACCTCTCGACCACGCCGCTGGTCGCCCTCACCGCCCGCACCGTCACCGACCCCGAACGCATCCGTGCCATCGTCGGCGACGTTCGCCGTGAGGGGTATGCCCTGGTCGATCAGGAGCTCGAGGACGGGGTGCGATCGGTCGCCGCACCCATCGTCGACCAGAAGGGCAAGGTGGTGGCGGCGCTCAACGTGTCGTGCCACGCCTCGCGCACCGACCTCGCCAAGATCCGCCACGAGTTCCTGCCGAAGGTCAAGGCCACGGCGGCGACGATCAGCCAGGCGGCCCGGTCCCTTACCCGCCAGTAGCGGCCCGCGCTACGGCGTGGACACCTTGGGCGGTCCGCCCCATCCCGGCGGCGGCGCCGGCGCCTCGGATCGCTCCGTCCCGGGCTTGAGTACGTCCTTGGTCCCGACGGTGGTCGCCGAGAGCTGGGCGATGACGTCGTCGATGTCGGCGACATTGGGGAGGACACAGCGGACATCGTTGACACCGAGGTGGGCCAGCTCGATGACGATGTCCTGGCAGCGTTCGAGGGTGCCGTGGATTCCGGCCGTCCGGGTGTCCATCTGGGACATGAGATCGTCGATCTCCACCCGGGCATCCGACTCGGCGTAGGTGCGGCCCACCGACACCGGGAGCTCCACGGCGATCCCCAGTGTGTCCGGGTCGCGGCCCCGCCGCCGGCACGTCTCCCTCACCGAGGCGACGATCCCCTCGACCTCCTCCAGCCGCCCGGCTCCGAGGAGGACGTTGTCTGCGAGATCCACGGCCGCGTCCGCCTGGCCGGCATGGCGCAGCTCGTACGTCAGTGGCGGGCCGCCCGGCTGGGGCGACGTCATCCCGGAGGTCGAGCCGTCACCGTCCATGCCGAGCAGGCGAAGCAGATCGCGGGTGAAGCGCTCGGCGGCGGCGATCCGCTCGGCCTCGCCATCGAAGGGAAGGCCGAGGGCCCGGTTCTCGGTCTCGCTCCAGGCAACCGCCACCCCCAACTCCATCCGCCCACCGAGCACGGTGTCGAGGGAGCCGGCCAGGGCCGCCACGCTCGCTGCGGTCCGCAACGAGGTGGAGAACATCCCCCCGACCCGGATCGTCTTCGTGTAGAGCGCGGCGACGGCGAGCGCCGTCGTCGCCTCCATGCGGGGCCGGCCGTCGGCGGTGATGAACCGGTCTGACACCCACAGCGACTGCATCCCGGCGCGCTCCGCCATCTGGGCGATGCGCACCGTCTGGGCTGCGTCGTTCCGCTGGTCGAGGACGATGCCGAGACTCACCAGACGGCCGGCCGGTGCCGTCACCGGCCGGAAAGCAACGGTGCGGGAATTCGGGATCAGGGCCTCCTGCGGACGCCCGGACCCTAGAGTCGGAGGTCGTGCTTGCCAACGTGATCGCCTTTGCGCACAACCTGCGCCGGGCAGGCATCCCGGTGTCGCTGGTGGAGGCGATCGACGCCGCCACCGCGCTCCAGCGGATCGACCTCAGGCGGCGTGACCACGTCAAGGCGGCGCTGGGCTGCACCATGGTGAAGAACCTCGACCACCGCGCCGCCTTCGAGGCCCACTTCGACCTCTACTTCTCGGCTGTGACGGTGGACGCCGAACCCTCGCCGGGCGCCGTGGAAACCGGGCGTTCCTCGACCGGCCGCTTCCTGCGGCGTGGTGAGCTCGGCGGCACCAGCGAGGAGGCCGACTTCGATTTCCTCGAGGTGCTGATCGAGGCGCTGCTACGCGCCGACGAGGCAGCGCTGCGCGCCCTCGCCGAGACGGCGGTGCGCGAATTCGGGCATGTCGACGGCCAGGCGAACGCCTCGGTCAGGTACTACATGCACCGGATCATGCGCGAGCTCGACCTCGGTTGGGTGTTCCAACAGGGCCGCCAGCGGGTGCGCTCGGCGTCGGACCACGGGTTCGAGGCCGAGATCGACATCAGGGAACTCGAGGCCCGGATCGCCGCCTTCAAGGAGAAGGTCGAGAGGGAGGTTCAGCGGACCCTGGCCCGTGACCGGGGCCCGGAGCTGCAGGGCACCCTGTCGGAGATGCTCGAGACGGTCGAGAGGATGGACTTCCTCGAAGCCACACCGGAGCAGCTGAGGCGGATGCGGCACGCGGTGCGGCCACTGGCGAGGAGGCTGGCGGCCAAGCTGGCGCAACGCCGCAAGCGCCGCCACCGAGGCCGCATCGACATCCGCCGCACCGTGCGCCGATCACTGTCGACCGGCGGGGTGCCGTTCGATCCCGCCTACCGCCACCGGCGCGAGTCGCGGCCCGACCTGTTCCTCGTCGCCGATGTGTCCGGCTCGGTCGCCCAGTTCGCCGAGTTCACCATCAGCTTCCTCAACGCCATGACCGAGGAGTTCCCCAAGCTGCGCTGCTTCATCTTCGTCGACGGGGCCCAGGAGGTCACCGAGGACGTGCGGCACGGTGTAGGGCTGGGCAACGTGAAGCACCTCATCGCCCGCTCCCCCGATCTGTCCAGGGACGGCCACTCCGACCACGCCAAGGCGTTCGACCAGCTGTGGCGCAAGTACGGGGGCTCGCTGTCGGGCACCAGCACCGTGATCTTCACCGGCGACGCCCGCAACAACCACCGGATCGACGACGCCGGGTTGGCGGTCCTCAAGAGGATCCAGGGTCGCGTCAGGCACGTGTACTGGCTCAACCCCGAGCCCCGGTCTCGCTGGGGCAAGGAGGACTCGTTGATGCCCGAGTTCAGCCGCATGTGCGAGGGCGTATTCGAGGTGCGCAACCTGGCCCAACTGCGGGACTTCGTCCTCGAGGTTGCCTGACGCCGCGCCTCCCATCGCCGCCGGTCAGACCGCCGTCAGGGACTGGCCGATCTTGTCGATGTCCGAGGAGTACTTGAGTAGCAGGTTGAGCGTGGCCCGGGTGTCCTCCGGGGTGACCGCTTCCCGACCGAGGACCACCAGGGTGCGGGCCCAGTCGAGGGTCTCGGACACGGATGGTGGCTTCTTCAGCTCGAAGGTGCGGACCCAGGAGACCACCTGGGCGCAGTTGGCGGCCAGGGCGGGTGCGATCCCGGGGATGCGCGCCTCGACGATGGCCTGCTCACGCTCCACCGTCGGGTAGTCGATGTCGAGGAACACACACCGGCGCTTCAACGCCTCCGACAGCTCGCGCGTGTTGTTCGAGGTGAGGAAGACGAGGGGGACGGTGGTGGCCGCCACCGTCCCCAGCTCGGGGATGGAGACCTGGAAGTCGGAGAGGATCTCGAGCAGTAGAGCTTCGGTCTCCACCTCGATCCGGTCGACCTCGTCGATGAGCAGCACCACCGGTTCCCGGGAGCGGATGGCGGCAAGCAGTGGCCGTTCGAGGAGGAAGTCCTCGGAGAAGATGTCGGACTCGGTGGTCTGCCAATCGGTGTCGTCGGGCTCGGCTTGGATGCGGAGGAGCTGCTTCTTGTAGTTCCACTCATAGAGGGCTTTGGACTCGTCGAGCCCCTCGTAGCACTGGAGGCGAATCAGCCTCCGGCCGGTGGCCCGGGCCACCGACTTCGCCAACTCGGTCTTGCCCACTCCGGCCGGCCCCTCACAGAGGATCGGCTTGCCCAGCGCTTCGGAGACATAGACGGCGGTGGCGATACGGTCGTCGGCGAGGTAGTCGACCGAGCCGAGACGCCGCAGCACGTCGTCGGGATCGCGGAACGAGAGTGCCGGCTCAACGGTCATCAGATGCGTCATTCTGCCCCATCGTGGCCGTGCTCATCGGCCGACCCGGCTCGGGGAGGACCAGGCGCCGCCGCACCGGGAACAAGGTGAGCCCGGTGCGCGCCTGGACAAGGCCCCACACGCCCCGCGGGGCAAGCACCATGACCAAGACCAGCACCACACCCAGGATGATGAACCACCAGGCGCCGAGGTGGCTCAGGTTCTCGTCGAGCAGGAAGTAGATGACCGCGCCGACGATCGGTCCCTCGATGGTGCCGAGGCCGCCGATCACCACGACGATGACCATTTGCGCGGTCAACCCGATCGAGAAGTAGCTGTCGGGGTCGATGGAGACGTTGTTCAGCAGGTATACCGCGCCGACCAGCCCGGTGGCGGCGCCGACCACGAGGTAGACCGAGATCTTGGCCCGCCGGACGTCGACCCCGCTCGCCTGCGCCGTCTCCTCGTCGTCACGGATGGCACCCAGCGCCAGGCCACCCTTGGACCGCAGCATGAGCACGGAGAGGACGACGGTTCCCGCGGCCACGGCCAACGCCAGCCAGTACACGATGTCGAACCGGTTGGCACCCAACGTGGAGAGGGCGCGCAGCGGCTGGGGCGTGCCCCGGGGGAACAGGGTGGCGTTGTTCCTCACCAGGAGGCGGTACGTCTCGGCGACCACCCAGGTGCCGACGGCGAAGTAGCCGCCGTGCAGACGGAAGACGAGGAGCGCGGTGGGGACGGCGATCAGGGCGGCGACGACCGCGGCCAGTGCCACCGCCACCCAGAGGTCGTATCCGGCGACGTCGGCGACGGCGAAGGTCGTGTAGGCGCCGATCCCGACGTACGCCTGTTGCCCGAAGCTGTAGATCCCGGCGAAGCCGGCCAGCAGGTTCCACAGCTGGCCGAGCGCCACCAGGATCATCAGCTGTGTGAGCGACGCGATCAACGACCGTTCCGCCAACGACGGGATGGCGGCCAGCAACCCCAGGGCGGCGACTGCGGCGAATGCGAACACCCGGCTCGTCCTGGTGCCGAAGGCGACCTCGGGATGGGACATCATTCGGGCCGCCCGAACAGGCCGGTGGGACGCCAGGCGAGCACGGCGAGGAACACGACGTGCCCTGCCAGGTCACGCCAGCCAGGTGAGAGCTCGGCGCCGATGTTCTGGGCGACACCGAGGACGATCCCGCCGGCGAGCGTCCCCCACAGTGATCCCAGGCCGCCGATGATCACCGCCTCGAAGGAGTAGATCAGCCGCGACGGCCCCAGTGGCGGGGCGAACTGCGTCCTGATCCCGAGGACGACCCCGCCGATGGCGGTCACCACCATCGCCAGGGCCGTGGCCAGCGCGAAGACGTGGCGGGCGTGGACGCCCATCAGGGCTGCCGTGTCCTCGTCGTCGGAGATCGCCCTGAAGGCGCGCCCCAGCCTGGTCCGGGAGATGACCAGTTGGAGGGCGGCGAGGACGACCACGGCGAGGAGGAAGGTGAGCACCGGGAACCAACCGACGACGACGCCACCGGGGAGCTGCTGGCCGGTCAGCTCGATTCCGCCGGCGTCGAGGCCCTGGGTGTCGGCGGTGAACACCTCGAGGAGCACGTTCTGGATGATCAGACCGAGAGCGAAGGTGACGACGAGGGGCGGCAGCAGGCCGGACCCGAGGGTGAAGTTGACGATCCCCCTCTGCAGCAGGTAGCCGAACACCGCCATCACCGCGCCGACGGCCGCCACGGTCGCCAGCGGGTTGAGCCCGGTGGTGTCGACCACGACCATGGTGACGTAGGCCGAGAGGATGATCAGGTCGCCGTGGGCGAGGTTGACGATCTTCATCACGCCGAAGACGATCGACAGGCCGGCGGCGAACAGGGCGTAGAGCCCGCCGAGCAGGATGCCCTGGACGATGGCGTCGGTCATCGACGGTGCACCCCGAAGTAGGCGGCGACCAGCGCCGAGTGGTCGACCTCGCCGGCCGCCGCTTCCAGAGACACCCGGCCCTCGAGGAGGCAGTAGACCCGGTCGGCCACCGCCTGCGCCTGGCGGACGTCCTGCTCGACGAGCAGGACGGTGATGCCGTCGTCACGCAGGCGCGGGATCACCTGGTACAGATCCCTCACTGCGATCGGGGCCAGGCCGAGGGAGATCTCGTCCAGCAGTAGGAGGCTGGGGTTGGCCATGAGGCCACGGCCAATGGCGAGCATCTGCTGCTGGCCGCCGGACAGCGAGGTGCCGTGCTGGCGCCTTCGTTCGCCGAGCATCGGAAACAACGAGTACACCCGATCGATGCCCCACGGCCCGACCCGGCCGGTGTGACCACCGATGAGCAGGTTCTCCTCCACCGTCAGGCGGGCGAAGATCCTCCTGCCCTCGGGAACCAGGGTCACCCCGCGTGCCGCCACGCGATCGGGTCGCTCCCCGCCGATCGGGGCGCCTTCGAACAGCACCTGGTCCGGGGCGGCCGGGAGGAGCCCGGCGATCGATCGCAACATCGTGGACTTGCCGGCGCCGTTGGCGCCGATGACGGCGACGATCTCACCCTCGGCCACCGTCAACGACACCCCGAACAGCGCTTGGAAGGCGCCGTAGAAGCTATCGAGCCCGGCGACGGTCAACACGACGGGCTCCTCTCACTCCTCGATGCCGAGATAGACCTCGCGGATCTCGGGGCTCTCCATTACCTCGTGGGGGTCCCCTTCGACCAGGTGCCTGCCGAAGTGGATGGCCACCACCCGGTCGACCACGGCGAGAAGCGCATGGAGGAGGTGCTCGATCCACACGATCGACATGCCGGTGGCGTGGATGGAACGGATGAGGGTGACGAGCTCGTCGACCTCGGGCTCGGTCAGGCCGCCGGCGATCTCGTCGAGGAGCAGGACCGTCGGGTCGGTGCCGAGGGCGCGGGCCAGCTCGAGGCGCTTCCTATCCAGGATGGTGAGCGACCCGGCCGGGACGTTGGCCTTGCCCAGCAGCCCGGTGTCGGCGAGGATCCGGGCACACCGTCCGTAGGCGTCCCTCTCGCTCGCCCCGGCGCCATAGGTCGCTGCGACCAGCACGTTCTCGAAGACGGTCATGCCCGAGAACGGCTTGGGCACCTGGTAGGTCCGGCCGAGTCCGGCGCGAGCCCGCAGGTGCGGAGCCTGGGCGAGGATCACGGCCCGGCCGAAACGGATAGCTCCCGAGTCCGGAGGGAGCGACCCGGCGATCAGGTTGAACAGCGTGGTCTTGCCGGCCCCGTTGGGCCCGACGATGCCCAGGGCTTCGCCGGCTTCGAGGTGGAGGCTGAGATCATCGACCACCCGAAGTGCCCCGAACGACTTGGAGACGCCGTCGAGCTCGAGGATCCGCCCGCTCTCCTCGCCGGGCACCTCCCTAGGCGCCGATGGGCTTGATCGTCCCCGTGGTCGGCACGTCGGGGGTCTGGCTGTTGTCCACGACGACCAGGTCGTACTTGAAGTCGCCCCCGAGGACCCACTGGCCGCCCACCAGGGGTGTGGTCGACACGTTGGGCACCGGTCCCGCCGCCGTCCAGTTGACCGGCCCGACGATGGTGGCCAGGTTGGTGCCGGTGATCGCGGCAAGCACGGCTTCGGGGTCCTCGATGTCCGCCGTCCTGCCCAGCACGTCGGCGGCCACCTCGAACAGCGAGTGCACGAAGCCGATCGGCTGGGTCCACTGCCGTCCGGTCTCGGACGTGTAGGCCTCGGCCAGCTCGCCGGCGGTCTGCTGGGTGAGGGAGGAGCTGAACGGGTGGGCCGGGCTCCACCACACCTCGGAGGTGAGGCCGTCGCCGGAGTCGCCGTCGAGAGCCTCGACCGCCGCCGGGAAGAGAATCGCCTTGCCGATGGTGGCGGCCACCGGAGTCAATCCCTGCTGCGCTGCCTGGGTCCAGAAGACGGCGAAGTCCGGGGGCAACGGGACCCCGGTGATGATGTCTGCGTCCTGGAAGGCCTGGATCTGCGCAGAGAAGTCGTCGGAGAGGTTCTCGTACCGGCCCGGGTCGATCAGGGTGTAGCCGGCCGCCTCGAGGGCGGGCGGGAACCCGAGATCGGGGTCGCCCCAGGCGTTGCCGTCGCCGTCGTTCGGGAACAGGCCACCGACGACCTTGTTGGTCTCCAACTGGTCCCACAGAGCGATGAACTGCGGGATGAGGCCCTCAAGCCCCCAGAAGTAGTGGTACGTCCAGGTGAAGCCGGCCGCCGGGTCGCCTCCGCGCCCGAAGAACCAGGGCTGCCATGGGGCGACCGTCGAGACACAGGGCACCCCGTTGATCTCGCACTGGTCGGCGACCGGGTTCGTCGTCTCCGGCGTCGAGGCCACCACCATCAGGTCGATGCCTTCGTCGAGGATGAGCTCCTCGGCGACGGTCCCCGCCTGCACCGGGTCGGACTGGCTGTCCCTGGTCACGATCTCGACAGGGTGCACCGCCCCGGCGACCGTCAGCCCGTCGGCGAACCTGGCGTTGACCGCGTCGATCACGAACGTGTCCGACTCGCCGAACGCAGCCAGCGGTCCGGTCTGCGGCGACACGTAGCCGATCCTGATGGCGCGCCCGGTCGCCGACGACACCGCGGTGGTCGCCGCGCCGGCGACGGTGGAGCCACCGGCTGTCGTCGTCCCGCCGGCGTCGTCGTCGCCGCAGGCGGCGAGGAGCGAGCCACCGATGACGGTCAGCCCGCCCGCGCCCATCGTGTGCAGGAAACGGCGACGGCTGATCTCCCGGGCAGACGCCTCGGCAGCTTCTCCGGTCACCTCGGGGTTCTGCTCGTCGTCCATTGTCATCTCCTCCCTCGTGTCGACGGTCGGGTTCCCTCGAATGCGTCCTCCAGCAGCTCCCGGACCCAGCCGGGCTCGACCGGGCGCGGGTTGTAAGGCGTGTGCTCGACGACGAGGGCGGTCGCCCGGTCGAGCTCCTGCCGGCCGACCCCGAGCCTGGCCAGGTCGGTCGGGGCTCCGGCCGTCGTCGCCAGGTCGAACAGGGCGCCGGCGGCGTCGTCGGTGCCGAGGGCGGCGGCGACCATGGCGATCGCCTCCTGCTCGGCGGAGGCGTTGGCGGAGACGACGTGGGGGAGGATGACGGCGTTGGCGTTTCCGTGGCCGACGCCGAACGTCCCGCCGAGCACATGGCAGATGCGGTGGTGGATCGCCATCCCGACGGAGCCGAGGGCGGCGCCGCCCAGGTGGGCACCGAACATCAGCTCGGTGCGGGCTGCGAGGTCGCCGGGATCGGCGACGGTCCCGAGGAGACCGCGGTGGACCGCACCCACGCCTGCGCCCGCCATCATCGACGTGATCGGGTTGCGGTTCTCGGCGTAGAGGGCCTCGACGCAGTGGGCCATGGCGTTCATGGCGCTCCCCGCCGTGATCGCCGGGGGAAGCCCCAGGGTCAGCTCCGGGTCGTAGACGGCGACCCGGGGGCGGACCGCAGGGTGGCGACCGGTGCGCTTGACCCCGCCGTCGGTGATCCCGTAGATCGGGGTCATCTCGGACCCCGAATACGTCGTCGGCACCGCCACGGAGACGCCTGGGTGCTCGAGCACCACCGCCTTTCCCAGTCCGATCGCCGAGCCGCCGCCCACGGCCAGCACGGCGTCGATCCCGGCCGAGGCAGCAAGAGAGCGCACCCGGATCACGTCGTCGAACGGGACGTGCGCAGCCACCTCGGTGACCCGGGCCGCCACCCGGTCGCCCAACCGCTCCGCCAGGTCGTCGGCGAAGCCCTTGGCCGACCCGCCTCCGATCAGCAGAACCCGCTCGACGCCCACGGCTTCCAGCTCGAGTGCCGCCTCGAGGAGGGTCCCCGCGCCGAAGACGACGCGACCGGCGTAGGTTTCGTGCACGAAGTCGGTCATCGCCGGTGTGCCTCCTCGGAGCGCTCCTTCAGCGAGCGCAAGGTGGTCAGCTCGCCGGGGTCGGGCGGCCGGCTCACCGCCAGGTCCTCGGCGACGACCAGGTCCCAGCCGGTGTTGCCCACCACTTCCGACACCTCCACCCCTGGATGGACCGCCTCCAGCACCAGCTCGCGGGAGACCGGGTCGGGGCGCAGCACCCCGAGGTCGGTGATCACCGTGGTCGGCCCGGCCCCCCAGCACCCGGGCCTGCCCTTGCCGTCCCTCCCGAAACCCACCGAGGTGACGAAGTCGACGGACTCCACGAACACCCTCGGCTGGTGACGGAGGATGACCAGCACCTCGCCCGACGAGGCGGCGATCTCGGGAGCCCCGCCGGCGCCGGGCAGCCGCGACTTTGGATGCGCGTAGTCGCCGATGACCGTGCTGTTGAGGTTGGCGAAACGGTCGATCTGGGCAGCGGTGAGGAAGCCGACGTCGATCCTCCTCCCTTGTAGCCAGTAGCTGAAGATCTCGGGGACGCTGACCACCGAGACCGCGGTCTCCGCCAGGTTGCCGTCGCCGATGGAGAGCGGTAGCACGTCGGGAGTGGTCCCGATGGTGCCCGACTCGTACACCAGCACCAGGTCTGGTGCATGGGTGAGCCGGGCCAGGTTGGCCGCCTCGCTGGGGAGACCGATACCGACGAAGCACACCGCGCCGTTCCGCAGGTGCCGGGCGGCGGCCACCGTCATCATCTCCTCGGCGGAGTACTCGAGCAGGCGCCCTTCAGCCAACGGAGCCGCCCTGGAGCTGTCTCACCCGACGCAGCCTCGCCAGGTACCCGTCGTGGTCGACGGTGCCGAAGACGTGGTCGGCGATCCACCGGTCGAACCGGTCGCGGTCGACTGAGATGGCATCCCACTCCAGGTAGAAGCGGTTGTCACGGGACGAGTAGCCGAGGGCGTAGGAGGGGTGACAACCCCCGGGTACCGGCGCCACTGCCGTCACCACCCAGGACGGGAGCACCGTGTGGTTCGGGCCGCGGGG
This sequence comes from uncultured Acidimicrobiia bacterium, assembly GCA_963714055.1. Taxonomy (GTDB): domain Bacteria; phylum Actinomycetota; class Acidimicrobiia; order Spongiisociales; family UBA5794; genus JACDBE01. The sequence continues at coordinate 1,984,531 of OY970227.1, forward strand.
CTCGAGCTCGTCGACGACCTCCTCGACGGTGACGATCGAGCGCTTCGCCGCCAGGACGGCTTCCCGCTGCACACCAGTGATGCCCCAGAGGGCGACGTTCCCGGCGCGATCGGCCTGCTGGGCGTGGATGATGGTGACATCGGGAGCCAGCGCCGCCACCGCCGCCAGCTCCTCGCCGGTGAACGGACAGGTGAGGGTGGCGATGGTCTTGGTGGCTTCGACCAGGTCGGTGCCGATGTAGGCCCGCAAGACCCCGAAGGGGAGACCGGCGGCGCCGGCCGTGTAGCGCGCCGCCATGCCGGCATGGCTGTGCTCCTCGATCTCGATCTCATGGGGGTAGCCATGTTCCACGGCGTCGCGGAAGCGATGGAGCGAACCGACCCCCGGGTTTCCGCCCCACGAGAAGACGAGCTTGCGGACGCAGCCGGTGCCGATCATCTGGTCGTACACCACGTCCGGGGTCAGCCGGCACACGGTGAGGTCGCGCCGGCCTTGACGGATGATCTCGTGACCGGCGGCGTGGGGGATGAGGTGGGTGAACCCCTCCATGGCCACCGTGTCGCCGTCGTGCACCAGCTGAGCGACCGCTTCGCGGAGGGTGGTGATCTCGGCCACGGTCAACCTCTCGGGTACCAGATCGGGAGCTGGGCGTCGACGTTGACCCACACCGATCGGGCCTCGGTGTACTCGGCCATCGCCTCGAATCCCATCTCGCGCCCGTACCCGGACTGCCCGATGCCGCCGAAGGGCGATCCCGGGTTGATCCGCTTGTACGAGTTGACCCACACCATCCCGGCCCGGATCTCCCGGGCCACGCGGTGCGCCCGGGAGAGGTCGGAGGTCCACAGCCCGCCGCCGAGCCCGTACTCGACGTCGTTGGCGATCGCCACCGCCTCGTCGTCGGTGCTGAACGTGGTCACCGTGACGAACGGCCCGAACACCTCCTCGCGGCACACCCGGTGCCCGGGCTCGGCTCGAACCACCGTGGGCAGGACGTAGCAGCCGTTCGCCAGCGCCGGGTCGTTCGGTGCCGTGCCCCCGGTGAGCACCTCGCCTCCCTCGTCGACGGCGACCTTCACGTAGGACAGCACCCGGTCGCGGTGGTCGGGGGAGGTGAGCGGGCCCATCTCGGTGGCGGTGTCGAGCGGGTCGCCGAGCCGGATCGAGCCGGAGAGTTCGACGAAGCGGTCGAGGAACTCGTCGGCGATGGCGGTGTGCAGGAGGAGCCGGGAGCCGGCGATGCACGCCTGGCCCTGGTTGTGGTAGATGGCGAAGGCGGCTCCGTTGACCGCCCGCTCGAGGTCGGCGTCGGCGAACACGATGTTCGCCCCCTTGCCTCCCAGCTCGAGTTGGAGCCTCTTCAGGTTGCCTGCCGAAGCCTCGACCACAGACCGCCCGGTCGCCGTCGACCCGGTGAACGACACCTTGGCGATACCGGGATGCTCGGCGATCCTCGCACCGGCGGTGCGGCCGGGACCGGGGACCATGTTGACCACGCCCGGCGGGAACCCGACCTCGTCGGCGAGCTCGGCGACCCTGAGCGAGCTGAGCGGGGTGAGCTCGGCCGGCTTGTAGACCACCGTGTTGCCCGCCGCCAGCGCCGGGCCCAGCTTCCAACTGGTGAACATCAGCGGGAAGTTCCAGGGCACGATCTGCCCGACCACGCCGACCGGTTGACGGAGCACGTAGTTGAGGAAGCCGGCCTCCACCGGCGGGACGGTGCCCTGGTGCTTGTCGGCCATCCCCCCGAAGTAGCGGAAGGTCGCCGCGGTGCGAGGCACGTCCAACCGGCTCGAGTCGCGTATTGGATGGCCGGTGTCGAGCGACTCGAGTCGGGCCAGCTCGTCTGCGTGGTCCTCGACGGCGGTCGCCAGGTCGAGCAGTAGCCGACCGCGATCCATCGCCGCCATGGCCGACCAGGCGGGCAGGGCCTCCGTGGCGGCGGCGACGGCGCGGTCGACGTCCTCGACGCCTGCTGCGGCGACGTCGGCCAGCTTGGATCCGTCGTGCGGGTTGAAGCTCTCGTGCGTCGTGCCGGAGAGGGCGTCGACGAACTCACCACCGATGTAGAGCTTGTCCTGCATCACACCGGCGATGACCGGTCGGGTCGCTCCGGGCGGGGTGGCGCCGTCATCGCCACGGCCCTCCGGGGGCGCCGGTCATCTCAGAACTCGGCCGGGTAGGTGGGCATCTGCCCAGTCGAGATGAGCTCGGGCAGCGCCCCGTCGGCGTTCTCCCAGACCAGCAGCATCGACCGCTTGCGGGCGTAGCCCTGGTGGCGGATGTCCGCCGGCATGGCGGCGACGTCACCCGGACGCATCACGACCTTGGCCCGCACCGCCCCGCTCTCGCGGTCCTCCACGTCCCAACGGATCTCGTCCGAGAGCTGGAAGAACCACTCGACCCGGTCGTTGCCGTGGATGATCGGGAGGATGTACTCCTCGGTGGTGGGGCAGAAGAGGCTGTCCTTGCACACCGAAACCACCGACGGGTTCCAGGTCACGTCCGAGCGGGACAGGTAGGCGAACAGGCTGAATGCCCGGACCTCGTCTTCGAATCCGGGCTCGGCGATGACCTCGGGCTCTTCCTGGGACACGTCCTTGAAGTGCTCGTTCACCGGGAAACCGACGTCGTCGCTGCGGATCTGCTCGTCGCCGACGCAGCCGACCATGCGACTGGCGGTGACCCGGTGCCGGCCGGTGGCGCGCCGGTTGTCCCCGTTCTTGTTCCCGAAGGCGGAACCGGTCTCCCGGGGAGCAGCGAACGGATCGAAGGTCGAGTTGGTCCAGTCGTCGAGCATCTCGATGAACGTCGCCTTGATGTCCGGGGTCTCGAAGTTCTCCACATGGTCGAGCTCGGCCTTGCGGTACGAGTCGTTGTAACGCCCGGCGAACAGGTCGACGTTGCCGTAGTGGTTCACCGTCCCGATGACGCCGTCGAAGTTGACGATGCCGTAGAAGAACTCCCAAGCCACGTCACGCTGCAGTGCCCGGAGGAAGGCGTCGGCCGACAGCACGTGGCTCCCGGTCGGCCAGGTGATGTACACGAAGTACTCGTCACGGCGGAAGTGGAACTCCCCCAGGCTGAAGTCGCGGTAGCCCTGCTCGTTGGGCTCGCCGGCGAGGACCTGTGGTGCGTCCTGCAGAGCGGTCATGTCTCGTGCCTCCCTGGCTTCAGATGGTGGTTATGCAGATCTCGGACCAGCGCTCGATGCTGTCCGGGCTCCGGATCGACTGGAGCACGACCACCGCCGGGCGATCGGCGTGGAACTGGTAGGCACGGTCGGCGGGCAGCAGAGCCATGTGGCCCTTCTTCGCCTTGATGACCCCCATCGGTTGCCCGGCGGGTTCGCCCTCGATGGCCCGCGAGCCCTGGTCATCGGTCTGGTGGTGGGCCCGAGGGTCGTCGAGCGTGCTCAGCCGCACCTCGACGTCCCCGTCCATCACCAGGGCGAACTCGTCGTGCGGGGCGGTACGCCACTCCGACGTCCCCTCCGCCCTGATCGCCTCCAACGTGTACTCGCGGTTCAGGCCGACGATGACCTTCTCCCACGGTTCTGAAGTCGAGGCCACCTCGTACACGTTGGAGAAGGCGAAGTGCTTGGGGTCGTCGTCGACCACCTCGATGCCCCCCTTCTCCCAGTGATCGAGGGAGCCGAACCTGGTTTCGTTCACGGGTCCTCCCACCGACGATGCGACGATCTGTGCGCTGTGCGAACTCGCGTCCGACTGTCGAACCAGGGTATCGCCGGCCGCTCGACGGTGTCAACCGGCCGTCGGATACGCTCTTTGACCGTTCGCCCGGTTGGACTGTACGCTCTTCGCACAGTCCGCCGCTGTGCGCACGCCATCCCCCCCCGAGGAGGCTCCGTCATGACCGGAACTCGCACGCTGGACGGCAGGGAAGTCCCGGTGGCCGGGCGCTGGGTGTTCGACCCCGATCACACCGTCATGGGCTTCCTCGCCAGGCACATGGTCTTCACCAAGGTCAGGGGCCGCTGCAACGAGTTCACCGGGTCGATCACCATCGGTGAGCGGCTCGAGGACTCGACGGTGGAGGCGACGATCGACGCGGCGTCCATCTCCACGGCCGTCGACGCCCGCGACGAGCACCTCAGGTCGGCCGACTTCCTCGACGTCGAGAACCACCCGTACATCACGTTCCGGAGCACCGGGGTCGACCTGGCCGGCTCCAAGCTGACCGGCGACCTCACCGTCAGGGACATCACCCGTCCGGTCACCCTGGCCTTCACCTACGAGGGCACCGCCGACTACCCGTGGGGCGGCAGCCGGACGATGTTCACCGCCAACACCGAGCTCACCCGCAAGGACTGGGACATGACCTGGAACGTCCCTCTGGAGACCGGCGGTCTGCTGGTGTCGGAGAAGGTCACGCTCGAGCTCGAGGTGCAGGCGATCCTCGAGGAGGAGTGAGCCCGGTCGGGCGACGGGCGTCGAGGTCGGTCGAAGCTCGTCGGTGATCCTGGGCGGCACGGCTCACTTCGACAGCCAGACCTGATCTCGAGGTTGCCGTGGTCCTCGACCGTCGGGCGACTCGCCCAGGTCGATCTGCTCACCGGGCTCCTGCCCGCGGGCCGGTTAGCCCGACCCAGGGTTCGTCGACGAGGTGCGCTCACAGGAGATTCCCAGCTGGTGCGCAGCGCACGGCCAGCGGCAGCGGAGATGATTTGGGGATCGACCATCCTGTGACGATGAGAGGAGACGACATGCTCGACACGGAGACGGAGCCGGCACCGACGTCCACCCGGCGGCGGCCGTGGAGGTGGATCGCCCTCGGGGCGGTCCTCCTCATCGTCGTGGTCGCTGGTGCCGTCGTGTGGTTCTTCAGCGGCGACGCCCCTGACCAGGCCGACCTCGGCGAGACGGCCTCCGCGGTGACGGTGTCTCCGACCACCGCCGGCGAGGTCCCGGCGGCGACCGCCGAGGGGATCGAAGGAACCTGGACCGTCGACACCTCGGTCGGTGAGTTCTCGGTCACCGAGAACACCACGGCGACGTTCGTCGGCTTCCGGATCGAGGAGGAGTTGGCCAACATCGGGTCCGCCACCGCCGTCGGCCGCACGCCCGGCGTCTCCGGGAGCGTGGTCATCGAGGGGACCTCGATGACGTCGGCCGAGTTCACCGTCGACCTCACCGCCATCGTCAGCGACGAGTCCCGCCGTGACAGCCGTATCCAGGAAGCCCTCGGCACCGACGCCAACCCCGAGGCGACCTTCGTGCTCACCGAGCCGGTCGACTTCGGCGAGGCCGCCGCCGACGGTGAGACCGTTACGGTGACCGCCACCGGCGAGTTGACCATCAACGGTGTCACCAACCAGGTCGAGATACCGTTGGAGGCACAGCTGGTCGACGGGATGATCCTGGTCGTCGGCTCCACCGACATCGTCTTCGCCGACTACGCCGTGGCGGTCCCCACCGCACCGATGGTGCTGTCGGTGGAAGATCACGGTGTCCTCGAGGTGCAGCTGTGGCTGTCCAGATGACCTGATCCTGAGTTTCGGCATCCGACGAGCGGGCCTCCATGGCCCGCTCGTTGCGCGTCCGGGCCGGCCTCTGATGGAGTTGTACGACGGTTGTGAGGATTCTCGGAGGTGGGCGCCCGATCCTGATAGGCAGGCATCCGCTACACGAGGAGGTCCCGATGCCGGACGAGAAGAAGCGATCGGTGAAGCCCTGGGCGGTGGCGGGAGCGCTCGCCATCGCCCTCGGGCTGACCGCGGTCCTGGGTACCGCCACCGAGGCACCAGCTCAGGAGGACACGACGACCACGGCGGTCGAGGCCCCGGACGACACGACCGAGACGACGGTCACCCCCGACGACACGACGGGTGACACCGGCCGGGACGGTCGAGAGGGTGGCCCTGACTGTGATCGGGACGGCGCCGACGAAGGCACAGACGATCAGGGAACGACGGGAGAGGAGTCCAGCACCGACGTCTGAAGCCGGCTACGCCGGGCAATCGACCAGCAAGGAGGAGAGACGGGCCTGGAGTGATCCAGGCCCGTCTTTCGATGCCGCCCCTTCCACGAGGCGGTCAGCTGCCGATCGAAGTGCTCCCAGGCAGCTCACAGGGAGCTCCCAGGTTGGCGACCTACGCTGCTCGGCAGATGAACGATCGCCAAGAACCCCGAGCCTCGATCCTGGTCGTCGACGACGAGGAAGGCCTGGCCGACCTGGTGGCGAGTGCCCTCCGGTTCGCCGGCTACGAGGCGCACACCGAAGGCAACGGCTACGACGCCCTGCGACGGATCCAATCGGACCGGCCCGACCTGGTGGTGCTCGACGTCAGCATGCCCGAGCTCGACGGCTTCGAGGTGTGCCGCCGCATCCGCCGCGACGGCATCCAGACCCCGGTCATCTTCCTGACCGCCCGCGACGACATCGACGACCTCCGCACCGGGTTCCGCCAGGGCGGAGACGACTACCTCACCAAGCCGTTCAGCCTCGAGGAGCTCGGGTTGCGTATCGAGGCCCTGCTGCGGCGGTCACAGGGGGCGGCACCGTCGGCCCGGATCACCGTCGGCGACGTGACGCTCGACGAGGACGCCCACCTGGTCACCAGAGATGGTGTCGGCGTGGACCTGTCGCCCACCGAGTTCCGGCTCCTCCGGTTCCTGCTCATCAACCGGGGCAAGGTGATGTCCAAGGGGCAGATCGTCGACAACGTCTGGGAGTACGACTTCGACGGGCGCTATGGCGTGGTCGAGACCTATGTCTCGTACCTGCGCAAGAAGCTGGGTGACGACGACGGGTCGTTGATCCAAACGGTTCGGGGTGTCGGTTACGTCGTCCGCCGCGCTACAGGCTGATGGCGCTCCGCACCAAGCTGGTCATCTCGTTCACCGTCCTGTTGCTGGCGGCGCTCGCCGCCGTCGGCCTGGTCGCCTCCCGTTCCGTCAGGGCAATCCTCGTGGCGCAGGCGGAGCAGTCCCTGCTCAGCTTCGCCGACCGGGGCCCCGGGCCGGAAGGCCCCGGCCCCGGCTTCGGGCCTGGCCCCGGCTCGGAGGACGAGCCATTCCTCAGACCGTTCGCCGAGGTGGCGGTGACCGGCGAGGGTGAGATCGCCTGGACAAGGCCGTCAGGGTTCGCCGACGACCCCGACCCGCTCCCCGACGTCACCGGCCTCACCGGGGACGAGGGCATGGTCGACCTCGGCAGCGTCGACGGCGACCTCGACTACCGGGCGTACGTGGCGTCGCTGGCGGACGGCTCGATGCTGGTCCGGGCCGCCCCCCTCGGCGGGGTCGCCACCGCAACCGACTCGCTGGTCCGGGCGCTGCTGATCGGCGGGGCCGTGATCCTGGTGATCGGCGCCGCCGCCACCTGGTGGACGGTGCGACGGGCCATGCGGCCGGTGGACGAGATGGTCGACACGGCGACCGCCATCGCCGCCGGCGACCTGGGGCAGCGGGTTCCGGAGCTCGACGAGAACACCGAGCTGGGCAGGCTCGGTGGCGCTCTCAACCAGATGCTGGTCCACCTCGAGGGGGCGATCGACACCGAGCGGGAGGCCCAGGACCGGCTGCGCCGCTTCGTGGCCGACGCCTCCCACGAGCTGCGCACCCCCCTCGCCACCATCGCCGGCTATGCGGAGCTGCATCGCCGGGGCGGCCTGCAGTCGCCCGATGACGAGACCAAGGCGTGGGACCGCATCGAGAGCGAGAGCGATCGGATGAGCCGCCTGGTGCAGGATCTCCTCACCCTCGCCCGGCTCGGCCGGACCGAGCCGCTGCGACCCGCTTCTGTCGACCTCGTGGCCCTCTGTGAGGAGGCCTCCGCCGATCACCGCGTGGCCGACCCCACCCGCCCGGTGACCGTCCACGCCCCCGCCACAGCCGTGACGGTCCGGGCCGACCCGGAGCGCCTCCACCAGGTGGTCGGGAACCTGCTGGCCAACGTCAGGGTCCACACTCCGCCGGGAACCGAGGTCGAGGTCGACGTCGATGCCGACCCCACGTCGGGAACGGCGCAACTCGTCGTCTCCGACGACGGCCCCGGTATCCCGGTTGACGCCCTGCCCCACGTCTTCGAACGGTTCTACCGCGCCGACCGGTCGCGTTCCCGGCGATCGGGAGGGAGCGGGCTCGGGCTGGCCATCGTCCAGGCGATCGTCGTCGCCCACGGTGGCACCGTGACCGCCTCCAACACCCCCGGTGGCGGAGCCAGGTTCGTGGTGACACTGCCCGGCGCCATCGTGACCTGACATCCCGGCCGGGAGAGTGACGCGGCAGACTGTCGGCTCAGTCGAGGTGGAAGACCTCCTCGAGTTGCTCCATCATCTGGTCGGCCATCTGGGAGGCGCCGCCGCCGACGCTCTCGAAGAACGGCGCCATGTCGCGTTGCCAGCGGTCGTTGACCTCACGGACCGCCACGGCGTCGAGGGCCTCGGCGAAGGAGCCCGGTGTCTCGAAATAGCCGAACAGCGTGCCGTCGGGGCGCAGGAAGAGCGAGTAGTTCCGCCAGCCGGATTCGGACAATGCCTGGAGCATCTCCGGCCAGACCTCGGCGTGGCGGCGGCGGTACTCGTCGATCAGGTCCCGTTTCACCTTGAGCACGAACCCGATGCGGTTCACGGTCTCCCCTCTCTCTGGATGCTGGCGGAGCCCGGGGTGGGCCGATGGGTCAGATGAGCCTCACCGCCGACCGGTAGGCGTCGAGGCGCCGGTCGTCCGGGTCGAGGTCGGTGACGAGGTGGTCGACGGCTTCGAGCTCGAACATGCGGGCCGGGGCCCTCGTCCCCAGCTTGCTGTGGTCGACCGCCAGGATGATGCGGGCGCTGCCGGCGCTGAAGGCGCGCTTCACCTCGGACTCCGCCAGGCTCGCCTCCGACGACCCTAGGTCGGCGTCGAGGGCGGCCGCCGAGCACACCAGGGCGTCGTAGAGGAATCCCTGGGCGGCCCGAACCGCCATCGGCCCGACGAGGCTCCCGGTGCGCGGCTCCTGCGATCCCCCGGTCAGCGTTGCGGTGATCCCCGGCTTGGCGATCAGCGAGTGGAACGAGTCGAGCCCGTTGGTGACCACGACCAGGTCGCGGGCGGTCTCCAACGAGGCGGCGAGGCGGTAGACGGTGGTCGATGCGTCGAACGCCACCGTCCCGCTCACCGGGATCAGCGGAAGCAGCTTCTCGGCGATGCGCACCTTGGCCCTTGCGTTGTGCCGGTGCCGCTGGGCGAACGGCTCGGGTCCGACGGCGATGGCGCCTCCGCGTACCCGGCGGGCGAGCCCGAGCGCTTCCAGCTCGTCCAGGTCGCGCCGGATGGTCATCTCGCTCACCCCGAAGTCGGGGCGAGCTGGTCGATGCGGACGGCACCGCGCCCGGCGATCAGGTTGCGGACCTCGGTGAGGCGTTCCTCGGGGCTGTGGAACACGCGGTCAGCCATGCCACCGCCTCTGCGGCGCGGTGTGACCGGTCACAGGCGGCTTCCGGTGGGCTCCAGCCAGGACCGGGCTGCCGGCAGCCCGTCGAACCGGCCGAGGGCGATGCCCTGGACCACGGCGTTGCCCAGGGCGGTCGCCTCCGCCGAACCGGCGACGACCTGGAGCCCGGTCTGCCGGGCGAGCAGCTCGTGGAACATGCCGGCCCGGGCGCCTCCCCCGACAACGGCCAGACGCTGCGGGGCCTCCCCGGTCACGGTCTCGAGGTCTTCGACGATCCGGGAAACCCCATCGGCGATCGAACCGAGGACGCTGGCGACGATCACACCACGTGGGGCGTCGTCACCGATTCCGGCGGCGTCACGGATCTCCGCCTCCATTTCCGGGGGGGCGAGGAAACGCTCGTCTTCGACGTCGAAGCTCGGCACCGGGCGACCCACCACCGCCGCCTCGGCGAGGAGTGCTTCCAACGGAGGATCACCCCACCCGCGACGACACCGCTCCAGTAGCCAGAAGCCGATCACATTGCGGAGGAAGCGGAAGCCGCCGAGGGCGCCGGCCTCGTTGGAGAAGTTGGCCGCCCGCGCTTCGGGAGAGGTGTCGACTTCAGGCCGTTCCACGCCGGCGATCACCCAGGTTCCCGCGGATACGAAGACCGTGCCCGGCTCCGCCCCACCGGGCATACCCAGGAACGCCGAGGCGGTGTCGTGGCTCCCCACCAGGTGCACCGGGACCTCCCTCCAGGTGCCGACCCGGGTCCCGGCGTTCGCCGGTTCGGGGAACAGGGAGCGGCGTACGGAGATGTCGCCGACGAGTTCGTCCGACCAGGTCCCGGTGCGGGCGTCGAGGAGGCCGGTGGTGGAGGCGTTCGACCGTTCGGCGCCTGCGTACCCGGTGAGATGGTGGACCAGCAGGTCGGGGAGCAGGAGCAGACGCTCCGCGCGATCCAGCTCGGCGCGCTCATGGGTCGCCAGCTGGAAGATCGAGTTGACCGCCATCTGCTGGACCCCGGTGATCTCGTAGAGCCGCTCCGGCCCGATGCGGTCGGCGGTCGCCATCCAGCCCTCGGTACGCCGGTCCCGGTAAGACCAAGGGGGTGCGACCAGCTCACCACGCCCGTCGAGCAGCCCGTAGTCGACTCCCCAACCGTCGACGCCGATCGAGGCGACCGGGCCGGTGGCGGTCCCGGCGTCGAGACCCCGCTCGACCTCGGCGACGATCCCCTCCCAGTCCCAGCGCAGCGAGCCGTCTCCGTGGGCGACCGGGCCGTGCGGCCAGCGATGCACCACCTCGACGGCCGGTTCGTCGGCGTCGAGATCGACGGCGGCGACCCTCACCGACGTCGCCCCCAGGTCGACGGCGAGGACCCGGCCGGCGCCGGTCACAGCCCGGTCGCCACCGCTGCCAGGCCGCGTTGCTCGATCATCGCCGAGCGGTAGCCGACGGCCCGGTACGCCTGGAGCGGGGCGATGGCCCCGCCCCGGCGCCTGCGTGCCTCGGCCGCCAGCGGCCTCACGTCCGTGCGGAACGCGTCCTGGAGGACCTGCTGCGCCCGGGCGGCGTCGTTGGACTCCTGCGCCTCGGCCAGCGCCGCCCGGTCGACCAGCATCGCCTGGGCGTAGGCGATGACCGTCGCCTCGGTCGACTGGATGAGGTCTTCGAGCGGGTCCTTGATGTTGTGGCTCTGGTCGATCATGTAGGCGAGCGAGGGCAGCCGTCCCTCGCCGGCGCGGATCAGCTCGCAGAAGATGAGGAAGAGCTGGAACGGCTTGATCGACCCGGTGGTCAGGTCGTCGTCGCCGTACTTCGAGTCGTTGAAGTGGAAGCCGCCGAGTCGACCGACCATGGCGAGACGGCTGACGATCTGCTCGATGTTGGCGTTGGGGAGGTGGTGGCCGAGGTCGACCAGGCAGGACGCCCTCGGACCGGCCGCCTGTGCCAGCAGCAGCGACGAACCCCAGTCGTGGTTCACGGTTGCGTAGAAGGCGGGCTCGTATGGCTTGTGCTCGGTGATACATCCGCCATCCACTGGGAAGGTGGTCGTGGATCGCCTCGAGCCCGGCAGCGACCCTCTCGAACTGGGTGCGGTGGTCGGCCTGGCCGGGATGGTTGATCCCGTCGGCCAACCACACCGTGATCGCCTCCGAGCCCAGCTGGACGCCGAGGTCGATCACGTATCGGTTGTGGTCGACGGCGACCTGGCGGACCGCCGGGTCGGAGTTGGCCAGGCTGCCGAACTTGTACGACAGGGTGCCGCCGGCGGTGGTGGACGGGTTGTCCTGGAAGGTGTTCGAGTTCATGGCGTCGAAGCCGATCGACCGCTCCGCGGCGTACTGACGCAGGGCGGCGGGATCGGCCGGGTCGTCCCAGGGCACGTGGAGCGAGATCGCCCCGTTGCTCCTGGTGAGCGCATCGAGGGCGGCCACGTCGTCGATCTTCTCCTCGGTGGTGCGCGGCTCGCCGCCGCCGGGGAACCGGCCGAACCGGGTGCCACCGGTGCCGACGGCCCACGAGGGCGCCGCCACCGAGAACTCCGCCAGGGCCTCGATGACCGCCTCGGCGGTCACCGGCCCGCCGCGGTCGAGGCTCTCGGCGAGATGCCCGACGTCGCGCTCGAGAGCGTCGGCTCGGTCCTTGTTCAGGTCTTCGATGCGGTCCCGGTCGATCACGGGAGGCCCTCCTTGTCGGTCACCGTCTCATCGCAGGAACGCCGCCGCCACGCCGCTGTCCACCGGGACGATGAGCCCGTGGTGTGGCCCAGGGCGCCCGCCACCAGGGCGATGGCGGCGTCGGCGACGTGCTCGGGCAAGACTTCCCGCTTCAGCAGGGTGCGATCGGCGTAGAAGCGCCCCAGCTCCTCCTCGGGCACCCCGTACACCTTGGCCCGGGCGGCTCCCCAACCCCCGGCGAAGATCCCGGAGCCCTGGACCACCCCGTCGGGGTTGATGCCGTTGACCCGGATCCCGTGTTCGCCGAGCTCGGCGGCGAGCAGCCGCACCTGGTGTGCCTGGCTCGCCTTGGCCGACCCGTAGGCGAGGTTGTTGGGCCCGGCGACCACCGCGTTCTTGCTCACCACGTAGATGATGTCGCCCCCGGTGCCCTGGGCGATCATCGCCGCCGCGGCGTGCTTGGACACCAGGAACGACCCCTTGGCCATCACGTCGTGCTGGAGGTCCCAGTCGGCCTCGGTGGTCTCCAGCAGGCCCTTGGACAACGACAGCCCGGCGTTGTTGATCACGATGTCGATGCCGCCGAACGCCAGCGTCGCCGCCTCGACGGCGCCGGCGACGGCTGCCTCGTCGGTGACGTCTGCCTCGACGGCCAGGGCGTCGTCCGCCGAGCCGATCTCGGCGGCGGTCGCCTCTGCAGCCTCCAGGTTGCGGTCGACCGCCACCACGACCGCACCGGCGGCCCGGAGCCCGTGGGCGATCGCCCGTCCGATGCCGGAGCCGCCGCCGGTGACCAGCGCCACCTTGCCGGTCAGCGGCTTGGGCGCCGGGCGCCGTCGCAGCTTCATCTCCTCCAGCATCCAGTACTCGACGCGGAACTTCTCCGCCTCGGGGACCGGGCGGTAGGTGGAAAGCGCCTCGGCTCCGCGGATGACGTTGATGGCGTTGACGTAGAACTCGCCGGCGATGCGTGCGGTGGCCGAGTCGGCCCCGAAGCTGAACATGCCCACGCCTGGGATGAGGAAGATCGCCGGGTCGGCCCCCCTCATCGGCGGGGACGTCTCGTCGGCATGGCGCCGGTAGTACGCCTCGTAGTCGCTGCGGTACACGCCGTGCAGCTCACGGAGCCGGTCGATCTGTTGCGATACCGGAGTGGTGGAAGGCAGGTCGAGCAGCAGGGGGCGCACCTTGGTGCGGATGAAGTGGTCGGGACACGACGTGCCCAGCGGTACCACCCGCGGCGCCGCCTCCCGGGAGATGAAGTCGAGTATGAGGTCGTCGGCGAACCAACGGCCGACGACGGCGGACTCGGTGCCCGCCATGCCGCGCAGCACCGGGCCCAGTTGGGCGGCGTACCGCCGTCGCTCCTCGGGCGGAAGCGGCTCGAAACCGGCCCGTACCGGGCCGAGAGGGTCGGGGTGGCCTTCGCTCTCGATGAAGTCTGTGGCGCGGTCGATGAGATCGAGCGTGTTCTCCTCGCATGACCGAGAGGTCTCCCCCCAGGAGGTCAAACCGTGACCGCCGAGGACGACCCCGCGCAGGTCGGGCTGGGAGGCCCGTAGCGCTTCGATCTCGAGGGCGAGCTCGAAGCCGGGTCGACGCCACGGCAGCCAGGCGACCTCGTCGCCGAAGCACCGCTTGGTCAGCTCCGGACCGTCCTCGGCCGCGGCGAGGGCGATCACCGAATCGGGGTGGAGATGGTCGACGTGATCGGCGTCGAGCAGCGCGTGCATGGAGGTGTCGATGCTGGGCGCCGCCCCTGGCGGCCCGAAGCCGCAGTGGTCCAGCAGCTGGTGCATCTCGTCCTCGTGGTCGACCCCCCGGTACCGGTGCCTCAGCGCGCGGACCCGGTCGAGCCGGAGCGCCGCCAGGCCGCCGCGGCCGATGGTGCCCAGGTCGCCTCCGGAGCCCTTCACCCACATGACGGGGACGTCATCGCCGGTGACCGGGTCGGTCTGCGTGCCCTTCGCCGAGGTGTTACCCCCGCCGTAGTTGGTGTTGCGCCGGTCGGCGCCGAGACGGTTGGAGCGCTCCAGCAGCTCGACGACCACGCCCGGTGTCTCCGATGCGCTCATCTGCGCCTCCCGGGCCGGCGTCTCTGGCTCGATGGGCGGTTGATGGTGGGATCTCTCATGATCGTATCGGGTTGGCCCCGCCACCCGGGCCGGGCGCAAGGCCCGGCCCGGGATGGCGTGGCAGCCGGTCAGCCGATGTTGTCGGCGTTGTAGACGGTGAACGGGCCCATCAGCACGCGCAGCCCGGCGTCACGGGTCGGGTCGGCGGTGATCTCGTACTCACCCATCCGGCCGGCCACGAACGCCTGGCCCTCGGCAGCCTCGATTTGCCCGGTGGCGATGCCGTACGCCACGTAGTAGGCCAGGTAGCCGAGGTCGACGAAGCTCCACAAGGCGAACTCCGGCGAGCACCCGCTCTCGACGTACTCAGCCATCTCGTCGGGGAGGCCGAGGCCGGAGACCTTCACCTGCTCACAACCATCGCGTTGGGTCATCGCCTGGGCGGCCGCCACGATGCCGACGGTCGTCGGCGCCATGATCAGCTCCAGGTCGGGGTGGTCGTCGGCGAGGGCCTCGGCCGCAGCCAGCGAGTCCTCGAGAACGTCGTTGCCGTAGACGGTGTCGACCAGCTCGAGGTTGGCGTATTCAGGAGCAGTGAGCGCCTCCTCCATGGCGGCGATCCAGGCGTTCTGGTTGGCCGCCTCGGGGGTCGCCGACAGGATGGCGAACTGCCCACCATCGTCCCCCAGGATGTTGAGCGCCATGTCGGCCATCACCTGGCCGGTCTCGTCGAAGTCGACCTGGGCGACGAACACGCTCTCACCCTCTGCCGAGGGTATGGGCGAGTCCCAGCTGACCACCGGGATGCCGGCATCGGCGGCGGCCTGAGCCGACGGGGCCAGCTCGTCCCCGGCGTTGTTCGACACCATGATCGCCTGGACACCCTGGGTGACCGCGTTGGTCATGAACTCGATCTGACCGGTGGCGTCGCCGCAGTCGGCGGGCCCGACGAACTCGGCCGGGTCCGATCCGAGTTCTCCTGCGGCCTCCTCGGCACCCTCGTTGGCCTGCGGGAACACCGCGATGTTGGTGCACTTGGGCAGGAACGTGCTCGTGATCGATCCCGCCCCGGTGATCTCCACCGCGGCGCCGGTCGCTGCCGTGGTTCCCGGCGCCGCCGTGGTGGCGGCTGAGGTGGTTCCCGGGGCAGCGGTGGTTCCCGGCGCCGCCGTGGTGGCCGCCGCCTCGCCTGCGGTGGTGGTGGCGTCGTCGTCGTCGCCGCCACAGGCAGCGACGATCATCGCCATCACCACCAGCGGGCCCAACACCCGCATCCATCTCTTCACTGTCGGCACTTCTCGTCTCCTCTCGTCCTGTTTCCTCCATTCACACCTGCAGTTGCTTGGCACCTCCCGTTGGGTAATCACTCGACGAAATCGTCGGCGGGTTCGTGTGTGTCGCCGGGCGCCGATCGCGGACTCGCCTGGCGATGTTCGGGACCAACACCGACCCGATCAGGAGCAGACCGATGACACCGGTCTGGATGATCCCGTCGACGTTGGCCAGTCCGAGGCCGTTGCGGATGTTGAGCACGATGAAGATGGCCAGGGCCACCCCGAGCATCGTCCCCGACCCGCCGAAGATGCTCACCCCGCCGAGCAGGACCATGGTGATGATGTCCAGCTCGAAGAACTCGCCAAGGCTGCCCCGCACCGACCCGAGCCGGGCGGCGAAGAGGATCCCGGCGAGCCCGGCGGCCAGCGAGGAGATGATGAAGAGGCGGAGCTTGAGCCAGGAGACGTCGATGCCTGAGTAGCGGGCGACGTCGGCGCCGGCCCCGCTGACGTAGACCTTGCGCCCGAATGCACCTCGGCCGAGGGTGATCCAGGCAACCGCCAGCCCCACCGCGAAGATCACCAACGCTACGGGGAGCGGGCCCACCAGGGTCTGCTGTCCCAGGCTGTCGAACCACTCGGGGAACTCGCCGACCGAACGGTCTTCGAGGAGGACGCGGGCGGCACCCCGGAACCCGATCAACCCGGCCAGGGTCACCACCAGCGACGGCAGCCCAAACCGGGTGATCACGAGTCCCTGCACCAGCCCGGCGAGCCCGGCGGCGACCAGGGCGATGACGATGGCCAGCCAGAAGGGCACCGACCCGTCGGCGTGGAGCGAGGCGAGGACGGCTGCGCTGAAACCCATCACCGACGCCACCGAGAGGTCGATCTCGCCGTTGATGATGACGAAG
This sequence comes from uncultured Acidimicrobiia bacterium, assembly GCA_963714055.1. Taxonomy (GTDB): domain Bacteria; phylum Actinomycetota; class Acidimicrobiia; order Spongiisociales; family UBA5794; genus JACDBE01. The sequence continues at coordinate 2,000,859 of OY970227.1, forward strand.
GTCATGGCGACGACGACGATGATCTTCTCCGCCGACAGCCAGAACAGGTTGACGAAGTTCCCACCGCCCCAGTAGAAGGGCGACAGCGCCACGTTGACCACGATGGTTGCGGCCAGCACCACCAGCAACACGACCTCCCACCGATGCGCCCGGGCCCAGTCACCCATCGACATCACCCCCGCCGGCGAGGGTGTGCATGCCGGCCACCACCGGTGTACCGGTGTCCTCGGCAGCCCGCCTGGCCTCTGCCGACCAGCGGCGGGCGAAACGGCGGTGCAGGGCGGCGTCGAGGATGACCGCAGCCAGGATGAGGACACCGAGGAAGGCGTCGCGCCAGAACTCGCTGACGCCGGGGACCCGCAACAGTCCGAGACGGAGCGTGTCGAGCAGGATCGCCCCGAGCAGCGCACCCACCATGGTGCCGGCGCCGCCGAGGATGCTCACCCCTCCGACCACGGCGGCGGCCACCGATTCCAGCTCGAGCCCGGCACCGGCGGTGGCGCTGATCGTCCCCACCCTGGCCATGTAAAGGAAGCCGGCCAGCCCGGCGAGGGCGCCGCAGCCGACGAACGACCAGAACACCAGACGCGTGGCGGGGAGACCCGCCTGGTGAGCCGCTTCGGGGTTCGACCCGATGGCGTACAGCCGGCGCCCCCAGCGCACCCGGCCCAGCATCCACTGCAGGACGAGGACGACGGCGACGGCGATGACGAATACCAGGCGCACCTCCAGCTCCCCGATGTTGAACACGGTGAGGTTGTAGAACTCGAGCACCCAATCGGGGAGCGAGGCGGCGGTGATGTTGACGCCGCCCGAGTAGAGGCTGAGCAGGGTGCGGAACCCGGCCAGTGTGCCCAGGGTGACGATGATCGCCGGCACCCCGCCGTAGGCGACGAGCGCGCCGTTGACCGATCCCAGGATCGCCCCGACCACCATCGCCACCACGACGGCCACCACCGGGCCGGCGCCCTGGTAGACGCCGAGGAAGTCGCCGGTGAGGTAAGCGGCCACCCCGACGATCGACCCGACGGACAGGTCGATGTTGCGACTGATGATCACCAGCCCTTGGGCGACGGCGAGGATGGCCACGATCGCCACCGTGGTGGTGATCCTCACGAACGACTGCCCGCTCAGGTAGTCGTCGACCAGCAGCGAGAACACCAGCACCGCCACCACGATCAGTCCGAGGAGGGTCAGCTCCTTGACCCGGTCCGGCCGGAGCCAGGTGCTGGTGCCGGCGGTGCCTACTCGCTCGGTCGTTGCCTGCTGGGTCATGCGGTCCCCACCGCGGTGGTCATCACCCGCTCCTCGGTGGCTTCGGTCCGGTCGTAGATCGCCCGCAGCCGGCCCTCGCGCAGCACCGCCACCCGGTCGCTCATCGCCAGGACCTCGGGGAGGTCGGACGAGATGAGGATGATGGCGATCCCCGAGCGAGCGAGCTCGTCGATGAAGCGATGCACGTCCGCCTTGGCGCCGACGTCGATCCCACGGGTGGGCTCGTCGAGGATCAGCACCCCGGGAGAGGCGTTCAGCCACTTGGCGAGCATGGTCTTCTGCTGATTGCCGCCCGAGAGCAGGCCGACCGGGGTCGCCATGCTCGGCGTCCGGATGTCCAGCCGCTTGCCCATGGCGTCGGCGTCGGCGCGCTCCTTGGCCCGCTCGAGCAGGCCCAGACCGTTGGTGTACCGGTCGAGGGTTGCCAGGGTGATGTTGGCGGCGACCGGTTGCGACATCGACAGGCCGAGCTTGCGCCGGTCCTCGGAGAGGTAGGCGATCCCCAACTCCAGCGCCTGGCGGGGCGACTTGATTGTCACCGGCTTGCCGTCGAGCCGGACCGACCCCTCGCTGGCCGGCGCCACCCCGAACAAAGCCAGGCCTATGTCGGTGCGACCCGATCCCACCAGGCCGGCGAAGCCGAGCACCTCGCCGCCGCGTAGGTCGAAGGAGACGTCGGAGAACACGCCGTCCCGTCCCAGCGAGTTCACCTCGAGTCGCACCTCGCCAGGGTCTTGGTGGACCCGGGAGAAGAAGTCGCTGGGGTCGCGGCCCACCATCTCCCTGACCAGCGACTCCTCGGTGACCTCCGAGGTCGGCCGGGTCGAGATGCGTCGCCCGTCGCGGAACACCGAGATGCGGTCGGCGATGACGAACAGCTCCTCGAGCCGGTGGGTGATGAAAACCACGGCCACCCCCGACTGGCGCAGCCGGCGGACCTGGCGGAACAGCCGCTCCACTTCATGGGCGGAGAGCGAGGCGGTCGGCTCGTCCATGATCAGCACCCGCACGTCCAGTGAGATCGCCTTGGCGATCTCCACCGCCTGCTGCCCGCCGACGGTGAGGCCCGACGCCGGCAGCCGGGGGTTGACGGTGATGTCGAGGTCGGTGAGGAGGCGCTCCGCCTCGGCGTACATCGTGCCGAAGTCGACCAGCCAGCCCTGGTCCTCGTGCCCGATGAAGATGTTCTCGGCGACGCTGAGGTCGGGGAAGATCGACGGCTCCTGGTAGATGGCCGCCACCCCGTGGCGCTGAGCCTCGGCGGAGCTGTGCGGGGCGTACGGCTCACCGGCCATGGTCATGGATCCGGTGTCCGCCGGATGGATGCCGGTCATGATCTTGATCAACGTCGACTTGCCGGCCCCGTTCTCGCCGGCGATGCCGTGGACTTCGCCGGGGTAGAGGTCGAGTGACACGTCGTCGAGCGCCTGGGTGGCGTCGAAGCGCTTGGAGACGCCCTCGATCCGCAACACCGGCCCGGGCGAGGTCTCCGGTGACGTCACCTTCGGGCACCGTTCGGCGGCACCGGGCGGCTTGGGGTGTGATGCTCCGGGCGACCTTGCGTCACGCCGGCTCCTCCCTCGTCGGACGTCGTGCGGGCCCGGTGGCCCGACGTTCATCCGTGTAATATGTGACACTACATCACACGACCAGCCGGGGGCAACCGATGCCAGGCCACGCTCGCTCGACCGGGGCTCGCCCGCCCTTCCGACCTAGCCTGGGCCCGGTGAGGCGAGGGTGACCATACGGAGCCGTCTCGGCGCTCTCGGGGTGATCGACCTCCGCAAGTTCGAGCTCGACCCGGTGAAGCGCCGCCTGCGACGGGCGGCGTCGGTCGCCGACCTGAGGCGGATTGCCCGGCGCCGGCTACCCCGGGGCGTCTTCGACTACATCGACGGGGGAGCCGAGGACGAGTTGACCCTGGCGTCGAACGTCGCTGCGTTCCGCGAGATCGAGTTCGCCCCCCGGGTGCTGCGAGATGTCGGCGACGTCGATATCTCCTCGACGTTGTTGGGCAAGCCGCTGGCGATGCCGGTCGTGCTCGCCCCGACCGGCTTCACCCGCATCGCCGACCCTCCCGGGGAGCTGGCCGTTGCCCGGGCGGCGGCTCGGGCCGGGGTGCCCTATGCGCTGTCGACGTTGGGGACGCGCTCGATCGAGGAGGTGGCCGCCGTCGGGTCGGATCGTCTCTGGTTCCAGGTGTACGTGTGGCGCGACCGGGGGCTGGTCGCCGAGCTGGTCGAGCGGGCCGCCGACGCCGGCTACGAGGCGCTGTGCATCACCGTGGACACCGCGGTGCTCGGGCGCCGGGAGCGCGATGTGCGGCGCGGATTCACCCTGCCGCCCAAGGTTGGGCTCTCCACCCTGCTCGACGGGGCGATCCACCCCGGTTGGGCCTGGAAGTTCGTCAGGTCGGATCCCATCTTGTTCGCCAACGTCGCCGGCCTCGGGGTCGGCGACGGTGCGCAAGCCATCAGCCTGGCCGAGTACGTGGGCCGGCAGTTCGACCCCGGGTTGTCCTGGGACGACGTCGCCTGGTTCCGGGAGCGCTGGGAAGGGCCCATCGTCCTCAAGGGAATCCAGACCGTCGCCGATGCCGTGATCGCCGCCGACAACGGCGTGGAGGCGATCGCCCTCTCCAACCACGGGGGCCGGCAGCTCGACTCGGCGCCGGCTCCCCTCGAGCTGGTCCCGGACGTCGCCGACGCCGTCGGGGGACGGGTTGAGATCATCTGCGACGGCGGGGTGCGCCGGGGGAGCGACGTCGTAAAGGCGGTCGCCATGGGCGCCGATGCCTGCATGGTCGGCCGCGCCTACCTCTACGGTCTCGGCGCCGCCGGTGAGGCGGGCGTGGACCACGTCATGCAGCTGCTCTCCTCGGACATGAAGCGGACGATGGCGCTGATCGGATCCCGGCGGGTCGCCGATCTCGACGGCGAGGTCGTGGTGAGGCGAGGGGGCGCTTCCCGGCCGGGGTGACGGGACACCGGCGCCGGCGTCGGGAACCGGACCGCGACCCGTCTCCGTCGAAGCGGCATGACATCAGCACGCACATCCCCCCTGAGGCTCGTGGTCGGATCGCTGGCACTCCTCCTCGTCGTGGCCGCATGTGGTGGCGGTGACGACTCGAGTGGCTCGACGGACGGCGTCGCCACCGATGGCGGCGGCACGACTGCCGCTCCCGACCCCAGCACCTCCGGCGCCGGGAGTGATGCCGGCCAGCCACTGTTCATGATCACGTACGAGGGAGGTTTCTCGACACCGACTCTGCTCGCCTCGCTGGGGCCTGTATACGACGTGACCACCGACGGCCGGCTCATCTACCAGGGTGCCATCCCCGAGATCTTCCCGGGCCCGCTGGTCCCTCCCTACGAGGTCAAGGACGTCGCCGACCTGCTTCCCGACCTTCAGGAGATCCTCGACCGGATCGGCATCGCCGACATCACCGAGGAGATCAACGACCAGGCGGCGGGCAACGTGGCCGATGCCTCGACGACGGTGCTCACCTACTTCGACGAGAACGGCACCCACCGGTACGGCGTGTACGCCCTCGGGTTCAACCCGGAAGCCGAGACGAGCGACCCCAAGGTGGTAGCGCTCAACGACCTCATGCTCACCCTGCAGGACGCATCGTTCTCGGGTGATCCGGGCGAGCCCTATTCCTCCGACCGGTGGCAGGTGGTGCAGAACGGCGACTTCATCCCCGGTGGCGACACCGGTCTGCCCGAGGACGTGCGGCCCTACCCGCTCGAAGTGGCTGTCGCCGACTTCGAGCACACCAGCTTCGGGCTCCCCTGCACCGTCCTCGAGGGCGCCGACGCGGCGGCGGCCGCCGAGGTCTTCGGCGACGCCACCCAGGCGACCGTCTGGGACACCGGCACCGAGGAGATCCAGCTGCTCCCCCGCCCGCTGCTCCCCGGCGAGGTCGGCTGCGAGAACCGGTAGGTAGATAGGTCGAGCGACGGTCCCTCCCCGACCCCCCCTTCCCGGGGAGGGACCGCCTCGAGCTCTCGTTCCCCTCCCCCGGATGGGGGAGGGGTGACCACGAAGTGGCCGGTTCACTTCCCCGCCCCCGGAGGGGGAGGGTGGCCACGAAGTGGCCGGGGAGGGGTGCTGCCTGTCCGCAATCTGACCGGCCACTGTGGCTGTCAGGGCGTTTCCCCCGCTCCGTGAGGGAGAGGCCGGGTTTGGAGTCGCCGTCCGCATTCGGGTCCTGCAGGAGCTGTCGTTCGTCCACCCCTCCCCGCCGCCTGACGGCGGCACCCCTCCCCGATTCCGGGGAGGGGAAACCCCCCGGGGCCATAACCCGTAGGCTGCCGGCAGCCGACCCGGGAGGATGCGTGCCGAGCCAGGAGTTGGAGCGGCTGGGTGACGAGTACTGGGACTACGAGCTGGCGCGGCAGCCCACCTACGCCCTCTTGTTGGGTGACCATCGTTTCGACGAGGAGATGGAGGACGCCTCCCGCGCGTCCGAGGACAGCGCCATCTCGGCATTGGGCGACTTCTCCGACAAGGCCGAATCGATCGATCCCGGCGACCTGACCGCCGACGAGGCGGTCGCCCGCGACCTGCTCTGCTTCGAGGCCGGCACCAACGCCGACGTCCTCGGCCTCCGTCTCGCCGAGATCGCCGTCAACCACGCTATCGGCATCCAGGTCGACGTGCCGGTGTTCGTCCAGCAGCTTCCCCTCGTCGAGCCGGCACACGCCGCCGCCATGGTGCCCAAGTTCACCGAGTTGGGACGGTGGATCCGGCAGTCGGCGCAGCGCCTGGTCGAGGGGGTCGACGCCGGGCGAACCCCGCCCCGGTACACGTGTGACCTCACCGTCGGGCAACTCGACGCCTACCTCGCATCCGACCTGCCCGACGACCCGTTGCTCGGCATCAAACCGCCGCCGACGATGTCGGAGGACGAGGTCGCGGAGTGGTCGACCCGCCTCGCCGAGGTCGTGGAGCGCGAGGTGCGACCGGCCTGGGCGGAGTTCCGGCAGGTCGTCGCCGAGACCGTGGCACCGGTCGCCAGGCCGGAGGAGCAACCCGGTTTGTGCTGGCTGGACGGCGGCGAGGAGGCCTACAGGGTGCTGCTCCACCGCCACACGTCCACCGACCTGACCGCACAGGAGATCCACGACATCGGCCTCGGACAGATCGCCCGGCTCGCCGACGAGTACCGCGAGCTGGGGAGCGAGGTGCTGGCCACCGACGACCTCGACGAGATCTTCTCCAGGCTTCGCTCCGACGCCAGCCTCCTCTTCGAGGACGGGCCGTCGATCGTGGCCGCCTCCGAGCGGGCGCTGGCCAAGGCGGGCGCCGCCATGGGCGACTGGTTCGGCCGCCTCCCCAAGGCCGAGTGCGTGGTCCGGGAGACGCCGGTGGGCCCGCTCGCCTTCTATTACCCGCCTGCCGCCGACGGCAGCCGGCCCGGCACCTACTTCATCAACACGTCGAACCCGGCCGGCTGGCACCGCTACGAGGTCGAGGCCATGTCGTACCACGAGGGCATCCCCGGCCATCACCTGCAGCTGGCGATCGCCGCGGAGCTCGACGGCATCGCCCCGTTCCGCAGGCACACCCACCTCAATGCCTATGCCGAGGGATGGGGCCTGTACACCGAGCGCCTCGCCGACGAGATGGGCCTCTACTCGGGTCCGTTGGAGCGGATCGGCATGCTGTCCGCCGATTCGATGCGAGCGAGCAGGCTCGTCGTCGACACCGGCTTGCACGCCTTCGGGTGGAGCCGGCAGCAGGCGATCGACTACTTCGCCGGGAACTCGCCGATGTCGCTGGCGATGATCGAGGCCGAGATCGACCGCTATATCGGCATGCCCGGCCAGGCGTGCGGTTACATGATCGGCCGGCTGGAGATCCTGCGGATGCGGGCCGAGGCCATGGAGGCGATGGGCGACGGCTTCGACATCAAGGGCTTCCACGACACGGTGTTGGGCTCCGGCTCGATCCCGCTGGGCACCCTCGACCGGTTGGTGTCCACCTGGGCCGGGGGCGGTTAGCGCCTCGGCCGGTTACCGGAGGCCGTCGATCACCCGTACCACGTTGGTGGCGGTGCTCATGATGTAGAAGTGGATGCCGGGAACCCCGTTGGCGAGCAGCTCGGCCGATTGCTCCCTGGCCCAGGCCACCCCCACGTCGGCCGCTCGAGCGTTGGTGTCGACCTGCAGGACCTCGTCGGCCAGCGCCTCGGGGATCTCGGCCCCGAAGGTGCGGGGGAGCGACTGGAGGTGGTTCCTGGTGGCGAGGATCTTGAGCCCGGGGACGATCGGCACCGTGATCCCCGCCGCCCGGCACTCTTCGACGAACCGGAAGTAGTGGCGGTTGTCGAAGAACATCTGGGTGACGACGTAGTCGGCGCCGGCGTCGACCTTGCGTCTCAGGTTGGCGATGTCCCAGGCGAGGTTGGGCGCCTCGACGTGCTTCTCGGGGTAGCCGCCGACGCCGATGCAGAAGTCGGTCGGCTTGGCGTCGACCAGGTCCTCAAGGTACTTGCCGTCGTTCATCCGCACGATCTGCGTCACCAGGTCGCTGGCGTAGCCGTTGGCGGACCGGTCCGGTCGCTCCGGCTTGGCGTGCCCGATGTCGTCGCCGCGCACCGCCAGCACGTTGCGGATCCCCAGGTAGTGCAGCTCGATGAGGGCGTCCTCGGTCTCCTCCCTGGTGAACCCCTGGCACAGGATGTGGGGCACGGCGTCGATGCCGTACCGGTACTGGATGGCGGCGCACAACCCGATCGTCCCGGGCCGTTTCCGCTTGACGTGACGCCGCACGATGTTGTCCGGCATCTCTTCGTAATACGCCTCGGCGGCGTGGCTGGTCACGTCGATGAACGGCGGCTCGAAGGGAAGCAGGGCGTCGACGATCCCCAGGATGTCCTCGATCGACCCGCCTCGCCGCGGCGGGATGATCTCGTACGAGATGAGCGGCTCGGTTGCCGCCGCGTAGTGCTCGGTGACCTTCACGCCGGGGACGTTACCGCCTCAGCTCCGTTCTCCGGTCCTCCGAGGTTCAGCGCTGTTGACCCGTGATCAGTGCCACTGTTACCTTGGCCGTCGGGTCCCAGTGCTTCGACGAGGAGGTCTCCGTGGCGGGAACCGGCGCCGTTGTGGTGATCGGAGGGTCGGCAGGGTTGGGCCTCGAGGTGGCCCGGCACTATGCCGAACAGGGCCGGACCGTGGTCCTGTCGAGCCGTGACCTGGGCCGGGCCGAAGCCGCCGCCGCCGAGGTCGGCGGTGACACCACCGGGATCGCCCTCGACCTGGCCGAGCCCGAAGCCATCGCCGCCGCCCTCGAGGGCATCGACGCCGTCGACCACCTGGTGCTCGCCGCCATCGAGCGCGACGAGAACACGGTGCGCGACCTCCGGCTCGCCGAGGCTACCCGACTGGTCACCCTCAAGCTGGTCGGCTACGTGGCAGCGGTGAACACCCTGCTACCACGGATGACGGAGTCGAGCGCCATCGTCCTGTTCGGAGGCCTGGCCAAGGACCGCCCGTATCCCGGGTCCACCTTCGTCAGCACGGTCAACGGCGGGATCACCGGGATGGTCACCACGATGGCCTCGGAACTCGCCCCGATCAGGGTCAACGCCATCCACCCGGCGGTGGTCGGTGACAGCCCGTACTGGAGGGACAAGCCGCCGGCGGTGCTCGACGCCCTGCGCGACCGTACCCCCACCGGCCGCCTGGTGGCGATGAGCGACATCGTCGACGCCGTGGTGTTCCTGCTGGAGAACCCGTCGGTGAACGGCATCGACCTGAGGGTCGACGGCGGCTGGTTGGTCAGGTAGCGCGTCCCGCCCATCACGGGAAGGCATGCGATCGAACTTTGAGCGAGTGGCGCCATGTGGTGTGTTCAATCGCTCACAGTTTGCATGCAGGTGACCGGGGCGATCGAACTTTGAGCGAGTGGCGCCATGTGGTGTGTGTTCAATCGCTCAAAGTTTGCATGGAGGGATGTGGGCCTACACCGGTGGTTGGATTTGTGACTCCAGGTAGGTCCAGTCCCTGACGAACCGGTAGGAGTGGCGGGCCGGCGGTCCGGGCGCCTGGGTCTCCAACCAGCGCACCGTGGTGTCGCTGGTGTTGGCGAACTCGTGGACGCAGCCGACGCCGCAGAAGCCGAAGTCCCCTGCCCGCAGCGTGTACCGCTCGCCGTCGAAGATGGCGTCCACCTCGCCGTCGAGGACCAGGTATGCCTCCTCCAGCGGGTGGTCGTGGGCACCGGCGAAACCGCCGGGCTCGTACTGCACCATGAACATGGTGCCGAGCTGGGCCCCCAGGTCGGTGTCGACCATCATCTTCAGGGTGATGCCGCTGTAGACGAGCAGGGCGGTGCGCATGCTGGCCGACACCGCCAGCCGGTCCTGGGTCTGTTCGGCGGCGTCCATGTTCTCGGGGTCGATGTGCCCGAACGACCGGTTGCGCGGGTCACGCACGTCGATCACCTGCGCCTCCCGGCCCAGCTCGAACTGGTCGGGCAGGAAGTAGGTGTCCCCGCCCTTGGCGGCCCGGGGCTGGGGGTTGTTGAAGTGCGCCCACCGCACCGGGCCGCCTTCGACGTTGCGCCAGGCGTGGGGGACACCGATGGGCAGGACCCCGTAGTCGCCGGCGACCAGCCGCACCGCCCCCTCGGCGGTGTCGCAAACCACCGACCCGTCGAGGATGTGGAAGCTCTCCTCGTACGAGTGGACGTGGCGGTCGACGTGCCCGCCGGCGGCGAGCACGATGACCCCGAAGTCGGTGTGGGCGGCGCCGGGGACCGTCTCGTCGACGCACCTCCACCGGGAGAACCCCTCGCTCCGCCCGACGAACGCCGGCGGCGTCTCGTACACCGCCTCGGCCGCCCAGCGGACGATGTGGCGGCTCAAGCGGATTCCGCCTGGCGCCGCGCCAAGGCGTCGAGCAGGTGCTCCTTCGATGCCTCGATCAGGGCACGGGGGCCGCTGAGGTCGGCGGTGAGCCTGCCATCTCGCTTGTGGACCGTGCCACCGATGATGACGGTGTCGACGTTGGAGACGTCGGCGCACAGGGTCACTGCCGCCACCGGGTCGATCACCGGGGCCACGTTGACCGCCGCACCGTCGATCACCACCACGTCTGCCTGCTTGCCCGGGGTCAGCGAGCCGGTGCGGTCCTCGACGCCGACCACGTGGGCGCCGTTGCGGGTGGCGATCTCGAGCATCTGCCGGGCGGTGAGCATGGTGTCGGGGACCTCGACATCGGCTGCCCAGCTCTCGGCGTTCACCTTCTCCCGGTCGGCGCCGAAGGCCGCCCGGATCTGGGTGAACATGTCGCCGGGGACCGTGGTGACCACGTCGATGCTGAGGCTCGGTCGCAGCCCCTCGGCGATGGCTCGGGCCGTGGGCGGGGCGCCGTGGCCCATCTGCACCTCGACCTGGGCGGCCACGGAGACGGTGCCCCCGCTCTCGCGGACCAGTCCCCACTCCTCGTCGCTGAGGTAGCAGCTGTGGACGTAGGTCGTGTCGGGCCCGAGCAGCCCCAGGTCGTCGAGTTGCTTGACCATCCCGAAGCGCCCGGCCAGGCGCCCCATGGCCACATGGACGGTGATCGGGATCCCGAGGCGTCGGGCCATCTCCCACTCTGACCGGACGACGCTCTCCTGGGTGAAGCCCGGTCCCCGGGTGGCCAGCGCCATGGTGAGCAGGCCGTCGTCGCCCGGGAAGTAGGTGTCGCGGATCCGGGTGACGTCGTCGGCCGGGATGACCAGCTCGCTGTTGAACCAGTAGTCGGCCAGCGACGTGTTGGCGCTCCCGTATGCGTAGACGGCACGCAGCCCGGCATCCTGCAGGCCCTTGATGGCAGCATCGGGGTGGTCCGGGGTGTTGTTGATGTGGGACCAGTCGAGCAGGGTCGTGATGCCGGCGTTGATGCACTCCAGCGAGCCCCACAGGTTCGAGGCGTAGACGTCCTCCGGGCGGTACAGGGGGGCGAACGAGTCGAGCACCTCGACGAAGTAGTCGTCCAAGGTGGCGTTGGGTGCGCACCCCCGGATGGCGGACTCCCAGGTGTGCCGGTGCGAGTCGATGAAGCCGGGGATGACGATGTCGCCGGTGACGTCGATCACCTCGGCGTCGACATCCCCCAGGTCGGCGCCCACCGCGGCGATGCGGCCGTCTTCGATCAGGACGTCGCCGACGAGGTCACCCAGGTCCGGGTCGACGGTGAGCACGTGCCCACCCTTCAAGAGCAACCGGTCGGTCACGGCCGCCACCTCCCTTGCGGTTCTCCCGCCCGATCCGCCGCCGGGACGGGGCTCATCGTCACCTCTCGGTCACCAACCGAGTCGGTGATGCCGGTGCGGCGACGCTAGCCAGCACCCGTCTCGGCACGCAAACAGTGGGACTGGGCACCGCAAGCGGTCCCGGTGAGGCGATGTCAGTGGGGCAGGACCACCCAGATGGCGTGTGCCGGGACCGGTCCCGGGTTCCACAGACGATGAGGCACCGTCGACCCGAAGGCGATCGAGTCTCCCTCCTCGAGGTGGTGGACGTCGAACCCCACCTGGATGTCGAGCGAGCCACTGACCAGCAGGGCGAACTCCACGGAGTTGTGCCGCATCAGGGTGCCCTCGCGACTGGATGTGCCGCCGACGTCGTAGACGACCTCCATGAAGTCGAGCGCTTCCGAGTCGGGAGTGGCCAGCTGCTCCCAGGTGACCCCGGTCTCCAGCCGCAGCCGCGACCGGTCGGCGGCCCGGACCACGACGGGCACCCGGCCCATCGGCATCGGCCGGCCCTCCGGGACCGAGCTGGGCTGGTGGCCGAACAGCTCGTCCATCGAGATGTCGAGCTCGCTGACGATCGAGTAGAGGGTGTTGACGGAGGGCTGGGACTGCCCGGCCTCGATCTGGGAGATCAGGCTCGGGGAGACGTTGACCCGGGCGGCCAGCTCCCGCTGGCTCAGCCGGCGCGATTCGCGGGCGGTGCGCAGGCCCTTGGCCATGATCGCCGGGCTCTGGCGCTCCTCGACCGCGTGGTCGCTCATTGCTACCTCCGGCTGCCGCCGTTCCAGCGTCGTAGGGTAGGGGCGTCGAAAGGCGCCTCGGCTCCCCGGCCCGGCCACCCACAGTGGCGCTTGACATGGGTTTAGCCGCACTTTAGGTTCGCCGGGCGGCGCCGGGGGCACCTCCGACACCCGTGGCAGGAGCGCGCGGGCGTGACGAACCAGGCTTTCAGGGGCGGCGACGGCGAAGGGAGGAGCAGGCCATGGCAGCAGCGGAGTTCCCTGTGGCGACGAGCCCGGCACCGGGTGTCATGGGTGTCGACTGGGAGGACCGGGTCGATTTCCGCCGGCTTCGCGACTACCGGCTCGCCCGGGTCAAGCAGATGCTCGACGAGTCCGAGCTCGGTGCAGTCCTGCTGTTCGAGACCTCCAACATCCGCTACGCCACCGGCACCCACATCGGCTACTGGGCCTTCAACAAGGGCGAGCGGTATTCCTTGGTCACCAGGACGGGGCCGCCCCGGATCTGGGACTTCGGGTCGGCGGCGAAGGCCCACCGACTCCAGCTCCCCGACCTGTACGACACCACCAACTCGGTCGGCGGCAACACCGGCCTGCAGGGTGCCATCGGGCCGGTGTCCGGGCTGCAGGAGCGCGCCGCAGAGGAGATCGCCGCCGTGCTGCGCGAAGACGGAGTGGGCGACCTGCCGGTCGGGGTCGACATGGCGGAGACGTCCGTCTTCCTGGCGCTCCAGGCCGCCGGGGTCACGGTCAGCGACGGCCAGCAGCTGATGATGCTGGCCCGCGAGATCAAGAGCCAGGACGAGATCCTGTTGCTCACCCAGGCCTGCGCGATGGTGGACGGCGTGTACCACGACGTCTACGAGCAGCTGAAGCCCGGCATCCGCGAGTCGGATGTGGTGGCCCTCGTCCACAAGCGCCTGTTCGAGATGGGGTCGGAGTTCGTCGAGGCGGTGAACTCGATCGCCGGCGAGCGGTGCAGCCCCCACCCTCACGTGTTCTCGGATCGCCTGATCCGCCCTGGTGACCAGACCTACTTCGACATCATCCACGTGTTCAACGGCTACCGCACCTGCTACTACCGGACCTTCGGTGTCGGTCGGGCCACCCAGGCGCAGCGGGACGCCTTCAAGCAGTCGCGGGAGTGGATGGACGCCGCCATCGACCTGGTCAAGCCGGGGGCGAGCACCGACGCCATCGCCCTGGTGTGGCCCAAGGCCGAGGACTTCGGGTTCGTCGACGAGATGGACGCCTTCGGGCTGCAGTTCGGCCACGGCGTCGGCGTCGGGCTGCACGAGCGCCCCATCATCTCCCGGCTCAACTCGCTGGACGACCCGATCGAGATCAAGGAGGGCATGGTGTTCGCTCTGGAGACCTACGCTCCCGCCGGTGACGGCCGTTCGGCCGCCCGGATCGAGGAGGAGGTCGTGGTCACCGCCGATGGGTGCAAGGTCATCACGCTCTTCCCGTGCGAAGAGCTGATGGTGGCCAATGCCTACTGACCAGAGTTTCGACGGAGCCGGTCCACGCGAGCTGCTCGACTACGCCTCCCGGCCGGCTCGCCCGCCCGGCCCGGAGGACGAAGCCAACGACGGGCTCGACATCGCGCTCTCGCACGCGGCTCGACATGTACCAGGCGTTGCATCTCCTGCGTCAGTTCGAGAAGCGAGCCCACGACCTCTTCCTGCAGAACCTGGTGAAGGGGACCAGCCACCTCTCGCTGGGCATGGAGGCGGTGGCCGCCGGCTTCGGGGCGGCGATGCGGCCCGACGACTACACGTTCGCCACATACCGCGGGCATGCCCACACGCTCGCCCGGGGGACGCCGCCTGGCCCGGTGATGGCCGAGTTGCTCGGCCGGGGAACCGGGATCCTCGGCGGCAAGGGCGGCTCGATGCACCTGACCTCGGTGGAGCACGGGATGATGGGCTCGTACGCCATCATCGGGGCCCACCTGTGCATCGCCAACGGGGCGGCCTGGTCGGCGCAGATCCGCGGCAGCGGCCAGGTGGCGGTGGCGTTCTTCGGCGACGGCACCACCAACATCGGCGCTTTCCACGAGGCGCTCAACTTCGCCGCGGTGTGGAAGCTGCCCACCGTCTTCGTCTGCGAGAACAACCTGTACATGGAGTACACCCCGATCGACCTGGTCACCGCGGTGCCGCACCCCGCCGCCGACCGGGCCGGGTCGTACGGGCTGGAGGCGATCCTGGTCGACGGCAACGACGTCGACGCCGTCCACGACGTCGCCCGACGGGCTCTCGCCGGCGCCCGGGAGGGCGCGGGACCGGTGCTGGTGGAGGCGGTCACCTACCGGCACGGCGGTCACAGCCGGGCCGACCCCGGAAAGTACCGGCCGGCCGCCGAGGTGGAGGCCTGGCTGGCGCACGATCCGATCCCCCTCTACCACCGGAGGCTGCTGCGGCTCGGGGTCGCCGAGGATCGGCTCACCCGGATCGAGCGCCAGGTGGCTGACGAGGTCGACGCCGCCACCGAGTTCGCCAAGGCGGCGCCGGAGCCCGACCCGGAGGTGGCGTTCACCGACGTCTGGGCCGACGGAGGCAGCGCATGGCGCAACTGAGCTACCGCGAGGCGGTGGCGTACGGCATCGCCCAGGAGATGCGGCGCGACCCGAGCCTGGTGATGCTGGGCGAGGACATCGGCCCTGCCGGAGGGGTCTTCAAGACCACCGTTGGCCTCATCGACGAGTTCGGGCCGAGCCGCGTCCGCGACACCCCCATCTCCGAGCAGGCGATCCTGGGGGCGGCGATGGGGGCGGCGATGACCGGCATCCCGGTGATCGCCGAGATCATGTTCTCCGACTTCCTCGCCGTCTGCTGGGACCTCCTCGCCAACGAGATCGCCAAGACCCGGTACATGACCGGCGGCCAGGTCACCCTGCCGGTGGTGGTTCGCACCGCCAACGGGGGAGGGGTGCGGTTCGGGGCCCAGCACTCCCAGGCGGTGGAGAACTGGTGCATGATGATCCCCGGGCTCAAGGTGGTCGCCCCCTCGACGCCGGTCGACGTCGTCGGGTTGATGGCCGCCTCGGTGCGGGATCCCAACCCGGTCGTGTTCTTCGAGAGCAAGCCGCTGTTCGCCACGTCGGGCGAGGTCCCCGACGGTGAGGTAGTCGACCAGCTGGGCACCGCCCGGGTGGTGGCGCCGGGGAGCGACTGCACCATCGCCGCCCTGGCCTCCACCGTCCCCACCGCCACGGCCGCCGCCGAGCGGCTCGGCGACGACGGCATATCCGCCGAGGTCATCGACATACGCTCGCTGGTCCCGCTCGACACCGGGACCCTGCTCGAATCGGTGCGCCGCACCGGGCGCTTGTTCACCGTCGAGGAGAACCCGCGGGTACTGGGGTGGGGCGCCGAGATCGCTTCTATCGTCGCCGACGAGGCGTTCTGGGACCTCGACGGCCCGGTGGTGCGGGTGACAACACCACACATCCCGCTCCCCTCGGCCGCCGTCCTCGAGGACGGAGTCATCCCCAACGCCGATCGCGTGGTGGCCACGGTCCGGGAGACGGTCGACGCATGACCCGGGTCGCCTTCCTCGGTCTGGGGCGGATGGGGAGCAGGATGGCGGCCCACCTCCCCGGCGCCGGGTACGACCTCGTCGTCTACAACCGGAGCGAAGGCGCCGCGGATGCGTTCGTCGCCGGACACGGGGGTGAGGCTGCGCGAACCCCGGCGGAAGCCGCCTCCTCGGCCGATGTGGTGGTCTCGATGCTGGCCGACGGAGATGTCCTCACCCAGGCCTACACCGGGCCGGACGGCGTGCTGGAGACCCTGCGGCCCGGCGCCGTCGGTGTCGACATGGGCACCTCGGGACCGGTCGCCGTGGCCGCGGTGCGTCGCCTGGTGGTCGCTGCCGGCGCCGATCTGGTCGACGCCCCGGTGTCGGGGAGCACCCCGGCGGCGGAAGCGGCGACGTTGCAGATCATGGTTGGGGGCGAGGACCAGGCGGTCACCCTGGTGATGCCGGTGCTCGAGGTGCTGGGCAACCCGGTCCACGTCGGGCCCGCCGGGGCCGGGGCGACGCTGAAGCTGGCGGTGAACTCCCTCCTCCTCGGCCTCAACCAGGCGCTGGCCGAGGCGGTGGTCCTGGCAGAGGCTGCCGGGGTGGCGCCCGGCACGTCGCTCGACGTCATCGCCGGTGGAGCCGCCGGTGCGCCGATGGTCGGCTACCGGCGACCGCAGTACCTCGATCCCGACGGTGCCCCGGTCAGCTTCACGCTCACGCTGGCGAAGAAGGATCTCGGCCTCGCCCTCGAGCAGGCTGCCGCCGGCGGGGTCCCCATGACCCAGGCGGAGTCGACGCTGGAGATCATCGACGTCCTCGTCGCCCAGGGCGAAGGCGGTCGTGACCTCGGCTACGTGATCGAGGCGGTCCGCCGCCGCGGCCGCTGACCGGCGGGAGCTCAGCCGCCGGCGAGGCTGACGGCGGCGCGCTCCATCCGGTCGAGCAGGAAGTCGACCTCGGGCAATGCCGCCGGGTCGGCGGTGACACTCAACCCGACCCGGCCGCCGAGGTTGACCGCCCCCACCATCAGCCTGACGAATCCGCCCAACGGCATCAGCGGGTGGGTCGAGACATGGGGCAGGCCGGTCAGCCAGAGGGGTCGCCGCGGACCGCGGACGTAGGTGACGATCAGGTCTACCGATCCCGAGCCCCTCGCCACCCGGGAGGCGAGGGCGACCAGCCAGTCGGGCACCCGGTCGAACCGCTCGATCATGGTTGCGATCGTCGCCACCTGGTCGGCCGGTCTCGCCGCCGCCACCGCCTCGGCGACGGCGACCAGCCTTCGGGCGATCGGCATCGGGCCTACGGGCAGTGCCACGACGTAGAAGGCGGCGTGGTTGCCGAGCAGCTCACGTCGTCCCCGGATCGGGATCGCCATGGGAACCACCGTTCGGATCACGTCGTCGGCACGCACCTCGTCCCTGGCGGCGAGCACGTCGGAAACACCGGCGGCGACGACGGTGAGGAACACGACGTCGAGTCCGACCCCGGCGGCCCGCGCCGGTGCCCGCAGCGCCTGGTCGGGAACCGTGTCGAACCCGAGGCGCACCCGGTCGGAGGCTTCCCGGAACCACCGGGGCCCCCGGATCGCCTCGAGCTGGGCGATCCACCCGTCGAGGAAGGCGGTGGCCCGATCGAGGTCGGCCACCAGGTCGGGGCCGGCTCGGTCTCCCTTCGCCGGGTGGCGGTGCGTGCCCGGTGGCTGGGGCAATGGCGGCGTGCGGTGCTCGGGGCTCCGTCGCGGCGGAGGGTTCGGCGAGGTGTCGAACAGCGTCTTGACCACCTCGACGGCGCTCATCCCGTCGACCATTGCGTGCTGCCATCGCATCACCAGTGCCGAGCGGTTGCCGGCGAGACCCTCGATGGCGTGCTTCTCCCACAGCGGATGGGCCGGGTCGAGCCGCCCGCTGTGGAGGCGGCCCACCAGGGCGGCCAGCTCGGCGTCGCCACCGGGCGGAGGCAGACGGTGGTGGTGCACGTGGCGGGACAGGTCGAAGGCCCGGTCGTCGTCCCAGACCCAGTGGCCACCGATCCCGGACTGGACGGGCACCTGCCGGTAGCGCTTGAGGAAGTGGAGGCGCTCGGCGAGGAGGGCGGTCAACCGCGGGGCGCTCAGTCCGGTGCCGTCCTCGCCGGGTTCGAGGATGAACAGCCCACCGGAGTTCATCGGCATCGGTCCGATGTCGTAGCTGAGGTAGGTCACATCGAGGCTGCTCAGCCGCTCAGCCATCTCCTCGTCCTCCCCGGTCGTCGAGTAGATCGAGGCGGGCGAGCAGCGCCACCTCGTCTGCTCCCCGGCGAGGCCTGCGCCTGCGCGGCGGAGGCGGGCCATGCTCGCCGGCGAAGGCTGCGGCGAGATGCCTGAGGGTGGGGACCCGGGACGAGCCGTCGAGCAGCAGCTCGATGGCGGCGAACATCCTCGTGGTCGCCTCGATGCTCCCCACGACGTGGATCGAGCCCTCCTCCACGGCGGCCAGGACCTCCAGGTCGCCGTCGAGCACGGCGAGGACGGTGGCCGAGGTGGTCGCCCCCGACCCGTCGACCGTCGCCTCCGGGTCGTCGGGCCCGATGACCAGTTCGCCGGCGGTCATGCTCACCAGCACGGTCTCGTCGTCGAGGGTGATGCGTGCCCGGCTCCCCTCGACCACGGTGCGGAGCCGGGCTCCCGCCCCCTGAGCATCCTGGTCGAGCGCCCGTACCAGTCGGGCGATCCAGGTGGATAGCGAGGTCCGGACCGCGGTCTCAATCGACATACTCGAACACCCCGAGCCCCGACCCGGATATGGCGGCTCCGTCCACCCTGCCCCGATAGGTGAAGCGGCCCATGAGCTCGTGGATGAACCCGTAGCCGGGAACCACGGGATCGGCCGTGATCAGCTGGCAGCCGTGGACCGGTGCCAGCTCGACCTCGATGCGGTCGATGCCGTCGTCGGCCACCACGCCGACCAGCTCGGGCAGCCGGGGCTTGAGCCGGCCCCCGTGGAGCGCGGCCATCGCCCCGGGAACCCTGACCAGATCCCGGGCGAAGTGTCCGTGGTGCCCGACCGACACGGTCCCGCCGGGAAAGCGGCGCACCGCCCCGTCGAAGACGGCGAGGACGACCGGGCTACCGGTGCGGTGCTCACGATCGGTGGTGTGGATGAGCACGATGGTGGCGCCGTCCTCGGCGAGCAACGCCGCCCACTCCCACCCGGCGTCGTCGCCCCAGTGCCAACGTCCCCAGTTGTGGTCGTGGTAGGCGGCCAGGCGATCCATCGGGCCGCCTTTCCCGCCGTCGACCCAGCTGCCCTCGACCATGCCCCGCGGAGACGCCCGCCAGGCGATCCACCCCGACCCGAACCGGACCGGGGTTTCGCCGTTGATCGGGGGAGCGGTCGGCACCATCTCTACGGCGACCTCGCCCCTTCCGGCGGGGAGGCGGGCGGTGACCTCCACGCGGTCCCCGTCGAGGGAGACGGTGAGGAGGTCGCCCACCCCGATCGAGGCCGGAGACACGACGGCGTCGTCGATGTCGGCGACGACCACTTCGGCGGCGAGCTCCCCTTCGAGGTCGGCGGCGACCACGGTGCCCACTGCCAGGGAGCGGGGGTCGTCGGGGTCGCCGTGGAGGGACGCGTTGAACAGCGTCACCATGCCGGCGGCGTGATCGAACACGTTCAGGTGGAGCCAGTCCTTGTAGGCGGGGGCGCGCAGGTCCAGGGTCGGCGGGGGACGAAGCCGGTCGAGTGCAGTCATCGCAGCAGGGATCCTCCCTCCGGAGGCGGCGCTTCCTCGACGACGGGGTCGCCGGCAGCGGCGGCGATCCCCTCGATCACGTCGACCACGTCCCCGGCGAGGAACCACAGCCCGACGAGGAAGTCGAGGAAGTCCACCTCGGCTGGGTCGTCGATGGCCCCGATCCCCTGCGCCACCAGCGTCTCGTCGAGCCGCTCGAGCTGGTCGGCCAGGTCGGAGGCGAGGAGCAGGGCCAGGTCGTTGCGGAGGTCGCTGTCCACCGGTCGTGGGGGCAGCGCCGAGGTGGTGGCGTCGAGCCCCAGTGCCGACCAAAGGGCGGCACCGTTCACGCCCACCCGGTTGGCCGCCAGGGCAGCCCGCAGCCGGCCACCTTCGGCGGTGGTCGCCACCCGGCAGCCGACGGCGGCGATGCCGGCCACCATGGAGCCCACCGCCTGGGCACCGTCGAGGAGGGGCAGGGTCCGCACCCGGGCCACCAGTGACGCCAGCAGCGTCGCCGTGGTGCGTGGGGTGCCGGCGGGGTCGTCGGCGAGGTCGAGGCGGGTGTCCGGCGGCTCAGTCATCACCGGCGGCGACCTCGACGGCGACCGGGACCTCGGCGTCACGGGCTCCGAGCAACACCAGCTTCCCGCGGTGGCTCCCGGCCGGGACGCCCTGCGGGATCTCGATGCCGAGGGTGACCTCGACCTCCTCGCCGGGCATCACCAACAGCGGCCGGGGGAGGATCCTGGCGGTGGGGGTCCAGCGTCCGCCGCCGGGCCGGGTGAGCGGTGAGAGCATCGGACGCAGGAGGCACGCCGCCGCCTGGTGGTTGACCACCATGAACCTGGTCTCCCCCCGGTCGCCCGCCCGGACCGCCACCTCTATCCCGCCGGCCTTCCCGGCGAGCACCGTCACCGGGGCCGCCGGCCCCACCAGCCATGCCGGTCCGAGCACGCCCAGCGCGGCGGTGGTGGGCCCACCCGGGGCGGGCGTGCCGTCGTCCGGGTCGGTCACCACCCGGAGTGGCACTGCGTCCTCACTTCACCCGCTCCACCACATAGTTGAGCATCTCCCTCAAGAAGCGCCGGTCGTCGTTGTCCTCGAAGAACGGCATCGGCTCCTCGTCGACGGCGAGCGCCCGCTCGGCGTACTGGTGGGCGACCCGATGGCCATAGGCCAGCGACCCGGAGGCGTCCATCTCCCCGAGCAGCCAGGCGACGTCCTCGGGCCTCTTCGCCGAACGGGGCGTCTCCAGGATGTCGATCGCCCGCTTCCGGGTGGACGGGGTGGCGGTGCGCAGGAAGTGGAGCAGCATGACGGTGCGTTTGCCCTCCCAGATGTCACCGCCGATCTCCTTGCCGTAGAGGGACTCCTCGGCCTCGAGATTGAGCAGGTCGTCGGACACCTGGAAGGCGATCCCGGCGAGGTGGCCCAGCTCGACCAGGGTCGTGAGCTCCTCGGGCAGGGGGAACCTCGGCCCCGGCGGGTGCCCGCACAGCACCCCGATGCGGAGCGGGGCGATCACCGTGTACCAGCACGTCTTCTTGTGAGCCATGCGCACGTAGTCGCCGTCCTCGAGGTCGAACACGCCGCCTTCGATCCACCCCAGCTCGATCGCCTGGCCCTCGACCGACTCCCGGGCCATCCGCTCCACCTCGCGGAGCACGAGCAGTGTCTTCTGCAGCCCGATGGTCTCGGCGTTGCGCAGCAGCAGCTGCATGGCGAGCACGTTGGTGGCATCACCGACGTTCACGGCGACCGCCGCCCCGTGGGATTTGAGCAGCGTGGCCCGGCCCCGCCGGTAGTCGGATTCGTCCTCGACGTCGTCGTGGACCAGGAAGGCGTTGTGGTACAGCTCGAGGGCGGCGGCCGCCACCCGGGCCTGGTCGGTGGTGCCGCCGGCGGCACGGGCGGCGGAGAAGACGATGGCGGGACGCAGGCCCTTGCCCTCCCGGAACGGGTAGTCGGCGAGGAGGTCGTAGAGCGGGCCGTACCCGGTTGCCCGGTTCGACGCCAGCAGCGAGGTGACCTCATCGAGCACACTCGTCCTCGCCTCGCCGAGGATGCGATCGACGAGATCGCCATCGTGGGGCATGCCGTTCATCATATGGACCGGAGATGGGGGGTGGTCGGACGAGATCTGTGGGACTAAGGTCGATGCCGGGAGAGAACGCGCATCGAGCGCCGGGAGACCAGCGATGAGCAAAGGTCCCGACATCGAAGGCGATATCGACATCGACGCCAGCGTCGACATCGATACCAGCGACATCAACATTGCCCTGACCCTCGGTGGTCTGCAGGACATCAACATCGGCACCGAGCTGAAGGTGCCCGAGCCCATCCACACCAAGATGGAGCTGCTCCTGCCCCAACCGCTCGAGACGAAGAGCCGCAACGAACTCGCCATAACCGAGCCGATCGTCACCGAGGTCAACGCCGACCTCACCATGGACGTCAAGCCGGTGGTCGTCGACCTGTGCCTCACGCTGTCGGTGGGCAAGCTGCCGAGGACCTGTGTGCGCCGCCAGTACGACCGCCACATGGGCCTGACCTTCTTCGGCGTCGAGGTGGTGGGCTTCAACCGCTCAGGCGAGTCACAGTTCACCCTCGACGAGTTACTCCCGCGGTCGCACTTCGAGCTGGGCGGGCAGTCCGGATCAGGCCATCACGACCACGGGCAGGAACGCGGCAAACGCTCCTCCGGGTCCGCCGGCATACGCGGCACCGAGGGGGGCGGGCTGGCGATCAGGCTCGACGGCTGAGATGCCGGCCCCGAAGCGCCCCGTGGGGGAGGCCGCTGGCGGCATCACTCTCGCCGACGACCAACCCGTCGTGGTCAACGGCGATCCCCGGCGGCTCCGCGGAACCCTGCGGTTGCGGAACGATGGCGGGGAGACGGCGCGGATCGGACAGGTCGTGGTGCGCGACCCGGACGGGAACCTGGGTCTCAGCGGGGAGAGCGCCCAACGGGTCTCGCCGCGGGCGCTCGACCCGGCCGGTGAGGTCGCCGTGAAGCTCCGCCTCCGCCTCGACGAGCGCACCCCGCCCGGGGAATACCACGCCGAGGTGGACGTCGGCGGCACCACCCGACAACTGGTGGTCCAGGTCGCCCAACGGGTATCGGTCGACCTCGAGCCGCGGCGGATCCTGGTTGCCAACCAGCCGGGAGGGACGACGGCAGCTTCGGTGGTTGTCACCAACCAGGGGAACGTGCCGGTTACGGTCGGCGAGATCGGGGCCGTCCCGCTCGACGACGAGCAGCGCGACTGCCGGATCCTGCGCCGCACCGTCGATGCGCTGACCGCCGACGAGCGCGAGGTGTCGATCGAGCGGCTGCTGACCGAGGTCAGCAGGGCCTCCAAGGAGGTGCTCGACGAGACCGGTGTATTGCGCATTCGCAACCTGTCGGGGCCGGCAGCGGTGCCGCCGGGGGCGGTCGCCCGCTTCGACCTCAGTATCGAGGTGCCGAAGACGCTCGACCCGCACGCCCGCTACACCGGTTTCGCCCCGATCGCCACCAGCACGCTGAGCTTCGTGGTCGTCCCCGGCATCGAGGGCGGCGTCCAGCCGTCTACCGCGCCGAAGCGCGCCACCCGTCGCACGGCGAAGGCGGCCCGCCCTGCCACCACTGAGAAGGGAAGCAGGCCTCGTCGCAGTCGCGGCCAGGCGTCATCCTGAGGAGCCCACATGGAACACATGGACAGCCGGCATCGCCTTCACGGCGGCAGCAGGAGGCCCGGCGCCGCCCGCGAGATGCTCGACGCCGTCGGTGCGCTGACCACGACGGTGGCCGGCGCCGTCGACAGCTTCATGGGCTCGATGGGAGCGATCACACCGCCCGAGGGCCTGGTGCGGCGTCGCCGCCACACGCGACGCTTCGACCGCCACTCGTGCTGCGACGACGAGCCGTGCAAGGGCTGCTCCGGCACGTCGTGCGAATGTGACTGCTGTGTCGGCGACGCCGACCTCGTCATCTACACCCGTGTCGGCGAGCGCCGGGTGGTACCGGTCCGAATCGAGAACACCCGCGCCCGGGAGCGTGAGATCAGCGTCGCCCTCTCCGACCTGGCCACGAGGGGAGGCGGGGCGACCCCGGTCGAGGCGAGACTTCACGGCGAGACCGACTTCACCCTGAAGCCGTGCGAGGAGCGCGAGATCGTCGTGTTGGTGGCGGTCGGGGGCTTGGACGACGACGGGCGGAAGTCGGATCGGGAGGGGGCGACCGATATCGACGAATGCCACGTGGCCGTTGGCGATCTCCGCATCACCGGGTGCGATCTTCGTCCCGTCCGGATCGCGGTGGCGGTGCTGCCCCGTGGCTGCGGCCCGTACGAGATCGAGTGTGGCTGCGGCTGCTGCTGATACCGGTCCCGAGCCTTCCCGCCTCCGGGGCGTCGTCGACGCACTGATCGGGGAAGCGCTCAAGGACGTCCTGCGCAACCTACGCGACCACACGGAACTGCAGCGTCGCATCGTCCGCGGTGACCTCGACCGGTCGGAGGTGAACCGCGCCTACGTTTCCTACGCCCGCCGGGAGGGCGGTGAATACCGGAAGAGGGTCGCCGAGCTCACCGCGGCCTACTACGCCGACCTGGCCGATGTGGGCAACCGCTACAGCGCCGACTTCTACGAGGAGGTGCTCGGCAACGGCAGCGTGGCGCCGGCGACCGAGACGATCACTGCCTCGGGAGAGGCGGCGACCCGGGTCCCCATGGAGCTTCACGGTGCGCCCGGGAAAGAAGTGATCGCTCGTTTCAGCCTGGAGAACACCGACCCCGACCCGGTCGACGCCGTCTTCGAGGTGGGCGTCTGCCGTGGTCCCGACGGGGAGGAGTTCACCGCGCCGCTGTCGGTGCACCCGGCCCGGGTCACGGTCCCCGCCGGCGGTCGGGAAGAGATCACGATCCGGCTGGCGATGCTGCCCAGTGTGTTCGCCCCCGGACAGCTGTACCGGACGGTGGTGCGGGTGGCCGGCTACCGCCAGCTTGAGCTCGACCTCGTCATCTGGACCGAGGAGCCGATGGTGGTGTTCCCCGAGGACCTGGTCGCACCCCAGGACGCTCCTGCCGGCCTACCCAGCGAACCACGTGCCGGTCCCGATGTCGACGGCTTCAGCGTGCGGTGTCCGGCGTGCGGCCGGGACTTCGCCCGCAGCGAGCCCTCGACCCGGCTCTATCCGCACAAGCGCCCTGACGGGGACCCGTGCCCCGAGCGCACCGGCCAGGTAGTGGTGGCCTGACTCACTCCGGCGTGGGCGCCGGTCAGGCGCGCGTCCGCCGCCATGTCGATCGGAGGCCCGGGCTCGGCGACGCTCTCGGTGCCGCCCATGTCGAATCGGAACGGCGGGTAGTCGTCGGTCATCAGGGCGACGTACGCCCAGGTCCGGTACGACCAGCGCTCCATGCCCATCACCAGGTCGAAGATGCCCTGCGGGTACCGGCCGGTGAACAGCAGCACGATGACGGCGATGAACGTCAGGATGGCGATGAGCCCCCCGCCGATCCTGAGCACGGCGTCCCCGCCGGCGGCGCTCAGTTCGCCGGTCCACCAGACCAATCCGTTGGTGAACAACCCGACGATGATCAGGTGGGGGATGGCCAGGAACCACTTCACCAGCGGGAGCCAGCGGTTGAGCCGGGTCGGGTACACGACGTCGAAGCTGGCCGGGTAGTCGGCCGGCGCCAGGCTGAACGGCGGGTACGTGTCTGCGGCGACCGGTGAGGCGCAGTAGAAGCTGACCCGCCACCCCCACCGCACCACCCCGACGTTGAAGTCGAAGATGCCGCGCGGGTAGCGGGTGGTGAACAGGATGGCGAAGCCGGCCACGATCGTGGTAACGAAGAAGGCGACGAACAGGAACCCCAGCACGATGAAGTGGGGGATGGCGAGGATCCACTTGACCAGCCACATCCACCGGCTCAGCCCGGGCTCGATCAGTCCCTCGAGCCGGGCGGGGTAGGAGCCCGTGCCGGCGCCTGCGCCCGTGGCGGCCAAGCCGGCGGTGACGACCGGGCGACCCGTGGCGTCGAGCTGATCGGCACCGGGCTCGCCCGCCGCCGGTGGCGACTCGCCTTCGGCGGGGGGCCGCCGGAAGCCGGCGATGAGCAACGCAGCTGCCGCCACGCCGAGCAGGATCCCGAACACCAGCATCCCGATGGCGATGCCGAGGATCAAGGCGACCTTGGCCCCGGCGACCACGTCGGCGGAGATGCCCTCCGAGCCGTCGGCGTTCATCAGCACCGCCGTCCAGTCACCTTGGTCGATGTCCCAGGTCACCGTCTGCGTCCCCTCGCCCTCGGCCGAGACCGTCCAGAAGTCCTGGTCGCCGGGTGGTGTCGCCCGTGCGGTGCCGGGGACGACTTCGAGGTCGGGGGTCGAGCTGAAGGGGTTCACGTCGTCGACGACGGCACGGCCGACGTCCGCCAGGTAGGCGTCGACGTCCTGGCTGGGGCCGATCCCGACGAACACCGCCTGGTCGCCGGTCACTTCGAGCTTCAGCGTGGCCACGTCGCCCGACGGCCACCAGTCACCGGGCTCGGCCCCGAAGCTGAGGTCCTCGGTGGTGACCGCGCTCCCCTCGGTGGTGAAGTCGTAGGTGCGGGAGGCGAAGAACCCTTCGGCGTCGCGTTGGGTCCCGTACGCCCAGATCAGCGTGATCCCACCCACGACCAGGGCGAACGACATCAAGGCGACGAAGACGCCGATCACGACCAAGGCGATCTTTCCAGCCCTCATGCGGGTCTCCTCGGGGTCGGGGGGCACTGGCCATGGTCGATGATGGCGGGTCGGGTCGTCAAGGGCCCAAGGTCCCGGGCGGGACCCCCGTCGGATGCCTTGGCCGCCGGTCGTATCGTTGCGGCGATGGCGACGATCGAGGACGTCCGCCGGGTCGCCCTGACGCTCCCGCGGAGCTATGAGGCCCTGGTGCGGGACCGGGTCAAGTTCCGGGTGGGACGGATCGTGTACCTGGCGTTCAGCCGCGACGAGACCCTCATGGGGTTCGCCTTCCCGAAGGAGGAGCGCCAATCCCTCGTTGCCGCCGAGCCGGCGAAGTTCCAGATGCCCGAGCAGTCCGATCTGCGATACCACTGGGTCGTTGCCCGCCTCGCCGCCATCGACGAGGGCGAGATCGCCGAGATCGTCATCGACGCCTGGACGATGGTGGTACCGAAGTCGGTGGCCGCCGCACATCTCCGGTCGATCGGCCTGTGAGCAGTGCTAGGGCTGGATTGTCCGACCGCCGGCATACGATGCCGGGATGAAGACGAGGAGTGCGGCTACCGCGCTCACCGGGGTGGTGCTGCTGGTCTGCGCGGTCTGGTTGGCGACGACCACCGGGGCCGCCGGCCGCGCGCTCGCCACGACGCCCGGCGCACCACCCACCACGATCGCCCCCGTGGCCGGCGCCGAGCCGACCGCACCGGCGAGCCTCGATCGGCCGACGGTGACTTCGCCTCGAGTTGCGAACACCGAGGTACGGGCACGCCCGCTCCGCGTCCCGGTACCGGCGCCGTTACCGGCCGACCCGTACGCCGATGACCCGGACGAGCCGATCGGGCGGATCGTGATCGGAGCCATCGGGCTCGACTCACGGCTGGGCGAGGGCATGACCCTCACCGAGATCAACCGTGGGCCGGCGCACTGGCCGGGCACGGCGATGCCGGGCGGTATCGGGAACGTGGTGGTCGCCGGCCACCGCTCCACATGGGGCTCCCCGTTCCGGCATCTGGATCTCCTCGAAGTCGGTGACGAGATCCGGTTCTCGGTCGAAGGCCGGGTCGCTGTCTACCAGGTGACCGAGACGTTGGTCGTGGCTACCCGAGGACGTGTGGATCGCCCAGCAGGGGCCAAGTCGGATCGTGACGCTGTTCGCTTGCCATCCGCTCGGTTCAGCGGCGCAACGGATCGTTGTGCGAGGAGAGCTGGTCCCCTCGTCGGTGGAGCCGACCGCGGTCTGAACCCAGGCGGCAGTCCCGGCTCGGCTGTCGAGTGCTACGCGGCGAGGAACCACCACAGGACGCCGGCGGCGAGGGCTGCGGCGATGACGCCGAGCACCACTCCCCATGCCCGGGGTCGGTCGTTGGTAACGGGAAGCCCGTCTTCGTCGTACTCGATGTGGCTGTGGTGCGGAGTCGCCAGGTCCGGATCGTGAGGCAGCATGTCCTCTCTCCTGTCTGTCGCGGACCCGAACGCCCTACCCGGGAGCCATCGCCGGCAAACGCGACGAAGCGCCCCCCGGAGGAGGCGCCCCGTCCGCAGGGAACCGAGCGGTGCGGTCAGTTCCCTTGGGCGAAGATGTCGTCCAGCTTGTTCTCGATCGCCTCGATCGACTCGCCGGTCTTCTCGCGGATCGTCCCGACGAGCTGATCCCGGTTGCCCTCGGCCTTGGTCACGTCGTCGTCGGTCAGGTCGCCCCAGGCTTCCTTGATCCGACCCTTCGCCTGCTCCCACTTGCCCTCGAGCTGCATGTTGTCCACGTTCCACCACTCCCTTTCCTGTTGTTGGCAATTGCGGTGTGCCCCCGACCCTTCCCGGTTGTACCACGCGGCAAACCTTCGTTTCGTTGCGCCGTCCCCCGGGTAGGTCGGCGATGAACGAAGACCAGACCGAGCGAAAGGAGGGACCATGGGACTGGCCGTGCTCATCCTGGTGCTGGCATTGGTCCTGGGCGGGGTGGGCCTCTTCGTGGAAGCCCTCCGTTGGGTGATCATCATCGCCGTCGTCCTGCTGCTGGCCGGGCTCGTCGCCGGCTGGATGGGGAGGGCACGGGTCTGAGTAGCGCGCCGTGGGCAGTGAGCCACGGAGAGCCGCCGACATGACAGGTGACGACATGACCGTTGTCCGCATAACCGGACGCATGACCGATGAGAAGCCGTCTCGTGCGCTACGGTCCCGTCGTGCGGAAGGGGTGCATGAGCTCTACCGGCACCCCGCACCCGTCCTCGGCAACACCCCCGCCAGAGCCTGAGGGGGGACGCGTGATACAGCAGGAATTCATGGATCTGGGAGCCGGACCGAGAGCCCCATCGGCGGCGCGGGGCCGCGTCGAGGACGCCTTGGCCGGCCACGACGCCGAGATCGTGGCCACCGCCGCCCTGCTGGTGAGCGAGCTGGTCTCCAACGCGGTGCGCCATGCAAGCTCGTCGGCGGACCGTGTCGGAGTTCTCCTCGGGCTGCTGGGGGGCCGACTGCGGATCGAGGTCGTCGACGCGGGGATCGGCTTCGACGTAGCGGTCGAGCGTGAGGCGACGGATGGCTTCGGGCTTCGGATCATCGACGACCTCGCCGACGATTGGGGAGTGGATCCCGGTCCTCCGCACAAGGTCTGGTGCGAGCTGGCGGTCATATCAGGCTGAGTCGTCACTCCCGACGGTGGCCCTCACCATTTCCAGCGATCGGCGGAGCAGCCGGGAGACGTGCATCTGTGAGACCCCCAGCTCGACGCCGATCTCGCTCTGGGTCTTCCCCTCGAAGAAGCGCAGGTAGAGGATGTGGCGCTGGCGTTCCGGCAAGGATCGGATCGACTCGGTGATCATGGTCCACTGAGTGACGTTGGCGAGATCGGGATCCTCCGACCCGAGCAGGTCGATCAGGCTCGAGTCTTCGTCCTCTCCGACGGGCACGTCGAGCGACCCGGCGGTGTAGGCCCCGCCGGCGTCCAGGGCCTCCAAGCACCTCTTCCTCGGTCAGGTCGATGGCGGTGGCGAGCTCGGCGATCGTTGGGGACCGGCCGAGCCGGTGGGTCAGATCTTCGATGGCTCGTGAGGTCTCCAGCCATCGCTCCTGGAGCGATCGGGGGGCCCGAACCGACCAGGCGCGGTCGCGTAGGTGTCGCTTCAGCTCACCGAGGATCGTCTTGGTGGCGTAGGTCGAGAACCGGGCGCCGTGCTCCGGGTCGAAGCGGTCGAGCGCGTTGAGCAACCCGATCCGCGCCACCTGCTCGAGGTCTTCCACCGGCTCGCCGCGGCCCCGGTAGCGACCGGCGAGTCGCCTCGCCAGGCGGTCATAACTGGCCGTGATCGCCGCCCGCACTTCCGGGTCGTGCCTCCTCGACAGCAGGTCGTCGGGCCAGTCCCTGCCACCGGTTGGGGTCTCAGTGTTGGCGCTCACAGCGCCACCGTGAGGTGCACCGTCGAGCTCTCCATGTCACGACGGGTGTCCGGGAACAGGCCGAGCACGATGTCCACGGGATCGATGGCACCGTCCACCAGGTCGCCCGGGAGCAGGGGCCCCACCACGAACTCGAGCAGCGAGTCGTGCAGGACCGCGGTGACTTCCACACTTCGGCGGGAGACACCGGTGACGATGGCGGTCACCACCTCCGAGATCGCCAACCTGAGATCCTCGACCGTTTCTTCGTCGGCGTCGGCGGCGCGGGCGACGGCGGCGGCGAACATCCGGACCGTGGCCACCTGTCCGGCGGTTGCCGGCACGCTCAGCTCGAAGCGGTGTGGCGCCTCAGCCGTCACCGGTGTCGAGGGCTTCCGAGAGCGAGGCGAACACGTGGAGCTCCCGGTCGACCCCGGTGATTCGGAGAAGCTTGGTGACAACGCCGTCGGTGACGACCAGGCACAGGCGATCGCCCGCCTCGGTCGCCGCCTCATGGGCCGAGATGAGGACGCGCAGCCCGGTCGAGTCGATGAAGCTGACCCCGGTGAGGTCGGCGACGATGTCACCCGATCCGGCGACCTTGGCGAGCCGCTGACCCAGGTCGGGTGCGGTCGCCAGATCGATCTCGCCGGTGACGGTGAGCACCGTTGCGGCCCGCTGGTTGGTCGTCTCGACGTTGAGCTCGGAAGCCATCATCCATCTCGTAGGGGGGAACCCGGACCGGCGTAGTATACGAACCATATGGCTGCCGAGCCGACCTGCCTCACCGTGCCCGCCGATCCGGGCTACCTCAGGATCGTTCGCACCGTGGCCAGCAGCGCCGCCGCCGGCGGGGCGCTCGGGCTCGAACGCATCGAGAACCTCGCCCTCGCCATCGACGAGGCCGGCGCCGCCCTGCTCCGCACACCGGGGGCGACGGCCCTCTCGATCACTCTCGAGTCGGGCCCGGGAGGCATCGTCGTCGAGCTCGATGTCGACCGGTCACCCGAGGAGCCGTGGCCCCCGACCGGATGGAGCGGATCATTGGGCGCCCGGGTGCTCGACCACGTGGCGGATGACGTCACGCTGACCGCGTCGGACGACAAGCGCTCGATCCGCCTGGTGGTCAGCTGACCGATCGCCGGCGGCTCAACCCGTTGTCCGGCGAATCACGAGGACTGCGAGGTCGTCGTTCTGGACATCCCGGTACTCGGCGACCGCGGCTCCGATGGCGGAGGCGATCTGTGATGCGCCGTCAGCCGCCATGGTCTTCGCCAGTGCCTTCAGCCGCTCCTCGCCGAACGGGACACCGGCGCTCCTGGCCTCGATGACGCCGTCCGTGTAGAGGATGATGGCGTCGCCTGGTGCCAGCCGGACGACCTGGGACGCCACCGTCACATCCCTGAACATTCCGAGCAGCGTTCCCGGGACCCCGGCTGCCTCGACGGTGCCGTCGGCTCGGAGGATGAGCGGTAGCGGATGGCCGGCGACGGCGAGGATGGCTTCCAGCTCGTCGCCGAGTTCGAGGACGCCGAGGGTGGCCGTGCAGTATCTCGACGACGGGCCCTGGGTCCGAACGTGGTCGTTGACCGCCACCAGGGCATCGGCCGGGTCCTCGTGGATCTCGGCGAACGCCCGGATGCTGTGGCGCACCAGGGCGGTGACCGCGGCGGCCTCGGAGCCCTTCCCGCTCACGTCCCCGATGGCGAAGGCGTAGCGGCCGTCGGAGACGCGGAACACGTCGTAGAAGTCGCCGCCGACGATGACCCCCTCTCCGACCGGGACGTAGTCGGTGCCGATCTCGATGCCGTCGATCTCCGGGAGCGAGGCAGGGAGCAGGCTCTGCTGCAGCGCACGGGCGATCGCCGAGCGCTCCTCGAACAGCGTGGCCTTGACCAGCGTGGCCGCCACCGACTCGGCATACTGGCCGAACAGCTCGAGATCCTCGGCCTGGTAGGGGCGACCGGCCTTGCCGTGGCCGGCGACGATGATCCCCACCGTGCTGGAGCCGAGCGCGAGCGGTGCCGCCATGATCGACAATGCCTCGACGATGTGAGTCCTTCCTGAGTCGTTGCCGCCGAGGACGAGGTTCACCGGCGACGTCGCCAGCTGGGCGTCGCCGGTCGCCACCACCCGGTCGATCGCCTCGATGGGCGCGACCAGGGCAAGGGCACCGGATGCGGCGGCGAAGGAACGGATGTCGCTCCCGGCCGCCGCCTCGACGGCCCGACCCGACGGGTCGAGGATGAGGCTCCACTCGCCCAGATGCTGCGCAGCCAGCTCCACCGCGGTGCGCCGCACCACCGCAGGGTCCAGCACGGCGCGTACCTCGCGCGCCGCCCGGATCAGGAACTGCATCCTCTCCTTGGCGGCCTCGGCCTCCGAACGGGCTCGCCGTTCCTCGTGCAACATCTGTTCACGGGCCACCGCGGCCTCGGCGCGCTCGGTGACGTCCGCCACCGTGCCCACCAGCGAGACCGGGGCACCCTGCGCATCGAGGACCGCCATCGCCGACAGCTCGACCCACTTCGCGGACTCCCCGGGAACCTCCAGCCGCAATTGCACGCGTTGGGGCTGGTGACCGTGCCTGGCCAGCTCGAGGCAGGCGCGCGCATCGGCACGATCCTCCGAGTGGATGAGCTCGAACAGGTCGTGCAGCGTGGCAGGCAGACCGGTGCTGCCGACCCCGACGATCTCGTGGGCCTGCGGAGACCACCACAGCTCGTCGGTGGTCGGATCGCCCTCCCACGCTCCGACGCCGCCCGCCTCCATGGCGAGCTGCCACCGATCGGCTAACGCCGGGGCGCCAACGTCGCCGACGCTCGATGAGTCTTCGATCAAGGAGCGCTCCTGCGGTGGGGTGCGTCGGAGTCCGTAGTGCGAGCGTAGTCCGAATCGGGGGCGGATCGCCCTGTCGGCGCCAGTGGAGGTGAACGTGTTCAGCCCGGGGGCAATCGGCAGCGCCTCCGATCTGCACGAGGTCGACTTCGCCGCCGCCGTCATCGAGGCCATCGAGGAGAAGGTGCGGCTGACGCGGCGCGTACGGCTCCCGCCTCGGCAACGTCACCCTGGCGACACTCTGACGGCCCACCTCGGCGAGCAGGGTCCGTTTGAAACGCGTAAGGTCGCCGCCGCAGACGGGGGCGGATCGGCCGCCTGGCCGCTGACCAGAGGAGGGGACATGTCCCGATCGATGTGGAGGATGCGCCGAGCGAGGCTCGCCGCGCTCACCGGCGCGGTAGCACTGCTGATGGCGCTGCTACCGGCGACGGCCGCCTCGGCGGCGCCGTCGCAGAACGCCTGCGACACGCGCAACAACAACCAGTACTCGAAGCTGCTCGAGTGTGTCAGGCTCAGCGAGGTCCTGGAGCACGAGGAGGCCTTCCAGGCCATCGCCGACGACAACGGACGGCACTCGTGCCGCCGGTACCTCCGGGTACGACGCCAGCGCCGACTACGTGGAGGACACCCTGGAGGCGGCGGGATGGGACGTGACACGCCATGAGTTCCCGTTCACCTTCTTCCCACCGCCGACGCTGCAGCAGCTGACCCCGGTCAACGCCGTGTACGAGACGGGCGTGTTCACCGGGAGCGGCTTCGGCGACGGTGACCGGGCAACGTGATCCCGGTCGACATCAACCTGGTGCCGCCGCGAGCGTCGACCAGCGGTTGCGAGGCCACCGACTTCACCGGCTTCGGCGGCCCGTCCGACATCGCCCTGATCCAGCGGGGAACGTGCACGTTCGGGATCAAGGCGCATCAACGCCCAGAACGCCGGCGCCGAGGCGGTGGTCATCTTCAACCAGGGCGACACCCCGCTGCGTGAGGGTCTGATCATCGGGCACGCTGCTCCCCGACGGCGCCGCCGTGACCATCCCGGTGGTCGGCGCCTCGTTCGCCGACGGCTGCCGCCCTGGCCCAGGCCGGCTCGACCGCACTGGTCGACGTCGACCCGCCCGAGAACCGGCCCCAGGTCAACGTGATCGCCGAGCTCACCGGCACGAACGACGCCAACGTGGTGATGGCCGGCGCCCACCTCGACTCGGTCCAGGCCGGACCGGGTATCAACGACAACGGGAGCGGCTCTTCGGCTCTGCTCGAGGTCGCCGAACAACTGGGCAACCACAAGCCGCAGAACACGTTGCGCTTCGCCTGGTGGGGCGCCGAGGAGAGTGGGCTGATCGGGTCGACCCAGTACGTGGCGAGCCTCAGCCAGGCAGAGAAGGACGAGATCGCGCTCTACCTGAACTTCGACATGGTCGGGTCGCCCAACTACATCTTCATGGTGTACGACGGCGACACCTCGTCGTTCCCGGCCCCGCCCGGGGTCCCCATCCCCGCCGGGTCGGTGCAGATCGAGGACACGTTCGAGTCGTTCTACACGCTGTCGGGCGAGCCGTACGACGACACGCAGTTCAGCGGTCGGAGCGACTACCAGGCGTTCATCAACAACGGCATCCCGGCCGGCGGGCTGTTCACCGGCGCCGAGGTCGTGAAGACGGCCGAGCAGCAAGGGATCTGGGGCGGGACGGCCGGCGCCCAATTCGACCCGTGCTACCACCTCGCCTGCGACACGATCGACAATCTCGATCTCGACGCCCTCGAGGTGAACGCCGACGCGGTGGCGTTCGCCGTGCTCACCTACGCCTACTCGACCGAGACGGTCAACGGTGTGAAGGGCAAGAAGGTGCCCGGCAACTTCCCGATTCCCGCACCGGCAGGCCCGGAGGGGACCTTCATCCCCTGAGCCCGCCTGGTTCGACGACCGAGAGGGGAGGCCGGCGACGGCCTCCCCTCCTCGCGTCATCGGGCAGACGGTCCGAACCAGGTGGTCAGCGCGTCGGGGAGCCCTGGGTCGGTGTGGTCTCCTACCCAAGCGACGTGTCCGTCGGGCCGGATCAGCACGGCCGGGGGAGCGTCGACCTCGCCAAGGACCGGGAGTTCCCACACCCCGGCATGCGCCGCGTCGACCAGCTGAACCCGTGCCGCCCACGGCGCGATGTCGAACACCCCGGGCTCACCGAGATTCAGCAGCACGGGACGGGCGTCGTGCAGCAAGGTGAACACGCGCCGCGGGCCGTCGGCGGTGACCAGGTCGAGGTCGGGCATGCGGCGTCCGAGCAGCGGGTGTCCGTCCCCGAGGTCGTAGTGGATGTCGAGCCCGGAGATCATCGCGGCGATGCGCCTGCGCGGCTCGTCCATGCTGAGCATGTCGAGCACGGTGTCGCGCAGGGCCCGGCTGCGCTCGTCGATGCGGCTGAGCGCGACCTGCGCCATGGTGTTCTGCAGCACCCGGGCAGCGACCGGATGCCGTTCGGCGTGGTAGGTGTCCAGGAGGCTCTCGGGTGACGTCTTCTTGACCACCTGGGCCAGCTTCCATCCCAGGTTCACGGCGTCCTGGACACCTGTGTTGAGGCCCTGCCCACCTTGCGGGCCGTGTACATGTGCGGCGTCGCCGGCGAGCAGCACGCGTCCCTGGCGGTAGGACGCCGCCTGCCGGGTCATGTCGGTGAACCGGGAGATCCACGTGGGGCTGTGCACCCCGTAGTCCGTCCCGTAGGCAGCGACGAGCGCCTCGCTCAGCTCCTCCATAGTGGGCTCAGTGGTGTGCTCGACGTGCTTCTCGAGCAGCACGACCCCATACGGCCCTCCGCCCTGCTCTCGGTTGACGGGACCGATGCCACCACCCTCGGGGCGCATGCCGACCTCCGGCTCCTCGTCCATCTCGACCTCGGCGATCAGGAAGCTGCTCGTCGGGTCCCACCCCGGAAAGTCGATGCCGGCCGCCTTGCGGATCAGGCTGCGCCCTCCGTCGCACCCGACGAGGTACTCGGCCCGAATGGTCGTGTCGTCGGACACCTCGACGTCGACGCCGGCGCCGTCCTGCGCGAAGCCCACCACCTCGACGCCACGGAGGATCGGGACCCCGAGCTCTTCCACCCAGCCGGCGAGGATGGGCTCGAAGCGGCTCTGCCAGAGCGCGAGGATGTAGTTGTGGCGGGTGGGGAAGTCGCTGATGTCCAGAAAGGTCCCGGCGTAGCCCACGAACGGATGCGTTTGTCCCTCCGAGAGGAAGCGCTCCGCGACGCCACGCTGATCGAGCACCTCGATGGTGCGCGAGTGAAGACCCCCGGCTCGCTTGCCGTCGAGATCCTGACTGGCGCGTCGTTCGACGATGACGACGTCGATCCCCGCCAGCGCCAGCTCGGCCGCCAGCATCAGCCCGGTCGGACCTCCCCCGGCGATAACCATGGCACGCTCGGTCATCTTTGCTCCGGTCTTCACGTCCGCGGCACGTCCCACGACCGCCACGCCGAACCGCGCCTGGTGCTACCCAGCTCGTCGACGACAGCACACGTGTCGTCACTCCCTTCGTAGGTCCTCGTCCGGCGGCCCAGGAGTGGTCAAGCCGAATCAGGCTCGGTTCATTGGCTATCGACCCCAGGCCAGGGACTTGAGCCCGGGGATGGAGACGATCGCCCGATCGTTGGTCACCAGTGTGAGGTTCTCCACCAGCGCCTGGGCCACCAGCATCCGGTCGAACGGGTCACGGTGTTCCCAGGCCATCGACCCGGCGAGGAGGGCGTGCGGGGTGGTGAGCGACAACTCGGCCGCAGCCAGTTCGCCGACCCGGTCCTGCCAGGTCTCGACCAGTCCGGCGGCAGCCAACCTCCCGAGCCGGACCTTGGTGGCCACTTCCATCGCTGACACGGCGGACACGAACAGTGGGTTGTCGTGGTCGGCGAGCCGGCTCCGCACGGATTCGGCGACACGATCTGGCTCGCCGAGCAGCCACAGGAACACATGCGTGTCGAGGAGGAAGCTCACTCCCAAGCGGCCAGCTCTTCCTGGGGGAGCGGCTCGAAGAAGGACTCCGTCACCCTGAGCGCATACCCACCGAAGCTGCGTGGCTGGGCCTTCTCAACCGGCTGCAGCCGCGCCACCGGCCGACCGGCGCGGGCGATGACGACCTCCTCGCCGTGCTCGACCCTGACGAGAAGCTCGGAGAGCCGCGTCTTCGCCTCCTGGACATTCACCGTGACCGACATGAAGTCCAGTCTATCAGACCAGACCAATCTGGTCTATCGGTTGCTGTCGCTGTGCGACGCCGGCGGTCGTCGCGTACGCCTTGCGCTGCGGTGGGGGGTCGAGCCGATCTGTGCCCAGTTGCCGATCGCTCCCGCCACCTATTGCGCCGCCCGTTCTCGGCCACGGGCCACCCTTCACCGGAGGACAGTGAGGTGGCTGGAGCGCAACGAGTACCCCTGATCGAATCGGCGGTCGTCATCTTCGGCCACGAGCTCCGCCAGCTCGGCTTCGCGAGTCTGGACACGTCATCACACCGACCTCGATGGAAGCGGCATGCGGCGCCGAAGGGCCGGTGCCATCGGCGGCGGAGCAGGAGTTCCGCCGAGGGGGTAGGGTCGCTCCTGACCGGCGTCCCACGACACCACTGCAGAATCGTCGCCTAATGGACGCGCGACCTAAGGGGAGACCACGCGTATGGCGTCAGATCCGGCACTTGGCCGACAGATCCTGCCTATCCCGGATGCTCATCAGCCGTACCCCGGGCTGGTCACCTACGACGCCAAGGATCCGGCTGCGAGATTCGCGCCGATCGAGCCGCTGCGTCCGCCGGTGGGTGCGCCGAATGTCCTCATTGTGCTTCTCGACGACGTCGGGTTCGCGGCGTCGAGCACGTTCGGCGGGCCGTGCGAGACTCCGGTCGCTCGGCGACAACTCGAGGGGCCGCTTCGCCGACGGCGCAGCGATACTCATTAGACGCCGGCCGCGACATCCCCGTTCTTGCAGTTTCCCTATCTAGCACCGGTCCCCCATGCGCATCCGGGACAGCGCGGCGGCTGAGGACGCCAGGCGTGGCGAAGAGTCCCACCGGGCCGCCGACGCCGTCGCGGGGTTTCGGGCACTCCCGGCCTCAACCACCCCGGCAGGGGGCTGATCCT
Source organism: uncultured Acidimicrobiia bacterium (assembly GCA_963714055.1). Classification (GTDB taxonomy): domain Bacteria; phylum Actinomycetota; class Acidimicrobiia; order Spongiisociales; family UBA5794; genus JACDBE01. The sequence goes on from OY970227.1 coordinate 2,038,429, forward strand.
TCGGCGCCTGATCAGGTGTAGGGTCATCGGGCGGCAGCACACCCCGAAGGAGACGATTCATGAGCATCGGCCCGGTGGAATACGTGATCCTCGGCTTCCCCGACAACAATTTCACCGGTCAGATCGTGCCCGAGCTCACGAAGCTTGTTGATGACGGCTTGATCAACATCATCGACCTCACGTTCATCAGCAAGGATGTCGACGGCAACGTGACCGTTGTCGAGTTCGACGCAGTCGAGGAGCTGGCCGCCTTCGCCGGCCTCGACGCCGAGATTGGCGGGATCCTCACGGACGAGGACATCGCGCACGCCGCCCTGAGCCTCGAACCGAACACTTCGGCGGCGCTGCTCATGTGGGAGGACACGTGGGCCGCGCCCTTCGCCGACGCGGTACGCGAAGCAAACGGCGTCATCCTCGAGGGTGCCCGCATCCCTCGCGAGCTCATCGAAGCAGCGGTCGACGCCTTGAGCGACGCCCTCGCCGCAACCAGCCCGGACGAACCAACACAGGAAGGCTCGACATGATCCGACGTCGCAGGCCCGTCGCACGAGTGGCCACCACCGCGGTCGTGGCGGGAACCGCGGCCCACATGGGGGCCAAGTCGGCGCAAAAGAGCGCCGCAGCTGCCCAAGCGCCGGCCGCCCCACCTGCCCAGGCACCAGCGGCCACACTTCCCGCACCCGAAGCCGCCGAGAGTGCGCAGATCGAAGAGCTCAAGCAGCTCGCAGCCCTCAAGGACCAAGGCATCCTCACAGAAGAAGAGTTCGCCGCCAAGAAGGCACAGGTGCTGGGGCTCTGATCCCCACTGGCCTGCGAATTGTCAGCATGTGTCAGCGCCAGTCCAGATCACGGAGGCTCGGGTCGTAGAGTGGAAGGTGCCTAACCTGCCCATGCGCCTGACACGGGGATCGATGAGCCCGGCCCGGCGCAGCGCCCGATAGACACCCGACACCGACGGGACCGGTTCCACCCCTCGCGCTGGAGACGGTGACGGATGGTGACCGGCCCCCAGAGAGGATGCAGACGGCGCAACTCGAGCACCCTCGCTTCGGTGGCCGCCGGCATCTGCAGCGGAGACCGATGCGGACGGTGCGACCGGTCTACCAGCCCCTCCAGCCCCTCGCTCTCATAGCGCGCCATCCACCCATAGACCGTGTCCCGGTGCACCCCGAACTTCTCGGCGACCTCCGTGACCGCCATCCCGTCGCGGATGACGGCCATCACCGCGTCATAACGCTGTTCCACCTTGCTGAGCTCCTTGAGCATCCGGCCACCTCCCGCAGATGTGCGGAAGGGTGGCGAGCAAGATGTCGGACATCAACCGAACACGCGTCGGGCATCACCCGAACACGCGTCGGAGATCAACCGATCACGAAACGTCGGAGATCAACCGACCCAATACAACAGTCTGGGGTGGGCCCGGCAGGACTCGAACCTGCGACCGACGGATTATGAGTCCGCTGCTCTAACCGACTGAGCTACGGGCCCGCTCGAACTCCACGTTACCGGGGTCGCTGGTGCCGGTTGGATACCTGGGAGCCCTGGCGAGGTCGGTAGACCGAGCGGTTGCGTGTCACCTGGGGGCCCATGCGGGTCGGCTAGGTAGCATCGACCAGCGGTCGGTGGGGGAGCGGCGTCCTCGACGGAAGAGCGCACCATGAATCGGATAGACGTTGTCCGGCTCGAGAGCGGCATGACCGTCGAGAGCGCGCGACGCCGGCTCGCCAACCGCGGCGAGATCGCCGCCGCTCTCGTCCATCGGCGGGAGATCGACGGCGACGCCTGGTACCGCTTCGAGGCCGCCCGGCTGGAGTCGCTGCTGGCAGCTGCCCGACCCGACGATCGACTGGGCGCGGTGATCGTCCTCGACGCGCTCAACCGGGTCCCGATCACGGACCTGGCGGAGGTCGAGGACCCGGCACGGGCCTCCGGGGTGTTGACCGTGGGATCGGTGATCGTAGGTTTCAACGACGAGCCGGGCTACGACCCTGAGCCTCCTCGCCGCGGCGGTGGCGTCGGGGCCGAAGAGGGGCCAACTGCCGGTGCCGGCCCACCCGCACCTCCCCCGTCGCCTCTACCGCCTGGTCCGCCGCCGGCCGCCGGTGCCGAGCCGCCCCCGGCCGTTTCGTCCCGCAGCTTCACCGGCCACGGCGGGATGGAGGCACCGACCGTTGTCGGGCTGGCGGAGCCATTCACGGTGAGCGTCACCGTCGGCCCGGAACCGATGCCCGGCGTGGTCGGCGGGGTGCTGTCGATCGCCGACCTGCCGGCAGGCACCACGACCGTTCAACTGGGGGTCACCCTGGTCAGCGCGTTCGAGGTCACCGACGGGTCGGGAGGTCACGGCACGATCGAAGTCGACGTGGCGACGGCGACCGGCGGGCCACTCGTCTTCGAGCTGAGACCCCCGACGCCACCCTCGTGGTACGACCCGCAGGTAGGGGTCTGGGTGGAGCGGGTGTGTGCCCTCTTCACCTATCAGGGGAACCCGTGCGGCCAGTTGACCAAGGAGATCAAGGTCAATGTGGCCGGGGACCCGACCACAGCCGCCGCAGCCCGCCGGGTAGAAACCCCGTCCGAGTCGAGCCCGATCGCGCCGCTGCCGGACCAGCCGCTCGACCTGTCGATCGTCATCACGCGTGTCGGGGCGCGGCCAGCGGCCTCTACAAGCTCGCCCTCCAGTCGCCTCACCTCGCCTCCGCCGTTGCGGCAGTCGACGTCGACCTCGGCGACGACTCGCTGCGGTTCGCCACGCAGCTGATCCGCGACGTCGGTCAGCACGTCAACGACCGGACCACCGACGAGGTCCTACGCGGCATCGGCCGCACCATCTCCGACCACCTGCCTGACGAGTTCTGGGATGCGCTCGGCACCGTGTGGAAGGCCGTGGCCGGCGCTGATGTACCGGCCGACCAGCGGCATTCCCCGGTCGTGCAACTGCTCACCGAGGAGCCTCATGTGCCGTGGGAGCTGGCGGTCCTTCCCGAGCCGCTCGACCCCGAGGGCCCTCCCTTCCTCGGCGCCCAGGTCGACATCGGGCGCTGGCCGCTCGACCGGCTGGCGCCCCCGGAACCGAGCCCGCTGGCCGCCGATGCGCTCGGCGTGGTCGTCGGCCACTACCAGGACGCACGGGGAGTGCGGCCACTCCCGTCGGCGGTCGCCGAGGCGGAGGCGCTGGCCGGCCGTTTCCGGGCGCGGTCGGTCGACGCCCTCCCCGAGTACGTCGACGCCGCGCTTCGAGGTCGCTTCGACGACGACGGGTTCTCTTTCGAGGCCCTTCACTTCGCCGGTCACGGCATCAACGACCCGGACCGCAGCGGCGCCTACCTGATGCTGTCGTCGGGGGCTCGGCTGTCGTCGTTCGTCTTCCGCGACGCCGGCGTCACCCGCTCCGGGAGGGCGTTCCTGTTCCTCAACGCCTGTCAAGTGGGGACCGCCGACGACATCCTCGGGTCGTACGCCGGGGTCGCCGGGTTCGCCGTCAGGGGCGGCTTCCGCGGGTTCGTGGCTCCGCTGTGGTCGGTGTCCGACGATCTGGCCAAGGAGGTGTCCCTCGGGTTCTACGAGGCATCGAATCGAGGGGAAACGGTCGGGGGTTACCTCCGCTCGGTCCGTCGCCGCTTCGCCCAGACCGACGCCGACTCCGCCAACGCCACCTGGCTGGCCTACGTCTACTACGGGCACCCGGCGCTCAAGCTGGGCGGGCCCAGGGACGCCGACGGCTCGCCGTGAGCATCGAGTTCACCGTAGATGGCGGCGGCGCGATCGACCTCGGCATGGGGTACACCCTGGCCGCCGGCGGCTTCCACGGTGTGGGGTGGGCGCTCGAGCCCTCCGACTTCGACGACACCACCCGCAGCGCCGTGGGTGGAGACCACGTCACTCCCGAGATGGCCGCTGCCCTCGAGCGCGCCGGCATGCGGGAGGAGCAGACGATCTCCTTGTCGGTTGTCCAGGAGACGACCGACACCGCGGTGCGCGGCCCGACCTACGGCGAGGCGATGGTGCTGACCGCTCCGGACCTCGGCCCCGGGTACGGGCAGGTGGCGATCGTCACCGACGAGGACGGGGCGGTGTCGATCCACTTCCCCGTTGACGACGTGGACACCCAGGCTCCTCAACCCACCGCCACTCGGGGCGTCGGAGGGGAGAAGGTGTTCGTGCTGCGGGCACGGGTCCCTCCGGTCGCCCCGGACGACGGCGCCCCAGCGACCCGCGGCCTGGCGGGGACCATCGGGCGCAAGCTGATCCAGGTGGTGGCGTTCCCGGTGGTCGAGATGGCGGTTCGGGCCGGCGGTTCACTGGTCCGAAGTTGGGAGGACGACCACCGTCCGCACCGGCTGAGGCACTTCGGCCCGGCCGACTTCTCCCGGGTGCTCACCGACCCGTGGACCGGCGACGACTGGAGGCGGCTGACGGGTGGCCCGGCCCTGGTCTTCGTCCACGGGACCTTCTCGACGGCCCACGGCGCCTTCGGCGGGCTGCCGCAGACGGTGATCGACGAGTTGCACCGTCGCTACGAGGGACGCATCCTCGCCTTCGACCATCCCTCGTTGTCGATGACGCCGGAGGAGAACGTCGGCTGGCTCCTCGACCAGCTCCCGGGAGGAGCCACGCTCGAGGTCGACCTGGTCTGCCACAGCCGGGGCGGCCTGGTGGGGCGGGCGCTGGCCGGCGAGCTCGGTGACGTCGACCGCTCGTCGGTGCGGGTACGCCGAGTGGTGTTCGTCGGCACCCCGAACGAGGGCACGGCCCTCGCCGACCCCGAGCACCTCACCGTCCTGCTCGACCGGATGGCCACGGTGGCGAACCTGTTCCCGGGCGTACCGGTCGCCGAGGTCCTCGATGCGGTGCTCAGCGTCGTGAGGGCCCTGGCCCAGGGGGCGCTCACCGGGCTGGAGGGCCTGGCGGCGATGCGACCGGGCGGTGACTTCCTGACCATGCTCTCCGGCGGGCCAGACGTCGAGGCGGAGTACTTCGCCCTGGCCTCGGACTTCGAACCGACCCGGCCGGGGCTCAAGGGCCTGGTGCAGGGCGCCCAAGACTCGTTCCTCGACTTCGTGTTCCGGGACGAGGGCAACGACCTCGTGGTCCCCACCCGTGGCGTGTGGTCGGGCTTCGCCGCCGGCAATGCCATCGCCGAAGGCAACCGGGTCGAGTTCGACCGGGGCCGTGGGGTCACCCACTGCACGTACTGGCCGGAACGGGAGACCGCCGACCAGTTGCTCGCCTGGCTGCCCGGCTGAGCCGCTGCTCACGCCTTCAGGGAGCGAGCTCGAGGGTTTGCCATTGGCTCGGGCAGTGCTTGGCCGCTTCCCGGTCCGGGTTGCTGCTCCGGCTCCCCCGCCGGCTCCCGTCGTCGGCCACGTCGGACACGGTCAAGATGGTCCCGTAGACGCCGCCCGGGTCGGGCGCCCGTCCGATCACCGTCCACGGCACCCTTGCCTCGATCTGGTATCCCAGGCTGGTGGCGGTAGCCGCCGCCTCGACCTCCGGTTCGGCGGCGCCGTCACCGAAGACCATGCCCGGGCACGCCGAGTCGGTGTTCGATGAGGCGGCGACAGGCACCTGGCGGCCGGCCACGGCACTCGTGGCTTCCGGGGTGTCGGGCCCGATCGAGATCTGGATGTCGTCGTCGCGCAACACCTCGCTGCCCGGTCTGCTCGGGTCGGCTCCGAAGATCAGGTCGATCCCGTCACCCCGGTAGAGCAACCACGGCTGGGTGGCATGCCGGACCGTCACCTCTGGATCGGACACCACGACGAACACGTAGAGGGCGTCGTCGTCCCAGGCGAGCCGCCACTCCGAGGAGACCCTCGGGTCGGGCTCCCCCGCCGCCACGTGGGGCGTCGGGTAGACCGGTCCATCGGGCCAATCGCTCTCGTCACCGTCGATGGTGGGGGCCGACGCCATGGAGACGGCGCCGAAGTCGGTGCTGCCGTCGGCAACGTCCTCGGAGCCGGCGGTAGCACCGGGTAACGAGGTCTGTCCGGTGACTTCCCCGTCCTCGTCCGGGCCAGGGCGCACGAGGAGGAAGATCGCCACCGCCAACACGACCACCACCGCCACTGCCCACGGCCACCACCGGCGCTTCGGATCGACCGGCCCCGGTCCGCCGGGTAGCCCTGAGTCGTCATCATCGGTGGACACCGGCTCGGACGGCCCTTCGACTTCTTGGTCTCCATCCTCGACCACGGTCGTCGGAGGGGGATCTGGAGGTGGGGGAGTCGGAGGGGGATCTGGAGGTGGGGGTGCCACGGCCACGTCGAAGATCTCCCCGGTCGGCGCCGCCAGGTAGAGCACCGGCGAGCCGAATTCGAAGCCCCCGGCCACGCGGCTCATGAACTTGCGTCCCTCGGCCAGCGCCCCGTCCACCGGGAACCCGTCGCCGATCCCGCCGTAGAAGCCCCTGGAGAACTCCCTCGCCGCCTGGTCGGTCACCTCGAACTGCATGGCGACCACCGCAGGGATTCCCTTCCTGATGAGGCTCTGGGCGACACCGGTGAACGGGTCGAGATCGGCGGCCCGGGCACCTTCGCAGTTGTTGAGCACCACCAACCGCAGGCTCCTGCTGTCCTTGAGCGTGTCCCCGAGGGCCCGTCCGGTGACGGGGGTGGTACGTCGGTGCTCGTCCTCGAACCGGAGCACGCCGTCCTGCTCGGTGGTGTCGAATTCACCGTGGCCGATGAAGTGGAACACGTGGACGTCGGTGCGGCCCAGCACCACCTGCAGCTCGGCCTCGGTGGCGACCGCCAGACGCTCCACCTCGACGAGCCCGGCGGCAGCGTTTGGCGTCGAGCGACCTGAGCAGGCTGTCCCATTCCGCCTCGGTGTCGAGCGTCCCCTTGTACTCGATCGGGTCGGAGATCATCACCAGGATCTTGAGGGGCGGTTTGACCCGCACCGGGGCTACGCCGTCCTCGACCGGGAGGTATCGCACCAGGGGCGTCCAGCTCGACAGCACCGGGAAGTCGTCGGCGGCCTTGCGGTAGAGGTACTCCCAGGGAAGGTTGACGAGTACCGGCGCTTCGCCGAGATGGAGGCGGATCCTGACCCCCTGGCCGGCCGCCTCCGCCTGCCGCTTCGAGGCGACCAGCAGGTTGTCCAACTCGTCGGCGAACACGGACTGGTAGAGCCGGTCGCCGAAGGCCCGTGCCCGCTCGAGGTGCTCGGTCGCCTCGGGCCCCCGTCGACGGGCCCCGCCGAACATGTCGTAGAAGGCGGTGAGGTCGGCCTGATCGAACGGATCGGGGAAGGTCCGCTCGGCCGTCTCGTCGCCGAAGCGGGCGGTTATCCGATAGCCGCCCGGCTCGGCCCGCACGGACACGTCGAAGTCGAGGTACGTGCGGCTCATCGCCCGACGACGCGTCGTGCCGGGTTGCCTCGAGCAGCACGCGGTTCAGGTGAGGTCATTGTCGACTCGATCCCGCAGATCGCCCGATGATACGTCGACGCCGCTCAGGCCCCACGGTTCGGTGCGCCGGGTACCGGCGAGGTCCGGGGGTGTGGTCCCCCCGGCGGTCCCGTCCGACCCTACGCTCCCGTCGTCGACGGGAAGCTCGGGAGGACTCGTGACGAGGACAGGGCGGTTGCGGGCGTGGTACCGCGACTTCGAGCGGTCGTCGGACGCCTACGGGGTGGTCGTCCTCCTGCTGATCGTGCTGATCATCCTCCCGATGGCCGATCGGGCCGTTCGGCAAGGAGGTGGTCACCTTCGCCACCGCGGTGGTGGCCGGCGCCGTGGTCGTGCTCACGCTGCGCGCGTCCTGGGTGAGGCCCTGGTTGGTGAACGTCGCCGCCGTCATCTGGGTCACGGCGATCGTCGGTGCCATCCTGCCGGAACGCTCGGTGCTGGAAGCCATCGGAGGAGTCGGCCTCGGCCTGCTCCTGATCGTGTCGCCTGGCGCCATCCTCAACCGCATCGTCCGCCACAAGCGAGTGACGGTGAAGACGGTGTACGGGTCGATCGCCGTCTACCTGCAGATCGGAGTGGCCTACAGCCTGCTCTACCTCGAGCTCTTTCGCGTCGACCCGGCGACCTATCCATCGGTATCGGACGGAACTCTGGGCACCTTCATCTACTACAGCTTCGTGACGTTGACCACGGTGGGCTACGGCGACATCACCCCGGTCACCGAGGCGGGTCGCACCCTGGCGATCTTCGAGGCGTTGATCGGCCAGATCTTCCTGGTCATTGTTGTCGCCCGCATCGTGGCGCTCCTCGGCAGCGAGGCACGACTGAAGGACAGCAACCCGGAGGAGTGACCGGCAGGCTCGCCGGGTACGAGAGCGCGGTACCGTGAGGGTCCCGAAGAAGGAGCCACGACATGGGAGCAAGCGCGCGCGAGGACTGGGAGGACGTGGGCTCGAAGCTCACCGGGCTCGGTCTCAAGCTCAAGATGCACTTCGAGCAGGCGGCGAAGGAAGGCCGACCCGTCGACGAGGACAAGGTGAAGGAGAGTCTCCACAAGGTGGGCGACGCCATCGAGCAGACCTTCAACGCCCTCGGTGCCGCCTCCCGGGACGAAGCGGTGATCCAGGACGTCAAGGATGCCGGTCGCTCGACGATCGACGCCCTCGACGCCACCTTCTCCGTGCTGGGTGAGCGTTTCCGGGCGGCGGTCAAACCGGCCGAGGACCCGCTCGCCGCCGCCGAGGACTCCTCCACCGCGGCCGCCGCTACGGATCAGCCGACGGGAGCAGAGCCGCCCGGTACTCCGGATCCTGGCGCTGCCGAGCCCACTCCGGAAGGTGAGCCGCCTGCCGGCCCCGAAGCCACGGAGTAGCGGAGAGGGAGGGATTCGAACCCTCGAGGGGGTTTAACACCCCCTACTCGCTTAGCAGGCGAGCGCCTTCGACCACTCGGCCACCTCTCCGGCGGAGGGAGAGGGATTTGAACCCTCGAGGCGGCTTACACCACCTACACGCTTTCCAGGCGTGCGCACTAGGCCAGACTATGCGATCCCTCCGGGTGCCCGCATTGTAGGAGTCCCCATCCGACCGGTCTGGAGTTGAGATGACGGCTGACCCCGACTGGGACGTAGCGATGGGGCTCGCCCTCGACCAGGCCAGGCTCGCCGCCGGCGAGGGCGACGTCCCGGTGGGAGCCGTGCTGCTCGACCCGACGGGGGAGATCGCCTTCGCCGACCACAACCGCCGCCAGGAGACCGGCGACGTCACCGCCCATGCCGAGCTGCTGGTGCTCTCCGCGGCCACCAGGGCGGCCGGAGACTGGCGGCTCGATGGCTACACGCTCGTGGTCTCCCTCGAGCCATGCCCGATGTGCGCCATGGCGGCGGTCTGGGCGCGGGTCGAGCGCATCGTGTTCGGCGCCGCCGATCCCAAGGCGGGGGCAGCGTGGAGCCTGTACAACATCCCCCAGGACGCTCGGCTCAACCACCGGTGCGAAGTCGTCGGCGGCGTCCGCGCCGAGGAGTCGGCGGTGCTCCTGGAGCGCTTCTTCGGGGATCGACGCCACCAATGACCCATACGGACCGCCGGCGACGGTCACCTACAATCGTGAACGGAGGGATGGCCGAGCGGACGAAGGCGGCAGTCTCGAAAACTGTTGGGCCTCATTAGGGGTCCCGTGGGTTCGAATCCCACTCCCTCCGCCGAAACCCTTGCTACGGAGGCTGTCGCATGAATCATGTGGCGTGGGCGGGCGCCCCACCTGAGGCCCGATTCTGCGGTCTCTCTCCCACCAGCCTCTCAGAATCGATGCTGATCTAACACGAGTCTCCCATTTGGGGCTCGCTGCACCCATTCGTGCAACAGCCTCCTACGTAAGGGTTTCCGGCTGTCTGGAAGGCAGGGGCACCACTCGGCCTCCGCCCTCCGGGGCGCGCTGGGGCGTAGCAGGCGGAGTGCCCCAAGACAGCTCACCCCGGATCTCGGTCGCCGCCTCCGTCATTGGCGAGAAACTGCGGTGTGGCGACGACCCGGTTCTCGTGTGTCCTGGGGGAGCCGACGACAAGCCGGCCAGTGATGTCGGTAGCGGCTTCGGACCACCTCGAGGCGACGATCGACACATCGTCGGCGGAAGGCGGACCGGGCGTCCCGGAGCCGCTTCTCTAGCTGGTGTCGTCGGGCGTGTGGTGAAGGGTCCCGTTCAACAGGATGTCGATCAGGTTGTCGATCAGGAGATTGACGACCGATTTGTCGGAGAAGTCCTCGCCGTATACCGAGCTCTTCACCCGCTCCAGACCCGCTGTGGTTATCAGGACGTCGACGAACATGCTGATGAACACGTATGGCGGAACCGCTCGCAGATACCCGGTAGCCATCAGATCCTTCAAGAGCGCCGTCAGCGCCTCCACCCCCGGGCGGAGCGCCTCTTCCACCTCTGTCTCGAATGCGGGGTGGATCGACGCCTGCAGCATCAGGCGGGTTACTACCTCCTGTCCCGCGATGACGCTCCCGAGTCTCCTGAGCACGACTCTCAGCACGTCGCGTTGCGACAGATCTCGAAGGTCGTCGCCCACCTCGATGGCGGCAATCCATTGTGACCCGCAGTAGCTGATGACGTCCCGATAGAGCTGCTCTTTGGTGCCGAAGTGATAATTGAGCGTCGGCTGGGCGACGCCCGCCTTCTCGGCGATCGACGAGAGAGATGTGCCGTCGAACCCGTGCTGGGAGAAGAGGTCGATGCTGGCGTCGATCAACCGTTGGCGGGTCACCATCGAGTCGACTCCTGGTCGGTTCGAGTCTGTTTGGTGAGTGAGTGGATCTCATGGTCACGGCGGAGTGGCCGGGTCACACCGGAACCAATCACGCTGGCGCGGCGCTGACCTCGCCCGACCACAGCGAGCTGGTGCACGGCCAGAGAGTTGACGAAACTGATTGACAGATTCATGTTGTCTATGATACCATCAGTTCCGTTGATAGCAACGATCAGAGTCCCAAGACCCTAGCAAAGGGCATGACAGGACCGAGGATCGCAGGAAGGAGCCGGCTGGCCGCCGTGCACAGCCGGGTGCGCCAATCGGCGGCACCTCGACAGCGCCGGTCAGTGACGGCGAAGTAGACACGAGAGAGGAGACAGGAAATGGCGAAGCTGTCAGAGCAACTGGGGCTTCTTGCCGATCGCGCCGCTGCGATCGAACAGCGAGCCGAAGCGGCCCGGAATGAGGCCGCCGAGAAGCGTGACGTGAAGGTGGCGGAGGCTCGAGCCGGCCTCGAGGCGCAGCAGGAGGCCTTCACCGAGCAGGTGACGGCCATGTCCGGGGACATCCAGGCAGAGTGGCGGGGTCTCAAGGACTCCTTGCAGAGCGCCAGGGACAAGATGCGGTCCAACGTCGACAAGGGCGTCCGGACAGTCGAGTTGAAGGACGCCGAGCTCGCCGCCGACTTGGCTGAGGGCTACGCATACGACGCAGTCGAATTCGCACTGCTCGCAGTGGCCGAGGCCGACGCTGCCGTGATGGATTCCGTCGCGGCGAGGGTCCGGGCGAACGAGCTGGCGGGCATCTGAGAACGACAGACCTGACCCGGGGCTCACGGTGCGCGGCACCGTGAGCCCGGCCCGGGTTGTGATGACGGCTGGGGTGGGCGAGAACCCGGCTACACGAAAGGAGAATGGACAATGACGACAACGACATCAACCTCAACCCCGTTCCGCAGCCAATTGACCACCGGGGCCAAGAGGTGGTCGTGGCTGTGGCTCATCGCCGGGGTCTTGTGGATCTTGATCTCGGTGATCATCCTCCAGTTCGACGAGGCATCGGCTGCGACCGTCGGCGCCATCGCCGGTGTCATGCTGATCTACGCCGGGGTCGAGTACTTCTTCATCGGATCAGTGACGCGTGGAGTGGGATGGCTCTGGTACCTGTTCGGTGGTGTCCTCGTTGTGGGGGGCATGATCGCCCTCTTCTATCCGACGCGGACCTTCTTCGCCATTGCCAACATTCTCGGGTACATGTTGGTGTTCATCGGGGTCATGTGGATCGTCGAGGCGTTCCTCGCCCGCGACTACAACGACCTCTGGTGGCTGAGCCTGGTGGCCGGGATCCTCATGTTGGGACTCGGGTTCTGGCTGGCGGGTCAGTTCCTCGTCACCCAGGCAGCGGCAGTGCTCGTATTCGCCGGGATCTGGGCGATGATGAGAGGAGTCCTCGACATCACCGCCTTCTTCACGATGAGAAGCGTGGCCGACGCCATTCCGACTGAATGACACCAGCCGGGTGGTCGCTGAGATCGAAGCAGAGGTCCACCCATGCACCCATCCGCAAAGACAGTCGTTGCATGGGTGACCTCGGTCTCCGTCGCGCGAACGCTCTCGTCTCATCGTATCGTTCGAGCCTGTGTTCGGTCCGGGGCCTGCCAGCCCTGGGTCGGAGAGTGCGACAGCGTCAACAGCCCGCCGAGCTCGGTGATCGGCCGGTCCGAGGTCTAGGGAGAGAGCGGTGCCCAACCATCCGGTCCTGATCGTGAACCCGGGAAGCGGCAACGGCCGCGCCGCCGCCATCGACCTGGTCCACACTGCGCAACGGCTGGGCCTGGAGACGGTGATCATGCAGCCCGGCGATGACCTCGCCGAACTAGCAGGCCGCTTGGTGGATCGAGGGTGCGACCACCTCATGATGGCTGGAGGTGACGGTTCCCTTGCGATCGTTGCCGAGGTTGCGATCGCCCGGGACGTCCCCTTTTCCTGTGTACCGGTGGGGACCCGCAACCACTTCGCCATGGACCTCGGGCTGGACCGCAGCCATCCCCTGCGATCCCTCGACGCCGCCGTCGACGGCTCTGAGAGGCTGATCGACGTCGGCCTCGTGTCCGGGCAGGTGTTCCTCAACAACGTGTCGTTCGGCCTTTACCCCCGAGCCATCGCCGACCCCGAGTACCGCAGCCACCGAGCCCGGAGCATCGCCGACGCCGCAGTCGACACGGTCAGTCATCCCGAAACCCAGATCACCCTCACCTTGCCCGACGGCCGCGTCGTCTCAGACATCGAGGTGTTGCTCACCTCGAACAACCCTTACCTGTTCATCGGGCCGCCTGACTTCGCCGGGCGCCCCGCGCTCGATACCGGTGCGCTGGGGATCGTCGTTGCCGACCGGCGATCGCGGCTCAAGCGGGGGCCCGCCGCGTTGACCCGGTGGGAGACTCAGAAGATCACCGTTCACTGCGATCCTGCCAGCATCCAGGTCGGTGTCGACGGAGAGCTGAGGCAGTTCCAGGCCCCTATCGAAGTGGCGATCGCGCCGAAGTCGCTCCGCGTTCTCGTCCCGCGACAGACCCGATCGAGGAGTCTCAAAGAGTCGATCGAGCTACTCGACGAACGCGCCGTCGTCCATTTGAGCGGCTGGCCCACCTTGCCCCGACCGAGCGAGGAGGACGCGAGATCGACGCTGCTTCGCCGGGTCGACGAGATCGACTCCGGTGTGTTCGAGCGGATCGCGGGATGGGAGTCGCCTGCGATGGACCGCCTCATGCCGGCGTTGTCGCAAGCGGCATCGCACTCCAAGATCTGGATGGCGATGGCCGCTGCGATGTCGCTCGTCGGCGGCAGGAAGGGCCGCAGGACTGCAGTGGAGGGCCTTGCGGCGGTCGCGATCACCTCGATTCTCGCCAACCTGGTGGCCAAGGGCCTATTCAGGAGACGGCGACCGACCGATCAGGTGCCCGAAGCGCGACGTCTGCCGACGCCGGATTCGTCCTCGATGCCCTCGGGCCACACCGCATCTGCCGCCGCGTTCACTCGCGTCGTTGGCGCGGCATACCCGGGTCTGCGGATCCCGCTCAATGCCCTCGCCGCCGCAATCGGATTCTCCCGGGTCTACACCGGAGTGCACTACCCCACCGATGTGATAGTCGGTTGGCTCCTCGGGAAAGGGGTCGGGACGCTCACACGTGCGACGGCTGCCACAACCGGGGCCATCCATAGCTCAGCGGCCCGCTACCGGGCACGAAGGATCCACCGGTCATGATCGTCGACTGCGCCCAGTATCAGGCCGGGATCCGCATGGGCGAGCCCTCGACGGTCGCCGACGCCGCCGTCACGGCCAAACAGGGGCCGGGGTTCGTGTTGCTGGCCCTCAGCGAGCCAGATGCAGAGGAACTGACCGAACTCGCAGCGACGTTCGACCTACCTCCACCCGCCGTTGAGGATGGCCTTGAGGGCCATCAGCGTCCCAAACTGGAGGACCACGGCGACTGCCTGTTCGTTGTCGTCAAGTCTGTGCACTACGACGAGGCCACGATGCGCATGGACGTCGGTGAACTCGACGTCTTCCTCGGATCGACGTATGCCATCGTGGTGGCGCGCTCTGCCTTGGAGATCATCCACGCCATGCGCGCCCGCCTCGACGAACATCCACAAGTCGGAGCGCTCGGTCCGATGTCGGCGCTGTGGGCGTTGCTCGACGCTGTGATCGATGATGGTGAACGAGTGGTCGACGTGCTGAGCGATCAAGGCGAACGGATCGAACAGAGCGTATTCGAGGGCGACCTCGATCAGAGCGAGGCCATCTACCTGCACCGGCGCCGGGCCGACCGTCTGATCAGGAGTGTCCATCCGGTGCTCCCCATCCTCGACACGCTGGAGAGTGGCGAGCCCGTTGCGTCGCCGCAGGCCCTGCGGCCCTTCCTCAGAGACGTCGGCGACCATGCCCGCAGACTCACCGAGGAGCTGGCACAACTGTCGAGCCGTCTCGATGGGCTGCTCAACGCCAACCTGGCCCGGGTGACGGTGCGACAGAACGTGATCATGCAGAAGGTGTCCGCCTGGGCCGCGATCGCCGCTGTGCCCACGATCATCGCCGGGATCTACGGGATGAACTTCCGCCACTTCCCCGAATTGCGCTGGCCCCTCGGCTACCCGCTGGCAATCGTGATCATGATCGCGGCCGTCCTCGTGCTGCGATGGCATTTCCGGCGGATCGGCTGGCTCTGATCGACGAACCTGCACCTCGTGACCCCATGAACGACCAGATCATTCTCGTTCCAGGCTTCGGCCCATAGGTCGATGGCGTTGACCAGGTAGGCGACGCTGGTGAAGGTGCCGGTGCGGAGCCGCCAGTTGGTGAGCTGGGCGAACCAGCCCTCGACCAGGTTCAACCATGAGCTGCTGGTCGGGGTGAAGTGGAGGTGCCAGCGGGCCCGTTCGTGGTACGGAACAGACACATCGATCATGAGCGCTGCCAGCAACAGGGCGGGCAGATACAGCATGGTGACTGCGACCAACGGCTCGGCGGGCTGTCGGACGGGCGGGCATCGCACACGATCACGGTGCATTCGGCGCCGTGCCCCGCGGCGGGCGAGCCCTCGGTAGCAGAGCGGGAGGGCCTGTCGACCGGCGCCGGCCACCGGACATGGCGCCAAGTGGGGGCGGACCCCGGTCTCATCCGTGCGATCCGCCGGCTCCGAATACGAGGTACGCAGCACAGAAAGGATGCGCATGCGACGACAACTCGCAACCCTGGTCACCGCATTGATGCTGGTGGGTGTCCTGGCTATCCCTGCCGGCGCCGCCGACAACGACGGCGAGGGCGACTTCGTCACCTTCATCGCCCAGGAGGCCGACAAGCACGGCGGCAGCTTCAACATCATCGGCCAAGTCGTCCTCGCCTTGGCCGACGCCGGCGTGCTCACCTCCGACGATGTGAACGCGCTGGCCTCGGCCGAGATCACCGCCTTCCTGCCGACGGACGTCGCCTTCCGTCGCCTCGCCGCCGACATCGCCGGCGAGCGGTGGTGGGAGGTCAAGGAGTCGGAGGTCATCGGGATCCTCACCGGGGCCCTCGACCTCGACACGATCGGTGTGGTCGTGGCGTACCACATCTACGCCGGAGGGCAGGTCGACTACCTGACTGCCCTCGAGCTCGACGACAACCGACGCAATGGGACAGACGTCTTCATCACCATGTACAGCGGAGGTGACCTCGGCATCGACCGTCGTGGCTGGCTGCTCCAGCTCGACGATGCGGGCGCCGCAGGTCTCGGCACCAACAGTCCCTTTGTGATCTGGCCGAACATCGAGGCCGGGAATGCGTTGGTCCACGGGATCGGCGAAGTTCTCCTGCCCTGACTTCGACCGGTAGCACTCGTCTCCATCCGTTGAATGAGGGCCGCCTTCGGGCGGCCCTCATCGGCGTGACTGTGGCATGATCTGGACCAGAGTGATCTTGCGGTCGAAGGCGAAGTTCGGCCTACTTGCCGCCGCGGTAGGGCTCCTCCCCTACTCCTCGTGTTCATCAACACCTTGAGCTCGACACTGCTCGGTTCGTCGGGCCATCGCCAATACCTCCGCCGACCTGCTCGTCTTCGAGGCCGGCTTGCAGGCGACGATTCGCGTCAGCCGCCTGACGACGGACGACATACGGCGCTCACCCCTGCCGAAGCCGCCGGCGCCACCCCGGCGTAACGTCGATCGAGCAGCCTTCGGTCTGATCACCGGCATCACGTTGGTGGTCGTAGTGGTGGTCCGCTTCTTCTTCCAGATCCTCACCGTCCAGAAGCTCGGGATCTTCGCCCTGCTCGAGGCTCTCGGGTCGGGACCACGGTCGACGGCCACGTACGTTCTCGGCCAGATCGGGCTCCTCGTGGCGGTGGGGATGACGCTGGGCATCATCTGCTGGTCGTCGCCGCTCTCGCCACGTGGGATCTGTTCGCCATCCCGATCGACCCTGTGCCGATCGTCGCCCTGGGCGGTGCCTTCCTGGCGGCATCGATGCGCACATGCATCACCTCCCTACGCCGCATCCTCAGGCAGGACGCCGCGGCAGTGGCCGCCGGAGTTGACCGATGAGACTCGGTCTCGCCGAGATGCGAGGACCCCGCGTCATTTCGTCGCCATCTCGTGGGCCGTCGGCTTCATCGTCTTCCTGGCAATCATCCTGGCCGCGCTCTCCGATGGCCTCCATCTCGGATCCACCGGCGCATGCCGATCCACCCCGACGCGTTCCTGTTTCTCGGAGGGATCGGACTTCGAGCTCGGCGACTCGATGATCGACGAGGCGACGGCCGCCTCCGCCGCCGAGATCGCCGGTGTCGAGGTCGGCCGACTGCCGAGCTTCACCACGACGGCGACGTCCGAGGGCCGGGAACTCCAACTCACACTCATGGGCGCCGACGAGCCGACCATGCCGACGACGCTGCTCGGAGAGGATCGACCGGAGACTGGGACGAACCACGTCGTGATCGACCAACAAGCACCCTGACAGGGCCTCGACATCGGCTCGCTCATCTCTGTGAGCGACAGGCCCCACCTCGAAGTCGTCGGAGTGGCCGAGGATGCCGGATTCGGATTCACCAGAGGATGGGCCTACTCCGACACGTTCGACCAGGCCCGAGCCGGGGCGCGTCCGGAGACGACGGGTGCATCGGGCACATCTCGGGCCCTCGGGATCGTGCTGACGGCCGGCTCGGCCGCCCTCGAAGTGGAAGCGCCCGCTCTCGGGCTGATCGTGGCCGCTCGCAAGAAGCCATTGACGAGTTGCCCGCCGCGTCGCAACAGAGGGCCACCCTGGACGGCGTCTCCACCACCTTTGCCGTGGCCGCCATCGTCGTGAGCCTCTTCTTCGCCCTGGTCGCCTTGGAGAAGAGACGACAGTTACGCCGTTCTCAAGGCCATCGCGATGTCCGACTGGGCACTCGTCGCGGCCACCTTCACCCAGTCGGTGGTGGCGTCGCTGGTCGGCTACGTCCTCGGTTTCGGGCTCTCGCCACTCGCCGTGACCGGACCGTGAGGATCGTCAACGGCCGGGTGCAGAACAGCGACGGTCCCCCTGGCTGAGGGCCGCCGCGGACATCGGCTCCCCGAGCGGCCGGTGGCCCGCCGCACGAGGTGCGACGGGCGGACGTCGCCGGCCTTCGACGGCGCATCGAACGCTCTAGTTCGTCATCGATGGCGGGAGAAGGACGGCGTCGATGACGTGGATCACGCCGTTCGACGCCTCGATGTCAGCCATGGTGACCGTCGCCGACTGGTCGACGAAGCCCACCGTCCCGTCGTCACCGACGGCCACGGTGAGCGCCTCACCCGAGAGTGGCTCGACCAGGATCTCGTCGGTCCCGGCTCCGGCGATGTCGCTGGAGGTGACGGTCGCTCCGAGCACGTGGTAGGTGAGGATCGTGGTCAGCGTCTCGGTGTCGGCGAGAAGCTCCTCGGCGCTCAACCCGAGCGCCGAGAGCGCCGACTCGAAGGCGGCGTTCGTCGGTGCGAACACGGTCAGCGTCGCCTCGGGGTCGGCCAGGGCATCCTCCAGGCCGGCTGCCTGAACGGCGGCCACGAGTGTGGAGAAGTCCTCGTTGCCGGCGGCCACGTCGAGCACGGTGTCCCCGACCATCGCCGCCGTGGTCGAGGTCATCTCGGCGGCCGTCGTGGTCGTCATCTCTTCGCCGGCCGTGGTGGCCGGGCCGCCGGCGGCCGCGGTCGAAGTCGTGTCTCCGCCTTCGTCGTCGCCGCATGCGGCAAGGACAAGGAGGAGCCCGGCGATCACCGAGAGCAGTCTGACTCTCTGTTTCATGGTTTGCTTCCTTCCAACGCGAGTTGCGTTTACACAGTGTTCGGTGCGCTGGCGCGTGACGGATGACTCGACCCATGTGGGGGATCCGTGGATCGGAGGTGCGAGCCGTACCGAGCCGTGGGTGCCGACCGTCGGTGATTGGCGGGCGGATCCTCGTCGGCTCCACGACTACAACTGGCACCGACTCCACACCGAAGTCGGCGACGCCCCAGCCAGCCGGCTACCCATCAACAACGTCTGTGCGAAGGACAACTAGCGGCGCAGGATCGAGCGCAGCGGGCCCTGTGCCAGCTGGCGGTGGATGGGTACGATCACGGCGCTGCCCGAGGCGCCGCGTGGCCCATGTGGTGGCCGCGTGGCTCACTTGGCGTGAACCCTGCCCCGCTCAGTCCTTCTTCGGCGTCGTGGGCACCGTGCGTTCCGGCGAGGCGGGCGAAGGCGTGCGGGTTCCCCCGACGATCCGCTGGACCCGCTTGATCAGATCGATCGTCACCACCGTCGCCGGCACAGCGATGATCAGCCCCACGATGCCGCCGATGACACCGCCTGCGGTGGTGGCGATCAGCACGGCGAGCGGGTGGAGTTGCAGCTGCCCGCTCATCACCCGTGGCTCGAGGAGGTTCTCGAGGAGGAGGTTGGCGACGAGCACGACGGTGAGGATGACCATCGCCGAGCCGATCCCGCCACTGGAGAAGGCAAGCAACGTGGCCAGCCCCCCGCCGACGAATGCTCCGAAGTAGGGGATGAACCCCCCGACGAAGTTCACCACCGCGATCGCCGGCACCAACGGCACCGCCAAGACGATGCAGGCCACCGCCACTACGACCGAGACGACCGCCGAGATGATGCTCCGGCCGGTCCAGTAGGCGCGGAGCGAGCGCACCGCCGTCGCCACGAACGAGTCCGCCTCCGGCTGGAAGCGGACAGGCAGCCTACCGACCATCCAGATGCGGATATCGGAACCATCCTTGAGCACGTAGTACATCAGCAGGAGGGCCAGGATCGTCCCGACGATGAACGCCACGGTGGCGTTCAGCCCGCCCATCACCGCCGTAACGGTGCCCTCGCCCAGGGTGCCGCCCATCGACTCCAGCGCATCCCGGGTGCGCTCCAGGAGGTCTTCGCCGAGCCCGAACTGTTCGCTGAGGCCGTCGACGGCGGTGTCGATCTGCTCGACGATCAGGCTCGACTGGCTCACTACGGCGCCGACCACCAGGGCGATCACCCCGACCACCAGGAGCACGGCGGCGAACACGACGATGGCCGAGGCCAGCCCCGCCGGGATGTGCAGCCTGATGAGCCGGGTCACCAGGGGAGCACCGACGGCACCGAGCATCACCGCGAAGAGCAGCGGTAAGACGACCTGGCTTGTGGCGGCGAGGCCGAGGAAGATGCCGCCGACTACGACGACGACACCGATCAGAGCCCACGCCACGATGCCCACCGACGCGGCGGCCTCAACGAACGCCGACCTGCCCGGAGGGGGCGACCGGGACTCGAGGAGGCGGCGGGCCGGAGTCGTCGACCCCCAACCCGGTGGGATCGTCGGTGCTCACGGATCGGGGTGGGTGTACCGGGGCAGGGAGAGCAGGTTGTCGGCGGGTGTCGGCCCCGGCCAGAACGGCCGCTCGTAGTCCCGGTAGTAGACGGTTCCTTCGCCCGTCGTGCGGATCACGAGGTGGCCCCGCCCCAGCACGAGGATGCCCAGCCCCTGCAGGTCGGCGAACTCATGCGGTTCCAGGTCGAAGGTGAGGCGCCGGTCGAGCTCGGTTTCGAACCGAGCCGGCAGCAGGGGCTCGACCACCAGGTCGATCAGCTGCCGGAGGCGCGCCTCGATCTCCTCATCGGTGGGCGCCCGTCCCAGCTCGAACTCCAACTGGTCGATCGCCGCTATGCGCAGCACGGTCCCGCTCTCGGCGCGGACCTCGGTGCGCAGGCGGTCGCGGCTGAGGTTCCTGATCTCCTCCAGCTCGCGCGGCGTCACGGCGAGGATCTGGAAGATCTGGTGCTGGCGCACGTCGACCTTCTGCGCCAGGTGATCGAGGTCGGCGAGGTGGCGGTCACCTGCCTCCATGCGGTCGAGCACCTGCTGCATGGTGAGGACGACCCGGCGCCGCTCGAGATCGCCCGCGGTGGTAGCAGGCTCTCGTATGGCATGCGGTCGGTCGCCGCGAACACGTCGACGAGGTCGTTGTCGAGGAAGGGCCCGATGTCGGCGGCCCGGTAGACGAGGCCGTCGACGGCACCCTCGGCGTCCCTCGTCTCGGAACGGATCACCATGGTCTCCAGCGGTCGGGTGGCGCGCCCGACGAACAGGGAGCGCGCATCGAAAGCGAAGCCGTCGTGGTTGACCGCCACCTCCACATCGGCCGTCTCGACGCGGTGGAGCGTCGTGTACAGGGGGTCCCAGCGGTGCGCCTCGACGACGAGCTTGTGGGGGAGGGTGTCGAGGAAGGAGGTGCGCTCGAGCTCGGCCTCGACGATCGGGCCGACGATGCCCTCGGCGACGTGCTCACCGAGCTTCAGGAGAAGCGGCAACAGGAACACCAGCGGGATGCCCAGCTGCGGAAGCAAGAACGAGACGACGACGCCCAGGAGGATCGAGACGACGTACGCCGCGAGGCTCAGGTCGACGTCGTCTTGCACGTCGAAGTCGAACACGCCGTTGTCCGCCGTGGTCGGCACCAGGCGGATGCGCAAGTGGAAGTCGGGATCGAAGAAGTCGTCGATCTCGTACTCGCCGTGAATGTCGATCACCAGCACGTTGGTGAAGGCGCCGCCAGTGATCCTCTCGGGCTCGACGGAGATGCCCTTGATGATCCCGATCTGGTCGTCGCCGTCCTTCAGCGGGTAGTGGTACTCGCCGGGCGCATCCGACCGTTCCACCGCCATGGCGAACCGCAGGTCGTCACTCAGCCTTGCGTAGGTCTCCTGAGGGAAGGCGAAAGCCATCCGCGCGCCGGGCTCGAGGAGGTTCTGCGCCAGGGTGACATCGCCGCGCGGTTCGGTCAGCAGCGACCCCGGCTCGGGGCCGTTGCGCAGGGCCAGGTTGATGTAGACGCCGATGCCGTTGGGCCGGTCCGGGTCGTCGGTGTACGCACGGGTCTCGATCCGCTGGAGCGCACCGCCGCCGGCCACCGCAAACGGCACCCGCCGGTCGACGTTCTCCTTCAGGTCGGCGACGATGTCCTCCTTCGTCCGTCCTTGGCTGACCGCGGTGTCGATGAGCGGCCCGGAGGCGTCGAGGAGCGACAGCTGCACGCCGATGTCGCCGAGCAGGCCGTCGGCGCGCTGCGTGCTCACTACCTGGAAGCTGATCGTCAGGTCGATGTGCACGACATTCGAGATGCCGCGAGGCGGATCCTGCGTCAGGTCGAAGATGGAGGGGAAGACCCGCAGCGAGATGTCCCCCGCCACCCCGCCCGGCAGGATGGTGACGGCGAACTCCTCCTCCTGGAACGAGTACACCGGCGCGCCCAGGTGGAGAAATGGATGCTCGTTCCCGAGGAACTCCGGGTGCACCGGGTACAGGCGCCGCTGCTCGAGCTCGGCGGGCGGATGGATGATGGTCACGTCGTGGAAGGGCGTGCCGTCTTCCTTGACTCCCTGGGACTCCGACGCCAGGGAGATCGAGCCGGTGTCGAGCGAACACAGCAGGAAGTACCTGATGAACTCCTCGCCCATGACGAGCTCGACGTCGAACCCAGAGGTCACCCGAGACTGATCGACCATGCCTCGCACTCCTTGTCGGATGGGCGGCTCGGTGGCGCCGCTGCGCCACTCGAGTCCACCCTACGCCCGGCAACGGACTCGTTCCCCCCGTCTGGACACGACGGCGGCCCTCTTCGCCGCCTCGGAGCTCACGACGCACCGTCAATGACCATCGTGACATCGGCGGGTGCGGTATGCCCTGTGCCGTGCCGCTGCGTTTCCGCAGTACGAAGCGTCAGCGACCGAGAACCTCGATGCTGCAATCCAGGTCGGGCACGCCGGCCAGTCTCCGATCCAAGGTGATCAGGGTGGCGCCGAGGGCCTCCGCCAGGGCGACATACAGGGCGTCCCACGATCGGACCCGGTCACGGAGATCCCAGGCGCGATCGAGGAGGCTCCGGTGCCCGAACCGCTCACCCGGCCAGTCACGCAGGTCCTCCACAGCCTGAAGGGCGGCGGTGCCGTCGAGGCGGCCCAGCATGTGCTGGCGCCGGATGACGCCGAGGACCTCCGCTTCGATCACGTGCGGTGCGGCCTGGTCGGGGTCGGTGGCCAGCCTTTGCCGCGCCTCTTCGGCGGACGCGGCGTCGGCTACGACCTCGTAGAGGCAGGAGGCGTCGACGACGATCACTCGGGCCAGGGGCCGCGCAGGTGGTCGACCGCCTCGAGGACCTCGGTGCGGGTGATGTCGGACGGTCGACGGCGCGTTCTCGCCAGCCACTCGTCCATCGTGGGGCGCGCCGCCAACCGTGCCGCCTCGCGGCGGAGCAGCTCCGGAACGGTCAGCCCGGCCTCGGCGGCCCGACGCGACAGGGCGACATACACGTCGTCGTCGATGTCGCGAATCTGAATGGTCCTAGGCACATGTGCATCGTATCATGCAGATTCGCATGTCAACCGAGTCCTGGCATGACTCCTGCCCAGCAATCCAGTATCCGGCAGCTGTCGCATTCTTGTTTTCGCGTTCTGGCATCCGGCGTTAGATTGCGCAGCAGTGCCAGGGAGAGGACGCACCACGAGGCTGATCGCTCTGGTGGGAGTGGCGCTTCTCGCCGCCGTCCTCGCCCCGCTTCCCGCCGCCGCCGACCCGCGGGAGAACACCAACGTCATCAACAACCCCGACCTTACGAAGGCATGCGGGCTCGACGTGCTGATGATCATCGACGAGTCGGGGTCGATCGGAACGTCAGGTGCCACCAACGACGTGAAGACGGCGTTCCGGGCCTTCGTCGCCTCGTTGAAGAACACCGGGTCGAGGATGGCGGTGGCGGAGTTCAGCTCGGTGGCCCGGCTCCCGTCGATCGGCGGCCTTCCCCCCGGCACGTACATCACCATCGACGACGACACCCAGACGGACTTCAACTCGTACATCGCCGGGTACAGGCCGGACGGGTGGACCAACTGGGAGGACGCCCTCAGGGTGGGTCGGCACCTGGCTCCCCGGCCCGACCCGGACATCCCCCACATGGTGGTGTTCCTCACCGACGGCGACCCCACCGCCAACATCCGCATCGACCAGGTGACGGCGACCGAGTACAAGACCAAGGTGCCGCTCTCCGACAACGAGGTCAAGACGAACATCAGCGAGAGCACCGCCCTCACCCCGGCGATCCCCAACGCCAACGGCATGAAGGCCGCCGGCTCCCACATCTTCGCCCTCGGGGTGGGTGCAGCCCTGCAGAACCAGGCATCCGTCAACCGGCTGATCGCGGTGTCCGGCCCGAACGTGTTCGACGGCACCGGCGAGTTCAACATCTCCACCACCGACGTGTACCTCGAGGAGGACTTCGACGCACTGCGAGGACGCCCTGCGCGGCGCCGCCTTCGAGCTGTGCGCCCCCTCGGTCTCGATACGCAAGCTCTACGACCCGACTCCCGATCCGGACACCCTCGAGGACGCGGTGCCCGGGGTGGGGTGGACATTCACCGGCACCGTCACCGCCCCGCCCCCGGGCACCTTCGACTGGGTGCTGCCCCACGACGCCACCGGGCCGACCGCCGACGACCGTCACCGACGCCGCCGGGTTCGCCACCTTCCAGTGGACCCCGACCAACCCGGACGGCGACTCGACCATCGTGGTGTCCGAGGACGTCGGCGGCCAACCCGCCGATCCGCCTGGCGGCGAGTTCGTCAACGTGCCGGAAGAGACGGAGTGCACGTTCCGCACCCCCGACAGCGACGACGCCCCGCTCGACATCGACGTGAACGACGCCGGTGGTTTCACCGCGGTGGTCCCGCCCGAGTCGATCGTGACCTGCCAGCTGGTCAACATCGTCGAACCGTTCCCGGACATAACGTTGCAGAAGCTCACCAACGGGGCCGACGCCAACGAGCCGACCGGGCCCTTCATCCCGCTCGGCGACCCCGTCGTAGTGGACGTACATCGTCACCAACAGCGGCAACACCACGCTCGAGGACATCACGATCGTGGACACCGTGCTGACCAACCCGACGTCGCCGGGCCCGGAGGTCGACTGCCCGAGCACGACCCTGGAACCGGACGACTCGATGACCTGCACCGCCGAAGGAGTCGCCGAGGCCGGCCAGTACGCCAACGGCGCCGTGGTGGCGGCGGTCGACAGCTATGGCACGACGGTGGCTGACGCCAATCCATCCCACTACTTCGGCGAAGACAGTTCGATCGCCGTGGTCAAGTTCACCAATGGCGAGGACGCCAACGAGCTGTTCGGGCCCCCGATCAGAGTAGGCGACGACGTCACCTGGACTTACGAGGTGACCAACACCGGGAACGCCCCGATCTCAGACGTGGTGCTCACCGACGACGCCGGCACCCCCGACGACGCCGGCGACGACTTCGATCCGACCTTCACCGGGGGTGACACCAACGGTGACGGGCTGCTCGACACGGACGAGACATGGTTGTACGAGGCGACCGGCACGGCCGAGGAGGGCTCGTACGCCAACTTCGCCGTGGTCACCGGTATGTCAGCGACTGAGGTCGAGCTGCGTGACAACGACCCGTCGCACTACTTCGGCGTCACCAGCGGGGTGACCATCAAGAAGTACACCAACGGCATCGACGCCGACACCCCGACCGGTCCCGTGCTCAAGGTCGGCGACCTCGTGCAGTGGACCTACGTGGTGACCAACACCGGCAACTTGCCGATCCCCGGATGGACGGTGGTCGACGACATCGTCGGGACGGTCGGCTGTCCCCGGATCGTCCTCCTCCCGGAACGCCCGGTAACGTGCTTCGCCACCGGAACGGTCGAGGAGGGCCAGTACGCCAACGTCGGCACGGTGAACGCCACCGATGTCCTCGGCGACCCGCTCACCGACGACGATCCCTCGCACTATCTCGGCATCGCCCCCGCCATCGAGCTGGTCAAGTTCACCAATGAGGACGACGCCAACCTCCCCACCGGGCCTGTCATCGCCGAGGGCGGCGGCGTCACCTGGACCTACGAGGTCACCAACACCGGGACGGCGGTGCTCAGCGGACTCGTGGTGGTCGACCCGCGCCTCGGCGAGGATGCGGTGGTCACGTGCGACGACACCGAGCTCGACCCCGAAGAGTCGACCCTCTGCACCGCGACCGGCACTGCCGAGGTCGGTCAGTACGTCAATCTCGCCATCGCAGTAGCCGAGGATCCGTTCGGAACACTGGTGGGCTCGGACGATCCCTCCCACTACTTCGGCGCCGCCTCCGGCATCTCGTTGTTCAAGTACACCAACGGAGTCGACGCCAACGAGCCGCCCGGGCCGTTCATCGCCGAAGGCGACGAGGTGGTGTGGACCTTCGACGTGGTGAACACCGGCAACACTGCGGTGAGCGGCATCGTCCTCGAGGACGACCAGCTCGGCCCGATCACCTGCCCCCTGGATACGCTCGGGGTCGGTGAGGAGATGCGTTGCACCGCCACCGGCACCGCCGAGCGGGGCCAGTATGCCAACACCGCCACCGTCACCGGGGTCGACGAGGCGGGAACCACGGTCTCCGCCGACGATCCCTCCCACTACCTCGGCTACATCGTTGCGGTCGATATCGAGAAGTCGACCAATGGCGAGGACGCCGACGACCCCACCGGCCCGCAGATCCCGGTGGGCGCACCGGTCACCTGGACGTACGAAGTCACCAACCCCGGCGACTTCGCCATCCGGGACGTCGTCGTGACCGACGACCAAGGCGTGACCCCGGTGTTCCAGAGCGGTGACACCAACGGTGACGACCTGCTCGACGTGGGGGAGACCTGGGTGTACGAGGCCACCGGGACGGCCGCGCTCGGCCAGTACGCCAACGTCGCCACCGTCGACGGCCTCGCCGACGTCGAGGAAGGTATCCCGTTGAGCGACAGCGACCCGTCGCACTACATCGGCGTCGACGAGGGTTTGGCCTCCCTGGGCGACACCGTGTGGCTGGACAACAACCGCAACGGGATTCAGGACGCCGGGGAGGTCGGTATCCCCGAGGCACTGGTGACGGTCGACTCCGCTGCGGCTGCCACGTCGGCTCTGGCAGCCACAATCCAGGCGACCGCGGTCCCGGTCACCGTCGCCACCGGACCTGACGGCGACTACCTGGTCACCGCTCTGGTGGCCGGCGACTACGTGGTCAGCCTCGACCTCTCCTCGGTCGACAGCGCCCTCACCTTGACGACCCCAGCTTCGTACGCCGTCACCCTGCAGGTCGGCGAGAACTTCCTCGACGCCGACTTCGGCCTGGCGCAGGCGCAACTCCCCGCCACCGGATCCGACATGGATCAACTCGCCTGGCTCGGCCTCGTGATGCTGCTGATCGGGGCGGCGGTGCTCGTCGCCGACCGCAGGCGTCGTGGCTCCGAGGACGGCTGAGCGCACCCGCGGTTCGGTATTCGGTCAGTTGACCAGCACGGCAGCCCCGTCCACCCGGCCCGCTGCCAAGTCGGCGAGGGCTTCGTTGGCCTGATCGAGCGGGTACTCGGTGACCACGGTGCGGACCGACGCCACGGCGGCGAGGTCGAGGAACTCCTCGGCGTCAGCCCTGGTGAAGTTGGCCACGCTGCGCAGCCGTCGCTCCCACCACAACGACTCGTAGGGGAACTCTGGGATGCGGTCGAGATGGATCGCGTTCACCGCCACCGTTCCACCACGGTCCACGGCCCGGAGGGCGGCCACCACCACATCGCCCGAGGGTGCGAAGGTGATGGCGGCGTCGAGCGGCACCGGCGGTTGCTCGCCGTAGCCCCCGGCCCATACCGCCCCCATCGCCACCGCGCGGCGCTGCTCGGCGTCCGACCGGGTGGCCACGAACACCTCGCATCCCCAGTGCACCGCCACCTGGATGGCGAGCAATGCCGAGGCGCCGAACCCGAACAGCCCGAGCCTGCCACCCGGTCGGATGCCGGAGACCTTGAGCGACCGGTACCCGATGACCCCGCCACAGAGCAGCGGGGCAACGGCGACGTCGTCGAAACCCGGCGGGAGGGCGACGGTGAAGTCGGCCCGGGCGACGAGCCGGGTGGCGTAGCCGCCGTCGCGGTCCCAGCCGGTGAACCGGGCCTGTTCGCACAGGTTCTCTCGAGCCGTCGTGCAGAACCGGCAGACGCCGCAGGTCTCCGCCAGCCAGGCGACACCGACCCGATCGCCGGGAACACGGTCGGTGACGCCGGCGCCGACTGCCACCACCCGCCCGACCACCTGGTGTCCGGGTACTACGGGGAGCCGGCGCGCCGTCAGGTCGCCTTCGACGATCTGGAGGTCGGTGCGGCATACCGCGCAGGCGTTCACTTCGACCACGACCTCGCCGTCGCCCGGGATCGGGTCGGCCAGCTCGACCGTGGCCAGCGGACGCGAGCCGATCGGTCCCGGTGTGCCCAGTTGCTGTGCTCGCACCGTCGCCTCCTCCTCGACGCCATTGTGGTCAGTCGACGACGGTCATCACCGGGACGCAGGCCCGCTACCGTCGCGGCGGTCCGGAGGGATGGCCGAGCGGACGAAGGCAGCAGTCTTGAAAACTGCCGGGCCCCCAGCGGGCCCCGCCCCGCCGCCGATCGGCGTGGGCTCGACCTACGACCAGGAGGCGAGCTTCCTCGGTCGCCCGGTCGTCAGCAGCTTCCGGGTCGTCGAGTACGAGCCCGGTGCGTCGATCACCATCGAGTCGTACGCCGGGTCGTTCCCGATCCGGGTCCGCCGCTCGGTGGAGGCGCACGGGGTTGGGCGGTGCCGGGTGACCGCCGATATCAGCGGCGAGCCCGGCGGGCTCCTTCGGCTGGCGGGGCCACTGGTGCGGAGGCTCGCCCAACGGTCGGTCGACGCCGACTACGACCGACTGAAGCGCCTGCTCGAGGGTCTGGCCTGATCGGGGCCGTGAGGGTCCGGGCCTTGCACCGTACCGCAGACGGATCGGCCACCCGAGCTAGGCAACAAGGCGTTTCGCCTGGTCGTATTGGCGCTCCAGGGTACGGCAATTTCGCCCGAATCAGTCTTGAAAACTGCCGGGCCCCTGGCGGGCCCCGTGGGTTCGAATCCCACTCCCTCCGCCATAACCCCGGACCAAGTCGTGCACCTCGGCGACGACGTAGTCAGCCGTCGCACCCTCCGGACGGACCGAAGGGCTCATGGTCGAGAACCGCGACACCTCGACGATCCGGCTTGCCCATCCTGATCGCAGCCTGACCCTCACCGGCCGCACCGGCACCGTCCGGCTTCCCGCCGGCTATGTCGCCGAGAACCTGGAGCTGGGCTACGCCCAGACCGCCCACGGCACTCCGGGCCGAACCGTTGATGTCGGTCTGGTGCTCATCGAGGGAGCCGTCGACCTGGGGTGTGACCCACCACCTGCTCTTTCCGCCCATCTAGAGAGACAGTGCGGAGCGAAGCGCCTCGGCGGCTTCGGGGGATACCGGCTGCAAGCCTGTGATGAGGGCCTCCGTCAGTGGGGCCGAGTCGCCGTACCCGTGGGCCTGGAGGGTCGCTCTTTGCCACTTCAGAGCCTCTATGACCACCTCGTTGTCGCCTACCAACAAGGACGCTTCGACAGCGCCGAGAAGCAGGGAGAGCTCGTCTCGCAGACGGGGGCCAGGCGTGTCTCCGAGACGTCGCTCCAGATCCTCCTGTGCTCGAGCGAGAACCGAGGTGCGTCGTTCGATCAGCTTCAGCAGGTCGTCCGACGGGTTACGAGCCCGGATCTCGGACGCTCTTATATCCGGCACCCAGGTCTGAAGGACGCCTGGGATCTCTCTCGGGTGCGCCGCCCAGGCGTCGGCTCCGAGCGTGGTCGCCCACGCCCCGGTCCCGCCGAATGCCCGCCCTCCCGCGAGCACGGGCACGTCTGCGGAGTGGCTCTGGCTGATCACAGCCCTGGCTCCGACGAGATGGTTGGTCATCGTGCAGGAGATGATCATCGCGTCGGGTTGCTCGCTGGCGAGGAACTCCCGCAGGTCGCTGGCGAGCACGTTCGCGCCGAGGAAGGTGGTCCGGAATCCGTGGAAGAGGAGATAGGCGACCACGGCCCGGCCTGCCAAGGAGTGAGCGTCGCCTTCAGCTGAGGCAATCACGACATGGAGGCCGTCCTCTGGTTGGTCCAGCGACCCCGCAAGGAGCGCGACGACGGTCTCGAGTGTGGCCGTAGCGGTGTGTTCCTCCGAGACCAGGTAGTCTCCGCTTTGCCACCGCGATCCGACGTCTCTTTCAGTGGGAAGGAGGACGTCGAAGAGCAGCGAGCCGAGAGGAACGCCCTCATCCATCAGGCGGGCAACGATGTTGTAGAGCCCGCCGGAGTCCCCCGAGAGGGCGGCCGCGGTGATTCCGAGCCGCGCAGTGCTGAGGCTGCTTTCATCCACTCTTCGCTCCGTCTACGAAAGCGTGGAGGTTACCTGTGGACCGGTCGAGCGTGAGGAGGACACCATCACCCGACCAGAGAAGCCGGGAGGTCGACCGCCGGTGTCGCGTAGACGAGACGTTGCTGTCGACCGTTGGTGTGTCGCTTGCTCCACCCCTTCGGAGCGGTCGAGTGATTCAGATGAGATCCGGGCTCAGGAATCTCGAGCGAAGGAGCCGAGGAGAGCTGTCAGCGGGCGAATACCCATTGTTCGACGTTGATCCGCCCCATGCGGAACCCCGCCTCGCAAAAGGCGAGGTATAGCTCCCACATGCGGCGGAAACGCTCGTCGAGGCCGTGTTCAGCCTCGAGGGCCGGCCAGGCCTCCAGGAAGCGGTCGCGCCAGGCGGCCAGTGTTCGTGCGTAGTCGAGGCCAAAGGTATCGACTTGCTCCACGGTCAGTTGGGCCTTGCCGGCGAGGGCCTCGAGGACCTTCGGCGCCGGGATCTGTCCCCCGGGGAAGATGTACTGCTGAATGAAGTCGGCCCTGGATCGGTAGCGCTCCCATTCGTCGTCTTTGATCGTGATGATCTGCATCGCAGCCCGCGCCTCTGGCTTGAGGCGGTCGGCGATCATCTCGAACAGGGCCGGCCAATGGGTCTCGTCGACCGATTCGATCATCTCGATGGAGACGACTGCGTCGAATTCGCCGGTGATGTCTCTGAAGTCCGCGAGCCGGATCTCGACCAGGTCGGCTAGGTCGCGTTCGCCAATCCGCTTCTCGGCGTAGGACGCCTGCTCCTCGGAAATGGTGATGGCGATGACTTCACAGCCTCTTTCCGAGGCTGCGTACTCGGCGAATCCTCCCCAACCGCATCCGATTTCGAGTACCCGCATCCCGGGGGCCAAGCCAGCCTTGTCCGCGATCAGCCGGTACTTGTTCATCTGGGCTGCCGACAGCGGTTGGTCGGGGTCGAGGAAACGGGCGGACGAGTAGGTCATCGTATTGTCGAGCCACTTCTCGTAGAAGTCGTTTCCCAGGTTGTAGTGATCGTTCATGCTTCGCACCCGCGGGTGCCGCCTCTCGGGCCGGATGCGCTGCCACAGCCTCCGGAAGGGCAGCGTGAGACGGGTCAGGGGGTGCTCGAACCAGGCGGCTTGGTTTGCCAAGCCCCAGCGGAGAAGGGCGGGAAGGTCCGAAATCTCGATCCGCCCGTCCATATGCGCCTCGGCGAATCCGGTGAGGCCGGTGCGGAGGATGTCGGCCACGGCCGAATAGTCGGTGATCCCGACGTCGGCGCCGGGCGACCCATGGCCGATCGACACCTTCTCGCCGGAGGGCAGCGTCACCTGGATGCTCCCGGTACGTGCCAGCCAGGAGAAGACCCGGAGACCGAGCCGTTCCTGGGCTTTCATACGATCATGCTCGGATCCACGATCGTGATGCCATCGACGGGTGGCTGAGGGCGTTTCCGATAGGTGGCGCCCTTGAGCCAGAGCCGCAGGGCCTGCCAGTGGATCCCTCCAATGACCTTCAATGTCACCAGGGGGTGGGTGAAGAAGACCCTGAGCAGATTGCGGTCGGTCAATGGAATCCGGGAGAGCCTCATTCCCGCCCGGAACACTTTGCCGCCGAGGTCAGTCTGCTCGATCGCCACATGAAGCCGCTTCCCGGGCCGGTTGACGGTAAAGTGGTAGGTCTGCTCCATCGGGTTGAAAGGGGATACGTGCATCGCCTTGGCGAAGCTGTGTCGGTATGACTTCTCATCATTGATCGGCACCACGTATACGTGGCGGTCACCGAAAGTGTTCCTCACCTCGTGGAGGACTCCTTTGAGATCCCCGTCGCTTCCATAGCAGTACCAGACGCTCAACGGGTTGAAGGCGTAACCGAGGACCCGGGGGAAAGCCAGCAGCTCGATCCTTCCGCCTTCGATGTCGACCCCCGCCTGTGTCAGGACGTCTTCGGCCCACGCTCGAAGAGAGCTCCCATCGACGGGGCCATGGTCCTGGGGGTAGAAGCTTGCCAGGTTGCGTCTACCGACTGAGAAGAGCCTGAGTCCACGGTCGAGGTAGTCGAGTTCGTCGATGTCAAATAGCCCGTAATAGACCCGGAACTCGAAATCGTGGTGAAAGGGCTCGAGGCGGGTGTGGCGCACGCGGCCCTGGTAGAGGGCAGACCGAAAAGGCATCAAGGGGCCACCACTCGCTCGGTGAAGGACGGAGCGGAGCTCACCGGTTCGAAAGTGCCGTGCCACGGCGCCGGAGAGCCGAGAGCCGCTGCCACGTTGAGGCCTGACTGGAGCCCGTCCTCGTGGAAGCCGTAGCCCAGGTAGGCCCCGGCGTACCAGGTGTTGCTCAGGCCCTGGATCGCAGCGAGACCCTGTTGTGCCGCCACCGACTCGAGATCGAACTGTGCGTGCGCGTATGCGAAACGAGCATGAACCTGACCTGGATCCGGTTCCCGCAACGGATTGAGGGAGACGAACAAGGGAAATGAGGGATCGAGGTTCTGGAGGCGGTTCATCCAATAGGTCACCGAGGCCACCTGGTGAGGGCGGCTGGCGTCCTCCGCCATCGCATTCCAGCTGGACCACACCCTCCGGTTCCGGGGCATCAGACTCGGGTCGCTGTGGAGGACGGCGACGTTCGACTCGTACCGGACGCCACCGAGTAGGGCGCCCTCCGTATCGGTGGCTTCCTCACCGAGGATGGCTAGAGCCTGATCGGGGTGGGTAGCGAGGATGACCTGATCGAACGACTGCGTCTGCCCGTTGGACTCGACCAGCACTTCACCGCCAAGGCGGACGAGGCGATCCACGGGAGAGCTCGTTCTGATTCGGTCGGCGAAGGGCTTTACGAGTCGATTCAGATAGCTCCGGCTTCCCCCGGTCACAGTCCGCCACCGGGGCCGCCCCACGATCTCGATCAGTCCGTGGTTGGCGAGGAAGCGAAGAATGGAGGCAGCGGGGAACCTGCTGATCTCCGATTGCCGGGCGGACCAAATCGCACCGGTCATCGGGTAGAGATAGTCATCGAGGAAGCCTCGGGAGAAGCCGTACCGTTCGAGGAGCTCGCCGATGGTCTCGCCGTCCCCGGGCTCCAGCGTGGTCCCGATACGGCGGAATCGATTGATGTCACGAAGCATTCGGAGAAACCTCGGGAGGAGGAGGTTGCCCGGCCGGGCCAGAACGCCACCCAAGCTCGCCCCGTACTCGAACCGGCGGTCCAGAGAGAAGGCAAAAGACATGTCACTCGGTTCGGTGGATACGCCCAGCGACGAGAAGAGGCGGGTGAGGTTGGGGTAGGTGACCTCGTTGTAGACGATGAATCCGGTGTCGACCGCGAGAGGACCATTGGGGGTCTCGACATCGACGGTATTCGAGTGGCCGCCAATCCGATTGTCTGCCTCGAAGACGGTGATGTCATTGTCGCGATACAAGGCCCAGGCGGCGCCGAGACCGGAGATGCCGGTGCCGACGATCGCGATTCTCTGTCCCATGCCGTGGATTCGTCGCCGACCAGCCCTCCGGATGGGTAGCTGTCTCATACGAGGCCCGAGGCGGTGGCGAGTAGGAGTTGTGATGGAGTCAGCTCGCTTGCAACCAGGGCGTTGCCGGGAGCTCGGTGAGGTCGGGCTTCGGGATTGCTCCTCGACCCCGCATTGCTCGCCTCCGCGGACACCGGCCCATCTCGAGGATCGAATCCTCAGGGCGCGTCATGACCGCAAGCTGGGACCGGCCCGGATCGGGTTGATCGTGGGGATGCCGTCCTGACCGACAACGGCTCCGCCTACCGCAGCCACCTGGTCGCCGCCGCCCTGGCCGAACGAGCCATCGCCCACTGGTTCACCCGCCCTACCGGCCCAGACCAGCGGCAAGGTATTGAGCGGTTCATCTGGACCCTGTAGACGCATGCGCCTACGCCGCCGTCTACCGCACAGGACCCGCCGCCGGCAAGCGATGACCGATTCGTCCACACCTACCATCCCGCCACCACGCCGCCAACGGCGGCCCGCCCATCAGCCGCGCACCCAACCTCCCGCAGCAGCACACCTAACATCCCGGGCCCATGTGTCCGCCGGCAGGTCGATGA
The DNA here is from genome assembly GCA_963714055.1 of uncultured Acidimicrobiia bacterium. Taxonomy (GTDB): domain Bacteria; phylum Actinomycetota; class Acidimicrobiia; order Spongiisociales; family UBA5794; genus JACDBE01. The sequence continues at coordinate 2,072,462 of OY970227.1, forward strand.
GCGACTCGAACACCCCGGATGCCCTTCTTGCGGAGAGAGTCGCCAGCCGCGACCAGTCCGCCATCGAAGCTCTCTACCAGCAGTACGGCGGCGCGATCAAGGCCGTGGCTCTCCGGGTATTGAGAGGCGAGGCTTTGGCAGATGATGTCGTGCAGGAAACGTTCGTGGGTTTCTGGAACACGCCGGAGAAGTACGACTCCAGGCGGGGCTCGTTGCGCACATTCCTGGTCACCATCGCTCATCGCAGGGCGGTGGACATCGTGAGATCAGAGGTAGCCCGAGCCCGTAGGGAAGAGAAGCCACCGGATCCGGTGCATTACGACGTCGCCGACGAGGTCTGGACCCGGAACCTGTCCGAGTTGGTCCGCAGAGCCCTCGACGAGCTCACCGAAGGCGAACGTGAGGCGATCTCTCTGGCCTATTTCGGTGGGCTCAGCTACGTGGAGGTGGCCGCGAGGCTGGGGGAGCCCGAGGGAACTGTGAAGAGCCGAATCCGCAGCGGCATGAAGAAGCTGTCTGTGTCGCTGTCGGGAGCGACAGCATGACGAACCACAACCTCCACGAGCCGATCCCGCCGGCATAGCCCGATTCCTGGTGGCGTACCAGGCAATGGGCCTCGCGCCTCGACCTTCACGTGGACCGGTGAGGTTTCGGGGTTCGCCCTGACCCGGGAGGTTGCCGGGGGAGTTGTCAGGGGAGTGGTCGTCAGCGAAGGCGATGTCGTAGCGGTGGCCACTCAGGACTGATGGTCCCCGCGTTGCAGGATCTCGCGGTCCCTTGGCCGACTTCTGGACGGGTCAGGCAGAGGGCGGAGGATCCTCACCCGCCTGGGAGACGGCGGCTGAAGATTGTTCCCATTCATTGAGGGTCGCCGCTGGAGGCGGATGACTATTGGGTACCTCTGACACGATTCTTCCCAGCCACTCGGCGGCCATTCGGCCCACGGCCCTGGAGCGCAGCGATGCCACCGCATCGAAGCCATGCTGGCCTCCCAGGATCTCGTGATACTCGACTCGCCCCCCGACCCTCTCGAGGGCGGCCACAAAGTGGCGTGATTCCTCCGCCAAGACGACGGAGTCGTACTCTCCGTGGATCACGAGGAAGGGGGGCGTATCAGTGCGGGCCTGATCGATCGGCGATCCCAGCCGATAGAGGTCTGGGGCCTCGTGCTTGTCGGCCTTGAGAACGTACCGTGCGATGAACGGCCAGTCGAACCGTGTCGGGTTCCGCACCAGCAGGTCGTAGATCCCGTAGAAGGGCACGCATCCGATGACGCTGGTATCCGCGTCCTCGAAGCCGGGCTGAAGCTCTGTCCGGTCCCAAGTGAGCGCGGCGAGGGCGGCAAGGTGGGCGCCCGACGAGGCGCCCGAGATAGCGACCAGATTGGGGTCGATGCCGTATTCACTTCCGCCGGTCTTGGCCCATGCAATGGCGTGCTTCACGCCGATGAGGTGATCCGGGAACGTCGCTTCGGGAGAGAGGGGGTAGCGGATGTCGAGGACCACCCAGCCGGAGGCGGCAAGGAGATGGAACATCGCCCGGGCCTGGCGCCCAGGGCGTCCTCTCATCCAGGAGCCCGGGTGGGCATATATCAAGGCGGGCGCCACAGTCGAGTCTGGGCTTCGGTATATATCGAGAGTCAGGGCATCCCAATAGGGCACTTCCGGAGTCACCGTGACTCCCGCGGGCAGGCGGTCCCAGATCCGGAACAGTGACCACGCGGAGGGGCTGTGGCCGGTAGCGCGGGCGGAGGCGAGCGTTCGCCCGATCAGGACCAGCAAACCCAGTTCGCACAGGATGAAGAGCGCCAGCGCCACCCAGCCTGCCACCGACTCCTGCGCCCCGATCGAGATGAAGGCGACGACGACCAACACCCTCACGAGGAGGAGCCAAGGCGCGAGCTCCGAGACGAGCATGGCGGGCAGCCACGGGGGTGCGATTCCCTTACCTGGTTGCACCGGGCGGCGCAGGGCGTTGACCGTCCACAAGAAGGCGGCTCCGAACCAGATGACGAAGATGGTGGACGGCATCAGCTGCAGTCAAACACCGTCGCGAGCGACTGGATTCCGGGACCCGGTGAGCGAAGCCATCCAGCTCACCATTCGGCGCCGAATTGACAGGGGATGGGATCGATGCTGGCCAACACCATCAGACGGCTGATCACGATCTCGGCCGTCTACGCGGGTCTCGTACTGTTTACGATCCTGCTCCCGATCCTTCTGCCCCTCGGGGCGTTGGTCGATGCGGCTCGATGGGTGAGTGCGCGTACGCCGGCGATGGCACTCAGGATGGGCGTCCTCGCCTGGATCTACCTGCTTGGAGAGGCTTGGGCCATCCTCGCCCTGGCGATCGTCGGGTTGCTTCCCAGGCAAACGGCGATCGATTGGACTTACCGGGCGCAACGGGTCTGGCTCGACTGGAACTTCGAAGCCTTGAGGATGACCTTCGGCCTGACCTTCGTCGACGAAGGCGCTTCCGCCATCCCGCCCGGCCCGATACTCCTCCTATCCCGCCACGCGTCCATGATCGACACGATGCTCCCCGGCCGCTACGTGGTCCGGCCTCACGGGATCAAGCTGCGCTACGTGCTCAAGAAGGAACTGCTGATCGACCCCGCCTTGGACATCGGTGGCAACCGACTCCCCAACTACTTCATCGATCGAAGGGGATCGGCGCAAGCCGAGATGGCGGCCTTGAGGGAGCTGGCCACTGGTCTTGGGGCAGAAGAGGGTGTCCTCATCTACCCGGAAGGCACCAGGTACAGCGAGGAGAAGCGGGTCAGGTACGGTCGCCGCTGGGTCGACCAAGGCGGGCCCATCGGGGAGATCGTGGCCGGCTTCCGACGGGTGCTTCCCCCGAGGCCGGGGGGCACGCTGGCCCTTCTCGATGCGAGCACGGCCGACGTGGTCGTCCTCGCCCATCGCGGTTTGGAGGGCTTTGCCCGGGTCAAGGACATGTGGTCGGGCGGCTTGGTCGGCACCACGGTCGAGTTGAGGTTCTGGCGGGTTCCCCGGAGCGCCATTCCCAACGACGACGAGTCCAGGATGCGGTGGCTGTTCGAGCTGTGGGCCGATGTCGATGCATGGGTGGCCGGCCCGGCGGCCCCGAGCCGTTGAGCCGCTCTTCCTGGTAGCGATCGTCTCGCTGATGGTCATCAACCTGACCGGTGAGCCTGGCCGCGCGAAGTCTCGATCGTCTCCACGGCGTGGTCTCGGACACACCTGTCCCGAGCCGACCGTTCGATCGGCTGCGGCCCGTCTTCGCGCCCTCGCGGCTTACGAAGCTGCCCGGCGGGGTTGATACGCTTGCCCGATACTCGGCCGGTCCTGCGGCGGTCCAGGCCTTATTTCCCGGGGGACGGTCCAACCGGGAGATCGGCCCCGGTCAGCCTGGCCAACTCGATCCAGAGCTCCAACCGCTCCGACGCTGTCTCCCGGGTGGAATCGGTGAGGTGAGTCGGCGCCTCCTTCCGGTCGAACCAGAACCCGCCAGACACCCGTCCGGGCTCCTCTGCCACGGCGAGCCAGACGATGGTGTCGGCCCCCTCCGCCGGGGTGCGTAGCAGCGGTTGCATCAACTTGTTGAAGACGGGCAGGGACTCGGCCACCCCGGCGGTCCTCGCCCAACCCGGGTGCATCGAATGGAAGACCACCTCCCGTCCCGGGAAGCGCTCGGCCCACATCTCGGTGAGGATGACCTGGCCCCGCTTGCTGCTGGCATAGGCGGCCTTGCCCGTGTAGCGGCGCCGGCTGAACTGGAGGTCGTCGGGGTCGATTCGGGCCGCGTACATGCCGCCGGAGCTCACGTTGATGACCCTGGCAGGACCAGACTCGGCAAGGCGGGGAAGCAGGAGGTTGGTCAGCAGGAAGTGGCCGGCGAGATTGGTGGCGAAGGACATCTCCAAGCCCTCCTGCGTCGCCGTGCGCTCGGGCAGGAGGACGCCCACGTTGTTGATCAGGACATCGATCTTCGGGTTTGACTCGATGAGGCGGTCCGCCAGCTGCCGGACCTCTGCTTGCAGACTGAGATCGGCTTGCTGCGCCATCACCTCGCCCTGGATGCTTTCTGCCGCAGAAGCCAGCTTCTGCTCGTTCCGGCCGACGATCACCACCCGGGCTCCCAGTCTCGAAAGGGAGTGGGCTGATTCGAGCCCGAGGCCTCCGGTGGATCCCGTCACCACGACGGTCTTGCCGGTCATGTCGGCCTCGACCGGGGAGAACCGGCGAGAGTGGAGCCGGTAGCCCAGGTTCGTGAAGGATGTGATGCTCAGCTTGTTCATCTGTCCAGCTCGGCAGCGAGGCCGTCGAGCGCCTTGGTCCCGACCTTCTTCAGGGTAGGTCCCATGAAACGGGTGACGTTCCTGAACCAATTGAGGAAGGTGAGGTCGGCGGTGTAGTCGATCACTGTCATGTTGTCGTGCCGTGCGAAGCGGATCTCGTCGACCGCGATGAGCTTGTCACCCCGGCCGACCAGGACGACTCGATCGCTGGGCTCGTATTCCGTGATCTCGTACACCATTTGCATCGTGGCCCCGCCGAACTTGATCTCCAGCTCGAATTGGGAGCCGACACCGACAGGCCCCTGGCCGATCCTGCGGGACGAGACCACACCTGGATCCCAGTCCTCGATGTTGGAGAAATCGGCGGTGTAGAGGAAGGCTTCGTCCTGGGCTCGCTCGACCCATCTCTGCTCGACGAGGCGGACCGCCTTGTGATCTGCCGGCTGTGTGCTTCTCGTGGGTTGTCTCATGTCGCCAGTGTTCCTCCGAATACCTGCCAGGCCAGGGCCGACTTGGCCACCAGGCTGAGCAGGATGTAGGTCGATTCTCCGAAGCTGTAGTCCGCCCACCGACCGACCTGCTTGTACTGCAGGACCATGACGATCGCGAACACGCTGAAGAAGATGAAGAGGGAGAGGAAGATCCCGTACACGAACCCGGGAGGGTTCGCATCGAAGCCGGGGCTGAAGAGGTACCAGGCGATCGCGATCCAAGGGATAGCCCCGGCCAGTACCCCGAACCAATAGGGCAGCCAGCTCACCGCCTTGCCTGGTGTCTCGTATTTCTCCTGGAGAAGGCCGAACAGGATCATCGATGCATTGACCCCGGCAATCGCAAGCAAGGCGGCGATGTCGGCGATCCCGGTCAGAAGGGCGATCAGTACCACCATCACTGATGAGGAGAGGGAGTACTCGATCCAACGGGCATAGTTGCGCTGGCGATCCAGGTTTCGGCGGTACCACTGGTAGATGCCGGGCGAGGCGATGAGGAAGTGGGCCACGGCGGACATGAACAAGAAGATGGCCACGCCCCAGGCAACGCTCACCTCGAAGAGGGGGGTCACCTCAGGCGGGGCGGCGCCAGGAGGCCCCGCCATGTACGTGGCGATGACCGGGAGCGTGAAACCGTTGGCCAACCACAGGACCAGGAAGCCCTGGATGGCGTGGAGCGCACCCATGCCGACGTTGTAGGCACGGAGACGATCACCGGCCCGGGGTGTGAGGATGGTCTCTGTCATCGTCATGCACATTGTTCGTAGCGCCCGGTCCGATCGGATGTCGAGAGCATCGGATCGGTTCGTAGCGCCCGGTCCGATCGGATGTCGAGAGCATCGGATCGCTCGCGACCCGAGTCTCCTGAGACGTGGCGAGTCACTTGAAGGCTGTGGGTTCGCGATGGCGGGAGTACGACGTCCCCGTCGATTGGGACGAGATCGCCGAGGTGGTCGAGGACGCCTACCGCGTCGTCGCCCCCATGCGCCTGGTAGCGCAGCTCGACTCGATCTGAGCCCGATGTGGGAGTGGGGGGTGCCAGCCGGCACTGCAGCCGGGTTACGGTGGCCCGGATGCCTCGGACCCGCACCGCCACCGGCCTCGACTCCCTTGAGATGGTGACCCGCCTGCTGCAGCGGGCGCGCCTCGCCCACCCGACCGCCGGTCTCTTCGAAGCCGCGGACCTGCAGTGGTGGTGGCGAGTAGAGCGCTCAACCGATTCGATCGGGAAGCAGTTCTGGGTCGATGGTGCCGGCGAGCCCATCGGTGGCGTCGTGTTCACCGACTGGTTCCGCGCGTGGGCATGCGACCTCATCGTCGTCCCCGGTCGGGCGGACGACCTCATGCCCAGGATGTGGGCGCACGCCTTGGATCAGATTCGCCTTCGGTCGCCCGGCGACGTCGAGGTCACCGTGCGAGACGACGATCCGGCGATGGTGGCGCTGGTCACCGGGGCCGGGTTCACCGCCACCGATCGCCGCGGAGGCACCACCTGGATGGACGCCGCCGACCGCCCCGAGACGGCGCCGCTCCCGGATGGCTACCGGCTCGCCGACCGGGCCGGCGCCGGCGATCGTCCGCACCACATGATCCGGAGGAGCGGCACCGAAGTCGCCCGGCGCCTGGCGCAGACCTCGTTGTACCGGCCCGACCTGGACCTATTCATCGAGACCGGCTCCGGCGAGGTCGTCGCCTACGGGCTCTTCTGGCTCGATCCGGTCACCGAGGTCGGTCTCGTCGAGCCGATGCGAACCGAGGAGGGCCACGAGGGCAAGGGCCTCGCCCGCCATGTGCTGCTCAGCGGCCTCGAACGTCTCGTCGCCCTCGGGGCCACGCGCCTCAAGGTCTCCCACGAGATCGGGAACGCTCGGGCGGAGCGCCTGTATCTCGGAGCAGGATTCGTCCCGGAGTCGACCGACATGGTGTATGCCCTGCGGAGAGTCGGGCAGCCGCAGTAGACACAGCGGAGCCCACTCGACCAGCGGCGGCTGCAGCTGATAACCAAGACTCTGCAGGTCGAAATCTTCACCGCGCTGCGCGACGAGTTCGAACGCTGAGCCGGGCACCCTTCGGCGGACGCGTGGGATTGCTTGGGTAACCTCGACGCCCCCACCCCTGGAGCCTCATTGAGCCACCGCGATGCGCCCGGACGTCAACATCTGCCCATGCCGGACCGGGCGTGGATCGGGGTGACGACCTACGACGCCAAAGACCCGGACACCACCTTCCCGCCGATCGAGGCGGTGCGGCCCCCGGAGGGGGCGCCGAACGTGCTGGTCGTGCTGCTCGACGACGTCGGCTTCGGCGCCTCTTCGGCGTTCGGTGGCCCATGTGAGACACCGTCGTTCGAGCGTCTCGCCGCCGACGGCCTGAAGTACACCCGGTTCCACACCACTGCCCTCTGTTCGCCGACCCGGGCAGCGATGCTGAGCGGTCGGAACCACCACTCGGTGGGGATGGGCGGCATCACCGAGATCGCCACCTCGGCGCCGGGGTACAGCTCCGTGCGGCCCCGGGACAAGGCGCCGCTGGCGGAGACGCTCAAACTGAACGGGTACTCGACGGCCCACTTCGGCAAATGCCACGAGGTGCCGGTGTGGGAGACAAGCCCGATGGGGCCGTTCGACCGCTGGCCGAGCCCGGGGAACGGCTTCGAGCACTTCTACGGGTTCATCGGCGGCGAGACCAACCAGTACGCCCCGGCGATCTACAACGACACCGTGCCGGTGGAGCCCGACCGCACTCCCGCGGAGGGATACCACTTCACCGAGGACATGACCGACCGGACCATCGACTGGGTGCGCCAACAGAAGGCGCTGATGCCCGACAAGCCGTTCTTCGTCTACTACGCACCCGGTGCCACCCATGCCCCGCACCACGTCCCCAAGGAGTGGAGCGCCAAGTACAAGGGGAAGTTCGACGACGGCTGGGACGCGCTGCGGGAGCGGACCTTCGCCCGGCAGAAGGAGTTGGGGGTGATCCCGTCCGACGCCGAGCTCACTGCCCGACCCGCCGAGATCCCGGCATGGGACGAGATGCCCGACGACCTCAAGCCGGTGCTGGCCCGCCAGATGGAGGTCTATGCCGGGTTCCTCGAGCACACCGACCACCACGCGGGGCGTCTCCTCGACGCCTTGGCCGAACTCGACGTCCTCGATGACACCCTCGTCTTCGCCATGATCGGCGACAACGGGGCGTCGGCCGAAGGGACGCCTCGGGGGACGTTCAACGAGTTGCTGGTGCTGAACGGTGCCCCCGACCTGGAGACCACGGAGTTCATGGCGTCCAGGATCGACGAGTTCGGCACCCCGACCGCCTACAACCACTATGCGGTCGGATGGGCGCACGCCATGGACACGCCGTACCAGTGGACCAAGCAGGTCGCTTCACACTGGGGCGGCACCCGCAACGGCACCATCGTCCACTGGCCCAACGGCTTCTCGTCGAAGGGTGAAGTGCGCAACCAGTTCCACCATGTGATCGACGTCGCTCCCACGGTGCTGGAAGCAGCGGGGATCCCGGCCCCGACCTTCGTCAACGGTATCCAGCAGGCGCCACTCGAGGGCTTCTCGATGGTCTACTCGTTCGAAGACGCCGAAGCGCCGGACACCCACACCACCCAGTACTTCGAGATGTTCGTCAACCGCGGCATCTACCACCAGGGGTGGACGGCGGTGACCCGCCACTCGATACCCTGGCTGATGGCGCAGATGCCGCCCCTGGACGACGACGTCTGGGAGCTCTACGACCCGGACGACTGGACACAGGCGCATGACCTCGCCGCCAAGAACCCGGAGATGTTGGCTCATCTCCAGCGCCTTTTCCTGATCGAGGCCGGCAAGTACAACGTGCTTCCGTTGGACGACCGACGCGTGGAGCGGTTCAACCCCGACCTCGCCGGTCGCCCTCAGCTCATCCAAGGGAACTCCCAGGTCCTGTTCGGTGGCATGGGTCGCCTGTCGGAGAACTCGGTGGTGGTGATGAAGAACAAGTCGTTCGCAATCACCGCCGAGGTCGTCGTCCCCGAAGGCGGTGCCAGCGGGACCATCGTGGCCCAGGGCGGTGCGTTCGGCGGCCTATCGCTGTATGCCCACGAGGGCAGGCCGGCGTTCTGCTACAACCTGTTCGGGCTGGAGCAGTTCAAGGTCTATGGCGAGGAGGCGATCCCGTCCGGGGATCACCAGGTGAGGGTCGAGTTCACCTACGACGGCGGTGGTCTGGGTAAGGGAGGCACAGCCACCCTCTACGTCGATGGGTCGCAAGTGGGCGAAGGCCGGGTCGACGGCACCGTGCCGATGGTCTTCTCTGCCGACGAGACCACCGACGTCGGCACCGACTCGGCGACGCCGGTGACCGATGACCTGACCCCGGCCAACGTCGGCTTCACCGGCCGGGTCCGCTGGGTGCAGATCGACCTCGGCGACGACGCCGAGGATGCCGACCACCTCATATCCCCCGAGGAGCGATATCGGATCGCCATGGCCCGGCAGTAGCCGGACGGCGGTGCCGGGCCTGGATGGCCTCAACCGCCGGTGGTCGTCCCCTCCGATGATCTTCGGATGCTCCGGCGCGCCGTGACCGCGAGCAGCACGGCGAGGGTCACAACCGTGCCGAGGGCGAGTCCGCCGACGACGTCGGTGAGCCAGTGGACCCGCAGGTAGGTGCGACTCCACGCCATCACCAACGAGTAGGCCACGGCGCCGCCGAGGAGCAGACGCCCGGGCTCGGCCGGGGACGGTGAACAGGAGGATGAGCCCCAGCGTGACCACCGCCGCCGTCTTGGAGTGACCGCTGGGGAACGATGAGGTGGCCTCGAACGCCAGCGGCAGCGGGGGGCGCTCCCGATCGAACACCAGCTTGGTGAGGGTCGTGGCGATCTCGCCTCCCAACGAGGCGATTGCCCAGAACACCAGCGCCGGCCAGCGCCGCTGCCAGGCGAGGCCGATGGCGACGGCGACGGACAGCGGGAGCATCACGGCGAAGCCGCCGATGAAGTCGAGAGCCTCGGCCACCGTCACCAGCCACGGTGCCTCCGCTTCGACCATCCACCGGTACCACGTCTCGTCGGCGGGCCCGGCCGGCCCGGACGGCAGCGAGGCGGCGACGGCGGCGCCCACGATCACCAGCGCCAGCGCGGCGACCAGGAGCGCCCCGCCCGCCCAGCGGCCACCGACGAGTGGGGCGTCGGCCGGGCCGGTCACGATCCGGGCGGTGGCTCCTCCATGTAGAACTCGGTGAACTCGGCGCACCGGCCGTCGTCGTCGAAACGGAGCAGGAAGCAGTTGTGCCACGTCCGTTGCGGTGCCTCGTCGGTGGCCAGGTAGCGGCTGTACCCGGTGGCAACGGCTCGGTCGTCCGTCGACTGCGTACACCTCGTAGGCCGCCTCCCACGATCCGGGATCGTCCGGTTCGGAGAGCCAGGAGTCGACCACGGCCGGGCGTCCCCGCTCGGCATGGTCGTCACCTCCGTACGGCCGGTAGCGGTAGACGACGTCGTCGGAGAAGAGGGCGGCGATCGGCTCGGGCTGCGTTGCTCCGCCAGGCGGTCACGTAGTCGTCGAGCCAGCGTTGAACTTGGGTTCTGTCCATGGCGGGCACCCTACGCCATTGGACCCTCGGCCCGGGCCATGATCTCAGCGACCACGTCCGACTTGGCGTCGGCATAGTCCTGCACGTACTTCCAGGTGCGCTCCGCCAGGGCAAGCTTGGTCCGCTCGTACAAATCGCGGTCGGTGTCGTCACCGCGCAGGTGGTCCCGGAACAAGACCATCCGGGTCGTTTCCGTGCATCCGTCGCTGAACACGTGCAGGTTCACGTTGACCTCTGGGCCCTTGAAGACGCGGTGCTCGAACCACTCCGGCTCCCGGATCCGGAGCACGTAGCCGGCGGCCTCGAGGTCGGGCACGTAGGCCGGCTCGTCGGCACTGTCGGGCACCTCGAGGACCATGTCGATGATCGGCTTGGCCGACAGGCCGGGAACCGAGGTGGAACCGACGTGCTCCAGCACCATGCAGCGAGCGCCGAGCGCTTGCCGGATCCTGCCTGCCTCCAGGTCGAACAGGCTCGGCCACCGCGGGTCGTACTCGACCATTTCGATGGAAGCATTGTGAAGCGGAGTGCCCCCTACAGTGACCCGCTCGATCTCGGTGTCGCGGTCGGACAAGCTGCCTCCTGGGCCGGTGGACGGGACTCTACGGCTGGTCCGTTACACGACTGTGACCGGGCGGTGATCGGCCGGTGAAGGCGTGCCGGCAGGCTCGAGGGTGAACGCGAATCCAGAGAGGGGACAGGATGATGAGACGCCTTGCCTTGGTTCTCGTGACTCTCGGTTTGGCGGTCGCCGCCTGCGGCGGTACTGCAGAACCCGGGTCGGAAGCCTCCACGACGCAGGTCCCGCCGACCAGCGCGGTACCGGGCACCACGACCAGCGAAACCCCCGCACCGACCACGACCACAGCAACCCCGACCACCACCGTCCCCGACGAGCCGCTCGCCCTCGGGGTGTACCTGTACCTCGACGAGCCCGGGCAGCCGCACCGCCCCGGGCCCTTCCTGGCGCCGGTGCACCGGGAGGTCCCCAACACCGTCGACACGGCGGCTGCGGCGCTGGGTGCCCTGCTGGCCGGGCCGACCGCCGACGAGGCCGCTTCGGTACCCGGCTTGTCGACGGCGATCCCGGAGGGCACCGAGCTGCTCGGCGTGTCCATGGAGGGCGGCCTGGCAACCGTCGACCTGTCGGCTGAGCTCAGCCGCCGGCGGCGACTCGGAAGCGACGGCGATGGCCGTCGCCCAGGTGGTGTTCACCGTGACCCGCCTCGAGGGTGTCACCGAGGTGGTCATCGAGCAGGAGGGCGAGCCGGTGGCCGTGCCCACCAGCCAGGGCGACCTGGTCGACCGGCCGGTGACCCGCGACGACTACATCGACTACCAGGCGATGGTCTCGGTGGAGAGCCCCACCTACGGTGGCACCGCCACCAACCCGATGACGGTGACCGGCGTGGCGGCTGCCTTCGAGGCCACCTTCGAGTACGCCCTCACCGACAACGAGGGCCTGATCATCGCCGAGGGCTTTGCCATGACCGACGAGGGAATGGGCTGGGGCGACTTCGACTTCACCATCGACTACGACATCGACACGCCGCAGCTCGGCCACCTGATCGTGTGGATCACGTCGGCCGAGGATGGCAGCCGGGTGAGCATCCGCGAGTACCCGGTCGATCTGCGTCCCCTAGTTCGACCCGCCCGTCACCGCCCCGGTTTCCGCTGCCGGGGCGGCGGCGCGCCGGGACGGAGCGCCTGCTCGCCCGGTACCGTGCCGCCCCGTGAAGAGGGTCGTGGAAGCCATCGTCCCCGCCCGGCTCGGCCGCGACTTCAGGTGGCTGCTGGGATCGTCGTGGGTGACCAACCTCGGCGACGGCCTCGAGGTCGCCGCCGGCCCGCTGCTCATCGCATCCCAGACCCGAAACCCGCAGCTGGTGGCGATGGCGCTCCTGTTGCAACGCCTGCCCTTCCTCCTGTTCGGCCTGTACGCCGGCGCCATCGCCGACCGTCTCGACCGCAGGCGGATCGTGGTCGTCGTCGACCTGCTCCGGGCGGCGGTGCTGGCCGGTCTGTCCATCACCATCTGGACCGGGCGGGTCGACGTGGTCGTGGTGCTGGTCACCGTGTTCCTCCTGGGAGTCGCCGAGACGTTCGCCGACACCACCACCTCGACGCTGCTCCCGATGATGGTGGAGAAGGCCGACCTGGGGATCGCCAACAGCCGGCTGATGGCGGGCCTGGTCACCGCCAACCAGTTGGTCGGGACCGCCGATCGGCGCCGCCTTGTTCGCCGTCGGGATGGTGTACCCGTTCGTCGTCCAGGCGGTGCTGGTGGCGTCGGGAGCCGTGCTCGTCTCCCGGATCGCCCGCACGCCTCCGCTCGCCGATGGCGGGCACACCCACGTTGTCCGCGATGTCGTCGAGGGGATGCGCTGGCTGTGGCGGCACCCCCCGGTGCGGACGCTGGCCGTCACCATCACGGTCTTCAACGTCACCTTCGGGGCCGCCTGGTCGGTGCTGGTGCTGCTCGCCATCGAACGTCTCGGGATGGGGGAGGTCGGCTACGGGCTGCTGATCACCGTCGGGGCGCTCGGCGGGCTTCTCGGCACCGTCTCCTACGGCTGGCTGGAGCGGCACTTCAGCCTGGCGAACATCATGCGGGTCGGGTTGATCATCGAAACCGTCACCCACCTCGTCCTCGCCACCACCACCACGGCGTGGCTGGCGATGGTGACCCTGTTCGCCTTCGGCGCCCACGCCTTCGTGTGGGGCACCACGGCCACCAGCATCCGGCAGCGGGTGGTGCCCACCGAGTTCCAGGGCCGCGTGGGAAGCGTCTACATGGTGGGTGTGTACGGGGGCCTGGTGATCGGCGCCGCGCTGGGCGGGCTGATCGCCGGCCGGTGGGGGGTGACCGCCCCCTTCTGGTTCGCCTTCGCCGGCTCGGCGATCATCCTCGCCCTGATCTGGCGTGAGCTGGACAACATCGCCCACGCCGAGGAGATCCCCTGACCGGTCGAACGGCGGGAGTCGGCAATGGCGGCGGCGGGTAGCCTGATCAGGTGGAGGTAGTCGACACCATGGGCCGGCCGGTGCGGGATCTGCGGATCTCGGTCACCGACCGCTGCAACTTCCGATGCACCTACTGCATGCCCAAGGAGATCTTCAACCGGGAGTACCGCTTCCTCGAGCGGGAGCTGTTGCTCGACTTCGAGGAGATCGAGCGGCTGGCTCGGGTCTTCGCCGGCCTCGGGGTGCGCAAGGTGCGGCTCACCGGCGGCGAGCCCCTGCTGAGGCGCAATCTCGAGGTGCTGGTCGGCGAGCTGGCCGCCATTCCGGGGATCGACGATCTGACGCTCACCACCAACGGCTCGCTACTGACTCGCCAGGCGGAGCGTCTCGCCGGCGCCGGCCTCGACCGGGTCACGGTGAGCCTCGACTCGCTCGACGACGCCGTCTTCACCGCGATGAACGATGTCGGGTTCCCGGTGCAGCAGGTCCTGGAGGGGATCGAGACCGCCGCCGCCGCCGGGCTGACCCCGGTCAAGGTCAACGCCGTCATCCAGCGCGGGGTCAACGACGACGGCGTCGAAGCGATGGCGGAGCACTTCCGCGGCACCGGTCACGTCCTCCGCTTCATCGAGTACATGGACGTGGGCCACACCAACGGATGGCGGCTCGACGACGTCGTGCCCGCCCGGGAGATCAGGGAGCGGATCCACCGCCGCTGGCCGCTGCAGCCGATCGACCCGCACTATGCCGGCGAGGTGGCCCGGAGATGGAGCTACGTCGACGGCGCCGGCGAGATCGGGATCATCTCGTCGGTCACCCAGCCGTTCTGCGGAACCTGCACCAGGGCGCGGCTGTCGGCCGAGGGGATGCTGTACACCTGCCTGTTCGCAACGTCCGGGACCGATCTGCGCCACCTTCTTCGCCAGGGGGTCGACGACGAGGCGCTCGTCGCCGCCATCACCGACGTCTGGCGAGCGCGGACCGATCGCTACTCGGAGATCCGCTCGGCGGCGACCATCCCGCTGCCCAAGGTGGAGATGTCCTACATCGGCGGCTGAGACGGCTCGTCGGCGTCGTCCTCTCCGACCCTGATGTCCTCGACGGCGTTGATGAACGCTGCCGGCGCCGTCGAGCGAACGCCAGCAGGATGTTGAACTGCAGCAGGGCGACGCCGGCGATGAGCGATGTTGACGACGAGCAGGGCGGCCCCTGGACGGCAGGCGATGGCGATGACGGATCTTGCGGCGGCGTGGGTCCCGGGCCATGCCGGTCCCGGGCCGCAGCGCTCCAGCTGCGTAGGCCAGCGTGAACAGCAGCAGAAGGGCGGCGACGACCCGGGCGGTCGTCTCCACGCTCTCGGTCCACGTGTACAGCGGGAACGTGATCAACCCGGCGACCGAACGCAGGCGAAGCCATGTTGCACGATTGCTGCGAATCCGCCAGGTGGCGATCGGGCCCTGGGCCGCGGGCCGTGGATCGATGAAGTAGATGAGCCCGGCGAACCCGGCCAGCGAGAGCCCGAGCCCGCCGAAGGCGAGGAAGTAGAACGGGTCGGGCATCCTCGCCGCGACGCTACCAGGCAGCATCCCCCTCCGCGGACATCGCCACCGCTGAGCCTGCCGCTCCCTGGGTATCAGCACTCCGCCCGCCAACGGACGAGAACAGTCTTGTATATCGTAAATCAGCGCCATACGTTGCTCTCCATGACGTCACCACACCCGGAACCGGGACACGACGAGTTCGAGACCATCCCCTGGGCGACCCTCGCCGAGGAGATCGACCGGGGGAAACACCGGACCATGGCGCTCACCGTCGCCGCCGCCGTGGCCGTCGGCATCCTCGCCTTCCTGGTCGTCCGCACCGTCCGCCAGCCGCCGGGTACGGTGGTGGAAGTGCCGAGCACGGCGGCATCGGTGGTGGCACCCGGCCCTCCTGTCACGTCCGGCGTCACCGCGTCGACCGTGGTGCCGCCGACCGCTGCCGTGCCCGACCCCGCTTCGCCTGCCGTCCCGGCGGGCTCGGTCGTGTACTCCGAGGCGGACCTGCGCGCCGGGGTGCCCGACGTCGACATGCGACTGGCGGTGGCCCGGGCCGAGTGGTTCGTGTCCGAGTACTTCTCCACCGGTGAGGTCGGGGGCGGCGTGCTTCCCGAGGGCACCATCGCCCGCACCGTGCCGGAGGGGTCGTATTCATGGGTGGAGTGGGCCCGCGGCATCGCCGTCGAAGCCACGGGACGGGGCCGATACGACGTGACCGTGGTGTTCCGCACCGTGGCCGGTGACGGTGAACGGCCGGTGGCGGTCACCCCGGTGCGGGCGGTGCAGGTTCCCGTCGTGGTGGACGAGAACGGAGCATCGGGCGTGGCCGACCTGCCGTCGCCGGTCCCGGTCCCCGACGCCGCCACCACAGAGGCGTTGCCGGTAGCCGACGGTGACGTCCCCGAGTCGGTCGCCTCGGCCGCCCTCGACAGTGGCCGCGGAGCTCGGGGGAAACGGGGCCGTCGCCGGCGGGACGCAGGACGCCACCGGTTGGCGGGTCGTTGTCGAGGTCACCGACCGTTCGGGAGCGACCTTTCCTGTCGCCGTCTTCGTCTCCGGCTGAGGGCGCGCATTGCTGACGGCATCGCCGGCCACTCAGGCGATCAACTGTCCCGCCGTGTAGATCAGCAGCCCGGCGATACCGCCGACGACGGTGCCGTTGATCCGGATGAACTGGAGGTCACGCCCGAGGAGCATCTCGAGCTGTTCACCCGTCTCGGCGGCGTCCCAGCGGTCGACCGTGGTGCGGACGAGCTCGGAGAACTCGTCCTGGAAACGGTCGACCAGCTCACCGACGATCCGCTCCAGCCAGTCCTCCACCCGGGCGCGCAGTTCGGGGTCGGTGCGCAGCGACCGCCCGATCCCGGCGATCGACGACTCCACCCGACGGCGAAGGGCGCTCTCCGGGTCGCCGGCCTGATCGAGGATCGAGCGTTTGGTGCCGTCCCACAGCCCGGTGAGGTAGGTCTGCACCGCTTCGTTGGCGAGGATCTCGGACTTCACCTCCTCGCCCTTGGCGATGAGCACCGGGTCGTCCCGGAGCCGCACCACGAGCTCGGCGGTCAGCTCGTCGATCCGGCCCCGCAACGGGTGGTCCCGGCGTCTCCCGACGTCGGTGATGAAGCGATGGGCAACGGTGATCGCTCGGTCGAGCACCGCCTCGTCGACCGCGCGGGGCACCCACCACGGTGACGACTGGCTGACCGCCTCGAGCAGCTCGGCCCGGTTCTCCTCGATGGCTCGGGACACCTCGGGCATGAAGGCGTCGACCAGGTCCTGGTGGCGCCCGTCGGCGGTGGCCGCCGCCAGTGCTCGCGACGCCATCGGGGCGAACTGGAGAGCACCCAGCCGCTCGCGCACCGTGTCGGCGATGGCTTCGCCCAGCTGCTCGTCGTCGAGGCTGGCGGTGATGGCGGCGAGCCCCTCGGCGACCTGATGGCCGACCTGGGCGACGTTGGCGGGATCCTCGAGCCAGGTGCCGAATCGCTCCGCGAGCGAGGCGGACCGGACCCGTTCCACCACGTTCTCCCGGGTGAGGAAGCTCTCCTGGACGAACGTGCCCAGGGCCCGGCCGATCTGGTCCTTGCGCTTGGGGATGATGGCGGTGTGCGGGATCGGGATCCCCAGGGGATGGCGGAACAGTGCCACCACGGCGAACCAGTCGGCGAGAGCGCCGATCATCGACGCCTCGGCGGTCACCCGAACCCAGGTCGCCCACCCGTGGTCGCGCTCCAGGATCGTGGCGGTGATGAAGACCACCGTCATCAGGACCAGCAGCCCGGTGGCGATCCGTCGCATCCTGGCGAGATCGGCGAGCCGCTCGGTCCGGGTCAGGGTGGTCACCCCGGGATGTTGGCACGAAGTCGGCGCCGGTCCGGTACCGGGGCACTGGCTACCCTCGCCGCCATGACGGGGCCGGTCGGTCAGGCGGTAGGGAAGTGCTCTTCGAGGAGCAGCCGGGCTGGTTCGGCGATCTCACCCCAGTCGGCATCCGGCATCTTCGACAAGGTCACGAAGTCGGCGGACATGAACACGCTGGCAACCCCGGGGAGGGCCATCAGGGCCGTGGCGAGCGGATCGTCTGTGCCGGCGGCGGGGACGAACGTCTTCGGCCCACCGACGTCGACACCTACGACGAACTTGAGGGCGTTGGGGTTCGGGGTGGCTTCGATGGTGACCGGCACCGGGCGATCGTAGCGACCATGGCGGCAGTCCTCGGGGTCGATGTCGGGGGGACCTTCACCGATCTGGTGCGCTGGGACGGGGCGGAGGTCTCCACCTGGAAGGAGCCGTCGACACCGGAGGACCAGAGTGTCGGAGTGGTCGCCGGCGCCGGGCGGATGGGCCGGAGCGATCGGTTCCTGCACGGCACCACGGTGGCCACCAACGCGCTACTCGAACGCCGTGGGGCCAGGACGGCACTGGTCACCTCCGCCGGGTTCGAGGACGTCATCGAGATCGGTCGCCAGGACCGCCCGTCGCTGTACGACTCCTTCGCCGACCGTCCCCGGCCGCTGGTCGACCGGGAACGCCGGTTCGGGGTGCCGGACGACGTGACCGGGTGGGTACCGCCCATCGAGCTGACCGAGGTGGAAGCGGTGGCGGTGTCGCTCCTCTACGGGCACCTCCGACCCGACGACGAGGCGGCCGTGGTGGCCGCGCTGGAGAAGGCGGCTCCCGGGGTGCCGGTGTCCCGGTCGAGCGGCGTCGTCGCCGAGTTCCGGGAGTTCGAGCGCACCGCCACCACGGTCCTCAACGCCTACTTGGCGCCCGAGACCGGCTCGTACCTGGAGCGCCTCGCCGCTCGCAGCCTCGCCGAGGGGCTTCCAGGCGACGTTCTGGTGATGCGGTCCTCCGGGGGACTGCTCCCGATCGGTGAGGCCGCCGAGCTGCCGGCGGCGATGGTCTTGTCCGGCCCGGCCGGGGGAGTCGTCGCCGCCTCGGCGCTGGCTGGTGTCCTCGGGCACCGCAGGGTGATCTCGTTCGACATGGGCGGGACCTCCACCGATGTGTGCCGGATCGAGGACGGCCGCCCCGAGCTCTCCTACGAGCGGGCACCGGGCGGCCACGTCTGCCGGATGCCGTCGGTCGCCATCCACACCGTTGGCGCCGGGGGCGGCAGCATCGGCTGGCGGGACGACGGTGGGTCAATGCGGGTCGGCCCGCACAGTTCCGGTGCGGTGCCGGGCCCTGCCTGCTACGGCAAGGGGGGCGCCGACCCGACGGTCACCGACGCCAACGTCGTCGCCGGGAGGATCGACCCCGGTGGCTCCCTGGCCGGGTCGTTGCCGATGCACCCCGTCCCGGCGCGACGTCGCCATCGGCGCGCTCGGGGAGGCGCTGGGCCTCGACCTCGGCGAGGCGGCCCTCGGGATCATGACCGTGGTCGAGGCGGTGATGGCCGCCGCGGTTCGCCGGGTCTCGGTGGAGGAGGGGGCCGACCCAAGGGGGGCGCATCTGGTCGCCTTCGGCGGAGCAGGCGGGTTGCACGCCACCGCTCTCGCCCGCGGCCTGGGAATGGCCGGCGTGGTCGTCCCTTCCCACGCCGGCGTCTTCTCTTCGCTCGGCCTCCTTCTCAGCCCACCGCGCATCGACCTGGCGCGGAGCCGTCTCCGTACCGTCGGAGACGCCGCCGAGCTGCCGGCCGACGTCGCCGCGGTGCGTGCCGACGCCCTCGACCGCTTCGCCCGGTCGGGCGTAGGAACACCGGCGTCGATCGATGTCCGCGTCGATGTTCGCTACCTGGGCCAGTCGCACGAGCTGGCCATCCCGTGGGTGGAGAGCGGCGATTGGGACGAGCTGGCCCTCGCTTTCCATGACAGCCACCGCCGCCGCAACGGGTTCGCCCGTCCCAACGATCCCATCGAGGCGGTGACGGTGCGCGTCGAGGTCATCGGCGAGCCCGTGCTCGACCTCGGCGACCTGCCGGCCCCGACGCCGTCCGGGGATGCGGTGGTGGGTACCCGCCAGGTGCTCACCCGGAGAGGGCCGGTCGAGGCATCCGTGGTTCGCCGGGCCGGGCTGGCGCCCAGTGGGGAAGTGATCGGCCCGGCGGTGATCGAGGAGAGTGAGGCCACCACCTGGATCGGCCCGGGCGAGCGGGCGATCGTCCACGAGTCGGGCGCCCTCGAGGTGGCCTGGTGAACGTCGACCCGGTCGTCCTCGAGGTGGCCCGCAACCGGTTCGCCGCCATCGCCGACGAGATGGGGGTGGTGCTCCGCCGCACCGCCTACTCGCCGAACATCAAGGAGCGAGCCGACTGCTCGGCTGCGGTGTTCGTACCCGACGGCGAGATGCTCGCCCAGGCCGAGCACATCCCGGTCCACCTCGGCTCGATGCCGGCCTCGGTGGCAGCCGTGCTCGGTCGCGTTCGGCACCGACCTACCGCCGGGCATCCAGTACGCGGTCAACGACCCCTACCACGGGGGCACCCACCTCAACGACCTCACCCTGGTGCGGCCGGTTCACGTCGACGGCAAGCTGATCGGCTGGGTGGCCAACCGGGCCCACCACGCCGACGTCGGCGGCGAGGCCCCGGGCTCGATGCCGGCCCACGCCGTCACCGTCGACCAGGAGGGGATCGTGGTGGCGCCGATGCCGGCAGTGTCCGGCGGCGAGTGGCTGCGATGCGTTCGTCGAGCCGTTCCTCGACGCCACCCGCACACCCGCCGAGCGGCTCGGTGACCTCGTCGGCCCAGCTGGGCGCCAACGAGGCCGGGGCGGAGAGGCTCGCCGCCCTCGTGTCGACGACCGGCGTCGACCGGCTATCGCCGAGCTGACGGCGGCGCTGCTCGATTACGGCGAGCGACGGATGCGCGCCGCCATCGGACGCGCTCCCCGACGGTACGTATCGGTTCGAGGACTTCATGGAGTGGGCCGGGGCGACTGCTCCCGGTGCGGGTGGCCGTCACCGTGGACGGGGAAGACGCTCACCGCCGACTTCACCGGCACCGCCCGGCAGGTCGAGGGCAACATCAACGCGGTCGCCGCGGTGACCCGCTCGTGCCTGTACTACGCGGTCAGGGTCGCCACCGACCCCACCATCCCGGCGAACGGCGGGTGCTACCGACCCATCCGCCTGGTCACCGAGTCGGGCAGCCTGGTCGACGCCCTCGCCCCGGCGGCGGTCGCCGCCGGCAACGTGGAGACCAGCCAGCGGATCGCCGACGTGCTGCTCGGCGCCCTGGCCCAGGCGGCCCCCGACCGGGTGCCCGCCGCCTCCCAGGGGACGATGAACAACGTCCTGATCGGCAACGACGACTTCGCCTACTACGAGACCATCGCCGGTGGCCAGGGCGGGCGGCCCGGCGCCGCCGGCCAGTCCGGGATCCACACCGGCATGACCAACACCAAGAACACCCCGATCGAGTCGTTGGAAGACCACTATCCGTTCCGGGTGGTGAGTTACCGGCTGCGGCGGGGCAGCGGCGGCGCCGGCCGCTACCCGGGCGGCGAGGGGATCGAGCGCCAACTCGCTTTCGACGTCCCCGCCACCGTCTCGCTGATGGGAGAGCGCCGGGTGCTGCCTCCGTGGGGCCTGGCCGGTGGCGGACCGGGCGGCTGCGGCGAGGACTGGCTGATCCGAGCCGACGGGACCCGGGAGCGGCTCGCCGGAAAGACCACCATCGAGGTCGAGCCCGGCGACCACCTCCTGGTGCTCACCCCGGGGGGCGGCGGCTGGGGACGGCCCTAGCCCGCTGCCGCCGCCTGGACCTCCCGACGAAGCTCGTCCAGCAGGCCGGGTCTCTCCTTCATCCCGGTGCGGGTGGCGCCGCTCAGTGCCCAGGGTTGGAGGCGGTCGAGGGCGTCGCCGAGGGCGTCGGGGCCGACGGCGGTACGTCCCGCCGCCACCGCCCGGGCGGCGCCCACCTGCAGCGTCGACGATGCCAGCAGCTCGGCGATGTCGTTGGTGAGCAGGAGATCGGACGCCGCCAGCTCGCTGAAGCCGAAGTCGATCATCCATACGGCGCCGTCAGCGGCCAGGAAGACGTTCGCCAGACGCAGATCGCGGTGGGCGATGCGGTGCCGGCGCATCAACGTCACCTGCTCCCAGATGGCGGCCAGCACGTCATCGGTCATCTCCGCGGGCTCGAGTCGGTCGAGGCTGCGTCCCTCGATGGCCTCGTAGGCGAGGACGTAGCCGTTGGGATCGGCGGTGGCGAAACCGGCGAGCCTCGGGGTGCGCACCCCCAGCTCACGCGCCGCCAAGGCAACGAGTGCCTCGTGCTCGACCCCGCGGCGCAGCGTCGAGAAGGGCCGCTCGTCACCCAGGTCGCGCCGCTGCGCCCACCGGTAGATCCGGAAGAGGAGGTCGGCACTGCGCTGGTCCTCGCCGAGCGCTTTGACGAAGAGGTGCTGCCCGTCCGGTGCCGTGCCGAAGTACGGCGACGAGCCGCGGGCGTCCACGCTGGCCTGCTCCAACCGGGCCAGCGGTAACCCGACGGCGGCCAGCCCGCCGGCGATGCTGGCTCCGGTCGGCCGGCGGACCGGTCCCCCGAGGGCCACCAGGACCGCTGCTCCCGAGAACCAGCCCACCAGCAAGTTGTGCAATGACTCGAAGGAGACCGGCGAAGCGAGAAATCGGGTCACGCTGACACCGACGAGCAGGAGCCAACCCAGCCGCCGCCACCGCCGTTCCAGCCAGGGGGCGGCGGCGGTCAGGACGGCGCTCACCACCGCCACTCCGACGGCTGACGGGAAGCCGGGGTCGGTGAGCGGGCCGGCGGCGTCCTCGACCTCGACGACCGTCTCGCCGGGTCCGGGGTCGACGCCGTCGAGGATCGAGGCCAGGGCGACGGCGAGGACGACGGCGAGCAGCACCGTCACCAGCAGCCGCCACCGTCCCCGGAGAACGGTGACCACCAGCCCGCCTCCCAAGAGGACGATGGCCAGCACCCTGGTGCCGACGACGACGACGGCGGTGATCCACTCGGGGAGGGCCTCCAACCCGCTGAGCAACTCGGAGGTGAAGGCGACCAGGGTGCCGCCGAACAGCCATTGGACGACGATCTCGACGAGCAGCGCCACCGCGGCGACGACGAGACGCAACACATCCGCCGGTGACCGCTCGGTGTTCGCAGCAGTCGCCTCGACCACCACGGTCTTCGGATCGATCACGGCGCCACGATATACGATCGCCTGTTTCGCCACGGTGGCGGCTTGGCGACCGGTGCTCGGTAGATTGCAGGTGACCAGTAGGGGGTTCCGCCTGGGTCTCTCGTTCGACGACTACCGCAGCCGTGACGCCACCGCCCTGGCCGAGCTGCTCGCCACCGGCCAGGTCACCTCCGACGAGCTCATCGACGCCGCCGTCGACCGTCACCATGCGGTCAACCCTGTGATCAACGCGGTGGTCTCGACCAGGTTCGAGGCAGCCCGAGCCGAGGCAGCCCGGGCCGCCGCGGCCACGGTCAGGGGACCTTTCGCCGGTGTCCCGTTCCTCATCAAGGATCTCACCTCGGAGGTGGGCGAGCCGGTGACCTTCGGCTCGGTGTTCTTCAAGGACTTCCGGGGCGTGTTCACCCCTGAGGTGGTCCACCGTTTCCGTCGTGCCGGGCTGGTGTCGCTGGGACGCACCAACGCTCCCGAGCTCGGGCTGTTGCCCGTCACCGAACCGGTCCTCCATGGCGCTACCCGCAACCCTTGGAGCCTCGACCACACCCCGGGCGGGTCGAGTGGCGGAGCCGCTGCCGCGGTGGCGGCCGGAATCGTGCCCATGGCGCACGCCAGCGACGGCGGAGGATCGATCCGCATCCCCGGCATCGGCGTGCGGCCTGTTCGGGATGAAGCCGACCAGGGGCCGGGTGCCGCTGGCACCGGCGGGCGCCGCCGACTACCTGTCGACCTCGTTCTGCATCAGCCGGTCGGTGCGGGACAGCGCCATCCTCCTCGACGCCGTCGCCGGCGCCCCGAGCGGAGACCGCTTCACCCCGGCACCGCCCCGCGCCCTGCTACCGCCACCACGCCGAGGTGGACCCACCGGCGCTGCGGATCGCCTTCACCACCGTCGACCTCGAGGGGAACCCGATCCATCCCGACTGCATCGCCGCCGTGGAGCAGACCGTCGCCCTGCTCGAAGGCCTCGGCCACCACGTCGAAGAGGCCAGGCCCGCCGTTCGACGGGGCCGCCGTCCGCACCGCCTTCCTCGACTGGTGGAAGGCGATGCCCCACGCCGCCTTCCTCGAGATCCTCGCCGTGGTCGAGCAGCGGCCGATGGGCAAGGCGCTGCGCCGGGCGCTGGGAGACCTGCGCGCCATGCGGGCGGTGGGCAAGGTGGTCACCAGAGGCTCCAAGCTGGACGCCTTCGAGCCGTTCACGTGGGAGCTGGTGGAGCGTGGTCTCGACCTGACCGCCGGGGAGCTGTTGATGGCCACCACCGTCCTCCAGACCGCCGCCTACGCGCTCGGCGACTTCCTCGTCGCCCACGATGTGCTGCTCACCGCCACCCTCGGCGAGCCGCCCAAGCGGGTCGGCGAGCTCGACCAAAGCACCCCGTTCGAGGAGTTCGAGGACCAGCTGTCCCGCTACGTCCCGTACACCCCGGTGGCCAACTTCAGCGGGTTCCCGGCGATGACGGTCCCGCTCCATCGCAACCCCGCCGGTCTCCCCATCGGGTCGCACTTCATGGCCCGCGGCGGAGACGAAGCCACGTTGTTCCAGCTGGCCGGCCAGTTGGAGCGTGCCCAGTCCTGGTTCGACGCTGTCCCCGAGGTTCCCGTCGGGACCTGAGCGGTCAGCGAGCCGTCAGGGTGACGAGCCCGTCGGGGCCGGCGACGATCACCAGGTCGGCCATGGCGACGAAGAGCCCGGTGGCGAGCACCCCGGGCACCGCCCGGAGTACCGCGTCCATCGCATCCGGGTCGGCGATCGGCCCGGTGGCGAGGTCGACCACCAGGTTGCCGTTGTCGGTGACGTAGGGGCGGTCCCCATCGGCACGTATCGCCGGCTCGCCGTGCGACGCCAGCCGGGCGAGCGTGGAGGCCACCCCGAACGGCGTCACCTCGAGCGGGACCGCAGCCCCGGTCCCCAGCTTGGGGACCAGCTTGGTGTGGTCGGCCACCACCACGAACGCTTCCGCCAGTGAGGCGACGATCCGTTCCCGAAGCATGGCGCCGCCGCCGCCCTTGATCAGTGAAAGGTCGGGTGCGATCTCGTCTGCGCCGTCGATGGCCACCGCCACCACATCGTCGGGCCCTGGGTCGACCAGCGGGATACCCAGCCGGCTCGCCAGCGCCTCGGTCGCCGCCGAGCTGGGGATGCCGCGGACGTCGGACAGCCGGCCGTCATCGAGCCGTGCGGCGATCTCGGTGACGGCGTGCGCCGCGGTGGAACCCGAGCCGAGGCCGACGACCATGCCGGACGCCACCCGGTCGACGGCGGCAAGCGCCGCCTGGCGCTTGTACCGGTCGAGGTCGCTCAATCCGGCCCCGTCCCGGCGTAGGCCTCGATCGGCGGGCAGGAGCACACCAGGTTGCGGTCGCCGTACGGATTGTCGATCCGCGACACCGGCGGCCAGTACTTGTCCCCGCGCAACGCCGTCACCGGGTAGGCGGCCAGCTCCCTCGGGTAAGGCCGGTCCCAGTCGTCGGCGAGGACGTCCTCGGCGGTGTGCGGGGCGTGGTGAAGCGGGTTGTCATCGACCGGCCACCCACCGTCGCCGACCCGGTCGACCTCGCGCCTGACGGCGATCATGGCGTCACAGAACCGGTCCAGCTCGGTGAGCGACTCGGACTCGGTCGGCTCCACCATGAGCGTCCCGGCCACCGGGAACGACATCGTGGGCGCGTGGAACCCGTAGTCGATCAACCGCTTGGCGATGTCGTCGACGGTCACGCCGTGGTCGTGCTTGAGCTCTCTGGTGTCGATGATGCACTCGTGGGCGACGAACCCACCGGGACCGGTGTAGAGGACCGGGTAGTGGGGCGCCAGCCGCCTGGCGATGTAGTTGGCATTCAGGATCGCCATCCGGGTCGCCCGGGTCAGCCCTTCGGCGCCCATCAGGGCGATGTAGGCCCAGGCGATGGGGAGGATGCCGGCCGAGCCCCACGACGCCGCCGCCACCGCCCCGGTGCCGGTGAGCGGGTCACCGGGAAGGAACGGGGCGAGATGACTCCGCACCCCGATGGGCCCAACCCCCGGGCCACCCCCGCCGTGGGGGATGGTGAACGTCTTGTGCAGGTTCAGGTGGGAGACGTCGCCGCCGAACTCGCCGGGCTTGGCGACGCCGACCAGGGCGTTCAGGTTGGCCCCGTCGATGTAGACCTGGCCGCCGTGCCGGTGGACGATGTCGCACACCTCGGTCACCGTCTCCTCGAACACGCCGTGTGTCGACGGGTAGGTGATCATCAACGCTGCCAAGCGATCGGCGTGCTCCTCCGCCTTGGCGACGAGGTCGGCGACGTCGATGTTCCCGTCGTCGTCGGTCGCCACCACCACGACCTGCATCCCGGCCATCGCCGCGCTGGCCGGGTTGGTCCCGTGGGCCGAGGCGGGGATCAGGCACACGTCGCGCCGGCTCTCCCCGCGGGAGGCGTGGTACCCGCGGATGGCGAGGAGCCCGGCGTACTCGCCCTGCGAACCGGCGTTCGGCTGGAGCGACACGGCGTCGTATCCGGTGATCTCGGCCAGCCATCGCTCGAGTTCGTCGATCAGCTCGAGGTAGCCGCCGACCTGGTCACGGGGGGCGTGGGGATGGACGCGGGCGAACCCCGGCCAGGTGACCGCCACCATCTCGGTGGTGGCGTTGAGCTTCATGGTGCACGAGCCCAACGGGATCATCGACCGGTCGAGGGCGATGTCGCGGTGCTGCAGCTTGCGGAGGTAGCGGAGCATCGCCGTCTCGCTGTGGTGCTCGGAGAAGACCGGGTGGATGAGATATGGCGAGGTGCGCGCCAGTTGCCCTGGGATGCCGGCGTCGGCGTCTTCCAGGTCGGCAACTCGGGCGGGGACCCCGAAGCTCTCGAACAGGAGGTCGATGTGGGCGGGGGTGGTCACCTCGTCGACGGAAACCCCGACCGTGTCGGCGTCCACCTGGCGCAGGTTGACGCGTCGCTCGGCGGCGGCGGCGACCACCTCGCCGGCCCGACCGGGCGCGGACACGGTGAGCGTGTCGAACCAGGTGTCGTTGACGACGGTGACCCCACCGGCGGCGAGCCCGGCGGTGAGCAGGGACGCCAGTCGGTGGGCTCGCTCGGCGATCGTGCGCAGGCCGTCCGGGCCGTGGTACACGGCGTACGCCCCGGCGATGACCGCCAGGAGCACCTGGGCGGTGCAGATGTTGCTGGTCGCCTTCTCCCGGCGGATGTGCTGCTCGCGGGTGGTGAGCGCCAGCCGCAGCGCCATCCGCCCGGCGGTGTCCCGTGACACCCCGACCAGGCGGCCGGGCATCGAGCGCTTGAACTCGTCTCGGATGGCGAAGAAGGCGGCGTGGGGTCCTCCGAACATCATCGGCACCCCGAAGCGCTGCGAGCTGCCAACGACCACATCGGCGCCCCACTCCCCCGGGGGGACGAGCATGGCGAGGGCGAGCAGGTCGGCGGCTACCGCGATCCCGACACCCCGCGACCGCAGCCCGTCGACCAGCGAGCGGTGGTCAGGGACGGTTCCGCTGCTCCCCGGGTACTGCAGGAGCACGGCGTAAACGTCATCGGTAGTGGCCGTCGCCGGGTCGGCGACGACGATCTCGATGCCGAGCGGCTCGGCCCGGGTGGCGAGCACCGCGATGGTCTGGGGGTGGCAGTCGGCGTCGACCAGGAATCGCTCCGAGTCGACCTGCTTGGTGCGGTGGAGCATCGCCATCGCCTCGGCGGCGGCGGTCGCCTCGTCGAGCATCGAGGCGTTGGCGATCTCCATTCCGGTGAGGTCGCTCACCATCGTCTGGAAGTTGAGCAGAGCCTCCAGCCTGCCCTGGGAGATCTCGGGCTGATACGGGGTGTAGGCGGTGTACCAGCCGGGGTTCTCGAGGATGTTGCGCTGGATCACCGCCGGGGTGATCGTGTCGTGGTATCCCATCCCGATCATCGAGGTGAACACCTCGTTGCGACCGGCCAGCTCGGCGAGCCGGGCGGTGACCGCCGTCTCGGTGCGGGGACCGGGCAGAGTCGAGCACGCCTCCTCGGATCGAAGCCGGCACGGCGCGCTCGACCAGCTCGTCGAGGCTGGCGACGCCGACCACCTCGAGCATCTTGCCGACTTGGTCGGGTTCAGGCCCGATGTGGCGCCGCACGAAGTCGTCGGTCTGTTCCAGTTCGCTGAGCGGGCGGGTCATCTCGGCTCCTCGACGTCGGCGGCACCGGGCCCCACCCTCGGTGTGCCCACCCTCGGTGTGCCCACCCTCGGTGTGAAGGTCTCCGGCGCCCCGCTCTGTCTCGGTTGCCTGAGAGATTCACCGGCCGGTGCCGGCTTTCCCCTTCGGCGGGGTCGTCCCCGACCCGCTCTCCAGAGGTGCCTCCGGCTGCGGTACCTGGTGCCTGAGAGGTTCCCGGGGCGGTTGCTCCTTCGGCGCCGGGCGTCGTCCGCCCGGTCTCTCCCGCAGCCTTCGTCGGCCCCATGGATGCTACCGACCCTGTCAATGTCGGGTCCGTCGACCGAGTGGGTGTCGTCGCGGTCGAGCTGAAGCTCGACGGGTCACCTCCCCGTTTCGAGATCCGCCCCGCTCGCGTCGGAAGCGCCAGCCCGGCGAAAGGGCCGATCAACCCATGCTGGTAGCTGCGCGTTGGCTCCTAGTCTCCCGCTCCTGTGGGTGGGCATCCGGCCTGCCGGCGTGTACAGGGGGTCGGGGGAATGGCCGGATGGCACAGATTCGGGCGTCGGCGCTTGTGGGCTGGGGCGTCGATGGCCTTGGCTTTGATGACGACGGCACTGCCGCCGGCAGCCGCCGGCGACTCGGGAACAGACGGCGGGGTCGTCTTCCCGGGCGGTGAGTCCGAGGCGACGATGGCGGCAGCCTCGGTGAGGCTTCGTCAGCCGGTCGATCCTTCCGAGTCGCCGGTACTCGCCGAGCCTGCCGCCGGGCAGGAGGCGCTCGACCAGGTCGGTGACCGGCTCGGCGAGGTCGCTGCCCGCAACGGGATGTCTCCCTCGGGTCTCGAGGAGCTGCTCCTCTCCGACGACACCGTCTACCTCGACCGCTACGGGTTCGTGTTCTTCGTCGACCCGGCGCCGGACACCGCGCCCCGGGCCGGCGGAGACGGCGCACCGGCGGCGGCTCCGTTCCCCTACGACGACACGTTCTCGCTCAACAGCAAGCCGGGCTCGAAGCGTGTGGTGTACCTCGACTTCAACGGCCACACCCTGCCGGCGAGCAACGGCTGGCGGGCAGGCGTGTACACGGCGCTGGCCTACGACACCGACGGTGCACCCGGCACCTTCAGTGACGCCGAGATGGACGTCATCCAGAGCATCTGGCAGCGGGTCGCCGAGGACTTCGCCCCGTTCGACGTCAACGTCACCACCGCCGCCCCCGCTTTCGACGCGATCAACCGGTCGTCGGCGTCGGACCTGACATACGGCACCAGGGCCGTCATCACCAACACCGCCGACACCGAGATCTGCGGCTTCTGCGGAGGAGTCGCCTACCTCGGCGTCTTCGACATCTACGGCGACTTCGCCCCCCACTCGTACTTCCAACCGGCGTGGTGCTTTCCCGGTTCGCTCTCCGGCGACACCAAGGCGATGGCCGAGTGTGTCTCCCACGAGGTGGGGCACAACATGGGCCTGGACCATGACGGCCGAGAGCTATTCGGCGAGTACTACGCCGGCCACGAGCCGTGGGCGCCCATCATGGGGGTCGGCTACTACGAGCCGGTCACCCAGTGGAGCAAGGGCGACTACGACGGCGCCACCAACACCGAGGACGACTTCGCCGTGATGGCGAGCCACGGTGTGAATCAGCGGAGTGACGACCACACCAACGTCGACACCACGGCCACGGTGCTGCTCAGCTCCCGCACCGGCGTCGTGTCGTCCAAGGACGACTACGACCTGTTCAGCTTCACCGCCTCCGAGTCAGGGTCGGTGACCTTCGTCGCCGAGCCGGCGCCGGTCAGCCCGAACCTCGACGTCGTGCTCGACTTGTACTCCGCGGAGATGGACCTGCTCGCCACCGACGCACCACCGGTTGTGAAGGTCTGGGAGGACGAGGCAACCGGGATGGACGCCTCGCTCACCCACACCGTCGAAGCAGGAGTCACGTATTACGTCCAGGTGCACGGCGGAGCCCACCTGACGCCGACCACCGGGTATCCGCGGTACGGGTCCATCGGTGCCTACGAGCTCGCCGCCGAAGGGATGACCGGGCTCAGTTCGTGCGACGGCCTCGTGGTCACCATCCAGGGAACGACCGGCGTCGACACCATCGACGGGACGAGCGGGATCGACGTCATCGACGGCCTGGGCGGTAACGACGTCATCGATGGTCTCGGCGGCGCCGACGTGATCTGTGGCGGCGACGGCAACGACACCCTCGACGGCGGAGACGGCGCCGACTCCCTCGTCGGCGGCAATGGCACCGACTCGCTCACCGGCGGCGTTGGTAACGACTCGCTCACCGGCGGCGCGGGGATCGACACCATTCTCGGTGGCGCCGGCGGTGACTCGCTCCTCGGCGATGGCAGCGCCGACGTCGTCGACGGCGGCACCGGCAACGACATCCTCACCGGTGGCGACGGGGCCGACACGCTCGACGGCGGCGAGGGTGCCGATGTGATCAACGGGAACAGCGGTGCCGACGAGATCGAGGGCGGCAATGGAGCCGACGACATCGAGGGCGGCACCGAAGGAGACGTCGTCGGTGGGGGCAGCGGAGTCGACGACATCAACGGAGGCGCCGGCAACGACACCGTCAGCGGGGGGATCTCCAACGATGAGCTCCTTGGCGGCGACGGGACCGACACGGTCAACGGCAACGGCGGCAATGACACCATGTTCGGCAACGCAGGATCGGACACCCTCAACGGTGGCAACGGGTCGGACAGCCTCAACGGCGGCAGCGGCACCGACACGTGCCGGGGCAACGCGGGCACCGACGGCGCCACGGCCTGCGAGGTCAAGAGCAGCATCCCCTGACCTGGGAGCCGGGGCGGCAACCGGGCCCCGCCCCGCCGGCTCCTGCTACGCGTCGGGCGTGACACGCGGCGAGGTCACTACCCGGCGGCGCGGCGGAGCACCTCGTCGAGCATCACCTCGGTGAGCTTGCCGGTGAAGGTGTTCTGCTGGCTGGGGTGGTAGCACCCGATGAGGCGCAACGGGCCGGTGGGACCATGGAGGGCGACCTCGGCGCCGTGCCCGAACCCTGGCCTGGGCCGGGGCAGGGCGACCCGGTTGCGGGCGAGCGTGGCCAGCGCCGCCGTCCAGGCGAAGCCGCCCAGGGCCACGATCGACTTCACGGTGGGTAGCACCAACTCCACCTCACGGTCGAGCCAGGGGCTGCAGCAGTCCCGCTCGGAGGTGGAGGGCCGGTTGCCAGGCGGGGCGCAGCGGACGGCGGCGACGATCCGCACAGCGGTGAGCCGGAGGCCGTCGCCGGCTTGTCGTGACGTCGGTTGGGAGGCGAGCCCCGCCCGGTGGAGGGCGGCGAACATCCAGTCACCGCTGCGGTCCCCGGTGAACACACGTCCGGTCCGGTTCCCCCCGTGAGCGGCGGGGGCGAGACCGAGGACGAGGATGCGGGCCGCCGGATCACCCCAGCCGGCGACCGGCCGGCCCCAGTACGGCTCGTCGGCGAACGATGCGCGTTTGTCGATCGCCACCTGCTCCCGCCACGCCACCAGCCGTGGGCACGCTCTGCACACCGACGACCGTGCCGTGATCTCGTCGAGCGTCGCCCCGATGGAGAGGGTCTGCACCTGGGCCACCGAGGTCGCCACCGGTGTGCGTGGGCCGGCTCGGTCGTCGGGCCAACCGTCGCCGGGCGCGACCGGGCTGGAGAAGCTCCCGCCGACCACCGGATGCGGCAGGAGACGGGCGTGCGACGAGGTCAATCCTCGCTGAGGCGTTGTTCGGCCAGGGCGCGCAGCCGGTGCTCGATCTCCGGGTGGTCCTCGATCACCTGACGGAAGTCCCATACCATCATCGTGATCAGCGACATCTGGGTCTTGGCGGTCACGTCGGCATTGCGGTGGCGGCGACCGAGCAGCGCCATCTCCCCGAAGACGTCGCCCGGGCCGAGGGTGGCCACTTCTTCCTCGTCGATGACCACACCGGCCTCGCCTCCGTGGATCATGTAGAAGTCGAACCCTGACTCACCCTGGTGCACGAGCTTGGCGCCGGCGTGGGCGCCGATGGCGATGCACCGCTGGGCGACGTCGGCGAGGGTGTCGTCGTCCAACCCCTCGAAGATGTGGACGGTGGCCAGGTCCTCACTGGTCACGGGCGGGAAGATCGACACAGAGCCCTCCAGGTTCGGCAAGCGCCAGGAAATCTACCCAAGTCGCCCGGCCGATGCCCGGGGCAGCGGCACTCAGCCCGACAGCAGCCCGTCGAGCGCCTCCTGGTCGCCGGTGGCGAGGGCGCGCTCCGCCCGCAGGTTGTCCCGGTCGCGATAGATCGAGGCGACCGCGAGGGTCTTGTCGCCGTGCGCGGAGCCCGACGATGACGTCATGGGCAGACGGGTCGCCGTGCACCACCGCCTGGTCCCATCCGGCGGCGTGGCCGGTCACGTTGATCGGGATGTCGTAGTGCTGGCTCCAGAAGAAGGGTGGGGTTGTGAAGGGGATGTCGTGCCCGAGCATGTTGGCGGCGGCGGTCTGCCCCTGGCGCTGGGCGAGCACCCAGTGCTCCACCCGGATGCTGCCGGCGACGGGGTGCGGGTAGCGGGCCGAGTCGCCGGCCGCCCAGATGGCCGGGTCGCTGGTACGCAGCCGGTCGTCGACCACGATGCCCTTGTCGACCTCGAGCCCGGCGGCTTCGGCCAGGTCGGTGCGGGGCCGGACCCCGACCCCGACGACCACCAGATCGGCGGGGAGGACCGTGCCGTCGTCGAGCGCCACCTCTCCCTGGCGAACCTCGTGGACCACGTGGCCCAGACGGAAGGTGACGCCATGCTCCTCGTGGAGGGCGCGCACGAACGATCCGAGATCGTCGCCGACGATGTGCGCCAGCGGGATCGGCTCGGGGGCCACCACGGTGACCTCGAGCTCCCGCATCCGCAGCGACGCCGCCACCTCCAGCCCGATGAACCCGGCACCGACGACGACGGCAGTTGTTGCCGACGCAGTCGCTTCGACGATGGCCCTGCTGTCATCGAGGCTGCGCAAGTAGTGGATCTGGGGCGCTTCAGGGATCGGAGGACGGATCGGCTCGGCCCCCGGGGCGAGCAGCAGCGCCCCGTAGGCGATGCGTTCCCCATCGGCCATCTCGACGATCCGCTCGGCGCGGTCGATGGCGACCACGCGTCGGTCGCTGAGGAGGGCGATGTCGTGCTCGGCGTAGAACCCCGCGCTACGGAGCCACAGCCAGTCCTCGGGGGCGGTTCCGGCCAGGTAGTCCTTGGACAGGTTCGGCCGGTCGACCGGCGGCTCGTCGCCGACCAGGGTCACCGGGCCGGTGTAGCCGAGGCGGCGGAGGGCTTCGGCGGCGGTCGCCCCTGCGGCGCCGGCGCCGACGATGACCACCGAGTCGGGGGCCGAAGGCGGGATGCGCTCGGGGATGTCGGGATCCACCGGCCCTTCGACGGTGATGTGCCCGTCGCGCTCCTCGGCGCGATACACCGGGATCGGGTTGAGTGCCGGCGCCCCGACGGCCTCCCCGGTGGTGACGTCGAAGGAGGCGTGGTGCCAGGGGCAGTGGAGCTGCTCGCCGTCGCAGATACCGTCACCGAGCGGGCCGCCGTAGTGGGTGCACCGACCGCCGACGGCGCGAACCCCGTCGGCGGTGCGCACCACCACCACCGGCTTGCCGTCGAGGTGGCCGACGAACGGCACGTCGCCCCCGACCGACTCGGACGGGATGCTCTCGGTGGCGAGATCGGGGCCACTGAGCTTGATCGGTCCGGCCATGGGCGCTCCTTCGGGGAATCGGCTGGCGAGAGCTTGGCTGCTCTAAAGTAGGTTCAAGTTGACGATACGGATCGTACCGGGCGGGAGGTTCGGCGCTCCATCGGGCTGATCGCTCCGTGGAGGACGTAGGCTCCTTCGGGGAGGTGGCGACGTGATCGAACTGTATCGGGCGAGTCGCTCCCCGGACGCCGATCGCACCGAGGAGGCGTTGCGCGACCTGGTGGTCGCCCACACGGTGCACGTGGTCGCCGATCCCGACGACGCCCCTGGCGGCATTCTGCCGGTAGTGCGCGAGGGCGACCGGCTCGTCCTTCCGCCCGACATCCCGGCGTACCTCGAGGAGGTCCGCCGGCTGATGGCGGAGTGGAGGCGGTTCCAGTCGGACGCCTGCTTCGTCGCCGACGACGGCGGCGTGTGCTGACACAGGCCGCCAAACGGCCGGGTCCCCAATAGTGCCGTTCGGCCCTACTCGACGGGGCCCGATCGCTATTGACTCCCGGGGAACATGACCGATCTACTCCCGCGCACGTCCACAGACACGTCCCAGCCACCTCCACCGCCTCCGCATGCGCACTACACGCTGGCTTCGATCGGTGCGCTGGCCCTGGTCGGCGCCCTGGTCGCCATGGCGCTCGCCGTCGGAGGCATCGCCATCACCGCCGGGCGCAACTCGGTCGACGACGAGATCGTCGCCGAGAGGGTCGACGCCCTTCTCGCCGAAGCCGATGTCGCTGCTGCATCGGCGGCGCCGGCGGCTGTCGGCGAGGTCATCCCCGCCCTGGTGCCGAAGGGGGAGCTGCCGGCCGTTCCCGCCGGCGAGGTCAACGTTGCGGTGGCCCCGGAGATGCCGCCCCCGTCGGGTCGTACCGCCCCCGCCATCGTCGAGGTCCACTTCGAGGTGGTCGAGAACGTGTCGGCCATCGACCCGGCCACCGGAGTCGAGTTCGAGACCTGGGGGTACCGGCTGGTCGACGGCCCGGACGGGCTCGTCGTCGGCACCCCCGGCCCGGTGATCCGGGCACGGGTGGGCGACGTCCTCCGTTTCACCATCACCAATCCCCAGGGCAACGCCAACCCGCACAACGTGGACTTCCACGCCGTCACCGGCCAGGGCGGTGGGGCCGAGGCGACCACGGTTGCGCCCGGCGAGACGAAGACCATCGAGGCGCGCCTGCTCTACCCCGGGTTCTTCATGTACCACTGCGCCTACGGCGACATCCCGGCGCACATCTCGCACGGCATGTTCGGCGGGATCCTGGTCGACCCGGAGACGCCGCTCCCTGCCGCCGACCACGAGTGGTACATGGTGCAGTCCGAGTACTACACGGTCGACGACGAGCCCGGTATGGCCGAGTTCGACCGGGCCGCGGTCACCGACGAGGATCCGACCTTCGTCGTCTTCAACGGCGCCCGCGGCGCTCTCGCCGGCGACAACGCCCTGCAGATGGCCGTCGGGGAGCGGGCGAGGATCTACTTCGTCAACGCCGGGCTCAACCTCGACTCCAACTTCCACCCGATCGGCTCCCACTGGGACGTGGTGTACCAGGAGGCGGCGCTGCTCGGCGAGCCCCTCCGCGGGTCGCAGACCACGCTGGTTCCGGCAGGCGGAGGCACCGTCGTCGAGCTCGTCGGCCAGGTGCCCTCGACGATCGTCCTGGTCGACCACGCCCTCTCGAGGGCCGTCGACAAGGGCGCCATCGGCCAGATCGTCATCAGCGGCGAGCCCAACCCGGAGATCTTCGAGGCGATCGGCGAGGGCGGTGAGGCCACCGCCACCACCGGTGGGCACGAGATGACCCCGCCGGCCGAAGGCGAGCCGGTGTCGATCGTGGCGGGCGCCTGGGAGGCCCAGGAGCTCGATTCCCCCGACGAGTTCGCCGCCGACGAGGTCCCCGCCGACTACTCGATCAACGAGCTCACCATCCCGGTGGGCACCACGGTCACCTGGACCAACGACGACGACCAGATCCACACCGTCACCGACGCCGCCGGCGCCTTCGACTCGGGCTTCCTCGACCCGGGGGCGACCTGGTCCTACACCTTCGAGGAGGTGGGGGACTTCGAGTACTTCTGCACCCCGCACCCGTGGATGCGTGCCAAGGTGATCGTCACGGAGTGAGTCGTCGGCCCCGGGCTGGTGGGAGCCGGCCCGGCAAGAGCCCACCCGAATCGACTTCGCCGGCGTCAGCCGGCGGAGTCGCGTCGGGTGCGGAATAAGATCGTCGGGTGACGTTCTACGACGTCCTGATCGTCGGTGGCGGGTTCGGGGGAGCGATCGCCGCCAGGCACCTCGAGCGAACGCTGGCCGGTCGGCCGGAACGGGTTGCGATCGTCGCCCCGGAGAACTTCATGCTGTTCTCGCCGCTCCTCCCTGAGGCCGCCTCCGGCACCATCGAGCCTCGCCACGCCGTCATCCCGTTGCGCGGGATGCTCGACCGCACGGATCTGCTGGTCGGCGAGGTCACCGACCTCGACCCGGGAGCGGGCAAGGCGGCGGTGACGACGGTGGCCGGCGAGACGGTTCACGTCGAATTCGCCCGCGTGCTGGTCTCGGTGGGGTCGGTGCCCACCGTGTTCCCCATCTCCGGCCTGACCGACAACGCCGTCGGGTTCAAGACCCTCGCCGACGCCATCTGGCTGCGCAACCGGGTGCTGCGCCAGCTCGACGTCGCCCAGGCGACATCCGATCCCGAGGAGCGTCGTCGCCAGCTGACCTTCACCTTCATCGGTGGTGGGTATGCCGGCGTGGAGGCCCTGGCCGAGCTCGAGTCGATGGCACGTGATGCGGTGCGCCGCTACCAGGGGCTGTCCGCCGCCGACCTCCGATGGGTGCTCGTCGAGGCGCGGGACACGCTCCTGCCCGGGCTGCATCCCAAGCTGGCCTCCTTCACCGAGGGCGTGCTCCGCAAGCGAGGCGTGGAGCTCTACCTGGGCACCCGGCTCGAGTCGTGCGTCGACAAGGTGGTGGTGCTCTCCGGCGGCGCCGTCGAGCCGTACGCCTCGGAGACGATCGTGTGGACGGCGGGGCAGCGGGCAAACCCGGACGTGCAAGGCTTCGGCCTGCCCACCGACGAGCTCGGCCGGGTCATCGTCGACGACGGCACGCAGGTGGTGGGGCTGCCGGGGGTGTTCGCCATCGGCGACGCCGCCCGGGTGCCGGTGCCGGAAGGTGGATTCGCCCCGATGACGGCGCAACACGCGGTGCGCCAGGCAAGGGTGGCGGCGGTCAACATCGCCGCCTCGCTGGGAGTGGGCCGTCGGATCCGTTTCGAGTACCGCAACCGCGGCCTCGCCGTCACGTTGGGGAAGTGGCAGGGGACGGCACAGGTGATGCGGTTCACCTTCACCGGGCCGCTCGCCTGGTGGATGGGACGCTCCTACCACCTGCTGATGATCCCGGGGCTGGCTCGCAAGGCACGGGTGGTGAGCGACTGGACGATCTCGCTGCTGTTCCGGCGGGATGTCTCCCAGCTCGGCCAGCTGGGCAAGCCGACGCCCCTCGATCCGTCCCGGCAGGACTGATCACTCGGGCCGGGCTGAAACACTCCCCTGGAGGGCCTCGATGGCTTCGACCAGGAAATCGGGGACCGGTCGCGGGGTGAAGGTCACCGGGTCGATGACGACCTGCACCTGGCGCCCCTCGACGACGGTGCGGCCGGTCGCCTCGTCCCAGGTCTCCAGGGCGAGCCGGATCGAGCTGTTCCCGAAACCGGTGGCGCGCACCCCGGTGACCAGGGTGTCGCCGATCCGTCCCGGCGAGCGGAAGTCGACCTCGACCCTGGCCAGCACCAGGTCGTGCCCGGTGGCGGTCAGCCGCTCCCAGCCGTAGCCCAACTCCTCCAGCCAGTCGGTGACGGTGTCGTCGAAGTAGGTGAGGAAGTTGCCGTTGAAGACGACGCCCTGGGCATCGCTGTCGGAGAATCGCACCCGGCGGCGGTAGGTGACCGGCCAGCTCATGCCGGAACGCTAACCGGTGCCCGCCCACCGACGCCTGAAGACCGGCCCGGGACCCCGGGAAGAATCCGTAGGTTGATCCTAAAGGACTCTTGCGCAAGAGTTCTTTAGAATGCTACGCTTGCCGCCATGTCCACCCATGACCACCGGTCGATCCACGACCCCGAACGAATCCGTGCCCTCGCCCACCCGACCAGGCTCGAGCTGCTCGACTTCCTCCACGAGCGCGGCGAGGCCACGGCCACCGAGTGCTCACGCCGGCTCGGCGAGTCGGTGGCGAGTTGCTCGTTCCACCTGAGGATGCTTGGCAAGTACGGCTACATCGAGCCGGCGGCGCGCCGCGGGCGGGAGAAGCCGTGGCGGGTCGCCCACGGCCTGCGCGACATCCGTCCCTCACCCGAGGTGACCGGGTCACTGTCGGCGGTCACCGAGCTCGCCGCCCTGGTCGTGCTCCACCAGGGCGAGCGGCTGCGGCGGTTCCTCGCCGGAGCACACCGCGAGGACGACTCCTGGATCCAGGCGAGCACCATCGCCACCGCCGAGGTCTGGCTGACATCCGACGAGATGACCGAGCTCAGCCACGCCATCCAGCAACTCGCCAACCCCTACTACGAGCGCACCACCGACCCCGGGAAGCGCCCGCCCGGCGCCCGTCGGTCGACCATCTTCGCCACGGTCAACCCCGATCCGATCGTCCCCGACCCCGTCGAGACGGGGGAGCGCGGTATTGGCTGAAGACCCGAAGAACACGCCGTGGTGGTCGCGCCGCCCCGGCGCCTGGAAGAGCCGCGGGTTCCGCCAGCTGACCCGGGCATGGTTCTTCACCAACGTGGCCGACGCCGCCCTCTTCTTGATGGTGGCGGTGTGGGTGAAGGAGCTGACCGGCTCCGACGGCGCCGCCGCCCTGGTGTTCGGGATGGTCGGGCTGCCGGCGCTGATCGCCCCGTTCATCGGCCACCTCACCGACCGGGTGTCGCGCCGCCGGCTCCTGGTGGTGTCCAACCTGGCGATGGCCCCCGTGGTGCTCAGCCTTCTGTTGGTGGCCTCGGAGTCGCAGTTGTGGCTGGTCTACGCGGTGGTGTTCGTGTACGGGTGTTCCGGCTACGTCACCGCCGGGGCGCAGTCCGGGCTGATACGCGACCTGCTGCCCGACGAGTTCCTCGCTTCCGGCAACGGGGTGCTCTCCACCATCGACCGGTCGCTCCGACTCGTCTCGCCGCTCCTCGGCACCGCCCTGTACCTGGCTGCCGGCGTCGGTCCGGTGATCGTGCTCACCGCGGTGTGCTTTGCGGTGACCGCGTTCCTTCTGGCGAGGCTCGAGGTCGGCGAGACGCCACCCGAGGACGTCGCCCATGGCAACTACGTGACGGAGGTCATCGCCGGGTTCCGGCACCTGGCGCACACCCCGGTCCTCGGGGTCACCACGTTGGCGATGGCGGCCGGGTTCGGGATCATCGGGTTCGTCAACGTCGCCGTCTTCCCGGTGATGGACGAGGGCCTTGGGGTCGAACCGGCGATGCTGGGAGCGCTGGTGAGCGTGCAGGGCCTCGGGGCGGTGGCGGGAGGCGCCACCGCCGCCAGGGTGATCGCCCGCTTGGGGGAGCGGCGCACCGTCGCCATCGGCATGCTCTTGCTGGCGCTCGGGTTGATCCCGCTGGTCGGCACCAGCCTTGCGGCGGTGCTCGGCGGGCTGGTCCTGATCGGCTACGGGGCGCCTCTCGTGCTGGTGGCATACACCACGCTCCGCCAGCGACTCACCCCGGCCCGGCTCCAGGGCCGGGCGGCAACTGCCTCATACGTGGCAATCGACCTCCCGCAGACCCTGACCACCCTCGGGGCGGCGGCGATCATCGCCTCGGTCGACTATCGGTTGCTCATCGCGGTGAGCATCGCCTGGGTGGCGGTGGCGGCGCTGGCGATCCGCCCGCTGCGTCCCGACCCGGTTGTGCTGGAGCCGGAGGCCTCCGTCGCCGCCTAGCCCGCCCGTCCGGCACCGTAGTGATCGGCGTAGGGTTCGCGGACGGCGCCTGCTGTGGCGCCGGCCGCGCCGTTAGCGGCACGGTCCCACGCTCATGGGGAGAGAACCATGGCCGACGTCGACTTCACCAGCCTCGAGCTGACCACGGTGCAGCTCGCCCCCGATTTCACCGAGGCCCTCGTGCAGACCAAGGAGGAGCGCGAGGAGGATCTGCTGGCCCTGACCAACGTGGTCGGTGTCGGGCTCGGCTTCAAGGAGACCGCCGGCGTCGTGACCAACGAGCGCTGCATCCAGGTGATGGTCGAGCAGAAGATCGACCTCGATCTCCTCCCCACGTCGGCCCGGGTGCCCAAGACGCTCAACCGGCGCCCCACCGACGTGGTCGCCGTCGGCACGCTCTTTGCCGGAGCGGGGTGGCCCGCCACCGGCGCCGCCCAATCCCTCAAGGATCGGCGGCGGCCGGCCATGGGCGGTGACAGCGTCGGCCACTTCGCCATAACGGCCGGCACGGCGGGGAGCGGTTGCTACGACCGATCCATCGATCCGGGGATACCGTCGCGGTACTACATCCTCTCCAACAACCATGTGCTGGCCAACTCGAACGACGCCCGCATCGGTGATGCCGTGTACCAGCCGGGCCCGATCGACGGCGGCACCTCGGCCGACCAGATCGGCACGCTGCACCACTACGTGCCGATCACGTTCGATGGAACGGACAACATGGTCGACGCCGCCGTTGCCGAGGTGCCCTTCCACGACTTCACCCGGGAGATCTACTACCTGGGCTATGCCCGCACGTCGTACGCCCCGGTAGCCGTCGGCGATGTGGTGAAGAAGACGGGGCGCACCACCAACTTCACCACCGGGCGGGTGACCTCGGTCAACGCCACCGTCAACGTCAACTACGGTTCCGGACGAGTGGGCAAGTTCGTCAAACAGATCGTCACGACCTCGATGAGCGCCGGAGGAGACTCCGGCAGCCTGGTGCTCGATGTGGACGACAACGCCGTCGGCCTGCTCTTCGCCGGATCGAGTGCGGTCACCATCATCAACAACATCCAGTTCGTCCAGGCGCTGCTCGGGGTCAGGCTGGCCGAGGACTGATGGCCGGGGACGCGTCGTCGGAGGCGCTCGCCGCGGCCGTGGTCGAGGCCGAGCCGCTGCTCGAGCTCGACGGTGTCGAGGGTGTCGGCGAGGGCGCCACCGATGACGGCGCGCCGTGCATCCTCCTCCTCACGACGGCGATGGTCGACCTGGCCGGCCTCCCCGACACCATTGGGGGCTTCCCGGTGCGGGTCCTCGACATCGGCGAACCGCCCTCCGCCTTCGATCACGAGGCGGTGGAGATCCTCGAGCTACCCACCGACGTCGAGCCCGACTGCGGCTGACCCCGCCGTCTCACGGCAAGGCGTCGCTCAGCGGCGGTGTCGGTACCCGGACCCGGCGAGCCACAGTCCGGCGATGGCGACCAGCGGGCCGATGACGGCCCAAAGGGTCACCCCGCTCATGGCGCTGCCTCCGAGGACGTCGAGCCCCTGCAGGGTCCACACCACGCCCGACACCACGAGGATCAGCCCCAGGATGAGGCGCAAGGTGCTAACCGAGAGCCTCCACAAGGGACTCCTCGAAGGCGGTGAGGGTGGTGGCGATGTCCTCGTCGGTGTGGGCCGCCGACAGGAACAACGGCTCGCGGGCGTCGTCGACGGGCAGGACGCCGCGGTGGATCATTCCCCGGACGGTCGTCTCGTAGAGATCGGCGTCGTGGTTGACGACGTCGCGGAAGTCGCGCGGCGGCTCGTCCCCGAGGAAGAGGCCCACCATGGTCGGTCCGCCCACGCCGTGAGCGGGGACGCCGTGGTCGGCGCAGATCCGGACCAGGCCGTCCATGAGGGCCCCACCGGTCTTCTCCATCCTGGCGTACGGCTCGCCGGTCGCCAGGATGTCGATGGTTGCGCTGGCTGCCGCCGCCGACAAGGCGTTGCCCGAGTAGGTGCCGGCCTGCATCGCCCCGCCTCCGGCCCAGGTGTCCATCACCTCCTGCTTGCCGCCCACGGCCGCCACCGGGAACCCGTTGCCCATCGCCTTGGCGAACGTGCCAAGGTCGGGGGTGACCCCGAAGACCTCCTCGGCGCCGCCGAGAGCGATCCGGAAACCGGTCTTCACCTCGTCGAAGACGAGCAGGCAACCGTATTCGTCGGCCAACCGGCGCAACCCCTCGAGGTAGCCCGGCTCGGGCAGCAGCCCGAAGAAGTTGCCGAGGGCAGGCTCGACCAGCAGGGCGGCGACCTGGTGGCCGTCCCTGCGGAGCAGGTCCTCCATCGCCTCCAGGTCGTTGAAGGGGACCGTGCGCACCGTGGCCCGCACCGCCTCGGGGATGCCGCTCGACACC
Source organism: uncultured Acidimicrobiia bacterium (assembly GCA_963714055.1). Lineage (GTDB taxonomy): Bacteria > Actinomycetota > Acidimicrobiia > Spongiisociales > UBA5794 > JACDBE01. The sequence continues at coordinate 2,114,139 of OY970227.1, forward strand.
TGGAGCGGGACCGGTGACCGGCGCGACCCGAGGTGCCGGACCGTGGCGCCGGCCGTGGAGAACAGCACGTTGTCGTGGGCGCCGTGGTAGGCGCCCTCGAACTTCACGATGATCTCCCGCCCGGTGGCAGCCCGGGCCAGCCGGATGGCGTGGAGGGTGGCCTCGGTGCCGGTGTTGGTGAACCGCATGGCGTCGATGTACCCGACCGCCGCCTTGACCTTCTCGGCCGCCTCGATCTCCCGCCTGGTGGTCATGGCGAACGTTGTGCCCTCTGCGGCCGCCTCGGCCACCGCAGCCGCCACCGCCGGGTGGCCGTGGCCGAGGATCACCGGCCCGAACCCGAGGTGGTAGTCGACGTAGCGCTTGCCGTCCATGTCGAAGACGTAGGCGCCTTCGCCGTGGTCGACGACGATGGTGTCGTCGTCGCCCCAGTACCGGAACCCGCTCGACACCCCGTTGACGAGGACCTGCTGTCCCCGCCGGAACCACGCAGCCGTCTTCTCGCCCTGCAAACCCATGGTGATCACCAGCCCTTTCGCCCTCGACTCGAATCTAGCCCGAGCCGTGTCCCCCTTCACCGCCGACCATCGGCACGAACCGCGTCCGCTCGGTATGCTCGGCGGCCGGCTCTCGACTGGGCTGAGAGCCGGTCCGCACCGGCGGAGGGACGGGCAGAGGACGCAGGAGGACGATGCCGCATACGCTCGACCTGTATCTGGCGGGGGAGTGGACGCAGGGAACCGGTGACCGGCATCACCGGCTGGTCAGCCCGGTCACCGGCGAGCACATCGCCGACGTGCCGATCGCCTCCACCGGCGACGTCGATCGGGCCGTTGCCGCCGCCCGCACCGCCCAGGAGGACTTCCGCTTCTGGTCACCTTTCGAGCGGGCCGATTTGCTCCACCGCATCGCTTCCGCCATCGAGGCGAGGGTCCCCGAGATCGCCCGCATCCAGACCTTGGAGCAGGGCAAGCCGTACCACGCCGAGTCGCTGGCCGACATCGCCGAGGCCAACCAGTACTTCCTCAACGCCGCCGAGGACGTCAAGCGGCTGTCGGGCGAGACCATCCCCACCACCGACCGCAACAAGCGGATGTTCACGTTCCATCGCCCGGTCGGGGTGTGGGCGGCGATCACCCCGTGGAACTTCCCGGTGACGATCCCGCTGGAGTACCTCGGGCCGGGGCTGGCCACCGGCAACGCCGTCATCGCCAAGCCGCCCGAGTTCACCTGCTGGGCTTTGCTCGAGCTGGCCAAGGCCTTCGACGAGGCGGGGGTGCCCAAGGGCCTGGTGTCGATCATCCCCGGCGCCGGCGACATCGGCAGCTCGTTGGTGCAGCATCCGGGGGTCGACGCCGTCGGCTTCACCGGATCGTCGGCGACCGGCCGCAAGATCATCGCCTCGATGGGGATCAAGCGGTCGATCATGGAGATGTCGGGCAACGGCCCCACCATCGTCACCGACGACGCCGACGTGGCCGCCGCCGCCCGGGCGGCCGTCTTCGGGGCCTACTACAACGCCGGCCAGGTGTGCTGCGCCACCGAGCGGGTGATCGTCACCGAGGCGGTCCGCGACGAGTTCGTCGAGCTCGCACGGAAGGCCGCCGGCGACGCGGTGCTCGGTGACCCGTTCGACGAGGACACCACGATGGGGCCGCTGAACAACGAGCCCACCGCCGCCAAGATGGATCGGCACATCGCCGACGCCGTCGACCGCGGCGCCGAAGTGCTCGTCGGCGGCGGCCGAGCCTCCGGCCACCCCACCGACCTCTACTACGACCTCACCATCCTCGACCGGGTCTCGGAGGAGGCGGAGGTGTCCCAGGAGGAGAGCTTCGGGCCGGTACTGCCGATCCTCACCGCAGCCGACGACGACGAGGCGGTAGCCGTCGCCAACCGGACGCGGCTCGGGCTGCAGGCGGCGGTGTTCACCAGCAGCCTGAGCCGGGCGTTCTGGTACGCCGACCGGATCCGGTCCGGCACCGTCGTCGTCAACGACTCCACCGACTTCTGGGAGACGTTCCAGCCGTTCGGCGGCGCCGCCGGCACCGATACCGGATGGGGCAGAGGCGGCATCCGTGAGTTCACCGACCTGCAGACCCTGGTGATCGACGTTGGAGGAGGCTCATGAGCGACGACCAGTGCGCCGTCGGCATCAACGGGGTCACCAAGCGCTTCGGCGAGGCGGCGCTCGCCGTCGACGACCTCGACCTCCAGATCCGCGACGGCGAGTTCTTCTCCCTGCTCGGTCCTTCGGGCTGTGGCAAGACCACCACCCTGCGGATGATCGCCGGCCTCGAGTTCCCCACGGAGGGCAGCATCAGGATCTTCGGCGAGGAGATGGGGCTGAGGCCGCCCAACAAGCGCCCGGTCAACACCGTCTTCCAGTCGTATGCCCTGTTCCCCCACATGACGGTGGAGCAGAACGTCGTCTTCGGCCTGGAGATGCAGGACGTGCCCAAGGCCGAGGCGCGGTCCCGGGCCGGGGACGCCATCGACCTGGTGCGGCTCGGCGGCATGGCCACGCGCAGGCCCGGCCAGCTCTCCGGCGGCCAGCAGCAGCGGGTGGCACTGGCTCGGGCGCTGGTCAACCGGCCCAAGGTGCTGCTCCTCGACGAGCCGCTGGCGGCGCTCGACCTCAAGCTGCGCCAGGCGATGCAGATCGAGCTGAAGGAGATCCAGCGGCAGGTGGGCATCACCTTCGTGTTCGTCACCCACGACCAGGAGGAGGCGCTCACCATGTCCGACCGGATCGGGGTTATGAACGAGGGCAAGCTGCTCCAGGTCGGCCCTTCCGAGGACATCTACGAGCGTCCCAATTCCCGGTTCGTCGCCGAGTTCATCGGGGAGACCAACTTCATCCCGGGGACGGTGGTCGGGAAGGACCGGGTGAAGCTGATCAACGGGATCGAGGTGAGCGCACTGGCCGAGCAACCTGCGGGCACCCAGGTGACTCTCACGCTCCGTCCCGAGAAGATCCACCTCCACGAGAGCATCGAGGACGCCCCCGACGACTACAACAACGTCCCGTGCAAGGTGGTGCGCCGGATGTACTTCGGCGACTCCCGGTACTACGAGCTCGAAGGCGGCGTCGGCTGCATCGTCGACTGCCGGGTGGAGAACATCCCGCGGCTCGAAGTCTGGGAGGTGGGCGACGAGCCGGTGCTCAGCTTCCACCCCCAGGCGGCGGAGGCCCTGGCGGAATGAGGGTTCCGGCGTGACCATGCTCGAGGACCCCCCCGAGGTCGAGGCGGTCAGCCCTGAGCTCGAGGCCAAGGCGGCCAAGGCGGAGGCACGGCGCGGGCTCCTCCACGCCCTCCCGGCCTACGTCTATCTGATCGTGTTCTTCGCCCTGCCGCTGCTGATCGTGTTCATCTTCTCGTTCGCCAGCCGGTCGAGCACCGGGCGGCCGGTGTTGGGGGGCTGGAACCTCGACTCGTATGCCCGGCTGGCCGAGCCGGTGGTGCGCACCATCGCTGCCCGGAGCCTCTGGCTGGCGGTGCTCAACACGGTCATCTGCCTGCTGATCGGCTACCCGTTCGCCTACTGGATCGCCACCCGCTCCAAGAGCTCGACCAGGAACCTGCTGTTGGTGCTGGTGCTGATCCCGTTCTGGTCGAACTTCCTGGTGCGCACCTACGCCTGGCGGGTGCTGCTCGACTCCGACGGCCCGGTCACCCGCATCGGCGAGACAACCGGTCTGTGGGGCCAGATGCTGTTCACCCAGCCGGCGGTGTTCATCGGGCTCCTCTACGGGTATCTGCCCTTCATGGTGCTGCCGCTGTACGCCTCGATCGAGCGGCTCGACTGGGCGCTGGTCGACGCCGCCCGCGACCTGTACGCCTCGGGATGGGAGGCCTTTCGCAAGGTGACGCTGCCCCTCTCCCGACCCGGTGTCATCGCCGGCTCGATCCTGGTGTTCATCCCCTCGCTGGGGGCATACGTGACCCCGGACATCCTCGGCGGCGCCAAGACGACGCTGTTGGGCAACTACATCGTCACCCAGTTCACCTCGGGCAGGAACTGGCCGTTCGGGGCGGCGCTCTCGTTCGTCATCCTGGCGGTCATGCTGGTGGCCACCCTCTTCTACTTCCGCAGCGGAGGAAAGACGCTGTGACCGCTTCCGAGGGAACCGCCACCCGGGGCTGGGTCGATCGCCTGCTTACCCTGAACGGATGGCTGGTGTTCCTGTTCCTGTACGCCCCGATCGCCGTCCTGGTCCTCTTCTCGTTCTCCGGCGACCAGAACGTGGGCACCTGGGGCGGCTTCTCCCTGAGGTGGTACGACACCATGTTCGAAAACGAGCCGCTGCTCAACTCGCTGCGCAACTCCGTGGTGGTCGCCCTGGTGGCGACGGTGGTGTCGACGGTGCTGGGAACGGCAGCCGCCATAGCCCTGGAGCGCTACCGCCGCTGGCTGTCCCGGGGGACGTTCGACGCCCTGATGTACCTGCCGGTGATCATCCCCGACGTCACCATGGCGGTGATGCTGCTGATGTGGTTCACCACCATCGGCTGGTCGCTGTCGCTGAACACGATCATGCTGTCGCACATCGCCTTCTGCATCTCGTTCGTCGCCATCGTGGTGAGGGCCCGGCTGGCCAACATGGACCCGTCGCTCGACGAGGCGGCGGCAGACCTCTACGCCGGGCGGTGGCAAGCGTTCCGCCGGGTGACCCTCCCGGTGATCTTGCCCGGGGTGCTCGGTGGCGCCCTCCTCGCACTGACCATCTCGCTCGACGACGTGGTGGTGACCAGCCTGGTGCAGGGGCCGGGTGCGACGACGCTCCCGGTGTACGTGTTCGGACTGATCAAGCGCGACGTGACCCCGGAGATCAACGCCGTGTCCACCTTGATGCTGGTGGCTTCGATGGTGTTGGTGATGGTGTCGCTGGTCTTCCAACGGCGTGGTGAGCGAAGCGAGACGGTGTGAGGCAAGCGAGGTGAGTCACATGAGGCGGAGACTGCTGCTGGTGATGATGATGGTGACGGTGGCCGCGTGCGGCCTCTCCGGCGGAGAGGATGCCGGAGGCGAAGCTGCCGGGACGGAGTGCGAGCCCGGAGTGGCCGACGGGGACCTCAACCTGTACAACTGGTCCGAGTACATCGACCCCGAGCTCATCACCCAGTTCGAGCAGGAGCTGGGCGTCTCGGTCACCGAGACCTTCTACGACTCCAACGAGACGATGCTGGCCCAGATCGACGCCGGTGGCGCCGCCTACGACCTCGTAGTGCCCTCCGACTACATGGTGCAGCAGATGATCGAGGCCGAGTTGCTGATCCCCCTCAACCCTGACGCCCTGAGCAACCTGGCCAACATCGACCCTGAGTTCACCGGGCTGCCGTTCGACCCGGACGGCACCTACTCGGTGCCTTACCAGTGGGGGACCACCGGGCTCGGGCTTCCCACTGGAGATGGTGCCCGACCCGTCTCAGCTGAGCTGGGGTCTCATCTTCGATCCCGAGATGAGCGAGCCCTTCGCCGGCAAGATCCAGCTGCTCAACGACGAGCGGGAGACGCTCGGGGCGGCGCTCAAGTACCTCGGTTACTCCCTCAACTCGACCAGCGAGGAGGAGATCAACGAGGCCGCCGAGCTGATCCGCGCCGCCAAGGAGCGGATCGCCACTTTCGACTCCGACGCGTACGACGACCTCTTGATCTCGGGGGAGACGCTGCTCGGGCACGGCTTCAACGGCAACTGGTTCAGCGCCTTCGACGCCGCCGACGTTTGGGAGACCTTCGGCTACGGGGTCCCGATCGAGGGCGGGACCGCCTGGGTCGACAACATGGCGATCCCGACGACGGCCGAGAGCGTGTGCACCGCCCACGCCTTCATCGACTTCATCCTCGATGCGGAGAACGGGGCGGCGTTGACCAACTTCAACTTCTATGCCAGCCCCAACGCCGCCGCCCGGGAGTTCATCCTCCCCGAGGTCCTCGAGGATCCCGCCATCTACCCACCCGACGACGTGATGGCCAACCTCGAGTTCATCTCCGGCGTCGGCGATGCTGCCACGCTCTACGCGGACGCCTTCACCGCCGTCAAGAGCTGAGGAGAACCCGCGGCGTCTACGGCGAGCGGCCGCTGGTGATGTAGGTGTGGCCGTGGGGGCTGGTCCAGATGTGGTCGCCGTTGGGTCGGCGCCGGTAGTTGCCAGCCGCCTTCGTCTTTGGCGCGGTGGTGGAATTCGCACAGTGGTGCCAGGTTCCATTCGAGGGTGGGTCCGCCGTCGATGTGGCGTCGGGTGTGGTCGAGGTCGGAGGATCGGGCGGGCATCGCGGCATCCGGGGAACACGCAGGTGCGGTTCCGGGCCCTGACTTGGCGGGCCTGGGAGGTGGTGGGGCGGCGCCGTACCGCCACCGCCAGGGGGTCGCCGTTGTCGTCGATGACGGTGGCCTGCCACCGACCGTCGGTTTGCCGGTCGGTGACTTGGCGGGCGATGTCGGCGATCACCGGTCCCCACCCACCCAACTCACCCGGGTGCTCGGCCAACCCCAGCAGGGTGCGCAGGTCGACGGTGAGGTCGACCATCCCCCGACCCAGCGGTTTGCTGTGCCCGGTGAGCAGGTCGACGGCGACGTCGGCGCGCCGCTGATCCATGGTCCGCCCGTCACCGGGGAGCATCCGGGCGAGGTGGTCGATGCGTTCCCGGGCCGCCGCCGCCACATCCGGGGGCAGGTCCATCAGCAACAGGTTGGCGGAACCCGCCGGGTTGGCTTCCACCACGACCCTTCGGTCCTCGACGGCGTGTTCGAGCCGCCGCTTGGCGTCCTCGGGGTCGGCCACCAGGCACAGCTTGCGCAGCAACGCCCGCAGCTGACCGGTGGTCAGATCACGCGGCACGGTCGGCGACATCGGCCACCACCCGACGCCCCGCTTCGTCGGTCAGGTGGGCGGTGCCGTCCGCCAGCACCCGGGCGCGGCGCACATCGACCCGACCCGAACCCAACAGCTCACCGACCTGAGGAAGCCGCTCGGTCACGTCGTCGAGCGAAGGCGACCTCATGTTGCGCCGCGGTCCTGGTCAGCCGCAACGCCGCTGCCACCTCCAGGGCGGCGAACTCCCCGGTGACGTCGTCGTCGCCGCAGCGCCGGGTCACCTCGGCGATATCGGCCGCCCGTTCCGCCTGGACACGCGACGCCAGTCGGTCCCGGGCGACCATCAACCGCACCACGTCGTGATCCGACAGGCGGTTCCGGTCGACCCCGGCCAACAGGGTGGCGAGTCGCAGCCCCGGGGCCATAGCCTCTAGGTCGACCGGCAGCCGCTCGTAGATCGCAGAATGTCGTTGTTCAGTCACCATCCGCCCATCATGCACCGTAGGTGTGACAAATTCGCCCCGAACAATCGTGGGCTAGAAGTGGTCAGTGTGCGGCTCAGTGGGCCGTGGCTGGATAGACATGACCACCGTCCGACCTCGAGAGCGCGCTTGCCTTGGCCTTCACAGTGGATTCCAAGTCGTCGGCCTTTCGAGTCACCGGCTATTCGAATAGCTGCCGATGAGAGCGCGCCGTGGACCGTCGTCGCCGCTCTTGGCGATGGCCCCGCCCGGCCGGTGCCTCTAGCATCGCCGGCCATGACGTCGTTCTGGCACCCGTTCGCCAACATGGCCCAGGTCTCGAAGTCGGCGATCGACATCGAACGGGGCGAAGGCGTCTACGTTTACGACACCGCCGGCAAGCGTTACCTCGATGGCACCGCCAGCCTTTGGTACATGAACCTCGGCTACGGCAGGACCGAGATCGGGGCAGCCATGGCGGAGCAGTCCGCCCAGCTCGCCGCCTACCACACGTTCGGCGACTTCACCCACCCGGTGGTGGAGCGGCTGTGCGACCGGCTCGCCGCCATCGCCCCGGTCCCGGGGAGCAAGGTGTTCCTCGGCTCCGGCGGGTCCGACGCCGTCGACACCGCCGCCAAGCTGTGCCGCCGCTACTTCCACGAGGTCGGCCAGCCGGAGCGCACCGTGTTCATCATGCGGGAGTGGGCCTACCACGGCACCCACGCCTACGGCACCAGCCTCGCCGGGCTCGCCCCCAATCTCGAGGGCCATGGCCCGATGATCCCGGACATCGTCAAGGTCCCCCATGACGACGCCGATGCCCTGGCCGACGCCATCGACTCGGTCGGGGCGGACCGGGTGGCCGGGTTCTGGTGCGAGCCGGTGGTGGGCGCAGGCGGGGTGCGCCCGGTCGAGCCGGCGATGCTCAAGGAGTTCCGCTCGATCGTCGCCGACGCCGGTGCGCTGTTCATCGCCGACGAGGTCATCACCGGGTTCGGGAGGCTCGGTGACTGGTTCGCCTCGACCCGGTTCAGCCTCGAGCCGGACCTCATCACCTTCGCCAAGGGGGTCACCTCGGGATACGCCCCGCTCGGCGGGGTGATCGTCTCGCCGCGGGTGGCGGAGCCCTTCTGGACCGGGGACGGAGCGATGTGGCGTCACGGCTACACGTACTCCGGCCACCCGGTGTGCTGCGCCGCCGCCTTGGTGACCCTCGACATCATGGAGTCGGAGGGGCTGCTGGCACGGGCGCTCGAGTTGGAGGCCGAGGTGATGGAGGCGCTGGCACCGCTCACCGACCATCCCACCGTCGACCACATCCGCGGTGGCGTTGGGGTGCTCGCCGCGGTCCAGCTCGGCGGAGAGGCCGCCGGTCCCGACGTGATGGCGAGCGCCGGGAAGGCCGCCATCGCCGCCCGTGACGCCGGGGTCATCACCCGGGCCATCGCCGGGGGAGGCCTGCAGGTGTCACCGCCGCTGGTGATCACCCGCGACCAGCTCGACGAGCTCGCCACCGGGCTCCGGGCGGGCCTGGATGCCGTCTGACATCAGCACCGTTCCCTTCTGGCGGGCCGACCACCCCCGACCCGACCGTCCGCCGCAGCGCCTCCCTTCCAAGGTCGACGTCGCCGTGGTCGGCGCCGGGTACACCGGGCTGAACGCCGCCCGGGAGATCGCCGCCAGCGGGGCCTCGGTGCTGGTGCTCGACGCCGGCCCGGTCGGTGCCGGCGCCAGCTCGGTGAACGGCGGGATGGTCAACTACGGGCTCAAGGCGAAGACGTCGAAGATCTACAAGACGTTCGGACCGGCACTGGGTCGGGAGTTCTGGGACAGCGCGCTGTCGTCGATCGACCTGGTGGCCGACCTGGTCACCGAGCACGGCATCGACTGCTCCTTCGTCCGAGGCGGCGCCGCCCAGCTCGGGTACAACGACCGCGACCTCCACCACTTCGAGGCGCAGGCCGAGTGGTACCTGGGGAAGCTCGACTACTCCTGCGACGTGGTCGGGCCCGACCGGATCAGGGGGGTCATCGACAGCCCGACGATCCGTTGCGCGGTGATCGACACCGTCGGCGCCGGCCTCCATCCGGCGCGGTACGTCGACGGCCTGGCGCGGGTGGCGGAGGAGGCGGGCGCCGAGCTGGCCGAACACGCCGCCGTCCTGCAGATCGCCCGCCACACCGGCGGATACTCGCTGCTCACCGAGCGGGGCAAGGTCGACGCCGACACCGTGATCCTCGCCACCAACGGCTACACCGGGGACCGACCGGTGAAGGAGCTGCGCCGCCGGGTGATACCGGTCGGGAGCTACATCGTGGTCACCGAGCCGCTGCCGGCCGAGCAGGCGGAACGGCTCATCCCCGGCAACCGGATGATGTGGACCGCCCGCCGCTTCCTCAACTACTTCCGGCGGACCCCGGACGACCGGATCCTGATGGGCGGGAGGAACAACCTGTCGACCAGCCTCGACGTCCAGGAGAGCGCCCGCTTCCTCGGGGCAAAGGTGGCCGAGATCTTCCCGGAGCTCGCCGACACCCCGCTGACCAATTCGTGGACCGGGAGGCTCGGGGTGACCTTCGACCTGATGCCCCACATCGGCCGCATCAACGGCATGTGGTACGCCCTCGGCTACGCCGGCCACGGGGTGGGCATCGCCACCCTGGTTGGCACCGAGCTGGGCCGACTGGTCACCGGCAAGCTGGACCGCAGCCCGTACGAGGAGATCCCCCACCCCACCCGGTTCTACTACCGCGGGCAGCCGTGGTTCCTCCCCTTCGCCGCGCGCTGGTACCGCTTCCTCGACCGGATCGGCCGCTGAGCACGTGACGCCCGAGGAGCTGCTCGACCACTGCCTCGCCAAGCCGGGCGCATGGGAGGACGAGCCCTGGGAAGGCGACGTCGTGGCGAAGGTCCACGACAAGATCTTCGCCTTCATCGGCGACGGCACCTCGGTGGGCGTGAAGTGCGGGACCAGGGACGAAGCCGACGAGTGGCTGCTCCGCTACCCCGAGGACGCCGCGGTGATGGCCTACATCGGGCGGTCGGGGTGGAACACGCTGAGGGTCGGCGGCGCCATACCCGACGACGAGGTACGCGAGGCGGTCGACGACTCCTACGCCAGGGTGGTTGCCAAGCTGCCGAGGAAGTACCGCCCGGTCTGACGTTCCCTTCGCCGCCTCGGACGGCCAGACCCCTCCCCGTCGTCCGTGCCGGCCTCCGGCCCGTGCTGACGCCACCCCTCCCCTCCGGAGGGGAGGGGAAACCGTCCTGAAGCTTCAAGCCAGCCAGCCGAGCCAGGCGAGGACCTCGCCGGCGATCTCTCGGACCGGGCGGTCGCCCGAGATGGCCATGTCGGCGAACCCGATGCCGAGACCCTCGGCCACCTGGCGACGCGCCACCTCGAGGTTCTCCAGGCGCTCGGCGGTGCCTACAGCGGTCAATCGCCGCTCCACCACCGCCAACGGCACCTCGAGGCCGACCGTCGCCACCGGCATCCTCATCGCGGTTCCGAGTCGCTGCACCTCGGCGGCGCTCTCGAAGAACCCGGCCATGACGAATCGGGTTACGCCGGCCGACCGGTAGTTGTCCACCACCGCAGCCAGGTTGGCCAGCAGCATGTCCCATCCGTCGTCTCCGGCGATGCCGGCGTCGTACCAGGCCAACCAGTCGAGATCGATCGCCGCGTGGGCGGCGCCGGCCTCCTCGAGCAGAGTGGCCAGGTCTTCGACGACGGTGGTCTTGCCGGACCCGTAGACCCCTGTGATGAGGACGGCCCGGGGCCGAACCCGGTCGTCGGAGCCGGCGGTCACAGCGGGACGGGCATGGCCACCGACTGGGTCTGGGTGGTGCGGGTGACCAGCTTGGCGTCCTCCCGGGTGATGTCGGTCTGGACCACGATCGTCGTTCGCCCGACGTGGATCGGCGTCGACGTGACGGTCAGGGTGCCGGCGGTGCATGGCCGCAGGAAGTTGGTCTTCGACTCGATCGTCCCGGTGGTGGCTCCAGCCGGCAGATGCAGGAAGGCGGCGAGGGCCCCGACGCTGTCGGCCACTGCCATCAGGTAGCCGCCGTGGAGGACTCCGGCGGCGGTACACCGCTCGGGCGTCCAGTCGACGGTGGCGACGGCTCCGGTCTGGTCGGCGGAGACCACCTCGATGCCGAGCACCCCGGTGAAGGGCATGGCGTCGTGCAGCATGGGAGTGAGGCTGTCGTCCATCGGCGACACCATACGGGCGGGTGACCGGGGCATGGCGAGCCCCGGGGATAGGATGCGCGCCGTGCGGCGTGGTACCTCGACCTCGAACTTCGGCGCCGGCGGGCGGGAGTCCCACGACGCCTCCGGGTTCTACCGGCGCTTCAGCCCCCCCGAGGTGTCCACCGACGACACAGTCCTCGTGCCTGCTCCCGTGACCGAGCCGTTCGTGCACGGCGACGCCCGCGACATGAGCGAGGTCGCCGCCGGTTCGGTGGCGTTGGTGGTGACCTCGCCGCCCTACTTCGCCGGGAAGCAGTACGAGGAGGAGATGGAGCGCGAGGGGGTACCGGCGTCGTACCTCGAGTACCTCGACATGCTGACGGAAGTGTTCGCCGAGTGCCGGCGGGCGCTCGAGCCGGGCGGGAGGATCGCGGTCAACGTGGCCAACCTGGGCCGCAAGCCGTACCGGAGCCTCGCCGCCGACGTCATCCGAATCCTCCAGGACGATCTCGGCTTCCTGCTGCGCGGCGAGCTCGTCTGGCACAAGGCCGCCGGAGCTTCGGGGTCGTGCGCCTGGGGCTCGTACCGCAGCGCGGTCAACCCGGTGCTGCGCGACGTCACCGAGCGGGTCATCGTGGCCAGCAAGGACCGGTTCGACCGGGCCCGCTCCGTGGAACGGCGCCGTGCCGAGGGCCTGCCCTACGAGAGCACCGTCGGCGCCGAGGACTTCATGGCGCTCACCCTGGATACCTGGTCGATCCCGGCGGAGAGCGCCCGCCGGGTGGGTCACCCGGCGCCGTTCCCGGTGGAGCTCCCCGCGCAGCTGATCCGGCTGTACACCTTCCGCCACGACCTCGTGTTGGACCCCTTCATGGGCAGCGGCTCGGCCCTGGTCGCCGCCGCCGTGCTCGACCGCCGCTACGTCGGGTACGACCTCGACGCCGGATATGTCGAGCTGGCGCGGCGGCGCGTGTCCGAGGCTCTGTCCGATCTCTCGACCAGAGATCACGCCGCCGACCCGGATGGCGGTACCGCGCTCAGTCTCGCCGAGACCACGCTCACCGATGCCGGGTTCACCATCACGGGCCGGAACCGCCGGATTCCCCGGACCGGAGTGGCGGTGGGCTTCGTCGCCGAGGACGACGCCGGGGATGTGTGGCGCTTCGACCTGTGCGGGCCCAACTCCACCTACCGGGGAGGGATGACCCGCATTGACGTGGCGTGGCGGGCACTGGGCCGGGCGGCGGCGGTCATGGGTGCGCGGAGCGCTGACGGTGTGCCCCTCGTGCTGCTCACCACGGCGCTAGCGCCGGACGGCGAGGCCACGGTCGCCCTTCACTCCGCTGGGCCCGGTGCCTTCTTCGACGTGGTCGTCCTCGGGTCCGACGCCGACGCCGACCGATTGCGGCTCTACGCCAAGGGCGGATACACGGCCGATCCCCAGCCCGGCTTCTGGACGGACGCCGAGTTGGGACGCCGCATCAGCTGACCCGTCGCGACGGGCGTGCTTCGACGCCGTGTAGACGGCTCCGCCTGTCCCGGCGTGCCGGGACGACATGGATGCGGGGTCGCATCGACGGGGGCTCGACGGCGCGGTCAGGGGCGTCGTGCCGGCCGCAGATGCATGGAGGAGAGCGGTGTCGGGCCCAGTGGTGTTGGCCCGGCTTGGGCACCGACGGGGCGCCCAGGTTCTCGGAAACCCAGTGGGGCTCACTCCCTCCCTGCTCTGGTGGTCGGCTACCCCTGGTCGGGAGTCGACCCGTCGCCCCTTGTCCCCCCTTCTGGGGGCCCCGTCGGGCGCGGTCAACGTACCAGCAGGCCCTCGTCATGGGCATGGGTCGATCGGCCCAAGCCGGGGCTGTCCCAGCGGTAGCGTTGCCCGATGGTTGTGCGGTTGCCCGACTCCTGCCTCGTCGTCCTGGTGGGCGCCTCCGGCGCCGGCAAGAGCACCTGGGCCGAGGCCAACTTCGCCGTCAACCAGGTGGTCTCGTCCGATCGGCTGCGGGCGGTTGCCGGGGTGGGTGAGGACGACCAGGCGGCCGGCAACGATGCATTCGCCCTGCTCGACCAGATCGTCGAGATGCGGCTGCGCCGCCGGCTGCTCACCGTGGTCGACAGCACCGGCCTCGACGACGATCGCAGGGCGGGGTACCGGGAGGTGGCGCCCGGCACGACGTGCCCTGCCATGCGGTGGTGTTCCCGGTGGCGACGGCCCTGGCGAGGCAACGCAACGCTGCCGCTGCCAACCCGCTTCCCGCCCGGGTCCTCGACGGCCAGCTCCGCCGGATCCGCCAGGTCGTCCCCGGCCTCGGCGCCGAGGGCTTCGCCGCGGTGCACACCGTCGACGACGCCGAGGTCGAGGATGCGGCCGTGGTGGCGCCATCGCTCCTCGACGCCGGCATCGCCGCCGCCCGGCAGCGGAGCCGGCCGATCGGCCTGCGGTTCGGCCTGCAACTGTCCAGCTTCAGCGGCGGTCCACCGGCCATCGCCGCCGGGGTGGAGGGCATCGCCGGAGCGGCCGAGTCGGCAGGGTTCTCCAGCCTCTGGGTCATGGACCACTTCCGCCAGATCCCCCAGGTGGGCCGGGAGTGGGACGACATGCTGGAGGCGACCAGCACGCTGGCGTTTCTCGCCGCGGTCACCGAACGAGCGACACTCGGGACCCTGGTGGCGAGCGTGGTGAATCGTCACCCGGCGCTGCTCGGCAAGGCGTTCGCCACTCTCGACGTCCTGTCCGGCGGTCGGGCGGTGTGCGGCCTCGGCATCGGCTGGTTCGAGAAGGAGGCGCTGGCGTACGGATACCCGTTCCCGCCCGTTGCCGAGCGGTACGCCATGCTCGAGGACGCCGTCGAGGTCCTCCGGGCGATGTGGGGCCCTGGCTCGCCCCGGGTGAGTGGCCGCACCATCGACGTGCCCGAGGCCATGGGTTACCCGCGCCCGATCCAGGAACGACTCCCCATCCTCATCGGCGGCTCGGGGGAGCGGACCACGCTGCGTCTGGTGGCCCGTCACGCCGATCAGTGCAACCTGCGCGGCGAACCGCCCGTTGTCGCCTCCAAGCTCGACGCTCTGGGGCGCCACTGCACCGCGATCGGTCGCCACCGCGACGAGATCGAGGTGACCCACCTCTCCGTCGCCTTCACCGCACCCGACCGCACTGCCCTCACCGAACGGCTGGGGGCTGCAAGACGCCGCTCCGAGTCGGTCGAGCAGGCGGCGGCGAGGCTCGGCGCCGCGGTGCCCGACGACATCATCGGCCGCTTCCGGGCGCTCGCCGATGCCGGCGTGCAGCATGTGATCATCCCGGTAGCGGCCATCACCGAGCCCGAAGACGTGGCCGCCTTCGCCGAGGTGATCGCCGCCTTTGCCTGAACGGCCCGCACGCAGTCGCTAGCTTGACGGCTCAATCGAGAGGAGCTCTCCGTTGTCCAAGTCGAGATGGATCCTGCTGACCTGCCTGCTGCTTGCCGTGGCGGCCTGCGGCGGCGACGACGACGACACTGGCGACACCGATGACCGCGGTGCCGGGTCGGACAACCCGCTGATCGGGGCCACCTGGGAATGGCAGGAGACGGTCGGCGGTGACGACGTGGTCGCTCCTGACGATCCTGCCCGCTACACGCTGGCCTTCAACGCCGACGGCACGGCCAGCATCCAGGCCGACTGCAACCAGGTCGTGGCCAGCTACAGCATCGACGAGTCTCTGCTCATCATCGAGCCGGGCCCGTCCACGATGGCGGCGTGCCCAGAGGGATCGCTCAGCGACCCCTACATCAGAATGCTGGCGGCCGCCAGCTCCTACGAGATGGACGGCGACGACCTGGTCATCGCGCTCTTCGACGACGCCGGGACCATGCGGTTCTCACCATGAAGTCGACGGTCCGACCATCGCCCTGGTCGGGTGGCACGGCCATCGGACGGGCAGGCCGCTGACTACTGTCGTGCACCTGGGCACTGTCGAGGGCGAGGCGGGAGGGCTTCGTGGCGGACACGGGCGACGGGACGGTCGAGCTCCGCAACGTCAGCAAGCACTTCGGTGACGTCGTCGCCGTCGACGGCGTCGACCTGACCATCGCGTCGGGCGCCTTCTTCTCGCTGCTCGGGCCCTCCGGCTCGGGCAAGACGACGGTGCTGAGGATGGTGGCCGGGTTCGAGTCGCCCACCTCCGGGACCGTGTATCTCGGTGGGCGCGACGTCACCGGCAGGCCCCCGTACGAGCGCGACGTGAACACCGTCTTCCAGGACTATGCCCTCTTCCCGCACCTCACCATCCAGGACAATGTCGAGTACGGGCTCAAGGTGAAAGGGGTCGCCAAGGAAGAGCGGCGGCGACTCGCCGCCGCCGCCCTGGAGATGGTGCGCCTCGGGGGGTTCGGTGGACGGCGCCCAGACCAGCTCAGCGGCGGTCAGCGACAGCGGGTCGCCCTCGCTCGGGCCCTGGTCAACCGACCCAGGGTGCTCCTCCTCGACGAGCCGCTGGGCGCCCTCGACCTGAAACTGCGCGAGGAGATGCAGGTCGAGCTCAAGGCGATCCAGGGCGAGATCGGGATCACGTTCGTGCTGGTCACCCACGACCAGGGGGAGGCCCTGTCGATGAGCACCGAGGTCGCCGTGTTCAACAAGGGCAGGATCGAGCAGGTCGGCTCGCCACGCGATGTCTACGAACGACCCAGCACGAGCTTCGTTGCCGGCTTCGTCGGGACCGGCAACCTGCTCGACCCTGACGTGTCGGAGCGCCTCTTCGGGTCGAGGGCGGTCCACTCGGTCCGGCCCGAGCGGATCTCCATGGTCGGGGTGGCCGAGGGGGATGTGTCCGGTGGGACGCCGGGGACCGTCGCCGATGTCCAGTACCTGGGTACCGAACAGCGGGTGAGGGTCGATCTGGACGGTGGGGGGCATCTCACCGTCGCCGTCTCCAGCGGAGGCCGGCACGTCATCGGCGACCGGGTGAGCATGAGCTGGCCGCCGGAGGCCGTTCTCCTGGTGGCCGACACCGGTGACCCGCTCTTCGAGGAAGCCGACGCCCTGGCTCCTCCCGACGATGCGCTTCCGGCGGCGGCGTCCGTGTTGGGCCTACAGTGACCGATCGTCCGGGCGACCCTGACATCGCCGATAACCGAAGGGGAACACCACCATGACCAAGAGAGCGATGGCGGCCGCCTTGGCCGCCGTGGCGTTGATCGCCGCAGCCTGTGGCGGAGACGACGACGAGGCGGGAGGCGGCGAGGCGCTGTCCGAGCTCGGGGAAGGGGAGGGTCAGGTCAACCTGATCGCTTGGGCCGGCTACGTCGAGGACGGGTCGACCGACCCGGCGGTCGACTGGGTGACCCCGTTCGAAGAGGAGACCGGCTGCGAGGTGAACGTCCGGCTGGGCAACTCTTCGGACGAGATGGTCCAGTTGATGCAGAGCGGCGAGTACGACGGGGTGTCGGCGTCCGGGGATGCCACGCTCCGGCTCATCGCCGGCGACGAGGTGGATCCGGTCAACGTCGACCTCATCCCCAACTACGCCGACGTGTTCGAGGATCTGAAGCTGCAGCCGCACAACTCGGTCGACGGCGTTCCCTACGGGGTGCCCCACGGCCGCGGCGCCAACCTCCTCGTGTACAACACCGAGGCATTCGCCGATGCCGCTCCCGACTCGTGGGGCGTGATGTTCGAAGGTGGCACCGCCGCCGACGGGGCGGTGTCGGTGTACGACAGCCCCATCTACATCGCCGACGCCGCCCTGTACCTGATGGCCACCCAACCCGACCTGGGGATCACCAACCCGTATGCCCTCGACCAGGAGCAGTTCGACGCCGCCATCGCCCTCCTCGAGGCGCAGCAGCCGCTCGTCGGCCAGTTCTGGGCGCTGTACACCGACCAGCAGGCCGCCCTCGAGGGTGGAACGGTGCTCGCCGGTACGACCTGGCAGGTGATCGTCAACCTGGCCCAGGCCAACGAGGCATCCATCGACGCCGTCAAGCCGGTCGAAGGGGCCACGGGATGGTCGGACACCTGGATGATCTCGTCTCAGGCGGCCAATCCCAACTGCATGTACATGTGGATGGACTGGATCATCTCGCCGGAGGCCAACGCCCAGGTCGCCGAGTGGTTCGGCGAAGCACCGTCCAACGCGGAGAGCTGCGCGCTGACCAGCGATGAAAGCCACTGCGAGACCTTCCACGCCGAAGACGCCGCGTACTGGGAGGACGTCTACTACTGGACGACGGCGACCGAGGAGTGCCTCGACGGTCGCACCGACGTGAGCTGCGTGCCGTACACCGAGTGGGTGGACGCCTGGAACGAACTGCGGAGCTGACCGGCACCGAAGGGAGCGGCGGTGACCCGGCCGAGCCCGGGGGCGCACCCTCGACAGGGGGCCCCCGGCTCGGCCTGATCGCCCTGCTCGGCCCGCCGGTCGCCTGGATGCTGGGGCTCTACATCGGGTCCCTGGTCCTGCTGGTGGTGGCCGCCCTCTTCACCGTCGACCCGATCTCCAACTCGCCGACCGGCGACCTCACCACCGAGAACCTCGCCCAGGCGTTCACCACGTGGCAGTTCGTGCTCGTGGTCATCCGCAGTGTCGGCGTTGCGGTGGCGGTGACCGTCCTCTGCATCGCCATCGGCCTGCCGATGGCCTTCTACATCGCCAAGGTGGCCCGGCCGAGGTACCGCCGCACCCTGGTGGTGGCAGTCCTCCTTCCGCTCTGGGCCGGCTACCTGGTCAAGGGGTATGCCTGGAAGGCGATGCTGCGGCCAGCCTCCGAGTTCGGGGTCGACAGCGGCGGGGGTGTGCTCGCTGCGGTGTTCGGGTACACGCCCGGCTTCGGTTGGGCGGCGGTGGTCCTCACGCTCACCTACCTGTGGCTGCCCTTCATGGTGCTGCCGATCTATGCGGGGCTGGAGCGCCTCCCGCCATCGTTGATCGATGCCAGCGGCGACTTGGGGGCGCGACCGGCCCGCACGTTCCGGTCGGTGATCGTGCCCATGCTGGTCCCGGCGATCGCCGCCGGATCGGTGTTCACCTTCTCGCTCTCGCTGGGCGACTACATCATGGCCAAGGTGGTCACCGAGGGGAAGGTCCGACTCGTCGGCAACCTCATCGAGAGCACGCTGCTCGCCCCGAACCAGCCGCTCGCCGCCGCCTTCACGTTGTGGCCCCTGCTCATCATCGTGGTGTACCTCGTCGGGATGAAACGTCTCGGCGCCTTCGAGAGCCTGTGACGGGATGAACCTCTCCGCCACGGCCCGCTGGAGCCTGCGGCTCTTCACCTGGCTGGGCCTCGCCTTCCTCTATGTCCCGCTCGGCGTGGTCGCCATCCTGAGCTTCAACCGCGCCACTTCGCTGTCCTGGCCTCCGCAGGGGCTCACCGTGAACTGGTGGGTGGCGGCCTGGGAGGCCGACGGTCCCAAGGAGGCGCTGGTCAACTCGATCAAGGTCGCCGCCGTCGCCACCCTGATCGCCCTGGTCCTCGGGACCCTGGCCGCGTTCGCCATGCAGCGGTATGCCTTCTTCGGCAAGACCACGTTCTCGTTCCTGCTGATCCTGCCGATCGCCCTCCCCGGCATCGTCACCGCGGTGGCGTTGCAGAACAGTTTCGACCGGACGCTCGACCTGGGCTTCGTCGATTTCCGGATCGGCTTCGGATTCCATGCGTTGATCGTTGCCCATGCCACGTTCTGCGTGGTGATCGCCTACAACAACGTGATCGCCCGGTTGCGCCGCTCCTCGACCCACCTGCTCGAGGCGTCGGCCGATCTCGGGGCGCGCCCCTCCCAGACCTTCCGCCTGGTCACCTTCCCGTTGATGCGCACCGCCCTCCTCGCCGGGGGGATCCTGGCGTTCGCCCTCAGCTTCGACGAGATCGTGGTCACCACCTTCACCGCCGGCTCCGGGTTCCAGACGCTCCCCCAGTGGATATACGCCAACATCAGCCGACCCAACAACGTGCCCATCGTCACCGTGATGGCGACCTTCGTTATGGCGCTCTCGATCCCCCTGGCCTGGCTGGCGCAACGGCTCAGCGACAGCTGATCGCCGGTCGACCGGCGACTGGTATGTGACGTATCAGTGACCGCCCGCCGACCTCATGTTCCTCGAAGCATCGAGGATCAGGTCCGAGAGGGAGCCGATCATGTTGAGCCCGGTAGACGTCGTGAACGGCGAGCCGATGCCGTTCCCCTACATCGTGAGAGCCCGCTACCAATTCCAGATCGACGGGGTCATCGCCGGGACCGTCCTGCGTGCCATCGCCCCGGTTGCGCCATGGCAGACAGACCTCGCTGGTGGCTGCGGCGGCCGTCGAGGCCGTCGAGGCGTCCCGGGACGGCGCCGTCGGAGGTCGACGAGGACCGGCGCCTCGTCTCGCTCGACGCCCTCTCCGAGTGGGAGTCGCCGACTCCGGTGTCCCCATGGTCGAAGCTGCACGACGTCGTCATGCGCAGCCTCGAGCTCGTCAACTGCCGCCGGCTCGGAGACACTGCGCGCCACGTTGAGTGACCCGCTGCGCCGGCTCGCCGCCGCCTGAGTTCCCCCGATCTGGCCCGTCCCGAGGCCAGCGCCGCCCCCACCGGCTCGCGCCGCCCGGTGGGGGCCTCGGCGCGACCTTGGGAATATGACAGCGTCTGACTCAAGTTATACACTTGGCTAGTACTCAGAGATCCAGAAGGAGCTTTCCTCGAATGGGACGTGCAGTCGGCATCGATCTCGGCACCACCAACTCGGTGCTGTCAATCCTCGAGGGTGGTGAGCCCCGCGTCGTCAACAACGCCGAGGGGAACCGGACCACCCCGTCCGTCGTCGCCTTCGCCAAGAACGGCGAAGTGCTGGTCGGCGACCAGGCCAAGCGACAGGCGATCACCAACCCGGACCGGACCGTGCGCTCGGTCAAGCGGAACATGGGAACCGACTGGTCGGTCGAGGTCGACGGCAAGAAGTACACCGCGCAGGAGATCTCGGCGCGCATCCTGATGAAGCTGAAGCGCGATGCCGAGGCCTTCCTCGGCGAGACGGTCACCCAGGCGGTGATCACCGTCCCCGCGTACTTCGGCGACGCCCAGCGGCAAGCCACCAAGGAAGCGGGCCAGATCGCCGGGCTCGAGGTGCTCCGCATCGTCAACGAGCCCACCGCCGCCTCGCTGGCGTACGGGCTCGACAAGAACAACGACCAGCTCATCCTCGTCTACGACCTTGGCGGCGGCACCTTCGACGTCTCGGTGCTCGAGATCGGCGAGGGCGTGTTCGAGGTGAAGGCCACCCACGGCGACACCCACCTCGGTGGCGACGACTGGGACGAGCGGATCATCGACTGGCTGGTCACCGGCTTCAAGAACGACCACGGCGTCGACCTGGGCAAGGACCCGATGGCGCTCACCCGTCTCAGGGAAGCGGCGGAGAAGGCCAAGATCGAGCTGTCGTCCGTCCAGGAGACCGAGATCAACCTGCCCTTCATCACGGCCACCGCCGACGGCCCGATCCACCTGCTCAAGAAGCTGACCAGGGCCGAGTTCGAGCAGATGACCGAGGACCTGGTGGCCCGGACCCGCGACCCCTTCGAGCAGGCGGTGAAGGATGCCGGGGTGACGGTCGACAAGATCGACCACGTCATCCTCGTCGGAGGCTCGACGCGGATGCCGGCGGTCCAGACCCTGGTGACCCAACTCGCCGGGAAGGAGGCGCACAAGGGGGTGAACCCCGACGAGGTGGTCGCCCTCGGCGCCGCCGTCCAGGCGGGCGTGCTCAAGGGCGACGTCTCCGGGATCCTGCTCCTCGACGTGACGCCGCTGACTCTCGGCGTCGAGACCGAGGGCGGGGTGCTCACCAAGATGATCGAGCGCAACACCACCATCCCGACCAAGCGCAGCGAGATCTTCACCACGGCGGCCGACAACATGACCGACGTGCCGATCCACGTGCTGCAGGGCGAGCGGACGATGGCATCCGACAACAAGTCGCTCGGTCGGTTCACCCTCTCCGGGATCCCCCTGGCGCCACGGGGCGTGCCCCAGATCGAGGTGACCTTCGACATCGACGCCAACGGCATCGTCAATGTGTCGGCCAAGGACCTCGGCACCGGCAAGACCCAGCAGGTCACCATCACCGGGGGCACCGCGTTGTCGCAGGACGAGATCGACCAGATGGTGAAGGCCGCCGAGGCCCACGCCAACGAGGACGAGACGAGGCGCGAGCAGGTCGAGGCCCGTAACCAGGCCGACCATGCCGCCTACTCGGTCGAGAAGCAGCTGAAGGAGCACGCCGACAAGCTGACCGACGACGAGCGGGCCGGCATCGAAGACAAGGTGACCGGGCTCCGCAAGCTGCTCACCGAGGACTCGACGCCCGAAGATCTGCGCAAGGGCACCGAGGAGCTGTTCACCGCGGCGCAGGTGCTCGGGCAGAAGATCTACGAGGCGTCGCAGACTCCCGCCGACGGCACCGCCGCCACGGACGGCGACGACGCCGACGACGACGACGTGGTCGAAGCCGAGATCGTCGAAGACGACGAGACCGACGAGGAGTCAACCGGCAATGAGTGACGAGGCGAAGGTGGCCCCGGCGGGCACCTTCGAGGCGACGGTGGACGACCAGCAGGTCGCCGCGGAGGGGGACGTGGTGGAGAGCGACGTCATCGCCGGCGAGCTCGTCGAGGGCGAGCTCGCCGAGCCGAGGCGCCTCGAGCCGTCCGACCTGGGACTGGTACTCCCCGACGACCCCGATGCGGCGCGGGACATGCTGCTCGCCCACCTCGCCCAGTCGCAGGCCGAGGCCGACGAGTACCTGACGATCGCCCAGAGGGTGACCGCCGACTTCGACAACTACCGCCGCCGGATCGAACGGGACCAGGCGGAGACGGTGAGCCGGGCCGCCCAGCGGGTCGTCGAGGCGCTGTTGCCGTCGATCGACGCCTTCGAGGCGGCGCTCGCCTATGAGCCCAAGTCCGACGGCGAGCGGTCGATCCTCGAGGGGCTGCGTCGCGCCGTCGATCAGCTGATGGAGGCGCTGGGCCGTGAGGGATTGCAGCCGATCGCCTCGGTCGGCGCAGCCCTTCGATCCCGCCGTCCACGAGGCGGTGTCCGCCGTCGAGGTTTCGGCCGGCGACGGCGACCTGATGGTGACCGCCGACCTCCGCAAGGGGTACACCCTGCACGGCCGGGTCGTCCGCCCTGCGCTGGTCACCGTTGGCCACCAGGACTGACGCCGTGCGACCGGAATGGCTCGAGACGGACTACTACGCCGTTCTCGGCGTTCCGAAGGACGCCTCCGACAAGGACATCAAGAAGGCGTACCGCAAGCTCGCTCAGCAGTACCACCCCGACAAGAACCCGGGGGACACCGCTGCCGAGGACCGGTTCAAGGCGGCCAGCGAGGCGTACGCAGTCGTTGGCGACGCCGAGCAGCGCAAGGAATACGACCACGCCCGCCAGATGGGCCAGTTCGTGGGCACGCCGGGAGGCGGCCAGCGTTACGTAAGGGTCGAGGACCTGTTCGGCGAGGGCGGGTCGTTCGAGTTGTTCGGCGGCGGCATGGGCGACCTCTTCGGACGGGCGCGCAACGCCCCCAGGCAGGGCCGCGACCTCTCGGCCGAGCTCGGGCTCACCTTCCACGAGGCCATCAGCGGGGTGACCAGGGACCTGTCGATCAACGGGAGCAAGGTCAAGGTGAAGATCCCCCAAGGGGTCGAGGACGGCTCGAGGATCCGGGTGCGGGGCAAGGGCGAGCCGGGGCCCAACGGCGGGCCTCCCGGCGACCTGTTCGTCACGGTCCGGGCGGGGACGCACCCGCTCTTCGATCGCAAGGGGGCCAACCTGCTGCTCACGGTGCCGATCACCTTCACCGAGGCGGCGCTGGGCGCCACCATCTCGGTGCCGACGCTCGGCGGCGACCCGGTCAAGCTCAAGATCCCTCCGGGCACCCCGCACGGCAAGACCTTCCGGGTGCGCGGCCGGGGCGTCGAGACCCCGAAGAGGACCGGTGACCTGTTGGTGACGGTCGAGATCGTGGTCCCGACCGACATGAGCGACGAGCAACGGGCGAAGCTCGAGGAGCTCGCTGCCCTGGCGCCCCTGCCCGACGTGCGGGCACATCTGGGGGTGTCATGAGCCGGCAGCGGTCAGCGGTCTACATCATCTCGGTGGCTGCGGAACTGGCCGGGGTCCACCCGCAGACGCTGCGGATCTACGAGCGCAAGGGCCTCATCGACCCGTACCGGACCCCGGGCGGGACACGGCGGTACTCCGACGAGGACCTCCGGCGCCTCCGGCTCATCCAGGAGCTCACCGCGGCCGGGGTCAACCTCGAAGGGGTTCGACGGATCCTCGCCCTCCAGTCCGACAACGACCGGTTGCGAGCCCAGGTCGAGCGACTACGCCGCCTGCTCGGCGAGTTCGAGCGGCGGATGTCCGGCGGCGCCCCGGGTCAGCCCGAGGATCTGCGGGAACCGGTGGTACCCCACGAGGTGAAGCCGGGCACGCTGCCCGACATCCGCCGGCCCGACCCGTTCGATCGCACCGCCTAGGGGGACCTGGCCGAGGGCGACCGATCGCAGTACAGGGGAGTCGGCGAGAATGAGGGCATGAGCACCGAGAGCCCCTGGACCACGGTCGCCTCGCGTGAGGTGTATCGCAACGCCTGGATGTGGGTACGGGAGGACGACGTCATCAGGCCCGACGGGAGTCGCGGCATCTACGGGGTGGTGGACAAGCACGACGCCGTCGGTGTGGTCGCCCTCACCGAGGCCGGCGAGGTGGTGCTGGTCGGCCAGTACCGGTACCCGACGGATGTGTACTCGTGGGAGATCGTCGAGGGCGGTGTCGACGACGGCGAGGACCCGCTGCGCGGCGGGCAGCGCGAGCTCGAGGAGGAGGCCGGGTTGGTGGCGTCGTCGTGGCTGCCGCTGGGCGGGGAGCTCCACCTGTCCAACTCGGTCACCTCGGAACGGGCGTTCCTTTACCTCGCCACCGGGCTCACCGAGACCGTCGCCCGCCCCGACCCGACCGAGGTGCTCACCATCCGGACCGTGCCGCTGCCCGCCGCCGTCGACATGGCCGTTTCGGGCGAGATCGTCGACGCCCTCAGCGTCATGGGGATCCTGCTGGCGGCGAGGCTGGGCTTCCCTTCTCCGGACGGCGAGTCGTAGCGGACGCCTTGCCGGCAGCTCCCTGCCCAGAGGGGCGGGATAGTGGCACGAAGCGGGCGGGGAGGCGTGCTCGTCGTGCAAGGCTTTTCCGGGCCCCTGCGGCTGCGGAGACCCTTCCCCCGCCGACCATGCAGGCTGAGGACGCCACGGCAGGTCGACGTGACGGATGCGGCTCCATTTGGCGCCGGGCGTTCCGGCACACAGGAGGTAGGAGATGAGGTTGAAGCGCACGCTGGTGACGCTGATGGCGGCGGGCCTGATGGTTGCGGTGGCTCCGGTCGCCGCCTACGCCGACGACGTGACCGTCACCGGGAACTACACGGTCCCGAAGGGGACGACCATCGACGGCGACCTGACCGTCACCGGCGGCTCCCTAACCATCTATGGGACGGTCGAAGGGAACGTCACCCAGCACGGACCGGGCTCGGTGTGGGTGTCGGGCACCGGGGTGGTCGCGGGCAACATCACCCAGTACGGATCGGGCAAGGTGTCGGTGGCCTACGGGGGGGTGGTCGAGGGCAACGTCGTCGAGAACGGCGCTGGCAGAGTCGTGGTGACCGGCCTGGTCAAGGGCGACGTCACCGAGCGCAACGACGACGCCGACCTGGAGTACGTCTCCGTCACCATCAACGGGACGGTCGAAGGGAGCGTCACCCAGGACGGATCGGGCTCGGTGTGGGCACACGGGGTGGTCGAGGGCAACGTCGTCGAGAACGACGGTGGCACCGTCAGGGTGCAGGGCCTCGTCAAGGGCAACGTCACCGAATGGAACGACGGCGACCTGATCGTAAGAACAGGCACCAGCACCGTCGAGGGCGACGCCACCGAGCACGACAGCGGCATGGTAAACGTGGTGAGTTGGGGGCTGCTCAAGGGCGACGTCAGCGAATGGGACAGCGGGGCGCTGGTGGTGGCCCGCTGGGGTGAGGTGGTGGGGAGCGCCTTCGAGCGGGGCCTTGGCCGCCTCACCGTGAGGGGGGTGCTCGACGGCAACGCCGAGGAGTGGAACAAGGGCAGCATCGTCATCACCTGCGGCGTCTTCGTCTGCGACAACGGCCTCCCGGGCGGCATCAACGGCGTCGTCGACGGCGACGCCATCGAGCGGAACTACGGCGACATCGTGATCGATTCCGGCACCACCCTCAACGGGGACGCCGAGGAGAACGGCCCAGGCGAGGTCATCGACAACCGGTAGCGGTCCCCGAACACCTGCCTGTGGGCGAAACCGGGGTTCGGATCTACGAAGCCGACGCGTCTTCCAGACGGAACGGTTACCTCTGCTGGCGGCGAGGGTGAGCTGAAGCCGAGCCCTGCCGGCTCAGGCGACGAAGCTGTCGCCGCCGGCGAGGCCGATCACGAAGGCGAACACCCTGGTCCCTGACCGGTCGTCCCAGTCGAGCAGGGCGTCCGTGGCCCGGGCGTTGGCGGCGGCCCGGAACCCGTCCCACGGCACCGAGCCGTCGACCGCGGTGAACAGCTTCTGCTCGGGTAGCGGCTCCAGCAGGCCGGCAATCAGATCGAAACCCTCCAGCTCGAGCACGGCGAGGTCGAGTTGGTCGCAACGGCGCACCAGGGCGTCGGCGTCGTCCCAGGCGAAGAACCCCTCCCCTTCCTCGGTGCGGTGCCGGGCGCGACCGTCGAACTCCTCGACCAGCGTGACCGTCGACGGGTCCTCGTCCGCCCAGCCGCCGCCATCCCCCTCGTCCTCCTGGTCGTCGACGGCGTAGGGCGACACGATCGACTCGGCGATGTCGAGCACCCGCGTCAACTCCCGCACGTCGAGATCCTTGACGTCGCCGTCGTCGTCGGCGTAGATCTGGACGACGGCGGTGTCCCCGTCCCAGAAGACCATCCCGACGAACTCGTCGTCGCGCCACAGCTCGACCACCGGCTGGTCGAAGCCCTCGCGGTCGGTCTCGACCAGGCGCATCGGGATCATGGCCCGAGCATACGAGTGATGTGCCGGCGGGCGCCAAGAGATCACACAGGTTTCACAGGGGCGACACACCGGGTAGCGGGTCGGGGGGTAGACCACTACCGGCCGACGAGGAGGGAACCGGCGAGTGCAACTGAACACCCTTATCGCCTTGGCGCTCGGCTTCATGGTCGGCGTCGCCGCGGTCACCGCAGGGGTCCTGGCGACGGGCGAGACCGAGCCGGCCGAGCGCTGGTGAAGCCGTCCCCCCAGCCCGCGGCGCCACCGGCATCGCCGGGGGCGGTCGTAGTAGTGTCGAAAAACGCCGTCAGGAGAGTCGCAGAACCCCCCGGCCCGGCTCTCGAAGGAAGGTAGTGATGTCCGTTCACGCCACCCCGGGCAGGCGTCTGTCCGTGCTCCTCGCTCTCATCCTCCTCGCCGGTCTCCTCGGCATCCTGCCGGCGCCGGCCCCCGCGGACGCCCAGGGCTCACCGCCCGAGGTCGAGCAGGCCGTCCTGTTCGCCGCCGACGGGCTCCGCCAAGACCTGGTCGAGCGCTATGCCCGCCAGGGGGCGCTGCCGGAGATGGCCGGGTTGATGTCGACCGGGGCCAGGGCGAACGGCGGCGGGTCGCAGCCGCAAGCGCCGACCAACACCGGGTCGGGCTGGTACACGCTCGCCACCGGGGCGTGGACGGGGGTCCACGGCTCGACCAACAACACGTTCCACCAGAACGGCGACACCTTCGCCGGGACCCGCACCACCGCCTTCGAGCCGGGAGTGCTCTCGGCGGAGACCATCGCCCAGGCCGCCGAGCGGGGCGGCAAGAAGGTGGCGCAGATCGAGTGGGCCGGCGGTGCGGCCGCCCTCATCGACGGTCCCACCATCGACTTCCGCGCCTTCCTGTCCGGTCGCGGGGTCGTCACCAACTACATCTCCGAGGCCGACGACGCCGGCTTCGTGGCCGCCTTCGGGCTCCAGTTCGACCATCCGGACGGTTTCTCCAACCAGCCCGCCTTCCCCGAGGCGGCGCCGGCACCCGCCACCGGGTGGACCAATGTGCCCGAATCGCACAGCCCGCCGATGGAAGTGCCGATGCGGGTGCTCGACTTCGGCACCGACAAGTACGGGCTCAACGCCTACATCTACGACTCCACCGACGACGGTGCCACCAACTACGACAGGGTGCTCTTCGCTCCCGAAAAGGACGGCGCCGCCGCCGTCGGAGACCTCGCAGAGGGCGAGTGGGCCGACGTCAAGGTGACCGTCATCGGTGGCTCACTGGAGGGCAAGACCGCAGGCTTCCTGGTGAAGGTGGAGACCCTCAGCCCCGACCTCTCCCAGGTGAGGCTGTTCCACACCTCGGTGACCAGGGCGAACGCCACCTGGCCCACCTGGCCCGGCGAGCCCGGCTACACCGAGTTCGCCGAGTTCCTCGCCGTCGAGTTCCCGACGGCGACCGCCGCCGACTTCGCCGTTCTCGAGGCCGGCATCGTCAGCGAGGACACCTACGTCGAGCAGGGCCTGTACTGGGAGACCGGGCACCACCCCATGATCGAGTACGTCATGGAGACCTACCAGCCCGACCTGGTGCTGGCCGGTTACCCGGTGACCGACGAGTTCAGCCACCAGTTCCTCGGCCTGGTCACCAAGACGCTCCCCAACGGCCAGCCCAACCCGGCGTTCGACGACGTGTTCGTCGACGGCACCCGTGACGGGCTGGCGTCGGTGCGCGAGGGCTACATCCGGCGTGCCTACCAGGGCGCCGACGCCACCCTCGCCCTGGTCCGGTCGCACCTCGAGGACAACGTGACCACGTTCGTGGCCTCGGACCACGGCTTCGCCCCGCAGTTCCTGGCGATCGACGCCTCCAAGGTGCTGGTCGACCTCGGGCTCCTGTCTCTGCCGCAGGTCTCCAACTGCCGGACCGCCACCGGTGAGACCATCGGCCTGGCGAAGGCCTGTTGGGCCGGCGGCACGGTCCAGGTCTACCTGAACCTGGCGGGGCGCGACCCGGTGGTCACCGGGATGCCCCAGGTCGCTGCCACCGACGCCCCGGCGGTGATCGAGTCGATCGTCGCCGCCTTCGAGAACCTCGACGACCCCAACGACTGGAACCACGACGGCCAGCCCGAGGACTGGACCGTGATCGACCGCGTCTTCACCAAGCCGGAGACCCGGTACATCCCCAACAACACCACCGGGGGGACCGCCGACATGGCGCATCCCACCCGGACCGGTGACGTGGTGGCGTTCTCGTACCCGCCGTACCAGTTCGACGCCGCCACCCCGGGGACCCTGGTGAGCCTGTCGCACTTCTTCGGGCAGCACGGCTACGTGCCCGACGTGCAGGACACGGCCGACAACGTCAACATGCGGGCGACGTTCATCGCCGGCGGCGAGGGGATCGTCCGGGGCACGCCGCAGGTACGGTCGATCGACATCGCCCCGACGCTGGCGTTCCTGCTGCGCATCCCGGTGCCGCAGCACAGCCAGGGCAAGGTGCTGCTGCCGATCATCGCCAACAACCGGTCGGTCAAGTCGCTGGGGGTCATCGGGCTCAACGACTTCCACGGCCAGCTCGACCCGACGACCCGGGTGTTCGACAACGCCATCAACGCCACGGTCGGCGGCGCCGGGTTCCTGGCGACCATGTTCGACGAGGAGAAGGCGAACCTGCCGCCGGAGGCCCCGCTGCTCGCCGGCGGCGACAATGTCGGGCGCCTCGCCGCCGAACTCGGGCCTGCTCGAGGACGTCCCCGCCATCGAGGTCGAGAACGCCTGGCCGCTGGACGCCACCAGCTACGGGAACCACGAGTTCGACTATGGCCTTGATCGGCTGCTGATGCACCAGGACCTCGCCGAGTTCCCGTTCCTGGCGACCAACATCGTGGAGACCGCCACCGGTGAGCCCCCGGACTGGGTGGACGACGTCGCTGTGTTCCGGGTCAATGGCGTTCGGGTTGGCGTGATCGGATCGGCGCTGGAGTCGACGCCCGAGCTGGTCAGCGTCGGGGCAACCGAGGGCCTCACGTTCCTCCCGTCGGCGGAGGGGATCGAGGCGGCCAGCCAGGCGCTCACCGACCAGGGCATCAACGTCCAGGTCGTGGTCATCCACGAAGGGCACTGCCGTCGGCTCCAACGCGGTGGACGGTATCCCAGCCGTTGAGTGGCAGGGACCGATCATGGAGATCGCCGGCGAGCTGACCGACACCACGGTCGACGCCATCGATCGCCGGGCACACCCACCGGGTGTCGAACACGTACGTCGGCGACATCCTCGTCACCGAGGGCATCAACGCCGGTGCCAGCTACTCGGTCCTGCAGTTGATGGTGTCCGGGGGAGACGTCATCTGGGCCGGCGGGCAGACCAGGGTCGCCAAGACCCTGGGGGTCGCCTCCCGTCCCGACGTCCAGGCGATCGTCGACCAGGCCAACGCCGACACCGAGGAGTTGCGCAACCAAGTGGTCGGCACCCAGGCCAACGACGTGCTGCGCGACCTGACGAGGCTGCACGAGTCGGAGATGGGCAACATGGTGACCGATGCCATGCTGGGCAAGTACCCGGGGATCGACGCCGCCCTCACCAACTCGGGCGGGCTGCGCGCCGACCTGGTGTGCTCGCCGCCCAGCGCCGGCGAGGCCGACTGCGAGATCACCTGGGGCGAGGTGTTCGCCGTGCTCCCCTTCGGGAACCGCACGGTGATCGCCACCTACACCGGTGACCAACTCACCGACGCCTTCGAGAACGGGGTGAGCCCGTTCTGCAACGTGGCGATCGCCACCGGCCGGTTCCCGCAGGTGTCGGGGCTCGTGCTCGAGTTCCACTGTGACGGCACCACACCGGTGATCGACGCCATCTCGCTGGCTCCGGACGGCCCCGGCGGCGTGTTGACGCCGGTAGGCCCGACCGACACGGTGCGGCTGGTGACCAACGACTTCATGTTCGGCGGCGGCGACGGCTACACCGTGCTCGCCGGCGGCACCGACGTGCTCCAGCCGGGCGACGGTCTGTTGGAGATCACCGTCGACTACATCACCGCCAACTCGCCGGTCGATCCGGTTGTCGAAGGGAGGATCGTCGGTCCCTGAGCGGGACGGCGATACAGACGACCGGAGGACAGGGCCGGGGCCGCAACGCCCCGGCCCTCGTCGCGCCGTCTGCGACATCCCGGGCCGGCCTCGCCCGACCCGTAGCATGCGCCGCCACGACCGCACGGAGGCACCCGATGACCCAGCCAGACGAGCATTTCCAGCCGAGGTCGGTGAGCGACGTCCTCGTCGACGCCTTCGAGCTCTTCCGGAGGGACTGGACGAACTACGTGCTCATGACGGCGTTGCTGGTCATCCCGCTGGCGCTCGCCCAGGTGGGGGTCTCGCGGGCGTTCGTCGACGAGGGGACCGGTGAAGTCACCCTGGTGGGTGGAGCACTGTTCTTCAGCCTGGTCGGCGCCGTCCTCGCCGTGATCGTGCAGTTGGTGGTGTCCGGGGCACTCACCCGATCCGGCGTTTCGGCCATGGCCGGGCAACGGCTCGAGGTCGCCGAGAGCCTGCGCCACGCCTTCCGGCGGATGGGCGGCCTGCTCTGGGTGATCCTGCTCAGCTCACTGGCGATCCTGGCGGGCTTCATCGCCCTCATCATTCCCGGCATCATCTTCGCCGTCTTATTGAACGTCTCGGTGCAGGCGTTCATCGTCGAGGGCCACAAGGGGTCGGCGGCGCTCTCCCGGTCGTGGAACCTGGTGAAGACCCACTTCTGGCACGTCCTCGGAGTTGTGTTCCTGACCGCCCTGCTCACCGGCATCACCTCCGCCATCCTCGGCCAGCTCGGCGGCGACAGCTTCTTCGGCGAGTGGCTGTTCGGGTCGATCGGCCTGCTCCTGGTGGTCCCGTACACGGCGATGGTGACGGTGGTCCTCTACGTCGAGCTGAGGGCGCGAATGGAAGGCCTCACCGTCACCCAACTCCGGGGCGACCTGGCACGCACCTCTCTCTAATGGCTCCCCCGGGCCCCGCCGAGCCGCTCAAGCCGCCGGGAGCGAGAACCTGACCCGGCCGCCGGGGCCGTCCTCGATGACGATGGAACCCCGATGCGCCTCGACGATGCCCTTGGCGATGGCCAGCCCCAGCCCGCTGCCGCCCGACTCACGGCTGCGCGAGGCGTCGGTGCGGGCGAATCGGTCGAAGGCGCGGTCTCTGATGTCCTCGGCGAAGCCGGGTCCCTGATCGATCACCACGGTGTCGACCCACGGACCGGCCCGGGTGAGGCGCACCTCCACCTCCCCGGATCGGGGGCTGTGGCGCACCGCGTTGGCCAGCAGGTTGCGGAACACCCGCCCCAAGGCCGACGCGTCGCCGTCGACCGGCATCATCCCCGGCGCCTCAACGCGCAGCTTGACGAGGCGGCCCGCCGCCATCGGGGTCACCGCCTCCACCGCCTCGTCGGCCAGCTCGGAGAGGTCGAGCCGGGCGGAGGCCAGCTCGAGACGCCCCGCCTCGATGCTGGCGAAGAGGAACAGGTCGTCCACCAGTGTCGACAGGTGGCGCAGGTCATGGGACATCCCCCGCAGGTAGGACTGGGTATCGGTGGCCACCCCGTCCTGCAGGGCCTCGACCGCCGCCTGCA
The DNA here is from genome assembly GCA_963714055.1 of uncultured Acidimicrobiia bacterium. Taxonomy (GTDB): domain Bacteria; phylum Actinomycetota; class Acidimicrobiia; order Spongiisociales; family UBA5794; genus JACDBE01. The sequence continues at coordinate 2,146,277 of OY970227.1, forward strand.
GCGAGGCCAGCGGGGTCCGCAGGTCGTGCCCGACCGCGGTGAGCAGGCTGCGTCGTTCGGCGTCGGCCGCCTCGAGCCGAACGGCCATGACGTCGAAGGCGCCGGCGGCGCGCCCCAGCTCGTCATCACGGACGACACCGCTGCGGGCAGCGAGGTCACCCCTCCCCACGGCTTCGGCGGCGTCCGACAGGGCGGCCAGGTCGGCGGTGAGGGGGCCGGCGACGGCGGCCGCCAGCACCGCACCGAGGCCCACGCCGAGCAGCAGTGCCACGAGGATGACGGTGAGGTCATGCCGGTCGATCACCATGGTCACCGCGGAGACGGCGGCGGCCACCCCGGTGATCGCCACCGCCGAGAACGCCACGATCCGAATGCTGGTGATGAGCGACCGCATGCGGGGGGCGAGCCGGAGGGCCCCGAGCGCAACCACCAAGGTGGCCAGCGCCATCGCCGCGAAGACGCCGTAAAGACGGGCCCGGTCGCCTGCGGTCAGGTCCATGGCCAGCTCGGCGACCACCAGACCGGCGGTCGCCACGGCGAGGACGCCCCAGACGAGCGGCCTCATGAGGCGAACCGGTAGCCGACGCCCCAGACCGTGGTCACCCACCGTGGATCCTGTGGGTCGTCCTCGATCTTCTGGCGGATGCGGCGGACGTGGACGGTGACGGTGGCCGGGTCCTGCCACTCCGGCGACGAGCCCCACACCTGTTCGAGCAGCTCGGCCCGGCTGAACACCCGCCCGCGATGGGCGGCGAGGAAGGCGAGCACGTCGAACTCCTTCGCCGTCATCTCCACGACGTCGCCGTCGACCTCGACGATGCGGCCGGCCATGTCGATGGTCAGCCCGTCGAGGATGATCGGGCCGGGCACCGGTCTCGGAGTCGACCGGCGCATCACCGATCGCACCCGGGCCACCAGCTCCCGGGGTGAGAACGGCTTCACGACGTAGTCGTCGGCACCCAGCTCGAGACCGGCCACCCGGTCGACCTCGTCGGTGCGGGCGGTGAGCAGGATGACCGGCAGGTCGCCCGACCGGCGGATCTCGCCGAGGAGCTCGAGACCGGACAGCTTCGGCAACATGACATCGAGCACGACGAGATGCGGCTTGAACGCCGCCAGGTGCCGGCGGGCACTGACGCCGTCCGACGCCGTTTGCACCTCGAAGCCGTCGCGCTGGAGGTAGCCGGCCACGACCTCGCGCACGCGCGGGCTCGTCGTCGACCAGGAGGATCCGAGCCCCGATCGCACGTTCGGTCACCTGGCGCATGGTACGGGCTGTCCCGGTCGCCGAGCACTGAACAAACACGGAACACGCCGCGAAGTCCGTTCCGCCGGCCGGCTCGGTCCCTTACGTTGCCGGATCACGTCGTCGACGCCGTGCTGGTCCCTCCGCAGACCTGAGCCGAGGCGACTGGGCGATCGGGTCAGCCGGCCCAGCCGATCAGCACCACGGCGACCAGGGCGAGGAGGACGCCGGATCTCTGGAGCGGTGACATCCGCTCATGGAGGGCGAACCGGGCGATCACCGCGGTCACCGCCGGGTACAGAGCCGACAGCGTCGAGGCGACGGTGAGGAGCCCTCGCTGGGCGGCGGCGAGGTAGAGGGCGTTGCCGGCGGTGTCGAGAATGCCGGCGGCGGCAGCGGTGCGGCGTACCGGGCCGGCCGGGCCTGGTCCCGCCCATCCGCCAGGCGGCGAGCAGCACGACCGGCACGCTGGCAAGTCGGGCCCCGAGCACCGGCCACATCCCCGAGCCCGGCGAGGTCTGGGCGAAGAGGATGAAGAACAGGCCGAAGCCGAGCCCGGCAGCCAGCGAGGCGCCGAGCACCACACCGGACAGCCGCCCGGACGGGCCGTCGGCGCCGGAGACGATGACGATGGCCGCCAGCCCGATCCCCACGCCGACCAGGGTCACCGCCCCGGGCCGCTCGCCGGTGGCGAGGGCGAAAGCGACCGGGACGGCGGCGGAGAGCACCCCGGTGGTCGGTGCAACCACCGACATCGGGCCCCGGGCCAGCGCGGTGATGAGGGCGAACCCGCCGGCGAGGCCGAACAGGCCGCCGGCGGCGCCCCACAGCATGTCGGCGGCGGATGGATCGGCCGGGCTCATCGCCACCAGGAGTACGACGGTGACGGCCAGGCTCACCACGTGCATCACCGCAGTCACCTTGATCGGTGCCGCCGACCGGCCGGCGGAGCCACCGAGGAAGTCGCCGGATCCGAAGGCGAGCGCCGACCCGAGCGCCAGCAGCTCGGTCACGACTTGGCGGTGAGCGGCACCGCGCACACCGACTGGCACGCGGAGCGACACCCCGATCGGCCGGCCGGAAGCGCCGGCACCGATCGCCCGCCGCGGGCATGATGGACGGATGCCGCGGCGACCGTGCCGACTCCCTGACGGGTTGATAGTATTGCGCTCAGATTATATGGCATAACAGCTGTGGCTCTGTCGTTGTAGACCAATGGACCCGCCGCCTGTGGAGACTATCCCGATGGACATCAACCGCTTCACCAATCGAGCGCAACAGGCGATCACCGCGGCGCGCGATCTCGCAGTCGCCCGCAGCCACCAGCAGGTCACTCCCGAACATCTCCTCGGCGCCCTGCTCGACCAGGGCGACACCATCGTGCACCCACTCCTCGCCGCCCTCGGCGCCGGCGCCCCCGAGCTGCGCGACGCCGTCTCCCGCTCCCTGGAGCGGATCCCCAGGGTGCACGGGCAGACGGCGGTCGAGGCGGTGTTCGCCCCGCAAACCGTCGCCGTCCTTGAGGGGGCCGGCTCGCAGGCGGAGGCGATGGGCGACCAGTACGTCTCGGTCGAGCACCTGATGCTCGCCCTCGCCGCCGCCACCGGCGCAGCCGGGACCGCCCTCGGGGACATGGGGATCACCGAGCAGGCGATCCTCGAGGTGCTCGCCAAGGTGCGGGGTGGCCGGAACGTCACCAGCCAGGACCCGGAGGACACGCTCGATGCCCTGGGCAAGTACGGGCGGGACCTGGTGGCCCTGGCCGCCGAGGGGAAGCTGGACCCGGTGATCGGCCGCGACGACGAGATCCGGCGGGTCATCCAGGTCCTCAGCCGGCGCACCAAGAACAACCCGCTGCTCATCGGCGAGCCCGGCGTCGGCAAGACCGCCATCGCCGAGGGATTGGCCTCGCGGATCGTGGACGGCGACGTCCCCACCGGTCTGGAGAGCAAGCGCATCATCGCCCTCGACCTGGGCTCGATGGTCGCCGGAGCCAAGTACCGCGGCGAGTTCGAGGAGCGGCTCAAGGCGGTGCTCGACGAGATCAAGGCGGCCGAGGGCGGGATCATCACCTTCCTCGACGAGATGCACACCCTGGTCGGTGCCGGAGCCGCCGAGGGCGCCATGGACGCCTCCAACATGCTGAAGCCGATGCTCGCCCGCGGCGAGCTGCGGATGATCGGGGCGACGACCCTCGACGAGTATCGCAAGCACATCGAGAAGGACGCCGCCCTCGAGCGCCGGTTCCAGCCGGTGATGGTCGAGCCCCCGTCGGTGGAGGACACCATCGGGATCCTGCGCGGGCTCAAGGAGCGGTACGAGGTGCACCACGGGGTGCGCATCGTCGACGCGGCGCTGGTGGCCGCCGCCGTCCTGTCCGACCGGTACATCACGGCCCGCCACCTGCCCGACAAGGCGATCGACCTGATCGACGAGGCGGCCTCGCGGCTGCGGATCGAGATCGACTCGATGCCCGAGGAGATCGACGAGCTGGAGCGCCGCCGTCGCCAGCTCGAGATCGAGCACAACGCCCTGGCCAAGGAGAGCGACCGCGGCTCGGTGGAACGACGGGAGGCGGTCGAGCAGCAGCTGGCCGAGGTCGACGAGGAGCTGCAGGCGCTGCACGCACGCTGGCAGCTCGAGAAGGACCAGATCGACGCCATCCGCAGCCGCCAAGCAGGCCATCGAGGACGCCCGGGGCGAGTCGGAGCGGGCCGAGCGCACCGGCGACCTGCAGCGCGCCGCCGAGCTCCGCTACGGCACGCTGCCCAAGCTGGAGGGCGAGCTGGCGGAGCACAACGAGGCACTGGCCAAGCTCCAGGTCGACGGGGCGATGCTCAAGGAGGAGGTGGGCGAGGAGGACGTGGCCGAGGTGGTCAGCCGCTGGACCGGGATCCCGGTGGCCAAGCTGATGGAGGGCGAGGTCCACAAGCTGGTCCGGCTCGAGGAGCACCTGCACGAGTCGGTGGTGGGACAGGACGAGGCGGTGGCCGCCGTGTCGAACGCCATTCGCCGCAGCAGGACCGGCCTGTCCGACCCCAACCGGCCGATCGGCTCGTTCGTCTTCCTCGGCCCCACCGGGGTGGGCAAGACCGAGCTGGCGAGGGCGCTGGCCGGGTTCCTCTTCGACGACACCAGGGCGATGGTGCGCATCGACATGTCGGAGTACATGGAGCAGCACTCGGTCAGCCGGCTGATCGGTGCGCCTCCCGGGTACATCGGGTACGACGAGGGTGGTCAGCTCACCGAGGCGGTGCGCCGTCGCCCGTACTCGGTCGTCCTGCTCGACGAGGTCGAGAAGGCCCACGGCGACGTCTTCAATACGCTGCTCCAGGTGCTGGACGACGGCCGGCTCACCGACGGCCAGGGACGTACCGTCGATTTCACCAACGCGGTGCTGATCATGACCTCGAACCTCGGGTCCGAGCTGATCGAGGCCGACCTCCCCGACGAGACGGTGCGCAATCGGGTGATGGGGGTGGTGAAGCGCCACTTCCGCCCCGAGTTCCTCAACCGGATCGACGACGTCATCGTGTTCCACCGGCTGTCGAAGGACGACCTGCGACAGATCGTGCACATCCAGTTCGAGCTGCTCACCGAGCGGGTGGCGTCGCGTGGGCTCACCCTCGTACTCAGCGACGAAGCCGCCGCCTGGCTGGCCGACCACGGCTACGACCCCAGCTATGGCGCCCGCCCGCTGAAGCGGCTGATCCAGACCGAGGTGGCCGACCAGCTGGCGATCCGCATGCTCGAGGGCGACTTCGGCGAGGGCGACACCGTCCGGGTCGTCGTCGAAGACGACCAGCTCGCCCTGGTGGGGGAACGCCGAACCTGAGGTTCTCACCTATCGGAGCGATAGGCGATTGCCTCATCCTCGGCGCCCGGATCAACGCTGGATCGAACTCCGGGCGATTACCTATCGGAGCGATGTGCGAGAGCCTCAGGTTCGGCGCACCTGCCCTCGGCCGCCGGAGGCACCCGGCGAGGTGGATAGGCTCTCGACACAGCGTCGGGAGGAGCATGCATGGGCCATGTGCTGGCCATCGGGACCATGAAGGGTGCCTGGATCGCCCGTTCGGACGACCGGGTCGTCGTGGGACCTCGAAGGACCGCTGCTGAAGGGCTGGGAGGTGAACACCTTCGGGCAGGCCCCCGACGGCACCTGGCTGGCCACCACGGGAAGCAGCTGGTTCGGGGCAGCGGTCCACCGCTCCGACGACCTCACCAACTGGACGCAGGTCGTCGACGGGCCGTCGTACGAGGGCGCACCGGGCGACCGCAAGTTGGAGCGGATCTGGACGCTCGCCGCCGCCGGCGGAGTGCTGTTCGCCGGCGTGGCGGAGGCGGGGCTGTTCCGCAGCGAGACCGGCGGTACGTCGTGGGAGCCGGTGCCCGGATTCAACGAGCACCGCACCCGGTCCGGCTGGCAGCCCGGGTTCGGCGGGTTGGCCGCCCACCGCATCCTCATCGACCCGAGCGACCACAGCCGGATGTGGGTCGGGGCCAGCGCCGTCGGCGTCTTCCGCACCGAGGACGGCGGCGAGTCGTGGGAGCTGTTCAACGACGGGGTCGAGAAGGCGGGTCCGAACGACGAGTATCCCGAGATCGGGTTCTGCGTCCACGGCCTGGTGGCCCATCCCGACGATCCCGACCTCATCTGGCGCCAGGATCACATGGGGGTGTTCCGTACGAGAGACGGCGGCGACACCTGGGAGCGGATCGAGCAGGGGCTACCCGGCAGGTTCAGCTTCCCCGTAGACCGTGACCCGGTGACCGGCCGGCTGTTCCTGGTCCCGCTGGAGGCCGACGAGTTCCGGGCGCCGGTCGACGGCCGGTTCGCCGTGTACACCAGCGACGACGACGGCGACACGTGGCAGGAGGCGGGAGGATCGGTCAGGCCGGGCTGGGATCTCGTGTTGCGTGACGCCATGAGCGTCGACGGCGAGGGCGGTGTCTACTACGGGACTTCGGCGGGCACGGTGGGTTGGAGCACCGACTCGGGTGAGACCTGGGCGACGCTGCCGGCGACCTTCCCCCGGGTGCTCAGCGTCCACGCGTTCAGCAGCTGATGCCCACGATCGAGGTCACCATCCCGAAAATGCTCGCCGAGCTGGTCGACGGCCCGCGGAGTTTCACCGTCGATGGAGAGACCGTGGACGGAGCACTCTCGGGAGTCGTCGCCGCCCATCCCGAGCTGCGGGTGCATCTCTTCGACGAGACCGGGGACATCCGGCAACACGTGAGCTGCTTCCACAACGGGGCGATGGTGGCCGATCGGCGCGCCGCGGTGGCCGACGGTGACGAGTTGGTGATCCTGCAGGCGGTCAGCGGAGGCTGACAGATGCCGTTCGCGTCAGCGGAGGCTGACAAGCCTGGCAGCGGAGCGACAAGCGCAGGGAGAGAGGGGGGACCGCTCCTGGAGGTGTCGCCCCGGGATTGGCGAAAGTCGGCCGGTTCGGTGCCACGGCCCCCCGACCGGGCACCGAACCGACGGCCGCCACCCCAAACCCCCGGAAGGGTGTCCCCCTGCCGGAACCCTAAGGGAGTGCCCGTCCGTGAGCCATGAGCCGATCGCACCAAACCGCGGCACCGGTCTTCGTGGCCGCGGCGGCCGGCGCTACGAGGCCGACTCCTCCACGAACACGACGTCGGTGTAGCCGAGGCCCTCGAGGAACCGGCTCAGCGCCTCGCGGGCGTTGGTGTCGGCCTGCTCGAGGATCCCCTTTTCAAGCGCCGCCTCGACGAGGACGTCCTCGGCCACCGCCCGGGCGTCGGACTCGAGCTGCGGATCGCCGTCGGTGAAGACACCGGAGTCACGGTCGAACACCGTGGTCTGCTCGTTGTCGACCGACACGTGCTGGATTGTGGCGGCGGGGAGCTCCACGGTCACCCGGCCCGACTCGCCGTCGACCGAGAAGCTCTCCGTGTACACACGGTCGAGGTCGACCCCGGCGCCGATCTCGGCGACGGCGAAGAGGAAGATGCTGTCACCGGTCGCCCAGTTGAGCCAGCCGGAGTCGTTGCCCTTCTCCACCGTGGTGTACTCGACCATCTCCACCGTGGTCAGCTCGGCGAGCGCCCGCACGCTGTCGACCACCGCAGGCGACACCTCGGTGAACTCCTCGCCGCCGAAGATGGAGAATCCGGTGGCGAGGCGCCCTACGAAGAACGCTCCCACCACGAGGACGGCGGCGATGACCAGCGAACCGACGCGCTGCGCCATCGAGCGTTCCGTCATGAGCGATTCCTCCACAGGGATGGCCGCCGCCCGGCGACCTGCCGGCTCCCACGATACCGAGCTCCCTGCGCTATTCCGTGGGGTGGAACCGGCGAGTACCGCTACGATCAGGACGTGGGAAGGGCCAGTACGTGCCGGGTGGGGTCTGGTCCCCACGGAGGTGGCGCCGATGGATGACAGCGAGCTGTGGCGATGGCTGTGGCTGGGTATGGCCGTCGTGCTCGGCGTGGGCGAGATGGTGACCAGCGGGTTCTTCATGCTGCCCTTCGCCATCGGGGCCGGGGTCGCCGCCGTCCTCGCCTGGATCGGGGTGTCGGTGCCCCTCCAGCTCGCCGTCTTCATCGTCACCTCGGTCGTGGCACTGTGGGCGCTGCGGCGGTTCGCCCGCGACGACCGCCAACCTTCCTACCCGGTGGGATCGATGCGCTTCGCCGGCGCCAGCGCGGTGGTGATCGACGCCGTCGACCCGGTGAGCGGCCGGGGCCAGGTACGGCTCAACTCCGAGACCTGGGGGGCGATCACCGACACCGGGACGTTGATCGAGCCGGGTGCCCAGGTCCGGGTGGTCGAGGTGCGTGGCACCAAGCTCGTGGTGGAACCCCGAACCTGACCGAGTCGCCCGACCAGAAAGAGACCTAGATGCCCGCCGTTGCCGTCCTGCTCATCGCCTTCACGATCCTGCTCATCGTCTACGTGGCGCTGGGGCTGAAGATCGTGCGCCAGTACGAGGCAGGCCTGGTGGAGCGCTTCGGCAAGTTCCGCGAGCTGCTCGATCCCGGGCTCCACCTGATCGTCCCGTTCATCGACAAGATCCGGCGGGTCGACATGCGGGAGATCGTCGTGGACGTGCCCCCGCAGGAGGTCATCACCAAGGACAACGTGGTGGTGACCGTCGACGCCGTCGTCTACTACCAGGCGACCGACCCGCAGAAGCTGGTCTACAACGTGCAGAACTTCGTGCTCGCCGCCACCAAGCTGGCGCAGACCAACCTGCGGAACGTGGTCGGCGACCTCCAGCTCGACGAGGCCCTGACCTCGCGGGAGACCATCAACGCCCAGCTGCGCGAGATCCTCGATGAGGCGACCGACGTGTGGGGGACCAGGGTGGTCCGGGTCGAGATCCAACGGATCGACCCACCCGCCGACGTCACCGAGTCCATGCACCGGCAGATGAAGGCGGAGCGGCTGCGGCGCGCCGTGGTCACCGAGGCCGAGGGCGAGAAGTCGTCGCAGATCCTCAAGGCCGAAGGAGTGAAGGCGGCCAGGATCCTCGATGCGCAGGGCCAAGCCGAGGCCATCAAGGAGGTGGCGAACGCCGAGCGGTACCAGAAGGAGACGGTCGCCGAGGGCGAGGGCAAAGCGATCGAGCGGGTGTTCGCCGCCATCCACACCGGCGACCCCACTCCCGACGTCATCGCCATCCGCTACCTGGAAGCCCTGACCCGGATCGCCGACGGGCGGGCGACCAAGATCTTCCTTCCGGCCGAGGTGTCCGGCATCCTCGGATCGATCGGAGCCATCGGCGAGATGTTCCAGAACCGCGACAGCGCACCGCCACCGTCGACCGCTGATCCCGGCCCGGCGGCAGCCGAATGAGGGAGACGCCATGGCCGGTGCGGGCGAGCTTGGTGACCGGCTGATCGGGGCGGCGATCGGCGCCCTCGAGCTCCAGTCCATCTACGTGGGGCGCCGGCTCGGGCTCTACGAGCGGCTGCGGTCGCCACGCTCCATTGACGAGGTGGCCGAGGCCGCCGGGATCCACCCCAGGTACGCGCGCGAGTGGTTGGAGCAGCAGGCCGTCGCCGGATTGGTCGCCATCGACGACGATGGGCAGCTTCTTCCTGGACGACGCCCAGCAGGCGGTACTGGCCGAGCCGATCGACCCGTACCACGTCGCCCCGCTGGCCGACATGGTGGCGGGCGGCGGGCAGGTGATCGATCGGGTGGTCGACGCCTACCGGACCGGCGGTGGGGTCCCGTACGCCGACTACGGAAGGGCGTTCCGAGACGGCCAGGGCGGCATCAACCGGCCCGCCTTCCACCACGACCTGGCCACCTGGGTGGCGGAGGCTCCCGGGATGACCGATCGGCTGCAGGCCGGGGGCCGGGTGGCGGATCTCGGCTGCGGAACCGGGTGGTCGACCATCTCCTTGGCGACGGCGTTCCCCGACGCCGAGGTCGTCGGCTACGACGTCGATGCGGCCAGCATCGCCGATCGCCGTCGCCAACGCCGCCGATGCCGGGGTGGCGATCGAGTTCCGTGCCGTCGACGCCGCCGAGATGGGCGTCGACGGGCCGTTCGACCTCGTCATGCTGCTCGAGGTGCTCCACGACCTGGCGCACCCGGTCGAAGTGCTCGGCCATGCCGCGCCGGACACTCTGCCGACGGAGGCGCGGTACTGGTGGCCGACGAGAAGGTGGCCGACCGGTTCCGCCGGGCGGCGACGAGCTGGAGCGGATGATGTACGCGTGGAGCGTCACCTACTGCCTGCCCGCCTCGATGACCGAGGAGGGCTCCGCCGCGCTGGGGACCGTTCTCCGGGAGTCGACGGTGCGTGACCTGGCGCGGGAGGCCGGTTTCGGCACGGTGACCGTCAGCGACCTCGACGCAGGCTTCTTCCGGCTCTACGTCCTCACGGTGTGAGGCCCGGCGATCAGGACCGGGAGCGGGCCTGACCTCGTCGTCCCCGTCGCCGGCCTCTGTCTCCGGGTGCATTCGCTCATCGTCGGAGGGCGGAGCGGTCGACTCTTCGGGATCGGAGGCACCGGCGGGGACGAGCGCGTCGACCAACAGGCCGTTGTCGGCACCGTAGGCGGCGTCCTGCTCCGACGAGACCACCGGGTTGTGCCGCCACCGGAGGAACAGGATCAGCCCGATGACGGCCACCGCCAGGGCGCCCCACTGGCTGCCGGTGAACGGCCCCATCACCGAGTCGGCCACGGTTCCGTCCCGGGCGGCCTGCAGCCGGGTGAAGTCGATGAGGAAGCGCTGCAGGCCGTACCACATCGCCCACACCGCGAAGAGCTGGCCGTAGCGGCGGCTGTCCCAACGGGTGCGGAGGACGAGGAGGACGACAAGGAGCACGGCGGCTCCGATCATGTCGTAGAGCGCGGTGTGGTGGTACGTGCCGCAGATGTCGGCGACGCACTCGAGGGCGTCGTGCTGCGGCGAGATGTCGTACCCGCCCCGCACCGTGTAGCCGAGGAAGAACGTGGTGGGGCTACCCAGGTGCTCGACGATCGCCAGGTCGCCGATTCGCCCCACGACGGCGCCGAGCGCCAACCCGGGGGCGGCGGCGTCGAGGAGCGGCAGGACCGGCAGCCGCAGCATCCGCATCCGCCACACCCCGCCGATGATCCCGCCGACGTAGCCGCCGATGATGCTGTAGTCGCCGGAGATGCTGAAGGCGTCGGCCAACCCGTAACCGGGATCACCGAGGTGCGCCGGGACCGTCAAGAAGCGGGCGCCCAGCAGCGACGCCACCAGCGCCCAGGTCAGCACCGAGGTGGTCTTCTCGCCGTCGTATCCGCGGCGGCGGACCTCGGCCAGCATGAGGATGGCGCCGGCGACGAAACCGAGACCGGCGAACAACCCGTGCAGCGACAAGCTCAACGGGCCGATCTCCCAGATCGGGATCGGGGGGTAGGAGATGGCGGCGATCACCGAGGGGAGGATATCGGCTGCCGCGGTGATAGCGCGGGACGGCCTCGGCGCAGTCGCCGCAGTTAGGGTGCGGCCGATGCCGTCGCCCACCGCCATCCAGAGGATCGAAGGCGGGGCGCTCCTGGTCCTGGCGGTCGTCCTGTTCGACGGCACCGAGCTGAGCTGGTGGTGGTTCGCCCTTCTCCTGCTGGCCCCGGACCTGTTCATGATCGGCTACCTCGCCGGGCCCCGGGCCGGGGCTGTCGCCTACAACCTGGGGCACACGCTGTTGTGGCCGGCGTTGCTGCTCGCCTGGGGGCTGGCGACGGATGGTCAATGGGTCATCGCCGTCGGCGCCATCTGGATGGCGCACATCGGGCTCGATCGGGCTCTCGGCTACGGGCTCAAGTTGCCCGACGGTTTCCACCACACCCACCTCGGTGGCATCGGGTCCGGCGCCCGGTCGAAATGACCGATCCCGCCGAGGTCCCGCCGGCGCGACGCTCCCGTCTCCAGCAGCGGCCGCTGCTGAACAACCACCCCGTCGCCTTCCGGATCGCCGCCGTCCTGCTGACGCTCGGGGCGGTGGTGTTCATCGCCCTGGCGTTCCCGACGACCGCCGACTGGGTGCAGAGCATCGACGATGCCATCTACCGGATGGTGGTCGAACTGGAGTGGGGGCCGCTGGTGGCCGTGTCCAAGGCCCTCGACTTCCTCGGGTCCACCTGGGTGACCCTGCCGCTGATGGTGGTGGTCGCCGGCTATCTGGCGTGGCGCCGGCGCTGGGAGGCCTTCTCCACCTGGGTCGTTGCCATGGTGGTGTCCCAGCAGCTCATCGGGCCGGTGAAGAACCTCTACGAGCGACCCCGGCCGCCCCTCCCGCTGGTCGAAACCACCGGGTTCTCATTCCCCTCCGGCCATGCGGTGGCCACCGGCGCCATCGCCGTCGGCCTCGCCATCGTGCTCGTCCCCGCCGGGCTGCGTCGCCGTACCACGGAGCTCATGGCGATCCTGGTCGTGATCGTCATGGCGATGAGCCGGGTCTATCTGCGGGCGCACTGGTTTTCCGACGCCCTCGCCGGTGCCGTGATGGGAGCCGGCGTCGCCGTTGCCGCGGCCGCCGTGATCCACTGGGTGGACGAACGGCGACGGGCCGACGGATGAACCGTCAGGCCTCCGAGCCGGGGATGTTCAGCTCGGGCGGCAGCGGCGGCGCCGAGTCACGCCACGAGCGGTTGCGCCGCCAGTAGATGTAGGTGAACGCCCCGAGCAGGATGGGCAGCACGTAGGTGAGCCCGCGGAAGATCAGCACGGCGGCGACGACCAGTGCATCCTCGCCCCCGGCGCCGGTGAGCCCGGCGATCAACGCCAACTCGATCACGCCGACGCCGCCGGGCGTCAGGGGGATGGCGGTGAGCAGCCTGGCGAAGGCGAACACGGCGAGCGCCTCGGCCCACCCGACCTCCTCGTCGGACACGCCCATCACCCGCAACGACACGAGGAGGACGGCGAAGAGGGCGGCGTGACTGGCGAGCGTCGCCGCGGTGAGGATCACCCAGCGGTGCCGGACCAGCCCGATGATGCGGTTGCGGAACTTGACCACGGCGAGGTCCCATCCCTCGACCGGGCCCCGCTTGAACGGTCGCAGCAGGGCCGAAGCCCACCGACCGGTGACGATCCCCACTTTGGCGGCGAACTGCTCACTGCGGAGTATGAGGGCGAACAGCACGATGGCGCCGACCAAGCCGACCAGCCCGAGGACTGCGGCGACCAGCCGGCCGCCCCCGGGTTGGCCCTGCAGGGCGAGCAGGGCGAGAGCGAGGATCGGTGTCGCCAGCTTGACGAAGTTGTTCCAGATCCCGGTCACGATCACCGAGACGGTGGTTCGCGACTTCGAGAAGCCCCACGACGACATCATCGTGTAGGTGAGCCCGACGGCGATCGCCCCTCCCGCCGGGATGGAATTGGCCACCGCCGTCGTGGCCTGGGTGAGCACGGCTGCTTGTGGATAGGTGATGCCGGGCGTCGCCTGCACGAGCACCACCCAGTAGGAGAACAAGTTCACCAGCGGTGAACACGACCAGGACGAGGATCTCCCGCCAGGTGAGCGTCTGGATCGCCGACCACACGTCGGATATGTCGGCGAACTGCTGGAACACGTACCAGAAGATCGCCACCAGCAGGACCAGCGAGACGACGACCTGGAGCACCTTCTTCGTCCGGGGGCTGAGCCACGGCCGGCGCTCCGCCGCCTGCTGCTCGTCGGTGGGCTGAGTGCCCGCCTCGCTGACGACCGGCTCTCCGGGTCGGGTATCGCCACCGGTCACGACGCCGGCTCCGCCTCGGACGCCTCCACCGGCGCCTCGTCGGGCACCGGGACGCCGACGACCAGGTTCGCAGCCGCTCCGGCGCTCACCCCGAGGGCGACGCCGCCCACGAGGTCCAGCGGCAGGTGCGCCCCCACGTACAGCCTCCCCACCAGCACGATGGCCAGTAAGACGATCGGGACGAACCTCCACTTCGCCGGCAGATAGGGCATCACCACCAGGGTGAGTGCCGCCGCCACCGCGGCGTGCCCGGACGGGTAGCCAAGGCTCCCCTCGACGAACGTCTCCCGCCCCTCGACGCCGGTGAGGATGGCGGCGGGGCGCCCACGATCCACCAGGCCCTTGGCCACCCTGGCCAGCAGGTACACGCCGCCGCCGGCCACCGCCATCGCCGCCGCCAGTCGGAACCTGCGGAACAGCAGGGCGATGACGACGAGCACCGGGATGGTGAGGAACACGCCGAACTGCATGAACGGCCATATCACGTAGTTGAGCTGGTCAGGCAGCGAGTTGATCGCCTTGAAGACGGCCACCTCGCCGATCGCCGGGCCCTGGGCGGCGACGGCCGCCGAGCCTGCGAAGAGGGCGAGGCCCGCCACCAGCCAGAGGACGTCGCTGCGCCGCCGGTGTGTCACGTCGGGCAGCCTACGGCCCTGGGTGGCCGCCATGCACCGCAAGCCGCCGCCGCGTGCACCCCGTGCGTATCCTGTGCACCGATCAGGGAGGGTCGATGCGGAGCAGTCCGATCGTCCTGGGTGTCGCCGCCCTGCTGGCGGCGGCGCTCTCGGCTTGTGGGCCGGCCGACAACACGCTGCCGGCGAGGCCGTCGATTCTCGGGGACGACGCCATCACCGTCGGCTCGTTCGACTTCGCCGAGAGCCGCATGCTCGCCGAGATCTATGCGCAGGCGCTGGAGGCAGCCGGCTACGAGGTTGACCGGGCCTTCGACCTCGGGCCACGAGAGTTGGTGGCACCTGCGCTTGGTCGGCGGGCTCGTCGAGTTCGTCCCCGAGTACGCCGGGAGCGCCCTGCGGTTCATCCGTCAGGGCGCCGCCACCTCCTCCGAGGACGCCGAGAGGACCCGCGACCTGCTCGCCCAGGCGCTTGCGGACGACCCGGTCGTCGTCCTGGAACCGTCGCCGGCGGAGAACGCCAACGCGTTCGTGGTGACCCGCGAGACGGCCGAAGGGTGCGGGGTTGAGGACGATCAGCGACCTGAGGGAAGTCGCCGGCGAGCTCACCTTCGGTGGCCCCCCGGAATGCTCGACCCGCGCGCTCTGCCTGGTCGGGCTCGAGGACCTGTACGGGGTGACCTTCGGCAACGTGGTGGCACTCGACACCGGAGGGCCGATGACCCGCCAGGCGCTGCGGGATGGCGGCGTCGACGTGGCGCTCCTCTTCTCGTCCGACCCGTCGCTGATACAGCGTGACTTCGTCGAACTGGTCGACGACCTCGGGCTGCAACCCGCCGAGAACATCACGCCGATCGTTCGCAGCGAGGTCATCGAGCGCTGGGGCGACGATCTCGTCGAAACCATCGACGGCGTCTCGGCCCGGCTCACCGAGGTCGAGCTGCGCGTGCTCAACGGCCTGGTCGATGACGGAGTCGACGTCGCCAGCGTCGCCCGCGGGTGGTTGCAGCAGCAGGACCTCGTGTGATGCCCGAGTACCCGCCCACCGTCGAGCACGGCGTATCACGGACAGGGACGGTGCCGGCCACGGTCCGTCAGACGGGCCGGAGGCGGCGGCCTACCGGTACGCCGGCCCCGCTCCCGCGCAGCCTCGGCTTCACAGGCCGCTCCTGGCTGATCGGCACGCTCGTCCTGCTCGGCTGGGTGGTCGCCTGTGCCCTGTTCCGCCCGGCTCGGCGCGTCACCGACCAGGTCGACGCCGCCATCCTCCGGGGGATCTCCGGACTCCGCACCGGTTGGCTGACCAACGTCCTCACCGAGATCGATCAGTGGTTCTCCGGCTGGACGGTCACCGTGGTCGGTGTCGGGCTGTTGGTGGCGCTGATGGTGTTCAAGCGGTGGCGGCACCTGTTCACCCTCCTCGGAGGGGTGCTCCTGGTCGAGTTCATCGGTGGCGAACATCCTGTACGACGGGTTCACCCGTCCCCGTCCCTACGACGTCACCATCATCGGCCGCTGGGCCGGGTATTCCCTGCCGTCGCCACCGGTGGCGATCGTCACGATGCTGTGCATCGGCATCATGTACGGGCTGGTCGTCGCCGATCGCCCGAGAAGGACGGCCAAGTGGCTGGCGGCCCTGGCAATCGGCGTGTTCGCCTTCGCCCGGCTGTACCTGGCCGTCGACCATCCCTTCGACATCGTGCTCGCCGTGTGCATCAGCATGGGGGTCCTGGTCAACGCCTTTCGCTTCTTCACCCCGAACGCGGTGTACCCGGTGACGTACCGGCGGGGCAAGACGGCACATCTCGACGTCGGGGGGAGACGGGGCGAGGCGCTGAGGGCCGCGGTGAGTGCCCAGTTGGGGCTCACCGTGAAGGACATCAAGCCGGTGGGGCTGGCCGGCTCGGGGGGTTCGACCCCGCTGCGGCTGACGGTGGCAGGCGATCCCGACCAGTACCTGTTCGCCAAGCTGTACTCGATGACGCATGTCCGCGCCGACCGCTGGTACAAGCTCGGGCGAACCCTGTTGTACGGAAGGCTCGAGGACGAGGCGCCCTTCGGGAGCGTGCGCCGGCTTGTCGAGTACGAGGACTACACGGCCCGTGTGGTGGACGACGCCGGGATCCCCACCGCGGCCACCTACGGGATCGTCGAGCTGACCCCGGAGCGGGAGTACCTGCTGGTCACCGAGTTCCTCGACGGCGCCGTCGAGATCGGCGAGGCCACCGTGGACGACGCCATCATCGACGAGGCCCTGATGGTGGTGCGCCGCCTGTGGGATGCGGGGCTGGCCCATCGGGACATCAAGCCGGCGAACCTGATGGTCCACGACGGCGAGGTGAAGCTGATCGACGTCGCCTTCGCCCAGATCCGGCCGTCGCCGTGGCGGCAGGCGGTCGACCTGGCCAACATGATGCTGGTCTTGGCGGTCCGCACCGACCCGCAGCGGGTCTACGACCGGGCGCTCCGGCACTTCACCCCGGAGGAGATCGCCGAGGCCTTCGCCGCCACCCGCGGCGTCGCCAGCCCCACCCAGCTGCGGATGGCCATGAAGCAGGACGGGCGCGACCTGGTGGCCGAGTTCCGGGCGCTGGCTCCGGAGCGCCGGCCGATCCCTCTGCAACGGTGGGGAGTGCGGCGGATCCTGCTGGCGCTGATGCTGCTGCTCGGCGGGTTGATCGCCGTCGACACGATGACGTCGATGTTCCTCCCATTGCACGACGTCGAGGTCGAGGCACAGCCCCACTGCGACACCAGCAGTGTGATGATCCTGATGGCCCAGTCGGTGCCCTCGGCGACGCAGATCCCGTGCGTGGCATCGCTGCCGGCGGGATGGGACTTCGGGCGCATGCACGTCAACGACCAGCGCGGGACGTTCTGGCTCGACTCCGATCTGGGCGGTGACGTGGCGCTGACGGTCACCCTGTTGCCCGAGGCCGGTTGCTCGGTCGAAGGGGCGTTCGCCGTGCCCAGCGACGAGCCGGGGATCGAGCGCTTCGAGCGGCCGGAGCGGCTGCCCCCGAACCTGCTGAGCACCCGGTACTACCTGTTCGAGGGCGGTTGCGTCACGTACCGCTTCGCCTTCAACGAGGACGCCGAGGCTTCGTTGATGCTCGCCATCGACGGAGCGGTCGGGTTCATGCCCCGGACGGACCTGGTCGCCGAGGTCGACCTGCGCAGCGGCGGGCTCAGCCTGTGCGGGGCCCGCGCCGAATGCACAGGGGGCGACGGGACCTAGTCCCGTCCGCCGCTCCGGGCACGGGCGCCGCCCACCGGGATGCGGACTTCGAACGCGGCGCCACCGTGGCGAGGATCGACGGCCGGCGCATCGGCGTCGTCGCTACGGGCAATCACCCTCACGACGCCGGACCGGGCCCGGCACCACCCGTGGCAAACGCCCGGCTGTCGTCGAGGCCGACCAACCGCTGTCGGTGTCGCCGGCAGCTTCGTCGGTTGTGTCTGTCAGCTACGCCGCTGTTGTCGATGTCGTTGCCGTTGGGTGAGGTCGACGTGTCCACCACCCCATCTCACGGATCCGCGTCCGGATCGGGAACCCTCTTGCGTCGGTAGGGTTGGTCCCTATACTGAGTATGATACTGGATAGGTACAAGGGGACGGTCATGAGCGTTCGTCACGCACTGCTTGCGCTGCTGAGCGAGGGGCCCAAGTTCGGGCTGAGGCTGCAGCAGGAGTTCGAGTCGAGAACCGGCGAGGTTTGGCCGCTGAATGTAGGGCAGGTGTACACGACGCTGCAGCGGTTGGAGCGCGATGGGCTCATCGAGGGCGACGACGAGGGAGATGGGCGGCCGCAGAAGGCCTATGCGATCACGTCCTCGGGTCGTCTCGAGCTCGACCGGTGGCTCCGCACGCCACCCGAGTCGAGTTCTCCTCCGCGGGACGAGCTGGTCATCAAGGTGCTGGTGGCGTTGCACGTGCCGGGCATTGACGTGCACGAGGTGATCCAGGCGCATCGTCGCCACGGGGTGGAGCAGATGCAGCTGTACACCGGTGTCAAGGCCGAGGCCGCCGAAACGGATGTGGGGTTGGGTCTGGTGGTCGATGCCGAGTTGTTCCGGCTCGAAGGGGTCGTCCGGTGGCTGGATGCCGCCGATGCCCGCCTCGGTCAGCACAGGAGGGACGTCGCTGAACCCGATCCCGTGGAGCGGACCACCACCTCGCAACCGGCCCGGGTAGGTCGGCGATGACCGCGATGCTCGAGCTTCGCAAGGTGTCGAAGGTCTATGGATCCGGACCCGCCGAGGTACATGCACTGCGCGACGTCGATCTCGCGGTCGAACCCGGTGAGCTGGTGGCCATCATGGGACCGAGCGGATCGGGCAAGAGCACTCTGTTGACGATCGCCGGCAGCTTGGAGGAGCCGACCAGCGGCGAGGTGGTTGTCGCCGGGTCCGACCTCTCCGATTTGTCGCCCGATGATCGGGCGAGGCTGCGGCGCCGCTCGGTCGGTTACGTGTTCCAGGACTTCAACCTGCTCCCCGGGTTGACCGCGGCGGAGAACGTGGCGATGCCGCTGGAGCTCGATGGGATCAAGGCGCGATTTGCCCGCGAGGCGAGTTTGCAGGGGTTGGAACGGCTCGGGGTCGCCGACAAGGCGGATCGTTTCCCTGACGACCTCTCCGGTGGTGAGCGTCAGCGGGTCGCCATCGCCCGGGCGGTGATCGGAGATCGCAAGCTGCTGCTGACCGACGAGCCGACCGGTGCCCTGGACTCGGTCAACGGCGAGGCGGTGATGCGCCTGGTGCGAGCTGCGTGCCGTCGCGGTGTGGCCGGTGTCGTGGTGACCCATGACGCCCAGCTGGCATCCTGGGCGGACCGAGTGGTGTTTCTCCGTGACGGGCGGGTCGTGGATCACACGACCGCCCCGCCGGGTCCGGAGATACTGCTGACCCCGGACCTCGCCCGATGAGCACCGCCGGGTCGGTGGCGGCGGGCGCGCGCGGCACTGGCGGTGTCGCCGCCCGGAGGGCGGTGTCCCGCTGGTCGGTGCGAATGTTCCGTCGCGAGTGGCGACAACAGGTCCTCATCATGTCGCTGCTGGCGGTGGCAGCCGCGGCAGCCGTTGGTCTGGGGATCCTGGCCCACAACCTGACGGCGGTGAGTGCCGGGGCACAGTTCGGCACCGCCAACCACTTCATCCAGCTCGACGCTACCGGCGACGGCGAGCTGACCATCTCATCGAGCGAACAGGCCGGCGCCGAAGGCGAGGCGGAAGATGCCAACATCGCCGCCGCCCGGGACTGGTTCGGGACGATCGATGTCATCGGGCAACGCTTCGTCTCCGTTCCGGGACGGTTCGAACCGCTCGAATACCGGGTCCAGGACCCGAGCGGCGCCTATGGCGGGCCGATGATCGATCTCGTAGAAGGGAGTTATCCGGTCGCCGCCGCCGATGTAGCGGTCACGGATGGCACGGCCGCAGAGTTCGACCTCGACATCGGCGCCGCTCTTTCCCTCGACGGCACGCCGCGGACCGTGGTCGGCATCGTGGAGAACCCCCGTGATCTTGGTGAGGAGTTCGCGCTGATGGCGCCAACCGTCGCCACCGAGTTGGACTCGATCACGATTCTGGTTGATGCCGACGAGGAGCGGGCCAATGCGTTCCGGCCCCCAGGCGGCGGTAGCCGGACGGGCGGCTCGAGGGGTGCCAACGAGGCCGTCGCCGCAGGAGTCGGCGTGCTGTCGGTAACCGCCGTTGCCCTGCTCCTCGTGGCGCTGCTGGCGTCGTCGGGGTTCATGGTCATGGCGCAGCGTCGACGGCGGCAGCTCGGCATGATGGCGGCGATCGGCGCCTCCCCGCGTCATCTCCGGCTTGCCGTGGTGGCCAACGGGGCCGTGGTCGGCATTCTCGCCATGGGCGTCGGGGCTGCTGTCGGGCTGGTGGGCTGGATCGTGGCTCACCCGCATATCGAGACTGCCGTCGGCTACCGGGTCGCCCGCTTCGCGGTGCCCTGGTGGCTGATCGCCACCGTGATCGTGCTCGGGGTCTTGGCCGCCACCGGGGCCGCCTGGTGGCCGGCCCGAGAGGCTTCCCGCGGGTCGATCCTCGAGGCGCTCTCCGGGCGGCCCTCCACGCCTCGACCGGTCCACCGATCCGCGGCCCTCGCCGGCGCACTCATCGCCGGGGGCGTTGCCGCCCTCTTCATTGGCCGGTGAGCTGGGCGGCGACTACGGCGTGCACTGGACCAACGTGACGCTCGTCGTCGGCGGCACCGTGTTGGCCGTCGTCGGCGTCCTCCTCGCCGCCCCGCTGGCGATTCGCGCCCTGGCGGCACCGGCGAGGCACTTCCCGATCGGCGTCCGTCTGGCTTTGCGCGATCTGACCCGGTTCCAGTCGCGCTCGGCGGCAGCGCTGGCTGCCATCACCCTGGTGCTGGGCATAGTCATGGCTATCATCATCGGCGCCACCGCCGCCGAACAGGCCGCCGGGGCCGGCAACCTCGCCGACAACCAGCTCCTCGTTCGTGTCGCCAAACTGGATGGACCCTTCGTCCCGACACCGGCCCAGCTCACGGTTCTCCGAGGCCAGGTCGACGAGCTCGCCGAGTCGCTCGAGGAGGCCACGGTCACCCCTCTGGATGTAGCGGTCGACCCAACCGTCGAGATCGTCGAGCAACTCCCCGGTGGCGGCGAGGGACAGGTGGCGGCTTCCCTGGCGCGGCGAGTCGAGGACGGCTGGGCAGACCTGTCACTCCTGTACGTCGGTACCCCCGAGCTGCTCGCCCACCACGGTTTCGACGTCGGCGCGATCGGCCCGAGCACCGAGATCCTGACGCCGGAGTCAGGAGAGCTCACGATCCTGGGGGTGACCGATGATGCACGAACGGAACAGGCGGACCCTGAGACGCTCACTGCGGTGGAGCGGCTCAATCCGACCTATACGTCGCTGCCGGCTACGTTCGTCACCGAGCACGGAATGGCCACCCTCGGACTGGAGGCGGTGGGTTCGGGCAGGTGGCTGATCGAGACGAGCCACCCCCTCAGCGCCGACGAGATCGCCACCTTCACGCAGCTCGCTGCCAACTCGGAGCTCTCCGTCGAAACACGGGACCTGCAACAGGGCCTGGCGAGGCTCCGGTCAGGAGCAACTGCGGTCGGTATGCTGCTCGCCCTCGGTGTGCTCGCCATGACCGTCGGGCTCATCCGAACCGAGGCGACAGGCGACCTCCGCACGCTGACCGCCACCGGTGCAACGAGCAGGATCCGCCGAGCCATCACCGCCACCACCGCCGCCGTACTGGCGGCACTCGGCGTCCTGCTCGGAGCCGCCGCCGCCGTCATCGTCCTCGCCTCTGGATACCTCGACGACGTCGGCATCCTCGCCCACCTGCCTGTCCTTCAACTCTCAGTGATCGTGGTCGGCACTCCAGCTGCGGCTGCCGTCGCCGGCTGGGTCGTGGCGGGACGCGAGCCGCTGACGATCAGCCGACAGCCGATCGAATAGCGCGCACTCCGGCGCGGTACTTCAGGGTCCATTCAGCAACGATGGGGCAGGGTGGACACACCAGCCCATTGCGAAAGGAGTTGGCATGGTGGATCGGAGGGCGAAGTTGATCGGGAGTGCCGCGCTCGCCGTTGGATTGTTAGGCGCAGCCACCGGGATCGCCGCGGCCGGTAGCGGGGACGACTCCGAGCCGGCGATCACCGGCGAGGCGCTCGACCGGGCCAGCGCCGCCGCATTGGAGCACACCGGTGGTGGCCGGGTCACGGGCACCGAGGTCGGCGACGAGGAAGGGTTCTACGAAGTCGAGGTCACGTTGGATAACGGCAGGCAGGTCGATGTGCACCTCGACCGTGGCTTCACCGTCCTCGACAGCGTCTCAGACAGTGACGGGGGAGACGGCGCCGAAGACGGCGAGAGCTGAACTACGGCTGACCGAACCCCGCTCACCTGTCGACGTGAGCCGTGACGAGGCGGGTATCCCTCAGGAGGGTCGTGACCCGTGTTGGTGGAGTTCAGTCGAGGGACCGTGGGAGTCGGACAGTGAACCTGGCACCACCCGAAGGGGCGTCAGTGATGGTGACGGTTCCCCGATGGGCAGCCACCACCTCGGACACGATGGCGAGCCCCAGTCCAGTTCCCCCCTCGGCGCGTGCCCTGGCTTCGTCGAGTCTGACGAAACGCTCGAATACGCGGTCCCGATCGGCAGCGGCGATGCCGGGGCCGTCGTCATCGACGGTGATGATCACGAACCCGTCCTGCTCGGCGAGATCGAAGGCGACTCGGGAGCGGGCGTGCCGGGCTGCGTTGTCGGCCAGGTTGCCGACCATGCGGGCCAACAGCACCGGGTTGCCCTCGACCCGGCCCGTGACCACCGCTGAGGTGTCCACCACGATGCCCGGTGTCTTGCGGATCCGCTGCGCTGTCTGACGGAGGAGGTAGTCGACATCGACCGGTTTGGTGGCGGCTGGAGGGATGCCCTCATCCGATCGGGCCAGCACCAGTAGGTCATCGAGCAAAGCCTGGATCCGGAGGTCTTCCGCGAGCACCGCCGCCGTCACCTCTTCGATACTGTTCAACTCCGGGTATGCCGCGGCCACCTCGGCGATCTGACGGATAGTGGCCACCGGTGAGCGAAGCTCGTGCGACGCATCCGACACGAACCGCCGCTGTCGGAGCTGGGAGGACTCGAGCCGGTCGAGCATCTGGTTCATGGTGTGCGCCAACCGGGAGATCTCGTCGCCCCGGCTCAGCTCGGGCACACGGCGATCCAACGCCGTGGACGAGATCGCATCCACTTGGCTGCGGATGGCTTCGACGGGGGCGAGCGCCCGCCCCACCACCCACCAGGTGGTGAGGGCCACCACGGCGAGCAGCAACGGCGCTCCTACACCCACGAGCCGGGTCACCGCGCCCGTTGACTCGGCAACCTCTTCCAGACTTCGACCAACCAGGACCAGCACCGAACCAGCGTCAACCTCAGCGGTCTCGGCGACCACCACGAAGTCAGCACCGTCGTCGAGATCGAGGTGGGTGACGGTCGTACCACCAGCTGCCAAGTCGGCGACCGGCCCCATCCCGGCGACATTGCTGCTCGATGCCACCACCAGCCCGGAGGGGTCAAGAACCTGGATCAGCTGTTCCTCGGCGTCGAGGACATCGAGTGAGGTCCCCGGACCTGGAGCGACGAGCTGAGCCGCCACTTCCGTAGCCTGGACCCTGGCGACCGCCTCAACGGCGTTGGTGAGCGTCGACCTCAACAGAACTACCAAGGCGATCGAGGCCACCACCAACGCCACACCCACCACGGCGACCGCGCCGAGCGTGGTGCGCCACCGGACCGTGCCCAGGCGTGAGGGAGATGGGCCTGACGACGCGGCGGTAGGGTCAGCCACGGACACCGACCAGCTGGTAGACGCGCACACTCCCGATGGAGGTCCGCCCGAAGGGTCGGTCCAAGGTGGCGCGGAGTCGCCGCACGTCCACCTGAACATTGTGGGTGAGCTCGGTTGCCCTGCGCAATCCAGTCTCCGGCCCGGGCCTCGTTCTGGACCCGAGGATCCTTACCGTGGCGCTCACGGTGAGGATCCCGGCCGCCAGCGGCACGGCGATCGTGTCGTCCGGGCCCGGACACTCCAGCGGCGGGGGTCAGGGCTCATCGACCTTCCAGCGATAGCCGCGGCCTCGCACCGTCTCGATGAAGGTACGCCCGAGCCGGTCGTCGATCTTGCGTCGCAAGTGGCTGACGTATACCTCCACGATGTTGGGGTCGCCGTCGAACGCCCAGTCCCAACACGAGCCGAGGATGGCCGCCTTCGACACCACGTCCCCGGGACGGCGCACCAGCTGATGGAGTAGGCAGAACTCGGTCGGGGTGAGGGCGATCTCCGTCCCGTCGACGTGGCAGCGGTGCGCCGCCGGGTCGAGCACCAGCGGCCCGACCTCGATGGTGGCGGGGCGCTCTGCGGGGACCCGGCGGGTGAGGGAGCGGAGCCGGGCGAGCAACACCGCGAACGAGAAGGGCTTGGTGAGGAAGTCGTCGGCCCCGGTGTCGAGGGCTTCGGCCTCGTCGAGCTCACCGCTCTTGGCGGTGAGCATCAGGATCGGTGTCCAGACACCCCGGCGGCGGAGCTCGGCGCAGACCCGGTAACCGTTCATGACCGGAAGCATGATGTCGAGGACGATGGCGTCGTATGGCTCGTTGGTGGCCATCCACAGGCCCTGCTCCCCGTCGGCGGCGACGTCGACGGCGTACGCCTCCGCCTCGAGGCCGCGCCTGAGGTAGGTGACCAGCCTGGCTTCGTCCTCGACGATCAGGATTCGCACGGTCGACCTCGGTTCCGAGCCGTCCGGGGTCAACTCCCCGGTTGGTATTCGACCAGCTCCACCCGCCCGGTGCCTCCCGAGACAACCACCTCGAGCACGACCCCGACCCCCGCCGCGTAGTACTTCTCCTCGGTCACGCCCGGGTCGAGCGGGTTCCACTCGGCGATCACCACCAGGTCGTCGTATGCCCCTTGAGGGACCGACTCCGCCGCCCCGGTCCTCACCACCTCGGCCATGTCCTCGGCCTCGCCCGGGTAGTACTCCTGCCGGTACCGGTCGCCGACCTCGGGGTGCGCCCACATGATGACCCCCGGGAGGGCGCCGTCTACCCCCGCCTCCCATGACCCGGCAGTCGAGATCGACCTCGCCGCCCTCGTACTCCGTCGACTCCTCGCCGAGATACCAGACGTTGCCCTCGGTGTCCTGGGCGTACCAGTCGAAGGTGTCCTCGACGAGCTCGCCGTCGGCGGTCACCGTGTCGCGGACCACCGTTGCGGTGATCCCCATGACCTCCCTCGTGTCATCGGTGACCACCACCTCGATCCGCTCCACCTCGCCATTGTCCTCTCCCTCGTACACCCATCGGCTGCCGGGGGTCAGGGGCATCAGCGGGTTGTCGATCCCGGTGACGAAGTCCGAGGGGGAGAGATCGAAGGTGTAGCGCGCCTCGTCGATGACCGTCGTGGGGTTTTCGCTACTGGCGGGGTTGTCGCTGCCGGCGGGGACGGCGGTGCCGTCCCCGCAGCTGGCGGCGAGAGCGGCCAGCATGAGGATCGAAGCGATCGTAGAGCGCATGTGAGTCCTCCTTGACTGGCCCGATGGTGCGTCTCGGCGGCTGAACCGAACCTGAACGTCCCCGCCGGGTCGCTTCGGAGGCGCCGTCGGGATGCGCTCAATATCCTGTGTCCGTGGAGGTGCTCGCCTTCGACACTGCTGGGCTCGGTGACCGCACCCATGTCGTGGTGCTCGAGGACACCGCAGTCGTCATCGACCCGCAACGCGACTTCGACCGGTTCCTCGTCGCCGCCGACGAACGCCGAGCCACGGTGCGGGCGGTGCTCGAGACCCACATCCACAACGACTACATCAGCGGCGGCCCCGGTCTCGCCGCCGCCACCGGCGCCGATCTGGTGCTGCCGGCGGGCGCCGGGGCCGCATACCGCTTCCTCCCAGCCTTCCACCAGGAGGACTTGACCGTGGGCGGGCTCGTGTTCAGGCCCCTGCACACCCCGGGACACACCCCCGAGCACGTGTCCTACGTGGTGCTCGTCGAGGACGAGCCGGTAGCGGTGTTCTCCGGCGGAAGCCTGTTGGTGGGGGCTGCGGGTCGCACCGACCTGCTGGGAGCGGAGCGGGCGGAGAGCCTGGCGCTGCTCCAGTTCGGGTCGATTCGGCGCATCGCCGCGCTCCCCGACACCGTGGCGCTCCACCCCACGCACGGTCCGGGCTCCTATTGCTCGGTCTCGGCCGCGGGCGGGGCGTCGTCGTCCATCGGAGCGGAACGCGCCTCGAACCCGTTGCTGGCGATCGGCGACGCCGAGGCCTTCGCCCGCTCCCAGCTCTCCGGGCTCCAGCCATACCCGGCCTACTACCGGCACATCGGCCCGATCAACCTCGCCGGGGCAGGCCCCATACCGGAGGATGCGGTCCCCCTTCTGGACCCGGGCACGGTGGCGGGTCTCGTCGACAGGGGAGTCGTCGTGGTCGATGCCCGACCCCGCGGCGTCGTGGCCTTGGGTCGCATTCCCGGATCCTGGTCCATCGAGATGGGCGACAGCTTCGCCACCTGGGTGGGGTGGCTGGTGCCGTTCGCCGCTCCACTCGTGGTGGTCATCGACGACATGGACCAGGTCGCCCCGGCGAGAACGGCGCTGGCCAGGGTCGGCTTCACCGACTTCGTCGGTGTGCTCCACGGTATGGACGGGTGGATAACGGAGGGCCGCCCGGTCACCACGCACGAGGTGGTCGACGCCTCCACGCTCGCCGGCGTCCTCACCGCCGAACACCAGGTCGTCGACGTGCGCACCGCCGATGAATGGGAGGAGGAGCACCTCGACGGTTCGGTCCACTGCTATCTGCCCCATCTGGCGGAGGAGCTCCCGTCAGGCCTCGATCGCCATCGTCCGGTGTACGTCGCCTGCGAGAGCGGCCAGCGAGCCGCCACCGCCGCCGCCCGGTTCGCCGACGCCGGCTACCGACCAGTGGTCGTCACCGGTGGGGGGATCCCCGAGATCGTGCAGGCGAAGCGAACGGCGGCCCCTCCGGCACGGTAGGTTGCCGCCACCCGTCCGAAGGAGCGTGCACCAGTGGACCCGAAGCAGCGAACCGCCGACCGGTTCGGCACGGTCGAGAGCGAGCTGCGGGAGATCTCCCGGTGGCTGTACGAGAACCCGGAGCTGGCCAACGAAGAGCGGGCATCATCGGCTCGGCTGGTCGAGTTCCTGCGCGCCCAGGGCATGGACGTGGAGTACCCGGCGTGGGGCCTGGAGACGGCGTTCGACGCCCGCGCCGGGTCGGCCGGGCCCGAGGTGGTCATCTGCGCCGAGTACGACGCGCTGCCCGAAGTGGGCCACGCCTGTGGACACAACATCATCGCCGCATCGGCCTGTGGCGCCGGCGTGGCGCTGGCGGACGTGGCCGACGAGCTCGGCTTCTCGGTGCGGGTACTGGGGACGCCCGCCGAGGAGGCCCACGGCGGCAAGGTCGACCTCATCGAGGCGGGCGCGTTCGCCACGACGACTGCGGCGATGATGGTCCACCCTTCGCCCGAGGACACCGTCGACCCGGAGTTCCTCGCCGTCGCCCACCTCGAGGTCGAGTTCCACGGCAAGGAGGCGCACGCCGCCTTCGCCCCCCAGGTGTCGATCAACGCCCTCGACGCCGCCGTCCAGGCGTACAACGCCATATCGATGCTGCGCCAGACCCTGTACCCGACCGACAAGGTGCACGGGACCATCTCGTACGGCGGTGGCGCACCGAACGTCATCCCGTCGTTCACCGCCATGGGCTTCTACGTGCGGGCGGCCACGCTGGAGCGACTCGACGAGCTGCAAGCCAAGGTGGAGGCATGCTTCGAGGCGGGCGCCCTCGCCACCGGCTGCACCTACTCGGTACGCGCCGCCGGGCACACCTACACCGAGATGGTGAACAACCCGGTGATGGTCGACCTGTTCGCCGCCAACGCCGAGGCGATGGGCCGCCCGATGGGTCGTCTGGTCAACCCGGGGTCCGGGGTGGCCGGGTCCACCGACATGGCCAACGTCTCGAAGCTGGTGCCGACCATCCACCCCATGGTGGGGATCAACTCGCTCCCCGCGGTCAACCACCAGCGTGACTTTGCCGCACACACCGTCTCCCCCGACGGCGAGCGTGCCATCCGCGACGGCGCCCTGGCCATGGCGTGGACCGTCGTCGATCTGGCCGTTGAAGATCGGTGGGGCGAACTGACCGTGTAGGTCCGCCTGCTGCGCTTTTCCAGGTCGATCGATCCGGGCTGAGGGTGATGAGTTGAACGTCCAGTGGGCGTCGGTCGGCTCGCTACACAGGCGGTGGTCGGCTCGGTGGGAGGAGCCTGACCCGTCCGGGTGGGGCATGGGGATGGATGGTGTAGCCCCGGCCGTGGATGATGGTGTGGTGGTGATGCCAGCACAGGGGTCTATGACAAAAGACGATGTTCAGGAGATATCACCGGGAATCAAACGATCCCGGCCGCCTCCCCGACGCGTTGGAACCACTCAGCCAGCGTGTCGATCGTGTCATGGGCGTTCAGCCCACTCGGGTTGGGCACCACCCACAGCTCGGACTCGGCGATCCGCTCCGGCTGCCTTCCCACCACGGCGCGGCGGCGGCCGAAGGCGGTCCGGTAGGCGGTGATGCCCGCCACCGTCACCACCACAGGTCGCACCGAGGCGGCCAGCGCCTCCAGCCGGGCGGCGCCGGCGTGCAGCTCGTCGGCGCCGAGCTGGTCGGCGCGCACCGTCGCCCGGTTGACCAGGTTGGTGATCCCGATGCCCCGCTCGACCAGGTGGGCTCGGTCGGCATCGCTGAAGCCGAGACTGCGGTCGATCTCCCGGTCGATCAACCCGGCCCGGCGGAGCGCCGGGTAGAAGCGGTTGCCGGGATGGGCGAAGTGGGTCTGGGTGGCGGCGGTCCACAGTCCGGGGTTGATCCCAACGACGAGGAGCTTCACACCGGGCCCGATCAGGTCGGGCACCGAGGCGCCCTCGAAGTCGCCGAGCTGTTCCCGGGTGAACCGCGGCGGGCTCACTCCATCAGGGTGTCGGCGTACTGGTCCCGCACCACCTTCTTGTCGAACTTGCCGGTACCGGTCTTGGGGATGGCGTCGACGAACACCACCCGATCGGGCAGCCACCACTTGGCCACCCGCTCGCCCAGGAACGCCAGCAGGTCCTCCTCGGTGGCGACGGCGTCCGGGGCGAGCACGGCGAGGGCGATCGGGCGTTCCTGCCACTTCTCGTGCTTGACCCCGACCACGGCGGCTTCGGCCACCGCCGGGTGCGCCATCAAGGTGTTCTCCAGCTCGATGGTCGAGATCCACTCGCCGCCCGACTTGATC
The DNA here is from genome assembly GCA_963714055.1 of uncultured Acidimicrobiia bacterium. Taxonomy (GTDB): domain Bacteria; phylum Actinomycetota; class Acidimicrobiia; order Spongiisociales; family UBA5794; genus JACDBE01. The sequence goes on from OY970227.1 coordinate 2,175,224, forward strand.
ACGTCCTTGGCCCGGTCGGTGATGCGCACATACCCGTCGGGGGTGATCTTGCATACGTCGCCGGTGCGCAGCCAACCGTCCACGAAGGACTGCGGGCTGCGCGGGTCGCGGTAGTACTCGGCGGCGATCCACGGCCCTCGGATGAGCAGCTCACCGAAGGCGACCCCGTCGCGGGGCAGCTCGTCGCCGTTCTCGTCCACGATCTTCACCTGGAGCCCGGGCAGGGGTAGTCCGGCCGATTCCATGACATCGAGCTGCCGCTCGAAGTCCCACTCCTCCATCCCCGGCTTGAGGATCGCCACCGACGCCACCGGGTTGGTCTCGGTCATGCCCCATCCCTGGAGCACTCTGATGCCGCGGTTGCGCCAGTACCAGTCGATCATCGAGCGCGGCACGGCCGACCCGCCGCACAGGAACTTCTCCATCGACGACGTGTCCACCTCGGGGTGGGCGGTCAGGTACTGCTGGATCCCGAGCCACACCGTCGGCACCCCGGCAGACATGGTGACCTGCTCGTCGCCGAAGATGCGGACCAGGCCCTCCGGGCTCAGGTCGGGGCCCGGGTAGGTCAACTTGGCGCCAACGAACGTGGCGGAGAATGGGTACCCCCACGCCGAGGCGTGGAACATCGGAACCACGGGAAGCACGTTGTCCTCGGCGGTGATCGACACCGTCGCCAGCCCGTGGAGGGCGTGCAGGTACGTGGAGCGCTGTGTGTACGCCACGCCCTTGGGGTTGCCGGTGGTGCCCGAGGTGTAGCAGAGCATCATCGGCGACCGCTCGTCGAGTAGCGGCCACTCCTCCAGCGGGTCGACCCCGGCGATGAGGTCCTCGTACGAGATGGCGTTGGGGAGCGTCGTGTCACCCACCTCCCCGGCCATGACCACGAAGGTGCGCACCTTCTCGAAGGTGGCGGCGATCGGCTCGAGCAGCTTGACCAGGCCGGGGTCGACGAAGACCACCTCGTCCTCTGCGTGGTTGACGATGTAGGAGATCTGGTCGGCGAACAGTCGGATGTTGAGCGTGTGGCAGATCCGCCCCGTGTTGGCGGTGGCCCAGTACAGCTCGTGGTGGCGGACGTTGTTCCAGGCGAAGGTGCCCACCACCGCACCCTGCCCCAGCCCCAGCTTCTCGGAGAAGGCGGTGGCCAGCCTGCGGATGCGCTCGTCGGTCTCGGCATAGGTCTGGCGACGCCTGCTGAGGTCGGCCTCCACCGAGACGATCTCCTGGTCGGGGTAGAGGTCGGCCGCCCGCTGGTACACGGTCGACAGCAGCAGTGGGAAGTCGTCCATCATGTGCGGCACTGGTTTCCTCCGATCGGTCACCCCGAAGCTACCGCGCCGGCAGCTGTGTTGTCTCCCGGGCCGACCTCATGCGCGAAGCCATGGCACTTTGCGGGCAGGTGGAGGTCGGCCCTCCTCCCGCAGATGGGGCCCCTACCCCATCGCCGGCCGTCAGGTCGTGCGGGCGCTACGGTCGAAGGGCGCTCTCTCAGAGGGCCCAGACATCACACCAGAATGCGCCGATGCCCGCCACCAACGCCAGCAGGCTGCTGACCACGGCCGGCATCGACCACGAGGTGCGCGCCTACGACCTCGCTACCGACGACTTCAGCGCCGAGGCGGTGGCCGACGCCATCGGGATGCCGTGGAGCCAGGTCTTCAAGACGCTGGTCGCCGCCGGCGGCTCCGGGCCGGTGTTCGCCGTCGTGCCGGCAGGGACCGAGCTCGACCTGAAGGCATTGGCCGCCGCCGCCGGGGAGCGGGGCATGGGAATGGTGGCGGTGGGCGACCTGGAGAGGATCACCGGATACCGCCGCGGCGGGGTGACGGTGATCGGCGCCAAGAAACGCCTCCCGGTCTACCTCGACATCTCCGCAGTCGATGCCGGGCGGATCGCCGTCTCCGCCGGAGCCCAGGGCTTGCAGGTGGTGCTGGCCGCGGACGACTATCTGGCCGTCACCGCCGCCACCCTGGCTCGAATCGCCCGATAGGCGAGTCGGGCAGCCTGCGTCGAAGACCGGTCTCAGCGATCGCCGGCGGAGTCAGCCTCAACGGTCGCCGGCGGCGACCGCCGACCCCTCGGTGACCTCGCCTTTGTGGGCGGCGAAGGCGGCGAGCACCTCCTCCTTCTCCTGCTGGGGCACCCCCAGGTGATCGAGACTGCGACCCAGTTCGGCGGCGACCTCGTCGAACTCGTCGGGTGCGATCTGGAACTCGCGGTGGGCCTCCTCGAGCCCGAGCGTGGTGCTCCCCGGTTCCGTGGCGGTGTACTGGAACGGCCCGCCGGCGACGTTGCACACCCACAGGGTGCGCATGAACTTCAGCCCGGGGAGTCTGTCGAGCTGGTTGGTGTGCCAGTCGCGCAGAGCCGGATTGTCCGACTCCTGTCCGACGATCGGGTTCTGGACGACGGCGTCGCTGAAGTGGTCGACGACGGCGGCGATGGCGAAGACGCCACCTAGCCGGTCGTAGAGGCTCTCCTCGGGCATGGCTGGACACCTCCGGTGCGGGCCGGCTCGATGGGCGCACCCGCCCGCTGTATTGCTTATCATTCTTGGTTATACAGCCAGCCGGGCTTCCTGTCAATGGTCGGCAAAGTGAGCACGGCCGAGTCGCTCGCAGGACCGGTGGCCGCCGGCGACCGGCGCCTACACTCGCCGGCGTCCCCCCGGGAGACCTCACCTATGCCAGCCACCGTCGTCGTCGGCGCCCAGTGGGGCGACGAGGGCAAGGGCAAGATCACCGACGTCCTGTCGCGCACCGCCGACCTGGTGGTGCGCTTCCAGGGGGGCAACAACGCCGGGCACACCATCGTGGTCGACGGTGAGCGGTTCGCCCTCACCCTCATCCCCAGCGGGGTGCTCTACCCCAACGTCACCCCGGTCATCGCCAACGGCTGCGTGGTCGACCCGGGGGTGCTCCTCGACGAGATGGACACGCTGGCGGGGCGCGGTGTCGATCCGTCACGGCTGCGCCTGTCCGCAAACGCCCACTTGATCATGCCGTACCACCGCAAGCTCGACGCGGTGATGGAGCGCTACCTGGGGCGGCAGCAGATCGGGACCACCAAGCGGGGGATCGGCCCGGCGGCGATGGACAAGTACGCCCGGCAGGGCATCAGGGTGCAGGACCTGTTCGACCCGAAGATATTCGTGGCCAAGCTCGAGGCGGCGCTCAAGGACCGCAACCGCATCCTGACCAAGGTCTACAACCAGCTTCCCATGGACCCGGCACCCATCGCCGACGAATACCTCGGCTACGCCGACCGGCTCCATCCCCACGTCGCCGACACGTCGCTGCTGGTCTGGGAGGCGATCCGTGCCGGGCGCAACGTCCTCTTCGAGGGGGCCCAGGGGACCCTGCTCGACATCGACCACGGCTCCTACCCGTTCGTGACCTCGTCGAGCCCGACGGCCGGAGGCGCTTGCGCCGGCGCCGGGATCGGGCCGACCATGATCGACTCGGTGCTCGGGGTGGCCAAGGCGTACATCTCCCGGGTCGGCGGCGGCCCGTTCCCCACCGAGCTGGACAACCCGACCGGTGAGGCGATGGTCGAGATCGGCGGGGAGTTCGGCACCGTTACCGGGCGACGCCGCCGGTGCGGCTGGCTCGACGGGGTGGTGCTCCGGTATGCGGTGAGGGTCAACGGCATCACCGAGCTGGCGCTGACCAAGCTGGACGTCCTCTCCCACTTCGACACGCTGCGGGTCGCCACCGCCTACGACTCGCTCGACGTCCGCTACACCGAGTTCCCGCGCCAGCAGCGCGTGCTCTACAACTGCCACCCGGTCTACCAGAACCTGGCCGGGTGGGGTCAGGACATCTCCGGGGTGGAGCGGTTCGATGACCTCCCCAAGGAGGCGCAGCTGTACGTCGAGTACGTCGAGGAGATCGCCGGGGTGCCGGTGACGATGGTGTCGGTGGGCCCGGGGCGGTCCGCCACCTTGCACCGGACGTGACCCGGTGAAGGTGTTGCTGCTCGGTGGCGGGGGGCGTGAGCACGCCATCGGCTGGAAGCTGGCGGCCAGCCCGCACCTCGACAGCCTGTTGGCGGCACCGGGGAACCCGGGCCTGGCCGAGGTGGCCGAGGTCGTCCCTGAGGTGGCGGCCGACGACGTCGTCGCGGTCACCCGGCTCGCCGCCGAACGGGGCGTCGACCTGGTCGTGGTCGGGCCGGAGGCGCCGCTGGCCGCCGGCGTCGCCGACGCCCTCGCCGCCGAACGCATCGCCGTCTTCGGCCCGGTGGCAGCCGCCGCCCGCCTCGAGTCCTCGAAGGCACACGCCAAGCGCGTCATGGAGCGGGCCGGCGTCCCCACCGGGCGTTGGGCCGGCGCAACCGACGCCGGCGCCGCCCGAGCCGCGCTCGCCCGCTTCGGGCCGCCCTACGTGGTGAAGGCCGACGGGCTCGCCGCCGGCAAGGGGGTGTTGGTCACCGACGACCCCGTCGCCGCAGAGGAATGGGTCGCGGGATGCCTCGACGGCCGCTTTGGGGCGGCCGGCCGAACGGTGGTGATCGAGGAGCACCTGGACGGGCGTGAGGTTTCGGTGTTCGCGGTGTGCGACGGGGAGCGGGCGGTTCCGCTGCAGCCGGCACGGGACTACAAGCGGCTGGGCGACGGCGACACCGGGCCCAACACCGGCGGGATGGGTTGCTACTCGCCGGTAGACGACCTGCCCGCCGACCTGGTGGAGCGCACCATGGCCGAGGTGGTCGACCCGGTGCTCCAGGTCCTCGCCGGAGAGGGCACCCCGTATCGGGGGTTCCTCTATGCCGGGTTGATGCTGACCGCGGCCGGCATGGAGGTTCTCGAGTTCAACTGCCGGCTGGGTGACCCGGAAACCCAGGTCGTGCTCCCTCGCCTCGCAGACGACCTGCTCCCACTGCTCGCCGACGCCGCCGGCGGCGATCTCGGCGCCGGGCACCTGGCGTGGACCGATGGGGCCGCCGTCGATGTGGTCCTCGCCTCGTCGGGCTACCCGGGGAGCGTCGACGACGGGCACCCGATCACCGGGCTCGACCGGGTCGGTGACGACGTCCTCGTGTTCCACGCCGGCACCCGGCGACACGACGACCGCCTGGTGACCGCCGGCGGCAGGGTTCTCAACCTGGTCGGGCTGGGCAGAGACGTGGCGGCGGCACGGGACACGGCCTATGCCGCCGTCGAGACCGTCGACTTCGCAGGGAAGCAGTACCGGAAGGACATTGCGCACCATGGGGCGCACGGTTAGGAGAGTGCTGAAAAATGGGTTCTCCGGTCGGGGCAGAGAGGGATCTGGCGACAATGGGTGAAGAGCGAGAGTATCGGGCGAACCGGTCCAGCGCTTTTTCAGCACCCTCCTAGGAGGCGGCGGTGAGCAAGGTGGCGATCCTGATGGGCTCGGAGAAGGACGCCGGGGTGATGGGCCCCGCCTCCGAGGTGCTTTCCGACCTGGGCATCGCGCACGAGGTGGTGGTGATGTCGGCCCACCGCAACCCGGGCCGGGTCGCCGAGTTCGCCGCCGGCGCCCGCAACGCCGGGTTCAGCGTGGTCATCTGCGGGGCCGGCAAGGCCGCCCATCTCGCCGGGGCGGTCGCCGCCAACACGACCCTCCCGGTGATCGGGATCCCCATCGCCGCCGGGGGGCTCGGAGGGCTCGATGCGCTCCTGGCCACCGTGCAGATGCCGACAGGGGTGCCGGTGGCCACCGTGGCGGTGGACGGGGCGGCCAACGCCGCCTATCTCGCCGCCGCCATCATCGCCACCACCGACTCGGAGGTCGCCGCCCGGCTGGCCGAGTACCGGAGCAGCTGGTGATCGAGCGCTACTCGCTGCCAGAGATGGCGGCGGTGTGGTCGGTGGAGCGCAAGCTCGCCGTGTGGAAGGACGTCGAGACACGCGTGCTCGAGGCATGGGTGGATCAGGGCGTCGCCCCTGAGGCGGCGGCGGCGGCACTGCGGAGGGCACCGGAGGTCGACCCGGCGGCCTGGAAGGCTCGGGAGCAGGAGACCCGGCACGACCTGGCCGCCTTCGTCGACGTGCTGGCGGCGTCGGTCGAGACCGGCGGGGAGTGGGTCCACTATGGGCTTACCTCGTCGGACGTGCTCGACACCGCCCAGGGCGTGCTCATGGCGGAGGCCGTCGACCTCCTGCTGGCCCGCCTGGCGACCCTCTTCGAGACGGTGCGCGCCAAGGCGGTCGAGCATGCCGGCACCGTCATGGTGGGCCGTACCCACGGCATCTGGGCAGAGCCGACCAGCTTCGGGCTCAAGCTGGCGACGTGGGCGTTCGAGATCGCCCGCGACCACGATCGCCTGCTGCGGGCGCGTACCGCCGTCGCCGTCGGGAAGGTCTCCGGCGCCGTCGGGACCTATGCCCACATCCCGCCGGTGATCGAGGCGACGGTGTGCGCCCGCCTCGGGATCGGCTTCGAGCCGGCTTCGTCGCAGGTCACCCACCGCGATCGCCACGCCGAGCTCCTGTCGACCCTGGCCCTGATCGGGTCGTCGCTGGAGCGGTTCGCCACCGAGCTCCGTCACCTGCAGCGGAGCGAGGTGGGTGAGGTGACGGAGTCGTTCGGGGCGGGCCAGAAGGGCTCGTCGGCCATGCCCCACAAGCGCAACCCCATCAGCGCCGAGAACATCACCGGGCTCTCCCGGCTGCTGCGCGCCTACGCCGGAGCGGGGCTCGAGGACGTGGCCCTGTGGCACGAGCGTGACATCAGCCACTCCTCGGTGGAGCGGGTCGTCTTGCCGGACGCCTGCCTCGTCACCGACTTCGCCCTCGAACGGATGCAGCGGCTGGTGGAGGGCCTGGTGGTGCACGCCGACCGGATGCAGGCCAACCTCGACGCCACCCGTGGACTGGTGCACTCCCAGGCGGTATTGCTCGCCCTGGTCGAGGGCGGGATGACCCGCGACGAGGCGTACCGCGTGGTGCAGCGCAGCGCCATGGCGGCGTGGGAGCGTGGCGAGCCGTTGCACGAGTTGCTCGCCGCCGACCCGGAGGTCACCCTCGACAGCGAGGATCTGGCCCGGTGCTTCGCCACCGAGCGCTTGCTCGCCAACGCCTGGGTCGTCTTCGACCGGCTCTCCGTCCTCGAGTTGAACTGATGGGTCGAATGGCTATCAGTCCGCGCTAGCATGATCATATGGCTTCCACCCGGACGACCTTCACCCTCGACGATGCCCTGGCCGCCCAAGCCCGACGCCTCGGTGTCAACATCTCAGCGGCGGCCCGTGCCGGCGTTTCCGATGCCGTGAGAGCTGCATTGGGCGCGGCGGATCGGCAGGCCTACGAGCGGACGCCCGAGGAAGGCGATCCATTCTGGGACGAGGTCCAGGCCTGGGGCGACGAGTGAGGAGGGCCGAGGTCTGGCTGGCCCAGGTCGGCCGCAAGGTACGGCCGGTCCTCATCCTCACCAGGCACGAGGTGATCGAGGCACGCCGGCTGGTGACCGTTGCAGAGATCACGACCTCGGTTCGGGGGTTGGCTGCAGAGGTCCAACTCGATCACGCCGAGGTGGGGCTCGATCGCCCTTCGGTGATCAACTGTGACGGTCTACACACCGTCGCCAAGTCGTCGCTGACACACCGAGTCGGCTCCGTCGGTGACGAGACGATGGCGAGGGTCTGCTGGGCCGTCGGCTACGCGCTGGGGTGTTGAGCGTCGATCAAGCCCCCTCGATCGAGGCGACGGCTTTCACTGCAGCGTCGCCGGTGAGGACGTGGAGAGCGAGCGGAACCCTGCCGAGCAGGTCGGTGACGCTCTGGTGAAGCGTCCCGTCGTCGAGACGGTCGCGTAGCGCCGCCCCCGGGCAGTTGGTGGAGGCATAGTCACCGTGCCCGGCGATGGTGTCGACCGCCAGCCCATGGGTGGACACGCCCCAGGCGAGCATCGCCTCCAGGCTGTGACGCTGCGGGTCGGGGAGAGGCTGGCGGTCGAAGTCGCCCTCGCAACAGACCAGGAGATGGCCGGCGGGGTCGTAGTCGGTGGCGGTGTCACCCCGCATCGCCGGGTCACGGCCCTCGTAGACGTTGCCGGCGGCGTCGACGATGAAGTGGTAGGCGAGGTCGGGCCAGCCCCGGGTGTCGATGTGGAAGGCCTGGTGGCCGCGGATGTGGCCGGGGGCGTCGGCGTTGTCCTCGAGGAGGGCGGCGGTGTGGTGGACGGTCACCCGGTCGACCTGGTGCGGCTCGAGCCCAGCGCCGGGGGGACGAGCCTGCCAGCCCTGACGCCCGATGACCGTGACCAGCGCCGGCTGCGGTGAAGTGGTGGTCGGCGGAGGCTCGATGGTCCCCGTGGTCGCCGCCGACGTCGCGGCCTCGGTGCCCGTCGTCGTGTCCGGTGGAGAGCCGGACGTGGTCGCCGCGGTCGCCCCGTTGCCGTCGATGCCGCCGGACGGGTGCGGCAGGCGCCGACCAGTGGCGGCAACGATGGCGGCACCGACAAGGCCGAGCATCCGCCGCCGCCCTGGGTCGGGCACCGTCATCGATTGCGGAGGTGGTGCGCCGATAGGGCGAGCTGCTCGTCGAGGAAGGAGCGCAAGCCGCCTTCGACCCCCTTCTCGTCGAGGGCGTCACCCATGCAGCGCAACCACTCGGTGACCTCATCCTCACCGATGGCGAAGCGGAAGTGCCTCATCCGCAACCGGGGGTGGCCTCGCTTCTCGACGTAGAGCGGCGGGCCGCCGAGCCATCCGGAGAGGAACTCGTACAGCTTGGTGCGCGACCCGGAGTCGTCTCGGGGCAGCATGGCGCGCAGCGTGGGGGCGCTGGCGTCGATCCGGTCGTAGAACCGCTCGACCAGGTCGCGCACCGCCTCCGCCCCGCCCAGCGCTTCGTAGGGCGTGGCGTGCTCTCCCCAGGGTCGCCCGACGGCGGGATCGGTCACGCGCCCAAGCGTAGGTCGCACGCCGCCGGAGGTCGCCGGTCCGGACCGAAGTCCGGGGTGTGTCATCGCATGCACCACTGAACGCGCCGCATCCGGGAGGCCGGGCATTCACCCCGTGCGGCGGCGAAGGTGGAACACGACGCCGGAGCGCGACACCCCACCGATCGTGACCATGCCTTCGGTCAGGGAGACGTCCTCGAAGACGAACGCCTTACCCAACAACATCTCGATGGCGTGGCGTCGCTCCAGTCCTTCGTCCCTTCCAACCATCGACAGCAGGAACGGCGCACCCGGTGCCGCCCAGGCGGCGACGTTGCCGGCGTAGTCGGCGCGGAGGCGGGGGTGGACGTTGGAGAGGCAGCCACGATCCACCAGGGCACCGAAGGTCCGATCGGCGAGCGCCCCCGGCCGGCACACGTCGACGACGTCGAAGGCCAGCCCAGGGACACCGCCAAACCTCTCCCGGGCGCGGGTGACGGCAGCGGGGGCGAAGTCGATCCCGAGGACCGGGTGCCCGCGACGGGCCAGCCAGGCGGCACTCAACCCGTCCCCGCAGCCGAGGTCGAGCACCGGGACGCCGGGCGGCACCCAACCCGACGAGACGGCGACATCGAGCTCGGGGGGCACCTCGTCGACCTGCCATGGGAACGTGGTGGTCTGTTCCCACTTCCGTTCCCAGCGCTGCTGGCGTGTCGTCCGTAGCGAGCTCGGCCGGCGAACCCGCGCCCCCATCGACCTCACCAGCGTCCGATGGCCCTGCCGTGACTCACCCATGGGTCCCCCCATCCGGAGATGTGAGGACGAGGGTCGCCCGGCGGCGTCACCGCAGCGTCACCCCATCGGCACCACATCGAACGGCCTCGGGGAGTCGCCGACGCAGCGACGCGGTACTCCCGCAGTGGACCTGTCGCGCTCGGCGCGGGCGTTACCATCGGCCGCCGTGATGGCGCTGCATCATCTGGGTTCGGGGAAGGTGCGTGAGAACTACCTGATCGACCAGGACCGGTTGCTCATGGTCGCCTCCGATCGCATCTCCGCCTTCGACGTGGTGCTCCCCACCCTCATCCCCGACAAGGGCCGCGTCCTCACCGGGCTGTCGGTGCACTGGTTCCACCAGCTCGACACCCCGAACCATCTGATCACCACCGACCTCGATGGGATCGACGGGCTCTCAGACGGGCTGACCGACGAGGAGTGGGATGGGCTTCGCGGACGGTCGATGGTCGTCCGCCGTGCCGAGGTCATCCCGATGGAGTGCGTGGTGCGCGGCTACCTGTACGGGTCGTCCTGGGAGGAGTACGCCGCCGGGGGAGGCCCCACCACCGAGCATCTGCCCGCCGGGCTGGCGATGGCGGAGCGTCTCGACGAGCCCATCTTCACGCCTGCCACCAAGGCCGACACCGGCCACGACGAGAACCTCACCGAGGCCGGAGCCAGGTCTCTGGTCGGCGACGACCGATACGAGGAGTTGAGGGCTCGCAGCATCGCCATCTACCGCGGTGCCGCCGACTACGCCGCGGCGCGGGGGATCCTGCTCGCCGACACCAAGTTCGAGTTCGGCGTCGCCGACGGGGAGCTGCTCCTCGTCGACGAGGTGCTGACCCCGGACAGCTCGCGGTACTGGCCCGCCGACGCCTGGGAACCGGGCGCCACCATGCCCTCCTTCGACAAGCAGCCGGTGCGCGACTGGTTGGCCGCCAGCGGGTGGGACAAGGCACCGCCGGCGCCGAGCCTGCCCGAGGAGGTCGTGGCCGACACGCGACGTCGATACGTGGAGGTCTACGAGCGGCTCACCGGGGCCTCGTTCGCCGACTACCTGGCGGGGCCATGAAGGTGGTCGTTTCCATCGCCCGCAAGCCCGGGCTGTCCGATCCCGAGGGGATGACCACCGCCCGGGCGCTGCGCCAGCTCGGCTTCCCCGTCGGTGAGGTCCACTTCGGCCGAACCATCACCGTCGACGTCGACGCCGCCGAGGACGAAGCGGTCGCCACCGTCACCGAGATGTGCCGGGCGCTGCTGGCGAACCCGGTGATCGAGGACTTCACCGTGTCCGTCGCCGACGAGGTGCCGGGATGAGCGTCGCCGTGGTCGTCTTCCCGGGCACCAACTGCGAGCACGACGTCGTCCACGCGCTGACCGCGCTCGGCGCCGACGCCGAGATCGCCTGGCACGCCGACACGGACCTCTCCGGTGCCGACGGCGTGGTGATCCCGGGTGGCTTCGCCCACGGCGACTACCTCCGGACCGGAGCCATCGCCCGGATCTCCCCGGTGATGGGCGAGGTGCGCCGGCTCGCCGCCGAGGGTCGCCCGGTGCTGGGGATCTGCAACGGCTTCCAGGTGCTCTGTGAGGCCGGGCTGCTCCCCGGGGCCCTGGTGGCCAACCGCCACCTGCGGTTCATCTGCCGCCCGGTCCACGTGCGGGTGGAGTCGACCGACAGCGTGCTGACCCGAGCGGCGCGAGTGGGCGACGTCCTGCGCCTCCCGCTCAACTCCTACGAGGGGAACTACGTCGCCGCCTTCGAGACGGTGGCCGAGCTCACCGAGGGCGACCGGGTGGTGCTCCGTTACTGCGACAGGGAGGGATTCACCGGCGAGACGTCCAACCCGAACGGCTCCACCGACGCCGTCGCCGGGGTGGCCGGAGCCGCCGGCAACGTGGCCGGGCTGATGCCGCACCCGGAGAGGGCCTCGGAGGAGACGCTCGGCTCGACCGACGGGGTCGTCCTGCTCGAGTCGTTCATCCTGTCGCTCACCGTCCCCGTTCCCGCCGGCGCCAGCGCCCTGTGACCACGGCCGTCACCGACCCGGCGGTGACCGATCCGCCCCACCGCCTGCTCGGGATGACCGACGAGGAGCACGACCGAGTCGTCGAGGTCCTCGGCCGGCCACCCCGCCCTGCGGAGCTGGCGATGTACTCGGTGATGTGGTCCGAGCACTGCTCCTACAAGTCGTCCCGTGCGTGGCTGGGACGCTTCCCGACCGAGGCGCCATGGGTCGTCGTCGGTCCGGGGGAGAACGCCGGCGTGGTCGACCTCGGCGACGGATGGCTGGCGGCGCTCAGGATCGAGAGCCACAACCACCCCTCGTTCGTGGAGCCCTACCAGGGGGCGGCCACCGGTGTGGGCGGCATCCTGCGCGACATCTTCACGATGGGCGCCCGTCCCGTCGCCCTGTGGGACCCCCTCAGGTTCGGCCCGCTCGAGGATGCCCGCAACCGGTACCTGCTCGACGGCGTGGTGCGGGGCATCGCCGGTTACGGCAACGCCGTCGGCGTCCCCACCTTGGGCGGTGAGCTCGAGATCGACGACGGGTACGCCACCAACCCGCTGGTCAACGTGATGGCGCTCGGTCTGCTCCGTCGGGACCAGCTGGTGCTGTCGGCCGCCTCGGGGGAGGGCAATCGAGCGGTGCTGCTCGGCAGCTCGACGGGCCGGGACGGCATCGGCGGCGCCTCGATCCTGGCGTCGTCGGGCTTCGCCGAGGGCGCCGAGGGGAAGCGCCCTTCCGTGCAGATCGGCGATCCCTTCGAGGAGAAGCGGCTGATCGAGGCCTGCCTCGAGCTCTACCGGAGAGGGCTGGTGGTGGGCATCCAGGACCTCGGCGCCGCCGGGATCTCCTGCGCCACCGCCGAGTCCGCCGCCAGTGGGCGGATGGGGATGGACGTCGACCTCGACGCGGTGCACTTGCGCGAGGAGGCCATGACCGCAGCCGAGATCCTCATGTCGGAGTCGCAGGAACGGATGCTGGCGATCGTCCGCCCCGAGGACCTGGCCGAGGTGGAGGCGCTCGCCGCCAAGTGGGAGATCGCCGCCTCGCCGATCGGGATCGTCACCGCCGGCGGAACCCTCCGGGTGCGCCACCGCGGCGAGATCGTGGCTGAGGTGCCGGCGGCGTCTCTGTCGGAGGGCGCTCCACGGTACGAGCGACCGCGACGCCGCCCCGACGATCTCGACGCGGTGTGGGCCGACCAGCCTCGGCTTCCGGGCCGGGTCGATGCCGCCACCGTGCTGCTGGAGTTGCTGTCCGACCCCGCCATCGGGGACCCGTCGCCGGTGTTCCAGCAGTACGACCACCAGTTGTTCCTCGACACCGTGGTGGAGCCGGGCCACGACGGATCGCTGCTCCGCATCAAGGGCACGGAGAAGGGGCTCGCCGTCTCCACCGACGGGGACGGTGGGCGTTGTGCCCTCGACGCCCGTCGGGGGGCCGCCCGCATCGTGTGGGAGGCGGCGCTCAACGTGGCGGTCACCGGTGCCCGGCCGTACGCCCTGGTGGACAACCTCAACCTCGGCAACCCGGAGAGGCCCGAGGTGATGTGGCAACTCGTCGAGATCGTCGAGGGGCTCTCCGCCGCCTGCGAGGCCCTGGGGATCCCGGTGGTGGGGGGCAACGTGTCCCTCTACAACGAGACCGACGGGGCAGACATCCCTCCGACCCCTGTTGTGGGGATGCTCGGGTTCGCCGATCCCCGCCCCGCCCGGCCGCCCCGACTCGACCGCGCCGAGGAAGGGATGGCGATCTGGGTGGTAGGCCCCGAGGACGACGCCGACTTCGCCGCATCGGCGTTCGCCCGCCTCGTCCTCGGCCACCGCCGGGGCCGCCCGGCCGCTCCGGACCCTGCGCTGGGGAGCGCCGTGGTCTCGCGGGCAGTGGATCTGGCCGGGTGGTGCCCGGTCCTCCACGACGTCTCCACCGGAGGATTGGCGGTGGCCCTGGCCGAGATCGCCATCCGCTCCGGTGTCGGCGTGATGGTCGAGGTGCCCGGGTGGCGCCACCTCTTCTCCGAGGGGCCCCACCGTGTGGTCGCCGTGGCACCCGAGCATGCCGACCTCACCGACTCGGTCCCGGCCCGGCGGATCGGCACCGTGGGCGGCGACGCGATCGACTTCGGCGCCGAAGGATCGGTGACGCTCGAACGTGCCGCCGCCGCCTGGGAGTCGGCGCTCCGCCGCCACCTCTCCTAGACGGCCGATCGACCCATTGCTGCGGCCGCCATCCAGGTCGTACCATGGCGATGACCTCACCGAGGGGATAGGGGGAGGGGAAGGCATGTCGCGCCGTGGCGTTCTGCTGGTTCTCGGGTTGGTTTTCGTGCTCCTACCACCTCTGCCCCAGGCCGGCGCCGCCGGCTGCACCCGGGTCATCGGCGGATCGCAGACCACCAACTGGTACGTGAACGGCGGCTACGAGAACCTGGTGACCAACGCCGAGTGGGAGCGCCAGACCTCGGGCGGCAAGAACATCTCGACCTGGGGCATCGGCGGTAGCGGGTGGACCGTCCCGATCGGCTCGGCGTGCACCCCCGCCGGCACCCTCCCGACCCGGGTCGTCGTCCATGTGCTGCCCACCGGCCTCGACCCGTCGGTCGAAGGCATCTCCGGCCACATCGCGGCGGCTCTCGCCGGGATCGCCGCTCAACCTCCCTTCGGTCACCCGGGTGACGCTGATCCCCCCGGTGCACGGGGTCGGTTGCGACGACATCGACCTCTCCGCATGGCAGCCCGCCGCGGTGGAGGCCATCAATCAGAACCTGAGCGCCACGGTCGACGCCGGGCCCGCCGTGGTGGTCCCCGACTGCTCGTACTTCAAGGACGAGGTCGGGCACCTCACCGGCTCGGGTGCTGAGTGGGTGGCCGCCCAGTATGCCGCCACCCTCCCGGATGGATCGCCACCGCCACCACCGCCGCCGGGGCCTGACACGACCCCGCCGACCGTGTCGATCACATCGCCGGCAGCCGGCGCCGTCGTCTCCCGGTCCGTCCGGGTGTCGATCACCGCCACCGACAATGTCGCGGTTACCAGCGTCGAGCTGAAGGTCGGCGGCGTGCTCGCCGGCACCGACACGACCGGTCCCTATCTCGTGAAGTGGAGCACTCGATCCCTGGCGGACGGGTCGTACACGCTGACCGCGGTGGCACACGACGCCGCCGGCAACTCGGCGACATCGCCGCCGGTGCTGGTGGTCGTCGACAACACTCCCTGATTCCGGGCCTGTCCGAGTACCCCTGCGGGTTCGGTACCGTTCCGGGGTGACCCAAGAAGCCACCGGGGCCACCGTCTGCTACCGGCACCCCGACCGCGCCACCCGGCTGAGCTGCGCCAGCTGTGGGAAACCCATCTGCGTCGACTGCTCGATCGACGCCGCCGTCGGTCAGAAGTGCCCCGACTGCGCCCGCCCCGAAGGGCGCAACCGAGTGGTCGACGTGCGGCGACAGAGCCGGTTCGACCGGGCGCCGGTGTCGATGACGATCCTCGCCGCCTGCGTCGCCATCGGGGTGGCGACGATGGTGTCGCCGGCGATCGAGGCCGAGCTCGGCAGACGGTTCGCGCACTTCAACGTCCTCGTGGAGGCGGGCGAATGGTGGCGACTCCTCACCCACGCCTTCCTCCACGTCGGGCTGATGCACCTGGCGTTCAACATGTACGCCCTGTACCTGTTCGGGCCCGAGCTCGAAGGCAAGGTCGGCTCGCTGCCCTTCGCCCTGCTCTATGCGGCGTCGGCGGTGGGCGGCGGGGTTGCTGCGTTCTTGTTCGCCGGGCCCGAATACGTTGCGGTCGGGGCGTCGGGTGCCATCTTCGGGCTGTTCGGGGCATGGCTGTTCGTCGCCTACCGGATGCGTCACTCCCCGGGCGGCCGCAACCTCCTCAGCCAGCTCATCGCCATGCTGGCGATCAACCTGGCGCTCCCTCTACTGCTGCCCAACATCGGGTGGCTGGCCCACCTGGGCGGCCTGGTCACCGGTGCGTTGGTGGCGGCGATCTGGTCACGGGTGGCCGTGGGCCACGCCGACGCGGTGCGACGGCGCAGCATCTCGGCCGGGCTCGTCCTGGTGGCACTGCTCGCCGTGGTGCTCGTCGCCTGAGAGCCTGGGCTGGCGAACGGCGGGCGGTAGGATCGCCCGGTGGCGGAGTCTCCAATCACGATGCAGCGCCCCGGTGAGGCCTGCGGGGTGTTCGGCGTGTACGCACCCGGCGAGGACACCGCCCGGCTGACCTACTTCGGGTTGTTCGCCCTCCAGCACCGTGGCCAGGAGAGCGCCGGCATCGCCGTCGCCGACGGGGAGATGGTCACCGTGGTGAAGGACCTGGGCCTGGTCGCCCAGGTGTTCGACGAGCCAACGCTGGCGACGCTGGAGGGCGGCGTCGCCATCGGCCACACCCGCTACTCGACCACCGGCTCGTCGGTGTGGCACAACTCTCAGCCGTCGTACCGCCAGGTCGGCGACAACGGCATCGCCCTCGCCCACAACGGCAACCTCACCAACACACCGCAGCTCGCCGCCGACGTCGGCCGGCTGTACGCCAGCTCCGACTCCGATCTGATGACGGAGGCGATCGCCGTCGCCATGGGCGGCGGCGCCGACCTGGCGACCGCGGTGTCCGCCACGGTGACCCGATTCGAGGGGGCCTTCAGCCTGGCGATCATGGATCGCGACTCGCTGGTGGCGGTGCGCGACCCGTACGGCTTTCGCCCTCTGTGCCTGGGCACCCTGCGATCCGGCTGGGTCATCGCCTCCGAGACCGCAGCCCTCGACATCATCGGCGCCGAGTTCGTGCGCCAGATCGAGCCCGGCGAGGTGCTGGTCATCGACGGGGACGGCCCGAGGTCGCGGTGGCCGTACCCCCGCACCGAGAGCCGGCTTTGCCTGTTCGAGTTCATCTACTTCGCCAGGCCCGACTCGTTGCTGCAGGGGCGCAACGTCCACGCCGCCCGCTGGCAGATGGGGTACCGGCTGGCCGAACAGGCCCCGGTCCAGGGAGACATCGTCGTCCCCGTGCCCGAGAGTGGCATCCCGGCGGCGCAGGGCTTCGCCGCCTGCAGCCGGATCCCGTACGCCGACGGCCTGGTCAAGAATCGGTACGTCGGCAGGACCTTCATCGAGCCGGCGCAGTCGATGCGGGACCAGGGCATCCGGATGAAGCTCAACCCGATCGGCGAGGTCCTCGACGGGCGACGGGTGGTGCTGGTCGACGACTCCATCGTCCGAGGATCGACCACCCGCCAGCTCATCCAGATGGTGCGGGACGCCGGCGCCTCCGAGATCCACCTGCGCATCTCGTCGCCGCCCTACAAGTGGCCGTGCTTCTACGGGATGGACACCGGCGACCGCGACACCCTCCTCGCCGCCGACCGCAGTGTCGAGGAGGTCCGGGAGTTCCTCGAGGTCGACTCGCTGGGTTACCTCGACCTGGCGTCGGTGATCGAGGCCACCGGCGCCGGCGGCTTCTGCACCGCCTGTCTGTCAGGGGACTACCCGACCGACGTCCGCGCCGCAGGGGGGGACAAGTTCGTTCTCGAGCGGGTGTGATGGCCACCTACCGGGAAGCAGGGGTCGACCTGGCCGCCGCCGCCGCCGTGGTCGACCGTATCGGGGGGAGCGTCACCGCAACCTGGAGTGACGACGTCGTCGGCGGGTTCGGCGGTTTCGCCGCCGGCATCCGCCTGCCGGCGGGCTACCGGCGCCCGGTGCTGATGATGGTGACCGACGGGGTGGGAACCAAGGCCGTGCTGGCCCGGCGCACCGGGTTGGTGGGGGGCCTCGGAGCCGACCTGGTGGCGATGTGCGTCGACGACCTGGTGGCCGCCGGCGCCCGTCCCCTGGCGATGACCGACTACATCGCCATCGGGTCGATGGACGTCGAGGCGGTGTCGGCGCTGGTCGCCTCGATCGCCGCCGCCTGTGCCGAGGCGGGGGTGGCGTTGCTCGGCGGCGAGACCGCCGAGCACCCCGGGGTGATGGACCCTGACGGCTTCGATCTGGCCGGCGCCGCCGTCGGCATCGTCGAGGAGGGCAGGGAGGTGGACGGCTCCGAGATCGTCCCCGGCGACGTGGTCATCGGGGTGCGGTCGCCGAACCTGCGGGCCAACGGCTTCTCGCTGGTGCGCCGGGTGGTCGACGGCGCCGACCTGGACAGCCCGATGCCCGGTGGTGGCGGCGCCACCGTGGCCGAGACCATCCTGGCGCCGTCGATCCTCTACACCCCGGCGATCGTCGCTCTGCTGGAGCGGATGAGACCCCACGGGATGGCGCACATCACGGGAGGCGGGCTCGGAGGCAACATCGCCCGCATCCTTCCCCGGGGTTGCCAAGCGGTGATCGAGACCGGCTCGTGGGAACCGCCCCCGGTGTTCGCCTTCGTGGCCGAGGCCGGCGGCATCGACCGTGACGAGATGTTCGCCGTCTTCAACATGGGCGTCGGCTTCGTCGTGGTGACCGCCACCGATCTCGTCGATGGCGCCGTCGCCTCGCTGGCGGCGTCCGGCCTGGAGGCGGGCGTGATCGGTGCCGTGGTGCCCGGGGACCGAACCGTCCGGCTCTCCTGATCGAAGGTGGACACCTCCACCGTTCGCATGGCGATCGACCCGGAGGACCATGCGGCGGCCGCCGACCTCATCCGGCAGTACGTCGCCTCGCTCGCCTTCGAGCTCGACTTCCAGGATGTCGACGCCGAGCTGGCCGATCTCGCCGCCGGTTTCGGCGGCGACAGGGGTGCGCTGTTCCTGGCGGTGGCCGACGAGGCCGGGTCGGCGGAGCCGGTGGGCGTGGTCGGGGTGCGGATGATCGGTGATGGGCTGGCCGAGCTGAAGCGGATGTACCTGCGCCCGGAGGGCCGGGGCCGCGGGCTGGGCAGGAAGCTGGGCGAGCATGCCATCGCCGCCGCTCGCCGGCTCGGCGCCGCCCGGATCGTGCTCGACACCGACCAGGCGTCGATGGCCGAGGCCAACACCCTCTACGAGTCGCTCGGGTTCGTCGACATCGATCGCTACCGCGAGAACCCGCTGGCTTGCGCCCGGTTCATGGGGCTCGACCTCGTCGCCGGTACCGCGCCGGCCGTCGGCGTGGTGCTCGCCGGCGGGTCGAGCTCGCGTATGGGCCTCGACAAGCCGGGCCTCGCGGTGGCCGGCCGGCCCATGATCGACCACGTCGTCACCGCGCTCGCCGAGGCCGGCGTAGAACGGGTGGTGGTGTCGGGCCGCCTCGTCGAAGGGCTGGACGGCGTTCCCGACCCGCCAGGCCTGGCGGGGCCGGTCGCCGGGCTGCTCGCCGCCTTCCGGCGCCTACCGGGCCGGGACGTGCTGCTGGTGGCCGCCGACCAGCCGATGGTGGCGCCGGCCACGCTCCGCCGGCTGCTCGACGAGCCAGGCGACGCCGTGGTGCCGGTCGACGTCGCCCGGCAGACGACCTGTGCCGTGTACCGGCACGACTGCTATCCGGCGCTGGAACGCCTCGTCGCGTCCGACCCCAACCCATCGCTGCAACGCCTCCTCGACCAGGTGGCGACGACGGAGATCGCCCCGGCCACGTGGCGACGGTGGGGGGAGGACGGCCGTTCCTGGCGCAGCATCGACACCCCGGACGAGCTGTCCGCGGTCCGGGCGTCGTGGCCGGGCCGCCAATAGGGCTCCCGAAGGAGCTCGGCTTCGAGACCACACCACCAACGCGTCGGGCCTCCCACCCCCAACCCTTGCCTTCAAGGGCCGCCTGCGGCACCCACCCGCCTCGTCGGGTGATCGCCGGTCGAAGCCTCTTAGGCTCGACACCACACCGCGAGCATTCGCGGGAACCGGACAGGCGCCGGCGTCGTCCCACGGGAATGACACGCCCGACCGTTGCCCCCCTGCTCCTGATGCTGGCTCTCGCCGCATGCTCTGACGGTGGCGGCCCTGCAGCCGCCGACAGCACCGCCGATCACGAGACCGGGACCCTCGCCGTCGACAGCACCGCCGATCACGAGACCGGCACTCTCGCCGTGCGGCTGGAGGAGATCGACGGGGTGTTCGTCGAGGGGTTCGAGATCGGTCTGCGGGTCGAGACCCCCGATGGGGAGGTCCTCGACGCCCTCCTCTGGACCGACTTCGTGGCATCACTCGATCGCAACGACATCGACGCCTACTACGACAGCGTCTACGTGCTCGACGTCCCCGCCGGGGACATCGTCGTGCTCGCCGAGGTGAACGTCGGCATGGGCCCGGCGCCGTCGGTGCCGGACCTCGAGGGCTACCTGCCCTGCCGGCTCGTCGTCAGCGTGCCCGCGGGTGGGCGGGTCGAGGTGCAAGCCACGTTCGACGACTCGACCCGGTGCCTCCGCCCGGTCGAGGACCCGGTCTCGGAGTAGCCGATCGGGTCGCGGCATGTGCCGACCCCGTCTCCTTCGCCACAGTCGAGGCACCATCTTCGGCGGCTAGGTTGCTCGTCATGGGTGTCGTCAACGTCGAGCGCCGCGGGCATGTCTCCGTGGTCTGGCTCGACGACCCGGAGCGGCGCAACGCAATGGCGCCGGCGTTCTGGGACGAGTTGCCTGCCGCAGTGGAAGCCGCCGGGTCCGACCCGGACACCAGGGCGATCGTCATCGCCGCCAATGGCCCGGCCTTCACCGTCGGGCTCGACCTCGCCGCCTTCGGGCCCACCCTCGGTGGCGGCGGGTCCAGCGTCGCCGACCGCCGTGGCACCCAGGCGATGGTGAAACGGATGCAACGCACGTTCACGGCCGTCGCCGACTGCCCGCAACCGGTGATCGCCGTCACCCACGGCTGGTGCATAGGTGCCGGGGTCGACCTGATCACGGCGTGCGACATCCGGGTCGCGGCTGCCGACACCGTCTTCTCGGTGCGGGAAACCCGGCTCGCCATGGTCGCCGATGTCGGCACGCTGCAGCGATTGCCCCGGCTGGTCAGCCCGGGCCATGTCGCCGAGCTCGTGTACACCGGTCGGGACTTCACCGCCGCCGAGGCCGAGGCGATGGGGCTGGTCAATCGGGTGCTCCCCGACCGCGACGCCGCCGTCGCCCACGGCATGGAGCTCGCCGAGGCCATCGCCGCCAACTCGCCGCTCGCCGTCCAAGGGTCGAAGGCGGTGCTGCGCGCCGGCGAGGGAAGGAGCGTCGCCGAAGCGCTCGACTACGTCGCCCTCTGGAACGCCGCCTATCTGCACTCGGACGACCTGGGCGAGGCGATCCGCGCCTTCACCGAGAAACGCCCCCCCGAGTTCGGCGGGACCTGACCAACGACGCCGCGACCAGCGGGACCCCCTTCCCGTTTGCCGTGCCCGCCTTGGGCGCTGTTCTGCATCCACCCTTCCCCCGAAAGGGGAAAGGAGACTGTTCGGCAACACCTTCTACGACAGCCCTACTGACGAGAGGGTGGTCTCACCCGGTCGATATCCGGCATTCGGCGTGGGTGGACGGTGGGCCTCAAGTGCGCCATCACGTCAGCTCTCGGCTACATCTCGACGGGGTTTCGACTCACCCGTCGCAACTTCACAAGCGAGATGACAAGCCCGATCACGCCAATGACCACCAGGGTCTCGCCGAGTCCGGTCCATCCCCAGGCAATCATTGCCGCTCCCAGGAGTATGGCGAGCACCTCACCGGCTACCTGAGCCCACGCCTGCGCCTTCGGCGATGGTGTCGTCACTTGCACCACGCTAATGAGCCAAGGAGGTACCTGCCGGGCCCAGAGCAAGGGAGAGATGAACGCCTGTCCGCGTCGGGACCAGGGTCAACCCCGCGTGGCCGCGCACAGGTGCCGCTATGACCCGCTCGACGGGCCGTGCGATGCCGACGGAGCCTGATCTGCGGGAGGAGGGCGGCGCCACCTCCCGGGAGCGGGACGGCCCGCGATGGGGTAGGGGCCCACATCTGCGGGAGGAGGCCGGATCTTCGCCGGCTGAGGAGATACGGTCGGACCGGCGTGTCATGCCCGGCGAAGATCCGGCCGGGAGCGGGACGGCCTGCGATGGGGTAGGGGCCCCATCTGCGGGAGGAGGGCGGCGCCAGCCGCCCGGGGAATATCAATGTGACACAATGCCGGCCATGTCGAGGCCTCCCCGCGCCACCAGGAAGCACCTGTTCGCCGCCCCGTAGGCCGTCGCCGGCCCACCGCCCGCACCCTTTCCTCGACGTCCGCAAGGAGGCACCAATGCCAGAACTGAACGATGGCCCGGTCGGCGACATCATGGACCGCCACGCTGCGGTCCTGGGCCCGGTCATCGACTTCGACACCGACATCGAGATCGTGGGCTCAGACGGGTCGTGGGTGACGGCATCGGACGGCCGCCGGCTACTCGACTTCTCCACCGGCATCTCGGTCTCCAACCTCGGTCACCAGCCGCCGGCGGTGAAGCAGGCGATCATCGACCAGCTGGACAGGGTGTGGCACTCGGGCATGGTGTTCCGCTACGACAGCCTGGTGAGCGCCGGTGAGCGACTCGGGAAGATCACACCCGAGGGCATCGACAAGTTCGTCTTCATCAACTCGGGCGCCGAGGCGGTCGAGGCATCGGTGAAGCTGGCCCGCAGGGTCTCCGGCCGGCAGGGGGTGATCGTCTTCCGTGGTGGCTTCCATGGGAGAACCATGGGCTCGGTCACCTACACCACCTCGAAGGCCAAGTACCGGCAGGGCTACCACCCGCTGGTCGGGTCGGTGTTCGTCACCCCCTACCCATGGCCGTTCAAGTGGCAGATGACGCCGGAGGAGGCCACGTCCCGCGCCGTCGACGAGCTGCACGCGCTGCTCACCCACGAGATCAGCCCGGGAGAGGTCGCCGCCTTCCTGGTCGAGCCGGTCCAGGGTGAGGGCGGTTACTACCCGGCGGGCACCGGGTTCTTCGCCGAGCTGCGCCGCCTCGCCGACGAGCACGGCATCCTGCTCATCGCCGACGAGGTGCAGACCGGCTTCGGACGCACGGGCGAGTGGTTCGCCGTCGACCACTACGGGGTCACGCCGGACATCATGGCCATGGGCAAGGCGATCGCCAACGGGCTGCCCCTGTCGGCGGTCGGTGCCCGTGCCGACCTGGCGGACGCGTGGTCACCCGGGGCTCACGGCACCACGTTCGGAGGCAACCCGGTGTGCTGCGCCGCCGCCGTCGCCACCATGGACACGCTGGCAACGGTGCTGCCAGGTGTGGCGGACCGCTCGACGCACTCCTTCGACCGCTTCGCCACCATGCAGAGCGACCTCGGCGTGGTGGGTGACGTGCGCGGCCTGGGGCTGATGATCGGCATCGACCTGGTGGGCGAGGACGGGCACAGCCCCGATCCCGGTGCATACGAGCACCTCAAGTCGCACTGCCTCGCCGAAGGGATGCTGCTGCTCAACTGCGGCCCGGACGGCAACGTGATCCGGTTCATCCCACCCCTCAACGTGTCCACGGAGGACCTCGACCTGGGGCTCGACATCATCGAGGCCGGTCTGCGCAGCTACGAGGGGTGATCCGGGTTCAGGAGAACGAGCGGCCGGCCAGCCCCGGGGCGGTGCGGTCGGCACGCCGCCCGCCCGGGAGGACCACGGCGATGGCGGCGGCCGCCACCACCAGGATCACCAACCAGTCGCCGAAGCGGGCGTAGACGGTGGAGCCGGCGGTCCGCTGGCGCACCTCGCCGGCCAGCACCGTGGCCTCGAACAGCGGGGTCTTCTCGCCCACGGAGCCGTCAGCCTGGATGAACGTCGACTTGCCGGTGATGGCGGCGTGGGCGAGATCCTGGCCGATCGCCGCCGCCGACACCCGCACCATGCCGATGAGCTGGTCGGAGGCGGGACCATCGCCGAAGCTGCTCTCGTTGGTGGCGACCACCATCATCTGGGCACCCTCGTTGGCCGCGTCGCGGAGGTAGTGGGGGAAGGCGCCCTCGAACGAGATGAGCGATCCGACGACACCCTGCTCGGTGGTGAACACGACCTGGGCATCGCCCCTCACCATGTCGCGGGGAACCTGCTCGAGCTGGGGGATGAAGCCGAAGAGCCCGCGCATCGGGACGTACTCCCCGAACGGGACCGGGTGACGCTTCTCGTACTCGCCGAGCCGTGCGCCGTTGGGACCGTAGAAGATGTTGGTGTTGTGGAACGTCTCGTCGTCGCCGATCCGGGTGGCGCCGACGAGGAAGGCGGCGCCGAGCCTACGGGCCTCGGTCATGATCGCCACCTCCACCTCCCGGTTGCCGGTCGGCTCGTACGGCGTCCCCATCGAGTTCTCCGGCCAGACCACGAGATCGACCGTCCCGGGCTCGAGCGATCGGGTCAGAGCCAGGTGTGACTCGTAGATGAGCCGGTTCTCATCGGGGCAGTGGGTGCCCGGGCACGGCGAGTTCCCCTGCACGATGGCCACCCGCATCACGCTGCCGTCGGCCGACGGAGGGAACAGGCCCCCGGCCAGCATGAGGAGCAACACCACCACCAACGGGTCGACGAGGAGGCGCCAGTGATCGGTGTCCTCGACGACCAGGGCGATCCCGGCGGCGACCGCCACCGCCAGCAGGCCCCAGCCGGACACTCCGATCCACTGCACCGACCCGAGGAAGCCCGGCTGACCTCCGGCGGCGAAGCCCAGCGAGCCCCAGGGGAAGCCACCGAGCGGGAACCTGGCCCTGACGAACTCCATCAGCCCCCAGGCGGCGACGGTGATGATCCACCAGCGCCCAACCGGCTGCAGGCGGAAGGCCCACACCACGGCGGCGAACGGCGCCATGAACGCGGTGAGCAGCAGGGTCAGAGGGATCCAGGCAACCACACCCAGGGTGGAGATCCAGAACAGCATCGAGCCGAAGAAGACGGCGCCGGTGATCGCTCCGAGGCCCAACGCGGCGGGCAACGTCTCCACGCGACGGCATGCCCACAGCAGCGGAGCCGGGGCGACGAAGGCGAGCCAGCCCAGGTCGAGGGGTGGGAAGCATGCCCAGAGCAGAGCGCCGGCGAGCAGCGCCGCCAGATGTGGGCCCATGGGCCGGCAACTTAGCGGTGCCGTGGGTCTTCGCCCGATGGCGGAAGTCCCGCCGGGCGGGCCCACCCAGTTCGCTGCGGTAGGTTGCGGCGATGGGCGACACTGCGCAGGACGACCTCGACGTTGCGATCGCCGCCGCCCGGGCCGGCGCCGCCATCGTGGCCGCCGGCTTCGGCGGTGAGGTCGACACCGAGTACAAGAGCAGGTTCGACCCGGTCACCGCCGTCGACCGGGCGTCCGAGGCGGCGATCCTGGCGGTGCTCACCGAGCACCGGCCGAGTGACGGGGTGTTGGGCGAAGAGGGCACCGACACCGGCGGTGCCGGCAGGCGCTGGCTGATCGACCCGCTCGACGGCACGGTGAACTTCGTGCACCACATCGACCAGGTGGCGGTGTGCGTGGCGTTGTGCGATGGCGAGGACGTGCTGGCCGGGGTCGTGCTGGACGTGATCCGGGACGAGCTGTTCGCCGCCACCGCCGGCCGGGGCGCCACCCTCGACGGCGTCCCGATCACCGTCTCGACGACGCCTGAGCTGACGGCGTCGGTGATCGCCACCGGGTTCCCCTACGACCACGATCGCTACGCCGACGCCCTGATGCCGTCGCTGGCGGCGGTGCTGGCCAACGTCGCCGGGATCCGCCGCTTCGGCTCTGCCGCGCTGGACCTGTGCTGGACCGCCTGCGGTCGGTTCGACGGGTACTACGAGTACTCGTTGAAGCCGTGGGACATCGCCGCCGCCCTCCTCGTGGTCAACGAGGCGGGCGGGGTGACCACCGACCCGTGGGGCAACCCGCTCCACCCGTACCGGCCACACGCCGTCGCCGCCAACCCGGCGATCCACGAGCCGCTCCGCCAGCTGGTCGAGTCGACGGTGCCCGGGCACCTCCGCCCGTGACCGGCGGGCGCCGTCGCGTCAATGGAGGTCGAGGCCCAGGCGGTCGCTGCAGGGCACGCAGAGGAACCCGTCGATGGTGAACTGGGTCTCCTCGGTCACCGGGGCGAGGCAGCGCGAGCACGTCTGGGTGAGGAACGCCTCGGCGACGAAGTCGTACGGTCCTTCACCGCTGACGAGGTCGGTGACGAGGATTGCCTGGCTGGTCCCGTTCTTCATGACGCCGGGCAGGATACCGGCGCCGGCACACCGGTCGGCCTGGCGAAGGAGCCCCCGGTGAGCGAGGGCTCGGCGCTCGACTGGCTCCTCGCCTCGGACGAGCCGGCGGTCCGCTACCGGGCCATGACCGAGCTGCTCGGGGGACCAGAGGACGACCGGGAGGTCATCGAGGCGCGCCGCGCCATACCCCGGGGACCGCTGGTCGAGGCGCTGCTCGCCGGCCTGGAACCGGGCGGGAGCGCCCTCTCCGACCCGTACCGCAAGTTCTCCGGAGGCCACTGGCGTCTCCTGTCGCTCTCCGACCTCCGCTTTCCTCCCGGCGACCGCCGGCTGCGCCCGGCGATCGACGCCGAGTTGGGTTGGGCGATGACCAGAGGGGGCCAGGCGCGCCTGGTCGATGGCCTTCACCGTCACTGCGCCTCGCAGGAAGGGAACGCCATCGCCGCCGCCTGCCGGCTCGGGTTCGGGGACGACCCGCGACTGTCCGAGCTGGTGGGCAGGCTCGGAGGTTGGCAGTGGCCCGACGGTGGATGGAACTGCGACAAGCGCCCCGAGGCGACCCACTCGTCGTTTCACGAGTCGCTGGCACCGCTGCGCGGGCTGGTCGACTACCGGAGCGTGTCCGGTCGGGGCGACCTGGACGATGTCATCGCCGCCGCCGCCGAGATGTTCCTCCGGGCGGGGCTCTTCCGCACGCTGGGGCGGCGGGAGGTGATTCACCCGAGCTTCCTGCGACTTCGCTATCCGCCCTACTGGCACTACAACATCCTCGCCGGGCTAGCCGTCCTCACCGATGCCGGGTTGGTGGGCGACGCTCGGGCTGCCGAGGCACTCGACGTGGTCGAGTCGAAACGGTTGCCGGACGGCCGCTTCCGGGTGGAGGGGGCCTGGTGGGCGAGCATCGGCGGCAGCCGCTACCCGGAGGCGGCGCTCGTGGGGGCGATCCGGCCCGAACGAGATGGTGACCCTGCACGCCCTGCGCGTGCTGCGAGCCGCCGGCCGCCTCGATCTCGCCGCCTGAGCGCCCTCAACCGCAGACGGCACCGTTCTCCGCCGAGCCCACCAGCCGGGCGTACTTCGCCAGGGCACCGGTCGTGTAACGCTCCGGATGACGCACCCAGGCGGCGCGGCGGCGGGACAGCGTGGCCTCGTCCACCAGCAGGTCCATCCGCCGGGCGGCGACGTCGACCCTGACGCGGTCTCCCTCCTCGACCAGCCCGATGGGGCCGCCGTCGACGGACTCGGGGGCGACGTGACCGATGCACGGTCCGGTGGTGCCCTCCGGAGAAGCGGCCATCGGTCACGAGGAGGACGTGCCTGCCCAACCCGGCACCCTTGATGGCAGCGGTGATGGCGAGCATCTCCCGCATGCCGGGCCCACCCCGGGGGCCCTCGTTGCGGATCACGATGACGTCGCCACGGTTGAGGCGGTGCGCCCACAACGCAGCGAGGGCGTGCTGCTCGTCCTCGAACACCCGCGCCGGGCCCTCGAACACGTCGAGACCGATCCCGGCGATCTTCACCACGGAGCCACCCGGCGCCAGCGACCCGCGCAGGACGGCGATGCCGCCCTCCGGGGCGATGGGGTCGGCCACCGGCCGGATGACGTCCTGGCCGTCGGGGACGGGCTCGATCCCGGCCAGGTTCTCGGCCATGGTCCGCCCGGTGACGGTGAGGGGGTCGCCGTGGAGCAACCCGGCGTCGAGCAGCGATCGCAGCACCACAGGGACCCCGCCGATCCGGTCGAGATCGACCATGTGGTACCGACCGAACGGCTTCAGGTCCCCCAGGTGCGGGGTCCGCCGGCTGATCCGGTCGAAGTCCTCGAGCGTGAGGGGAACCTCGGCCTCATGGGCGATGGCGAGCAGGTGGAGCACCGCGTTGGTCGAGCCGCCCAGCGCCATCACCGTGGTGATGGCGTTCTCGAACGCCTCCCTGGTGAGGATGTGGCGGGGTCGTATCCCGGCGTCGAGCATCCCTATGACGGCTTCCCCGGATGCCACGGCGTATTCATCGAGCCGGTCGTCGACGGCGGGCACCGAGGCGCTTCCCGGAAGCGACATCCCCAGGGCCTCGCCGACGCTGGCCATGGTGTTGGCGGTGAACATCCCGGCACAGGACCCGACCCCGGGACACGCCGCCTGCTCGATGGCGAGGAGCTCGGCATCGTCGATGCGCCCTTCCGATCGGGCGCCGATGCCCTCGAACACGTCGATGATCGAGATGTCGCGCCCGCCGTGCCGGCCCGGCAGGCTCGACCCGCCGTAGAGGAACACCGATGGCAGGTTGTGCCGGGCCGCCGCCATCATCATCCCGGGCAGGGACTTGTCGCAACCGGCGATCGAGACCATGCCGTCGAACCGCTCGGCATGCATGACCAGCTCGACCGAGTCGGCGATCACCTCGCGACTGACCAGCGAAGCCCGCATCCCCTCGTGCCCCATCGAGATGCCGTCGGAGACGGCGATGGTGGTGAAGATGAGCCCGACCCCACCTGCGTCCCGCACCCCCTGTTTGGCGAACTCGGACAGCTTGGGCCCGGTCAGGTTGCACGGGGTGACCTCGTTGCCGGCAGACACGACGCCGATCTGCGGCTTCACCCAGTCTTCTTCGCCGAGGCCGACGGCGCGCAGCATGGCGCGGGCACCGGCGCGCTCCGGGCCGATGGTGACTTCCTGGGAGTGGATCTTGGTGGGCACGGGGCGCTCAGGCTACCGGTCGGTTGCGTCGCTACCCTCCGTCGGTCCGCTGGGAACGTGCCGCCTGTGCTGAGGAAGATGGCCTGATGAGCTACCCGCCGCCCCGGTACGTCGGACAGGGTGGCGAGGTCACCGCGGTCTTCCGGGCGGCCGACCAGGGGCCGGACCTGATCAGCCGGACCGGCTCTGTGCGGTACCTCGCCACCGGTGCGTCGACCGGTGGCGACTTCGGCCTCTACCGATGGGACATGGGACCTGAGCCTTCCGGCGCCGGGCCTCACTTCCACCGCACCATGTCCGAGTCGTTCTTCGTCCTGTCCGGTGTGGTGCGGGTCACCGATGGACCCCGCAGCTTCGATGCCACCGCAGGCGACTTCCTGCACGTGCCACCGGGTGGCATCCACGGCTTTCGCAACGAGTCCGGGGACGAAGCCTCGATGCTGATCCTGTTCGTTCCCGGGGCGCCCCGGGAGGAGTACTTCGAGACGCTGGCGCGATGGAGC
Organism: uncultured Acidimicrobiia bacterium; assembly: GCA_963714055.1. GTDB lineage: Bacteria > Actinomycetota > Acidimicrobiia > Spongiisociales > UBA5794 > JACDBE01. The sequence goes on from OY970227.1 coordinate 2,204,131, forward strand.
CTCGCCGGATACCAGCCGACCGACGAGGAATCCGCCGAGCTGTTCGAGCGGCACGACAACCACTACATCTAGCTCTCCCCTCACTGGGGAGTGGGCGCGTCGGATGGGAGCCGTCCGCAACCGGCTCCCATCCGTCATCCCCTGCGGCGTGGCCGGATCAGGCGGCCTCGCTCCACGGGTCCTCCACCGGCACCTCGGGCTGTGGGTCGCCCACAGGGAGGTCGGGCACAGCCGGGCGGGCCCGTGCCAGGGACTGCAGCCAGCGGCGCAGGGTCGACTCCCGTCCCGAGGCGAGCCGCGCCTGGCGGGCGGTCCGGGCCTGATCCGCCCGGCGATGACGATCCTCTGCGACACCCTTCGTCAAGGCATACATGGCTTCCGGGTTCATCATGGGGTCTCCCTTCGGTTCCGTTCTCCGTTGCCTGTACAGTACGAAAAATTGCGGACAGATCATGTCCGCATTTGTCACGAAAGTCAGCGCGATGGACCCGAGCGCCCGCATGCTTCGCCTCCTCTCGCTGTTGCAGGCGCGGTCGAACTGGACCGGAGACGAGCTCGCCCAGCGTCTCGAGGTGACATCCCGAACCCTGCGTCGCGACGTCACCAGGCTGCGCGACCTCGGCTACCCGGTGGAGGCGCTGTCCGGGCCTGCCGGCGGCTACCAGTTGGCCCCCGGTGGAGCACTCCCGCCATTGCTGTTCGACGACGACGAGGCGATGGCGGTCGCCCTCGGGCTCAGGGCGGCGGCCGGAGGCACCGTCCCCGGGTTCGAGGATGCCGCCGTCGCCGCCCTCGCCAAGATCGAGCAGGTGCTCCCGGTGCGGCTGGCCGACCAGATCAACAGCGTCCAGTCGGCCACCGTCGCCCTCCGCTCCCGGAGCAACCGTGAGTCGTCACCGGTCGAGCCGGGAGTGCTGGTCACCGTCGCCCAGGCGTGCCGGGGGCCGGAGCGGCTGAGGTTCGACTACGTCGACCGGGAGGGCAACGTCACCGAACGTCACGTCGAGCCGTACCGGCTGGTGCACACCTCGCGCCGCTGGTACCTGGTGGCGAGGGACCGCGACCGGGACGCGTGGCGAACCTTCCGGGTCGACCGGATGTCGAACCCGAAGCGGACCGGGATGTGGTTCACCCACACCGACCCGCCCGACGCCGCCGCCTTGGTGGCCGAGGGCATCTCGGTGCAGGTCTACCGCTACCAGGCGCGGGTCCTGCTCCATGTCCCCCACGAGCAGGCGGTCGAGATGATCGGTCCTGTCGTCGGCGTGCTGGAGCGGAAAGGGAGGAACCGCACGGTGCTGCGCACCGGCGCCGACGAGATCGGCTGGATAGCCGGCTACCTGGCCGGGCTCGACTGCCGCTTCGAGGTGCTCGAGCCCGACGAGCTGAAGGCGGCGGTCAGGGCGCTCGGTGAGCGGCTCATCGAGTACTCCGAGCCTCCGCCCGGCCGCTGAACGCCCCGTCGTCGGGCGCCATGCTGAGCAGTCGGTCTGACAGTCCGAGATCGACGACCGGCTTCGCTGCTCAGCCTGACGCCACCCGGCGGTTGAAGTCCTCGATGAGGCGGTCGATGGGGTCGGCCAGCGCCTGGATCCCGGTCCAGTAGTCGGGGTCGTGCCACTGGGCGTCGAGCTCGGCGGCGGTCCTTCCCTGCTGCTCCACCCAGGTGTAGTACTTGAGGTTGTGGATTCGCTTGCGGTCCCAGTAGCCCAGGTCGTGGACGTGGTCGGTGGCGGCACCGAGCAGATGGCGGTGGAAGGTGGCGGCGGCGTCGAGCTCGGTCAACGGGCCCCGCGCCTCGGTGAGCTCGACCAGCCGGCTGCGGTACATCGCCATCGAGTCGGTGGCCACCGTCACCAAGAGATCCCGCCCGGTCATCTCGTGGTGCTTGGCCAGCTTGACCGCCGCCAGCAGGTTGGCCACCCCGGAGATGCCGAGCAGGGGAAGCTGCTCGACGACGTCCGGCTTCACACCCTGGTCGACGAGGTAGGAGGTCCCGGCGGGCTCGTTGAACAGCCGCACCAGCGACACCGCCGCCTCGTCGTCGAGCCCGATGGCGAGGTCGGTGTTGCGGACGTCGTGGACCCAGGGGATGTGCTTGTCGCCGATCCCTTCGATGCGGTGCTCCCCGTACCCGTTGTAGAGCATGGTGGGGCACTGCACCGCCTCGCCGGCGGCGATCAACGACGTCGGGTACCGCTGCTTGAGGTAGTCGCCGGAGGCGATGGTCCCGGCCGACCCGGTGGTGAGCGCCACCCCGCGGTAGCGCTCCCCGGGGCGGAGCGCCGCCTCGATCGCCTCCTCCATGGCGGGACCGGTGACCGCGTGGTGCCACAGGTAGTTCCCGAACTCGTCGAACTGGTTGAAGATGACGAGGTCCTGGCCGGAGCGGCGCAGCTCCCAGCACTTGTCGAAGATCTCCTTGACGTTCGACTCCGATCCAGGGGTCTTGATGATCTCCCCGGCCACCGACTCGAGCCATTCGAACCGCTCCCGGCTCATCCCCTCGGGGAGGATGGCGATCGACTCGCAGCCGAGCAGGTTCGAGTCGTAGGCGCCGCCCCGGCAGTAGTTGCCGGTGGACGGCCACACCGCCTTCTGGGCAGCCGGGTCGAACTGGCCGGTGACGAGACGGGGCACCAGACAGCCGAAGGCGGCCCCGACCTTGTGGGACCCGGTCGGGAACCACGTGCCGACCAGCACCAGGATGCGGGTGGGCACCCCGGTGAGCTCGGGGGGCAGCTCGAGCACGTTGACCGGCCCGAACCCGCCGCCGTGCTCGACGGGCTCGTTGTGCCAAGTGATCCGGAAGAGGTTGCGCGGGTCGAGGTCCCACAGCCCGACGGCGGAGAGGGCGGCGGTGACGTCACCGGGGACCGACGAGGGGTCGCGCATCTGGGCGAAGGTGGGGATGGTGATCGACCGCTCCCGCGCCCGCGCCACCGCCGACCCCAGGGTGGCCTCGTCGATGGTGAGGTCGATCATGCCCGCTCCTCCAACGCCGCTTCGAGAGCCCCCAGGTCGGGCTCGACCACGATCGGCTCGGACCCGGCGGCCGCCACCGCGCGTCGTACCGCGCCGACATCCTTCAATCCGCTCCCGGTGGAGAGTACGGCGACCCTGGCGCCGGCGGGGACGACGCCGGTGTCCACTGCCGCCTCCACCCCTGCCCAGGCGGCGGCGGCCGCCGGCTCGGCGAACACCCCGCAGCCCCGGGCGAGTACGGGGATGGCGGCCAGGATGGCCTCGTCGTCGACGCGGACGAAGGCGCCGCCGGTCTCCCGGACCGCCCGCATCGCCTTGACCCGGTCACGGGGGAGGTCAGAGGAGATCGAATCGGCCACGGTGGTGGCGGCGATCGCCGGCTTGGTGGCCACGTCCCCGCCGGACTCGAACGCCTGCACCAGGTAGTCGCTCCCCGCCGCCTGCACCCCCACCAGGCGGGGCACGCGGTCGATCCAACCGAGGCGGTCGAGCTCGACCAGCCCCTTGTGGAGGCCGCCGATGATCGAGCCGTCGCCAACGGCGACGAACACGGCGTCGGGCATCACCCATCCCAGCTGTTCAGCCAGCTCCAGCATCGCCGTCTTCTTCCCCTCGGTGGTGTACGGGTTGAGCCCGGTGTTGCGGTCGTACCAGCCGTACCGGGCCACCGCCAGCTCGGACAGGTCGAAGGCATCGGCATAGCTCCCCCGCACCAGCACCACCGTCGCCCCGTAGGCGAGGAGCTGCGCCACCTTGGCCTCCGGTGCGGCCTCGGGGACGAAGATCACCGCCGACCGCCCCATGCTGGCGGCCACCCCGGCCAGGGCGGCGGCGGCGTTGCCGGTGCTGGCGGTGGCCACGACCTCGGCCCCGAACCCGGCGCCCACAACCAGCGCCATCGCCGAGGCCCGGTCCTTCAGCGAGGCGGTGGGCTGGCGTCCCTCGTCCTTGACCCACACCCGGGCGAGACCGGCTCGCTCCGCCAGTCGGGGGGCTTCGTACAGCGGCGTGTCGCCGATGGCCAGAGGAGGGAGCGGGGCGCCGGCGGCGATCGGGAGCATCGGCCGCCACCGCCACATGCCGGGGTCGGGGCCGAGCGCATCCCGCCCCCACCCGGCCAGCACCCGGTCCCAGTCGTACTCGACGTCGAGGGTGCCGGGTGGGCCGCAGGCGTCGCACACGTAGCGATCCGCCTCGGGAGCGTGGACGGCGGCGCAGAGCACGCAGCGCAGCCCGGTGACCGACGGCGACATGATCTGGGAGGTCACGGGACGATCCGGGTCCCTGTCCTCCCCGCCACGGCCGCCCCGAGGTGCTCCGGATCGGTGATGACGACCAGCTTGCCGCCGCCCTCGAGGAAGGAGATGGCCGCCTCGATCTTGGGGGCCATCGACCCCTTGGCGAAGTGGGTCCCCTCGGCCAGGTGGCGCCGGGCCTGCTCGAGGGTGATCTCGTCGAGGTCGACCTGGTCGGGCCTGCCGAAGTCGAGCGCCACCTTCTCCACCCCGGTGGAGATGAGCAGCAGCTCGGCGCCGAGCGACACCCCGACCAGGGCGGCGGCGCGGTCCTTGTCGATCACCGCGGCCACCCCGCGCAGGTCGCCATCGGGTTGGGCGACCACCGGGATACCGCCGCCGCCGACGGCGATGACGGTGGTCCCCGAGTCGAGCAGGGCGCCGATGGTGTCGAGCTCGACGATCCGCTTCGGCTCCGGTGAGGCCACCACCCGCCTCCAGCCTCGCCCGGCGTCCTCGACCATGTCCCACCCGTCGGCGCGGCGCTCGGCGGCCTTGTCGGCGTCCATGAACGACCCGATCGGCTTCGACGGGCTCTGGAAGGCGGGGTCGGCGCCGTCGACCTCGACCTGGGTGACGATGCTCACCACCCGCTTCGGCACCCCGATGCGCCGGAGGTCGTTCTGCAGGTTCTGCTGCAGTGCGTAGCCGATAGCTCCTTGGGTGTCGGCTCCGCAGGCATCGAGGGGAACCTCGTGGAGCTCATGGGCGGCCAGCTCGGAGCGGCGGAGGATGAACCCGACCTGGGGGCCGTTGCCGTGGACGATGACCAGGTCCCAGCCGCCGGCGATGAGCTCGGCGATGTGGTCGGTGGTCTCCGAGGCGGCCTGATATTGGTCCTCGACGGTCTGATGGGCGGGGTCCTTGATCAGCGAGTTGCCTCCGATGGCGACCACGGCGCGGGGCACGGCTACTCCCTCACTCCATCGCCCCGAGCACCAGCGACAGCAACGCCATCCGCATCACGACCCCGTAGTACGCCTCCTGCCAGTACCGGGCGTGCCGGGTGGAGTCGACATCGGGGGGCAGCTCGTCCATGCGGGGCAGCGAGTGGAGGATCACGCTGTCGCGCTTGGCTTTGTGCCAGCACCTCCCGGGTGACGCGGTAGTTGGCCGGGGTCATCCCCTTGTCGCCGCCGTCGTCCTCGACCCTCGACTGGGTGTAGTCGGCCTGCACCACCGGCTCCATGTAGATGATGTCGGCCTCGGCGATCACCTCGTCGACGTGCTCGGCGCGCCGGGCGTGCAGGTTCGCCTCCGCCAGCTCGCCGAGGAACTCGTCGGTCACCGCAAGCTCCTCGGGCGAGATGAACACCAGGTCGACGTCGAACTGGGTGAGGGCGTAGCCCAGCGAGTGCATGGTCCTCATTCGCCCGTCGCCGATGGCGACGAAGGTGCGCCCGTCGATGCCGCCGTGCTCCCGGGCCACGGTGTACAGGTCGGTGAGCACCTGGGTGGGGTGCTCACCCCAGCCGTCGCCGGCGTTGATCACCGGGATGCTCGCCCAGTGGGCCGCCTCCGCCGGGGCGCCCTGGAGGAAGTGGCGCATCACCATGACGTCGCCGTAGTACTCGAGCATGTGGACGGTGTCCTTGATCGACTCCTGGTAGAAGTCGCCCGCCCGGGTCATCTTGGGGTCGGCGAAGCCGAGGACGTGGCCGCCGAGCCGGTGCATCGCCGCCTCGTGGGACAGCCGGGTGCGGGTCGACGGCTGGTAGAAGGCGGTGATCAGGGTCTTGTGGGCGAGGAGGTCGGTGTTGCGCCGCTCCCGGGCGATCGGCTCCAGCCGGTCGCACACCGAGAAGACGTGCTCGAACTCGGCGCGCTCGAAGTCCTTCAGCGACAAGATGTCGCGCCCGGCGAAGCTCCGCATCAGATCTCCACATCGAGGATGGTGGCGACAGTCTGCCAGACGCGGCCGAGCGTAGGCTGCGAGGGGTGGATGCGGTCATTCATGCAGGCCACGGAGAGGTCGAGGTCGTCACCGACGACGAGGGGATCACCTTCACGCTGGCCGGCCGGACGGTGCACCGGAGCTGGGCCGGCATCACCGGCGCCGGTCTCGCCACCTACGGTGGCGCCCAGGTCACGTTCCCACGGGATTCGATCGAGCTTCCCGGCGGCAGACGGGTCCCATTCGACATCGTTCCGCTGGGCGGGAGGCTGGAGGCGCTGAATCGTCGCCTCTCCGAGACCCACCGCGCCCTGATGATCGGTGACAACGGCACCGGGTTCCAGGTCGCCCTACCGGTCGACGACCCGGGCACCCGCGCCCTCGTGGCCGAGTTCCGTGCTCGGCTCGGCGCCCGGTGGCGAGGCGACGCCTGGGAGATGAGCACGCTGCGGCACGAGCTCGGAATACGAACGTCCTGGAGTGGGCGGGTGCTCGGCCTGCTGTTCGTGATCGTGGTGGTCGCCGGCGGTCTCCTGGCGATCGCCGCCTGGGCCGGCATCAAGGGGGCGTGGGAGGAGGGTGACTTCTCGCTTCTGCGGCCGTACACGGTGATCCCGCTCGTCCTCTGGGTGATCGCGGTCTGGTACCTGCTGCGTCGGCTCCGCCATCGAACGCCAGGGGCGTGACCCACGGATAGTTCGTAGAGCACGGACGGTAGTATCGCGGTAGTACTACTGGTAGGATGACGGTATGAAGGTGAGCGTGAGCCTCCCCGACGAGGATGTCGAGTTCCTCGACCGGTACGCCGAGGAACACGGGTTCCGGTCCCGATCGGCCGTGGTGCACAGGGCAGTCGGGGCGCTGCGTGCCACCCGGTTGGGTGACGCCTATGCCGAGGCGTGGACCGAATGGGCGGATACCGGCGAGGCAGAAGCTTGGGACGCGGTCGTTGGTGACGGCCTCGGCGCACGCTGATGCTGCGCGGCGAGGTGCGGATGGTCGACCTGGGCCCTGCCCGCGGGTCGGAAGCAGGGATGCGCCGCCCGGCGGTCATCGTCTCCAACGACGGCGCCAACTCGACGGCGGCAACCTTGGGACGTGGTGTGGTGGCCGTGGTGCCGCTCACCTCGAACGTGGACCGTGTCCACCCATTCCAGGTTCTCCTACCTGAGGACGATGCCGGGCTGGCTCGAGCATCGAAGGCACACGCCGAGCAGGTGAGGTCGATCTCGGTCGATCGGGTCGGAGAGCGGTTGGGAACGGTGCCCGCAGCCCTCCTGCTCGACCTCGACGAGGCTCTCCGCCTGCATCTCGCCCTCTGACCTGATAGGCGATACTGAACCGGTGGCGCGCAACCCACCGCTGCCGATGCTGATCCGCGGCGCCTCGGTGATCGACGGGACCGGAGGCGACCCCTTCGCCGCCGACGTCAGGGTCGATGGAGGGGTCATCGCCGCTATCGCACCGTCGATCACCCCTACGGAGGGGGAGATGCTGGTAGATGGCGAAGGTCTGGCGCTGGCGCCCGGATTCGTCGACCTGCACTCCCACTCCGACCTCTACACGATGGTGCGTGGTGACACCGGGGCCACGGTCGGTGACGAGCCGAAGCTGCTCCAGGGATGCACCACCCAGGTGTTCGGCCAGGACGGGATCTCGGCGGCCCCGGTGCACAGCCACGACATCGACGAGTTCACCCGCTTCCTCGCCGGGCTCGACGGCGAGATCGACCGCGACCGGTGGACCTGGACCGGCTTCGGCGAGTACCTGACGGCGGTCCGTGGCGGCTCGACCACCCGCGCCGCCGGGCTGGTTGGGCACGCCACGGTGCGCCGCTACGTGATGGGGATGGCCAACCGGCCGCCCAGTGACATCGAGCTCCAGCAGATGCAGGGGGTCGTTGCCGACGCCCTCGACCAGGGCGCCGCCGGGTTCTCCACCGGGCTCGTCTACGTCCCCGCAGCCTTCGCCACCACCGCCGAGGTCACCGCCCTGTGCGAGGTGGCTGCCAGCCGCGGCAAGCCCTTCTTCGTCCACGTCCGCTCCGAGTCCGAGCACGTCGTCGAGGCCACCGACGAGGTCATCGAAGTCGCCGTCCGATCCGGCGTCCACCTCCACTACAGCCACATCAAGACGGCGGGCGAGCGCAACTGGGACAGGGCGCCGACAATGCTCGCCCAGCTCGAAGCGGCGGCGTCGTCCGGGGTGCGCATCACCGCCGATATCCACCCGTACGTCGCCGGGTCGTCGACGGCGATGGTGCTGCTCCCGCCGTGGCTGCAGGACGGCACCACGACCGAGATCGCGGCGAGGCTCGCCGACCCCGCCGTGCGGGAACGCGGTCCGGGCGCAGATGCTCGGCGACGTCGACACCTGGGACAACTGGTACGACTTCTCCGGTGGGTGGGAGGGTCTGCGGGTAGCCGGCACCCGTCGTTCTCAGCTGGTCGGCTCCACCTTCGCCGACCTGATCCGGCGCACCGGGGTCGACGACCTCGCCTCGCCCGCCGCCTTCGACGTGGTGTTCGACCTCCTCGCCTCCGAGGCATTCGGGGTGACGCTCATCTCGTTCAACAACGTCGAGGCCAACATCGCCCGCTTCTTCGCCCAGCCGTACACCTCGGTCGGCTCCGACGGGGTGGTCAACCCCGGTGGGCTTCCCCATCCCCGGCTGTACGGGACCTTCCCACGGGTGCTCGGCCGCCTGGTGCGCGAGCTGGGCGTGGTGTCGTTGCCCGAGGCGGTGCGGAAGATGACCTCGCAGGCCGCCGACATCGTCGGGCTGGGTGACCGCCTCGGCCGGGTGGCGGTGGGTCGGCCCGCCGACCTGGTGCTGTTCGACCCGGCGACGATCATCGACAGGGCGACCTACGAGGAGCCTCGCCGGCCGGGTGACGGGGTCACGGCCGTCTGGGTCGGTGGCCGGCTGGTCGCCGAGGCGGGTCGCTGCACGCCGGAGATCCCCCCGGCCGAGGCGGACCGATGACATCCGACCACGAGTCAGCATCGGACCGACCGCCGACCGGGGCCGAGCGCAAGGTCGCCTCGCGGAGGGAACGGTGGCTGGAGAACCCGTCGCGGATCCGGATCCGGGAGTACAACGCCGGGTTCGCCCGCAACGTCAAGCCGGGGATGCTGGTGCTGGACGCCGGGGCGGGCAAGGCCCCCTACCGCGATCTGTTCGCCCATGCCCGGTACGAGTCGGCCGACTTCGTCGCCGCCGAGGGGAACGAACACGCCCACACCTACGTCTGCGACCTGACGGCGATCCCCGTCGAGGACGCTCGCTTCGACCGCGTCGTGTGCAACCAGGTGCTCGAACACGTCCCCGATCCGAAGGCGGTGCTGGCCGAGCTGGCCCGGGTGACCAAGGACCAAGGTCGGATCATCTGCACCTGCCCCTTCTTCTACCCGCAGCACATGAGACCGCACGACTACTACCGGTACACCGACCAGGCGTTACGCACGCTCTTCGCAGGAGCTGGTTTCGCGGTCCAGAGCGTCGAGTGGGTCGAGGGGTACTTCGCCACCGTCGGCCTCCAGTTCGAGTTGATGGGCCGTTTCCTCCCTCGGAGAGTCGGCGCCGACCGAACGGGCTGGAAGTGGTGGCTGGCCGGCTTGGGCCTCCGGGCCGTTCGGGTGGGCGCTCCCATGCTCGCCGGGTTCTTCTACCAACTCGACCGTCGCTGGAAGTTCACCGGGAAGGGCTTCCCGAAGAACTATGTGGTCATCGCCCGTCGCCGCCGGCGCGCTGATGGCAACCCGTCGGAGACCGAAGGCCGATCCGGCGGCGACGCCGATGGAACCGAGCGTCGATCCGGGTAGCGTGCCCGGTCCCGAAGGCCGAGGAGGCGACCATGGACTGGAAGATCGAGCTCATCGCCGTTCCGGTGACCGACATCGACAGGGCGGTGGCGTTCTACGTCGACAAGGCCGGCTTCGCCCTCGACCACGACCACACCGTCAGCGACGAAGTCCGCTTCGTGCAGCTCACCCCGCCCGGCTCGGCCTGCTCCATCTCACTGGGCAAGGGGATCACCGACGCCCCGGTCGGCTCTGCCCGGATACAGATCGTCGTGCCCGACGCCCACGCCGCCCGTGACGAGCTGGCAGCCCGCGGGCTCGAGACGGGCGAGGTCCAGGAGCTCCCATGGGGCTCGTTCGTGTTCTTCGAGGACCCCGACGGCAACCGGTGGTCCCTGCAGCAGCTTCCTCCGTGGGCGGGTGAGGCGTGAGCGGCTGGCCGGGGTCGATAGGCGCCCTCACGCTGTTCGTCGACGACCTGGAAGACGCCAAGCGCTTCTACCTGGAGGCGTTCGGGTTGCCCGTGCACTTCGAGGACGAGGACTCCGTGGTGTTCGACTTCGGCAACACCCTGGTCAACCTGCTCCGAACCGATGCCGCCGCCGAGTTGATCGATCCCGTCCCGGTGGGTGGCCCGGGGTCGGGGCCCCGGTACCAGCTGACCGTCGAGGTCGATGACGTGGACGCGGTGTGCGACGACCTCGTCGCCCGGGGCGTCCGCCTGGTCAACGGCCCCATGGACCGACCGTGGGGGCCGCGCACCGCCTGCTTCGCCGATCCGTCCGGGCACATCTGGGAGATCGCCGGCAACTAGGCGCCCACCCGGTGGGCTCAGCCGCACGGTCGTTCTCCCCGTCGGGGGGTCGGCGATCACCGCGGGTATCGTGCGACGATGGTCTCCGCCCCGCGATGGGAACAACGCTTCCGCACGCCCACGGTCTCCCTACCCCGGTGGGCACGGTCAGCCCCCGATCACCTGGTGTACGTCAGCAACGTCAGTGGGGCCTACCAGGTGCACGCCTGGGATCGGGTTGCCGACACCCACCGGCAGATCACCGACCACCCGATCGGGGTGATAGAGGGGGAGGTCACCGTCGACGGGGACCGGGTGGTGTTCTGGCAGGACGAGACCGGCAGTGAGGCCGGCCGCTGGTACGCCCAACCCTTCGCCGGCGGTGAGCCCGTCCCGTACCTCGACGGCGTGCCCGAAGGATGGAACCAGGGCTTGACGCAGGCGACGAGCGTGGTGGCCGCCGTGATCAGCGATGCCGACGGCTTCGCCTCGTACGTCGCCGTTGACGGCGGGCCTGCGCGGGCGGTCCTGCGAAGCCTCGAGTGGCTCTGCATCGGGGGGTTCGAGCAGGAGCGGTGCGGCCTCGCCGGGCTGTCCGCCGACGGGACGATGCTGGCGCTGGAGCACGCCGAGCACGGTGACGCCATTCACCCGGCGCTGCGGGTGGTCGAAACCGCGACGGGAGAGACGATCGCCGACCTGGTCGACGACGGGTTGGCTCTCTACGCCGCCGCCTGGTCGCCGGTGCCCGGGGATCGGCGCCTCGCGGTGAGTCACGAACGGGGTGGGGACACCCTTCCTGCGATTTGGGACCCGGTCTCCGGCGACTGGCTCCACCTCGACCTCGATCTCGAAGGCCCGGTTTCGGTGGCCGACTGGTGGCCCGACGGCCAGGCGCTGCTGCTCACCCACAACGATCGGGGCCGGGACCGCCTCTACCGCTACGACCTCGCAACCCGATCGGTCGAACGGCTGGCGACGCCGGACGGGAGCATCGAGGGCTCTCGGGTTCGGCCCGACGGCTCGGTGTGGTTCGAGCTGACCGGCGGCATCGCTCCCCCGGCGGTGGTGGACCTCGCCGGGGCGAAGGTGCTCGCCGCTCCGGGGCCGGCCGCACCGGTGGCGGCGCCCTTCGTCCCCTGGCGGTTCGACAACGGGCAGGGAGACGTGGTCCACGGCTTCTACCTCATCCCGGAGGGCGAGGGCCCGTTCCCGGTGATCATGCGCGTCCACGGCGGCCCCAACTGGGAGGACAAGGACCGATGGCATCCGGAGATCGCCGCCTATGTCGACATGGGCTTCGCCGTCGGCCTGGTCAACTACCGCGGTTCCACCGGCTACGGGCGGGTGTGGCGTGACCGACTCATCGGCGACATCGGCGGGCCCGAGCTGGTCGACGTCAACGCCGGTCTCGCCGACCTGGTCGCCCGTGGCATCGCCGACCCGTCGCGCGCCGTCATCGGCGGATGGTCATGGGGCGGGTACATCACCCTGCTCGAGCTGGGCAAGCACCCGGAGCTCTGGGTGGCGGGGATCGCCGGGGTCCCCGTCGGTGACTACGAGCTCGGCTACGAGGACCTCTCACCGGAGCTCCAGGTGTACGACCGTGCCCTGATCGGCGGAACCCCGGACCAGGTGCCCGAACTGATGGCCGACCGCAACCCGATCTACTTCGTCGGCGACGTCGTCGCTCCCGTGATCTTCCTCATCGGAGAGAACGACACGAGGTGCCCGCTGCGCCAGGCGATGGCCTACGTCGACAAGCTGGCCGAACGAGGGCACCCCCATGAGCTGGTGATGTTCGATGCCGGCCACGACTCTTACGACGTCGACGAGGAGGTCCGTCAGGTCGGCGCCATCCTGCGTTTCCTCGCCCGCCACGTGCCAGGGGTCGACGCCCCTTCGTAGAGGTCGATGGGCGCCCGCGGGCGCTCCGTGAAGTGCTCGACGACGGGCTTGACATCACCGCATCATGATGATCCATGCATTACGATGAGCAGATGCGAACCACCATCGACCTCCCGGACGACATCCACCGGATCGCCCGTGCCATCGCCGTCGACTCCGACCGGTCGCTGAGCGAGACCGTCACCATGTTGATCCGTCGAGGACTCGGCGAGAAGGGCTCGTATCGCATCGAGCACGACCCGGAGTCCGATCTGCCCGTCGTCACGTTGGGCTTCCCGGTGACCTCTGCCGACGTGGCTGCTCTGGAGGACGACTGACCCACCTGCTCGACGGGAACGTGCTGGTGGCGCTGTCGGTGAGGGACCACGTCCATCACCAGGTGGCGCGCGATTGGTTCACCGGCGGCTCCAGGTTCGCCACGTGCCCATTGACACAGGGCACGCTGGTCCGGTTCCTGGTCCGAACGGAAGTCGCGCCGGAAGACGCTGTCGCCGTGCTCCGTCGGATCACCGATCACGGTCGACACGAGTTCTGGCGCGACGATGTCCCCTATACGAGCGTCGACCTGACCCGCGTGATCGGTCACCGGCAGGTGAGCGACGCTTACCTCGCCCAGCTCGCCCGAGCTAAGGGCGCCCGGGTGCTCACCTTCGATCGAGGGCTCGCCGCCCTCCGACCCGACGTCGCCGACCTCCTCGAGGCGGTAGACCCAACCTGACCGCTTCAGCCCAGGTGGGCGAGTTGCTCGGCGAGGATGGCGATGCGCGACGTGCAGGTCTCGTCGGCGGCCGGGGGGACCAGCTCGGTGAGCCGCTTGGCGGTCTCGGCGACGGCGAACGCCGCCGGCGACTCGGGGTGGGCGCGCACCACCGGGGTGCCCTGGTCGCCGCCCTCGACCACGAAGGGGTCGAGGGGGATCTGGCCGAGCAGCGGAACCCCGAGGTCGTCGGCCAGCCGCTGGCCGCCACCCGCCCCGAACAGCGGGTAGTGGCGGCCGTCCTCGGTCGTGAAACCTGACATGTTCTCCACCACTCCGACCACCGGCATGTGAGAGCGGCGGGCCATGTCGGCCACCCGGGCGGCTACCAACTGGGCGGCCAGCTGCGGAGTGGTGACCACCACCAGCTCCGCCTGGGGGAGTAGCCGGGCGAGCGCCATCTGGATGTCGCCGGTCCCCGGTGGCATGTCGAGGATCAGGTAGTCGAGGTCCTGCGGCCAGGCGACGTCGGTGAGGAACTGCTCCAGCGCCTTGGACAGCATGAGCCCTCGCCACATCAGCGCCATCTTCTCGTCGTCGACGATCAGCCCGGTAGAGACGACGTGGATACCCTGCGCCTCGGCCGGGATGATGCGCCGGTCGTCCCCGGCCTCCAGCCGGGCCTCGGTGGCGCCCAGCATGCGGGGCACCGAGAACCCCCATATGTCGGCGTCGAGCAGCCCGACCTCGAAGCCCTGGTCGGCGATGGCCGCCGCCAGGTTGACGCTGAGCGACGACTTGCCGACGCCGCCCTTGCCGCTGCTCACCGCGATCACCCTGGTCAACGGGCTCACCCGGGTGGGGGTGGCGTTCTCCCGCGCCCGCTGCCGGGCGCGTTCCATCAGGCGGGAGCGTTCCTCCTGGCTCATGGCGGCGATGTGGACGTCGACCCGGTCGATCCCAGGCATCGCCGAGACCTTGCGCACCACGTCCTGCTCGATCTGGTCCCGCATCGGGCAGGCGGCGATGGTGAGGGCGATGTGGATCGTGACGTCGCCACCCTCGATGTCGACGCCCTTGACCATGCCGAGGTCGACGATGTCGGCGCCGAGCTCGGGGTCGATGACGCCCCGGAGGGTCGCCTCGATCGAAGTGCGGTCCGGCATGGCCCCATTGTACGGAGGACCCAGTGCCCACCATGCGAAAGGCTGGCATCATGAGGGCGTGCTCGACCATCTCTCCATCCAGGTCGCCGACTTCGATCGGGCCGCCGCTTTCTACGACGCGGTGCTCGCCCCGCTCGGCGGGAAGCGGATCCTGGAGCTTCGGCCAATGCCATCGGCTACGGCGTCGCCTTCCCCACCTTCTGGATCGGGCCCGAGGAGACCCACGGCGACGTCCGCCAGGAGGCCCACATCGCCTTCCAGGCGCCCGACCGCGCCGCCGTGGTCGCCTTCCGAGACGCCGCCGTCGCCCAGGGCATGGAGGTGCTCCACGAGCCGCGGGTGTGGCCCGAGTACCACGCCACGTATTTCGGCGCCTTCGTGCGCGACCCCGACGGCAACAACGTCGAGGCGGTGTGCCACGCCGCCGAGTGAAGACGGTCAGCCCGGCCCGTCGGTGACCAGCCGGTAGCCGGACCCGGGCCGGCTGTCGATGGCGTCGCCGAGCCCGATGCCGGCGAGCTTGCGCCGGATCCGCCGTACATAGGCCCGGACGTACTCCTGCTCCCGCGAGTAGGCGGGGCCCCACACCTCGGCGAGCAGGCTGCCGGTGGTCACGAAGCCCTCGGCGCGGGCCAGCGACCGCAGGAGCTCGAACTCGGTGGGAGTCAACTCCGCCGACCCCCCCGGCCCACGCACAGAGAGCGATGCGGGGAGGAGGGTGAGCCTCCCGGCAGCGATCTCGTCACCGGTGCGGCCGCCGCGGCGCAACATCACCCTCACCCGGGCGAGCAGCTCGGCGGCGGCGAACGGCTTGGTGACGAAGTCCTCGGCCCCGGCGTCGAGAGCCTGCACCTTCACCGCTTCGTCGTGGTCGCCGGAGAGGACGATCACGGGCACGGTGGTATGCCCGGCCAGCGCCTCCACCAGCCGCATCCCTCCTCCCGGCATGTGCAGGTCGACGATCACCAGGTCGGGGTGCGCCCGAGGGAACCGGTCGGTGGCCTCGACCAGCGACTGGGCGGTCACCGTGGTGTAACCCGATGCCTCGAGCAGCGTGGACAGGGTGCGCAGGAAGGCGCGGTCGTCGTCGGCGATGAGGACTGTTGGCAACGGCGAACCTGGCTCTGAGGGGCCGTGATGGTACCTGCCCTCACCGAGGCAGAGCTGGGATTGGGCACCGTGCCAGCGATTCGGTTCCCCCTCCTCGACTGGCGCTTCGGCCTTCGGCCCGTGTTGCAGCCACTCCCCCCACAGGGGGAGGAGAAACTCACTCTTCGCCGAGGCCGAGGACGAGGACGTCGACGTCCGGGAGCGCGGTGATCACCCGGTCGATGATGTCGCCTCCCCACAGCCGCTCCCACAGAGTGCGGTGCGACGGTCCCATCACCACCAGGGTTGCCCGCTGCTCGCGGGCGACGGTGACGATCTGATACGCCACCTCGCGCCCTGACCCGTGACGGCCGATCACAGAGGCACCGAGGTCACTGGCCACGGTCAGCGTGTTCGCCATGAGCGGTGGGGGAGTATCCCCGGGATGGACCGCCACCACCAGAAACTCGCCCCGTTCGGCGTTGGCCAGCCGGAAGGCGCGCCGAACGACCGTGGCGCCGGCGGGGGTCTCGTCGACGCAGGCGAGCACCCGTTCGGTGGACCGCCACGGCGACTCGATGCCGTGGGCGGAAAGGTACTCGTCGAGCTCCCGATCCACCGTCTGGGCGGTGCGGGTGAGGGCGAGCTGGCGCAAGGCATTGAGGTTCCCCGGCCGGAAGAAGTTCTCCAGCGCTCTCACGGCGGCGGCATCCTCGTACACCTTGCCCTGCTCCAGCCGGTGCCGCAGCTCGTCGGTGGACAGGTCGACCAGGATGATCTCGTCGGCCCGGTCGAGCACCGAATCCGGGATCCGCTCCCGCACCTTCACCCCGGCGATCGACTCGACCACGTCGTTGAGGCTCTCCAGGTGCTGGATGTTGAGGGTGGTGAGCACATCGATGCCCTCGCCCAGCACGAGGTCGACGTCCTCGAAGCGGCGCCGCCGGGGACTTCCCGGGGCGTTGGTGTGGGCCAGCTCGTCGACGGCGCACACCTCCGGCCGCCGCGAGATGACCGCATCGGGATCGAACTCCTCGATGGCCACTCCCTGGTACTCGACGAGGCGGCGAGGGATCAGCTCGAGCCCGTCGAGCAGGGCGGCGGTCTCGGCGCGGCCGTGGGTCTCGACGAAGCCGACGACCGCGTCGCGGCCCTGACGACGCAGGTCGTGGACCGCCTCCAACATGGCGTACGTCTTGCCCACTCCCGGGGCGAAGCCGAGGAACACCGTGAGGCGGCCGGCCTCGGGGGCGACCTCGGCCCTCGCCGCCAGCACGGCCCGGGCCACACGCCGATCCCGGTCGGGGTCTGCGGAGGTCACGGGCAGCTCCTTCTCAGCCGGCGGCGCCCATCGTATCTGGCGTCAGCTCAGGTCGATCTCGTCGAGGGCCAGGTTCAGCTCGAGCACGTTGACCCCCGGCTCGCCGAGGAAGCCCAGGTCCCGGCCGGCGGTGTGCTCGTCGACGAGGTCGAGGACCACTTCCAACCCGAGCCCGCGGGCCTCGGCGACCCGCACCGCCTGGATTCGGGCGTTGGCCACCGAGATGTGCGGGTCGAGGCTGCTGCTCGACCCGGTGACGGCGTCCACGGGGACGGGGGCGTCGGCGGCGAGCCGGTTCTCCTCCCGGTAGGCGCGGACGCGGTCATCGACACCGTTGACCTCGGATTCGTCCACGTCGGTCGTCTCCGGGTCGTCCTCGCCGTCGAGGAACCGCTCGCTGGTGGGTCCCTCGTTGGAACCGTAGGCGTAGCCGGGCCCCGGGGCGTACCCGGTGGCCGACGGCCGCGGATGGAAGTACTCGGGTGCGGTGAACGGCTGACCGATCCAAGCCGACCCGACCACCTGGCCGTCGCGCTCGATCAGCGACCCGTCGGCCTTGTCACCGAAGGCGGCTTGGGCGATGCCGGTGACCACGAGCGGGTAGGCGAGCCCGGTGAGCACCGTGAAGACGAGGACCATCCCCAGGGCGGGCAGTAGTTGACGTCGCATCAGGACACTCCCATGGCCGTGATCAGCAGGTCGATGAACTTGATGCCGATGAAGGGGGCGAGGAGGCCGCCGAGCCCGTAGATCAGCAGGTTGCGGCGCAGCATCCCGGCTGCGCCCTCGGCTCGGAACCGCACCCCCCGCAGCGACAGCGGGACCAGGGCGATGATGATCAGCGCGTTGAAGATCACCGCCGACAGGATCGCCGAGCGGGGCGTGTCGAGGTTCATGATGTTGAGGTGGTCGAGCGCCGGTATCACGCCGACGAACATCGCCGGGATGATGGCGAAGTACTTGGCGACGTCGTTGGCGATGGAGAAGGTGGTCAAGGCGCCGCGGGTGATGAGCAGCTGCTTACCGATCTCCACCACCTCGATCAGCTTGGTCGGGTTCGAGTCGAGGTCGACCATGTTCCCGGCTTCCTTGGCCGCCTGGGTCCCGGTGTTCATGGCGACGCCGACATCGGCCTGGGCCAGCGCCGGGGCGTCATTGGTGCCGTCCCCGGTCATGGCGACCAGCCGCCCGCCCGCCTGCTCGCGCCGGATCAGGTCCATCTTGTCCTCGGGGGTGGCTTCGGCGAGGAAGTCGTCGACGCCTGCCTCGGCGGCGATCGCCTGGGCGGTGAGCGGGTTGTCACCGGTGATCATCACCGTGCGGATGCCCATGGCGCGCAACTGGTCGAAGCGGTGGCTGATTCCCTCCTTGACGATGTCCTTCAGGTGGATGACGCCCAACACCTCGATGCCTTCGGCGACCACCAGCGGGGTGCCCCCGGCGACGGCGACCCCCTCCACGATGGAGTCGAGGCCGTCGGGCGGGGTTCCGCCCCGGTCGACGACCCACCGCTTCACCGAGTCGGCGGCGCCCTTCCGGACCGAGGTCCCGTCGTGGTCGAGGCCGCTCATCCGGGTCTGGGCGGTGAAGGGCACCAGGGTGGCGTTGCCCACGTCCCGCTGGCGCAGGTTGAATCGCTCCTTGGCCAGCACCACGATGGATCGACCCTCCGGCGTCTCGTCGGCCAGGCTGGCGAGCTGGGCGGCGGCGGCAAGGCGCTCCTCGGGTACCCCGGGGATCGGGAGGAATTGCGCCGCCTGACGGTTGCCCAGCGTGATGGTGCCGGTCTTGTCGAGCAGCAGGGTGGAGCAGTCGCCGGCCGCCTCCACCGCCCGTCCCGACATGGCCAGCACGTTGTGCTGGACCAGCCGGTCCATCCCGGCGATGCCGATGGCGGAGAGCAGGGCGCCGATCGTGGTCGGGATGAGGCACACCAGCAGGGCCACCAGCACGATGATGCTCTGCTCGGCGTCGGCGAACATGGCGAAGGGCTGCAGGGTGACCGTGGCCAGCAGGAAGATGACCGTCAACACCGCCAGCAGGGTGTTCAGGGCGATCTCGTTCGGCGTCTTCTGACGGTTGGCGCCTTCGACCAGGGCGATCATCCGGTCGAGGAAGGTCTCGCCGGGCCGGGCGGTGATCCGCACCACGATCCGGTCGGAGAGCACCCGGGTGCCCCCGGTGACCGCCGACCGGTCGCCGCCCGCCTCGCGGATCACCGGAGCCGACTCACCGGTGATCGCCGACTCGTCCACCGAGGCGATGCCGTCGATGATCTCACCGTCGGACGGGATCATCTCGCCGGCGGAGACGACCACGACGTCGCCGGAGGTGAGCTGCGACGAGGGCACCGGCTCGATTGTGCCGTCGGGCCGGCGCCGGTTGGCCATCGTGTCGGCGCGGGTCTTGCGCAGGGTGGCGGCCTGGGCCTTGCCTCGTCCCTCGGCCATGGCCTCGGCGAAGTTGGCGAAGAACACGGTGAACCACAGCCAGGCGGCCACCAGGCCGGCGAACAGGTTCTCCTGGAAGGTCGAGCTGCCGAAGTGCCTGATGAAGAGGACCGTGGTGAAGACGCTGCCCACCAGCACGACGAACATGACCGGGTTGCGGGCCTGGACCCGGGGATCGAGCTTGCGGAAGCTGTCGACGGCGGCCTGGCCAGACGATTGCCGGCTCGAACAGCGGCCGGCTCGCTGCTCTGCCGCGCGATGACGGCTGGGGTTCCACAGGGGTTTGGGTCTGCATGGATGCTCCTACAGGGAGAGGTGCTCGACGATGGGGCCGAGCGCCAGAGCCGGGAAGAAGGTGAGGCCACCGACGATGACGACGACCCCGATGACCAGTCCGACGAACAGCGGGGTGTGGGTGGGGAAGGTCCCGGTGGTGGCGGGCATGACCCGCTTCTGGGCGAGCGACCCGGCCAGCGCCAGGACCGGGATGATCAGGAAGAAGCGGCCCACCAGCATGGCCAGCCCGAGGGTCGTGTCCATCCAGTGGGTGGCGGCGGTGATGCCGGCGAAGGCCGACCCGTTGTTGTTCCCTGCCGACGTGAAGGCGTAGAGGATCTCAGTGAACCCGTGGGGCCCGTCGTTCCACATGGTGGTGTTGAGCACCGAGTCGACGAACATCGACGCCGCGGTGAACCCGAGCACCACCGTGGGCATGGCGAGCACGTAGAGCGCCACCATCTTCATCTCGGGCGCCTGGATCTTCTTGCCCAGGTACTCGGGGGTTCGCCCCACCATGAGGCCGGCGATGAACACCGAGAGGATGGCCATGACGAGCAGACCGCTCAGCCCGACGCCCACCCCTCCCGGGCTGACCTCGCCCAGCATCATGTGGCTCAGTGCGACGCCGCCGCCGAGGGGCGTGTAGCTGTCGTGCATCGAGTTGACCGACCCGTTGGACGTCCCGGTGGTGGTCGCCGCCCACAGGCCGGAGCCGGCCGGCCCGTACCGGATCTCCTTGCCCTCCATGTTGCCGCCCGACTGCTCGGCGGTCACCGACTGATCGGCGCCGAGCGTCGTCGAGCCGGGGGTTGCCGTTGGTCTCCAGCCCCATGGCGAACAGGGACATGGCCGCCCAGACGATGAACATGATGGCGAACACCGCCCGGCCCTGGCGCCGTCCTTGACCATTCGGCCGAACATGAAGGCGAAGGCGAAGGGGATGACGCCGATCGCCCAGGTCTCGACGAAGTTGTTGAAGCGGCCCGGTGTTCTCGAACGGGTGCGACGAGTTCATGTTGAAGAACCCGCCACCATTGGTGCCGATCTGCTTGATGGCGACCTGGCTGGCGGCGGGGCCGCCCGGGATGAGCTGCTCGGTGCCGGCCTCGACCGTCGAGGCGTCGGTGAAGCCGTCGAAGTTCTGGATCACACCCTGGCTCACCAGCACCAGCGCCATCACGAACGCCAGCGGTAGCAGGATGCGCACCGTGCGAGCGGGTGAGGTCGACCCAGAAGTTGCCGATCGTCGACGCTCGGCGGCGGGACAGACCCCGGATCAGGGCGGCCACGGTCGCCATGCCGGCGGCGGCCGAGACGAAGTTCTGGACGGTGAGCCCCGTCATCTGGGTGAGGTGGCTCATCGTCGACTCGCCGCCATAGCGTCTGCCAGTTGGTGTTGGTCATGAAGCTGACCGCGGTGTTGAACGAGAGGTGGGGGACCACGCCGGGCAGGTCCGCCGGGTTCAACGGGAGCGAGCCCTGCACCCGCTGGATGAGGTACACGACCAGGAACGAGAAGATGCTGAAGGCGAGCAGCGAGTAGGTGTAGACGGTCCACCGCTGCTCGCGGGTCGGGGTCGATCCGGCACACCCGGTAGATGACACGCTCGATCGGACCGAAGAAGCGGTCCCCCGGCGATGTCTCGTCGTCGCCGTACACCCGCGCCATGTAACGGCCCAGGGGCACGGCGGTGACCAGGGTGACCACGACGAAGAACAGGAACTGGAGCCAAGCGGACGTCGACATCAGAACCTCTCGGGGAACAGCAGCGCAACGACCAGATAGCCGGCGAGGAGCACGGCGACGATGAGGCCGACGATGTCGTCGCCGCTCATGTCGTCACCTCCGCGACGGTCTCCGCCTCTTCGGCACCCCGCACCAGGCGGTCGAGGCCGCGCACGTAGGCGACGCAGATGGCGAAGAACACGATCGGGATCCCGACGTAGATGACGTCTTCCATGGTCCTTACTCTCTCTGTCTCTAGATCTCGGGGAACTCGTCGCCGTCGATCAGTCGGAGCAGCGACTGGATCGGGAACGGCTTGCGGAGTACGAAGACGCCCGGGCGGTCGTGGTGAAGGGCGGCCAGCGAGGCGCTGGACACCACCACCCGGTCCGGAGTGATCCCCCGGCGATCCATCTCGTCGAGCACCGTCCACCCGGTCCCGTCGGGCAGGTCCACGTCGACGAACACCACCGCCGGCGGCGACGAGGCCATCGCCTCCAGCGCCTCCGCGCCGGTGGGTGCCAGGACCGCGTCGTGCCCGACACCGCGCAGGACGTCGGTCAACAGGCGACCGAAGGCAGGGTCGTCCTCGACCACCAGCACCGAGCGCGCACCGTCAGGCATCGACGGGTCGCCTCGGGATGGTGATCGACATCGTGGTGCCCGAACCGGGCGCCGAGATGACGTCGATGCGTCCGTGATGGGCGGTGACGATGGACCGGGTGATGGCCAGACCGAGCCCGCTGCCGGGACCGGAGCGGGCGCCCCGCACGAAGGGGAGGAACAGTTTCTCCTGCTCCTCGCGGTCGATGCCGGGACCCTGATCGGCGATGGACACGGTGACGTGCCCCGGATCGGGGCGGACGCTGGCCTGGATCGGGGTTTCCGGTGTCGAGTAACGGGCGGCGTTGTCCATCAGGTTGGTGATCACCTCGAGCAGCCGCACCGGGTCTCCGGTGACGGTGGCGTTCCCGGTGCTGTGGACCTGGATCTCCCGCCCGGAGGCGAGGCGGACGCGGTCGGCGGCGTCGAGGGTGAGCTTGGCGAGGTCCACCGGGTCGCGCTTGAGGCGGAAGACGCCGCTCTCCAGCCGGGAGAGGTCGAGCAGGTGGTCGATCATCTCGTCGAGGCGGTCTACCTCGCCGTCAACCGTCTCGAGCAGCCCGCGCTCGGCCTCGTCCGACAGCTCCACGTCGGGTGCCAGCACCGCCGAAACCGCTGCCTTCATCGAGGCGAGCGGGGTGCGAAGGTCGTGGCCAACGGCGGCGAGGAGGGCGTTCTTCGCCTCGTCCCGGGCACGGAGACGGTGGGCGCTCTCCGCCACCTCGAGCAGTTCGATGCGCTCGCTGGTGTGGGCGAGCTCGGTGGCTGCGTAACCCAGGGATCGGCGGTCCTGGTCCGTGAAGCGCGGACCGGGCGCTGCAGCCGCCAACAGCATGCCGTCGGCGTCAACGGGAATCAGCAAGACGGCACGATTCTCCGACCTGGTCTCGACGGTGCGCCGCTCGATCCTCGCCAAGTCGGCCATCTCTTCCGGGACCCACGGCGGAAAGCCGGCCTCACCGGTGAGCAGCGCCACCTCGGAGCCCTCGGGCAGGGAGCGACCGACCACGGTGGTCAGGGTGTCGAGCAGATGCTCCGAAGGGACGTCCATGGTCTCGGTGGTCAGCCGCAGCCGCAACCGGCTCAGGGCGGCGTCGCTGGCCCGCCCCCGGGCGAGCGAGCGTCCGGCGGCGATGAGCACGATCCCGATCACCGAGGCGGCCAGAAAGGCGAGCAGGTCTAGCACGAGGGCGGTGGTGGCGATCCGCAGCGTGTAGTAGGGGTGGACCATGAACCAGTCGTAGGCGAGGAACGCCGTCGCCGCGGCGAGCAACCCCACAGCCGGCCCGGAATAGGCGGCGAGCAGCAGGACGATCACCGTGTAGGCGGCGCTGATCGCCCCGAACGCCTCCTCGCGCACCGGGATCATGAGCAGCGTCACCAGGGCGACGGCGGCCAGGGTCACCGGGATCGAGAGGGCCTTCGAGGGCGGATCGGCGAGTAGCAGCCGTTCCAACCAGGGGGCCGCCGGCCGGTTCGCCAGCCCCGGGTCGTCGTCGCTCCCCTCGAAGGCGACCGCCTGGTCGATGGCGTTCGCCAACGCGTCCTGGTCGAGCGGTTTGCGGAAGGCCGGGATGTAGGACCACCGCAGCGGCGGGGCCAGGTCGGTGGCGCTGATCAGCGAAACCCGGAACGGGGGGTGCGGCACGGCGATCCGGTCGAGGACGTCCCAAGCGCTGCCGTCGTCGAGTTGGATGTCGAGCAGGACGACGTCGGCGACCCCGTCACCGACCATGCCGACGGTATCCGCCACTCCGGCGGAACGCTTCACCGAGTGATGGACCGCGCGCAGGGCGTGTTCGAGGGAATCCCCGACCACCGGGTCGTCCTCGGCAAGCAGCACTCTCATGCCCCTATCGTCCTCCTCGGGCCGGTCGTCGTGAAGTGAACAGGGCGTGAAAGTCCCGGATGGCATCGCCATCAGGCGTCAGCCGAAGAGCCACATGAGGGAATGTCGGTGGGATGCCGAGGGTTGAGCCGTATACTCAGGGTCCAGGAGGACTTGCGCGTATGACCACCACCGAGCACACCCATGACACCCCGGCCGCTCCGGTCATCGGGGCCAGCCTCAGCGATGCCGCCGCCGACAAGGTGCGCGAGCTGATCGAGGCCGAGGGCGATCCCAGCCTGATGCTGCGGCTCGCGGTGCGCCCCGGTGGGTGCTCAGGTTTCTCCTACGACATGTTCTTCGACACCGAGATCGACGACACCGACGTGGTCAGCGAGAACGGCGGGGTCCGTCTGGCGGTCGACGCCGAATCGGCTGCGATGCTCTCCGGGGCGGTCATCGACTACAAGAACCAGGGCCTCCAGGGCGCCGGGTTCGCCATCGAGAACCCCAACCAGCAGCGTTCCTGCGGCTGCGGCCAGTCCTTCTGCTGAGCCGCCTCAGCCCCACCTGCCCCGAACTTTGAGCGAGTGACGCCATGTGGTGTAGTCAATCGCTCAAGGTTTGACGACGGGGACTCCAGGTCGCCCGCTCGGATCGAAGGTGATCGGTACTTTGAGCGAGTGACGCCATGTGGTGTCGTCAATCGCTCAACGTTTGTCTGGGTAAGGTCGGGGGCATCGTCCGATCCGGGAGCGTGTACGTGCCCAAGTCGATCCTGTCGGTCCCGTCCGCGCCCAACGCGCTCGGGCCCTACTCACCAGCGGTAGAGGCCAACGGCTTTGTCTTCCTGTCCGGCCAGGTGGGCATCGATCCGGCAACCGGCGAATCGGTCGGTGACGACGTCGTCGAACAGACCCATCGCACCATGGTCAACATCGGGGCGATGCTCGGCGATGTTGGGCTCGGCTACGACGACATCGTCAAGACGACGATCTTCCTCGCCGACATCGCCGATTTCCCGGTGGTGAACGAGGCGTACGCCGGGTACGTCGGAGAGGCCAAGCCGGCCCGTTCCACCGTCCAGGTGGCAGCGCTGCCCGGGGGTTTCCGGGTCGAGATCGAGGTCATTGCCGCCCGGTAGCATTCCCCGGAGATTCCCATGGAGGTTCCGGCGGTGCAACCCGACGCGATTCTGTCAGCCCTCGGCCTGTCGGCGGTCAACCGGGGGGCCTACGCCGGTGGCTGGCTCGACACCACCGGCGCCGAGCTGCTCAGCGAGAACCCGGCGACCGGCGAGCCCATCGCCGCGGTCACCCAGGCCACCCTCGACGAGTACGAGGTCGTGGTCACCGACTCCGTCAGGACGTTCGAGGCGTGGCGGATGCTCCCGCCTCCCGAGCGCGGCGCCCACGTTCGCCGCCTCGCCGACGCCCTGCGCAGCTACAAGGAGCCGCTGGGTGAGCTGGTGAGCCTGGAGATGGGGAAGATCCGCGCCGAGGGCCTGGGCGAGGTCCAGGAGATGATCGACATCGCCGACTTCTCCGTCGGGTTGTCCCGACAGCTCTACGGGCTCACCATGGCCAGCGAGCGCCCCCGCCACCGCATGTACGAGCAGTGGCACCCGCTCGGCCCCGTCGGGGTGATCACCGCCTTCAACTTCCCTGTCGCCGTGTGGAGCTGGAACTCGTGCATCGCCGCCGTGTGCGGCGACACCAACGTCTGGAAGCCGTCGAGCCATGTCCCGCTGTGCGCCATCGCCGTCACCAACATCGCCGACGAGGTGATGGACGGCACCGGGTTCGAGGGGGTCTTCAACCTGGTGATCGGGCCCGGCTCGTCCGTCGGCGACACCATGATCAACGACCGCCGCCTTCCGCTGATCTCGGCGACCGGCTCGACCGCGGTCGGCGAGAAGGTGGGGCTGGCGACGGCGAAGCGGCTGGGTCGCTCGCTGCTCGAGCTCGGCGGCAACAACGCCATCATCGTGATGGACGACGCCGACCTCGACCTGGTCACCCGGGCGGCCCTGTTCGCCGCCGTGGGCACCGCAGGCCAGCGGTGCACCTCGCTGCGGCGGCTGATCGTCCACCGCGGCGTCGCCGACGTGCTCGCCAAGCGGCTGGTGGAGGCCTACGGGCAGGTCTCCATCGGCGATCCGCTCGCCGATGGCACCCTGATGGGGCCGCTGATCACGCCGGGCGCCGTCGACGACATGATGCAGGCGCTCGACCTCGCCCGCGGGCAGGGGGGCGAGGTGCTGGTCGGCGGCAACCTGTTGGAGCAGCCGGGCAACTTCGTCGAGCCGGCCATCGTCAAGATCCCCGCCGACGCCGCCATCGTGCAGGAGGAGACCTTCGCCCCCATCCTCTACCTGATCGAGGTCGACGGCTTCGACGAGGCGATGGCGGTGCAGAACGGGGTGCGGCAGGGCTTGTCGTCGGCGATCTTCACCGACTCGATGAAGAACGCCGAGAGGTTCCTCTCCGCCCAGGGCTCGGACTGCGGCATCGCCAACGTCAACATCGGCACGTCGGGAGCCGAGATCGGCGGGGCATTCGGTGGCGAGAAGGAGACCGGGGGCGGGCGTGAGGCCGGCTCCGACTCGTGGAAGACCTACATGCGGCGCCAGACGGTGACCATCAACTGGAGCGACGAGCTCCCCCTGGCCCAGGGAATCGAGTTCGGCTGAGCGCCAGCTAGCCCTCGCCGCCGTACTCGAGGTCCATGTCGGGTGGGCTGCGGGTGAGACGGACCCGCTCGATGGTGGTGCCGGTGACTCCGAGCACCTCGATGGTCCACTTCCCGGTGTCCACCTCGTCCCCCTGCTCGGCCATCCGCCCCAACTCGTCGAGCACCAACCCGGCCACCGTGGAGTAGTCGCCCTCGGGCAGCTCGACGTCGGCGTCGGCGAGGTCGTGGATGCCGAAGGTGCCCCGGACCACCAGCGATCCGTCGGGTTGCCAGTCCAGGTCGAGCATGTCGCGGTCGAACTCGTCGTAGATCTCCCCGACCAGCTCCTCGAGCAGGTCCTCCAGGGTGACGATACCGTCGACTCCACCGTGCTCGTCGACGACAACGGCCATGTGCTGGCGCTCCCGCTGCATATGGCGCAGGGCGTCGAGCACCAGCACGCTGTCGGGCAGGGCGAGGATCGTCGACATGTGGTCCCCGACCACGCCTCCGGAGCCCACCAGGTCCTTCAGGTGCACCATGCCGACGGTGTCGTCGAGCGACCCGACGTACACCGGCGCCCGCGAGTGCGTGGAGGCGAGCAGGCGCTGCAACCCTTCGGCGGCGTCTAGGTCGGCGGCGAGCCCGGTGACCCGGGTCCGGGGGACCATCACGTCGCGCACGGTGAGCGTGGCCGACTCGAAGGTGCCGGCGACGATGGTGCGTTGCTCGGTGGTGAGGGCGCGATGGGTGGAGACGATCTGGCGCACCTCCTCCACCGTCACGTCGTGCCGCACCAGGTCCGGGTCACCACCGAACAGGCGCACCACGAGGTTGGTCGAGACGCCGAGGAGCCACACGATGGGGCGGGTGACCGTGGCGAGCACCTCGAGCGGCCGCGCCGCCACCAGGCTCCACGCCTCTGGGCGCTGCAGGGCGAGCCGCTTCGGGGCCAGCTCGCCGAACACCAGGCTGATGAAGGCGAGCGCCAGCGTGACCAGCAACAGAGCGACCGGTTGCGCCCAACGGCCCAGCGGAGCCAGCCAGTCGGCCACCGGCTCGGACAGGGTCACCGCGGCGGTGGCGCTGGCCAGCATCGCCGCCAGGGTGATGCCCACCTGGATGGTGGCGAGCATCCGGTTCGGCTCGCGCGACAGGCGGGCCACGGCCCTACCCGTGGCGCCCCGTTCCTCCATCGCCTCGATCTGCGTCGGGCGGAGGGCGATCATGGCGAGCTCACTGCCGGCGAACATGCCGTTGAGGATGACCAGCACCGCCACCAGCACGAGCTGGACCCAGACCCCGTCCAACCAGCCTCCAAGGGAAACGAAGGTACCCAAGGTTACGCCGTGACCGCCGCGCCGGACGAGTGGCAGTACCAGGTCACGTCACCGGCCGACCTGCACGCCTCCAGGGGCCGGTAGGGTCGGATCATGGCCGTCGACCTGAACCACACCATCGTTGCCTCCCGTGACCAGGCGGAGACCGCGGCGTTCATCGCCGGCGTCCTCGGGCTTCCCGAGCCGGTGAGATATGGCCCGTTCCTCGTCGTCCAGACGGCCAACGGGGTGTCCCTCGACGTGGCCGACCGGGCCGACGTCGTGTCGCAGCACTACGCATTCCTGGTCAGCGAATCGGAGTTCGACGAGATCTGGGGACGGATCCGGGAGCGGGGCGTCGAGTTCTACGCCGACCCGTCGCGCACGCGGCCCGGCGAGATCAACACCAACGACGGGGGTCGGGGCCTGTACTTCGAGGAACCGAGCGGGCACCTGCTGGAGATCATCACCCGGCCATACGGCAGCGGTGGCTGAGCTGTGCTCATGGCTCTTCGGCTGACGCCTCATCGCGGTGCGATGGGGGACCCCCAACCCCCATCGCCGAGTCTCCGCCTGGCGGCGTAGCCACTGCGGATCGCGGCCGGAGGCGCCCGGTAGGCTGCTCGGCCATGGAGCTCGACGGGATCTCAGCAATCGTCACCGGCGGCGCCTCCGGGCTCGGGGCCGCCACGGCGCGCCGCCTCGCTGCCGACGGCGCCACCGTGGTCATCGTCGACCTGCAGGACGAAGCCGGCGAGGCCACCGCCTCTGACATCGGGGGCGTCTACGTCCACGCCGACGTCACCGACGCCGAGCAGGTGCAGATGGCGGTGGACGCCGCCGTCGACGTCGCCCCGTTGCGGGCGCTGGTCAACTGCGCCGGGATCGCACCGCCCGCCAAGACGGTGGATCGAGACGGCAACCCCCACGACCTCGGCCACTTCGCCAAGGTGGTCACCATCAACTTGATCGGCACCTTCAACTGCATCCGGCTGGCGGCGACGGCGATGGCGCGCAACCAACCCGACCCGACCGGTGACCGCGGCGCCATCGTCAACACCGCCTCGGTGGCGGCGTTCGACGGCCAGGTGGGCCAGGCCGCCTACTCGGCGTCGAAGGGCGGTGTCGCCGGCATGACGCTCCCCATCGCCCGCGATCTGTCGCAGCATGGGATCAGGGTGAACACCATCGCCCCAGGGATCATGGACACCCCGATGCTGGCCGGCCTGCCCGAGCCGGCCCGGGTCTCGCTCGGCCAGCAGGTGCTGTACCCGCAGCGGCTGGGGACCCCGGAGGAGTACGCCGCCCTCGCCCACTTCCTGCTCACCCACGGCTACATGAATGCCGAGACGGTCAGGATGGATGGCGGCATCCGCATGGCGCCCAGATGACCGGCGCCGCGCCGGAGGGTGTCAACTCGTAGCCCGCTCCCGGGCTGCGTCGACGGCGGCGACGATGCGCTTCGCCCGCGTCTCCTCTCGCTTGGCGCTGATGACGCCCCAGAGCAGTTGCTGTCTGGCGGTGCGGCTGAGCGTCTCCCAGCCGAGTCGGGCGTCGGGATCGGTGGCGAGGGCTGCGGCGAGGTCGTCGGGTATCTCCATGGCCTCGACAGGCTCGTAGGCGCTCCACGAGCCGTCTGCCTTCGCCGCTTCCACCTTGGCGAGCCCGGCCGGGGCCATCCGGCCGGCGGCGACGAGGCGGGCGACCCGCTCCCGGTTCGAGCGCGCCCACACGCTGCCCGCCCGGCGCGGGGTGAACCTCTGCATCGACCGGTCGGCGTCGACCGTCTTCGCCTGGGAGTCGATCCAGCCGAAGCAGAGCGCCTCCTCGACCAGGGCCTCGTAGCCGGGCGTGGGCTTGCCGGTGTGTCGCTTCCACGACACGACCCAGACCCCCGGTGACGTGGCGTGATGGTCGGCCAGCCAGCGTCGCCAGGCGGCCCGCGTGGCCGGGTGCACCTGCTCAGGGTCCGGTGGTCCGGGTGTGTCTGACCCTCCTTGCGTGCTCATTGCCGTTACCCAGCCTTCCCCGAGGTGGGCCGTGCCCATCTGGTGCATATGATCGCCGAGACGTGAACGGCGCCAGCTCCACGGTATCCGGGTAGCAGCCGGCGATGCGCAGTCTCCTCGTACGCAACGCCGCCGTCCTGGTGACGATGGACGACCGGCGTCGGGAGATCCCCGGGGGCGGCATCTACGCCGAGGACGGGATGATCATCGCCGTCGGGCGGTCGGACGAGCTACCGGCCACCGCCGACGAGATGCTCGACCTCGGCGGCCATGTCGTCTTCCCCGGGCTGGTCAACACGCACCATCACCTCTACCAGACTCTCACCCGGGCGGTGCCCGGCGCCCAGGACGCCGGGTTGTTCGACTGGCTGCGCACCCTCTACCCGATGTGGGGACGGATGCGCCCCGAGCACGTACAGGTGTCGACAACGGTCGGCCTGGCCGAGCTGGCCCTCTCCGGATGTACCACGGCGTTCGACCACCTCTACCTGTTCCCCAATGGGAGCAGCCTCGACGACCAGATCGAGGGGGCGGAGCCGGTGGGAATCAGGCTGGTGGCGTCCCGGGGCTCGATGAGCCTGGGGGAGAGCCAGGGAGGCCTACCTCCGGACGACATCGTCGAGGACGAGGACCTGATCCTCGAGGACTCGATCGCCATGATCGACCGCCACCACGACCCGGCGCCGGGGGCGATGACCCGGGTGGCGCTGGCTCCCTGCTCGCCTTTCTCCGTCACCACCGATCTGATGCGGGCCACCGCCGAGCTGGCCAGGGACAAGGAAGTCCGCTTGCACACCCACCTCGCCGAGACGCGCGACGAGGAGAAGTTCTGCCTGGAGCGGTTCGGCCGCCGTCCCGTCGAGCTCATGGCCGACGTCGGCTGGCTGGGCGACGACGTCTGGTTCGCCCACGCCGTGTTCGCCGGGGAGGCGGACATCGCTGCCATGGCGGGTACCGGCACCGGGGTGGCCCACTGTCCCACCTCGAACATGCGCCTCGCCTCGGGGATCGCCCCGGTGCGACGCTATCTGGCCGCCGGGGTGCCGGTCGGGCTCGGTGTCGACGGGTCGGCATCCAACGACGGGTCCCACATGCTCGCCGAGGCGCGCCAGGCACTGTTGCTCAGCCGGCTCGCCGCCGCCCCCGACCTCGAAGGCGGCGCCCTGCTCACCGCCCGCACCGCCCTGGAGATGGCGACCAGGGGTGGCGCCGCCGTGCTGGGACGAGGCGACATCGGCGCGCTCGAGCCGGGTCGGTGCGCCGACCTGGTCGCCATCTCGCTCGATCGGCTGGAGTATGCCGGGGCGCTCCACGACCCGGTGGCCGGCGCCGTGCTCTGTGCCCCGGTCGGTGTCGACCTCTCCCTGGTCGGGGGCAGGGTGGTCGTCGATCAGGGCCGGCTGATGGGCGTCGACCTGGAGCCGCTCGTCGAGCATCACAACCGCCTGGCGGCGGAGCTGGTCACCGGCTGAAACGGAGCTGTCACCCCTGGCCGGTAGAATCCGACTGTGGCGAAGACCAACGCGCAGAAGGCGTTCGAGCTGACCCGGTTCGCCGCCGAGCTCGTGGCGCAGCGGCACCGGCGGGAGCGGCCAGAGGCGACCGAGGACGATGTCGACGAGGTGGTGGCAGCCTGGTACTCGTCGCGACCACAGGCTCCGGATGGCGACGGCGAGGGCGTTTCACGCAGCTGGTCGCTCGGCGAGTGATCGACTTCGAGGCTTCGCTCCGCCGGGTCGTCGCCGACCTGGACGCAGAAGGCCTGCGTTACGCCCTCGTCGGGGGTGTGGCGGTGGCAGCACTGACCCGACCACGCCTCACGTGGGACTGCGACTTCGCCGTATGGGTCGACAACGACGCACGAGCCGAACAGGTCGTGCTGGCCATGACCAGGCGGAACTACACCCCCGGGGCGGTGATCGAGCAGGCGGTGACGGGCCGGCTGGCCACGGTCCGACTGACCGCGCCCGATCCGGACGGGACGACCGTCGACCTCCTGTTCGCCTCGTGCGGGGTCGAGCCGGAGATCGTGGCCGGAGCTGAGGTCACCGAGATCGCACCTGGGCTGAGCATGCCGGTCGCCCGGCCGGGCCACCTGATCGCCATGAAGCTCCTGGCACGCGACGACCGACGACGGCCGCTCGACTTTGACGACCTCCGCTCATTGGCGGAGACAGCGGACGACGAGGACTGGGCCATGGCCGAGGAGGCCGTACGGCTCATCGAGCAGCGTGGCTTCTCGCCCGGTCGGGACCTGACGGCGGCCCTGTCGCTGCTTCGGGAAGGCTGGCGCGAATCGTGAGCGAAGTCGTCGTCGGCATCGTCCTGGTGGCGGGGGAGTCGACCCGGCTCGATCTCGGGTACCCCAAACAGCTGCTCGACGTCGACGGGCGATCGATGGCACGGGTATCCGTCGAGGAGGCCGTGGCGTCTTCGCTCGACCGGGTGGTGGCGGTGGTCGGGCGGGCGGCGGAGGACGTGGGCGCATCGCTGGCAGACAGCGGGGCCACCGTCGTCCTCAACCCGAACTACCGCACCGGCAACCTGTCCTCGTTGCTCGCCGGGGTGGACGCCGCCGGTGAGCTCGACGCGGTGATGGTGCTCCTCGGCGACATGCCGGAGGTGGACACCGCCGTCATCGACACGGTGGCGGCGGCATGGCGGACGGACCGGCCCTGGGCGGCCTACACCGTCTTCGACGACGGCCGCCCCAACCATCCCTTCGTGCTGTCGGCCGACGCTGTCGGGATGGTGCGTGGTGCCGGCGGGCCCAAGCCCCTGTGGAGGCTCCTGGTCAGCGACCCGCCCCGGCCGGTCGCCGCTATCGGCGTGTCCCGGTCCGCACCGATAGACGTCGACACCACCGCCGACTACGACGAGCTGCTCGGCCGGCGGGTGGTCGACCCCGGCTAGATCGGGCGGCGGCGCTTCGAGGTGATCACCCCGGTGTCGAAGCCGGCGAGGTGGAGCGCCCCGGAGAAGCGGGCGTGCTCGATCTTGAGGCAGCGGTCCTGGACGACCTGGAGCCCGGCGTCCATCGCCTTGCGGGCCGCCTCGTCGTGACGGGACCCGAGCTGCAGCCAGACCACCTTGGCGCCGACCTCGATGGCCTCGTCGACCACCTCGGGGATGGCGTCGTGGCGGCGGAACACGTCGACGATGTCGGGCACTTCGGGCAGGTCGTGGAGGGTCGGGTAGCAGCGGAGCCCGAGCACCTCGTCGTAGGCGGGGTTCACCGGGTAGGTGGTCAGCGGCGTGCGCACCAGGTAGCTGGCCACGAAGTTCGACGAGCGCAGCGGGTTGGCCGATACCCCGACCAGGGCAACGGTGCGGGAGTTCTGGATGATCCGGAGCCGGTCGCGGGCGGTCGCCTCGGGGATCTCGACGGCGGTGGTCATGGTGCCGCCCCCAGCGCCTGGGTGAGGTCGGCGAGGATGTCGTCGATCGTCTCCAGGCCCACCGAGATGCGGATCATGTCGTCGCCGATCCCCGCCGCCTCCCGCTCCGCCGATGGGACCTGTTGGTGGGTGGTCGACGCCGGGTGGATCACCAGCGTCTTGGCGTCGCCCACGTTGGCCAGGTGCGATGCCAGCTCGACCGACTCGATGAACCGCACCCCGGCCTCGAACCCGCCGTTCAGCCCGAAGGTGAACACTGCACCGGGCCCTCCTGGCAGGTAGCGCTCCGCCAGGGCGGTCCACGGGTTGTCTTCGAACACGGGGAAGTGGACCCAGCTCACCTCGGGACGCTCCCGAAGGAACCGGGCGACGGCGAGGGCGTTCTCGGCGTGGCGCTCCATCCGTAGCGGCAGGGTCTCCAACCCGAGCAGCAGGAGGAACGAGTTGAACGGCGACGGGGCTGCACCGATGTCGCGCAGCAGCTCGGCCCGGGCCCGCATCAGATACCCGTACTCACGGAAGTTCTCCCAGAACATCAGGTCGTGGTACGCCGGCGAGGGCTCGGTGAGCAGCGGGAACCGGCCGTTGTCGAACGGGAACCGGCCCGACTCGACGATGACCCCGCCGATCGCCACCCCGTGGCCGCCGATGAACTTGGTGGCCGAGTGGACGACGATGTCGGCGCCGTGCTCGATCGGCCTGCACAGATATGGGGTGGCGAAGGTGTTGTCCACCATGAGCGGGATGCCGTTGGCGTTGGCCAGGTCGGCGCAGGCGGCGATGTCGAGCACGTCGGCGCGCGGGTTGCCGATGGTCTCTCCATAGAGCAACTTGGTGTCCTCGGTGATCGCCTTCTCCACCTGGTCGAGGTCGCCGAAGTCGACGAAGGTGACGGCGATCCCCATCCGCCGGAGGGTCACGTCGAACTGGGTGAAGGTGCCGCCGTACAGCGACTGCGAGGCCACCACCTCGTCGCCCTGCTGGGCCAGGGTGAGGATTGCGATGAGTTGCGCCGCCTGGCCGGAAGCGGTGGCCACCGCCCCCAGCCCGCCTTCGAGCGACGCCATCCGCTCCTCGAAGGCGGCGGTGGTCGGGTTGCCTATGCGGGTGTAGATGTTGCCGAAGTTCTGCAGGGCGAACAGGTCGGCGGCGTGCTGGGCGTCCTCGAACACGTACGACGTGGTGGCGTAGATCGGCATGGCCCGCGCCCCGGTTTCCGGGTCGGGCCGCTGGCCGGCGTGGATCGCCCGGGTGTCGAACCCGAACTGGCGGTCGGACATCGCGCCATCGTAGGAGCTTTCTCCTCCCCCTCCGGGGGAGGAGCGGCTGCGAGACGGGCCTGAGGCCGGCACGGCAGACGAGGAGGGGGTTCTTCGACCACGGCCGCTGGCCCATTGCCTGGCCACGCGATAGGCTCTGCGTTATGAACCGACCCGGCCTCGGTCTCTGGTGGTGGCTCCCCGAGCGAGGTGCGCCCGCCCGCTGAGCCACGCCACAGCCACCGCCCCTCGCTCCCGACCTCCGGCACCCGGAGGTCGTCTGCATTCCCGGACCCGAGGAAGCCGAATGCCCCCCACCATCGCCACCGACCTGCTCACCCCGTTGGGCGCCTATCTGCGGCTGCGCGACGCGGGCAGGGCCTCGTTCCTGCTCGAGTCGGTCGAACAGGGCCGGCTGGGGCGTTTCTCGTGGATCGGAGTGGGCGACCGCCTCACCACGGTCGCCCAGGCGGCTGCTACCGGGTCGCCGATGATCGGCTACCTGGGCTACGACGCCGTCGCCGGCTACGAGCCCACCGTCCCGTTGCCCGACGCCGGTAACGGCTTTCCGGAGAGCCAGCTGGTCGTCGCCGACATCCTGGTCCGGTTCGACCACGGTGCCGGGCTGGCCGAGGTGGTCACCGGTGACGCCGAGGAGGTCGGGGGCCGGCTCGACGGCGGCATCCCCTGGCGTCGCGAGCTGCGAGGCACCCCCGGCCCGCTGCGGCGGTTCCCCGACCAGGCCCGCTACGAGGCGATGGTGCGCCAGGTGAAACGCCACATCACCGCCGGCGACGTGTTCCAGTGCGTGCCATCGCAACGGGGAGAGCGCCCTACGTCGGCGACTCCGCTCGAGATCTACCGGGTGTTGCGCCGGGTCAACCCGTCGCCGTATCTGTTCCTCCTGGAGCTCGACGGCCTGGCGCTGGTCGGGTCGTCGCCGGAGCGGCTGGTCGCCGCCGAGGACGGCATCGCCTCGCTGTACCCGATCGCCGGCACCACCGACCCCTCCGATGGCGACGTCGAGCGGCTGCTCGGTTCCGAGAAGGAACGAGCCGAGCACGTGATGCTGGTCGACTTGGGCCGCAACGACCTCTCCCGGGTCTGCCTGCCGGGCACGGTCGAGGTGACCAGGTCGATGGAGGTCGAGCGCTTCAGCCACGTCTCGCATCTCGTCTCCGAGGTGGTCGGGACCATCCGGCCCGGGGTGGGACCGCTCGACGTGCTGGCCGCCTGCTTTCCTGCGGGCACGGTCACCGGCGCCCCCAAGGTGCGGGCCATGCAGCTGATCTCCGAGATGGAGGGGTTCCGGCGGGGACCGTACGCCGGGGCGGTGCTGTACCTGTTGCCCGACGGCACCATGGACTCGTGCATCGCCCTGCGCACCGTGGTGGTCGCCGACGGGGTGGCCTATCTGCAGGCGGGGGCGGGGGTGGTGGCCGACTCCGACCCGACCTCCGAGCACGAGGAGTGCCTCCGCAAGCTGGCCGCCCTGGAGACGGCGATCGACCTCGCCGAGCGCGAGTTCGCCCCGATGGGGGTGGGGTCATGAAGGTCTCGACGCCCAAGGTCCTCATGATCGACAACTACGACTCGTTCACCTACAACCTCGTCCACCAGTTCGAGATGCTGGGCGCCCTCATGGACGTGGTGCGCAACGACGCCGTCACCGTCGAGGAGGCGGCGGAGATGGCGCCGGCGGCGCTGGTGGTTTCGCCGGGACCGGGGACACCCGACGACGCCGGGGTGTCCGTGCCGCTGATCCGGCGGCTGGCGGGGTCGGTGCCCATCCTGGGCGTCTGCCTGGGGCACCAAGCCATCGTCGCCGCCTTCGGTGGCCAGATCGGCGCCGCCCGATCCCTGGTGCACGGCAAGGCCAGCGCCATCACGCACGACGGGGAATCCGTCTATCGGGGGCTGCCGCAGGACATCGAGGTGGGTCGCTACCACTCGCTGGCGGTCACCGCGCTGCCCGACGATCTGGTGGTGACCGCCCGCACCGCCGACGGCGAGGTGATGGGGGTCCGCCATCGCTCGTTGCCTATCGAGGGGGTGCAGTTCCATCCGGAGAGCGTTCTGACCCCGCAAGGAACCGACATGGTCCGCAACTTCGTGGCGACGCTGTGAGCGCCGCCAACTCACGTCGAACTTTGAGCGAGTGGCGCCACCAGATGTCGTCAATCGCTCAAAGGTGGCGTGGGAGGACGGGGGAGGGGGCGTGGTGAGCGGGTCGACCGTGGTCCAGGAGGCGATCGGTGCCCTCCTCGACGGCACCGACCTCTCCCGGGACCGCGCCCGCCTCACGATGGATGCGGTGATGGACGGCGAGGCCACCGAGGCGCAGATCGCCGGGTTCCTGGTCGCCCTGCGCGCCAAGGGGGAGACCGCCGAGGAGATCGCCGGGTTCGCCGAGGCGATGCGGTCCCGGGTGGTGGCGGTGACACCGCGACGGTCGCCGATCATCGACGTGGTAGGGACCGGCGGCGACGGGATGGGGACGTTCAACATCTCCACCGCCGCCGCCATCGTCGCCGCTGCCTCCGGGGCGGCGGTGGCCAAGCACGGCAACCGGTCTGCCAGCTCGCAGAGCGGGTCCGCCGACGTGCTCGAGGCGCTGGGCATCGCCATCGACCTGCCACCGGCCGCCATCGCCGAGTCGATCGACCGGCTCGGCTTCGGGTTCATGTTCGCCCGGCTCCACCACCCCGCCATGGGTCACGCCGCCCCGGTCCGGGTCGAGTTGGGGACCCGCACCGTGTTCAACATCCTCGGCCCCCTGTGCAACCCGGCCGGTGCCTGCAACGGGCTGTTCGGGGTCCACAGCCCCGGGCTGGCCATGGTCTACGCCGAGGCACTGGCGGGTCTGGGGGCGACCCGGGCAATCGTGGTCCACGGCCACGGCGGCATCGACGAGCTGTCGCCCACCGGCCCCAACATGGTGGTCGAGGTGGTCGACGGCGCCGTCTCAGAGGGAACCGTCGACCCGGCCGAGCTCGGGTTCCCGCCGGCTCCGCCCGGCTCGCTCGCCGGAGGGTCACCGTCCGACAACGCCTCGACCATCCGGGGGGTGCTCGCCGGCCGGAAGGGGCCGCACCGCGATGCCGTGGTGCTCAACGCCGCCGCCGCCCTGGTCACCGCCGGGGTCGTCGACGATCTCCCCGCCGGCGTGTCGCTGGCGACCGACACCATCGATCGGGGTGAGGCGGCGCGCCGCCTCGACGACCTGGTGGCGTTCACCCCGGAGCGCAGGTGGTGATGGGCCGTTTCGCCGATGCCCTGACCGCCCCCGGGCTGGCCGCCGTCGCCGAGATCAAGCGGCGTTCGCCTTCGGCCGGCAGCCTGCGACCCGACGCCGACCCGGCCGCCCTCGCCGCGGCCTACACCGCGGCAGGGGCGGCGGCGATCTCGGTGCTGGTCGACGAGCGGTTTGCCGGCAGTTGGGCCGATCTCGCCGCCGCCCGCGCCGCCACCGAGGTGCCACTGCTGGCCAAGGGCTTCTTCGCCGGCGAGGGCGACCTGGAGACCGCCCGCTCGCACGGCGCCGATGCCGTGCTCCTGCTGCTGCGCGACCTCGACGACGACGTGGCCAGGGGACTCATGGAGGTGGCCACCGACCTCGGGCTGGAGACCCTGGTCGAGGCGCACGACGCCACCGAGCTGGCTCGGGCCGTCGCCCTCGA
This sequence comes from uncultured Acidimicrobiia bacterium, assembly GCA_963714055.1. Classification (GTDB taxonomy): domain Bacteria; phylum Actinomycetota; class Acidimicrobiia; order Spongiisociales; family UBA5794; genus JACDBE01. The sequence continues at coordinate 2,242,307 of OY970227.1, forward strand.
CGCGCCGGTGGTAGGGGTCAACGCCCGGGATCTCGACACGTTCGCCATCGATCGCCGGCGCCAGCTCGACCTGGTGGCGTCGATCCCACCGGGACGGGTCGTGGTGGCGGAGTCGGGCATCCGCACCAGGGCCGACGGCGCCGCCGCCGAGCTGGCGGGCGCAGACGCCATCCTCGTCGGGTCCACCCTTATGACGGCACCCGACCCGGCCGCCAAGCTCACCGAGCTCCTCGGCCGGCCGCTGGCCAAGGTGTGCGGGCTCACCCGCCCGGACGACGTGGCGGTGGCCGCAGCCGCCGGGGCCGACCTCGCCGGGTTCGTGCTGGTTCCCGAGAGCCCGCGCGCCAGCGCCGCCGTGCTGCCGACACCGGAAGGGATGTTGTCGGTAGCGGTGTGGGTGGGTCAGGCCGGTCCCGGCACCGGATCGGACCTCGACCAGGTGCACACCCGCGAGGAAGGAGCGGTGCGGGGGCGGCATGCCGACGTGCTCCGCCGAGGGCGCAAGGTGGCCAGCTTCGTCGACCGGGCCTGGGGCGGCGCAGGAACCGCCCACTGGGCCGAGGCGGCATCCACCCCGGGCCGGGTGGTGCTGGCCGGCGGGCTCGATCCAGGCAATGTCGCCGAGGCGATCGACGCAGCGCATCCCTGGGCGGTGGACGCCGCCTCGTCGTTGGAGAGCGCGCCGGGCGTCAAAGACCCCGACCGGGTCAGGGCGTTCGTCGCCGCGGTCAGGGAGGCCGGGGCATGACTCCCGAGCCGGTGGAGACCTACGGCCCCTATGGAGGCCGGTACGTCCCGGAGACGCTGATACCGGCGCTCGACGAGCTGGCGGCGGCGTGGGCCGAGGCGCGGGCCGACCCCGCCTACCGGGCCGAGCTCGACCATCTCGGCGCCACGTACGTCGGCCGTCCGTCGCCGCTCACCCTCGCCTCCCGGTTCGCTCCCGACCGGAAGCTCTACCTGAAGCGGGAGGACCTCAACCACACCGGCGCCCACAAGATCAACAACGCCCTCGGCCAGGTGGTGCTGGCCGGGCGGCTGGGCAAGCGCCGGATCATCGCCGAGACCGGCGCCGGCCAGCACGGCGTGGCCACCGCAACCGCCTGTGCTCGGTTCGGGCTCGACTGCGTCGTCTACATGGGATCGGAGGACATGCGCCGCCAGGCGCCCAACGTGGAGCGGATGGAGCTGCTCGGCGCCACCGTCGTCCCGGTCGAGTTCGGCACCCGCACGCTGAAGGAGGCGACCAGCGAGGCGATCCGCGACTGGATCACCAACGTGGAGACCACCCACTACGTCATCGGCTCCTGCGTCGGCCCGGCGCCGTACCCCGAGATCGTGCGGGAACTGCAATCGGTGATCGGAACAGAGAGCCGGCAACAGATCCTGGAGGTGGAGGGGCGGCTACCCGACGCCGTGGTCGCCTGCGTGGGCGGCGGTTCAAATGCCATCGGGATGTTCGCCGGGTTCCTCGATGACCCCGGCGTGAGGCTGTACGGGGTGGAGGCGGCGGGGGCGTCGTCACTGGGCCAGGGACACACCGCGGTGCTCCACGGCGCCCGGTCCTCGGTGCTGGTCGACGGCGACGGCCAGGTCACCGACGCCCATTCGATCTCCGCGGGCCTCGACTACCCCGGGGTCGGCCCCGAGCATGCCCTGCTCCGTGACCAGGGGCGGGTCGAATACCTGCCCTGCACCGACGACGAGGCGCTGGCGGCCTTCGAGCGGCTGACCCGCACCGAGGGGATCATCCCCGCCCTCGAGTCGGCCCATGCCCTGGCCGTGGTCGACCGGCTCGACGGCGATCTGATCCTGGTTTGCCTGTCGGGGCGGGGTGACAAGGACCTCGCCGAGGTGCTCTCCAAGCGGCGTCCATGAAGACGCTGGTGATCTACCTGATGGCAGGCCGGGAGACCCCCGAGCTGGCCGAGGCCGCGGTCGAGGCGGGCGCCGACATCGTCGAGATCGGTTTCCCGTTCTCCGACCCGCTGGCCGACGGCCCGGTGATCCGGGCGGCGGGGGAGCGGGCGCTGGCCGCCGGGATGCGCACCGCCGCCTGCCTCGAGGTGCTCGCCGAGACCCGTGTCCGGGTGGGGGAGACACCACTACTCCCGATGACGTACGCCTCGCTGCTCGAGGCGTACGGCTGGGAGCGGTTCGACACCGACGCCCGCGCCGCCGGCGCCACCGGGTTCATCCTCGCCGACGTCCCCGCCGGGGTGCGCCCCGAGTTCCGCCGTGTCCAGCTGGTCGCCCCCACCTCGACCGACGAGCGGATCGCCCTGGCCGCCGCCGACACCGACGGCTGGCTGTATCTGGTCACCGTCACCGGCACCACCGGGACAAGGGAGGAGCTGTCGCCGGCGCTGGCCGGTCTCGCAGCGCGGGCCCGGGCGATCACCGACGTCCCGCTGTACGCCGGGTTCGGCATCTCCACGCCCGAGCATGCGGCCGCCGCGGTCGCAGTGTGCGACGGGGTGGTGGTCGGCTCTGCCGCTGTCGCCAAGGCCGAGCGAGGCCCCGGGGCCTTGGGGGAGTTCGTCGCCTCGCTGCGCCAAGCCCTCGGCGGCGGTGATGCCGGTACCGGGTGACAGTCCGGGCACCGACACGCCGAGTCTCAGCGGTCTCGCAACGCCGCCATCCGGGTATCGAGGAAGCGTCGCTCCGGCTCGCTGGGAGCGAGATCTCGGGCGCGGGTGTAGGCGGCGAACGCGTCGCCGGGCCGGTCCAGTCGGTCCAGCAGGGCGGCCCGGGTGGAGTGGTAGAGGTGGTACTGGTCGAGGTCGAGACCGTCGACGATGCGCAGGGCCTCCTCCGGGCCCTCCACCTCGGCAACGGCCACCGCCCGGTTGAGGGCGACAACCGGGGTCGGCGAGTGGGCGAGGAGCTGGTCGTACAGGGCGAGGACCTGGCGCCAGTCGGTTTCGTCGGTCGTGGCGGCGTCGGCGTGGACCGCGTTGATCGCCGCCTGGATCTGGTACGGGCCCGGTCGGTTGCGACGCAGGCAGGCCCGCACCATCTGCTGGCCCTCGTCGACGAGGGCACGGTCCCACTGGGCCCGGTCCTGGTCGGCGAGCAGCACGAGTGACCCGTCGGCGGCGGTCCGGACCGGGCTCCGGGCCTCGGTGAGCAGCATCAGGGCGAGCAGCCCGATCACTTCCGGCTCGTCGGGCATGAGCTCGGCGAGCACCCGGCCCAGGCGGATAGCCTCGGCCCGCAGATCCATGCGCATCAGGTCCTCGCCGGCGCTGGCGGTGTAACCCTCGTTGAAGATCAGGTAGAGGACGGCGAGCACCGGGGGGAGCCGGTCGGGTAGCTGGGCCTCGGTGGGTATCCGGTAGGGGATGTTGGCGGCCCGGATCTTGTTCTTGGCCCGCACCAACCGCTGCGCCATGGTCGCCTCGGGTACCAGGAAGGCGTGGGCGATCTCCGGGGTGGAGAGCCCGCCGAGGAGGCGCAGGGTCAGCGCGATCTGGGCGGCGGTGGCCAGCGCCGGGTGGCAGCAGGTGAAGATCAGGCGGAGCCGGTCGTCGTTCAACGGCCCGGCCTCCGGCGTATCGTCACCATCGAACAGCCAGGCCGCCTCGGCGTGGCGGGCATCCCTGGTTGACTCGCGACGGAAGCGGTCGATGGCCCGGTTGCGGGCGGTGGTGACGATCCACCCGGCGGGGCTGGGGGGCACTCCGCTGGTCGGCCACTTCTCCAGCGCCGCCAGGAATGCGTCCTGGACCGCCTCCTCGGCGACACCGATGTCGCCGCAGAGGCGGACCAGGGTGGCGACCGCCTTGCCCGATTCCTGACGGAAGACACGATCGACCTGGTCGGCGTCGAACCCGGTCACCGGTCCTCCAGGCCGTTCGGGCTCAGGCCTCGGGCTCGTCCTGGAAGGGCCGGACCTCGATCGGTGCCTGGCAGGCGACGGTGGCCTTGGCGGCCCAGTCGAGGGCGGCGTCGAGGTCGGCGGCCTCGATCACCCAGAACCCGGCCAGGTGCTCCTTGGTCTCCAGGAACGGGCCATCGGTGGTGACGACGTCGCCGTCCTGCACGCGCACCACGGTGGCGGTGGTCGCCGGGTGCAACCCGCCGGCGAACACCCAGGAGCCCGCCGCCCGGATCTCATCGTTGACGGCGTCGACGTCCTTGTAGGCCTGCTCCATCACGTCGGCCGGGACCTTCAGCATCTCGGCCTCGTCCCCGATCACGGAGAGCATGTACTGGGTCATCTGAGTGGCTCCTCGTCCGTGAGCCGGCACGGTACCGGCTCTGTTCTCACCCCCTATACGAACCACCTACCCGGAAATCGACAGGTCTGCAAAGAATCTGAGGCCCGGGGTCCGTAACGCTGTGGGGCCTCACCGTCAGCTTGCCGGCTGGTAGCACCAAGGCAAGGATGCGCTCTTGGAGACGCCTGACACTCGCTACGCGAGGACTGAAGACGGAACCTATATCGCCTATCAGGTGGCGGGCGAGGGCCCAGACCTGGTGTGGCAGCTCGATTACCAGAACAACATCGAGGACGAGTGGGAGGATCCGCTCGGTGCTGCGTGGTATCCGGCACTGGCCAGATTCTCTCGACTGATCCTGCACGACCGGCGTGGTGTCGGTCTGTCCAGCCGGAACGTGCCGCCGCCGAACCTCGAGACCCGCGTCGCCGACCTCGAAGTCGTGCTCGACGCGGCGGGAGCCGACCGCGTGACGTTGGGGGGGTTCTTCGAAACCGGCGCCCCCAACGTCTTGTTCGCAGCCTCTCATCCGGAGCGGGTGCGATCGATCGTATGGTGGGAGCCGATGGCGCGCTGCGTCTGGATCCCTGACTATCCCTGGGGCTACCGGCCCGAAGAGATAGAGGCTGAACAACAGCTCCTCGAGCTCTGGGGCACGCCCGAATACGGGCGCGCGTTCCTGGCGGAGCAGGCGGCGCGCGGCAACGCGTACCCCGAGTCCCAGGTGGACTTCTTCGTGAAGTCAACGCGCCATGCCTGCACCCCTGATGTGGCCCAGGCAGCTCTCGAGGATCTGGTACGACACCGACGTCAGAAGCGTGCTCCCGACGGTGCAGGCACCGGCCCTTCTGCTCGTCCACGGCGGGAGGGAAGAGGCGGTCGCCGAAGCGGAGCACATCGCGTCGATGATGCCGCACGCCGAGGTCCGCACGATGCCCGGTGACGCCTGGGAGGTCGAGGAGATGCCGGTGTGGGCGGAGGAAGTTCGAGCCTTCCTCGGTGTGAAGGCGCCCACGGTCGACCTGCATCGCGTCCTGGCGGCCGTGCTGTTCACCGACATCGTCGGTTCCACCCAACGCCTCACCGAGATAGGAGATGCAGCCTGGCGTTCGATCCTTGCGCGCCATGACGAGCGTGCCCGCTCCGAGATCTCTCGTTACGGCGGGCGGTACATCGGCTCCACCGGAGACGGGCTCTTCGCCACGTTCGACGGCCCGGCTCGGGCGGTCTCGTGCGCCCAAGCGATCGCACAATGCCGTTGCCGACCTCGGGATCCAGATCCGCAGTGGCGTGCACACCGGGGAGGTCGAGCTCGACGGCGGCGACGTGCGCGGCATCGCGGTGCACATCGGCGCTCGGGTCGCGGCGCTGGCCGGCCCATCCGATGTATTGGTGTCCCAGACGGTGAAGGACCTCGTCGCAGGTTCAGGTCTGACCTTCGAAGACGCCGGCGAACATGAGCTGAAAGGCGTCCCCGACCGCTGGCACCTCTACCGGGTGGTGGGCTGACAGGGCAAAGGGGTGGCGGGGTCCATCGCTTGGGTAGCAGGCGACGGACGTAGTTCGTTCGAGAGGTCGCCAGTTGATCTCGGTCGGACTTTGTGCCGCCGGTGCCGCTAGCTTCCGAGGCATGCGGATCGAACGTGTCGTCACGGCTCTGTCGTGGATTCCATCGGAGGCGATCGAGGGGTCGGCCAAGATCCCGTTCGTCATGGGGATCGGGCGGTACGACGACCCGCCGCCGGCGCTGCTCGACGACCTCGACGCCCTCCACGCCCGCGGCGGGTTCCGCTTCGCCAACGAGCTGAAGGCGTGGGTCGACGTCCGCAGCGGGGCGATCGTCGACCATGGCTTCTCCGGACGGAGCCTGCTCAGCGACACGCACTTCAAGATCGGCCCGATGGAGATGACCTTCGTGCCCACCGCCTTCCCGATGCTGCAGTCGGTTCCGGAGGCCACGCCACAGGCGGTGACCTTCGAGCAGACCGCCGGGGGGCGTCCGGGGATGCCGGCGCCGCGTACCGTGCGCGGTGCCCCGTTCGTGCAGGTGGTCGGGCCCAACTGCTGGACGACGCTGTCGCTGACCATCGCCGCCGACGGCACGTCGGAGGGCAGGATGACCGGGGCGAGCACCTTCCCCCGCCATTGGGTGTACGACGAGACCGGCCGCCTCGCCGCCAAGTCGGGGAGGATCGACTTCGACGAGTGGTACGCCGAGGCGTTCGGCCCGCACAGCCCGTGGGGCGGCGAGGAGTCAGCGGCGCTGGTGGCGGAGGTCGAGTCGTCGGTGGAGCGCCGGCTGTCCGGCCGGATCATGCGGGGCGGGTCCAAGCCGGAGATCAGGAAGGTGCCCGCCGGAACCGTCGTGTCGACCCAGGGCGAGCCGGCCGACGAGCTCTACCTGGTGCTCGACGGCATGCTGTCGGTCGAGGTGGACGGCGACAAGATCGCCGAGGTCGGGCCGGGGTCGGTTCTCGGCGAGCGGGCGATCCTCGAGGGCGGCACCCGGACGGCGACACTCCGCACCATCACGCCGGCCAAGCTCGCCGTCGCCAACGTCGACCAGATCGACCGGGCATCCCTCGAGAACCTCGCCACCCGGCACCGCCGGGAAGAGACCGAGGGCTGATCTCGAACTCAGGGGGCGGGCACGAAGACCCTGGGCTCGGCGGCGGCCTCCCATGGCCTGGCCACCACGTGCCACGAGAGCAGCAGCGCCGACAGCGGCACCGCCACCTGGTTGTCGAACCTCACCCGGTTGTACGAGCCGAAGCCGCCCTTCATCCGGCTGATGAGGCCGTTGGCCAGGGTCAGCCGCCAATGGCGCGGCTTCGCCTCGCTGAACAGGTCGTAGGTGAAGCCGTGCCCGCTGATCTCCCAGTGGCGGCCCAGCCACGTCTCCCGGGTGATGCGGGCCACCTCGGTTCCGGAGAACAGGGCGCGCACGGTGCCCTGGGCGACCGGCTCCATCACGGCGCGCCCGCCGGCGGCGAGATCGACCACGCTCGTGTAGTTGCGGCGACGGATGTGGGCCATCTCGGTGTCGTTCTGGCTCACCCGCCACTCGTTGGAGAACAGCGGGCTGCGCATCTCGACCGGGCCGGACACGTACATGATCCGCAGCGGGCGCATCATGCAACGGTAGTGACCGGATCCGGGGCGGGCTGCCCGGTGCGGTAACGTCCGAAGGGTGAAGCTCCACCTGCTCGACGGCACCTACGAGCTGTTCCGGTCGCACTTCGGGGCGCCGCCCCGCACCGCTCCCGACGGCCGGCAGGTGGGCGCCACCTACGGGATCATGGCGTCGACTCTGGCCCTGCTCGGGCAGCCGGACGTCACCCACCTCGGGGCCGCCTTCGACTCGATCATCGAGTCGTTCCGCAATGACATCTACCCCGGCTACAAGACCAGCGCGGGGATGGATCCCGAGCTGCTCGCCCAGTTCCCACTGGCCGAGGAGGGGATGCGGGCGATCGGGGTGGTGGTGTGGTCGATGTTCGAGTTCGAGACCGACGACGCCCTCGCCACCGCCGCCCATCGCTGGGCCGACCACGTCGACCAGGTGGTGGTTCTCACCCCGGACAAGGACATGGCCCAGCTCTACGGCCATCCCCGGGTGGTCGGTTACGAGCGGCGCAACCAGAAGGAGGTCGACGAGCCCCAGGTGATCGAGAAGTTCGGGGTGGTGCCCGAGTCCATCCCCGACTACCTCGCCCTCGTCGGCGACTCGGCCGACGGCTACCCCGGGTTGCCCGGGTGGGGGGCCAAGTCGGCCGGGGCGGTGCTCGCCCGCTACGGAAGGCTCGAGGACATCCCGCTGGAGGCCTCCCGCTGGGACGTCCCGGTTCGCGGGGCGGACAAGCTCGCCATCACCCTGCGCCGGCAGATCGGCGACGCCCTGCTGTACCGGTTCCTCGCCACGCTGCGGCGCGACGTTCCGCTCACCGAGTCCCTCGAAGACCTCGAGTGGCGGGGTGTGCCCGCCGAGCCGTTCGAGGAGTTCTGCGCCCTGCACGGCTTCGAGAGCCTCGCCGACCGCGTCCCCCACTGGGCGGAGTCCTGAACCTGAGGTTCCTGGGTACCGTTCCGGTAGCTCACAACCTCAGGTTCGGAGCAATGCCTCGGCCCATCGCGCCGGGCTGATGGTGCGAAGCCGCCGGGGGGCGAACGGCAGCGCCCGCCGCAGCGCCGTCAGGTTCCAGTCGAGCGCCCGCTGTCGAGCCGGTGACCACGGCAGGCCGTACAAGTGGCGGAGGCGGGGATCGAGGGTCCCCACGGCGGCGAGCGAGACGAACGCCCACACCGGCCTGATCCTGACCGGCACCGCTCCCGATGTCACCAGGTCGGCCACCTCGTCGGCGACATCGGTCCGCAGCAACCGGCCGCTGCCGATGACGTCGTCGATGTAGCGGAGGAGGTCGTCGTAGGTGGCCGGTACGTAGCCGGCGGGGAGGAGCAGCACCTCGGCGGCGGTGAGGTTCTCCTCGTGGTAGCGCTGCAGTTCCTCGGCGGACAGGTCGCCGATGGTGAGCCGGTAGAAGTCGAGCACGCTCACCTCGAGGGCGGCGTGCACCCACAGGAGCTGGTCGAGGTCGAGGGCGTCGTACCACTCCCCGGTCACCGGGTCGACCCCCTTGATCACGGCGTGGAGGCGGTTGATGCGGTCGGCGACCTCGAGAGCCGATCTGCGGGTGCCGAAGGTCAGCTGGCTCTGCAGGGTGACGGTGCGGATCAGCCGCGCCCACGGGTCGCGCCGGTAGGCGCCGGTCTGACGGGCCCCGGCCGCCACCAACGGGTGCGCCGCCTGCATGAGGAGCGCCCGGGCGCCGCCGAACAACGTGGTCATCTCCCGGTTGACCCGCCACATCATCGAGTCGCGGCCAAACAAGCCGTGGTCGCGCATGTCGCGAACCTAACGGACGCGTCCAAACGGCTGGCACGGCCGGCGGCGGGGTTGGGGCCCCCGCCTGCCGGAGGAGGGCGGCGTCAGCCGCCCGGGCATGTCACAAGCGTGGTCGCTCACTCCCGTGAACCTAATCTGCCCGGCGTGACCGTGGCCATCGAGATCTCCCAGCTCCACAAGTGGTACGGCGACGTCCACGCCGTCGACGGGGTCGACCTCTCCGTCACCGTCGGCGAGGTGTTCTGCCTCTTGGGCCCCAATGGGGCCGGCAAGTCGACCACGGTGGAGATCCTCGAGGGGCACCGCCCCCGCAGCTCCGGCGAGGTCTCCGTGCTGGGGTACGACCCCCAGACGGGGGGCCGCCCGTTCCGCGAGCACATCGGCATCGTTCTCCAGCAGCAGGCAATCGAGGATGTGCTCACGGTGCGCGAGGCCATCGAGCTGTACGGCTCGATGTTCCCCAAGCGGCGCGACCCGGACGAGCTGATCGGCCTGGTCGGGCTCCAGGCAAAGGCGGGCAAGCGGATCAAGACGCTGTCCGGGGGCCAGAAGCGGCGGCTCGAGCTCGCCATGGGGATGGCGGGCGATCCCGATGTGCTCTTCCTCGACGAGCCCACCACCGGGTTCGACCCTTCGGCCCGCCGCCAGGCGTGGACCGTGGTCGAGGGGCTGGCCAGCCTCGGCAAGACCGTTCTGCTCACCACCCATTACATGGACGAAGCCCAGCAGCTGGCCGACCGGGTGGCGGTGATCGCCGCCGGGCGGATCATCGCCGAGGGCACCCCCGAGACGCTCGGCGGGCGGGCCTCGGCGTCGTCCCGGGTCAGCTTCCGGGTCGGGGCGAGCCGGCCCGTCGACCTCCCTCCCGACCTGGTCGTGGAGCGCACCGAGGACGGCGAGCTGTTCTTCTCCACCGAGGACGTCACCGCCGACCTGCACCGGCTGACCGGCTGGGCGGTCGACCACGGCTTCACCCTCGATCACCTCGAGGTGCGCCAACCCAGCCTGGAGGAGGTCTACCTCGACCTCATCGGCGAAACGGCCACCGGATGAGCCGCCCATCCGACGGGACACTCGTCTTCGGCCAGGTCCGCTACCAGAACACCATCTTCTGGCGGACGCCGGTGGCCGCGTTCTTCACCTTGGTGTTCCCGCTGATGTTCCTCATCGTGTTCACCCTGGTCTTCGGCAACGAGGAGATCCCCGAGCTCGGGGTGACCACCGCCCAGTTCTACGCGCCGGGGCTGGCGGTGTTCGGCGCGGTGTCCGCCACCTACACCAACCTGGCCATCGGCACCGCCATCGCCAGGGACACCGGCATCCTCAAGCGGGTGCGGGGCACGCCGCTGCCGCCGTGGATGTACATCGCCGGCCGCATCGGGTCCGCCTCCTACCTGGCGTTCATCGCCGCCGCCATCATGCTCGGGGTGGGGATCGTCTTCTTCGGGGTCGAGCTGTACCTCGAGGCCTTGCCATCCCTCCTGGTGACCTTCGCCGTCGGGGTGGCCTGCTGGTCGGCGTTGGGGATGCTGGCGGCGGCGGCCAGCCCCAGCGGCGACTCCGCCCCGGCGGTGACCAACGCCACCCTGCTACCGCTCGCCTTCATCTCCGGTGTCTTCATCCCGCCCACCGCCAACACGCCGGAGTGGTTGGCTACCGTCGCCGACTTCTTCCCGCTGAAGCCGTTCGTCGTCGCCTTCCAGGACGCCTTCAACCCGCAGGTGGTGGCCGCCGCCGATTCGTGGCTCGACTTGTTTCACTGGCCCGAGCTCGGGGTGATGGCAGCGTGGTGTGCCGCCGGGGTCGTCCTCGCCATCCGCTTCTTCCGGTGGGAGCCGAAGGGCGGCGAGCGGGTCGGTAGGAAGGCCAAGGTCGCCGCAGAAGCCTGAGCGGGCTCAGGCCGTGGCGTCGAGGGCGGCCTGCAGGGCCGGGTCCTCTCCGGTTAGCAGGTCCTCGATGGTGAACGGCACGGGGATGTCGGGGGCGATCCACGGCCGGTCGTCGTCGGCGCCGCCGAACGGCCAGTAGCGCGACGAGATCTCGATGCGGATCCCGCTGTTGGGGAGCTCCACCGGCCGCACGTCCCCGTACAGGTTGGGCGAGCCGCCGGTGGGCTCACCGACGAAGACGGCGGCGGTCGAGGTGTCGAGCTCGGTGGCGAAGTTCGTCGCCGCCGAGAACGTCTGCCGCCCGATGAGGACCATCAGCCCGCCCGGCCGGTTCACCCTGGGGTCGTCCTGCAGCACCCTGAGCAGCGGCCCGTAGGTGGTGTTGTCCCCGCCCGGGTTGTTGCGCAGGTCGACGACGACCCGGGTGGCACCGCCGTCGAGGCCGTCGACGATCGCATCAGCGGCGTCCTGGATGGTGCCGTCGCCGCTCTGAGGGTTCACCTGGTTGTACTGGAGGTAGACGACCGGGCCTTCGCCGCCGGGCAGCGTCGTCCACCAGAACGGCTCGTCCCGACGGGAGAGGAAGAGCGGCTCGGGACGGATCGGGAGACCGACCGGGCCGGTGCCGCTGCGGGCGGCGAATGTGTCCCAGTCGACGATCGGGGGGTCGACGCCGACCGAGTCGCCGCCCAGCGTCTCCAGCTCGAAGCCGGGCCGGTCCCGGTCCTCCACGACCCCGGTAGCCGCCAGCACCTCCGGGGTCATCAGGAGCATCGGCAGCACGACGTCGATGGTCGAGTCGTTGTCGTGCGAGGCGTACGGGCGGACCCGGGCGATCGCATCGTCGATCCCGGTCGGGCCGATGGCCACCACCCGGGCACCGACCAGATCGGGGTCGTCGGAGCCGACAACGCGGATCCCGTCGGGAAACAGATACAGCCGCAGCGAGTAGAGGTGGAAGCCGACCTCCGATGGATAGACCCCGGTGTGCCCGTCGATCATCGCCGCCAGCCGCATCACCTCGACCACGGCCTCGTCGCCGGTCATGGCAGCGAGCCGCTCCGGGGCGGCGGCCAGCTCGGCGTCGAAGTCTGTCTCGGGTACCCGCCAGAAGGGTTCGGGGTGGATCAACCGAACGAAGGTGCCCAGGGCCTCCATGTCCGCCGCCCAGGCCGCCTCGGAGCCGGGCACCGGTGCGGTCGTGGTCGTCGTCGCCGCGGTGGTCGTGGTCGGAGCTTCTCCGGTCGAAGCCGAACCGACCGCAGTGGTGGCGACCTGGTCGGCTGCCGCCGGCTCCCCGCCGTCGCTGCAGGCGGTGGCCAGCACGAGGAGACCGACGACCATGCACCCGATCCATCGCTTCACCACTCGAAGATACCACGGGTCCGTGGTAGATATCACGGACCCGTGCTATCGCCGAGCTGCCGGCTCGCTCTGAAGCTCGGCCAGGGTGGCGTCTCCGGCGTCGAGCAGATCGGCCAGTGCCCGGATCACGGTGGCTCGCTTCGACCCGAGGTGCTCGCTGAGCCTCAGGTCGACCCGGCTGAAGTGACGCTCGGTCTCGTCGTGGGCGCGGTGCCCCGACCGGGTCAGTACCAGGAAGTACGACCGTCCGTCGTCCGGGTTGGCGATCTTCGTGGCGTGGCCGTGTCCGACCATCGCCCTGATGCCGTCGAGCGCGGTGGTGACGGGCATCCCCAGGTGCCGGGCGAGCTCGGTCGGCGACACCGGCTCGAGCTCGCGCAGGGCGCTGTACATGGCGTACTCGGCCGGCTGCAGCGGCGCCCCGCGGAGCGCCATCCCCACCAGCGTCCCCGCCTGCTGGGAGGCGGCGAACACGTAGAACAGCGGGGACAGGGTCGAGTTGGCGGGGGCTCGTCCGACCATGCCGCCACTGTAGAGAGCCGCGTTGCAGCCGGACGGCCATGCCGGGCCGGCCTGCTGGCAGACTGGCGCCCGTGTGCGGCCGATTCGTCCAGGCAGCCGAGCCCGAGGTCTACGCCGAGCTGTTCTCGGTCGATCGGATCATCGCCCCGCTGCTCCCCGCCTCGTACAACGTGGCGCCGACCGACCCGGTGTACGCCGTGGTCGAGCACGACGGGGAGCGGTTGCTGAGCTCGTTCTCGTGGGGCCTGGTCCCCTGGTGGGCCGAGGACCGGCGGATCGCCGCCCGCAACATCAACGCCAGGGCGGAGACCGTCGCCGAGAAGCCGGCGTTCCGCGACTCGTTCACCGGGCGGCGCTGCCTCATCCCCGCCGACGGCTTCTACGAGTGGCAGGTGAGACCAAAAGGGAAGCTGCCGCACTACGTGCACCCGTCCGGCGGCGGCGCCGTGGCCTTCGCCGGGCTGTGGGCGTCGTGGAGAGACCCTGAGGCCGACGAGCGGGTCCGCACCTGCACCATCATCACCGGCGAGCCCAACGACACCGTGGCCCCGATCCACGATCGCATGCCGGTGATGTTGCCCGGGTCGGCATGGGCGGCATGGCTCGACCCGGCGATGGTCGACGCCGAGGTTCTCCTGCCGCTGCTCACCGCTGCCCCCGCGGACTCGCTCGCGGTCCACCCGGTGTCCACGCTGGTCAACAAGGTCGCCAACAACCTCCCGGAGCTGATCCGGCCACTGACGACACCGGCCGCCGAACCCCTGCCGCTGGAGATCGCCGACCGATGAACACGCCGACGGCAGAGCGGCCCGCCCTGTTCACCGTCGCTTTCGTGACCCTGTGGCTCGTCGGGTTCTTCCAGGAGATGTCGTTCGGGCTGATGATCCACCTCCCCGGGTTCCTGGAGAGCATCGGCGCCACCGAGGCCCGGATCGGGTTGATCTACTCGGCCGGGGCGGTGGTCGCCCTCGCCCTCCGCCCGTTGATGGGCCGGGTCATCGACCAGGTGGGGCGCAAGCGGATCTTCCTGGTGGGTGCCCCGGTGCTGGCGGTGTCGTCGGCCGCCTGGCTGGCCGTGGACGACGTCGGGCCGTCGGCCTTCGCCGTCCGCATGGTGTACACCTCGACCGAGATCCTGCTGTTCACCAACCTGCTCGCCTTCGGCTCGGACATCGTGCCCGAGGCTCGCCGCGCCCAGGGCTTCGCCCTGCTCGGCATCTCCGGGCTGCTCCCCATCGGGCTGGGCTCGCTGATCGGCGACCTGGTGGTGGGCGACGGCGACTTCGACCGTCTCTTCGTGCTCGCCGCCGGGCTCGCCGTCATGGGCTGGCTGCTCGCCTGGCTGCTTCCCGACATCGCGTCACGTGACCCGGAACGGACCGTTCACCGCGGGTTCCTCCATGTCCTCGCTCAAGGCGATCTGCGCCCGCTGTGGCTGCTCACGTGCACCTTCGCCGTCGGGATCATGACCCTGTTCACGTTCATGCGCACGTATGTCGACGAGGTGGGCTTCGGCTCGGTGGGCCTCTACCTGGGGACCTACGCCGCGGTGGCGATCATGGTGCGGTTGCTCGGCTCCTCCCGCATAGACCGGATCGGCTTGGTCAGGATGCTCGCCATCGCCGGCACCTTCGTCGGCGTCCAGTTCCTCGTCCTCGGCGTCACCGCGTCGGTGGCCGGTCTGCTGGTGGCCGCCGTCCTCGGCGGGCTGGGGCACGGCTTCCTGTTCCCGTTGATCACCACCTCGTTGGTGAATCGCACCAGGTTGGAGGAGCGGGGCACCGCGCTGGCGATCTTCTCCGGGCTGATCGACATGGTCTACCTCCTCGGCGCCCCTGCCGTCGGCGTCCTGATCGTCGCCTCCGGCTACCCGACGACCTTCTCGACCGTGGCCGTCGTGATCCTCGCCGGATTGGCGGGGTTCATCCTGTGGGAGCGGGCGCGGCGGCGGGCGGCGCCGGTCAGCGACCCGGTGTGATCGTCGCCGCCACCCCTCCGACGACGGCGCCGACTCCGCCCAACACCATCGCCTGGCCGACCCCCCCGAGGCCCGGGAACAGCGAGGGCTCCGCCAGGGCGCCGGCCAGGTTCATCACCAGGGCGACGAAAACGGTGCTGATCCACCCGGCTACCGCGGCGACGGTGGCGAACGACGGCGACACCGGGCCCGACGCCAGCCGGTAGCTCACCGGGAAGGCGGCTGCGGTGAGCACCGGCAGGACCACGTAGTCGGCCTCGGGCCGGACGAACGAAGCGACCACCCAGGCGACGGCGAAGATCGCCGACAGGAACGTGTAGCGGTTGCGACGCGCTTCGGTGGTGGCGGTCACGCCGACCTCAGCCGTCGACGGCGAACGTGGCGGTGATGGAGACGGTGACGGTCTGGTCGCCGGCGGCGATCGGGGAGTGCATCTCCATCGCCGCCATCGCCATCCGGGGGAGCGGGCCTGCGGCGGCAACTGTCTCGTCGATGTCGGTCGCCGGGCCCAGGGTGAGCCCGGCGTGGCCGGCGAGCTGCTCGGCGCGGGACAGGGCGTCCTCCCAGGCGAGGCGGCGGGCGGTGGCGGCGAGGCCGCTCTTGTCCGAGATGTCGAAGACGAGCCCGCCGACCCTCACGTCGTCACCCGACGACGTGCTGGCGGCATCGAGGACCTCACCGGCCCGGTCGAGGTCACGCACCACCACGGTCACCGAGTGCTCGGCGCGGTAGCCGATGATGCGACGGTGGTCGTCCGGGTCGTACTCCGGCTCGAGCGCGTAGCCGGTGGTGAACACATCCGCCGTGGCCACCCCGGCGCCGGCCGCCGCCTGGCGCAGCCGGGTGGCGGCGGAGGCGGCGTCCTCGACCGCACCGGCCACCGAGGGCCGGCTGACCGAAACCCGGGTGGCGATGGTGAGCATGTCGGGAGGCCCGGCGGCCTCGCCTCGACCGGAAACCCTGATGCCTGCCACGTCGCCACCGTCTCTCTCGGGCCCGCTCTGACGAACCGGCCCATTCTGCCCGCTGCGGCGCGGTCCGGGCTCCACCGACCGGGCGGCGGTAGCCTGCCGCCCCATGGACTGGATCGGCAACCCCGACATCTGGATCTCGTTCTTCACCCTGGCGCTGCTCGAGATCGTGCTCGGCATCGACAACATCGTCTTCATCTCGATCCTGTCCGGCAAGCTGCCCGCCGACCGGCAGGCCAGGGCCCGCAACCTCGGGCTCGGCTTGGCGATGATCATGCGGATCCTGCTGCTGATCGGCATCTCCTGGGTGATCGGGCTCACCGCCCCCCTGTTCGACGTCTTCGGGCAGGAGATCTCGGGACGGGACATCATCATGCTGGTCGGCGGTCTCTTCCTGCTCACCAAGGCGACGTTCGAGATCCACGAGAAGCTGGAGGGCCACGACCCGCACACCAGCGAGGTCAGAGTGGTGTCGTTCACCGCGGTGATCGTGCAGATACTCGCCCTCGACATCGTGTTCAGCCTCGACTCGGTGATCACCGCGGTGGGGATGGCCGACGAGATCGGGGTGATGATCGCCGCCGTGGTGGTGGCCGTCGGTGTGATGCTGCTGTCGGCGGGAACGATCAGCGAGTTCGTGAACCGCCACCCGACGGTGAAGATGCTGGCGCTCAGCTTCCTGCTGCTCATCGGGATGTCGCTGGTGGCCGAAGGCCTCGACTTCCACATCCCCAAGGGCTACATCTACTTCGCCATGGGGTTCTCGATATTCGTCGAGGCGCTCAACCTGCGGCTCCGCAAGAAGGTCGCCGACGACCCGGTCCAGCTCCGGCCGACGCTGGTCAAGGACCCGGAGGCGGCGGGCGCCGTCGGCCATCTCCATGTCTCGCCGGCCGACGCCGATGGGCAGGCATAGGCGTCTCGGAGGCTGGGCGGGCGGGGGGAGCCGATAACCTGGGAGGGTGACGGACACCGCTCGCCCCTCACGGAGCCGGGTGGCCCGGGCGGTCTACGGAGGGCTCGGGTTCCTCTTCCTCGGGCTGGGCATCGTCGGCATCTTCATCCCGGTGCTCCCCACCACGATCAACATCATCCTGGCGGCGTTCTTCTTCTTCCGCTCCAACGACCGGATGTACCGGTACCTGATGACTCACCCGAGGTTCGGGCCGGCATTGCGCGACTACCGGGCGGGGCTGGGCATACCCCGGCGTGTCAAGGTGATCGCGGTCAGCGCCGTGGTGGCGACGTTCGCCGTGACCATCCTGCTCACCATCCACACCACCGTCGGCCGGGTGGTGATGATCACCCTGGCGCTCGCCATCATCGCCTTCATCCTGTCGAGGCCGACGAAAGAGGTGGTGCTCGCCCGGGCGGCGGCGCTCGAGCCACCGCCTCCCTCCTAGGAGGAGCCGCCTACACCGGTGGCTCGGGGTCGTACTGGATGTAGCGGCGCACCTCTCGGGCCCGCTCGGGGGAGTGGAGCCGGGCCACCAGGTGCAACGCCATGTCGATGCCCGCCGAAACCCCGGCGGCGGTGATGACGTCCCCGGTGTCGATGAACCGGTCGTCGGGGCGCACCTCCACGTCGGTGCCGAGCCGGCCGAGGTGATCCAGCGACCCCCAGTGGGTGGTCGCCGGCCGACCATCGAGCAACCCGGCGTCGGCGAACACCAGCGAGCCGGTGCACACGCTGGTCATCAACGTGCCCGACTCGGCCATCGAACGGAGGCGGGTGCGGATGGCCTCGTCACCGAGCTGGGGGCGGGTCCCGCGGCCGCCGGGGAAGACGAGGACGTCGACGGGAGCGGGAAGGTCGTCCCAGGTGTGGTCGGCGAGCACCCGGAGCCCCTTGGCGCAGGTGATCGGTTGGTCGGAGTCGGCGACGGTGAACACCGAGACGTCGTCGTCGAACTGGAGTTGCCAGGCCCTGAGGACCTCCCACGGCCCCGCCCAGTCGAGCTCCTCGGCGTCGGGGAACAGGGCGATGGCGATGGTGGTGGTCATGGGACTCCTAGGAATATGGCGGCACCGTACCGCGCGTCACACGAACCTGAGGTTCTGAGGCACCGGAACGGTATCCAGGAACCTCAGGCTCACGATCGTTCGCAACCCCGAACTCGAGAGGATCGGATACCGGAACGGTTCCCAGGAACCTCAGGTTCGGAGCAACCGCTCCGACATGCCCCAACCTCAGGTTCGGAGATCAGAGGTTCACGGGGTGATCGCGAAGGGAGCCGCCCTACGGCGGCTCCCTCGGGAAGCCCGGTGCGGCGCCGCCGAGCGGCGGTACCTCCGCCCGCACACGATCCGTGGGCGACACTATCGGGCGAGCCGGCCGGTCCGCAAACGGCCCGGCCTGACGCCATAGCCTGGGACCGATAGACGCGCGCAGGAAGGAACCGGAATGGCCGACGACACGCTGCGTACCGTGACCATCGAGCGCATCGGGTTCGCCCGTTTCCGGGCGCACAACGTCCGCGGTGGCACCTTCGAGTTCGGCGAAGGCGGGGACGGGACCGATTTCGGTGCGGTCGAGCTGCTCCTCGTCGCCCTGGCGGGCTGCTCCGCCGCCGATGTCGACTACATCACCAACCGTCGAGCCGAGCCGGAGGCGTTCCACGTCGAGGCGCGGGGCCACAAGGTCAAGGACGACCGGGGCAACCGGATGGCCGACCTCGAGCTGGTGTTCCGCGTCCGCTTCCCGGCCGGCGAGGACGGCGACGCCGCCCGGACGATGCTCTCGGTGGCGGTGCAGCGTTCGCACGACCGGTTGTGCACGGTGAGCCGCACCGTCGAGGTCTCCTCCCCGGTGACGGTGGTCATCGAGGAACCGAACCCGGGTTGACGACCGTCTCCCCGGGCTCGGTCAACCGCTCGGTGGCCTCAATGGCCCCCAAGGGGAGGTAGGCCGACGTGGGTGACCGCCGTTGTCCCCATCAGGTGCCAGTCGAGGAACCGCTCCAGCCGCCGGTAGAAGTCGAGCTGCGGGCCACGCCGGATCAGGCCGTGTCCCTCGGTCGGGTAGGTGACGTACTCGTACGTCTTGCCCAGCTCCTCGAGCCGGTCGACCAGCTGCTTTGACTGTTTGGGATGGACCCGGTCGTCCAGCTCGCCGTGGGCCACCAGGATGGGACGCTCCAGCGACTCCAGCCGGGCGAGCGGCGATGCCGCCGTGTAGCCGGCGGGGTTGTCACCGGGGTGGCCCATCATCCGCTCCAGGTCATCGGTGCCGACGCTGTCGCCCATCGCCCACGAATTGAGGATGTCGCTGTCGCCGTACTTGGCCACCCCGCATGCATATCGATGCTCCGGGTCGTCGACCAGGCTGAGCAGCGCCAGGTACGCGCCGTAGCTGGCGCCGAAGATCCCGATGCGGGCCGGGTCGACCCAGTCCAGGGAGGCGAGGTGTCCGTGGGCGGCCAGGCAGTCGGCGGTGTCGCCCACGCCCCAATCGCCGTGGTTGGCACGCTCGAAGTCACGGCCGTAGCTGGTGGAGCCGCGGAAGTTCACCGCCAGCCAGGCGTATCCCTTGTCGATGAAGTACTGGGCGTAGCCGTCCCACTCGTCCCCGTACACCGAGGCCGGGCCGCCGTGCGGGTAGACGACCGCCGGTACCCGGCCCCGGTCGGCGGCGGGCGGGCGGAACAGGAAGGCGGGGACCTCGAGGCCGTCGCCCGAGGCGAAGGCCACCGTCTCCGGCGTGACGTGGGGGGCGCTGCGGACCTCGGCAGGTGCGGTGTCGACCAGTGGGGTGACCGTCCCGCCGAGGGTGACGGTGACGATACTCGGGGCCTGGCGGTGGCTCTCGTACCCGGCGACGACCCGTCCCGCGTCTGCCCACCCGGGGCTCGACCATGTCCCGCCCTCGACGACGACATCGACCTCTCCGCTCTCCGGGTTGACGGTGACCAGGTCCCCCCTTCCTGCCCTGGTGGCGACGGCCACCAGCCGGGTGGCGTCGGGAGACCATGCCAGTCCCGAGAAGTCGGCGTCGTGACGGGTGAGCTGGCGTTCACCGGTCCCGTCGGCGGCGACCAGGTGCACCTCGTTCCATCCCGACCTCTCGGACACGAAGGCGACCGTGGTGCCGTCGGGGCGAACGGCGGGGGAGTGGTCGGCGAACCCGGCCGTCCCCGACAGCCGGCGGTCCTCGCCGGTCGAGAGGTCCACCACCCTGATGTCGCCTCGTTGCCGATCGTCCGCCGGGTAGAAGGCATAGGCGGCGATGCGACCGTCGGCAGTCAACGAGGCGCCTTCCGCATAGCCGTCACCTACGGTGACCGGCCGGGGCCACGGGTCGGCCAGGTCGACGACGGCGAGTCGGGAGCGGCCCTTGTGGTCGATGGTGACCAGCAACGACCGGTCGTCGATCCACTGCGGGGAACCGCCCTCGGCCAGCGGTCGCGGCGGGGAACCGGTGACGGCGGCGACGTGGACCGTGCCCCCGCTGACGTAGGCGAAGTGAGTTCCATCGGGTGACCAGGTTGCCCGGGTGTCCTCCCAGAACGGCATCGGGTCCCGGTGGGTGGTCAGCCGCTCCGGCCGGCCACCCGACACCGGCACCCGCCACACGTCGGACATGTCGCTGTCGAGCAGGAACAGCACCTGGGTGCCGTCGGCGGAGACCACCGGGTCGCGGGGGCGGGGCGTCGCCGCCACCGCCTCCAAGCGCCAGTGCGGCGGCGGCTGCAGGTCCTTGCGGGGCTCGGCGGCGACTCCGTGGTGTGTCTGCGTCCCGACCCAGACGTCGCCGGCGTCGGGTGCGTCACTCATCAGTTGTCCGCCCCGGCCTCGAACCCAGCCAGCGTCGCCACCACCAGGCCCCCGATCGTGGCCAGGTCGTACCCACCCTCCTGCACCAGGACCGCCGGCAGCCCGGTGGCCCCGAGCCTGTCGCCGGCCCCGGCGTACCCCTCGGAGGTCACCTCGAGCGGGCTCTCCGGATCGCCGGCGGCGGCGTCGACGCCGAGCGAGACCACCAACGCCTCGGCCCCCCAACCGGTGGCCTCGTCGACCAGCGACTCCACCGCCGCCAACCAGGGCCCGTCGCCCGAGCCGGGTGCCAGCGGCAGGTTGCGATTGGCGCCTCCGCCGTCGCCCTCGCCGCGCTCGTCGGCGAACCCGATCCAGTGCGGGAACCAGCCGTGCCCGGGGTCGACGTGGACCGAGCCGTAGAACACGTCCGGGTCGCGGTAGAAGATCTCCTGGGTGCCGTTGCCGTGATGGGCGTCGATGTCGACCACGGCGACCTTCCGGTGCCGTTCCCTGAGGGCGGCGACGGCGACGGCGGCGTTGTTGAGGTAACACGACCCGCCGAAGAAGCGCCGGCCGGCGTGGTGGCCCGGTGGCCGGCAGATGGCGTAGGCGGCGGGGGCGCCGGCGACGACCAGCCGGGCGGCCGTGGCGGCGACGCCGGTGGCGGCGAGGATGGCCTCGGCGCTCCCCGGGCCGATCAGTGTCATCGTGTCGAAGGCGAAGGTGCCGGCCCGGGCAGACATCGCCGTCGGGATGCGACCGGTGGACACGCCGGGGATGGGGAAGGCGTAGGGGACCACCCGGTCCTGGCCGGGCTCCTCGAGGTACCCGGCTGCCACCCAGTCGTCCCAAGCGTGCTCCAGGTAGGCGACGAGGTCGTCGTCGTGCACGGCGCCCAGCACATCGCGGTCGACCGGGGACGCCGGCTGGAGCGGGGCCCCGGCGGCGGTCACCGCGTCGAGGATGGCGTCGCCCCGCTCGGGGACCTCGGTTCCCTCATAGCGGACGCCCATCCACAGCTCGCCTCCGGGTCGGTGCAGCCGCTGCTCCTCGGCCCACACACAGGGCATGTTCACGGTGGGTGACGACCCGGCCACGGTGCTCCAACGGATCGACGGAACGGGAGGGGGAATCTACCCTGACGGGATGGACCGGATCACGGTTGATCTGGACAAGCAGTGGCTGTCGGTGGCCGACATTTGCGGCTACATGGACGTGTCGGAGTTCGTGGTGACCTCGCTGCTCCGCTCCGGGGCGCTGCCGGCGGTCAAGTTCGGGCGCGAGTGGCGGGTGGCCAGGCTCGACTTCGAGGACTGGATCAACGCCCAGCGCTTCGAGGCCGCCACCCGCAACAACCTCGGGAGGTCGCCGTGACCCGGCCGGTGCCCGCCGGCACCCGCGCCACCGTGCAGCCTGATGTCGTCGTCCATGGCGAGGACCAGGTGGTCGCCATCTCGCCGTGGGACGTGGTGGTGTGGAACGACCCGGTCAACCTGATGAGCTACGTCGTGTGGGTACTTCGAAGCCTGTTCGGGTACGGGGAACAGGAGGCGACGCGACTCATGCTCGCCGTCCACCACGAGGGCCGGGCGGTGGTCGCATCCGAGCCGAGAGAGCAGGCCGAGCTGGCGGTGACCCGCCTCCATCACCACGGGCTGTGGGCGACGCTCGAGCGGCGATGAGCCTCCGCTGCGAGGCCACCGAGCAGGGCGTGTTGCTGAGCGCCGGGTCCATGGAGCTCTCCGTCCTGAGTGCCCTGCCGGAGTTCCTCGCCTCCATCGACGGCTCGGGACCGGAGGCCGAACGGCTCCATCCCCCGGCCTATCGAGACGACGACGAGGCGGAACGAGAGTTCCAACGACTGGTCGGTGACGACCTCGACGACCTCCGCCGCGCCGACGCCACCGAGCTGGCCGAAGTCACCCGCCGGCTCGGGCACGGTCCCATCGAGCTCGAGGTCGCCCAGGCCGAATCCCTGCTGCGGGCGGTCGGCACCGCCCGCCTGGCGCTGGCGGCCCGCACCGGCCTGTTCGACCTCGACGAGCTCCCCGACACGCCGAGCACCCCTCAGCAGACCCTGGTGCAGTTTCTCGGGGTCGTCCAGGAGTCGCTGGTTGGGGCTCTCAGCGACCGACTCGACACGCCGTCACCGAGCTAGACGGCCAAGTCCACCATCTGGTCCACGGGGACGTACTCGGTCCCGAGGGCATCGGCCACCGTGGCGTTCACCACCCCGCCTCCGGCGACGTTGAACCCGGGGATCAACTCGGGGTAGCGGGCGGTGGCCAAGCCGAGGCCCTCCGCCAGCGCCACCGTGTACGGCAACGTCGCGTTGGACAGGGCGTATGTCGAGGTGTGCGGCACGGCGCCGGGGATGTTCCCCACGGCGTAGTGGACGACGTCGTCGACCACGTACGTCGGGTCGGTGTGCGACGTCTCCCTGGCGGTGGCGATGCACCCTCCCTGGTCGATGGAGATGTCGACCACCACCGAGCCGGGGCGCATGGCGCGCACGTGCTCTTCGGTCACCACCACCGGTGCCCTGGCGCCCGCCACCAACACCGCCCCGATGACGAGATCGGATCTGGGTACGTAGTCGTCCACGGCGTGGACCGAGGAACGCACCGTGGTGATCCTGCCCCACATGGTGCTGTCGATGGCGCGGAGCCTGTCGACGTTGAGGTCGAGGATGGTGACGTCGGCGCCCATGCCCATGGCGATGAGGGCGGCGTTGGTGCCGGCGCTCCCCGCCCCGAGGACGGTCACCCGTCCCGGGGGAACCCCGGAGACCCCTCCGATCAGCACCCCACGCCCACCCTGGGGGCGTTCCAGGTGGTGGGCACCGGCCTGGGTCGCCATCCGCCCGGCGATCTCGCTCATCGGCGCCAGCAGTGGGAGCGTCCCCGAATGCAGCTGCACCGTCTCGTAGGCGATTGCGGTCGCCCCGCTAGCTACCAGGCCGTGGCCCTCCTCGGGGTAGGCGGCGAGGTGGAGGTAGGTGAACAAGACCTGGCCGGGTCGCAGCATGGCGATCTCCGACGGCTGCGGCTCCTTGACCTTCACCACCATGTCCGCCCGTTCGAACACGTCGGCAGCGCCGGCCACCAACTCCGCACCGACCTCTACGTATTCGTCGTCGGTGATCGAGGAACCTCGCCCGGCGCCTTCCTGGACCAGCACCGTGTGCCCGTGGGCGGTCAGCTCACGGGCCCCGGCCGGGGTCATCGCCACCCGGTACTCCTCGGTCTTGATCTCGGTGGGGACTCCGACGATCACCGGTCCTCCTCCATGTGCCGCGATCCCGTTGCGATCCGACGATCCGTCGAGTCTGCCATACCGGGTGGGGGCGCTGCCGGGGGACCGATGGTTAGCCTGCGGCGGCGCCATCGGGGAAGGACGACGTGAGCCGCATCGTTTCGTTGGTGCTCGCCGCCCGCCACGCCGATGCGTTGCATGGCCCCCCGTGGCTGGCGCCCTGGGGGACGACCACCCTCATCGACCACACCCTCGCCGCCGTCAGGGGCTGGCAGGTCGATGCGGGGGTGGTGGTGCTCGGGGCCGGGGCCGAGGACGTGCTCGACCATGCCGACCTCTCCGGATTCACCGTGGTGGTCGACCCCGAGTGGGAGGAGGGGCAGGCGGCGCCGCTGCGCGCCGGGGTCGACGAGCTCAGCCGCCAAGCCGACGTCGACTCGTTCGTGCTCACCTCGGTGGACCTGGCCGGGATCGCCCCGGAAGTCGTAGGCGAGCTGGTCGGAGCCCACGGCGGCCACGACCGGTCGGTCACCGCGCCGAAGTACCGCTACGTCCGGGGATGGCCACTGGTCATCCGCCGGGAACTGTGGCCACGGTTGCTCGGCCTGGAGGAGGACGCAGGCATCGACAGCCTCCTCCAGGTCCACCCCTCCTGGGTGCACGACGTGTGGGTCGACGCCCTGCCGCCGCGGACGGTGGCCACCCCCGACGACCTGGTCGACCTACGCCCTCGTCACTGAGTCGGAAGGGGCCCAGCCACGGTGCCCCGGGCCGGTGAGGTCGGGGGCGGTACCCTCCCGAACGTGAGCGTCCCGACCGATACGGCATCGTCCGCGCCGGTGTCGCCGAGCCGGTTGGCCACCTTCGTGGCGAGCTTCGAGGGCCGGCTCGCCGTCGGTGCCCTGCTCGGCGTCTCCCTCACCCTGGTCCTCCGGGCGACACTCCCCGCCGGAGCTCCCTGGTGGATGGCGGAGTTGCCGGTGATCGTCGTCGTGGTCGCCGGTGGCGTGCCGTTGGTGGTGGAGATCACCCGGGACCTGCTCCGGCGCCAAGTCGGCGCCGACCTGCTGGCCGCCACATCCATCGTCGCCGCCGCACTGATGGGCGAATGGCTGGTGGGGGCGATCGTGGTGTTGATGCTGTCCGGAGGAGAAGCGCTCGAGGAGGCGGCGACGTCACGTGCCTCGGCAACCCTCGACGCCCTTGCCCGGCGTAGCCCGACGGTCGCCCACCGGCTCCGCGGTGACGACCTCTCCGGTGGCACCGACGACGTCGCCGCCGCCGACATCGAAGTCGGCGACCGCATCGTGGTTCTGCCGCACGAGCTGTGCCCGGTCGACGGCGAGGTGGTCGGCGGTCGCGGGAGCATGGACGAGTCGTACCTGACAGGCGAGCCGTACGTCCTGCCCAAGTCGGTCGGATCGAGGGTTCTCTCCGGCGCCGTCAACGGCGAGGTGGCCCTGACCGTCGCGGCCACCGCCCGTGCCGCCGACTCACGCTACGCCCAGATCGTCGGTGTGCTCGAAGAGGCCGAGCGCCGCCGACCCCACATGCGCCGCCTCGCCGACCGTCTCGGGGTCTGGTACACGGTGCTCGCCTTCGCCGTCGCCCTACTCGGCTGGGCGGTGAGCGGAGACCCGGGGCGCCTGCTCGCCGTGCTGGTGATCGCCACGCCCTGTCCGCTGTTGATCGCGGTACCGGTGGCGATCATCGGGGCGATCTCGCTGGCGGCGAAGCGGGGCATCATCGTCAAGGACCCGGGGATACTCGAGCAGGTGAGCAGGGTGCGCACGGTCCTCTTCGACAAGACCGGCACACTCACCTACGGGCGCCCCACCGTCACCGAAGTCGAGCCCGCTCCCGGCGTCGACGCCGACCGAGTCATCGCCGCGGCAGCCTCGGTCGAGGCGTACTCCCGCCATCCACTGGCGACCGCCACCGTCGAAGAGGCTCGCCGCCGGGGCCTCCAGCCGCTACCGGTCGGCGACGTCTCCGAACGGCCGGGATCGGGGCTCACCGGTCGGGTGGAAGGGCGCACCATCCGCATCACGAACCGTGTCGGGGCGCTGGCCGAGGATCCCGAAGCCGCCATCCCGGTGCCCAAGGCGGGCATGGAGGCCGTCGTCCTGCTCGACGGCCGCTATGCGGCCACGATCCGGTTCCGCGACCAGCCGCGCCGCGATGCCGCCGACTTCGTGGCCCACCTGCCGGGGCGGCACGGCGTGGCCCGCACCGTGATCGTCTCCGGCGACCGGCCGGGGGAGGTCGAGCACCTCGCCCGCCTCGTGGGCATCGACGAGGTGCACGCCGCGGTGTCGCCCGAGGGGAAGCTCGACATCGTCAGGGCGGAGACCGCCGAGGCGCCCACCCTCTTCCTCGGCGACGGGATCAACGACGCCCCGGCGATGACCGCCGCCACTGTCGGGGTCGCCTTCGGGGCCAACAGCGACGTGACCACCGAGGCGGCCGGCGCCGTCGTCCTCGACTCGTCGCTGGAACGGCTCGACGACCTCCTCCACATCGGGGAGCGGCTGCGGCGCATCGCCCTGCAGAGCGCGGTCGGAGGCATTGTGGTCTCGGTGGTGGGGATGGGGCTGGCGGTCGCCGGGCTGCTCACCCCGATCGCCGGGGTGGTCACCCAGGAGCTCATCGACCTCGCCTCGATCCTCAACGCGGCCAGGGTGGCGATGGTGCGCGGGTCGATGGCGGACTTCCACGGGTTCATCGCCAACGAGGAGTGACACCGTGTCAGGCGCCACGCTAGGTTCGCGCCGTCCGAGCCCGACGTGGGGAGGTCGCCGTGAAGGTCCCGCTCACCATCCGTGACCACCTCCGCCGCGCCGCCGTTGCCTATCCCGACCGGATCGGCGTGATCGACGAGCCCGAGCAACCGGCGACGTCGCTGGGGTCGATCACCTACGGCCGCATGGCGGAGCTCGCCACCGCCCAGGCGGCCAGGCTCGACGCCCTGGGAGTCGGTTTCGGCGAGCGGGTGGCGGTGGTGTCGCACAACTCGGCGCGCCTGCTGGTCAGCCTGTTCGGGATCCCGGTGCACGGCCGGGTGGTCGTGCCCATCAACTTCCGGCTCAACGCCGACGAGGTCGGCTACATCGTCGAGCACTGCGGCGCCTCGGTGGTCCTGGTCGATCCCGAGCTGGACGAAGCCCTCGCCGGTGTGTCGGCGCCGCACCGCTTCGTCCTCGGCGCCGACGACGCCGAGCTGTTCCTCGAGGGCGTGGAACCGGAGCCCTGGGAGCCCGACGAGGAGGCGGTCGGCGCCATCAACTACACGTCGGGCACCACCGCCCGGCCCAAGGGGGTCCAGCTCAGCCACCGGACCCTGTGGCTGAACGCCACCGTGTTCGGGTGGTCGAGCGGGGTCAGCGACCGCGACGTCTACCTGCACACCCTGCCGATGTTCCACTGCAACGGGTGGGGCATGCCGTTCACCACCACGGCGATGGGCGTGCCCCAGGTGGTGTTGCGCAAGGTCGACGGCGCCGAGATCCTGCGCCGCGTCGACCGGCACGGGGTCACCCTGATGTGTGGCGCCCCGGCCGTCGTTGCGGCCATCCTGGAGGCGGCGTCGAGTTGGGACGGCCCGGTCCCCGGGACCGGCCGAACCCGGATCGTTGTGGCCGGCGCGCCGCCTCCGACCCGCACCATCGAGCGGGTCGAGACCGAGCTGGGCTGGGAGTTCATCCAGATCTACGGCCTCACCGAGACCGCTCCGCTGCTCACCATCAACCGCGCCCCGGCGGAGTGGGACCAGGTTCCCGCCTCGGAGCGGGCGGAGCGGCTGGGCCGGGCCGGGCTGCCTGCCCTCGGGGTCGAAGTCGCCGTCGACGATGCCGGCGAGGTGCTCGCCCGGTCCAACCACGTGCTCGACGGCTATTGGAACCAGCCCGAGGCCACCGATGCAGCCATCGTCGACGGTTGGTTCCACACCGGTGACGGCGGGCGGATCGACGACCAGTCGTACCTGTCGATCGCCGACCGCAAGAAGGACGTCATCATCTCGGGCGGGGAGAACGTCTCCTCGATCGAGGTCGAGGACCGGCTCTTCTCACATCCGGCGGTCGCC
Source organism: uncultured Acidimicrobiia bacterium (assembly GCA_963714055.1). Classification (GTDB taxonomy): domain Bacteria; phylum Actinomycetota; class Acidimicrobiia; order Spongiisociales; family UBA5794; genus JACDBE01. Next base: position 2,270,252 of record OY970227.1, read on the forward strand.
GAGGTGGCGGTGGTCGGGGTTCCCGACGCCAAGTGGGGCGAAACCGTCAAGGCGTTGGTGGTCCTCGCCCCGGGCGCGTCGGCCACCGAGGGCGAGCTGATCGAGTGGTGTCGCGGCAAGCTGGCCCACTTCAAGTGCCCGACGTCGGTGGAGTTCCGCACCGAGCTGGCCCGGACCGCCACCGGCAAGCTGCAGAAGTACAAGCTCCGCCAGCCCTACTGGGAGGCGATGGACCGCCAGGTCAACTGACCAGCCCCGAGGTCAATCGCCGGACGGGCCTCCCGGTAGTTCGCTGTAGCGGCCTGCACCCGGGTCGTCAGGATCGAACCGGTTGCGTCGCTTGTCCCACGTCGGCCAGAAGACCACGAACGGGCTCTCCCCCTTGAGCGCGCGCCACGCCCCCTGCACGTTGTCGCCGAACCCGTGCTCCGCGGCGTAGCGGGCGATCTCGGCGGCGGCGAACGGGGCTGCGAACGACGTGCCGTCCCAATGAGCGAGTCCGGCGGCGAAGGGGTCGGACAGGTCACTGGCTGCCGGGCCGTAGGGGAACTGGAGTCCTTGGGGGTATGCGCTGACCACGTCGGCACCGGGGGCCCACGCAGTGACCCAGGGCCCATGGTTCGAGAACGGCGCCGGGGCGGCGAGCACCCCAGGCCCGTCGGCCAGCCTCGACTCGAGGGCGCCGACCGCCACAACCCCATGGGCCAGCTCGGGATCTTGGGTGAAAGCAGCCGGGTACCAGGGTGAGCTGATGCCCTCGTTGCCGGCAGCGGCGACGATCAGGCAACCGTCCCTTACCCATTGGCGCACGGCGTCGCGCAGGAACAGGGCCTCGCCGTCCGCGTAGGTGCCGAGCGAGAGGTTGATGATCCGGGCGCGGGCATCCAAGGCGACGCCGTTGCCGGCGCCGGCCACGCTCTCCTCGGTCAGCAGTTCCTGGGTGCCTTCGACGAAGCCCCGCCGGGACACGATGTCGACGCTTCCCGCCTTAAAGTTGTGGCTGATGACGCCGGCGATGAACCCCCCGTGGCCGGCACCCGGATAGTCGATCTGATTGGTTGGGCTTTCCAGGTCGACGGGGTCAACATGTTCTGGTCCACCGGGATCCGACACTCTCACTGCGTTCGGCATCGGCTCCCAGACGCCGGTGTCGACCACCCCGATCTTGGGCATCGATCCGGGCAACGCCGGGCCCTCGTCACCCCTTTCCGCGGGCTGCGCGGGCCAGGGGTCGCTCTCGGGACCGATCTTGCCTGGGGGGGCGAGCGTCAGCACGTGGTTCAGCGCAACCCGCGCCGCACCCTCCCCCCGACTCCCGCGTGCCTCGTTGAGTCGGGCGATTACCTCCAACGGGTCGCCGTCGCGGAGCTTGATGACGACCGGAACCTCGTCCCGGTCTTCGCGGGAGGCGGCCCGGTCTTCGTCGATGCGACTCTCCTCGACTTCGGCGAAGTCGCCGAGGTCGGCGAGGATCGAGTCGAACTGCCCAGCGACGGTGACGATCTCGTTCGGTACGTAGTAAACCGCAGGCTTGTCCGGGTCGTCCTCGTGGAGCGACCTCACGTTCGCACGGCCCAGCCGGGCCCTCCGCTGGGCCTGCTTCCGATCCCGGTCGCGCGCCCTTGCCCTGCTCATCCGGCACCTCCCTCGAATGTGTACCTCTTGGTGATGCGGGCGCCGGCGCCCAGATACGCGTGAAACCTACTCCGGGGGGCTCCGGACCCGCTGTGGCATGATCGGGTCTTGACCGCCGTCTCCGATCGATCCACCGTGCTCGCCCCCTTGTTGCAGCTGGTGAACGACGATCCGGCGGCCGCCTTGGTTGTCGCCAACGAGACCGTAGAGGCGGCCATCGCCGCTGAGGACCACGCGCTGGCCGCGGCGGCTTTGCGGGCAAGGGGACTGGCGCACGACTACTTGCGCCAGGGGACCGCTGCCGTCGACGACCTTGCCGGGGCGCTCGGGCACGCCGAGGCCAGTGGAGACCGGCAACTCCTCGGTGAGGTGCAGATGACCCGGGCAGGCGTCCTGGCCCACGCCGGTCGCCACGATGCCGCCTTCGAAGCCATCGACGCGGCCGTTGGGCTGCTCGAGGATGTACCGCTCGCTCGAGCGATGGTGCAGCGCGGCGCCATCCGAACCGTCGAGGGTTCGTTCGAGCAGGCGCTGGCGGATTTCGCCGCCGCCGATCCGCTGCTTGGACAGGCCGGGGACGACCTGTGGCGGGCGCATCTGCGGGTCAACCGGGCGATCGTGTTCGGCTATCGCGGTGACTATGCCGGGTCACGCACCGAGTACGAGGAAGCCGGCCGTCTCTATGGCCTGCTCGGTCATCGCAACTCGGTAGCGGAGGTTACGCAGAGTCTCGGATGGCTCGCCGCTCGCAGCGGTGACCTGGCCGGCGCTTTCAAGCACTTCGATGCCGCCGAGGCGGAGTTCCGCGATCTCGGGGGCGGGCTCGGCTCTCTGTGGATCGACAGGTGCTGGGCGCTGCTCGCCTGCCATCTCGGTGCCGAAGCGCGGGCCTTGGCTCGGCGGGCGGCGGAGACGTTGACCGCCTCCGGATACGCCTTTCTCGGCGCCGAGGCCATGGCGATGCAGGCCGAGGCCGCGCTCCTCGACCACGAGCCGGGCGAAGCGTTGGAGGCGGCGAGGGCGGCTCGCACCGTATTTACCGGGCAGGACCGACCTGCCTGGGTCGCGTATGCCGACTACCTCGCCCTCCGGGCGAGATTCGTGCTCGAAGACCTCGTGCGGTCAGACCTCGGTGCAGTCCGGCGGATCGCCGATGCCCTCGACGACGCCGGGATGCGGGATCTCGCTCTGGACGCCCGCATCCTGTGTGGGCGCACCGCGATCCGCCTGGGCGACGCCCGAGTGGCCGCACGAGAGTTGGACAGGGCGGCCGAGGCCCGATCCGTGGGGTCGGTGGCTACGAGGACCCAGGCGTGGCTGGCCGCCGCCCTTCTGCGACTCGAACGGGGCGACCGAGCCGGAGCCGCTGCTGCGGCCCGCACCGGGCTCGACATGGCCGACAGGTACGGTGCTGCCCTCGGTGCTCTGGAGGCCAGGGCAGGGGTTTCGGCCCATGCCGACGAGCTGGCTGCACTCGGGGTCCGACTCGCCCTCGAGAGCGGGCGGCCCCGACGGGTATTCGAGTGGATGGAGAAGTCTCGGGCGCGAGCACTCGATTTCCCGTCGGTGGTGCCCCCCGAGGATGCGGAGCTGGCTGCGCTGCTCGCCCGTCTCCGGATCGCAGAGGAAGAGCTGCGCAGCGCCGAGTTGGGGGGAGGTGACCCTGTCCGGCTGCGCAAGGAGAGCGCCGGTCTGCAGGAGGAGATCCGAAGGCTGAACCTTCGGACCACCTCGGATGGTGCCAGGGTGCGGAGGGCCGGACTGTCCGGACGAGTGCTCGACCGGCTCGAAGGCCGGTGCCTGGTCGAGCTGGCGGTGAGCGACGGCGATGTCCACTCCGTCGTGTTGCGCGACGGCAGGGCCGCCCATCGTCGCCTCGGTCGGCTGGAGGGTGCGGTGGCGGCACTCGAGGACATTCGGTTCGGCCTCGACCGACTCGCCCGCCCCGGAGGCTCCCAGATGTCTCGGACCGCTGCCGCGGCAATCGTCGCCGATGCCACGACGACGTTGCAGCGGGCCGTGCTGCCAAAGGGCCTTCCCGTCGACCCGGCCTGTGAGGTCGTGGTCGTCCCGCCGGCCGAGCTGTTCCCGGTTCCGTGGACCCTGCTGCCGTCGTTGCGATCTCGGCTGGTGACGGTGGCGCCGGCGGCCCGCCTCTGGTTGGAGCGGATCGATGGCGTCGTCGGTGGCGACCGCGTCGTGTTGGTGGGCGGGCCCGGGCTGCCGGGGGCCGCCGAGGAATCACGCCGCATCGCGTCCCTCTACCGTGATGTGGCCAGGTTCACCGCGCGGACCTCCAAGGTCGAGGCGGTGCTCGCCGCCCTCGACGGCGCCGGCGTCGCCCACATCATCGCCCACGGAGGCTTCCGCTCGGACAACCCGCTGTTCTCGTCGCTGCGCCTGGCCGATGGGGGTATCACGGTGTACGACCTCGCCCGGGTGCCGAGATTGCCCCCGGTGATCGTGCTGTCGGCGTGCAACGCCGGCATCACTGCGGCACGCCCCGGCAACGAGACGATGGGGATCGTGGCCGGCTTGCTCGGAGCGGGAGTGCGCACGGTGATCGCCAGCACGGGACTGGTGCCCGACACCGTGCTGACGACGGCAACCATGGTCGGGCTGCATCGCCTGCTACTAGCCGGCCGGTCGCCGGCGGCGGCCCTGGCAGAGGTGCAGACGGTGGCATTGGAAGGCCCCGAGGGGTACGCCGCCGGGTCGTTCGTCTGCTTCGGCGCCGGGTAGTCCGCCGGCGTGGGCGTGCTGTGGGAATGAGGTCCAGCGGCTAGCTTTCCGGTGTATCTGCCGTGGCCGTCGGCGATCGTGTGTGTATGACCACGGCAGGAGTTCCGATGTATTCGGACGCGGCGGCGCAGAAGGCTCCAGGACCGATGACCGACCCGACCACCACCGAATTGGTGGATGCGGCTCTCCACGGGGACCGCACCGCCTGGAACGCGATCGTCGATCGCTACAACCGGCTGGTGTGGTCGGTGGTCCGCAGCTTCCGGTTGGGCGATGCATCGTCGGCCGATGTGTCCCAGACCGTATGGCTGCGGCTGGTGGAGAACCTGGATCGGATCCGAGAGCCCGAACGCCTCCCGTCGTGGCTGGCGGCCACGGCGAGGAACGAGGCGCTGCGCACCCTGCGGTCATCCCAGCGAGTGGTCCCCACCGATTTCGACCTCGACCTCGAGGATGAGTCCGTCGCCGATGTCGACGAGACGCTCATCCGCGACGACCGCCTCGCCCGCCTAGGGGCGGCATTCAAGAAGATCTCGGCGGACTGCCGCCAGCTGCTCCGGCTGCTGGCCACCGACCCCCCGCTCGACTATGACACGATCTCCGAGCTCATCGGGCGGCCCAAGGGCAGCATCGGCCCCACCAGGGCACGGTGCATCTCGAAGCTGCACCGCATCCTGGGGGAAGCGGCGAGCTCGGCATCGGCCGGCCAGGAGATACCCAAGGGGAGGCGCCCAGATGACCACCGACGATGACCAGATGATCACCGAGATCGGGATGATGCTCGAACAGGCCGATCCGGTCCCCGAGATGGTGACCGAATATGCCAAGGCAGGCTATGGCTGGCGTGACCTCGACGCCGAGCTGGCCGAGCTCGTCTTCGACTCCGCCGAGGCCGGCCTGGTCGGCGTCCGCGGGTCGGACATCACCCGGCAGATGACCTTCCGCGCCCCAGGGGTCGAGATCGAGGTCGAGCTCCTGTCGGCCGAGAACCGACGGATCATCGGTCAGCTCGTCCCTCCTCAGGCGCTGACCGTCGAGCTGCGCCATGTCGACCGGGCGATCGTGACCACTTCCGACAGTCTCGGCCGCTTCCGCTTCGACGACGTCCCCACCGGGCCGGTCAGCCTTCGCTGCCGGATCAGTGAGGGCCAGAGCATCCGAACCGACTGGATGCTGCTGTGACATTCCCGGCTCGCTGCGCTCGCCTCCTCCCGCAGATGGGGCCCCTACCCGTGATATTCCCGGCTCGCGGGCCGTTCGCGGGCCGTCGCGGACCTGACCCCGATCGGGTGTCCAGCCACCGTTAGCCCGCGTTTAGCGCAGCGATAACCCTCCTTCCCGGATCGTGGGGCAACGACGCTCCGCAACGGGAGGTTCCTCATGGCTCAATCGGATTCGCGCCGCAAGGCCCTCGCCGGGCTCTTCGGCGGCGTGCTGGCGATCCCGGCACTGGCACTCGCCTCGTCGGCGCTGTTCGGCTCCACCGAGCCATCGGCGACGGCGGCGGACACCGCCGTCGAGACCGTGGCTCGCGAGAGCGAAGCTCCGACCACCTCGGCGGTGACCGCCAGCGCCCGCGACCTGCGCCGGGCGTGCGGTCGCGACGGGCGCACGCTCGTCGAAGCCGAGGCCGACGGGACGATCAGCGCCGTCGAGCAGGCCGCTCTCGACGCGCTGCGCCCGATCTGCGCCGCCGAGGGCCGGCCCTTGGCCCCACCACCCGCACCCGAGCCGGTGGTGGTCAGCGCCGCCTCGCGGAGCGATGTGACCACGGTGACGTTCGACGACGACTCGGACGACGACGACTCATGGGACGACGACGACTTCGCAGACGACGACGACTCGTCAGACGACGATGGCGGCGACGACTCCTGGGACGACGACTGATGCGGCCACCTCGTGACTTCTGGCTGTTCACCGGTGTCACCCTCGTCTCGCTGGCCGGCTTCCTGGTGCTGCGCCCTCAGCCGGTCGTCCCGGTCGTGGAACCACCGGCCGTGGTCGCTCCCGCCTCGGCACCGATGCCGACTGCTACGACGGAGCCGCTCGTGGACACGCTGTCCGAGTCGGTGAACCGGGTACTGGCGACGGCGGGCTCCGCCGAGGTCGTCGAACCCGCCGAGCTACCCGCGCTCCCAGACTCGGTGGTGCGGGTGCTGGTCGATCGCCGAGCGGTGCTCACCCTGCCCGAAGACGCGCCGTGATCCGCAACATCCGCAACCGGTTCCCCGCCGAGCGGTGGGTGCGGGTCGTCGGGTTGACCACGGTGGGCATCGCCTGGATCACCGCCCTGCTCGCCCGAACAGCCGCATCGCCTCCACCCGAGGCACCGGCCGTACCCGATCCCCCGGTGGCGGTTGCGGTCGCAACGGGTGCCGCAGGCATGCCGCTGCTTCCCGGACAGGGTCTGGTCGTGCTCCGCTCGACACCGGCCCCGACCCCTGAGCCGGAGGTGATCGTGGTGCCGGCACCGGCCGGGGGCACCGCACCCGCCGCAACCGTGAGCAGCGGATCGTGATCGCCGGCTGCTTCCGGGCGATGGGGACCACGGTGGCGGTGACTGCCGTCGACGACGCCGGAATCGAGGCGACCCGTCTGCTCTTCGAGGACGTCGAGGCGACGCTGAGCCGATTCCGTCCAGACAGCGAGCTGTCCCGGGTCAACGAGGCGCCGGGCGTTTCGGCACAGGTCGGCCCGATGCTGGCCGAGGTCCTCCACCTCGCCGCCGACCTGCGAACCCGTACCGATGGCCTGGTCGACGTCGGGGTCGGGGCCGAGGTGGTGGCGTGGGGTTACGACCGGTCGTTCGAGACGATGCCGGACGTCGTCGCCGCTTCGCCGTCTCCGCTCCCTGGTGGGTGGTGGCAGCTCGACGGCGACACGCTGACCCGCCCTCCCGGCACCGCCATCGACGTTGGCGGCGTGGCCAAGGGGTGGACCTGCGACCTCGCCGTCGACCGGGGCCTTGCGCTGATGGTGTCCGCCGGCGGCGACGTGCGGTCGGCGATCGACTCGGCAACGGTCGACGTCGCCGATCCAGCAGGGGCGGTCGTCGCCACCGTCGACCTCGGGCGCGGAGCCCTCGCCACCAGCTCGACCGCCCGGCGCCGGTGGACGGCAGGCGGTCTCCCAGCTCACCACATCATCGACCCCCGCACCGGGGACCCGGCGAGGACGCCGGTGGTCAGCGCCACCGCCATCGCTGCCACCGCCGCCGAGGCCGAGGCGGCGGCCAAGGCGGTCCTCATCCGGGGCACCGACGGCCTGGCCTGGGCGGACGAGCAGCCGTGGATCGATGGCGCCATCGCCGTGTGGCACGACGGCGCCGTCTATGCCACCACCCGGACGGGGCTGGCGGCATGAGCCTGAGTCTCGAATGGATGCTGATCCGCGGATCGGGGCTGGTCGCCTACCTGCTGCTCGCGGCATCGGTGCTGTGGGGGCTCGTCCTGTCGCTCGGGGTGCTCCCCAAGTCGGTGAAGAACCTCACCCTGCTGCACGAGTCTCTGTCGGTGGGGGCATTGGTGGCGACGCTGGTCCACATGATCGGCATCGCCTTCGATGAGTTCATCGACTTCGACGCCGCCGCCGTCCTGGTGCCTGGGCGAGCGCCGTGGAAGCCGATGGCGGTGGCGTGGGGGGTCGCCGCCTTCTACGGCATGGTCGTGGTGATCCTGTCGTTCTACATCCGCAAGCACATCGGCCAGTCGACGTGGCGGTCGCTGCACTACCTCTCGTTCGGGGTCTTCCTGTCGGCGCTCGTCCACGGCCTCACCGCCGGGACCGACACCGCCAACCCCCTGGTCTTCTCCTTGTACGCCGCAACCGGTGCCGCCGTTGTCGCCCTGGTGGTGCTTCGTATCGTCATGGCGGGTCACGACGCGTCGAAGCCCGCGTCGGCGCGGGCGCCGCGGCCGGCTCCGGCCGATCCCCAGGAGTCCCCGCCCGACCTGCCGGCAACCACCGGGGACGGCACCCCGGCGGCGAAGCCGCGGATCCCCGCCGAGGCGTTGGCGGCGGCGCGGGCGGCACGGACCGCCACGCTCGAAACCGAGGCCGAAGCCGCCCCGTGCGAAGCGCCGGCTGCGTCACCGGAGGAGCCCGCGGAGGCGAAGCAACGGATCCCGGAGCACCTGCTGGCGCGAGCGAGAGCGGCGAAGGCGGCGGCCGGCCAGGCACCCGCCGCCCCAACAGCGGTCGCCGAGGTCGAGCCCGCCCTCGTCGGCGGCGGCACCACGGAGATCGCCGGGGACCGGGCCGCATCGGTGGTCGCCGAGCCCGCCGACCCGGCCCCGGCGCCGAGGAAGTCGCGGATCCCGGCCGAGGCCCTGGCGAAGGCGGCGGCGATGCGGGAGGAGAAGGACGCGGGCATCGGCTGAGAGACAACCGGGACGGCAGGCACCCCTCCCCGCCTCATTCGTCGCCGCCCCTCCCCTGAATCTGGAACTGACAGGGGAGGGGAAAGTTGTCATCAATCCAAGCGGCTGGTGAGGCCCTTCACCTCCATGATGGTCGAGGTGATCTCCTCGATCGAGTGGGTGGTGGTGTCGACTGTGGGAACGCCCTCCTGCCGGAACAAGCGCTCGGCGAGCCCGACCTCCTGGGTGCACCGCGCCAGTGACGAGTAATCGCTGTCGGGACGGCGCTTCTGTCGGATCTGGTGGAGCCGCACAGGGTCGATGGTCAGCCCGAAGAGCACCGGCTGGTAGGGACGCAGGCTCTCGGGGAGCGAACCACTCGAGAGCTCGTCCATGGTGAGCGGGTAATTGGCCGCCCGGATCCCGTACTGCATCGACAGGTACAGGGACGCCGGGGTCTTGCCGGCGCGGGACACCCCGATGACGATGAGGTCGGCGCTGCCGTAGTGCCGGATGCCGAGGCCGTCGTCGGTGGTGAGCGAGAAGTCGAGGGCGTCGAGCCGCACCTGGTACAGCGACGTGTCGCGGATCGAGTGGGCGGCCCCGACCACATGGCCGGGCTCGAGGTGCAACTCTTCGGCCAGGGTGTCGACGAAGTGCTCGAACAGCCCGAGCACGAGGGCGTTGGCCTCACGCAGCCGCTGCCACAGCGCGGTGTCGGTGAGCGTGCTGAACACGATGGGGCGAGGCCCCTTGGCGGCGAGGGCGTCGACCTCGGCCACCACCGCATCGACCTTCTCCCGGTTGTCGACGAACGGCCTGAGCAGGTAGGCGGCCTCGAGCCCGTCGAACCGGGCCACCAGGCTGTGGGCGAACGTGGCGGCGGTCAGCCCGGTGTGGTCCGAGACGCAGACGACGGGGCGTCGCTCGGTCAACCGGCCTGGTCCTCCGGTGGAGCGGCGACACCCGCGGGCACGGTCGTGCCGGAGAGCTGCAACCACGTTTCGAGGATGGTGTCCGGGTTGAGCGACATGCTCTCGATGCCCTCGTCGGCGAGCCACTGGGCGAAGTCGGGATGGTCGGACGGGCCCTGCCCGCAGATCCCGATGTATTTGTCCCTGGCCAGGCAGGCGGCGATCGACTGCGAGATGAGGGCCTTCACCGCCGGATCGCGCTCGTTGAACAGGTCGGCGACCAACCCCGAGTCGCGGTCAAGCGCCAAGGTCATCTGGGTGAGGTCGTTGCTCCCGATGGAGAAGCCGTCGACGTGATCGAGGAAACGGTCGGCGAGGATCGCGTTCGAGGGGATCTCGCACATCATGATCAGCCGCAGGCCGTTGTCGCCGCGTCGCAGCCCGTTGTCGGCGAGGATCTCGACCACCTCCTCCGCCTCGCCGACGGTGCGGACGAACGGGATCATCACCTCGACGTTGGTGAACCCCATCTCGTCACGCACCCTCCGCACCGCGGAGCACTCGAGGTCGAAGGCGGGCCGGAACGAGGGGTCGCGGTAGCGTGAGGCGCCCCTCCAGCCGATCATCGGGTTCTCCTCGTGCGGTTCGTAGCGTTCTCCTCCGAGGAGGTGGGCGTACTCGTTGCTCTTGAAGTCGGAGAGCCGGACGATGACCGGCTTGGGATGGAAGGCGGCGGCGATGGTGGCGATGGCCTCCGTCAGCTTCATCACGTAGAAGCTCTCCGGGTCGGGATAGCCGGCGATCCTCTCGTCTATGGCGGCATTGAGTTCGGCGGGCAGGTTCGGGTAGTCGAGCAGCGCTCGGGGATGGATCCCGACGGAGGTGTTGATCACGAACTCGAGCCTGGCGAGCCCGACGCCGTGGTTGGGGATCCGGCTGAAGGCGAAGGCCCGCTCCGGGTTGGCCAGGTTCATCATCAGCTTGACCGGGGGTTCGGGCATGGCGTCGAGCTGGTGCCGGCGCACCTCGAAGCGGAGGCGGCCTTCGTAGACGAACCCGGTCTCGCCCTCGGCGCAGGACACGGTGACCGGGGCGCCGTCGGCGAGCAGGTCGGTGGCGTCACCGGTGCCCACCACGGCGGGGATCTCGAGCTCACGGGCGATGATGGCGGCGTGGCAGGTGCGCCCGCCCCGGTTGGTGACGATGGCGGCGGCCCGCTTCATCACCGGCTCCCAGTCCGGGTCGGTCATGTCGGCGACGAGGACGTCGCCCTCCTCGACCCGCGACATCTCAGCCGGTGTTCGCACCACTCGCACGGCTCCGGTCCCGATCCGGGCACCGACGGCGCGTCCGGTGGTGAGGACTGGTCCGCGGTCCTCCGAGATGGAACCGCTCCAGAACCCGGGCATCGGACTGGGACTGGACCGTCTCCGGGCGCGCCTGCAGCACCATGAGCTCGCCGGTGACCCCGTCCTTGGCCCATTCGACGTCCATCGGCCGGCCGTAGTGGTCCTCGATGAGCACCACCATCGCCGCCATCCTCTGCACCTCGTCATCGGTGAGGCAGAAGGTCCGCGCCATCTCCACCGGCACCCCGACGGTGGCGACCCCGGTGCCGTCGGTGGCGTACACCATCTGCCGGTTCTTGTGCCCGAGGTGGCGGCCGAGGACGGCCGGGCGCCCGGCGGCGAGCGCCGTCTTGGACACGGTGAACTCGTCGGGGTTGACCGCTCCCTGGACCAGCAACTCGCCGAGCCCGTAGGTGGCGGTGAGGAACACCACACCGGGGAAGCCGGACTCGGTGTCGATGGAGAAGGCCACCCCACTGACCCCGACGTCGGATCGCACCATCCGCTGCACACCGGCCGACAGCGCCACGTCTTCGTGGGTGTAGCCCCGGTGCACCCGGTAGGCGATGGCTCGGTCGTTGTAGAGGGATGCGAACACTTTCCTGACGGCAGCCAGCACCGCGTCGACGCCGACGACGTTGAGGTATGTCTCCTGCTGCCCGGCGAAGGAGGCGTCGGGCAGGTCCTCGGCGGTTGCCGACGAGCGGACCGCCACCGACACCCCGTCCGGGGCCCCGGCATCGGCGGACAGCACGGCGTAGGCGGCGGCGATCTCCCGTTGCAGGTCGTCGGCGAGGGGAGCCTCCTCGATCCAGGCGCGGATCTCGGCGCCGGCGGAGGCGAGGGCGACGACATCCTCGGGATCGACGCCGGCGAGTCGGTCGGCAATGCGCTGGTCGAGCCCGCTCCGGCTCAGGTGGGCGCCGTAGGAGTCGGCGGTGGTGGCGAACCCACCGGGGACGGTGATGCCCGCCGAGCTCAGCCGGGTGATCATCTCGCCGAGCGAGGCGTTCTTGCCACCGACCGCGGGGAGGTCGCTCATCGAGATCTGGTCGAACCACACAACGTGGGCCATCGGTGTACCTCGGGCTGGCGCGTCCCAGAGAGTACCGCCCGGGTGGCCGGCTGCCCCAGGGCGGGTCGACCGACGGGCCGTCGGCGTGGCATCATTGGTCGATGGCCAATATCGCAACGCGGCTGTGGGGCAAGATCACCGGTGGCGGGAAGTCGGGGGGCGGCGGTGGGCGTCCGATGGTGCTCGAAGTCGCCGGCTCCACGGAGCAGACGACGATCGTCCCCGTCGAGCACGATGGCGGCCGCTACCTGGTCGCCGACCGCGCCGACGCCGCCTGGGTGGAGCGCATCCGCCTCAGCGGCCGGGGCAGCCTCACCAACAAGGACCGGAAGATGGCGGTTTCGGCGACCGAGGTGCCGGTGGAGGATCGCGCCGCGATCATCACCGCCTACCGCGCCCGGGCGGGCGACTCGGCCGACGCCGCCGCCTGGGCCGACAGCGCGGACCCGGCCGACCATCCGGTGTTCAAGCTCGACCGCGCCTTCGACGGCGACCGCGGGGGCGGCTCCGCCTGGTAGGGCGTCGCGGTTCAACCTGCGCGTGGCTTCGCGTCACACCGTCGCGATACCTTCGGATCGTGACCTTGCGGGGAGGACGTGATCCGGAGGAGTAGCGTGGATGGGGTCGTGCGAGCCGTCGAGCCGGGTGACCGGATACCCATGTCGTGGGAGGAGTACGCCGCCCTCCCTGAGCAACCACGGGGCGAGTACATCGACGGGGCGTTCGTGGTGAGCCCGTCAGCCACGCGCCGTCATCAGGTGATCGTCCATCGCCTGCACAACGTCCTCGAAGCTGCGGTGCCCGACGAAGTCGAAGTGGTCCAGGACTGGTCGTGGAAGCCGGCTGCGGACGAGTTCATCCCCGACCTGATCGTCGTCGACCGCACCGAGGAGAACGTGCGGTATACCGGGATGCCCCACCTTGTGGTGGAGGTGTTGTCGACCGACCGCGCCGCCGACCTGCTCCGCAAGGCGCACAAGTACGCGGCTTTGGGTGTGGAGCACTACTGGGTGGTCGACGTCGAAGGCCCCGAGATCATCAGGTTCCGCCTCGTTCGCGGTGCCGCCGCCTACACCGAGGTGAGTCGCCACTCGGGCGGCGACCTGGTCACTCTGGATCTTGGTGTGGCGGAGGTGACACTAATCCCGAGCGGACTCGCCGACTGATCCTCGCCTCGCAGCCTGGCTGGGCGTCGCCGCCATCGGCGGCGGTGGGAACTATCTCGACCAGGCCGAAGGTCCGGCCCCCTCGGGTCGCCGGAAGAACCTGCCCGTCCCTACCGGAACCGGCGCAGCCGTCCGACACGGATCGGGGCGAGGTCTTTCGGTGCCACCACGCCGCCGTCGACCCACTGGCGGGTCGACCGCTCCTCGGCCGACAGCGACGCCCAGGGGCCGATGATCTCGGACGACTCGGCGAACCCCGCCAGCCGGGCCGCCAGGTTGACGCTGTTGCCGAAGATATCGCCGTCCCGGCGTACCACGGGACCCACGGTCAGCCCGGCGTGGATGGTGGGGAGCCCCTCGGCGGCGAGGCGATCCATCAGGTCGAGACAGGCCCCGGTCGCGTCTGCTGGTCCGCCGAACACGGTGAGCAGGCCGTCCCCGAGAGACTTGACGATGCGCCCGCCCCACTGGGTGACGACTTCCTGGGCGACCTCCTCGAACCGCGCCACCCGGCGGGCGGCCTCATCGTCGCCGACCTCGCGGGTCATCCGGGAGAATCCGGAGACGTCGATGAAGGCGACCGCCGGGTCGGTGTTGGAGCGTGCCGGGGCCAGGCCCGTCGCCGAGAGGGCGTCCTGGATCCGCATGGTGACGTTCTCGAACACGACATCCTCGAGGTTCCTCTTGGCGAGCAGGTCGAGCAGCGAGTAGCCGATCGCCTGCAACGGCAGGCGGCGCGAGGCCGCCACCTCCATCACGGCGGCGGGCGAGAGTCCCTGGTCGGCGGTGGCTGCCTCAACATCGCTGCGGAACAGGTCGCGCATCGCCTCGGCCTGGAGCCGGGCGGAACGCCCGAAGACGCGGAGCACTCGCACCGCGGACTCCTCGGTGACCCCGAGGGCGAACCCGTCCGCGAGCAGAGCGAGGAGCTCGAGATCGTCCTGGCGAACCACCCGATCGGCGTCGGGCACGGGCAGGCCCGCCGTCACCAGCAGCCGGGCGACCACAGCCGTGTCGAGTCCGAGATCTCGACAGGCGTCCGAGAACGAGCGATCGGAGAGCCCGATGGGGTCGGGGAGGAGCCGGCGGCGGAACTCGAGCGACAGGAACCCGGCCGCTGCTGCCGCGGCGAAGGTCTCGAAGGAGATGCCTGCCGCCTCGAAGCTGACCATCAGCCGGATCCCGTTGATGTCGGACACGGTGGGGCCGTCGATCGGAAGGAGACCGAGCTCGATCAGGTGCTCGATGGTGGATGCCGGGCACCCGCACAACGAGGCAGCCTCGGCGAGGTCCAGCAGTCGGTCAGAGTCCATGTCGACCCCGGTCGTCGCCGGTGGCATGCGGTCGTCGTTCAACAGGGGGCAAGGCGAGCCGGCCCGGGAACGGGCGGTCAGTCAGGCCAGTTGATCCGGGGGTCGGTGGCGTCGGGGTCGAGTTCGTAGCGCTCGATGGCATTGCCCACCAGCGGCGCCTCGATCGTCCCGTCCTCCGCCAGCGCTGCCAGCGTGGCTACGACGGTGTGGGCGGCGTCGATTTCGAAGAACCGGCGCAGCGCCTCGCGGGTGTCGCTTCGGCCGAAGCCGTCGGTACCGAGCGGCCGGAACCGCCGCGGCACCCAACGGGCGACCTGGTCGGGCACCGCCTTCATGAAGTCGGAGACAGCGATCACCGGCCCGGCGCCGTTGTCGAGCAGGCTGGTGACGAACGGCACCCGGGGCTCGGCGCCGGGATGGAGCCGGTTCCACCGCTCCACCTCGAGCGCCTCGTCCCGCAGGCGCTTGTACGAGGTGGCGCTGTAGAGAGTCGCCCCCACCCCATAGTGCTCGGCGAGGTCCAGCTGGGCCTGGCGCGCCGCGGAGTGCGCCGACCCGGAAAAGACGATGGTGGCGGCGTGCGGCATCCCTTCGGGGGCCTCGGCCCAGCGGTACATCCCTTGCAGGATGCCGTCGTCCACCCCGTCGGGCTTGGCGGGCATCGGGTAGTTCTCGTTGTAGAGGGTGAGGTAGTAGAAGATGTCCTCGTTGTCGACGTACATGCGGTGCAGCCCGTCGCGGACGATCGCCGCCGTCTCGTAGGCGAACGCCGGGTCGTACGCCTGGCACACCGGGACCGTCGAGGCCAGCAGCAGGCTGTGACCGTCCTGATGCTGCAGCCCTTCGCCGAGCAGGGTGGTGCGACCGGCGGTGCCGCCCAGCAGGAAGCCGCGCGCCCGGGAATCGGCGGCCGACCAGATGAGGTCGCCCACCCGCTGGAACCCGAACATCGAGTAGAACGAGTAGAAGGGCACCATCGGCACTCCCCGGGTGGCGTAGCTGGTGGCGGCGGCGATCCAGCTCGCCATCGCCCCCGCCTCGGTGATGCCCTCCTCGAGGATCTGCCCGTCCTTGTCCTCGGCGTACGACAGCAGGAGGTGATGGTCGACCGGCTCGTAGAGCTGGCCCTGGGAGGCGTAGATCTTCAGCTCCTTGAAGAGGGCGTCCATCCCGAAGGTTCGGCCCTCGTCGGGGATGATGGGCACCACCCGTGGGCCGTAGTCGGGGGACCGGGCCAGGTTGCGGAGCAGCCGGGTGAAGGCGCCGGTTGTGGACACCTGGGTCTTGCCGGACCCGGCGGCGAACTCGGCGAAGGCCTCGTCGGGAGGGGGCGCCAGTGGCCGGCGGATGGAAACCACCCGCGACGGCAGCGGCCCGTCGAGCGCCTTGCGCCGCTGGATCAGGTACTGGACCTCGGGCGAGTCGACCGGTGGCCGGTAGTACGGCAACGCACCGTCCTCCAGTGATTCGTCGGGGATCTCGGCGCCGAGCTCGAGGATGTCCCGCAGTCCCTTCACCTGGTCGACGGTGAGCTTCTTCACCTGGTGGGTGGTGTTGCCTCCCTGGATGCCCGGCCCGAGCTGCCAGCCCTTGATCGTCTTTGCCAGGATCACCGTGGGCAGGGCCTCGGTCTCGGTGGCGGCCCGGTAGGCGGCGTACACCTTGCGGTAGTCGAGCCCGCCGCGCCGCAGCGCCCAGATCTCGTCGTCGGTCATCCTCTCGACCAGTTTGCGCAGCCTGGGGTCGGGGCCGAAGAAGTTCTCCCGGACGAACGCCCCGCCCTCCGCCTTGAACCGCTGAAATTCCCCGTCGACGGTGCGGTTCATCTTGTCGACCAGCACGCCGTCGACGTCGCGGGCGAGCAGCTGGTCCCAGTTGCTGCCCCAGATCACCTTGATCACGTTCCATCCGGCGCCGCGGAACCCCGCCTCCAGCTCCTGGATGATCTTCCCGTTGCCCCGGACCGGGCCGTCGAGGCGCTGAAGGTTGCAGTTGATGACCCAGGTGAGGTTGTCCAGCTTCTCCCGAGCCGCCAGCGAGATCGATCCCAGTGTCTCCGGCTCGTCCACCTCGCCGTCGCCGATGAAGCACCACACCCGGGACTGCGAGGTGTCGTCGATGCGCCGGTTGTGCAGGTACTTGAGGAAGCGGGCCTGGTACAGCGAGTTGATCGGTCCCAACCCCATCGACACCGTGGGGAACTCCCAGTAGTCGGGCATCAGCCGCGGGTGGGGGTAGCTGGAGAGCCCGCCGCCGATCTCACGCCGGAAGCGGTCGAGGTCCTCCTCGTCGAGCCGGTGCTCCAGGTAGGAGCGGGCGTAGATGCCGGGGGCGGCGTGACCCTGGATGTAGATGTGGTCGCCGGGGACTCCGTCTTCCTTGCCCCGGAAGAAGTGGTTGAACCCGACCTCGTACAGGATCGCCGACGAGGCGAAGGTGGACACGTGGCCGCCGATGCCGTCGGCGGCCTTGTTGGCCCGGATCACCATCATCGCCGCGTTCCAGCGAATGAAGCGGCGGATCCGCCCCTCCAGGTACTCGTCACCGGGGAACCATGCCTCCTCGGCGGCGGGGATGGTGTTGATGTACGGGGTGGACACCGAGGCAGGCACTCCGACGTTGCGGCCTCGGGCCCGTTCGATCAGCTTCGCCATCAGGAACTGGGCGCGGGCGTTGCCCTCGGCCGAGATCACCGTGTCGAGCGAGTCGAGCCACTCGGTGGTCTCCTCCGGATCGGTGTCCGGGAGCTGGTGGGTGAACCCGTCGATGATCATCGGTGCGCAGCCTCCTCGCCTGCACCCCCGAGCCTACCGGCGGGCGACAGGGGAACTCACGGCGGCCCGTTGGGGCCGCTGCTGCTGCGGCGATTCATGCGGCAGGAGGGACCCGACGCTCACCACAATCGACGTGCCGGCCCCTTCCGGTGGTGGATCGAGAACCAGAGCCCCGGCCACCAGCTGAGCTGGCGATGCGCCTCGAGAGCCTCGGCGAGGTCCCGAACCTCCTCCGTCGCCAGCTCCGTGGTCCAGTAGTCGAACGTGCCGGCGAGGTTGGTGTACTGGTCCGGGCCGGCGTATGGAACCCGGCCCCATGCGCGTCACCCATGAGAGGCCGGCGGCGCCGGCAGTGCCGACAGTCAACGGCCCGCGGCGAGGCTGGGGTCCCCGCCCGTCGGAGGACGGCGGCGCCGGCCGCCCCGGGTGGAAACGCAGTAGCCCCGACGGGATTCGAACCCGCGTTACCGGCTTGAAAGGCCGGCGTCCTGGGCCGCTGGACGACGGGGCCGCATTGCCCGCCAGCGTAGACGGTGACACCCGTTCCGCCTTCGCCGGCCTCAGCTCCGGGTGAAGACGGTCGCCGGGGCGACCTCGGCAAGCGCCTCGATCAGGTCGATCTCGAGGTCTCCGGCTTCGGCGGCGAGCGCTCGCAAGGTAGCGGTCGGGGCGATGACCGGAAGTCGCAGCACCACGGTCGACTGGCGATCGATCGTCCCGGCGAGGACTCCGTCCTCGACCGCCTTGAGCGCATCGGTGACCCTGACGGCGCGCGCCACGAATCCTCCCACTTCGAGGAGACGGGTCATCGTTGCCACCTCGGACAACGGCGGTGGCGACTCACCGACGAGGAGGGCCAGCGGGCCGGTCTCGGCGGCCAGCGCATCGGCGAGGGCGGCGCCCGACACCCTTGTCGGGGAGTCCTCCTCACCGATGCGGATCGGTGTCGGAGGAGGGGAGGAAAGTGGGCCGGATTCGGGACTCATGGCTGGCCAACCTAACCTCGCGCTCGATCGTGCGTGTTGTGACGACGGCGCCACTGAGTGTGGTCTTGCTTGCCGCTGGGGGCGGCACTCGTTTTGGAGGAGACAAACTCCTCGCCTCGGTGGGGGGGCGACCGGTTATCGACCTCTGCCTCGACGCCCTCGAAGGGTCGTCGCTGGTTGCCCGCGTCGTCGTGGTCGCCCCGGTTCCCTCACCGGTCGCCGACCACGCCACCCAGGCCCGCACCCTGCCGGTCACGGTCGTCCCCGGAGGGGCCACCCGGCACCTGAGCGAGCGGGCGGGGTTGGCGGCCGTGCTCGCCGCCGGGCCGACCGAACTGCTCGCCTTCCACGACGCCGCCCGCCCGTTCCTGACCCCGGCGCTGATCGCCTCGTTGGTCGCTGCCGTCGCCGACGCCGATGGTGCGGTCCCGGTGGTCCCGGCGGGCGAGACGCTGTTCCGGCGTGAGGGCGACCGGGCCCACCGCCTCGCACCGGAGCCGGTCCGGGTGCAGACCCCGCAGGTGTTCCGCACCGATGTCGTCGTCGAGGCCTTCGCTCGCCCGGGCGGGGAACACGATGCCGACACATCCGAGACGGTGGCCCGCACCGGAGCGCGCATCGCCGTGGTGCCGGGCGACGAGCGCAACCTGAAGATCACCCATCCGATCGATCTCGCCCGCTCGCGGGCGTTCGCCAAGAGGCGACCATGACCGATCCGAGCGTGACGCTGACGCGTCTGCGCCCCACAGGCGGTGTGGGGCGCAGACCGATGAGCGGGGCGGCCAAGCGTCCTGTCTGGGCCGTTGGAGGTGGAGCACCCGGCACCACCCCGCTCCTGGCGCCGGGGCAAGGGGGAAAGGGGTGCCCACGGCGGTTACACCCCGTTGTTTGCCGATCGCCCATGGTGGGTTCGCGGTTTCTTCCGGTTTCTCCGCGGGAACCGTGGCACCGCCGGGATCGGCACCGGGGAGCCCATACCCCGATACCCCTGGAGGTGTCATGCAATCGCATCCACCGGAGGCGAAGCGGCGGGCAACCGCCGTCGCCGCCCTGACCCTGGCCACCGCCTTGGTGGCGGTGGTCCCAGCCGTCGCCCAGACCGCGGAGCCGGTCACCGAGGAGCACTGCGTCGTCGTCGCCGTCGACACGGCGAGCGACGGCCGGCTCGTCCTCGACGAGCCGGAGTGCTACCCCACCGTCGCCGATGCGGCGGAGGCGACCGAGGTCGCCTTGGTCGACGTCGCCGCGTCCAACCGGTCCGGCGGCAGGTCGACGATGGCGAGCGACTCGGCCGGGCAACAGGTGGCCCAGGCGTCGAGCAAGACGCTCGGCATCCATTACGACGGGAGCGGCGGATCAGGCAGCTCGATCACGGTCGTGGGCAGCGCCTGCACCGGCGGCTACTGGAACGCCTCGGCGACATGGAAGAACCGGATCTCGTCGACCTACAACGGCTGCGGACGGCTGAAGCACTACGACAAGCCGACCATGGTCGGGATGACGTACACGACCTTGGGAGTCGGCACCACCGACAACCTGAGCTGGTTCTCGAACATGACCGAGTCCGTGTCCTACCACGCGTCGTGACCAGCCGGTCGACGCCGTTGGCGTCACGCTGACACCGGGTCGGGCCGAGTCCGCTCGGCCCGACCCGGTGCCGCCTGGCGACAGCACGCGGTGACAAGGGCCCGGCGGCGCCGGAGCCGGGTCACCTAGTGTCCGGCCCCGTCGTGGACCAGCGCACCGACAGCGAGGTGATGGCGGCGTCGCTGGCCGAGCCGCAGGAGTTCAGCGCGATCTACGAGCGGTACTTCGAGCAGGTCTACCGCTACCTGGCCCGTCGCGTGGGCCCCACCGCAGCCGACGACCTCGCCGCCGAGGTCTTCGTCCGCGCCTTCACTCTCCGAGAGCGCTTCGACCCGGCAGCCGCCTCCGCCCGCCCCTGGCTGTACGGGTTCGCCGCCAACATCATCCGTGACCATCTCCGCCACGAGCGGCGCCGCAACCGCGCCTACATCCACGCTTCCGCCCCCACTACGGGAGGTATCGAGATGCAGGAGGCCGAGGACCGCGCCAGCGCTGCTCTCATGGTCCCGCGACTCGACAAGGCGCTCGCCGCCCTCAAGGCGGCCGACCGGGAGACGTTCCTGCTCCACGTGCTCGGTGAGCTGAGCTACGAGGAGGTGGCGATGAGCCTGCGGATACCCGTCGGCACGGTGCGGTCCCGGATCGCCCGCGCTCGGGTGAGATTGCGCGAACTGATGGCCGACCATCGGCAAACAATGGGTGGGGAGAATGGTTGAGACAGGATGAAGGTGTGACAGGCGAGTTTCCGTCGATCGGAGCCATCGAGGCGATGCTGCGCACCGCCACCGGTGACCCGGCGCCGTCACCCGATGTGATCCGTCTCGGCATGCTCCGCCTCGAGACGGCGATGCGGAGCGAGGTCGCAGCACGATGCCAGACGACTCCGCCCGCGGCGCTGGGCCCGGGCGGTGGCGGTCGCCGGATTGGCGGCGGCGATCGTCGTGGTGGGGACGGTGGTCATCCCCGACCAGGTGAGTGCCCTCGCTCAGCTCGCCGAGGTGGCCGAGTCGGTGCTCCCGGTGGAGGCAGGTGACGGCACCTTCGTCTACCGGGTGAGCGACCAGACCCTCCTGGCGACGGTGGTCGGCCGCCGATCTCGGGCAGCCCGGCGTGGGTGACATCTCGTATCTCCGCAACGTGCGGTCGCGCACGTGGGAGACGGCCGACAGCGTTCGTCTCGAAACCGAGCTGGGCCCGTTGGAGTTCTTCAACTCTCGGGACGAAGCCGCCTTCAACGCCAGCCCCCTCGCCGCCCAGGAGCGACCGGGAACCGTGACCGTCAGCGAGTTCGGGCGGGTACCCAACGACCTCGACGCTCGCGCCTGGCCGGTCACCACCGACGAGTTGCGCCGGGCGATGGAGGCGCACGCGTCCAACGAGCCGAGCGACACCCCGATGGCGGTGCGGCTGATGGGCCTGGCGGGCAACCTGTTGCGGGACCCGAGAATCGACGCCCCGCTGCGCGCCGCCGTCCTCCGGGTCCTCGACGACGTCGACGGCATCGAGGTGTCCGAGGTCGACGGGGTGGTGACCGCCTCCGCCCGCCACCTGGCTCCCTCGGGTGCCACCGCCGTCACGTCGATGGAGTTCGACGAGGGCGCCCACCTGATCCGGGAGAGCGAGGTCTGGGTCGAGGTTCCCGCCGGCCTCGGGATCCCGCCGGGTACGGTCGTCTTCGACAGTCACCACAGCATCCCCGAGGTCGTCGACGAGCTGTGACATGCCCGGCCCGACCTTTACCGGCCCGGAAGCGATGACACTGGCGGCGAACACACGGAGGTCGGGCCTCCTCCCGCAGATGGGGCCCCTACCCCATCGCGGGCCGTATCGTCGCCCGGCCCGACTGGACATTCCCGCCGAGCTTCGCACGCCTCCTCCCACAGGCGGGGACCCCAGCCCCGTCGTGGGCTGGACATTCCCGCCGAGCTTCGCTCGGCTCCTCCCGCAGATGGGGCCCCTACCCCATCGCGGGCCGTACCGTTCCCGCAGAGAGTTCGTCGGCTCCGACGCCGGCAACGCCGCTCAGGTGTCGAGCATGCGCCCGACCGAGGCGACGATCCCGTCGGCGTCGAGGCCCAGCTCGGCGAGGATGCTCCCCGGGCTGCCGAATCGAATGAAGCGGTCCGGCACCCCGAGGACACGCACCTTGCCGGCGGCGCCGGAGGGGGCGAGATGCTCGAGCACGGCGGCGCCGAAGCCCCCGACAGTGACGTTGTCCTCGATCGTTACCAGGTGGCGGTGAGTGGCCGCCCATTCGTCCAGCCGGGGATCGAGCGGCTTGATCCACCGGGCGTTGACCACCGTGCACGAGATTCCCGCCTCGGCCAGGCGACCGGCGGCCTTCGACGCGGCCTCGACCATGCGCCCGTTGGCGAGCAGGGCGACATCCTCGCCGTGGCTCAGCTCCTCCCACTCGCCGAAGGGCACCGGAGCCACCGGGAGCTCCGGGCTGGAGGTGACCGCGCCCTTGGGAAAGCGGATCGCCACGGGACCATCGTGGGTCACCGCCGTCTCCAGCATCCCGCACAGCTCGGTGGCGTTGGCGGGGGCGGCAATCGCCAGCCCGGGGACGGTCCGCAGGAACGACAGGTCGAAGACACCGTGGTGGGACGAGCCGTCCGGTCCGGTGATCCCAGCGCGATCGAGCACGAAGGTCACCGGGAGTCCGTGCAGGGCGACGTCCATCATCACCTGGTCGAAGGCGCGCTGCATGAAGGTGGAGTAGATGCACACCACCGGGTGTAGTCCGGCCATGGCCAGTCCGGCGGCGAAGGTCACCGCGTGCTGTTCCGAGATGCCGACGTCATGGACCCGCTCCGGGAACTCCACCGCCATCGCCCCGAGACCGGTGGACGACTCCATGGCCGCGGTCACCGCCACCACGTCGGGATGGCGACGGGCCACGTCGGCCAGCGCCGTCTCGAATACGTCGGTGTAGGTGATCTGGCGCAGCATCGGCTCACCGGTCGCCACGTCGAAACGGCCTACCCCGTGCAACTTGTCCCGCTCGTCGGCGATGGCCGGCTGGTAGCCCTTGCCCTTGTCGGTGACCACGTGGATGACCACCGGCTCGTCGAACCCCTTGGCCCGCGCCAGGGTCCGCTCCAGCAGCGCCAGGTCGTGGCCGTCGATAGGCCCGGCGTACTTCAGCTCCAGCACGTCGAAGAACGTCGAGGGGGACAGCATCTGCTTGATGCTCTCCTTGATACGGCGCGCCGTCTCGTCGGCGAACTCCCCGATGCCGGGGATGCGTCGGAGGCGGGACCCGATCGCCCGCTTCGTCGACTCGTAGTGCGGGTCGAGCCGTAGCTGGGCGAGATGCCGGGCGAGCCCGCCAACGGTGGGGGCGTAGGAGCGACCGTTGTCGTTGAGGACGATCACCAGTCTCGCCGGTCGCGAGTGGGCGATGTGGTTGAGCGCCTCGTGGGCCATGCCGCCGGTGAGCGCGCCGTCGCCGATGACGACCACCGTGAATCCCTTCCGACCCGCCGTCGCCATCCCCATGCCGTAGCTGAGGGAGGTGGAGGCGTGGCTGTTCTCGACCCAGTCGTGCGGGCTCTCCTCCCTGCTCGGATACCCGGACAGACCGCCGTCCTGGCGGAGGGTCGGGAAGCGGTCGGCGCGCCCGGTGAGGATCTTGTGGACGTATGCCTGGTGCCCGACGTCCCAGATGATGGCGTCGTCCGGGCTGTCGAAGACGCGGTGCAGCGCCAGCGTCAGCTCGACGACCCCGAGGTTGGGGGACAGGTGCCCGCCGGTCTCCGACATCACCTCGACGAGGTACCGGCGGATGGCGTCGGCGAGCACGGCGAGCTGGTCCGGGTCGAGGCCGCCCAGGTCACCGGGGAGGTCGAGGTTCTCGAGCAGATCGAGCAGGTCAGGTTCGTCGGGCACGTGGCTTCCTGTGACCTTCGCAGCTTGCCACCGGCCCGGCCTATCCGCCACCCGGGGCGCTCGGGTCGAGCCCGTGGAACAGGAAGCGCAGGAACTCCTCGCCAACCTCGTGGAACCGGGCCTTGGGCTCGGGGGTGGCCAGCAAGGTCTTGGCGGTGGCCATGATGGCGTCGGCCAGGAGTGCCGCCGCCAGGTCGCCCGGCATCGCCCGGAACTCGCCGGCGGCCACGCCCTCGGTGTAGACCCTTCCGAACTCGGCGGACAGCGTGCGGTGGGCGGCGACGATCCTCTCGGTGGTCGTCGTCGACAGGGCGGGCAGGCCCTGGTGCAGCGCCAGCCCGAACACGTGGTCGTCGACGGCGTACTCCACGGTTCGCAGGGCGAGCTCCGACAGCTGGTCGCGGTGGCTCAGGTGCCGCGGGATCGTCGACAGGATCTGCTCGGTCACCTCGGGCAGCCGCAGCTCGACCAGCTCGGCGAGCAGGTGCTCCATGTCGTCGAAGTACTCGTAGAACGTGGTGCGACCGATGCCGACCATCGCCGACACGTCCGCCGGGCTCACCTCGGTGTATCCGAAGTCTGCGAACAGCGCCTCGGCGGCCTCGACGATCGCCCGGCGGGTGGCGGTGCGCCGTGCCGTCAACGTCGCCGTGGTGGAAGGCCCTCTCATGGTGGCTCGCCCCGTTCGCCGGTCGGTTCGCTGGTCGTCACATGGACGCCGGGCCGACCAGTATGGCCGCGCCGGCGTCCAAGGTGCGCCGGGGGCTCCGTGGTCCGGCGCCGCATGCCGCCCGGTAGCCTGATCGTTCAGGCCAATCGGCTTTCACGGAGGTGTCCCAAGATGAGCGCCGGCGGTTTCCGGGTGACCTACGCCACGATGTCGGCGGACGATACCGCCCTCCACGCCGGGTTCGACGACGGCATCGCCGTGGCCCGGGGCCAGCTCGGGCTCGACCACCCCTTCGTTGTCGACGGCGCCGAGCGCACCGGCGCCGGCTGGCACGAGGAGCGGTCGCCGATCGACCGGGACGTGGTGGTGGGCAGGTACGGCCAGGCGACCGCCGCCGACGTCGACGACGCCGTGGCGGCCGCCCGGCGGTCTGCCCCGGGTTGGGCGGCCACGCCCTGGAGCGAACGGGTGGCGGTGCTCGATGCCGCTGCCGATCTGATCAGCGATGACCGGTACCGGCTTTCGGCTCTGATGGGCATAGAGGTGGGTAAGAACCGGCTCGAGTCACTCGGTGATGTCGAGGAGTCGGCCGACCTCATCCGGTACTACTGCCGGCAGATGGAGGAGCACGACGGCTTCGCCGTTCCGATGAACCGGCTGTTCCCCGACGAGGCGACCTTCGACGTGATGCGCCCCTACGGGGTGTGGGCGGTGATCAGCCCGTTCAACTTCCCGATGGCGCTGGCCGCCGGCCCGGTGGGGGCGGCGCTGGTCGCCGGCAACACGGTGGTGCTGAAACCGTCGAACCAGGGGGCGCTGATCGGGCTGGAGCTGGCCCGGATCCTCGCCGCCGCCGGTGTCCCCGCCGGGGCGTTCCACGTCGTCACCGGGTCGGGCCCCGAGGCCGGCGCCGCATTGGTGAACCACCCGGGCGTCGACGGGATCACCTTCACCGGGTCCTCCGAGGTGGGGATGGGGATCCAGCGCACCTTCGCCACCCGGTGGCCGAAGCCGGCGATCTGCGAGATGGGTGGGAAGAACCCGGTGGTGGTCAGCCGGAACGCCGACCTCGACGTCGCCGCCGAGGGGGTGATGCGCTCGGCGTTCGGGTTCGGCGGGCAGAAGTGCTCGGCGGCGTCGCGGGCCTACGTCGAGGCGCCGGTGGTGGACGAGTTCCTCGATCGGCTGGTGGACCGCACCGGGCCGGTCGTCATCGGCGATCCCGCTCGACAAGGGCACCTACTTGGGGCCGGTGATCGACGACCGTGCCGTCTCCCGCTACCGCGAGGCGGTCGACGAGGCCGGGGCCTCGGGTCGGGTGCACGTCGGAGGCACCGTGCTCGTCGAAGGCGAGCTGGGACGGGGCAACTTCGTCGCCCCCACCGTGGTGTCGGCCGATCCGTCGTCGTGGCTGTGGCGCCGCGAGCTGTTCATCCCCTTCGTCGCCGTTGCGCCGGTCGACTCGATCGACGAGGGCCTCGATCGGGCCAACGACACCGAGTACGGCCTCACCGCCGGGTTCTTCAGCGAGGACGCGAGCGAGGTCGACCGCTTCCTCGACCGTATCGAGGCCGGGGTGGTGTACGTCAACCGCCGGATCGGCGCCACCACGGGCGCATGGCCGGCGGTGCAGCCCTTCGGCGGATGGAAGGCGTCCGGCACCGGCGGCAAGGCCGGCGGCGGGCCGTACTACGTGGCCCAGTACCTGCGCGAGCAGTCCCGCACCATCGTCGGCGGCTGATGCCGCCGGGCACCGCACCATCGCCGTCATCGCTCTTCCTGCGTGGCGCCGGACCACATCCGGTCGCCGTCTCCGGGCAGGGTGCCTGGATCGAGGACGCCGATGGCAACCGGTACCTCGACGCCGCCGGCGGGGCGATCGTGGTCGGGGTGGGCCACGGAGATGTCGAGATCGCCGCCGCCATGGCCGCCCAGGCGCGCCGCCTCGCCTACGTCCACGGGAGCGCGTTCACCACCGAAGCCGGCGAGCAGTACGCCGCCGCCCTGGCCGAACATCTCCCGGTGGACGATCCACGGGTATACCCGGTGTCCGGAGGGTCGGAGGCCATCGAGACCGCCCTCAAGCTGGCGAGGTCCTACCACCTCGCCCGGGGCGAGACCGACAGGACCGTCGTCATGGCAAGACGGCGGTCCTACCACGGCAGCACGATCCGCGGGCTCGACCTGTCGGACCGTCCCGTGCTGTCCGGCCCTTACCGACCGTGGTTGGGTGCCACCGAGCGGGTGCCGGCGGCAGCGGAGTACCGCTGCGAGAACCCCGGGCACCCCGACGACTGCGCCTCCTGGCACGCCGCCGAGATCGAGCAGGTGATCGAGCGACTCGGCCCCGCTCGGGTGGCAGCCTTCGTGGCCGAGCCCGTCGGTGGCGCCGCCACCGGCGCCGCCATGCCGCCTGATGGTTACTGGGACGGCGTCGCCGAGGTGTGCCGCCGCCACGGGATACTGCTGATCGCCGACGAGGTGATGACCGGGTTCGGTCGCACGGGCCGCTGGTTCGCCAGCGAGCACTTCGGGTTGCGACCCGACATCCTGACGGCGGCCAAGGGGGCGTCTTCGGGCTACTGGCCGCTCGGCCTGTGCGTCGCCTCCGGCTCGATCCATGACACCGTTGCCGCCGCCGGGTTCGTTCACGGCTTCACCTCGTCACACCATCCGGTCGGGGCGGCGGTCGGGTTGGCGGTCGTTCGAGCCATCGAGTCGAGGGACCTGGTGGAGGCTTCCCGACGCCGCGGGGCGGCGCTGCTCGCCGGCCTCCGGGATGCCCTCGGCGGCCACGCGATAGTCGGCGATGTCAGGGGAGTGGGTCTCCTGGCCGCGGTGGAGCTGGTCGCCGACCGGGGCTCGAAGGAGCCGTTCCCAGCGGCCGATCGGGTCGCCGCCAGGGTGACCACCGCCGCCAAACAGCATGGGCTGCTCGTCTACCCGTCGACCGGTTGCGCCGGAGGGATGGACGGTGACCTGGTGATGCTCGGCCCGCCGCTGTCGATCACCCCGGAAGAGGTCGACCTGGTGGTGGAGCGGTTGGCGGCCGCCGTCGACTCTGTCGCCGGCTGAACCGGCTCCTCTCGCGGTGGCGCCATCAGGGCGATCCCGGGACCGATGGTGCCCAGGTACGATGGCGCCGCGATGAGCAATCCGGTATTGACCAGGGGATTCGGCGGCGACCAGCCGGCAGCCGCCACCGCCGGCGCCGATGCGGCCATGGCGGCGCAGGACCTGCGCACCGGCTCACCCATCGTCGCCGAGACCATGTCGGTCGGCGGTGTCACCCGGGCCACCGGGATCATGCTGGTCGTGCTGCTCGGCGGGGCTTTCGTCGGCTGGAACCAGGTGACCGCCACCGACCCTCCGCAACTGCCCGGCTTCCTGTGGGTCCCCATGCTGGTCGGGTTCGGGTTGGCGATCGCCGGCGTCGTCAAGCCGGAGCTGGCCTGGTTGTTCGGCCCCCTGTATGCCGCCACGCAAGGCTTCGTGCTGGGGGCGATCTCCCGGGTGTACGAGCTCGCCTGGGAAGGGATCGTGCTCCAAGCGGTCCTCGCCACCATCGCCACCACCATCGTGATGGTCGTGCTGTACGCCACCAGGACGATCAGAGTGACCGACAAGCTACGGTCGGTGATCATCGGCGCCACGCTCGGCTTGGCGCTCTTCTACCTGGCATCGCTGGTCCTGAGCCTGTTCGGGGCGACGATGCCACTGGTGTGGGACTCTGGGCTGTTCGGGATCCTGTTCTCGGCGGCGGTGGTGGCGCTGGCCGCCTTCAACCTGCTCCTCGACTTCGACCTGATCGAGCGCGGGGTGAGGGCCGGGGCGCCTGCCCGCTACGACTGGTTCGCCGCCCTGGGTTTGATGGTCACCCTGGTCTGGCTCTACCTGGAGATCCTCCGCCTGCTCGCCCGTATCCGCGACTGACCGCCCGTCGCCGACCTCAGGGGCAGTCGGGTTGCAGGGCGGCGCCCGGCCCGGGCGACGGCTCATGGCAGGCGAGGAGGAGTTGATGGGCCACCCATTGCCCCACGAGTGGGTGGTCGTGGTAGCAGGAGTGACCGAGCACCCTGGGCGCCGGATCTCCGGGTCGCTGGTTGGACCAGCTCACCGGGTCGAGCACCCTGATCTGGGTGGGCGGGGCGTCGGTGCCACAGCGGAACGGCGCCCCCAGCACATCGGTCCGCGCCGTCACATGCACCCACCGCATGTCGTCGGTCCCCGGTTCGAGGTCGAGTGCCGCCGCCACCCGGTCGACGATGCCTCCGAAGTAGTACGTGAAGTGCCGCTCGTAGAGCGCCACCAGCGGTGACCCGCAGGTCAGCAACCAGACCCGGTCGGGATGGTCGACGCCCTGGAGGACGGCGGCGGCGGTGACCACCGTGCCCTGGCTGTGTGACCTGACCAGGACGTCGATGTCCCGCTCGTTGTCCTTGGCCAGCCAGCCTATGCGCCATCTGAGCTGGGGCACGGCTCGTTCCCCGTAACACGGTGGGGCGAACGGGTGGACACGGCGGGGGAAGAAAGTGACCACGTCGAACAGGGACGATATGGCGCGCCTGGTCTTCGGGTTGTTCAGCCCGGCGCGCACCGCGATCACCGTCACCACTGGCACCAGGGTGACCACCCAGCCGCTCAGCGTGACCAGGGACGACCAGAACCGCCAGCCCTGCGACTGCGCCGCCGCCACCACGATGAACACCACCAGGGTTCCGATGACGACGCCGGCCAGCCAGCGATCCGCCTTGGCCACCAGGCGCTGGTGTCGGAGACGGGCGGCGATCGACTTGAGCCGCCGCCGGTCGATGTCGGAGGTGGCATTGGCGGCGTCGGGTTCGAAGTCATCGGCGGACCTTCTTCAGGTCGGGCTCCTTGGACGGACGGAAGAACGCGATCCCCCCTATCAGCAGGATGGCGACCAGCAACAGCGTGACGGCGACAGCGGCGTCCTCGAACCAGATCGGGTAGCAGTAATCCCCATAGGTGCAGGTCGACGGTTCGGTGAGCCAGAACCTCGCCGAGTCGGCCTGGCCGACCCCGAACCAGGAGGCGAGCCGGATCCCGAGGCCGGCCCACAGCGCCATGATCATGAACCAGCCCAGCGCATGCACCACCGCCGGCGCCACCCGCAGGAAGCTGCCCCGGCCCGCCTTCCAAACGGCGATGGCCAGCACGACGCCCAGGACGAGTTGCGTTGACGTGAGGATCGTGCTTGTCGGTATGAACCCTTCGAGACGTGGATACGCGCTGGCGCGGCTGACGATTGGTCCGATGGCGTTGAGCCCGTAGCCGGCCGAAACGGCGAGGAGCACCCACGCCCCCAACCAGCAGCCGATCCGGAACACCGGGCCGTCGAGCCAGTCGACCCGGCCACTGGTCTCGACGTGGGGCAGGGCGACGGTCGCCAACAGCACCACGATCTCGATGGTCCCCGCCCACGTGACCACGTACGCCTGCCACGGCCATGCGGCCGACGTCAGCTCGGCGAGGGAGAGGCCGAGCACGACGGCGATGGTGACCACCCCGAGCTGGAAGTGCAGGCGTCTCATTCGGTGAACCGACGCCTTCCCCCGCCAGAACCAGGGGTGCTCCAGCCCGATGTCGTAATCGCCGACGGTCCTGTCCAGCGCCGCCTGCCGGGCCTCGTCGGGGCGGGGACGGCGCACGTACTCCTCGAAGTTGCGGAAGCTGATCAGGCCGGCCGCCCAGACGCCGGCGAGGATGAGCAGCGGGATGGCGGCGGCGAGGACGATGATCCGCGACGGATAGGTGCTCCAGAACCCGCCCTCGAGGAACGACAGCCACCACCGGGTGCGGCAGGACGGGTTGAGCCAGCCGCACTGGTAGCCCACGAGGTCCATGGTGAGCTGCGTGCTCATCATCACCACCGTCACCGTGCCCAGCGCCGCCAGCATCCGCGCCAGGCCACGCACCACCACCCAGGCCCGATGGGACATCGTGGGAAGCATCCAGCCGGCCATGTTCATGAAGGCGAAGGGGAGGAGCAGGAACCAGAGTGCCCGGCTGGAGTCGCCCGAGGTCAGGCCGCCCCAGGCGAACGCCTCGCGTGGGTAGTGCTCCGGACTGAGATCGAACCCCTCGCCGAGGGCACGCGCGGGGCCGGTCTGCGGGCGGTAGAACCCGGCGAGATGGTCTCCGGACACCCGGGTCGGATGGTGGTCGTCGAGCAGGTCGGATGGCAGCGCACCGCCGACGCCGTGGACGATGAGCTCGGTCGCCTCGACCCCGGCACCGAGGCTCTCGGCCTGCTGGACCGGCGCCTCGGTGTACTGGTCGGACAGCTTCATCCGCTTCCTCTCTCCGTCGAGGAGGCTACACGCCAGGCACCGACGGGAGGAGGATGCCGAAGGGTCGAGCCGGGAGGACGGCCGCGGAGCGGCGCTCAGCCAGAGTCAGAGTGGGCTGTCGTCAGCCCACCGGGCCGGCGATCGACACCCCGACGCCGCCCAGGGTGTCCGCCCCGTAGCGCTCGATCTCGCCGGCGAGGTCGAGCGGCAGGATGCGCGTCCGGGCGTCGAGCATGTCGTCGGTGATGAGGTCGGCGGGCACCAGCCAGCACACCTCGAATTCGAGACCGTCCGGGTCGCGCCCATACAGCGCCTTGGTGGTGGCGTGGTCGCTGGCACCGACGAGGGCCCCGCCTCGCGGAGCCTGCCGGCGATGCGCTCCAGCTCGGCGAGGGTGTCCACCTCCCAGGCCAGGTGGTAGAGCCCGACCGTGCGGCGACCGGCTTCGGAGTGGGTGGCGCCGGCGGTCTCGAAGAGGCCCAGGTCGTGGTCGTTGCTCGACCCCGGTGCGCGGAGGAAGGCGGCGCCACGGAGCTCGGCCATCTCGGAGAGCGCGGTGAAGCCGAGGACGTCGTGGTAGAACGCCACGCTGCGCTTCAGGTCGCTGACGAAGAGGACGGCGTGGTTGAGGCGGTGGATGGGCATGGTGACTCCTGCTTCTGGCTCTTCGCCTGACGGCTCATCGCGGTGCGATGGGGGACCCCCAGCCCCCATCGCCAAGTCTCCGCCTTGCGACGTAGCCCTGTTGGCGTCGGTCAAGTCATACCGGGTAAGCTGATTGAACGCTCAAATATTCCTCGGCTCTGAGACGGTGCACCGATGACACGATGGTTGGACCCCCTGGAGGACCGCGTGTGGCGGAGCTTCCTCGAGATCAACGGACGGCTGGACCGTGTCCTCGATCGACAGCTCCAGGTCGACTCCGGCCTGCCGCTGACCTATTACATCGTGCTGGCCATGCTCTCCGAGGCACCGGATCGGCAGCTGCGGATGGCCGAGCTGGCCGAGATCACCACTTCCTCGCCGTCGCGCATCTCCCATGCCGTCGCCCGTCTCGAGGAGGCCGGCTGGGTGGAGCGGCGGCCGTGCGCCACCGACCGTCGCGGCTGGTTGGCGGTGCTCACCGACGAGGGTTTCCGTGTGCTGGAGGCCGCCGCCCCCGGCCATGTGGAGGCGGTGCGTCGGGTGTTCCTCGACCCGCTCACCCGGTCGCAGCTCGAGACGCTGGTGGACGCATTCGCCGCCATGCTCGAAGCGCTCCAAGGGGAAGAAGCCTCGGGCCGCGACCGAACCACCGTGTGAGGCAGCGCGTCGAGCTCGCTACGTGCCCGGTCGACCGGTCAGCTGCAGCCCTTGGAGTCCCCACAGTTGAGGCACCGGTAGCAGCTCCCGTTGCGAACCGTGATGTGCCCGCACGTGTCGCACAGCGGGGCGTCGCCCATCTTGTCGGCGAGGACCTGCTGGATCGCCGCCGTCTGCACGTCTGCGGCGGTTGTCACCCGGGTTGACGGCGACGCCGGCGCTTCACCGATGATCGCCGCCGGGGTCGCTCCGTCGGCGTCCTCACCGTCGACGAACCGGGCCGCCTCCATCTGGGCGTCGATGTCGCCTTCCATCACTGATTCCTCGAGCCCGAGCTGGACGCCGGCCTCGACGGCGATGCCCTTGGGCGGCTCGGGGAGCGCCCCGCTGCGGTCGGGCGGCACCTGAGCCAGCTCGTCACGCTGCAGGTACTCGACACCGAGTGCCCGGAAGACGTAGTCGACGATCGAGTTGGCCATCTTGATGTTGGGATGGCCCTCGACCATGCCCCTCGGCTCGAAGGTCTGGAAGGTGAACGTGTCGACGAACTCCTCGAGCGGCACCCCGTACTGGAGTCCCTTGCTGACCGCGATGGCGAAGCAGGAGAGGATGCCCCGCAGGGTCGCTCCCTCCTTCGCCAGGTCGAGGAAGAGCTCGCCCAGGCTCCCGTCGTCGTACTCGCCGGTCCGCATGAACAGCTTGTGGCCACCGACCCTGGCCTCCTGGGTGTACCCATCGCGACGTGCGGGGAGCAGGAAGCGGGGACGGGGCAGGTCGCGGTAGGCCTCCGACGGCGAGACCCCCGGCCGGAACATGCCGGCGTGGATCGTCGTGGTGCCCGTGGTGACCAGCTCGCGCTCGGCCGCCAGGGCGTCCTCGAGGAGTTCGTCCTCGTCGGCGGCGACGCCCTCGTCGGACTTGGCCGAGAGTGGCTGGCTCGCCTTGGACCCGTCCCGGTAGAGCGCCATC
Organism: uncultured Acidimicrobiia bacterium; assembly: GCA_963714055.1. Taxonomy (GTDB): domain Bacteria; phylum Actinomycetota; class Acidimicrobiia; order Spongiisociales; family UBA5794; genus JACDBE01. Next base: position 2,303,300 of record OY970227.1, read on the forward strand.
GCCTTCAGCCCCAGCTCCCAGGACATCCGGTAGATCTCCTCGATCTCGTCGACGGTGATCTCGGTGGGGACATTGGTCGTCTTGGAGATGGCACCCGAGATGAACGGCTGGGCGGCCGCCATCATCTTGATGTGGCCGGCGTAGTGGATGAACCGCTCGCCCAGCCGGCCGTTCTTGTTCGCCGTGTCGAACACCGGCAGGTGCTCGTCGCGGAGGTGCGGGGCACCCTCGATCGTCTGCCGTCCGCAGATGTGGTCGTTGGCCTCCCGGATGTCGGCGTCGGAGTAGCCGAGCGCCTTGAGCATGGTGAACCCGGGGGCGTTGTACTGCTCGGAGGTGAACCCGAGGCGGCGCATCGTCTCCTCGCCCAGCGTCCACTGGTTGAAGGCGAAGCCCAGCTCGAACACGCCGGGGAGCACTGCCTCGACCTTGTCGATGTCGTCGGCGGTGAGCCCCTTGGCGATGAGCGTCGCCGTGTTGACGTGGGGCGCCCGGTGCAGGCTCATGGTGCCGACGACGTAGTCGATGATCTGCTCGACCTGGTGCTCGGTGTAGCCGAGCCGGTGCAGCGCCGGGGCGATCGACTGGTTGGCGATCTTGAAGTAGCCGCCACCGGCCAGCTTCTTGAACTTCACCAGGGCGAAGTCGGGCTCGACCCCGGTGGTGTCACAGTCCATCAGCAGCCCGATGGTGTTGTGTGAGACAAAACCGTTGGCCACGTACGTGACGTTGTCGGGCACCGACAGGTCGTACGTGTACTGCTCCTCACCAAGCTCGGCAGAGGCGACGACGTCGTAGAAGTAGCCGAGGAGCCTGCCGAACTCGGGGTCGCCGGTCCTGTTGTGCAGCTCCAGGACGGAACGGCGAGACACCGTTCCCTGCCGGCTCAGCGACATCAGCATCCGCTTACGTAGGTCGTCGTTCTCCGGTGCCAGTCGATCGATGAGTTCGCGGGGGACCGGGATCTGATCCTTGCGAGCAGCCTGCGGGTGATCGCCCCGCTTGATCGCTGCCTGCTTGCGGTCCCCGATGAACCCGATCTCGTCGGCCCACCGGGCGAGGTACGACACGTTGAGCACGCGGAGCACCGCAAGGTCGGAGTCGCCCCAGCCGGTGCGGTCGATCTTGCGGGTGGTGACGTAGCCGAGCGCAAGGAGCAGCGACTGCACGTCGCGGGAAAACGCGAGCGACGTCGTCGACCAGCTCGGGTACCCGGCCGCCATGACGGTGCCATCGGCCTCGAAGAGGCCCCGAGCGAACGCGGCGTATACCTGGCGGTCGTTGCTGTGAAGCACCGCATCCGGGATGTGAGGGTGGTATCCCTTTCCCTTGTGGTTCTCTGAGGGCAGCGTGCTTGGCGAAACCGCACGCCTCCCACCACAGCACCAGCGGCACCGAATGGAAAGCGACCTCGACGTAGCCACCGACTCTCGGTGACGTGCGCCTCGAGGTTGAACAGGTCCTTGCCGAGCAGCCGCAGTCGCTCGACCACGTCGACGTCGTCGCGGGCGACGCAGAGTCGGATGCCCTTCGCGTGCAGCGAGCCGTCTCCCATGAAGTACCCGACGAGCTCGGCGAGGTCTGGCGTACATCGCGCGGGGGACGACCGTGGTGAAGTCGCTCGTCCAGTGCGCCTCCGGCATGCGGCGGCAGCGCGACGCGCCTGTGGCGTGCCGATCGAACTGGTGCAGCTGGAGCGGGACGACGTCGCCGGCGGCGATGTCGCTGAACCGCTTCCAGACCCACTCACCGTCCGGTCCCACCACCTTGACCCGGTGCGTGGGCGTGCCCTGGATGCGGTACCCACGGGACGTATCGACCGAAACAATGGGCTCGGCGCCGTTCACGTAGAACTGCGTAGCGGTGCGGGCGCCATCGTCGGTGCCGACCTCGATCCCGAGGTCCTGCCACTGCGGGCCACCGGGGTCGCCGAGCGAGCGCAGCCGGACCAGCCCACGCTCGGTGGGGACCAGCGAGCCTCCGACGAGGCAGCCGGTCGGAGCGAGAACCGTGGACTGGGCGTTCCGGTAGCCGTGGGCCTCGCCGAGCGCCACCGCCAGGTCCCAGGCGGTGTGGGCCTCTTCGAGCATGTCGGACGGGCACAGCGCCTGGTCGATGCCGACGACGTGGTGGGACACCCCGTCGTACTCGTCCTGGTCCACGCCGTAGGCGGCCCGCCGGTGGTTGCGCATCACCCGCAACATGGCGTCGCGGTTGTCGGCGTACTTGGGGAATGGCCCGAGTGCTTCGGCCATCTCCGCCGACGTGGCATAGGCGTACCCGGTGAGCACCGCGGTCAGCGCCCCGGAGATGGTCCGCGCCTCGTCGGAGTCGTAGGCGATGCCCGCCGCGCATCAGCAGCGAGCCCAGGTTGGCGTAGCCGAGGCCGAGGGTGCGGTAGTCGTAGCTGCCCTGGGCGATCTCCGCCGAGGGGAAGTGCGCCATGGTCACCGAGATCTCGAGCACGATGGTCCACAGCCGGATGGCGTGGCGGTAGGCGTCGAGGTCGAACGTCCCGTCGGCCCGCTCGAACGCAACCAGGTTCAACGAGGCCAGGTTGCACGCCGTGTTGTCCAGAAAGACGTACTCACTGCACGGGTTTGTTGCCCGGATGCGGCCGCCGGCGGGGGAGGTGTGCCACTCCTGGATGGTGGTGTCGAACTGGACCCCGGGGTCGGCGCACTTCCAGGCCGCCTCGGCGACCTGACGCCACAGGTCACGGGCCCTGATCGTCTTCATCACCCGACCGTCGGTGCGGGCGGTCAGGTCCCAGTCGGCGTCGTCGAGCACCGCCTGGACGAACTCGTTGGACAGGCGCACCGAGTTGTTCGAGTTCTGCCCGGACACGGTGGCGTAGGCCTCGCCGTTGAAGTCGGCGTCGTACCCGGCGGCGACCAGCGCCCTGACCTTGTCCTCCTCGTTGGCCTTCCAGTTGACGAACGTCTCGATGTCGGGGTGGTCGACGTCGAGGATGACCATCTTGGCGGCGCGCCGGGTGGTGCCTCCGGACTTGATGGCGCCGGCGGCGCGGTCACCCACCTTGAGGAAGCTCATCAGCCCCGACGACTTGCCACCGCCGGATAGGCTCTCGCCCTCGGCCCGGATGTGGGAGAAGTTCGAGCCCGGTGCCACGACCCGAATTTGAAGAGCCGGGCCTCGCGGACCCAGAGGTCCATGATCCCGCCCTCGTTCACCAGGTCGTCGTCGACGGCTTGGATGAAGCAGGCATGCGGGGCGGGGCGGGTGTAGGAGTCGGGGGAGACGGTCAGCTCGCTCGGTGTCGGGGTCGACGTACCAGAATCCCTGGGCCGGGCCGGTGATGCCGTAGGCGTGGTTGAGCCCGGTGTTGAACCACTGCGGGGAGTTCGGCGCCGCCATCTGGTGGAGCAGCATGTAGGCCAGCTCGTCCTCGAACGCGTCGGCGTCGGCGGGCGTGGCGAAGTAGTCGTTGGTCTCGCCCCACCACCGCCAGGTGGCGGCGAGCCGGCCGATCACCTGGCGGGCGGAGCGCTCGGGCCCGAGGACGGGATTGCCGTCGTCGTCGACGAGCGGGTTGCCCTCGTCGTCGACCTGGGGGACGCCGGCCTTGCGGAAGTACTTCGACACCATGATGTCGGCGGCGACCTGCGACCAGGCGGTGGGGATCTCGGCGTCCTCCATCTCGAAGACCACCGAGCCGTCCGGGTTGCTGATCCGACTGGTGCGCCGGCTCCACTCCACCGAGTCGAAGGGGTCCTGGCCCTCGGTGGTGAAGCGCCGCTCGATCGTGAGGCCCCGGTCGTCGTTGGAGCGTCTTGTCGGCCGTTTCGTCGCCGCTGTCATCGCGTTCCCTTCCTGACCCTGGCGTCGCCGCCCTCAACCCGACATCGACTTATCCACACGACATTGTCCACAGCCACAACATCTAGTGTAGGGAAGTGGTGACACCCCAGATGTTGAGGACACGCCAGTGTAGTTACAGAGGTGTAACTCCGTCAAGCGTTTCGCTCGGAGCGCAAACGGAAATCCGCCATCGGGTGCGGTCACGCCACCAACCAGCGTTGTAGCGGCGCCCGGTCGGCGTCCACAAGCGGGACGGCGGTTTTGTTTCGCGCCCGCCGACCGAGCCGTGGCGTTCAGAACGTGTAGCCGAAGGTCGTCTCGTAGTTCCGATAGCTGCGCCGGGCCAGCCACCGCGCCCTGGCCGAGTAGCGGTCGGTCGGTAGGCGTCGTCGCGGCCGGTCACGTTGACCCTCGGGATCTCGAGGCGGGCCAGGCCCAGGTCGTCCATGGCGGCGTCGAAGTCGTCCTGCAGGCGTCTCGAAACGGAGCAGCCGGTCGAGCCCGAGGAAGCGGTCATCGACCGACCCGACCCCGGGTCACCGTCGCCATCGGGGGAGCATGCCAGGCCGGCCGGCGGGTCAGGTGGAAGATCGCCCACTCGGAGAAGTCGGCCTCGCGGGCGACGCGCATGCTGGCGAGGTAGGCGGGCTGCTCGTGGACCCAGGAGGTCGGGTCGTCGAGCAGCGCCGAGTAGGCGCCGCGTCATCTTCTCGTACAGGGACACCAGCGAGTCGTAGGGGTTGCGGATGGTGCCGAAGACGTACAGCCGATCGATGTCGTCGGCCGGCAGCAGCCCGCGGCGAACCAGCTCTCGACGCCGAGGCGTGCTTGTCCCCGGCGGTCTCGTGAGATGCGCGGGGTCCCGACGATCTCGGCGCCGAGCCGTGGCATCAGCAGGCCTTCACCCATCGCCGTCGACGCGGTGCGGGGATTCTGGATGAAGAGGAAGCCGTGGGTCGCGGGAGATCACCGCCATCGTGGCAGTCTGCTATGTCGGACGGCAGGGCTCGCCGGGGCCCCCCGTCGCCCCTCGCCTTGAGCACGGCGCGGATCTCGGTGATGTCGGCCGGCGATGTCTTGGCGGCCCGCCAGTAGCAGTAGCCGGTGGGGAGGAAGAAGACCTGGAAGACGGCGAGGCCGACCGCCCAGTTGAGCGGCGGGGGAATGGCCCGTTCCAGGGCCTGCGACGCCGCCGGTGAGGGCGTTGCCGACCGACCGCCCCACCCCGTTCGCCAGGTTGCCCAAACCGAAGACGGTGCCCCGGTGCTCGGGCAGGTTGACGTCGGCGATCAGGGCGAACCAGTTGGGCGAGTTCGCCGAGGTGAGGGCCAGGGCGAGCATGGCGAGCAGGAAGGCGCCGCCCACCCACGGGTTGGTGAGCACCTGGCCGAGCACCTCGGGGATGAGGGTGAACGTCCCGGCGCCCGTCGGTGACCTCCAGGCCGCGCAGCGGGATGAACAGGAAGCCGAGGAAGAAGGGTATGGCACCTACCACCCCGATGGCGCTGATCAGCGCCCTCCCGTCGAGCCGGCGCTTCGCCTGGACCCGGTCGCCCAGGTAGCCGGTGAGCACCGAGAACAGCGCCCCGACCTGGAAGATGGCGCCGAGCAGCCCGCCGACCCTGGTGGCGGTGGCGATGGAGTAGCCCTCGGCGATCACCTTCTCCTGGTACAGCAACGGCACCCAGATGAGCGACCCATAGGCCAGTTGCGCGGTCAGCCCCTGGGCGATCAGCCACACGTTGGTGGGCCGGCGGATCAACACCGGAACCTGCTCGGGCTCGATGGTGTAGCCGTAGTCGAATGTCGGATCGTCGTGGAGGTGGCGCAGCTCGGGCTCGCTCCATCCCCGCGGGGCCTCGAAGGTCGGCCATGTAGAGGAGGCCGAAGCCGAACCCGAGGGCGGCGATGACGAGCATCGGCACCCCGAAGTCGTCGGCGCCCAGCTGGCTCGCCAGCAGCCCCCCGATCAGCGCGCCGGCTCCCTGGGAGAGCCCCCACAGGCTCATCGCCAGGCCGCGGCGGCGCGGCGAGATGAAGTCGCTGATCACCGAGAAGCCGATCGAGGCGACGCTGCCCAGGCCGACGGCGACGATCATCTGGTAGGCGAAGAGCTGACCGAACGTCTGCGCCGTCGCCGACAGCGCCACCCCGGTCGCCCAGATGGCGGTTCCGGCCAGCAGGAGCCGCTTGCGGCTGCCCCGGTCGCCGAAGTAGCCCCACACCGCCGCCGTCACCGCCGAGACGAGGATGACGCTGCCGGTGATCAGCCCGATCGCCGCCGAGTTGGTCGACAACGTCTCCCGCACCGGGATCACCATCGCCGGGATCAGGGCGCCGGCGGCGTTGTCCAGCGAGGCGAGCACCACGAACACCACCATGGTGAAGGCGATGTGCCCCCGCCCGCCCCACCAGGCGGGGCGGCTTCTGGCGGCGGCGGGCATCCCCGCATTGTGGCCGCTCCGCTGTCCGTCTCGAAGGAAGCCCGATCGCCCCGCGGTACCCTCCGCCGTCGATGACCGAGGTCAGCTCGACCTCGGCCAGAACCGGCATGGCGACCTGGTCCTGAGACGGTCGCCGCGGCCAACCTCACCGCGTTCATCGGCGAGCGCGGTCTCGAGGACTACGCCGAGCTGCACCGCTGGTCGGTCGAGCACCGCGACGAGTTCTGGGGGGCGGTGGTCGACCGGCTCGGGCATCGTCCTCCGCACTCCGTACCGGCAGGTGCTCGACGACTCCGGCGGCCCGGAGCAGCCGCGGTGGCTGGTCGGCGCCGAGCTCAACATCGTCGAGTCGTGCTTCACGGCCCCGCCGGGTCGCCTCGCCGTGGCCCACAGGGCCGGCGGCGCCATCCACCGGGTGACCTACGGCGAGTTGAGGCGCCGGGTCGACGCCGCCGCCCACGGGCTCAGCCGGCTCGGCGTCGGCGAAGGCGACCGGGTGGCCATCGCCATGCCGATGACCGCTCGAGGCGGTGGTCGCCTACCTGGCGGTGGTCGCCCTCGGGGGTGCCGTGGTGTCGATCGCCGACAGCTTCGCCCCGGACGAGATCGCCGCCAGGCTCCGCATCGCCGGGGCGGGCTTGGTGGTCACCCAGGACCGCATCACCCGCGGCGGGCGACATCTGCCCATGTACGACAAGGTGGTCGACGCCGGTGCGGAGCGCGCCGTGGCGGTCGACACCGGCGCCGGGATGCGGCTGCGCCGAGGCGACCTGTGGTGGGCCGACCTGGTCGGACAGCGGAGGGGCAGACGACTTCGACCCGGTGCCCGGCGAGCCCGACCGGGTCACCAACGTGCTCTTCTCGTCGGGCACCACCGGCGACCCGAAGGCGATCCCGTGGACCCAGCTGACCCCGATCAAGGCGGCGATGGACGGGCATTTCCACCACGACATCCACCCGGAGGACGTGGTCGCCTGGCCCACCAACCTCGGTTGGATGATGGGTCCCTGGCTCATCTACGCCTCGCTGGTCAACGGGGCGGCGCTGGCCCTCCACGACGACGCCCCGACCGGGCGGGACTTCGCCGACTTCGTCGCCGAGGCGGGGGTCACCGTGCTCGGCGTCGTCCCCAGCCTGGTGGCGGCGTGGCGCTCCGGCGGCGTGCTCGACCCGGACGCCGACGAGCCGGTCGACTGGACCGGGCTGCGGCTGCTCAGCTCGACCGGCGAGGCCTCGAACCCCGACGACATGCGATGGCTGATGGGCGTCGCCGGGGGCAAGCCGGTGATCGAGTACTGCGGCGGCACCGAGATCGGAGGGGGCTACATCACCGGCACCGTCCTCCACGACGCGGTGCCGTCGACCTTCACCACGCCCGCTCTCGGCTGGGACCTGCGCCTCCTCGACGAGGACGGGTCACCCGCCGAGGAGGGCGAGCTGTTCCTGGTGCCACCCTCGATGGGGATGTCGACGGAGCTGCTCAACCGGTGACCATCACGAGGTCTACTACGCCGGGCTGCCCGCCGCCGACGTCCCGCTGCGCCGCCATGGCGACCACATGGAGCGCCTGCCCGGCGGTCGCTACCGGGCGTTGGGCAGGGTCGACGACACCATGAACCTCGGCGGCATCAAGGTGAGCGCGGCCGAGATCGAGCGGGTGGTCGCCGGTGTCGACGGGGTCGCCGAGGCAGCCGCCGTCGCCGTGCCGCCGCCCGGGGGTGGGCCGAGCCGGCTCGTGGTCTACGCCGTCCCCGCCCCGGGGGTCCCCCTCGATCCCGACACCGTGAAGCCGGCGATGCAGGCCGCCATCGGAACCCACTTGAACCCGCTGTTCAGGATCGACCGCGTGGTCCCGATCGACGCCCTCCCGCGGACGGCGTCGGCCAAGGTGATGCGCCGCCGGCTGCGCGAGATCGCTCCCTAGGGCTTCTCCTGGACAGGCGAATCGCCGCCACGAATACAGGGGTCTGGAATCGCCGCCGCCGTTTTGGCACAGTCCGGGGACGTTCCTAGTCTCTCGGCCGTCAGGGGGAAATTCGGGTGACTTTGGGGGAAGTGCGCCCTGGTAGGGGTGCATCGGTCGTGCTGGCGGAGCAACCGGCTCCGCGTCGTCGTCTCACCAGCCGGATAGGCATTCTCCACGTCGTGGCCGTCGCCAGCGGGCTGTTGGCGTTCCTGCTCGTCCTCATGTGGATGCGGGCCGGGCAGGAGCTGGTGACTGTGGCGGTGGCAGGCGAGACCATCCGGGCAGGAACCATCGTGCCGGCCGGCTCCGTCGAGTTCGTCGAGGTATCCGTCGACGCCGCCTTCGACGGCCGGATGCTGTCGCCCGACGAGGCGGCGCGACTCGAGGGGTCCGTGGCCACCCGGGAGATCAACCCGGGCGAGCCGATCCTCGACACCGACCTCCGCGGCATCGATCTCCCGGCAGGCTCGAGGGCGATGTCGATCCCCCTCGACCCCAACCGGGCGGCCGGCGCCGACGTGGCCGTCGGTGACCGGGTCGACCTGGTGGGGACCGACGACAGCGGAGCCCGGTACGTGGCCGTCGATCTCGCCGTGCTCGGCGTGCCCGGCGAGCAGCCCTCGACGTTCGGCGCCACCAATGCCTACGCGGTGACCGTCGCCGTCGACGACGCCCAGGCCCTCGCCATCGCCGCCGCCGTCGACAACGGGACGGTGCACCTGCTGCGGTCGACCGGAGCGCCCGATGTCGCCGCCGAGCTGTTGATCCCCCCCGACAAGGCCGAGGAAGATCCCCGATCCGGGTCCGGCGACTGAGATGGCCGCGACCCGACTCGAGCCGGCAGTCTGCGTTGGTTCGTCCCAGCGGGCGTGGGTCACCGAGCTGATCAACCACGTCAGCGACCACGGGGGGATGCGGGTGGTGGGGACGGCCCTCTCCCAGGACGACGCCTTCCGCCGCAGCTTCGACGCACTGCTCGTCGACGACGTCTCCAGCGTGATGTCGCCGCGGTTCGTGTCGAGGATGCGCAACACCGGCCGGCTGGTGATCGCCATCTACGACGTGGAACGGGGCGACGAGGCACGCGAGCGTGTCCTCGGCTTCGGTGTCGATGCCGTGGTGCCGTCGACGGTTGGTGCCGAGGAGCTGGTGCGGGTGGTGGTCGACACCGTCCGGCTTCACGCCATCGACGCCGAGCTCGCCCATCTCTCATCGGGTGGGTCGGTTGCCGGGGCGTCTGCGTCCCTCTTCTCTGCCAAGAGCCCGGCGGCGGCGACGGGGAGCATCGTCGTGGTCCTGGGCAACGACGGTGCCACCGAGGTCGCCGTCGGGCTCGCCGACGCCATGGTCGGTCGCCACCTGTCGACCGTCCTCATCGATCTCGACACCGTGGAGCCGTCGATCGCCCAACGCCTCGGCTTGCCGCTCACCCCGAACGTGTTCACCGCCACGGAGCATCTCCGGTTGCGTGCCACGCTCGAAGGCGCCTTCGACGTGTCTGCGCACGGCTTCGCCACCATCGCCGGTATCCCCAATCCCCGGGAGTGGGCGGCGTTGGGCGAGACCGAGGCGGCAGATCTCGTTGGCGAGCTGGCCGGTGGGTTCGCCATGGTGCTGGTCAAGGTCAGTCGTGGCCTCGAGGACCTCTCCGGCTTCGCCGGCACAGTCGGCCGCCACGACGTCGGCCGCCGCCTGGTGGCGATGGCCGATCGGGTGGTCGCCGTGTCCAGCGCCAGTCCGGTGGGCGCCGCCAGGCAGGTGACCTTGGCGGGCGATGTCCGAGCGCTCACCAGCGTCCCGATCCATGTGGTCGTCAACCAGGCACCGTCGAGCCGCTTCGTCCAGGGAGAGCTGGCCACGGAGCTCGAGCGCTCGCTCGCACCGGCGTCGCTGACCTTCCTGCCCACCGACAGCCGGGTTCGCAAGGCTTCGTGGCAGGGCGAGATGGTTCGTCGAGGTGGGTTCGCCCGGCGGCTCCGTTCCCTCGCCGGATCCGTGTCAACGGCGGCGCCGGGTCCATCGGTGGACACCGACGCCGAGGTCGTCTCCGTCGCCGAGGGCAGCCCTTGAGCGTCTACGAGGACCTGCGCCGCCGTGTCGCCGAGGCGATCGAGGAGCGGAAGCTCGATGCCGCCAGAGACACGGATACGGTCCGCCAGGTGGCCGCCACCGCCGTGGCCGATTACCAGCGAGCCGCTCACGCCGGTGACGCCACCCCGCTGAGCGATCCGGAGGGAATGGTGGAGCGCCTGTGGCGGGCGATCGCCGGCTTCGGGCCGATCACCGAGCTTCTCGATTCGCCCGATGTCGAGGAGATCTTCATCGAGGGCGACCGGGTCTCCTTCATCCGGTCCGACGGCGGGCTGGAGGCGCTGATGGCGCCGACCTCGTCGGCGGAGAACCGTCAGCTCGTCGACCGGCTGCTGGCCGGGACGAATCGGAGGCTCGACGCATCATCGGCGATCCAGCAGGCGAGAGTGCTCGACGGGCGGGCGCGGCTCACCGCCGTCATCCCGCCGGTCTCCGACCGGCTGTCGGTGACGATGCGCAAATACACGGTGGCCGACGAGACGTTGGGATCCCTCGTCGAGCGGAGCTCACTCCCGGACGAGGCGGCCGCCTTCCTGTGGGCGCTGGCCCAGGTCGCCGGATCGGTCCTGTTCTCGGGCCCGACCGGTGCCGGCAAGACAACGGCGATGAGCGCCTTCCTGCGCGCCGTGCCCGACGACATGTGCATCCGCATGTGCGAGGAGGTGCGTGAGCTTCACATCCCGCTGTCGCTCCACTCGTCGTTCTACGAGGCGTCGACGGTGGCGATGGACGGCGGCCGCCGCTACTCACTGCGTGACCTCATCAAGGTCTGCCTGGCGCAACGGGTCGACCTGCTCTGTGTCGGCGAAGTCCGTGGCGAAGAGGCGTACGAGCTGACCCGTGCCGTCAACGCCGGGTGCGGCTTCACCTGCACGATCCACGCCAACTCAGCCCGCGAGGCGCTCTCGGCGCTGGTGGAGAACTCACTCAAGGCCGGGGAGAACATCCCGGAGTCGGTCGCCCGCCGCAGCTTCGCCAGGGGCATCGATGTCGTCGTCCACCTCGACCGCCGCCTCGGGTCGGGTGGGGCCGGCCCCAAACGCCAGGTGGCGGAGATCCTGTCGGTGGCGCCCAGCCTGGCAGACGACTTCACCACCGAGCCGATCTTCACCCGCCAGCACCGGTCCGCCCCGTTGGCGTGGACCGGCACCCTGCCGCAACCCGAGCTGGTGCGCCGGATGGACGAGATCCTCCCGGACGGTGTCACCACCAAGGGCGTGCTCGCCGGTGAGTGGAGGCCACACCTGTGAGGGTCATGGCTGCGTTGCTCGGGGCCGCCGCCGTGTACCTGACGGTGGCGCTGACGCTCGGGGTGGCGCCGAACGTCGCCGTCCGCTCGGCGTCGCGACCTCAGGTGTCGAAGCGACAACTGTGGCTGATCCAGGCGGGCTCCGATCTCACGCCACGCCAGTTCCGACTGGGGTCGATCGCCGGTGCCCTGGTCACCTTCGCCCTGCTGTGGCTACTCACCCAGAGCGTGATCATCGCCCTGGTGCCCGCCGTCGCCGCCGGCTTCCTGCCATCCGCCTGGTACGGGAAACGCCGTCAGGACCGGATCGCCGAGATCCAGGCGGCGTGGCCGGACGGCATCCGCGACCTCCTCGCCCATGTCACCTCGGGGGCGACGCTCGGCAAGGCGGTCGAGGCCCTGGCCACGGAGGGCCCGTTGCCCTTGCGCGACGCCTTCGACCGGTTCCCGCTCCAAGCGCGGATGTTCGGCGTCGTCCCGGCGCTCGAGATCGTCAAAGAGGAGCTGGCCGATCCCACATCGGACAAGGTGATCGAAGTGATGGTCCTCGCCCACGAGCTCGGCGGTGACCTGGTGCCGGAGGTGTTGCGCGACCTCATCGACACCATCACCGGCGACCTCCGCACCCTCGCCGAGATCCGCACCGCAGGGTTCGAGCAGAAGATCGAGAGCCTCCTCGTCGTGGTGGTCCCCTGGATGGTGTTGGTCTTCCTCGCCACCGGCCCGCCCGACTACCACGCCTTCTACCAGAGCTCGACGGGTCAGCTCGTCGTCCTCATCGGGGCGTTGTGGACCGGCTTCGGGGTGCTCGTGCTGAGGTTCGTCTCCCGGGCCCGCGTCGAGCCACGCGTGCTCGGTGGTGGCGCCGTCGCATCCGACGGCCGGGTGAGCCGCTGATGGAGCGACTGGCGCTGTTCGGAGCGGTGAGTGCCGGGGTGTCGGTCACGGCGATGAGCTGGGTGATGCTCAAGCCGTACCGGCGACTGGCCCCTCGGCTCCGTCCCTATGCAGCGGTCGCCAGGACCCGGCTGGCCCGCTCATACGACGTGGGAGGCCAGGCCGGCGCCGCAACCGGCCGATCGACTCTGGTCGACCTGTTCGGGCCGATCGTCGACGCGACGGTTGCTTGGCTCTCGGCACTGGTGGGAGCCACCGACGACCGCCGGTTGGCGCTGCGCCTGCGCCACGCCGGGCTCTACGCCGGCCTCGACGCCCAAGACCGGATCCGCGAGTTCCGCGTCCGCTCTCTCGGGCGGGCCGCCCTGCTGGCGGCGTGCCTCGGTGGCGTCGGGCTGATGTTCGGCGGCACCCGGATGATGGTCCTCCTGGGGTTGTGCGGATTGGTGCTCGGCGTCGCCCAGGCGCGTAGCCGGGTCACCGCCGCCATCGCCGCTCGGCGGGAACGGATTCGCGTGGAGCTGTACACCCTCAACCAGCTCATCGCTCTGCGCACCAGGGTCGGAGGGGGAGTCATCGACGCCATCCGCCACGTGGTCGACCGGGCCAACGGGGTGTTCGTCGACGAACTGGCCGAGGTGCTCCGGCTGCACGCCTCGGGGCTCCCGATGACCGACGCGCTGCGCCGGGCGGGCGAGCTCACCGCCGAGCCCGAGGCGGCCCGCACCTACAACGTGCTGGCGACCGCGCAGGATCGCGGCGCCGATCTGGGCGATGCCCTGCTCGGGCTGTCGGTCGACCTGCGGGCACAACGCCGTGACGACCTGCAACGCCAGGCAGCCAGCAGGCGGCTCTGGCTGGTGATTCCCATCGTGCTGATCCTGGCGCCGGTGCTCCTCCTCTTCATCGGTGCGCCGGTGCCGACCTTGATCTTCGGGGCGGGCGGATGAGCCCGGCCCACCTCCGTGGAATGCACAGGCCTGCCCTGCGGGGCCGAAACGAAAGGAAACCGAAATGGCCACATGGTTGGCACTGCTCCTGACCCCGGTCGAGCCGGAGCGGGGCGAGGTCAACACCGCCTCGATCCTGGCGTGGACGATGCTGGCGGTGGTCGCCATCCTGGCGATCAACGTCATGTTCGACGACCTGGTCAGCTCCGTGTTCGCCGACGTGAAGGCGAGGATCCTGGGCTCGTAACGGCTGGGGCCCTGAGGGGCGGTTCGCTGGTGATGGCGAGGGGTCGCTGGGGCGACTGCGAGCGCGGCGAGATCGGCATCGGCATCATGTTGGCGGTGGTGGCGACCTTCGTCGTGGCGGTGGCGATCGTCCATCTCTTCATGTTCCTCTACGGCCAGGCGGTTGTGCGATCCGCTCTCGACGAGGCGGTGCGGACCGGCTCGAGGGTCGATGGCGGCCCGGCACTGTGCCTGCAAACCGCAACCGAGGTGCGGGACGACCTGCTGGGCGGACAGCTCGGCGACGGCGTCACCTTCCGATGCGTGGCCCGGCAGGGCCCGGCCGGTCCCCGGCTGGTCGCCTCGGCGGTGGCCAGGTTCCGCAGCCCCATGCCCGGCGTGCCAACGCTGACCCTGAACCTCTCGGCGACGGCGATCCAGGAGGTCCCGGCATCGCCATGAGCCTGGAGCATGTCAAGGGGGTTGTCCGGAGCGAACGAGGAGAAGCGTCGGCGCTCGAGATGATGCTCGTCATCGGATTCCTGCTCCTGCCCACGCTCGTTGGCCTCGCCCAGATCCCGCGCTGGATCGACGCCCGATCGACCGGGGAGCTGGCAGCCCAGGAGGCGGCCAGGCAGGTGGCTCTGTCCACGGACCTCGAGGTGGGGGTGGCCGCCGCCGACGCCGTCGCCCGGCAGATCGTGGTCAACCACGGTTGGGATGAAGAGGCGTACCGCGGCGTGCGGGTCACGGGCTCGGTGGCTTCCGGTGGCTCGGTGACCGCATCGGTGACGATGCGAGTGCCGGCGATCGTGGTGCCGCTGGTCGGCAACGTCGGGGGCGGCTTCTGGCGTACCTGGTCGCACACCGAGGTCGTCGACAGCTACCGGGAGGACGGGTGAGCGGAGAACGGGGTTCGGTGACGATCTGGGGGATCGGGCTGGTTGCGTTGCTGTTCGCCTTCGCCGGGCTGGCCGTTGACACCTGGAGGGTGTTCACCGAGCGTCAGGTACTCGCCGGTCTGGCGGACTCCGCCGCCATCGCCGGCGCCAACGGCATCGACGAGGACGAGTTCCGCGCCTCGGGCTCGGTGGCGCTCGATCGTCCCGAAGCGCGCTCGCTGGCCGCCGGGTACCTGGCGTCCCGCATCGGCACCGCCGAGGCGGTCATCGGTTTCCGTGATGCCGGCATCGAGGTCACCCTCACCGACACCGTCGATCTGACGCTGCTCACCTTCTTCCTCGGTGGGGAGCCGGTCGACCTTCGGGTGACGGCGTACGCCAACCCGGCGCGACGCGTCGCCGTTCCGTAGGTCGCACGAGCAGGGACACCTGGCCTTCGCTCAACCCGATGCCGGCTCGACCTCCGGTAGCTCGATCACTTCCCCGGGGAAGATCAGGTCGGGGTCGCCGGATCTGATCCGCCCTCGGTTGGCGTCGACCAGCCGCACCCAGTAGCGGGCGTGCTCGCCCTCGTCGGGAGTCTGCGAGCGCACCTCGGTGAGCCTCTTGCCGGCGATAGCCCACAGATGGTCGCCGGCCACCACCGTGTACCGCGTTGTGTCGGCGCCGATGGCCGCGGTGACGGGAGGGGTGTCGACCGGGGCCACCGTGCCGCTCTCGGTGAGGAGGAACGGCGGGATCGGCATGGGCCGGGTGTCGGTCGTCGCGTCCTCGGCTGTGGTTTCCGAATCGTCGACGGCGGCTGGGAGCTCGCCTCCACCCGGGACGTTGACGAGAAACGGCGGCAGCGGGTGGTCTGGCTCGTCCGCCGCCCATGCCCTCACCGAGGATGGGGGCGTTGCTTCCAGCGAGGTGGCCGTCACCGGGGCGAGAGCCGGGGTGACGGCAAGGGTCACCGCCGCCAGCCGCGTCGCCGTCGCCAGGGCGAGGCGCCGCACCGCGGGGAGAGCGAACCGGGAGGCCGTCTCCGTCACCCGGGCCCGGCCACTGAGCATCGCCAGGCCGGTGACCGTGGTGCTCACCAGCACCCAGACCGCTGCCAGCCGCACCGCTACCGCGGCGAAGGCGATCATCGCCTCCTCCGGCGGGGTGGCTTCGAGCCAGCGCCACATGTCGCCCCAGATGACGCCGGGTGGCGCCAGACGATCGACCATGGCGAGCGCCACCGCCGGCCCGGCGGTGCACAGCAGCCAGACCGACGCTTCTCCTACCCGTCCCTGCCTGGTTCGTGATGTCGTTGTCATGGCTCGCAAAGTATCACCAGGCAACGACAAGAACCATGCTGACGCCTACGTGGACCGGTCCGGAGAATCCCCACCACCCGGCGCCGGGTGGGTCGGCTGGCTAGCTTGCGGAGATGCGAAGGGGTGAGCTCCTTCCGGGGTTGGATCGGCTGGCCCACTACGAGCGTCCCTGGCTGCGGGGCGATCTCGTCGCCGGGGTCACCGTGGCCGCCTACCTCATCCCCCAGGTCATGGCCTACGCCGAAGTGGCCGGGCTGCCGGCGGTCACCGGGCTGTGGGCGGTTCTCGGTTCGATGACCGTCTACGCCTTGATCGGGTCCTCCCGGCAGCTGTCCGTCGGCCCGGAATCGACCACGGCCTTGATGACCGCCGCCGCCGTGGGTCCGCTGGCGACCGGCGACCCGGCGCGCTACGCCGCCCTCGCCGCCGCCCTCGGCCTGGTGGTGGCCGCACTGTGCCTGGTGGCGTGGATCGCCCGCCTCGGGTTCCTCGCCGACCTCCTGTCCAAGCCGGTCCTGGTCGGGTACCTGGCGGGGGTGGCGGTGATCATGATCGCCGGTCAGCTGGAGGAGTTCGGCGGGATGACGCTCGAGGGCGACACGCCCCCCGAGACCATCCTCTCCTTCGTCACCAACCTGGGTGCGGCGCACGGGCCCACCATCGTCCTGGCAAGCGTCGTTCTGGTCCTCCTCTTCGTAGGCAGCCGTCTGTTCCCCACGGCCCCGGTCCCCCTGATCGTCATCCTCCTCGCCGCCGCTGTCGTCGCCGTCTTCGACCTGGGCTCGGAGGGGCTCGAGCTGGTCGGCGAGATACCGCCGGGCCTGCCGGTGCCCCGCGTGCCCGACGTCGCCCTGGCCGACCTCACCGCCCTGGTACTTCCCGCGCTCGGGGTCACCGTGGTCGCCTACACCGACAATGCGCTCACCGGCCGGGCGTTCGCCACCCGGGGTGGCTACGCGGTCGATGCCAATCAGGAGTTGCTCGCCCTTGGCGGAGCCAACGCCGCCGCCGGGATCATGCAGGGGTTCCCGGTGAGCAGCTCCGGTAGCCGCACCGTCATCGGCGATTCGCTCGGCTCGCGCAGCCAGCTGTACTCGCTGGTGGCGGTTGCCATCGTGGTGTTGACCCTCCTGTTCCTCGGCCCGCTGCTGGCCACGTTCCCCCAGGCGGCGCTCGCCGCCGTGGTGATCTGGGCGGCGGTCAAGCTGGTCGACGTCGCCGAGCTGAGGCGCATCGGCCGGTTCCGGCGCAGCGAGTTGGTCCTGGCCCTGTCCACGACGGCTGCGGTCCTCGTGGTCGACATCCTCTACGGGGTGCTGGTGGCGGTGGCGCTGTCGATCGTCGACCTGCTCCGCCGGGTGGCGCGGCCCCACGACGGCGTCCTCGGGTACGTCCCCGGTGTGGCTGGGATGCACGACATCGACGACTACCCGACCGCTCGACAGATGCCGGGGCTGATGGTGTACCGCTATGACGCCCCGCTGTTCTTCGCCAACGCCGAGGACTTCAAGCGACGAGCGCTCGCCTCGCTGACCGACGCCGAGGGGCCGGTGGAGTGGGTCCTGCTCAACTTCGAGTCCAACGTGCAGATCGACCTCACCTCGGTGGACGCCCTCGACGAGATCCGACAGGAGCTCGAGCGACAGGGGATCGAACTCGCCCTGGCTCGGGTGAAGCGCGACATGTACGTCGAGCTCGAGGCGGCCGGGTTCGTCGACCGCCTCGGCTCCGATCGCATCTTCGCCACGCTCCCCACGGCGGTGAGTCGCCTATGTCGACGCGTACACCGCACGCCACGGCCATCCACCGCCGGGGGTGGATCCGCCGCCGCCACCCGAGCAGCCCCACATCGACCAGCCCGGGTGACCACGTCGCCGACCGCACGCCTCGCAGGGTCCCAGGGCCACCACGGCGCGGTGATCCTCGGGATCAGGTTGGGAAACCCGTTCCGCTGACACCCCGCTCAGCGGAGGATATCGACGGTGTCGCCGTCGGCGACGACGTGCTCCCGTCCCACCCGTTGCCCGTCAAACCTCGCCGAGGGGCCCCAGATGCGGGCACCGGCGGCGGTGGTGCCCAGATCGTGATGGATCCGATCGGCCACCTGGGCGACCGTGGCGCCGGACGGCATCGCCTGCGGCCGCGGATCGACCCCGCCGTCGTGATGGAGCCACACCCGGATCAACCCGGTGAGTCCCCAGATGGCCCGGCGCAGCTCGTCGAGCGAGGCGTCGTCGAGGATCGACACCGCCACCACCTCGAGGTCGACCGATCGTCGGAGCGCATCGATGCGGTCGGGGTCGACCTCGTCGGCCTTCGTCAAGGCCAGCACCGCCGGAAGGTCGATCCCGGCGGCATCGACCTCGGCGCGCACGACCGCCAGCGAGTCGAGCGATGCGGTCGCTTCGTGGCAGTAGACGACGGCGTCGGCGTTGCGCAGCACCCCGAGCAGGGCACGTCCCCCGCCGCGGTCGTCGTTGGCGCCCTCGATCAGGCCCGGGATCTCCACCAGCTGGACCAGCACCCCGCCGATCCTGGTGAGCGCCGGCACCGGGCGCACCGTGGTGAAGGCGTAGTCGCCGGTCTTGATCTGGATCTCGGACAGCGCCTGGAGGAGCGACGACTTGCCGGCGTTCGGCGGCCCCACCAGCGCCACCTGGGCGGCTCCCTCGCGGCGAACCGAGATCGAGTCGCGGTGGACCACCTTCGCCCGGACCCGGGACGCCTCGATCTCCTCGTTGACCCACTTGCGGATGTCGGCGTAGGGGCCGTTGCGGTAGTCGGGCAGCTCGCCGAGGATCGTCCGCAGCTCACGGACCCGTTCCGTGCCCTCCTTGCCAACCAGCCGGCGCTTGATCACCTGCATCTGGATGCGGTGTGGCATCGGCATGACCTGTTCTCCTTCCTCGCTGTGTGATGCGGGGAGGAGCACACCGCCACGGCCCGCCCAAGTCAGCTCGGGGCCGTCGGAGTGCGTCCTGTCCCGCCGCTTCCCTGGACGCCTGGTCGGAAGCGGCGGATCAGCCGGTCTTGGTGCTCACCATCGCCCACCAGATGGTGGCGACGGCGCGATGCGGATCGCTCATGGCCTGCGAAGCGTAGCCGCCAGCGTCGCCGGCGGTCGGCGCCTCTAGGCTGGCGACGCCGCGGCTTGGAGGGCCTTCCTGTACCTGACCACACCGTTCCACCCCCGGGTGGAAGCGGCCAACACCACCGGCCTGTGGAGCCACTGGGCGGGATACCTGGTCGCGGAGAAGTACCAGATGTCGGAGAAGTTCGAGTACTTCGCCGTCCGCAATGCCGTCGGCATGTTCGACACCTCGCCGCTGTACAAGTACCTGGTCAGCGGCCCGGACGCCGAGCGGTACCTCGCCGGGGTCCTGGCCCGCGACATCCGAAGGTGCCGGCCCGGGCAGGCGCAGTACACGGTGTGGTGCGACGACCGCGGCTTCGTTGTCGAGGACGGGGTGGTGCTCCGGCTCGCCCCCGACGAGTTCATGATCAGCGCCGCCCGCCCCAACCTTGCCCACCTGCGCTCGCTGATCGGGTACGAGGCGGTGGAGATCGACGACGTCTCCGACCAGTGGGGCACGTTGGCGGTGCAGGGCCCGGCGGCGCGCACCGTGCTCGCCCCGCTGGCCCCGGAGGTGGCCGGCCTCGCCTTCTTCGACCTCACCCCCACCAAGCTGGCTGACATCCCGGTCACCGTCTCCCGCACCGGCTACACCGGCGGGCTCGGCTACGAGGTCTGGGTGCCGGCCGACCAGGCGGTCGCCGTGTGGGACGCCGTCGCCGAGGCGGGGTCGGGGCACGGGTTGATGCCGTTCGGGCAGATCGCCCTGCTCATGGCGCGGATCGAGGCCGGGCTGCTGCTCATCGACGTCGACTTCGAGTCGAGCCGGTTCGCCTTCAACGACGAGCACCGCTCGACCCCGCTCGAGCTGGGCTTCGGGTGGATGTTCCGCGACCTCGACAACGACGACCGCCACTTCATCGGGCGCCCCGCCATCGAGCGCGAGCGCGCCGAGGCGACGTCACGCTGGAAGATGGTCGGGCTGGTGGTCGACTGGCACGAGTACGACACGCTGTACAACGAGGCGCGGGCTCATCCCGCCCAAGGACCACATCCCGGTCACCGAGGAGTTCATGCTCTACGACGCCGACGACGCCCGGGTCGGGTACGCCACCAGCTTCATGTACTCCCCGATGCTGCAGCGCCACATCGCCCTGGCCCGGCTCCGCCCCGACATGGCCGCCACCGGCACCAGGGTCGACCTGGAGGTCAAGATCAACCACCGCTACCAGCGGGTCGGGGCCTACGCCGCCCGGCTGCCGCTGTACAAGCCCGACCACAAGACCGCCTGAGGATCCCATGCCAACGTCACGCAGCTACGACGCCATCGTCATCGGGGCCGGCCACAACGGCCTGATCAACGGTGCCTACCTGGCCAAGGCCGGGCTTCGGACCCTGATCGTGGAGCGGCGTCACCTGGTGGGCGGGGCCGCCATCACCGAGGAGCTGTACCCCGGCTTCCAGTTCACCACCTTCTCCTATGCCCTGTCGCTGCTCCGCCCCGACATCATCCACGAGCTGGAGCTGACCCGGTTCGGGTTCATGCCGCTGCTGATGCCGTCGGGGTTCGCTCCCGGCTACGACGGCGACCACCTGCTGATGGGCACCGATCGCTTCGAGAACCTGCACGCCATCGCCCGCCGGTCCGCAGCCGACGCCGACGCCTACGAGCAGTACGAGCACGACGTGACCCAGGTGGCGCAGGCGATCAAGCCGCTGGTCGACCGGATCCCGCCGGACATCTTCTCCAAGGACCCCGACGAGTTGATGCGGATGGCGGAGCTGGCCGGCCACCTCCGCTCGTTGGAGCCCCGGGTGCTCCACAACGCGGTACGGCTGCTCACCGGGTCGGCGGCCGACTTCCTCGACGACTACTTCGAGGACGAGCTGCTCAAGGGCTACCTGGCGTCGTCCTCGATCATCGGTTCCAAGGTCGGGCCCCGGTCCCAGGGCTCCGGGCTGGTGTTGCTCTACCACAAGCTGGGCGAGCACGACGGGTCCTTCGGGTCGTGGGCGTTCCACAAGGGAGGCAACGGCGGGTTCACCCAGGTGCTGGCCCGGGCCGCCGAGGGATTCGGCGCCGAGATCCTGCTCAACGCACCGGTGGATGCGGTCACCACCGCCAACGGGCGGGCCACCGGCGTCGCCCTCGAAGACGGCACCGAGCTGCAGGCCGGCACCGTGGTCAGCTCGCTCGACCCTCGCCACACCTTCATGCGACTGGTCGACCCGCGGGAGCTGCCCGCCGACCTGGTGGAGAACATCCGGCGGTTCAAGTTCCAGGGGACTTCGGCCAAGGTCAACTTCGCCCTCGACGGATTGCCGCGGTTCCCCGGCCTGCCCGAAGACGGCGCCCACTTCCGCGGCTTCACCAACATCGGCCCGTCGATCGACTACCTGGAGCGCGCCTTCGACGAGGCCAAGTACGGCTGGTACTCGTCGCAGCCCTACATCGACGCCTCGATCCAGTCGACCATCGATCCCGACATGGCGCCTCCGGGCAAGCACGTCATGTCGTGCTTCGTCCAGTACGCCCCGTACCACCTGAAGGGTGGTGGGGACTGGGACGTCGAGCGCGACCGATTCGGCGACATCGTGGAGGCGACGCTGGAGTCGTTCTTCCCCGGGTTCGGCGACCTCGTTCTCCACCGCGAGGTGGTCACGCCGCTCGACATCGAGCGGGTGGTCGGGCTGTCGGAGGGCAACATCTTCGCCGGGGAGTTCCTCGCCCCCCAGATGTTCTTCTTCCGCCCGGCGCCGGGATGGAACCAGTACCGCACCCCGATCGAGGGCTACTACCAGTGCGGTTCGGGCACCCACCCCGGCGGCTGCGTGATGGGGGCCCCCGGGCGGCTCGCCAGCCAGCAGATCCTCGGCGACCTGGCCGCGCGGAGCTGACCGGGTTGCCCGCCGGGATCCTCCCGAGGATCGTGGTGATCCTCGGATTCGTCGCCCAGCTCGGGGTCGGTTTCGTGGTGATGGTGAGCGGGTTGATCATGCCGCTGTGGGCGGTCCTCGCCCTCGCCGCCGTCTGGGCGGTCGGGTTGGTGGTGATGATCCGCCGGCGCTCGTCGCCGCTGGCGGTGTGGGCGGTTCCGGTGCTCACCCTCGGTCTGTGGGCCCTGGTCGGGTGGGCAGGCGAGCGGTATCTCGACTGGACCGCCTGAGGTCGGGGCGAGCCCACGATCGGACCTTCGGCCCTGGCCGCCGGGCGTCGGGCTGGCGCAGGCTGGGCAGAGCACAAGTAGGAGGTGACGCTGGTGCCGCCGAACCCGCTCGCACCTGCGGTCGACACTGCGGCCGGTGCCGGACATGGTCGTCTGTGGAACCGGTTCGTCGCGGAGGTCGCCGCCGCCGGTCTGCCCGCTGCGCCACCCGGCGAGCCCGACGTGGTGACCGAAGCCGATGTTGCCGGCTTGCCCGAGGTGGTGCAGCGGTACCTGGGGTTCATGGGTGTGGTGGGGCGGCGAAGGGAGTGGTCGTTCCGTGCGAAGTTCGTGGGACGGTTCCGGCTGCGACCCCGGCTCGGTTGGATGCCGGCCGTCGCCTGGCAGTACAACTCGCGCCTCGAGGTGGCCCGCCTCTTCGTCATGCGGCTCCGCTTCGCCAACCTCATCCCCATGGTGGGCGTGGACTCGTACCTGCGGGGCGAAGGTCGAATGCTGGGCAAGCTGCTCGACAGGGTCGCCGTCGCCGACGGGCAGGGCGAGGAGTTCGATATCGGCGAGCTCACCACCTACCTCAATGACGCCGTGCTGCTGGCCCCGTCGATGCTCCTCGGCCCGACCACGTCGTGGCGGGGAGTCGACGAGCGCACCTTCGACGTGTCCCTGACCGATGGTGGGCGAACCGTGACCGGGCGGGTGTTCGTCGACGACCGGGGTGCGCCCGTCGACTTCAGCACCACCGATCGCTTCGCCGACCTCCCGGGCGGCCTGGTCCGCGCCGAGTGGCGGACACCGGTGCAATCCTGGGAGGACGTGGGCGGGCGCCCCGTCCCTGGTCGTTTCGGTGCCGTGTGGCACCTGCCCGACGGCCCACTGCCCTACATCGAGGGCCGCGTCGAGCCGGGCAGCGTCGCCTTCAATGTCGCCCCCCCGCCCATCGCGGTATCCGGGGCCGAGAACTCGGGGGCAACGTCCTGGATGCGGGAGCTGTCGGGGACCACCGGGCTTCGAACCGGCCCGCCGCGGTAGGCGGCGGCGACCATCGAGTGGAACTGGTGCACCGTGCTCTCCCACGGGCTCAGCGGCCCGGGGGCGAAGCCGCGGTTGGCGGCGCCCTTCTGGACGTGCTCGCAGGCGTTCCAGTCCTCCCGGTTGGTGATGTCCCAGAAGTCGATGGCGTAGGCAGGGTCGAACCCGTCCAACTCCAGCGACTCGGGGGCGAACAGCCAGTCACACTCCACGAAGCTGCGCCCTGGGCCCAGTGGGACGATGCGGTGGGTCAGCACGTAGTCCGGGTGGGCGCTGACCAGCAGGTTCGGCCACAGCCCGACATAGACCACCTTGCGGGCCTGGTCGGCGTCGAGCCGGCGGAAGTTGCGCCCCTCGGAGGCGCCGGTGAGCGACATGGTGGCTGCGTGGTCCTTGAGCTCCATCCTCCCTCCACACCACAGGCCGCCGGGCTCGATGTCCCGGCCCGAGTCGGGCGGGCTGACCTGGCAGAGCTCGGGGTGGATGGTGCTGCAGTGGTAGCACTCGTGGTAGTTCTCCACGATCAGCTTCCAGTTGGCCGCCACCTCGTATGCATGGCGCGCCACCATCGACAGGCGCCCCGGCTCGTAGGGGGCGAACAGCTCGGCAAGTCCGCCGTAGGTCTGCTCCAGCGGAGACGCCTCCCCGGAGAGGTCGAGGAAGAGCCAGCCCAGGAGGTCGCCTACGGCCACGGCGGAGAGCGGCCAATCCTCGGTGTCGAAGTCGCCGTTTCCCATGATCGAGGACTGGGTC
Organism: uncultured Acidimicrobiia bacterium; assembly: GCA_963714055.1. Taxonomy (GTDB): domain Bacteria; phylum Actinomycetota; class Acidimicrobiia; order Spongiisociales; family UBA5794; genus JACDBE01. The sequence continues at coordinate 2,327,172 of OY970227.1, forward strand.
AGCGTGGGTGCCGACCGCAGCGACCCGTCGAGCCGGTAGGACCACGAGTGGTACGGGCACCGGACCAGCCGGGCGTCGATGGCCTCGCCGGGCTCGACCAGGGTGTGGCCCCGGTGGCGGCAGACGTTGGAGAACCCGCGTACTGCGCCGTCGGCGTCCCTGGTGAGCAGTATCGACTCGGCGCCGTGGTCGACGCCGCGCACCTGGCCGGGGGCGAGCAGGTCGTCGGTGCGGCCCAGGCAGACCCAGGTGCGGTCGAAGATCTCGGAACGCTCCCAGGCGTGTACCTCGGGTGAGGTGTACGCCGCCGCCGGCAGCGTCCGGCTGCTCCCGAACGGGCGCGCCAGGTCGGCGACATGCTGCTGGTCGATCGGTGCCGGTCGGCCCACTCACCCACCTCCGAGGAAGGTCTCCTGGCGGGTCGAGCGTAGCGGCTCGGCTCCGACCTCCGGCACCGGGACCGGAGCCGCCGGCGGCACCCGGTACCCTTGCCGGCATGGTCGCCACCCGGTCATCGGAGACCACCGACACCGTGGTCCGGCGTCTCGCCACCGGGGTGCTGGTCTTCACCGTGCTGGTCATCCTGGGCGGGTCGGTGGTGCGGGCCACCGAGTCGGGCGCGGGCTGCGGGGACCAGTGGCCCCGTTGCGAGGGCCACATCATCCCCTGGTCGGCGGAGGGCGCTACCACCATCGAGTTCGCCCACCGGGCGTCGACCGCCATCCTCGGGATCCTGCTCGTCGCCCTCGTCGTCACCGTGGTCCGACGCACCGAGCGCGGGGCGCCGATCCGCCGTGCCCTCGCCTGGGCGGGGGCCTTCTTCGTCGCCGAGGTCGCCATCGGGGCGCTGCTGGTGCTCTTCGGCTGGGTCGACCAGGACGCCTCGATCGGGCGGGTGGTGGCCATGACCGTCCACCTGGCCAACACCTTCCTGCTGCTGGCCGCGCTCACCTTGGTGGTCTGGTTGGCGCGTGGCGGTGCTCCGCCGCGGGTCGACCTGGGGCGGACCGCCGACCGGCTGCTCCTGGCCGGTGCCGTCGTCCTCCTCGCGGTCGCCGCTTCCGGCGCCCTCAACGCGCTGGCCGACACGCTGTTCCCTGCCGATGAGTCGTCAGGCTCCGGCCACTTCCTCGCCGACCTCCGGGTGCTGCACCCGATGATCGCCATCGTCGGTGGTGTGGCGGTGGTGCTCCTGTCCCGGGCCAGGGCGCTCGCCGGCGCCACCGCCGAGCCGTGGCGCCGCGCCATCGCGGTCATCGTGGCAATCCAGTTCGCCATGGGCGTCGTCAACATCGCCCTGCTCACGCCGGTGGAGACCCAGGTGCTGCATCTGCTCCTGGCCGATACTCTGTGGATCGTGTGGATCGTGTTCGGAGCCTCGGTGATCGCCGCCGAGCAGCTCGAGGCCCAGAAGTCATGAGTGTGAGGGTTCGCCGGAGGCGGAGACTCGGCGGTTGGGGCTGGGGACCCCAAGAGCCATGAGTGAAGCCAGGATCACCGATCCTCGTGCCGTGGTCACCGCCGGTGACCGCGTCCGCGCCTACGTCGAGCTGACCAAGCCCCGCATCATCGAACTCCTCCTCATCACCACGGTGCCGGCGATGATCGTCGCCGCCGAGGGCTGGCCCGGGCTCGGGCTGATCATGGCCACGCTGGTGGGCGGGACGCTGTCGGCCGCCGGGGCCAACACCCTCAACCAGGTGCTCGACCGTGACATCGACCGGGTCATGAGGCGCACCGCCTCCCGGCCGTTGCCCACCGATCGGGTGACGCCGGGTCACGCCGTGGTCTTCGGCATGGCGTTGGGCATCGCCGGGTTTGCCTGGCTGTGGGCGACCACCAACCTGCTCGCCGCCCTCCTGTCCACTGCCGGGCTGGCGTTCTACGTGCTGGTCTACACCATGTGGCTGAAGCGGACCACCACCCAGAACATCGTGATCGGGGGAGCCGCCGGCGCCGTGCCCCCTCTCGTCGGCTGGGCGGCGGTGACCGGTTCGCTGGCCCTCCCCGCCTGGTTCATGTTCGCCATCGTCTTCTACTGGACCCCGCCGCACTTCTGGGCGCTGTCGCTCCGCTACCGCGACGACTACGCCGCCGCCGGGGTCCCGATGATGCCGGTCGTGGTCGGCGTCGAGAGAACTCTCGACCACATCGTCCGCTACAGCATGCTGGTCGCCGGGGTCTCCCTGCTCCCCTACACGGTGGGTGTCGTCGGGCTCTTCTATCTGTCGGTGGCGGTCGTCCTCGGGATTGCCCTGGTGGTCGCCGCGCTCCGCCTCCGCCGGCTTCCGTCCGAGGCCATGAGGTTCTTCGGCTGGACCAACCTCTACCTCGCCGGGGTCTTCCTGGCGATGGCGGTCGATGTCCTCGTCTGGGCGTGACCGGAGGGTGACACCGGAGGACACCGCTCCGATCAGGCCAGAGGAGCGATTCGACGAGCGGTCCCTCGCCTCGCACCTGCGCCGCCACCTCCCGGAGCTCGTGGGCGAGGGTGAGGTCACCTTCGACCAGTTCCCCGGCGGAGCCGCCAACCTCACCTACCGGGCGGTGGCGGGAGACGTCGAGCTGGTGATCCGCCGGGCGCCGCTCGGGCCCGTGGCCGCCGCCGGCCACGACATGGCCCGGGAGTACCGGGTGCTGTCCCGGTTGTGGAGCGCCTACCCGCTGGCTCCCCGCGCCTTCCACTACTGCGACGACCCCGACGTCATCGGCAAGCCCTTCGTGGTGATGGAGCGCCGCCGAGGCTGGGTCATCCGCGACCGGTGGCCACCCGGGTACGACGACCGGGCATCGCAGCGGCGACTGGCGGTGAACCTGGTGGCTGCGCTGGCAGACCTGCACCGGGTCGATCCCGGAGCGGTCGGACTGGGTGAGCTGGGCCGGCCCGACGGCTTCGTCACCCGTCAGATCGAAGGGTGGGCCGGGCGGTGGGAGGCGGCCGCCACTCGGTTCGTGCCCGACATGCACGTCACCGGCGAGCTGCTCCGGGCGGACGCTCCCACGCCGCAGGCCGTCGCCGTGCTCCACAACGACTTCAAGCTGGACAACACCATGGTCGGCGACGGGGGCGACCTGGTGGCGGTGCTCGACTGGGACATGGCGACCCTGGGTGATCCCCTCGTGGACGTGGGCACCCTGCTCGCCTACTGGGTCGACCCCGAAGGGCCCACGTACCCGATCTTCGGGGAGCGGGCGGTGACGCTGGCCCCGGTGCTGCCTCGTTCAGACGTGATCGCCGCCTACGGGGACGCCACCGGGTTCGACCTGTCGACGGTCAGGTTCTATGAGGGCCTGGCGCTGTACCGGATCGCGGTGATCATCGAGCAGATCTACAGCCGGTACCTTTCGGGGCAGACCAGCGACCCCCGGTTCGCCCGGTTCGAGCCCATCGCCCCGATCCTCGCCGCCGCCGCCGTCGACAGGTTGCGGTCCTGATCGGGCCTACTCCACGACCAGCTCGAAGAGCGGCACGCCGGCGTTCTCCAGCTCGACCTCGAACACCCCGGGGACGTCGGCGACGAACGTGATCCGCCCGGGCACGTCGGGCTCGAGCGGCGCGAACAGGTCGTAACTGTGCACGTGCACCTCGTCGGCGAAGGTGGAGGTGACGGTGATGGTGACCTCCTCGCCGAGCGGCACGTCATACCGATCCTCGGCGTCGACCCCGTCGTCGGTTACGACGACGTCGATGGAGACGCCCGATGCGGTGGCGGTGGTTGGCGGAGCGGCAGTCGTGATCGTCGAGGTCGTGGTCGGAGCCTCCGTTGCCGGGGTTGTCGACGTCACCGCCGAGGTGGTGGTGGCCCGGGACGTGGTCGTGGTGGCGTCATCGCCGTCACCGCCGCAAGCGGCGAGGGCGAGCATGGCGAACGAAATCCAGACAACAACCCGTCGGGTGCTCATGGCGGGCGATCTTAGGTGGGTGCCGTGGCTTGTCGGAGGTTCGTCGTTGACACAATGGTGTCGTCGTGTAATGATGTAAACATGACAGGTGTCGAAGAGATTGCAGAGTGGTTCCGGTCGCACCGTGCGGACTGGGTGGTCGACGAGGTGACCGCCGACGCCGATGAGGTCCTGGTGGTGCTCGACATCGGCGAGCCGGAGCTCGTCGGAGAGGTAAGTGACGACGAGCGGCTGGCCGCCCGCAAGGCGAGGATGGCCGCCTTCCGGGAGGACACCCGGGGAAGGCGCATGGAGATCGCCGCCGCCGCCGAGTCGCGGTTCGGCCGCAAGGTCTCCTGGGGTGTCCGCTCCGGGGAGTCGCGCCGTCTGTACACGCACATGGCGATACCGGCCATGACCCGGCTGCGCGTCTCCGAGCGCCGGGTGCTCGACACGCTGGTCGAGTCGGGGGTCGCCCGCAGCCGCAGCCACGCCCTGGCTTGGTGTGTGCGAATGGTCGGCGACCATCTGGAGGAGTGGCTGGCCGAGCTCCGTGAGGCGCTGGTCCACGTTGACGAGGTGCGGCGACGCGGACCCTCGCCGGGTCATGCCCCCGGGCAGGCAGGCGACAGCTCCTGACGCCCGGCTAAGGCGCCAGGAACGCGGCCGCCGCCTCGATGACCTGCGACGCCCGATCGATGATCTCCTCGGGATCCGGCTCATCGGTGAGCCACGCCCCGATCCCGACACCGACACCGCCGGCGCCCAGCACATCGGCGACGTCGGCGACGGTGACCCCTCCGAAGGCCATGTAGCGGACGTCGGGGAGCGGTCCCATCAGCGTCTTGAGGTGGGCGATCCCACCGGTGACGTATGGGTACACCTTGACCGCGGTGGCGCCTGCCCGCCACACGCCGTGGATCTCCGTGGCGGTGTGGGCACCCGGGATCACCGGGACCCCGGCGGCGACGCACCAGCTGACCACGTCGACGGACGCCACCGGGGTGACGATCAGCTGGGCACCCGCGCCAACCGCCGCCTCGGCGTCCTCGACCTCGAGGACCGTTCCCGCCCCGATCAGCATCCCTTCGGTGGGCGGGTCGGTGACCAGGTCCTTGATCGCCTCGAGCGCCCCCGGGGTGTTCAGGGTGACCTCGGTCGCCCGGATCCCGCCCTCCGCCGCCGCCTCCACCACCTCCCGCACACCGAGCGGGGGCTTGCGCACAACAGCCACCACGCCGGTGGCGGCGATCGCCGGGGGTAGCTCGAGCCGCATCGGGCCATCATGCCACGCAACTTTGAGCGATTGACTACACCACGTGGCTTCACTCGCTCAAAGTTCGCAAGGCCCGGGCGACCGTCCACGCAACTTTGAGCGATTGACTACACGACGTGGCTTCACTCGCTCAACGTTCGCGAGGCTCGACCCTTGCCGCTCGGTGACGGTGCGGGTAGATTCGACGGTGATGGGCAACTGCGCATGGCGTTCGTATCGCTTTACCTGGGCTCCGGCTCGGGCCGCGGTGCGCTGAACCCACTCGCAGACAAGCACCCCACAGCCCGAGACCGGACCGGTTTCGGGCTTTCGTGTTCCCGGGGCCGGTCACTTCAGGAGAGACCATGACCGAGCCCTCGGAACCCATCCCGCTGAAGAGCCACCGTCGCCCGGACGACCTGTCGACGTCCCTCGTCGACGTCGGCGACGTGCGCTTCGGGGACGGCTCCTACCCGGTGATCGCCGGCCCGCTGGCGGTGGAGGGCGAGGACCAGATCGTGTCGGTCGCCCTCGGCGTCGCCGAAGCCGGCGCCTCGATGCTTCGTGCCTCCACCAACCGCCTGGGCAACGGGTTCCGAGGCCTCGGAGATGAGGGGTTGTGGCTGTTGGAGCGGGCCGGGCACGCCGCCGGGATCCCCACACTCACCGAAGTGGTCGACTCCAAGGACCTGGACGTCGCCGCCAGCCACGTCGACATGCTCGAGATCGGCCCCGACAACATGCAGCACTTCTCGCTGCTCCGCGACGTGGGCAAGGTCGGCAAGCCGGTCATGCTCCACCGAGGACCCGCGGCCACCATCGACGAGTGGCTGATGGCGGCCGAGTACGTGCTCAGCGAAGGCAACGACGCGGTCGTCCTGTGCGAGCGGGGGAGCCGGGGCTTCGACCCCCGGACCTCCGACACGTTGGACATCGGCGCAATCCCCGTGGTGCAGCGCCTCTCCCACTTGCCGGTGGTGGTCGACCCGGCGCCGGCGCGGGACGGGGCCGACCTCATCGCCCCGCTGGCCCTGGCGGGGAGGTCGGTAGGCGCCGACGGGCTCGTCGTACTGGTGCATCCCGACCCGGAGCGAGCGGAGGCGGGCAACGGATCGCAGCTCGACCTGCCCGCCTTCGGGACGCTGATGGATCGGCTCGGCATCCCTTCGCTGCGGGACGAGATCGACCGCATCGACCGCGAGCTGGTTCGCCTGGTGGCCCGCCGCCTGCGCAGCTCGATCGAGATCGCCCGCATCAAGGCGACCAAGGGGCTTCCGCTGCGGTCCCCCGACCGGGAGAGCGAGTTGGTGGCTGAGGTCGCTGTCGACGCCGAGCGAATGGGGGTCGACCCGGACTTCGCCGCCGAGCTGATGACGCTCGTGCTCGACCACAGCCGCCACGCACAGCGCGCCGCGGTGGAGGGCGACCCGGCCAGGCCGATCCAGTGAGCATCGACCAGCCTCTGACCGTCGGGGACGACGGGGTTCCCCGTTGTTGGTGGGGAGTATCGACGCCGGACTACCTCGCCTACCACGACACCGAGTGGGGTTTCCCGGTCGACGACGATCACCGGCTGTTCGAGAAGCTGTGCCTGGAGGGATTCCAGTCGGGCCTCAGCTGGCTCACCATCCTCCGCAAGCGCGACGACTTCCGCCGGGTCTTCCACGGCTTCGACCCCGAGCAGGTTGCGGCGATGGATGAGGACGACGTGCGCCGGCTGCTCCAGGACGCGTCGATCGTCCGTCACCGCGGCAAGATCGAGGCCACCATCGCGAACGCCCGGGCGTCGCTCGACGTGATCGACGAGTGGGGCACGCTTGGCGCCTTCTGCTGGTCGTTCGAGCCGGAGGAGACGCCGCCGTTACTCGAGCCGACCACGCCCGAGTCGGTGGCGATGGCCAAGGAGTTGAAACGGCGCGGCTTCCGCTTCGTCGGTCCCACCACGGCCTATGCCTTCATGGAGGCGATGGGCATCGTCAACGACCACGTCGTCGGATGCGCCACGCGAGACGAGGTAGATGTAGCACGCGCCCGCTTCACCCGCCCGTCCCGCGCCTAATCCCAGGGTGGCGGGTTGTGGACCCAGCGGCCGCCGACCATGGTGGCCGTCACCTCGACGGAGGGAAGCTCGTCGGCCGGCATGGTGACCGGGTCGACGCTCAGCACCACCAGGTCGGCCAGGTAGCCGGGGAGCAGCTTGCCGCGGCGGTGCTCGTCCCCGGCCAGCCAGGCCGGGCCGACCGTCGACGCGGCCAACGCCTGGTCCACGGTCAACGCCTGCTCGGGCCGCCACGGCGGCAATTCGTCGAGGGTGCGGCACACCGCCGAGACGATCCCGGCGAGGGGTTCGAGCTCTTCCACTGGGGCGTCCGATCCGTTGGCCAGCACCACCCCGGCATCGGCCAGCGAGCGGTAGGCATAGGCGCCGGTGAGGTCGGCCCAGTCCCGGTCGACCAGGTGCCGGTCGGACGGGGCATGGCGGAACTGCACGGAGGCGGCCACCCCGAGCGAGGCGAAGCGGGCGACGTCGACAGGGTCGACGCACTGGGCGTGCTCGATCCGTTGCCGCATTCCCGCCGCCTGCCAGAGGTCGGTGGTGGCGGCGAGGCCGTCGAGGGCGGTGCGGTTGGCGGCGTCACCTATGGCGTGGATGGCGAGGGGCCAGCCGGCAACGGTGGCCCGCCGGATGGTGTCGACCAGCTCGTCGAAGCCGGTCATCACGACGCCGGAGCCGTCGAGCATCGCCGCGGTGCCGGAGCTGAGCGACCCGTCCACGAACATCTTGATGTACCCCAGCCGGAACCAGTCGTCTCCCACGCCGGACCGGATGCCCAGCGCCTCCAGCATGTCGAGCCGCTCGACGGGGAGCGACTGCCATACCCGGATCGCCAGGTTCCCCTGCTCGTGCAGTCGTTGCCACATCCGGGGGGCCCCGATCCATCCGTCCTTGTCGTGGACCGCGGTGACGCCACGCCGGTGGGCGATGGCGACCCCGTCGGCCATGGCGTCGACGTACTCGTCGTCGGTGATGACGATGTGGCGCCGGAACGCCCACGCCGCCTGCTCGCCCAGGTACCCGGTCGGCCCACCGTCGTCGCCTCGCGGCACCACCCCGCCTGGGACGCCGAGGTCCTCCGGCTCGGCCATCGCCAGCGCCGCCGTGTTGAGCCAGAGCGAGTGGTCGTCACGCGACCACAGCGCGGTGCGGAGGTCCCCGGTGACCGGATCGAGGTCGTGGCGGCTGGGCTCCGACGGATCGTCCCAGTCGCCGTGCCGCCAGCCGTAGCCGACCAGCCATCGACCCGGCTCGGCGCGCTCCGCCGCCACCCGGACCCGCTCCACCGCCTCCTGGCGTGACCGGCAGCCCTCGAGCCGCACCTGCCGTTGGGCGACCGCCCACGTGGGGAAGTGGACATGGGAATCCGTGAAGCCAGGCACCACACAGCGGCCGCCCAGGTCCATCCCCTCGCCTCCGTCGCCGATGGCGGCGACGTGGCTCCCGGATACGGTCACGGACCCGGCGACCGGCCTAGCCGGGTCCATGGTCCTGACGACCCCGCCGGAGAGCAGCATCGCCGGCTCAGACCCCGGCGAGCATCGGTAGTCGCCCGGTATTGGCCGCCTTCTCGACCGCGGTGAAGTCGCGCTCCACCTGGTCGGCGTAGAGCCTCGCCCAGGTGGCGACAGCCCGGTCGAACCGATCGGACTTGCCCAGGTACCCGGCGATGACCGGCAGCCCGGGGCTCTGGGCGTGCGCCCGGGCGAGCAGGACGCCACACAACGAGGCGTACTGCTCGAACTGGGAAGGGCTCAATCCCACCAACTCGATGGAACCCTTCATGTCGCGGAAGGTCCGGAAGTAGTAGTGGATGTGCCGAAGCTGCGCCCCCTCGCCGGCGAAGCCACTGATCCATCCCAGGAAGGGATCCGACTGGGCCTGCAGGATCCGCTGCGCCGAGACCACCCGGTAGCCCTCGACCCCGATCATCACCTGAGCCGCACCCGAGGGCAGGCGCGGGGAGAGCCCCCCATAGGTCTCGAGCACGGAGGGCGGAGCCTCCTTCGCCTGCAGGAACAGCGGCTCGCCGCCCGGGCCCTGGAGGAAGACCACGTAGCAATGGGTGCCGACGCTGCCCACGCCGACCACCCGGAGCACGTGGTCGACCAGCCGGAACTGGGAGAGCAGGAGCGCGGTGTCGGCGCGCAGCGTCGACCGGTACTGGTCGTAGGCGGAGACGAGCTGCTCGTCGGTGACGTGCTCGACGTGCACCATGATCGGGGGTTGGTCGACGATCCGTAGCCGGCCCTGCTGGTCCTCGGTGGTGACCCGCTCCAGCACCCGATCGGAGGTGCGGTGGCTCGCCTTGCGCACCGTCTTCCGCAGTAGCTTCTGGCTCTTGGACGAGGCGGTCCTCTCGATCCACTCGGTCTGGACCTGGAAGAAGTACCGCTCTAGGGCCGTCATGTCGCTGAGCTTGGCGACGCCCACCCTGTACGTGCGGACCGCGTGCCGCGTGGCAGCCTCCGCCTGCGACTCGTCGAGCCCGATGTCCCGGGCGCCGATGTGGACGCTGGCCGCCAACCGCTTCACGTCCCACTCCCATGGACCCACCCCGGCCTCGTCGAAGTCGTTGAGGTCGAACAGCACCCGCCGCTCCGGAGAGGCGAACAACCCGAAGTTGGAGATGTGGGCGTCCCCGCAGATGACCACGTCGTGCCCGGTCACCGGGACGCTGGCGAGGTCGCGGGCCATCACGCCGGCGGTGCCGCGGTAGTAGGCGAACGGCGACTGCAGCATGCGCCCGATCCGCACCGGTACCAAGGCCTGTAGCCGGGTGCGGTTCTGCTCGTCGAGGATGTCGACCGGGTCGCGTTCCGGTACCTCGAAGAGCGTGTGCTCGTCTCGAGGCATCCTGCGGCGGAGGTCGCGGCCGCGGGCGCGGGCTTCGTCCACCGGCATTGTGGGGGGCGGGGGCGTGGTCACGGGAGCAATCTCACTCCGCCTCCGGCTGGGCGTCAACTGGCCGTCGGCTCGTCGAGGCCGACGGTCCTTGCTTTTCGCGACCCGGCCGGGCACGCTGGGATCTTGCGGAGGTACGACCGGGACAGCAAGCAACCGACGGGCAGCGGGACGTCTCCCGACGACCGGACCTACGTGCTCGACACCTGCGTCCTGCTCGCCGATCCCCACGCCGTCCTCCGCTTCGCCGAGCATCCCGTGGTACTGCCTCTGGTGGTCGTCGAGGAGCTCGACCGCCACAAGGCGAGGTCGGACGAGGTCGGTGCCAACGCCCGAGGCGCCATCAGGCTCCTCGAGGAGCTCGGCGCCTCAGGGCCGGGTGGATTGGGGACGCCGCGGCCGCTGGACGGCGGTGGCTCGCTGCGCATCGAGCTCAACGGGATCCGGTCGAGCCGGCTCCCCGAGGTCCTCGACCCCGGGACGTCGGACCATCGCATCCTCTCGACGTGCCTCAACCTGGTCGACGAAGGCAGACCTGCCGTCCTGGTCACCCGGGACGCCGCCCTCCGCATCAAGGGCGCCCAGCTCGGGGTGCCGGTCGAGGACTACCGCGCCGACACCGTCCGAGTCGACGAGGCGTACACCGGCGTGACCGAGGTCGATGTCGACCACGACACCATCGACCGGTTGTTCTCCGAGGGAAAGGTCGAGCTGGACCGCGCCGGGATGATGATCCACCAGTACGTGGTGCTGCGCGCCTCGGAATCCCATTCGGCGCTCGGCCGGGTGGCCGATCCCGACGCGCCGGCCGGCGGCGCCACCATCACCAAGGTGGGGACGCACCGGCACGCCTTCGGCGTCGAGGCGAAGAACGTCCGCCAGGCCTTCGCCCTCGACCTGCTGCTGGACCCGGCGATCCCGGCGGTGTCGATCATGGGCACCGCAGGCACCGGGAAGACCTTCCTCGCCCTGGCCGCCGCCCTGGAACAGGTGCTGGAGCAGGAGCGCTACCGCCGCGTGTCGGTGTACCGGCCGCTGGTGGCGGTGGGCCGCCAGGAGGTCGGCTTCCTCCCCGGTGACCTCGGCGAGAAGCTGGCGCCGTGGATGGCGGCGGTGTACGACAACCTCTACGCCATGTTCTCCGGCGCAGACTCGCTCTCGGCGAAGCGCGCCGTCGACGAGCTGCTCGACCGCGACGTGCTGGAGATGGCGGCGGTGACCTACCTCCGAGGCCGGTCGATCACCGACGAGGTGGTGATCGTCGACGAGGCGCAGAACCTGGAGCTGCCGACCCTCAAGGTGATCCTCACCAGGATGGCGGCCGACTCCAAGCTGATCCTCTGCGGCGACCTGACCCAGGTCGACAACCCGTACGTTTCGCCGTTCGGTGGCTTGGCCGCCCTCATCGAGAAGCTCAAGGGGAGCCCGCTGTTCGGCCACGTCACCCTCGACCGCACCGTACGCGGCCCCCTCGCCGAGTTCGCCGCCGCGGTTCTCTGAGAAGCCCACCCCGTTAGGGTTCGGGGCCATGACGTCGACGGGAGCGACTCCGCAGACCTTGCGCCTGCTGGTGGTGGATCCTCGGGCCTTCGCCTCGTTCGACCAGGAGACCCTGCATCGGGTGGCGGACCGTATCGGCGGGCAGCGGCCACGCCTGGTGCTCGCCGGCGTCGGCGCCAGGCCCGAGCCGGAGCTGCCCGATCCCGACTACCTGATCGCCGACGGAGGGGGGCGCATCACCAGGCTCGCCACCGGCGAGGCTGCCGCCGGCTGGCCCCTCCACGAAGCCGGGGCAGGCCCAGGCGAGGAAGACGAGCAGGCAGCGGTCGCCTGGCTGGCCGAGTCGCTGATGATCCCACCCTTCGGAGTGGTGACGGTGGCTCCCTCCGACCGGTTCGACACGACCCGGTCCGACGGCTGGTCGGTCGTGCTGGTCGGCGACGGGGAGCCGGCCGACGGCGCCGTGCTCGTTCCGCCCGGCCAGGGGTCCCGGCTCATCGATGCCCTCGACACCGCCCTCGGGGTGGCGCCCTCGCCGGTGGCCGGCGATCTCGCCGACGAGGCATTCGAACACGCCCGGCTCTCGCTGCTGCGGAACGTCACACCGTTGGGTTTCACCGCGGCGTCGCTGTCGGACAACGTGCTGATGGACCACGACGCCAACTACGCCGCCGTCTGGGCCCGCGACGGGATCATGAGCGGGCTGTGGGCGATGGCGCTGGACGACCCCGGCCTCGACGCCACCTTCCGGCGCACCCTCGAGGTGCTCGGCGCCCACCAGACCCCGGCGGGCCAGATCCCCGCCTACGTCCGGATCCACGGCGAGGTGCCCGACTACTCCGGCATCGGCGGCATCGCCAGCATCGACTCGGTGCTGTGGTGGGTGATCGGGGTGGCCCGCTACTCGCTGCTTCGGGGCGACCGGGCCTTCGCCGAGGCGATGTATCCCGGGGTGGAGCGGGCGATGAGCTGGCTGGCCGCCCACGACTCCAACAACGACGGGCTGCTCGAGATCCCCGAGTCGTCCGACTGGATGGACCTCTTCCCCCGCAGCTACAACGTCCTCTACGACGAAGTGCTGTGGTACCGGGCCTGCCGAGACGGCGCCTCGCTCTCCGGTGCCCTCTCCGGCGACCCCGGTCCGTGGGAACGGCTGGCCGACGGGGTGCGGCGCAGCATCGTCGACGTCTTCTGGCCGACCGGGGGCCAGCTGATGGAGCTGGCCGGGTCGACCAGCGGCCGGTTCTCCACCGGCGAGGCCCGCTACCTACTCGCCCAGGTGACCCCGTTCGGGTACTCGTGGCGCTGCGACGTGCTCGCCAACCTGCTCGCAGGGTTGTCAGGGCTGCTCGACGACGTCAAGCAGCAGCGGCTGTTCCAGTTCCTGTGGGGGGTGGGGATCAACCAGCCGTCCCCGGTCGCCTGCATCTACCCACCGATCCACTCGGGAGCGGACGACTGGAAGGACTACTTCATCGTCAACTTCCTCAACCTGCCCGACCACTACCACAACGGCGGTGCGTGGCCCTTCATCGGCGCCCTGTGGGTGCGGTTCCTCCATGCCATCGGCCGGGAAGAGCTGGCCCACCGTGAGCTGCTCTCGCTGGCCGAGGCATGCCGCCACGGCCTCGGAGGCGACTGGGAGTTCAACGAGTGGCTCCACGGGCGGACCGGGAGGCCGATGGGCAAGGCGCACCAGGCGTGGAGCGCCGCCGGCTACCTCCACACCTATCTGATCCTGCGTCGAGGAGCCACCCCGACCGACGTGGGAGCGCTCGACCCGGCCGCTCTCGGCTAGCTGTGACGACCGGGGACGTTGTCCGCCGGCGAAACCGGCCCTTGATCGGGGAGCTGGCGACGGGAGTGCTCGTCCCGAATGCTCTCGACGACGGAGGCGGTCCGCTTGGCGATGCCCCGCCACCCGAACTCGGCCCTGGCGGTGCGCGATCCCTCGACCGAGAGCTGCTGACGCAGCCGCTCGTAGCGGAGCGGCAGGCTGAGCACCGAGGCGAACTCGACCGACCGCCCCGGGTCGGCCCACAGGGCGTCGCGCCCGAACTGGACGTGGTCCTGCAGCCCGCCGTGGATGGTGACCACCGTCGGCGTGCCGCACGCCATCGCCTCCACCGCGGTCATCCCGAACGGCTCGTAGCGCGAGGGCAGGGCGAACACCGGCGCCGCCCGGTAGTGGCTCGCCATGTCGCCGTCGGGGACATAGCCGCGCCACTCCACTGCATCGGCCATCCCGAGGTCGGCGGCGGTCTTGGACCAGCGGCTCACCAGGCGGCGGTCCCGGGCGCTGTCGGCTCCCACCGCCAGCTGCAACCTGACGTCGGGGACTAGGCGGCGGAGCTCGGGCAGGCAACGGATGAGGAGGTCGTATCCCTTGTTGGCCGCCGCCCGGCCGACGGCATACACGTCGTCGGGCCCGAAGCCGAGCCGGGCGCGGAGCCGGCGGACCTCGGCCATGGGGACCGGCGTGTACACCGACTCGTCGATGCCCGGAGGGATCATCGACAGCCGGGCGCGCGGCACCTCGTAGTCGTCGACCAGCAACTCGACCTGCTGCTGGGTGGTGGCGATCAGATGGTCACACAACCGGTAGACGAGGAACTCCTTTCGGGTGCGTTCCTCGAAGCGATAGGTGGAGAGGTCGTCGCCCGACTTGGCCATGTCGTTCCGCTTCCACGACCCGAGCGAGTGCGGCGTGTGGATGTGGGGCAGCCGGAGCTCCTCGGCGATCCGCTGCCCGGCCCAACCAGCATCCCAGTAGTGGGTGAGCACGGCGTCGTAGCGGCGGCGTTCCACCCTGGAGTCGGCGAGGAACCTGCCGACGAACTCGCCGAGGTGGTCGTGCATGTCCTCCTTCCGGATGAAGTCCCTTCCGCCGAAGGGGACCCGCCACACCGAGACCAGGTCGGTGATCCGCTCGGTGGCCGGTTGACGCTCGAACCGTCTGGTCACGATGTCGACCCGGTACCCGAGGCCGGCGAGGTGCCGGCTCAGCTCCAGCACGAACACCACCTGGCCGCCGGTGTCGGGTTTCCCCAGCTCGGCCTCGGCGCCCACGTAGCCGTGGAGCGACATCATCAGGAGGTTCCCTCTACGACCGGTCATGAGCCGTCACCGGGGAGCGCCCCGATCGCCCGCAGCCCTTCGAGGATCCCTCCGGCGTGCGCCGTCTCCGCCTGGTAGGCGCCGTTGCGGCCGAGCGCTCGACGGAGCGCAGGGGTGGCGTTGCCCACGGCGATCGCATGCGGGGCGGACATCAGCAGCGATGCGTCGTTGGACCCGTCACCGGCGGCAACGGTCCGCCCTCCATCGACACCCAGATGCGTCGCCAGGTACCCCAACGGTGCTTCCTTCCCGGCGTTGGCGGGGATCACGTCGAAGTAGTCGGAGTCGCCGTGGAGGCAGCGGGCGGCGAGCCCGGTGCCGGCGACCCTGCGCTCCGCCTCCGACCGGCCGGCAGGCGGTATCGCGAAGCTGGCCTTGAAGGGTGTCTGCAGCTCGGGGGGATGAAGCGGCCAGCCCAGGGCGGCCATCACGAGGTCCACCGGCGCCCGGTCGAATCCGGCGAAGCGCTCCTGCCACTCCGGACGCGGCTCACCCCTGATCACCACCTCTGTTCCCAGGGCCCCGACCACGGCATCCGGGGCGACTTCCACCGGCAGCCCGGCCAGCGTGGTGGCGACCGACGCGATCGGCCGGCTCGAGTCGAGCACGAGCCGAACGGTGCCGGCCTCCCGGAGCGCCGCCATCAGCGATGCCAGCGCGTCGTCGTCACCGGTGAGGGTGTCGTCCACGTCGGCGACCAGCATCCACGGTGTTCGGTGCGAGTCCGTGATCACCTCTCCCCCGGACGGCACCCTACCGGTACCCGGAGGCGACCGATCCCGAACCCGCTGCCCGCGGACCGGTGGGTAACGTGTCGTTGGTGGCGAGCGTCTTCACCATGATCATCGACGGCGACCTGCCCGGGCGCTTCGTGTGGAAGGACGATCGCTGCGTCGCCTTCCTGTCGATCAACCCGCTCGCCGACGGGCACGTGCTGGTGGTGCCCCGCGAGGAGGTCGACCACTGGACCGACGCCGAGCCCGACCTGCTCGCCCACCTGATGGTCGTCGCCCAGGTGATCGGCCGGGCCCTGCAGGAGGAGTTCGGACGGGCACGGGTGGCGCTCAGCATCGTCGGGCTGGAGGTGCCCCACCTCCACATCCACGTGGTCCCCATCGACCGCATGGCCGACGTCGACTTCGCCAACGCCGACCCATCGCCCGACCCGACCCACCTCGACGACGTGGCCGAGCGGGTCCGCGCCGCGCTGCGGAGGATGGGACGCAGCGAGGTCGCCTGACCGCTCGGGCCCGGTCCGGCGCTACGTTGGGCACGTGACGGGTGCACAGGGTCACCGGCCCGCCGGGTGGAACGACGAGCCCGCCTCCGGTCGGCGGTTTGGCAAGATGCGCGATTCGTCGCTGACGGTCGCCGCCCGGGTCACGGCCTCGTTCGGCTCGCGCGGCGAGGGGTTCGGCCGGCTGGCGAGGTCGCACGTCGGATCGTTCGCCGGGGACGCCCTGGTGGCGGTTGCCCTCGCCGGCACCCTCTTCTTCACCCCGCCGTCCACCGAGGCGCGCCAGAACCTGGCGCTCTACCTGCTGTTGACGCTGGCCCCGTTCGTCGTGCTCGGTCCATTCCTCGGGAGGCTGTACGAGCGTTTCCCCGGCGCCTACCGGAGCGGCCTGGTGCTCAGCTCGGCGCTGCGCGCCGGAGCCGCCCTGGTGATGATCCCGGCCCTCGACACCGTGATGCTGTTTCCGCTCGCCTTCGTCATGCTCGTCCTGTCCCGGTTCCACGGGATCAGCCGCTCCAGCGTGCTGCCCACGGTCCTCGAGCGCCCCCACGAGCTGATCTCGGCCAACGCGGCAATCGCCCGGCTCGGCGTGTACGGGGCGGCGGTCGCCGGGTTGGTCGGCCTGGCGGCGGGATGGATCGGCGGACAGGGCCTGGTGCTGGTCGTGGCGGCGCTGGCCTTCACGTTGTCGGCGGTCGCCGCCGGGCGGTTGCCGCCCATCGAGGTCGAGCCGCTCGGCGCCGGCCCGTTCGGGCCGGGCGCCCCGGGCTGGCCCGGCCGATCCGGCTCATCCGCTTCGCCACCGCCGCCGTCCGGCTGCTCAACGGGTACCTCGTGGTCCTGGTCGCCTTCGCCTTGCGGGACAGCGACGCGGCGGCGCTCGACTTCGGGTTCCTGGTGGCGGCTGCCGGGTTCGGCTACGTGGTCGCCGCCATGTTGGTCCCGTTGCTGGACGGCCGAATCGCCGAGGAGCCGCTGGTGATGGCGGCGTTGGCGGTTGAGGCGCTGGCCGCCTTCATCGCCGCCCAGGCGTTCGGGTTGCCGGCGGCTGCCGCCCTGGCCGCCGCCGCCGGGATCGCCTGGGGGACCGCCAAGTTCGGCTTCGACGGGCTGTTGCAGGCGGCGGCTCCGATCGCCATCCGAGGCCGGGCGTTCACCAACAGCGAGACGATGTTCCAGATCGCCTGGGTGATAGGCGCCCTCATCCCGATCGTCCCCGGGGTGCCCACGGCGCTCGGCCTGTCCATCGCCGGGTCCGCCGCCCTGGTGATCCAGGTGGTGTTCGTGGCCTCGCTGTTCCCGGTGGGGAGCACGACATCGCGGCGGTGGAGGCAACGCCGCCGAGCCCGAGCCGCCCGAGCCAGCCGGGCATGCCTCGATCGGGCCATGGCTCTGAGGCAAGTGCCGCTCCTCAGGTGGCCTGGACTAGTCGACGAAACGGTCGGCGTCGAGCTTGGGCAGCTTCACCCGGAGCCGGGTCCCGGCGGCGACGTGGTCCTCGCCGACGACGTCGCCCATCTCGTGCAGCCTCGCCACCACGTCGCCCCGGTCGTAGGGGACGACCAGGTCGACCATGGTCGTCGCCCCCTCCAGCATTGCCGCCACCGCGTCGAGCAGGCGCTCGATCCCGTCCCCTGATGCCGCCGACACGGCGACGGCGCCGGGATGGAGTGCCATCAGGCGATCCACCATCACCGGGTCGGCCACGTCCGTCTTGTTGACCACGAGGAGCTCGTCGACGGTCCCGGCTCCGATCTGGCGGAGCACCACGTGGACCGCGTCGATCTGGCCGTCGGGGTCGGGACTGGAGGCGTCGACGACGTGGACGAGGAGTGCCGACTGCGCCACCTCCTCCAGGGTCGACCGGAACGCCTCGACCAGCTGGTGGGGGAGGCGGCGGACGAACCCCACCGTGTCGCCGACCAGCACGGGTTTGCCGCCGGGCAGCGCCATCCGCCGCACCGTCGAGTCGAGGGTGGCGAACAACCGGTCCTCGACCAGCACACCGGCCTCGGTGAGCCGGTTGAAGAGCGTCGACTTGCCGGCGTTGGTGTAGCCGACCAGCGACACCACGGGGATCTCGGACCGGCGGCGCGCCTTGGCGTTGGTGGCTCGGGCCTGTCGGATGGTGGCCAGCTCACCCTCGAGCTTGGAGACTCGCTCCAGGATGCGGCGGCGATCTGTCTCCAGCTTGGTCTCACCCGGGCCGCGGGTGTTGATGCCGGCACCGAGGCGGCTCATCTCCAAGCCTCGCCCGCGGAGCCGGGGGAGCCGGTACCGGTGCTGGGCGAGCTCCACCTGGATCCGACCCTCGTGGCTGGTGGCGTGCTGGGCGAAGATGTCGAGGATGAGCGCCACCCGGTCGACGACGTCGACATGGAACGTCTGCTGCAGGTTGCGTTGCTGGGCGGGGCTCAGCTCGTTGTCGAACACCACCACGTCGACGTCCAGGGCGGCGACCTCGGCGGCGATCTCGGACGCCTTCCCCGAGCCGATCAGCCGGGCCGGGTCGGCGTGGGCGCGGCGCACCTGCACGCTCTGAACCGGGTCCGATCCGGCGGTGTCGGTGAGCAAGGCCAGCTCGACCAGGCTGTGCTCGGCCTCGACGCGGTCGGCGTCGCCCAGCACCACGCCGACCAGATAGGCGCGCTGGCGGACCACCTGCAGGTCGGTGACGGTGGCGGTGAGGCGCCGGCGGCTTCGTCCTGCTCGGGCGCGGTCTGTGCGGTCTGCTGGCGGCACGGTCATCCCGCATATCCAAGCAGGGCAGCTTCGGCGAGATCCCACGTGGCGCGAACGACACGACGAGGTTGGTACCGTTGGGCAGCCAACGACAAGGAGCGCCCGTGCCGGCGACCGTGGCCCAGATCCTCGCCGTCAAGGGGCGGGACGTGTGGTCGATCCCCGCCGACACCACCGTCTACAAGGCGCTCCAGGTGATGGCCGAGCGCGGAGTCGGAGCGCTGTTGGTCATGGACGGCGAGCGCCTCGTCGGGATCGTCTCGGAGCGGGATTACGCCCGCAAGGTCATCTTGCTCGACCGGGTCTCCAGGCGGACCGCGGTGTCCGAGATCATGACCGGCGACCCGCAGACCGTGACGCCGAGCAACTCGGTGACCGATTGCATGACGCTGATGACCGAGCTGCGCGTTCGCCACCTGCCCGTTGTCGAGGACGACGGGGTGGTCGGTCTCATCTCCATAGGGGACGTGGTCAAGCACGTGATCTCCGAGCAGGAGTCGTTGATCGCCCAGCTCGAGCAATACATCACCGGCTAGGACCGAACGGCCGGGGGCGGACGGTTCAGGTCCCCCGATTGGCGACCACGGCTGCGTCGTACGGCTCGATCATGATGCACTCCCCCGGGCACTCGGTGGCCGCTTCGACCACGTCGTCGATCAGCTTGTCGGGCACCCGGGCAACGCCGCGCGACCCATCGGGGGCGGCCTTGCCGTCGAACACGATGGACGAGCCGAAGTGCGAGGCCTCTTCCTTGACCACCCACAGCCCGTCGTCGCGACCGAGGAACACGTCCGGGCAGATCTCCTCGCAGATGCCGTCGCCGGTGCACAGATCCTGGTCGATCCACACCATCAGCTTGGTCTCTGCCATCGCCGTCCTCTCGTGTCGCTCAGTAACTTACCCCTTACCGGCAGTCCTACCGACCCGACGTCGCCGCTCGCCGCCATCGCCCGGCCTCGGAAAGGGCTGTGGGTGGGATATCCTTGTGCACCCCTTCCCGGAGTTTCCTTGAGCCAACTCGGCGAGAAGATCAAGCGGCGGAGGCTGGCCCTCGGCCAGTCTCGGGGCCAGCTCGCCTCGACCCTCGGCACAACGGCCACCGTCGTCGCCTCCCTCGAGCGTGGCGAGCGCGTCCCCGACGGGGAGACCGTCGCCTTGCTCGCCAAGGCGTTCGGGGTGGAGCCGCAGGAGCTCACCGGTGACGGGTCCTCCGCCCCGACCGACGGTGGGGCCGTTCGTGGCGCCGCCGCGCCGCTCGCCGCCGTGGCTGCCACCGGGGGAGCGGTCGACGGGAAGGCGACCGCCGCCGAGCCGACTCCGCCACCGCCGCCCGTCCCGGAAACCAGGAGTGTGTTCGACGAGATGGACCGGATCCCGGTGGTCGCCGCGGCGGCGGCGACCCGGCCGGCGAAGCGCCCCGCCGACATGCCCGGCCCTCCGCCCCCCGAGCTGGTCGACGCCCCCACGGAGGCGGTCCCGGTGGTCGGGCAGGCGCCGGTGATGGTGGTGACCGCCCCTGCTCCCGCCGCCGCAGAGCCGGAAACAGGGCTCTACGGGTCGTACCGGCGGTTTCTCGCCGTTCTCTTCGACCGGGACAAGCCCTACTTGTCGTGGATCCGAGCTGCCCTCACCGTCATCGTCCTGCTCATCGGCCTGCGGGTGCTGGCCTGGGCGGTCCCCGCCTTCTTCGATGCCCTCGGCGACATCCTCTCCACCATCGAGTCGACCAACCCGACGGCGACGACCATTCCCGGCGCCTGACGCCGTGACCGCGTCCCGGCTCATCCTCGCCCTGGCCCTGGCGCTGGCGATCTCCTCGTGTGGCGGCGGCGACGCCGCCGACCCAGGCACGACCGAGGCGGCGGCGACGACCATGGCGGCGGTGTCGGAGACCCTTCCTTCCGACGTCGTCGCCATCCGGGCCTCCTCCGACATCGGTCTGGGAACGGAGCGGCTGCTGGTGGGGCTCGGTGATGCCTCGGGGCGGCGGCTCGGCTCCCCCGACCAGGCAGTGTCGATCACCGTGCATCCCGAGGGCGAGCCCGACCGGGCCGTCACCGAGGACGGCACCTGGCTGTGGATCGTCGAGGGGTCCACCGGCCTGTACCGCGCCGAGTTCGACTTCGACCAGCCAGGCATCTGGACGGCGACGGTGACTCCCGAGGGAAGTGAGCCGCTCGCTCCCATCCCGTTCGAGGTCCAGGAGGACCCGTACGCCCCGGCACTGGGCGAGGCTGCACCCGCTCCCGTCACCCCGACCCTCGAAGACTCCACCATCGACGAGCTGAGCAGCGACGACGATCCCGACCCGGCGTTCTACCGAGCTGTCGCTCGACGAGGCGATCGGCAACGGGAACACCACCGTGGTGGTCTTCAGCACCCCTGCGTTCTGCGCCTCGGCGGCGTGCGGGCCGTTGCTCGACATCGTCAAGGACGTGGCGCCGGGCCATCCCGACGTCCAGTTCGTCCACGTCGAGGTGTTCACCGGGCTGACCGAACCCGACTTCGCCCCCGACGCCGCTCACCTCGCCCCGGCAGTCGGCCCGGAGTGGTACAACCTCCCCTCGGAGCCTTGGGTCTTCGTCGTCGACGGGGACGGGAAGGTCGCCGCGCGATACGAGGGAGTGCTCGATCGCGCCGAGCTGGAGGCCGCCCTCGGATGATTTCCGCCGACCAGTCCTAGATCGGTACGATTCGCCGCCATGCCACCCGAGCGGCGCGAATCATCCTCCCGACCGATCGGGGGCGACCGCTTCCGGCCGGTCCGCCGCTTCGGTCGGCCGGCCCTGCTGGGCATCGCCGTCGTCTCGATGGCGGCCTGCTCGGGCTCGGGGCCGCAGTCGGCGCTGACCCCGGAAGGTCCGTTCGCCCGCCAGATCGACGACCTGTGGGACCTGGTGTTCTCGCTGGCCGTGGTCGTCTTCGTCCTGGTGATGGCGGTGTTCGTGGTCAGCATCGTGCGGTTCCGCGAGCGGAAGGAGGACGAACGCGAGCCACGACAGGTCCACGGCAACACCCCGCTCGAGATCGGGTGGACGATCCTTCCGGCCGTGATCCTCGCCGTGCTGGCGGTGCCGACGGTGCGGGGCATCTTCGAGGTCCGGGCCGAGGCAGAAGGTCCCGACGTCCTCCATGTCCAGGTGACCGGCCACCAGTGGTGGTGGGAGTTCGAATACCCGGACCTGGTGTCGACCGACGGGCACAGCCTGGTGACCGCCAACGAGCTGCACATCCCCGCCGGGGTGCCGGTACAGCTCACCATGACCTCGCGTGATGTGATCCATTCCTTCTGGGTCCCGCCGCTCAACGGCAAGCGGGACGTGGTTCCCGGGCTCGTCACCCAGCTGGGGCTCGAGGCCGACCCCGGCGTCGCCGAGCAGGACTTCGGGTTCGGGGCAGGAGTCATCCCCGGGCAGTGCGCCGAGTTCTGCGGCCTGTCCCACGCCGACATGCGACTGCGGGTGTTCGTCCAGACCCCTGCGGACTTCGAGACGTGGGCGGCCGGCCAGCTCGAGCCGGCCGAGGTGCCGGCCGAGGGAGCCGCCGCCGCCGGTTTCGAGACCTTCGCCGCCGTCTGCACCGCCTGCCACCAGGCGGCGGTCGCCGAGGACGGAGGCGACGTCTCGGTCCTCGGTGACGAGCAGACCATCGAGGTCGACGGGGCCACGTTCTCGGCGCAGTACGGCCCCGACCTCACTCACTTCGGGAGCCGTTCCACCCTGGCCGCCGCCGTCCTCACCAACACCGCCGAGCACCTCGCCGAGTGGATCGACGACCCGTCCGCGGTGAAGCCGATGATGCCGCAACGGAACGACCTGGAGACCGGGCGGATCCTGGGGATGCCCAGCTACGGTCTCGACAGCGCACAGATCGACGAGCTGGTCGCACTGCTGGAGGGCTGGGAATGACCGCGGTCGCGCAGAAGCAGCCGGTGGCCCACGAGGGGCCTTCCGGGGCGTGGAGCTGGATCACCACTGTCGACCACAAGCGGATCGGGCTGCTCTACGCCGTTTCCGCCTTCGCCTTCTTCATCGTCGGCGGCATCGAGGCACTCCTGGTGCGCACCCAGCTGGCCGAGGCGGATGGAACCGTCCTCAGCGCCGAGGCCTACAACCAGCTCTTCACCATGCACGGGCTGACCATGGTGTTCCTGGTGGTGATGCCCATCGCCTCGGCGTTCACCAACTACTTCCTGCCGATCTTGATCGGCGCCCGCGACGTCGCCTTCCCCCGGCTCAACGCCTTCAGCTACTGGCTGTTCCTGCTGTCCGGGATCATGATCTACTCGTCCTTCCTGGTCGGCGGCGCCCCCGACGGCGCCTGGGTGGGGTATGCCCCGCTGTCGGAGCAGCTGACCGAGGTGGTGCGGATGGACTTCTGGGCGGTGGGGCTCCAGCTGCTCGGGGTGGCCTCCATCGCCTCGTCGGTGAACTTCATCGCCACCGCCTTCACCATGCGGGCGCCGGGGATGACCATGCTGCGGATGCCGGTGTTCGCCTGGATGTCCCTGGTGGTCGCCTTCCTGCTGCTGTTCTCACTTCCCTCCATCGGCATCGGGCTGTTCCAGCTCTTCCTCGACCGCAACTTCGGGGCGACCTTCTACGAGGCGGCGGCCGGCGCCGACCCCCTGTTGTGGCAACACCTGTTCTGGATCTTCGGGCATCCCGAGGTCTACGTGCTGGTGCTGCCGGCCATGGGCATCGTCTCCGAGATCCTGCCGGTGTTCAGCCGCAAACCGCTGTTCGGCTACGAGTTCGTGGTGTTCTCCGGCGCCGCCATCGGGTTCATCGGGTTCGGGGTGTGGTCCCATCACATGTTCACCAGCGGGATGGGGCCGGTCGCCGAGGCGGGCTTCGCCGTATCCACCATGATCATCGCCATCCCCACCGGGGTGAAGATCTTCAACTGGATCGGCACCACCTGGGGAGGGCGGCTCCGCATGTCGACCCCGATGCTGTTCTCGCTCGGGTTCATCGCCATGTTCGTCATCGGAGGGCTCTCCGGGGTGACCCACGCCATCGTGCCCTCGGACTACCAGCAGCACGACACCTACTACGTGGTAGCCCACTTCCACTACGTGCTGTTCGGCGGCGCCATCTTCGGGTACGTCGCCGGGGTCTACTACTGGTTCCCCAAGTGGACCGGGCGGATGCTCGACGAGCGGCTGGGGAAGATCCACTTCTGGCTGATGCTGATCGGGTTCAACCTGACGTTCGGGCCGATGCACATCCTCGGGCTCAACGGGATGCCCCGGCGCACCTACCGATACCCGGCGGGCCTCGGCTTCGAGTTCTGGAACGCCATCGCCACCATCGGGTCGTACATCATCGCCTTCTCCATACTCATCTTCATCTACAACCTGGTGAAGGCCCGCAAGAGCGGGGCGATCGCCGGCAACGACCCGTGGGACGGGCGCACGCTGGAGTGGTCGATCCCGTCGCCACCGCCGGAGCACAACTTCGACGAGGTGCCGCTGGTCCGGTCGCTCGACCACTTCTGGCACACCAAGTACACCGAAGACGAGGAAGGCCACGCCGTCCTGGTGCCGGCGGTCACCGGCGCCGACTCCTCGCTCGATGCCGACGAGGAGGAGGACGGCCACGAGGCGATCCACATGCCGTCGCCGTCCTACTACCCGGCGCTGGCCTCGGTCGGCCTGGTCACCCTCGGCTACGGGCTGATCTACCTCAACTGGGGTTGGATAGCCGTCGGGGCCGGCTTCGTGGTCGCTCTGTGGGGTTTCTTCGGTTGGTCGCTGGAACCGGTGACCAAGGGCGGGGCGCACTGATGTCCACCCACACCCTGGTCGAATCGGTACCCGACGACCACGAGGAAGCTCACGACATCTACCGCGTTCGCAAGACGGCGATGTGGGCGTTCCTCGGGTCGGAGTGCATCTTCTTCGGCTCGATGATCGCCACCTTCCTCCTCTACCGGAACACGACCCGGGACGGTCCGGGCGTCGATCTGTTCAACATCCCGTTCACCTCGGCGTCGTCGTTCATCCTGCTGATGAGCTCGCTCACCATGGTGCTGGCGCATCACGCCTGGGAGCGCAGGGACACCCGCCAGGCCCGCATCTGGCTGTCTGGCGACCGCGATGCTCGGCGCCACCTTCCTGGCCGGGCAGATCTTCGAGTTCACCGAGTTCGTCCACGAGGGCCTCACCTTGAGCACCAGCCCGTTCGGGTCGTCGTTCTTCATGCTCACCGGGTTCCACGGCGTCCACGTCGCCCTCGGGGTGGTGATGCTCACCGCCATGGTCATCTTCGGTGCCGGCGGCCGGCTGCACCATGACCGCGGCCTCGACGTCGAGCTGGTCGGCCTCTACTGGCACTTCGTCGACATCGTGTGGATCGTCATCTTCACCGTCGTCTACCTGCTGCAGGTGTGACCATGGCCGAGCACGTCGAGCCCACCCCCCGCCTCTACTGGATGATCGCCCTGATCCTGGCGGTGCTCACCGCCGCCGAGGTCTCGATCGCCTATGTCGACATCCTCTCGCGGCAGCGTGCTGGTGTGGCTGCTGATCGCGCTGGGCGCCGCCAAGTTCGTCATCGTGGTCGGCTTCTTCATGCACCTGAAGTTCGACAAGCCGCTGTACCGCAGCCTCTTCATGGTGGGGGCGATCGGAGTGATCCCGCTGTTCGCCGTGGTCCTGCTCACTTTCGACGCCCTCTGATGGGTGTGGCAATCACCGCCGGTGCGACCTTCGCCGAGGTGGCGCCGTTCCACGTGCACTGGGACGTGATCGGTCTGATCGTCGGCGCCGCCGTCGCCTACGAGTACGGGATCCGGCGGCTCGCCCCGGTGCTCGCCCCCCGCGGTGAGCCGGCGGTGACCCGGGCGCAGCGCATCCGCTTCCACACCGGGATCGTCTCGCTGCTCCTGGTGTCCGGCTGGCCGGTCCACGACATCGGCGAGAACAGCCTCTACATGATCCACATGGTGCAGCACCTGGTGGTGTCGCTGGTGGCGGCGCCCCTCATCCTGTGGGGTGTCCCCTGGTGGCTGCTCCGCTGGGTGGTGCGCCCGGTGATGCCGGTGCTCCGGGTCGTCACCAAGCCGTGGGTGGCGCTTCTGCTGTTCAACGCCCTCTTCGGGCTGCTCCACGTGCCGTCGGTCGTCGAGTTGATGATCACCAACGTCTTCGCCCACTTCCTCGCCCACGCCGCCCTCTTCTGGACGTCGATATTCATGTGGTGGCCGGTCATCGGCCCCATCCCCGACCTGCCCAAGCTCGAGCCTTTCCAGGCGATGGGCTACCTGTTCCTGCAGTCGCTGGTTCCCACCATCCCCTCTGCGTTCCTCATCCTCGGGGAGCGACCGCTGTTCCCGATCTACGAGACCTTGCCCCGGCTGTGGGGGATCTCGGCGCACTACGACCAGATGTTCGCCGGGCTGGTGATGAAGTTCGGCGGCGGGCTGGTGCTGTGGGGTGTGATCGCCGGGATCTTCTTCAGCTGGTGGGCGGACGAGCAGCGGTACGAGCGCACCGCCGCCGTCCCCAAGACGCCGGTCTGACCGTGCGGGCCGGGCGGGTGACGGTCGTCGTCGCCGGCCTCTGGCTGGTGGTCTGCATCCTGCTCAGGCACCGAGACCGAGGAGGCCACCGGCGTCGTCGTCGACGTGACCGGCGACATCGTCACGGTGGAGCGGTTCGCCATCCAGACCGCCGCCGGCGACCTGCTGGAGCTGGAGGTCGCCCCTGGGGTGGTGTTCGCCGACGGGGCCCCGATCGGGCACCTCTCGGAGCATCTCCAGACCGGGGCGCCCGTGGTGGTCCGCTACGAGGTGCTCGACGACGGCACCAGGGTGGTCCAGGCGATCGACGACGCCTGACGCCCGGCGACCCGCGTCAGGCCGGCTCTTCGGAGCGGCCTTCCCAGGGCCGGTAGGCGAGGAGGGTGGCCCCGCCCAGCACGACGGCGCCGGCGACGGAGAACACGATGATGGCGGCTGTCCCCTCGAGGGCGAGGAGCAACTCGGCCAAGGCGACGGCGAACCCGGCTACGAGGACAAGCGCCATGATCGATGTGCCGATCGCCCGGCTCGCCTCGCGGATCAGCGCCGCCGGGCTGGCCGGCCACGCCTCGCCGCCGAGCCCGAGGACCTCGGGCCGGGCGAGCCGGTCGACGACGCCGGCGGTGACCGCTCCCGCCACAGCCCCACCGATGAGCCCGCCGACGATCATGGCGGTCAGCGGGATGGTCACGATGCCGTCCACGCTCTCGCCGAACAGCAGGATCGTGGCCCGGATGACCGCATACCCGAACAGGGCGAACACCGCGGCGGCGGCCGGGACGAGCCAGCGGAGCGGGAAGCGGGGGGCGTCGGGCTCCGACTCCCGCCCGAAGGCGTAGACGGCTGCGGCCACCCCGGCACCGGACACCAGCCCGGCGACGATCACCAGGAGATAGGTCCAGCCGGTGGAGGCGGTGAAGGCGAGATCGGCCGCGGCCGACCCTTCCGATACCGGGGTGGCGGTGGCGGTGGGAAGGGCGAAGCGGCCACCGAGCACGGCCATCGCCGCCAAGGCGAGGAGAGCGCCGAGCAGGGAGCCCCATCCGGCCGTCCTGATCCGGGATGTCCGCATCGCCTCAGCGGCCTCTCGTCCGGCAACGGCGGCGAGTGTAACGGCTGCATGCCTGCGCCCGAGAAGAGCACAGCCCGCGATGGGGTAGGGGCCCCATCTGCGGGAGGAGCCGTGCGCAGCACGGCGGGAGTGTCCAGCTCAGAAGCGGGTGCAGGCGTCGGGGGAGTAGATGCCGCGGACGGCGCCCTCCGCCAACGGGCCCCACAGGAGGAGGTTGCCGCTCTGACTGCTGCTCACCGTCCAGATCTCGCCGAGCTCCGGGTCGTCGGCCTGCTCGACGTCGAAACCGTCGTAGACCTCTTCGACGTTACGGAACGAGTCGCCCAGCTTGATGCCCGACAGCGTTGCCAGCTCGGCCGCCTCGCTGGAGAACCCGCCGTACGACAGGTCGAGCCGGTAGCCGCCCAAGAACTCCTGCCCGTCGGGGTCGACGACGACCACCGCGGCGAACGGTCCCCAGGCGACGATCCGCTCGATGTCTCCGTCGCACACCCCGTACTCGCCGGTCGAGGTCTGCGGGCCGGTGTCGGAGCCCGGCTCGCCGAGGCTGGCGATCAGCCGCCCGATGGCCTCCTCGGCCGGCTGCCCGAGCAGGACCGGGCCGATCCCGTCGGCGGCGAGGGTGAGCTCTTCGATGGGCACCGGGTCGCCCTGGGCGGTGTACGGAGTCCCGCCGCCGTTCCCCGCCCGTGTGGTGCCACTCGGCTCCCCGGTGGTCGCCGTCCCGTTGTCATCGGGCGGGGTCGTGGTTCCGCCGTCCGGTGCGCCGGTGCTCCCCTCGGGTGCGACGGTGGTGCCGCCGGCTTCGCCGAGCCCGCCGCTGTCGCTGCTGAAGAGCTGGAACAGGGCGATGCTGGCCACCACCAGGAGCAACCCGACCACCATGCCGGTGAGGAGCGGTGACCGTGGGGGAGGGCTTCCGGGCCCCTGCTTGGATGGCGGTCCCGCCGGTGGTCCCCCGCCGGGGGTGGAATGCCCCTCGTAGGGTTCGATCCCGGCGAAGGGGTCGTTGGGATCGAATCGGTCGCTCACAGGAGCTCCTGGCTGGTCATCCGGGGGGCCACGACCGGCATTGTACGGGGGGCCGGGACAAAGCCCGGGTTTGGTGATCGGCGATGCCGGGGGTTGTCAGGAGGTCCGGGTGGGGGCGAGGTCGGGGAAGGCCTCGCTGAGTACCTGGTCGAAAGGCAGCACGGGCACGAGGACCATCTCCCCTGCCGAGGTGAGCTCGTCGGCGACCGGGATCTCGAGGCGCTCCAACTCGGCGACGTCGATCCCCCGCAGGCTCCACATCAGGCTGAGGGCGTCGCCCATGCCCAAGTCTTCGTCGATGCTGAACGCCCCGGTGAGGCCGGCAACGGTTCGGGTGAGATCCTCGAACGAGTCGAGCCGGCTCAGCTCCGCGAACACCTGGAGGATCACGTCCTGCTGGCGCTGATTGCGGGTCAGGTCGTTGACCCCCTCCATCGTCTGCCAGCGCCCGTCGACGAGCTCCTGGGTCCGTCGGGAGCGGACCCAGGCCAGGGCCTGGGCCCCGGTGGCGTTGGTGCAGCCGGCGGGGAGCTGCAACTCGGCACGCGAGTCGCGCACCGGGTAGTCGACGCAGATCTCCACACCGCCCACCTGGTCGACGATCTCCTCGAACCCCTCGAAGTCGAACAAGGCGAAGTGGTCGATCTCGATGCCGGTGAACTGGTGGATGGCGAGCGCCAGCAGGGCCGGTCCCTCGATGCCTTTGTCCGGGCAGCCCTCCAAGGCGCCGTTGATCTTGTCGAGGCTGTTGGTGCACGGGTTGTTGATGTACAGGTCACGGGGTATCGACACCATGACGGGGTCGCCGCCGTCTGCCGGGATGATGGTGAGGATGATCACGTCGGCCAGCTGCCCGGACAGGTCGCTGCCCACGATGAGCAGCGACAGGAAGTCGCCCTCCGCGGTAGGGAGAGCGGCAACGGCATTGGCCGCCGCCTCGGGGAGCTCGCTGACATCGATGCCGTCGTCGGGTAGCGGCAGGACCTCCGAAGCGGCGGCGATGTCCATGCTGAGCCGATCGACGTTGCGCCACGAGTTCCAGATCTGGACCCCGTTGAACAGGGCGTACCCCACCATCACCAGGAGGGCCGTGGCCAGGCCACGCTTCAGGCTGCGCAGGACCGGGTGCTGGTGGGCGGATGGCGGGGTCGGTGCCGCCTCGTTGACCAGGTAGCCGATCGGAGGTGCGCCGAGGCTGCGGAGCCGGTCGACAGACTGGCTCACCGTGCCCTTGTCCATCGCCCGGGGGAGGACCAGCAGGGTCCCGTCGGCGAGCGCCCCGAGGGCGTCGATGGCCGGGCCACCCTCGACGGGCGTGTCGATGAGGACGACGTCGGCACTGGTCGCCACGTCCTCGACCGCCGCCGCCACCTCCGAGCGTTGCAGCACCGGGGCGTCGGGGTCAGCCTGCCCTGCCGGGATGAACGGCAAGCGACTGGTCGAGTCGACCGACCACAACCGGGAGGCCTCGCCCAGCGTCGCCTGCCCCTTGGCCAGCTCGACGAGCCCGGGCGAGACGCCGGTGTGGCCGAAGTTGCTGAGCCTGGCGTCGGTGATGTCCCCGTCGATCAGCAGGGTGCGCCGGCCGGCCCGGGTGGCGGCGACGGCGAGGTTGAGGGCGGCAGTGGTGGCCCCCTGGCCTTCGACCACGCCGGCGACGAGGAGGATCCGCCCCCGGGTCAGTGCCTCCATCCGGCTGGCGGCCCGCTGGTACGCCGCCGCCGCCGACGAGGTCGGCGTGGTGAGGGTCGGGCTCGGTGAGCCCGGGGTGTCGGGGATGCTTCCCAGGTTGGGGAGGTCGAGCAACTTGCCGACCGGCCGGGTCCCACCTGCGAGGTACCAGGCGAACCAGAACAGCGCGGCCACCACCCCGCCCAGCGCGGCGGCGAGGATGGTCCCGGTGGTGGTGGGCCACAGCCGCAGCCCCACCGCGAACGCTCCCAGTCCCATCGCCACCGACACGAGGTTCGGCCACGCCAAGGCGCGGCGTAGCCGGTTGGGGTATGGATCGGCCTTGTTCATGGTGTATCGGGCTTCATCGGGCTGGGGGCGTCATGGATAACCGGGGGGTGAGGGACCCGCTCATCATACGGTGGCGTCGGACTTGTCGGCCTCGTCCGGCAGGTCCGACGCCACCTCACCCGGAGGGTGTCGGGCCACCATCGCAGGGGTCGGGCGAGTAGATCCCGAGCACCGATCCGTCCGGCTCGCTCGAGGAGACGGGCCCCCACAAAAGGGTGACCCCGTCGGAGCGCACCAGGATGAAGTGGAGGGAACCGTCGATCTCCTCGTAGGAGATGTCGAACTCCGGATAGACCGACTCGAGGTGCTCGATCGTGTCGCCCAGCGACAGTTCGGAGAGGGTCGACAGCCCTGCGGTTGGGTGGGCGGCCGGCTCGTTGTCCAGGCGGTACCCAGCGAGGGCCCCGTCCTCGGGGGTGCCGGTGAACAAGGCGGTGAGGGGGCCCCAGGTGGCGGTGAACCCGGGTTCGCCCGGGCACAGGCCGAAACCGCCGTCGTCGACGGTGTTGGCCGATTCGGGCTGCCCCAGGGTCGCCACCAGGCGGCCCAGCCCGTCTGGGTCGCCGAAGTCGATCGGGCTCACCGCGAAGGCGCCGAGTCGCAGGTCGCTGATGTCCACCGGGTTGCCCACCTCGGGGAACGGACCGGTGAGCAGAGTGGGATCGACTGTGGTCGTGGTGGGCTCGGGCCTCGTAGTGGTTGGCTCGGGGAGGGTGGTGCTCGGACCGGCGACAGCCTGCGACGTGTTCACGGCTGGTGTCGTGGTGGTGCCGGCCACTTCCGCCGGGTCGTCCCGGGTGATCAGGGTGAGTGCCCCGAACCAGCCGGCGATCAGTACGGCCACCACGCCGGCGATGAGCAGCCGCTGCCCGGTGCGGCTCCGGCGGGGTGCGGGCGGAGGATCACCGACGCCGCCGTCGAGGTGAAGCGAGGCGTCGTCGATCGGATGGGCGGGTGGGGTCGGGGAGACCGGCCGCTCGCTCGCCGGCCGGTCGTTGGGGGGCCGGTCGCCGGGTCGGTCGTTCGGCGGGCCGACGTCGCCGGGGCGTGACGAGGGTCGGGTCGCCGCCGCCGCAGCAGCAGCAC
Organism: uncultured Acidimicrobiia bacterium; assembly: GCA_963714055.1. GTDB lineage: Bacteria > Actinomycetota > Acidimicrobiia > Spongiisociales > UBA5794 > JACDBE01. Next base: position 2,358,601 of record OY970227.1, read on the forward strand.
CGCAGCCGACGACGGCGATGGTTGCACTTCCGTGGCATCGGCGTCCACCGTCGCCGGTTCTCCGGGAGTCGCCTGGTCGTCCTCGTCCTCGTGCTCGTGCTCGGCAGACGGGCTCGGCGGGAGCCTCGGGGACGGTCGCTGCGGTTGCAGCTGCAGTAGCCACCGCCGGCGGTGCCTCCACTTCGGCGGCATCTGCGCCCATCGCCGGTTCGCCTTGGCCGGCCGGGGGGTCGTCCTCGTCCTCGTCTTCGTGCTCGGCAGACGGCTCGGCGGGAGCCTCGGGGACGGTCGCTGAGGTTGCAGCTGCCGCAGCCACCGCCGGCGGTGCCTCCACTTCGGCGACATCTGCGCTCATCGCCGGTTCGCCTTGGCCGGCCGGGGGGTCGTCCTCCTGCTCGGCAGGCGAAGACTCGGCGGGAGCCACGGGGCCGGTCGATGCGGCGGCAGCCACCACGGGGACTGCCGTCGCCGCAACGGGGGCATCTGCCGAGTCGTCGGTGCCGGTCGGCGTGGGAGAAGCCGGCGCCGGCTCTGGATCTTGTCCCGACGATGGTCGGGTCGTCGAGGTGACGACATGGCTGTCGATCCAACCCCGCTTGCAGGTCGGGCAGCGGGGCACGTCGAGCGGCCGCGGCGTCCCGCAGAACACACAGGGCGTGAGGTCGGCCGCCATGGCCGGCAAGCATACGGTGGCCCCGGTGGTAGCCCCGGCTTTCACTTGCTCGGTCGGCGGGTGACGCCGATCGGTTTGTCCCCCATCGATCGTAAGCTCTACGGACTTCCTCCGCACCTCCCAGATCCTCTTCCGGGGTGCACGGAGGGGCACCTTCTCGAGGAGACCGGTGGCTGTGTCGAACCCGCACCAGTTGGGACATCGGGCCCGTCCCGATGGGCCCCGGCGCGTCGGTGCGTGGAGATCGCCCGGCCCCAGCGATCGATCGAGGGACACCGGTTCGACATCGACATTCGGGTCGGTCGGTGACCCCGGGCTCCGTTGATGGAGGTCGAGACGCCGCCGGTGGAGAGCCCCGATCGGCCCGAGTCGATCTGGTGGCGCCTGCTCACGCTGTGGGGGCTGCTCGGGGTGGGGATGATCCAACCCCTCCTCGACCTCTACGGGTCCAATCCCGAGGTGTTCATCGCCGCCAGGGCGGGGACGCTTCGCATCCTGGTGTTCGTCGCCCTGGTCACGTTGGGCCCGGTTCTGCTGTGTGCCGCCATCCTCTTCGTGGCCGGGGGGATCGGGCGCCGGGCCGGCGACATCGCCTACTCGGCCCTGCTCGCGGTGACCGGCTTCGTTGCCGCCTCGGCGGTGATGCACCAGGTGATGCCGGGCAGCAACGTCACCGTGGTGCTGGCGATCCTCGTCGCCGGCGGGATCGTCTGGCTGGAGGCACGGGTGGGATGGGCCCGCACCTGGCTCCGCATCCTCGCCCTCGTCGCCGTGGCCGCCCCGGTGCTGTTCCTCGGGTTCTCGGATGCCTCCGAGCTGGTCTGGCAGCCGGAGGCGGCGGTCGATACGTCTGTTTCGGTCGACGCCGCCACCCCGGTGGTCATCCTGGTCTTCGACGAGCTGCCGCTGTCGTCGCTGCTCGCCACCGACGGGTCCGTCAACGCCGACCTCTTCCCCAACTTCGCCAGGCTCGCCGCCGGCTCCCACTGGTTCAAGAACGGCCAGTCCAACTCGATCGCCACGACCAACAGCATCCCCATCCTCGTCACCGGCAAGCTCGCCGAGGGGGCCCGGCCGACGTCACGCGACCATCCACTGAGCATCTACACGATGCTCGGCGACAGCTACGCCATGGACGTGCAGGAGACCATCACCAACGTGTGCCCCAACTCGGTGTGCGCCGGCGAAGGCGGGGTCAGCACCGCCTCTGACCTACGACCAAATCGGGCTTCCGGCCTTGCTGGCCGACGCCGCGGTCGTCTGGGGTCATCTCACCCAACCACCCTTGGTCACCGGCCGGCTCCCGGCGATCGACGGCCGGTGGGGCGGGTTCGTCGGCGGTGCCGGCGGCGGCGACATCGGCGACGGAGCCGGCCTTCCCCTGGCGCCATCAGGGGAACGGCTCCCCTGGGTGGACAAGATGCTCACCACCGCCGACAACCTCGTCGGGGCGGCCCCCAACACCCTCCACTACCTGCACGTGGTCGCCCCGCACATCCCGTGGCAGGCCAACCCGTCCGGAACCCAGTACGACCGACCCGAGGATCTCGGCTCCAGCGTCACCGGGGTCGAGAACGGCTACTGGGTCGAGGACCCGACACGGGCCACCCAGGGCTTCCAGCGCCACCTGTTCCAACTTGGATTGGTGGATCGGCTCCTGGGCCGCATCCTCGACTCACTCGAGCAGAGCGGGATCTGGGACGAAGGGATCGTCGTGGTCACCGCCGACCACGGCGGATCGTTCGTCCCCGGGGAACACCGCCGCTGGGTGACCCCGAGCAACCTCGACGCCCTGTACCGGGTGCCGCTGTTCATCCGCATCCCCGGTCAGGACGGCGGTGAGGTCCACCTGGAGAGCGCCTACGTCATCGATGTCCTCCCCACCGTGGTCGACCTGCTCGACGTCGAGCTCGGGCCGGAGTGGGAGATGGCCGGCCGATCGCTGTTCGACCCGGATCTCCCCCCCGAGCGCCCCCATGTGTACGACCACTTCACCGGCCACCGGGAGGCGCTGGGCGGCCCGGTCGACGGCCTCGACGCCGAGATCGCGCACAACTACGAGCTCATCGCCGATCAGACGAGCTGGGCCGGGATCGCCGCCGTGGGGCCCTACGCCGACCTCGTCGGGCAACCGGCCGTCTCCCTCGACCCCCGGTCGGTCGACGGGGTGGTGGCCGAGTTCGACCAGGCCGAACGGTACGCCGACCTCGACCCGGGCGCCGGCATCGTCCCCACCGTGCTGACCGGTCGGGTGAGCCTCCCCGACACCATCGGCGCCGGCGATGTCCTGGTCTCGGTCAACGGCACCGTGGCGGGCGCCGGGTACCTGGTGCGGGCCGGGGCCGGCACCGCGGACTTCAGCACGGTGGTCCCCGAGGCGGCGTTCCGCCCGGGCGCCAACGAGGTGGTGCTCCTGATCCCCGGCCCGGACGGGGGTTGGGTCGCCGCCGGCGGGGGAACGGTCGCCCGGCTCGTGCTCCACGACGCCGACGGAGACGAGCTCCCGCTGAGCCCGCCGACCTCGCGGCGCGTGGTCATCGACCGCAGCACGGTGGCCGGAGACCAGCTCCAGGTGAAGGGATGGTCGGCCGACACGTCGGCGAAGGAGGTGCCCACCGAGATACTGGTGTTCTTCGGCGACGAGCTCGCCTTCACCGGCCCCCCCAACCTGGAGCGCAGCGACGTCCCGGAATGGTTCGACAGCGAGGCCCTGGCGATGTCCGGCTTCGACATCTCCATCCCCGTCGCCGACATCCCAGAGGGCACCGAGCGGGTCACCGTGGTTGCCCGCTTCGGCGACGTCGCCGTCGCCGAGTACGGCACGATCGCCGGCTGACCGGTGCAGCTCAGCCGTCGAGCCTGCCCGCCAGGGCGGTCGGGTCGGAGACGGGCAGGTCGCACACCATCTCCCGGCAGACGAAGGCGGCAACCTCGCCCGGCGGCGTCCGCCCGTCGAGGAGGGGGACCGCCGGGTCGGGTCGGTCGGCGACGGCCAGCACCACGTCCGGGCGGTAGCGGCTCCACACGACCCTCTCCAAGGGACGTCGGGCGTCCCGGGGGCCGACGACGGCGACCTGGCGACCGGTCCCGGGCGCCGAGGCGAGCACCGCCATCAGCTGGCCGACCGCAGTCGGGTGCTGTTCGATGAGCCTTCCTGCGCTTCGCACGACGCCGTCGAACCGCTCGAGCAGGGAGGCATCACCGGTGTAGCCGTGGAGCGTGGCCAGCGCCTCCGCCATCATCGAGTTGTCGGAGGGGGTCGGGTTGTCGAACAGGTTGCGGGGCCGGACGATCAGGGTGGCGTCGCCCGCCTCGGAGGCGAAGAACCCTCCATCGGGGTCGGCGAATCGGGTGACCGCCGCGGCGACCAGCCGAGCCGCCTCGTCGTACCAGCGCCGCTCGCCGGTCACCTGATAGGTGGCGAACAGGCCGAGGGCGGTTGCGGCGTAGTCCTCGCAGAATCCGCGTGGGCCGGGCCGGCCGTGCCGCCAGGAGCGGAGCAGGCCGCCGTCCGGGGTGGCGAGGCGCTCGACCATGAAGGTGGCGAGACGCACGGTGGTGTCGAGCCAGCGGTCGTCGGGGAGTACGCCGGCAGCTTCGGCGAAGGCGCGCAGCGCCAGGCCGTTCCACGCCGTCACCACCTTGTCGTCCACCGCCGGCATGACCCGCGTCCTGCGGCGCTCGAGCAGGATCCGGCGGATGGAGCCGAGGCGATCCGAAGCCTGGTCAACGGAAGTCCCGAACCGTTCGGCGACGACCTCGAGGGCAACCGGACGGTGGAGCACGTTCGAACCCTCGAAGTTGCCCTGAGGGGTTGCCCCATAGGCGAAGGCGGCGAACTCGTGCTCGTCGCCGAGGACGTCGGCGAGCTCGTCCCAGCGCCCAGACCGCGTGGCTTCCCTCCACCCCTGCGGCGTCGGCATCCTCGCCGGAGTGGAAGCCGCCATCGGGGTCGGCGAGGTCGGTGACCAGGTAGTCGAGGGTCTCGATCGTCACGGTGCGGTACCGGTCGATCCCGGTCGTCTGCCAGGCGCGCAGGTAGAGCCGGGCGAGGAGGGCGTTGTCGTAGAGCATCTTCTCGAAGTGCGGGATCAGCCACGCCCGATCCGTGGCATAGCGGGCGAACCCACCGGCGAGGTGGTCGTAGATGCCGCCGGCGTGCATCGCGTCGAGGGTGACCGTCAGCATGGTTCGCAGCTCGGCGGTTCGATCGGGGAACGTCCCCATGGCGAGCAGGCGCACCACCAGCTCGAGATTGGGCGCCTGCGGGAACTTGGGGGCACCGCCGAACCCGCCGTGGCTCGGGTCGAACGAGGCCACCCAGGCATCGATCGCCCGGTCGAGGACATCGGCCGGCGGGGCGGCGCCGGCGGCCGGGATCCGGGCGCCCACGGCTGCCGTCAACCTCCGTGCCTGGTCGCGCAGCTCGCCCCGTCGCTCGGACCAGGCGTCGACCACCGCCTCCAGAACGCGGCGGAACGACGGGTGGTGGCCCCGATCGGCCTTCGGGTAGTACGTGCCGGCGAGAAAGGGCTCGCCGTCGGCGGTGAGGAACACGCTCATCGGCCAGCCGCCCTGGCCGGTCATCGCCTGCACGGCATCCATGTAGACCCGGTCCACGTCGGGCCGCTCCTCCCGGTCCACCTTCACACTGATGAAGTGCGAATTGAGGTATGCGGCGGTGGCCGGGTCCTCGAACGACTCGTGCGCCATCACGTGGCACCAATGGCAGGTGGCGTAGCCGACCGACAGGAAGACCGGGCGGTCGGCCCGGCGGGCGGCGGTGAACGCCTCGGGGCCCCACTCGTACCAGTCGACAGGGTTGTCCGCATGCTGCAGCAGGTACGGGCTCGAGGCTTCCCCGAGTCGGTTGGGCACGGCTCCACCGTACCTGTGCCGGCCGCGTCGGCGGCCGAAAGGCGCGCCGATGAGGAATGCCCGGGGACCGGGCCTTGTTGTACACCTTGTCGTCAGAAACCCGAGAAGATGGGTTCACAAACGCGGCGACCTGTGTGATATTGAACACACATCCGGCCTTGTGACGCGCTTCACGAGCCTCCGCGGGCCGGATCCGGTTCCTTGGAGGGCATATCCGGGGGTTCGAAACCGGGCGGCACCGTCGGAGATCGTCCGATGGAGGTTCGGGGGCGAGTCCACCGGCGTGCTGTTTGGATCGGCTTCGTGGGCTGGACCGGAGGGACAGGACAGGTATGGGGGCGGCCGAGCATGGTTCACGAGGCGGCCGCGGCGCGAGCAGGCTGACAACGGGTGGAGGACTACGGATTGATGAGGATCACGATCGATGACGAGTAATGCACGTGACAAGGTCTTGGACCGGGCGGTCCGTGAGCGCGAGGAGGCGAAGGAGCGCATCGAGCGCGACACGCTGACCCGATCGCGCCGTGAGAAGGATCGCAACAAGCTGACCGACGAGCGCGGCCGGCTCACCACCGATCTCGTCAGCCAGTACCTCACCGCCATCGGCGAGTACGAGCTGCTCACCGCCGAGAAGGAAGTCGACTACGCCCAGAAGATCGAGGCCGGCCAGGACGCCCTCGCCAAGCTCGAGGCCGGCAAGTTCGACGGCAAGGTCGAGGAGATGGCCCTGCGCCGCAAGGTCCGCCACGGCCGTGAGGCCAAGGACGCCTTCCTCACCGCCAACCTGCGGCTCGTCGTGGCCAACGCCCGACGCTACGCCAACACCTCGGGAATCGACTTCCTCGACCTCATCCAGGAGGGCAACCTCGGGCTGATCCGCGCCGTCGAGAAGTTCGACTGGCGCAAGGGCTTCAAGTTCTCCACGTACGCCACGTGGTGGATCCGCCAGGCGATCACCCGCGCCATCGCCGACAAGTCGCGCACCGTCCGCATCCCGGTGCACCTCCACGACACCTTGGCCGCGGTCCGGGCCGCCCAGGCCAGCCTCAAGGCCGAGCTGGGCCGCGAGCCCCGCCCCGAGGAGATCGCCGAGGAGGCGGGGGTCAACGTCGACAAGGTGGAGCTGGCCCTCGGCGTGGCCGACACCGTCTCGTTGGAGCAGCCCGTCGGAGAGGACGGCGCCCAGCTCGGTGACTTCATCGAGGACGAGGACGCCGTCGACCCGGTGCGGGTCACCGAGGAGCTCGACATCGCCAACAGCCTGCGCAAGTCGATCGACCGCCTCCCCGACCGGGAGGGCCGGATCCTCGCCCTTCGCTACGGCTTCTACGACGGGGTTCCCCGCACCCTCGAGGAGATCGGCGAGGAGTTCAATCTGACCCGGGAGCGCATCCGCCAGCTCGAGAAGCTGGCGCTGTGCCGGCTCCGCCACCCGTCGTTCGGGATCCGGGAGCAGGACCTGGTCTGACCCGGCGGCTCAACCGGCCGCGTCGTCGGGCCCGGGCTCGTCACGTCCGGTGAGATCCGGCGGTTCACCTCCGGTGAGATCCGGCTGTTCGCCTCCGGTGAGATCCGGCTGTTCGCCTCCGGTGAGATCCGGCTGTTCGCCTCCGGTGAAATCCGGCATCGTGGCGTGACCCTCGGCGCTCACTCCCTGCCGGGTGACCACCTGGCGGACAGTCATCGCCAGGATCCTCAGATCCAGCCGGATGGACCAGTTGTCGACGTACCAGGTGTCCAGGGCGAACCGCTGCTCCCAGGTGAGGGCGTTGCGCCCGTTCACCTGCGCCCATCCGGTGATCCCGGGACGTACCAGGTGGCGGCGCGCCTGCTCGGGTGTGTAACGGTCGAGGTACTCGACGAGCAGGGGTCGGGGGCCCACCAGGCTCATGTCCCCGGCGAGCACGTTGAACAGCTCGGGGAGCTCGTCCAGGCTGGTTCGCCTGAGGAAGCGCCCCAGCGGGGTGAGTCGCCCTGCGTCGTTCGCCATCGCCCGCGACGGGCTGGTCGCCGGGAGCATGGTGCGGAACTTGACCATCTCGAACGGCCGGCCGTGCAGGCCGGGCCGCCGCTGACGGAACAGCACCGGCCGGCCCATGCTCACCCGGACGGCGACCGCCAGGACCAACAGGATCGGGAGAGCCACCACCAGCCCGGTCGTCGCCACGACGATGTCGAAGCCCCGTTTCACCGCCGGCGAGTGGCCCACCGCCTTCCCGCTACTTCGTCACCCGGACGTTGCCCAGGTAGAGGACGTCGAGCCCGCACGTGGCGAAGGTGCGGAGGGCGTCGTCGGGCGTGCAGACGATCGGCTCGCCGTTGAGGTTGAAGCTGGTGTTGAGGACCATCGGCACCCCGGTCAGCTCGCCGAAGCGGGCGATCAGGTCGTAGTACCTCGGGTTGTCGTCCCGCTCCACCGTCTGCAGCCGGCCCGAGCCGTCGACGTGGACGACCGATGGCACCTCGGCACGCTTCTCCGGCCGGAACATGAACACCTGCTCCATGAACGGGACCCGGGCATCCGAGCTGCACTCGAACCAGTCGGCGACCCGTTCGGCGAGCACGGCCGGGGCGAACGGGCGGAACGGCTCGCGGAACTTCACCGCGGCGTTCACCACGTCCCTCCCGTCGGGGCGGCGAGGGTCGAGAAGGATCGAGCGGTTGCCCAGCGCACGCTGTCCGAACTCCATCCGCCCCTGGAACCACCCGACGATCTTGCCGTCGGCCAGGTCCTCGGCGGCGGCGCCGGAGGGATCGTCGACCACTTCGAACGAGCCGAGCTTGTACCGCTTCACCGTGTCGAGGCAGGTGGCGTCGCTGAACGACGGGCCCCAGTAGTTGTCGCCCGCGGTCGGCGTTCGCCGCCCGGTTCGCAGCGTGTGCAGGAACAGGGCGGCGCCGATCGACGTCCCCGAGTCGTCCGGGCAGCTCGAGATGGCGGCGCTGCGGAACGGGGTGAGCCGGTCGACCTTGCCGTTGAAGACGCTGTTCATGAAGCAGCCGCCGGAGAGGATCACCTCGTCGAGCCCCGACCGGTCGTGGAGGGCGCCGGCGATCCTCGACACCGCCTCTTCGAACACCTGCTGCATGGCGGCGGCGAGCATCTCGTGGTGGGGGGTGATCGGGTCGTCACGCCCCCGGGGCGGGCCGAACTCGTCCACGAAGCCGTCGGAGTACTGGCGCTTGTCGAAGAAGTTGTAGAACTGGAAGTACTCGAGGGCCAGCTCGAAGCGACCGTCCTCGTGGACCGTGATCAGCTTGCGGAGACGGTCGGTCAGCGGGTTGTCGGCGTCGGCGTACGAGGCCAGCGCCATCACCTTCCATTCGTCGGAGTCGGGCTTGAAGCCGAGGAACTGGGTGACGGTTCCGTAGAACAGCCCGAGCGAGTGGGGGAAGTGGACCTCCGAGAACACCTCGAGGTCGGCGCCGCGGGCGACGCCGGCCTGGCTGGTGAGGGTCTCCCCCCTGCCGTCCATCACGAGGAACGCCACCGGGTCGGCGTCGGAGGTGAGGAAGCCGTTGCCGATGTGCGAGTGGTAGTGGTCGACGAAGGTCACTGGGGGTACGCCGGCCGCCACGTTGGTCAGGGTCATCTCCCCGTTGGCCGGCGCACCGGCAAGCAGGGCGATGCGGGCGGGGACCTGAGCGAGGTGCTCGGTCCGCCACCGCCTCGATCCGAGGTAACCGGCCGGCATGGTCTGGATGTCGATGGCCGGGTTCCAGGCGATCGCCATCTCATCGATGTCGGCGAGGGTCATCCCGGCCATCTCGAGGCACCGGCCAATCGCCAAGGTCGGGAACACGCTGCTCAGCTTCTTGCGGTCGAGGCGCTCCTCGGGGATCGCCGCCACCACCGTCCCGTCGACGACCACGGCGGCCGAGCAGATGAACACGTCGTGGCAGATCCCCAGGATGTTCATCGACCCCAAGCCTCCCTTCTCTCCGTAGGAGGCGGCACCGCTCTTCCAGAAGATGCTAAATCAACCGGTGACGCGGCGCTCTGGGTCGTCAGGCTCGAAATCCCCCGACGAGCTGGCGCTCGCCTCCTCCCGCAGATGGGGCCCCCACCCCATCGCGGGCCGTGAAATTCCCGGGCGGCTGTGCCGCCCTCCTCCCGCAGGGCCGTGACCTGCCGGCGAGCCTGGCGCCCGCCTCCTCCCGGCACGACGGCCGTTGTCGGCGCGGCCGATCCGGTAAGGTCGAAGCAGGTCGTCGAAGGGGTTGGAGCATGCAGCTCGCCGGTCTCGTCTCGGGTGCCGCCGATCTGATCGGCGCCGAGGCCACGCTGGTCGAGGCGGCGACGATGATGGTGGAGCGATCCATCGACGCCTTCGCCGTCGTCGACGGCCGGAACCTGGTGGGATTGTTCACCGAGCACGACCTGGTCTCGGCCGTGGCGGGTGGGGCCGACCTCGACTCGGACACCGTGGCCGACTGGATGGCGGAATCACCCGACACCTTCCCTCCCGACGCCACTGTCGACGACTCCGTCGCCTGGCTGATGGAGACCGGCTACCGCCACCTCCCTGTCTACGGCGACGGCGAGCTGCTCGGCATCGTCACCATCCGCGACCTCATGTGGGCCTTGGCCACACGCTGAGCCGGAATCCACACCAGGACCATCTGGTCGAGGTGTATGTCCGACTTCTCGAGCCCGACCTCGATCTGGTCGACCTGCTCGGCCGCCGCCGCCCACCTGCGGTCGATCTCCTCCACCTCGGCGGCCAGCTCGGCGTCCAGCTCTGCCATGGCATCGCGCTCCGAGAGCGCGGTCCGCTTGGCCGTCTCCAGGCGCGCCTCGCGGTCGCGGGTGGCGCTGCGCCGTCGTGCCGCCTGGCTGGCAGCGCGGGTGCTCGCCCTGCCGGCGAGGATGTCGATGAGCGTCTCCGCGCCGCCCATCACCTCGTCCTGGCGCGACCCTGACACGTCGGCCTCCAGCTGCGACACGCGGCTGCCCGCCTTCTCCAAGCGCTTTCGGGCTGCGGCGATCTTGGCCTCGTACTTGGCGCGCAGCTTGCCGGTTTCCTCGTCGGCCCGATCCTGGGCGGCGGTGTCGCAGCGGGCGGCGAACTCGGAGGAGGTCTCGCCTGGTCGCCCGTACAACTTCAGCTCGGTGTTGCGCGGCACCGCCAGGGTCCGGGTGCGGTAGAGGTGCTCGACCAATGCGGTCGAGGCCCGGGTATAGAAGGCCTTGGTGTCGAGCGGTGCCGTCATCATCAGGTACGTGGCGCCGGCGGGTGCGGCTTCGGTGAGGTCGCGGTCGTCGTAGTCGATGTGCCGGGCAGTGGTCACGTCGACTTCGTCGCCGACCGGCACCACGGCCTCCCATTCCTGGTGCTCGACGATGTCGCCCCTCGTCTCGTCGTAGATGAGCCGCACCCGCACCGCCAGCGCAGGGCGGAGCGTCGGGGACGAGGGGTCGGCGCCCACTTCGGATGCCCATGGGGCGCTGGGGTGGAGGAACCGGACGGGGATTCCCTCTGCCACGGCGGGCATGACCGGGGTGGTGTCGTCGTCGTCGGTGTCGGGCATCGCGGCCGGCGCCGGCTCGACTGCGGCCGCGGCGTCGGGTGGCGTACCGTCGGTGGCGACCGCCGTTCCACCCGCCGGCTCTGCCGGCGGCGTCGCGTCGTCCGGGGCGGCACCGCCCTCGCGGCCGGCCATCAGCGTCGCCACCTGCTGGCGGGTGAGCGGTCCGGCCAGGTAGGACATCGCCCATCGGGTGGTGAAGCGGACCGGGGCATCGCCCCCGGTGCGGTGGAGGATGAACTGCCGATTGTCCAACCCCGAGATGGCGGCGTCGAGAGTCGACACGTCGACGTCTCCGGCGGCGCTCCTCAACCCTTCGAGCATGCGCAGCTTGTCCCGTTCGGTCTGGAGCCGGCCGATGCACCATGTCCCGGCGTTGGATATCGCCTTGTAGTCGAGGTCGACCGGGTTCTGCGTCGAGAGGAGCACCCCGACGCCGAAGGCACGGGCCTGCTTGAACAGGGTGAGGATGGGTCGCTTCGCCGGTGGCTCGGCCACCGGGGGCACGAAGCCGAACACCTCGTCCATGTACATCAACGCCCGTAGGTCGCCGGTGCCCTGCTGGCCCCGCATCCAGGTGACCAGTGCCGACAGCACCAGGGTGACGATGAACTGGCGTTCCTGGTCGGAGAGGTGGGCGAGGTAGACGATCGCCGCCTGCGGCCTGCCGTCGCCGTCCCACAGCATCTTCGCCATGTCGATGGGGGTGCCAGAGGTCCACTCGGCGAACGCCGGCGAGGCGAGCAGCCCGTTGATCGTCACCGCCAGCTGCTGGCGCTCCTTCGGGGAGATGAAGGCGTCGGTCTCGAAGACGCCCAGCTTGCGCAGCGGCGGATCCTGGATCTGGCCGACGAGTCGCGCCAGATCGAGGTCCTGCCCGGCGCGCCAGGCATGCTCGACCAGGTTGGAGATGAGGATGTGCTCCTTGGACGAGATCGGGTCGGCGTCGATGTCGAGCAGCCCGAGCAGCCCGGAGGCGAAGCCCTGGATCTGGTCGCGGAGGCTCTCCGCCTCGACGTCCCAGTCGAGGTCGGGACGGGCGAGCGAGCCGACGATGTTCAACGGGATCCCTGCGCTGGAGCCCGGGGTGTAGACCGAGAAGTCGACGGCCTTCCGGAGCTCGGCGATGCGGTCGCCGTCGAGACCCCACTGAGAGAGCCCCTCCCGCCACAGCTCGGCCTTCTTCGCGGCCAGCTCGGCGACGGACAGCTTCTGGCGCCTGGCCTCGGCCGGGTCTATCCACGGCTCGAAGTCGGCGGCGGCCAGCTCGGGGAAGGTGAGGAGGAGGTTGGTCATGTCCCCCTTGGGATCGAGGATCAGCGCCGGGATCCCCTTGAGCAGCGCCTCCTCGAGCACGATGACACCGAGCCCGGTCTTGCCCGAGCCGGTCATGCCGACGATGACGCCGTGGGTGGTGAGGTCGGCGGGGTCGTAGTCGACAACGGCCTCGGTGCGCTCGCCGCCGGCGTCGATCTCACCGCCGAGGAAGAAGCCTTCGGTGGTCACCAAGGCGAGTGTACCGAGGCCTCCCCTGCCCCAACTGTGAACCTGAGGTTCTGGCGTACCTCTCCGGTACCTGAGGACCTCAGGTTCGAGGTTCGTCCCCGTCGACGACGAGCCGCACCTGGTCGGTGGTCGCCGCCGCCGGCTCGACCCCGTCGTCGACCACGAAACGGAGCCGCTCGGGCGGCACCCCGTCCACGCCGAGCGCGTCGCGACGGAACACCTTGAGCGCCACCGGCGGCTGCAGGGCGCCGGCCCCGGCGATCCGTCCCGCCCCGGTTTCCTCGAGCTCCTCGGCGACGAGATCCTCGATGGTGGGGAGGGGTGGGTCGGGCGGCAGCGTGGCCAGGAACTGGCGCTGCTTCTTGGTAGGGCGGGGGCTTCGCGGCGTCGAGGCATCGGGCTCGTCGGACGTCCCTGAGCGCCGACCGAGCAGCCACCCCAATCCGATTCCGACCACCAGGGCGATGGCGACTTCCATCGGCCTCTCCGGAAGTCAGCCGTCCGCCGCGTCGGGCGTCGTCCAGGTCGTGACCAGGACGGTGACGTCGGAGTCGGTCGGGTTGGAGACCTCGCTGTCCGGCCCGAGGTCGATCACGGCGCCGGGTGGCAGACGGACCCCTCCGGACCGCGCCGTGCCCTCCACCACCACGCCGACGCCGCCTTCGAAGCCGGCGGTGGACCCGGGCCGGAGCGTGTGAGCCGTGACCACCCCGTCCCCGATACGGGCGAGGATCTCGGAGGAGCCCCATGGCTCGGCGGCGGTCGGCCCCTGGTCGGCTTCGGTGCGGCGCCGCCGGCGGAGGTGCTCGACCAGCTGCTTGACGTCCTCGGCGCGATCCTTGGCCGCCACCAGGACCGCATCCGGGGTCGTCACCGCCACCACGTCGGACAACCCGACCACGGCGAGCAGCACCCCGTCGGCTCGCAGGTAACTGCCGTCGACGTCCTGGGCCACCACGTCGCCGACGATGACGTTGCCGCTGGTGTCCTGCACCGCAACGTCCATCAACGACGCCCACGACCCCACGTCGCTCCATCCGGCGTCGAGCGGGACCACCACCGCCGACCGGGTGCGCTCCATGACGGCGTAGTCGATGGAGATCGACGGGGAGCGGGAGAAGGCATCGGCGTCGAGGGCCAGTGACCCGTCCTCGTCGGTCACGGCAGTCGCCACGGCCGCCGATGCCGCGGCGGCGACGTCGGGCTCGAAACGGGCCAGCTCCTCGAGGTAGCGCTCGGCGGTGAACATGAACATGCCGCTGTTCCAGAGGTGCTCGCCGTCGGTGGCGAACCGTTCGGCGTCGGGGAGATCGGGCTTCTCGACGAACTCGGCAACGGGGCTCAACCCGGCGGACCCTGGCGCCACCCGGATGTAGCCGTACCCCGTCGCCGGATGGGTCGGGACGACACCGAATGTGACCAGGGCACCGGTCTGCGCAGCGTCGGCTCCGGCGGCCACCGCCTCGGCGAAGGCGACGTGGTCGCGGAGCACGTGGTCTGCGGGCATCACCAGCATCACGGACCTGGGGTCGACGGTGAGGGCGGCAACGGCGACCGCCGGCGCCGTGTTGCGCCCTTCCGGTTCGACGATCACCTGCCCGTCGCCATGGCCTGCCGCCTCCATCTCGTGGCGGCACGACGACGCCTGCACCTCGCTGCACACCACCACCGCCGACCGGTGGCCCGGGATGCCGGCCACCCGGTCGAGCGTGGCGCGCAGCATCGTGTGGTCGTCGACCAGGTTGAGGAGCTGTTTCGGGGTGTCCGCCCGCGAGGCAGGCCACAACCGGGTTCCCGAGCCACCGGAGAGGATCACCGGGACGATGGCCGGAGCGTCGTGCACCCGGACAATGTAACGGGCCAGGACCGGCCCCTTCCTGTGACCCCCTACGCTCCCGCCAATGCTCGACCCCGCTGCCGTCCGCGGCCGCTTCCCGGCCCTGTCCCGGACCCTCGACGGCGTTCCCGTCGTATACGCCGACGGACCCGGAGGCACCCAGGTGGTGGACACGGTGATCGAGGCGGTCGCCGGGTTCATGGCCGGCGGCGGTTCCAACCTCGGGGGCCCGTTCGTCACCAGCGAGGAGACCCAGGCGGTGGTCGATGCCGCCCGAGCCGCCGCCGCCGACCTGTTCGGGGCGGAGCGGCCCGACGAGATCGTGTTCGGGCAGAACATGACGTCACTCACGCTCGCCCTGGGGAGGGCGCTGGCCCGCACCTGGCGGCCCGGCGACGAGATCGTCTGCACCACGCTCGACCACGACGCCAACGTGTCGTCCTGGATGCAGGCCGCCGGCGAAGCGGGTGCCACCGTCCGCCTCGTCGACTTCGACCCCGGGACCGGCCGGCTCGACCCCGAGGAGGTAGCGGCGGCGCTCACCGACCGCACCCGGCTGGTGGCGATCACCCACGCCTCCAACGCCATCGGCACCGTGGTCGACGTCGCCTCCGTCGTAGAGGCCGCCCACGCCGCCGGTGCCCTCGTATTCGTAGATGCGGTGCACTACGCCCCTCACGGTCTCGTCGATGTCGTCGCCACCGACTGCGACTTCCTCGCCGCGTCGGCGTACAAGTTCTTCGGGCCGCACACCGGGGTCATGTACGGCCGGGCCGACCTGCTGGCCGGGGTCGATGCGGTGAAGATCAGGCCGGCCCCGAGCGAGGCCCCTGGCAAGTGGGAGAGCGGCACGCAGAGCTTCGAAAGCCTGGCCGGGGTGGCCGCCGCCGTCGACTACCTCGCCTCGTTGGGCGACGGAGAGGACCGGCGCTCCCGGATCCGCTCCGCAATGGGCCTCATCGGTGCCTACGAGGCGGCGCTTTCCCGCCGTTTCCTCGACGGGGTAGCCACCCTCCACCCGGTAACCGTTCATGGGGTGCCCGGAGCCGACGGCCGCACCCCGACCTTCGCCGTGGCGGTGGACGGGATGCACCCCCGCCGGGTCGCCGAGAGTCTGGGCCGGGCCGGGATCTTCGTGTGGGACGGCCACTACTACGCCCTCGAGGTGATGCGCCGCCTGGGCGTGCTCGACACCGGCGGCCTGGTGCGCATCGGGTTCGTCCACTACAACACGCTCGAGGAGGTCGACCGGGTGGTCGACGCCTTGGAGGCGCTTCAGGCCAGGTAGCGGTCGATCAGGTCGAGGATCCCTGGGAATTCCCCGGCGCGCCGCCGCGCCTCGTCGACCCAACGCTCCCGATCCGGGTGCCCCTCCGGCGAGAACCGGGCCGCCATGAAGAGCGCCTGGATCGCCCACAGGGCGACGCGATTGGCGTCGAACTGCTCGACCGTCTCGTCGATGTCGGCGGTCGGCAGGAGCTCGTCCGGCGGAGCGCCCACGATGCAAGCGAGCACGGCGGGCCAGCCGAGGACCTGGCCGTGGTATCGCTCGATCAGGTCGAGGAGCTCGGCAGCTCGTTCACGGTCGCCGAGGATGGCTATACACCAGAGTGCGTTGTCGAGCCCGAGGAACTGGCTCCAACCCTCGCCGCCCCAGGCCACGGCCGAGGCGAAGGCCTCTTCGGCGTTGCCGCGCAGCCACTCGACCGTCACCAGTTGATTGGCACGAAAAGCGAGGATCTGAGGATCAGCCTCTCCATCGAGGAGGTCGACCGTCTCGACGAGCCGCGCCACCGCCCCGGCGGTGTCGCCACGCACCCACGCAAGGAAAGCGCGTGGCTCGAGCAGGGCAGCACCGAGGCCGCCGGGGGGGTCGGCGAGGATGGGCTCGGCCAGGAGCTGCTCGATGGCATCCAGGTCGAGCATCCGCTGGTAGATGAACGACAAACCGGAGATGACGAACAGCGCCGAGGCGCGGTTGCCGGCGCGAACCGTGAGGTCGAATGCCTCGCGAATCGTCTGCAGCGCCGCCTGCGGATCGAGTGCGTAGAACAAGTGGGCCAGGTTGTTGCGGCTGCGGACCGCGGAGAATCCGAGGGCGTGGCGGTCGGCCAGCTCCATGGCTCCCTCGAGCAGGATGCGTGCCTCGACCAGTCCGCCCGGCTTGCCGCCGGCGGTCGCCTTGGTGATCAGGGCGTCGACCAGCACGTCGGTGAGCCCGGACAGCTCGGCGGCGTGTATCGCCCGGTCGGCGGCGGCGACGACGGACGCCTCGCCCGCCTCCACCAGCAGCAGCACCCGGGCGAGCAAGGCGGCGGCACGCACCAGCTCAGGATCCTCGTCGAGGTCCGGGTGCTCGTCCAGATGGGGCTCGAGGAGGGCAAGCGCCTCTTGGGGGAGCCACGCGTCGGCGTAGATGGTGGCCAGGATCCGCACCGCCCTGGTGACGGCATGTCGGTCGGAACGGCCCCGAGCGTGGTCGAGCACGAGGCGGCCGTAACGGACGGACTCCTCACGGAGTGCCAGCTTGTTCGCCGCCTCCGCCAACCGCTCCCAGAACGGGACCCTGAGGTCGGGATTGTCGGCCAGTGCCAACGCCTGGTTGGAGATCGACATCACCTGGCTGTGGGCGCGCAGGTCGGCCGCCCGGTCGGCGGCGGCGGCCATCGAGCCGAGCGCCTTGGCCCTGATGGCGTCGGCCTCGGTGCCCGCCGGCGTGGCGTCGAGCGCCTCGAGGTAGTGGCTGGCCACCACCACGGCCAGCTCCGGGTCGGCCAGCTGCTCGAAGTAGGCGGCGACCTCGAGGTGGCGGGCGCGCCGTGTGTCCCGGCTCATCCGACCCAAGGCGACGTCGCGGATCATGCTCTGGATGAACCGGTACTGGCCATGCTGGGGCGAGCGCGGGTCGCGCACCGGCTCGATCAATTCCCGACGGACCAGCTGTGCCAGCCGAGCCTGGTGCGTGTCGCCACCACCAGTGTCGATGGCTGCCAGCCCGGCCACCGAGAACGTCTGGCCGAGCACGGCGGCGTCCTGGAGGAGTGCCCGCTCGTCCGGTCCCAGCCGGTCGAGGCGAGCTCCGATAACCGCCTGCAGTGAGTCGGGCACCGCCTCATCGGGGAGGTCGCCGACCAGCTGGTATCCGCCACCACTGGGGACGATGTCTCCGCGGGCGATGAGCATGCGCAGCAACTCGACCCCGTACAACGGCACACCGGCCGCCTTGTCGACCACGGCGGCGACCGCGCCCTCGGGGAGACCGGGAGTGGTCCCGTTCACCAACTCGACCATCTCGGGACGACTCAGCGGTCCGAGGTGGAGGGTGATCGTGCCCGGCCGATCGGCACTCCAGGCCGGACGCTGTTCGCTGAGCTCGGGGCGGGCGACCGCCACCACCAGGATCGGCACGCCCGACCACCACTCGGGCAGCTCGTCGATGAAGTCGAGGAGCGCGGCGTCGGCCCAATGAGCGTCCTCGAACACCAGCACCGTCGTCCCCTTCGAGGTGACGCCCTCGAAGAAGACACGCACCGCCGCGTCCAGCTCGCTCCGCTCGCCTTCGGGCGCCGTCCCGATGCCGAGAACGGCCGCCAGCCGGGGCATCGCCCAATCACGGTCTCCAGGGTCGGTCAGGTGTACGTCGAGCGCCGCCTGCAGCTTGGCCCGCGTGACGTCCTCCGAGTCATCGTTGGCGATCCCGGCGCGGCTGCGGATCATCTCCGCCACCGCCCAGAACGTCACGCCCTCTCGGTAGGCGAGGGAGCGGCCCTCGTGCCAGAAGACGTCGTCGACCAAGCCGTCGATGTACTTCTGGAACTCCCATACCAGCCGGCTCTTGCCCATCCCGGTCTCTCCGATGACCGAGACCATCCGGGCACGTGAGTCGCGCCAAACCGAGCCGAGGAGGTCCTTGAGCAGCCGGAGCTCCTCACGCCGGCCGACGAACGGCGGCTCGAGCCGGTCGCTGCGCCCGACACCACGCCGTTCCGCCACCACCCGTATCGCCTGGTAGGCGACGACCCGCTGCGCCTTGCCCTTGACCTCGTGCTCGCCGGCGGGCTCGAACTCGATCGCCTGCTGGGCGGCCCGGTGCGTCCCGGCTCCCACCAACACCGTGCCCGGGCTGGCGGCCGTCTGCAGCCGGGCGGCGATGTTGACGTTGTCGCCGGCCACCATGGCGATCTGTCGTCCGCCGGGTCCCACCGACGCGTCGCCGGTGTGGATGCCGACGCGCAACGTGAGGTTGGCTCCGGCGTCGGCGGCGACCTTGGCGATCGTGTCGACCAACTCCAACCCGGCTCGCACCGCCCGCTCGGCGTCGTCCTCGTTCGCCTGGGTGGCTCCCCACACAGCCATCACCGCATCGCCGATGAACTTCTCCACGATCCCACCGAACCGGCCGATGACCTCACTGCTTCGATCGAAGTAGCTGGTCAGGAAGGCGCGCACATCCTCCGGGTCGCGGCCTTCGGAGAAAGTCGTGTAGTTGGTCAGGTCGGCGAAGAGCACCGTGATGAGGCGACGCTCGATGACGTCACCGGATCTCGGCGTGCCGGCCGGATCGAGGGTCGCCACCGTCCCCGGCAGCGCCGAGCCACAGGTGCCGCAGAAGGGCTTGCCCGGTGGGTTGAGCGCCCCGCACGTCTCGCACGGTGCCTCCAGCGAACGCCCGCATTCCCAGCAGAATCGGTTCGATGTGTCGTTCTGCGCACCGCAGTTGGGGCAGGTCACGGCACCGGAGGATACCGACGGCGGACACAACCGGCCCGAGCGACATGCCGCTGCTGTTCGGCCGTGTCGTTCTCACCGGGTAGCTTCCGGGGATGGACTCGACCTATACGGTGGCCGAGCTCAATCGGGTGATCGCCCGGGCGTTGCAGCGCGCCTTTCCCGATGAGGTGTGGGTCTCCGGCGAGATCCGCAACCTCAAACGGCCACCCAGCGGCCACGTCTACTTCACGCTGGTCGACTCCGACGCCGGCGAGCCGGTGCCCCAGCTACCCGTGGCGCTGTTCGCCGGCGACAAGGAGGCGGTGAACCGAGCCCTGATGAAGGTGTCCGCCGGCCGCATGGTCGACGGGATGCAGGTGCGCATCAGGGGGATGGTCGGGCACCAGCCGGGGCGCGGCGTGGTCCAGCTGCGCATGCGGTGGATCGACACCGAGTACACCCTGGGACGCCTCGCCGCCGAGCGCCGGGCGGTGCTGGAGGGGCTCGCTGCCGCCGGATTGCTGGACCGCCAGGTGTCGCTGCCGCTGCCTGTGGCGCCGGAGCGCATCGGGCTCGTCACCAGCGTGGGCAGCGCCGCCCACGCCGACTTCCTCGACGAGCTCCGCCACAGCGGGTTCGGGTTCGTCGTGCTGGAGAGCCACGCCACCGTCCAAGGCGTAGGCGCCGCCGAGTCGATCGTCGCCGCCCTCGCCGTGCTGGCGGCGCACCGCCCCGACGTGGTCGCCCTGGTTCGGGGTGGCGGCGCCCAGACCGACCTCGCCGTGTTCGACTCTGAGCCTGTCGCCCGGGCCGTGGCCACCGCGCCCTTCCCTGTCCTGACCGGCATCGGCCACGAGATCGACGCGACGGTCGCCGACCGGGTGGCAGCCAGGGCCGTCAAGACCCCGACGGCCTGCGCCCAACTGGTCGTCGGCATGGTCCGCGGCTTCGCCGAGCGCCTGGCGGTTGCCGAGCGCGGCGTGCACCACGTGTCGGAGCGAGTGACGCTGCGCGCCAGACGGAGCCTGGACGACCGCGCCCGGCGTCTCGCCCTGGTCACGTCGACGCGCTTCGCCTCCCACCGAATCGGGCTCGCCCGGGCCGCCCACCGGCTCGACACCGCGGCCACGAGCGCGTTGCGCGGGCATGGCCGGCACGTCGACCGGGGCGCGGCCGTCCTGACCGCAGTCGCCGCTGCGCTACTCGATACCGCCGCCGCTCGGTCCGAGCTGGCCGCCGGACGTCTGCTGGCTGCACCACGCGCCCTCGCCAGGGAGCGCCGCCGGCTCGACGGCCTGGCCGGCGTGGCACGCGCCCACGACCCGCGGCGGATGCTCGGCCGCGGTTGGTCGGTCACCCGGACCGCCGGCGGGTCGCTGGTACGGTCTCCCGGCGATGTCTCCGTCGGCGATCATGTGGTCACCACGGTCTTCGGAGGCGCACTCCACAGCGTGGTCGAAGGGTCGGAGCGGGCGAAAGGGACGGCTCGGTGAGCGAGATCGGCTACGGCGAGGCGATGCAGGAGCTGGAGTCCATCCTCGACGAGATCGAGGCCGAGGACGTCGACGTCGACGTGCTCGCCGCCAAGGTCAGGCGTGCTGCCGACCTGGTGCAGATCTGCCGGCGGCGCATCCACGACACCCAGGTGCAGGTCGAGCAGATAGTCGCCGGTCTCGACGCCCCGCTGGATCCGCCGGCCGACACGCCCGCGCCATCGCCGGACCCCGGGTAGCCTGCCGAGGGTGATCCCGGCCACGCTCGATGAGGTCGAGTCGGCGCTCGCCGCCGAGCGGTACGTCGCCGATCGCTCCCTGGTCGTTGCCGTCCACCTGGCCCTGCAGCTCCGTCGACCGTTGTTCCTCGAGGGCGAGGCCGGAGTGGGTAAGACGGAGGTGGCCAAGGCGCTGGCCTCGATCGTCGACGCCGACCTGATCCGCCTGCAGTGCTACGAGGGCCTCGATGTCTCCCAGGCGCTCTACGAGTGGGACTACGCACGACAGATGCTGGCCATCCGGCTGATCGAGGCACGCCACGACGGCAGCCATCCTGACGTCTCCGACATCATGTCGCGCGACTACCTGGTGGCGCGCCCCCTTCTGCAGGCGATCGAGGCCGGGGCGCGAGGGAGCTGACCGTGCTGTTGATCGACGAGCTCGACCGGGCCGACGAGGAGTTCGAGGCCTACCTGCTCGAGTTGCTCTCCGACTTCCAGGTCACCATCCCCGAGGTGGAGACGGTGCGGGCGGTGGAACGTCCGCTCGTGGTCATCACCTCGAACCGCACCAGGGAGATCCACGACGCCCTCAAGCGGCGCTGCCTCTACCACTGGATCGACTACCCGGACTTCGATCGAGAAGTCGCCATCCTGCAGCGCCGGTCCCCGGACGTGCCGGAGCGCCTGGCCCGCCAGCTCGCCGCCACCATGCAGCGACTCCGCTCGCTCGAGCTGTTCAAACCGCCCGGTGTGGCGGAGACGCTCGATTGGGCGGCGGCGCTCACCGTGCTCGGCGAGGGCGACCTGACCGCCCCGGTCGCCGACGACACGCTCGGGGTGGTACTCAAGTACCAGGAGGACATCGCCAGGGTGAGGGCGCTCGGTGTCGACGAGATCGTCGAATCGGCCGCCGGGTAGCGGCGACCGGTCGTCGCCCGGGGCGACACCTTCGGCGCTGACCGCGAACATCGTCCACTTCGTGCGCTATCTGCGCGCCTCCGGCCTGCGGCTGGGCCCGGGCACGTCGGCTCGACTCACCGACGTCATCGACGTGGTCGGGCTCGACTCGCGCGACGACCTGTACCTGGCGTTGCGGGCCTCGATCATCACCCGCACCACCCAGCGACCCGTCTTCGACCAGGCATTCGACCTGTTCTTCGGGGCGGGCCGGTCGCCCGACGAGGTCGTGTTGCAGCGGCCAGGGCCGCCGCCGCCAGCCGAGCGGCATGTGAGCGTCCCCATCCTCCTCCCTGCCGTCGCCCCGGACGCCGCCACCGAGATCGAGGAGCTGAGCGAGACGGTCGGTGGCTCGTACGCCGAGCGGCTCGCCACCCGCGACTTCGCCACGCTCGACGAAACCGAGCGGGAGGACGTCCGGCTGCTGATCGCCAGGATGATGTGGCGCCCCGCAGACACCGACTCGCGTCGCTGGGGCCCGGGTGCCGGAACCCGACCCGACATGCGGAGGACGCTGCGCTCACTCCACCGGCCCGAGGGCGACCTGCTGCCGATCGAGATGTCGCACCGCCGGCCGCGACGCCGACCGCTGGTCATCCTCGCCGACATCAGCGGGTCGATGGAGCGCTACACGGAGATGCTCCTGGTGTTCGCCCACGCCGCCCAGGGCAGGGTGGCCCGCGTCGAGACCTTCGTGTTCGCCACCCGGCTCACCCGGATCACCCGCGACCTGCGCCAGCGCGACCCGGCGGCGGCGCTGCGGCGGGTGGGGTCCACCGTCCACGACTGGTCCGGGGGAACCAGGATCGGGGAGATGCTGGAGATGTTCAACCGTGAGTGGAGCCGTCGGGTGACCGGAGGGGGCGCCATCGGCCTGATCATCTCCGACGGCTGGGACACCGGGGACCCCGACCTGCTCGACCGGGAGATGGCTCGCTTCGCCCGCTCGGTCCATCGGGTCATCTGGCTCGACCCGCACGCCGGCCGGCCCGGGTTCGCGCCGGAGACCCGAGGGCTGAGGACGGTGCTGCCCTACGTCGACGACTTCCTGCCCGCCGCCAACGTCGTCGACCTCCGCAGCGTGGTGCGGCTCCTAGAGTCGGTGCCACGGCATCGAGGGGAAAGGTGACCCCGGGTGAAGACCGACCTCGACATCTACCGGCACTGGACCGAAGAGGGCAAGGAGGTCGCCGTCGCCACCGTGGTGAAGGTGATCGGCTCGGCGCCCAGGCCCGAGGGCTCCAAGTTCCTGGTCTCCTCGGCCGGCGACCTCGAGGGGTCGGTCAGCGGTGGTTGCGTGGAGAACGACGTCGCCCTCCACGCCGCCGAGGTGATCGCCAGCGGCGAGCCCAAGCTGGTCACCTACGGCATCGCCGATGACGAGGCATTCGAGGTCGGGCTGACCTGCGGCGGCACCATCCAGGTCTTCATCGAGAAGTGGTGACGAGCCGCGGTCGTCGAGCCGGCCGATCTCAGGTGCGGTCTCGCGTTGCCAGGCTGCGGGAGAGCTGGGGGTAGGTCCCGCGGTAGCCCATCATGTGGGCGATGGGCGCCACCACGGCGAACACGGCCTTCTGCACGGCCGGCGGGGGCGATCGGAACTGGACGGTGTCGGAGAATTCGCGCCCGATCATCGCCATCTGGAGCATGTTGGGCATCCCCTTGTCGTTCACGTACCCCAGCCGGGCCAGGCCGAACATGGTCTCGATCATGTGACCGAAACGATCGCCCGGGGTGATCTCGACCAACACACGGGCGTCACGATCGGCGGCGTTCCACCAGTCGTGCCACTGGCCGGGGCGTACCTCCGCCGTCTCGCCCTCGTTGAGCACTGAGGTCACCCCGTCGAGCCGTACCGTCAGCTCGCCTTCGATGACGGTGAAGCGTTCCACCACCCCGGGGTGCAGGTGTTCGCCGACCACCCGAGAGCCGACCACGGCGAGGAGCTCGGCCTTGGTTCGACGCTCGGGGTTCTCGTCGGGCAACTCCAGGATGCGGGCCAACTCCCTCGTCACCGGGTTTTCCAGCACGTCGCCGACCCGGAATGGCCTCAGGTCGGGGGCGGCCGCCGGATCGGGATGTGACATCGATCTACCTCGCTGGCGTCGCCCGGGATCCCGACGGGAGCAGGCGGGTGCGTGCCGGGCAGACTACGGCAACGGCTCCAGGCTTGTCGCTCGACAGTCCCACTACGCTCAGCTCACGCTGATGGCAGCGAGGGCCGGAGACCGGGAGCATGTGATGGGGAACGACGTCGCCGACGCCTTGGGTGTGCTGATCGCTGCCGAGCGGCTCGGCGCCGTCGCCACGGTGGTCGACGGGCCCGGCGTCGGTGGCAAGGCGGTCCTCGACGACGACGGTCGGGTCCTCGCCGGGTCGCTGCCGGATGGGCTCGGCGACGACGTCGCCGGCGACGCCATCCAGCTGATGCGTCACGAGCAGAATCGGACCCTGGCCTACGGCGACCGGCAGGTCTTCATCGAGACGGTGGCGCCCCAGCCAAGGCTGCTCATCTTCGGGGCGGGTCACATCGCCCAGTCCTTGGCCCGCATCGCCCCGGAGCTGGGGTTCCGGGTGGTGGTCGCCGACGCCCGGGCCACCTGGGCGACGCCGGAGCGCTTCCCGGACGTCGAGGAGCTGATCGTCGCCTGGCCCGATGCGGTCTTCGATCAGTTCGAGCTCGATCACCGCACCTATGTGGTGCTGCTCAGCCACGACGCCCGCTTCGAGGACCCGGTCTTCCCGGCGGTGCACAAGGCGCCGGTGCGCTACATCGGTGCGCTCGGCAGCCGGCGCACCGCCACCATGCGTGCGGAGCGGCTGCGTGACCAGGGCTGGAGCGAGGACGAGATCGCCCGCATCCACGCCCCGATCGGCATCGACATCGGCGCCGACCAGCCCGCCGAAGTGGCGGTGTCGATCCTCGCCGAGATGGTGCGGGTCCGCTACGGCGTCGGCACCGGCATGTCGCTGAAGGGTCAGGGGGGCCGAATCCACGCCCAGCGCCCCGAGGACGCCTGACTCGGCGCAGATTCCGAAGACCTGTCACAGCCGACCGCCATCCTGGGACCAAGCCAGGAAAGGAGTCCGCTGTGGCAGTGTCGCCCAGCGCCCGAAACGACCTCTATGCTCGGCTGCGGGAGGTTCTCGGGGACCGTGACGCCAGCACCATGATCGACCTGCTGCCCATGGGCGATCCGGACGACGTCGCCACCAGGGGTGATGTGAGGCATCTGGAGCAACGGATCGGTCGACTCGACGAGCGGATGGACCGCTTCGAGGATCGCCTCGACCGGTTCGACGACAAGCTCGACCGCTTCCACTCCGACCTCCGCGAGCAGATGCGGGTCTTCGTGTTCGGGACGATCGGGGCGGTCCTGTCAGCCGCCGCTATCGCCTTCGCCGCCGCCCGCTTCGTGTGACAGCCGTCCGTCGGCTTCGGCTACCGCACCCGGTCGTGGGTTCAAAGGTGAGGTCGTTGTCCGTAACGGTCCCTGGCCCTCCGTTGCAGACGTCGATGCCGGCGGGGCACCACAGCGAGTCGTAGTGGTTTCGACCCCACAAGGTGTCGTCTGCGTCCACGATGATCGTCGTGCCCACGACGGTGCCACTGCGTGTCTGAACGCCATCACGGAATCCCCGACGTCGCTTCACAGCCCGTGCCAACATCGGCTCCCGAGCCGCCGAAGCAGGTGTCGTGCCCGGCGCCACCGCGGAGGACGTCAGGACCGGGGCCGCCGCGCAAGGTGTCGTCGCCATTGCCGCCGACGATCCGGTCTGGTCCACCTCCACCGGTGACGCTGTCGTCCCCGGCGCCGGCGGTGACAACGTCAGCTCCCGGCCCGGCACAGATGACGTCGTCGCCGCCGCTCCCCGTCGATCGATATCGGCCCCACCTAGGGCGAAGATCACATCGTCGCTCAGAGGTCCCGTCGACGTCGTCGGCTCCGCGGTCCCGACCATCGTGGCCGTCGCTCTCGGCAGGTCGGCGACCGAGTCGAGCTCCTTCACGATAGATGTCGCTGAGGGTGTCGGTGTCGGTGGGATCCAGGTTGTCTGCAATCGACTCGAACACCACGGATCTGCCGTCGGCGGTGAGGGCCGGATGGTCGCTGTCGTCGTCTCCCTTGACGCCCGAGGCGTTCGTCGATGCCAGGGAGAGCTCTCCGGTGACGAGGTCCTTGAGGTAGATGTCCGTCCTGGCATCCGTGTCAGAGGGGTCCAGGTTCCAGGCCCATGATGCGAAGGCGACGCTGGCCTCGTCCGACGACAGCTCGGCGTGGAAGGTGTAGCTGATTGCCACTTCGCCATCCGTCGTGCTGGAAGCCAGTGTCAACTTGCCGGTGATCAGGTCCTTGAGGTACACCTGGAGCACGCCGTTGGCCTCAGGATGGAGGTTTGTCGCATAGGCGTCGAATACCAGGCTGTCACCGTCGGCCGATAGCCTCGAGTCGAAGTAGCTGTCGGCGTTGCCCTTTTCGCCTGAGCTGGAAGTCGAGGCGAGCATGAGATCGCCGGTATCCAGATTCTTCACGTAGATGTCGGCGAGCGTGTCGGTGTCGGCCGGATCCAGGTTCGTGGCCCAGCTGAAGAACGACACTGCGGTGCCATCGGCGGCGATGCTCGTGGCTGTGCTGAAGTCGTTGGACTTCTCTCCGGTGTCAGACGTCGACGCCAGAATGAGCTCACCCGTTAGCAGATCCTTGACGTAGACGTCGGATGCGGTGTCGAGATCGGCCGGGTCCAGGTTCGTTGCATCGGATGTGAACACGACCATCGTCCCGTTCCCGGAGAGCATCGGTCCAACGCTGTTCGCGTTCCCCTTCACCCCGGTCGCCGATGCCGAGGCGAGCACGAGGTCACCCGAGGCGAGGTCCTTGACGTAGATGTCGGGCGTGGTGTCGGAGTCTGACGGATCGAGGTTGCTCGCCGACGAGTAGAAGGTCACCTTGCTGCCATCCGCGGCGATGTGGGGGTCCCAGCTGTTGCCGTTGCCCTTCACGCCCGACCCGGTTGTAGAGACCACGGAGACCTCACCTGTCAGGAGATCCTTGACGTAGATGTCCTGGACGGCGTCGGTGTCGGCCGGGTGGAGGTTCGTTGCGCCGGAGATGAACGCCACCAACCTGCCGTCACCCGAGATGCTGGGACGGCTACTCGATCCGTTCCCCTTCACCCCGGTGTCCGAGGTGGAGATGAGGGTGAGGTCACCGGGGCGGCGATGCCGATCCGGCCGCCATCCGGCAGCACCGACAGCAACGACAGGACAGCCCCAGACGAGTATCCGACCCCGACGCGACGAGTAGATCCGCCCCGCACCCATGTGCCCTCCCCATTGGCTCGATGGCCAGGAGCGTCGTCGGCGAGCGTCACCGCAGAGTCACCGCATATGCCCGCGGCTGCCGGATTTCCTCGACGAGGCCGGGACCGATAGGATCTGGCCGACGCCTGGCGACGGGCACGGTCTCCTCGCTGAGATGTTCCCGGCAGACTCCAAGGGCCAGGTTGCGACGTTACGGGATCTCGATCTCGGTTTCGCACGCAGGGCTGGCACTGTCGATGCCGGCCCGCCGTCGCAGGATCGATCCCGGGGCCACCGCGCAGCGTCGATCGCGTCCCCGGAGGGTGTCGCTGCCGGAGCCAGCGAGATGGTGTCGTCGCCGTCCTCTCCAGAACGGTGTCGTCGTCATCGCCCCCAACCAGGATGTCGCCACCGTCACGATGTCATCCGCCCGGTGCCGCCGTCCACGGCATGCCGTCCCGGCCGTCGCCGTACAGAATGTCACGCTCGCCGATCACCGATCTGGACCGTCAGGGCCGCCGTAGGCTGTCGCCGGCATAGGCCTTGCCATCAGCGGCGCGGCGCCCTTCACGACGTCGGTGCCTGGTCCGCCGTACAGGATGTCGTTGTGTCGACCGGCCATCAGCGAGTCGTCCCGTCCTCACCGAGCATCCCGTCCCGAGCCACCGAAGGAGTCGGATCTCCGTTGCCGGCGTGAACGGAATCATGGCCGGAGCCGCCATGGAGGACGTCGGCGCCATTCCCGCCGAGGAGCCGGTCGCCGCGAGGACCGCCGTAGATGACATCGTCTCCGAGCCCCCGGACAGGTCGTCATACCACCGTCCCGATGGTGTCCGGCCACAGATTCTGTCTGCGCCGTCTCCGACCATCGATGACGTCGCCGCCGCCAGGCCGACGATCACGTCGTCACCCGGGGTGCCGACGATCGTCGCCTGGTACAGAAGGCACGTCGGTGGCTCGTCCGCCTGGACAGTGACAAACGTTCCCCACGCCTCAGCGGATGGCGGGTCGAGGACACGGCGAAGGCTGGGCCAATCGAGCTGTACAGCACCACCCACACTGCAACGCTCCAACCCCGCAGGCGCCTCGGCGAGGCCAGTCGGCACGTCGTCCCGTTTCCCATGAGCCCCCCCATCGGCAGTGCGACGAGGATCATCGGCGAACGTCACCCCACCGTCACCCCAACCCGCTCGGCGCGCCCGGAAGGACGGCATGCCCTCACAGAGACGCGTCAGAGCCAGAGTTGGAGCAGCCAGAGCGAGCCGAGGCCGGCGACCACGGTCCACACCACGGAGCGGGTGACGACGGCCACGACCGTCGCCACCAAGCCGGCGAAGAACCGCGGGTTGCCGGTGGTGAGGTCGACCGTGCCCTCGGGGGCGAGGATCCCCGGGGTCACCAGGGCAGCCATCACCGCAGGGGCGACGTACCGCAGCGGCGCCGCCAGCCACTCGGGGACATCGCGGTTGGCCCAGATGGCGATGAACGAGATGCGGAACAGGTAGGTCCCGATCCCGATGATCACGATGATCAGCCAGGGGCTCATGACCGCCACCGTTCGGCAACGAGCCCGGCGAGGATGCCGGCGAAGGTGGCCAGCACCAATCCGAGGTTGAGCGGGACATCCCGCGCCACCAGGGCGACCCCGCCGCCGACCACCGCAGCGACCACCCCGGGCCGGTCGTGCACCGCCAGGATCAGCAGGACCAGGAACACCATCGGGATGGCGAAGTCGAGCGACCACTCTGCCGGCACTTGCGTCCCCAGCACCGCCCCGACCGCGCTGGCGATCTGCCACGGCAGCCACAGGCACAGCCCGCCGCCGAGGAAGTACCAGCGGTGGTAGACGGTGTCGTAGTTCACACCCTCGGGGCCCTGCCATCGGGTGACCGCGGTGGCGAACAGCTGGTCGGTCATCAGGTAGGCGAGGCCGTAGCGCCAGGACGCAGGGAACGGCCGGAACCAGGGAGCGAGCACCGCCGAGTACATGACGTGGCGGGCGTTGACCACCAGTGCGGTGGCGATGATCACGATGGCGGCGGCGCCGGTGTCGTAGAGGTCGATGGTGACCACCTGGGCGGAGCCGCCGAAGATGATCGGCGACGTCGACCACCCGGCCAGCGCGCCCATGCGCGAGGCTGCGGCGGCGACCCCGACGATCAGCCCGAACGGGACGGTCCCCAGGTTGAGCGGTGCCAGGTCGCGCAGCCCGTCGAGGAAGGCGGCCCGGGCAACCGGTGTCGGGGGGACGGTCACTGCCGGCCCGGTCAGCGGCCGAGCAGGTCGGCGAGCCGGTGCCGATGCGGCTCGAAGTAGGCGTCGAGCCTCGCCCTGGTCTCTTCGGCGAGGTCGCTGCCGGTGCTGCCATGGGCGTGGCTGAAGCTCGGGGGGCGCCAGCGCTCGACCCCGATGAAGTCGGTGACGGCGGCGAAGGTCTCGTCGGGACGGCGATCCATCGTCTCGCTGTCGACGACCAGGAACCGGTCGCGGGGCACGGCGGCGAACCAGCGCTCCAGCTGTTCGGCGTACTCGCCCCTGGCCACGTACGAGTAGTGGAACAGGTCGTAGGCGGCGTACTCGGGTTCGCCGGCGAGCCGGCGCCGGTCGGGCGCGATCCGTTCCTCCTCCCGGTCGAGCGCCTCCTCGAAGCTCAGCTCCTCCAACCCGATGCGCCGGTTCAGCTTCCAGTGTGAGTGGGCGCGCGCCACCGGGTCGCGCAGCATGACGACGAGTCGTGCCTCGGGCAGCTCGGCCGCCACCCACCACGGGGCGTGCGGGTGGAACAGGTAGTTGGGAGTGGCCTCGCCGGTGACCGGCGGCTGCTCGGGATTCCGGGCCAGCGCCCGCCGGTTGGGGAAGTGGGAGCGGTACCAGCGTTGACCCCTGCCGTGGTTGTAGTCGTAGTAGTGCACCTCCTTGGTGGCCGCACCGATGACCTGGGGATGCTGCTTCAGGTCGCGGAAGAGGCTGGTGGTGCCGGCGCGCTGCACGCCGATGACCACGAAGTCGGGTAGCGGCCGTCCCGATGCGGTCAGCCGGCCCCACGCCAGCCGTCCCTCGGAGCGCACCCGTCCCAAGGTCCGATCGAAGGAGCTGCTCACCGCCGGGAACCCTACCGGCCGCCCGCCGGCCTCCCGTCGGGGCGAACGCCCCCGGTTGTAGAGTCGACGGCGGTCGGGTCGAAGGCGGCGCGAGGAGGCGAGTCAGTGAAGATCACCGAGGTCATCGACGTCGCCCGCCCCGTCGAACAGGTGTGGGAGTTGTTCCAGGACGTTCCCGAGCTGGCCCGCTGCCTCCCCGGCGCCGACGTCACCGAGGACAAGGGCGGCGGGGTCTACGCCGGCAAGGTGTCGGCCAAGTTGGGGCCGATGACCGCCACTTTCGAGGGGGAGGCGACGATGACCAGCGACCCCGCCGCCCGCACCGGGGCGGTGGTCGGGAAGGGCGCCGATCGCCAGGGCGGGAGCATGGGCCAGGTCAAGATGCAGTACGGGCTGGAGGCCATCGGGACCGGCACGCGGATCAACGTCGACGCCGACATCATCCTGTCGGGGGCGGCGGCGCAGTTCGGGCGCACCGGGCTGATCAAGGAGATGTCCAACCGGTTGATCGCCGAATTCGTCAAGTGCCTCGACGCCAAGCTGGCCGCCGAGACCCCCCAGGCGGCCGCCGAGGTGGCGGCCCCGGAGGTCAAAGGCGTCAGCCTGTTCTTCTCCAGCCTCTTTTCCACCGTCGGCAAGTTCTTCAAGCGCCTCTTCGGGGACGACGACTCCTGACCCCAACGCCGGGTCGTCTTCCGTCCGCCCTGCCTGGGTCATGTTCTGCGACGGGCCGAATTTGTCACACGTGCGGTGCATGATGGGTGGATGGTGATGGACAACGACACACTGCGTTGCGCAGGTTCGTCTCTGCCGATGGATCTGGAAGCGATGGCACCGGGGCCGCAGCTGGCTGCGTTGTTGGCGTCGATCGATCGGTGCGGTTGTCGGATCACGACGTGGTGCGACTCATGGTGGCCCGGGACCGGCTGGCGTCGCATCTCCAGGCGGAACGGGCGGCTGATATCGCCGAGGTGACGCGACGGTGTGGCGACGACGACCTCACCGGGGAGTTCGCCGCCCTCGAGGTGGGCAGCGGCGTTGCGGTTGACCAGGACCGCTGCTCAACACGAGGTCGCTTTCGCTCATGATGTGACCGAGCGGCTCCCTCAGGTCGGTGAGCTGTTGGGTTCGGGTCGGGTCGATGTGCGTCGGGCCCGGGTGCTGGCGGACGGCACCGCCCACCTCGACCAACGAACGGCGCGTACGGTGGTGGCCGATGTCGCCGACCGTGCCGGTGACCTCACCACCGGCCAGCTACGGGCACTGCTGCGCAAGCTGTGCCTGGTGGCCGACCCCGAGGACACCAAGCGGCGGCTCGAACACGCCGTCGAGGACCGAAGGGTCGTGGTGGAAGCCAACCCGGCGGGTTCCGCCAACCTGTTGCTGTTGGACCTGCCGCCGGATGTGGCGGCGGCGGCCCGGGAACGCATCGACCACCTCGCCCGGATGCTGCCCACGGTGACGGGCGCACCATGGATCAGCGTCGCGCCGACGTCGCCGTCGACCTGCTCACCGGGCACAGCAAACCGGTGGGTCGGGGGATGGTGGACCTCACCGTCGACCTGCGCACCCTCCTCGGGTTGGCCGAGCACCCCGGTGAGCTGGGTGGGTGGGGACCGGTGATAGCCGACATCGCCCGCCAAGTCACCGACCGGCAAACCGACGGGCAGTGGCAGGCCACCGTCATCGACGACAACGGCGACCCCCTGGCGGTGGCCGTAGACGGCGCCCCACCACCGCCCAGGCCCGCCAAGTCAGGGCCCGGAACCGCACCTGCGTGTTCCCCGGATGCCGGATGCCCGCCCGATCCTCCGACCTCGACCACACCCGACGCCACATCGACGGCGGACCCACCCTCGAATGGAACCTGGCACCACTGTGCGAATTCCACCACCGGGCCAAAGACGAAGGCGGCTGGCGATACCGGCGCCGACCCAACGGCGACCACCTGTGGACCAGCCCCCACGGCCACACCTACATCACCAGCGGCCGCTCGCCGTGACCTCCGGGGCGATGACTCCTGATCCCGACCCCGGCACGACTTTCCGCCGTTTGCTAGCTTGCCTGCAGGGCGTCGGACGGGAGGTTGGTGTCATGCAACTGTCCATGTCGGTCAACGGCAGGGCGGTGTCGGGGGACGTCGAACCCCGCACCCTGCTCGTCCACTTTCTCAGGGAGGATCTGGGCCTCACCGGGACCCATGTCGGATGTGACACCGGTTACTGCGGAGCCTGCACCGTCCATGTCAACGGCGTCTCCATCAAGTCCTGCACGATGCTCGCCGTCCAGGCCGAAGGGGCCGAGGTGTCCACCATCGAGGGGCTCGCCTCCAACGGCGAGCTCCACCCGGTTCAGGAGGGCTTCTGGGAGCGCCACGGGCTCCAGTGCGGCTTCTGCACCCCTGGGATGATCATGCAGGCCGCCTACCTCCTCGCCCAAGACAACGACCCTGACGAGGACGCCATTCGCCACGGTCTCGACGGCAACCTGTGCCGGTGCACCGGCTACCACAACATCGTGAGGGCGGTGCAGTACGCCGGGGCGAAGATGCGCGGAGAAGAGCCGGAACCGGCCGACTGGGAGGGCGAGCGATGACCGCCACCATGGGCTCCACCACCACCAGCGCCCTCGGCGGCGTGGTCCGCCGCAAGGAGGACCCCGCCCTCATCCAAGGACGCGGCACCTACACCGACGACATCAAGTTCAAGGGCGAGCTGGCCGCTGCCTTCACCCGGAGCCCGTTCGCCCACGCCCGCATCACCTCGATCGACACCTCGGCGGCCGAGGCGATGCCGGGGGTCCACGCCGTCTACACCATCGAAGACGTCCGTCACCTCGGCACCCTCATCGCCCAGGTCCCGGTCGGCGCCCTCCGACCGCTGCTCGCCGACGGCATGGTCAAGCACGTCGGCGAGGCGGTGGCGATGGTGGTGGCCGACAACCGGTACCTGGCCCAGGACGCCGCCGACGCCGTTGTCGTCGACTACGACCCCCTCGACGCCGTCATCGACCTGAAGGAGGCGCTGTCCGACCAGGTCAAGGTCCACGACTCGCTCGAGTCCAACGTGCTCATCTCGTGGGTCGCGCCCTTCGGCGCCGAGGCCGATGCCCAGGCGCAGGTCAAGGCCGACATCGACGCCGCCAAGGAGCGGGAGGACACGGTGACGGTCAGCCAGGAGATGGTGAACCAGCGCCTGATCCCGGTGGCCATCGAGCCCCGTGCCGTGGTCGCCGAGTACAACCGGGGCTACGGGCAGCTGACCGTCTACGACAGCACCCAGATCCCGCACGCGCTCGCCGGCGCCCTCGGCACCACGCTCGGGCTGCTGATCAACCAGGTGCGGGTGGTGGCTCCCGAGGTGGGCGGCGGCTTCGGCTGCAAGCTGAACGTCTACAACGACGAGGTCCTGGTGTCGTGGGCGGCGATGCAGCTCGACCGCCCGGTCCGGTGGACCGAGACCCGGCGCGAGGCCGCCAACTCGACCATCCAGGGAAGGGGTTGGGTGGGCACCGCCACGGTGGTCGGCACCCGCGACGGCGAGATCCTCGGCTACCAGCTCGAGGGTATCGCCGACATGGGCGCCTACACCCAGAACTTCACGGTCGCCATCCCCTTCCTGGGGCTGTTCGTCGGATCCGGGCAGTACAAGATGCCGACGTGGTGGAAGGTCGACTGCGTGACCACCCACACCAACACCACCGACGCCTACCGCGGGGCCGGTCGTCCGGAGGCTGCCTACTACCTGGAGCGCATCATCGACATGTACGCCAGGGAGATCGGCATGGACCCGGCCGAGGTTCGCAAGAAGAACTTCATCCCCAACGACCAGTTCCCGGGGGCGGTCTCGCCGGTGGGGTTCGCCATGGACACCGGCGACTACGCCAACAACCTGGACGCCCTGATCGCATCGGCGGACTACGCCGGCCTTCGGGCCGAACAGGAGCGGGCCCGATCCGAGGGTCGGTACCTGGGGATCGGTCTCGCCACCTACGTCGAGGTCTGCGGGTTCGCCCCGGCCGGCCTGGCCGAGCTCGGCTTCTCGTGGTCCGCCTACGGGTTGCCGGCGTCGTTCAGCGGCACCGGGCTGGTGCGGGTCAACCCCGACGGGACGGCCACCGTGCAGATCGGGACCGGGCCGACCGGCCAGGGCCACGAGACGACCTGGGCGCAGATCGTCAGCGACCGGCTGGCCATCCCCGTGGAGCACATCAAGGTGCGACACGGCGACACCGCCGACTCGCCGATGGGCATCGGCACCTTCGGGTCGCGCTCCGCCGCGGTCGACGGCAGCGCCACCTATGAGGCGGCCGACCGGGTACGGGCCAAGGCGGCGACCCTCGCCGCCCACCTGCTCGAGGCGAGCGAGGAGGACGTGGTGTTCGCCGACGGCGGTGCCCACGTCGCCGGGTCGCCGGACAGCGCGGTCACCTGGGCCGACATCGCCAACATCGCCTACATGGCGCACAAGCTGCCGGAGGGCACCGAGCCGGGGCTGGAGGCATCGGTCGTGTTCAACCCGTCAAACGCCACATGGCCGTTCGGGGCGCACCTCGCCGTCGTCGAGGTCGACCCGGAGACCGGCAACGTCGACCTGCTCCGCTACATCACCGTCGACGACTGCGGCAACGTGATCAGCCCGATGATCGTCGCCGGGCAGGTCCACGGAGGCTTGGCCCAGGGCATCGGCCAAGCGCTGTTCGAGGAGGCACGCTACGACGAGGCGGGCAACCTGCTGACCGGCACCCTGATCGACTACCCGATCCCGACCGCGGCCGACCTCCCCAGCTTCGAGCTGGGCCACACCACCACCCCGACCGACGTCAACCCCATGGGGGTGAAGGGGATCGGCGAGGCGGGGACGATCGGGTCGGCGCAGACGGTGGTCAATGCCGTGGTCGACGCCCTCGCCCCGCTCGGGGTGAGACACATCGACATGCCGCTGCGGCCGCGCAACGTGTGGCAGGCGATCCAGGAAGCGAGGGGCTGAGCCATGTATCCGAGACCCTTCGAGTACGTCGCTCCCGCCAGCCTGGACGAGGCGCTGGACGTCCTCGACCAAACGGAGGGGGCCAAGGTGCTGTCCGGCGGGATGAGCCTGCTGGGGCTGATGAAGCTGCGGCTGGTCGCCCCCGGCACGCTGGTCGACATCGGGAGGATCCCCGGCCTCGACCAGGTCGAGGACCGGGGCGACCACGTGGCCATCGGCGCCCTGGTCCGGCATGGGACCACGGCGAGCCACCCGCTCACCACCGAGCACGCCACGGCGCTGGCCCAGGCGGCGTCGTGGACCGGCGACGTCCAGGTGCGCAACCGGGGCACGACGTGTGGATCGCTGGCCCACGCCGACACCGCCGCCGACCAGCCCGCCGGCGCCATCGCCTGCGGTGCCACGATGGTGGCGCGGTCGTCGGGGGGCGAGCGTGAGATCGCCGCCGCCGACTTCTTCGTGGACGCGCTCACCTCGGCGCTGGAGCCCAACGAGATCCTCGTGGAGGTGCGCATCCCCAAGGGAGGCGGCGCCTCGGCCTACGACAAGATGGGCCGGCGCGGCGGTCACTCCGACTACGCCGTGGCCGGGGCCGCCGCCTGGGTGCGCAAGGACAACGGCAGCGTCTCCGATGCCCGCATCGGCCTGACCGGGGTCGGCACGTCCCCTTCGCTGGCCGCCGCCGCCACCGAGGCGATCATCGGCAGCGACGGGTCGCCGGAGGCGATCGCCGCCGCCGCCGACAAGGCGGTCGACGGGGTGACGGTGCTCGAGGACCTCTACGGCTCGGAGGACTACAAGCGCCACCTCGCCACCGTCTACATCGCCAGGGCGCTCACCCAGGCCATGTCGCGGACCTGAGGCCCCCAGGATCCCCTTGTCGCGGGTTACCTCCCCGGAACCAGGAGGCAGCGGGCGGGCCTAGGCCCAGACAGGTAGCTGGCGTCCTACCAGGTCGTCCAAGCCGGCGTTGGAGTCGGCGAACTCGGCGGCGAGCATCCGGCGGGTTTCCTCGTCCATCGGGGGGTATCCGGCGGCCTGCCGCTGGTTGAGGCGGCCCACCAGGCGGCTCATCCCCTTGGGCATTCCCTTGGAGAGCCGGCGGACCCGCACCGAGCGGAACTCCGTATACGCGTTGATGGTGTCGCCGAGGCTCTCGGGCCGCACGCCGTCGTCGACGCCGATGAAGCGGCACACGGAGGCGAAGACGGTACCGGGGTCGGCAGTGAGGTCTTCGAACGTCTCCACCAACACTCTGGAGCGGTCGACCGAGGCGTAGAGCCGCTCGATCTGCCCGCGGTACCGGCTCCGGTCGACGTAGCGGTACCGGTCGGAACCGGCCAGCTCGGCGTCGACCGCCTCGGAGAACGTCACGTCGACCTTGTCCCGCGAACGGTCGTGCCAGTAGTGCGAGTAGCTGCGGTCGACCGGGTTGCGCAGCAGGATGACCAGGTGGGCGTCGGGGAGGGTGGCTGCGATACGCGATGGCGCCACCGGGTCGAACAGGTAGTTGGGCGTCGCCTCGCCGACGGCGCCGGCGGAGAGGTCGGTGGTGAAGTGGGACCGGTACCAGTCGAGCCCCCGGTCGAACTCGCGATCGAAGAAGTGGATCTCCTTGGGGATTCCCATCGCCACCTGGGGGTGCTGGCGGAGGTAGCCGTTGAGCGACGTGGTGCCGCACCGCATGGCACCGACGATGAGGAACGTGGGCAACCGGCCGAGGCCGTGGCTGTTCTCGGTCATTGCTGGCTGCTGGGCTCTCGCCGGTTGACGGCGGTGCGGGCGCCGAACCACAGGTCGCCGACCAGCTCCGCCCCGTGGTTGAGGCCCCACCATCCGACGAACCCCAGGCACTTCGCCTTCTCGCCGGCGGGCATGGGCACCCGGAGCACCGCCCGCAGGAACCCCCACAGCTGATTCCACCGGGGGAGCATCGGCCGCGTGCGGTCGGGGTGGTACCAGGACGTGCGCTCCCGCAGCCCGAGCTGGCCCTGCCGGTTCCGGTGCTCCCGGTTGAGGAATAACGGCGCCTCCACCTTGGCGAACCTCCCCCGCATCACCAGCTCGTACATGAGCACCGTGTCCGACTTCGGGTAGCTCCCCAACAGCGGAGTCTGCTCGAGGACCGAGCGGCGGATGACACCGAACACCTGCGGGATCTTGGTGCGGTCGGACACGTAACGGCGCAGCCGCTGGTAGGGAGAGGAGTCGTCGTACGACTGGTTGCTGGACAGGTCGGCGCCGTGGGTGCCGTTCTCGTCGATCTGCACCGAGTTGGCGAAGGCCAGGGAAGCGCTCGGGTCGGCGTCGAGCAGGGCGATGCAATCGCTCAGGAAGGTCGGGGCGATGAGATCGTCGTGGGCCATCCACTTGAACAGCTCGCTGTCGGTTGCGGTGACCAGCGAGTTGTAGTTGCGGTGGGCGCCGATGTTGGTGGCGTGCCGCTGGAGGCTGATCCGCGGGTCCCGGGCGGCGTACTCCTCGACGATGGCGACGGTCTCGTCCACCGACCCGTTGTCGGACACGAGGATGGTGAAGTCCTGGTAGGTCTGCGCGAGCACCGAGTCGAGTGCCTCACGGATGTAGCCGGCGCCATTGAACACCGGCATCCCGACGATCAGCCGCGGCTTGGTCACCGAGCCGCCCGCGCCCGACGTTCGACGCTGAGCCGGGCGACGGCCGATATGGGCAGCAGGGTGAGGGCGATGCCCCGCCAGGCCTGCCCCTGTGCGGGGTCGTACCTGATGGCGTCGAGGAAGTTGCGTATGGCACGGCCGCGGTCTCCGGCGCGCCGGTACAGGTGTCCGAGCCTGACGTGGTAGAACGACCGGCTGGGACCGTCCCGGTACAGCACGTCCGGGTGCTTGGCGCGCAGCCGGTCCCTGGCCACGATCCGCCGGTCGAGGCCGATGGCGCTGGGCTCGCCGTCGTCGCCGCGGAGGGCGAGGGCATCGTCGACCATGGCGAACGATGACTTACGGGCCAGTTCGATTATGAAGTCCACGTCCTGGGCGGCGTCGAGTGACTCGTCGAACCCGACCTCCTTGGCGAGGCGGGCGTCGACGACGACGCCATCGAGGTGCGGCGTCTGCTGCAACCCGAAGCGGGTGAGCGGATCGGTGACGACACGGACATCCGATCTCATCCCGGTCGCCTGGCGGGCATCGAAGACGGTGCGGTGGGCGACCACGCCAACCCCATCGGCGGCGTCGAGGATCTCGAGACAGCGGCTCAGCTTGCCGGGGAGCCAGGTGTCGTCGTCGTCGAGAAAGGCGACGAAGGCGCCGCTGGCCAGCTCGACACCCAGGTTGCGGGCCCGGGTCGGGCCGATGGCGACCTCGTTCCTGATCACCTTGACCCGGGGGTCGTCCACGGCGGGCAACCCGGCCACGGCCGGGATGGAGGCGTCGTCGACCACGATCACCTCGACCGGGACATCCTGGGTCAGCACCGACGCCACCGCGTCGCCGAGCAGGCCGGGCCGGTTGTGGGTGGGGATGACCACCGAAACGTAACGGCTCGCCACCGGGACCTCGGTGATACCGGTCTCACCGGCTCGATCCACGCACACCTCCCCTGATGAGCGAGCCACCCGTCGGCCCGCCTTCCCACTCGCCCGCACCGACCGTAGCCCTGGACCAGCCCTTACCCATCGCTTAGCGGCGACCAGGTGCGGCCTTTACATGGACTCCGGCACGCTCATCGAATAGTAGCCACACCCAGGAAGGGTGCAGAGACCATGAAGAAGCTGATCCCATTTGTCATCGGTGCCAGCCTGCTCCTCGCCGTCGGAACGGCGTGGGCCGCCACCAACGACTCCTCGGGGCCCGATGCCGTCGACACCGTCGAGACGACCCAAACGCAGACGTCCACTGCCCCGGCGACCGGTGACACGACCACGGTGGCGGCAGGCCGGGCGGGATCCGTCACCTTCGGCAGCACCGGCCAGGCGCTGTCGGTCGAGTCGGTGTCCCCGGCCCGGGGCTGGAGCTACGTCGTGACCGAGGGCAGCGGCGCCGAGATCGAGGTGACCTTCCGCAAGGGGGGGACGCGCGTCGACTTCCACGCCGAGCTCGACGACGGTGACGTGGAGATCCGGGTGCGGACCCGGACGGTCTCCGGCGCCACCACGACAACGGATCCCGGGCGGACCAGCACCACCGACGGGAACGTGACCGGCACGTCGTCCGACGTCACCGGCACTTCGTCCGGCGTCACCAGCACGTCGTTCGACGACAACGGCGGTGACGACAACGGCGGCGACGACAACGGCGGCGACGACAACGGCGGCGACAACAGCGGATCGGACGACGGGCCCGATGACGACAACGGCGGCGGCGGCGACGACTGAACCGGCTCAGCCTGGAGACGCCGAGGGCATCTCCAGCACGACCCTCGCCCCACCCAGGGGGCTCGCTGCGATGGTGAGCGAGCCCCCACCGGTTTCTGCGGTGCGGCGAGCGATGTCGAGGCCCAGCCCGGTCGATCCGCCCCCGCTGTGCCCCCGTTCCAGCGCCTCCGCCCCCATTCCCGGCCCGGCGTCGTCGACGATCAACCGCACCACGCCGTCCTCGCCGGTGCAGGTCACCGCGTAGGCGACCCCCTCGGGGGTGTGGGCGAAGATGTTGCCGACGAGGGCGTCGACGGCGGCCTCGAGGTCCTCGGGGGGCGCCCAAACCGTGAGTGGTCCGTCGTCGAGCAGGTTGACCGCCCGTCTGCCCTGCTCCTCGGCGAGCGCTTCCCAGAACGCCACCCGCCCTCTCACCACTTCCGCCAGGTCCGTCACCACCCCTCCGTCCGCACGGCCGGGACGGCGAACCTCCCGGATCACGTAGTCGACCACACGCTCCAGCTCGGACAGGTCGTCGAGGACCCGCTCCCGGTCGGCTCCGCCGTCGAGACGCTCGGCGTCCAGGCGCAACGCCGCCATGGGCGTGCGTAGGCGGTGGGAGAGGTCGGCCGCCGTCTCCCGCTCCGACTCCAGCAACCGGGCCACCCGCTCGGCCAGGTAGTTGAACTGGGCGCCCACCTGCCGGATCTCAGGCGGGCCGGCGGGCTCGACCCTGGTGGTCAGCTCGCCGGCGCCGAGGCTGCTGGCGGCATCGGACAGGTCCTCGATGGGCCGCACGAAGCTACGCGCCAGGCGGTCGGCGAACGCCACCGAGATCACGACCAACCCCAGCCCGAGCAGGCCGAGGACCAGCCACGCCGCCTGGACGCCGCGGTCGAGCTCGGTTTCGGCGACGAAGACCCGCACCACCAGGGGCTCCCCCCCGGCGCCCACGGCGGGGGCGTACACGGCGATCCCTCCCTCGACCTCCATCGACCCCGCCGATGTCTGGACCGCGGGGTCCACCTCCTCGCCGGGACGCAGCTCGGCCCCCATCGTCGTCCCGTCGCTCAGGACGAGGGAGAGGTCATTGCCGCCGATGGTGCCCGCATCGGCGATGCTGGACAGCGTCGCCTGCTGTCCCCCGGCCGTGGCGATCTGCACCCCGACCAGCTGGGCGTCGCGGGCGGCCTCGGTGAGTGCCCGGTCGTTGGCCAGCTCGTGCACCAGCCAGGCGAGGGGGACGATGAAGGCGATCACGGTGAGGGAGGCGACCGCCACCGCGACGGCGATCAGCCGGAGCCTCACGCCGAGGGATCGACCAGCTTGACCCCGACCCCCCGTTTGGTCCGGATGAACCGGGGCTCCGCCGCGTTCTCGCCCAGCTTGCGCCGGAGCCATGACAGGTGCACGTCCACCGTCTTGTCGGCGCCTCCGTAGGGCTGACGCCAGATCTCGGCCATGAGCTCCCGCTTGGGGACCATCACGCCGGGGCGGGCCGCCAGGTAGGCGAGCAGCTCGTACTCCTTGCTGGTCAGGTCGAGCGGCCGCCCATCGAGGCTGGCGTCGCGTGCGGCGAGATCGACGACGAGGTCGGCGATGCGGATCTCGGTCTCGACGGGCTCTCCTCCGGACCGACGAAGGACTGCCCGGATCCGGGCGGCGAGATGGTCGGCGGAGAACGGCTTGATGACGTAGTCGTCGGCGCCGGCGTCGAACAGCCTGACGATTCCCTGCTCGTCGTCCTGGGCGGTGGCGACGATCACCGGGACCGAGGCAACCGACCGGATCATCTTCAGCACCTCGGCCCCGCCGACGTCGGGAAGGCCGAGATCGAGGACGACGACGTCTGGGGCCGAGGTCACCGCCTCCTCGACGCCGGCGATGCCCGTGGAGGTCGATCGCACGTCGTATCCGAGGTCGGCCAGCGAGGTGGCCAGGGATTGGCGGATGCGCTGGTCGTCTTCGATGAGGAGCACCGAAACCATGGGGCCCGACGATACCGTCGGCAGGGCCGCTGCACCCCGGATCGGTAAACCGATTCCACCCTTGGCTTTGGTTTAGCGTCCGCTTAGTGGTCGGTCCCGCATCATCGCCCCATACGTCTCAGGATTCCGCCGAGAGAACGGACCGAACCATGATCCGCAGAGTAGGGATGATCGTCGCCTGGGCGGTGGCCACGATCGCTGCCACCGGTATCGCCGTCGCCGCGGTGGGCAACGTCGCCGACCAGGTCGTCGACACGCCTCCTGCCGCCGCATCGGCTGACGACTCGTCGTCCTCGACCGGAGCCGGGACCTCCGAGGTGATCCGGGGCGCCTCTTCGTCGTCGAACGGCAACACGTCGACGTCGAACGGCCGCCGGGGGACCTCGACCTCGAACGGCGGGACGGCGACCTCGTCGTCCAACGGCGGGACCGCAACGTCGTCGAGCAACGGCGGTTCGGTGACTTCGACCTCGAATGGCGGGACGACGTCGACGACCGAGGATCCGACGCCGGACCCGACCGCCACCGCCACCTACAACCTGGTGGGCGGCTGGGTCACCATCACCTACGGCCCGGGAGTGGTCGAGCTGGTGGGCGCCGCCCCCAACTCGGGGTTCTCCATCGAGATCAAGGAGAACGGCCCCGACCGGGTCGAGGTCGAGTTCGAGGGCGACGAACAGGAGTCGCGGTTCCGGGCCGACGAGACCTCCGGGGGCACCCCCGAGCTCCGCATCGAGGAAGACGACTGACCGATCCAGCAAGTCGCCCAGCCCCGTCCCCGCAGGGAGCTGGCGAACCGGGCCGGACCCAGCCTCGCTGGCGGGTCACGGCCCGGTTCTACGTCCCTGGGCGGTTCCACCGCACCGGCGTGGAGGGACGGTCAGGCGGCAGTGGGCTGCGTCTCGTCAGCCGGCGGCAACACCGACTCGGCGGCCGGCTCCAGCGCCAGCTCGAGCACCAGCCGGACGTCGTCGATCGGGTGGATGGCCAGCTCGTCGCGGACGTCCTGAGGCACATCGTCCAGGTCGGGGGCGTTGCGAGCCGGGATGACGACTTCACCGAGCCCGGCGCGATGGGCGGCGAGCAGCTTCTGCTTGACCCCGCCGATGGGCAGCACCCGACCTTGAAGGGTGACCTCGCCGGTCATCCCCACCGTGTCCCTGACCTTGCGCCCGGTGAGCAGGCTCACCAACGCCGTGGTCATGGCGATACCGGCCGACGGGCCGTCCTTGGGGACGGCCCCGGCCGGCACGTGCAGGTGGAACCGCCGGTCGAGCAGCTCCTGCCCGATGCCGAGGTCGGCGGCGTGTGAGCGT
Source organism: uncultured Acidimicrobiia bacterium (assembly GCA_963714055.1). Classification (GTDB taxonomy): domain Bacteria; phylum Actinomycetota; class Acidimicrobiia; order Spongiisociales; family UBA5794; genus JACDBE01. The sequence continues at coordinate 2,401,430 of OY970227.1, forward strand.
ACGTACGACAGCGCGATCTGCGCCGACTCCTTCATCACGTCGCCGAGCTGGCCTGTGAGGTTGAGCCCGGGCTCGCCGTCCATGGCGGTGGCCTCGATGAACAGCACGTCGCCGCCGGCGCCGGTGACGGCGAGGCCGGTGGCCACCCCGGGGACCTGGGTCCGGTCGGCCGCCTCGTCGTGATGGACGGGTGGGTGGCCGAGCATCTCCTGCAGGTCGTCGGATGTCACCACCACCGGCGTGGCGGCACCGTCGGCGGCTATACGGGTGACCGCCTTGCGGACGAGCTTGCCCAGCTGCCGCTCCAGGCCGCGCACCCCGGCCTCCCGGGTGTAGCCGTCGATGACGGCGGCCAGGGCATCGTCACCGATCTCCAACTCGTCGGGGTTCAACCCGGCCCGTTCGACCTGGCGATCGAGCAGGTGCTGGCGGGCGATGGCCAGCTTCTCACGGTCGGTGTAGCCGTCGAGGCGAATCACCTCGGTCCGGTCGAGCAGCGGTGCCGGGATGGTGTCGAGCAGGTTGGCCGTGGCCACGAAGATGACGTCGGAGAGGTCGAGGTCGATCTCCAGGTAGTGGTCGCGGAACGTGTGGTTCTGGGCCGGGTCGAGCACCTCGAGCAGCGCAGACGACGGGTCGCCCCGCCAGTCGGCTCCGACCTTGTCCATCTCGTCGAGCAGGAACACCGGGTTCATCGAGCCGGCGTCGGAGAGGGCGCGGGCGATGCGGCCCGGGCGGGCGCCGACATAGGTCCGCCGGTGACCGCGGATCTCCGCCTCGTCGCGGATACCGCCGAGGGCGACCCTCACGAACGTGCGGCCGAGGGCGCGGGCCACCGACTCGCCAAGCGACGTCTTGCCCACCCCCGGAGGCCCGACCAGGAGCAGGATGACCCCGCCGCGCCGACCCTCCTCGCCTGCGGTGAGACCGCGCTCGGCGCGCAGCTTGCGCACGGCGAGATGCTCGACGATCCGGTCCTTGACGTCGTCGAGGCCGGTGTGGTCGGCGTCGAGCACGGCGCGGGCGTTCACCAGGTCGAGGTTGTCCTCGGTCCGTTCGTTCCATGGGATCTCGAAGACGGTGTCGAGCCAGGTCCGCACCCAGCTGTGCTCGGGGCTCTGCTCGGACATGCGCTCCAGCCGGTCGATCTCGCGGCTGACGGCGTTGTGGACCTTCTCCGGCAGTTCGGCCTCGGCGAGCTTCGTCCGGTACTCGCCGACCACGTCGTCTCCGCCCTCGCCCAGCTCGTTGCGGATCGACTCCATCTGCTGGCGCAGGAGGTACTCGCGCTGGCCCTTCTCGATGCGCCCGGCGGCGTCCTCGCGGATCTTGGTGCGCAGCTGGAGCTCGGCCAGAGTCTCGTCCATCCAGCCGAGCACCATGTCGAGTCGATCGGCGACATCGAGGGTCTCCAGGATCTCGACCTTCCGCTCCATGTCGAGGTCGGGGGAGTAGGCGGCGAGATCGGCGAGCTGGCCAGGGTCGTCGATATCCAGGATGCGCTCCGCCATGGGGCCGATGCCCCGGAGCTGCATGATCTCGCCCACCACGGCGCGGAACTCGGCGGCCTTTCGGGTCAGCTCCTCATCGGGGACGACGTCGGGCTCCACCGGCTCCACCTCGACCCACAGGACCCCGTTGTCGCCGTTCTGGCCGCTCCCGATGCGGGCGCGGGTCTCCCCGGCGATGAGTGCGGTGACGCCGTTGTCCCTGTTGACCTCCTGGACGGTGACGATCGTCCCCACCGGCGAGTAGCGACCATCGATCCGGGGCACGAGCACCAGGCGGCCGGAGGTCGACTCGGTGGCGGCGAGGGCATGCCTGGCCTCTTCCGACTCGATCGACACGGTCACCACCATGTTCGGAAACACCACCCCGTTGCGGAGCGGCAGGACGGGGAGGGTCTGGGTGAGGATCTCGGCCACGTCTCATCCTTTCGAAAGCAGTCGAGTCCCGGCCCGATGAGAAGGACTCTGGACAATCGTAACGCTGTAATCGCGCGGCCGATTCCCGAATCGAGTAGGAAATCTGCGTGATCGGTACTCAGATGTCGGAGATGTCAGCCGTCGACCATGAGGATGCCTGCCATCGAGGGGTGGATGGCGCAGAAGAACCGGTAGGTGCCGGGCGCGGCCGGGGCGGTGATCTCGGCCTCGCCGAGGGCTTCGATCCGCCCGGTGTCGAACACGCCGTCGGACGAGGTGACGGTGTGCGTGGCATCGTCCTCGTTGACCACCACCACCGTCGACCCCGCCGGCGCCGTCACCGGGGAGAAGGCGAAGTCGGCGATGACCAGCCGACCGTCCGTCGCCTCCGGTGGGACCGAGGAGGCGTACTCCGATGGCTGATCGGAGCCGTCCGCCGACGGCGACCCCGGGCGGGCCAGGGCGACGGCGGTGGTCGTGGCGGCCACGAGGCAGATCACCAAGGTGGGGGTCACCCGGCGCATCGTCAGAGCCCCGGGAAGCCGACGGAGGTGAAGTACCACAGAGACGAGGTGAGCCACACCCCGGTCAGCAGGGTCACCAGCGTGCCGCCGACCAGCGGCAGCGCCCAACCGGGCAGCCGGTCGGAGCGGAGGACGAGGAGCTTGGTGGTGAAGGCCCCATAGAAGGCGCAGCCGAGGATCGAGTGGGTCACCACCCGGGCGTCGGTCGCCTCGAAGCCCAAGGCCCAGAGGCAGTGGTAGGCCACCGGCAGGGTGAGGAGGAAGGCCAACGTGCCCGACCAGCGGTGGAGGGTAGGCAGCCACGTCGGCTTGGTCCCCACCAAGGGGAGCCGACCCCACATCCACAACGCCGAGGTCAGCTGGCCCATGGCGAGGACGAAGGCGCCGGTGGCCAGCCACGCCTTCATCGAGATCACCGTGGGGAAGCCGAAGTCGATGATGGCCTGGCCGGTGGGGGCGTGGAGCCGGCCGTAAACGCCGGCCGACAACGAGACGGCGGCGCCGGCGGCGGCGGCGAGCAACAGCGGCCGGACGGAGGAGAAGGGCCGTTCCATCGGGCGACCTCCCTACGGTGAGATCCGCGACGCGGGCGATGTGACCGGCGTGCCCGCGAGTATCGTCGCCCGGGCGGTCCGGTGCCGCCCTGGCGGTCGGTGGCGGAACAGGCGAGCGAGCGTCCAGGACGGCCCGGCGTCACCTGTCGCCGGGTGCTTCGGCTGGATCCTTCACGCTTCGATCAGGGCGTCGACCGCGCTCTCGTCCATCGGGTTCATGTGGTGGAGCCCTTCGACGGACCCGAAGCCCCGGTCGGTGGACACGAGGCCGACGAGGTGGTCACGTCGGAGAACGGTGGCGGCGAGAACGGCGTCGAAGGAACCCAGGTCGTCGTGGGTGGTGAAGAGCTCGAGCCCGCGGGTGAGGTCTTCGCCGTCGACTTGGGTGAGCGGTGATAGGAGGTGGATGTAGCTGAGGGCGAGGTCACGCGCATCGCGGCGACCGCGACGCTTGGCTCGCACGTGGGCGAACTCCTGGATCGACTCGATCGTCGTCGTCGCCGCCAGCCTTCCGTCCCCGATGGCTGCGATCACGCGCCGGCAAGCGTCGCGGAGCGGGTGATGAGCGCCGACGGCGTACACCAGGATCGTGGTGTCCACCAGGATCATGCGAAACGGCTGCGCAGCTCGTCGATCTCGGCAGCCAGCGTGTCAGGATCACCTACCGGCATGGGCTCGGCGGCGAGCACGACGGCGGCCGCCTCGGCGCGGTGGGCGTGCTCGGGCGGAAAGGTGAGGTCGATCGCCTCGCGCACCAGGGTCGCCACGGAAGTGCCGCGGGCCATAGCTTCCCGTTCGAGCCGGCGCCGCTGCTCCGACCCTATCAACACCTGCAGTCGCTCCTTGAGCATGTGCATACTGTAGCAAGTCTCGACCGCCCGGAGGCGCCGGTAGCCTGGCGAACCATGGCCGCCATCCCCGAGAAGCCGACCCTCGACGGCCTCGAGGAGCGCTGGGCGGAGCGCTGGGATACCGGCGGCACTTACCGGTTCGACCGGTCTCGGCCACGCTCCGAGGTGTTCTCGATCGACACCCCGCCACCCACGGTGAGCGGCTCGCTCCACGTCGGCCACGTGTTCTCGTACACCCACACCGACGTGATCGCCCGCTACCGGCGGATGCGCGGCGAGGAGGTCTTCTACCCGATGGGCTGGGACGACAACGGCCTGCCCACCGAACGCCGCGTGCAGAACCACTACGGGGTCCGCTGCGACCCTTCGCTCCCGTACCAACCCGGACTGGCCGCCCCCGACCGCCCGTTCGACCCGCCCCGTTCGGTGAGCCGGCGCAACTTCGTCGAGCTCTGCCAAAGGCTCACCGTCGAGGACGAGGCCGCCTACGAGCAGATGTGGCGACGGCTCGGGCTGTCGGTCGACTGGGACCACGGCTATGCCACCATCGACGACCGCGCCCAGCGGGCGGCGCAACGGGCCTTCCTCCGCAACCTGGGGCGCGGCGAGGCCTACCAGCAGGAGGCGCCGGTGTTGTGGGACGTCGACTTCCAGACGGCGGTCGCCCAGGCCGAGCTCGAGGACCGGGAGCGGCCGGCGGCGCTGCACCGGCTGCGCTTCGCCGGTGACCGCGGGCCGATCGAGATCGAAACCACCCGGCCCGAGCTGGTGGTCTCGTGTGTCGCTCTCGTGATGAGCCCGGACGATCCGCGCGCCGGGCAGCTGGTCGGCTCCACGGCGCGGAGCCCGCTCTTCGGAGTCGAGGTGCCGGTGGTCTCCCATCGCCTCGCCGACTCCGAGCAGGGCACCGGGGTCGCCATGGTGTGCACCTTCGGCGACACCACCGACGTCGTCTGGTGGCGCGAGCTCGGCCTCACCACGCGGGGGGTCGTCGGGCGGGACGGCCGCTTCGTCGCCGATACCCCGGCGTGGCTGACCGGCGAGCGGGCGCGGTCCGCCTATGCCGCCCTCGCCGGGATGCGGGTCGACCAGGCGCGGCGGGCGATGGTGGAGATGCTGGCGGCGTCGGGCGAGATGGCCCCCGACCCTCGGCCGATCACCCATCCGGTCAAGTTCTACGAGAAGGGCGAGAGCCCGCTGGAGATCGTCACCAGCCGCCAGTGGTACCTGCGCAACGGGGGCCGTGACCCGGGTCTCCGCGCCGAGCTGCGGGCGCGCGGTGGCGAGCTGTCCTGGGTGCCCGACTACATGAAGGTGCGCTACGAGCACTGGGTCGACGGCTTGGCAGGCGACTGGCTGGTGTCACGGCAGCGCTTCTTCGGAGTGCCGTTCCCGGTGTGGTACCCCGTTGACGATGAGGGACGGCCGGACCACGGCCGCCCCATCGTCCCCGACGAGGCCGACCTTCCCGTCGACCCCGCATCGCAGGCGCCTCCCGGCTACGGCGAGCCGCAGCGCGGGGTCCCCGGCGGGTTCGTCGCCGACCCCGACGTCATGGACACCTGGGCGACGTCTTCCCTCTCACCGCAGATCGTCACCGGTTGGGAGGAGGACCCGGACCTGTTCGCCCGGACCTTTCCGATGGACCTCCGTCCCCAGGCCCACGAGATCATCCGCACCTGGCTGTTCTCCTCGGTGGTGCGGGCCCATCTGGAGCAGGGCGAGCTGCCCTGGCGGCTGGCGACGATCTCCGGCTGGGTGGTCGACCCGGAGCGCCGGAAGATGTCGAAGTCGAAGGGCAACGTCGTGACGCCGATGGACATCGTCGACCGGCACGGCGCCGATGGGGTGCGCTACTGGGCGGCCCGGGGCCGGCCGGGCGTCGACACCACCTTCGACGAGGGGCAGATGCGGGTGGGGCGACGGCTGGCGATCAAGCTGCTCAACGCCTCGCGTTTCGTCCTCGGCCTGGGTGATCCGGACGAGGTCGAGCCCGCCGACGGCGTGGTGTCCGAGCCGGTCGACCGTGCCATGCTGACCCGGCTGGCGGCGACCGTGCAGGCGTGCACCGCGGCTCTCGACGCCTTCGACTACACCCGGGCCCTCGACCGGGCCGAGGGCGAGTTCTGGTGGTGGGCCGACAACTACGTGGAGTTGGTCAAGGGCCGGGCCTACGTGAGCGGTGACGCCGACGAAGCGGTTCAGGGAGCGCAGTCGGCAAGGTGCGCCCTGGGGTCGGCGCTGTCCACCTTCCTCCGGCTCTTCGCTCCCTTCCTCCCCTTCGTCACCGAAGAGGTGTGGTCGTGGTGGCGGCAGGGCTCGATCCACCGCGCCCCCTGGCCCTCGGCGGAGTCGCCTGCCGAGGATGGCGACCCGCTGGTGTTGGAGCGGCTCGCCGACGTGCTGGCGGCGGTGCGCCGGACGAAGACCGAGGCACAGGTGTCGATGCGCGCTCCCGTCGACCGGCTGGTCGTGGCGGTCGCCGCCGGACAGATGACTGGCCTCGGCGCCGGCCTGAGCGACCTGGCTCGGGCGTCGAACGTGGCGAGGGTCGAGGTCGTCGAGGAGGCCATCCCCCGGATCGAGGTGGTGCTGGCGCCGTGACCGGAGCGGGGCGGCGCCGGTAGCCTCCCGGACACGGATAAGGAGGCCCCACGTGGTGTCGAGCAAGGCGGCGACCGTCGACGAGTACCTGGCAGAGCTGCCCGAGGAGCGGCGGGAGGCGATCGCAACCGTGCGCCGGTTCATCCTGGACCACCTGCCCGAGGGCTACGTGGAGGGCATGAACTGGGGGATGATCGTCTACGCAGTGCCGCTGGAGCGGTACCCGGACACCTACAACAAGCAGCCGCTCGGTTTGGTCGCCCTTGCCTCACAGAAGAACTACATGTCGCTCTATATCTGGGGCCCGGATGACGCCTGGGTGAAGGACGGCGAGTTCCGCCGCCGCTGGAAGGAGACCGGGAAGAAGCTGGACATGGGCAAGTCGTGCGTCCGGTTCAGGAAGGTCGACGACCTGGCGCTCGACGTCATCGGCGACACGCTCGCCGCCACGCCCGTCGACCGGCTCATCGCCACCTACGAGGCGGCGCGGCAGACGACGCGGAAGCGGTGACCGGGCCCCCTGAGGGCTTGTGCGCCCTGATCGCGCGACGGCCTCGAACGGCCCCCTTTCCGTCTGATTGCCACGCCTGCGGCGTCTCTGTTCAGCCACCTTTCCCCCGGAGGGGGAAAGGAAACCAGACAGCGGATCATCCGGCGAGCACTCTGAGGGCGATCGCCTCCGCCAGGATGCCGTTGCGGAGGTCGGCCAGGTCGAGGCTCTCGTCGGGGCCGTGGGGCCGGCTGGTGGGATCGGCGACGCCGGTGAGCAGGATCGCCGCTCCCGGATAGGCCTTCTGGAACTCGGCCACGAACGGGATCGAGCCGCCCTCGCCCATCTCGACCGAGGGAACGCCCCACGCCGCCTCGAAACCGGCGCGCCACGCATCGAACGCCGCTCCGTCGGTGGTGATGGCGATCGGGCCGCCGGCAGCGCCGCGGGTGACGGCCACCTCGGCTCCCCAGGGGGCGTTGGCCACCAGGTGGGCCTCCAGGGCATCGAGCGCACCCAGCGCATCGGTACCGGGCGGGATACGGACGCTCACCTTGGCCCGCGCCGACGGGAGCAGCTGGTTGATCGCCTCGGCGACCGGTGGGGCGTCGATGGCGAGCACCGAGCAGGCCGGTCGGGTCCACATCCGCTCGGTGAGCGTGCCGGTGCCGATCAGCGCGGTGCCGGGCAACGCCCCGGCCTGGGCCCGCAGCTCCTCCTCAGTCAGGTCGAGCGGGTCTACCGAATATCCGCCCAGGCCGGCGATGGCGACGTTCCCGGCGTCGTCGTGCAGGGTCGCCAGCAGGCGGCACAGCGTGGTGAGGGCGTCGGGGAAGGCACCTCCGAACTGGCCGCTGTGGACACCCTTGTCGAGGGTCCGCACCTCGACCACGCAGTCGACCAACCCGCGCAGCGAGACGGTCACCGCCGGCGCCCCGACCCGCCAGTTGGCCGAGTCGGCGATGACGAACACGTCGGCGGCGAGCGCGTCGCGGTATCGATCGAGGAAGACGGGGAGGTGCTCCGAGCCGATCTCCTCCTCGCCTTCGACGAACACCTTCACGCCGATCGGGGGGCGACCGCCGTGGGCGCCGACCGACCCGAGGTGGACCGCTATTCCCGCCTTGTCGTCGGAGCTCCCCCGCCCGTAGAGCCGGCCGTCACGCTCCACCGGCTCGAACGGCGGAGACGTCCAGAGGTGGTCAGGCCCCGGTGGCTGGACGTCGTGGTGGGCGTAGAGGAGCACCGTCGGGGAGCCTGCGGGGCCTTCGATCTCGCCGAATACGGCCGGGTGGGCGCCTTCGACCTCGAGGAGCCGGACATCGGTGAATCCGTGGCGTCGCAGCACCTCGGCGACGTGCTCGGCGGAACGGCGGACTTCGGCGGCGTCGAAGGCGGGCGCGCTCACCGACGGGATGCGGACCATTGCCTCCAGCTCGGTGAGGATTGACGGGAACGAGGCGTCGACGGCGGAGGCGAGGTCATCGTGCATGGCCCGCAGCGTACCGGCCGCCCCACCCCGGTCCGATCCCGGCTTGCGTGTCCCTGGAGAGGTCAGGCTCGCTGGTCGTCCCAGTTGAAGGGGCGGCCGATGAGCCGCTCCAGGTCGCGGTTGTACGGGGCGAAGTAGGCCTCCAGCCGGGCTCGGAGCTCGGGGTCGATGTCGGCAGGGGTGGCCTGGTTGATCGCCGGGAAGGAGGCGCCGTCCCACGGTCGGACCCCGATGAACCGCCACACCTGGTCGAGGACCGGCCCGGGATCGGAGAAGAGGTCTTCGCTGCGGATGAACAGGAACCGGTCGAGTGGGAAGTGGGTCAGCCAGCGTTCGATCTGCTCGGCGTAGCGGCTCTTGGCGAGGTACAGGAATCGCAGCGCGTCACCGACGCCTTGCCGATCGTCGTGGTAGTCGCCGAAGCCGGCCGGAAGCGGGTCGGCCTGCTCCTTCTCGACCGCCTGCTCGAACGTGGCGGTCTCCCGGCCCTCCATGGTCCGCAGCCGCCAGGCGGAGTGGGCCCGCTCCACCGGGTGCCGGAGCATGGCGATGAGCTTGGCGTCCGGCGTCACCTCGGCCAGGCGCCCCGGCACGTCGGGGTGCACGAGGTAGTTGGGGGTCGCCTCCCCGGTGACCCGTCCGTGGCCGATCGCACGTTTCGTCGGGAAGTTGGCGCGGTACCAGCCCACCCCCCGGCGGTAGTGCAGGTCGTAGAAGTGGATCTCCTTGCGGTGCGGAGCGAGGACGTCGGGATGGTGGGTGAGGTGGTCGAACAGCGAGGTCGTCCCGCTGCGCTGGGCACCGAGGATGACGAAGTCGGGGAGCGCCCTTCGGGAGGCGGTCGCCATCCGCCAACGCCAGGTCAGGCCTCGTCCGATCCGGGCCGGGTGGAGCCGGCTCTGGCGACGAGCGCGCCGGTTCCTCATCACAGCCCCCCGACCGGTCGCCATCCCATGGCGGCGAGTGTACGACCCGGTGGGCCGGCCAAAGCTCCAGGGGAACGGGTCGCCCGGCCCATCACCCGGGGATGGGGAACCCCCTAGTGTCTCGCCTACGCACCACCGGAAGGCTGCGGGTATCGGGGGGCGATCGAATGCGACTGATCGAGTTCCTGGGAACTCCCGGGAGCGGTAAGTCCACCACGCTGGGACTGCTCGAGTCCGACGCGCCCGCTGCCGGCATCCGGCTCCAGCGCATCGACCCGGTGGGGAGGATCGCCATCGCCCGCCAGGGCCGGGACCCGGTGACCCGGGCGGTGGCCCGGACCGTGGGCCGCTACTGGCGTTCGGCATGGAAACGGGCCATGGTCAGGTCGAGCGACCGGGTCTCCATCCTCTCCCGTGCCATCGTGAAGCGGCCCGAGCTGGCCGCGGCGATGATCGAGGCGAACGACGCCCACAACCACGACGCCGGGGCCGACCGGGTGATGGGGATGCTGCTCAACCATCTCATCGGGTTCCAGCTCGCCGAGGAGACGCTGGGCGACCGTGAGTGGCTCCTGCTCGACGAGGGCCTGTGCAACCGGGTCACCAGCCTGTTCGCCGCCGGGTTCGATGCCGACCTCGACCAAGCCGAGCTCGACCGCTACCTCGATCTCATCCCGGTGCCGGACGTCCTTGTCGTCGTCTCAGCGCCGATCGACGTGTGTTTCGACCGGCTGGAGAAGATCGGCTGGACGGAGCGCATGGCCGGGAAGCCCGCGGTGAGCCGGCGCGCCTTCCTGCAGCGGTCTTCCGAGCTGGTCGATCTCTCCCGGAGTCACATGGAGGCGGCCGGTTCGACGGTCGTGCTCGTCGACGGCACCGCCCCTCCCCGGACCTCGATTCCCGCAGTCATGGCCGGCATCCGTGCCGCCGGCGTGGTTCCCGCCACCGGTTCCACATCCGGGAGCTGACCCGGGCGTCAGGCGTCCACGTCGAGGACCGCTTCGCCGTTGGCCGATGCGTCGGAGTCGATCGGCTCCAACGTCACCCAGATGTGCGGGAAGTCGGCTCGCCGCACACCGGTCCAGAGGTCGATCGTATCGCCGGCCCGGAACGACCCGGCCGAGAGGTGGATGTCGTCGCTGCTCATCCACAGCTCGTAGACGTACCCCTCCGGCGCGGGGGGCAGATCGACGGCGTCGAGCCGCATGCGGGTCCCGGCGTCGGTCGCCCACCCCACGACGGTGGCCGATGCCTCCGGGGTCGGCCCGGTGCCGACCAGGGTGACCTCCCAGTCGGGCTGGTTGGCGCGGAGCACGGTGACGGCGACACCGGTGGCGACGATCACCACCGCCGCCCAGCCCAGCCATGTCCACCGCTTCCGGGCGGGCGCCTCGGCGACTCGCAGCACCGGCGGCGGGCTGGTGACATCACCCGATCCCGGTGCAGGCACCGCCTCGGCGGGCTCCTCGGCGGCGGTCACCGCCGCCATGACGCGATCCTCCAGCCCGGGATCGGGCTCGGCCCAGGTGTCCGGGTCGGCGAGGAGCCCGCGAACCAGGGCGAGCTCGGCGTCGCCGGCTGAGCAGGCGGCACAGACGGTGCGGTGGGCGGCCAGCTCGGGGCTGTCGTCACCACTGAGCCGCCCCGCCAGGTACTCGCTGCAGATCATGCGCTCGCCTCCTGCAGGTGCAGCAGGAGCTCGGCGAGGCGCCGATGCGCCCGATGGGATCGCGACTTCACCGTGCCCACCGGGATTCCCAGGGTCATCGCCGCTTCCTCGTGGGTGAGCCCCAGGAAGTGGGTCGCCTCGACGACGGTGCGTTCGTCCGGCGGCATGGTGTCGAGGGCGCGCCGCACCTCCCACGTCGTCCAGGTCGCCTCGAACCCGGGGGGGAGCTCGGCGAGCTGATCGTCGAGCGGGGCCTGGCGGCTGTGGCGGCGTTCGCGCCGGAACAGGTCGACGGCGACCCGCCGGGTGATGGTGAAGAGCCACGGGGCGACATCGCGCGAGGGGTCGAAGCGCGGGGCGGCCCGCCACGCCTGGAGGAAGGACTGCTGCACCGCCTCTTCGGCCAGTCCCCGATCACCGAGCGAGCGCAGCGCCACCGAGAACATCGGACGCGAGTACCTCCGGTAGAGGTCGCGCACCGCCTCCGGGTCCCCGGAGACGAAGCGGGCGACCATGTCGGTCTCGGTGGTCACCGTGACCACGGTGTAGTGAGCGACACCATGCATTTCCAAGCTAGTTACGCAGCGGCGCTATCGGGTGGTTCGCCCACGTCCTCGGTATGGCAAGGAATGGTTTGTGGTGGGCTGTCGGGAACGTAAGAATGCGGCGGGTCGCCGAAAGTCGGCAACCTGGGGACGGGGGAACGGGGAACCATGGCTATCGCGCCGACCAGCCGACACTTGCGACGACACATTGCCCTTGGATTGGCGGCGACGCTGCTGGCTGTCGCCGCGGTTGGAGCGCTCGCCGCGCCGGCCACCGCCGCTGCCCGGCCCAAGATCACCACGACCGTCCACGATGCCGCTCACGTCGATCAGACCAACGCCCCGATCGCCGCCGGTACCGAGGTTCATCTCGTCGTCGCCGTAGCCGGCAAGCCCGGCCAGCCGGTCGCCGGCGGCACGGTAGACATCAGCCGTTTCGAGAACGACGCTTGCACGGGCACCGCGGTCGTCGTCGAGGCCGACCTGCTGGTCGTCGGCGGGTCGGTCGAGTCCGCCGGTTTCGTCACCACGGGGGCCACCTTCTCGTGGCGTGCCCACTATGACGGCGACGTCGCCTACCGGCCGGGCGACGCCGCTTGTCGAGTCGTGACCGCGTCGACCGGCGGCGGGCCGCTCACACTCGATACCTCCGTTCACGACGCCGCCCACGCCGACGTCACCGGCACCACCATGGCCGTCGGGTCCGTGGTGCACGTCCAGGTGATCCTCAACTCCGGGGGCGGGCCGGCACCCACCTCCAGCCTGGAGATCAAGTACTGGTCCGGGAGCGCGCTGTGCCCCGGGCACGCCACCAGCACCCAGAAGCCGGTGGCGGTGGTGGACGGGGTGGCCGAGTCGATGGGGTACACGCTGGCGGGCATCGGCGGCTACTCGTACAAGGCGGTGTACCGCGGCGACGCCAATTACCCGCAGACCGTCGGCCCGTGCGTGTCGGTCAGCGCCGGTTGATCGGCCTCACCAGCGCTGTCGCATCGTCCACTGGTCGTCTGACTTGGCGAGCAGGCCTGCGGCGGCACCGGGACCCCAACTCCCCGCCGGATAGGGGTGGAGCGGGAGATCGGCACGGTCGAGCAGCGGGGTCCACAGCCGCCAGCTCGCCTCGACCTCGTCGGCTCGAACGAAGAGTGTCTGGTCGCCCGTGATGACGTCGAACAAGAGCGTCTGGTAGGCATCAGGGAGCACGTCGAACCGGTCGGCATAGTTGAACGACATCGGTTGGGTCACGACGCTCGCCTTCCCCGGCTCCTTGAGCTCGAAGCGGACTTCGAACCCCTCGTTGGGTTGCAGGGTGAGCACCAGGACGTTGGGGCTGATCGGGCAGTCATCGGTGATCCCGTGGAAGATGCACACCGGCGGCGGCTTGTAGGTGACGGCGATCTGGGTGGTGCGTTCGGGAAGCCGCTTTCCGGTGCGGAGGTAGAACGGCACCCCCTCCCACCGCCAGCTGTGCACGTACACCCGCAGCGCGGCGAACGTCGGCGTCGACGAGTCGGCGGCCACCGTCTCCTCTTCCCGGTAGCCGGGCACCGGAGTGCCGTCGAGCTCGCCGGCGACGTACTGGCCGAGCACCACCCCGGCCGGGTCGATGAACCGGACGGCATCGAGGACCTGCACCTTCTCCTGGCGGATGGCGTCTGCGTTGAACGACGTCGGAGCCTCCATCGCCACCAAGGTGAGGAGCTGGGTCAGGTGGTTCTGGACCATGTCGCGCATCACACCGGCGGTCTCGAAGTAGCCCCCCGGGACTCCACGCCGAGGTCCTCGGCGACGGTGATCTCGACGCACTCCAGCCGGTCACGGGTCCACGTCGTCTCGAAGATCGGGTTGGTGAACCGGAAGGTCAGCAGATTCTGGACGCTCTCCTTGCCCAGGTAGTGGTCGATGCGGTAGACCTGCGACTCGTCGAAGTGGAAGTGCACCAGGGCGTTGAGCGCCTGGGCCGACTCGAGGTCGCGCCCGAAGGGCTTCTCGATCACCAGCCGCGTCCAGCCCGGTGCCTGGTTCAGCCCCGCCTGGTCGATGGCGGCGATCGTCCTCGGCGAGACTTCGGGGGGTAGCGCCAGGTAGAAGACACGGTTGCCGGGCAGGCCGGCATCGCCTTCGATCTGCTCGACCCTGGCGTTCAGGTCGCCGAGCGGGGCGCCCCGCGGCACCTGGTGGTGGAAGATGCGCTCGTCCATCCACGGATCGGTGGCGGTGTCGGCCATCCCGGCGTCGCCCAGGGCCTTGCGGCACACGTCGCGGAACTCGTCGTCGCTCAGCGGGCTCGACGAGACACCGAGGATCACGGTGCGGTCCTCGACCCCGTTCTCGGTCATCACCCGGTACAGGGCGGGGAGCAGCTTGCGCCTGGTCAGGTCACCGGTCGCACCGAAGATGACGAAGAGGTGGCGGTCGATCTGGCGCATCACCCCTCCCGCTTCACGGCGTGGCCCCCGAACTGACCCCGCATCGCCGAGAGCAGCCGGTCGGCGAACTCGACCTCGTCGCGCGACCCGATCCTGCGCAGGAGGGACAGGGTGATCACCGGCGCGGCGACGTCGAGGTCGATCGCCTCGGTGACCGCCCACCGCCCTTCACCCGAGTCGGGGACGTAGGGCGCGATGCCCGCCATCGCCGGGTTCTCCTCGAGCGCCAGCACCGCCATGTCGAGGAGCCAGGAGCGGATGACGCTGCCATGGCGCCAGATCGTCCCCACCTCGGCCAGGTCGTAGCCCCACTCCTCCTTGGCGCGGAGCACGGCGAAACCCTCGGCGTACGCCTGCATCTGGGCGTACTCGATGCCGTTGTGGATCATCTTGGCGAAGTGGCCGGACCCCACCGGGCCGACCCTTCCCCATCCGGTGGTCGGCGTCGGGGCCAGCGTCTCGAGGACGGGGCGAAGCCGCTCGACCTGCTCGGGCTCGCCACCCACCATCATCGAGTAGCCCTCGGTGATGCCCCAGATGCCCCCGGAAACGCCGACGTCGACGAGATGATGACCGGCGGCGGCGCGCTCGGCGGCGCGGCGGACGGTCGCCTTGTAGTTCGAGTTGCCGCCGTCGACCAACAGGTCACCGGTGTCGAGGTGGGGCGCCAATCCGGCGATCACCTCGTCGACCGGGTCGCCGTTGGGCACCATGATCCACACCGCCCTCGGCGGATCGAGCGCGGCCGCCAGGTCCGCCAGCGAGCCGGCACCGGTGGCGCCGGCGTCGGTCACCCGCTTCACCGCGTCCGGAGAGAGGTCGAAGCCGACCACCTGGTGGCCGCCCCGCACGAGCCGCTCGGTCATGTTGGCGCCCATCCGGCCGAGCCCGACCATCCCCAACTGCATCGATCCTCCTCGTCTCGGCGCGCCCTGCACGGTAACCACTGGTCCTCACCTGCCATGATTCCGGGATGGAGCATCACGACGTGGCGGTCGTCGGCGGTGGGATCATCGGGCTGTCGACCGCCGCCGCCCTCAGCCGGGTCGCCGCCGGCGCCGCCGTGGTGGTGGTCGAGAAGGAAGACCGGCTGGCATCGCACCAGACCGGGCGCAACAGCGGGGTGATCCACACCGGGCTGTACTACGAGCCCGGATCGCTGAAGTCGCGATGGTGCACCGAGGGACGCCGCCTCCTGCTCGACTTCTGCGCTGAGCAAGGGATCCCGGTCGACATGAGCGGCAAGGTCGTGGTGGCCACCTCACCTGTCGAGATCCCGGCTCTCGACGAGCTGGAGCGCCGGGCCAGGGGTAACGGGGTGGAGTCGAGGCGCATCGGCCCGGCGGAGCTGGCCGGCATCGAGCCGCACGCCGCCGGGGTCGCCGCCCTCCACGTGCCCGGCGCCGCCGTGGTCGACTTCGGTGAGGTCGCCGGGTCCTACGCGGCCATCGCCGAGAAGGGAGGGGCGTCGATACGCACCGGCTGGCAGGTCACCGCCGCCCGACGTGAGCCGGCCGGTTGGCGGCTGGAATCGCCCAAGGGTCCGGTGCGCGCCCGGGTGGTGGTCAACTGTGCCGGCCTCCACGTCGACCGGGTGGCGGCCCTCATGGGAGTGACCCCCGACCTGAGCATCGTTCCGTTCCGGGGCGAGTACCGCGAGTTGCGCCCGGACCGCGGCCACTTGGTGAAGACCCTGATCTACCCGGTGCCCGACCCCAGCCTGCCGTTCCTCGGGGTCCACTTCACCCGGTCGGCGGATGGGCGGGTGGAAGTGGGCCCCAACGCGGTGCTCGCCTTCGCCCGGGAGGGATACCGCCGGCGGGATGTCCGGTTCGGTGACCTGGGCGCGGTGCTGCGCTCGCCGGGGTTCCGCAAGCTGGCCCGGGCGAAGTGGCGCACCGGGGTCGGCGAGATGTGGCGATCGGTGTCGCCCGCCGCCTTCGCCGCCGAAGCTAGGAAGCTGGTGCCCGAGCTGGTGGAAGGCGACCTGGGCGGCTACCGGGCCGGAGTGCGCGCCCAGGCGATCGCCCCCGACGGCACACTGGTGCACGACTTCGCCCTCGAGGAGACCGACGACGCCGTCCACGTCCTCAACGCCCCCTCGCCGGCGGCGACGGCCTCGTTGGCGATCGGTGGCCACATCGCCGGCCTGGTGGCGGCGAAGCTCAGCTGACGCCCGATGGCGTCAGCTGGGTAACCGGAAACCGACCGTCGCCCCGCCCTCCGGGGCGTCCTCGACGAACACGGTGCCGCCGTGCTGGTCCACGACCTTGGCCACGATCGCCAGCCCCAGTCCCGACCCGGGCGTGGTGCGCGCCTCCGTCGCCCGGTAGAAGCGGTCGAAGACATAGGGCTTGTCCTCGTCGGAGATCCCCGGCCCGGCATCGGACACGGCGACGCCACGCTCGGCGACCGTCACCCGCACCGCGGTGTCCGGCGGGCTCCATTTGAGGGCATTGTCCACCAGGTTGGAGACGGCGCGCTCCAGCGCGGCGGGTCTCCCGGTGGTCTCGCTCGGCGAGGACTCGAGCGTGATGGTCCGCCCCGTTCTTCGCTGGAACCGGGCCACCACCTCGGCGGTGAGGTCCTCGAGGTCGACCGTGGCCAGCGGCTCGTCGGCGGCGTCGGCGTCGGCGGCCAGCGTGACCAGCTCGCCGACCAGCTTGGACAGCTCCCCGATCTCCTGGGTGGCGGCATCGACGAGTTGGCGACGTTGATCGGCCGGGATCCCGTCGGACCGGGCCAGCATCTCGACGTTGGTGCGCAACGCCGTCAACGGGGTCCTCAGCTCGTGGCCGGCGTCTCGCACCAGGCGCTCCTGGTCGAGCCGGGACCGGCGCAGGCTCTGCATCATCTGGTTGAACCCCGATGCCAGCCGGCCGACCTCGTCGTCGTGCACCACGGCGATGCTGGTGTCGAGGTCCTGGGTGGCGGTGACGTGCTCCACGGTCTTGGTCAGCTCGTCCACCGGTCGCAGCGCGCTCCTCGCCACCCACAGCCCGAGGAACCCGGCGGCGACGACCCCGATGAGCCCCATCCCGAGCAGGCGGAAGGTGATCCCCTGCATGGTGCGCTCGAACTCGTCGAGCGAACGGGCCACCTGGATGGCCCCGTCGCCGACGTCCGCGGTGAAGAGCCGGACCGCCCCCTCGGTGGTGTCGACGGAGCGCAATACGCCCCTGCGCTCGCCCCGTGCCACCTCGAGGTCGCGCTCGGTGACCGGGATCGCCACCAGCTGGTCGGACGGTGCCACCACCTCCCCCTCGGCGGTGATCGCCTGGAGGTACAGGGCGTCGAACCCGCGCAGGCCCCGGCCGAACGGGTCGTCGGGACCGGCCTCGGCGTCGGGCTCGATTGCGCCCAACCCGAGGTTCCCCTGGGCGAGCAGGGTGGCGCGCTGGATCAGGCTCTGGTCGATCTGGCGGAGCAGCTCGGCCCGGGCCACGGTCCTCGCCACCGCAACCCCGGTGACGACCACCAGCACCGCCACTGCCGCGGTGAGCAGCGCCAGCCGGACACGAAGGGTCACGGCTTGGGGGCGCGGATGACGTATCCGACGCCGCGCACCGTATGGATGAGTCGAGGGCTTCCCTCCGGCTCGGTCTTGCGGCGCAGATATCCGACGTAGACGTCGAGCGAGTTCGAGCTGGTCTCGAAGTCGAAGCCCCAGATGCGCTCGTAGATCACCGCCCGGTTGAGGACCCGCCCGGCGTTCTCCATCAACAGGACGAGGAGGTCGAACTCGGTCTTGGTGAGTGTCACCGGCTCTCCGCTCCTGGTGACCTCGCGGGTGGCAACGTTCGCCTCCAGGTCGGCGACCCGGTAGACGTCGGTGGTCGAGCCCGACGACCTGCGCAACAGAGCCCGGATGCGAGCGAGCAGCTCGTCGAGGGCGAACGGCTTGACCAGGTAGTCGTCGGCACCGGCGTCGAGCCCGGCCACCCGGTCGCCCACCGTGTCCCGGGCGGTGAGCACGAGGATGGGGGTGGTGTCGCCCCTGGCCCTGAGGCGCCGGCACACCTCGAGCCCGTCGATGTGGGGCATCATCACGTCGAGGACGATGGCGGCGGGTTGCTCGTCGAGCACCTTGGCCAGTCCCTCGGAGCCGTCGTTGGCGGTGCTCACCTCGTAGCCGTCGAAGGTGAGGGCACGTTCCAGCGCCTGGCGGACGGCGCGGTCGTCCTCGATGACGAGGAGCCGGGTCGGATCGGTCATGGTGGTCCTTGCGGGTTGTTGGCCGCGGCGAGGGGAGTGCCGGGTGGAGGGGACACCGCGACCGGAGCCATGTTCGCACCCCGGTGCCGTCACTGGCCCCCCGCCGGGTGAAGAACGGATGAGAATCGGCGGCTCGTCAGCGGCCCGACGAGCCGCCCCGGTGCCTCCGACGGGTGCGGCCGGTGGCGATGGCGACGATGGCGGTCAGCGCCATCGAGGCGGCCTCGACGGTGCGGCAGACGCGCCCGTCGTCGGTGGTGACGACTTCGGAGGCGAGGTAGTCCGAGTGGCCCCCTTCGCCCGCGGCGAACACCCGTGCCCCGAAACCGGGGTCGGTAGGGATCGTCCCGTAGAGCTCGTCGACGGCCCACCCGGCCAGCGCCGTGCCGAGGCCGAGCGGGGCCAGGGCGGCGAGACCGGGGAGGCTCCTCAGCCGGATGACGATGTCGTCATCGGTCCCACCCGCCCAGACGTGGCCCGGGTCGATGCCCAGGTCGGCGGCGGTGTCAACGCCGGTGCCGGGCGACCCGATGAACACGATGTCGTGGCGGGGCGGGAGGTCGGCGGCCAGACCGCCGGCCAGCGCCGTGCCGAGCAGGAGCGAACCGTATGAGTGTCCGACGAGCGTGAGGTGCCGGTCGGAGACGGGCAGGACTTCGACCAACCGGGCCAGTCCGTCGAAGCCGTTGGTGGCGGCGAACGGAAGTGTGGCGTCGACGAGGTCGGGGGCGTCGTACACCAGGGCGGTCACCACCGCCAGGTCGCCGCTCGTGTCGAACCGCAACATCCGGGCGGCGTTGGCCGCGGTCAGGTCGACGTCCAGCTTGTCGGTGGACATGCCCGGGACCAGCACGGCGACGTGGTCGGCGTCGAGTGGGCCGACCCACTCGGCCAGGTGACCGTCGCCCGACCAGTCGAACATCAAGAAGTTGCGTCGGAGCATCCCGATCAGCATCTCCCGCTCGGCGAGGTCGACCGTCGTGCCCGGGTCGGCGCCGGCGAGCTGCCCGTCGATCTCGGCGATCGCCAGCTCGATGCGTTTGCGGTTGGCGGCGAAGACCATGTCGAGCCGCACACCGGGGACATCGGCGATCTGGGGCCGGCGCCGGGCGAGGGCCGTCGCCACCGCGGCGTCGAGAGATGCGAGGAACCCGGCGATGACCGGAGCTGGTTGGTGGGCGAGCAGCCAGTCGACGGCGCCGGCGGCGGCGTTCACCGCCCCGTCGAGGTCCTCCCAGGGGACGGCCAGCGTCGTGGTGAGGGCGTGGTCCGCTGCGTTGGCCCTCACCGTGAGGTGATGAGCGTCGATGAGGCGCCCGGCGACCGGTGCCATCGCCTCGAGCAGGTCGGCGCGTTCCGCCAGGGAGCAGGCCCAGGCGGCGCCCCAACGGGCGACCGGGTCGACGGCGAGCACCGGGCTGATGTCGCCGGAGAGGCGGGCCGCCGAGCCGGCGATGGTGAGTGCGGCGTCGGCGGCATCGCCTACGGCAACGGCGAGGCCGCGCAGCAGGTCGGGCTCGGCGGTGGCGATGGGCATCGAGGCGACCGTACGGGACCGAGGCGGCGGTTGCCAGGGGTGCGGTCTCGCCGCTCTGGGCTCAGCGCACCGGTGAGGTCATCACCGACAGCCCCCACGAGGCGACGGAGACGACCACCGAGCCCCAGAACGTCGACCAGCCGTCGGCGCTGGTCAGCCCGAGGTCGAGCCGCTCGGGAGCGGAAAGCCACACCACGATCGCCAGCAGGACCCAGTTGATCACGACGATGAACAACCCCAGGGTCACCACCAGGAACGGGATGCTGAGCACGGTGAAGATGGGCTTGAGCACCGTGTTGACCAGGCCGACCACCAGCCCGATGAGGAGGATCTGCCACCACTCACCGGACCAGTCGAGCCCGGGCACCACCGCGGTGGCCAGCCACACCGCGGCGGCGCTGATCAGCACCCTGAGGGCGAATTGCATCCGGTCTCCGGTCGACGTCGACCTGCCGGACCCTACTGCCACCACCCTTGGTCGTCTCGGTACCATCGTCGAATGGGGTCCGGCTCGTTTCGCAACGTCGCGCTCATCGCCCATGTCGACCACGGGAAGACGACGCTGGTCGACGCCATGCTCCGGGCAACCGCGGTGTTCGCCGACCACCAGGCCCAGGTGGAGCGGGTCATGGACTCGGGCGACCAGGAGCGGGAGCGGGGCATCACCATCCTCGCCAAGGCGGCGTCGATCGTCTGGAAGGGCACCAGGATCAACCTGGTCGACACCCCGGGACACGCCGACTTCGGGGGCGAGGTGGAGCGGGCGCTGACCATGGTCGACGGGGTGCTGCTGTTGGTCGACGCCTCCGAGGGCCCGATGCCGCAGACCCGCTACGTCCTGTCCAAGGCGCTCGCCCGCCACCTGCCGGCGGTGGTCGTGGTCAACAAGGTCGACCGCTCCGATGCCAGGCTCGACCAGGTGGTCGACGAGACGTATCAGCTGTTCTTCGACCTCGACGCCAAGGACCACCACATCGACTTCCCCATCGTGTCCACGGTGGCCCGCCTGGGCAGGAGCGTCGCCGGCACCGGCGTCCCTGCCGACGACGCCGACATGTCGGCCCTGCTCGACACCATCGTGGCGACGATCCCGCCTCCGGCCGGTGACCCGGAGGCACCGCTGCAGGCGCTGGTCACCAACCTCGACGCCTCCGACTACCTGGGGCGGCTGGCGATCGGGCGGGTGGCACAGGGGACGCTGCGCGCCGGCGAGGACGTGGCCCTGTGCCAGGACGACCCCGGCGAGGTGCCTCGCCGCCGGCGGCTCACCCAGCTCCTCGGCTTCACCGGGCTGGGCCGGGACCCGGTCGACGAGCGGGTGGCCGGCGATCTGTTCGTGGTGGCCGGGTTCCCCGAGGTGGAGATCGGCGACACACTGGCCGACCCCGACGACCCTCGCCCGTTGCCCCGCATCGAGGTCGACGAGCCGGTGCTGCGGATGACGTTCGGGGTGAACACGTCGCCCATGGCGGGCGGCGACGGGACGTACCTCACGTCACGTCAGATCCGGGAGCGGCTGGAGCGTGAGGTGCGGGGCAACGTGTCGATCCGGATCGGGCCGACCTCGTCGCCGGAGGTCATCGAGGTGGCGGGGCGGGGCGAGCTGCAGCTGGCGGTGCTCATCGAGTCGATGCGGCGGGAGGGATACGAGTTCCAGGTCAGCCGGCCCGAGGTGATCTTGCGGGAGTTGGACGGGGTGCCCCATGAGCCGGTGGAGCGGGCGGTGATCGATGTCCCCGACGACCACGTGGGGACGGTGACCCAGTCGGTGGCCCCCCGCAAGGGCAAGGTGACCGATCTCCGTCCCGGCGGCGCCGGCCGCACCATCGTCACCGTCGAGGCGCCGGCCCGCGGGCTGCTCGGGCTGCGTTCGCTGTTGATGACAGCGACCCGGGGAACCGCGCTGGTGCACCAGCACCACGCCGGGTGGATGCCGTGGGCGGGGGAGCTTCCCCACCGGATGGGCGGCGCCATGGTGGCCGACCGTCGTGGCGGGGCGACCGGCTTCGCCCTCGACAACCTGCAGAAGCGGGGCGAGCTCTTCGTCGAGCCGGGTACCGAGGTCTACGAGGGGATGGTCGTCGGCGAGGCGTCCCGCCCCGAGGAGATGGTGGTCAACGCCACCCGCGCCAAGCAGCTGACCAACATCCGCACCCACTCCAAGGACGAGGCGATCAGGCTCGACCCGGTGCGCCTGCTCACTCTGGAGATCGCCATCGAGTGGATCGCCGACGACGAGCTGGTCGAGGTCACCCCGAAGGCGATCCGGGTGCGCAAGCGGCACCTCAACGAGAGCGACCGCCGCATCGCCGCCAAACGCACCGGAAGGTGACCGCAGTGGGTCCGGATCGAGTGGGCCGGATGCGGGTGGTGGCCGGCGCCGTGGTGGCGGCGGCGCTCGTCGGGGGTGCCGTGCTGGTGACGATGGCCGGCGGCGACAGCTCATCGGACGGGCCAAACCTTACCGACGCCGTGGTCGCCGGCGACCACGACCTGGCCCGGTCCCTGCTCGCCGCCGGCGCACCACCCGACGAGCCGCGCAGCCGGGGTTACACCCCGCTGATGCGGGCGGCGCTGCGGGACGACGCGGCAATGGTCCAGCTGCTCATCGACGCCGGCGCCGACCTCGGGGCCACCGACCTCGGCGGGCTCACCGTCTGGCACCTCGCCGCCGAGTCCGACTCCCCGGCCGCGCTGGCGACGCTCGTCGAGGCCGGCGTCGACCTGGACGCAACCTCCACCAACGGGATGAACACCCTGCAGCACGCCGCCTACGCCGGCAGCGTCGAGGTGTTGGAGGTGATCACGGCGACCGGCGTCGAGCTGGACGCCCCGTCGCAGAGCAGGACCGGGGGCCACGGCTACCCGGTCGACGAGGGCCCCACCGCCCTCGCCATCGCCGCCCGGGCGGGACACCTCGACGCGGTCAGGGCGCTGCTCGGGCTCGGCGCCGCCGTCGACGCTCCGTCGTCGATCGGCCAGACCGCGCTGCTATCGGCGATCTTCTCCGGTCAGCCGGCGGAGATGGTCGGGGTGCTCCTGGACGCCGGCGCCGACCCGACGGTCCGGGCCGCCTGCCTCTCGGGGTGCGCCCAATCCGAGGGCGACGCCCTGGAGTGGGCCCGCCGAGCCGGTGATCCCGAGGTGGTGGCGCTGCTGGAGGCGGCGCTCGCCGAGTGAAGGCACCGGGTACGTGGTGCTCACCGGAGTCGCCGCCGACCGACGCCTCTCAGTGGGTCGGTTCGGCGGGGACGTCGTCGGGCTCGCTGCCGGCGGTCAACTTCAGCTCGGCGACCTGCTTGACGTTCCAGCACAGGGTGGCGCCGCCGGCGACGGTGAGCCGGTAGGGACCGCCGGCCTCGGGTGGCAGCGGCCCACCGTCGACGGCATACGACAGCCAGCCGCCGGTCTGGAGGTCGGCCAGCGGGATCGACGCCCGGTAGGAGCCACCGGCGGCGATCACCGTGCAGTGGGTCGCCTCCGGGTCCGGCTCGGCCGGAGCGAGGACGTCGCGTACCGCCACCGCCGACCCGACGACCGCCTCGACCGTCTCCTCCGGCGCCGGCATCAGGGCGAGGTCCTCGCCGGTGAGCACCAGCGGGCGGGCGACCCTCCCGTAGACCCGTAACGTCACCCGCCGACCATACCCGTCACGGCCGCCACTTCCCGAGCTAGAGCCTGCCGGCGTCGATGATCCGCTGGAGGAAGCGGCGGGTGCGGACCTCGCCGGGGTCGGTGAAGATCTGCTCGGGCGGGCCCTCCTCGAGGATGCCGCCGCCGTCGAGGAAGCACACCCGGTCGGCGATGTCGCGGGCGAAGCCCATCTCGTGGGTGGCGATGACCATGGTCATCCCGTCCGCCTTGAGCCGGCGGATGACGTCGAGCACCTCGGCCACCAGCTCCGGGTCGAGGGCGGAGGTGACCTCGTCGAGCAGCATCACCTCGGGCCGGGTCGCCAGCGCCCGGACGATCGCCACCCGCTGCTGCTGGCCGCCGGAGAGCCGGTCGGGGTACTCCTCCGCCTTGTCGGCCAGCCCGAAGCGGTCGAGCAGCTCCCGGGCCTGTCCCTCGGCATCGGCACGGCCGGTCCCGTGGACCCGGCGGGGTGACAGCGTGACGTTGTCGAGCACGCTCATGTGGGGGAACAGGTTGAACGCCTGGAACACGATCCCCATCCGCTGCCGCACCGCGTCGGCGTCGACCCCCGGGCCGCTGATCACCTTGCCGTCGAGCAGTACCTGGCCCCGGTCGACCGGAACCAGCAGGTCGATGCACTTGAGCATCGTCGACTTCCCCGATCCGGAGGCGCCGATCAGGCACACCACGTCGTGCTCGGCGACGGCCAGGTCGGCGTCGACCAGCACCGGCTTCCCGTCGAAAGCCTTGGAAACGCCGCGCACCTCGAGCTTGGGCCCGCCTCTTCTCACCGCGTCGCTCATCCGGCCCGCTTCCTACGCCGGTCCCGCTCGGTGTACCAGTCGGCGAACCGGGCCACCGGCACCGACACCAGCAGGAACAGCACCGCCGCCACGATGTAGCTGGTGTAGTTGAAGGTGCGGGCGGTGTAGATCTGCGCCTCCCGCACCGCCTCGCGGATGCCGAGGATGTAGACCAGCGCCACGTCCTTCTGCAGGCTGACGAACCCGTTGAGCAAGGCAGGAACGACGTTGCGCACCGCCTGGGGGACCAGCACGTGGCGGAGCGCCTGCACCTGGGTGAGCCCGAGCGCCCGGGCCGACATGCGCTGGCTCTCGTGCACCGACTCGAGGCCGGCCCGGTAGACCTCGGCGGTATAGGCCGAGTACGACAGCACCAGCGCGGTGAGCCCCCAGAACAAGCGGCTCCGGGGGACCCCGGGCAGGTCGAGCGCCGGGATCCCGAACCCGAGCAGCAGGATGATGAGGATGATGGGGATGCCCCGCATCACGTCGATGTAGACCACGGTGAGCGTCCGCAGCGGGAAGAAGGCCGGGCCGCGCAGCGCCCGCACCATCGCCAGCAGCAGCGAGAAGGCGAGGATGACCACCTCGGCGACGAGGAACATCCTCACGTCGAGCCAGAAGCCGCCGACGACCGTTGGCCACGCCTCGGCGAAGTTCTCCGGGTTGAAGAACTGCTGCTGGACGGCGGGCCATGCCTCCGAGCTGAGCACCCACCACAGCGCCAGGCCGAGCACCACCACCGTTGAGGCGGCGGCGATCAGCGCCCCTCGGGCCCCGTGCTCGGTGGTCAGATCGCGCCACCGGGACCCGGACGGGTCCGGGTCCCGCAGCTCGATCGCCGGAGGGCCCGACCCGATCACGGGCGGTCGGTGCCCGTCAGGGGGTGATCACCGGGATGTCGCTGCCGACGACCAGGTACTCCTCCTCCAGCGCCGCCAGCGTGCCGTCCTCGGCGAGAGCAGCCAGGGCGACGTTGACGCAGTCCACCAGCGTGTTGCCGTCGGCGAAGAGCATCCCGAGGCCCTCCGGGTTGGCCCCTGCCTCGCCGAACTGCCCGACGATGGCGGTGTCGGGCATCTCCACCGCGGTGATGTAGTGCGCCGTCGGCAGGTCGAACACGATGCCGTCGATCTGCTGGGCGTCGAGCGCCGCCTTGGCGTCGGCGTTGGTGTCGAACACGCTTGCCGGTGTGGCCGGCTGGATCACGGTCTCGATGTAGTCCAGGCTGGTGGTGGCGATCTGGGCGCCCAGCGAGAACTCTTGCAGCTCGGCGATGGTCGTCGCCTCGGCGATCGGGTTGTCGGCGAAGGCCACCAGCGCCTGCTTGGTGGTGTAGTACGGGTCGGAGAAGTCGACCACCTCGTCCCGTTCCGGGGTGATGGTGTACTGCTGGATGTTGAAGTCGAAGTCCTTGGGCCCGGGGGCGATGGCCTCGTCGAACCCGACGGCGACCCAGGTCACCTGGTCGGCGGTGAAGCCCATCTGCTCGGCCAAGGTGTAGACCAGCTCCGCCTCGAAACCGCTGCCCAGGCTGGGGTCGTCGTCGAGCACCCACGGCGGGAACGCAGGGTCGCTGGTGGCCACGGTCAGGGTGCCCGGGCTGAGCAGCTCGAGGCTCTCTACGGCGCACTCGTCGGGTGCGGCGGTGGTGGCCGGTGCCGCCGTGGTGGCCGGGGCGGCGGCCGTGGTCACCGGTGCCGCCGTCGTGGCAGCTGCCTCGCCGGCCGTCGTCGTCGTGTCGTCGTCGTCCCCGCCGCAGGCCACCGCCACCACGGCGAGGGTCAGGGCGAGCATCATCATCGGTCTGGGGCGCATCGGTTTCCTCCTCCGGTTCGGGGCAGCGTAGGCGACTGCGGCTCCGGCCTCAGGCGCGGGGGACCAGGGCGAGTTGCCGGCTCTGCGCCACCAGTCGCCCCGACTCGTCCCAGATCTCGGTGTCCTCCTCGAGGAAGCCGTCGCTGACGAACCGGGTGGCCACGGCCGCTGCCAACCAGCCGTTGCCGGGCCGGGCGCGGACGTGCACGGTCAGCTCGAGCGTCGGCGTCCAAGCGACCGGGAGGTCGCCGTTGAAGATCGCCGGTGGAAAGGCGTCGGCGGCGACGATCAACCCGTACGGATCGATCGCTTCTGCGTCGGGCAGCCGGAACCAGCCGCGGATGGACATGTGACCCGTCGGCCTGGCGACAAACGGCACATCGTCCGGGTGCAACCTGAGCTCGACCTTCCCCGTGAATGGCGGCGGGAAGGTGTCGGTGGGCTCGATCGCCACGCACCGGTCGGGCGGCGGGAGATCGGGTGGCCCGGAGGTGTGGTGGACCACGGCGTCGTGGTCGGGGCCGGCGTCGAGATCGGTGAAGGTCCCCAGCATGGCCAGCAGCCGGCGTTCCGGGGTGGCCATGGTGGCGGTGACGGTCGAGAAGCGCCTTCCCGAGCGGACGAGGTCGGCGCTGATGGCCACCTCGCCCGGCTTCCCGGGGGCGAGGAAGTGCCCGGTGACCGTGACCGGGTGCGGCTTCCCGGCGACGTCGGCTCCGGCCCGGGCCGCCATCGCCAGCAGGTAGCCCCCGTTGGCGTTGCCCATGATGTCCCAACCGGGCGAGATCTCCGCCTCGAACGCTCCGCTGCCCACAGGTCGCACGGCGGAAGCGGAGGCGAGCGACACGGCGGGCATCCTACGGCTCACGACCTCAGGCGGGGCAGTCCACCGCAAGTTGAGAGGACGGCGGGAATCGGGCCGGTCGACCCATTGCCAGCTCCTGGGTGAAGAGGAACTCTCGAGGAGCCGGGTGGTGTCACGGAACGGCTCACCAGCGGGGGGTGTCCGATGCCAGGGAAACGATCGGCCGAGGTGGTCATCGTCGGCGGCGGTCCTGCCGGGGCGGCCGTTGCCCTTCAACTGCTCGACCGGGGCGTCGTTCCGGTCATCGTGGAGCGGGAGCTCTTCCCGCGTTTCCACATCGGCGAGTCCATGACCGGCGAGTGCGGGGCGCTGGTGCGGGGTCTCGGGTTCGAGGAGCGGATGAAGGCCGCCGGCCACCCCGTCAAGCACGGGGTCACCGTGTTCGGCACCCGCGGGCAACCCCGACTGGTGGGTGCCGGTGATGCGCCGCGACGACGAGGGGCTCCATGACCAGGTGACCTGGCAGGTGCGGCGGAGCGTGTTCGACCAGATGCTGCTCGACGCCGCCCGGGACAGAGGCGTCGAGCTGGTCGACGGGCGCGCCACCGACCCCATCGTCGAGGACGGTGTGGTCAAGGGTGTGGTCGTGGAGACCGCCGGCGGGCGGCGACTCTCGATCGAAGCCGAGATCACCATCGACTGCTCGGGGCAGGCGAGTTTCCTGGCCAACAAGAAGGTCACCGGGCCCAAGTACCTCGGTTCGTACGACAAGCAGATCGCCATCTTCAGCCACATCTCCGACTACCAGCGCGGGCCGGGCGGGGACGAGCGCACCGACCAGCCGGGCAACACCCACATCTTCTACACCAAGAAGTACCACTGGGCGTGGGCGATCCCCATCGACGACGAGGTCACCAGCATCGGGATCGTGACCCCGGCGGCGTACTTCAAGGAGAAGGGCGAGTCCCGGGAGGACTACGTCAAGCGGGAGATGCAGGAGCTGAACAAGGGCCTCGCCGACCGGGTGCCCGAGGGTGTCATGGTCGAGCCGGCGCGCACGGTGCCGAACTACTCGTTCCAGGTGCGCAAGTTCGCCGGGCCCGGCTACATCTGCGTCGGCGATTCGCACCGGTTCGTCGACCCGATCTTCTCGTTCGGGCTCTACGTGGCTTTCGCCGAGGCGGCCCGGGTGATCGACCCCATCGTCGGCTGGCTCGACGGCAAGGGTCGGGGCGCCGAGGACCCGTTCCACGACTACATGGTGTTCACAGAGCGCGGGATCGACGTACTCGAGGACGTCCTGGACACGTTCTGGGAGAACCCGTTGGCGTTCGCCTTCCTGGTGCACGCCAAGTACCGGTCGCCGCTCACCGACGTGTTCGCCGGGCGCATATACGACGACATGATGCAGGACCCCATCTTCGACACGGCCCTCGGCGACTTCAGGCGGCTGCTCAAACGTGAGCGCACCTACGACGACGAGGGCCTCTACTCGGTACCCATCGGGTCCCGCTACCACCCCGAGCGCGCTCCCCTGTGGAATTCGAACCTCCAGGACATCGAGTCGACCGAGGAGTGGCTGGCGATCGCGGTGCGGGAAGCTGCGGGGTGACTCCACTCAGCGCCGGTCAGGTGGTCGGGTTCCTCCTGCTCGACCTGACCCTCATCGTCGTCGTCGCTCGTCTCGTCGGCACCCTGTTCGTTCGGATCGGCCAACCGCGTGTCGTCGGCGAGATCGTCGCCGGCGTGCTCCTCGGGCCGACGCTGCTCGGTGCCACGCTGTGGAGCGGGTGGACGGCACCCGACTGGATGCACTGCGCCCAGTCGCTGGTCACCGCCCCGGAGGGGACCGTCGAGAGCCCCACGTGGTGCCTCTTCCCGGCCCAGGTCTCGCTCGATCATCGGCGGCATCGGCCAGGTGGCGTTGCTGATCTTCATGATGCTCACCGGGCTCGAGGTCGACGCCGAGGTGTTGAAGGGCAAGATGAAGAGCATCGGCTGGTCGGCGTCGGTGTAGTCGCCATCCCGCTCGGCGCTCGGGCTCCTGCTCGGCCCGATCATGGCCAACCGAGGTCTTCAAGCCGGCCGACGCGTCCGACCTCGGGTTCAGCCTGTTCGTCGGCGCGATGCTGGCGGTGACGGCCTTCCCGGTGATGGTCCGCATCCTCCAGGAGAAGGGGCTGACCCTGTCACCTATGGGAGCCACCGGCATCGCCGCGGCGGCGGTGTGCACGGTCGTGATGTTCACTGCGGCGGCCGCTGCGGCTGCCGTGGCGAAAGGGGAGACCACCGGAGGGTTGATGCTCAAGGTGGCGCTGACCATCGCCTACCTCGCCGTCATGGTGATGGTGGTGCGCCCGGCGCTGGCCAGGCTGGCGCGGCCCGTACGCCGGCGAGCGGCCGGCTCGACTCGAGCATGTTCGCTGCCCTGTTCATCGTGACCCTGGCCTCCGGCTACGTCGCCCATCTGCTCGGGCTGACCGTCATCGTCGGTGGTTTCATGGCGGGGCTGGTGATGCCCGTGCGCAAGCCGCTGTTCGCCGACATGGGCGCCCGGCTCGCCGAGCTCACCGGCACCATCCTGCTGCCCGATCTTCCTGGCCTTCTCGGGGTTGGTGACCGACTTCACCAGCCTGTCGATGGCGGCGCTGGGAGGCATCGTGCTGTTCCTGGTCGCCGGCATCGTCGGCAAATGGGTCGGTGGAGCCGTGCTGGCGCGGGCCGGCGGACTCTCATGGGCGGAGAGCAACGTGCTCGGCGTACTGATGAACTGCCGCGGGCTGCTCGTCCTGGTGGTGGCACTGGAGGGGATCCAGGCCGGGGTGATCACCGGGGTCGCCCAACTGGCGGCGGTGCTCATGGCCCTGATCACGACGGCGATGACCGGTCCCCTGTTCGACCGGTTCATCGAGGCGGTCCCCAGCACCGAGCCGCTGCCCACCGACACCACGGCTGACGAGCTCTCGCCCCTACTGCCATCCTGAATGCCGGGCGTCGGCGCCTGAAGGTGGGCCAGCGGACCCATTGAAGGTTGGCGGTAGGATTGCCAGGGTAGGGAGCGTCGTCGCCAGAGACCGGCGGCGCTGGACCGCGATCGCACGGGGGGC
This sequence comes from uncultured Acidimicrobiia bacterium, assembly GCA_963714055.1. GTDB lineage: Bacteria > Actinomycetota > Acidimicrobiia > Spongiisociales > UBA5794 > JACDBE01. Next base: position 2,431,360 of record OY970227.1, read on the forward strand.
TCCACACATGGCCGAAGACAGGACCACGCAGGTCGTCATCATCGGGGGAGGGCCGGCCGGGTCGGCCGTAGCGCTGCAGCTGCTCGACCGCGGCATCACGCCGATCATCGTCGAGCGGGAGCAGTTCCCGAGGTTCCACATCGGCGAGTCGATGACCGGGGAGTGCGGCGGGATCGTCCGCCGCCTCGGTTTCGAGGAGCAGATGAAGGCCGCCAATCACCCGGTGAAGCACGGTGTCACCGTGTTCGGCACCAGGGGCAACCCCGACTGGTGGATCCCGATGAGCCGCCGCGACGATCAGGGCCTCCACAACCACCCGACCTGGCAGGTGCGGCGCTCGACCTTCGACAAGATGCTGCTCGACGCCGCCGTCGAGAGGGGCGCCGAGCTCATCCACGGCCGGGTCACCGACCCCATCGTCGACGACGGGGTGGTGACCGGAGTGGTGGTGGGCACCGCCGACGGCACCACCATCACCATCGCCGCCGAGCTCACCCTGGACTGCTCCGGCCAGGCCAGCTTCCTGGCCAACAAGAAGGTGACCGGCCCCAAGTACCTCGGGTCGTACGACAAGCAGATCGCCATGTTCTCCCAGATCACCGACTACGAGCGGGACCACGGCGAGGGCTACAACGAGCAGCCGGGCAACACCCACATCTTCTACACCAAGAAGTACCACTGGGCGTGGGCGATCCCCATCGAGGACGGCGTCACCAGCATCGGCATCGTCACCCCGGCCGCCTACTTCAAGGAGAAGGGCGAGTCCCGGGACGACTACGTGCGTCGCGAGATCCACGAGCTCAACAAGGGACTGGCGGACCGGGTTCCCAAGGGGGACCTGGTCGAGCCGGCGCACACCGTGCCCAACTACTCCTTCCAGGTGCGCAAGTTCGCCGGCCCGGGCTACATCTGCGTCGGCGACTCCCACCGGTTCGTCGACCCCATCTTCTCGTTCGGGCTCTTCGTCGCCCTGTGCGAGTCAGAGATGGTGATGGATCCCATCGTCGGATGGCTGGACGGGAAGGGCCGCGAGGACGAGAACCCGTTCCACGACTACATGGTCACCGTCGAGAAGGGCATCGACATCCTCGAGGACATGATCGACACCTTCTGGGAGAACCCGCTGGCGTTCGCCTTCCTGGTGCACAACCGGTACCGGGACCCGCTCACCGACATCTTCTCGGGGCGCATCTACGAGCACATGCCCCGCGACGACAACTACGACGTCGCCCTGGCCGACTTCCGCCGGCTGCTCAAGAGGGAGCGGACGTACGACGAGGAGGGCCTGTACTCGGTCCCGATCGGATCGCGCTACCACCCCGAGCGGGCTCCCCTGTGGAACTCGACGTTGGGCGACGTGGCGTCCACCGAGAGCTGGCTCCGCGACGCCCACGAGGCCGCTCGCTGAGCTGTAGCCGGCGCCGGCGACCTGGGGAGACCTCAGGCTCGCCGGAAGATGAGCACTTCGTCGACGGCGAGTGCCACCCGGTCGCCGGGCACCAGATCGGGGACAGGGCCGATCCGGCTACGCAGCTGGGATCCGTCCGGTAGGACGACGGTGACCAGCTGGTCGTGGCCGTAGTACTCGCGGTCCTTCACCAGCCCGACTCCGGCGGGGTCGGCGGCGAGGCCAACGGTCTCGGGTCGGATCATCACGGTCACCGGGCCGTCGAGCCCGGTGGTGAAGGTCCCGGCACCGACGGTGACCCGCCCGGCGGCGGCAACACCCTCGAAGAGGTCGGCGTCCCCGAGGAAGCGGGCGGTCCAGGCATCGGCCGGCCTCCGGTACAGATCGGTGGGCGGGCCGACCTGGACCACGGACCCGTGGCGCATCACCGCGACATGGTCGCTCATCGCCAGTGCCTCTTCCTGGTCGTGGGTGACGAAGACAGCAGTGGTGCCGGCGGAGGTGAGGATCTGGCGGACCTCGCGACGCACCCGGCCGCGCAGGTCGGCGTCGAGGTTGGAGAAGGGCTCGTCGAGCAGGATGACGGCGGGGGCGGGGGCCAGCGCCCTGGCGAGGGCGACCCGCTGTTGCTCGCCTCCGGAGAGGTCGCCGGGCAGGCGGTCCTCGAGCCCGGTGAGCCCGACCAGGTCGACGACGTCGGCTATCCGGGCGGCTCGCCCGCTGCTCCGGGGGACGCCGAAGCCGACGTTGGCGGCGACGGTCAGGTGCGGGAACAGGGCATAGTCCTGGAAGACCATCCCCACCTTGCGCCGTTCCGGCGGGACGAATGAGATGTCGCCGGACATCCGCTCGCCGGCGATGTCGATGGTGCCGGCGTCGGGCCGCTCGAACCCGGCGAGCATCCGCAACACCGTCGTCTTGCCGGAGCCCGAGGGGCCGAGCACCGTGGTCACCGTGCCGACGGTGACGTCGAGGTCGAACCCGTCGACGGCGACGACCTCGCCATAGGCCTTGCGCAGGCCACGGGCTCGGATGGCGGGGACGGCGCGGAGCGCGCCCGGCGATCGGATGGCGGTGGCGAGGTCAGTCATGCAGGCCCCTGGCGACGAGCAGGAAGAGCGGCACCGCCGACAGCCCGACCAGAACCAGGGCGGCGACGCTCGCCCGAGTGTAGAACAGCTCGGACGACGCACTCCAGATGTCGATCGCCAGCGTCTCGAACCCGGTGGGACGGAGCAACAGCGTGGCGGGAAGCTCCTTCATGGCGCTGAGGAAGACGAGGACGCCACCGGCGAGGACGGCCCGCCAGATCATGGGCCCGGTCACCAGCCGGAGCGTGCGCCATGGCCCCATGCCCAGGCTGCGGCTCGCCTCCTCCAGGCTGGTGGGGACCTGACCGAGCCCGGTCTCGGTGGACGCCAGGGCGAGTGGCAGGAAGAGGGCGACGTAGGCGGTGAGCAGCAGCGGGATCGACTGGTACACGGCGGGTAGGTAGCGGACCGCCAGCACCAGGAACGCAAGCCCGACGGCGATGTGCGGAAGCGAGTAGGCGGACCAGGCCATCGCCTCCACACCGCGACCGGTGCGCCCGGGATGCCGCACGGCGAGCACGGCCACCGGGATGGCGGCGATGGCGGTGAGCACGGCACCGCCTCCGGCCACGCCGAGCGTGTTGACCAGCTCCTGCCAGATCACCGTGGCCTCGTTTCCCAGAGAGCCTCCACGGAACGCCCACCACGACAGCGTGACCAGCGGGATGCCCAACGAGGCGGTGACCAGGGCGGCGAAGAAGCCCAGGCCGAAGACCTTGCCGCCGGTCCCCAACGCCACGGGCCGTTGCCGGCGCGGCGGCCTACCGGCGAGCCCGACGACCCGACGCCGGCTCCGCTGCTCGGCGATGACCAGTACGAGGGCGATCATCACGAGGACGCCGGAGAGGAACAGTGCCGGGGTCAGCGTGAGCCGTCCTCGCACCTGGGTGTAGATGGCCCGGGTGAAGGTCTCGTAGCGGAGCAGCGAAACGGCCCCGAAGTCGGACATCACGTACAACGCCACCAGCAGCGAGGCGCCGGTCAACGCCGGCTTGAGCTGAGGGACCACCACGGTGGCGACGGTGCGCAGCCGGCCGGCGCCGAGCCCCTGCGCCGCCTCCTCGACGGCCGGGTCGAGCCGGCGCAGCGCCGGGACGGTGAGCAGGTGCACGAAGGGGTAGTTCCACAGGCTGAGCGCCGCCCAGGCCGCCCAGAACCCGGTGAAGCTGGGAACACCATCGAGCCCGACGGCGCGCAGGGCCTCGGTGATCAGGCCCTGGTTGCCCGAGGCGCCGAGCAGGGCGAGGGCACCTACGTACGAGGGGATGACCAGAGGGAGCGCCGCCATCACGGACCAGGCGCGACGACCGGGCAGGTCGGTCCGGGTGGTCAGCCAGGCGGTGGTGAGCCCCAACACAAGGGTGGTGAGCGTCACGGTCGCGGCCAGCAGGACGGTCGACGCCAGCAGCTCGAGCAACCTGGCGGCGGTGAAGCCGCCGGCGTCGAAGCCGCCGGGCCGGAGCACGGTCCACAGCAGGAACCCGATGGGGAGGGCGGCGGGCACTACCGCCAGCAGGGCGAGGGCGGTCAGCGGGCGTGGGGGACTGTTCCCTCGGGCAACGGACCGCTGCGCATCGGCGACGCTCGGCGCTGCCGGGTCTCGGGTCAGGGTGGTCACGGGGTCACTGGTCACTGGGGCACGGGGTCGTCGTTCAGCTCAAGCCCGCTTCGGCGATCAGCGACAGTGCAGGATCGAGGGTGTCCGCGGTGTCGGTGAGGTCGATGTCGAGCGGCGGCAGCTCGGCGAGCGGCACCTGGCCGTCGGGGGAGCCGGCTCCGTCGATGAGCGGGTACTCGTACAGGCTGAGGAAGTGGGCCTGGGACTCGGGCTGCAGCATGAAGTCGATGAACTGCTCCGCCTCATCGGCCATGTCCGACGCGGCCACCACCCCGGCGCCGGTGGCCATCACCAGCGCACCGGGATCGCCCGCCGGGAAGAAGTGGTTGTCCGCAGGGACGTCGCCGAGCTCGGCGATCCGTTGCAGCAGGTAGTAGTGGTTGACGAGGCCGGCGTCGAGATCGCCGGTGACCACGGCGTCGACGATGGGACCGTTGGCGTCGAAGATCTGCGGGTCGTTGGCCGCCATGCCCTCGAGCCAATCGCGGGTCGCCTCCTCGCCCTCGGAGAGGATCATGGCGCTGACGAAGGCGACGAACGAGCCGTTGGTGGGGGCGATCCCGACCCGCCCGGCCCACTCCGGCTCGGTCAGCTCGAAGACGCTGCCGGGGAGCTCGCCGTCGGCCACCAGGTCGGTGTTGCGAACCATCACCCGGGATCTGCCGGTGATCCCGACCCAGCTGCCGTCGGCGTCCCGGTACCGGGCCGGGACCAGATTCAGGATCTCCTCGGGCAGGGCGGTGAGGGCGCCCTCGTTGGCGAGCCCGCCGATGAAGGCCGGGTCCTGGGCCCAGAACACGTCGGCCGGCGAGTTGTCGCCTTCCTCGAGGATCGCCGTGGCCAGCTCTCCGGTGCCCGCATAGCGGACCGCGACCTCGATGCCGGTGGCTGCGGTGAACTCGTCGACCACCGGCTGCACGAACGCCTCGTCGCGGCCCGAGTACACCACCAGCGATCCCTCGCTCGGGACGAACGAGGTTGTGGACGTGGCCTGCTCGGGAGATGCCGTCGTGGTGCCCGAAGCGTCGGTGCCGCCGCAGGCGCCGACGAGGGCGGCCGCCACGGCCGAGAGCACGACGGGAACGGAGCGCAGCCTCAACCGGGGTGCCCTTCGCCGGACACGGTGTCCACCGCCCTCACCGTATTTACCACGATCGCCATAGTACAAATCCCCCTAACACTAGATGTTAGGCCAGCCTCATTCCGGGCGGATCCGCCCATCGGGCAGACTGGGGCGATGCCCGAGCCCGTGGCCCTCCGACAGTTGAACCATCAGAGCGTGGTCCTTGCCGGCTACGAGCGGTCGTGGCGAGCCGCCACAATGTGGGCCCATGATGTGAGCACTGCCACCGAGAGAACGCGCCGATGACAGAACGGCTCGAGGTCTTCGAGGCCTTGCTGCGACCACTGCCGGCCGGGCGCCTGCTCGACCTGGCCACCGGGCACGGCTCCTTCGCCATGGCGGCGGCCGACCTCGGTTGGAAGGTGACGGCGGTCGACGTCAGGACCGGGCGCTTTCCCAAGGGACGCGACGAGATCACGTGGGTCCAGGCGGACGTTCGCGACTACCGCTTCGAGGCCGCCGGCTTCGATCTGATCGCGGTGCTCGGGCTGCTCTACCACATGCCGCTCGACGACCAGATGGACCTCCTCCGCAGGTGTGTCGGCGCACCGACGATCGTCGACACCCACATCTCCCGCGAGCCGACGGTCAACCAGGACGGCTACGACGGGCACCTGTTCGACGAGGACGCCGGTCGGGGCGCCGAGGAGCGGCAGCGGAGCGGGACGGCCTCGTGGGGCAACCGCTGGTCGTTCTGGGCCACGCTCCGGTCGACGGAGAGAATGCTGCACGACGCCGGGTTCCAACACACGTTCCGGCTGTCCCCGCTGATGTCGAGGGACCGCACCTGGTGGTGGTGCCTCTGAAGGTGAGTTTCCCCGCCCCTCGGGAGGGGAGGGGTGGCCGCGGCACGGGGCCGTAGCCCGGAACGGATGACGGGGAGGGGTCCGGCCTGGACATCCCTGGCTTGTCAAGTGTCAGAGGTGATCTACCCGAACACTGCCGTGCGGTTGCGGTACACCAGGACGCGGTGCTCGAGATGGGCGCGCACCGCCCGCGCCAGCACCACCTTCTCCAGGTCACGGCCCTTGCGGGCGAGGTCGGCCACCTCGTCGCGGTGGCTCACCTGGGCCACGTCCTGCTCGATGATCGGGCCTTCGTCGAGGTCGGCGGTCACATAGTGGGCCGTGGCGCCGATCACCTTCACGCCTCGCTCGTAGGCCTGGTGATACGGCCGGCCGCCGGTGAACGCAGGCAGGAACGAGTGGTGGATGTTGATGATCCGGCTCGGGTAACGGTCCACGACCAACGGTGACAGCACCTGCATGTAGCGGGCGAGCACCACCAGGTCGACCGCGGCGGCGGTGAGGACATCGAGCATGTCGTGCTCCTGCCGTTGCCGGCTGCCGGGGGTGATCGGCAGGTGGTGGTACGGGATCTCGTGGTGGGCGGCCAGCTCGGCGTGGTCGGGGTGGTTCGAGATCACCGCCGCGGGTGTGCCGGGAAGGTCGCCCACCTCCCAGCGGGCGAGCAGGTCGCCGAGGCAGTGGGGGAGCCTGGACACCAGCACCGCCACCCGTGCCCTCTCGCTGGACGGGCGGAGCGACCACTGCATCCTCAGCGGCCCGGCCACGCCGGCGAAACCCTCGGCGATGGGATCGAGCGGGCCGTCGACCTCGAACTGGACGCGTTGCAGGAACAGCCCGCCCTCGGCGTCGACGTGCTGGTCGGCGTGGACGATGTTGGCCCCGGCGTCGAAGAGGAAGTTGGAGACGGCGGCGACGAGGCCCGGCCGGTCGGGGCAGGTGATGAGCAGGGTGGCGGTCTCCACGGTGGGCGCTCCCGGGCGGGCGGCCGCCACTCTATGCGTCCCCGACCGGTCACAATGGGCGGATGGGCCGGAGCCGACCGATCCGATGTGTGGCGCTGCTGCGGGCGGTCAACGTCGGCGGCCGTGGCGCCCTGCCGATGGCGCTGCTGCGGGACATCTGCGTCGGGGCGGGCTGCACCGATGTGGCCACCTACATCCAGAGCGGCAACGTGGTCCTGTCGAGCGCCCTGGACGAGCCCCCGCTCCGCAGGGCGCTGGAGAAGTCGATCGCCGATCAGGCCGGTGTCGCCACCGAGGTCATGATCCGCACCGCCGCCGAGATGGAGCAGGTGGTCGAGTCGCTTCCGTATCCGGATGCCGCCCCGAAGCACCTCCACGTCGGGTTCCTCCACCAGCGGCCGGGTACCGACCAGGCACAGGCGGTCCACGACATCGACATGCAGCCCGAGGACGCCACCGTGGCCGGGCGCCAGATCTACCTGCTCCTCCCCGACGGAATCGGGCGATCCAAGCTCCCCTCGGTGGTCGCCCGTCGACTCGGCGGCCCGAGCACCACGGTGCGCAACTGGCGCACCGTCACCACGCTTCGAGACATGACGCGCTGAGCTCACCGGGCGCGGGCCCGGGGCGGGTCACGTCTCCTCTCCGATGCCCTCGATCAGCCAGCTGGTGGCGTCGTCCACGGCCCGGCGCGTGGACTCTCCGATGATCTCGGTGGCTGGTAGGGCGGTGACCGGTCCGTCGACGGTCACCCCGATGGCGTCGAGCTGCCCCATCACGTTCGGGCTGACGCCGGTGAGGTAGAGCCTGCCCCCGTTCGCCGCCAGCCGCTTGGCATAGCTCCCGAGCGTCATCAGCGCGGTGGCGCCGAGCTGCATCCGGCCGCGCAGCCGCAGCACCACCACGGGTCGGGTGGCGGTGCCGGGGTCGGGGAGTCGTGCCGCCAGGGTGCGGGCGCCGGCGAAGAAGAGGCTGCCGTGAACGGAGAGCACGGTCACCTCGTCGGAGCGCAGCGTCTTCGGGGCGTCGCGTTCGGCGATCCCCTGAGGGGTCGCCACCCGTTCCACCACCCGGAGATCCATCGCTTCCCGGTTCAGCTGGAGCATCAGCGACACCGCCACGCCGATGCCCACCGCGATCTGCACCGGGAAGGCCAGGGTGGCGGCGAAGGTCGCCACCATCGCCACCCGCGAGCTCGGTGAGGTGCGCCAGATCGAGGAGATGTTGTCCACGTTGATGGCGGTGAACCCGGCGTAGACCAGGACGGCGGCGAGGGTGGCCTCGGCCACATACCCGATGATCGGCGCCAGCAGGACCAGGATGACCACCATCCACACGCCGAGAAGGATTCCCCCCCAGCGGGAGCGGGCCCCGGAGGCCCTCGAGGAAGACCGTGGTGCTCATCGAGCCGCCCAGCGGCTGGCCCCGGAACAGCCCGGAGGCGATATTGGCGATTCCCTGCGCCTTGAAGTCGCCGTTCCCGTTGGTGGGGGGTGCGTTGGGCTCGGGGACGGTCTGCGCCACCCCGAACGCCTGCACCAGGATGATGATGGCGACGGCGGCGGCGCCGGTGACCAACTGGAGATCGAGCAGACCGATGTCGGGGAGCGCCGGCAACGGGAGCCCCAGGGGGATCGAGCCCGAGTCGGAGACCTGAGAGACGTCCGTGAGGCCTGCCATCATCACCACCGCGGTGGGAAGGGCGATGGCGATGAGGGCGGCGAAGGGCCCGATCGGGGTGCGCGCCAGCAGCGCCAGGAGGACGATGGTGGCGACGCCGACCGTCAGGGTGGCAAGTTGGATCTCCCCCGGGTCGGTGACGATGTCGAAGAACCTGGTGAGCGCTGTCGGGGCGTCGCTCGTCGTGGCGGTGATGGTGGGGATCTGGCTGAGGATCATCGTCACCGAGATGCCGGTGAGGAAGCCGACCATGACCGAGTGGGAGACGAACCGGGTGTAGCGGCCCAGCCGGGCGATTCCGGCCCCGATCATCAACACGCCGACGAGGAGGGTGAGCAGGAACAGGGCAGCGGTGCGATCGTCGGGGTCGACATGGTCCAGCGCCGACGCCGCCGCCAGCGCCGAGGCACCGGTGACGGCGACCGCCATGCGCGAGGTCACCGTGGTCAGGCCGCCGGCGATGGGGCCGACCACCATGGCGTAGAGCCCGTGGATCGGGTTGATGCCGATCAGGGTCGCCGTCGCCATCCCGTCGGGCACGGCAGCGATGGCGACCGGGAGCGAGGCTGCGGCGTCGGTCCGTAGGTCACCACGCCGCGGCTTGATCGATGCGACCCAGCGCCGGGCAGCGGCGAGCACGGACACGTCGCTCGATTCGCTTGCCCGGTCAGGCACCGGTCGAGCCTTGGAGGGGCGGGAGCACGAGCGCCGTCATGGCGCAGGGGTCAGCGGCTGGGGTTCTCACGACCGTCGCTCTCCCGCGTGGTATCCGGGCCGGAACAGTATCGCCGCCCGACCCGGGCCGAGCCGACGACCCCGCATCCTCGCCGGACAATCCCATGGATGGCGGGGGCCGCGTGCCAGCATGACTCGGTGCGCTGGCTGATCGCCGTAGAGGCTGCCGAACTGGCTGCCACCACGATCGACCCCTGGCACATCGTCGGGGCCGTCCTGGCCTTGCTGGGCGGATGGATAGCCTCGCGGTTCGCCCGCCGGGCAACCGGCCGCTTGACCGATCGGGTCGAGGGGATCCCACCCGAGCTGAAGGCGTTCGTCGTTCGGCTGAGCGGCTACATCGTGGTGTTCATCGGCTTCGGGGTGGCGCTGGCGTTCCTCGGGGCCGAGATCCAGCCGCTCATCGTCGTCGCCATCCTCGGTGCCGTGGTGCTCGGTCTGGCGCTCCGCGGGGTCGCCGACAACTTCGCCGCCGGCATCGTGATCCAGACCAGGCGCCCTCTGCACGTGGGAGACGAGATCGAGGCGTCCGGCTATGTCGGCGTCGTGCAGGAGCTCAACAGCCGCGCCGTGGTGGTCGAGACCGCCGACGGGCGCCTGGTGCACCTGCCCAACGGCGAGCTGCTGGAGAATCCGCTGGTCAACAACACGGTGGCCGGCGCGCGACGCTCCGAGGTCGAGGTGAGGGTGGAGTCCGACGATCCGGCCGCCGCCCGCCGCCGGATCATCTCGGCGACCGTCGCCGTCGACGGGGTGATGACCGACCCGGCGCCGACGGGCTCGTTCACGGCGGTGGAACCCGACCGGGTCACCGTCCGGGTCCGCTTCTGGCACGACCCGATGTCCGGTCTCACCGTGACGTCGGACGTCGTCCAGGCAATCGCCGCCGCCGCCGGTCACGACGGCGGGCCGGCGACCGTGGTGGCGCCACCGCCGGTGGCGCCACTCACCCCGTCTCCGAAGGTGTGACCGGGGTCAGTCCCGGAGCACCCCCGGCCGGGTGACCGCCCAGATCACGAAGATGGAGAGGGCGATCATCAGGATCGACCAGAACGGGTAGTAGGGGATGAAGAAGAAGTTCGACAGGGCGCTCAACGAGGCGAGGATGACGGCGACGACCCCGGCCAGCGCGCTGCCTGAGAACAGGTAGAAGCCTGCGGCGGCGACGACGATGCCGAGGATCAGGTGGATCCATCCCCAAGCGGTGACGTCGACGTTGAAGGCGTAGTCGCCGACCCTTACGAAGAACTCGTCGTTGAGGATCGCCGCCAGGCCTTGGAACGCCTGGAATATGCCGACCATGATCATCATGGTGGCGGCGAACACGACGCCACCGATCGCCCACCCCGACGGTTGGCTTCCGGATGTGGTCATTGATGACTCCCTTTCGTGTGAACTCATGGCTCGGCGGCGGCGCCGCGCGGCCGCGGGAACGTTACACCGGGCGCCTACGGCTGCCCGGCATATCCGGGGCGCCAGGGACAACGTCCCCAAACCGGCTCCCCGGGAACTCGAGGACAACGATCTCCACCGGCCCGACCGACGTGGCTTCGTTGTCCCCCATGCGTGCTCCCTTGTAGCCGGTTATGTCATGTGCTCATGCGAGGATCGTCTGTATGCCGTCGCCGAGCAACTTGGCGCCGATGACCAGCAGGATCACCGCCATGATCGTCGCGTTGTTGTGGGCGAGCCAGTGCTGGAGGTCGCCCAGGATCTGCTCCGATTTGTCGCCCGCCAGGTAGGAGATCGCAATCGGAGTGGCAACCCCGATGGTCGCGATGAGCATGAACACCAACATGACGACGACGGACTCTCCACCGGAGAGCCCGGCGGTGGCGATGGCGGCGGCGGCGGCAAGGGTCACGGGCAGCACCTTGGGGTTCGCCGTGGCCAGGACGAACCCCAGGCCGAGGGACTTTCCCCGGGTGAAGTCGTCGACCATGGCCATCCACTTCGGCTGCGGCGGTTCCTCGTCACCTCGTGGGCGCGACATGAACTGCCTGACCCCGGCGATCAAAAGGAAGGCACCGAGGGCGAGGACCAGCCAGCCGACCCAGGTCGCCGGGCCGCCGTTCTCGGTGGCGCCGGCCGGGTCGGCCAGCAGGAGCACCAGGGCGCCCAACACGGCGAGCCCCACCAACCAGCCGGCCAGGAACGCCCATGCCTTCGCCTTGCCCTGCGGTGTCGACAGGAGGAGGACGACGCCGATGATGGGGAAGGGGCTGACGGCGACGACTATCGCCTCGGGCAGGATCTGACCGATCACCGATCCCACGTCGGTCTCCCTCCGGGCAGGTCCTCAGTCCGGGCGGAACATACACGGCTGGCTGCGTGCATCTCTTGCTGCGCTCGAGATCGCCGTCTTCAGTCGAGGGCCATGGCGCCGGCAGGATGTCGGTCGTCGTCGACGTAGGCGTCATGTCGACGTCGAACACGACCTCACGATCCATCCGCCGATGAACTCGATTCGGGTGCACCGTTGCCCGTGCTGTGAGGGGCCATACGAAGCCGGTCGGACGTTCCCGCCGACTCGGGCCGCGCTCCACGACAACCGCAGACGCTCCCGGTCCGGCGCGACGGCGCTCACAACTCGCCTCGTTCGATGCGCCCGAACAGGTCGGCGTCGGTGGGAAACGCCAGCGGCGGGAGGGCGTCGGGATGGAACCAGCCGACCTCGTCGGCGTCGTCGCCGGCGATCAGCTCGCCGCCTACCACCACGCCTTGGAACCACACCCCGACGGTGAGCTTCCCGGGGTCGTGGAAGTTGGAGGCCACGTGCACGACCCCGCCGATCTCGGCGATGAGCCCGGTCTCCTCCTCGAGCTCGCGTGCCGCCGCCGCCCTGACGTCCTCGCCGTAGTCCACGAACCCGGCAGGGACCGACCAGAGCCCCGGGCGGCTGGCCTCCGGACCCCGTCGCACCAGCAGCACGCGACCTTCGTCATCGCGGATCAGGACGGCGGCGCCGACCGCCGGGTTGCGCCAGTGGACGAAGTCGCATGCCGGGCACCGCATCCGGGGAAGCCGGCCCAGCACCGCCTCCACCAGCGGTGTGGCGCACCGCGGGCAGAACACGTAGTCGTCGGGCAGGTGCTCGTGGGCCAAGCCCTGAAGCTACCTGGTTAGGATCGCCCGACCGGGCACTCGAGGAGGCTTGCGTGTTCGACTACGCCCAGACCGCGGTCGAGGGAGCACTCGCCGCCGGAGCCGGTTACGCCGACGCCCGGGTGGTGATCGCCACCACCGAGAGCATCGACGTGCAGAACCAGGTGGTGGAGTCGATGGACCACACCGAGACCGCCGGGGTCGGGGTGCGCGCCCTGGTCGGCTCGTCGTGGGGCTTCTACGCAACCGCCGACCTCACCGATGCCGCCGCCCGGGAGGCCGGGGTGATGGCGGCTCGCATCGCCGAGGCCTCTGCGACGGTTCCCGGACCACCGGTGGTGCTCGCCGACGTCCCGGTGGTGACCGACGAGTACACGACGCCGCATGTGGAGGACCCGCTGGCGGTCCCCCTGGCCGAGAAGGTCGAGCTCCTCGTCGACGTCACCCGAACGATGCAGACGGTGCCAGGCGTCGCCATCGCCCGCGGCAACCTCACCTTCTGGGTCACCGACAAGTGGTTCGTCTCTTCGCAGGGCCACCGGGTCAAACAGCGTCTGGTCGAGTCCGGCGGGGGATACGACGCCACCGTCCTGTCCGACTCCGAGACGCAACGCCGCTCCTACCCACAGTCGTTCGGCCAGTTCGAGACCGGGGGATACGAAACCGTGCGCCGCTGGGACTACGCCGGCAACGCGCAACGGATCGCCGAGGAGGCCGCCGCCCTGGTCGACGCACCGCCCGTCGAGGAAGGCGAGAAGGAGCTCATCCTCGAGGCGTCGCAGCTCGCCCTGCAGATCCACGAGTCCGTGGGCCACGCCATCGAGCTCGACCGGATCCTCGGCTGGGAGGCCGCCTTCGCCGGGACGTCGCACCTCGAGCTGGAACGGCTCAACTCGCACCGGTACGGGTCCGCGCTGATGAACATCACCGCCGACGCCACCCTGCCGGGGGCGCTGGGCACCTTCGGCTACGACGACGAGGGCACGCCGGCCCAGCGGGTCGACATCGTCAAGGAGGGGCTATGGGTCGGGGTGCTGTCCGGCCGGGACTCGGCGGCGATCGCCGGGCTCCCACCCGGCGGGATGGTGCGCGCCGACGGCCACAACCGGCTCCCGATGGTGCGGATGACCAACGTCGGGCTGCTGCCCGGCGAGGGCTCGCTCGACGAGATCATCGCCGACACCCGCGACGGGATCCTCATGTCGACCAACCGCTCGTGGTCGATCGACGACCGGCGGCTCAACTTCCAGTTCGGCTGCGAGATCGCCTGGGAGATCAAGAACGGCAAGAGAGGGCGGATGCTGCGCAACCCCACCTACACCGGGATCACTCCCCAGTTCTGGGGGACGATGGACCGGCTCGCCGGGGAGGCGGAGCTGGTCCACTGGGGGACCCCGAACTGCGGCAAGGGCCAGCCGATGCAGGTGGCCCACACCGGCCATTCGGCGGCACCGGCCCGTTTCGCCAACGTCAGGGTGGGGGTGCGGGCGTGACCGACCCGAGCGACCGCATGCGACTCGCCGACCGTGTCCTCGACCGCGTCGGCGACCGCGCCGAGGTCGAGGTCAGGGTGGCCGGCGGCACCTCGGCGCTGACCCGCTTCGCCAACTCCTTCGTCCACCAGAACGTCGGCGAGGAGGGCGACGTGGTTTCGCTGCGGGTTGCGCGGGGCGGTCGGGTGACATCGGGGACCACCTCGAACGTCCAGCCCGACCGTCTCGACGCCTTCGTCGAGGAGACGTTGCAGCGGAGCGAAGTCCAGCCGATCGACCCGCACTGGCCCGGTCTCACCACGGACGACCCCGGTGGTCCCGTGGTCGACCACTTCGACCCGGCTACCGCCGCCGCCGACCCGGCGGAGCGAGCGGCGCGGGTGGCGGCGTTCGTCGCCGCCGGTCCGGGGTTGAAGGCGGCCGGTTACTGCGAGACCACCGGCGCCGAGATCGCCTTCGCCAACTCGGCCGGGATCCGTCACGAGGGCCGATACAGCTCGGCGGTGCTGGACGGCATCCACCAGACCGGCACGTCGGCGGGGTCGGGGCACGCCGCCTCCAACCGCCTCTCCGACATCGACGCCGCCGCGGTGGGTGCGCTGGCGGCGACCCGGGCGGTCGACGCCGCCAACCCGTACGACATCAAGCCGGGCCACTACGAGGTGGTGCTGGCGCCCGAGTGTGTGGCCACCGTCGCCATCTTCCTCGCCTACTACGGGTTCAACGGCAAGTTCGTCAACGAGGGCATGTCGTTCGTCGAGCCGGGCAGCCGGCAGTTCGACCCGGCAGTCACCCTGGCCGACGACGTCACCGATCCGAGGGCGGCCGGTGTCGGGTTCGACACCGAGGGCACCAGGCGCCGGCCGGTGACGTTGGTCGGCGGCGGGGTCTCGACCGGGCTGCTCCACGACCGCCGGACGGCCGCCCAGGCGGGCGCCGAGTCGACCGGCCACGCCGCCCCGGGGAGCGAGGTGTACGGGCCGGTGCCCAGCGCCATGTTCTTCACCGGTGGCGACCAGTCCCCGGACGCCCTCATCGCCTCGGTGGAGCGCGGCGTCTATGTCGCCACCTTCAACTACTGCCGGGTGCTCGACCCGAAGACGATGGCGGTGACCGGGCTGACCCGCAACGGCACCTTCATGATCGAGAACGGGCAGATCACCGGTGCGGTCGGCGTGATGCGCTTCACCCAGTCGTTCCTCGGCGCCCTCGGGCCGGGCAACGTGCTCGGCGTCGGCGACGACGCCCGGTGGGCCGATTCGGAGTACGGCCCGCTGTTCGTGCACGCCCCGTCGCTGCGGCTGGGGGCGTGGCACTTCACCGGGGGCACCGAGGCGTGATCTCGGGCTGGCGCCGGGCCCGGTTGGTCCCGGTGGCCGAGTTCGACGACCGCCAGGCGGCCGAGGTGGCGTGGGGGTGGCTCCAGGAGGAGGACATCCCGGCGGTCGTCGAGACCGATCCCGGCGCCCTCGGCGGGCGGGTGCTGACCCGGGTCATGGTCGAGAAGGGTGCCGTCGACGCCGCCCAACGCGTCATCGGCGACCACATACGCCGAACCTGAGGTCCTGCCTTGTCGCTCCGATAGGTAATTGCCTGAAGTTCGACCGGGCGGTGATGCGGCTGGCGAAGATGAGGCGATCACCTATCGCTCCGATAGGTGAGGACCTCAGGTTCGGCGCCCTTGCGGCGTTTTCAGCGGCCCGAGTTGGCGACCATCCGGCGGACCCGTTCGCTGAAGGCGGTGTCGGCGACGAGGTCCTCGACGCCGACGTGCAGCCGGTAGGCCCAGTTGTGGTGGCGATCGGCGGGCTGGTTGATCCGTTCGGTGCGGCCGTCGGCTCGGCGCAGCCGCTCCTCCACGGCGAGCAGGTCGGCGACGGGGATGATGCAGAGCATCGCCGGCGAGTCGAGGTGGCGGCGCAGGATGGCCTCGACCAGCTCGGGTCCGGCCCGCTCCGGCGGAGGATCGCTCCTGCCCAACGCCTGGTGCCAGTAGCGGGCAGACAGCGCGGGATCCTCCTCCCACCATTCGACCAGCGGCGACATGTCGTGGGTTCCCGGGCTCACCACCGACAGGTAGGGAGCGTCGGCCGGGTCGGAGATCCAGGCCCCGAGGGCTTTCGGCATCCGCTCGATCTCGAGCCCGAGCAGGCCGAGCCGGTTCATCACCTCCGGGACCATCGCCGGGACCATGCCGAGGTCCTCGCCGCAGGCGAGCATGTCGGTGGCGTTGATCACCGCGGGGAGCGTGGCCCGCCCGTGCTCCTCCCACTGGCGGTCGTGGCGGCGATGGAAGAAGTCCTCGGCCATGAGATCGACCCGCCGCTGCTGGTCGGGGGACAGCCGGCGGTATCGCTCGGTGGCGTCCCAGGAGATGCGGGGTTGGAAGCCATCGTCGACCCGCACCAGCAGGGCGTCGGCGGCCAAGTCGAGCAGCCGCCGCTTCACCCCGGCCCGTTCCGGCGCCGCGATGCCGGCGAGCCCGTCGCTGTCGATCGCTTCGGCCAGTTCGACCTGGGTGGCGTGGACGAAGCGGAGGTCGTCGTCCGGGCCGGTGAAGAACCGCTCCCGGAGCAGCGGCGCCGCCTCTCCGAACTCACCCGTAAGCCGGTCGACATCGACCTGTGGGACGAGCAACGGTCCCGGGTCGAGGTCGCCGAGGGCGTCGGTCACCTCTTCCGCCGAGAGGGGCAGGCAGGGTCGGAACCGGCCGAGCAGCCCGTCGATCGATTCGGGCGGGACCTCCCAGATGCGGAAGAACCCGAGGACGTGGTCGATGCGGTAGGCGTCGACGTACGCCGCCATCGCCCGGAATCGGTCGCGCCACCAGGCGAACCCGTCAGCGGCCATCGCCTCCCAGTCGTACGTGGGGAACCCCCAGTTCTGGCCCCGCACGGCGAAGGCGTCGGGGGGTGCCCCCGCCTGGGTGCCGTGGTTGAACAATGCGGGCCGGGACCACGTCTCCACGCTGTGCGGCGACACCCCGATCGGGAGATCACCCTTCAGGGCGATCCCGCGGCGCCGAGCGTGGTCGGCGGCCTCGCCGAACTGGCGATGGAGGTGGTGCTGGATCCACCAGTGGAACCGGAGGTCGTCGTGCTCGGACCGGTTGGCGATCATCCGCTCCAGGGCCTCCGGGTCGAACCGCTGGTGGTCCGGCCACCCGGCGCTGTCGGCGGTCCCGTAGCGGTCGCGGAGCACGCACCACATCGAGTAGGGGCCGAGCCAGCCCCACTGGGACTCGACGAAGGCGACGAAGTCCCGGTCCATGTCGAGCCACGGCCGGGCGACGTCGTAGCCGCGGCGGGCGATCGACAGCTTCCGCTCGATCACGCGGTCGTAGGCGATCTCCGGCTCCGGGTCGAGCTCGGCGCGGGCCTCGGCCACCATGGCGGACATCTCGCCGATGCGGAGGTCGTCCAGGTCGAGGTACATGGGATGGAGCGCCCGCACCGACGTGACGTCATACGGGTACGAGTCCGCCCAGTCGTGGGTCTTGATCGAGTCGTTGACGGGGAGGAGCTGCACGACGGTCATCCCGGCCTCGGCCGCCCAGTCGACGAACGGGATCAGATCGGTGAACTGCCCGACCCCGACCGACCGGGCGGTGCGCAGGGAGAACACCGGGAGGGCCACCCCGGCGCCGCGCCACACACCGAAGCCGTGGAGTCGATCGTCGCTGACCAGGACCGGCCCGGGCATGTCCGGAGGGAGCGTCCGGTTGCCACCCTGCTCCCAGGCCACCGTTCCGGCGTCGTCGACGAGCACCACCTTGTACTCCGCCCCGGCGACGTCGGCGGCCGTCGCCTGCACGGTGACCCGCCACCACGGGAACGGAGCTGGCCGCATCGCCGCGGCTCTTCCTGCTTCCCAGTCGCCGAGGGCGGGGCCGGACCCCACGATCGCCGGGCGGTGGCCCGGCGGTACGTCAGGGGCGAGCACGGTGAAGGTGACTCCGGTGGGCGGTCCACCGGTGGGAGAGCCGTGACGTGAGGCGACCGCGTTGCGGAACAGTGCGGAGGTCAACGCCGGCAGCTCGGGGTCGGGACGGCGCCAGCGGTCGACGACGGTGCCGGTGTCGGTGGCGAAGCCGGGCGCCGCCCGCCACCCGGGCTCGACGGCGACCACCTCGCCGGCGGCGCTGAGCCGGTACCGGTAAGCGGCTCCACGGTAGGTGACGACCTCCGCCGACCACCAGCCCCCGCCCAGCCAGGTCATCGGCGTGGGCCGGTCCTCGACGACGACCTCGAGCGACTCCCCGAGCGCGGTCTCGTAGTGGACGCTGCAGGTGAGCTGCATGTACCGGGAAAGGTAGTTGGTCGCCCGGTCGCCGACTCCGCCGGCCCGCGCCGACCTCAGGTCAGAACGTGAAGCGGGTGGCGTCGGTGGGGAAGGAGAACCAGGCCATGGCACGGCTCGGGCTGAACGCGAACAGGCCCTGGCCCCGCTCACCTTCCCAGCCGTCGGGGCCGGGGGAGTAGCCCGAGTCGTGGTACTTGGCGTACGCCTCGGCGAGCCGACCTCGGAACTCCTCGCCGGGATCGCCGGCGACCCGCGACTCACCCTCGACGATCACCGCCTCGGTGCCGTTCTCGAGGTGGATGACGCAACGGGGCTCGGTGGCCAGGTTGCGCGCGTTGACCGTGGTCGGCGCCCCGTCGTACCAGAGGCGTCCGTCCACCCAGACCCCCCACCGGGGCACGACGTGGGGCCGCCCGTCCGGCCGCACGGTGGCGATCCAGTACACGGGCGACGCCACCAGCCGCTCCTCGACCTGTGCCCAGGTGAGCATCCCGTCGGTCGTCTCCGGGATGCCGTAGCCCTCGGGAAAGATCGGCCGGTCGGTGACGGGATCGGACATGGGCGGCGATGCTAGGCGGCCGCCGTCAGGCGAAGCTGCGCCGCAGCGCCGAAGTGGCGGCGTGGTAGCCGCTCATGGCGTGGGTACCGGCGCCGGGTGGAGTCGCCGCCGAGCACAGGTACAGACCGTCCCCGGGCAACGTGTAGGGATCGAGGCTCCACGTCGGCCGGCCGATGGTCTGACCGACGGTGAGCGCCCCGCCGGCGATGGTGCCGGCCACGTTGTTCGGGTTGTACAGCTCCAGATGGGCGGGCGGGGCGACATGGGTCGCCACGACGATGTCCCGGAACCCGGGGGCGTAGCGCTCGATCTGGCGGAGGATCGGCTCGGCCGAGTCGCCGGCGTGGCCCTGGGGGACGTGGGCATACGCCCAGGCGCTGTGACCACCGGCCGGTGCCCGGCCCGGGTCGATCACCGACGGTTGGGTGAGGATGACGTAGGGGTTGGGGTCGGCCATTCCTTCCCAGGCCGCCCGCTCCCCGGCGGCGATCTCCTCGAGAGTCCCGCCGAGGTGGACGGTGCTCGCCCGCCGGGCCGGCTCGTAGTCCCAGGGGATGGGCCCGTCCAGCGCCAGGTCGACCTTGAGCACCGCCGGGCCATACTCCCACTTCTCCATCCGGCGGACGAAGCGTGACGGCAGCCGGTCGCCGGCGATGCGGACCAGGCCGGCCGGCGCCACGTCGAGCACCACCGCCTTCGCCTCGGGGAGCTCGTCGAGCGAGTCGACCCACCACCCGGTCACGATCTCGCCCCCGAGGCTGCGCAGGTGGGCGGCCATGGCGTCGACGAGCGCCGAGGAGCCACCGGCCGCCACCGGCCACCCACGATGGTGGGCGATCATCGCCATGACCACCGCCATCGCCCCGGTGAGCGGGCGTGACAGCGGCATGACCGTGTGGCCGGCGAGACCGGCGAACAGTCCGCGCACCTCGGGAGTAGTGAAGCGCCGGGCCAGCCTGGTCATCGGCACCGGCGCCAGGAGCCCGAGCCTGACCAGCTTGTGCGGGCTCCTCGGGATGCGCAGCAGCGGGTTGAGGATGGTGTCGATGAGCAGGCCGGCATGGTCGACCGGCCACGTCATCAGCGCCCGATAGGCGTCGGCGTCGGCGCCCATGGCGGCGGCGGTCTCCTCGATGGTCCCGGCGATCATCGCCCCGCGCTCCCCGGCGAAGGGATGGGCGACGGCGACCTCGGGGGTCAACCAGGTCAGACCGTGCTCGTCGAGCGGGAGGCCCGACAGGAACGGGGAGACGGCGGCGAACGGGTGAACCGACGAGCACACGTCGTGCCGGTACCCGGGAATGGTGAGCTCGGCGGTGCGGGCACCCCCGCCGATCACCGGTGACCCCTCGATGACCAGGACGCCGAGGTCGTGGCGGGCCAGCTCGATGGCGGCGCCCAGCCCGTTGGGCCCGGAACCGACGACGACGGCGTCGTAGCGCTCGGTCACGGCGTCTGCACCAGGCGGTCTCCTCGGGGGCGGCAAGCCGATCCGGCGCTTCGCCGGAGGGCATCGCCCCACGCTACCGCCCGCCCGGTGGGGTGCGTCCGCGCCGGCCCTTCGTAGACTGGCCCCTTCGTAGACTGGCACTGTGGCTGAGCCGGTGGTATCCCTCGACGGCGTATCGGTCCGGATCGGCGCCGTCACGGTGCTCCGGTCGCTCGACCTCACCATCGCCCGTGGGGATGTGGTCGGCCTGTTCGGCGGGAACGGCGCAGGCAAGACCACCCTCCTTCGCCTCCTCGCCACCGAGCTCGTCCCCTCATCGGGGTCGGCGACGGTCCTCGGCGTCGACCTCGCCACCGGGCGGCGCATCGACCTCCGCCGTCGCATCGGCATGGTCGGGCACACCCCGACGCTGTACCAGGAGCTCTCCCTGGCGGAGAACCTCGCCTTCGCCGCCAAGGTGACCGGCACCCACCCCGACCGTGCCGTCGACGCCCTCGCCACCGTCGGGCTGGCCGCCGTCGCCGACCGCCGCGCCGCCGCCTGCTCCTACGGGATGCAGCGTCGGGCCGAGCTGGCGAGGGAGCTGATGTTGCGGCCCAGCCTGTTGCTGCTCGACGAGCCCCACTCGGCGCTCGACGCCTCGTCCGCCGACATCGTCGGCCACCTGGTGGACACCGTCACCGCCGACGGTGGCGCCGCCGTGCTGGTGTCCCACGACCGGGAGCGGATCGAGAAGCTGGCGAGCCGCACCGTCGAGCTCGCCGGAGGGCGGCTGGCGTGACCACCGACCCGGGCATCGCCGCCCAGGCGGTCGCCGTGGCGGGGCGCGACCTGCGGCGCGAGCGGCGCCGCGGCGAGGTCGCCTGGGTGACCATCCCGTTCGGCGCCGTCTCACTCTTGCTGCTCCCTCTCGCCGTCGGCGTGGACGCCGCCATGCTGCGCGCCATCGGGCCCGGCTTGTTCTGGGTCGTGGTGCTGCTCTTCGGGGTCCTGGTCACCGTGCGCCGCACCGCGGACATGGGCGCAACCGCCGGCATCCGCCTGGGGATCGACCCGGCCGCCTCCTTCCTCGGCGCCGCCGCCGCCAACGCCGTGTTGCTGCTGGTCTTCGAGGCGGTGGTCGGAGTGGTGGCGGTGCTCCTCTACGACCTCGACCTGTCCGGGTGGCCCTGGCTGCTGGTCGTGATTCCGGGGGTGGCCGTCGGTCTCGCGCTGCTGGGGACGCTGGCCGCCGCGGTGTCCTCCGGCGCCGGCTCGCCCAGCCTCGTCCCGTTCCTGGTGGCTCCCCTTGCCGTCCCGCTGCTGATCGGAGCCACCCAGGCCGCCGGGTTGGAGGGCGGCGGCGGTATCCTGCCCTGGGTGCTGATGGTGCTCCTCGTGGACGTGGTGGCCCTCGTCCTCGGCGTCGTCACCGCCCGCCCACTCCAGGAGGCCGGATGATCGAGACGACCGAGACGCCCTCCGCCGGGCGGCGACGCATCGGCGTTCTCGACTATGCCGCCCTTGGCGGTGTCGCCGTCGCCCTCGCCCTGGCATTCGCCACTCCCCCGGAAGCCACCCAGGGCAACGTCGCCCGCCTGTTCTACCTGCACGTCCCCACCATCTTCACCGCCTACCTGTGCTTCGGGCTCACCCTCGTGGGCGGGCTCGGCTACCTGGTCACGAGAACGCTGCGCTTCGACCACGTCGCCGTCGCCGCCGCCGAGGTCGGCGTGCTCTACACCGGGCTGGCGGTGCTCGGTGGCATGATCTGGGCCAAGCCCACCTGGGGGGTCTACTGGACGTGGAGCGCCCGGTTGATCCTCACCGCGGTGATGTTCTTCGCCTATCTCGGGTACCTGGCGCTGCGTCGGGCGATCGACGATCCGGTGGCTCGGGCGCGCCGGTCGGCGGTGCTCGGCATCGTGCTCATCGGGATCATCCCGATCGTCCACTTCTCGGTCATCTGGTGGCGGGACGTCCACCAGCCGCCGACCCTGCTGCGACCCGACGAGATGCAGATCGACGGGCCGCTGCTCGCCGCCTTCTTCGCCGGGATGATCGCCTACATGGTGGTGGCAGCCGCCCTCATCGTGCGCCGCTACCGGCTCGCCGACCTCGAGGCCCGACTGGACGCCAGGCTGGCGGCCACCGGGACCCCGGTGGCCGGCGACGCCGTCGCCGCCCCGATGCTGGAGGGTGGGCCGTGAACGGTTGGGGATGGGTCATGTGGGGATACGGGCTGACGGCTCTGGTCCTGGTCGGTTACACCTGGTCGCTGGCGATGCGCACCAGGGCCGTCGCCAGGAAGCTCGACCAGCTGGGCTGACATGCGTCGCTACTGGCGGATCGTGCTCCCCGGGGCGGTCATCGCGGTCATCCTCATCGGCCTGCTGATCTCGCTGCGGTCGAGCCTGGTGTTCTTCAACACACCGACTGAAGTCATGGAAGAGGCGGGTGGCGCCGAGCGCCTGCGTCTCGGCGGCCAGGTGGTCGAGGGCACCGTGGCCGACGCCGGCGGCGAGGTGAGCTTCGACGTCACCGACGGTCGGACCACGGTCACCGTCCACCACTCCGGGGCGCCCCAGCAGCTCTTCCAGGAGGGCATCGGGGTGGTGGTCGAGGGCACCTGGGACGGGGTGGTGTTCACCAGCGACTTCATGCTGGTGAGCCATGACGAGCAGTACCGCACCGAGGACGGTGTCGTCTACGAGCCGGGACGGCCGTTGGGGTCGACGCCTTGAACGCCGTGCTCGGCCTGGCCGCGATCGTCGCCGCCCTGGCGGGATCGGCCTCGCTGGCGGTGACCGGGTGGCGGGTGAGCCGCGGCGTCAAGGCGTCGGCGGCGGTGCGGACGCCGGCCCTGGTCATGGTGCTCGGGGCGGCGGGGGCGATGCTCGTCCTGCAGGCGGCGATCGTCGGCAACGACTTCTCCATCGGGTACGTGGCCGACGTCACCGCCACCACCACCCCGCTGATCTTCAAGGTGGCTTCGGCGTGGGCGGCGCTCGAGGGGAGCATCGTGCTGTGGGGCCTGGTGCTGGCGGGGTTCACCTGGCTGGTCGCCCGCGGCGTCTTCCGCACTGCGGAGCCCGTCGACCGGCTCGGCGCCGGGGCGCTGGCCGTCCTGGGGATGATCGGGGTCTTCTGGTTCGGGACCATCCTCACCGTGGCCAACCCGTTCGCGGTGTGCACCGTCCCGGCGGCCGTTGGTTGCGCCGCCACGACCTGGTCGCCGCTGGCGGCGGCGGTGGCCCCTGCCGAAGGACTGGGGCCCAATCCCCTGCTCCAGAACCACATCCTGATGGCGATCCACCCGCCGATGCTGTACCTCGGTTACGTCGGGATGACGGTGCCCTACGCCTTCGCCATGGCGGCGCTGGTCCGGGGTGACCGGGGCAAGGTGTGGCTCGACCGCACCCACCGCTGGTCGATCGTGGCCTGGACCTTCCTCACGCTCGGCCTGCTGCTCGGCGCCTGGTGGTCGTACGAGGTGCTCGGCTGGGGCGGCTACTGGGCCTGGGACCCGGTGGAGAACGCCGCCCTCATCCCGTGGCTGGTGACCACCGCCTTCATCCACTCCGCGGTGGTGCAGCGGCGACGCGGCATGCTCCAGGCCTGGAACTTCGTGCTGATCATCGCCGCCTTCTCCCTCACCATCCTGGGAACCTTTCTCACCCGGTCCGGCGTCGTCGACTCGGTGCACTCGTTCACCCAATCCGCGATCGGGCCGGTGCTGCTCGCCTTCCTCGGCGTGGTGGTGCTCGGATCCACGGCGCTGCTGGCGCTCCGCTTCGACGTGGTGGCGTCGTCACCCCGTCTGGAGTCGCTGGCCAGCCGGGAAGGGCTGTTCCTGCTCAACAACCTGTTGCTCACGGTTTTCGCCCTCACCGTGCTCATCGGGACGCTGTACCCGATGCTGGTCGAGGCGTTCGGGGGCCAGCAGCTCTCCGTGGGACGGACCTTCTTCGACCGGGCGGCGATCCCGCTGGCCTTCGCGCTCCTCCTGGCGATGGGGTTGGGGCCGATCACCCCGTACCGGGTCGCCAAGGCTTCGGTGGTCTGGCCCCGGGTCCGCACCCCGATCCGGGTGGCTCTGGTCGCCGGAGCCACCGCCGTGCTGGTCGGCGTGCGCTCGGTGGGCACCGTCGTCGCCGTGGTGCTCGCTACGTTCGTGATCGGGGTGATCGTGCGCCACCTCTGGGCACTGGCCGGCGCCCGACCTGAACCGCTCGTGAAGGCTCTTCGCACCGTGGTGACCGGCGACCGGCCATTCTGGGGAGGGCAACTGGCGCACGTCGGGATCGCCCTGGTCGCCGTCGCCATCGCCACGTCGTCGGCGCTGGCGGTCCGGGGAGAGGTGGCGCTGAGCCCGGGGGAGACCGGGACGGCTGCCGGCTACTGCGTCCGCTACGACGGCCCGTTCACCAGCAACGAGCCCAATCGGGTGGTGGAGGGCGCCCGGGTGACCCTGCTCGACGCCGACTGCACCACGGTGATCCGGTCGATGGCACCGCGCGTCAACCGTTACCCGAACTCGCCGCAGCCGGTGGCGACACCCGACGTGCGTACCGGGCTGTTCGAGGACGTCTACGTCACGTTGGCCGGGGGCGGCGCCGCCGAGGTGCTGATCTCGGTGGCGGTGTTCCCCCTGATGTGGCTGCTGTGGGCGGGGGGCCTGATCGTGGTGGCCGGCGGTGTCTGGTCGTTGACCGGGCGCCGTCCCGGCGCTCGCACCGCGCCGGCGGAGGCCGCTGTTCGTGGGTCGGTGGGCGGTGGCTGAGGCACGGCGGTGGTCCGGTTGGGCGCTGGCCGTGGTCGCCGCCGTGGTGATCGTGGTGGGGCTGCTCCCCGGCAACGCCGCTCCCGCCGGCGAAGCCGAACGGGCCCGCGCCATCGCCGCCAACCTGCGCTGCCCGTTCTGCTCGGGCGAGTCGATCGCCGACGCCCCGGCGGAGGTGGCCCGTGACCTGCAGGTGTTCATCTCGGAGAAGGTCGCCGAAGGCTGGACCGACGACGAGATCTACGCCTACTTCGTCGCCCGGTACACCGAGCGGGTCCGGCTCGACTCGAGGTTCGAGGGATGGGGCGCGGCGCTGTGGCTGACCCCGGTCGCCCTGGCCGGTGTAGGGCTCGCTGCCGCCCTCCAGCGGCGCCGGCGGCCCGCCGTCGACACGCCGGAGGAGCCTCTCGCCGAGCCGGTCGGGTCGGAGGTCGAGCTCACATGACCGTCGAGCGTGACGGTATCGACGAGCAGCTCGACCAGGTGCTGGTCGACCTCGCCGACGTCGATGCCTCGCAAGCCGCCGGCGACCTCGATGCCGTCACCGCCGACCGGCTTCGGGCGACCTATCGCGACGAGCTGTCGGAGTTGGAGGAGCGACGCCGGCTCCTCGACGACGGCGGCGGGGCGCCTCCGGTCGGGCGCGATCGGCGCCGGGTGGTGGCGGGGACGTTGCTGATGGTTGCCGGCCTGGCGGCGGTGGCAGTGCTGCTTGCAGTGACGCTCGCCGACCGTGATCCGGGCGACCCGGCGGTCGGCGGCGTGCCCGGCGACGTCGTTGGCGGTGGGGTCGACCTCGGCGAGGTGACCAACGAGGAGCTCGAGGAGGTCGTGGCCGAGAACCCGGAGGTCACCGGGATGCGGCTGGCGCTGGCGGACCGCTACTTCGTCGCCGGCGACTTCGATCGGGCGGTCGACCACTACCTGGTGGTGCTCGAGCAGGATCCGGAGAGCGTCGCCGCCCTCGCCGCGGTGGGGTGGATGACCCACCTGTCGGGTCGCTCCGACGTGGCGCTCACCTACGTCGAGCGGGCGCTGGCGATCGAGCCCGACTTCGCCCAGGCGTACTGGTACCTGGCCAACATCAGGGCCGACGGCTTGGACGACCCCGCCGGCGCGGTCGAGCCGTTGCGGACCCTCCTCGAGTTCGAGGCCCTACCCGACGAGGTCCGTGCCGAGGCGGAGGCGATGCTGGAGCGGGTCGATGGATGACCTCGTCACCGAGCGGCCACCGGCGACGCCTCCCCGGCCGAGGCGGTCGTCCCGCCCGTTCTGGATCGTCGCCGGGGTCGGGTTGGTCGCCGTGGTCCTCGGGGTGGTGTTCGCCAACCGCTTCGGTGTCGACCCGCAACTCACGCCGTCGCCGCTGATCGGGCAGCAGGTACCCGACCTCTCCTTGCCCTACCTGGAGTTCGACGACGACTTCTCCTTCGCCGATCTCGACGGGCAGGTGGCGGTGGTCAACTTCTGGGCGAGTTGGTGCCTCGCCTGCCGCACCGAGCACGAGGCCCTGGTCGAGGCGGCCGCCGCCTACGAGGACCTGGGGGTCACCTTCGTCGGGGTGATGGTCCAGGACCGGGTCGACAACGGGCTCGACTTCCTCTCCGAGATGGGCCGCGGGGAACCGTACGTCCACGTCGACGACCCGGATTCGCGGGCATCGCTCGAGTTCGGGCTGCTCGGGGTCCCCGAGACCTTCTTCGTGGACCGCGACGGCACCATCGTCGGCAAGGTGTCCGGCCCGGTGAACACCCCGCTGATCACCGCCACGCTCGACGCCATCCTGCTCGGGCGTGCCGACGAGCTTGGGGTGGTCAAGACCGGCGAGGTCGAGAACCGCTGAGCGGCGATCCCATCGGGTTGACACGCCAACCACCCGGGTACCGTCCTGGCGCATGACGCCGGGATCGGGCAACGAGCTCGCCATGTGGGAGCGGCGCTACCGGGCCGAGGGCCGGCGGGCGACCGAGCCGGCACGTTTCGTGGTGGCGGCGGTCGACTCGCTCGGCGTCGCCCCGGGCACCGCCGTCGACGTCGCCGGTGGCACCGGGCGCCATGCGGTGTGGCTGGCCGGGCTGGGATGGCGGGTGACGTTGGTGGACGGGTCCCCGTCGGCCCTGAAGATGGCGGCCGAGGACGCCGCCGCCGCCGGAGTCGAGCTGACCACGATCCAGATGAACCTCACCGGCGGTGCGTTGCCTGCCGGCCCGTGGGACCTCGTCCTGGTCCACCACTACCTCAACCCACACCTGATGGCGTCGGTCGACCAAGTGATGGCACGCGGCGGCCACCTGGTGTGGGCGCAACACACCGTCCTCAGCAGGCAGCGGCGGCCCGGGCCTGGGTACCGGCTCGCCCTCGGCGAGGCGGAGACGATGCTCCCGGCGGGCCTCGAGGTGCTCAGCCTGGTCGAGGCCGAGACCGAGGGTCGTCACGAGGCCATGGTGGTCGCCAGGCGGCCCTGACGCCCGGCTGGCACAGGCGGCGCTGACGCCCGGCTGGCACAGGGGCGCTGACGCCCGGCTGGCACAGGGGCGCTGACGCCCGGCTGGTACCTGACGAGGCATCGGTAGCATCCGGCCACCCCACCCTCCAGGAGGCAGGCATGGCAAGCGAATCCGATCACCGCCTGCCCCGCACCGCCATACCGTCGAGCTACCGGCTCACGCTCGAGCCCGACCTCGCCACCGCCACCTTCGCCGGTGAGGTCACCGTCGCCATCGACGTCGTCGAGCCTACCGACCACCTGATGCTCAACGCCGTCGGCCTGGACATCGGCAGCGCCGAGCTGGTCGACGGCGACGGTTCGGCATCCCAGGCGACGGTGACGCTCGATCCCGATCGCGAGCGGGCCACGCTGGCCTTCGAGGGCGATGTCGCTCCCGGTGGCTACCGGCTCGGTCTCGTGTTCACCGGCATCCTCAACGACGAGCTCCGCGGCTTCTACCGGTCCGTCTACAAGGACGACACCGGCGTCGAGCGGGTGATCGCCACCACCCAGTTCGAGGCCACCGATGCCAGGCGCGCCTTCCCGTGCTGGGACGAGCCCGACCTCAAGGCGACGTTCGACGTCACCGTCGTGGTCGCCGATGGGTTGACCGCGGTGTCCAACTCGCCGATCGTGGACGACGAGCCCACCGGCGACGGTCGGAGACGGGTGCGCTTCGGGACCACCATGAAGATGTCCACCTACCTCGTCGCCGTCGTCGTCGGCGAGCTCGAGGCCACGGAATGGCAGGACGTCGACGGGGTGCCGTTGCGCGTGCTCACCGTTCCCGGGAAGCTCGGCCTCACCGACTTCGCCCTCGACGCCGGCGCCTTCGCCCTCCGCTACTTCGCCGACTACTACCGGATCCCTTACCCGGCCGACAAGGTCGACATGATCGCCATCCCCGACTTCGCCTTCGGGGCGATGGAGAACCTCGGCGCCATCACCTACCGGGAGACGGCGTTGCTCGTCGACCCCGCCCAGGCCACCCAGAACGAGCTGCTGCGGGTGGCCGACGTGGTCGCCCACGAGCTGGCGCACATGTGGTTCGGCGACCTGGTGACGATGAAGTGGTGGAACGGCATCTGGCTCAACGAGGCGTTCGCCACGTTGATGGCGACGAAGTGCGTGGACGCCTACCGGCCCGACTGGAAGCGGTGGCTGTCCTTTGGCGCCGACCGGAATGCATCGATGGACATCGACGGGCTCGCCACCACCCGGCCGATCGAGTTCCCGGTTGGCTCTCCGGAGGAGGCCAACGAGATGTTCGACATCCTCACCTACGAGAAGGGCGCCTCGGTGTTGCGGATGCTCGAGCAGTACATCGGCGAGGCCGAGTTCTGCCGGGGCGTCACCCGGTACCTGAGGACCCATGCGTACGGGAACACCGAGACCTCCGACCTCTGGGCGGCGCTCGAGGCGGAGTCGGGTGAGCCGGTGGGCGAGATCATGGACACCTGGATCCTCCAGGGCGGGCATCCCCGGGTGGCGGTGGCCCGCGACGGCGACGGGCACGTGCTGCGACAGGAGCACTTCCAGTTCATCGGCGGCAGCCCGAGCCGGTGGAAGGTGCCGGTTCGCTATCGCAGCGCCGACGGCGAGGGCAAGGCGATCGTCGACGGCGAGACCCGGATAGACGCCGGTGAGGGGCTGGTGGTCAACGCCGGCGGTCACGGGTACTACCGGGTCGGGTACTCCGACGAGCTGGCGTCGCCACTGCTCGACGGGCTGTCCGGGCTCGACCCCGCCGAGCAGTTCTCGGTGGTGGCGGACACGCTGGCCGGGGTGCTGCGGGGCGACGTCGCCGCCGGTCGGTTCCTCGATGTGGTCGCCCGCCTCGGAGAGGAGACCGAGCCGCCGGTGTGGGAGGTGGCCATCGGCGGGCTGGCCGAGATCGACCGTGCGGTGTCGTCGGACGTGCGACCGTCGCTCCAGGCCTTCGTCCGAGGCCAGGTGGCGCCGGTCGTCGACGACATCGGCTGGTCACCTGCGCCCGGCGAGACCGACCTCCAGCGCCGGTTTCGGGGCACGATGCTGCGAGCGCTGGGCATCCTCGGCAACGACCAGGTCGCCGTGGCCGAAGCGAGGAGCCTCTTCGGCGACCTCGTCGACGGGCATCACCTGCTCGACGGTGAGGTGGTGTCGGCGGTGCTCTCCATCGTCGCCGCCAACGGGGACCGCTCCGACCACGCCGCCCTGGTGCGTGCGTTCGAGCAGGCCAAGAGCCCGCAGGACGAGGATCGGTTCCGCTCGGCGGTGGCCGGGGTGCCCGATCGGGCGGCGGTCGACGCCACCATGGAGATGGTGCTCGACGGCCGCATCCGCAGCCACGACGCCGGGTCAACCGTGGCCCGCATGGTCGGGGTGCGGGAGACCGGCGCCTATGCCTGGGACGTGCTGAAGCAACGCTGGGACGAGGTGCTGGAACGCCTCCCGGCGCTCACCGCTCGCACGCTCCTCGCCCAGGTCCACCTCCGTAACGAGCCCGAGGTGGCGGCGGACATCAGGGCGTGGCTGTCCGATCACGAGGTCCCGGGAGCGCACCGTTTCACCGCCCAGCAGCTCGAGCGGCTCGATGTCCGCGTCCGCTTGCGCCAGAGCGACCCCCAGTTGGGGTGAAGAGTCGGGTGATCCGCCGAACCTGAGGTTCTGGCATGTCGCTCCGATACGTGATCGCCTGAAGTTCGACGCGCTGCCACCGATGGCAACCCCAGCCAGGGACACCCGATGGGGTGAAGCCCTAGTTGGCGCCCTGCTCGGCAAGGGCCAAAGCGACGCTGGCGGTGAAGTCGCCTGGCGCAGCATCCAACTGGCTCCAGGTGAACCGGAACACCTTCCAGCCGGCGAGCTGTGCCGCCCGGTCCCGCTTGTGGTCCATCTCCAACGTCTCGGTTCGGCTGTGCCAGCGCCGTCCATCGAGTTCGATGATCAGCCGCGCCTCCGGATAGGCCATGTCCACGCGACCATCGCGCGTCTCGCGCCACGGGAGCCTGAGCTGTTGCTGCGGCTCGGGCAGTCCGGCGTCGCGGAGGAGACTCATGCCGGCGAGCTCCAAGGCACTCTCAGAGAGCGCTACACCGGGGCCGATCTCGCACAGGACCTTGCGGAACGACGCCGATCCGGGTCTCCCGCGCCGAGCCAACTCATCCATGACAGTGGTCAGCTCATCGAGGGTGCACTTCCGCTCGACGACGACCTGTTCCGCGAGCATCCGGATGCGGCGAGGACGCAGCCGTGAGGCGAGGTCGAAGATCGTTCGGGGCACCGTCGTGATCCGCAGCCCGTCGATCTCCTCGATGTGATGGGCGAAGAGGTCGGTCGACTGGTGCAACACGACCTCGGGGAATCGATTGGTGGTGCGATGGGGCACGCTGATCACTGTCATGCCCCGGGCAACGTAGGGGAGGTCGTGGATCTCCGCCGCCGATTCATGCGACACCACGCCGGGGAGTGCATAGGTCGCGGCTCGCAGCAACATCTCCGGTGTGAATGTGTGACCGGGCAACAAGTACACGCCCGGTCGCGCCATCACGAGGGCACCCGACGCCAGCCGCCGGTGGAGCATCATCTCGGTCAAGCCGAGCGCCATCGCCTGGGACCTGAGGATCAATCCGTGCTGGCCCGCCGCCACCTCGGCCACCGCACGATCGGCTTGCTTGTACATGGCCGGATCATGTCGCCAGGACGTCGCGGATCCCAGAGGGTTCGCTGGCGACGCTCGAACTCCAGGCGATTGCCTATCGCTCCGATAGGTCAGAACCTCAGGTTCGCCGACTTCTCCGGTCAGACCTGGTCGGTGCCCTGGTTGCGGAGGAAGCGCTCGATCTCGGCGGCCAAGGCTTCGCCGGAGATCTCGCCGTCGCCGTCCTCGTTCGACTCGAGCTGACGCACGATGGCGAGCACGTCGGGCCGGCCCTCGACGATGGTGTTGAGCTCGGCGATCTGGTCGGCGGCGGTGGTGGCGAGCCCGGTGACGTCGGTGGTGACCCCGAGGTGGGCCACCACCCGCTCGACCAACGCCAGGGCGGCGGCGGCGAAGCTGGCCCCCAGATAGTGCGGGACCCGCGCCCAGAACCCGACGCTGGGGATGGCAGCCTCGACGGCGGCGCTCTCGACGACGCTCACCGCCGCCCCGGGCACCCGCAGCAACCCGCGAGGCGGGTCGTCACCGTCGGGGAGCCGGTCGACGCTCGACGCCGTCGTCATGATGGAGACCGGGCGGGTGTGCGCCGCCGCCCACGGGATGCCACCGATGGAGACGTGCTCGATCACGCCGAGGCGCTTCTCCAACTCGGCCACCTCGACCGAGAACCTCCGCCAGTTCCAGTTGGGCTCGGTCCCGGTGAGTACCAGCACGTCGCGTTCGGGCATCGCCGAGTGACGGAGCTCCATGGTGGGCCACTCGACCGTGTCGATGGCGCCGTCGACGAAGTCGATCACCGGTCGGTTGACCCGGTAGTCGTACAGCTGGTCCGGGTCGAACCGGGCGATGACCGCACCCTCCCCAGCCAGGGTCTCGGCGGCGATGGTGCCCGCCGACCCGGCGTTCACCCACCCCTCGAACGCCACGACGAGGGCGGGCGACCGGAGCGGCCCCGGATCGGTCAGGTCGTACATCGCCATCGGTCTACTCCCGGTATCGGTGGCCAAGGCTACCGATCACCCGGCGCTGCAGACGCAGCGGATCGTCGCCGGCGCACCGGGGCGAACGCTTGGCCTACATTCCGACCGTGACCGAGATCCCCGTCACCGGCGACCCCATCTCTCCAGAGGACGTCGTGGCGGTCGCCCGAGGAAGGGCAACTGCCGTCCCCGGCCCGGCGCTGGAGGCGCGGATGCGTCCTGCCCGCGACGTCGTCGACCGGGTCGTCGGCGACGACAGCACCGTGTACGGGATCACCACCGGTTTCGGCGCCCTGGCGTCGACCCGCATCGAGGCGTCGCAGGCGGCCGAGCTCCAGCTGGGGCTGGTCCGATCGCACGCCGCCGGGGTGGGGGAGCGGCTTCCCGCCGAGCTGGTCCGGGCGATGATGCTGCTCCGCGCCAGGACGCTCGCCCAAGGACACAGCGGCGTCCGTCCCCTGGTCGTGGAGCGGATCCTCGAGCTGCTCCGCCGCGACCTGCTCCCGGTGGTGCCGTCCCAGGGGTCGGTCGGCGCCAGCGGCGACCTCGCACCCTTCGCCCACCTGGCACTCCCGCTGATCGGCGAGGGGGAGCTATGGGACGACGGCGAGGCCGTCCCGGCCGGTGACGTTCTCGCCCGTCACGGGTTGGAGCCTCTCCGCCTCGAGGCCAAGGAGGGGCTCAGCCTGCTCAACGGCACCGAGGGGATGCTGGCCATGGGAGTGCTCGGGTTGGCGTCGGCCGACAACCTGGCGGTGACCGCCGACGCCGCCTGCGCCCTCTCGATCGAGGCGCTGCTCGGCTCGGCCCGGCCATTCGACCCCCGCATCCACAGTCTCCGCCCGCACCCCGGGCAGGCACGTTCCGCCCGCCTCATCGCCGCCCTGCTCAACGGGTCCGAGATCAACTCGTCGCACGCCGACGACTTCGACCACGCCGTCCAGGACGCCTACAGCCTGCGGTGTGCCCCCCAGGTCCACGGTGCCGTGGTCGACACGCTGACCCACGCCCGGGGCGTCTTCGAGCGCGAACTGGGGGCGGTGACCGACAACCCATTGGTGTTCGCCGCCGATGGGGACGTGCTCTCCGGAGGGAACTTCCACGGCCAGCCGCTCGCCTTCGCCCTCGACTTCATGGCGATCGCCGTCGCCGAGCTCGGGTCGATCTCGGAGCGCCGCACCGACCGCATCCTCGACCCGGATCGGTCGTCGGGACTGCCCCCGTTCCTCGCCATCCGTCCCGGCCTCACCTCCGGGTACATGATCGCCCAGTACACGGCGGCGGCGTTGGTGGCGGAGAATCGGGTGCTCGCTCATCCTGCATCGGTCGACTCGGTGCCGACCTCCGGCCTCCAGGAGGACCATGTGTCCATGGGGTGGGGCGCCGGTCGAAAGCTGGGGGTCGTGCTCGACAACGTCGCCAAGGTGCTGGCGATCGAGCTGCTGTGCGCCGCCGAGGGCGTCGATCATCGGGCACCGCTGCACCCCGGCGAAGGGGCTGCAGCGGTGCACGCCGTCGTGCGTGAGGTGGTGCCACCGCTGACCGACGACCGCCCACCAGGACCGGCGATCGAGGCACTGGTGCGGGCGATCGGGGACGGGGCGGTGACCGCCGCAGTCGAGCCGTTCCGTCCCGGTGAGCCGCCGCGGTGACGACCGACGTACAATCGGCCCTCCGATCGATGGAGGAGACCTCATGGGATTCATGGACAGCCTCAAGGGCCTGTTCGGCGGCGGCAAGGACAAGACCGCGGATGCTGCCGACAAGGCGGCTGACGTCGCCGGTGACGCTGCAGACAAGACCAAGGACATGGCCGACAAGGCCGGCGATACCGCCGGCGACGCCTGGGACAAGACCAAGGACACGGCGAGCGACGCCATGGACGCCGGCAAGGACGAGGCGGGCGACATGGCGGACACCGCCCAGGACACGGCCGCCGACGTCGCTGACGCCGCCCAGGACGAGATGGGCGGGAGTTGACCGGCCGGACCTGACACGTACCCACTCCCGGTGCTCTCGGGAGTGAGTCGCACCGGGCTCCCAACAGGGCGCCCGCGTACCAGCTGTCAGTCGGCGGCCTCCATCACCGCCAGCGCATCGACGACGGCGGCGGTCTCCTCCGGTGACAATGAGGCGTCACGGTGGATGAGGGTGTACCTGGTCGGGGGCATCTCGCCCTCGACGATGGTGTCGATGGCGTCGTCGGCGTCCCCGCCGTCCCAGTCCGAGAAGTTCAGCTCGTCGCGCCCCGTCTCGACATCCCGCCGCACCAGCCACGACATCGGCGCCACGTAGGAGTACAGGGGCCATCGGGTCTCGTTGCTGTGGCAGTCGTAGCAGGCGGCCCGGGCGAGCCCCTCCGATTGCGCATCCGGCCACACCGCAGGGGCGACCACCGGTGGGTTCTCGTGCCACCAGCCGTAGGGGACCAATTGGGCGGCGAGGAACAGCGCGGCGCCGGCGAGGACCACTCTCCGAGCGAGCCTGCGTCCGCCGTCCGCCCTGCCGGCCACGTCGGGTCGTCAGGCGGGCGCCGGCGGAGGCACGCCGCCGTCACCGAAGCCTCTGACCTGGAACGACACGATGGTCAGAGCCAGGCCCCAGGCGATGGCCATGATGCCGATCCAGATGATGAGGGCGACCGCACCGGTCCTCGGTTGGAGGAGCAGGAGGATCCCGAGGGCGATCGACAGCAGCCCGGCGAGCACCCACATCCACTCGTTGGTCAGCTCGGCACGGAGTTGCCAGGCGGTGAGGAGCTCGAAGAACCCGCTGACGATCGCCCAGATGGCGATCACCCAGAGCAGCGCCACGGCGGTTATCGACGGCCAGAAGAACGACACCAGGCCGGCGGCGATGCCGAGGAGGCCCATGAGCAATAGCCAGAACCGGCGGCCGCCGCTGAGTCGCACGCCGTCGGAGCCCCCACCGATGGCCATGCCGATGTCGAGGACCCCGTCGACGAGCACGTACCCGCCGAACACGATGACCAGTGCCCAGACGGTGATCTCCGGCCACACCAGGGCGGCGATCCCGAAGACGATGGCGAGCAATCCCCGGACGAGCAGGACCCACCAGTACCGAGCAACCTCTTGGATCACTCCTCCCACCTCCTCGCTTCACCGAAACGCTACACGAGGGGTGGAAGGCGCCCCGGCATTGCCCCGTCGGGGCTGCGATACCCTCCGTGCCGTGCACCCCTTCCTCGCCCTCGAGCATCCGCTGCGAATGGCGCACCGCGGGTCGCGGGTGCTGTGGCCGGAGAACACGGCGGTCGCCTTCCAGGGGGCGCTCGACCTCGGTCTCCGCTACATCGAGACCGACGTGCAGGTGACCGCCGACGGGGTGGTGGTGGTCTTCCATGACAGCACTCTGGAGCGGACGACCAACGGGGTGGGCCGGGTCGGCGCCTGGACGTGGGAGGACCTGCGCCACCTCGACGCCGCTTGGTCGTACGGCGCCGAACAGGGTTACCCGTTGAGGGGCACCGGGGTGGGGATCAGCCGCCTCGACGACGTTCTCACTACCTGGCCCGGGGCCTACTTCAACATCGACCTCAAGTCGCCGGGGTCGGAGTGGCCGGTGGCGGAGGTCGTCCGCCGGACCGGGCGGCAGGAGTCCGTGCTCATCGCCTCGTTCTCCGACGCTCGCATCGCCCGCTTCCGGAGGATCACCAAGGGCGTCGTCGCCACCTCCGCCGGTCCCGCCGCCGTGGCCCGGGCGCTGGTCGCCTCCCGGCTGGGCAGGCCCGCACCCGCCGGCCCCGTCGCCTACCAGCTGCCGCACGACCGGCGTGGCGTGCCGATCGCCGCCCGCCTCATCGACTCGGTGCACGCCGGAGGTGCCCAGGTCCACGTGTGGACGGTCAACGAGGTGGGCGACATGCGCAGGCTGCTCGAGGCCGGGGTCGACGGGATCGTCACCGACCGCCCGGACCGGCTGAACGAGGTGCTGGAGCCCGATCATGGGTGACTTGCTCGGCCATGTGGTCCGGCTCCAGATCCAGCGCACGTCGCTGAAGTACGACCGGCAGTACGACCCGGTGCCGCTGCTCTCCGTGCCCGAGGTGGTGATCACCGCGCGCGGTGTCGTCGGGGCGGTCGACCGCGGCTGGATGCTCGATGTGCACCACGCCGACCACCCGTTCCCGAGGGCACGGGGGTTGCGGCCACTGTCGATCGGGTTCACCTCACACTATGACGAGATCGACGGCAGGTTCGGCTCGGCCCCGCTCGGCATCGGCGGCGAGAACCTGATCGTCGCCTCCGACCGACGCTGGTCGGAGGAGGATCTGGGTGCCGGGGTGGTGGTGAACGGGGTCGAGCTCGTCGATCCCCGGGTGGCGGCACCATGCCTCGAGTTCACCTCCTACCTGCTCGGGCTGCCCGAACGAGCCGCCCGCGACGACGTGGCCGGCGAGTTGGAGTTCCTCGACGGCGGTACCCGGGGGTTCCTGCTCGACGTCGGCAGGGTGCGGGAACCGCTACGCGTCGCCGTGGGCGATGAGGTCACCCTCATCGCCTGATCGGCGTCGTCGGCCGATCGGCGTCAACGGCCGGGGGGCGAGTAGGGGATCCCCCCGAGCTGGAACAGCAGGTCGATCGCCGCCTCTCTGGCGAGTTCGAATTCAGCCACGGTCTGGTCGTGGCTGTCGCCGAGCTCCTGCCGGTACACCCGGAACAACCCGGCACCCTCGTCGATCACGTACAAGCCGTCGGCGGGACCAACCCGGTTCCGGCCAAGGCCGAGCAGGGTCGCCGGGTCGGGGATGGCGGCCAGCAGGTCGATCCACTCCAGCGTGAACGCCTCGGCGAAGTCGGCGGCGGTGGCGGCGCGGCGCCCCAGGATGCCCGAGGCGAGCTGCCACGCCCGCAACCCGAGGATTGCCTCCGCCTGCTCGTGTCGGGTGGGTGGCGTCGCCGGACGGGACCATGCCACGGGGTCAAGGCGCCGGCGCGGTGAGCACCGGCTTCCAGGATGGGCGAGAGGCCTCGAAGCGGTCGATGTCGTCGGCGTGCTCGAGGGTCAGCGCGATCGGGTCCAGGCCATTGACCAGTCGGTGCTTGACGAACGGGTCGATGGTGAAGGTGGCGGTGAACCCGGCGGCGGTGACGGTCTGGGAGGGGAGGTCGATGGTCACCACGACCTCGGGGTCCTCGGCGATCTCGGCGAACCGAGCCGCCTCCTCCTCGGTGACCACGACGGTGAGCAGCCCGATGTTGACGCAGTTGTTGGCGAAGATATCGGCGAACGACGGGGCGATCACCGCCTGGAAGCCCCAGTCCTCCAGGGCCCACGGGGCATGTTCCCGCGACGACCCCGACCCGAAGTTCGGCCCGCTCACCAACACCGTGGCGCCCTGGCATTCCGGGCGGTTGAGCACGAAGTCGGGCACCGGCTCGCCCTCGGTGTCGAGCGCCCAGTCGTGGAACAGGAACGGCCCGAACCCGGTGCGGTCGATGCGCTTGAGGAACTGCTTGGGGATGATCTGGTCGGTGTCGACGTTGGCCCGGGGGAGCGGGACCATGGTCCCGGTGACGACCGTGACCGGGTTCACGACCAGATCCTGATGTCGACGAAGCGACCCTCGATGGCCGCCGCCACCGCCATCTGCGGGGAGACGAGGTGGGTTCGGCCACCTCGGCCCTGGCGGCCCTCGAAGTTGCGATTTGAGGTCGAGGCACACCGCTCGCCCGGGGAGAGGATGTCGGGGTTCATCCCGAGGCACATCGAGCAGCCTGCGTCGCGCCATTCGAACCCGGCCTGCTTGAAGACGAGGTCCAGCCCCTCCTCCTCGGCCTGCAGCTTCACCAGGCCGGACCCGGGGACCACCATGGCATGGACGTCGGGGTGGACGGTGCGGCCCCGGATGGTCCGCGCTCCTTCCCGTAGGTCTTCGATGCGGGCGTTGGTGCACGATCCGAAGAAGACGCGGTCGATCGGGATGTCGGTGATGGCGGTGCCGGGGACGAGGTCCATGTAGGCGAGCGCACGCTCCGTCGCCTCGCGGTCGAGCGGGTCGTCGAACTCGTCCGGTGAGGGCACGGTGCCGTCGACCGGCAGCGTCTGTGCGGGATTGGTGCCCCACGTGACGAACGGTGCGAGGTCGTCGGCGGCGACGGCGACCTCCCGGTCGAAGTGGGCACCGGCGTCGGTCGCCAGGGTCTCCCATACGGCCACCGCGTCGTCCCACGCACGACCTGCGGGCGCATACGGGCGACCCTCGAGATACTCGAACGTGGTGGCGTCGGGGGCGATCATCCCGGCCCGGGCGCCACCCTCGATCGACATGTTGCAGATCGTCATCCGTCCTTCCATCGACAGCCCGGTGACCGCCGATCCCCGGTACTCGATGACGTGGCCGACCCCGCCACCGACCCCGATCCGCGAGATGATCCCGAGGATCACGTCCTTGGCGGTGACCCCGAAGGGCAGATCGCCATCGACGGTGATCGCCATCGACCGCGGCTTGGCCTGGGCGAGCGTCTGGGTGGCGAGGACGTGCTCCACCTCCGACGTGCCGACTCCGAAGGCGAGGGCCCCGAAGGCACCGTGCGTCGAGGTGTGCGAGTCGCCGCAGACGATGGTCATGCCCGGCTGGGTGAGTCCCTGCTCGGGACCGATGACGTGGACGATGCCCTGCCGGGGATCGTCGATCCCGAACACGGTGATGTCGTTGCCGGCGCAGTTCGCCATCAGCGTGTCGATCTGCTGCTTCGACAGCGGGTCGGCGATGCCCAGCGCCCTACCCGCGGTGGGGACACCGTGGTCGACGGTGGCCAGGGTCAGATCGGGGCGACGGACCCGGCGCCCGCTCATCGCCAGCGACTCGAACGCCTGCGGCGAGGTCACCTCGTGGACCAGGTGGAGGTCGACGAAGAGAAGGTCGGGCTCCCCGCGGTCGCCACGGACGACCACGTGGTCGTCCCACACCTTGTCGAAGAGAGTCCGGGGCACCTGTCCACCTGCGCTCGCCTGCGCCGATGGTAGGCGGTCGCCCCACCCCTCCCGTCCGAGCCCGGCCGGCGGCGCGCCGGCGGTCCATACTGTGCCGGGGAGGTGAGCCGTGACGGCTCTCGGTGTGGTGTTCGTCCCGCAGTTCCCGCCGGAGCGGCTGCGGA
The DNA here is from genome assembly GCA_963714055.1 of uncultured Acidimicrobiia bacterium. Lineage (GTDB taxonomy): Bacteria > Actinomycetota > Acidimicrobiia > Spongiisociales > UBA5794 > JACDBE01. Next base: position 2,470,689 of record OY970227.1, read on the forward strand.
GTGTCGTCGAGGCCGCCGATCGGGCCGGCCTCGAGGAGCTCTGGCTGTGGGAGGACTGCTTCCTCGAGGGCGGTATCTCCATGGCGGCGACAGCGCTGGCGTGGAGCGAGCGGCTGGTCGTCGGCATCGGCGTGCTCCCGGTCCCGCTGCGCAACGTGGCCCTCACCGCCATGGAGGTGGCAACGCTGCACCGGCTGGCGCCGGGCCGGGTCAGGGTGGGCGTCGGTCACGGCGTCCTCGACTGGATGGCGCAGGTCGGGGAGCGGGTCGCCTCGCCGATGACCCTGCTCGCCGAGTACGTGACTGCGCTGCGGCGGCTGCTCGGCGGTGAGCGGGTCAGCGTGGATGGGCGGTACGTGCGCCTCGACGGGGTGGAGCTGGACTGGCCGCCGGCCGGCCCGGTGCCGGTGCTGTTGGGCGCCATCGGCCCCCGCACCCTGCAGCTCGCCGGTGAGCTCGGCGACGGGGTAGTGCTCACCGGCGGCACCTCGCCGGACCAGGTCCGGGACGCCGTCGGGCGGGTCGAGGCGGGACGCGCCGCCGCAGCTCGCACCGGTCCCGCCGAAGTGGTCGTCTACCTTCCGGCGGCCACCGCCACCGGGTCTGCTCCGGGGGAGGACCTCGGCGTGGTCGGCGACGCCTCCGTGGTGGCCGAGGCGGTGCGGCGGCTCGGCGACGCAGGAGCCGGTACCGTCGTCCTCATACCGACCGCCGACGAGCCGGAGGACTTTGTCAGGTTCGTCGCCGAGGAGGTCCGTCAGAAGATCGACCGGCCGCCTTGACAAATGGTCCGTAATAGCAGACCATTCGGCGAATGCCGACCATTCCCGCCCTGCAGCCGGCGACACCTTCCACGTCGGGTCCTGACTACGAGTTCGACGAGTACGTCGAGGCGTCCACACCGGCCCAGCTGAAGGCCATCGGCCACCGCACCCGGGCCACCATCCTCGACCTGGTCCTGGAGCGCGCAGCCACCACCACCGAACTGGCAGGGGCCCTCGGCCAGCCGAAGGGGACGGTCGGTCACCATCTCAAGGTGCTCGAGGCCGCCGGCCTGGTGCGGGTGGTCGCCACCCGGCAGGTGCGGGCCCTCACCGCCAAGTACTACGGCAGGACCGGGCGCACCATCGTCATCAAGGGCGACTACCTGGGCGCCGGGTACCGGTTCCCGATGCTCTCCGAAGCGCTCGAGGAGGCGACCGAGGCCATGGACGCGGGTGTCGTCGGCGACGATGACGCCCTGCCCACGTTCACGTTGCGTCATGTCAGGCTCTCCGCGGCGAGCGGCGGCGGCCTTCGCCGAGCGACTTCACGCCCTCGCCGTCGAGTTCTCCGAGCTGCCCCGCAGCGGTGACACCGTCTACGGGCTGATCGCCGGGATATACCCGACCACGCATCCTGTCCTCATGGACCGGACCGAGGAGGACCGGTGACCGACACCACCGTCGAGCAGACGGCCGGGCAGCCCGAGCCCGAGGTCAAGCTGGGACCGCAGTACGTCAAGCTGTGGACCGCCAGCGTCATCTCCAACCTCGGGGACGGCATCGGGTTCGTCGCCTACCCGTGGCTGGCCAGCGCCATCACCCGCAACCCGCTGCTCATCGCCCTCATTGCCGTCGCCCAGCGGCTGCCGTGGCTGGTGTTCTCGCTCCCCGCCGGAGTGATCACCGACCGCGTCGACCGCCGCAAGTTGATCGTATTGATGGACGTGCTGCGCGCCGTCCTCACGCTCGGAGTCGCCCTGGTGGTGCTCGCCGAGAACCAGCTTCCCTCACCGGACGACGTGGCGGCGGGCGTCGGCGTCAACACCGACACCGTCCTCTACCTGGTGCTGCTGACCGCCACCCTGCTGCTCGGCTTCGCCGAGGTGCTGCGCGACAACGCGGCGCAGACCATCCTCCCCGCCATCGTCGTCCCCGAGGGCCTCGAGACCGCCAACGGGCGGATGTGGGCCGCCGAGATGGTGGCCAACTCCTTCGCCGGCCCGCCGCTGGGGAGCCTGCTCATCGGTGTGATGTTCGCCCTGCCCTTCTTCGTCGACGCCGGCAGCTTCGCCGTCGCCGCCGGCCTGGTGTTCCTGCTCACCGGCAACTTCCGGGCCCGTCGGGACGATGCCGGCGAAAAGGTCACTTGGAAGACCGAGATCGGCGAGGGCTTCCGCTGGCTGTGGCGCCACCCGCTGCTGCGACCGATGGCGATCATCCTCGGCCTGCTCAACGCCCTGGCCATGATGGCCACCGCAACGTTCGTCCTGTTCGCCCAGGAAGTCCTCGTGGTGAACGCCTTCGTCTTCGCCGTCCTCGGCACCGGCGCCGCCATCGGCGGGGTGGTGGGGGGACTGGTTGCGCCCCCCGATCACGCAAGCGCCTGGGCAGCGGCACATCGCTGTACCTCACGCTGTTCACCGGCGTGGTGACCAGTATCGTCATCGGGCTGAGCAGCCGATGGCCGGTCACCTGGGTGGCGTTCACCGCCGAGACGTTCGCAGGCGTGGTGTGGAACGTCATCACCGTTTCCCTGCGCCAGACGATCATCCCCGACCGGCTGCTGGGCCGGGTCAACTCGGTGTACCGGTTCTTCGGGTGGGGCATGATGCCGATCGGTATGGCCGCTCGGCGGGCTGATCGTGTGGTTCGGCGAGATCTTCTGGGGCCGCGAGTTCGCCCTGCGGCTGCCCTGGCTGGTCGCCGCAGCCGCCTACGTGGCCGTGCTGATCTATGCCGTCCCCCGGCTCACCACCGAGAAGGTGGAAGCGGCGCGGGCCGAAGGGATCGCCGCCAAGGCCTCCGAGGGAGCCGCCGGCCAACCCGATGACGCCGACGGGGAGATCGCCGCCGAGGCGATCGCCGAGGCCGGCATCGTCACCGCCCCGCCGCCGATCGACCTCGACGAGGGGGAGTGAAGGAGCGGCCGCTCAGGTGGGCGCCCTCTTGCGGAGCAGGGCGATGGCGATGAGCGCGGCGAGCACGGCGACGCCGACGGTGGCACCGGAGATGAGCGGCACGTTCTCGCGCAGCGGGCTCTGCAGGCTGACCGGTCGCTGGAACTCCAGGATCGGCCAGTCCCGCTCCTCGGCCATCCGACGAAGATCCTTCTCGGGGTTGACCGCCACCGGGTGGCCCACCATCTCCATCATCGGCACGTCGGTGGCGCTGTCCGAGTAGGCGAAGGAGCCGGCGAGGTCGAGGTCCTCACGCTCGGCGAGGGCGGCCATCGCATCGACCTTCCCCTGCCCCATCGCGTAGAACTCGACCTCGGGCAGGAAGAAACCGGCGGTGTCGGTCTTGATCCGGGTGGCGATGATCTCGGTCACCCCGATGTGGCGCCCGATGGGCCGGACGATCTGCTCCGGGCTGGCCGACACCAGGAACACCCTGCGGCCCTCCCGCTTGTGCTCGTCGATGAGGGTGAGCGCCTCGGCGTACACCAGCGGCTCGGCCACCTCGTGGAGGGTCTCCTCCACCAGCTGCTCGATCTCGGCGCGGTGCCAGCCGGCGGTGAGCTGGAGCATCTGGTCCCGTGCCCGCTCCAGCTGGTCCTCGTCGGCGCCGAACAGGACGTAGAACACCTGAGCGAGGCCGAGCTTGGCCAGGGTGCGCCTGCCGAGGAACCCCGCCTTGTAGAACGGCTTGCCGAAGGCCAGGGTCGACGACTTGGCGATGACCGTCTTGTCCAGGTCGAAGAATGCTGCCTGCTGCATGACCCGGCCAGTGTACGAGCCGGGGCGCCGCTGCCCTACGGGTCGTTGGGCCCGTTCGAGCACATGAGCAGGGTCGCCGGCCGCCTCCCTTGAATCTGTCGCACCCGTTTCGTACGTTGTCGACGCTTCCCCTTCACCAACCCCGGGAGGGGAGCGGATCATGGCCGTGCTCGGCACCTGGTGTCCCGACGATGCCGTCCTGGGGACCGTCGCCCCGCTGGCGCTCGCCACGTCGGCGGGCACGGCGCTGGTCATCGACCTCGATCCCACCTCAGTCGACTACCGGGCGGCCGGCACCCTGGCCGCGCTGGTCAGGGACGGACCTACCGGGCGCCACCTCCGTCCGGAGCGGCGCGGGGTGGCGGTGTTGGGCAACGGTGGCGTCACCGCCGAGGAAGCCGCCGACGTCATCGCCGCCCTGGCCGCCGGGTGGCCCCGTGTCGTCCTGCGCCACGAACGGCGATCTCGCCCGACCGGTCCGGGAGTGGTGCCCGTCCACCCCCTGGCGCCCGGCCGACCCTTCGATGCCGGCCCGGCGGTCTACCAACCGGGGCCGTGGTCGATCCGCCTCCCTCCCCCGGCCTTCGTGCTGCCCCGTGCCCAGCCGGGCGCCGTCCGGAGCCTGCTCGAAGGGCGGCGTCCCGGCATGTCACGCTGGCTCCGGGCGTGGCGCAGGGTGTGGGAGATGCCATGGCCGTGATCGACCGCCTGGTGGCGCGGGTGCTCGACGGCGATGTCCCGTTGGAGCGGGGTGCCGTGGAGCGGGAGGTTCGCAGGATGCTGCCCGACGAGGCACCGCTGGCGCCTCCCGGGGTGGCCGTCGAGGTCGCCGACACGCTGGTCGGGCTGGGCCCGCTCGAGCCGCTGCTGGCCGACCCGTCGGTGTCCGACATCCTGGTGAACGCCGACGGGTCGGTATGGGTGGAGCGGGCGGGCTCGCTTCAGGTCGCCCCTGTCCGTTTCGCCGGGCCTGGCCCGGTCGTCGCCGCCGTGCAGCGCGTCATCGCCCCGCTGGGCCTGCGACTCGACCGCGCCAGCCCGGCGGTGGACGCCCGGCTGTCCGACGGCTCCCGGCTCCATGCCATGATCCCGCCGGCGTCGGTTGACGGCCCGGTGCTCGCCATCCGGCGCTTCACCGCCGCCGTCGCCGACCTCGACGGCTTGGTCGCCGCCGGTGCCGCCGACCGGGAGGCCGTCGACCTGCTGCGCTCGGCGGTTGCCGAACGGCGCAACCTGCTCGTCTCCGGCGGCACCGGCTCCGGCAAGACGACCCTGCTCAACATCCTCGCCGGCGCCATAGCCGACGGCGACCGGGTAGTGGTCATCGAGGACTCTGCGGAGCTGCAACGGATCGGCCACATGGTGCGTCTCGAGGGCCGACCGCCGAACGCCGAGGGGGCAGGCGAGATCACACTACGCACCCTGGTGCGCCACGCCCTGAGACTCCGCCCCGACCGGATCGTCATTGGTGAGGTGCGCGGGCCGGAGGCCCTCGACATGATCCAGGCGATCAACACCGGGCATTCGGGGTCGATGTCGACCGTCCACGCCAACGGCCCGGACGAGGCGATGTGGAGGCTCGAGACACTGGCCCTCTCGGCGCCGGGCGGGTTGGTGGCCGAGACGATCCGCCGCCAGCTGTGGAACGCGCTCGACCTGGTCGTCCAGCTGGAGCGGGCGGGGGGACGGCGGAGGTTGGTGTCCATCTCAGAGCTGGTGGACGGCGCCCTGCGATCGCGGTGGCCGTGACCGCGCTCCTGGTCGCCCTGACCGCGGCGGTCTGCCTGGTGAACGGCGTGCCCTGGCTGCTGGTGGCGGCACTGGTGCTCGGCGCCTGGATGCCGGCGCTCGGGCTGGCGGCGGTGGCGGTGGTGATCCTGGCCCGGCGCGGCCGGCTACGCCCCTCCGACGAGGCGGTGGTGCTCTCCGCGGTGGCCGCCGAATTGCGCCGCGGCGCCTCCTTGCGTACCGCCATCGAGCCGGCGGCGGCGCGGTCGGCGCACGTCGATCTGTCCGCCGCGGTGCGACTCGCCGAGGCAGGGGCGCCGATCGAGCGGGTGGCCACCGCCTTCGCCGCCGGCCTTCCGGACGTTGGCCGCCTCGCCGGGCCCGCCCTCGAGGCGGCAGATACGTCCGGTGGGCGAGCCGCCGCCGTGTTCGCCCGGCTGGCCGACCGGGCATCGGCGCACCTGGAGCTGGTCGCCGAGCGTCGGGCGCTCACCGCTCAGGCTCGTCTCTCGGCGGCGGTGGTCGGCGCCATCCCGTGCCTGGTGCTCGGCTGGATGGCACTCACCGGCCGCCTCTCCGGGATGCTCGCCGCCGGGCCGATCGCCGCCGCCGTCGTCGGGCTCGGGTCCGTCCTGATGGCAGGCGGGGTTGCCGTGGTGGCGCTCCTCACCAGGAGGGTGGTGGCGTGAGCAACGCCGTCCGGGTGGCCCTGGTACTGGCCCTCGCCGCGTGGGCACCTGTTCGGCTTCGGACAACCGTCCCGGCCCTGGCGGTCGGGCTGTGGTCGCCGCCGCTCGGCGTCGCCGCCGCCGCACTCGCCTGGGGCGGACCGAAGGTCCGGCGCATCGCCTCCCGGCGCCGGGCCGCCGCCGACGTCGAGGACCAGGTGGAGCTGCTCGCCGAGCTCCTCGCCGTCGGCCTCAGCTCCGGCTGGGGCTTCTCCCAGGCACTGGACTGGGCCGGCGGGCGGCTGGACGACCCGGTGAGGAGCGAGGTCGCCGCAGTGACGAGGCGGATGCACCACGAAGGGGTGGCCGCCCTCGACGGTGCCGGCGGCCACGCCGCCGACCTGTACCGCCTGGTGGCGCGGGCCCTGGCCACCGGGGCCCCGTTGGTCGACGCCGTGGACGGCTTCGCCGCCGATCGGATGCAGATGCGGCGCCAGCGCACGCTCACCGCCGCCCGGAGGCTCCCGGTGATCCTGGTCTTTCCCCTGGCGCTGCTCATCCTTCCCGGGTTCGTGCTGGTCACGGTGGCGCCTGCGCTGATCGCCGCCCTGGAGAGGATCGGGTCATGACTTCCCCCCGAGCCGGCCGGCCGCCGGTGCCAACAAGGAGGTGAGCACCATGCTCGCTCGAACCGGTAGGGAGCGCGGTCAGGCGACCGCCGAATACGCACTGGTCATCGTGGCCGCCGCCGCCATCGCCCTGGCGCTCATCCTGTGGGCCTCATCCACGGGCGCCCTCGAGTCGTTCTTCGACGCGGTGGTGGCCAAGGTGACCTCGTACGTGTGAGCCGTCGGCCGGCGAGGCGAGCCCGACGGCGGGAGACGGGATCGGCGGTGATCGAATTCGCACTGGTGGTCCCCGTGATGCTGGTGGCGCTGCTCGGTGTGGTCGAGGTCGCCCTCCTCGCCCGGACCCAACTCGAGGTGGTGGCGGCGGCGCGTGAGGGGGCGCGCCACGCCGCCGTCAGCCCCGATCCTGCCGAGGCGGTGGCGGCGGTTCAGCGGGCCTTGGGAAGCCAGGGCGAGACGGCGACGATCTCGGTGAGCCGGCCAGACGTGGTCGGCCTACCGGCAGAGGTGGTGGTGCGGCTTCGCCACGTGCTCGGCTCCTGGCTGGGCGGCGTCGCCGTCGAGGTCACCGGCCGGGCAACGATGCGGGTGGAGCGGTGAGCGCCGAGCCGCTGCTGACGCATCGCTCCAGCCGTCGCAGGCTTCCGCCACGTGCCGGGCGGCTCGCCGAGCGGGGCTCGGTATCGGTGCTGATGGCGGCGGTGGCGGCGGTGGTGATGATGCTGGCGCTGATGGTGGGCGATGTCGGCCTCTATCTCGCCGGGCGGGCCAGGGCGACCGCCGCCGCCGATGCCGCCGCCCTCGCCGCCGCCCCCGTCACCTTCCATGGGTTCGGTTCGTCCGGATCACCGGCCTCCGAGGCGGAGCGGTTCGCCTCACTGAACGGGATGGCGGTGACCGCCTGCGAGTGTCCACTCGACCCGAGCTGGGCCCCGCGGTCTGTTTCGGTCGTCGTGGCGGGACCGGTCGACCTGATCGTGTTCGGACGGCGCACCGTGTCGGCTCGGGCCGTCGCCGAGTTCGATCCGACCCGGCTGGTCGGCGAGCCCGCCCTCCGACGTCAGCCCGGGACGATGACCCGCCTGCCCCCCGACCCGTAGCGCGAGAGGTCGTCCATCGCCCGGTTGACGTCGACGGCCTGCAACGGGACCTCGTCGGTCACCACCGTGTCCAGCCGGAGGCGTCCGGTTTCGGCCATGGTGAGCACCTCGTGCACCTCGTCGATGGTGTGGTCGTTGCTACCCATGACGGCGATCTCCCGGGCGATCAGGTCCGGCAGGGGGCGGAGATCGACGGTGTCCCCGGTGAGGCCGACCGATACCACCCGGCCACCCGGTGCCATCGTGTCCAGCGCGGTGCGGAGCAGCGAGCCCGATCCGACCAGGTCGAGGGCGACGTCGGCTCCGCCGGCCTCGAGGATGGCGCGCCGGGCCTCACCCGACTCGACGGCGGTGGCTCCCAGGGCCTCGGCCCGGGCGAGACGGTCGCCGTCCCGATCGACGGCGAGCACGGCACCAGCTCCGAGAGCGCTTGCGATCTGCACCGCCGACAACCCGAGCCCCCCGACACCGAACACGGCGACCACGTCGCCGGCGCGCATCGCCGCCCGGTGCAGGCTGTGGAGAGCGGTGACCGACGAGCACATCATCACCGCCGCGTGGCGGATGTCGAGCCCGTCGGGCAACTCGACCGCGTTGCGATCGGGCACCACTATCGCCTCGGCGTAGCCCCCGTCACGGTCCTTGCCGACCATCTGGTAGGTCTCGCAGAACTGCTCGCCGTGGCGCCGGCACCGGTCACACGACCCGCAGCTCACCACGTAGTGGATGCCGACCCGTGCTCCGACCCGAGCGGCGTCGATGCCCTCCCCGACCTCGGCGACGGTCCCGGCGATCTCATGGCCGAGCGTGAGCGGCAGCGGCCCGATCTTGCCGACGCCGTTCCGGTAGTGGACGTCGGAGTGGCAGATGCCAGCGGCAGCAACGTTGACCACCACTTCTCCCGGGCCTGCCTCTGGTCGGGTCAGGGCGCGTTCCTCCAACGGCGCTCCGATCGCCACGAGTTGCAGCGCCCTCATGCCACCACCTCCGACCTTGTGACGAGAGCGCGGAAACCGTAGTGCCGGTCGCCGGATGGCGTCGGGCCGGTGGCATACTCGACGACGTGAAGCTGAGCCGCCTGGGGCATGCCGCCGTGCTCGTCGAGACCGCCGCGACGCGCGTGCTCATCGATCCCGGTGTGTACAGCGACACCTGGCACGCCCTCGAGAACCTCGACGCCGTGCTCATCACCCACCAGCACCCCGACCATGTCGACGTCGCCGGTGTCCACGGGCTGGTGGGTGCCAACCCCGGCATCCGTGTCCTCGTCGAGGGCCAGGTGGCCCCCTTGCTCGCCGAACGGCGCCTGGATGCCGAGGTGGTCACCACCGGTACCGTCTTCGACCTGGGTGACATCAAGGCCGAAGTGGTCGGCGGCGCCCATGCGGTGATCCACGCTCGCATCCCGAGGGTGGGCAACGTCGGCTACCTCCTGTCAGAGGCTGCCGGAACTTGCTTCTTCCACCCCGGCGACGCCTACGACACCACGCCGCCCGGTGTCGACGTCCTCGCCGTCCCTTTGACGGCCCCGTGGGCGTCGGCCGGGCAGACCGTCGACTTCGTGGCCGCCGTAGGCCCGGCCGACGCCTTCCCCATCCACGACGGCGCCCTCAACGAGGACGGGCGGGCTCTCTACCTCCGCGTCGTTGCCGGCCTTACCGGTCCGGAAACGACGTTCCACCACCTCGATCCGGTCGCCACCCTCCAAGTCTGACCGGCCCCGCGGAACAACACGTGTGCCTTGGTCCTCGATCGTTGACGGGGGCATACGTACAGTGCATACTGATACATATGCGAACCACATTGAACTTGCGTGACGAGCTGGTCGACGCGGCGCGAAGCGCCACCGGAATCGTCGAGAAGACTGCTCTGGTCCACGAGGGCCTGCAGGCATTGGTCGATCGGGAGCGCGCCCGTCGACTCGCCGCGCTCGGCGGCTCGCAGCCCGGGTTCGTCGTCCCGCCCCGCCGCCGGCGGTGATCGTCGACACCTCTGTTTGGGTGGACCACCTCAGGCGCGGCAATCGCACCCTGGAAGGACTACTCGAGCAGGGGCTGGTGCTGATGCATCCCTACATCGTCGGCGAGCTGGCGTGTGGCAACCTCGAACGCCGTGTCGAGGTTCTCGACCTGCTCGGCGGTCTGCCACCTGCTGCGGTCGCCGACCATGACGAGGTGCTCGAGTTGGTCGCCCGGGAGCGGCTACACGGCCGCGGTGTCGGGTGGGTCGACGTTCACCTCCTGGCCTCGGCGATGCTGTCCGGCGTCCGGCTGTGGACCAAGGATCGACGACTGGCCGGGGTCGCCCTTCAGCTCGGGATCAGCGGTTCGGCGCCGGGTTGACCACGATGCAGACCGATGTGCCAGGTGTCATGTCGCGCCCGGGATGAATCTGAGGCCGGGTCAGTTGTTCCCGATGAGACCGTCTGCCATGTCGGCGTAGACCGCCTGGGCGGCGTCGCCGAGGAACACGACCGACGCCGCTCCCACCCAGCCCAGCGACGCCGGGAGCACGGTGTTCGTGATCGTCTCTGGGTCGGCGACGTGGGCGGCGGCGGCGAAGGTCACCAGCGCCCTGGTGCCGAGGCTGGTGAAGCCGTGGTTGCTGTAGCTCGCCACCCATTCGGGCAGGTGGACGAGGCCCATGTCCTGGACCATGGTGAGTGCCGCCAGGATGATGCGCCCCTGGTTGACGGTGCGGTCGAGGTCGCCGTTGGGCAGGTCCTTGCGGATGCGGGCGAGGCGTAGGGCGAGCTGGGGATCCAGGGACTGCTCGCCTTCCGGGTAGTCAGCCCAGCTGTTGCCGCTGGGCATCGCCGTCGGCAGCGTTATCTCGAGGTTGCCGAGGTCCCCCATCAGGCCGAGGAAACCCTCGAACCCGACCGCCACCCAACCCTCGAGGTCGAGGCCGGTGGTCTCCTCCAGGATCTGCTGCATGCCCTCCGGACCGCGACCGGGCATGAGGTCGGTGAGCTTGCTGCCCTGGATCCAGCTGTCGCGGGGGAATCCGACCAGGGCGCCGGTGCCCTGGCGGGGACGCAGCGTGAGGATGTGGATGCTGTCGGCGCGGAGGTTCAGCTGGTCCTCCCCGACACGAGCGTCGGAGCCGATCACCACCAGGTTGCGGAGGTTGTCGGGACCGAGCCACGGGGGACGCCCGTCGAGCATCGCCGCCACGATGCGCCAGTCCCTCCGGGCACCCTTGGGATCGACGAACACCAGGCCGTCGGTTTCGGTGGCGACCACCCCGACGCGGTCGCCGTTGGCCAGCGTCGCCACCGAGCCATGCGCCCGCACCACCCCGGGCGAGACCTCATGGCCCCGCACGTACTGATCGAGCCCGGCGACCATCGCCGGCATCGGCCCGGCGCCATCGATCAGATGGTTGTAGAGCTGCTCGGCCAGCGCCTGCAGGCGGGAAGGCACAGGGCCACGGAGCGTCACCGTCGGCGGGGGCGGCGGGGTGGTGGTCGTGGTCGTCGGGGGAACCGAAGTGGACGTCGTCGTCGACGGAGCCGCCACCGGCGGGCCGGTGGTGCCGTCCTGCGCCGTGCCCGACGAGCACGCCCCAACCACGAGGGCGAGCGCCAAGGCGCGACGGACGTACGGGAACAAGGGTCGACTGGCCACGGTCTGGCGATGCTACCGACGGCTGGTGGCAATCGGGAACCAACGCACGGATCGGGGGGCGACGGGCACCCCTCCTACAATCCCGCCTTCCCGCCCCGACTGGAGCACCTTGGATCCCGAGCTGTGGGTGTACATCGCCATCGCCGCCGGTCTCGCCGGGCTGCTGCTGGCGGCGACGTTCGCCCGCCTGGTCCTCGCCACCAGCCCGGGTGACGAGCGCATGCAGGAGCTGATGCTCGTCATCCGCCAAGGGGCCATGACGTTCCTCAGGCGTGAGTACGTGGCTGTCGCCGTGTTCGTGGCCGCCATGGCGACGCTGATCTTCGTGCTCCTCGACTGGGGACGCCCCTGGGGAGCGATCGCCTATGTGACCGGCGCCGTCCTGTCCGCCTCGGCCGGGCTGATCGGGATGCGGATCGCCACCGCAGCCAACGCCCGCACCACCGAGGGGGCCAGGAGGGGCGGGGTCGCCGAGGCACTGACCATCGCCTTTCGCGGCGGCGCGGTGACCGGCTTCACCGTGGCGGGGCTCGCCCTGCTCGGCCTTGCCGTGGCCTTCTGGCTCTTCCTCACGGTCCTCGAGCTCGACGACCCGATCAGCGTTCTCGCCGCCGTCGGGCTCGGTGCCTCCAGCATCGCGCTCTTCTCCCGGGTGGGCGGCGGCATCTACACGAAGGCGGCCGACATCGGCTCCGACCTGGTGGGGAAGGTCGAGGCGGGAATACCCGAGGACGATCCCCGCAACCCGGCGGTGATCGCCGACAACGTCGGCGACAACGTCGGCGACGTGGCCGGGATGGGCGCCGACCTGTTCGAGTCGTATGTCGGTGCGCTGGTGGCGCCGATCGCCTACGCCGGCTTCACCTTCGCCGGCGAGGACTTCCTGCCCGAGCTGCTCGTCTTCCCGCTGCTGATCGCCGCCGTCGGGATGGGCGGATCGATCGTCGGCGCATTGCTCGTCCGCCCCCGCGGCCACTCGCCGGCTTCGGCGCTGCACGTCGGCACCTGGGTGGCGATGGGGATCACCGTGGTCGGGGTGGCGGCGCTGACCCCGGTCCTTTTCGCTGAGACACCCGACATCGAAAGGCCGTTGGGGCTGTTCCTCGCCGTCCTGGTCGGGCTCGTGGTCGGCTATCTGATCGGGTGGATCTCGGAGGTGTTCACCTCCGACCACTACCGGATCGTCAAGGAGGTGGCCCGCCAGGCACAGACCGGCCCGGCCACCGTGGTGCTCTCGGGGATCTCGGAGGGCATGCGCTCGGCTGCCTTCAGCGTGGTGGTCACCGCCATGGGCATCCTCGGTGCCTTCGCCGCCGGCGAGATGGCGATGGAGGGTGGTGGTGTGTACGGGATCGCCATCGCCGCCATCGGGGTGCTGGCCACCCTGGGGATGACCGTCTCCGTGGACGCCTACGGGCCCATCGCAGACAACGCCGGGGGGATCGCCGAGATGGCCGGGCTCCCCAGCGAGGTTCGGCAGGTGACCGACGCCCTGGACGCCCTGGGCAACACCACTGCTGCCGTCGCCAAGGGGTTCGCCATCGGTTCGGCGGCGATCACCTCACTCGCCCTGTTCTTCGCCTTCCGCCAGGCGGTCGGGGCGGAGAATCTGCCGGCGATCGACCTGCTCGACGCCCCCACCACGGTCGGCCTCGTCCTCGGGGCGATGTTTCCCTACCTGTTCGCCGCGATGGCGATCCAGGCGGTGGGCCGGGCCGCCAACCAGATGATCGACGAGGTACGCCGTCAGTTCCACGAGATCCCCGGGCTGCTCGACGGCGATCCGTCGGCCAAACCCGACTACTCCCGGGCGATCGACATCTCCACGAAGGCTGCCCTCCGCGAGATGTTCATGCCCGGACTGCTCGCCATCGCCCTGCCGCTGGTGGTCGGGTTCATCTCGGTGCATGCCCTCGGTGGCCTGCTCGCCGGGGCACTGGTCAGCGGGTTCCTGCTCGCCATCTTCATGGCCAACGCCGGTGGCGCCTGGGACAACGCCAAGAAGTTCATCGAGGCCGGTGCATACGGCGGCAAGGGCTCCGAGGCGCACAAGGCGGCGGTGGTGGCCGACACCATCGGCGACCCCTTCAAGGACACGGCGGGCCCGGCGATGAACATCGTCATCAAGGTGATGACCATTGTCAGCCTGATCTTCGCCTCGGCCTTCGTGTGAGCGAGGTGTGACCCCGTGACCGCCCGCGCCGCACCAGCCCGCATCGTCGTCGTGCGGCACGGCGAGACCGGGGCCAACCGGGCCGGGCTCTGGCAGGGTGCCACCGACACCGAGCTGTCCGACGACGGCCGGGACCAGGTCCGCCGGCTGGGCGAGGTGATCGCCGCCGATCCTCCCGATCTGGTGGTGTCGTCCGACCTGGGCCGAGCCGTGTCGACCGCAGAGGCGCTCGGGCTCCCCTTCGAGACGGACCCGCGATGGCGCGAGGCCGATCTCGGGGTGTGGGAAGGCCGGCCTTTCGACGAGATCATGCGGTCGCACGCCGACGACCTGGCCGCCCTCGCCCGCGGCGACGACATCGCCCTCGGCGGGGGAGAGCGGATCTCCGGCGTCGCCGAGCGGACCACCGATGCGTTCGAGCAGCTGGCCGGCCGCGTCGGCCCAGGAGGAACCGCGGTGGTCGTCAGCCACGGGGTCGCCATCGTCACCCTGGTCGCCTCGGTGGTGGGGATCGCCCGGCCGGCGCCGCTGCGGCTGATGGCCAACACCGGCATCGGAGCCTTCTCGGTGGGCGCCCGTGGCGTGCAGCTCCTCTCCTACAACGACACGGCGCACCTCGACGACGACCCACCACGTCGCCCCGGGGACACCGACCTGGTCCTGATCCGCCACGGCGAGACCTCGGCCAACGTCGAGCAGCGCTGGCAAGGACACGGCGACTGGCCGCTCAACGAGGTCGGGCTGGCCCAGGCCGCCGACGCCGCCGTCGGGGTGCCCCGTCTCGACGCCCTCTACACCTCGCCGCTGCTGCGGGCACTCCACACCGCAGAGGCGATCGCCGAGGCGCAACGGCTCACACCGGAGGTCGTCGACGACCTCAAGGAGATCGGGTTCGGGGCGTGGGAGAACCTGACCACCGGTGAGATCGCTGCGGCCAGCCCCGAGCAGTGGGGGAGGCTGATGGCGGGCGAGGACATCGTCCGCGGCGGACACGGCGAGACGTTCGCCGGCGCCCGGGAGCGGATGACGGCGGCGATCGACGGCATCGCGGCGAGCCACCCCGAACAGGTGGTGGGGGTGGTCAGCCACGGGACGGCGACCTCCGCCTATGTCACCGGTCTGCTCGGTCTCGGCTTCGCCGACCGGCCCCGACTGCATTCGCTGGCCAACACCGCTCTTGGGCGAGTGGCGTTCACCTCCCGGGGGCCGACGGTGGTGAGCTGGAACACCGGCCGCCATCTGGCGGCGGCCCGGCGCCGATGAGCGCGCCGGTTCCCAAGCTGGGGATCATCACCAACGACTTCCCGCCGCGCCCCGGCGGCATCCAGCAATACCTGGGCAGCCTGGTGGCCGCCTACCCGGGCGAGGTGACGGTGCTGGCGCCACGGGACGGGCCCGCCGCCACCCCGGCCACCGTGATCCGTCACCGGCGCCGTTTCCTGTGGCCCACCCCGAAAGTGCTCGACTGGGTCACCTCCGAGCTGGGCAATGCCCGGGTCGACGCCGTCCTGTTCGGGGCACCTTGGCCGCTGGCGGCGATGACCGGCCGGCTCCGCCGCCGGCTCGACCGACCCATCGGGGTGATCGGCCACGGGGCCGAGGTGACGTTCCCTGCTGCCGTCCCCGGGCTGCGCTCCGCGTTGCGCACCTCGCTGGAGATGCCCGACGTCCGCTTCGCGGTGAGCCGGTACACCGCGGCGCGGATCGAACGGCTCACCGGGCGGCGGGCCCAGTATCTGGGGGCGGGGGTCGATCTCGATCGCTTCCGGCCGGCCCCGCACGCAACCGGCTCCCGACCGGTGGTCGGGTGCGTCAGCCGGTTCGTGCCCCGCAAGGGACAGCACCTCCTCCTCGACGCCGTTGCCGAGCTCGCCTCCGAAGGGCACCACCTCGACGTCGTGCTCGCCGGGAAAGGCCGCATGGAGGGGGCACTGCGTAAGAGGGCCACCCGGCTGGGAGTGCCGGTGAAGTTCGTCGTCGACGCCCCCTGGGACCAGCTCCCGTCGATCTACGCGATGTTCGACGTGTTCGCCATGCCATGCACCTCGCGCTGGTTCGGGCTCGAGGTCGAAGGGCTCGGACTCGTGTTCCTCGAGGCCGCCGCCTGCGGGCTGGCGGTGGTCGCCGGGGACTCGGGCGGGTCGCCCGAGACCGTGGTCGAGGGCGAGACCGGGTTCGTGGTCCGCAACCACACCGACCTCGTGGACGCGCTGCGGACGCTGGTGACGGACCCCGGCCTCCGTCACCGGATGGGCACCGCCGGGCGGGCAAGGGCCGAAGCCGAGCACACCTGGGACGCGGTGGTCGACCGGCTGCTGTCCGGCTTCGCCGGGTTGGCGTGACGTGTCCCAGGGTTGACAGACGGGGCCGGGCGCGGTCAACCTAACGCACTCCCTCTCACCCGGACGGGTGTCCAGTGCCAACCAAGCTCGTCATCGTGGAGTCACCGGCCAAGGCCCGCACCATCGCCGGTTACCTCGGCGCGGGCTTCGTGGTCGAGTCCTCCATCGGGCACATCCGTGACCTCCCCCAGTCAGGATCGGACATCCCCGCCTCGGTCAGGGGCGAGTCGTGGGCCCGGCTCGGGGTCGATGTCGACAACGACTTCAAGCCGGTGTACGTCGTGCCCGCCGAGAAGAAGCAGCAGGTCGCCAAGCTCAGGAAGCTGCTCAAGGACGCCGAGGTGCTCTATCTGGCGACCGACGAGGACCGGGAGGGCGAATCCATCGCCTGGCATCTGCTCGAGGTGCTCAGTCCCCGCCAGCCGGTCCATCGGATGGTCTTCCACGAAATCACCCCCGCAGCCATCCGCCAGGCGCTCGAGCATCCCCGTGACCTCGACCGGCGGCTGGTCGACGCCCAGGAGGCGCGGCGCATCCTCGACCGGCTCTACGGCTACGAGGTGTCCCCTGTGCTGTGGCGCAAGGTCCGCCAGGGGCTGTCGGCCGGGCGGGTCCAGTCGCCGGCGACCCGGATCATCGTCGAGCGGGAGCGGGAGCGGATCGCCTTCGTCGCCGCCTCGTACTGGGGGCTGACCGGGACCTTCACGGTGAGGGACGATCCCACCGCGTTCGAGGCCGAGCTGGTGACCATCGACGGCGAGCGGGTCGCCACCGGGAAGGACTTCGCCGACGACGGCTCGGCCAAGGCCAGGAAGACCTCACGGCTGGTGCTCGACGAGACGGCCGCCACCGAGCTGGCCACCGGGATCGCCGGTACCCGGTTCTCGGTGTCGTCCGTCGAGGCCAAGCCGTACACCCGACGGCCCTACCCGCCCTTCCGCACCTCTACGTTGCAGCAGGAGGCGAGCCGCAAGCTGCGCTTCGCCGCCCGCAGGGCGATGTCGGCGGCGCAGCGACTCTACGAGGCGGGGTTCATCACCTACATGCGCACCGACTCGATCACCTTGTCGGCGGCTGCCATCGACGCCGCTCGGGGCCTGGTCACCGCCCGTTACGGCGCCGCCTACCTGCCCGACCAGCCCCGGGTCTACACCGCCAAGGTGAAGAACGCCCAGGAGGCGCACGAGGCCATCCGGCCGGCCGGTGACCACTTCACCGAGCCCGACGTGGTGGCGCGCGCCGTGGGCGCCGGCTCGGACGAGGCCAGGCTCTACGACCTCGTCTGGAAGCGCACCGTCGCCTCGCAGATGAAGGACGCCGTCGGCGAGAGCATCGCCGCCCGGCTCACCGCAACCGCCGGCGACGGCCGCCAGGTCGAGTTCGCCGCCTCGGGGCTCTCCATCGCCTTCCCGGGGTTCCTCCGTGCCTACGTGGAGGGCCGTGACGATCCGGACGCCGCCCTCGACGACCAGGAGCGCCCGCTGCCCGCCATGGCGGTGGGTGACCCGGCAACCGCGGCGGGCATCGCCGCCGAGGGTCACGAGACCAAGGCGCCGGCCCGTTTCACCGAGGCGTCGCTGGTGAAGCGGCTGGAGGAGTTGGGCATCGGCCGCCCCTCCACTTACGCCTCGATCATCTCCACCATCCAGGACCGCGGCTACGTCTTCAAGAAGGGGACGGCGCTGGTGCCGACCTTCACCGCCTTCGCCACCGTCGGGCTGCTGGAGAGCTACTTCGGCGACCTCGTCGACTACGAGTTCACCGCCCGGATGGAAGACGACCTGGACGACATCGCCGGCGGCGAGAAGGAGGCCATCCCCTGGCTGCACCGCTTCTACTTCGGCAACGGGCACCTCGGCCTCCACCGTCTGGTCGAGGACAATCTCGACGCCATCGACCCACGCCTGGTCAACGCCATCCCCATCGGGGACGATGCCGCCGGCGAGCCGGTCGTCGCCAGGGTGGGCCGGTACGGGCCCTTCCTGAAGCGGGGGGACGACACGGCGTCCATCCCGGAGGACATCGCCCCCGACGAGCTGACCATCGACAAGGCGCTCGAGCTCCTGGCGATGCCGTCGGGCGACCGCGAGCTGGGCCACGACCCCGAGACCGGTGCCGTGGTCACCCTCCGCCATGGCCGCTACGGGCCGTACGTCCAGCTCGGCGAGATCGATGCGGATGCGCAGTCGAAGCAGCCCCCGCCCCGCACTTCCTTGTTCAAGTCGATGACGCCGGAGGCCTTGACGCTGGAGCAGGGGCTCGAACTCCTCAGGATCCCGCGTGTCGTCGGTGAGCACCCCGGCGGGGGCGAGATCACCGCGCACAACGGCAGGTACGGCCCCTATGTGAAGTGGGGGAAGGAGACCCGCAGCCTCGATGCCGAGGAGGATCTGCTCACGGTCACCCTCGACGAGGCCGTGGCCAGGCTGGCCCAGCCGAAGCAGCGCCGCCGCACCGTTGCCTCGCTCCGGCAACTGGGTCAGACACCCGACGGCAAGGCCGTCGACCTGCGCGACGGCCGCTTCGGGCCCTACGTGACGGACGGCGAGACCAACGCATCGCTGCGGGTGGCGGACACCGTCGAGGGCATCACCCTGGAGCGGGCCATCGAGCTGCTCGAGGAACGCCGCGCCAAGGGACCGGCAAAGCCGAGGAAACGCCCCGCCCCCAAGGGGGCGAAGAAGGCGCGATGACCTCCGCCCGGTGCCTCTCCTAGTGTGACCGGGATGACCGCGGCCGCTCCGCGCTCGGCGATGTCGATGATCCGGTCCGGGCCGTTCGCCCGATTCTGGTGGGCGAGTGTCGTGTCGAGCTCGGGCGACTGGATCACCATGTTCGCCACCATCTCGCTCGGCAACCGGATCGCCGGGGAGACCGGCGTGCTCTTGGCCCTGTTGTCGCGGATCCTCCCCGGGCTCGTGTTCGGCGCGATCGTCGGCGTGCTCACCGACCGCTTCGACCGCCGCACCCTGGTGGTGATCTCAGACCTCGGTCGGTTCCTCCTGGTGCCTGCGCTGCTCTTCGTCACCGACCTCGGGATGCTGGTGGCGGTGAACTTCGCCTTGGAGATGCTCAGCCTGCTGGGACAGGCGCCGCGTACCGCCATGATCCCGCGCCTGGTCCCGGCCGAGCACTTGGTGACCGCCAACAGCCTCATCCTCGGGTCGACGTTCGGGACCATTCCGTTGGGAGCCGGGCTGAGCTGGTTCTTCGTCTCCCTACCGGCGAACGACCTCGGCGGCCTGGTCCCGGCGAGCAACGCCAGCCTCACCTGGGCGTTCGGGTTCGACGCCCTCACCTTTCTCGCCTCGGCGGGGCTCATCTGGTCGCTGGGGGCGGTCCGGTCGGTGGCGGCGCGTCGAAGGCAGGAGGGCGAGAAGCCCAACGCCTTCCGGGAGTTCAAAGAGGGTGTGGCGACCTTCTGGGGGCGGAAGTCGATTCGGCGGGTCATCATCGGGATGACCACCGCATTGATGGGTGGCGGGCTGATGATCGTGGTCGGGAGCCCCTTCGTCGACCAGGTGCTCGACGCCGACGACGCCGGGTTCTTCGCCATCATCACCACCGCCGGCCTCGGCGCCGCCCTCGCCGTCGCCTGGATGACGCTCTACGAGACGAGGCTGCTACGGCGCGACCTGGTGTTCGCCCTGGCGTTGATCGCCTGCGGGGTCGGCCTCGGCGCCACCTCCCTCACCTCGACGGTGTTCGGCGCCGCCGCCTGGATGGGGGTGTTCGGGTTCGGTGCCGGGGCCGCCTACGTGATGGGCTTCACCCATATCCAGGAGTCGGTCGACGACGACCTGCGGGGCAGGGTGCTGGCGGCGCTCTTCACCTTGATGCGGGTGGGGCTGTTCGTGTCGATGGCGGCGGCGCCGTCACTCGACCTGATCCTCGCCCGCAACGGGCTCGGGATCTTCGACGAGTCCAAGCGGGCGGTGCTCCTCGTCGGCGGGCTGCTGATCATCAGCTCGGGAGCCGCCACGCTGTGGAGCCTGCGCGACAGCTTCGGGCGGCCCAGGTTCGGCACGGAGGCCAGGGACATCCTGGCCGAAGCGGTGCGGGTACGCGGCGCCGACGTCGTCGGCGGCGCCGAGGACCCACAGGAACAACCGTGACCGGGCGTTACGCCGCCCTCGAGGGGATCGAAGGCGCCGGCAAGTCGACGGTGGCGGCCGGGGTGGTATCGGTCCTGCAGGCACGGGGCCGGCCCGTCCTCGGCGTCCGCGAGCCCGGGGGGACCAGGACGGGGGAGCGGGTCCGTCGCATCGTGCTCGAACCGGAGGGGGAGGTCTCCCCGTGGGCGGAGGCGCTGCTGTTCGCCGCCGCCCGCGCCCAACTGGCCGCGGAGCTGATCGGCCCGGCGCTCGCCGCCGGGTCGTGGGTCGTCGGCGACCGCTCGGTGTACTCGTCGCTGGCCTACCAGGGTCACGGGCGCGGCCTCGGAATCGACATGGTGCGCACCGTCAACGCCGCCGGGCTGGGCGGCGTATGGCCTGAACTCGTCGTGTTGCTCCGCCTCGACCCCGGGCTCGGGCTGGAGCGCCAAGCCGTGCCCGACCGCATCGGGAGCGAGGGGCTCGACCTGCAGCGGAGGGTGGCGGAGGGCTTCGACCTGCTCGCCGCCGCAGAGCCGGGCAGGTTCGTGGTGATCGACGCCGCCGCCCCGCTCGAGGCGGTCGTGGACGAGGTGGCGACGACGCTGGAGGAGCTGTGGACGACGTCTTCTCCGGTGTGATCGGGCACGCCGCGGTGACGGCGATGCTCCGCTCGGAGCTGGCCCGGCCGGCGCAGGCGTATCTGTTCGTCGGTCCCGCCGGGGTGGGAAAGGCCACCGTGGCCCGACGCTTCGCCGCCGCCCTGATCGCCGACGACCCGTCCGTCAGGGCGCGGGTCTTGGCCGGGAACCACCCCGATCTGGTCCTGGTGGAGCCGGAGGGCCGGGCATCGGTGACCGTGGACCAGGCTCGCCAGGCGGTGGCCCAGGCCAGCCTGGCGCCCATGGTCGCCGACCGGAAGGTCTTCCTCTTCGAGGAGGGTGGGATGATGAACGAGGAGGCGGCCAATGCCCTCCTCAAGACGCTGGAAGAGCCGACGGCGTCGACGATCTTCGTCATCGTCGTCGACTCGGGCGACGAGCTACCGCCGACCGTCGCCAGCCGGTGCCGGGCGGTGGTGTTCGGGCGGGTGCCGGACGACGAGGTGGTGGCTGGGCTGGCGGCGACCGGGCTCGACCGTGAGCAGGCGGAGCGCTCCGCGCGAGTCTCCGGGGGCAGGCCCGGGCTGGCGCTGACGATGGCCACCAGGCCGGAGGTTGCGGAGTTCCGGCGGGTCTGGCTGTCGGTGCCGGACCGCCTCTCGGGATCGCCCGGTGAGGCCTATCTGCTCGCCGAGGAGGTCGAGCAGGCCACCCGCCCACTGCTCGCCGCGGTCACCGAGGCGGGAGCCACCACCGCCGACGAGCCCACCGGCAAGCGGGGCGAGGACAGGGCGGAGCGGGCCGTACGGCGGGCGACCGGGGCGTTGCACGTATCGGGGCTCGAGATCCTCGCCGGCTTCTATCGCGACGTTGCCGCCGCCCAGCTCGGTGCGCCGGTGCTCAACGCCGACATCCCCGCCACCTCGCTGACCACGCTGTCGGCGGTCGACGCCGTCGCCGCCGCCACCAGGGTGCTCGACACCATCGAGGCGCTCGAGGCCAACCAGCGCCCGGCGCTCGCCTTCGCCAACCTCTTCGCCGATCTCGGTGCCCCCAGCTGACTCCTGGCAGCCAATGGGGGCGAGCGTCCTCGTTGCGCTGGTCCACCGCCCCATCTTCTGGTTGGGGAGACTGCTGTGGGACCTCGAGGTGTTCGGCCGTGAGAACCTGCCCGCCGGCCCGCATGTCGTCGCCGCCAACCACTTCTCCTTCATCGACCCCGTGGTGGTGACCCTCGCCGAGGGCCGCAACGCGCGGTACCTTGCCGCCGCCGGGCTGTTCGACAAGCACCCGGCCTTCGCCCGGCTCATCTCGTTGTTAGGGGCGATCCCAACACACAAGGACCGCCCCCCCATCCGGGCGATCCGCACCGCGCTGGCCGAGCTCGCCGAGGGACGTCCGGTAGGGGTGTTCCCCGAGGGCCGCCGGGTCACCACCTGGGGTGACGCCGAGCCGATGCGAGGGGCCGCCTGGCTGGCGGTGCGCGCCGCCGTTCCCATCATTCCCGTCGCCATCATCGGCTCGGACGGCACGCTGTCGCCCCGCAACCCGCGATTCAGCCGGTGCACGGTCCGGGTCCGGGTGCTGCCGGCGATCCGGGTCGAGGACTTCGTGGGCGAGCCCGATCCTGTCGAGGCGTTGGGCAGGGCGTGGGTTGCGGCGATCGGCGAGCACCTCGATCCCTGGACCGACCGCTCGGGTTAGGGTCTGCGGGTGCGGGTCCTCGTTGCCGGTTCGAGCGGGCTGCTGGGCTCAGCCCTCCGGCGCCACCTCGCCGTCGACGGCCACGAGGTCGTCCCGCTCGTCAGGAGGGCGCCCTCGCCGGGCGAGCGGTCGTGGGACCCGGAGGGCGGAGAAGTCGACCCGGGCGTGTTCGATGGCATCGACGCCGTGGTGAACCTGGCCGGCGCCGGCATCGGCGACCGCCGTCTCACCCGCCGGCGGTTGGAGATCGTCACCGAGAGCCGGTTGGGCCCGACCGCCCTCCTCGCCGCGTCGATGTCGGGCCTGAGGCACCGGCCGTCGGTGTTCCTTTCGCAGTCGGCAATCGGCTTCTACGGTGACACCGGGGACGAGACCGTCACCGAGACTTCGCCGGCCGGCACCGGGTTCCTCGCCGAGCTCGTCGTCGCCTGGGAGGAGGCGGCCCGGCCCGCCGCCTCGGCCGGCATCCGCACCTTGTGGTGCCGGACCGGGGTCGTGCTCGACGCCAAAGGCGGGCTGCTCGGGCGGCTTGCCATCCCCTTCAAGCTCGGCATCGGGGGACGCCTCGCCACCGGTGGCCAGTGGTGGTCGTGGGTCACCATCGGCGACTGGGTGGCGGCCATGTCCCACCTGCTGGCCGGCGACCTGGCCGGCCCGGTCAACATCACTTCCCCTGGAGCGGTGACCAACGCCGACTTCACCGCCGCGCTCGGCCGGGCATTGCACCGTCCCGCCAAGGTCCCGGTCCCGGCGTGGGCGCTCCGGGCAGCCCTGGGGGAGAGGCGGGCCGAGGCGCTCGCCCTCAGCTCGGCGCGGGTCTTCCCCGAGCGCCTCATCGCAGACGGTTTCGCGTTCCGGGACGCCGACATCGACGCCGCCCTCGTCTCGGTCCTCAATGAGGGCTGACCGTCGGTCAGCGCCGGAGCAATGCCTCAGACGCTCTTGACCCCGGACACCACCATGGCTACGCCGATCAGGACCGCAACGGCTCCCACCAGGCGGACCGTCCACGAGATCACCGCCCGGTCGGCTTCGGCCCTGGTGACCAGCCACCAGGAGAGGGCGGCGGACGCCGCCACGGCACCGGCGGCGGGAAACCACCCGGCGTCCACTCCGGCGGCGACGGCGGCGAACACCGGGGCGGGGTAGAGCCCGGCGACGGCGCCACCGAAGATCCCGTCGCCCTCCACCGGGATCGCCGTGCGGCCCCAGACGTGGGCCGCTCCGCTCACCGCCACCACGACGCCGGCGGCGGTGCGGAAGGTCGGCGCCGAGAGATCGAGCACGTCGAGCAGCGTCTCCCCGAAAGCGGCCAGCCCGATGCCCACCGCGGCGGCTACCGCCAGCCCGATGGCGCGCCCCCGGCTGGGGGGTCGGATCGATACCGCGGTGGCCGGAGGATTCCAGGCGGCGAGGACGGCCAGCACCGCCGCCACGGCAACGCTCACAGGTCCCCCTCCGCTTGAATGCCGGCGTGCCGAAGATCGGGTTCCCGCCCCTCCACACCGAGCGTCTCGTGGTCCGGCCACTCCGGTCCGATGACGTGCCGACTGTGGTCGCCTACCGCAACGACCCGGCGGTGGCCCGCTACCAGGACTGGGATCTTCCCTTCTCGCCGGCCGACGGCGAGCGGATGGCTCGCTTCCTGGCGACGGCGCCGTGGCCCCTGTACGGCGACTGGTACCAGCTGGTCATCGAGCACGACGGCGTCGTCGTCGGAGAGGTCGGGGTGGGACGGACGCCGAAAGGTCTGCAAGCCGACCTCGGCTACACGCTGGCCGGCCATGCGCAGGGGCGAGGCTTCGCCACCGAGGCAGTCGGAGCCGTCGTCGACCTGCTCTTCGCCGAGGGGGTGCATCGCGTCCACGCCACCCTCGACCCGGACAACGTCGCCTCGGCCCGTCTGCTGGAGCGGCTCGGCTTCCGGCACGAAGGGCGAACCGTGAAGGCGAGCCTGATCCGTGGGGAATGGCTCGACGACGACCTGTACGCGGTCACCGCGGCGGAACGGGCGGCATGGCTGGCCCGGGACCTCACCCCGCCGGCCGCGGTCGAGCTGATCGAGATCGACCAGGACAACCACGAGGCGGTCGGCGGCCTCGAGACCCACCACTCCCAGACATGGTTCGTGGCGCCGGTGGTCTGGTCGTATGCCGACGCCCTGTTCCCCGAGCTCGACCCGTCGGGCGAGCCGTTCGTGCCCTGGCTGCGGGCGGTCACGGCCGACGGTGTCCTCGTCGCCTTCGTGATGCTGGCCGAGGCGACCGTCACCAACCCCGAGCCCTTCCTGTGGCGGCTCCTGGTCGACCGCTGGCACCAAGGGCGAGGCATCGGGCGGCGCACCCTCGCCCTCGTCGCCGAGCGGCTCCTCGCCGCCGGGCACCAGCGGATGAGCACCAGCTGGTCCCCCGGCCGTGGCTCCCCGGTTGGGTTCTACCTCGGGCTCGGGTTCGAACCCACCGGCGAGGTCATCGACGACGAGATCGTCGCCGCCGTCGATCTCACCAGGCTGATCATCGAGCACTAGTCGGGTCATCGGGCATCGGCCAGGAGGGCGGTCCACATCAGGGCGGAGGCGGCGTGCTGCTGGTCGTCCATGCGGGTGATCCCCTGGCGGAACCAGGCGCCGGCCTCGGTGTGCGGCACTCCCGGCCCCGCCGGCGTCTGGAAGGCGGCGAGGCGAGCGGCGCCGCAGGCCGTTCGATCGGCGAGCGGGTCGGCCAGGTCGGCGAGGCGGGTGTCGGTGGTGGCGAGGCGCTGCAACATCGAGGCCCCTTCGATCGTCGTCCCGAACCCGGCGCCCCTCGGCTCGGGAGGATGGGTGATGGTGGCGATGCCGGCGCGTTGCGAGTCCCAGCGCACCCCGACGCCGAATTGGGCGGCGAGCGCCCTGGCATAGGCGACGTGCTCGGCGGAGAGCCCCCAATCGCCCATGGCTTCGAGGGAGTAGGCCGCCCACTGGTCGGGCCAGGGACGGGGCCACAGCCCCTCCTCGTCGTCGCGCCGGGTGCTCAGATAGTCGAGGATCGGCCAGGCCGCCTCGTCGAACCGCTCGTCCGGGAATGTCTCGTGGAGCAGGGCGAGCGCCCACAACGCCTCGCCAGTGGCGTAGCGGGAGCGCACGTCGGGGTCGGGGGCCCTGGTGTCGACGTCCCAACTGTCGAGCATGGCGCCGTCGGCCGTCTGCTGCCCTGCCATGAACCGCCCCAGCTCGACCAGCAACCGGTCGTGGCCGGTGTCTCCGGTCACGGCGCGCCGTTCCAGCAGCGAGATGGCGAGGAGTGCCACTGCGCCCAGCTTGACGTTGGCATCGCCGTCCGCCCATCCGGAGGCGCCGTCGTCGGTGGCGACCACCCTCGCCAACATCCAGGCGAGGGCGTGGTCGGCGGCGGCGAGGTATCGATCGGTGTCGCCGGTCGTGTAGCGGGCGGCCTGGTAGAGCGCCATCGTCGTCCCGGCGTGGCGGACGATGTTGTAGGACGGGCTGGCGGCGGAGGTGTCGCGGTCCCACTCGTACAGGAAGGTCCCGTCGCTCCGCTGGTTGACCGCGATCCACTCGGCGGCGGCTTCGGCGGCGGCAACCGCATCGTCCGCCGTCAGCGGCGGGCACACCTCCGGGGCGAGCATGGTGAGGCGCAGGACGCCGCCGATCACGAGCCAGGTGAGGCCCAGCACCAACGCCTTACGTCGCCCGGTCACGGCCGGGATCGTACCGGCGGCGCCAACCTCGCACCGATCGGCTGATCCCGCCCCGTTCACCGCTACCGTGCGTGCTGGATAGGGGGGCAATCACCATGAGAGTCGTCATCACGGGCGGCGCCGGGTTCATCGGGTCGAACCTGGCGGAGCGGCTGACCGCAGACGGGATGGAGGTCGTCGCGCTCGACGACCTCTCCACCGGTGACGAGCGGAACCTCGATGGGCTGGACGTCGAGTTGGTGGTCGGCTCGATCCTCGACGAGCACGTGCTGGACAAGACCTTCGCCGGCGCCGATTGCATCGTCCACTTCGCCGCCAGGGGGTCGGTGCCCAAGTCGGTGGCCGACCCCGTCGCCACCCATGAACGGAACAACACGGGCACCCTGATGGTGCTCGAGGCGGCGCGGCGTGCGGGCAACCTGCACACCGTGGTGGCGTCCTCGTCCAGCGTGTACGGCGCCGTCCCCGACCTCCCCAAGCACGAGGACCTCGCCACCCGGCCGATGAGCCCGTACGCGGTGAGCAAGCTGGCCACCGAGTGGTACGCCCTCGCCTACCAGCACTCGTACGGGCTGCCCACCATGGTGTTCCGCTTCTTCAACGTGTACGGGCCCCGCCAGCCCGCCGGGCACGCCTACGCCGCGGTCATCCCGGCGTGGATCGCGGCGGCGCTGGCCGGAGAACCGGTGGTGGTGTACGGCGACGGCTTACAGTCGCGCGACTTCACCTACGTCGACTCGGTTACCTCGGTGGTGACCTCGGCGATCAACCGCCGTGCCGTCGACCCCATCCCGGTCAACCTCGCCTTTGGTGGGGGATCGACGCTGCTCGAGCTCGCCGACCTCCTGGCCAAGGAGATCGGTACCCCTGTCGAGGTGCAGCACGCCGAGCCGAGGAAGGGCGACATCCGGCACAGCTCCGCCGACGCCACCCGGCTGCGCACCCTGTTCCCCGACGCCGAGCCGACCAGCCTGGAAGATGGCCTGGCCCGCACCGTCGCCTGGTGGCGTCGCTGAGTAGTCGGTTCCAAGCCGGCGTTACAATCCCCGGCTCCCCGCCGGAGTAGCTCAGTCGGTAGAGCAACGCACTCGTAATGCGTAGGTCAGGGGTTCGATTCCCCTCTCCGGCTCGACTCGCCCGAAGCTCCACATCCGGCTCGACTCGCACCCTTATCTCCACCAGCTGGCATTCGCGCTACAGCGACAGGCTGATCGGGAACGTGGCGATCCACGCGGCGGCGCCGACGAAGACGACGCAGCCGATGATGAGCAACGCCTTCCTCGCTCCGGCTCCGCGGACCCGGGCACTCATCCCGGCGAAGAACAGGGCGACGGCGAACAGCACGACACCGAGGATGTAGTTGGCCGCCCTTTGGACATCGAGGCGTACCTCTGCGGCCAACAGTTCGGCCTCGGCGTCCAGTTGTTCGGCCTCCACTTCCGCCTCGAGCAGGTACTCGTCCATGGCGAACGGACTCGGTGGAGCGCCGGTGGTGGTCAACGGATCGGTCGCCATCCAGGCGTCGAAGGCGGGTTTGAACTCTGCCCGGAACCGTTCGGCGTAGAAGTCCTGGAGTTCACTGTTCTCTTCGACGGTGGCGTTGACCCACTCCAGGAACAACGCGATGTCGACCTGGGTCTGTCCCTCGGCGAGACCCTGGGCACGCGCCGCCTCGATGCGCACGGCGTTGACGCGACCGGAGGCCTTGGTCCCCTCCCCGTTCCACCTCGTGGCCTGATAGCTGCTCCACGCCGTGGCGACGGCGGCGAGCGCCAATACGATGGTGGCGACGATCTCGACCCAGTCCTTCCCTTTGGGTGGATCCGGCGTTTCCTTCACGGCCGGCGCGGTCATGCCGCATCTCCCAACTCATCGCATGGAATGGTGATGTCCAGGCCGATCACGTCCAGCTGCTGATCGATCACCAACTCGGTTCGTTCCATGGCCACCGGCTGGAGCCCGCCGACACCGCTATGGAACGGGTCGTCCATGAAGTTGAGCAACAGCAGCATGGTGACCATCACCGAAACCACGCTGCCAATTAGCAGAGCCTGGACCCATGCCCGCTCGCCGCTGTCGGCGAACGCCAGCAGGTACCCGAGGATGATGAGCGAGATCACGAATAGGGCGATCCACAGCGGGACCGGCATCACCCCGGAGGCACCATGGATTCGGGCCTGGCGTGCCAATTCACGGTCCGACGTCTGGTCCAGCCAACTCCCGTAGGCGGCCTCCTGCTGAGGAGTGCTCAGTTCGACGTTCTGCAGTGTGCCGAACAGCGCCACTCCCCAAGGGTTGATGTCCTCGCCCAGGGTGCCGGCCTCCATCCGTGCCCACTCATCATGGATGACCGAGCGGGCGTAACACACCAACTCGCCGGTGAGGTCGGCACCGACCTCGGCGGGGAGCGTCTGCGCCGTTCGGACCTGCTGGGCGACGGCCAGTGCTTCGGCCTCAGCTCCCGCTCGTGACGCGTCGTAGCTCTCGAACGCGAGGAAGATCAAGAACCCGAGCAGGACTGAGAACCCGGTGGCGAGGACACCGAAGATCCCCGCCGCACGGTCACCGTCGGCGAAATACCCACCTTCGGGTGCCCGTCTCCGCGCCAGCAGCATCACCACAACCGCCACAGCCGTCGCCGCCAGAACGATCAACGCCGCCCAAACAATGTTCACCCTGTCCTCCTTCGATCGGTCGGCTCCACGCTGCTCATGAGATCACCATTGCCAGGTCTTGGGAGGCGGACTCGCCGGCGACGTAGCACCGCGACCTCCACGGGTCCACGATGGCGTGCAGGTGACGCCACGCTGTCGAGCTTGCTCAGGAAGAGTCATAGGTAGTGGTGTTGGGTCAGCCATCGGTACGAGTACCAGCCCCACAGCGGGGGTAGATAGAAGGTGGCGAACCGGTACGCCAGGGCCGAGGCGAGTGCCAGCTCCTCGGGGACGCCTGCCCAGGTGAGCCCGAGCGTGAGACCGGCCTCGGCGACGCCGACCCCACCTGGGATCGGCATCAGGCCGGCGAACAGCGTCACCGCGGTGTTGATGAAGATGAGCTCGGCCACCGACACGTCGTGGCCGAACGCGATGACCGAGGCGCCGAGCGCCAAGGCGAGGGAGACCCGGTTCACCAGGTTGCCGCCGAAGAGTTGCAGGAGCTTCACGGGGTTGCGGAGGACGGTCGCCGCCGAGCGGACCTCGCCGACCATGGCGGTGATCCGCTTGCGGGCGCTCGGCACCAAGGCGACACCGACCACCGCCACCGCCAGGATGAGGAGGACCGTGCCGAGCTGGCCATCGTCCCCGCCATCGCCGGTGACCTGGAACTCGAGATCCGCCAGGAGAACCATCGAGACCATCAGCCCAAGCTCCACGATCAGCCCCGCCCCGGTCTCGATCACCCCCGCCGAGACGGATGCCGCCGGGGTGAGGCCGAACTTGCGGAGGAACCGCATGTTGACCGCCACCCGGGCCGCCGTGCTAGGTATGGCCAGGTTGATGTAGGCGATGGCGAACTGGAGGGTGACCAACGGTCCAAGCGGCAAGACCTGGGTGGTGGACCCCAGCGTGCCGATGGCGGTGGGCACGACGGCGGCCTGTGCGATGAGGAGCGCGGCCAACAGCCAGCCCCACTGCGCCTCACCGAGGGCGGCGAGGAACGCATCGATGTCGATGTCGGTGAACAGGCCGAGCAGCGAGGACACCGCGACCAGCCCGAGCGCCACCCCGACCAGTGACTTCCAGGTGACCCGTTGCAGCTTGGCGAGCTCCGGCTCCTCCACCCCGATCAGCTCGCCGATCCGCTCCCGCACGGCGTCGAGCTTGACCTTGCGCTGGTCGATGACCCGGCGTAGCAGAGGCGGCACCCCGGGACCCTGGAGGTATGGGAGGGTCGCCGCCAGCGCTTCGTCGCCCAGCGCGGCGCGTGCTGTCGCCACGGCGGCGTCCTCGCCCTGCAAGACGAGGGCGAGCGTCAGCGCCTGGGCTCGGTCCAGGGACCGGTCTCCAGGCGTTCTCAGCACTGAGGCGGTCGACAAGTCACCGAACCCGATCGCACCGTCATGACCGACGACGACGCGATCGATGTCCACCTGGCCGAGGACCAGGCCGCAGGCGTGCAGCTTCTCGAGCTGGCGCCACAGGGAGCCGACATCGATGCCGGTTGTGTCGACTCCGGTGTCGCCGATCGTCAGCGGGACACCGACGGGTCGAACCACGATGAGCGCATCACCCGAACCGACGGCGCCGGCGGTCACGACGCGGGCAGTGTGCACACCGGACCGCTCCGCCATGAGCGTGGCGAATGCCTCGTGCTCGACCAGCTCGATCCGGCTCAGCCGGGCGGTCCGATTCGCTCCCCGGTACCACAACCATCGCCACAGGTCGGTGATGACCTGGGCATCCCAAGCATCGCGGCCGTACACCTTGACCACCAGGGGACCCTCGGCATCGGCGCCGGAGAACACGACCTGACCCTGGGCCAGCATGGAGGCAGGCTCCAGCTCGGTCACCG
Organism: uncultured Acidimicrobiia bacterium; assembly: GCA_963714055.1. Taxonomy (GTDB): domain Bacteria; phylum Actinomycetota; class Acidimicrobiia; order Spongiisociales; family UBA5794; genus JACDBE01. The sequence goes on from OY970227.1 coordinate 2,501,269, forward strand.
TCACCCCGAGGTCGGCCAGGGCGCCGCGTATCCGGGTCGTGCTCGGGCGCCCACCAGGTGACCCGAACAGGAGATGCACCAGGGCGGCTGCGACGTACCCGATCCCCACGCCGGCCAGCGCCCCGGACAGTTCCGCTGCACCGAGGAACAGTGATGCCACGACCTGCAAGCCGATCAGCCAGCGCCCCAGATGCCGGACCGGCCGGCTGAGGTGCGGTGACGCCGTGGCGATCACCGCCACCGCCACCGCACAGACCGTCGGTGGGAGAACCGGAGGCCCATCCACGTCGGTGAGGAGTTCGAGCATGGTACGCCCGTCATCCATGGCGAGCTCGACGACGACTGCGGCGAACAGCAGGGCGAGCAGCGCAGCCAGCACGCAAATCGCGCGTCAGCGCCGCCCGCCGTTGCACGATGGCGGCAACGACCAGTACCAGAGCGTGGACGATCGGTGCCCAGAACGCCAGCCGCCAGAGCGGGTCGAGGAACCCGGGCATCTCCGCCAGCAAGCCGTCGAGCGCCGCATCGAACCCGGTGGCGGATTCCGACCAGGCCCAGGTTATGGCCACACCGATGACGGCCCCGATGGCGAGGGCTACATCCGTCGGTCGTCTCGATCGAGGCTCGGCCCTCGCCGAGGCGAACAACTGTGTCCCCGGGGTCGGCGTCGCCTGCGGTGCGCTCATGACGAGGCCTTCGAGGGGGCGGTCGGCGCGGCGTTTCGGTGCTGGCCGAGGAGTCTCCGCGGCGCAAGGGGCTCAGGCCGTGTCTCGGCCGATGGCGTGGCCCGGGTTGCGGCGTTGGCGGGGGTCAGGCTCCACCGCTCCAGGCGGGCGGACGCCAGGCTCCACGCCACCACGGTTATGGCGAAGACCACGATCACCTCGAGATCCAGACCGTGCTCCAACTGGATTGCACCTCTCCCTTCGACGCCGCAGGGCTGTGCCGTCGGTAGCGGTCGGCGGCTCAGCCCTGCGGACGAACCGTGCCGGTGCCCGCCGGCCCATCAGGCGAGCAGGGCGGCCTTCTGGGCGTTGAACTCGTCGTCGGTGAGGAGGCCGCGAGAATGCAGATCGGCGAGCTTGACCAGCTCGTCGGCGGTGCTCGTCGACCCGGCGACCTGCTGGATGTACTCCTGCTGAGCACGTTCGTCTGCGGCGGCCCGCTGCATGTTGCGTTCCGCCATCGAACCCCCGCGGGCGATCAGATAGATGAACACCCCGAAGAGGGGCACCAGGAGGACCAGCACCACCCAACCGGCCTTGCCCCAACCACCCATGTCGTCGCTGCGGAAGATGTCCCCGAACACCGAGATCAGCAACCAGATCCAGGCGAAGAACAGGAAGAACCACAGCATGGTCCAGAACAAATCCAATAGAGGCATGGCCTCTCCTTTCGGTCGAGATGTCCGCGCCGCCGGGCAGCCCAGCGATGTCGTCGGCTATCGGCTGGCGGTGCGACCTCGCTAGCTCTTCCGGCGAGCGATCCGACGGTTATGGCCCGGCCCTGGTGTCCTCCTTCCGCATGGTCGTCATCGATGGCATCGACTCACTCGTCGATCCCGGACTTGGCCGCAAACGCCAGCAGGCGGACGACGGCTCCGATGACGACGAGGTCGAGGAGCATCTGGGCGCTGACGACGATCCGGGTGAGGTCGCTCTCGGGGGTGATGTCGCCGAACCCCACCGTGGAGAAGAGCGTGATCGACAGGTAGAGCGCGCCGGTGTGGTCGAGGGGCTCGCTGAACTGCGTCGGCGAGGCTTGGGAGAGCGAGAGGTAGAGAGCGGCGAAGACCAGGAGGAAGAACGGGATGGTCACGCCGAGCGCCTGGATGGCCCGCAGCCCTGGAAGGTCGTCGCGCCTGACCTGGTGGAGCTGCCAGGCGAGCACCCCGGCGAAGGCGACTACCCCGACCACGAGCCGCGTCAGGGCCTCCCCGCTGGTGCGGTCGGTGAACGGGACCAGGTAGTAGATCCCGAGCAGCAGCGCCCCGGTGAGGCCGATCTCAAACAGTGTCCCGAGGAGGTTGCGACGCCGTTGCCTGCGGTCGAGTTCGGCCACCCGCGCGGTCGCACTCCGTTCCGGTGGCGGTCCGTTGCCAGAGTCGCCACTCACGAGTAGCCGGTGAACTCCTCGCCCGGCTTGATGTTGGGATACTGGGCGGCGCTCCGGGCGAGAGCTCCGATGCGTTCGGCGACCGGTCGCATCACCCACGCACAGTCCAAGCGCGTGTCGATCAGGTCCCACTCCTCGCCGGGATCGTTGACCAGGTCGAAGATCAGCGGCCACTGCGGTTTGACGATCGGCCCGCTGTTGCTCTCGCAGTAGCGGAACACGACCTTCATGGTCTTCCACTTGACCGACAAGACTCCGGCATCGGAGCCGTAGAAGATGACGTGGTCCCGCCCGGTCGTCGAGTCCTGCCCGAGGAGGAACGCCGAGGCGTCGACCCCGTCGATCGGCCGGTCCGACGGCACCCGCCCGCTCTCTCCGACCAGGGACGCCACCGTGGGCAGCCAGTCGACTGCGGAGAGGATCTCGTCGGTGACCGTCCCTGCCGGCACCTTGCCCGGCCAGCGCACGATCGCGGGGGTCCGCATGCCTCCCTCGAACCCCGAGGCGAAGTGACCGCGCCAGGGACCGTTGGAGCCGGCCATGTACGGCGACCGTCCGGCGGGGTTGTCGCTGCTCCAAACCACGATGGTGTTCTCGGCGATCCCTGCTTGGTCGAGGGCATCCAGGACCTGGCCGGTGCGGTGGTCGAGCTCGGCCAGGGTGTCCGAATAGACGCCGCCCCGAGACCGACCGGTGAACTCCGGGTGGGGGATGAGGGGCGGGTGCATCTGGGTGAAGCACACGTAGGTGAAGAACGGAGTCCCTGCCTCGGCCGCTCGCGTGATGAAGTCCGTGGTCCGCGCCGCGATCTCGGCGTCGAGCAGCGGCCGCGTCTGGAGGTCGAAGTCGGCCACCGCGGTCACCGGCGAACCCTTGACCCCCTCCCAGATCCTCGGTGTCTCCCCACCGGATTCGGCGAACAACGGGTACGAGCTGTACCCGGACTCGTCCGACGTGTTCTTGATCCCGAACCACTCGTCGAAGCCCTGGTCCGTCGGCAACCTCCCCTCGATGTCACCGACATGCCACTTGCCGAATGCCCCGGTGGCGTAGCCGGCGTCGGAGAACAGCTCCCCGAGCGTGTACTCCCACGGGGCCAACCCGTAGTCACCCTGCCCGGGCAGTGGGACGCTGCAGTTGCCGGTTCGGATCGGCAGGCGGCCGGTGAGGATCGCCGAGCGCGTCGGAGTGCACTGGGCCTCGACGTTGTAGTTCTTGAACCGCATCCCCTCACCGGCCAGCGCATCGATGCGCGGGGTCGGTGCCGAGCCGCCATAGCAGCCGATGTCTCCCCATCCGACGTTGTCGCCCACGATGAAGACGACATTCGGCCGGGGCGAGTGCGCCGCCTGGTCGTTCGAGCTGGTCACGAGAGACTCCTCTACTTCATCCTGTTCATCACGACAGATGGATTCCCCGTCCATGGACCCGAGAGTCGATCCATCCGAGTTCGGCCTATGGCTGGTCGATGAGACGTTGCACGACAGGTTCGGCACGCTCGACAACCCTGTCGACGACTCCCCGCGATCGCAGGCGGGCAAGGCCGTCACGGGCGATCACATAGAAGGGAACGGCGAGGATGAGGCCGACGATGCCGGCGAGGAGGCCACCCAACGCGGTGACAACCAGCACGATCAACGGGTGGATGTCGAGGCTCTTCCCCATCACCTTGGGCTCGACGAAGTTCTCCAGCAACAGGTTGGAGGCGAGCACCACCACCAGCATGATGACCGCCGTGCCGAGCCCCTCGTCGCCGAGGGCGATGATGACGGCCAGCCCGCCACCGAGGAATGCTCCGATATAGGGGATGTAGCCGCCGACGAAGTTCACCACCATGATCGTGAAGACCAGCGGGAGGCCGAGCAGGAGAGCCGCCAGGCCGACCACCGCAGAGACGATGGCGGACATCACGGTGCGGCCCTTGCCGTAGCCGCGCAGGGTCTCACAGGAGTCACCGATGAAGCCGTCGACCTCCTCGCGGTGCGCAGGTTCGAACCGTTCGACCACGGCTTGTCGGAACAGCGTCCCGTCCTTGAGCAGGTAGTACATGATCAGGGCACCCAGGATCAGCCCACTGACCAGGCCGATCAGAGAACTGACGCCGGCGACGAGATGCGTGACAACACCTTCTGCGATCGCCGGTTGTGCTTCCTCGGCAGCCGCCCGGGCCTCCTCGAGAGCAGCCGGATCGATCCCGAGATCTTCGGAGGCCGTTCCCATGGCGGCGTCGGTCACATCACCCATCTCGCCGGCCTGGTCGGTCACGCCCCGGACGGTGGCGACGAGCACACCGGCCATCAACGCCAACAGACCGAGCACGACCAGGCCGGCGGCGTAGGTCGGCTTGAACTTGTGACGCTCGAGGCTCTCCGCCAACGGCTTGAAGATCACCGCGAGCACGACCGCAAAGGTCATCGGAAGCACGATCTCGCTCACCACTCCCAGGGCGGTGACGATGATGATCAGCGCCACCACGAGACCGACAAAGGACCAAGACCACACCCCGACCCTTGCCACCCCGCTACCCCCACGCTCCGCACCACCCGATGGTGAGTCGTGACCGGCTGTCGGGTCTCGGGGATCGGCGGTGCTGTGCTCGCCGGTCACATCGGTGGTGGACATCAGGCATCGACCTCCTGTGAGGTTCCTCGGTCGGAGCGCCGGTCGAAGGCCATCACCACCGTCGCCGGCACCAAAGCCGGCGTCCGTCGAGGTGCGGGCTTGCTCGCATCGATGCGCAGCCTTCCGAGGAATCGGTGTGACAGTTCCCAGTCGCCGCAGACGGGATGATCTTCGGGCAGAGACCTGTGACCGTCGTCATACAAAGAGCATGAAACGGTGTCTCCCCCGATCGGCAGACAGCGGTTGGCGGCGAAGGGCTCGGGTTCCGGGGACACGATCAACCGCACGCCCCGTCCTCGAGCGAGGCAAGCAGGGTGCCGGCGGCGCCCGCCAGGTTCGACACGGCGGTGAGCGTTTCCCCGGCGCCGGCCGTGTCGAGGCTTTGAACCGCCGTTTCCAGTTCGTCGACGGCGTCTTGGACCGCTTGCACCTGTGGCTGCAGCTCGGCGCCGGCCGAGGCTTTCAAGGCGTCGAGGTCGTCCTGGACGTCGGCGATCGCCGCCTCGACTCCGTTCGTCCCTTCGGCAACCACGTCGACGTCCTGGAGCGCCTCGACGGATGAGGCCAACTCGTCCCGATCTGCGCACACGTCGCTCGACGGCGCAGCCGAGCTGCCGGTGACCGTGGTGCCTGTGGCCGCCGGGGCAGTCGTGGCGGCGGCTGCGATCGACGTCGTCACGTCGACGGTCACCGTGGTCGACGAGTCGTCGTCGCCACCACACGCCGCCACCAGGACGCCGATGGCCACGCCGGCGACGACCCAGCGGACGATCCCGGCCGGGTTGGGCTTCATCGCATCACCTCTCCTCGTTGATTGCCTTGACGAAACGCTGGCCTCGTCGCCTCGAAGTCGAGGCGTGGCTCAGGCCTCCCTCATCTCGCCACCATGCGCGGTGAGTGCCCAGATCACGAGGATGTCGATGGTGACCACGGCAATCGCCCACAGCGGGTAGGCGGGGATGAAGAAGAAGTTGGCGATCAGGCTGAGGGCGGCAACGATGACGGCCACGGTCCGAGCCAACACACTGCCGCTGAACAGCCCGAAGCCGGCGAGCACCATGACGAGCCCGGCGATCATGTGGACCCACCCCCACTCGGAGATGTCGAGGTACAGCGACCCACGGTTGGTCCACACCACCCATTCGTCGTTGACGAGGGCGATGAGCCCATAGAGGGCGTTGAGGGTGCCGCTGATGATCATCATCACGGCGGCGAACGTGATCCAGCCGGTCCAGCCCGAGCGCGTCGGCGCGGTGGGTGCAGGTTCCTGGTAGGCCTCTTGGGTCATGTGCCATCACCTTTCTGTCTTCGTGCCATCGGGCGACTTGACCGACAGCGGGACCGGGTTCACTCCTCGTCGTCGGCGCCCGCCGCTGCGTCCAGCTCGGCTTCGAGTTCGGCCTCGGCGCCGATGACCATCCCGAGGGCGATCAGGTCCTCCATGCTGAGCGAGCGATGGGCGATCACGACGCCGCCGGCCTCATGGACGGCGTCCCGGAGCGGAATCGCCCACAGGTGCTCGATGGCGAGCACCAGTGCCGAGCTGCCATCCGGCAGTTCGTCGACCAGCGCCGCTGCCGCCATCTCCGCTGCAGTGGGTGCATCTGCGCTGACGGAGGCCCCGAGCTCGGCTCCGGCCACGGCGCCTTCGGCGCCGGCGACACCGAGCCCGATCAGGGCGCCGACCGCGGCACGCAGCTCGGCACGCTGGTCGTCGTCGAGATCCGACACCGCCACCGCCGCCACTTCGTCGCCGTCGCGGATCACGAAGACGGCGTCGATGACCCGGATCTGCCCGACGTCGCTGAGTCGTCGCAGCTCCTCGGCGATGCGGCCCTCGAACAGGTCACTGTCCGGGAAGCCGACCACGAACGCCTGGATCGGTCCGATCGTCATGATGATGTCCTCCTAGCCGACGTGGACGCCGACGGGATCGCGGCGTCCTTCCAATGCTTGGCGACCGGAGCGCCGTCCGCATCACACAGATCGCACCAAAGACGGCCAGCCGATGGCACGAGACGGACGTGTTTCACCGACGAGCGACCGTGCCTGGGAGCGGTCTTGTGGCCCAGGCATCCGTGTATCCCCGGCGATTCCTGGTCCGGCGATTCCCCGGGGTGCGGGCACCTAAGCTCCCGACCTCATGAGGGAGGATCAACGCCAGTCGGCGCCGTCTGCTGTCGCGCTCGACGGGTTGCTGCTCGACGCCAAGGTCTCGATCCCGCGACCTCGCCAGGGCACGGTGAGCCGCGCCCGACTGATCGAGAAGGCTCGGGCGAGCGACTGCCGGGTGGTCGGTATCACCGCCCCGGCGGGATACGGCAAGTCGACGCTCCTGGCGGAGTGGGCCCACGCCGAAGACCGTCGCGTCGCCTGGTTGTCCCTCGACCGCCTCGATGACGACCCCGCCGTCCTGCTCACCCTGCTGGCGTCCGCCTACGTTCGGATCTCACTGGCCAACGCCAACCTGGTCGCCGACGTCGGCGGGCCCGGGGTGTCGCTGCTGGGGCGCGCCGCGCCGCGCCTCGCCTCGGTGTTCAGGACGAGCCCGGTCCCCTTCGTGCTGATGCTCGACGACGTCCACATACTGCAGTCGGCGGTTTGCCACGATGTGATGAGCGTGGTGATCGCGGGGATCCCGCCAGACTCCCAGTTGGTGGCGACGAGCCGTTCCGAACAGACGCACCTGACCCGGCTGCGGGCTTCGGGTGATGCCCTGGAGTTCTCGGCCAGCGACCTGGCGCTCGACGCCGCCGGCGCCGCCCGGATCTTCTCCGAGGCCCAGGTCAGCGTCACCAGCGAGCAGGCCGCCGCGGTGACGGAACGGACCGAAGGCTGGCCGGTGGGCCTCTACCTGGCTGCGTTGATCGCCCGTGACGGCAACGCCGATGCGTTGTCGATCTCCGGTGACGACCGGTACGTGGCCGACTACCTGTACCGCGAGTCGATGACGGCACTGCCCGAGAACGTGCAACGGTTCCTGCGGCGCACCGCGGTGCTCGACCAGGTGTGTGGACCGCTGTGTGATGCCGTCCTCGGCGAACCGGGTGGACAGGAGCGGCTGCAGAGCCTCGAGGCGTCGAGCCTATTCCTCATCCCACTCGATCGGCGGCGGCAGTGGTACCGCTACCACGGGCTGTTCAGGGAGTTCCTGCTCGGTGAGCTACGTCGAGTCGAGCCAGATGTCGTCCCCAAGCTGCACCTGCGAGCCGCCGACTGGTACGAGGTCAACGGATCCCCGGCGATGGCGGTCGAGCACCTGCTGAACACGACCGAGCAGGACCGGTGCGTCCAGTTGGTCACGGCGCTGATCCTGCCCACCTACCAGATGGGCCAGATGTCCACGGTGCAGCGATGGCTGTCGCAGCTCGGCCACTCCGCTATCGAGGAGTACCCGCCGCTGGCGGTCCTGGCCGGGTGGGTCGCCGCAATGACCGGGCAGACAGGCGAAGCGCAACGGTGGGCGGCAATCCTCGACGCCGCTTCGTTCGACCTCGTTCCCATGGACGGCTCGGCATCGTTCGAATCGGCGCGGGCGATGTTGCGGACGATGATGTGCCCGGCCGGCCCCGAGCAGGCGATGGCCGATGCCAGCCTCGCCGTCGCCCAGGAGCCGCCGTGGAGCCCGTGGCGTGATCAGGCGCTCACCGCAAGCGCCGAAGCGCATCTGCTCGCCGGAGACACCGACACGGCAGCGGCGCTGTTCGCAGAGTCGACGCCGGTGGCATTCGTCAACGGCAACACCGACACGATCATCCTCAACGCGTCCGAACTGGCGTTGCTGGCGATGGACGGGGAACGATGGGACGAAGCGGCCGAACGCCTCGAGGTAGCCCTCGCCACCATCGACGAGCATCGGTTCCACGACTATGCCATGGGCGTCCTCGCCTTCGCCGCCGCCGCACGGCTCGCCGTGCACCATGGCGATCTGAACGAGGCGCACCGTCGCCTCACCCAAGCGATGCGAGCACGTCCCACCTGTACGTACGTGCTTCCGACCATCGCGGTCCGTCTTCGACTGCAACTCGCCAAGGTGTACTGGGCCATCGGTGAGCGCACCACCGCACTTCACCTGCTGCGGGAGATCGACGACATCCTGGTCCACCGGCCGGCTCTCGGCGTGCTCGTCGACCAGGTCGCCGAGTTCCGTGGCGTTGTCACGGCGAGCGCCCACATAGGGGCAACAGGAGGATCGCCCCTGACCCCGGCGGAGCTTCGCCTGCTTCCCTATCTGCAGACCCACCTGACAGTCCGGCAGATCGCCGAGCGGCTGTTCGTGTCCCGCAACACGATCAGCTCCGAGCTCAGCTCGATCTATCGAAAGCTGGGCGTCAACTCACGCGGCGACGCCGTCGAACAAGCGACCGCCACCGGTCTGCTCGGCGGGTAGCCGAGCTCATCCGTCGGACGGTCGTTCCCACTCTTCGTCGGTGTCGTACCCGAGAGCCATGGCCAGCTTCGGAGCGGCGGCCACAACGCAGGGCAGCCCGACGATCGGAATGACCGCGACCAGCACATCGACGATCTCGGCGACCGACGCCCCCACGTCCAGTGCGGCATCGGCCTGCGCCCCGTAGGACGGCACGGCGCCACCGACGGCGAACAACGCGGCGAGGCGGACAAGCGTCAGGGTCTTCGGATCGAGCTCACCGGGCTCGATCCCGGCTGCGCCGGCACCGATGTCCCCGAGATGTGCGTCGTTTATCGCGAGTCTCCGCAGCCGTTCCGTGTAGTCCAAGCGACTCCACCTCTTCTGGCGTCAGCGGCGTTCGGGGTCACCCGATGCCGCTCGGGGGCGGAGCGTCCGGTGACCGATCTGGCTAGAGAGTGGATTGTCGACGGCGCCGACGCCGCCGGCATCACACCGATCATGTGATTTCACACCTGATTCACATGTTCTGTGTGACGACGGCCTCACCTCCAGGTCCGATGATCACCGAGTTGTAAAGCGTGCCGCGACACGACGCCAGCTCAGCAAGAGGAGTGGCGAGATGGATGCGGACACACCGGTCACCCTGGCGGCGGCACCCATCTGACACCACGAAACAACCCTCTCGTGAACAGGCATCAGCGAAGTGGCCCAGCGCATGGCGGGATTTCGGGCGTGGCTGGAACGACTGCTCCTCTGGCGCGTGTGGGAGCGCATGCTCGAGATCGAGTTCGTCGATCGCAGCATCGCGCTCGCCGGTAAGGCATTCGTCTCGTTCTTTCCCCTGGTGATCGTCGTCGCCGCCTTCGTGCCCGAACAGATCCGTGCCTCGATCCTCACCGCGGTCACCGCGCGGCTCGGCATCCGGGGAGAAGCCCTCACTCTCACCCGGGAGGCATTCGCCTCCGCCGACGATGTTCGGGTCGCCACCGGGCTGCTCGGTCTCTTGTTCACGATCTTCTTCGCCAGCTCCTTCACCACCGCGTTGCAGCGGGTCTACCTGCGCGCCTGGCGGCGACCACCGTCCGGCGGAGTCGCCTCCTACGGCCGCGGGGCCGTCTGCCTGCTGATCGTGCTGGCCTCCACGGCACTTCTCGGCGGACTCTTCGAGGCGCTCGACGGAGGGCTTGGGGTCGTCCTGTTCGCCGTGGTAGCACTGGCGATGACGTCGGCAGTGTGGTGGTTCGTCGCCTGGTACCTGCTGTCGGGCGACGTGCGGCCGCGGGTCCTCGTTCCCACCGGTGTGATCACCGGGCTCGCCACCGCTCTGTACGCCGCATCCGCCACTATCTGGATGCCGGGTGTGGTGACCGACAACGAAGCCCAGTTCGGTGTCTTCGGTATCGCCCTCGCCCTGGTGACATGGTTCTCCGGCGCCGCCATGTGCGTCCTCGTCGGGGCATGCGCCGGGCCCGTGCTCGCAGAGGATGCCGGACGGGTCGGTACCTTCGTCCGGGGCGGCGAGTCACCGGTACTCACCGACGGGGCGGCCCCATCGATCCCCCCACCCTCCCGCGAGCTCAGCATCCGCGACGCCTTCCAGAGCGCCGACGACTGAGCGAGTGCGTGCGTGAGCTGAAGCGACGACCCGCTCGGGTGCACGCGCCGGCGTTTCGGGAGTCCCTGACGGTTGCGCTGAGAGCGGCCGGCGACCGTCGAAGGAGCGGCGTTGGGCGGCGACCTACTGCCTCGCCATGGCGATGCGGAGGCGTTCCTCGGGATCGATGAAGTGGTCGTGGTCATCGGTGCCGAGGTCGATCTGCACCCAGTTGATCTTGCCGGTGAACCGGCTGTCCTCGGCCGTGTAGTCGGGAGTGACGGTTGTCCCGGATTCGTAGCCGATGTCGGTCGTCTCGTCGGCGGAGAAGATCATCGGATGGGTGCTCTCTACCCGGCCGGTCCCGACCACCTTCCCGTCGTAGTAGAGGGTGACGTCACCGCCCTTGGCGATCCCGCCGCCGTCGTACGCTGAACTCCATGCGCACCTGGTGGGTGCCGGCGGGGATCGGGGTGTCGGCGGCGGTGGGGTACTCGTGGATACCGAGGGTGTTGTAGACGAACTTGGCCATGCCGTCCTTGACGTAGAGAGTCCAGCCACCGAAGCGGCCGCCCTGGGCGATGACCACGCCGTCGACGCCGCCGTCGGGGACATCGACTTCGGCGGTGACCGAGAACGACTTGTTCTTGATGCTGACGACGGCTGTTCTCGGAGAGACGACCCATGCCGGCGAAGAACAGCTGCGAGTTGCCCCGGATCAACGTGGGCCGACCGGCCATCGACGGCTCCAGGCGCTCGGCGCTGCGGTCGTCCAGCGGCACCACGTTGTACTTGACCGCCTCGATCAGCCACAGCCGCTGCAAGTCGGCGAGCCGCTCCGGTTGCTCGGCGGCGAGGTTGCGGGCCTGGCTGTAGTCGCTGCTCGCCGTCGTAGAGCTCCCACACGTCGTCGTCGAAAGCCGGCAGGTCGCCGCCGACCATCACCCACGGCGTCTTGTGCTTGGTGACCGCGCTCCAGCCCTTGTGGTAGATGCCGCGGTTGCCGAACATCTCGAAGTACTGCAGGTCGTGCCGGTCGCCGGCGTCGGAGTCGTTGAACGAGTACAGCATGCTGGTGCCTTCCATCGGCGACTGCTGCACGCCATTCACCATCGTCGGCTCGGGCAGACCCGCCGCTTCCAGGATCGTCGGGGCGACGTCGATCACGTGTGAGAACTGCGAACGTAGCCCGCCCTTCTCCTCGATCCCGTTCGGCCAGTGCACGATCGTCCCGTTTCGGGTGCCGCCCCAGTGCGAGGCGACCTGCTTGGTCCATTGGAACGGGGTGTTCATCGCCCACGCCCAACCGACCGAGTAGTGGTTGTACGACGACGGTGAGCCGAACTCGTCCATCTTGCTGATCATGAACTCGGGTGTCTCGAGCTCGGCCATCCCGTTGAAGTTCGCCATCTCGTTGAAGGCACCTTGACGGTGCCTTCGGCGGAGGCGCCGTTGTCGCCGATGATGTAGTAGACGATCGTGTCCTCGAGGATCTCGAGATCGTCGACGGTGTCGATCAACCGCCCGACGTGATGGTCGGTGTGCTCGAGGAACCCGGCATACACCTCCATCTGACGGGCGAGAACAGGCTTCAGCTCGTCGGGCATCTCGTCCCAGGCCGGGATCTCCTTGTGCCGGGCGGGTAGCTCGGCGTCGGCCGGGATGACCCCCAGCTCCTTCTGGCGGGCGAACGTGCGCTCCCGTTGCACATCCCATCCCTCGTCGAACTGGCCCTCGGTACTTGTCGATCCACTCCTTCGGCACGTGATGAGGGGCGTGGGTGGCGCCGGGGGCGAAGTAGATGAAGAACGGCTTGTCCGGCATCAGTGCCTTCTGCTGACGGATCCAGCTGACGCAGTGGTCGGCGAGATCCTCGGTCAGGTGGTAGCCCTCCTCGGATGTCGCCGGCGGCTCGATCGGCGTCGTCCCGTTGTACAGCGCCGGGTCCCACTGGTTGTTCTCACCACCGATGAACCCGTAGAAGTACTCGAAGCCGCCACCGCCCGACGGCCACGCATCGAACGGTCCCATCGGCGAGGACTGCCACACCGGCACCTCATGGCACTTACCGAACTGCGCCGTCGAGTACCCGTTCAACTTCAGGGTCATCGCCAACGGCGCCTTGGTGTTGGGACGCAACGAGTTGTTTCCCGGTGCCGACGTGGCCGTCTCGGTGATGGTACCCATGCCGACCGAGTGATGGTTGCGACCGGTCAACAGAGCCTGCCGGGTCGGCGCACACAGTGCTGTCGTGTGGAAGCGGTTGTAACGCAAGCCACCGGCCGCCAGCCGTTCCGCGGTGGGAGTGTTGCACGGCCCACCGAAGGCGCTCGAGGCGCCGAAACCGACGTCGTCGATCAAGACCACCAGCACGTTCGGGGCGCCCTCGGGCGGCAGCAACGGCTCGATCGGGGGATAGGTCGTGTCCGGGTCCTTGGCGTCGAACGTCGTCAGGCCCGGCGCCGGCCGGTCCGGGATCGGCAACATCGTGCGGGCATGACGGTCGGCACTCATCGCGTTCCTCGGTTCGCTCAGACACTGGGACTCGCCGCCCACTGTCGAACAACGGACACCACCCCGCATCACACAGATCACGTGAATCATCGATCGGGTCGACATCGGGTACTCCGACGCGACCGACAGCCCACCACAGCGGCCGTCTGCCGACCGGCGACGACGGTGATGAGGGGCTCAGTGGGTGAACGACTTCACGCGTTGTATGTGATGACGGCCGTTGGTCCGGGCCGGATGATCACGGCCACCGCGCTTGTGACGTGCCACCAGGCCAACTCCAAAGGGCGTGCCGGCAGACGTGACGGAACTCAACATCATCGGGCGGGTGACGGGCTGGGCCAAGTCGGTGGCGCCGGATCGGTCCGCCGTGAAGACCGATCTCGTGGCTGGCCTTCCGGGGGCCATCGGCAGCGTTCCCGACGGGATGGCAGCCAGCGTGTTGGCCGGCGTCAATCCGATCCACGGGCTCTATGCGAGCTTCGCCGGCCCAGTTGCCGGCGGCCTGAGTGCCAGCACCAAGCTGATGGTCATCACCACCACGAGCGCCGCCGCGCTCGCCGCCGGCTCGGCGTTGGAGAGTCTGAGCCCTGAGGACCGACCCGAGGCTCTCTTCCTCCTGACGGTGATCGCCGGGTTGGCGATGACCGCCGCCGGGCTTCTGCGACTCGGCCGGTTCACCCGCTTCGTGAGTCAGTCGGTCATGATCGGTTTCCTCAGCGGGGTGGCGGTCAACATCATCGCCGGCCAGATCCCCGACCTCACCGGAGCCGAAGGCGAAGGATCGGTCGCCGTTCAAAAGGCGTGGAGTGTCGTCACCGACCCGAGCGGGATCGAGTTGGCATCGGTCCTCACCGGCGTTGCCGCCTTCGCCATCATCGTCTTGCTGGGTCGAACCCGGATCGCCTCATTCAGCGCCGTGGTCGCCCTCGCCGTACCGACGATCCTGGTGGTCCTGTCCGGCGCCGATGTCGCCCAGGTCATGGATCAGGGTGACATCCCCCGAGGCATCCCGCTCCCGGCATGGCCGCCATTATCCGCGTTCTCGTGGTCACTGCTCGCCGGCGCGCTCGCCGTGGCGGCAATCGTGCTGGTGCAGGGTGTCGGCGTCGCCGAGTCTGCCCCCAATGAGGACGGGACGCGTTCGAACACCAACGCCGACTTCATCGCCCAGGGCATGGGCAACCTCGGCTCGGGTCTGTTCCAGGGCCAGCCTGTCGGCGGCTCCGTCGGGCAGACTTCTCTGAACCAAGCCGCCGGAGCTCGTACCCGGTGGGCGTCGATCTTCTCGGGTCTGTGGATGCTGCTGATCTTGGCGCTGTTCTCGGGAGTAGTCGGCGTGGTCGCCATGCCCACCCTCGCAGCACTGCTCATCTACGCCGCCGCCGGCTCGTTGCGCCTCGGCGAGATCGGGACGATCTGGCGCACCGGGGCCACGTCGCAAGTCGCCATCGCCAGCACGTTCATCGCCACGCTCCTCCTCCCCGTCGCCGCTGCAGTGGGCCTCGGCGTCGTGCTCTCGCTGCTGCTCCAACTCAACCAGGCCGCTCTCGACCTGAAGGTGGTCGAACTGGTGCCCCGAGCCGACGGGGGGCTCGAGGAACATCCTGCTCCCGCTCGACTTGCCAGCTACACCGTGACCCTGATCGACATCTACGGCAGCCTTCGCTACGCCGGGGCTCGCACCCTCGAGCATCACCTCCCCGACCCGACGGGCACCACGTCACCAGCGGTCGTCATGCGCATGCGCGGCCGCACCACGCTGGGTGCAACGTTCTTCACGGTCCTCTCCAGCTACGCCGACCGAATCGACGCAGTTGATGGACGCCTCTACGTCTCCGGACTCGACCCGGCACTCATTGCACAGGCTCACAGGACCGGTGCGATCGCCGAGGGTGGACGGGTGCGGCTGTACGAAGCGAGCCCGGCGATCGGTGAGTCGAGCCTCCAGGCCTTCCACGATGCCCAAGCCTGGGTATCAGAGAGGCGACCGGACACCCACGCTTAGCCCGCGCGCCGCACGCCACGATGCGACCTGTCCTGGGCTGTGCATGGGCCCGAATGCGCGAATCACATTGTCTACGTGATGCGCTCCGCTGGGGACGGGTGTTGGCTGGCTTCGAACGACATCCCGTGGCCGCCGCGAACGCGATGACGACGACCACAGCAAGGCGTCGCACGCAGCCTGGTCGAGATAGAGGAAGTGGTGACCATGACATCGGACTCTGGTGTGATCAGTGACCAGGCGCGTGAGTTGCGCGAGCTGGTGAAGGGTGCGGACAGCATCGAGCTGAAGCTCACCCTTCCGGAGCATTCGTACCGTTCGGCAGCGGCCGCCCTGGGTGTCGATCCGTTGGACGCCCAGATCCGTCAGGTGTTCTTCTTCGATACGCCCGACCTCGATCTCAACCAGGCAGGGGTGGTCGCCCGGGCTCGGCGAGTGCAGGGTCGCGGCGATGACTCGGTGGTCAAGCTGCGACCGGTCGTCCCCGCCGAGCTGCCGGCGTCGTTGCGGAAACTGCCTGACTTCGGTGTCGAGGTCGATGCCCTCCCGGGTGGCTACGTGTGCTCGGCGTCGCTCAAGGGTGTGCCGAAGACGTCGGTGCGCAAGACGGTGTCGGGACAGGGCCCGCTACGGAAGGTGTTCACCAAGGACCAGCGGGCCTTCTTCGCCGAGCATGCGCCGGCCGGTCTCTCCATCGACGAGTTGGACGTGTTGGGCCCGATCTTCGTGCTCAAGCTCAAGCTGTCACCGAAGACGTTCGGTCGTCGACTGGTCGCCGAGATGTGGCTCTACCCCGATGGTTCCCGCATCGTCGAGCTGTCCACGAAGTGCTTGCCCGGGGAGGGACTCGACGTCGCCGAGCAGCTGCGTGACTTCCTTGCGGCGAAAGGCATCTCCACCGAAGGCGAGCAGCAGACCAAGACGAAGACGGCGCTCGAGTTCTTCTCCGCCGAGCTGCACTCGAGCTGAGATCGGCGGGCGCCCGCCGCAGGAGGATGATCGCTGGGTCTCACCGGAATGCCATGCGCCACGAGCCCGATGGGCGGATGCGCAATGCATGGCATACGTCGCTCAGGCGGCGCCTCCGACGCACGACGCTGAAACCAGTGAAGGAGTACCGAATGACCGGTTCGGAATCTCGAGTGTTGTCCAGCGATCTCAGCTCGTTCTCGACCTCTGACAGGTGATGGCGCCCCGTCGGAGGGCGGCTTCGCTGCTGTACGACCATCTCGACTTCGTGCATGGGGTGGAGGCTTCTGGGTGCGCTACGGGGTGCATCGCTCGCCGCCGTTCGTCGTGGTCACTTGTCACGGGGCAACTCGTTCCTGTTGTTCTCGAACCTGATGGACTCGACATCGCTCTTCCTGACCGCGAACTGCGACACCGTCTACTTCTGGGGGTTCGTCGACCTGTCCGACGGGCCGATGGTGATCGAGGTGCCGGCGCTCGGTGCTCCATCGGGGCTCCTCGGCACGATCGATGACATGTGGTTCCGGTGGGTCACCGACGTGGGTCTCCCCGGCCCCGATAGGGGTGAGGGCGGGCGCTACCTGATCGTCGGACCGGGTCACGAGGGACCGCTGCCCGATAGCGGCTACCACGTCTTCCACTCCCGCACGCGGCGAGTGACGTTGATCGGTCGCGGGTTCATGGTCGACAACGATCCGACCGTTCCGATCGAGGCGATCCGCAACGGCGTCCGGGTGTATCCCTATACGCCCGGAGCGCACGGCACCGCGGTCGGCAGCTTCCTGGCCGGCCGGGCACCGTTGGGAGCTGCGCCCCCGGTGCCGGAGACCCGGTTCGTCGAAGCGACCGGAATGGAGATCAACACGATCTATCCCAACGACTTCGGGTTCTGGGAGCTGGTCCACGAGTTGGTGCAGCAAGAACCCCCCGAGGGGGGCGACCCGGAGCTGCTCGGCCTGCTCGCCTCGATCGGGATCGTGAACGGCAGACCGTTCGAGCCCGACGACCGGATGCGCAAGATCCTCGAGGACGCCGTCGTGGTCGGCAACGCCACCGCCCGCACGGTGACGTTCGCGGCTCGACCCGAGGAAGGGTTCGCCTTCTACCCGGACTCACAATGGCAGAGCGCCCTGTTCATCGGCGGTTACCAGTTCCTCGACCCACCGCCGGTGATCACCCCCGACGGTCCCATCCCGGCGCCGAGCGACGGTGCCCGCAAGCTCAACTCCGCCACCAACTTCTTCTACATGGCCACCGGCATCACCCCGGCGATGTGCATGCGTCTCACCGGCATCGGCTCGCAGTACATCTTTGCCATGCGCGACAGCGAAGGGAAGTACTTCGACGGTGGCCGCAACTACCGGCTCACGCTCCCGCCGGACATCCCAGAGAGCCGCTTCCAGTCAAGGAGGCGAGGTCGTCGGCGAAGTGACCAAGGATGCGGCAGCACGTCACGGTGCGACCGCCGGCGAGGTCGCGGAGTCACCGGGTCCTCCTCCTGCTCCGGGCATGCGCTGGATCCCGGGTGGCACGTTCGCCATGGGCTCGGAGCACTTCTACCCCGACGAGCGGCCGGTGCATCAGGTCTATGTCGACGGGTTCTGGATGGACGAGTCACCGGTCACCGCCGCGGCGTTCGGGCGTTTCGTGCGTGAGACCGGTTACCTGACCGTGGCCGAGCGGCCCCTCGACCCCGAGGCGTACCCCGACGCCGACCCCGAGCTCCTGGTGCCAGGGGGTCTCGTGTTCCAGAAGACCGCAGGCCCCGTCCCTCTCGATGACTTCAGGAACTGGTGGGAATACGTCCCGGGCACTTCCTGGAGGCGTCCCGGTGGCAAGGACACCACGATCAACGGGCGTGGCAATCATCCCGTGGTCCAGGTGGCTTTCGAAGACGTGGAGGCATTCGCAGCGTGGGTCGGCAAGGAACTGCCCACCGAGGCAGAGTGGGAGTTCGCAGCCCGGGGTGGGCTCGATGGGGCCGACTTCGCATGGGGTGACGAGCACTTCCCGGCCGGCAAGGTCATGGCCAACACCTGGCAGGGTGAGTTCCCGTGGCAGAACCTGTTGCTCGACGGCTATGAGGGCACATCACCCGTGGGGAGCTTTCCCGCGAATGGATACGGCCTCTACGACATGACCGGCAATGTCTGGGAATGGACCAGTGACTGGTACACCACCCAGCACGCCGACGTGGTTGAGCATGCCTGCTGCGTTCCTCGGAACCCGCGGGTCGACCTCTCCGATTCGACCGATCACCAGGGCGATCCCAGTGCGATACCGAGGCTGGTGGTCAAGGGCGGCTCACACCTCTGTGCACCGAACTACTGCCTGCGCTACCGGCCGGCCGCCCGCCAGGCGCAAGCCATAGACACGGCCACCGGCCATCTCGGGTTCCGATGCATCGTGCGGCCCGGCTAGCTCGTGTCGTTCCGGGGCATCGGGTGACGGACACCATGGTTCCGGTTGCAACCTGCTCGCCGAAGTGGAGATCACCGCACCGATGTGACTGCTTCAACGATCGCGATCACTCTGCGGCGGTGGGTCGAGTGACGGTTTGGGCGGCGAGCCAGGTGGTGAGGGGGACGGCGGCGACGAGTCCGATGCTGCCGATGAGGGTTCGGATTATCTCGACGGCGACGATCTCGGAGTTGGCGATGGCTCCCAGGGACTGCTCGGCGAGCACGAAGAGGATGAGGAGGGGAAGCGCCGCCCCGGCGTAGGCGAGCAGCAACGTGTTGACCGTCGAGGCGATGTGGCTTCGCCCGATCCGCATTGCCCGGGAGAACAGGGTGCGTCGTTCGCTGCTTGGGTCGGCTGCGGCGAGTTCCCATACCGACGCCGCCTGGGTCACGGCGACATCGTCGAGGGCACCGGCGGTTCCCAGGACGATCCCTGCGAGCAGGAGTCCGGCGACGTCGATCCCTTCGAACAGGGTCAGCAGGCCGCTCTCCTCGGAGGTGAACCCGGAGAACCGGGCCAGCTCGGTGCCTACCCATGCCAACACTGCGGTGAGGAGCAGGGCACCGGTAATGCCGAGGATGGCGACATGGCTGATTCGGGTGAACCCGTGGGAGATGTACAGGGTGATGGCGGCGATCGCCGTGGCGCCGACCATGGCGACCAGGATCGGGCTGTTGCCGTCGACCAAGCTGGGGACCACGAACAGCAGGATGATCGCCAGGCTGGCCGCCATGCCCCCGAGGGCACCTACTCCCCGCCACAGACCCACGACGATGACCAACACCGCGAACAGGATCATGGTGAACAGCAACACGGGTCGCCGCTGGAACTCGCCGCTGAACTGATAGGCGGTCTGGACGTCCGGGGGCGTCACCCCGACGATCTCAGCCTCATCCCCGACACCGGCCACCTGCACGATGGCATCCTCACCCTCACGCATCAGCGCCGCCGGTTCCTCAGCGGTGGCGACGTAGTCGGCGGTCACGGTCTCCTCGCCCACGACCACCTCAGCGGTCAGCACCCGACACGTCGCCGCCGGATCGAAGGCACACGGCGCCTCCCCCACCGCCACGACCCGACCATTGGGGAGCAGCCGGGACAGGATCGCGGTGGTTCCCACTTGGAAGTCGGGAGTCAACGCCGACGGAGGATATGCCTGGTGATAGATCTCACCGGCGTCCGGTCCTTCGTCGATCCTGAACTCGACCTCGGTGCACACCACGTCAGGCACTCCGGCGCACGGCTCCTCGGATACGGAAACCACCTCGGCGGCGTGGAACTGACTTGGGATCCCCAGGGTTCGCAACGCCGTCTCCTGCCGCACACTCCCCGACGGCCACAACACCACCAACCCCACCAGCGCCGCCACCACCACGCCTATCGCCGTCCAATCCACCCAACCCGGGCGCCATCGACGGCGCCCGTGCTCGTCCCACTCCTCTGGTGAGAACTCGAGCCACGCATCGAGATCCCGCCGCGTGGCGTCATCCATGACCCAACGCCCTGGCAATCAACGCCTCATCCTGCACTCGCTCGACCAACCACGCTAGGTCCTGCACATCGCAGACTGCTCGCCGAGATGGGAATTCCGCCGCGCCTGCAGTCGAGTCATCCGCGCCGCAACCCCATCAGCGGTGGGTCGACGCCGGCCGAGGCGCGGGCAGACTGGGGGCGATGGCGAAGTACTCGGTGAACGAGCTCGGCGTCGCCAAGGCGCGGGCGCTGATCGACGCCCGCCAGTTCGTGCTACGTAGCGAGTGGGGAGATGCTCAACCCACCGCCGCCGATGAGAACAGCTTCCTCGAGGCCCACCCGTGGGACGACTACGCCGAGTGGCACCTCGGCCTCACCGAAGGCGCCGCCGACGAGACCAAGGCGCGCTACGCATTCGTCTTCGGCGACTTCCGCCGGCTGCACCGCATGGGCCTCATCGCTTGCCGATACCGGGCAGCCGAGTGGTTCCACAAGGACGTCGAGCTCGCCGCCCACGAGCTTCTCCAGTACCTCGACGAGCGGCGGGCTTGACCTGCGCCGGGCGTGGCGGACCGCCCGGCCCGGCGAAGGTCAGACTTGGGCGACGACTACGACGCCCCTCCCGCCGCAGATACATGCCGTTAGGCGAGCAGAGCAGCCTTCTGGGCGTTGAACTCGTCGTCGGTCAGGAGCCCACGGGAGTGCAGATCGGCGAGCTTGGTCAGCTCGTCGGCGGTGCTGGACGTCGAGGCGACCTGCCGGATGTACTCCTGCTGCGCCTGGGCGCTCGCTGCCGCCCGCTCCATGTTGCGCTCCGCCATCGAGCCACCGCGGGCGATCAGGTAGACGAACACCCCGAAGAACGGCACCAGGACGACCAGGATCACCCAGCCGGCCTTGGCCCCACCACCCATGTCGTCGCTGCGGAAGATGTCCCCGAACACCGAGATCAGCAACCAGATCCAAGCAAAGAACAGGAAGAACCACAGCATCGCCCAGAACAGATCCAACAGAGGCATCGCCTCTCCTTTCGTGACGTGTGCAGGGCCGCCGATCGGCATCGCACATCGAGGTCAGCCATCGGCTGGCATCTCCACGCCACCGGTTGGCACGGCGGAACATACACCGTCTGCGGCCCGGCCCAATCCGTGCGCCCCGTCGCATCGTCCGCGATGGACCCCACGGGCTCCTCTGTCGCATCGGACTCGACGGCGTAGACCGGGATGAATCGCGCGCCCGGCGCTTGGCACCCAATCATGACGCCGAGCGCTTCGAGGTGGTTGCATGGTCGATACGCGACCGATACCTGAGAGCAGGATGCATGAACGACGCCACGCTGATCGCGCTGTCGGCCGTGCTGTTCTGTTGGGCGATCCTCTCCGAGCGCCTCGCTGCCCGCAACCTGACCGGGCCCCTGGTCCTCCTCATCGCCGGGTTCCTCCTGGGCAACCCGAGCTGGGGGATCGTGAGCGTCGACATCGAGAGCTCGACCGTCCACCATCTGGCCGAGATCACGCTCGCCCTGTTGCTGTTCGCCGACGCCTCTGCGGTTCCGCTTGCGGCGGCGCGCCACGACCTGCCGCTGACCTCCCGGCTGCTCGGGATCGGCCTCCCGCTGTCGATCATCCTCGGCACCGCGGCGGCGATCGTTGTGTTCCCGGATCTGCCGGTGGCGCTGGCCGGCCTGATCGCGGCCAGCCTGGCGCCGACCGACGCCGCCCTGAGCGCTTCGGTGATCGCCGACGAGCGGCTTCCCATCGGTGTCCGGCGGGTGCTCAACGTCGAGAGCGGCCTCAACGACGGCATCGCCACCCCGGTCGTCACCTTCTTCATCGCCTCGACCGGCGCGGTGCTCGGCGTGGTCGAGCACGAGTTCGACGACGGGATCGGCGCCCTCGGCGAGCTGGCGATGGGGATCGCCGTCGGCGACCATCCTGGCGTTCATCGGCGGGCGTCTCATCGGTCTCGCCCACCAGCGCGGATGGATCCAGCACGGCTTCCGGCGTCTGGCCACCCTGTCGCTGGCGGTGCTGGCGTTCCTCGTCGCCTCGGAGCTGGGCGGCAACCCGTTCGTGGCGGCCTTCGTCGGGGGACTGGTGTTCGGCGCTTCCGCACCGAGCGACGCCGCCGAGTCGATCGAGCTCACCGAGCTGACCGGCGGCCTGCTGTCGCTCACCCTCTGGTTCATCTTCGGCGCCGGGTTCGTGGTGCCCGCCTTGGAGCAGCTCGACCTCGCGACGGCGCTCTACGCCGTACTCAGCCTCACCGTCATCCGGATGGTGCCCGTGGTGATCTCGCTGCTCGGATCCAGCGCCGACCGCGCCACGGTGCTCTTCGTCGGCTGGTTCGGCCCCCGTGGACTGGCGTCGGTGGTGTTCGCCCTGCTCGCGATCGAGGAGCTGGGTGGATCCGATCCACGAGTCGCTGGTGGCGGTCGACACCATTGCCATCACCATCCTGCTCAGCGTCGTCGCCCACGGGCTGACCGCTCGGCCGTTGACGTCACGGTACGTGAAGGGAAGCGGCAGCGGCCCGGCTGACAAGGCCGGTCCCGCTTCGCCGACGTCCCCAACCCGTTGACGGCGGCGCCGTCGCCGCCAGGGTGAGGGGAGTGCAGCGCACATCGCTTGACAGAAGCTCACCGGCGTGAGAACCTACAACCGAATGGTTGTAGATACTGCGACGGACGAGATGATCGACGATCTGTTCCACGCCCTGGCCGATGCCACTCGCCGCGACATCGTCCGCCGGTGCCGCACCGGGCGAGCTGTCGGTCTCCGGCCTCGCCGCCGCCTACCCGATGAGCTTCGCTGCCGTGCAGAAGCACGTCGCCGTGCTGGAGCGGGCCGGTCTCGTCACCAAGGAGCGCCGTGGGCGGGAGCAGCTGGTGCGGACCGACTCCGGCGGCGTCGATCGGGCGCGCCAGGCACTCGATCAGCTCGAGGCGGCCTGGCGGGGCCGTGTCGACAGGATGTCCGACCTCCTCGCCCAGGACCCCGACCCGGAAGACCACCACCCAGCGAAAGGACGAGACCAGTGAGCGTGACCAGTGTCGACAAGGACTTCGACAGCCTGACCCTGACCCTGATCGCCGACTTCGATGCCCCTGGTGACCGGGTGTGGGAGCTGTGGGCCGACCCACGCCGTTTGGAGCGCTGGTGGGGACCGCCGAGCTACCCGGCGACCTTCGAGGAGCACGACCTGACCCCGGGCGGCGTCGTGACCTACTACATGACCAGCCCCGAGGGCGAGAAGTACCGCGGCTGGTGGAGGATCACGTCGGTCAACCCGCCGAAGTCAGTGGAGTTCACCGACGGCTTCGCCGACCAGGACGGGACACCGAGCGCCGACATGCCGACAACCACGGTGCAGATGGAGCTCACCGAGCACGACGGCGGCACCAGGATGGAGCTGCGCTCGGCCTTCGCCTCCCGGGAAGATATGGGGCAGCTGGACGCCATGGGCATGACGGAGGGGCTGACTCTGTCGGTCGGCCAGATGGACGCCCTACTCGCCGGCTGAGCCAGGAGACGACTTCGAGCCTCGAGGCAGGTGCTTCGACCCCGGAGGTCCCTACCCCGGTCGCCGACCGCGGGAGTAGCCTGCGGCGCAGCCACCACCAAGGGAGAGTGCCGTGACTGACAGCGACCGGACCGCCGGCACCCTGAGCGGCGAGGACATCCGGACGATCCAACCCGGGGCGCCCCAGGCCCGGACCAACGGTGACGGGGTGGATACCACCGATTCCCGGGACGCCGACGGCGTGGACACCACCGATGCGGACGGCGTGGACACCAGCGATTCCCAGGACGCCGACGGAGTCGACACTACGGATGCGGACGGGATGGACACCACCGACACCCATGACGCCGACGGGGTGGACACCACCGACACCCAGGACGCCGACGGGGTGGACACGACCGACACCGACGGGGTCGACACGACGGACGCCATCGACCGGTGACCCCGCCGACAGGGCCCGCCCGGGTGGACACCGCCGGGCTGGAGGCGCTGCGGCGCTGCGTGGGCGACCCGGACCGCTTCGCCGACGACGTGTGGGGCCGGGTCCCGCTCCACTGCCGTGCCGGGGCCGCCGGATTCGACGACCTGCTGTCACTCGACGACGTCGACCACATCGTCGCCTCGAGCGGCCTCCGGCTCCCGGCCTTCCGACTC
Source organism: uncultured Acidimicrobiia bacterium (assembly GCA_963714055.1). GTDB lineage: Bacteria > Actinomycetota > Acidimicrobiia > Spongiisociales > UBA5794 > JACDBE01. Next base: position 2,525,569 of record OY970227.1, read on the forward strand.
GTCAAGGACGGAGCGACGCTCCCGCAGTCGAGTTACACCAGGACCACCCGCACCGGGTCGATGGCCGCCACAGGTGTGGCAGACCCGCCCGCCATCTTCCGGGAGTTCGCCGGCGGCGCCACCATCGTCCTCCAGGGGATGCATCGCTGGTGGGCGCCGGTGGCGCGTTTCTGCCGGCACCTCGAGTCGGCGCTCGGCCACCCGATCCAGGCGAATGCCTACATCACCCCTCCGGCGTCGCAGGGTCTCGCCGTCCACGAAGACGAGCACGACGCCTTCGTGCTGCAGTCGCACGGCTGCAAGCGCTGGCAGGTGTACGAGAAGGGGGACCGTCCGCCGAGCGGGAAGCCGCTGGTCGAGACCGAGCTGCTGCCCGGCGACTCGCTGTACCTTCCGCGAGGCTGCCCTCACGCCGCCAGCACGCAGGACGACGTGTCGGTCCACCTCACGGTGGGGATCCTCAGCTTCACCTGGCTGACGGCGCTGCGCGAGATCGTCAAGTTCGCCGAAGAGGATCCGTGGTTCGCCGAGCCGCTCCCGCTCCGCTTCGCGGAAGAGCCGGAAATCCTGGACCAGGCGCTCCGGCAGCGCCTGGCCGGCATCGGCGACTGGGTGGCCAAGGTCGAACCCGACCACGTCGGCGGGCGGCTCCGCCGTCGTTTCCTCACCGAGAGGCAGCCGGTGCTCCCCGGCCAGCTCCGCCAGTTGATCGATCTCGACTCCCTCGCCGACACCTCCGTCGTCCGGAGGAGGGACACGACCCTGTGCTCGATGGCGGTGGACGGTGACGAGCTGTCGGTGCTGCTCGGCGACCGGGAGCTGCGCATGCCCGGCTGGTTGGAGTCGCCGATGGAGCTGCTGGCTTCGGGACGGCCGGTGGCGGTGGCAGACCTGGCGGCTCACCTCGACGAGGCGGGACGGCTGGTCCTGGTGAGGCGCCTGGTGGTCGAAGGCCTGCTCGAGGTCGTGGGGTGACCGCCGACCGCCCCCGTTGCTCAGAGGAGGCGAGGGCACGTGACGAGCCGCTGTCGGCGACGGCTTCGCTGGTCACCTCCTGGCTGCTCGTCGAGCAACCGGGCGCGTGGGGGCCGGACGCGCTGTCCGAGTGCGGCCTGCCCGCCGAGGTCGCCGTGCCGCTGCAGCGCCGGGCCGACGGCGCCGGTGTCCGGGTCCTGCTCATCCGCCGCACCGGCCGGAGGGAAGGGGGACCGGTCGTCTTCCTCGTGCACTCCGGTGACGGGTCGGGCCGACCTTGGGTGGCCACCGACATGGTCACCGACCCGACGACGTTGCTCGAGCTCGACCTCGAAGCGCTCGCCGCCGGACGGCCGTCCCGATTCGGCCGGCCCGTCGATCACCCGATCTATCTGGTGTGCACCCACGGCCGCCACGACATCTGCTGTGCCGACAAGGGTCGCCCGCTGTTCCGCACCATGGCGGAGGCTCGGCCCGAGCAGGTTTGGGAGAGCTCCCATGTCGGAGGAGACCGCTTCGCCGGCAATCTCGTCGTCCTGCCGCGGGGGGACTACTTCGGCCGGCTCGATCCCGAGCACGCCCTACCCCTGGTGGAGGGTTACGAGGCCGGACGGCTGGACCTCGATCGCTACCGCGGCAGGAGCACCAGGCCCCGGATGGTGCAGGCGGCAGAGCACTTCCTGCGTACCACGGAGTCGATCACCGGCATCGACGACGTCGCTGTCGTCGCCTACCGACGGACGTCACGACACCACGCCGAGGTCGTCCTGCGGGGCCCCGACGACGGCACTCATCTCGTCCAGGTCCGATCGCGACCGGTGGCCCCGGCCATGCTCACCTGCCGGGCCGAGCAGCCCGGGCAGGCCGTGGCCTACGACCTGCTCTCGCTCGCCAGGCTCCGGTGATCGGATGGCCGCCCCTGGGGTGGTGACCGGTATCGACACCGGACGGAAGTCACCGACGTTCACGGGAGCCCGAGGAGCTCCCGCGCCGCCATCAACTCGGGTTCGTCGAACCCCTCGTCGAAGGTCTCGTAGAGCGCAGCCAGGGCCCCACTCAGGTCGCCATCGGCACCTTGCCGGCGCGACAGGCGCACCAACCGGGTGGTCGCGCTGAGCTCGATGAGGCGCATCCCCGCCAGGCGCGCCCAGTCGGCGGCCGACCGGTATGCCAGCTCGATGGCAGCCGGGTCGGACTCGGTCGACATCGACAGGTAGTCGCCGCGTTGCACCAGGAACTCGGGGAACTTCCCTTCCGACCCGGAGAACTCGATGGCCTCGTCGATGAGGTCCAGAGCCCGTCCAGGCTGGCCGGCAAGTGCGAATGCCTGGCTGCGTAGCGCCAGGAACGGCGGCCAGAACACCGGAGGGGTGGTCAACACCTGGTAGAGCCCGTAGCCGGCCTCGGTCATCGTCAGGCCCTCGTCGGGAGACCCCATCCCACAGAGGGCGACGCCCTCGAGGACGGAGGCGAGGGCGCGCCAGATCGGGTAGTCGTTGTCGACCGCGACGGCACGCAGCTCGCCCGCCCACGATCGTGCTGCCGCCAGGTCCCGCCGGCCGAGCTCGAGGTAGCCGACGTGGTAGAAGGCATAGGCCTGGCTGTATGGGTGGTTCAGCTTCCTCGCCAGCTCGACGGCTTCGGCGGCGTCGGCCCGGGCCCGGTCCGGCCATCCCCCCATCCAGCGCAGCAGGCCCGAGACGATGCGGGCCACCACTCCGGGACTGGTTCCCAGCCGCAATTGACCCGAGCCGTGCATCTCCGGCGTGAACAGATCGGCGACCCGGTCGAGGTGCCCGAGGCCGTCCCGGAGATCTCCGCCGAAGGCGGACCCGATCCCGATCATCAGGTGGCCCTCGACGCGGGTGGCGTCCCGGCCCTCCCGCTCGGCCAGCTCCAGCACCTGGCGGCCCAGGGCGGCGGTCTTCTCGTACTCCGAGATGTTCAGGTGATAGGTGGCCAGCGCCCGCAACACCGGAACGCGGGTGATCGTGGCTCCCGGCCGCGACGCCAGCTCGAGTGCCCGCCTGAACTCGGCATCGGCCTCGACGGTATAGCCGTGCACTGTCATCAGGGCCCTGGCCAGGCTGACACGGAGCGTCATCTCCTCCTCGTCCCGCTCCGGTGACCCTGGGGTAGTCACCAGCACGGCGAGCTGGTCGCTGCTCAGCCCGGCGGCGCCGTGGTACCAGCCCCGAAAGTCGTGGTACGCCCACAGGGCGTCGAGCATCGAGCGGAGTCGGGCGAGGTCGGACGCCTCGACCCAGTACTGCCAGGCGGTCCGCAGGTTGCCGATCTCGACGTCGAGCTCTTCGAGGGCGAAGTCGCGCCGGGCGCCTTCGAGGGCGGGGGTCAGGTCGGCGACGCGGTCTGCGTAGAACGTGGCGTGCGCCCGCCTGCCGGCCGGCCCGAGCTCCGGGCTCGCCTGCAGCTTCTCGTCGGCGAAATCCCGGATCGTCTGCAGCATCGTGAACCGGTGGGATCCGCCGGCGGCGACACTTCGGACGAGACTCTTGTCGACGAGCGAGGTGAGGACGTCGACGACGTCGAGCCCGTCACCGACGCCGGCGATCACCTCCTCGATGGCGTCGATGCGGGCACCCGAGAACACCGACATCACATCGAACAGCCGCCGTTCCTCCTCGGAGAGGAGGTCGTAGCTCCACTCGATCGTCCCCCGCAGTGTCCGCTGCCGTTCCGGCAGATCGCGGGCACCTCCGCGTAGGACGTCGAGTTGGCGGCCGAGGCGGTCGCGGAGTTCGTCGGCCGTGAAGACGGTGAGTCGGGGCGCCGCCAGCTCGATTGCCAGCGGCATACCTTCCAGGCGGGCGATTATCTCGGCGACGACCGCCGCGTTGGCCTCGGTCAGGGCGAAGCTCGGAAGTACCGATCGGGCCCGCTCGGTGAAGAGTCGAACCGCCTCGGTATCGGCGATCTCCTCGAAGGTTGCGGTCGGATCTGGGATCGCCAGTGGTGGGACCGGGAACACCTGCTCGCCGCGCACCCGCAGCGCCTGTCGGCTCGTCACCAGGGCGACCAGGCCGGGACAGTGCTCGAGCAGCTCGGCGACTCCGGCGGCGGCCTCGGTCACCTGCTCGAAGTTGTCGAGGATCAGCAGCCGCTCGCGGTCACGGAGCTTTGCCTTGAGGACCTGGAAGGTCGCTCGCTCGCCGGTGCCGGACAGGTCCATCTCCCGGGCGATCGCCTCGAACGCACCGTCGGGTTGACGCTCCGACGACAGGTCGACGAAGAAGACGCCGTCCCGGTACCGCTCCACCAGGTCGGCACCCACCTGCAGGGCGAGCCTGGTCTTGCCGGTCCCTCCTGGCCCGGTCAGCGTGACCAGCCGTGTCCCCGGCTTGGCCACCATCGACCGGATCGAAGTCAGCTCCTCCTCCCTGCCGAAGAATTCGGACACCTGCGTCGGGAGGTTGTTGGGCCGGGCGTCGAGCGACGCCAGTGGGGGGAAGGTCCCGCCGACGTCCGGGTGGGACAGTTGATACAGGTGCTCGGGCTCGGTGAGGTCCTTGAGCCGGTGGATCCCGAGGTCGAGCAACGACGACCCGGATGGCAGCGTCTCATCCACCAGAGCGGCGGCTGCCCCGGACAGGAGGACCTGGCCGCCGTGCCCGACCGCCATGATGCGCGCCGCCCGGTTCACCGCCGTCCCGTGGAAGTCGCCGTCACGCGCCTCCGCGTCACCGGCGTTGACGCCCATGCGCACCCGGAGCGGGGCGGTGGTCTCCCAGGTCTCGGCCCCGAGCCGGCGTTGCGCGGTCAGGCAGGCGGTCACGCAGTCGGCGACCGTGTCGAACACCGCCATCAGCCCGTCGCCCGTGGTCTTGACCACCGTGCCGCCGCTCGACGTGACTGCCTCGAGGAGAAGGGCGTCGTGGCGGGCGAGCGCCGCCGCCATCTCGGTCGGGTGCGTCTCCCATAGCCGCGTGCTTCCCTCGAGATCGGTGAAGAGGAACACGGTCACGGCGTCGGGGAATATACCGGCGCCTCCCCGACCCGGGGCGCGCAGCGGTGACGGCGGTGCGCCGTGGGAATGGGCCGATCCGCGGGTGCTGCCTATCCTCGGCGGCCATCGCACGCTGCCGGCCCTGTGCGGCGAACCGACCAGGAGGAGCCCTGGCCGATCAAGCCACGTTCGAGGACGATGCGCTGCAGTTCGCCCCGCAGCTGTACACGGCGGCGCTGCGGATGACGCGCAACCCCGCCGACGCCGAGGACCTCGTCCAGGAAACCTACCTGCGCGCCTACCGGTCCTACGACACCTTCACCGCCGGCACCAACCTGAAGGCATGGCTCTACCGGATCCTCACCAACACGTACATCAACCGGTACCGCCAGAACCAACGCCGGCCCTCCGAGGTCGAGCTCGGCGAGCTCCAGGACCTGTACCTCTATCGCCGGGTGGGCGAGGCGTCGGGGGCGACGGTCAGCGCCGAGGACGAGGCCCTCGAACAGTTCGTCGACAGCGACATCCGTCGGGCCCTGGAGGAGCTACCGGAGCACTTTCGGATGCCCGTGCTGCTCGCCGACGTCGAGGGATTCCACTACAAGGAGATCGCCGAGATCATGGACATCCCCATCGGGACGGTGATGTCCCGGCTCCACCGGGGAAGAAAAGCGCTGCAACAGAAGTTGTGGAAGCTGGCCGAGGAACGAGGCATCGCCGGCCCGGACCGGGGTCCGACCGCCGGGTCGAGCACATGAGGACCAAGAGATGAGCCAAGGCTGCGGCCACGCCGTCGATCACCTGTACGAGTACCTCGACGGCGAGATGCGATGGACCAGGCGAGTCCGGATCTCGTGGCATCTCAAGCGTTGCCCCGAGTGTGTTGGGGCCTACGACTTCGAGGCCAGGTTGAAGTCGAAGATTGCGGGCTGCCCGTGCGAGCAGCCCTCCCAGGAACTATATGAGCGCATCCGAGCGTCTATACGCGAGGAGGCCGCTCGCGACGACCCTTGAGGAGTCAGGCTCCACGGGCCACGATCGCGAGCTGAAAGCGAGACGATCATGGTCGATGAGACACTCAGGGGACGTCGGGTGTCACCGGCGATCAGACCACCCAAGGCGGTGAGCGGGAACCGGACCTGCGCCCATCCCGGGTGCAAGACCCGGTTGAGTCGCTACAACCGGCGTGAGCACTGCTACACCCACGCCCCCACCAAGTTTCCCCGGCTGCGGGGGAGAGTCGCCGCCGACGGGTAGGCGACGATCGCCGCCCGGTCCATCCATGTCGCAGTCGGGGAGGCGGCGACAGCTAACCTCGCCCACCGTGAGCGCCCTGCCTCGCCTGCTCGCCCTCGGCCTGCTGCTGCTCGCGGTGGCGGTGCCGGCGGCGGCGTTGGCCACCGAGGCCGAGACCGAGAGCACCACCACGGCGGCACCGTCCGGCGACGAGATCGTCCCCGCCGTCGAGGCCCCTCCTCCCGAGGCGGAGGACGAGGAGGTCCCCTGGACCACCCGGTTCCTCGCCCCGGCGACGCTGGCGCTCGGTGTCCTCGGGGTCATCGCCGTCACCGTCTACTACGGGGCCAAGGTCGTCGCCAAGTACCGCGTCGGCTGAACCTGAGGTCCTGACGTACCGGAGCGGTGCGCGATCCACTCAAGCTGAACCTGAGGTCCTGACGCACCGCAGCGATACGCGAGAACCTCAGGTTCGCCTCGGGCCGCCGCCGACCCCCGAACGTGAGGCGATCACGTACCGCAGCGACATGCGAGAACCTCAGGTTCGCTACTCCCGGTAGGGTCAGCCCATGACGGAGACCAGTGCGGGGACGATGTCGTGGGCGTTGGTCACCCGGGTGGCGGCCCGGCTCGCCGGCACCTACCCGCTGCAAGGCACCTACCACGAGAAGCGGCTGGCCGACCAGGCGCCCGACCTGGTGCGGCGGGCCAGCGAGCTGGTCACTGCCGAGACCGGGCTGGTCACCGCCGGCCAGCCCGAAGTTGCGGTGGTGTCCCGGGCCGCCTGGGCAGAGGCGAACATCTCCTCGATGGCGACCCTGATCGCCCCTGCCCAGAAGCGGCTGGGCGAGCAGAAGGGGATCGGGTCGTCGGTCGCCGACCGGGTCGTCGCCCTCGAGCTCGGCACCGTTCTCGGGCTGTTGAGCCGGCGCGTCCTCGGCCAGTACGAGCTGGTGCTCCCCACCGCCGACGGCGGTCCGGGCGACACGGTGATGCTGGTCGGGGCCAACCTCCTCGCCATGGAGCGCCAGCACGAGTTCCGCCCCGACGAGTTCCGCTTCTGGGTGGCGCTCCACGAGTGCACCCATCGGGCTCAGTTCCTCGGGGTTCCGTGGTTGCGTGAGTACTTCCTCTCCTTGGTCGGCGAGCTGGTCGACAGCGCCGTCCCCGAGCCGGGCCGGCTGACCCGGATCGCCACCGAGGTGCGCCGGGCTGCCGCCTCCGGTGAACCGCTGATCGACGACACCGGTCTCTTCGGCCTCTTCGCCTCCGCCGAGCAGCGCCGGGTGATCGACAAGGTGCAGGCGCTGATGTCGCTGCTCGAAGGTCACGGGCACTTCGTGATGGACCGCATCGGGGGCCGGATGCTGCTGACCCAGCGCCGCATGTCCTCGGTGCTGCGGATGCGCCGCCAGGACCCGCGGGCGGCGCGATTCCTTCGGCTCATCGGGCTCGACATGAAGCTCAAGCAGTACGACGCCGGCGCCGCCTTCATCAAGGCGGTCGAGCGCCATACCGACTTCGCCACGCTCGACCTGGCGTGGGAGGCCCCGGAGATGCTGCCGACCCTCGAGGAGATCGAGGAGCCGGTTCGCTGGCTGGCCCGGGTGGCGTGACCGGTGGCCGGGGAGGCTGAGGACCGGCTTCCCGGCGCCCGCCCCGAGCTGATCCCCCGGGGCCCGGTCGTGGTGGCGCTGAGTGGTGGCGCCGACTCGGCGGTGGCCGCCTGGCTCGCCACGTCACGGTCATCCGAAGTGCGGGCCGTATTCGTCGACCACGGGTGGCCGGGGTCGGGCGCCATGGTCGTCGCCGCCCGGGCCGTCGCCGGCCGGCTGGCGATCCCGCTCCGAGTGGTTCCGGTGCAGCCCACCGCCACCGAGACCGCCGCCCGCGCAGTGCGGTTGGAGGTCTTGCAGCGGGAGGCGGCGGAGGATCAGGTGGTGACCGGTCACCACGCCGGCGACGTCGCCGAGACGGTGCTGGCCAACCTGCTGCGCGGCGCCGGTGCCACCGGGCTCTCCGGCATCCCTGCGGAGCGGCCCCCGTTCGTGCGGCCGCTGCTGGCGGTCCGGGCCGGCGACGTGCGCCGGGCCGCGGTCGACCTCGACCTCCCCTTCGCCGACGACCCGGCCAACGCCGACCCCGGGCATCACCGCAACGTCATCCGCCATGTCGTCCTGCCCGGGTTGGAGGAAGGCGCCCCGGGGGCGACCGACGCCCTGGCACGTTCGGCGTCGATGCTCGGGTCCGACGACGCCCTGCTCGACCGGCTCGCCGCCACCGCTCCTCTCCGTACCGAGGCCGGTGCGGTCCTGGTGCCGGCTGCCCTGCTGGCCACGGTGGCGGACCCGGTCGCCGCCCGCATCGTCCGCCGGGCACTCCGTCTCGCCCACCCTCCGTACCCCGGCTCGGCTGCCGACGTCGCCGCGGTCATCGCTGCCGTTTCCGGGCGGACGACCCAACTGACCCGTGGCCTGCTCGCCGCTCGTGAGGGGCCTTTCGTCGCCATCCTTCCCCAACCAGGGGAGCTCTCCCCGTGGCGACAGTCCCTCCCTGTGCCCGGCTCGGTGGCGACGAACGCGGGGAGCGTCACGTCCGCCCCGGTGGATCTCCCGGCGGCGCCGCCTCGCGGTCGTGCCGTTGCATGGCTCTCCGGCGCAGTCGGCGATCTCGCCGTTCGGGGCGCCTCCGCAGGTGACCGCATCGACCTGGGCGGGCACTCCCGCAAGGTCGCCGACGTCCTGGCGGACGCCGGCATGCCGGCACGCCGCCGTCCCGGTTGGCCGGTGGTGGTGGCGCATGGGAAGATTGCCTGGCTGGTCGGGGCCCGGGTGGGGGCGTGGGCCCGACCGGAGGCGGCCGACCGGCGGGTGATCGAACTGCGCTGGACGTGAGGCTGGAGGACCGCTCGATGCTCGACGGCAAGATCCGGGTGATGATCTCCGCGGAGGAGATCGACGCCAAGCTGGGCGAGATGGGCCGCGCCATCACGGAGGACTACCTGGGCAAGGACCTGCTGATGGTGGGGATCCTCAAAGGCGCCTTCATGGTCATGGCCGACCTGGCCCGTCACGTCGAGCTGCCGGTCGAGTTCGACTTCATGGCGGTGTCGTCGTACGGCGCGTCCACCAAGTCGTCGGGGGTGGTCCGCATCCTCAAGGACCTCGACTCCGAGATCCAGGGGCGGCACATCCTGATCGTCGAGGACATCATCGACTCCGGGCTCACCCTCCGGTACCTGATGAAGAGCCTGCGGGTCCGCCAGCCGGCCTCGCTCGAGCTGGCCGCACTGCTGGTCAAGGACGGGGTCGAGCGCCCACCGACCCACATCAGGTACGAAGGCTTCCACATCCCGCCCGAGTTCGTCATCGGGTACGGGCTCGACTACGCCGAGAAGTACCGCAACCTGCCCTACGTCGGCGTCGTGGAAGGCTGATCGACGGCACGTGCCGCCGTCGGAGGACGGCGCCCGGGTAGGGATGTTCAACCCGTAGACTGAACTCCAGTAGATCCGACCCCCCGACGAGGGACCCGTTGAGTCGAAACGCCCGCACCATCCTCGTATACCTGACCGTCGGCTTCCTCGTGCTGATGGGCGTCAACCTCTTCCTCGACAGCGGCAACGCGCCCACCGAGATGTCGCTCGACAGCTTCCTCGCCCTGGTCGAGGACGGCGACGTGGCCGAGGCGACGATCATGGAGAAGTCCGAGCAGGTGGTCGCCGTGCTGGTGGAGGGTGCCACCGTGCCCGGAGGCGGCAGCGAGGTCGTCGTCGGCTACCCCAACGAGTACGAGGACCAGCTCACCGAGCAGCTCCTCGCCGCCGGAGTCGACGTCACCTCCGACCCGGAGAACCCGTCGATGTTCCAGTGGTTCCTGGGGACGATCTTCCCCTACCTGCTCATCTTCGGGGTGTTCATCTTCATCCTCATGCAGATGCAGGGTGGCGGGAACCGGGTCATGCAGTTCGGCAAGGCCCGCACCAAGCAGGTGACCAAGGAGACGCCGAAGGTCACCTTCGACGACGTCGCCGGAGCCGATGAGGCGGTCGAGGAACTGGTGGAGATCAAGGATTTCCTCGCCAACCCGGCCAAGTTCCGGGCCATGGGGGCGAAGATCCCCAAAGGCGTGCTGCTCTACGGCCCGCCCGGCACCGGAAAGACGCTGCTGGCGCGAGCGGTCGCCGGTGAGGCAGGGGTGCCCTTCTTCCCCATTTCGGGGTCCGACTTCGTCGAGATGTTCGTCGGCGTCGGCGCCTCCCGGGTGCGCGACCTGTTCGAGCAGGCCAAGGCGCAGGCCCCCGCCATCGTGTTCATCGACGAGATCGACGCGGTGGGCCGTCACCGCGGCGCCGGCCTCGGCGGCGGCCACGACGAGCGTGAGCAGACCCTCAACCAACTCCTGGTCGAGCTCGACGGGTTCGACGTCAAGGTCGGGATCATCATCATCGCCGCCACCAACCGCCCGGACATCCTCGACCCCGCCCTGCTCCGGCCCGGGCGGTTCGACCGGCAGATCGTGGTCGACCGTCCCGACCTGAAGGGCCGGGAGAAGATCTTGACCGTCCACGCCGCCGGCAAGCCCCTGGCGGACGGTGTCGACCTGTCCGGCCTCGCCCGGCAGACGCCCGGGTTCACCGGCGCCGACCTGGCGAACCTCATCAACGAGGCGGCGCTGCTCGCCGCCCGCCGCGGCAAGGACGAGATCGGCCTCAGCGAGCTGGAGGAGGCGATCGACCGGGTGATGGCCGGGCCCGAGCGGCGCAGCCGGGTGATCACCGAGGCGGAGCGTGAGCTGACCGCCTTCCACGAGGGCGGGCACGCCCTGGTGGGACACGTGCTCCCCAACCTGGACCCGATCCACAAGGTCACCATCATTCCCCGGGGCCGGGCCGGCGGTTACACGCTGGCGCTGCCCATGGAGGAGAAGTACTTCAACCGGCGCAGCGAGCTGGTCGACCAGCTGGCCTACGCCCTCGGGGGCCGCACGGCCGAGGAGCTGGTGTTCGACGACCCCAGCACCGGGGCCAACAACGACATCGAGAAGGCCACCAACCTGGCTCGCAAGATGGTGATGGAGTACGGGATGAGCGACAAGCTTGGCCCGCTTCGCTACGGCAAGCCCGAGGGCGAGGTGTTCCTCGGCCGCGACTACTCCCAGCGCAACGACATATCCAACGAGGTGGCAGCCGCCATCGACGACGAGGTGCGGCAGTTGATAACGCAGGCCCACGACGAGGCCCGCGAGATCATCACCACCCACCGCGACGCCCTCGACCGGATCGCCAAGGCGCTGTTGGAGAACGAGACCCTCGACGCCAAGCAGGTGGCCGAGGTGTTCGGCGACGTCCCCAAGTGGGAGCACGTCGGCAACGGCGGGTTCCGCATCCAGGCACCCAGCCAGCAGAGGGCGGGCGACACCGTGGAGGGGATGGTCGCCGCCCAGCCACCCGACGGCAGCCCCCGGCCTCATCAGCACTGACCTCCGGCCGCCGGTGGCCTTCACCCCGGCCACCTGGCGGATTCGCTCCCGGACGCTCACCACCGCCGACCACACCCTGGTCATGGGCGTGCTCAACGTCACCCCGGACTCGTTCTCCGACGGGGCGCGCTTCGAGGGTGCCGACGCCGCCGTCACCGCCGGGTTGGAACTGTGGGAACAGGGCGCCGACCTGGTCGACGTCGGCGGCGAGTCCACCCGACCCGGGTCTACCGGGGTGTCGCCGGCCGAAGAGCTCGACCGGGTGGTGCCGGTGGTGGCCGCCCTCGCCGCCGCCGGGGTGACGGTCTCGGTCGACACCTCCAAGCCCGACGTCGCCGCCGCCAGCCTCGACGCAGGAGCCGAGGTGATCAACGACGTCACCGCCGGCGCCCGGGCGGAGATGATCGAGGTGTGCGCCGACCGCGGCGCCGGTGTGGTGTTGATGCACATGCAGGGCACGCCGGAGACGATGCAGCGGGACCCGAGCTACGAAGATGTCGTCGCCGAGGTGGAGCGGTTCCTGCTCGACCGGGCGGAAGACGCAGTCGCCGCCGGCATCGAGCCCTCCCGGATCTGCGTCGACCCCGGCCTCGGCTTCGGTAAGCGGTTCGCCGACAACCTGGACCTGCTCGCCGGGCTCGGCCGGTTGGCGTCGCACGGGTTCCCTCTGCTCGTGGGCACCTCGCGCAAGGGGTTCCTCGGAGACGTCATCGGTGCAGCCGGACACCCCGCCCCGCCGCCGCTGCGTGACCCCGCCACCCATGCCACCACCGCCCTCGCCATCGCCGCCGGAGTCGCCGTGGTGCGGGTGCACGACGTGGTCGGAGGGCTTCAGGCCGCTCGGATGGCCGACGCTATCGTGCGAAGCCACGGTGGCTGAGGGCCGCCTGGTGATGGGATAGGTATGGCCGGCCTCGAACCGAAGGGATTCACCTGGGTCATCGCCGGCCGCCTCGCGGTTTCCGAGCGGATCGGCGGCTACGGCTTCCAGCACCGCCGGGTGCGGCGCGAGGAGGAGGTGGTGTGGCTCCAGTCCGAGGGGGTGAACACCGTCTTCTCGCTGCTCCCCGGCAACCAAAACCAGGCGGCGTACGAGGCGGCCGGCCTCAGGTACATCAATCAGCCGGTCAACGACGACGTGGAACCGGATGAGGCGCCGCTGGTGTTCGCCGCCCTCGACGACGAGATGTCACGCCGCGGCGCCTGCGTGCTGGTCCACCGCGACCTGATCGACGACACCGTCGTTGGCCTGCTCGGCGGCTACCTGGTCTACTGCGGCCTCGTCAAGGATCCGGTGGTGGCCACCTCGGTCATCCAGGAGATCACCGGTAGGCCGCTCGGGCCCGAGGGTCGCCGGCTGATCCCGATGCCTGGGTGACGGTCACCGTCGCCATTGGGCTCGGGTCGAACCTCGGCGATCGGGCAGCCCATCTCGCCGCGGCCGCGGCCGCCGTCGCCGAGGCGGTGGGGCCGGTCAGCGCGGTGTCCTCGGTATACGAGACGGCGCCGGTGGGCGGGCCCGACCAGGGTGACTATCTCAACGCGGTGGTGCTGGCCGAGACCGACCTCCCACCAGCCGCCGTGCTGGAGCGCCTGCTCGACATCGAGCGGGGGATGGGCCGGGAGCGAAGGGAGCGCTGGGGGCCGCGCACCATCGACTTGGACATCCTGGTATATGGCGAGCGGTCGGTCGCAGTACCCGGGCTCACCGTTCCCCATCCCCGGATGGCGGAGCGCCGGTTCGTGCTCGAGCCACTGGCCGAGGTCTGGCCCGACCTGAACGTGCCGGGTATCGGCCCGGTGATCCCGGCACTGACCGCGGTGGCCGGCCAGCGGGTGCGGCGCCTGGGGTCTCTCCCCGGCCCGGGTCTCTATCGTGGCCTGCAGCAGGAAGGGAGGGCGATGCCGGAGGTCTCGGACAACGTCGTCGTGGTGGACCATCCCCTGGTCCAGCACAAGCTCAGCCTGATGAGGCGCAAGGACACCCCCACCGCCGAGTTCCGTCGCCTGCTGCGCGAGATCTCCGCGCTGCTCGGCTACGAGGTCACCAGGGACCTCCCTCTCACCCAGATTCCCATCGAGACCCCGCTGGCACCGATGGACGCCCCCTTCATCGAGGGGATCAAACCGGTCATCGTGTCCATCCTGCGTGCCGGTGGGGGCATCCTCGAGGGGATGCTCGACGTTCTCCCGGCCGCCCGGGTCGGCCACATCGGGCTCTACCGCGACCACGAGACGCTGGAGGCGATCGAGTACTACTTCAAGATGCCCGACCGGGTCGAGGACCGCATGGTGATCGCCGTCGACCCGATGCTGGCCACCGGCCACTCGGCGGTGGCGGCGGTCGACCGGATCAAGGCCCGGAACCCGAAGGAGATTCGGTTCGTCTGTCTCCTCGCCGCCCCCGAGGGGATCGTCGAGCTGCATCGCCACCACCCCGACGTCGCCATCTGGACCGCCGCCATCGACAGCCACCTCAACGAGAAGGGCTACATCGTCCCCGGCCTCGGCGACGCCGGCGACCGCATCTTCGGCACCAAGTAGTTCCTCTCCCCCTTTGGGCGAAAGGTGGCTGGGCCGGGACGACGCAGGCGTGGCACCCAGACGGAAAGGGGGCGCGCCAGTCACCCTCGGAGAACCCACGGGGTACGACCCCCTCCTCGTCTGCCGTGCCGGCCTTCGGCCCCGTGTCGCAGACATTCCTCCCCCCTATGGGGGAGGAGAAGGGCCGCCGAGGGGTTCCCCTAGGCTTCCGGCTCATGCGGATCGTCATCGTCGGGCCGGGTCGGGCGGGTCTGGCGCTGGCCATGGCTGCCGGTGGGGCCGGGCACCAGGTGGTGGCGGTTGTCGGGCGGGACTCAGGCCACGCAACCCGGGGCGCCACCCTGGTCGGATCGACGCCGCTCGCCCTCGGCGACCCCCTGCCCGACAACGACCTGGTGGTGATCGCCGCCCGGGACGGCGACATCGCCGACGTGGCGATCGCCCTGGCCGCGTCGCCGGGGCCGGTCACCGCCGCGGTCCACATGTCCGGCCTCGCCTCGGTGGCGGTGCTCGGCCCGCTGGCCGCGAAGGGCGCCGCCACCGGCTCGTTCCACCCGCTGCAGACGCTCCCCACCCCCGAGGCGGGTGCCGCCAGGCTGCCCGGTTCGTGGGTGGCGATCACCGCCGGCGAACCGCTGGGAGCCACCCTGCGGGATCTCGCCGAGTCGCTGGGCACCCATCCCTTCGACCTGGCCGACGGGGCCAAGCCGCTCTACCACGCCGGGGCGGCGGCCGCCGCCAACTTCCCGCTGGCTTCCCTCATCATCGCCGCCGACCTGTTCACCGCAGCCCAGGTACCGGTGGCGGCGGCCCGGCCGCTGGTCGAGGCCGCGGTGGCCAACGCCTTCGAGATGGGGCCCCGCTCGGCGCTCACCGGTCCGGTCGTTCGCGGCGACGCCGCCACCGTCTCGGCCCAACTCGACGCCGTCGCCGCGGCGACGCCGGAGTGGCTCGACGGATTCTCCGCCCAAGTGGCCCTGCTCGCCCGCATCGCCGGCCGCGGCGACGAGTTCATCGAGGTGCTCACCGCCGACAGGCGGACGGCGTGAAGGTCGCAGGCACCTTCGCCGAGGCGCGGGTCGGCGGTCCCGGTCCGGTCGGGCTGGTCCCCACGATGGGGTTCCTCCACGAGGGCCATCTCTCCCACGTGCACGCCGCCCACGCCGCCGGGGACGCCACGGTGGTGATGAGCCTGTTCGTCAACCCGCTGCAGTTCGCTCCCGGGGAGGACCTCGACCGCTACCCGCGTGACTTCGACCGCGACGCCGCCCTGGCCGAGGACGCCGGGGTCGACATCCTGTTCGCCCCTCCCGTCGAGGAGATGTTCCCGGTGCCGCCGGACACCCGGGTGGAGGTCGGCGGCCCCGCCGGCGCCCTCGAAGCCCGCTCCCGCCCCGGCCACTTCACCGGGGTCGCCACGGTGGTCACCAAGTTGCTCGCCGGCCTCCGGCCCGATCGGGCGTACTTCGGCCGCAAGGACGCCCAGCAGCTCGCCGTGGTCCGCCGCATGGCCGCCGACCTCTCCTTTCCGGTGGAGATCGTCGGCGGGCCCATCATCCGCCACGCCGACGGCGTGGCGTTGTCCTCCCGCAACACCTTCCTGTCGGCCGGTGACCGTATCGCCGCCGCCGGGCTGTACCGCGGGCTGATGGCGGCGGCCGATGCCGTCGATGCCGGGGAGCGGCACGGGCAGGCCCTGGAGGCGAGGGTTCGCGCCGAGCTCATCGGCAAGCCCGGTGTCGACGTCGACTACGTCGAGCTCGCCTCCGCCGATCGTGTGGAACGGCTCGCCGAGCTCGATCGGCCCGCGTTCCTGGCGGTGGCGGCGCGGGTGGGGGCGGTGCGCCTGATCGACAACGTCCACTTCGACCTGGCCGGCGGGGACGCCGACGCCGGCTTCGTCGCCGACCGGGGCATCCTCCTCGACACCGTCTCGGTGTTGGAGGTGGTGGCCTGATGCTGCTGGTGGTGGACGTGGGCAACAGCCAGACGGTGCTCGGGCTGTACGACGGCGACTCGCTGGTGGCGCATCGCCGGTTCACCACTGCCCGCAACCGAACCGTCGACGAGTTGCTGATGGTGTTCCGGGCCATGCTCGACCTCGACGGGTTCACCGAGGACGATGTCACCGGGGTGGCGGTTTCCAGCGTGGTGCCGGTGGTCACGGCTGCCTTGCGCACCGCCGCCACCGACCTGAGTGACGGCACCTTCGTGGTGGTCGAACCGGGGATGAAGACCGGGATGCCCATCCACATCGACAACCCGCACGAGGTCGGCGCCGACCGGGTGGTCAACGCCGTCGCCGCCCGGCATCGCTACGGGGCCCCGGTGGTGTCGGTCGACTTCGGCACGTCCACCAACGTCGACGCCGTCGGCCCGGACGGCGACTACCTGGGCGGCGCCATCGCTCCCGGTCTGGTCATCGCCACGGACGCTCTCATCTCGGGGACGGCCGCATTGCGCAAGGTGGAATACGTTCCACCCCGCTCGCCGATCGGGAAGGGGACGGTGGAGGCGATCCAGAGCGGCGCAATCTACGGTCACGCCGGGCTCGTCGACGGCATCGTGGGGCGGATCGTGGCCGAGCTCGGCGGCGGGGCCACGGTCGTCGCCACCGGGGGGCTGGCGGCGACGATCGTCCCCCACTGCGCCACCGTCGACATCGTCGACGAGTTCCTCACCCTCGACGGCCTGCGGCTCGTCTACGAGTTGAACAACGAGGCATCGCCGTGACCGAGCCGCCTGTTCCCGACGATCAGCGGCCCGGCGATCCGCCGCCAGACGACCACCCGGCAGAGGACCAGGAGGAGCACCCGCTGGTGGCGGCCCGACTGGAGCGGCACCGGGAACGGCTCGCCGCCGGCGGCTACCCGTACCGGTTCGAGGTGACCGCCACCTCCGCCGAGTTGCATCAGAGGTTTGCCGGCGTGCCCCCGGGAACGGGCACCGGGGAGCGGGTGACGGTCGCCGGTCGGCTGATGAACACCCGGGAGATGGGGCGCCTCGTGTTCGGGGTCCTCCAGGACGGCACCGGGAGGGTCCAGCTCTTCGTCGACCCGACCGTGGTCGGCGCCGAGGGGTTCGCCGACTTCGGGGAGCTCGACCACGGTGACATCATCGGCGCCGAGGGTGAGGTGATGACCACCCGCCGAGGCGAGCTGAGCGTCCGCATCGACCGCTTCGAGCTGCTCGCCAAGTCGCTCCGCCCTCTACCCGAGAAGTGGCACGGGCTCCAGGACGTCGAGCTGCGCTCCCGGCGCCGCTACATCGACCTGATGGTCAACGAGGACAGCCGGGGCGTGGCGATGGCCAGGGCAGGGGTGATCGCCGAGCTCCGCCGGCTGCTGGCCGGGCGCGGGTTCGTCGAGGTGGAGACGCCCACCCTGCTCAACCAGGCGACCGGAGCCACCGCCCGCGCCTTCGAGACCCACCACAACGCCCTCGACCTGGCGATGCAGCTGCGGATCGCCACCGAGCTGTACCTGAAGCGGTTGGTGGTCGGTGGGCTCGACCGGGTGTTCGAGATCGGGCGCATCTTCCGCAACGAGGGCGTCGACGCCGTCCACAACCCAGAGTTCACCATGCTGGAGGCCTACCAGGCGTACGCCGACTACGGCGACATGGCGGAGCTGACCGAAGCGATGGTGGCGGCGGCCGCCGTCGCCGCCGTTGGGAAGACGGTGGTGTCGTACGGCGGGCGCACCCTCGACCTCACCCCGCCGTTCCGGCGTGCCCGCATGGTCGACCTGGTGGCCGAGGCCGTCGGGGAGTTGGTGGACTTCACCGCCCCGCTCGACGAGGCCCGTGACCTGGCCCGACGCCACGGGGTCGAGCCCGATGCCCACTGGGGGCACGGCAGGATCGTCGAGGCGCTGTTCGACCGGCTGGTGGCCGAGTCCATCTGGGAGCCGCTCCTCGTCACGGATCACCCCCGTGAGATCTCCCCGCTTGCCAGGGCGCATCGCCAGGACCCGGCGCTGACCGAGCGTTTCGAGCTCTTCATCGCCGGCCACGAGTACGTCAACGCCTTCTCCGAGCTCATCGACCCGCTCGACCAGAGGGAGCGGTTCGAGGAGCAGGCGGCGGCCCGTGCCGCCGGCGACGACGAGGCTCACCCGATCGACGAGGACTTCCTGCTCGCCCTCGAGTACGGGATGCCGCCCACCGGCGGGCTGGGTGTCGGGATCGACCGGCTGGTGATGCTGCTCACCGATCGTCACCACATCCGCGAGGTCATCCTCTTCCCCACGCTGCGTCCGGAGAGCCGCGGTTAGAAGGGGTCGCCCCAAGGCGCTGCGGGGGGCCCGAGTTAGGGAATGGCCCTCGCCGACGCGCTACCGATGAGAGCCGAGACCAGGATCCCGATCGGCAGGGTGCCCCAGTAGGACAGCCCCATCGCAGGAGAGGCGTTGCCCATGAACAGCATGAGCAGCCAGGTGGCCGGGAAGGTCGCGATCAGGAAGACCACGCTTCCACCGATCAAGGCCTTGATCACGTTGACCTCCGAGATGTCGGGGATGGTCCCGGCACGATACCGGGCCGGACCGGTCCGGCCCGGTAATTCGGCTCAGCGGGTTGAGGGCCGGGCTCCGGCGGGGAGACCGTCGAGCTCGGTCTGCAAGGCCGCGCTCAACGCGTCCAGGGTGAGGCCCCCGGCGTGGCGCCGGCCGTTGATGAAGAAGGTCGGGGTACCGGCGGCTCCGCTGTCGGCGGCGCTGGACACGTCGCGGGCCACCCGCAACGAGTGGCGACGGTCGTCGAGGTCGGCCACGAACCGGTCCACGTCGAGGCCGAGATGCGTGGCGCGGTCGACCAGTGCGCTGGCGTCGAGGTTGCCCTGGGCGGCGAACAGGGCGTCGTGCATCTCCCAGAACCGTCCCTGTGCCGCCGCCGCCTCCGCCGCCTCGGCGGCCATCTCGGCGTGCTCGTGGACGTCGACCAATGGGAGGTGCCGGAAGACGACGGCGAGATCGTCCCCGAACCGGGCCACCAGCTCCTCCACCACCGGGGCGGCCCGCCCGCAGTAGGGGCACTCGAAGTCGCCGTACTCGACCAGCACCAACGGGGCCTCGGGGGAGCCGATGACGTGGTCGACCTCCGGATCCACGACCTCGGCCAGGTCGCGGATGGGGGGCACCAGGCGGTCCTCGCCGGCGGCGCGCACCCGCCCGGGCAGGTGGTTGACCACCCGGAACACGATCCAGGTGAGCAGAGAGGCGATGACCGACGCCGCCAGGATGCCCAACTTGGCGTTCTCCAGGTCGACTCCGGTGAAGGTGATGTCGGCGATGAGCAGGGACACCGTGAACCCGATACCGGCGACGGCGCCCACTCCGAGGAGCGGCGGCAACGGGATGGTGAGGGGGAAGCCGCCCATCCACTTCCGGGAGAACAGCCAGGTGAACCCGGTGATGCCCACCAGCTTGCCCACCACCAACCCGCCGATGATGCCCAGGGTGATCGGCGAGGTCGCCGCGGTCTCGAGGTCGTCGGCGCTCACCGGCATCCCGGCGTTGGCCAGGGCGAACAGCGGGACGATCACGTAGCTGGTCCACGGGTGGAACCGGTGCTGCAGGCGCTCGTTGGGGGAAATGGCCTGCTCCAGCGTCCGGCTGGCAGACCGGGCGTACTCGGGAGTGGGCTCTTCGCGGAACAGCCGCCACACGGTGGCGGCGCGCCGCAGGTCCTGGCGGGTGGGCGGGTACGCGGTGGCGAGCACCCCGACGGCCACACCGGCGATGGTCGGGTGGATGCCAGAGGCGAGCGTCGCCAGCCAGACCCCCACCGCCATCAGCAGGTAGGGGAGGCCTCCCCGCACCCCGACCCGGTACAGGACGACGATCACCGCGTACAGGGCGATCGCCACCATCAGCGCCGTCGTCGACAGGTCGGACGTGTAGACCACGGCGATCACCGACAGCGCCACCACGTCGTCGACGATCATCAGGGTGAGGAGGAAGGTGCGCACCCGCGGCGAGGCGCCGCCCGCCAGCATGAGGATCCCGAGGGCGAACGCGGTGTCGGTGCCCATCACGATGCCCCAGCCCCGCAGCGAGGGCTCCCCGGCGTTGATCGCCAGGTAGATGAGGGCCGGCAGCACCACGCCGCCGACGGCGGCGATCACCGGGGTGGCCACCCGGCGCCGCTCCCGGAGCTCGCCCATGTCGAGCTCGCGGCGGAACTCCAGGCCGACGACGAAGAAGAACAGTGCCATCAGCCCGTCGTTGATCCAGTGGCGCAGGTCCATGCGGAGGTCCCAACTACCGAGCTCGACTCCGAGCTCGGTGTGCCAGAGCTGCTCGTAGGTGTCCGCCCACGGCGAGTTGGCCCACACCAGGGCGGCCACCGTGGCGATCAGCAGGATGATCGCCCCCGAGTTCTCGGTGCCGACGAACTCCCGCAGCGGTCCCACCCAGCGGGTCATCGGGGTGGTCGAAGGCTCCGGCGGGTTGCTGTCGGTCGGGCTCGCCCTCAGCACCTCGCCTCCGGGCCTGCGGCGCCGCCGACGACAGCTTCACCTACGGGGGGACGGGGCATGGTCCTGAGATTGTACGGGACCGGTGCCCGTCGCCCCGGTCACGGCCACCGAGTACGATGACCGCCCGCCCGGCAGCACCGGGCCGCTGAGGAGGGCGACATGAGGGCATGGAGGTTGGGGGGCGTCCTGGTGGCGCTGCTGCTGGTCCTGGCGGCCTGCGGGGGGGACGACGACGACACCGCCACCACCGCCGGCGGTGACCCGGCGGCGACGTCGTCGACGGCGGGGGCGGCCCCGACCACGACCGTCGCCGAAGACGACG
Organism: uncultured Acidimicrobiia bacterium; assembly: GCA_963714055.1. GTDB lineage: Bacteria > Actinomycetota > Acidimicrobiia > Spongiisociales > UBA5794 > JACDBE01. The sequence goes on from OY970227.1 coordinate 2,546,569, forward strand.
ATGACGGCGGCGAGGTGGGCAGCATCGGCGACATGCCGGAGGAGTGCCGCGACCTGATGGTCGACTACCTACGGGCCATCGAGCCTCATGTCGAGGGCATCGACTTCGAAACGATCACGCTCGCCGACCTGAACGCGCTCGGCGAGGCGATCGAGGCCGACGCCACCCTCACCGAGTTCGAAGAGAGGATCGACGACCTCGAGTGCCCGGACCTATCCGAGCCCGACTCCGAACAGGCCCGCGATGAGCTCCTGGCCATCGCCGAATCCGAGGCGCCGGGCACCGTCCCGTTCGTCGCGTACTCGTTGGAGCTGGCGGCTTCGTTCGGCGGCACCGACGACGGCACCGGCGGAGAGGCCAGTGGCGATTGCGAGGCCGACATCGCGGCCGTCCAGGAGTACGTCGATGCCGGCGGCACCATGAACGACCTCACGCTCAGCGAGGTGACCGCCATCGGGTCGCTGATGATGTCGGTGCAGTCCACCTGCTCGGTGGAGCGGCTCGAGGAGTTCTTCACCCAGGCCGACGTCGAGGCGTTCCTCAACGGCTGACCTGGCTCGCCGGTGACAGGCTCCCTGCGGTGACCCAGCGGGCGCTGTGCTCGCACCGACGACGAGCTCGGGAGCGATGACCTGGGGGGATCGCCGCACGGTGCCGGTCGGGCGGAGAACAGGGCGGCCGCCGTCGTGGCGAGCAGGTCGACCGGTTGGCGAACCGTGGTGAGCGGCGGGTCGGTCATCGTGGCGAGGGCGGTGCCCTCGAACCCGACGACGGAGACGTCATCGGGGACCGTCGCCCCCCCGAGCTCCGCACCGCCCCCACCGCCCCCATCGCCCCCATCGCCATGAGGTCGCTGGCGGCGACGATGGCGGTGACCTCGTCCTTGACCAGCTGGCCGCGCCTTGGCCGCCTTCGACGGTGAACAGGGTCTCGGAGAGCGGGTCTTCGGGGGCATCGAGGTCATGGGGTGCTCATGGTGGCCCGCCACCCTGCGGCGAAGTCGACCGTCGTCGTTTGGCGCATGGGGGCTGACCAGGCACCCGAGTGGCGGTGGCCGAGGGAGACCAGGTGCCGGGTGTGGTTCAATACGGGCGCGCCCCGGGAGGAGCGGCGACACCACCCTGACATCCACACCATCCGACGACGAGGAGGACCCCCGTGAACCGCCTGCACCTCAGATTCTTCGCCCTCGTGTTCGCCCTGGTGATGGCCATCGCCGCCTGTGGCGGCGACGACTCCGATTCGGAAGCCACCACCGCCGCTCCAGCGGAGGCGACGACCACCGCCGCCCCCGAGGCGACCACCACCGCCGCGCCCGCCACCACTGCGACGGCGGAGGCGCTGGCCCCGCTGCAGATCTGGGCCGACGACAAGTTCGGGCCGATCATCGAAGAGGTCGCCGCCCCGTTCACCGCCGAGACCGGCGTGCCGATCGAGGTCACCATCATCGACTTCGAGGACATGCGCGAGCAGATCGTGGCGCAAGCGCCCGCCGGCGAGGGGCCCGACATCTTCATCGGCGCCCACGACTGGGTAGGTGAGATGGTCGCCAACGGCATCGCCGCCCCGCTCGACCTCGGCGACAAGGCCGCCAACCTCACCGAGCCCAGCCTGAACGCCCTCACCATCGACGGCACGCTCTATGCCCTGCCCTACGCCGCCGAGAACGTCACCCTCTACTACAACACCGAGCTGGTGGAGACCCCGCCGGCGACAGTGGAGGAGCTCACCGCCGTCTGCGACGAGCTGGGCGACGCCATCGAGAACTGCTGGGGGATCACCGGCGGCGGGACCGCCATTGACGCCTACCACAACTACGCCTTCGTCACCTCAGGCGGCGGCTACATCTTCGGGTACACCCCCGATACCGGGTTCGACACCGCAGATGTCGGCCTCGACAGCGAGGGCGCCATCGCCGGTGTCGAGGCGCTGTCGACCCTGGTCTCCGACGGGTATATCGGCCCGCTCGACGACGACCAGGCCAAGCAGCTGTTCATCGATGGAGTCGAGCCGTTCTACATGTCCGGCCCGTGGCAGATCAACTCGCTCAACGAGTCAGGCATGGCCTGGAGCGCCGCTCCACTGCCCACCCTGGGCGGCAACGTGATGGCGCCGTTCATCGGTGTGCGCGGCTTCTACGTCAGCCAGTTCGGCTCCAACCCTGCGATCGCCCAGGAGTTCCTCCTCAACTTCATCGCCACCGACGAGACGATGGTGGCGCTGCACGAGGCGGATCCGAGGGGCCCCACCTGGATCCCGGTGCTCGACGCCATCGGCGACGACCCGGTGTTCACCGCGTTCGCCACCTCCGGCGCCACCGGGCAGTTCATGCCCAACGTCCCGGAGATGGGAGCGGTGTGGGACCCACTGGGCAACCAGCTCCTGGCCGTCCGCCAGGGGACGACGGACGCCACCACAGCGATGACCCAGGCGGCGGAGCAGGTCCGCAACGCCATCGCAGGCGGCTGAGCGCGCCGCTCGGAAACCGGACCGATGACCGTGAGGAGGGGGGAGAGCACCGGGGTGCTCTCCCCCCTCCTCTCAGATTCGGCTGTCAGGCCAAGCCTCGAGCGGGCGACTGCGGTCTTCGACGTCGAGCGCTCGAGGTTCGCCGTCGAGCCGCCCGCTACCGTCCCCGAGCCCTCGGGCGATAGAGTCGTCACGCCATGACCGACCTGCGGGAACGGGCGCCGGAAACGCCGGTCAGAGATCGGCCGCGCCCCGGCCTGGGGTGGTGGCTGAAGACGGCGGGGTTGGCACTGCTCGACGCCGTCGTGGTGTGGGCGGCGATCGTGCTCGCCGCCGACGGGGCCTGGCTGTTCTTCGCCGCCCTGCTCATCGGCGCCGGGTTCGTCAACTGGGTGTACTTCTGGCCCGGGACCCGGGCTCTGCGCTGGATCACCCCCGGCTTGGTGTTGATGACGGCCTTCCTCATCGTCCCGATCATCTACACCTTCTACATCTCGTTCACCAACTGGGCCACCGGCAACCTCCTTCAGAAGCCGCAGGCGATCGAGATCATCGAAGGCCGGTCCTTCGTTGACGCGGACGCCCCCGGTGAGCTGTTCGACCTCCACGTCTACCAGGACGGCGACGAGCTGCGGCTACTGCTGGTCGGCAGTGAGGGAGAGCTGATCTTCGGGCAACCGCGGTTGCGATCCGAGGAACCGCTGGAGGATGCCATCGAGGATCCCGAAGAGCTGGGGATCACCGACGAGGACGGCGACGGGGTGCCAGAGCAGATCGGTCCCTACCACCTGCTCTCCCGTGCCCAGGTGTTCGCCCTGGCCAATACCGTCGCCTTCGACCAGCTCGTCATCGACAGCGAGTCGGGCTTGGTCCAGATCCTCGGGCTGTCCCAGGGGCGGGTGGTCCAGGCCACCCAGCAGTTCCGCTACGACCCCGTCACCGACATCATGGTCGACCTCGTCGCCGAGCAGGACTGCCCACCCGGGGACACCACCGACACCAAGGGCAACTTCGTCTGCGAAGACGGCACGGTGCTCGACCCCGGATGGGTCGAGACGATCGGCTTGGCCAACTACCGCAACGTGCTCACCAACGAGGCGATTCGGGGACCGTTCCTCGGGGTGTTCATCTGGAACCTGGTCTTCGCCTTCCTCGCGGTGGCGTCCACGTTCGCCCTGGGGCTCGGGCTGGCGGTCACCATGCAGAGCGACCGGCTGCGGGGCCGCACCCTTTACCGCTCGATCTTCATCCTCCCCTACGCCGTCCCCGCCGTCCTCAGCATCCTGATCTGGCAGGGCCTGTTCAACGCCGAGTTCGGGCAGGTCAACAACATGCTCGAGTCGATCGGGCTGAACGCCGTGCCGTGGTTCTCCGACCCGTTCTGGGCGCGCACCATGGTGCTGCTGGTCAACCTGTGGCTGGGCTTCCCCTACATGTACCTGATCTGCACGGGGGCGCTCCAGGCGATCCCAACGGACCTCCTCGAAGCTGCTCGGGTCGACGGCGCCGGACCCGTCAAGGTGTTCCGCCGGATCACCTTCCCGTTGCTGATGGTGTCGTTGGCGCCGCTGCTCATCGGGTCGTTCGCCTTCGCCTTCAACAACTTCGTCCTGATCTACCTGCTCACCTCGGGGGGGCCGCCCATCCTCGACGCCGCCGTCCCCGTGGGATCGACCGACATCCTGATCACCTTCACCTTCGACTTGGCGGCCGCCTCGGGCTCGGGCAACCGCTTCGGCCTCGCCGCCGCCATCGCCGTGTTCATCTTCCTCCTGCTGATGGTCATCTCGTCCCTCGGCTTTCGGTACACCAAGCGGCTGGAGAACATCTATGGCAGTCTCTGATCCCGACCGCGGCGACCGGGTGGTCCCGATCGCGCCACCGCCTCTGGTCACCCTCACGGCGGAAGCGAGGCGCGGGCTGCTCGCTCCCCGCCGCCAGCCGAGGCCGGTGTACCCGCCGATGTCGTTCTCCAAGTGGTGGCGCTCGCTGGGCTGGCGGCACCTGGTGCTGGTGGTGGCGGTGCTCTTCACGCTCTACCCGCTGGCGTGGATGGTGTCGGCGTCGATCAACCCGGTGGACACCCTCTCCGGGGCCAGCCTCATCCCGGAAGGCGCCTCGTTCGACAACTACCAGCAGATCCTCGACAACCCGCCAGGGTCGCCGTTCATGACCTGGCTCGCCAGCTCGTGGAAGATCGCCCTGATCGTGTCGCTCGTCAACGTGCTGCTCGGGGCGATGGCGGCCTACGCCTTCAGCCGGTTCCGCTTCACCGGGCGCCGGGTGGGACTCCTGGCGATGCTCCTTGTGCAGGTGTTCCCCCAGTTTCTCGCCTTCGTGGCAATCTTCCTGATGCTCGACCAGATCGGCGACGTGTTCCCCGCCTTCGGGCTCGATACCCACATGGGGCTGATCCTCGTGTACCTGGGCGGCGCCATAGGGTTCAACACCTTCCTGATCAAGGGTTTCATGGACTCGGTTCCGCTCTCGCTCGACGAGTCGGCCTGGGTCGACGGAGCCACCCCGACCCAGATCTTCTGGCGGATCATCCTCCCCCTGGTCCGCCCTGCCCTCGCCGTGATGGGTGTCATCGCCTTCGTCACGACGTTCGGGGAGTTCGTTCTGGCCCGTACCCTGCTCAGCACCGTGGGCAACCTCACCTACGCCGTCGGGCTGCAGACCTTCACCCTGTCCGAGTACGCCTCGAAATGGGGCCAGCTCGCCGCCGGAGCGGTCATCGGTTCGCTGCCTATCGTCATCACTTTCCTCGTCTTCCAGCGGGCGATCGTCAGCGGTCTCACCCAGGGCGCGGTCAAAGGCTGACTGTGTCGACCAGCCGGATCGCCGTCCCCGAGGCCAGGGGGGTTCCGCTCGACGCCGACTTCCAGGTGTTCGGGAGCGGCAGCGTCCGCCCGCACCGAGTGCGCTTCGACCCGACCGATCCCGGGTTCCTCGCCAGGCTCCCCGACGGCCGGCTGGTGTTCCGGGTCCTCGCTCCCGCCCGGGCCGCCGAGGTGATGGTGCTTGCCCGGATCGACGGGGCGAAGCCACCGGTGACCGGCCATCCGCTCGTTCTCCTCGGCGCCGCCGGGACGGTGTCGTTGTGGGAGGGCGCCGCCGTGCCCCCAGGTCCGGCGTTCGGGTGCTCGGTGGCGTGCCGGCTCGACGACGGCACCGCCGTGTACCTCGCCCGCACCGGGATCACCAGCGGCGTCGAACGACTCGACCGCTTCCCGGTGGCCTGCGTGGACGTCCCGTGCCACGACATGCCGCCGTGGGCCGCCGGGGCCGTCGTCTACCAGGTGTTCCCCGACCGGTTCGCCAACGGTGATCCGGGGAACGACCCCGCCGACGTCGCCCCGTGGGGCTCGGAGCCGACCCGGACCGGCTTCCAGGGCGGAGACCTGACCGGGATCACGTCCCGGGCCGACTACCTGGCCGACCTCGGTGTCGACCTCGTGTATCTCACACCAGTGTTCGCCTCGCCGACGAACCACCGCTACGACACCGTCGACTACCTTGCGGTCGACCCGACGCTCGGCGGCGACAAGGCGCTCGCCGGGCTGGTCGAGGCGCTCCATCGCCGCTCGATCAGGGTGATCCTCGACGTCTCCCTCAACCACACCCACCCGAGCTTCGCCCCGTTCGCCGATCTCGTCGCCAACGGCGAGGACTCGGCCTACCGCGGGTGGTTCGTAGTCGCCGACTGGCCGGTCCGGCTCGAGTACCGGCCGGACGCCGTGACGGAAGGTGGGTTCTGCGAAGAGCATCTGGCGCGCATCCGCTCCGAGACAGCGATCCCGGTGGTCGCCGTCGACGGCGATGGCCCGCCGGTGCGGACCACGTATGAGTCTTGGCACGGCGTGCCCACCATGCCCCGGGTCGATCTGGGTCATCCTCCGGTGCGCCGCTACATGCTCGACGTGGTCACCCACTGGGTGCGCTCCTTCGCCATCGACGGGTGGCGGATGGACGTAGTCCGCTACATCGACCACGACTTCTGGGCCGAGGCGCGGCGGGAGGTGCGGTCGGTGAAGCCGGACGCGTACCTGCTCGCCGAAGTCATGGGGGATGCCCGTCGCTGGCTGGCCGGTGACGAGTTCGACGCCACCATGAACTACACCTTCCGCGACCTCTGCGTCGACTTCTTCGCAAGGGGAGCCATCGACGCCGGCGAACTGCTCGAGGGGTTCCTGGAGATGACGGCGATGTATTCGCCGGCGGTGACCGCCATGAGCCACAACCTGATCGGCAGCCACGACACGCCCCGGTTCCTCACCGAGGCCGGTGGCGACATCGACCGGCTCACGCTGGCCACGCTGTTCCAGCTCACCGTGCCCGGCGCCCCAGGGCTGTACTACGGCGACGAGGTGGCGATGGCCGGCGGTCACGATCCGGCCAACCGCGGAGCGTTCCCCTGGGACGGTGGCGACCAGGTTCACCGCGACCGGGTGCGGGCGTTACTCGCGGTCCGCCGGCGGCGGCCGTCGCTGCGTGTCGGCTGGTGGCGGCTGCTCGCCCACGACGGCGACGCCTTCGCCTACGAGCGCATCGCCGGACCGGCACCGGACGTCGCCGAGCGCACCGTTGTCGCCCTCAACATGGGCACCGGAGAGGTGAGCCTCCCGGTGGCCGGCGCCGGGGAGGCGCTGTGGTCGCATCGCCGGGTGCGGGTTCTGCGCCGGTCGGTGCGGTTAGGTCCTGGCTCGGGAGTGGTGCTGGCCCCGTGACGCCGTCCCCCGACGACGCAGGCTCAGGCGGTGAGCCCATCCCCGGGCACACCGGCCGGCGCCCAGTCGCCTCCGACCGAACCGGCGATGCGGACTGGTAGCCCTGCCTGCTCGGCCACCGCGAAACAAGCGGCCCGCCGGTCTCCTTGCGCCCACGCCGAGGGCCCGGTCGTCGAGGCGACGACCCCGAGTATCACGCCGTCCTCGGCGGTCTCGCTCGCCGCCGCGCGCAGCAGGTCGTCGCAGTGCCCTGCGGCGGTCTCGCCGGCCCCTTCCCATTCCCCGGCGAGTTCCGCCACCTCGCCCAGGTACTCGAAGTCGTGCGGCTCGGCGCAGTCGACCTGGGGCTCGCGGACCGTCCAGACGTGGCAGTCGCCGACCGTCCGGGCGATCGCCATCGCGTCACCTCGGTCGGCGAAGGCGACGTCGACCAGCTTGGGGACCGCCTCCTCGGTCTGCATCACGACGCATGCGGTGTACCGGTCGCCTCGCTCCCACTCGAGCGGGTCGGGAAAGAACTGCACCGACTCGAGCGAGCTGTCGAACTCGTCGGCGCCGATCTGCTCGGCGAATTCCTGCTCACACCAGGCGAGCGCTTCGACGTAGACGTCGCCCGGGCCAGGTCGGTCTGGTGCGCTCCCGGGCTCGAGGCGGGCGGCGTCGCCGGCGACCACCTCGTACTGGTGGGGGTGGTCGCAGGGCACCACCACTTCCTCGCCGTGTGGGGAGTACGGCAGCCCGAACCCGTCAGCAGGTGCGATGGCGATGCAGTCGCCAGCCTGCCAGAGGTACTCGACGGCGTTGTGGGCGGCGAGCTGGCCGATGCGTTGCAGAGCCGGTTTTTCCGGGCCGCCGGTGACCATGATGTGGGTGTGGTTGCCCCAGAGGTACCACCAGGTGTCCTCGTCGGCCACGGCGAGCACCTCGGAGCCGTCGACGGTGGCGGTGGTGACCTCACCGCCGTCGCCGGCGACGAGGTCCGCCAGGGCCGGGAGGACGCTCGGGTCACCCCGGAAATCGGCATGCGGGTAGATCGATGCCGCCACCACCTGGTCGTCTCCCGAGTCGAGCAGCTCCCAGACCAGCGCCTGGACCACGACGTCCATCTCGCCGATCCGTCGCTCGAGGACCTGGGCGAGCCCGGGTTCTCCGCTGCTGCGGTCGAAGTCGGCCAGCGGCGCATCGAGCGCCCGTTCTGCGATGGCGAAGGGGTCGGGAGCGGTGAGCTGTTCGAGCGCCGGCCCGGGCACCACCGTGGTGGCGTCCGGTGGGGTCGACGACGACGTCACGGTCACCTGGTCCGTCGTCCCCGGTGGCAGCCCCGAGACCGCCTTCTCCGCCGCCGGGCCGCAGGCCACCATCGCCAGGGCGGCGAGCGTCGTCGCCAGGACCGGTGCGCCGCCAGGTGCCCGGCGTCGCCGGCTCACCGGCGCCGAGCCGCCTCGACCCGGTCGAGCAGGTAACGGTCGAGGTTGGCGAAGACGTCGACGAGCTGCCCGGTGGCGGCCCTCGCCACCGCCTTCTCGGCCACCCGGGCCCGTTCCAACGCCTCATCGAGCACGCGGTCGACGTACCCGCCGGAGCGGACGATGTCGAGGAGCCGAGCCACCGTCGCCGGATCGGGTCGACCCCGGGCGAGCAGGTCGCGGATCTCGGGGCCGGCCGGGCCGGCGACGGCGTACAAGACGGGCAGGGTGTAGGTGCCCACGAGCATGTCCGATCCGGCCGGCTTGCCCAGGAAGGCCTCGTCGGCGACGAGGTCGAGCACGTCGTCGGTCATCTGGAACACGAGCCCCATCTCCCATCCCCACTCGGACACAGCCTCCACCTGGTGCGGGGCGGCCCCCCCGGTCATCGCCCCGAGCCGGGCCGAGGTCCGGATGAGGCTGGCGGTCTTCCCGCCGATGACCTCGTAGTACTCGTCGGGGCCGTGGTCGACGCCGTCGATGAGCTGCAGTTCGAGCGTCTGGCCCTCCACCAGGCTGGCGTACGTGCGGGCGATCAGCGCCACCGCCTCCTCCCCCAGGGGCGCCGCCACCTCGGAGGCGCGCGCCAGCAGGAAATCGCCGGAAAGGATGGCGATGGTGTTGGTCCAGTTGGCGTTGACCGACACCCGGCCCCGCCGGGTGCTGGCCTCGTCGATGACGTCGTCGTGGTAGAGCGAGCCGAGGTGGACCAGCTCGACGGCAACCCCGGCCTCGACCGGTTCGGCCCCGGCGTTGGGGCCGAGCTCGGCGGCCACCTGGGTGAGCAGCGGCCGGTAGCGCTTGCCGCCCGCCTGGAGCCCGTGTTGGGCGATCTCGGTCAGGAATGGGGTCGATGCCTCGGTCACCTCGCCCAGCCGTCGCTCGACCGCGCTCAGGCGATCCCATACCCGGGGGACGTCCACCAGGTCGGTGAGGAGCGGCAGATCCATCGGCAGGAGACTAGGGGCCGGTCGTGCTCAGACAGCCAGGATGCGGTCGGTCACGACGCCAGGCGGAACGGGGGATAGTGGTCGGTCAGCGTGTAGAGCCAGGCGCTGACCCGGGTCGACCACCGCATCGAGCCCACGATGAAGCCGAAGATGCCCGCCGGGTAGCGCCCGGTGAACAAGACGACCCAGAACGCGATCCAGCCGCCGATGCCGGCGGCCAGCACCACGAAGATCAACACGAGGAAGTGGGGGATCAGGGCGATCGCCTTCAGAAAGAAGAGAATCCCCAGAACGGCGAGGCCGCGGCTTCGCGGCCCGGCTCGTTCGCTCAGTGTCAGCGCTACCGGGTGACCGACCGGTGCCCACTCGAAGGGCGGATAGAGGTCCGTGAGTGAGTAGACCCAGGCCGTGGTGCGCAGCTGCCAGGCGAGGGTCTTCTCGGGCAGCTCGACGAAGAAATCGGGCAGCTCGCCCGTGAAGGCGACCACCCAGTACCCGATCCAGGCGACGAAGCCGACCACCATCGTCAGCAGCTGGATGATGATCAGGTGCGGCAGGGCGATGATCGCTTTCAGAAACACGATGATGCCCAATGCCGCGAGTCCCCGGCTGCGCATGCCGTCGCCGTACTCGGCGGTCACGTCGATCGGGTACATGCGTGGTCCTCCCGCGTTCGCTGGGGCCACGGTAGGCGGGGCCTGGGCATGGTGGCGACTGCGGTGAGGACGCCGCGCTTCCCGGGAATGAGCGGGGGCCGGCCGCGGTTCCGACGTATCACAAGTGGTGGCGACCGCTCCGGTTGGCGGGGCTCCAGGGGTTGTCATCACCCGCAGCTATACTCCGTGAGGCGCACGGGCTTTCCGGGGCGCCATGTTTGTCAAGGTGGTAGCGAGTGTTCGAGAGGTTCACCGACAGGGCCAGGCGGGTGGTGGTGCTCGCCCAGGAGGAAGCCAGGCTCCTGAACCACAACTACATCGGCACCGAGCACATCCTCCTCGGGCTGATCCACGAGGGCGAGGGCGTGGCGGCCAGAGCGCTCGAGAGCATGGGCATCAACCTGGAAGCCGTCCGCAACCAGGTCGTCGAGATCATCGGCCAGGGCTCGCAGGCGCCCAGCGGCCACATCCCGTTCACCCCTCGCGCCAAGAAGGTCCTCGAGCTGTCGCTGCGAGAGGCGCTGCAGCTGGGCCACAACTACATCGGCACCGAGCACATCCTCCTCGGGCTGATCCGCGAGGGCGAGGGAGTCGCCGCCCAGGTGTTGCAGAAGCTCGGCGCGGAGCTGCAGAAAGTCCGCCAGACCGTGATCCAACTGCTGTCGGGCGTCCAGAGTGAAGAGTCGTCAGGGCCCTCGCACCCGTCGGGGAGCAGCCGGTCGTCGAGCGGCGGGGAAGCCTCGCCGAGCGGTTCGACCGTCCTCGACCAGTTCGGGCGCAACTACACCCAGCTCGCCAGGGAGCGCAAGCTCGATCCGGTCATCGGTCGGCTCACCGAGATCGAGCGGGTGATGCAGGTGTTGTCCCGGCGCACCAAGAACAACCCGGTGCTCATCGGCGAGCCGGGGGTGGGCAAGACCGCCATCGTCGAGGGGCTCGCCCAGCGCATCGTCGCCGGCGAGGTGCCAGACACTCTGACCAACCGGCACCTCTACACGCTCGACCTCGGCGCCTTGGTGGCGGGATCGCGCTACCGCGGCGACTTCGAGGAGCGCCTCAAGAAGGTGCTGAAGGAGATCCGCACCCGCGGCGACATCATCCTCTTCATCGATGAGATCCACACCCTGGTCGGCGCCGGTGCCGCCGAGGGCGCCATCGACGCCGCCAGCATCCTCAAGCCGATGCTGGCCAGGGGCGAGCTGCAGACCGTGGGGGCCACCACGCTCGAGGAGTACCGAAAGTATCTCGAGAAGGACTCGGCTCTGGAGCGGCGCTTCCAGCCCATCCAGGTCGCCGAGCCTTCGGTGGCGGACACGATCAAGATCCTCGAGGGCCTGCGGGCCAGCTACGAGGACCACCACCGGGTCCGGTACACCGACCAGGCACTGGTCAACGCCGCCAACCTGGCCGACCGCTACATCGCCGACCGCTACCTCCCCGACAAGGCGATCGACCTCATCGACGAGGCCGGCAGCCGGATGCGGCTCAAGCGCAGCGACCTGCCCTCGGACGTCAAGGACCTCGACGAGCGCCTCGCGGTCATCCGGAGCGACAAGCGCGAGGCGGTCCAGGCGCAGCAGTACGAGCGGGCGGCACAGCTGCGGGACCAGGAGCGTTCGCTGCTCGCCGACCGGTCGGAGAAGGAGCGCGAGGCCGCCGCCTCGGGCATGGATATCACCGCGGTCATCGACGAGGACGAGATCGCCGAGGTCCTCGCCCAGTGGACGGGTATCCCGGTCCACCGGTTGACCGAGGAGGAGACCTCGAAGCTGCTCAACATGGAGGCCGAGCTGCACAAGCGGATCATCGGCCAGCACGACGCCATCGCCGCCGTCTCCAAGGCGATCCGCCGTACCCGGGCCGGGCTGAAGGACCCGAAGCGACCCACCGGGTCGTTCATCTTCCTCGGGCCGTCCGGCGTGGGGAAGACCGAGTCGGCCAAGGCGCTCGCCGATTTCCTGTTCGGCGACGAGGCGGCGCTCATCCAGATCGACATGTCGGAGTACATGGAGAAGCACGCCGTGTCCCGGCTCGTCGGCTCGCCCCCGGGCTACGTCGGCTACGACGAGGGGGGCCAGCTCACCGAGGCGGTGCGGCGCAAGCCGTTCTCGGTGGTGCTGTTCGACGAGATCGAGAAGGCCCATCCCGACGTCTTCAACATCCTGCTCCAGATCCTCGAGGACGGGCGGCTGACCGACTCGCAGGGGCGGTCGGTTGACTTCAAGAACACCGTCATCATCATGACCTCGAACCTGGGGACGGCCGAGCTGCGCAAGAAGGCGCTCGGGTTCGTCGCCTCCTCCGAGGACCTCAACTACCAGCAGATCAAGGACAAGGTCACCGAGGCGCTCAAGGGCCACTTCCGGCCCGAGTTCCTCAACCGGATCGACGAGGTCATCGTCTTCCACGAGCTCAGCACCGCAGAGGTGAAGCAGATCGTCGACCTCCTGCTGGAACGGGTCCGCCGCCAGCTCGGCTCGCAGGCTCTGGAGCTCGTGCTCACCGAGCCGGCGAAGGAAGTGCTCGGGACGAAGGGGTACGACTCCAACCTCGGCGCCCGCCCGTTGCGCCGGGCGATCCAGCGCATGCTCGAGGACCCGCTGTCCGAGCAGGTGCTCCACAAGAACTTCCCGGCCGGTTCCACCGTGCTCGTCGACATCGACCCGGACGATCCCGACCGGTTGTCCTTCGTCTCGGTGGAGACCCCCGAGCAGCCGCCGGTGGAGCTGGCCGATCGGGGCTGAGCCTCAGGGGCTCACTCGGCGAAGGTGCCGAAGAACCTGACTTCTGCCAGCGCCAGCTCGTCGAACGCCGGGCTGTCGCCTACCGGCTCCCCCGGGTAGGTGCTGAGGACCCGGAGCGTCAACCGGGTGGTGTGAAGCGTGTCGAGCGTGATCCGGTACGGGTCCCGGCTGTCGGGCACCGTGAAGGTCAGCTGTAGCTCGAGATCGTCGACGGTGATCTCGATGTCCTTGATCCGGTAGTTCTGCCGGAACGGGTCCTGTTCCTGGATGTTGGTGAGCTCCATCTCGGAGAGGGCGACCGGCTGGGCGAACACGAAGTCGAGCTGGGCGTCGGTGCCCCGTGCCGACTGGTCGTTCCAGTACGTGGAGATGTCGCCGTCGATCAGCTGCGAGGCCTCGTAGCCGTCGAGCTCGGAGCTGGCGTCCACCGACGCGGGGGCGATCGCCACCTGCGCCACCGTCTCGTCGCTGGCCAGGCTCGTCGACGGCTGGTCTTCGGGGGCCGTGGTGTCATCGCCGCCCCAGAGGTTCATGAACAGGGCGATCAGGGCCACCAGGACCACGACCCCGCCGAGCACGCCCAAGGCTCTGCCTCCGGGGGTGGAGCGCGACATCGGTGGCGGAGCCACCGGCAGCGGCCCCTTGCCCAGCCTCGCCCCGCACTCCTCGCAATGACGGTTGTGGGCCGGGTTGGTGGTGCCGCACGACGGGCACTGCACGGTGGGAACGTCCGGGTCGGCGGCGCGGGGCTCGGCCGGGGCCGGGCTCGTATGCCGTTGCGCCGGGCCTGATGCGGCAACGGGGGGCTCGTCTTCGAGCTCGAAAGGCTCGAAGAGGTCGTTGTCGAACGGATTGTCGGTGCCCTTGGCCACAGATTCCCCCGCGTTGCATCGGACCGGATCCGGCCCCGGAGAGGGGCAAATCGAGGGCTATTGTGCCACGGATGCCGCTGATAGCAGCAGTCGTGGTCGCAGGCATCCGGCAGGCCGAGCCTTGGTCGTTCTTCAACGTCCTCGGCGGCCTTGTCCTCATCGGCGCCTTCACCGTCCTCGTTGTCTGGCTGGTTCGCCGCTACCTCGACGGCTGATCTCGGGCGCACCCTCCGCGGGCCGCGTTCGTGTCGTACCCGGTCCGTACGGTGATCGGACACGACCCGGAGGGGAGAAGGTGACATATCGCTGCGGCGACTGTGGCTACGCCACGGCCAGATGGATGGGTTTCTGCCCGCAATGCAGGGCCCAGGGGGCGATGGCCGAGACGGCCGGGCCGACGCGAGTGGCCGCGGTCCCCGTCCCGGTCCCCATCGGGGAGGCAGGCGCCGCTCGCCGCGCCAGGGTGATGAGCGGCTTGGGCGAGGTCGATCGGGTACTCGGGGGCGGCCTCGTCCCGGGGAGCGTCGTGCTCGTCGGTGGAGAGCCGGGCGTCGGAAAGTCGACGCTCATGCTGCAGGTGGCGGCGGCGATGGCGGTCGGCGGTCGGGTGCTGTACGTCACCGGCGAGGAGAGCGTCACCCAGGTCGGGGAGCGGGCGGCGCGGCTCGGCACCACCACCTCGGGCATCGAGGTGCTGGCGGAGACGGAGGTGGGCGCCGTCGAGCACGTCGTCGAGACCGGCGCCTATCGCGCCGTGGTGGTCGACTCGGTCCAGGCCATGCGAGTCGACGAGGTCGCCGGGACGCCCGGCGGGGTGACCCAGGTCCGCGAAGCCGGCGGCCGGATCACCGCCGTGGCGCGCCGAGTGGGAGTACCGGTCGTCATGGTCGGGCACGTCACCAAGGACGGCTCGCTCGCCGGGCCCAAGGTCGTGGAGCACCTGGTCGACGCCGTCCTCTACCTCGAGGGCGATCCCGACCGGAACCTGAGATACCTCCGAGGGCTGAAGAACCGGTACGGATCGGTCTCCCAGGTCGGTGTGTTCGAGATGACCGACGGCGGGATGGTGGAGGTGCCCGACCCCAGCGGGCTGTTCGTCGGTGACGCCACCGGTGTGGTTCCGGGCACGGTGGTCTTCCCTGCTCGCTGTGGACGGCGCACCCTCCTGGTGGAGGTGCAGGCACTGGTGGCGCCGACCAGCTCGCCGCAGCCCCGGCGCAGCGTCACCGGTCTGTCGGCGAGGCGCGTCCACCAGATCCTCGCCGTCCTCGACCGCCACGCCGCCCTCGACTGCCGGTCGAGCGACGTGTTCGTGAGCGTGGTCGGTGGGTTGGTCGTCGATGAGCCGGCGGCCGACCTCGCCGCAGCCCTCGCCATCGCCTCGTCGTTGCGGAGCCGGCCCCTCGGGTCGTTGGCGGCGATGGGCGAAGTGGGCCTTGCCGGGGAGGTGCGATCGCCCGCCGGCGCCGGCGAGCGACGCGCGGAACTCGCCCGTTTCGGGATCGAGCGAGTGGTCTCAGGTGGGGCCCGGCGGGTGATCGGCGAGGCCCTCCTCGATGCCGGCCTCGAGCCTTCCGGGCTGCGCAGGCTCCGCACCGCCGCACCCGTTCCGGTGCCGTCACCGGGCCGGACGGGCCGGGGTCGGTCCGGCTAGCCTGCCCGCTGGATGACGTCTGGGACCTCAGCGCTACTCGAGGTTATAGAACAGTTCGCGCCCGGAACCAGGCTGCGCGACGCTGCCGAGCTGATCCTCCGGCAGCGAACCGGTGCGCTCGTGGTTTTCGGCGCCGGCCCCGACGTCGATGCCGTCTGCAGCGGCGGGTTCCTCCTCAGCGACACCGAGTTCACTGCCCAGCGGATCGCCGAGCTGGCGAAGATGGACGGCGGCATCGTCGTCTCCGCCGACGCCACCAGCATCGTTCGCGCCAACGTCCAGTTCATCCCCGACCCGACCATCGAGACCAGCGAGACCGGTACCCGGTTCCGCACCGCCGAGCGTCTGGCGAAGCACCTGGCGGTCCCGGTGCTGGCGGTGAGCGAGGAGCAACGGGCCGTTGCGGTCGTGTTCACCGGGCAGAGCCAGTTCACCCTCCGCAACCCCGGCGACCTGCTCGCCGAGGGCAACCAGAACCTGGTCGCACTGGAGCGGCTGCGGCGCCAGCTCAGCGACGCCGAGGATCGCCTGACCCGGCTCGAGGTCGACGATGCGGTGATGGTGCGCGATGTGGCGCTGCTGCTGGCCAGGGCAGCGCTGGTGCGGCGGATGGGCGCGCAGATCCGGCGGATCGTGGTCGAGCTGGGGGGAGCCGGCGACCTCATCGCCATCCAGGCCTCCGACCTGGGGGAGGGGGTCGACAACGTGCTCGAGCTGGTCGTCGACGACTACGCCGAACGCCCGATGGCGGCGGGAGAAGCCAGCGACCGGCTGCGCAACGTGCCCGACGAGGCGCTCAAGGATCTGGCGGTCGTGGCCGACGCCTTCGGGCTGGGCAGCCTCGACGAGCAGGTCCGCCCCCGCGGGGGTCGGGCCCTGGAGCGGGTATCCCGGCTCCCCGACTCGGTGAAGAACTCGCTGCTCGAGCACTTCGGCACGTTGCAGAAGCTGCTCCATGCCTCGGCCAGCGAGCTCGCCGAAGCGGAGGGGGTGGGCCGGACCAGGGCCAACCAGCTACGCGGTCACCTCGACCGCCTCCTCCAACACGGCACGCCGTTCGGGCTGGTCGATTGACCGGGCCGGCCGGCCGCCGCGGCGCCGGGACGGCCCGTCACCCGACCGTAGGTACAATGCCCGGTCCCATCTGCCCGCGAGAGAGTTGACCCGTGGCCGAGAAGCAGCGCAGCGAGGCCGCCAAGGCGTCGACGACGCCGAAATCCCCGAAGGCATCGCCGGCGAAGCCCAAAGCGACCACGGGCACCGCCACCAAGGCGAAGGCGGCGGCGAAGCCCGCCAAGGTAGGGGCGGCCACCAAGCCGGCGGCGAAGAAGCCCGAGACCGCCAAGCCGGCTGCGGCGAAGGCAAAGGCGCCGGAAGCGAAGGCAAAGGCGCCGGCGGCGAAGAAGCCCCAGGCCGCCAAGAAGGCGGACGCAACGCCGGCGAAGAAGGCGGCCATCGCCAAGCCCTCGGCGAAGAAGGTGGACTCGCCCTCGTCGAAGGGTGCCGAGTCCGTCAAGGCGACGGGCAAGACCACGGTCAAAGCGTCCGGAACCGTGGCCGAAGCCGGCACGAAGAGCGTTGCCGCCGACGCCCCTCCAGCCGCCGTCAAGCCGGCCGCCAAGAAGCCGCCCCCGTTCGTCGTCGGTGACAAGGTCGTCTACCCGCACCACGGCGCCGCCACGATCACTGCCATCCGGCAGATGGAGTTCCAGGGCGAGAAGCGCCCCTACTACGTCCTCGAGGTGGCCACCGACCAGCTCGTGGTCTCCGTGCCGGTCGACGGGGCACTCGAGCTCGGGGTCCGCCCGGTCATCTCCACCAATGTCGCCCGCAAGGTGTTCGCCACGTTCCGCGAGGAGCCCCAAGAAGCGGGCGCCAACTGGTCACGCTGGTACAAGTTGCTCACCGAGAAGATCAACAGCGGCGACATCTTCCAGGTTGCCGAGGTGGTGCGTGACCTCACCTACGCCCAGCAGGTGAAGGGCATCTCGCCCGCCCTCAAGCGCATGCTGGCCAAGGCGCGGCTGATCATCGTCAGCGAGCTCCGGTTCGCCCTCAAGCTCGATGAGGAAGACGCCATCCGCCGCCTCGACCGGGCGCTGCCCAGGGTCGACGAGCCGGTCGAGCTCTGATCGGCGCCGCGGTGCGGACCGGTTTCGGGATCGACGCCCATCGGTTCTCTCCGAGCGGCATCGTCAAGCTGGCGGGGGTGGTCGTCGACGAGAACCGCGGAGTTGCCGCCACCTCCGATGGCGACGTGGTGGCTCACGCCGTCACCGATGCCGTGCTCGGCGCAGCCGCCCTCGGCGACATGGGCGATCACTTCCCGTCCTCGGACCCACGATGGCAGAACGCCGACTCCATGGAGATGTTGGCCCGGGCCGTAACCCTGATCGGCGATCACGGGTACGCGGTCGCCTCCGTCGATGTCACCGTGCTCGCCGAACAGGTGCGCATCGCGCCCCACCGCAGCACGATGCGGGCGAACCTGGCCGATCGTCTCGGCATCGACCCGGCGGCGGTCTCGGTGAAGGCGACCACCACCGACGGCCTGGGCTGGCTGGGCGCCGACGAGGGCATCGCCGCCACCGCCGTGGTCATGCTCGGGCCGATCGTCGGGGAGGCCTAGGAAAGTGCAGGACCTTCCTAGGAAGATGCCGGACCTTCCTGACCGGCCAGCACCCTGTTGGCGGCGTCCGGGTCGTTGGTGATGATGCCGTCGACGCCCTGATCGGCCAGTCGTCGCATGACCTCGGGGTGATCCACGGTCCAGGTGACCACCGTCAGATTCTCGCGGTGTGCCTCGGCGATGAGCCCGGAGGCGTCGCCGGCGAGTGCAGCCCAGTGGGGAAGCAGCCAGCGACAGCCGGCATCGGCGGCCGCCGCCAAGACGGAGTCGACGGGCGTCGGCGTGGCCACCAGGAGCCCGGTTGGCACGGTCGGCCCCTCGACCTGCGCCGCCGCCACCGCCCCCGGGTCGAAAGAGGTGATCACCACCCGGCGCTCCAACCGGAGGGCCGCCGCCCACCTGGCGACCGCCCTGGCCACCGTCTCGTCCGGGTCGTGGAACGGCTCCGATGGGTCGTTCTTCACCTCGATGTCGAGCAACAGGTCTCCGGTCACCGGCAATGCCTCATCGATTGTGGGTACCCAGGGAGCCTCGGTTCGGAGTCGCTCGAAGGCGACGCCCGCCAGCGGACCGAGCCCTTCGACGTCCGGGTCGTGGTGCACCACGATCACACCGTCGGCGGTGCGACGCACGTCGAGCTCGATGCCATCGGCGTCCTGGGCGACCGCCAGCTGGAACGCCTCCAGTGTGTTCTCCCTGGCCGATGCCGACGCGCCGCGGTGGGCGATGATCAGCGGATGGGTGCCGGGCACGACGCGACCCTAACTGGCCCGCCTGAGGCGGCCAGGGTCGTCGGTACCATGCCCGGCATGCACGTCTTCAACACCCTTGGCCGCCGCGCCGAGACCTTCGTGCCACTCCAACCGGGGCGGGTGGGGATCTATGTGTGCGGTCCCACGGTGCAATCCCGGCCCCACGTCGGCCACGGTCGGGCGGCGGTGGCGTTCGACGTCATCCGCCGGTACCTCGTCTGGTCGGGCTACGACGTCACCTACGTGCAGAACGTGACCGATGTCGAGGACAAGATCATCGCCGCCGCCAACGCCGAGGGTGTCGACCCGGTGCTGCTGGCCAAGCGCAACGCCGAGGACTTCGCTGTCGCCTATCAGCGCCTCGGCGTCCAGCCGCCCGACGTCGAGCCCGCCGCCACCGACCACGTTCCCGAGATGCTCGAGCTCATCCAGGCGCTGATCGACAACGGTCACGCCTACCCGGTCGGCGGCGACGTCTACTACGCGGTCCGCAGCTTCGACGGCTACGGGAAGCTGTCGGGACGCCGCATCGACGAGCTGCAGTCGGGCGCCCGGATCGAGCCTGGGGAGCAGAAGCGCGACCCGCTCGACTTCGCCCTGTGGAAGGCGGCCAAGCCGGGCGAGCCGACCTGGGATTCCCCGTGGGGACCGGGCCGGCCCGGCTGGCACATCGAGTGCTCGGCGATGGCGCGCCGCTACCTGGGCGACACGTTCGACATCCACGCCGGTGGCAACGACCTGATCTTCCCCCACCACGAGAACGAGATCGCCCAGTCCGAGGCGGCCACCGGCAAGCCCTTCGCCCGCTACTGGCTGCACAACGGCATGGTGACGTTGGTGGGGGACAAGATGGCGAAGTCGACCGGGCACGTCGTCGACCTGCTGGAGGCGCTGGACCTTTGGCCGGCGCAGGCGGTCCGCCTCTTCTACCTTCGCACCCACTACCGCAAGCCGCTCGACTTCACCCGGGAGGCGCTCGATGACGCCAAGGGCTCCCTGGAGAGGCTGTGGGCGTTCCGCCGCCGCGCCGGTGACCCTGGTGACGCGGTCCCTGACACCGGCGTGCTCGACGCCTTCCGGGCGGCGATGGACGACGACTTCGACAACGCCGCCGCCCTGGCGGTCGTGTTCGATGCGGTGCGCGCCGGCAACCGGATGCTCGACGCCGGTGGGGACCCCGGCTCGCTGGTCGCCGCCTACGACGAGCTGATGTGGGTGCTCGGGCTGGTCGAGGGAGCGGGCTCGCTCTCCGATCTCGCCGACCGGCTCGCCGGGCTGGCCGCTCGGTTCGCGTCACCGGGGGAGTCCCCCGAGGGGCAGGTCGAGGGCCTGCTCGCCGCCCGCACCGCCGCCCGCGACGCTCGCGACTGGGCCACTGCGGACGGCATCCGCGACGCGCTCGCCGACCTCGGCATCGTCGTCGAGGACGGCGCCGGCGGCTCCCGCTGGCACCGAGCCTGAATTTCCCGATGAGCGCTTCGGGCTACGGCGCCGACGTCGAGGGGTTCCACGCCGTTGTCGCCGCCGTCGCCGCCGGTCGGGTGCGCACCCTGACCGTGGAGTCGTCGCGGCTCCGCCACGGCGACTACCGCAAGCTCGTCGACGAGGCCGAGGCAACCGGCGCCACCGTGCGACGGGTCGACGACACCCGCTCCCTCGCCGCCACCGGGGCGCCCCAGGGTGTTGTCGCCACCTGCACGCCGATCCCGTACCTCGACCTCACCGAAGCCGCCCACATGGCCGACCCGACGGTGCTGCTGGTGCTCGACCACCTCCAGGACCCTCGCAACCTCGGGGCGCTGGCCCGGGCCGCTCTCGCCGCCGGGGTGCCGGCGATCGCCACGCCGGTTCGCCGGGCCGCCCCGGTGGGCGCCACCGCCTTCAAGGCGGCCGCCGGCGCCCTCGAGCACGTCGCCGTGGCGGGCGTCAACTCCGTCGGTGACGCGCTGGCACGGCTGCGCAAGGCCGGGGTGTGGACCGTGGGACTCGACGCCTCCGCCGAGCGGTCGATCTTCCAGCTCGACCTGCTCACCGAACCGGTGGCGATCGTCCTCGGCGCCGAGGGTCAGGGCGTCTCCCGTCTCGCGACGGAGCGCCTCGACGTCACCGCCCGGATCCCGATGCGCCCCGGTGTGGAGAGCCTCAACGCCGCCGTGGCCGGGGCCATGGTCATGTTCGAGATGGCCAGGATGCGCGGCTGGATAAGCTGACCGGGTCCACGCTGGCGTAGCTCAGTCCGGTCAGAGCAGCTGATTTGTAATCAGCAGGTCGTGGGTTCGAATCCCACCGCCTCACCAGCTCCACGCAGCTCCACACCACGCATTATGTGGATTAATTATATAAAATTTGAAAAATATGTTTAATGTTGTGTTTAGAAATTTGATTAGGAGCGTGAACCTTGGAGTAGTGGGCGATTGGCGCGAATCGGCGTTAAGCTGGCGGTGTGTCTGGTGCCCGGGCGTTGAAGCTTAACGCACTTGTGATGTGGTCGTGTGAAGCCGAATAATGACGTCGCCAGTGTGAAGATAAATAGATAAGAGAAGAATAATAAAAAATGTAAATAAAATTTTTTAAATTGTAATGAATAAAAATTTGGAATATAGTATGAAACTTCGCCCGCGTCCAGCGACGTGATCCCCCATCTGGTCGTTTTCCTCACCGACGGTGACCCGACGGCGACGATCCGCGCGACCGGGTGACGCCGGAGGAGTACAGATCAAGGTGCCGTTGACCGAGAGCGGTAACAACGCCGAGGTCTATACCAACGTCGCCTCCACCACAGCGGTGACGCCGGCGATACCCAACGCCAATGCCCTCAAGGCCGAGGGCTCGCACATCCTCGCGCTCGTGGTCGGGACGGCACTGCAGAACCAGCAGTTCGGTGAACCGGCTGATCCAGGTGTCCGGGCCAACCGTGTTCAACGGACCGGTGAGTTCGACATCTCCACCACCGACGTGTTCCTCGATGACGAACTTCGAAGACCTCGAGGAGGCTCTGCGCAATGCCGCCTTCGAGCTGTGCGCCCCCTCGGTGTCGGTACGCAAGCTGTACGACCCGACCAGCGACTCGGACACGCTCGAGGACGCCGTGCCGGGAGTCGGCTGGACCTTGACCGGCACAGTCACCGCACCGGCCCCGGGCACGTTCGACTGGGTGCTCGCTGTCGGAGCCACCGGACCTACCGCCGAGCCATCACCGATGCCGCCGGGTTCACCACGTTCCAATGGACACTCAACCAACCCCAATGGCGACTCGACCATCGTCGTCTCCGAGGACTCCGCAGCCAATCCGCCAGACCCGCCGGGCGGGGAGTTCATCAACCTCCCCGAGGAAACGGAGTGCACCTTCCGCACCCGGACACCGACGACGCTCCGCTCGACATCGAGGTGGATGACGCCGGTGGGTTCACCGCCGTCGTCCCGCCGAGTCGATCGTCACCTGCCAGCTGGTCAACTGTGAACTCAGCCCCGGCGATCACAATCGAGAAGTTCACCAACGGCGCCTAGCGACGAGCCGACCGGCCGTTCATCCCACTCGGTGATCCCGTCGAGTGGACGTACACGGTGACCAACACCGGCAACACGACACTATCGGACATCGTCGTCACGTACACCGTCGACCTACCTACGCTCGGTCCCGGCCCGACGGTGGACTGCCCAGCACCGAGCTCGATCCCAGGGACAGCATGACGTGCACCGCCGAAGGTGTGTCCAAAGCCGGCCAATACGCCAACACCGCCGTAGTCGACGCCACCGACAGCTACGGCACCGACGTCACCGACGAGGACCCCTCACACTACTTCGGTGAGGACAGCTCGATCGCTGTCGTGAAGTTCACCAACGGCGAGGACGCCAACGAGCCGGTGGGGCCCCTGATCGCCGTGGGCGACGACGTCAACTGGACCTACCAGGTGACCAACACCGAGAACGCTCCGATCTCTGATGTGGTGCTCACCGACGACGCCGGCACTCCAGACGACACCGGCGACGACTTCGATCCGGCCTTCGACCGGCGGTGACGCCGACAGTGATGGGCTGCTCGATGTCGGCGAGACTGGTTGTACGAGGCGACCGGCACCGCCGAGGAGGGCTCGTACGGCAACTTCGCCACGGTCATCGGCCAATCAGCGACTGAGGTCGAGCTGCGTGACAACGACCCGTCGACTACTTCGGCGTCACGAGCGGCGTCACCATCAAGAAGTACACCAATGCCGAGGACGCCGACGACCCGACCGGTCCAGTCCTCAGGGTCGGGTCCGAAGTCCGTTGGACCTACGTCGAGATCAACACCGGCAACTTCCCGATCGCCGGGTGGGCGGTGACCGACGACATCAACGGCGTCGTCGCCTGTCCGTGGATCGTGCTCCTGCCGGACCGTCCCGCCACTTGCTTCGACACTGGCACCGCTGAGGAAGGCCAATACGCGAACGTCGGTAAGCGTCAACGCCACCGACGTGCTCGGGCAGCCGCTCACCGACTCAGACCCCTCCCACTACCTCGGGGTCACACCGGCCATCGAACTGGTTAAGTTCACCAACGACGATGATGCCAACGACCCCACCGGTCCCTTCATCGCCTGGGTGGCGACGTCACTTGAACCTACGAGGTGACCAACATCGGCACATCACCGCTCACCGACTCACCGTGGTCGACCCCCGCCTGGGCGATCAGGCAGTGGTGGCGTGCGAAGCCACCGAGCTCGACCCGGGGGAGTCGACGCTGTGCACCGCAACCGGCACTGCCGAGCTTGGGCAGTACACCAACACCGCCATTGCGGTAGTGAGTTGGTAGAGTGGTTGTGAATGATATTGGTGGAATGATATGCTGTTAAGTACAAAGAAGAGAAGAGGGGTTTATTGGAAGGCCGAGGTGGTGTGGATTACGAGTGGTAAACTGGAAGACACGTTGAGCAACATCGTGCTGAGGACGAATATGTGCGGTCATTGGATCAGACACACTGAGGTCGGAAGAGATGCTCTGCACGGCTAGGGACGCCGAGCGGGAGTAGAAAGAGTAATGATGTAAAATAGAAGTGATATTTAATATTTGTGAATGAAAGTTAAAGGAAGAGAAAGAATGTTGATAATAGTAGATAAAATTTGAATGTGTGAAGAAAGTAATGTTAATGTAGAAATAGATGTGAATAAAAGTTTAGAAAGAATATAGAAGTGATAAAATTATAATAAATATATAATTAAATTTTTTAGCTCCACACCAGCTCGAACCGTTGATGACGTTCGCGGAACTCGCGTCGAGTGACCGGTCACGTCCTCGCCGGGGGCCCCGACCGCCAGGTCGGATTGTCCGTCCCTGTCGAAGGGACTAGGTGTGACGACCGGACGAGACTGCACGTTCGCCGACCAACTCCGCATGTGCTTCGGGTTCTAGTTGGACGGTGCCTCCACGCGCGCTGATGTGCCAGAGACCCTGGAGGTACAGATGGCTCCGCTCTTCGAACGATCGGCGGGTGCCCTCATGGATGCCCCTGATCAACTGGTTCGCGAGCGGCTTCAAGTAGGTCATCTATGGGCGGGAGTGGGGTGGCCGGGTGGAGTGCGGCGACTGCGGCACCGTCGCTCCGTAGCAGGAAAGTGACCCGGCTGATGCTCACCGACGAAGAACTGCTCGACTCCGACCGTGACCGCTTGGCTCGCTGGAGTCAGGCTCGCCAGGAGCAGGCACTTGCGGACCACCACGACCTGTACATCAAGGATGCCCCCTCCCCAGGGGCGACGCGGTCACGGATCGCATGGGGCGCCGGCTCCGCATAGGGCGAGCCCGACCTGGCGTTCGACGTGGGCCACCAGCACCGATCGTGGCTGGGAAGCCAGGGCCTGTTCGAGGTCCGAGATGAGGTCCGGTTCGGTGCCTTCGGGAGCGAAGAGGCGGTAGGTGATGCACCCTCCCGGGACGGGGTGGAGGTCGATCTCGGTGGGGGTTGGTGGCACCGGGGACGGCCCGGAGGCTGGACATTGGGCGGTGAGGGTGACGATGATCGCGGAGGGCCCGATCTTGTCGATTCCCAGATTGATGGTGGCTTCGCCGTTGTGGGCGGTCACGATGCCGATTTCCCATCCGGTGGGGAGGGAGGCGACGCAAGGGAGCTGGGTCGCTGACGGTACCGCTTGTGCCATAAGGATCATCGTATGCCCGGTGCCGCAGGCGGGCACCCCGGCGTCGAGGTCCTCGACGGGAAGGAACAGCACGGACCCGACCAGGGTGGCGGTGACGAACGCCAGGATCATCCCAACAGCGGTTACCACACGTCGCGGACTCCAGCGCTGGATGGCGATCGGCCGCCGAGCGGGTGCGAGTTCCCGGAACTCGGATATGAGGTCCCGGTCGTCCCGTTTCAGGAACTGTCGCAGCTGGGTGGGGCTGGCGACCCCGCGGGTGGCGGCGAACGCCTCGGCGATCTCGTCTGGGGTGAAATGTTTCAAGGCTTCCCGGTACACACGGGGGGCGTCCGTGTGGAGGGCGAGCACGAGCATCATGTTGGCCAGGTCGACTGCTTGACGCCACGGTGTGGGGAGGACCTGCACGAAGAACACGTCGATCAGGAGCACCCGGGAGTCGCGGACCATGAGGTTGGCTGGCTTGATGTCGCGGTGGGCGATCCCGGCGTCCCAGAGTTTCCTCACCAACATGAGACCCTCGCCGATGACCTCGTCATCTACCTCGGCCTCACTGATCTCCACGGCGCCGTCGAAGAACTCCATGGTGATCATGTATTCGCGCTCTGGGGTGATCTCGACGATCCCGTGAGGGCTCCGGGGTGGGGATGCCGAGGTCTTGGAGGAGTCGGAGGGTGTAGTCCTCGTACTCGACGAAGCGGCGGACCGTCTGGAACGATGTCTCGTCCTCGAGGCGTCCGTACAGGATCGTCCGCCACAGCTTGTACCAGCGGTCGGCTCGCACGTGGTTCTTGGCGTAGAGCTTGGCGAACAGGAACATTTCGGGTGGGCCGTCCACCGTCAGCCGGAGCGGGGTCGAACCAGCGGAGCCCTCGAGCCCGATTGGCTTGATCTCGAGCACTTCCCGGTCGAGTTGGTCGCGCACCGCCTGGCGGATCGCTGTCCCCCGCGGTCCACCGACGTCGAGGTGGGCCCGGTTCCCCTCCCGGTACATCACCGGGAAGACCTCGTTGGGGGTGAACACACGGAACATGGTGACGAGGGTGGCGACGCTGAGCGCCACCCCGAGCAGGAAGTCGGAGGGATGGTCCACAGCCAGGTAGAGCCGGGCCAACCCGAAGAGCCCGACCACGATCACCGTCGCCAGCTTGGCGATCGAGCGGGGCCGACCGGCCGGCACCAAGGTGTAGGTGATCCCGACCAGGGTCGCGGTCACCGCGGCTACCGGTGGCGCAAAGGTGGCGAAACCGCCCCAATCGCCGATGACCGTCACCCCATAGGGGCGAGGTCGGGTGACCGCCCAATACAAGAAGAAGCCGACCACTGTGAGCACGGCCAGCCCGCCCAGATACACGAGCAGATGTCGCCACCGCCGGAACACCATGAGCAGCACCACCGACGCCACTCCGACGGTCGCGGCTCCCCACCCGGACCCGGCGAAGTCGATCCACTGCGCTACGTCGGTCACGGTCCCGTTCCGGAAGCTGGCGAGTACCCGCAGGATCGCGGTGTCCACCTGATCGACGGCCCGTGGCGCAAAGCGGAGGCCGGCGACCGTGCCCACTACCAACACAAGCGTGGCAGCCAACCAGATCTCGCCGGACAGCCCGATCGACTTCGGTAGGGGAGGAGCTGCCCCGGTGGGTCTGCGCCGGCGTCGTCT
The DNA here is from genome assembly GCA_963714055.1 of uncultured Acidimicrobiia bacterium. GTDB lineage: Bacteria > Actinomycetota > Acidimicrobiia > Spongiisociales > UBA5794 > JACDBE01. Next base: position 2,573,288 of record OY970227.1, read on the forward strand.
CGGACCGGCATGCCACAGGACGTTCTTTGCTTTGTGCGGCTCGGCGCCTTCCAAGCGCACCCCCTGCTCTACATGGCCGGCCGGTCCGTCACCTGCAGATCACCGAAAACAGCGAAGATGTCGATGCGGATCTCGGGCCCATCGCCTGGCGACACTTCGATCCTGCGGTCTCCGAAGACGCTGAAGCCCCCGCCGCTGACGCGGCTGCCGGGAGGGACGCGAACGATGGCGTCCCCGGCCAGCCCGATGAACGTCACCGTAGCTCCCTCTCCAGGTGCGGCGGAGGCGTCGATCCGGGCATCGCCCAGCAGCGACACGATCACTTCCTTGGTCCAGCCCGTGGGCAGCGTGCCCCTACGGTCGCCGAACAGGCTCACGAACATCGCTGCCTCCTCCCCCGCCGAACCCGCCCAAGGATACGTCACCGCTTCATGAGACCCGCGGCCGTTCTCGAGAACCATCACGCTCGGCGCATAAGCCGGTGACTCAGAAGTTGGTGCCGTGCATCTCATGCTGACGGCAGTGACTTCGAAGCTGGACGGTCCCGACAGGTGACAGCTTGGCGCCGGGGCCGGCTCAGGCGAGGGGACGCTCGACTGGTCAGGTGCCGTCGAGGCAGCTGACCACCTCGTCGGGCAGGGCGTGGGACTCGTAGTATCCATCGCCGGTGACGGCGTCGATTTCGTGGCCGGACCACAGTCCCGGGAGACCCTCCACGGCGTGGGGGGGACCTTCGGGTCCAGAGTCCACGCCCTCGAAGCTGCGCCAGTCGGGCGACTCCCAGCCGGCGGTGTTGAACGGGGCGCCGGCAAAGGTCGCAGCGCCGGGTGGGAAGCGATGCACCAAGAACCGGCCCCGGAAGGTGGGGTCGTCAACCAGCTGCGCTTTGATGTACCACCGCTCGTAAACGTCGATGCTCACCGTCCCCGGTGGCGGGGGACCGGTGAAGTACCGCATCTCGATCACCAGGAATTCACCGGTGATGCCCATCTGCTCCCGGATGACATCCAACGGGTCGGTGCGCAGGGCGGTGCCCGGAGTCGGCGTGACCCAGCCGTCGACGCAACCGGGGCCGGCTTGGCCGCTCGGCGGCAAGGTGGTTGCGGTCACTTCGACCGTGGAGGTCGTAGTCGCCTCGGTCGCCGCCGTCTCCGTGGTGGTCGTGGCCGGGGTGGTGGATGTCGTCGCCGCCAGCGTGGCCGGGGTGGTGGTGGCGTCGGATGGCACCGTGGTTTCGGCGCCGCCTTCGGCCCCGGACCCGCACGCCGCCACCACGATGACGAGAGCGACCGAAGTGATCAATGTTCGCTGCATCTTGTCCTTCTTGCTCGGGATGCCCAACCGTCGCACCATTCGGCATCGGCCAAGTCACCGCCCGGTAACCGTTCGGCAACAAGGTGCCATCTCCCACCAGCCCGACGGCCCGTGGTGGGACTGAGCCGGTCGCCTCAGCGAGCGGAATGCTCAGGACAACTGAGGAGCTGATAACTATCGAGCTCACGGAGTCTTATGGGCGCCGGAAACGCTTGCGTTTCAACGGTTCAGCACAACGCTAAGGCTCAGATTGTTGTAATCAGCAGGTCGTGGGTTCGAATCCCTCCGCCAGCTCGAAAGCCAGCTCGAAAGCCTGTGCTATCTCGGTAGATACTGGACGTTTCCTGTTCGGTTGATGCTTTCCACCGTCTCGGTTGTTCCTTGACACCGTCTCGGTCAATGCTTGACACCCTCCTGGTCGTGATCGTGGTTGCGAGGAGGGTGGAGTGCTTAGGGAGCTGAGCGTGGTCGAGCAGCGGTATCAGGCGGTGTTGGCGGTTCACGAGGGCGGTTTGGGTGACGCTGGAGAGTGGCGAGCCCGTTGCGTCGCCGCAGGCCCTGCGGCCCTTCCTCAGAGACGTCGGCGACCATGCCCGCAGACTCACCGAGGAGCTGGCACAACTGTCGAGCCGTCTCGATGGGCTGCTCAACGCCAACCTGGCCCGGGTGACGGTGCGACAGAACGTGATCATGCAGAAGGTGTCCGCCTGGGCCGCGATCGCCGCTGTGCCCACGATCATCGCCGGGATCTACGGGATGAACTTCCGCCACTTCCCCGAATTGCGCTGGCCCCTCGGCTACCCGCTGGCGATCCTGATCATGATCGCGGCCGTCCTCGTGCTGCGATGGAACTTCCGGCGGATCGGCTGGCTCTGATCGACGAACCTGCACCTCGTGACCCCATGAACGACCAGATCTCTGCAAGAACCTCGGCCTGGTACGTGAACGGATTCCGGAGGGTCGCCCGCGAGCTGTACGTCGTCAGAGCACCGTCCGCAACCACCTTCGGCGATCTTCGAGGAGTTCGCGTCCACTCTCGGCCCGAGCTGTGGGAAGCGCTCCGGATGTGGAGCGCGGCCATCCGGCCCCCGCCGGCGTTAAGCGACCGACTCCAAGGCACGGGAGTTGCCTGCAGCGACCCACCTCGACCGAATCAGTTCGGCAACGGACCACGCCTGGAACGGACAGCCCGTGGCCCTGTGGGGGGGATCGCCATCGGCCGTCTCCGACACGGATCCGAGGCCGAACTCGGCGAGGTGGAGCTCCAGACCGTCGAGCAGACCCGTGGGGTCACCGTCGACCCGGCGGACGGCGTCCACGTATGGCCCGATGAGCCATGGCCATACCGTGCCCTGGTGGTAGGCGCCATCACGCTGCGCCGGACCACCGCGATGGCGACCCCGGTAGGCGCGATCGTTCGGAGCGAGAGATCGCAAGCCGACGGATGTCACCAGATGGGGCCGGCAGGCGGCGACGATCGGTGCGATCTCCTCCGCTGCTTCCAAGGGCCCGTAGGGCAGCGAGGCTGCGAGCAGCTGGTTGGGACGCACCTCCGGCCGGTCGGTGCCGGAGGGATCGATCACGTCGACCAGGCCCACCTCGAAACAGGGGAAGAGCCGTCGGAACGACGTGATGGCCTGGCTGCGCAGCGCCACCCATTCGTCGACTGCCCGTCCGACTCGTGCCAGCAGGTCGGCGGCGACTCCGAGGCCGTTGATCCACAGCGCCTCCACCTCGACGGGGAAGCCATCACGAGGGGTGACCGGTCGACCGTCGATGCGGGCGTCCATCCAGGTGAGCGCCCACCCTTCCGCTCCGCCACGAAGCAGCCCGGTGGCCTCATCGACGCCGATGCCGAAACGAGTGCCGGCGCGGTGGGCAGCCAGCATGTCGCCCATGGTGTCCGCCAGGTCCGCAACCAGGTCGTGGTCGCCGGTGTGTGCCACGTGGCGGCCGATCGCGTGGAGGAACCACAGGGCGGCGTCGATCGTGTTGTACTCCATCGTCCCCACGTCTGCGGTGTTGGCCAGCATGCCCTCCGACACGGTGCCTGCGGCTCGCAAGATCAACGACCGCCCCTCGTCGATTCGACCAGTGCAGAGGAGGAGCCCCTCGTACGACGTGAACGCGTCCCGCGACCATTCGCCGAACCACGGGTAGCCGGCCACGACGCCGGGGCCACTCGGGGTGTCGACGACGAAGCGGTCGGCGCCGACCGCCAGGATCCGGTCGACATGGTCGTGGGCGCCGGCCGCCGCGGCCAGCGCCTCGGCACGCCGCCTCGCCGCGGAGACGATGCCGGCGGCATGGGCGGGAGCGCTGCCGAGGTCGGAACTCGCCGTCACCTCGAGTGCCTCCCCGGCGGTGAGGTCGGCATGGAACGTGCCCGCCGCCCACAGGTCCTCGGTTGCGCCGAGGCCGCGCGCCGCCTCCTCGCGGTACGAGACGGCGCGGTACCACCCGGCCCCGGGTTCGAACCCGGGTCCATCGACGCGGTAGGCGGACTCGAACACGAACCCGGACGCGCTCGGCGACACGTCGGGATCGGCGCCGGCGAACCGTTCGCCGTGCTGGTCGCGCCAGGTGCACAACGCCGTGACCTCGATCTGCGCCTCTCCCGCCACGAGGCGGTGGACGACGCCGACCGTGGGCACGCCATGAGCCATGGCGAGCTCGACCTCGACCTGCACGGAACCCAGGTCGTAGCGCCATCGCGGCACCCCGTCGTCGAGGTCGAACCCTGCCAGGAGCTCGTGGCCGCGGGGATCGATGCCGCCGGTCCATTCGTGCGTCGCCAACCGGATGCGGCGATCTCCGATGACGACGACGGCGTCGAGGGCGGCGAGTCCGAGCCTCCGCGCCGCCCCGGCTGGTGCTGTCGCCGTGACCAACAACCCGTGATAGCGACGGGTGCGGAGCCCGGCCACGGTGCCAGAGGCGTAGCCCCCGAGCCCATCGGTGACCAGCCACTCCCGGCAGGCGGCCTCATCCAGGGACCCGCAGACACCGCGGCCGAAGGCGATACGCAACCCGGCCGTCACTGGTCCCAGCCGCTGGCGTCGGTGGCGAACGGATCCGGGCGGCAGATGAGATCGGCGACGAGCCCCGTCCAGCCCGTCTGGTGCATCGCGCCGAGCCCGGCGCCGTCCTCGCCGTGGAAGTACTCGAAGAACAGCACGTTGTCCCGCCACCGTGGATCGTGCTGCAACTTCTCGACGGAGCCGTAGCAAGGCCGCCGCCCGTCGGGCCCACGGACGAAGAGGGAGAGCAGCCGGCGGCGGAGGTCGGCGGCACACTCGCCGAGTGTGGCCACGTTGCCGCTCCCCGTTGGGAACTCGATCGACTCCGCCTCCCCGATCGACCGAGCGTTGCGCTGCAGGCTCCGCAGGAGCAGGTAGTTCACGGGCATCCACACAGGACCTCGCCAGTTGGAGTTGCCGCCGAACATGCCGGTCGTGGACTCGGCGGGCTCGTAGTCGACGGACAACACGGCTCCGGCTACGTCGACCGAGACGGGATGGTCGGCGTGATGGCGGGACAGCGACCGCAGTCCGTACGGGGAGAGGAACTCGGTCTCGTCGAAGAGCCGCGCCAGGACGCGGCGTCCCTCCCCGGGTGGGACGACTCCGAGCGCGAGCAAGGGGCCGTCGCCGCGGGGAATGACGTGCCCGCGCCCGGCCAGCTTCTTCGGGTCGACGCGCTCGAGGAATCGCTCGAAGCGCTTCTTCAGGGTGCCGGCCGAGTCCAAGACCTCTGGGCCGAGCACCACGGTGGTCGTCAACGGAAGCAGGCCGACCATCGACCTGACCTTCAGAGGGACCCTGCTGCCGTCGGCGCCATGGAAGACGTCGTAGAAGAAGCCGTCCGCCTCGTCCCAGAGGCCTCGCATGGCATCGACGATCAGCCCGAAGTGCTCGATGAACTTCACCTCGATGTCGGTCCAGGCGTCGTCCTCGACGGCGAGGATCCTCGCCATCTCGAGCATCGTGAGGGCATAGAACGCCATCCAACTGGTGCCGTCGGCTTGTTCGAGGCGACCTCCGGGCGGAAGATTGGAGCGGTCGATGGCGCTGACGTTGTCGAGCCCCAGGAAGCCGCCGGAGAAGAGGTTGTCACCCTCGGGATCGATCCGGTTGACCCACCAGGTGAAGTTGAGCAGCAGCTTGGGCATGAGACGAGCCAAGAAGCCGCGGTCTCGTCGGCCGTCGACGTCCCAGACATGCAACGCAGCCCAGGCATGGACCGGCGGATTGACATCGCCGAACGCCCACTCGTACGCCGGCAGCGCCCCGTTCGGATGTTGGAACCATTCGCGACACATCACGAGGAGCTGGTACTTGGCGAAGGCGGGGTCGAGATGGGCAAGGGCGATCGCGTGGAAGGCGAGATCCCACGCGGCGAACCACGGATACTCCCATGGATCGGGCATGGAGAGGATGTCCCGGGCATCGAGGTGGGTCCAGCCGTGGTTGCGCCCGTCGCGGCGCTCCGGTGGCGGCGGCGGCTGGGTTGGATCGCCGTCCAGCCAGCGAGCGACGTCGTACCGGTAGAACTGCTTGCCCCAGATCATCCCGGCGAAGGCCTGGCGAGCGACCAGGCGTGCATCGTCGTCGGCATCGGCCGGTATCACCTCTGCATAGAACTCGTCGGCCTCGTCACGTCGCTTGGTGAGCACGGCGTCGAAGCGCTTCCCGAACGCCTTCGACGTCGCCGGTGGGCGGAGCCGCACCCTCACCACGCGGGTCTCGCCTGGCGGCACCGACAACCGGTACCAGGCTGCGCACTTGGTACCGAACCGATCTGGGTTCACCGTCGCCGCGCCGTGCGACGACGTGGTCGTTGATGCCGTCCTTGGGGTACTCGGGGGACGCGTCGGTCTGGTAGAGCCGCCTTGCGTTTGTCTCGTTCTCGCAGAAGAGGAGATGCGGCGTTGCACCGTCCGGGGCAGCGTCGACCTCCCAGACGAGCTCACCGAACCTCGGGTGGTCGACCGAGACGCGATCGTCATCGATGGCGCGCATCATCGGGCGACGGGCTCCGACATCCCAGGCCCACGTGTTGCGGAACCAGAGATGGGGCAGTACATGGAGCGTTGCCTCGTCCGGCCCGGCGTTGGTGGCGCGGACCTCCATGAGGAGATCGTTCGGGTCTGCCTTGGCGTGCACCACCTCGACCACCCAGTACCGATCGTCGTCGAAGACGCCCGTGTCCAGCAGCTCGTACTCGGGCTCGAGCTGGCTCCGTCTCCCGTTCTCCGCCACCACGTCGGCGTAGGGAAACTCGACCTGTGGGTAGTGGTAGCGCCAGCGCAGCCAGGCATGGCTGGGAAGCGCGTCGAGGTACCACCAGTACTCCTTCACATCCTCGCCGTGGTTTCCCTCGGGGCCGGTCAGGCCGAACATCCGCTCCTTCAAGATCGGATCACGTCCGTTCCACAGGGCGAGAGCCATGCAGAGCTCCTGGCCGACGTCGCAGACACCGGCCATGCCGTCCTCACCCCAACGGAAGGCTCGGGACCGGGCATGATCGTGCGGGAAGGAGTCCCAGGCGGTCCCGTGCCGGCTGTAGTCCTCGCGCACGGTTCCCCAGGCCCGTTCCGAGAGGTAGGGACCCCAGTGGTACCAGGGCGTCGCCTCGTAGAGGCCGTCCTCGGCCCGACCGAAAGAGGCCACCCGCTTCCGTTCTGCGCTGGTCACAGGTTGAGTCCTATCTCAGAGGGCCACCGAGCCCGGTGACCACGATCGTCTCCTGAAGCACCGAGATCGAACCTCGCCGTCGGCACCCGCGTTGCGCTCGGGCCGATCTCAAACCGAACGTCTCGACCTGAAACGAGACTAGGTCGGCCCGCAGGTGTGTGTTCACGCCGAAGCCACTGTCAACGCCCCCCGGTGCCTGAAAGGTCGTCGGCGGCGGGGATCAGTCCGGTCGTCGAGTTCGGCGGCGCGGAGACGTCCATCACGTTGGGGTTGGGGTCCAACACTCGGACCTTCACTGTCCCCGCCTACTGACACGGGTGGCGGGGGCCCAGCAGCACGGGTTCGTGTCCCAACCGATCACTGACTCCCGGCCCTCGACGCCGCTACCACCAGCGAGGACACTGCCGACGGTCGCCGTGTGGTGGGTGCGCAAAGGGTGGCGTCGGATCGGCACCCCGGTCGATCCCAGCGGCGCTCCCGCTTCAGACCGTGAGCAGCCGATTACTTCTCGGTTTGTGGAGGCTGCCGGACGCCGGATCGCCATACGTTTCAACGGTTCCGCACAACGCTACAGCCAGGCTGCTTTGTAATCAGCAGGTCGTGGGTTCGAATCCCACCGCCAGCTCGAGACCTCCGCCAGCTCGAAAGCGTGTGCGATCTCGGTTGATACTGGACGTTTCCTGTTCGGTTGATGGTTTCCACCGTCTCGGTTGATCCTTGACGTCGTCTCGGTTGATGCTTGACGCCCTCCTGGTCGTGATCGTGGTTGCGAGGAGGGCGGAGTGCTTAGGGGAGCTGAGCGTGGTCGAGCAGCGGTATCAGGCGGTGTTGGCGGTTCTCGAGGATGGTTTGGGTGTGTCTGAGGTGGCAGCGAAGGTGGGGGTGAGCCGCCAGGGCGTGCATTCGTGGTTGCGGCGGTATGCGGCACGTCGCCCTCGAGGTAAACGGGCACCCAGTGCTGCCCCTTCTCGAGGGTCTGGTCGAGGCGCTGGAGGGCGACGAAGGTGAGTGGCGCCAGGCCTGAGGCGTCCCTGAGCCTGCGGTAGTACCAGCAGGCCCCCTCGAGGTCACCCGACGAGCTCGACGCCAGGGCGACGTCGACGGTTGCCAGTCGTCCCGCCGCCACCAGATCCGGTGTTCCCCGACGGTGAGCGGTGGTCGTGGCGGCCCGATGGCGGGGGGCTGAACCCTGTTGACCGGTGCGACTGCCGGCCGCTGTCCGTCGCCGCTTGCGGGAGGCTCGGCACGTGGTAGAGGTCCGCCGCACCTTCCGTCGCGCTCGTATCATCCCCTGAACCCGACCAGAGGATCGAGATGACCGATCGGCCGTCGGCGCAGTGCCCGATCGCGCCGACCCGCCTCGTGCCCGCTGGGGATCGGCTCGAGCCGGGTCATAATGAGTCGCATGTTTGCTCCAGCCACGCCCGTTCACTGATCACGCGGTTTCCCGCCTGATCACGCCCGTCGTCGATACGACGGGCCACGTAGCGTGAAGTCCTTCGGCTTGGAGCTCTTGCCTGATGACCCTTCAGTCGTCGTGGGTCGAGATCGCGTGTGACGAGTCCGGGTTCTCCGGGACCAACCTCCTCGACCCGGCCTCGCCGGTGATCACCCACGCCAGCGTCGATCTCACCGTACCGGAGGCTGGCGAGGTGATTGCCGTGCTGCGATCCCGTCTTCGCCGTCCTTCCGAGTACAAGTCCAACCAGTTGCTGCAACCCGAGCAGCGGAGCGCGCTCGAGTGGTTCCTCGCTGCGTTACGAGGGCGTGCCCACGTCATCGTCATCGACAAGGCCGGGTACGTTGCCGCCCGGGTGCTCGAGTTGTTCACCGAGGAGCCGTCGTACGGCGCGGGCACCAGTCTGGCCCGGGATCACTCCGATGCCGTGCTCGCCCTTCGGCCGCGCACCGGGTTCCTGACGGCGTTCGTCGATCTGGCCCGGACGAAGCGGGTCCGGGTGATCGACCGCGACGCGATCGATCGGTTCTTGGCGACCATGCCGGCCGATCTGCCCGAACTACGGGAGGTGACGTCGGCGCGGGTCGAGGAGGTGATGGTTCGGTTGATCGACGAGGATCCCGCGTTTCCACCTCCGCTGGAGCCGCTGGTGCCTGCCCTCGCCGAGACGGTGTTGTTCTGGAGCGCTGGACACCGGTCAGTCGCCGTGGTGCACGACGAACAGAGCGCGCTGACCAGGGGCCGGGTGGCCCGGTTGGGGTCGTTCCTCGCCGAAGCCGTGTCGCCGGCTCCTCCGCCGTTGCGCTCGTTCCTGCAGGTCGATTCGAGGGACGACCCGCGGGTTCAGGTGGCTGATCTGCTGGCCGGGATCGCCCGTCGGCGGACGCCGATGCTGAATGAGTTGCTCGCGCCATACCTTCAGGCCCGTGCGGACAGGCATTCCTCCCAGGAGTGAGTGGGTGACGTCGGGGCCGCCGACCCAGGACTCGGCTCCATGGGGTGATGACTTCCCGATAGGGTTCCCGGCGACGAGCTGTGATGCTCGCCGCACCGCCCCCGGCGCACGAGAACGACACCCCGGACAGGAGCGACCATGGTCTACAACCCCGACTCGAGTGGCTCGACCTTCGGATGGACCTTTTATCCGGCCATCATGTTGGTGATTCTGGGGTTCCTCCAGATCTTCACCGGCTTGTTCGGAGTCATCGGCAACGAGGTGTACGTCGCCACCGAGGAGTATCCGCTGCAGCTGGACTCCGTCACGTGGGGCTGGATCCATCTCGTCGTCGGTGCCTTGGCCATGGTGGTCGGGTTCGGCCTGTTTGCCGGGAGGATGTGGGCGCGGACGCTCGGTGTGATCATCGCGGTGGTCAGCGCGCTGGCGACCTTCGTGTGGCTGCCGCAGTTCCCGCTATGGGGATTCGCCATCCTCGCGGTCAACCTGCTCGTGATCTGGGCGCTCACCGTCCACGGTGGTGACCTCGTCGACGAGACCTGAGGCCAACTCGCACTCGTGTTCGGCAACGCGTGGCGACCCCGGTGGCTCGAGAGAGCACCGGGGTCGCCACGACGCTGTGTGTTCAGAAGATCCAGATGAGTAGTGCGACGATGAGCAGGATGCCCACGACGGTCCAGATGATTCCGCCTTGCACGGCTGTTTCCTCCTGTTTCGGTGGCTCTCACCTACCCGCCCGGGCCGCGCTCAAACTCGGCGCGAGTGGACCGGGCCGCCAGAGGGGCGGTGCAGGAGAGGTGGTCATCGGGAGGGCGTCACCTCGGTAGCTGCTCTCGCACCTTGAAGGCCTTCTTGAGGAGGGCGAACCAGAAGGACGCCCCCATGGACAGGGCGACCGCGGTGACGATCCAGCCGACGACGGTGGCGACCCACCGTCCGCCGGTCTCGAAACCGCACAGCGCGGTGGCGCCGTCACCGATGTCGCACCGCCGCCACAGCACCGGGATGCCCGTCTCCACCAGGGCGCCGACCTCCTGCTCGATGCACTCCCGATCGGTGCACGCCCCCTCCTCGGGCGGCTCCTCGGCGACCCGTGACTCCGCCAAGGCCACCACGGCGTCCCGTACGACCTCGTCCTCGTACAGGTCGGAGGTGATCACCACGGCGCTGACGTTGAAGGCGCCGGCGACGAGGAGCGCGTAGACCGCCATCGCCTTGCGGGACCGCTTCTTGTACCAGTCGGACACCCTGCCCATGGAGGCGTCGAACCATCCCTCGACCGCCGCCCGGAACGCCCGCACGTCACCCTGGGCCTCCTCCAGGAGGATCTCGAACTGGGCACGCAGCGGACCCGGGAGGGCGGCGACGGCGGACGCCAGCTCACCCCACACCGGGGCGCCGGCGGCGTCGCGCGGCGCCAGGATATCGACCATCGCCCGGGCGAACTCGCGGGGCGGGATGTGGGAGATCCTCGTCAATCTGCCCTCGAGCGCCGGGTCGAGCGAGGCGATCAGCGGATGGTTGAACAGCTGCTCGGCCAGCAACGGGTCGTCGCCGGCGTCGGCGACACCAGCCGGCGCCACGCCGCCGACGACGTCCCTGGTCGGTTCGGTTGGCAGCCGGGGGCTGTGCCTGGTCCGGGTGGCATCGGCCGGTTCGTCGAGCAGCCGGCGCATCGAAGCCCACAACACCTTGGACCGGGTGTTGAGCAGCTTGCGCACACCTTCGTTGATGCCCGACACCAGCAGGCTGAACACGAAGAACACGAACAGCAGGCCGATGACGACGTCCAGGATCGCGCTGTCCAGCACGGGTGACCTCCCTCGTGTTCATCCGCCGAAGCGGGTCGCCTCCAACAGATCGATGGGGAACTCGAGACGGAGACCACCGGTCACCGTCCAGGCGATCCCGTACCAGGTGGAATCGGTCCCCGACCAACGCCGGATGTGAATGGTGTAGGTCTGACCGGGCTGGCCGACGAACTCGGCGATCTCGTAGCTGTTGTCCCATGACCCGCTGTACCCGACCTGGTTCCCCGCCGCGTCGTACACCTGCAGGTCGAGGTCGACCGCCAGCCAGGAGAAGTAGAGGCCGAAGATCGATGCCACCCGCGAGGTCCACGCCAGCGCCACCTTGACGTTGCGCGGCCCCCACCACGTTGGGGGGACGGCAACCCGGTACGAGAAGGTGGATTGGCCGTTGTCGTCGAAGTCACCGGTGTCGAGCAGCCCGACGTCCCATCCCCGCAGGGTGGCGGCGGCATCACGCCAGCGGCGGTTGAGCGTGATCGACCGCGATTCCCATGCATCGACGGCCCCGGCGCCGTCGCGGGCGTCGACCCCGGCGGTGACGTCGCGCCACCAGCTGTCGTCGCGGATGTTGCGGCGGGCGGCCCCTGCCAACAGGATCGCCCGGCATCCCTCCGGCCAGTGCTCCAGGGTCGGCGACGTCCCCTGGAGGAGCGCCGCCACCCCGGCGACGGCGGGTGAGGCCATGCTGGTGCCGCCCATGGTGACGTCGGCGGAGTCCACCGACGTCCCGTTGGCAGAGATCTCGGGAAGCTCACGGTCGCCGTGCGGGCTCGACGGGTTGCGGAACACCGAGTCGCCAGACATCGCCGAGGCGGTGTCGTCGTGGTTGCCCACCGAGATCGTGTTGTATCCCTTGTGGTTGACGTACTCGTCCTCGGGTGGGTCGATGTCGTCGGGGTCGGTCGCCCAGAAGTTGCCGGCGGCGTGGACGATGAGGGGGTACGGCCAGTGGAGGGCGAGCCAGTCGCCGTACATGTCGTCGGACGACAGCTCGTCGGACTCGGGTTCGCTGGGCCGGTGGAAGCTCTGGTTGATCACGGTGCAGTCCTGGTCGTTGACCGCCCAGGTCAGCGCCGCCCGCGCCTTGTCGTTGGCCGAGTAGACGTCGCACCCCGGGGCGTGCCCGTGTGGGGCGCCGACCTCGTCGTTGCGGATGATCCCGTGCACGTTCTGCGAGTGGTTCGACGTGTTCGGGTCGCTGCGGTACCTGGCGACGACCACAAGCAGGTCGTCGTCGGCCGGCCCGTCCTCCCACACGGCGGCACGCACTCCGGCGCCGGTCTCGCCGGCGGTGTGCACGAACCCTGATCGGGCGATGGCGATGGAGTCGCCCAGGTCGTCGATCCCTTCCGTCTCGTGGAGTTGGAGAACGCCGACCGACTCGGCGCCGGCGAGCCGGCGGACCTCGGCGGCGGGGAGGGCGACGGTCACCACCGGAGCGAGCGGATCGACCGCGACGACCTCTCCGATCTCGCCCAGCTCGCCGGCCAGGTCCTTGGCGGCCCGTGCCCACTGGCGGCGGGTCTCCCTGGCGCGCTCGACGTGGCGCTGATCGCCGCAGTCGTCGGTTGGGCGGTCGCCGGGGGTCGGGTCCGGCTCGGCCACGGGCATCCAGACGTCGACCAGGATCCGCTCCCCGTCCCTGGCCGCCCGGATCCGGCGATCGAGTGCGGGAGCCACCTTCCCGTACCGGTCGACGGCCCGCTTGCGATATTCGTCGACCACGGCGACCGGATCGACGGCGGCGCCGTCCTGATCGAAGGCGAGCTCAACGGGACGGCCGCTGCTGCGGTCGACGCACTTGAAGAACTCGATGTAGTTGCCCCGGAGCGGGTCGCTGACCGCGAGACGCGTCGCCCGCCCGTCGTCCCCGAACCGCACCCGGCCGAAGCCCTGAACCCGCAAGCGGGTGGGGACCTTGGCGACGGTGTCGATCACGGTGAACGGGATCTCGATCGGCTCGGTGAGCCGTCTCGACCGGGAGTCGGTCAGCGCCTCCACCACCAGCCGGTACCGGCCGGCTCTCATCTCGGACGGAGGCACCCATCGGAACTGGCCGGAGCCGCGGGTGGCACCGATCGAGCCGGCCGCCCCGTCGACGATCACCTTGCGTTCCAACTCGGCGGTGTCGGTCCCCTCCGGGACGGTGAAACCGATGGAGGTCCCGGCGGTCAGGATCTCGTCGCGGACCAGGTCGACGTGCACGGTTTCGCTCATGGCTGGCTCCTCCCCGACGCCGAGGCGCATTGGCATGAACCTACGCGACGATGCCGTCTCGATGTCGGGAGACGGCTCGGCTCTCGTCGCAGGCGCCTGAGCCTTTCGTCCCGGTGATCGTCGAGACCGCGAAATCCCCGAACGTGTCACACCCCCCCGATAGCCTGGACCCGTGGACCAGCGAATCGACGAGAGATCCCCGACGGGACGAGATCCCGACGGGCCAGGCGGCAACGATGGAGATCGGGGCGACGGCGTCACCCGGGACGGGTCGGCACTGTCGGAGCGCGACCGCGCTGTCCTCGACTTCGAGGGGTCGTGGTGGCTCCACCCCGGGTCGAAGGACTCCGCCATCAGGGACGCCTTGGGCATGAGCGCCACGCGTTACTACCAGGCGATCCGCCGCCTGATGGACGATCCGGCGGCGATGGAGTACGCCCCGCTCTCCGTGCGACGACTGTTGCGAATGCGCCAGGCGCGGCTGGCGCAGATCGCCGACCGGGTGCGGCGCGGCTCGTCGGGCTGATGGTTCCCGCCCGGTGCCCCCCGGCGGGCGGAGGGCCCGGGGCGGCGCTTGCCGGGGTGAGACGTCCGTTCAGCGCGCCGGATGTGGCAGGCTCGTCTCCGTGACCGACCCGACCGGCCCCTCCGGCGACCCGACGGCGTCCGGCCCTCTCCCGGAGCCGGCGACTCCAAATCCGTCGGAGCCGGGCGCGGCCGTCACGCTCGCCACCGATCGGCAGCACACCGAGACACGGGTGCGCATCGCCGATGCGTTGACCCGCACCGGGGTGGCGGCGTGGAGCATCCTGGGGATGCTGGCGCTCGTTTGGGTCGTCATCTGGGTCCTCGGCAGGGTCCATGTGCTGGTGGCGCCGGTGGTCCTGTCGGTCGCCGTCATCTACATCCTCAACCCGGTGGTCAACCGGCTGCAGCAGCGAGGGGTGCCCCGCCCGCTCGGCGCGGTGCTCTCCCTGGTTGCCCTGGTCGGCCTGCTCGTACTGGTCGGGTGGCTGGTCATTCCTTCCGTCGCCGAGCAGGCGCAGGGGCTCGTCACGGATTTCCCCGGTCTGTACCGGCAGTCGACCGACCAGATCGAGGAGCTCATCGCCCGCATCGGCATCAACGCCGATCTGTGGTCGTACGAGCAGCTCCAGGAGTTCCTCAACGACCCGGCCAACCAGGACCAGTGGTTGTCGGCGGCGCTCTCCCGGCTCGGCGAGTTCACCTCGGGCCTGTTCGAGGCGGTTTTGGTGTTCGTGGTGGCCCCGGTCATCGCCCTGTACGTCCTCATCGACCTGCCCCGGGTGCGCGGCGAGACGGTCGCCCTGATCCCTCCTGCCTACCGGGTCGAGACGGTGTACGTCTCCACCGAGGTCGGCGGGGTCATCGGCGGCTTCCTGAGGGGACAGCTGCTGGTCGCCTTCATCGTCGGGGTCCTGATGAGCTTCGGCTTCTGGCTGATCGGGCTCGACTTCTGGCTGATCCTCGGCATGATCTCCGGGTTCCTCAACATCATCCCCTTCGTGGGGCCGTGGGTCGGCGGCGTCCTCGGCTTCGTGGTGGGGACGATCACCGATTCGGTCACCACCGGGCTGTGGGCGGGGGTAGTGGCCATCGTCGTCCAGCAGATCGACAACCACCTCATCAGCCCGACCGTGATGCGAGCCACCGTCCGGCTCCATCCCGCCGTGGTGGTCCTGGTGCTGATCCTGGGCGGGGCCCTCGACGGGTTCATCGGGGTGTTGCTGGCGGTGCCGGTGACCGCAGCCCTCAAGATCGTGACCGGCCACCTGTGGCGCACCCGCGTCCTCGGCCAGTCGTGGGAGGAGGCCACCATGGCCTTGATCGAGCGCTCCCCGCCTCCGCCGCCGCTGCGCGAGCGCCTCCGGCGTGCCGCCGACACCGTCGAGGACGCCATCGACGGGCCTGACGGCGACGAGACCGCTCCCGCCGAGGTCGACACCGTCCCGCCCGGCCCGTCCGAAGGTGGGTGACCCGTGTTCGACGTCGTCCTCGCCGGCATCCTGATCTTCGCCGTGTACCGGGGGTGGACGAGGGGGTTCGTGCGGTCCGTGGTCGGGCTCATCGTGGTGGTGGTCGGCTCGATGCTCGCCTTCCGGCTCTCCGGGCCGGCCGGGGCCGTGGTCGAGGGCCTGGCCGGGACGTCACCGGCGACGTCGCGGGTGATCGGCGGTTTCGCGGTCTTCCTGGCGTGCTCGGTTGCCGGCTTCGTGGTGGCCCGCATGATGCGCCATGTGCTCGACACCATGCCGGGTCTCCCCACACTCGACCGGGCCGCCGGCGCCGCCGTCGCCGGGCTGGCCGGGGTGCTGGTGGTCACCCTGCTGGTCTCGGTGGCGCGCCTGCTCCCGCTGCCTGGGTTGGGTGCCCAGGTGGAAGCGTCAGAGCTGGCCGGGGTGCTCACCGATCCCGATCGGATGCCGCAGAAGACCCTGGCGATGGTCGGCGGCGACCGGGTCCTCACCGTCGCCCTCAAGCTCGACGACGTCTTCGGGACGACGGCAACGGGGGATCCCGGCCCGGCCACCGTCGCCCTCGACGTCGGCGACGACCCGACCGTGCAGCCTTCACGGCACCAGGCCGACGTCCTCCAGGCCGCGGTGAACCAGGCCCGGTCCAATGCCGATGTGGCTCCGCTGGCCCGTTCCGAGGAGCTCGACGGGGTCGCCAGGACGCACGCCATGGTCATGTACCGCCAGGGCTGGATGGCTCACGCGTCGCCCGACGGGACCCGCCTCGCCGGCCGGCTCGCCGCCGCCGACATCCCGGCCCGCACCTCGGTCGAGCTCATCGGGTTGGGCGCTTCGCCGGCTTCGATCGTCGACGCCTGGGAGTCTGCCGACGCCGGAGCCGCCCGCCTGCACCGTGACGACGTGAGCCGGATGGGCGTCGCCGTCGTCGACGGCCCGCTCGGCCTGCTCGCCGTGGTGGTGATGACAGGCTGAGGTGGCCGCCGATCAGCCGTACACGCCGCCGACGAAGTGCTGGGAGAGCGGCGGGAACCCGTTGAAGCCGACGGTGGAGTAGCTGTGGGTGTACGCACCGGCCGCCAGCAGGTCCACGTGGTCGCCGGCCCGCAACGCCACCGGTAGCCGATACGCCGACTTCTCGTAGATCACGTCGGCCGAGTCGCAGGTCGGCCCGGCGATCACCACCTCCTCAGCGGGCCCGTCGTCGTGGCGGGTACGGAGCCGGTAACGGATGGCCTCGCCGAACGCCGGCTCGATGAGACCGCTGAAGACCCCGACGTCGAGATAGACCCAGCGCCGGGTGTCGCCGGCCCTGGTCGACACCAACACCACCTCGCTGCGGATCAGTCCCGCCTCGGCGACGAGGTACCGCCCCGGCTCGGCCATGAGGTGCACCTCGTCTCCGAAACACGAGGCGACAGTCTCGGTGATGGTCGCACCGAGGTCATCGATCGAAGGCACCTCGTCGAGGTAGGTGGCCGGGAAGCCTCCTCCCAGGTTGACGGAGGATGGCGCCGCACCCTGGCTCCGCGCCCGGGCGAAGACGGTGGCGCAGGTGAGGAGGGCCTGGTGCCAGGCCTCGGGCCGGTGTTGCTGCGAGCCGACGTGGAATCCGACCCCGGTGACCGCGCCTGCCCTCTCGGCCCGGACGAGGAGGTCGACGGCTTCGCCGGGGCTGCAGCCGAACTTGGCGCCCAGTGGCCACCCCGCCCCGGCCCCTTCGTGGGCGATGCGGACACACACGGTCGGGTGATCCACCATGGCCATCACTTTGTCCAGCTCGGCGGCGCAGTCGACGCTGTATCGGGTGAGCCCACGTTCGGCGGCGGCGGCGATGTCGGATCGCTTCTTCACGGTCGAGCCGTACGAGATGCGGCCCGGGTCGACGCCCAGGTTTCCGATCACCGCCACCTCACCGGGGCCGGCGACGTCGAACGACGCACCCAGTCCGGCAAGAGCGGCAACGATCGGCGGCGCCGGGTTCGCCTTGACGGCGTAACAGATCTCGACGCCGGGGAGCGCATCGACCAGTCGCCGGTAGCGGTCGGCGATCACCTCGAGGTCGGTGACCAGGAACGGTGTGGGCGGGGTGTCGTCCAGCAGGAACGCTTCGATCGCCGGGGTCATGCTGACCAGAGCGCGCCCCAGGACCTCGGATACATCGAAGCTGCGCCGTCAGGCGAAGAGCCATGAAGAGGAGGCTACGCCGTCGGGCGGAGACTCGGCGATGGGGGTTGGGGGTCCCCCGTCGCACTGCGATGAGGCGTCAGCCGAAGAGCAATCGAGACAGAGTGTCAGGTGGCCGCGTCGGGTCGGTCGCCGTCACCGACCGGGTCCTCGGTCTCCTTCACCGGTTCCGGTGCCCCGAACACCGGGGTCGGCTCCGCCGGCTCCGGTGTGGCGGCGATGGCGGCGGCGCCTTCGCCCTTGGACCGCCTCGTCAGCAGGTAGATGGCGGCGCCGCCGGCGGCGACCAGGGCGATCCCGACGACCACCGGCACCACAGGGAATCCGCCGCCGCTCTCGGACCGCGCTTGGACGTCGACCGTGCCACCGGTGACGGGAAGGTCCCACACGAGCGTGCCGTCATCGAGGGTGCTGTCCGCGTTGTGCTCGGCCACCTCGCCGGGGAGGTGGGCGCGGAACGACGCCGACAAGAACTCGCCGAGTGAGCCACCGAGGTCACCGAGCTCGCCGGCCTGTTCGGTGGCGTCCGGGATGGCGATGGAGGCGACGAGGGTGGCCCCGCCGTCCTCGACGGTCAGTTCCAGCTCGGTCCCCTCGGCCTCGATCCCCTGGATGCCCTCGGCGAGGAGGGTGTTCAGCTCCTCAGGCGAGGCGAATGCCCTGGTGAACCCGTAGATGGTGAGGTCGCCCTCCTGGCGCGGCTCCAGGGCGGTCGCGCCCCCAGGTATCTCGCCGACCAGATCGTCGATGCTGCCACCGCTGGTCTCGATGAGCGACAGCAGCTCGTCGTCGACGCCGACCTCCATGGCAACGGTCCCGGCCCCCGTCGACTCGACGTTCATGCCGACGTTGATCTCGGCCCGGCACCCGGCCAGCAACACGACGCCGACGGCGAGAAACGGGATGAGCCTGCGCAAGAGTCCTCCGATGTGCCGGCTCCACTGTAGGGGCCGCCTGGGTCCGGGGATCCGGCAGGTATCAGGCTCCGGCCTGGTCGATCATGTCGACATGAGGATCCTCGCCGGCATCGGCTTGGTGGCGGGCGTCGCCACGCTCGACCTGGTTGCCTTCGTGCTGGCGAAGGAGTGGATCGAAGGCCGTGGGCCCTGGTTGTTCTGGTTGGGGCTCGCCGTCAACACCGCCATCTTCGCCCTCTTCGCCAGGTCGCTCGGGATCCTCGATCCGGTGGCGGTGTCGTTCGGCTGGATCGCCGTGTTCCAGCTCGGCGTGGTCCTCATCGACCGGTTCCGTTACGGAGTCGCCCTCGGAGCCGGCCGCACCGCGGCCGTGACCGCCATGGTCCTGCTCGAGGCGTACCTCATCCTGGGCGGGCCGCGGGCGCCCGCCTGACCCGGCCGTATCCTGGCCGGGTGGAGGTCACGTACGCCGAGCGCTCCCGGGCGGTGGCCGTCGCCCTGGTCGCCGGGTACCGCCCCTACGTCGAGCAGAAGTTGCGGGTGCGCGGGATCGACCCTGACAGCATCGGCCCCGCCATCGACCGAGGCGGAGCCGGCCTGGAGGAGTCGCTGGCTCGGTGGGTCGAACAGCCGCCTGCCGAGCAGCGGTCCACCCCTATGGAGCTCTTCCGCGAGGCGCTCCACGGTCCGACCCAGGCCCTGGTTGCCCTCGGGATCGCCCCGGTCGCCCGCGACGAGGCGTCGCGCCGGAGCCTGCCCGGCGACCTGTTCGACCTGGCGCCGGCATCGGGCCGCGAGTTGGGCGAGGACGCCTGGGCGACCGTGGCGGCGTGGGGCATCGCCCGGGCGGGGGAGATCGCCGGGGTGGTGCCGGCGACCGGTGCGCCCCGCCACGGCGGGGTGGCGCTGGTGGGCACCGACCTGATGGACCGGTCGAAGGTGACCGCGGCGGCCGAGGCCGCCGGCACGGACCTGGCGGTGTGGCGCAACCCGGGAGCGGTCGAGGATGGACTCGCCGGATCCACCCCGCGCATCGCCCTCGTCGACCTGACGCACCCGGCGGCATTGGAGGTCATCGCCAGGATCGCCGCAGCCGGGGTGAAGGTGGTCGCCTTCGGGCCCCACGTCGATGGGGCTGCACTCGACGCAGCGACCGAGGCCGGTGCCGCCGAATCCCTTCCCCGGAGCCGGTTCTTCGCCCGGCTCCCTCGCCTGCTCAGTCCGCCGGTCTGACCGTCGGAGCCTCCTCGCCGGCCCCCTCCCGCGCACGGGCGTCGGCGACCAGGCTCGGCTGCAGGTTCACCGCCACCATCGCCGCCAGCACGACGACCACGCCCGCTGCCTGGACCGCCGACAGTGTCTCGTCGAGGAACAGGCGGCCCCACAGCACAGACAACATCGGCTGGGCGAGGATCAGCACGGAGACGCTGATGGCGGGGAGCCGCGGGAGGGCGTAGGCGATGAGGGTCCAGCCCACCACCTGGCCGACGACGGCGAGGGCGATGAGCCATCCCTGCGCCGGCCAGCTGACGTCCAGGTCGAGCCCGCCCCCGACCGTGCCGATGACCGCGGTGGCGAGGGCGGTGCCGATCGTGGCATCGAGCAACGCCAACGGCGCCGGTGCCATCCCCCCGGGGTTGCTCCGCTGGAAGCCGATGATGAAGACGGCGTAGCACACCGCCGAGCCGAGACCCAGGATGGTGCCCAGCGCCGGGTCGACTCCGAACGCATCGTCGCGGCCGAGCCCGGAGATCAGGATCAATCCGGCGAAGGCGACCGCACCGCAGACCACGGTACGTCGAGTGGGGCGTTGCCGGTAGAGCAGGAAGCTGAACAGCCCGACGAACACGACCTGGATGTTGGCGACCACCGTGGCCAGCCCCGCACCGATCAGCTCGATGGACCGGTGCCACAGCACCAGGTCGACGGCGAGGAACACCCCGGCGGCGGCGCCCCCGACCCTGAGTCGGGCAGGGCGGCGATCCCGTCTGCGCCACACCACCCACAGCACGGCGAGCAGCGGGATGGCGTAGGCGGCGCGGAAGAAGGCGGCGGTGACCGGGGTGACGTCGGCCAGGGCGACGAAGATCCCGGTGAAGGAGATGCACACCGTGCCGGCGAGGGCGCTGATCCTGGCGGTGCGGCCGTGCATGCGAGGCTACGCCGTCAGGCGGAGACTCGGCGTTGGGGGTTGGGGGTCCCCCATCGCACCGCGATGAGCCGTCAGGCGAAGAGCCATGAGCAGCAAGGCTAAGCCGTGCCCGCAACCTCTAGTGTTTCCGCCATGGTGCTCTCCTACGACTCGGGGGTGTCGACCGTCCCGCTCATCGGCCAGACGATCGGCGACAACCTGGCCGGCACGGTGGCCCGTCACCCCGACAACGAGGCGATCGTCGTCGCCCACCAAGGGGTGCGGCTGCGGTACCACGAGTTCGCCGTCGCCGTCGGCGACGTCGCCCGCGGCCTGCTCGGCCTCGGCCTGGAGAAGGGCGACCGCCTCGGCATCTGGGCCCCCAACTGCCTGGAGTGGGCACTGGTCCAGTACGCCACGGCCCGGCTCGGTGTGATCCTGGTCAACATCAACCCGGCGTACCGATCCCACGAAGTGGGCTATGTGCTCGCCCAGTCCGGATGCCGGGCACTGGTCTCGGCCACCGAGTTGAAGACCAGCAGCTACGTCGACATGGTCGACGAGGTCCGGCCGACGCTCCCCGCCCTCGAGCACGTGACGTTCATCGGCACCGACGACTGGGCACAGCTCCTCGAGCGGGGGAGCGGTGTCACCGAGGACCACGTCGCCGCCGTCGAGCGGACCCTCACCTTCGACGACCCGATCAACATCCAGTACACCAGCGGCACCACCGGGTTCCCCAAGGGCGCAACCCTGTCGCACCACAACATCCTCAACAACGGGTTCTTCGTCGGCGAGGGATGTGGCTACACCGACCAGGATCGGGTGTGCATCCCGGTCCCGCTGTACCACTGCTTCGGCATGGTGATGGGGAACCTGGCATGCACCAGCCACGGGGCGACGATGGTCTACCCGGCGCCCACGTTCGACCCTGCGGCGACGTTGCGGGCGGTCCAGGACGAACGGTGCACGTCGCTGTACGGGGTGCCGACCATGTTCATCGCCGAGTTGGGCCTCGACGACTTCGCAGACTTCGACCTGGGCTCGCTGCGCACCGGCATCATGGCCGGGTCACCCTGCCCGGTGGAGGTGATGAAGCGGGCCATCAACGACATGCACATGGGCGAGGTCACCATCTGCTACGGGATGACCGAGACCTCGCCGGTGTCGACGCAGACCGGGCCGGACGACACCATCGACCACCGGGTCGGGTCGGTGGGGCGGGTCCATCCCCACGTCGAGGTCAAGGTCGTCGATCCCGAGACCGGGCTCACCGTTGACCGGGGACGGTCCGGCGAGTTCTGCACCAGGGGCTACTCGGTGATGCTCGGCTACTGGGGTGAGCCGGACAAGACCGCCGAGGCGATCGACGCCGCCGGGTGGATGCACACCGGCGACCTCGCCACCATGGACGCCGACGGGTACCTCAACATCGTCGGCCGGATCAAGGACATGATCATCCGGGGAGGGGAGAACATCTACCCGAGGGAGATCGAGGAGTTCCTCTACGGCCACCCGGACATCGTCGACGTCCAGGTGATCGGGGTGCCCGACGAGCGCTATGGGGAAGAGGTGATGGCGTGGGTCCGGCTGCGCCCGGGCGCCGCCGAGCTCACCTCCGAGGCGGTGCGCGCTTACTGCGAGGGGAAGATCGCCCACTACAAGATCCCTCGCTACGTGGCGTCGACCGAGGCCTTCCCGATGACGGTCACCGGCAAGATCCAGAAGTACCTGCTCCGCCAACAGGCGGTCGACCAGCTCGGGCTGCACGGCGCCGAGTCGATGGAGACCGCATGAGCGCCTGCCCGGTCGACTTCGCGGGTGGCGACCGCCGATGATCGGCGACACCGAGCCCGCCTGCCTGGCGATCGCCGACATCTCCGGCTACACCGAGTACCTGGCCGGGGTAGAGCTGGAGCACGCCCAGGACATCCTCGCCGACCTCGTCACCACGGTGGTCACCGCACTGCGACCGACCTTCCGCCTGGCCAAGCTCGAAGGCGACGCCGCCTTCGTGTACGCGCTCACCCCCGAGGTCGACGGGTCGATCCTCCTCGACACCCTGGAAGGGTGCTACTTCGCTTTTCGCCAACGGCTGTTCTCGATCCGCCGGGCCTCGACGTGCAATTGCGACGCATGCGAGCGCATCCCCGGCCTCGATCTGAAGATCGTCGTCCACCACGGAAGGGTGGTCGTCCACGAGATCGCCGGGACCTCCGAGCTGGTCGGGTCCGATGTCATCGTGGTCCATCGCTTGTTGAAGAACACGATCGACGCCGCGGCCTACGCCTTCATCTCTGACGCCTGCGTCGCCGTCGCCGGTCTCGACCCGGCGGCGCTGGGGATGGATCGCCACACCGAGGTGTACGACCACGTCGGTGAGATCGGCGGCTGGGTGCATCGCCTCGAGCCGGCCTGGCAGGAGTACCGGGACCGCCAGCAGGTGTACATCGGCGAGGACGATGCGATGCTCGACTACGCCACCTTTGTGCCGGCGCAACCCGAGGTGGTGTGGGAGTTCATCTCGTCGCCGACGCTGCGGGCGGAGTGGGGAGCCGGGCTCGACCGGATCGACCAGCTCGACCCGTCGGGTCGGCGCCGGCCGGGGACGCTGAACCACTGCGTCCACGGCGCCGGGGTGATCCTCCAGGAGTTCATCGACTGGCGGCCGCCCCGGTACTTCAGCTCCCGGGCCACCGTGCCCGGTGGTCTCGTCGTCATCTCGACGCACGAGGTGGAGCCGGTGGAGGGCGGCGCCATCGTCCACGACCGCTTCCAGCGGCCCGACGACGAGGCGATGGCGCCGATGATGGAGGGGCTGAAGCAGATGCTCGACCAGGGCTATGAGATGGAGGCGGAGGCGCTCCGGGCGGCGGTCGCCCGGGCTCTCGCCGCTACCGCCGCCATCGCCGAGCCCGCCCTCCCGGAGTTCGACGAGCAGCGGAGGATGGCCACCGCGGTCGCCGGTCCCTAGGCTCCCGAGTGGGGCGCTGCCGCTTCGAGCGCTCCCGCCACCCCTATCGTGACGGCCATGTCGGCCCGTCCCCAGGCTCAATCGTTCGCCCTCGTCGGCTGGCTCGTACGCCGCCCGCGGTGGCAGCGGATCGTCGGGGCGGTCGTGCTCGTCCTGCTCGTGACCTGGTCGGCGTTGCAGGCTGTCGCCGGGATCGTCCTCGATCGATGGTGGTTCGACACCGTCACCGCGGCCGAGGTGTGGTCGACCATCGTCGGCGCCCAAGTGCTGCTCGCCCTCGCTGCCATCTTGGTCAGTGCGGCCGTGCTGGGGAGCTCCGTGTGGCTGCCGCTGACCGGCTACGACGACCCCGACCCCGAGGTGTCGTCGATGGTCGACCGCTACCGGGTCCGGATGGGTCCCGCCCATCGGTGGCTGATGATCGGGTTCGCCGTCTTCCTCGTGCTCCGCATCGGGCTCGCCGCCATGGACCAGTGGCAAGTGTGGCTGCTGTACCGCCACGGTGACTCGCTGGGCCGGCCCATTCCCGAAGTCGGCGGCGACCTCGGCTTCTACCTGTTCCGCCTCCCGTTCCTGACGGTGGTGAGCGGCTGGCTGCGACAACTGGTGCTGGCCGGGCTCGGCCTCGCCGCCTTCGGCTACGCCTTCGCTGGTCATCTCCACCTTCCCTTCTCGGGGCGGAGCTCGAGCCGGAGGGCGGTCACCCACCTCGCCGTACTCGGCGCCGTGTTCGCCGTGCTCCAGGCGCTCGACTACGTGCTCGTCCGCCGCCCGGCGTATGCCTTCGATGATCGGGGCGCCTTCCACGGCCCTGGGTACACCGACATCACCGTCGGGATCCCGGCGACCTGGCTGCTGGCGGTGGTCGCATTGGTGGCCGGGGTCACTCTCGTGCTCGCCGCCCGCCGAGGGAGGTGGCGAGTCGCCCTGGTGGTCCTGGGGGCGTGGGCGCTCCTGCATCTGATGGCGGTGACCGTGGTGCCGGCTCTGGTGGAGCGTTTCGTGGTCCAACCCGCAGAGGCGGCCCACGAGTTGCCCCACATCGGCCACAACCTCGACGCCACCCGGGCCGCCTACGGATTGGAGGCGGTGGACATGACGATCGCTCCGGTCGCCGACGGCCTCACCGAGCCACTGGATGACGCCGTTGCCGAGAATCTCACCAGGGTGCCCCTGTTCGAGGCGGACCAACTGATCGACACCCTGCAGGTGCTCCAGGGGACCAGGGCGACAAGGATCACGGATGTCGATCTCGACCGCTACGACATCGACGGTGTCGTCAGGCCGGTGCTGGTGGCGGCGCGGAACTCCAGCCGAACCGACCTTCCCGAGGACGGATGGGTACAGACCCACCTCGTGTACACCCATGGCGACGGCGTGGTGGCCGTGCCCGCCGACGTTCCGGACCAGGACGGCCGTCCCGACGTCGATGCCCTTGCCGGTGTCCTTGCCCCGTCCAGGTCACAGCTCTACTTCGGCGAGCACCTCGCCGGCTGGTACGCCATCGTCGGCACCGAGCGCACCGAGCAGGGAGGGACTGCGTTCGCTGCCGACACGGGCATCCCCATCGCCTCCTGGTGGCGCCGGGCTGCGCTGGCGGTGACCGTGGGCGAGGTCGACCCGCTCCTGTCGTCGGAGCTCACCGGCGACTCTCAGCTGCTCTACCGTCGCGACGTGAGGGAGCGGCTGGCTGCCCTTGCTCCGTTCCTCAGCTTCGACGGCGACCCGTACCCCGTCATCACCGAGGACGGCGTGGTGTGGGTGGTCGACGGCTACACGACCGCCGCCACCTACCCATACTCCCAGTTCACCTCCCCGGCGAGCCTCGGCGCCACCGGGTTGCACGGCTCGGTCAACTACGCGCACGCCTCGGTGAAGGCGACCGTCGACGCCTACGACGGCACCGTCCATCTCTACCGGACCGACGTGGGCGGAGCGGACGACCCGCTACTCGACGCCTGGGAGCGGATCTTCCCGGGGATCGTCGAGCCGATCTCGGGCCTCCCCGAGGAGGTCCGCGCCCACCTGCGCTACCCGCCGGACCTGCTGACGGTCCAGACCGAGCTGCTCGGCCGCTACCACGTCGGCGACGCCGAGGCACTGTTCAGCGGTACGGACCGGTGGTCGGTGTCGACGGCGGCCAGCGTCGCCGTCGGCGAGGACCCCACCGGCGCGGCTCCGGCGGTGTCACTGTTGATGCCCCCCGGCGGGGTCGGCCCCGCGGGGCACTGGGTGGCGATCCGCCCCTACAGCCCGGGGGCGTCGGACAACCCGGCCGCCGGCCGCGACGAGCTGGCGGCGCTGGCGATCGCCGACCACGACGACCCCGAGCACCTGACGCTCCTCGCCGTCGAGCAACGGGAGGGCCGCCAGGTGGCCACACCCCAGATCGCCCAAAGCGCCATCGACGCCGACCCGGTCACGGCCCGGGCTTTCTCCCTGCTCAACGACAACGGCTCCAAAGTGCAGTTCGGGCCGATGACCCCGCTGCCGATCGGCGCATCGCTGGTGTGGGCCCGCCCGATCATGGTGAGCGGGACGGCCTCGACGACGGTGCTCAGGCTGTACGGTGTCGCCGCCGTCTCCAACGGGATCGTCGGGTCCGGGTTCGACATGCCCCTGGCGATCGACGCCGCCGTGGACGCCGCCCCGGTGCCCTGACCGACCGGCGTCAGGCGACCGCCTCGGAATACTGCTCGATGATCGCGTCGATATCGCCCTCGGCGCGCACCCTGCCCTCCTCGATCCACAGGCCGCGGGTGCACTGGCGGCTCAGCTCGGTGAGGTTGTGGCTCACCACCATCAAGGTCCCGGCGTCGGACAGCAAGGCCCGCATGCGCTCCTCCGAGCGGCGTCGGAAGGCACGGTCACCCACCGCCAGCGCCTCGTCGATGAGCAGGATGCGGGGGTGGACGGACGTCGAGATGGCGAACTGGAGCCGAGCGCGCATGCCCGACGAGTACGTCCGCAGTGGCCGGTCGATCGCCTCGCCCAGCTGGGTGAACTCGACGATCTCGTCGATTCGCTCGTCAACCTCTCGCGACGTCATGCCCAGGGCGAGGCATCCGAGCCGGATGTTGCGCAGCCCGGAGGCGGCGGGGAGCAGAGTCTCGCCGACTCCGAGCAGCTTCGGCTCCTCGGCGACGAGGACCTCGCCCTCGGTGACCGGGAGCACCCCGCCGACCGCGGCGAGCAGGGTCGACTTGCCGGAGCCGTTGGCGCCGACGACGCCGATCGAGTCGCCTTCGTAGACGTCGAAGGAGACACCCCTGATGGCGTGGACGAGGGTGCGACTGGGGCCCGACCTGGTGGCGATCCGCTGGCGGATGGCGGCGCGGCGGTCTCCGAAGATCTCGTAATCGATGACCAGGTCACGCACCCGGATCGACAGAGGGCGCACCTCGGGCAGCTCGATGTCCCTGGCCATCGGTCGCCGACGGGCGGCGCGCCGGTCGACATCGGCGGGGTCCGGGGTCGAGCCTGTCTCCGGCTGCTCTGCTCCGGGCCGGTCTCGAATCGGTTTGTCGTCGGCGGGCTGGTCGAGGGTCATCACGCCCTGCCGTAGCGCCACTCGGCCGCCCGGAAGAAGGCGAAGCCGCCGAACAGCGTGACGAGGGCGACGACCGTGGTCCAGAACACCGAACCGGGCATGACCTCGGTGCCGAGGAACACCCACCGGTAGAACTCGAGGATGTGTGCCACTGGGTTGGCGGCGATGATCGTGCGCAGCGTTTCGTTGTCGAGGGAGAGGAAGCGGTCGACCGGGAAGATGACCCCGGACATGTAGGTCAGTAGGCGGAAGAGGAACGGGATGATCTGCTGGACATCGCGGAAGGCGTCGTTCAGCCTGGCCGCGATGAACGCGCCCCCGAGGTTCAGGGCGGTGTGGACCACCAGGACCAGCGGCAGCGCCAGCCATCGCTTGGACACGCCCTCTCCGGTGATCAGGGCCAACGCGACGATCACGGCGAGCTCGAACCCGAACGCGAGCAGGCGGCTGATCGTCACCGAAACGGGTAACAGGCCCCGGGGGAAGCGGATGGATCGCATCAGCCCGCCGTTCGCCGAGATCGCCGTCGCCCCTCCGAGGACGGTGCGGCTGGTGAGGCCGAAGGCGAAGACGCCGATGGTGAGCCAGAGGATGTAGTTCTCGATCCCCCGGGTCACCTGGAGGACGACTGCGAAGATCAGGTAGTAGACGGCGACGCTGAGGATCGGGTTGCCGAGATGCCACAGGTTGCCGAGGAACGTGTTCTGGTGCGAGACCCGCAGTTCCTCGAACGGCATGGCGATGGCGAAGTCGCGCCGTTGCCACATCGCGGAGAGATAGCGGCCGAGCGGCAGGTCGGCCCGTACCGGCTCGAGGTGTGCAGTTGGATCGACGGCAGTCATGAGAACGCGAAAAGTGTAGAGGGCACCTTCGAATGGGGCCGGTATGGTCGACGACGTCTTCGCCGCAACCGTGCCGACGCCCGGGGGTCTGGCCTGGCCCCCGAATCGACCTCAGCGTAGCGGTCGGAGCGATCGGCCCCGCCCACACCGGAACCGGTCAGGCGATCTTCGCGCCATCTACCCCGGATGTGGCGTCGTCGGATGCTCGGGCGAATCGACAGTTCTCAGGAGACGCTGATCCTCGTCTCGCAGGCGGTGCCGCTGTCCTGGCCGCTGCCACCGTTGCAGCTGTCCTTGCCGGCGCCGCCGTCCAGTGTGTCTGCGCCGGCGTTCCCCTTCAGGTCGTCGGCGCCACTTCCGCCCCAGAGCCCGTCGAGCCCGTTTCCGCCGTTGAGGATGTCGTTGCCGTTGTCACCGATGAGCTTGTCGGCGTCGTCGCCCCCGTTGAGCGTGTCGGCGCCGGTCCCCCCGGTGACCTTGTCGGCTCCGGTGCCGCCGTTCATGAGGTCGGCCCCGAAGCCGCCGTTGAGTGTGTCGTTCCCGGTGTCACCCCACATCAGGTCATCGCCCGACACTCCGTTGATGGTGTCGTTGCCCACACCGCCGCGCAGCTCGTCGACGTCGTTGCCGCCGTCGAGCGTGTCCGTGCCGTCGTCTCCCCACAGCTTGTCGACACCCTCTCCGGCGTTGAGCGAGTCGTTGCCCTTGCCGCCGCGAAGCTCGTCGTTGCCGGTGTCGCCGACGAGGGTGTCGGCGTTGTCACCACCATCGAGGGAGTCCGAGCCCGTCCCGCCGAACAGATCGTCGTATCCGCCGCCGCCGACGAGGTCATCGTTGCCCTCGACGCCTCGCAACGTGTCGCTCCCGTCTCCTCCGTCGAGGCTGTCGTCGCCGTCCCCACCGCAGACGATGTCGTCGCCGGCGAGCCCGTTGACGGTGTCGTTGCCGGGCCCCGCATAGATCACGTCGTCGCCGCTGGTCCCGTCGAGGACATCGTC
The DNA here is from genome assembly GCA_963714055.1 of uncultured Acidimicrobiia bacterium. GTDB lineage: Bacteria > Actinomycetota > Acidimicrobiia > Spongiisociales > UBA5794 > JACDBE01. The sequence continues at coordinate 2,602,333 of OY970227.1, forward strand.
ACCCTCGGTGCCGAGCAGGGTGGTGACCAGGCCGTCGCAGATGCCGGTGCCGTTGGCCAGGTGGAAAGCTGCCAGCGTGAGGCTGGAGGCATCGCCGAGGGTCACCAGCTGGGCGGCGTCGGCTCGGACGCCGACCAGGCGGTAGTTGAGGGGCACGGTGCCCGTTCCCCTGAACCCGATGTCGACTTGACCGGTGGTGTCGTCGAGCGCCAACACGCGGCCGCGGAGTCCGCCCGCCGGCACGTTGTAACCGACGTAGACGTGGCCCCCGGCGATGGCGCCGATGCTGATGTCCAGGGTCCCGGCGAGGCTGTTGTCGCCGGCGATGTTCACGTCGGCCAGGTACGTCCCTGCCGTCCCGAATGTCTCCACCAGTGCGCCGGAGGAAGACACCCGGGCGACCTCGATGTCGGCTGCGGTGAAGCACTCCGACCCCACCGGCTCGCACGTTTCGACCACCGGGTCGTCGACCGGGTGGAAGGCGGCGGTGATCGACCCATCGACCTGTACGTGGAGCTCGCCGGCTTCGGGGTACCAGTGGGGCACCGACCGGCCGGAGACCTGCACCGAGCCGCCGGCGCCGAAGCCCGAGTCGACCGCCCCGGCGGCGGTCAGCCTCGTGACCATGGTCGCCGTCCCGACCTCGTCCGTGGCGAGGAGGGCCACGCCACCTCCTGGGACGGACTCGATGTCGAGGGCGAAGCCGGGCAGCCAGTCGGCGTCGGCGGCCAGCAGGCTCGCCCCGGTCGCCCCGTCGAGCTTGCGATAGTCGGAGCCCGTGCAGTCGCCGTCCCCGCTCTCGAGGTTGACCACCCAGACATCGCCGGCCGAGTCCACCGTCATGCTGTGCGCCGGGGCGCAGGGGATGGCGGTGTCGACGGCGCCGCCGCCGAAGGCGGTGTCGAGGGCGCCGGCGCCGTCGAGCTTGACGACCCAAGTGGACGTGCCGGCGGTGGCGGCGACGAACACCTCACCGTCGGTGTCGACGGCGATCCCGGCCACGTCCTCGGCGGCGGTCGCCAGGACATGGGTGGACACCCCGGACACTCCCCAAGTGGTGTCGAGCGCCCCCTTGTCGGTGTAGCGCTGCACCACGACCGATGCGGGATCGGCGTTCTCGTCGACCGCGGCAACGTAGACCAGCCCGTCTGCGTCGGTCGTCATCCGACCGTCCGACAACTCGGCCGGCAGCGACTGCACGGCGAAGTCGCGGACCCTCCCGCCTGGTTCGGCGGTGCCTTCGGCGGCGGACAGCGGCGCCGCCATGCCGAAGACGACGAGCATCACCACTGAAACGAGCCTGGCCACCGGCCACCCCCCTGAATTCCCATACCTCGAAACGGCCTACCGGCAGCGTACCGGACGTGGTGTTGTTACGACCGGGGCCGTTCGGCTCAATTCGCCTGCTCGGCGATCGACCGGAACGTCGGGGAGAGTGCGGGGTACAGATCCCGGTAGGTGGCGTGCGCCGCCTGGTACAGGGACACGTCGCCGGAGGGCTCGGCGGCGGGGGTCACCTGCACCGTCGCCTCGGCCGCCTCCTCGACCGAGGGATGCCAGCCGGCCCCGACCGAGGCGAGCAGGGCGGCCCCGTAGGCGGCCCCCTCCTCGGTGGCGACGGTGGCGATCCGGCCTCGAGGACGTCGGCGAGGATCTGGCGCCACAGCCCGCTGCGGGTCCCTCCGCCCGAGGCGCGGATCTCGGTCGGTTGGGGCAGGCCGGCGCCGGTCATGAGGTCGAGCCCGTCGCGCAGGCCGAAGGCCACGCCCTCGAGCACGGCCCTCGTCATGTGGCGCAGGTCGTGGCGCACGGTGAGGCCGACGAACGCTCCTCGCGCCAAGGGGTCCGGGTGGGGGGTGCGCTCACCGGTGAGGTACGGGAGGAAGAGCAACCCGTCGCTGGCTGCAGGCACCTCGGCGGCGCCCTCCACCAACTGGTCGAAGGTGGCGCCGGGGGCGACCGCGTCGCGGAGCCAGCGGAGGCTGCCCGCCGCCGACAGCATCACCCCCATCATGTGCCATCGGCCGGGGACGGCGTGGCAGAAGGAGTGGACCCGGCCCTGCGGCTCGATTGCCGGGCCCTCGGTGGTGGCGAAGACGACACCGGATGTCCCCAGTGACAGGGCGACGACCCCGGGGACGACGGCGCCGACACCGACGGCGTTGGCCGACTGGTCGCCGCCGCCGGCTACGACCGGCGTTCCCGCCCTGAGCCCGGTGGCGGCGGCGGCCGAGGCGTCGACGAGGCCGGTGATCTCCGGTCCCTCGAACGTCGGCGGGCACAGGCTCGGGCCGATCGACAGCCGTTCGAGGATCTCCGGAGACCAGGTGCGTGCCGCCAGGTCGAAGAGAATGGTGCCCGACCCGTCGGCGACGTCGACCGCCCGCTCGCCGGTGAGACGGAACCTGACGTAGTCCTTGGGGAGGAGGATCGTCGCCACCCGCGCCCAGTTGTCCGGCTCGTGGCGGGCCACCCAGAGGAGCTTGGGGGCGGTGAACCCGGTGAGGGCGTCGTTCCCCGTGACCTGGATCAGTCGCTCGGCGCCGACCAGGCGGCGGATCTCGTCGCACTCGGCGGCGGTTCGCTGGTCGTTCCACAGGATCGCCGGCCGCACCACGTCCCCTGCCTCGTCGAGGAGGACGGAGCCGTGCATCTGGCCGGTGAGGCCGACGGCCTCGACCTGTTCGCCGGCGACGCCGCTGACGGAGAGCACCTGACGGATGGCGGTGACGGTGGCATCCCACCACAGCTGCGGGTCCTGCTCGGTCCACAGTGGCTGTGGGGTGGCGTAGTCGTACTCACTCGACGCCACTCCGACCACTCCGCCGGCCCGGTCGACCAGGATCGCCTTGGTGGCGGTGGTCGACGAGTCGATCCCGAGCACGTGGCTCATCGTGCCCGTCCTGAGGGAACGGCACCCGACACGGTGGCGCAGGCGGCCTCGAGGTCGGCGCAGTCGACCACGGTCCACGTCTCCCGGTGGGTGACGGAGGCGCCGTCGACCAGCGTCACCAGCGGGCCGACGCTCTCCAGCTCGCAGAATCCCTGCCCGACGTAGACCTGCCCCACCGCACCCCGGTCCGGGTAGTTCGAGCCGCCAGCCGGTGCCACCTCTTTCACGAAGAGCAGGCCCTGGCGTAGGTACCCGAGGCGCCCCGGAGCCGGGCCGCTGCCCAGCTTCACCGGAGGCCCGTCGGTGGCGTCGACCAGAACGAGGTCGCGGCGCCAGCCGATGCGGTCGTCCCGGAGGTCGGTGTACGGCCAGAGGACCAGGCTCCGGTTGGCCCGGGGCCCACCATCCGGGCCGTCGACCGGGATGATGGCGGTCCCGCCGAGCGGGAACTGGGTGATCGCCCACGGGGCGACGTCGACGGGGCGGCCGCGGCGGGTCAGGAGGTGCTCCACCACAACGGCCTCACCCCCGGCGGTTGCCGACACCGAGATCTCCTTGAGCAGCCCGGCCTGGTCCACCGGCGCCGAGACGACCACCGTCTCGCCGTCGCCGCGCACCGAGCACTCATGTTCGTCGGGGGCGTAGCTGACCTCGGGAATCTCCGGTGCCGCCCACAGGCGATGCCCCCCGTGGAAGCGGTAGAACCCGCCGCCGTCGAGGGCGAGCCCGATGCCGGGGTCGAGCCTGGCGAGCAGCTCCGGCCCTTCGTCGATCGAGAGACCGGTGACCCGTGGCCCGAACCCGGTGGAGACCTCGATCCGGTACCGGCCGATCTGCGCCTCCACGGCGGCTACGCCTCGACGTTCCACACGACCGAGTTGACCCGGTTCTCCAACATCTCCTGGCCTCCCGACACCGGGTCGGGGTCGATCTCTCCTGCCAGCACCTGGTCGGCCAGCGAGGCGAGGGTCTCGTCACCGGTCATGATCGCCGTCCCGAGGTGGTCCGACCACCCTCGGTAGCGCTCGGCGAGCGGCGCCGCCAACGTTTCCCGCTCGATGAGGTCGGCGGCCACCAGCAACGCCCGGGCGAGGGCGTCGATGCCGCCGATGTGCCCGTGGAACAGGTCGGTGCGATCCATCGACTGGCGGCGCAGCTTGGTGTCGAAGTTGAACCCGCCGGTGGTGAAGCCGCCCCCCTTGAGGATCTCGTACAGGACCAGCGACAGCTCGTCGACCGAATTGGGGAACTGGTCGGTGTCCCAGCCGTTCTGGTAGTCGCCCCGGTTGGCGTCGATCGAGCCGAACACGCCGTGCGCCACCGCGTACGCAACCTCGTGGTGGAAGCTGTGGCCCGCCAGGGTGGCGTGGTTGCCCTCGATGTTGAGCCGGTACTCGTCGGCGAGATCGAACCGCTCGAGGAACCCGTGGACGGTCTGGCTGTCGTAGTCGTATTGGTGCTTGGTCGGCTCGGCCGGCTTGGGCTCGATGAGCAGCGTTCCTTCGAAGCCGATCGTCCGCTTGTGGTCGGCAACGAGGTGGAGGAAGCGGGCGAGCTGCTCTCCCTCGCGCTTGAGGTCGGTGTTGAGCAGCGTCTCGTAGCCCTCCCGTCCGCCCCACAGCACGTAGTTGGAGCCGCCGAGCCGGTGGGTCGCCTCGAGCGCATGGCGCACCTGGGCGGCGGCGTAGGCGAACACGTCGGGGTCTGGGTTGGTCGACGCCCCCGCCGCGTAGCGCGGGTGGGAGAAGAGGTTGGCGGTCCCCCACAGCAGGCGGACCCCGGTCTCCGCCATCTTCTTCTCGGCGTAGTCGACCATGACCTCGAGGTTCCGCGCCGACTCGGCGAAGGTGTCGCCCTGGGGGGCGACGTCGGCGTCGTGGAAGCAGAAGAACGGGACCCCCAGCTTGGTGACGAACTCGAAGGCGGCGTCCATCTTCCGGTGCGCCGCCGCCATCGGGTCGTCGGCGTCCAGCCAGGGCCGGTCGAAGGTGCCGGCGCCGAAGATGTCGGAGCCGGGCCAGTTGAACGAGTGCCAGTAGCAGACGGCTATCCGCATCTGGTCCTCCATGCGCTTGCCGAGGACCATGCGGTCGGGGTCGTAGACCTTGAAGGCGAGGTCGTTGTCCGACCCGGGCCCTTCGAACCGGACCCGGTCCCCGACGGCGTCGAAGAATTGCTCCATCAGGTGTCCTCCGTCTCTGTCCGGCCCCGGCCGGGAAACCCGCACGGTACCGTCGAAAGGCGGCCCCGGTCGGGTGACTCAGCGGCGGCAACACCGTTCCGCTTCTCCGTCAGACGACCTCGAGGGTGACGAGCCTGTCGGGCCTGCCGTCCGTGACTAGATCGACCGCACCCCAATCTTCGGCCGGTAGAGCCCCGGCTCAGGCGACTCAGATGCCTCGCGAAGCGGACCGCGGCGAGGCGACCGGGTGCTGTGCTGCCCAACGTGTTGCCCGCGGTGGTCCTGGTCGACTTGGTCGACTTACGAATCGACACGCAAGGTGGGAGAAGCAGACCAAGACAGAAGTCGGTGCCCCCGGCAGGATTCGAATCTGCGACACCCGGTTTAGGAAGTCAGTGGAGCGCCGATCTGAGACTCTCCGCGGCTACCGATCAACCCTTGTACGCAACGATGTCGGGTCATCTGAGGCTATCCGCGATCGATGTTGACATCCATGTTGACATCGGCTTTGTTGGCCAGCGCTCGGCTCAGCACCTCAGCGACCGCGCGGTCTTGGACCGGGGTGGCGTGGACGTAGACGCGCTGGGTGAAGCCTGGGTCCGAGTGCCCGAGCCTGGCGCTGACCGCCCACATCGGGGCGCCGGCCTCCAACGAGCTCGTCGCGCTGCTGTGGCGTAGGTCGTGCAAGCGGATCTGGGGCAAGCCGGACTTCTCGACCAGCCGCCTGAATGCCTGGGTGAGCGACTGCGGGTGGACCGGCTCGCCGGTCGGCCAGGCCAGGACGTGTTCTGGCCGCCTGACGTTGGACCCGAGCCTCATGGCGGCCTCAAGTTGGCCACGGCGAGGGTCGGCCAGGTCGGTCGCGGTCTCCTGGTCGATCGCGACGTGCCGCCGTGACGCCCGGCTCTTCGGCTCACCCTCGATGACCCGCTTCCCGACCACGACCCGCGACCTCATGATCCTGACGGTCCCAGCGGCCAGGTCGACGCGCTCGATCCGTGGAGCCTCGCCGACCAAGTCCGCAAGGCGTCATTCCTCGCCCAGGGCCTGCCACCTGAGATCACCGACGACGACGTCGTCCTGGCGATCGCCCGGCTGCTCGAGCGGCAGCCGTGACCGGCACCGGGTGGGCCAGCGGCACCCCCGAGATCGAGCTGCTGGCCTCCCTGCTCCACCAATGTCACCTGGAAGCGGACGCACGACGGCCACCGCGGGCTCATGGCCTCATGCCCGGCGCACGACGACGGCACCCCGAGCCTGTCCGTCGACGAGGCCGGTGACCGGCTTCTGATCTGGGACTTCGGTGGATGCACTGACGACGGGCGTGGCCCTGAGCCGGTGCTCGGCGCTGTCGGCCTCACCTGGGCGTCGCTGGCCAAGTGGTCGATGACCGGAGTCCGGCCGGCCGAGGCGCGTGAGGGCGCCCCGCCGACGCCCAGCGAGCCCACGCCAGGCAGCGCGACGCGCCGGACGGTGAGGCCCGAGGTGGTCTACCCGATGCCGAGGCCGTTGTCCAGGCGCCGGTCGAGCAGGCCGCTTGACATAGGAGCAAGCCATGGCAGGAGTTGCGAGGTACGACCTGTCCTCCGGTGGGGAGTGGCAGGTTCTCTCCGACTCCGCGAGGCTGGGCACCTGGTCTCCGTCATGATCAGGAAGGATCACCTTGGCCGAACGCAAGATGAACGCCAGAGGACGGCGCATCAGATCATCAGCAGCGAGCAATCCAGCTCGTCGCCGATGATCGACGCCTTGCTCATGTAGCGGGCGTCGCCAGGCTGCCAGGTGTTGTGCGTTCCGCGGATCTGCACGTAGTTGAACACGTCGCCGGCAAGAACCGGCGTGCCCGCGCGGTGACACCGAGCGAGGAACTCGGTGTCTTCGCCGAGGGAGCGATCTGCGAACTGCGGTTGACGGACGCGATCGCGATCGATGGTCAGGGTCCCACCTGCAACGAATCCCGTCATCTCGTACTCGTGACCGGGAAAGCGCAGCACCAGCCGTCGCGACGCATCGAGGTAGGCGAAGTAGGAGTGTTTTCCGACGACACCAGCGTCCCCGATCCGCAACGCGAGGACCTGATCCTGAAGGTACCTGGGGCCGTAGAGGTCGTCGTCGTCGAACTTGGCGATGTAGCGCCCACCGGCGAGCACGACGGCACGGTTCAGACCGGCTCCGATCGTCACCCCGGGGAGGTGTTCGACTCGCGTCGGCACGGCTCCTGATCCGACCGCGTCGGTGAGCGGTGACGGATCCAGGTCGGACATGGTGGCGATGATCACCAGTTCGACATCGACGCCGAGCTGATTCTCGACGTTGTCGACGACGTTGCCGAGGAACGCAGGTCGGTTGCTGACGCATGCAACGGTCACCGCCGGCGTCACTGCACCGACAACAGTCGCTCGCTCACGGAACGTGGCATGCGCACCGTGGAATTGCGCCCACTCCGGCCCGTAGCTTCGCGCCAGGCTGTCGACGAAACGCCGCTGGGAGCGCCGACGGTCGGCCAACTCGGGATGAGCACGCTCCAAGCGGGCGGTTCGCCACCGCCGCCGGGCAACGGCGCGCGGCCTGGCGATCAGCGTTCCCATGGTGCTGCCTCGGGAAACCGGGACCGGAGGAAGCAGTCGAGGCGCCGCCCCGCATCGGCAACACCGGGCCGCGGCCGATCGGTGTCGTTGACACACCAAGTGTCGAAATCGGTCGTGGCGGCGAATGCATCGAGGAACCACTGCAATCGCGGATGCTGGAGATCCACGTACCCCACGTCGAGGTCGCCGAACACCGCGAACCCCGTCGACAGCGCCAGGTGTTGAGCCAACCCCGAGGCCACCGACACGTCATCGCTGTGGCGGAACCGGCTGGCCGTGGTCGCCTCGATCCGCCCGGACCAACGGTCGGCGGCCGCCGCCATCACGCTCACTCGCAACGGGTACGGCGCGTGTTCGAGCTTGTACTGCGTGCGTCGCCCGAAGGCGGCGAGGATCAACGCACGGCCGTTGTCGGCAGCCTGATCGGATGCGCTGAACGACTGCTTCTTCACCTCGATCCGCGCCACGCTCTCGAACACCCTCATCAATCCGTTGGAGGTGAAGAACGTCTCCTTCGCCAACGGCCGGGCAACGAAGAAGTCGTCGTTGAAGTAGACAAAGTGCTCGGCGAGACCGTCGATCCGGTGGAGGTTGGCCTCTATTGCGTGAGAGTTGAAGGTGGGCAGCGCCTCGGGCGGGAGCAGATCCCGATGGTCGACGACGGTGACCCACTCGTGCTCGCCCAACCACGATGGTCTCTGGCCGGCGGTAACGACGTAGACGTGATGTACCCAGGGAAGGTAGGCGTTGACGCTGCGCAACGAGTACCGCAGCTCGTCGTGTGATCGGAAGCGTGCGGGATGGAGGGCGTGCGTCGCTTCGACGCTCGTCGTGTCGATCCACGAGCGCCGACTCTCCTGCCATGCGGGATCGGCGCTGTCGACCCACGTGTAGACGATGTCGACCGGATCGGTCAGCACGTCCAGGCCCGCCGTCACTGGCATCGAGGCACGACCGATGAACGCATGGCCGTCGACACCCTCCACCGTCGCCTCGTCGTCGATGGCGACCCGTTCGAGCCCTCGGACACCGATTCGCTCCCTGGCACCTGAGGGTCCGAGGTCCCAGAATCCGACGACGACCTCGTCGGCGGTGCCCGTGACGCCTTGCATCGACCAGGTCTGGGCCCAACGCCCAGGGGACCAGTGCGGCGGCCTCCGTTGGTGCACGACTCCTGGCAACGGCCCGTAGCGCCATACCAGACGGAACCCGCCCGCGCTTACGAGGTCGCCAACGACTCGCCACGCGCGGCTTCGGTCCTCGAGGTGGACGCCGAGCTCGATCAGCTGTGGGCCCGAGCGGCGGACGATGAACGCTTCAACGCCTGCGGCGCGAAGAGCCGTGTCGGTCCTCGCCGCTACTGAGGTCGATCCGGTGCGCCGCGCGACCGGGGTGCGCGCCCGCCGACGGAACGGCCGGATGAGGCGAGATCTCACGACGCGTCGAGTCGACGGCGGCAACCCTCCGTCAATGAGCACGCGTCGCAGTCGCCGCCGAATCCTCACGATAACGCGAACAGTCCTGCGAAACGGCCTTCGTGTGCGTGGCGGATCCGATCCAGCTCGTCGGCGCTGAACACCGTCGACGAGGAAGGCCGCGGGCGACCCAGCAGGGTCACCACGAACTCATGCACCTCGCGACGGACCTCGTCGTCGACGACCACGTCGTTCACGTCTCGACAGGCGTCCAACGCCCGGCGGGTCCACGAGAGCCCGTCGAGTGTGCGCACGAGAGGGCGCGCCGATTTCACGTCACGCACCGCTGCGCGCGGACGAACCGTGGCCGCAGACGGGGCGGGAGACGTTTCAGCTCCATCGTCGCTCGTCGTCGCAGCGCCGCCCCTTCCGGCGACACGGTCTGCGACCAGAACGAGCGGGGCAGCCAAACACCCGCGGCCTCGAACACGACGTGCGGGTCCGGGCGGGCGTCGACATCGACACCCAGCACACTGACACTGCTCACCGTCGGCACTCCCTCCAGGCGAGATCGCAGCCCGGCGACGTCGACCCACGGGTGATCGAGCGTGAACACGTCGTCGATGGCCGCCGTCTCGCCCTCCCGGACTGCCCGCTCGTACGCCAACTGGAGCACGAGCTCGGGTGGCAGGGTCTCGATCACGACCGACGTTGCTCGCGGCTGGAGCTGCCCGATCACGTCGGCCACACACCGCTCTGCCTCTGGCCGGAAGCACCCACGATCGGCGGAGCCCAGGCGCTGCGTGCCGAGCAGGGCAGCCGACGAGATCCATACATGTCTGGCCCGCCGTCCGCCCGGCACGGTCGCGACGAGCCGTCGGTCCAGCGCGCCTCGCCGGCCGTGTGTGGCGACCGCACCGATCGAGACGCCGCTCATGGCGAACTCGGCTTGGCGGGCGGCCACGCTCCGGACGAGTGCAGTCACCACACGTCCTGGGATTCCGCTGTGCAGCACCAGGTGCTCTACTCGATCAGCCATCCACGCTCGCCTCCGTGAGCTGACGGTATTCGTCCGTGTAACGGCCGGCGAGCTCCTCGATCGTGGCCGAGGTGAAGAGGATCGGCCGCGGGTAGCGATGGTTCGAGAACCGGGACTGCAGGAACGTGCGCACCGCCTTGCGTTCGTCGGCGGACTCGAGGTGCCCGTTCAACGCCAGCCCGATGTCGAGCCCGACGTCACCGATGCTCGGATTGCGCCGGGCCCTGTAGTGAACCTCCGGCTGCGAAGACGGATTGACGCGTCGGAGGAACCTCTCCAGGAACACTTTCTGCCCCAGTTCGATCTCGGAGAAGTCGGCAACCACGAGGCGGTCGTCACCGAAGGCCTGCGCTAGGGCATCGACGACGGGCCGCCACGAGACCTTGGCCAGGTCGAGGTGCCGCGTCCATTGAGCGAACGTCGCCGTCCCGCCTTGGTGCACGGTCTGCAGGTAGTAGGACTCCAGGAACTCGTGCTGCGGGCGCACGTACCAGATGATCCGGGTACTCCACGGCTGACACACCTCGGCGAGGTCCGCGGCCAGCGCCCGTGCATCCGGGTAGAGCGAATCGCCGCCGGCTCGCAGCGGTCTGCCGAGCGCGTTCTCGTGAGAGATCACAACCTGGTGAACGTGAGGCTCGGCGAGGAGCTCGGCGATGCGATCTCGAGTCCGCGCAGCGCGGGTGACGGTCTTGTCTCCCCATCCGAACAGACGGTTTCCTTCGGAGCGCCCGACGACACCAAGATGGAGGCGGGCCGCCTCTTCCGGGCGGTCACGCAGGAACTTCTGGATTAGCGAGCTCGCTGTCTTGTGGGCGCCGAGATGGAGGACGACGCTCCCCGGATCAGCGCTCATGCTCGCCACCCGTCCGCTCGTACCGGCTCGGGAGCGGCAGTTGCCGTTCGAAGAAGTGGTGCACGATCTCCCGCTGGCGGGCGACGTCGTCCTCCTGCGACGCCTGATCGTTGAGGCACCACGCATCGACCGTGCGGCGCCGCAACAGCCCGTCGAGCTGCCCTTCGAGATTGTGACCCGACACGTCGACGTAAGACGAGGCGATCGTCGCCGGAAAGGCGTTGCCGGTGACGTACCCGAAGTGATGGATCAGCGACGATGCCGTCGAGATGTCGTGAGTGTTGCGGAACTGGCTCTTCCACACGCTGCGGAACGTCTCGTCGAACTCCTTCTCCAATGCGAAGGCGACGGACCGCCGTTGCGGATGAGGCACGTGCTTCAGCTTCTGGCTCACCTCGATGCCGAACCGCTTGCTGAGTAAGGAGCGCCCGTTCTTGGCCGCGGCGTCGACGGGTTCGTCGTCCACCGTCGCTTCACCCAGACCGATCGTGGCGTGCGACGGGAAGAACCGCCACGCTCCGTTGCGGTGGAAGAAGAGCTCGCCGGTCACCCGGCGACCGAAGAAGAAGTCGTCGTTCATGTACAGGTAGTGCTCGGCGAGGCCGTCGATGTGGTGCAGGCGCGCTTCGATCGCATGCGAGTTGAAGGTCGGCAGCGCGCCGTCATCGCCGAACAGCTCTCGGTGATCCACGACCGTGAGGTGGCCGCAGGTCATGTCGAGCCACTCGGGGACCTGATCGTCAGTCACGAGCCACACGTGGTGTACGAAGTCCGCGTATGCCTCGAGCGAGCGCAGCGAGAAGCGCAGCTCGTCGCGGTCGATGTAACGAGACGCGTTCATCGCGCTCGGGTTGAACGCCCGCCCGTCGAGCCGCGCCTTTGTCGCCTCCTTGCGCTCGCGCCAGGCGAGCTCGTTGCCGTCCACCCACGTGTAGACGACGTCGACCGGGAAGTCGATGCGGCTCGGGTGTCCCGTCAGGGTGAACCCCGCAGGCGTCGGATACCGCCGGCTGTTGATGGTGCGTTCGGCGTTTACTGAGAAGTCCGCCGGTAGCCGTGCGGACACGAGGTTGCTGCGCGGTGCCCGCCACCCTTTGAGGCGTGCCGGCTCGTCGGCCGTCGGCGGAGTCGTCTCCGGCCGCCAGAACTCGATCTGACAACTGTGCTCGATGCCGACCAGTGACCGGTGGTGCGGATCGGTGTAGTTCCGGTACACCCGCCAGGTGGACACGCCGGCGGCGGAACGCCGGCGGCGGCTCGGGTTCGCTAGCGAAAGAGGAACAACGTCCTGTCCGGAGACGTCACCGGCCTGAACGTAGAGAGTGGCGTCGGCAAGGGCGAGCAGGGCGTCCCACGCCGCGGCACGGTCGATCTCCCGCACGCCCACTCGAAAGAAGCCGGCGGCGTCGATCGGGCACAACCAGTGCGTCACGCCGGTGTTCTCGAACGCCGCGCACACGACGTCGAGGTTGGCGAGCATCAGTTCGTGCACGGCGAGCGCGGGGCGTTCGACTGCCACCACGGCGCGCCCGCGCCAGGCGATGACCTTGGTGGGCCGGCGATCCCGTGGATCGACTCTCCGCGACAAGCGAGTCACGCGCGCCGAGCCGGCAATCGTCTCCGCGGCACCACGCAGTCGTCGACGGGCGTCGAGCGCGTTTTGTAGCTGACCGGCCCCATCGAGGGTCTCGATCAACGACTGCTTTGTTGCCCGGAGGAGTCGGCGGGGGATCATGTGTCGCTGACCGCCCGCCGCCAACTCGCCACGCAGCGAGCGAACGCCGGCGGGAGCTCTGCCGGGCAGAGCAGCCAATCCCGCTCGCCGCCACCCGCATCGCCGGTGATCCTGTCGGATGGCGTCCATGCGGACCCGTCTCTGATGTCGTAGTAGCCGTAGCCGAGCCCGTCGACGGCCCCCATAACGTCGGGGCCATGGTCGCGCCCGTCACGGTGCAGGACCTCGACGACGACTGTGGGTCGATGGCGCCGCAACGTCTCCCGTGCCCCCTGGAGGACCTGTGGCTCGAACGTCTCGGCGTCGATTTTGATGACCGTCGGCCCGAACGGCTTGGCGGCGAGGTAGGTGTCGAGTCGACGCGTCGTCACCTCCACCGCTCCCGTGTTCTGTTTGAACCCTTCGACGAGTGAATTGCTGGCGTCCGACGTCGCCGACAGGTACAGCTCGGCGACGCCGTCCTCGTTCCCCAGCGCCAGCTCCTCGACGTCGATCGCCAGCGAGTTCACCCGGGCGACCCTGCGGGCGATTGCCGCTGTCCGCGGCGCGGTTCGAAGGCGATCACCCGCGACGGCGAGAACAGCGATCGGCACAGCACCGAGTACAGACCGATGTTGGCGCCGATATCGAGAAATACGAACCCCGGGGCGAGGGAGTCAAAGTACGCCAGCAGCGTCGCCATCGTGGACGGCTCGTGCCCGGCGAGTCCTGACCTACGTAAACGACGCTGAACCGCGGTGGACTTGCCGTCGAGGAAATCGATCGTTCGCTCCGGCCGCTCATCGCCGTCACATCGCGGAAGGGCGACCCCGAGCACCATCGAACGTCTCGACCTTTCACTGGAGGATCACTTTGCCGTCAAGTGTAAGACGCCGAGCGTCGCGCCCCGGGTGACCGGCGGGTTTACACCCGAGGGCGTGAGATCGTATGGGCGCCGTTGGCGATGAGTAGTTCCCGAGGGCAGGGTCGCGTCGACGGCGATCTGCCCTCGTGCCTCGTCGGCGCTGATGCGGCCGCCTCCGAGGCGGATGAACACACCGAGCGGGATCGTCAGGGTGACGGTCGCCGGGTCGGTGAGGGTCTCGACGACAGCGGCCCGCTCGCCCACGTCGACGTGCAGACCGCGACTGGTCGGGCCGGTGATCCGGTAGGTCACCGTGCTGCCGGTGGGTGCGCCAGCACGCTTGCCGACCACATGCGCGAGCGCTCGGCCACCTCGTCGACCACCACCACCGACTGCCCCGATTCGTGATCGGGCCTCGTGCATCCAGCAGTCGCAGGTCCACGTCCGGGTTATGCCCCATGGCGTCGGCGACCTCGGCGATAGCGGCGACGAATCTTGCTCCCTCCCCGAGCGACCGGGTACGGTAGTAGGCGTCGGCCCCCAGAAGAGGACGCGATCGAGCGGGGCGCCGAGGTCGCCCGGCCTACGCCCCGATGACCAAGGGTATCGACCGGATCTGCGCCGGGTACCACGCCGACGAGCTTGCCCTGATCATCGAGTTCCTGGAGCGACCCGCGGACGCCCGGATGGAAGCCGCCGCGGAGGTGAGCTCGCAGGCCTAGGGTCTCGGAGTCGCATTATCCCGACGTGCCGGTCGCCGGACAGGCGCGGAGGCATCCCCCGCCGCCGGTGGCGAGCGATCGCACGCGCGCTTCAGGCCGGCGGCGCAAGCCCCACAGTGCTGGCGGAGTGGTCTGTGGCCCTGTCGGGCGGTCACTAGGAACTGGCACACGCCGCCCCGCCGCAGACGGGGCCCTGGCGGTCCGGTCGGGACGGCCCTGCGCCCACCTATGGGACATCTTCGGACAACCCGTGATCGTGCACCAAACGCCTGCGCCCTCTGGGGAGAGCGACACGGTGCGTTTGCGATACTCGGCGCGCGAGCAGCCGACTTCCCACGCGGCGGCGGGCTGGTATCGCTGGTCTAGAGCGGCGCCGAGGCGTCGAGGTCGTCCTCGTAGAGTTCCCGTCAGCGGTCCAGGGTCACTGGCGCGGCGATCTGCAGTCAGCCCTCATGCCGAGCCCGCGGAACATACGCGTGGCGAGTGGCTCGCCAGACGCAACGAGCCCTGGGGCGTGCCGGCCGTCCAGAGCCTCAGGGCACTGACTCAGCTCTGGCGACCTACGAATCCGCGGGTGCTGGCCACCGAGGTGTTCCTGGAACGCGTTCTCATCGCGTCGTTCTCGGAACGCTGACTGCCACACAGGGCGAAGCGATGTTGCCAAGGCCGTTGCCACAACGCGCCTGGCGGCGGAGTTCGTTGTGCGCCCCACAGGCTGGTCGAGCCGTGAGCGTTGACTCGCAAGGCCTCTCGGCGAGCGGCGATCGGTGCCCTGTGGCTCCAGACGGTGCCCCCGGCAGGATTCGAACCTGCGACACCCGGTTTAGGAAACCGGTGCTCTATCCCCTGAGCTACGAGGGCGTCACGATCAGGGTACCGGCGGCCCGACCCATCGACGATCCGGGTCGCCCTGGATTGCGGGGGATTCCGCTTGACGCAGGCACTTGAAACGCCTATATAGATGATTAGAATCTGTTATAGAAGGGGAGGTGGCCATGCGACGTGCCAGGATCCAGCTCGCCGTGCTCGCCTTGGTGGCGGTGCCTCTCCTGGCGGTCCCCGCCGGTGCACAGGGCTGTGACCCGGTGACCGCATACACGGTGACCGAGCTGGAGAGCATCGGGAGCCTGTTCCACATCACCCGGGCGACCGGCGTCGCCGCCGACGGCAGCGCCTCTGGCTCCAGCCTGGACGACTCGCTGGTGTCGCACGCGGTCAGATGGGACCCGTCGGGTCAGGTCACCATTCTTTCCGCCGGCAACGGCGAGGCCTTCGGCATCTCCACCAACGGGGTGGTCGCCGGCTGGCAGGCAGGCAGGAGAGGCGGGCTCCAGGCGATGACCTGGTCGCCGCCGAAGGCGCTGAAACCTCCTCGCGGAGCGATCTCCGCCCGCGCCGTCGACTTGAACGCCACCGGCCTGGCGGTGGGGTGGAGCGTCGACTCGATCGGCGACACCGACGCCGTGCGTTGGGACGGCACCCGGGCGACCAGCGCTGGTCTCCGGTTCGGGGGCGCCCTCGATCAGTTTGGCGACGGCGGTGAACAACGCCGGGACCATCGTCGGCCGGGGCGACTTCGGCACCGCACCGTTCCGCCGCGCCCTCCAGTGGCAGGGGACGACCATGACCACCCTCAAGACGCTGGGTGGCGGTTCCGACGCCGCCACCGGGATAAGCGAGTCGGGGTTGATCACCGGAGGCAGCCTCTCGCCGGTCGACTCCAAGTTCCACGCCGTCCTCTGGCAGGGGACCACCATCACCGACCTCGGCCTGTTCGGCACCAATCCCACCAGCGGCTACGGGGTGAACGACTGCGGGACCGTGGTCGGCGACTCCGTCGTCAACGTCGGGCTCGACATCATCGACGCCGTCATCTGGCAGAACGGGGGCCCCGCCGTCGCCCTGGAGACGCTCCTCCCCGCCGGCCACGGGTGGGACCTGCACACGGCTCAGGCGATCAACGACGCCGGCCAGCTCGTCGGCTACGGGTTCCGCACCAACATGAGCGGTATCCGATCGTTCCTGCTCACCCCGGCCGACTGAACCGCCCGCTCCGAGCGTGCCAACTCTGAGCGAGTGACGCCACCAGAGGGAGTCACTCGCTCAAAGTTGGCGGATCAGCGGGTCACCGTCGTGGACGCTGCCGTCACGGAGCTCGATCCGGTGGTGGGCGGCGTCGATGAGGGTCTGGTCGTGGGTGGCGACCACGGCGGCGAGCCCGGTGTCGCGCACCAGGTGACGGATCAGCGTCATGATCGACGCCCCGGTCTTCGAGTCGAGCTGGCCGGTGGGCTCGTCGGCGATGAGGATCTGCGGGTCGGCGGCCAGCGCCCGGGCGATGGCGACACGTTGTTGCTCGCCGCCCGACAGCTCGGCCGGTCGGTGCTTGGCGCGCCCGCCGAGCCCGACCAGCTCGAGTAGCTCGTCGACCCGCTCCCGTCTCTCGGCCACCGGCGTCTCGGACAGCCGGAGCGGGACCTCGACGTTCTCCGCCGCCGACAGCACAGGGAGCAACCCGAAGGACTGGAACACGAACGACACACGGTGACGGCGCAGCTCGGTCAGGTCCGAGTCGGCGGCGGCGATGAGGTCGGTGCCGCACACCTCCACCTCGCCTTCGTCGGCCCGGTCGAGCCCGCCGATGATGTTCAACAGCGTGGTCTTGCCCGATCCCGAGCGACCATGGACGGCGAGCAACTCCCCGTCATCCATCTCCATCGACACCGTGTGGAGCGCCCGCACCGACACCGGCCCGGTGGCGTAGGTCTTGGAGACCTCCCGCAGCCTGACCAGCCGGGTCATGGCTGCTCCTCGTCGTCGCCGGTGGCAGGCGCCGACTGCTCGGGCCAGACGCCGATGTGGTCGGGCTCCAACTCGAGGCGCACGCGACGCCTCAGCTCGAGCGCATCGACGTAGTGCTCGGGCAGCTGGAGCCTCCCCGCCGAGTCGAGCACCGAGTACTCGCGGCTGATCACCCGTGAGAGGTCACCCTCGGCCTCGCTGCGGTCGCGCAGCGTCTCCGAGCTGATCCGCCCGTCACGGATGGTGACGGTCCGGTCCACCTGGATCGACACCAGCGGGTCGTGGGTGACGATGACGCCGGTGACTCCCATGGTCTGACTGACGGTGCGGAGCACTCCGAAGATCTCACCGGCGGTCTCGCTGTCCAGCTCGCCGGTGGGCTCGTCGGCGAGCAGCACCTTCGGCTCGTTGGCCAGGGCGACGGCGATCGCCACCCTCTGCTGCTCGCCGCCGGAGAGCTCCCCGGGTCGGTGGCGGGCGCGGGGGCCGAGCCCGACGACCTCGAGCAGCTGCTCGGCCCGGTCCCGCCGCCGGCGGCGAGCCGTTCCGGCCAGGGCCATTGGCAGCTCCACGTTGCCCCGGGCGTCCAGGTACGGCACCAGGTTGCGGGCGGTGTCCTGCCACACGAAACCGATGACGTCCCTCCGGTAGCGGGTGCGAGTGGGGCCGTCCATGTCCATCAGGTCGTTGCCGGCCACCCGGGCGCGGCCGGCGGTGGGCCGGTCGAGCCCGCCGAGCACGTTCATCAGGGTCGACTTCCCCGACCCGGAGGCGCCGACGATGGTGATGAGCTCCCCCGAGTTGACGTGCAGGTCCAGCCCCTGCAAGGCCACCACCTCGATGTCGGTGGTCTTGTAGATGCGCACCAGCCCGACGCAGTCGATCCTCCCGTCGGCGCCGTCCGGAAGTGTGGTGGTGATGGGTGCCTGTCCGGTCATGTCTCCTCCGAGCGCAGCAGTTGTCCGAGGGGAAGCCTGACCGTGCGCCGAACCGCCACGGCGACGGTGGCCGCGGCCACCACGAGGGCGAGCAGCCCGCAGCCGACGGCAAGGGCCACGGCAGGGGAGATGGCGACGGGCAGACCGTCGGTGAACGGGGAGAGGTCGAGGCGCCCGTCGAGCATCCGGCTCACCGCCAGGCCGAGCAGCGTGCCGGCGATCGTCGCCGAAACCACCGGCACCATCAGCTCGGCCCGGGCGGCGCGGAGGAGCTGGGCCCGGCCGCTGCCGACGAGACCGAGCACGGCGGCGTCGCGCCGGCGGGCCCGGGTGGTCACCGTCACCAACCCGACGGTTGCCAGGGCGATCATCGCCAGCGCCAGCAACCCGGTGCCGAGGTAGGACCAGCGGACCGCAACCACCAGCGGGTCATCGGCGGCGGCGGACACCACCTCTTCACGGTCGAGCATCTCGGCGTCGCCGGCCGAGGCCACTGCGGCGATGGCGTCGACGTCCGTGGGGGCGGCATCGAGGTAGAGCGTGTCGATGGGGGGTTCGCGTTCGAACACGCCGCGCAGCACGTTGCGGTCGGCGAGCAGCCAGTCCTCGGTGCGCCCCAGCATCTCCGGACGGGTCTCCACCACGAGGAACGTGATGTCGGAGAGAGCCCCCGTTCCGGCGAATGTGTCGCCCGCCTCGACCAGCCGGTCGTCGAGCCGGTTCGCCGCCACCACCGGCACCGGGTCGGCACCGGAGAGGTCGGGGAGGTGCAGGTCGGCCACAGAGCCGGCGGTGAGCAACCCGTGGAACGGCACGTCGAGGTTGATCAGATCGACCGTGGTGGCGATCTCCGGTGACTCCACCCGCACCACGCTCACCCCCGACGGCGCCATCGTCACCGAGCCGACTTCGCCGATGGCGGTCGCCACCTCGAGGTCCCGGGTGTCTACCCGCATCGGGGCTCCCACCTGCAGCCAGCCGGCCTCGTCGATGCCGGCGGTGAGCCCGCGATCGACGGTCAGGCCCAGCCCGGTGACGGTGAGTGCGATGGTCACCACCAGCCCGAGCCCGGATAGGGCACCGGTGTCGCTGGCCGCCCGTCGCAACCCCACCAGCCGGCCCACTCCCAATCCGAGCCCGATCCTGGTGAACCGGCCCACCACCGCCGGTACGACCAGTCCAACGGCCACCGCCACGGCGAGCGGGCCGAGTATGGGGAGAAGTGTGGCCAGGGTGTTGCTCCACGGGTCGTCCGGAGGCACGCCCTCGCGCAGGTAGGCCATCACACTGGCGACGCCGGCTACCAGGACCAGCCCGATGCCCAGCACCCGCCAACGGCGGCTCCGGGCTGACGGCTCGACCCCGAAGCGGCGTGCCTCGCCGGCGACGATGAGGGACGTGGCCAGCACGGCGCCGAGACCGAGCACCACCGCCAGGCGGATCTCGGCGGGGCGCGGGCTGAGCCCCCCACCGCCGGCCAGTGCGCCGGCCAGCAACCCGACCGCTCCGGCGAGCGCGGCGACCACCGTCATCTCGATGGCGGCGGCGACCACCACCGACGTCGTTCCGGCTCCCCGCGCCCTGGCCAGGGCGAGCCAGGAGCGTCGGCGGGCGGCGCTGACCCGCAGGAACTGGACGCACGTGGCCAGGGTGGCACCGACCATCCCCACGATGGCGAGGAGCGTGGTCGTCTGCGCCGTCTGCCTCCGCTCGGCCGAGTTGACCAGTACCTGGCCGAGACCGGTGGCGACTCCGAGCCGGCCGACGTCTCCCGCGGTGACCCCGGTCCGCAGCGCTTGGAGGATGTCGTCCGAGTTGTCGATGTCGACGGCGCCGGGGACCAGCTCGCGCCTCTGCTGGACCTGGAGCCGGGTCGTCCCGTCGACCACGAACGGGGCGGTGGCGAGCTGCTCGGGCTGGAACATCCCGTAGGCGATGTACTCGGCCCCGGCGTTGGTGTCGTTGACGATGGGTCGATGAAGCCGGAGGTCGCCCCACCAGTACGGGTCGGTGGCGGGAGTCGGCTGGAACACGCCGCTGACCCTGGCCAGGAACGGGGGTGGCAACGGGCCTTCGATCCGACGCAGCAGGGCGTCGTCGGAAACCCCCATGGTGAGCTCGGATCCGATGTCCAGCCCGAGCGTCTCGGCGGTGGCGGCGCTCACCGCGATCTCCATCACCGCCATCCGGTCGTCGGTCATCTCGTCGACCGGCTGCGGCGGCGCTCCCGCCACGAACTCGACGCGGTCACCGAGATCGGGGTGGAGGCGCAGGGTCATCACGATCGGGGACGGGGCCGGTTCGGCGTCCACCTGGGGGACGGTGAACCGTGTCGTGTCGATGACGTATCTGCCGTCGCCGTACAGGCTGGAGAGCCGGGCCGGGACGGTCTCGGCGAGCTCGTCGAAGGCATCGGTCACCGGAGCGGTCGGCTCGCCCTCGCCGGTGAACGCGAACAGGTCGGGCATGTCGAGCGCCAGCCCGAGCCACTGTGGCGGGGTGGCGGCGAGCGCCTGGTCCAGGCTCTCGGTCTCGGCCCGCCGCAGCAGCCGTGGTTGCGCCACCAGGACGGTGGTGGCAACGGCGAGCACCAAGCCGACGGCGACCGCCGCCGCCAGCTCCGAGCGGCGTCCCACCCCGACCAGGGCGGCGACGGGTGTGACGAACCGGCGCATCAGCGAGCCTCGCCGAAGCGGATCTCGTCGGCGGGCCGTTGCCTGCCCAGCAGCCGGGCCGTCAGCAACGGCAACAGAGCCCCGATGACGACGACCAGTCCGGCCACGACGGCGATCGCCGGCCAGGGAACGACCAGCAGCGGCTCGGGGATGGCCGGGGTGCCGTCCGGGGAGACGGCGACCGAGCGCAGAGACAACCGGGCAAGACCGATCCCGGTGATGATGCCGGCCACCGCCGACACCGCCACCAGCGGCAGCGTCTCCAGGACGAGCAGTCGGCGCAGCTCGCCGCGGTGGATGCCGAGGGCCCGCAGGATGGCGACGCCGCCTCGACGGTGACGGGCACCCATCACCGCAGTCAGCACCATCCCGACGGCGGCGACGGTGAGGGCGGCCACGAAGGCGAGCACCATGCTCCCCGACAGGCCGACCGTGGTCGGGTCACGGCCGATGTCGCCGCTCACCCCGACCCGGTCGCTCACCGCCACGCTTCGGAACGGGTCGTTCAGCAGCGTGTCGCGGGCGGCGTCGACGGCATCGGCTTCGATGCCCAGGGCCCAGTCGGTGGGTGTCGCCAGCGCCCCCAAGGCGAGGAACTGGCGCGTGTTGAGTGTCGACCAGTCGGCGAGGACGGCCTGCTCGGCATCGATGGCGAAGGGCACGGCGGCAACGGTGTCGGCCACCTCGACATCGTGGATGCGGCCGCGCAACGTCATCGCCGTGGTGTCGCCTGGGCCGAGCCCGAGCGTGTCGGCGAGCGAGTCGGTGAGCATCACCGGGATCGGCGGCGGCTGCTCGCCCAACGCGGGCGCGGTCGCCAGGCTGACCACCGCCGGTCGCGAGTTGGCGAAGAAGTCGACGCCGGCATTGAACTCGACGGTCACCGAATCCTCGTCGGACACCGCCGAGGCGTCGGGCTCGATGATCGAAGTCGACGATGTGACGTGGTCGAACAGGCTCCACTCCCGACTCTCGATCCCGACCGGCGAGCCGTCGACCCTGAGATCGGTCATCCCGATCTCGATGGTCGGCGGTGCCTCGTCGCCGACCAGGTCGCCGGGGTCGGCGTCGGGAGGAAGGGCCATCGGCGTTCCTCGGAGCTCGAGCCCGATGAGGTCGAGCGGCGCCGAGAACGGGAGCGAGGAGCCGTCGACCTCGGGTCGAAGGTCGAACTCGGCCCGGGTCGGGGTGCCGTCGAGGGGGAGCTCGGGCCCGAGCAGGCGGTGCACGGTGGCGTCCCGGTCGGCGACGAGGAAGATCACCTGGGCGGTCGCCGAAGGTTCGGGGTCGGCTCCGGCCACCGGCTGGGCGGTCATCGTCACCTCCCAGCTCTCCGCCCCCTGGGGGGCCAGCGGGAGGCCTCCCAGGTCATCGGGGTGGTGGAGCCGCGTCCAGCCGTCAGCCGCCGGACCGACGAGCCGCTCCGGGGTGCGGAGCAGCTCGTCGACCTGTTGGGCGTCCACAGAGATCAGCGGGACACCGGCGATCCCGGTCGGGGCGGCTCCGAACGACACTGTCTGCCGGTCGAGCGGCATCGCCCCGGTGACGCCCGGAGTGGTGCGGTAGCCGCCCGCCAGCAGCGTCTGGTCGATCTGGGATCGGGAGCGGGCGTCGGGGGTCACCACCAGGTCGGCCGACACCCGGGCATCGCCCTGCTCCACCTGGGACTGGCGCAGCGACGACAGGTGGACCGCGGTGAACGCCCCCACCGCGGTGGCGAGCACCACCAGCACCGAGATCCGGCTCAATCGACCGGGCCGCCGGGTCAGCTCCCAACCGGCCAGCGCAGGCACCACGCCGCGCCGGCCGGAGGCGGCCCGCTCGGCCATGGTCGCCGCCGCGGAGAACATGCGGAGGAGAAGGAGCGAGATGGCGATGATGCCCAACGCCGGGGCGCCGACGAGGAGCGGGTCGGCCCTTCCGCTGGCGGTGACCGACCCGGCCCTGATCATCTGCCAGAGCCCGAAGACGGCGACCACGGCGATGGCGGCGTCGAGCCCGGTGCGACGCAGGAACCCGGCCCGCTCGGCGCCACCCTCGGTAGGGCGCTGCGGCCGAGCGGAGGCGAAGGAGGCGGCAGCCCGAACTGCGGGGGTCACCACGACGGCGACGGTGAGCAACCCGACGACGGCGGCGGCCACCCACGCTCCCCGCGGGATCTCGGGGCGGAGCTCGAGGCCGGTCCCCGCAGCCGGCCCCCACCGGCCCAGCAGGTCGACGACCGACCGGCTCAGCCACGGGGCGACGACGATCATCGGGACGACCACCAGCAGGGCTTCCAGGGTGGCGAGGAATCCCAGCTGCAGCGCGCTCGCCCCGCGGGAGCGGAGCAGGGCGGTCTCGCCCATCCGGCTGTCGACCAGGGCGAGTGCCGCCAGAGCGAGGCCGTAGAGGGCGACCCCGGCGACCTGGACGAGCACGAGGCCGATCACCGTCCCCATGGCGCCGATCGACGTCTCGGCGGAGGACACCAGGGCGGGCAGCCCGGTGGTGACGTCGGCATCGGCGCGATCGAGGTCGTCGGCGAGGACCCGGGGGATGGCGGCCACGCCGCCGGCGGTGGCCGCCGCCGGGCCCGACTCCACCAGGTCGGGCTCGAGCATCCACCTCCATCGATAGGAGGCGTTCCCGGCGAGCCCGGTGAACGTGGCCTCGTCGACCAGGAACGGCCCCACCTCGGTGAACGAGCCCGACTCGGTGGCGCCGTCGCGCACCACCGGGCTGTCCGCCCACAGCGGGTCGGTGCGGTCGGCTGGCTCGACCAGGGCGACGACCTCGACGAGGAGATCCCCATCGGCCCTGCTCCCCAGGCGAATGCGGTCACCCACGCCGGCGCCGAGGAGCTCGGCCGCCTCGGTGTGGAGGGCGGCGGCCACGGCGTCACCGGCGGGCACCGTCGCTCGGCTGCCCTCGACGTCGACGAGCAGGTCATCGGGGCCGTCGACGAAGGCCAGGTTGGTGACCCGGTTGGTCTCGGCGGACGAGAACCGATCAGGCAGCGTGAAGCTGTCTGATCTGGCGAGCACCAGGCTCCGTCGCGGGGCGGCGAAGGCGTCGTCGACCACCTCCGACACCGCCGGCACCAGCTCACCGGACCCGGAAGCCGAGTGACGGAGTAGCACCTCGACGCCGGTGTCGAGTGGTGGGGCGGAGGCGACATCGGCCTTGAGCGACGCCTCGACCACCGCGTCCCGGTAGGTGGGGATGGCGGCGGCCAGCGTGCCCGCCAGGGTGGCCATGAGCAGCACCGTGGCCAGCAGCGGCAACGATGCCCTGGCCCGGGCGGGGACGGCGAAGGCCGATCGCCACGGCACGACCCGGTCAGACGTGCTCCCGCTCACCGGATGGCCGTCACAGGGTGGCGGCGACGGGCGCCTTCAGCGTCTCGGTGACGAAGCGGCGGATGTCTTCGGCCATGGCGCCCAGCTCGCCGAGGTGGACGTACATCATGTGGCCGCCTTCGTAGTAGGCCATCTCGACGTTGCCCGCCAGCTCGGCGTCGAGCCCGAGGTGGGCCAGGGTGTGCTCGGTGGCGAAATGGGGCGTGGCCAGGTCGTAGTACCCGTTGGCGATGAACACCCTCATGAACCGGTTGCGACTCATCGCCTCGCGAAGCGTTTCCGACACGTCGACATAGGCGTTCTTGAACTCCTCGTAGTCCCAGGGGTTCACCCGCTCGGTGAGGATCTCGTAGGGGAGGTCGCTCTCGTAGCCGAGCTCGCCCCGGACGTAGCCGTTGAGCGCCGAGGTGTACACGCCGAGGGTGGCGTCGAGGCTCGGGTCGGTCTCCATCATCGCCCCGGCGGGGAAGCGGTCGATGCCGGTGTACCGGGAGTCGATGCGGCCGACGGTGCGGCGGATGTCCCGGAGCAGCTCTTTGCAGAACCACAGGATCTCGATGCGGAGGTCGCAGCGGTCCACGTACTCGGTGGACAGCCCGGTGTACCGGGCCAGCGTGGCCGCCACTTCGGCTCTCTCGGTGTCGCTCAGCCGGGAGCCTCGGAGGAGGGCGACGGAGTAGTCGGTCGACGCCCACGCCTCGACCTCGTCGAGCAGCCGGCGCAACGGCAGCTTCTGCAGGTCGGCGGGCAGTCGCCCGTGGAACCAGGCGGTGGCGGCGTAGGTGGGGAGGAAGGCGATGTAGGGGATGTCGTTGCCCCGGTCGAAGGTCCACGTCTTGGTGTCGAAGGGGGCGGTCCCGAAGTTGAGGATGGCCGACACCAGGATCAACCCGTTGAAGTACATCCCGTGCCGGTTGAGCAGGTGCCCGGTCAGCGCCGCCGACCGGGTCGTCCCGTACGACTCGCCGGCGATGAACTTGGGCGAGTCCCAGCGGTCGTTCCTCGTCAGCCACAGGCGGATGAACTCGCCGACCGACTCGATGTCGCGTCGGAAGTGGTGGTACTGCTTGGCCTCCTCCTCGGGGATGGCCCTGCTGTACCCGGTGCTCACCGGGTCGATGAACACGAGGTCGGCTACGTCGAGCAGGGAGTGCTCGTTGTCGACGAGGCGTCCCGGCACGGGCAACGGCTCACCCTGCGGACCCAGCTCGACCCGACGGGGGCCGAAGGCGCCGAGGTGGAGCCACACCGAAGACGACCCGGGGCCTCCGTTGAAGGAGAACACGACCGGCCGGGTCGAGGTGTCCTTGACCCCGCTGCGGACGTAGGCGATCGAGAAGAAGGACGCCTGCTTCTTCCCCTCCTCCTCCTTCAACACCAGGTGACCGGCACGGGCCGTGTACGCCACCCGCTTGCCGCCGATGGTGACGGTGTGGGTGGTCTCCGACACCACGTCCTCGTGGTGCGGAGGAGGTGGGAGAGCCTCGGCCGGCTTCTCTTCCTTGCCCTTGGGCGCGCCGTCGGGGGTGCCGGCAGCGGGCGTGGGGGCGTCGTCCTTGGTGGCGGCGTCGTCGGCCATCGGTTCCCTTCGGCAGAGGCGAAGCAGCCTACCGACCGGCGCCCTTTACCGGGCCTGCCCGGAGGCGTAGCGTCGCCCGTCGTGGAAGGTGATCGAGTCCCCGGGATAGGCCTCGACCCCGGGGCGCTCGGCTTCGACCGCGCCGCCGCCGACTACGAGGCGGCCCGGCCCGGATATCCGCCCGAGGCGATCGAACGGTTGGCGGCCGAGGTGGGAATCGGTCCGGGCCGTCGGGTGTGCGACCTCGCCGCCGGCACCGGCAAGCTCACCCGGATGCTGGTCGGGACCGGGGCGGAGATCGTCGCCGTCGAGCCCGTGCCCGGCATGCGTGCCCAGCTGGCGATGGTGCTGCCCGATGTCGCCGTGCTCGCCGGCACGGCCGAGGCGATCCCGCTCGACGACTCGTCGGTGGATGCCGTCACCGTCGCCCAGGCGTTCCACTGGTTCGACGCCACCGCCGCCATGGCTGAGATCCGACGGGTCCTCACCCCGGACGGCGGCCTGGCGGTGCTGTTCAACGAGCGGGACGAGCGCCGGCCCTGGGTAGCCGCCTTGTCGGAGGTGATCGGCTGGCACCGCCAGCGCGTCTCCTGGTACCAGGGCACCGACTGGGGTCGGGTGACCGGCGCCGACGGCGAGGCCGCCTTCGAGTGGGAGGAGGCGATGACCCGGCAGAAGCTCGACCGCCGAATCCGCTCGATCAGCTACGTCGCCCTGATGTCGGCGGATCGGCAGAGTGCGCTGGTGGAGCGTGCGCTGGCGGTGGTCGACGGGATGGCCGAGCCATTCCCGATGCCCTACGTCACCCGGATGTGGTGGGGCCACCCGGCCCGGTGACGGCGGCGACGCCGAGCCGCTCGGCGACCACGGGGAGGAGCGGGCGCAGCTTCAGCTCGTCTCGTTCGAGGCGTTCGCCGCAGTGAGCGCACACGGCGACGCCCTGGGTCTCGGCGCCGCAGGTGCGGTGGGTCATCACCCGGCGAACGTCGGCGGGAACCGGGTCCCAGCGCTCGCCCCAACGCCACAGGGCGAGCATCACGTCGAGCAGGTCTTCACCCTTGTCGGTGAGGAGGTACTCGTGGCGGGGAGGGTGGTCCTCGTACCGGGTCGGCTCGAGGATCCCCTCGGCGACGAGCCGGTCGAGCCGGTCGGAGAGGACGTTGCGGGCGATCCCCAGGTCGCGGTGGAACTCGTCGAAGCGGCGGACCCCCAGGAAGGCGTCCCGCAGGATCATCAGGCTCCACCGGTCGCCGAAGACGTCGACGCCGTTGGCGATCGTGCAGTCGAGGTCGTCGAGCCTCTTCCGAGCGGGCATGGAAGCCATGCTACCCGAGTGGGTTGCGTAACGCTACTGAATCGGGTACAGTGCGTTGCATGATGCAACTCACTCGTGAGGAGGACTCCCGATGAGGAGTAGGCAACATCCCCGTCGCCCGTACCGTTTCCGGGCCTGGCGTGACCGGCCGGCCTCGGCGCCGGACTGGAAGCTCGACATCGACCTCGTCGACCTGATGCGCGATCTCGACCCCGGCATGCTCGATCACCGCTGGCTGGAGGACCCGCCCCGGTAGCGTGCCCCCGATGGAGCGCTGGTCGACGGAAGGCGGTCGCCGGGTGAGGGTGGGCGACGTCGAGCTCGCCGTCCACGACGCGGGAAGCGGCCACCCGGTGGTGCTGATCCACGGGTTCCCCGAGCTGGCCTACTCGTGGCGCCACCAGCTGCCGGCCCTGGACGGCGCCGGCTATCGGGCGATCGCCTACGACCTGCGCGGGTTCGGCGGTTCCAGCCGGCCCGACTCCGTGGAGGCCTACCGCCTCACCGAGCTCGTCACCGACCTGGTCGGTCTCCTCGACGCCCTCGACGTGGACCGCGCCTTCGTGGTGGGCCACGACTGGGGGTCGATCGTCGCCTGGGCGACCGCCGTGATGCACCGTGAGCGGGTGCGGGCGATCGTCAGCCTCAACGTTCCCTACCGGGGATGGTGCTGCGGGTTCCCCGACACCTCGATCATCCGGTCGACGCTGATGGACCGGCTCGGCTACGTCGTCGGCTTCCAGGACGGCACCGCCGAGGAGCGCTTCGCCGCCGATCCGGCCACCTGGCTGCGCCGCATGTACACCCGGGTGGCCGCCCGCCCCGACTTCATGTCCGATGACGAGTTCGCCGTCTACCACGAGGCGTTCGTCGCCGGCGGGATAACCGCCCCGCTCAACCTCTACCGCAACATCGACCGCAACGCCGCCGACGCCGCGGCGTACGCCGGTGCCCCGATGACGGTCCCGGTGTCGATGATCGTCGGCGACTCCGACCCCATCCTGCCTGTCGGGCTCACCGAAGGTATGGAGCGCTGGGTCTCCGATCTCCGGGTCGAGGTCGTCGCCGGCTGCGGGCACTGGACCCAGCAGGAGCGACCGGAGCAGGTCAACCGGTTGCTGATCGGTTTCCTCGACGACCTCACCGCTCGGGCGGGTTGAACGCACCGTCGTCGGCGTCGAGGTCGGCGTCGGCGTTGGTGGGCTCGACCTGAGGGGGCGGCGGAGGCGTCGCCGGCATCTCGGTGGTTGCCGGAAACGATCGCCGCCACCCAGACATCTCGTTCATCCGCTCCATGATCTGCTGCCACGCCGACGGTGTCGGCGGAGGGAGGTCGCGCAGCAGGTCGGGCACCGTGCGCAGCCAGCCGACCGTGTACAGGGCGAGCATCATCACCGCCCCGGTGATGGCGACGATCCCGATGGCAGCGAGCAACACCACCGTGCTGGGCATCTCCAACTCGAAGAACTCCTGCGACCGTGGGCTGGTCAGCGCGATGATCGACAGGACCGCCATCGACACCACCAGACCCGTCTTCCACGGCACGAAGGGCCGGCAGACCATGGCCAGGGCGAACAGCCCCACCGAGGTCAGCACGATCACCGCGGTGGTGCGCGCCGCCTCCAGCGTCACGCCTTCGGAGATGGCGAGCTGGTAGCCGGCGAAGGTGGCCAGGGTGGCGGCGATCCCGGTGGGAACGGCGAAGCGGAGCACCCGTCCCACGAATCCAGTCTTGGTGCGTCGCGCCGACGGAGCGAGCGCCAGGAAGAAGGAAGGGATGCCGATGGTCACCGCGCCGATGAGCGTCAGGTGGCGGGGAAGGAAGGGGAACGGCAGGGCGGCCAGCCCGACGGCGAGGGCGATGCCGATGGCGTAGACCGTCTTGGTGAGGAACAGGTTGGCCACCCGCTCGATGTTGGAGATCACCCGCCGACCTTCGGCCACCACCCCGGGAAGGGCGGCGAATCTGCCGTCGATCAGTACCAGCTGGGCCACCGCCCGCGATGCCGACGCCCCGCCGCCGACGGCGATGGCGATGTCGCTGTCCTTCAACGCCAGCACGTCGTTGACACCGTCGCCGGTCATCGCCACGACATGGCCGCGACTCTGCATGGCCGCCACCATCGCCCGCTTCTGGTGCGGTGTCACCCGGCCGAACACGGTGTGGGTCTCCATGAGGTCGGCGAGCTCGTCGGGGTCGTCGGGGAGGTGCCGGGCGTCGAAGTACTCGGCGGAGCCCACCACCCCGACGCTGCGGGCGACCGCGGCGACCGTCTCGGGATGGTCACCGGAGATCACCTTCGCCGCCACACCCTGGTCGGCGAAGAAGCGCAGGGTCTCGGCGGCGTCCGACCGGATTCGGTCGCCGAAGACGAGCAGGGCGACAGGGGCGAGGTCGTCGGGCAGCGTGCTGTCGAGGGGCTGCTCCCCATGGGAGAGGAGCAGCACCCGCTGACCGGCCTCGCCCTCCTGGCGGGCGGTGGCGCCCACATCGGCGTCGGCGGGGGCGATGACGTCGGGTGCCCCCAGCACCCACGTGCCGTGGCCGGCGAAGGAGCTACCGCTCCACTTGCGCGCCGACGAGAACGCGAACGGTGGCCACCGGCGCCCATTCCGGGGGGTCGGGGTAGGCGGCGGCCACCGCCGCCGATGTGGCGTTCGGGTCCGGGTCGGCGCCGGCCAGCGCCGCCAGCGCTTCGTCGGGGTCGACGTCGCCGAGCAGGACGATCTCGTTGAGCGCCAGGGTGCCCTCGGTGAGCGTCCCGGTCTTGTCGAAGCAGACCGTGTCCACCCGGGCCAGGCCTTCGATGGCGGGCAGCTCCTTCACCAGCACCTGGCGACGTCCCAGCCTGATCACCCCGATGGCGAACGCCATCGAGGTGAGCAACACCAGACCCTGCGGGATCATCCCCACCGCCTGGGCGACGCCGCTGCGCAGCGCCTCGTGGAAGTCTTCTTCGGCGCGCATCTGGGTCCACACGACGAGGGCGATGGCGGGGGCCACCGCCCAGCCGATGGCACCGAGCATCCAGTCGATCCCGTCGCGCAGCTCGGAGCGCACCAGGGTGAACTTCTTCGCCTCGAGGGCCAGCTTGACCGCGTAGGCGTCGGCGCCGACTTCGGTCACCCGGAACCGCCCGGACCCGGCCGAGACGAAGCTGCCGGACAGGCACCGGTCGCCGATGTCCTTCGTCACCGGGTCGGACTCACCGGTCAGGAGAGCCTCGTTGATCTCCAGCCCGCGGGCGGCGACCACGAGGCCGTCGACGGCCAGCTGGTCGCCGGAGCGCAACTCGATGATGTCGTCGACGACGATCTCGTCGATGGGCAGGTCGACGAGCTGTCCTCCGCGGAGCGCTTTGACCTGGGGGGCGGTGAGCAGCTCGAGCCGGTCGAGCGTCCGCTTGGCGCGGAGCTCCTGCACGATCCCGATGAGCGCATTGGCCACGAGGACGATGCCGAACAGCGCGTCCCTGGGCTCGCGGAGGACCACCAGGGTGACCACGAGCAGGGCGCCGAGGAGGATGTTGAACCGGGTGACGACATTGGCTCGGACGATGTCGGCGGTCGACCGACTGGGCCCGTCGGGGGCGATGTTGACCTTCCCCGCGGCCACCCTTTGTCGGACGTCGTCGGGCTCGAGGCCCCGTGCGGTGAGTGCCCGGCCGGTGGTCACCATACGGTGACGAGCCTACCGCCGGGCCGATCGGCGACTCCGCCGCGCTACAACAGGATGAGGGACAGCCCGCCGAAGGCGATGCAGTAGATGCCGAACGGCACCAGGCCGACCCTGCCGATGAACTTGACCAGGAACCGGATGGCGAAGTAGCCGGTCACGCCGGCCACCACGGTGCCCACCACCAGTGAGAAGTCGAGGCCGACACCTCCTTCGCCGGACACGTCGAGCAGGCCGAGCAGGCCGGCCCCGGCGATCGCCGGGATCCCCATCAGGAAGGACAGGTTGGCCGCCTCCGCCCGGTCGAACCGCCGCCCCAGCCCGGTGGCGATGGTGATACCCGAGCGGGTGACCCCGGGGAGCAGCGCGATCGCCTGCGCCGACCCGATGGCGACGGCGTCGGTGAAGGTGACGTCCTCCCGACGCCGGTCGCCGACGGCGATGTACCGGGTCAGCACCATCATCACCCCGGCGGCGATCATCAGCGCCGCCACCACCTTCGGATCCTCGCCCGCCTCGTCGAAGAACGAGTAGAAGGCGAGGCCGACGACGGCTGCCGGGATGGTGCCGATCACCACGAACCGGAGCAGGCGTCTGCCTTCAGGGGTGAACCGCAGCATCTCGGCGATCTCGGCCCGGTAGTAGACCAGCACCGACGCCAGCGTCCCGATGTGGAGGACGGCAGTCGTGCCGAGCTCGGGCCCATCCCGGCCGAGGAGTGCCGGGACGAGGATGAGATGCCCGTCCGAGGAGATCGGCAGGAACTCGGACAGGCCCTGGATCAGGCCCCACAGGATGGCGTTCTCCATGGGCGGCGGGGAGCCTAACGGCGGCCCGGCACTGTCCGGCTGGCGGCCGGCCCGGCGATCGGCCTGGTCAGGTCCCGACGAGAACGGTGAGGGTGCGTCTGGCGGCGGCGTCGGCGACGGCGGCGGCGTCCTCCGAGGGCACGGCGACCATGCCGCCGGTTTCTCCACCCAACATCGACTCGGCGGACACCCCGGTCACCACGCCGACGACATCGACGGCCGGCTCGGCGGCGATCAGCCTCACCCGGGTGCCCACCGCCGTCCCCAACGGGAGCGGTGCCCGGATGGACCACCAGCCCTCGGGCGGGGGTGGCGCCGCCGCCACCGCCGACGGGGTGACCGGGTCCCCTGACCGCAGGTCTCTCGCCGCGTAGCCGAACGGATCGGGCACCGCCGGGAGCAACCCGGAAGGGACCGGCCGGTACTCGATGTCCGCCTGGTCGAGCAGCGTCCCGGCGGCGATGTCGGCGATGACGAACGGATGCTCGACGGTAGGGCTGCCGGCGAGGTCGACGGCGAGTGCCACCACCAGGGCGAGCCCGGCCACCAGGCGACGGAGGTGGGGAGGCGGGGTGAGCCACAGCACCATCCGAACGTAACCCCTGGCCTCCAGCCGGGGAAGGGGGTCGGGGCCGGACACGGTTGACCTCCCCGTCCCTCCCCCCCGAAGAGGGGAGGGTGCCTTCCGCAAGCAGGGGGAATAGTGGGGGGACTTGCGGTCGGCGCACGGGGAGGGATCTGGCTTTGGCCCGATGGGCCGCACCACCGTGCGGTGTCCGGGGGGACGATGATCGCCCTGTGGCTGAGGCTGCTTAGTGGAGACTCTAAGCGATGACGCACCCTCCGGTCCAAGTTTCATGGATCTCCGTCGATGTGGGAACCCCCGAGTCCGGCGGACGTAGACTCCGGTCCGGATGAAGCCGCTGCTCGAAGCCCAGGCCGAGGTGCTCGACGCGGTGCCTCTCCTCCCCTCGGAGACCGTTCCGCTGGCCGAGGCCGCCGGGCTCGTGCTGGCCGAGCCGGTGGTCGCCTCGCACGACCTCCCGCCGTTCCCCAACTCGGCGGTCGACGGCTACGCGGTCAGGGTCGGCGACACCGCCAGCCCGCCCGCCGAGCTGCCTGTGCTGGCGACGGTGGCTGCCGGCTCGGTGCCCACGGTGGCGGTTGCGCCGGGCACCGCGGTCAAGGTGATGACCGGGGCGCCGCTCCCCGAGGGCGCCGAGGCGGTGGTCCGGGTCGAGGACGTCGAGACGGTCGACGGCATGGTCCGCATCCTCGTCGCCCCCGTCCCGGGGCTGGCGGTGCGCGCGGCCGGGGGCGACGTCGCCGCCGGCAGCGAGGTGCTCCCCGCCGGGCTCCGGCTGGGCCCGGCGCATCTCGGGGTGCTCGCCGGCCTCGGCGTGGCGAACCCGCGCGTCCGACGCCGACCGGTGGTGGCTCTGCTGTCCACCGGTGACGAGCTGGTCCCGGTGGACACCGCCGACCTGTCGGGCGGGCTGATCCGCGACGCCAACCGCTCGACCCTGGCGGCGCTCATCGCCGACGCCGGTGGCGAGGTCGCCGACCACGGCATCGTCGGCGACGACGCCGATCGGCTCAGGGAGGTGCTCGACGAGGCGGCGGCGACCGCCGATGTCGTGGTGAGCAGTGGCGGTGTGTCCATGGGCGACCATGACGTCGTCAAGGAGATGCTGTCCGGGTTCGGCACGGTGAGCTTCTGGAAGGTGGCGATGCAGCCGGCCAAGCCGCTCGGCTTCGGCGCGGTCGGCGGCGTCCCCTTCTTCGGGCTGCCCGGGAACCCGGTGTCGGTGTACGTCGCCTTCGAGCAGTTCGTCCGCCCGGCGCTGCTCACCATGATGGGAGCCGATGCGGTGTTCCGTCCCCGGGTGCGCGGCGTGCTCGACGACGGCGCCGCCACGGATCCGGAGAAGACGGTGTTCCTGCGCACCGTCGCCCTGCCCGGTCCCGACGGCCTGTGGCACGCCCGCTCGGCGGGTGGCCAGGCTTCCAACGTGCTCTCCGCCATGGCCGCCGCCAACGCCTTCGCCGTGGTGCCGGTAGGCACCGGGCCGGTGGCGCCGGGCGGCCCGGTCGACCTCGAGCTGTTCACCGCGCCGAGCACCCGCTCCCGCCGGGAGGCCCTCGGTGGCTGAGCGGACCGATCGCCTGAACCATCTCACCGAGGACGGGGAGGTCCGCATGGTCGACGTGGGCCGCAAGCCGGTGACCCTCCGCACCGCCGTCGCCGAGGCGCACGTCACCATGAGCCGGGCGGTGAGGGAGACGGTCTTCTCGGGCGGCCTCCCGAAGGGCGACGCGCTGGCCACCGTCCGGATCGCCGCCATCATGGGGGCGAAGCGCACCCCCGAGCTCATCCCGCTGTGCCACCCCGTCGGCCTCGACGGCGTCGACGTCACCATCGAGCCCACCGAGAAGGGGGCTCGGATCGAGGTGACCGCCCGGGTCGAAGCCCGCACCGGTGTCGAGATGGAGGCGATGACCGGCGCCTGTGTCGGAGCGGTGACGCTGTACGACATGATCAAGGGAATCGACCGGGGCGCCTCCATCGGCCCGGTGCAGCTCCTGTCGAAGAGCGGCGGGATGTCAGGGGATTGGAGCCGGTGACCGACCCGCTGCGGGCGGCGGTGATCACCGTCTCCGACCGGGTGACCCTGGGCGAAGCGGTCGACGAGTCCGGCCCGGCGGTGGCCGAGATGCTGGAGGTCCTCGGTTTCTCCGTCGCCCCGGTCGAGGTCGTGCCCGACGGGATCGCCCCGGTGGTGGCCGCCCTGGAGAAGTGGGTGGGGGAGGTCCCGCTGTTGGTCACCACCGGAGGTACCGGCTTCTCCAGCCGTGACCTCACCCCGGAGGCGACCCAGGCGGTGATCGAGCGCGAGGCGCCCGGCCTGGCCGAGGCGATGCGCGCCGCCGCCGTGGCGAAGACGCCGCACGGGATGCTGTCCCGGGGGGTCTGCGGCATTGCCGGTGACACGTTGATCATCAATCTCCCCGGCAGCGTCACGGGCGCCACCGAGTCGCTCGAGGTCGTCGGGCCGGCGCTGCGTCACGCCGTCGAGTTGCTCAGGGCGCTCCCCACCGAGCACCACGACGCCGGCGCCTGACCGGCGGATCGAGGTCCCCGGGAGAGCCCGTTCCGCCCGGCGAGTTGGCGAGAGCGTTCCCAACGGACCACAATGCCCCGCACTGTGAAGCATTCGGGCCGGATGCTTGGCTCGACAAGGCAGGGGTCGTACCCTGCGTGCAGCGGAGTAAGGGCACAATGGAACTTTTCGCCTTCGTCCTGATCGGGGGGATCTGGGCCGCTTTCCTGCTTCCGTCCCTGCTGGACGGTCGTAGGTCCGCACCCAGCTCCAGTACCCGGAGTTTCCACCGGTCACAGAACCTGCTGGCTTCTGTGGCCACCACCGATGCCAGGGAGATCCTCATCCGGAAGCGCCACGAGGCGCGCCGGCGGCGGGTCCTGCTCTCCCTGGTGGCCGGCGCCGCGCTGACGCTGGTGCTGGCGATCACCCAGGGAAGCGGGTTCTGGCTCGCCGTCACCATCGGCTTCGACGTCGCCGTGGGGGGCTACATCGCCCTGCTGCAGCATGCCCAGCAGAACGTTCGACCCAACGCTCCCGTGGTGCCGCTGCACCTGGTGGAGGAAGACCCGCACGGCGCCTCGGTGCGCGTCGTCGCCGGTTGACGCCCGGGCCGCGAAACCGGGCTCTGTGGACCTGACCGGGGTCGAGGCGGCAGTCCGCACCGAGCTCGACGCCAAGTTCGAGGCCCGTGAACGGGCGCTGCGGGGGTCCCGCAAGATCATCCAGGCCTCCTCGAAGGCCATCCGATCGCTCCACCGCGGTGAGCGGTCCGAGGCGGAGGCGCTCATCGCCGAGGCACGGGCCGTCATCGCCGAGATCGAGTCGCCGCTCCTCGACCACACCGACATCTACCACGCCGGGTTCTTCTCCGACGCGGTGAAGGAGTACGCCGAAGCCGAGCTCACCGCCGCGCTCCTCGCCGGCGACCGGTTGCCGCTCCCTGCCGACCTGGGGATCGGCTCGGTCCCGTACCTCAACGGCCTCGGCGAGGCGGTGGGGGAGTTGCGCCGCGCCCTCCTCGACCATCTCCGCTTCGGCCGGCTACCCGATGCCGAGGCCACCTTCGGCCGCATGGAGCACGTGCTCGACCTGCTCGCCTCGCTGGACTACCCCGACGGCATGACCGGTGGGCTGCGCCGCACCACCGACGTCGCCCGCGCCCTGATCGAGCGGAGCCGCTCCGACCTGACCTCGACCATCGTCCAGGAGCGGGTCAGGAGCGCGCTGGGTGCCCCCGGCGAAGGGCCGGCCGAGCCGGGGTAGGAGTGCCGGCCGGTCGGTCGGCGGTTCGTCGCGGCCGAGGGCGCGTTCCTGTCACAGGCGCCCGGTACGTTCGCGGTCGAGTCCCGATCACGACCGAGAGGAGCTACCAGTGGACATGCAGACCAGGGCATGGATCGACCAGGACCAGGCATGGCTCGCCGACACCGTGCGCACCCACGGCTGGGCGATCCGGTACATCGGCGGCGTCTGCGCATGCCCCGGATGCGGCGGTGAACCAGGCGATCAACCACCCTTCGCCTACACCGTCGGTCTCCACGGCTTGGATCACCCCGAGCTGTTGATCCTCGGTGTCGACCCGGGCACCGCGGGCAGAGTGCTCAACGAGCTGGGCGAGCGGGTGCGCTCGGGGACGGCGCTGCTCCCGGGCCAGATGGTCACCTTCGAGGACTGGCCGCGCCGGATCATCCCCGAGGTGGTCCCCAACCCCGAGGAGATCCTGTTCGACGCCAACGGCTACTACCGGCGACCGGCGGATGCGCCGGTGGCCGCGTTCCAGCTGTCCTACGACGACGAAGAGGGCCGGTTCCCCTGGGACGACGGCTACGCCACACCCGAGCTGCAGCCTCGTCCCGGCACCTTCACGGCGTGAGAGACAGGGTACCGCGGATGGGTATGCTGGCATACATGAAGCGAACCACGGTGAAGCTGCCCGACGACCTCGATGCGAGGCTGCGCCACGAGGCCCAGCGGCGCGGTATCACGGTTTCGGAGCTGACCAGGGAGGCGATCGAGGGTCACCTCGGCGGACGAGGACGGAACTTGCGGGCGGCGGCAGCCGGCCGCAGCGGTCGAGACGACATCTCCGAGCGAATCGAGGAGATCCTCGCCGCTGAGGTCGGCCCATAGCCGCCATCGTCGACGCCGGCCCGCTCTACGCCTATGTGGACGCCGACGACAGGCACCACCGCGCCTCCCTCGACGTGCTCATCGAACACCCGGGACCCCTCGTGGTGCCGATGCTCGTGATCACGGAGGTGGTCCACCTGATCGGCACGAGACTGGGTAGCGACGCCGAGGTCCGCTTTCTCGGGGATCTCGCATCGGGCGACTTCCGGATCGAGCCCGTGCATGCCGCCGACTGGCTCCGGATCGCCGAGCTGGTGCGCCGCTATCGCGATCTTCCGCTGGGCACCGTCGACGCCTCGGTGGTTGTCACGGCCGAGAGGCTCGGGGTCGATGAGATCGTGACCCTCGATCGGCGTCACTTCTCGGTGGTGCGGCCCCACCACACCGCTGCGTTCTCACTGACTCCGTGACGCCGAAGCATGGTGGGCTGTCCCGGCGAAGGGCCACCGGCCGAGCCGGGGTAGCATTCCCGGTACCGCGGGGGTGTAGCTCAGTTCGGCAGAGCACCTCGTTCGCAACGAGGGGGCCACGGGTTCAAATCCCGTCACCTCCACCCGCCCGAAACCTCGAGCGAGCGAGTGGCTGACGGCTGGCCGCAGACCTCACACCGGGTCAGCCGCGGCCCCTCGATCACCGTCTGGCGCTCGGATCGATTGGGAGGACAACCCCGAGGGCTGGCCCGTGATCGGCGATGCCGGCGAGGGGTCCCCTTCCGAGCGCCGCCAGGCCTGCTGGTACTGGCGCTCGGACTCCGACGGCGTCGCCACCTGGGGTCCGACCAGCCGGCCCGTGCCGCAGTGGACCCGTCCCGGCGCGATCCCCGTTGAGGCCCTCGGCCGCCAGGGCCACCACCACTGAAGCGGGTTCCGTCGGGCTGGACGTGGCCCGGATCGGTCGCAAGCAGGGAGCCAAGGGTTCAATCCCGTCACCTCCACGGCATGCAGCCTGCCGATCACGCGCCGTCACTGCCCGGTGAATAGCATGACATGATGGGCGACCGTCAGCAGCGCAACCTGGCCGCAGCGCGTGCCTTCTACTCGGCGGGCCCGGCGGCTGACGACGCCGAGCGCCGATCGTTCTTCGCCGAGGACTTCGTCTGGCACGTCCCAGGCGACACCGACCTGTCAGCCGACTACTCGGGCGACGGCTACTTCGTCGACATGCCGGCGCGCATGCAGCCCCTCGACCAGTTCCAGGTCGACGTCGAACACACCGCCGCCAACCGGGACCTGGTCGTCAGCGTCGCCCGCATCACCGGACGGAGGCGCGGACGTGCGCTCGACGTCACCGGCGGCCACGTCCTCCGCTTCGACGACGACGGGCGGATCGTCGAGGCCTGGGGCTGGTGCGCCGATCAGCCGGCGCTCGACGCGTTCTTCGCCGAGCCCTGACGGGAGGGGCGAGGGCGCGATCCGAACCGAGCAAGTACGACGTACCCTGCTCGAACCTTGCGTTTGACCCTGCCATCGGAGGAACGCCCATGTCCGTGACCCGACGCATCCTCGCCCTGCTCACCCTGCTGGTCCTGGTCGTGGCCGCCTGCGGCGGTGACGACGACGACACCGCCACGACCGCCGCCGGTAGTGACACTGGCGCCGGGGGCGGCGAGGAGGTGCAGGCCTCCCTGGCCGGGTTCGCCTTCGACCCGACGACGGTGAGCGTCGCCGCCGGGGGCACGGTCACCTGGACCAACACCGACAACACTGCGCACACGGTCACCGCCGGTGCACCCGGCGAGCCGACCGACGAATTCGAGACGCTGTCGCTCGACCCCGAGGCTTCGGGCTCGCTCACCTTCCCCGATGCCGGCAGCTTCGACTTCTTCTGCGAGATCCACTCCTCCATGACGGTGACCGTCGACGTCGGCTGAGCCGGGCCGCGTCCGGCCGGTTGCCCGGCGGTCCCGGTAGCCTGCCCGGGCCGTCCCGACCAGGAGCATCCGGTCCACATGCAGGATTCGTCGGTCGCCGTCCCGCAACGCCCCGCCGCCTCTTCGCCTCCCGGGCTGGGCCGCCGTCTGCTGCGGACGACCGGGTGGACGCTGGTGTGGCTCGGGTTGCTCACCCTGGGGTTCGTCGCCCATCAGCTGTGGGTGACCAGCTACTTCGCCGACAGGAACCAGCAGGCCCTGGCGGAGGAGCGGGTCGAGGTCAACGCCCTCGCCGAGGTCGGTGAAGCCGAGTACGTGCGGCCCGACGGCAGTGTGGCGACGGTGATCACCGAGGGCACGCCGCCGGAAGGGGCACCGTTCGCCCGCATCATCATCCCCAGCATCGCGGAGCTCCGTGACGGCTGGACCGTGGTCCACGGCGTTTCCGTGGCGGACCTGCGCACTGGCGCCGGGCACATGCCGGACACCCCGCTGCCCGGGCAGCCGGGCAACGCCGTGATCAGCGGCCACCGGACCACGTACGGGGCCCCGTTCAACGAGCTCGACACGCTCGAGCCGGGGGACCGCATCGAGGTGGAGACCGCAATCGGCACTCACGGCTACGCCGTGAGAGAGGTCTTCGTCGTGGAGCCCACCGATGTCTGGGTGACCGACCCCCGGGAGGGCGGATGGTTGACCCTGACCACCTGCCACCCGGAATTCTCTGCGGCGGAGCGGCTGATCGTCGTCGCCGAGATGGTCGACGGGCCCAACGCCGAGGCCATCAGAGGCCAGGCGTGATCCGTACCGCCTTCCGTGCGCTTCCCGGACCGTTCCTGGTGCGGTTTCTGATCGCCCTGGTGGTGGTGACCATGGCGCTGGTGGCGCTGCACTTCTTCTACGACTGGCTGGGCCGGCTGCTGCTCGACCCCGGAGGGGCCATCGGCTGACCGGCGGCTGCTTGCCGGCGCAGACAAGGAACGGGGGCCTGCTGTACGCAGGCCCCCGCCCTGTTCCGGCGAACCCCGTCGACGAGTCCCTACTCGGTCTCGTCTCGACGCCTGTCGTTGGCGCCTCGGGGGCCGTCTGCCGGACCGTACGGGCCAGAGCCTCCGTCTTCGGGAGGGAGAGTACGGCCGCGTCAGCGCGTGCCGTTTCCACGAGAGGATTCCCGTAGCTGAGATCCTGGCCCATCCACCGCCCGGGCTCCACCACTCGGGCTGCGTCTGTCCACGCAGCCCTTGCGACCCGATCGGCGTGGACGGGAACCTATCAGAACGAACCCATTGCCTACCAGGGGCCGACCGACCCAATTCGCGCGCTGGCGATAACGTCGACCGGCTTCGATCGCGCCCCTGAAGCGCCGATCAGGGTGATGGGGAGCCTCCGGAGGAACCGACTCGGCGGCGATACTCGACTGAACCATGCCCGACGATGAGCCCTCCCGCGCGGTAGACGGCCGATCCCGACCGGCACCCGGCACGTTCGGCTCCGCCTGGCGACACCTCCGATGGCGGTGGCTGGCCGGCAGCCTCGGCCTGTCCACCGTCGGGGAATTCGTCGTCACGATCGCTCTGGTGGTCCACCTGATGGACGACACCGGGTCGGCGGGTTGGGTGGCGGCCATGTTGACCGCCCGCATGGCGGCCTCGGCCCTGCTGGGACCGTTCGGCGGGGTCATCGTCGACCGGCTGGAACGTCGGCAGACCCTGATCGTCATCGAGCTGGTCCGTGCGGGAGCCGTTGGCCTGATGACGATGGTGGTTCTCACCGGGACGGGACCGGTCGTGATGATCGCCGTCGCCACCGTGTTCTCCACCGTGGGCACGATGTACTGGACGGCGACGGCGTCGGCGACTCCGTCGGTCGTTCCCGAGGGCGATCTGGCCACGGCGAACGCCGTCGAGTCGACGCTCTACCAGGCAGGATGGTTCGCCGGCCCGGCCTTGGCGACGGGGCTGCTGGCGGTCGGTGGTAGCGCCATGGCCTTCACGGTCGCCGCCATCGCCTTCCTGGTCTCGGCCGGGCTCGTCGCCCGGATCGGACGGCTCGGGTCGGGCGCCTTCGCCCCGGCGCCCGTTCCACCGGTCGCCGTCACGCCGGCCGATACCGGCGAACCCGATGCCGACGGGCGCGCCGGGCGTCCGGTGGGCGGTTCGGGTCTCGTCAGCTCCCTCGTTGAGGGCGCAGAGGCGGTCCGCCACATTCCCGGGCTGCTCGCCCTCACGGTGCTCTTTGCGGCACTGATGCTCTCCTTCGGGATCGAGCAGGTGGTGCAGGTGTTCGTGGTGACCGAGCGCCTCGGGTGGGATGCCGACGGGGTGGGGTTGCTCAACGCCTTCATCGGGCTCGGTGGCCTGCTGGCGGCGCCGATGGCCGGGCGGGTCGCCGCCAGCCGTCGCGCCGGTCGCTGGCTGGGGTGGTCGGGGGTGACGATCGGCGTGACCCTGGTGCTGCTGGCGGCAACCACCAGCCCTGCCGTCGCCTTGGGTCTCGCCCTGGTGGAAGGAGCGGGCAACATAGTCTTCGACGTGCTGCTCATCACCATGCTGCAGCGCACGTGCCCAGAGGCCTTGCTGGGCCGGGTCTTCTCGCTCCAGGACAGCGCCGGGTCGGTCTCCCAGCTGCTGGGCACGGTCGTCGCCCCGGTGATGATCGGCGTGGTCAGCCTGGAGGGAGCCCTGGTGTTCGGAGGCGGCAGCCTGGCGGTGCTCGCCGTCGCCCTCCTGCCGGCGCTGGCGGCGATATCCGCTCGTACCGAGGCCGAGCGAACGCGGCTGGCACCGGTCGTCCGCCGGCTCGGAGCGCTCGGCCTCTTCGACGACGCCACCACGGCGCAGCTCGAGCGGATGGCGCGCGTCGTGCGACCGGTGGATGTCATCGCCGGTGCCGTTGTCTTCCGTGAGGGCGATCCACCCGACGATCTCTACGTGATCGACCGGGGTGAGGTGTCGGTGCAGTCGCAGTCGGCCGGGGACGTGCGGAGGCTGGGCCCGGGCGACTGGTTCGGCGAGATCGGGCTCCTGCGCGGGGTCCCCCGCACCATGTCGGTCGTCGCCGCAGAGGACACGTCGCTGCTCGCCGTGCCGGGTCAGGTGTTCGTCGACGCCATCACCGGACGGGGCTCGCTGCCCGATCCGATCGAGAGGGCGATGTGCACCCGTCTCGCTCGGACTCACCCCAAGCTGGTGGTCGACCGTGGCCCGGTGTAGGCGACGGGAGCCGGTAACTTGCAGCCGACCATGCCGATCCGTCGCCTCGCCGCCGGTGTCGGGGCGCTCCTGCTCGTGGTGGCCTGCACCGGGGGAGAGACAGCGCCGCCGACCGTTCCTCCCACCACGAGCACCATCGGATTCGCCGCCATCTCGACGCCACCGCCCACGGTCGAGGTGGACCCGGCCGTCGATGGCGCCGTGGCCGAGGAGCTGGTGGCCGAGATCGACGAGCTCAAGGGCGAGGTGGAGACGCTCCGAGGGCTCCACTTCCTCGACCCTCCCCGTGTCGCCATCGTCACCGCCGACCAACTCGCCGCCCGCCATGGCGCCATCCTCGATGCCACCTTCGACCGGGCCGGGCTCGACCTCGACACCCGGGTGCTCCGGATGTTCGGACTGCTCGGGTCCGGTGAGGACGTCCGGTCCATGCTCGCCGATCTGTCGACCGAGCCGCCGACCGCCCTCTACGACCCGGTGGCCCGCGCCGTGGTCGTCGACGGCAGCAACGCCGAGCTCGGCCCTGCGGAGCGCAGCTCCGTTGTACGAGAGCTGGTGGAGTCGCTGGTCGACCAGTACCACCGGGTGAGTGCGCGGACGGAGACGCTGCAGGACGATGGCCGTCACGACGAGTCGGCGGCGCTGGCCGCCCTGGCCGAGTCCGACGCCTCCTACTTCCAACTCGTCTACCTGCAAGGGCTGGCGGAGGAAGAGCAGCAGGCGGTGGCCGAGACGGCGGGCACCGCGCCTCCCAACCTCCCCCCGGTGCTGGCCGAGCAGCTGTCGCTGTCCGCCGAACGGGGTCTCGGTTTCGTCGAGGAGTTGGTTGGGCAGGGAGGCACCGAGCTGCTCGACTCGGCATACGGGAACGGCCTGACCACCGAGGGCCTGATGCACCCCGACCGGATGCTCGCCGGCGAGGGTGTCAGTGAGATGTCCGAGATCGAGGTCGCCCTCGACGGCTACCGGGTGGCCGACCAGGGCAGCCTGGGCGAGATGGGACTCCGGTCGATACTCGCCGAGGCGCTGCCCCCCGACATGCTCACCCAGACCGCCGACGGGTGGGGAGCGGACGAAACGGTGACCCTGGTCGACAACAGCGCCGGGGAGGTCGCCTGGGTGTACTCCTTCAAGGGGGACAGCGTCGACGACACCGTCGAGGTGGCCCAGGGGTTCCTCGACCATGCCGAGCAGGTCCTTGGCCAGTCCGCGCTGGTGGCGGGCGGCGGCGTCGAATACGTCGGTGATCCGTATGTGTTCGTCGACCGCGAGGACGACGGGCTGGTGGTCGTCATCGCTTCGAGCGTCGATGCCGGGCGCAGGCTGGCAGACGAGGCGGTCATCCCCTGACGGCACCGACAGGGTGGTTCCGCTCGACGGCGGGGCGATCTACGGTCGGCCGGTGGGGATCATCAGGGCGCGTCGAGACCACGCGACGATCGACAGTGGACCGGACGGGACGGGTGCGCCGGCAGCAGCTCAGCCGCGACCGGCGTTGGGCCGCCGGCCGTGGTTGGCCTTGCTGCGGCGGGCGCGCAACTTGCGACGTTTCGCCTTGGCCATGGGTTCCAGGATACCAGCGATGCGCACCGGGCCGATCTCCGGTGGGCTCACGGTGTCGGCACCCGGGTGGTCGCACGGCCCCGTGCTGGCAGCCGTCGCCATGAGACACCGTCGCACCGGGCTCCGCCCGCTGGCCCTGGGATGGGGCCTGCTGATCGCCGGGCGATCGGTGCACGGTCGAGGGATGGCCGAACCGCTGGCAGTGGTGGGTCTGGACGCCGCCGGCGCCGTCGTGGGCAGCAGCCGGCTCGTTCCCGGCGGGCGGGTCGAGGTGGCCGGTGCGGTTGCCGTCCTCGAACTGCCGGCCCGAGTCACCGTGCCTCAACCGGGCACCGTGCTGACCTGGGCGGCCGTCGGCGGGTGACCGGGAGCCTCGTACACTCGGCGGCATGTGTCGCAACATCACCGAACTGCGCGGGCTCGAGCCCGTGGCAACTGAAGACGAGATCGAGGCCGCCGCCCGTCAGTACGTGCGCAAGGTCAGCGGGCTGAACAAGGGACCGGCGGCGTCGCCGGACATCTTCGAGTCGGCCGTGGCCGAGGTGGCCGCCACCACGACCCGGCTGCTCGCCGCCCTGCCACCGAGACGCCAGCCCCCGCCCACGGTGCCGCCCCTCAGGCGCCCCGAGGTCCAGGCCCGCATCCAGGCGAGAGCGAACGCCTGACGCTTTCCGTCCCCGATGATGGCCCTCCACTCCCCGAGGGACGCTTCCCGATAACGCTTTCCCCTCCCCCGAAGGGGGGGAGGTGCCGCCATTAGGCGGCGGGGAGGGTGCTCGCCGTCCGTCAGTTCTAGACCTAGCCGGACCCGCTGCGGCCGGCGACGTTTCCCGGGCGTCACTCAAGGTGGGGGATCGCCACCGTATCCCGGTCGAGGTCCCGTCGAGACTTCATGTGCTGCCCCGAAATTTGTCACACCTACGGTGCATGATGGGCGGATGGTGATGGACAACGACACTCTGCGCTCGACGACGGCGACGCTGCCGCGTGATCTGGAGGTGATGGCGCCGGGACCGCGGCTCGCCACCCTGTTGGCGTCGATCGATCGGTCCAAGCTCACAGATCATGACGCGGTGCGATTGATGGTGGCCCGGGATCGGCTGGTTTCACACGACCAGGCCCAGCGAGCAGCCGACATCGCCGAGGTGACCCGGCGTTGCGGCGACGATGATCTCACCGGGGAGTTCGCCGCCCTGGAGGTGGGCGCGGCGTTGCGGTTGACCCGGACCGCGGCGCAACATGAGGTCGCTTTCGCTCGTGACGTGACCGAGCGGCTTCCTCAGGTCGGTGAGCTGTTGGGTTCGGGTCGGGTCGATGTGCGTCGCGCCCGGGTGCTGGCAGACGGCACCGCCCACCTCGTCCGTGGAGTCGGGGCGCCGGGTGGTCGCCGACGTCGCCGACCGAGCCGGTGATCTCACCACCGGCCAGTTGCGGGCACTGCTGCGCAAGCTGTGTCTGGTGGCCGACCCCGAGGACGCCAAGCGGCGGCTCGAACACGCCGTCGAGGACCGAAGGGTCGTGGTGGAAGCCAACCCGGCGGGTTCCGCCAACCTGTTGCTGTTGGACCTGCCACCGGA
The DNA here is from genome assembly GCA_963714055.1 of uncultured Acidimicrobiia bacterium. Classification (GTDB taxonomy): domain Bacteria; phylum Actinomycetota; class Acidimicrobiia; order Spongiisociales; family UBA5794; genus JACDBE01. The sequence continues at coordinate 2,647,198 of OY970227.1, forward strand.
TGTGGCGGCGGCGGCCCGGGAACGCATCGACCACCTCGCCCGGATGCTGCCCCGGTGACGGGCGCACCATGGATCAGCGTCGCTGCCGACGTCGCCGTCGACCTGCTCACCGGGCACAGCAAACCGCTGGGTCGGGGAATGGTCGACCTCACCGTCGACCTGCGCACCCTCCTCGGGTTGGCCGAGCACCCCGGTGAGTTGGGTGGGTGGGGACCGGTGATCGCCGACATCGCCCGCCAAGTCACCGACCGGCAAACCGACGGGCGGTGGCAGGCCACCGTCATCGACGACAACGGCGACCCCCTGGCGGTCGCGGTGCGACGCCGCCCCACCACCGCCCAGGCCCGCCAGGTCAGGGCCCGGAACCGCACCTGCGTGTTCCCCGGATGCCGGATGCCCGCCCGATCCTCCGACCTCGACCACACCCGACGCCACATCGACGGCGGACCCACCCTCGAATGGAACCTGGCACCACTGTGCGAATTCCACCACAGGGCCAAAGACGAAGGCGGCTGGCGACTACCGGCGCCGACCCAACGGCGACCACATCTGGACCAGCCCCCACGGCCACCGCTACGTCACCAGCGGACGGTCGCCCTGACCGACCCCGGCCTTCGGATCGACCCGTCACCGCCTATATCCTCGACGGATGCCCGGACGTCTCGTGCTCTGCTCCACCCCGATCGGCAACCTCGACGACGTCAGCCCACGGCTCATCGCCACGCTCGGCGGCCGCCGACGTGGTGTTCGCCGAGGACACCCGACGGACGCGCACCCTGCTCGGTGCGTTGGGGATCACTCCGCCGCCGCTGCGGTCGTTCTACGTGGGTAACGAGAACCGGCGCCTCGGCGAGCTCCGGGCCCGCCTCGAGGCCGGGGAGACGGTGGCGCTGGTCACCGACGCCGGCACACCGGCGGTGGCCGACCCGGGGCTGAGCGCCGTCCGGGTGGCGGACGAGGCCGGGGCGAGGGTCACCGTGATCCCGGGCCCGAGCGCGGTCACCGCCGCCATCGCCCTCTCCGGCCTGCCCTCGGAGCGGTTTGTGTTCGAGGGCTTCCTGCCCCGCAGCGGTGCCGACCGGCGGCGCCGACTGGACGAGCTGACAGCCGAGGAACGAACGGTGGTCCTCTTCTCGGCGACGAAGCGGGTCGGCGAGGACCTCTCCGACCTGGCCACGGCCCTGGGCGGCGACCGTGTCGTGGTGATCGGCCGGGAGCTCACCAAGGTCCACGAGGAGCGATGGCGGGGAACCCTGGCGGAGGCTGCGGACCACTGGGGCGACGTCGAGGCGCGCGGCGAGTTCACGCTGGTGGTGGCCCCGCTGACGCGGGCCAAGCGGGCCGATTACCCCGGCGCCATTGCCGAGGTGGCGAGGCTCCGCGGCCACGGGGTCAGCCTTCCCGAGGCGGTGAAGAGCGCCGCCACCGACCACGAGGTGGATCGCCGAAGCCTCTACCGGCTGGTCGTCACCGAGCCCGGCGAGCCTGCCGAAGAACCGCTCTCCTGACCGACCGCGGCGGTCAGGCCCCCAGCGCCGAGCGGCAGTCGCCGCACACGCCGCGACCCTTGAACGACGAGATCCCCTCCGTGACGCCACAGAAGACGCACACCGCCTCGACCTTGCGCAGCATGATGTTGCCGGCGTCGACGGAGATGGCGAGCTCGTCGCCCTCGTGGATGGCGAACTGCCGGCGCATCTCGGCGGGGATGACCACCCTCCCCAGGTCATCGATCCTGCGAACCATTCCGGTGGTCATCGACTCACCCCTTCTCAACTCGACGGGCCACGCGGCCCGTTGCAGAAGCCTTCCCGCCTGAACGCATCGCCAAACGGGACCGGGAGCCGCTGCTGCGATTCCGCGGCGTTGCGTGACTATATCCCCGATCGACGGCAATCTGTGTTTCTGATGCAGACACGGTGACTGCGGTTGCTCGCCGATCACGGCCCACCGCCAAGCTACCAGCGTCGGTGGGGACGCCGAACGTCCCGACACCGCCCATGGACGCCCCCGGTACCATCGCCGCTCCCGCATCCGGAGGGCGCTCTGTCCCGCAAGATCCTCGTCGCCGTCGCCTGGCCCTACGCCAACGGCTCGCTGCCACCTCGGCCACATCGCCGGCGCCTACCTGCCGGCGGACATCTTCGCCCGCTACCACCGCGCCGCGGGCAACGACGTGCTGATGGTGTCCGGCTCGCGACGAGCACGGGACGCCGATCACCGTTCGGGCCGACCAGGAGGGCGTCGACCCCGCAGGTCATCGTCGACCGGTACCACGCCGAGTTCCTCGACTACTGGGAGAAGCTCGGCATCTCGTTCGACCTGTTCACGACGACCGGCACCGAGAACCACCGCCAGGTCACCTGGGACGTGTTCCTGCACCTGCTGCGACCAGGGCTACATCTACCGGCAGGTCGCCCAGCAGTTCTTCGACCCGGAGGCGAGCGGTTCCTGCCCGACCGCTACGTCGAGGGCACCTGCCCGCACTGCGGCTACGACCAGGCCCGCGGCGACCAGTGCGACAACTGCGGGCGCCACGCTCGACCCCGAGGACCTGATCAACCCGCGCAGCCGGATCAGCGGCGCCACACCGGTGATGCGCGACACCGAGCACTTCTTCCTCAAGCTCTCTGCGCTCCAGGACGACCTGCTCGCCTGGCTGCGCACCCGCGCAGGGCTGGCGACGCCACGTCCTCAACTGCCGCCATCGGCTTCATCGAGGAAGGGCTCCACGACCGCGCCATCACCCGCGATCTCGACGTGGGGCGTCCCGATCCCGCCCGAGTCGGACGACCTCGGCGAAGGCAAGCGCATCTACGTCTGGTTCGAGGCCGTCATCGGCTACCTGTCGGCGGCGAAGGAGTGGGCGCAGCGGGCACGGCGATCCCGAGGCCTGGCGGGCCTGGTGGGAAGACCCGGAGGCCGAGACGTACTACTTCATCGGCAAGGACAACATCTTCTTCCACACCGTGATCTGGCCGGCGATGCTGATCGGCTACGGCGGGCTCAACCTGCCCACCGACGTCCCCGCCAACCAGTACGTCACCTTCGGGGGCGAGAAGGGCTCGTCGAGCCGCGGCGTCGGCCGGCCGGTCGGCTGGTACACCGACCGGGTCGACCCGGACGCGCTCCGCTATGCGCTCGCCTCGATGCTGCCCGGAGCAGAACGACACCGAGCTCACCGACGACGAGATCGTGCGCCGCAACAACGAGGAGCTGGTCGCCACCTGGGGCAACCTGGTCAACCGGGTGCTGTCGATGACCCACCGCAACTTCGACGGCGTCGTGCCCGACTCCCGGTGAGCGGCAGGAGGTCGACCGGGCGGTGCTGGCCGAGGTCGACACGACGTTGGAGGAGATGAGATCGCTGATGCTCTCGGTGAAGCTGCGTTCCGGCCTGCAGCGGGCGATGGCGGGGGCAAGCGCGGTCAACGTCTACCTCAACGAGGTGCGCCCCTGGTCGACCGCCTCCGCCGACCGGGGGCGGACCGCCTCCATCCTCGCCACCGCCCTCGACGCCATCGGCGGGCTCGCCATCGGGCTCGGGCCGTACCTGCCCGCCACGTCTACGGCGGTCCTGGAGATGCTCGGCGTGAAGCCGGAGGGCTGGTCGAGGCCCCAGCCGGAGGTGGGGCGGGCGCTTCCCGAGCCGGCACCGCTGTTCTCCCGACTGGAACCACTCGACGAGGGCGAGTGACGATGGGTTGGGTGGACAGCCACTGCCACCTCTTCCTCGCCGCCGAGCCGGCATCGGCCCTCCTCGACCGGGCCGCCGCCGCAGGGGTCGAGTGGGTGCTGTGCCCGGGCGTCGACCTGGGGACGTCGCTGGCGGCGCGCCGGCTCGCCGCCGAGCACCCGACCCGGGTCCGCTGGTCCGCCGGCCTCCATCCCCACGACGCTGCCGCCTGGGACGAGACATCCGGCCGGCTGCACGCGCTGGCGGCGGCAGCCTCCGCCGTCGGCGAGTGCGGGCTCGACTTCTACCGCAACCTGTCCGACCCGGACGCCCAGCGGCGCGCCTTCACCGCCCAACTGGCACTGGCCGCCGAGCTGGCCAAGCCGGTGATCGTCCACTGCCGCGATGCCTTCGCCGACGTCCACTCGGCGGTGGAACGGGCCGGGCTGGGCGAGGCGGTCGTGCTCCACTGCTGGACGGGCGGACCGAAGTGGACACGGCGGTTCGCCGACCTCGGGGTGACCTTCTCCTTCGCCGGGCCGGTCACCTTCGACACCGGGGACACGGTGCGGAGAGGGGCAGCGGTGGCCCCGCCGGAGCGCACCATGGTGGAAACCGACACCCCGTACCTCACGCCGCCTCCGGACCGCGCTGCCGCCAACGAGCCTGCCAACGTGGTGCGCGTCGGCGAGGCGCTCGCCGGGGTGTGGGGGCTCGACGTCGACCGGGTGGCCGCGCTCACCAGCGCCACCGCGGCGCGGCTCTTCGGAGGCGTGTACCGAGACGACGGCCCCAGGATCGTGAACGGCGCCCAGGGGCGGGGGGAGATCGTCGAGCTCCTCGCCCGCCACGGTCATCACCCCAACAAGCGGCTCGGCCAGCACTTCCTGGCGGACCCGAACCTGGTTGCCCGGATCGTCTCCGCCGCCGGGGTGGGCCCGGGCGACCTGGTCGTCGAGGTCGGCTCCGGCACCGGCACCCTCACCCGGGCCCTGGCCGCCTCCGGGGCCGACGTGATCGGGTTCGAGATCGACCGCCATCTCGAGCCGGTCCTTGATGAGGCACTTCGAGGCACGGGCGTCGTCGTCCACTTCGAGGACGCCACCGCGGCGGCGCTCGCCGCCGTCATCGGCGACCGGGAGGCGGTGGTCGTCGCCAACCTGCCCTACGGCGTCGGTACCACCCTCCTGCTCGACCTCCTGCAGACGGTGCCGGAGGTGAGCCGCCTGGCGGTGATGGTGCAGCGGGAGGTGGCCGACCGTCTGGCGGCGCCACCAGGGAGCCGGACGTACGGGCTCCCATCGGTGGTCGCCTCCCTGCGCAGCGAGGTGTCGCTGCTCTTCCGGGTGCCGCCCACCGTGTTCGTCCCCCCGCCCGCGGTGGAGTCGGCGGTGGTCGAGCTGAGACGTACCCACCACGACTCCGCCACCAGCGCCGACTTGGCCGCCGCCGAGCGGCTCGCCGCCGTCGCCTTCGCCGGGCGCCGCAAGATGCTGAGGCGTTCGCTGGCCGCGGTCCTCGACCGCCCCGAGGAAGTGCTCGCCCGCGCCGGGATCGATCCGACGGCTCGCCCCGAGTCGTTGGCGCCGTGGCAGTTCGTCGACCTGGCCAGGGCGGTGGACGGGTGATGCAGGCCGTCGCCCACGCCAAGGTCAATCTGACCCTGCGGGTGGAGCGGCTCCGTCCCGACGGCTTCCACGACCTGGTCTCGGTGTTCCAGTCGATCGGGTGGTCGGACCGGCTCGAGCTCTCGATGGTCGAACCCTCGGCGGGGGAGGCGGGGATCGCCTCCTGGGACGGCGGACCGGTTGTCGACGGAGACGGGAACTCGGCGTGGCGGGCCGTGCAGGCGGTGCGCCGGCATGTCGGGGCGGACTCCGGCCTGGCGCTGCGGCTCGACAAGCACATCCCGGTGGCGGCCGGGCTAGGGGGAGGGAGCGCCGACGCCGCCGCCGCGCTCCACCTCGCCTCCCGTCTCCTCGGGGCGTCTCCAGGCCTTCCCGCCGAGCTCGCCCCCGACATCGGTTCCGACGTGCCGTTCTGCGTCACCGGCGGTACCGCCCTGGTCACCGGCAGGGGAGAGGTGGTGACGCCGATTCCGGCCGTGCTCGGCTATGCCCTCGCCGTCGTGGTGCCCCCGGTGGAGCTGAGCACGCCCGCCGTCTTCCGCACCTGGGACGACCTCGGCGGCGTCACCGGTCCCGCGCTGCCCGAGTCGGCGGCACCGCCCCTGCTCCGTGAGCACGGGCCGCTGCGCAACGATCTCTACACGGCGGCGGTGGCGCTCGCCCCGGCGGTGGACGAGTGGCGGGTCGAGCTGGAGGCCCGGTGGGCCCGCCCGGTGGCGCTCTCGGGCAGCGGCCCGGCGCTGTTCGCCTTCTTCGTCGACCTCGACGAGGCGCAGGGAGCCGTCGGCGACGTCCCGCCCGGCGCTCGCGGTGCCGAAGCGGTGGAGCCGGTCGCCGTCGGTTGGGAGCCACTCGCCGGCGATCCTGAGCGGTAGGTCACCTTCCGGCCCCTACAATCGGGCACACCCCGATGGGGGGTGGTGTAACTGGCAGCACTACGGGTTTTGGTCCCGTCAGTACGGGTTCGAGTCCTGTCCCCCCAGCCACGAGCGGCCCACCACGACACTGTTCGGCACCGTCCGGCTCCGAGGAGACCATGCCTGCCCAGCCCGCGCCAGCACAGACCTCGCCGGTGACGTTCAACGCCATCGTCCTCGCCGCCGGCAAGGGCACCAGGATGTACTCCGACCGGGCCAAGGTCCTCCACGAGGCCGCCGGGCTCCCCCTGGTGGCGTGGATGCACCGGATCGCCGGTGACGCCGGCGCTGGACAGGTCGTGGTGGTGGTCGGCCACCAGGCGGACGAGGTCGCCGCTGCCCTGCCGTCCGACACCGCCACGGCTCATCAGGCCGAGCAACTCGGCACGGGTCACGCCGCCGCCGTCGGGCTGGAGCGCCTCGACCCGTGCGACGTGGTTGTCGTGCTCCCCGGCGACATGCCGCTGATCCGCCCCGAGACCATCGCCTCGCTCGTCACCGCCCACGTCGCCGCCGGCGCCGCCGCCACCGTCCTCAGCGTCGACCTGGCCGACCCCACCGGTTACGGCCGCGTGGTGCGCGATGCCACCGGTGCGGTCACCGCCATCGTCGAGCACGGTGACGCCACCGAGGAGCAGCGGGCCATCACCGAGGTCAACACCTCGGTGTACGCCTTCGATCCGGCGGTGCTCGACAAGGCGCTGGCGTCGCTCACCGACCACAACGTCCAAGGGGAGCGGTACCTCACCGACGTCATCGGCGTGCTGGTCGGTGACGGCCTGACGGTCGGCGCCGTCGCCGCGCACCCCGTCGAAGGCGCCGGGGTCAACTCACACGACCAGCTCGCCGCTGCCGCCGCCGAGCTCAGGCGCCGCATCAACACGGCGTGGATGACGGCCGGGGTCTTCATGGAGGACCCGGCGCGGGTGTCGATCGGGGCCAACGTCGAATTGAGCCCGGACGTCCGCCTCTGGGGCGACGTCCACCTCATGGGAACGACCACGGTCGCCTCGGGTGCCGAGTTGGGCCCGTCGGTGCACATCGCAGACACCACTGTCGCCGAGGGGGCCCGGGTGTGGTTCGCCGCGGTGCGCGGCTCGACGATCGGTCGCAACGCCGAGGTCGGCCCCTTCGTCAGCCTCCGCCAAGGCGCGGTGCTCGAAGAGTCGTCCAAGGCGGGCACCTTCGTCGAGATCAAGGGCTCGGTAATCGGCCCGGGCTCCAAGGTGCCGCACCTCTCGTATGTCGGCGATGCCACCATCGGCGCCGACAGCAACATCGGGGCGGGCACGATCACCGCCAACTACGACGGCTACCGCAAGCACAAGACCGTAATCGGCGACGGGGTGAGGATCGGTTCGGACACGGTGCTGGTGGCGCCGGTCGAGGTCGGGGACGGGGCGTGGACCGGTGCCGGATCGGTGATCACCAACGATGTCGCCCCTGACGCCCTCGCCGTCACCCGCTCGCCGCAGCGCGAGGTGCCGGGCTACGCTCAGCGGCGCAAGGCCAGAGCCGACGAGGAGCGCGAGTGATGGAGATCTCGAGCCGCAAGCGGCTCATGATCTTTTCCGGGTCGGCGAACGAGGGTCTCGCCCGCGAGGTGGCCAGCATCCTGGGCACCAACCTGGGCGGTGTGGAGCGAGGGGTTTTCGCCAACGGCGAGATCTACGTCCGCTTCACCGAATCGGTGCGTGGCTCGGACTGCTTCGTCGTGCAGAGCCACACGCAGCCGATCAACTTCCACGTGATGGAGCAGCTCATCATGATCGATGCGCTGAAGCGGGCGTCGGCGCAACGGATCACCGCCGTCGTCCCGTTCTACGGCTACGCCCGCCAGGACAAGAAGGGCCGGGCGCGCGAGCCGATCACCGCCAGGCTCGTCGGTGACCTCTTCCTCACCGCCGGGGCCGACCGCATCGTCTCCGTCGACCTCCACACCCAGCAGATCCAGGGCTTCATCGACCGGCCCTTCGATCACCTCACCGCCCTCCCGGTGTTCGTCGAGTACCTGAAGCGGGAGATCGAGGAGCCCATCGCCGTCGTGTCCCCGGACACCGGCCGGGTCAAGCTCGCCTCGAAGTACGCCCGCCACCTCGACGCCACCCCCGCCTTCGTCCACAAACGCCGGGCCGAGGACAAGCGCAACACGGTGTCGGCCCTGGAGATCGTCGGCGAGGTCACCGGACGGCACTGCATCGTGGTCGACGACATGATCGACACCGCCGGCACCGCGGTGGCGGCCGCCGACCTGTTGATGGAGCGGGGCGCCCTCAGCGTCCGCCTGGTGGCCACCCACGGGGTGCTCTCCGATCCGGCGGTGGACCGGCTCAAGAACGCCCCGATCACCGAGGTGGTCATCTCCAACACGTTGCCGGTCCCCGACGATGCTTCCGACCTCGACAAGCTCACCGTGCTGTCGATCGGCAAGCTGCTCGCCGGCGCCGTCAACGCCATCTTCACCGACGCCTCGGTGAGCGAGATCTTCGAAGGCGAGAACATGTGACGGCGACGCCGTCCGCGGCGTCAGAGGTCCTGGTCGCCGGGGCCGTCACCGAGCACTACGAAGCCCACCTCGACGCCATGCGCGCGGTCAACGCCACCGCCGCCGACGCCTTCGCCCGGCGCGACTGGGGGGCGGCCCAGGCGACGGTCACTCGGCGGCTCGACGTGTACGCCGAGGCGGTTGCCGGTGCCGTCGTCGCCCTTGGAGGGCCGGGGCCCGACCGGGACACCTGGGTCGCCGCCAAAGGGCGATTCGCTGCCGCTGTTGCCGATCGCGTCGACCGGGAGATCGCCGAGACCTTCTTCAACTCGTGCACCCGCCGCATGCTCGGCACCGTCGGGGTCGATCCCGGCGTCGAGTTCACCGGCGGCGAGTTCTCAGGCACCCCGGCGGTCGCTGGAGATCCTGCCCTGGTCCGTTACTCCGGGCCGGATCCGGCGGCGCTGATCGGCCGGATCGTCTCCGGCGCCGGGATCGACGGTCGCTGGCAGAACCTCACCCGGGACGCCGTGCTCGGAGGTGCGGAGATCCGGCGGGCGCTGCGCCTCCACGGCATCGCCGGCGAGGTGGACGAGGCGGTGATGGCGGACCAGCCCTTCTACCGGGGCCAGGGCGCCTACCTGGTGGGGCAGCTCCGTGCCGGCGGTGCCACGCTCCCCATGGCGGTGGCGGTCCACCACACCAGCCGCGGGCTGGTCATCGGTGCCGTGCTCACCGAGCCCGAGGAGGTCGGGGTGCTGTTCTCCTACACCAGGGCGGCCTTCTGCGTCGCCACCGACCGCCCGGCGGCGTTGGTGACCTTCCTCGCCGGTCTCGTTCCCTCCCGCACCCGGGCCGAGCTGTACACGGCGATCGGGTACCCCAAGCACGGCAAGACCGAGCTCTTCCGTGACTTCTCCCGGCACATCGCCACCAGCTCCGACCGGTTCGACCACACCCGGGGCATCAAGGGGATGGTGATGATCGTGTTCACCGTCCCCGGGTACGACGTGGTGTTCAAGGTGATCCGGGACCGGTTCCCGTTCCCCAAGGAGACCACCAGGCGCCGGGTGATGGATCGGTACCGGCTGGTCGCCCGTCACGACCGGGCGGGACGGCTGGTCGACGCCGCCGAGTTCGAGAACCTGCGCTTCCCGGTCGACCGGTTCGAGCCGGGACTGCTCGACGAGCTCACTATCGAGGCGGCCCGGTCGGTGGTGGTCGACGGCGACCACCTCACCCTCCGGCACGTCTACGTGGAGCGGAGGCTGGCGCCGCTCGACCTGTACCTCCGTGAGGCCAACCCGGTGCGGGCGCGGGCCGCCATCGTCGACTACGGGCGGGCGATCAAGAACCTCGCCGCCGCCAACATCTTCCCCGGCGACATGCTGCTCAAGAACTTCGGGGTGACCAGGGGCGGACGGGTGGTGTTCTACGACTACGACGAGATCACGCCGTTGGTCGAGTGCAACTTCCGCCGCCTGCCCGAGTCGGACCGTCCCGACGAGGAGATGGCGGCGGATCCGTGGTTCGGTGTCGGCAGCCACGACATCTTCCCCGAGGAGTTCAGCCGCTTCCTCGGGCTGCGCGGCGAGCTGTGGCAAGCGCTCGACTACCACCACGGCGACCTCTTCGAGGTCCGGTTCTGGCAGCGGATGCAGGACAGGATCCGCGCCGGCGAGGCCATCGAGATCTTCCCCTACGGCCGCGGCCGCCGCCTCGGCGCCCACCTGCGCCGGGTAGGCCCCGTCCCGGACTGAGCTACTCGATCACCGTGATCGGCCCGGACGCGCGGAACACGATCATTTCATGCCGAGCTTGTGTCCGGCGTTCGACGTCGTGTCCACCGATTTCTGACGACGTTCCGGCACTACGTATACTCGCGGTTCTTCCTGGCGCCGGGTCCGAGCACCGCGCCCCACGCCCTCACGAGGAGATTCGACGATGGATCAGGTGACGCTGGCGGCCGAGCCGCGAGAACTGGCGGGCAGCCGCCCGGCGCGCCGCATGAGGCGCTCCGGCCGCATCCCGGCCGTGGTGTACGGCCGGGGGATCGAGCCGATCCACGTTTCGGTCGACAAGCTGGCCCTGTACTCGGCGCTCCGCTCCGAGGCCGGGTTCAACACCCTGTTCAACGTCACCGTCGACGGAGACGAGACCATCCTCGCCGTCGCCCGCGAGGTGCAGCGGCACCCGGTGAGGAACGACATCACCCACCTCGACTTCATCAAGGTGTCGCTCGATATCGAGATCGAAGCCGAGGTGAACCTCGACTTCGTGGGGACACCGGCGTCGGTGGCGCAGGAGGGCGCCATCCTCGACACCATCGAGACCAGCGTGACGGTTCGGGCGCTACCAACCGCGGTCCCCACCTCGATCGAGCTCGACGTCTCCCAGCTGGAGCTCGGCGACACGCTGCACATCTCCGACCTGCCCGCGGTCGAAGGGGTCACCTACGTCGGCGACCCCGAGCACACCCTGGTCACCGTGCTCGCCCCGCGGGTGGAGGAGGTTGTCGCTCCCGCCGAAGGCGAGGAAGGCGAGGAAGGCGAAGAGGGCGAAGAGGGCGCTGCCGGTGAGCCTGCCGCCGAGGCCGAGGACGAGAGCTGACCTCGGCAACTGCGCTGGTCGTCGGGCTGAGGAACCCGGGCTCCCGGTACGAAGGGACCCGTCACAACCTGGGTGGCGAGGTGGTCGCTGTCACCGTCGAGCGCGCCGGCGCATCGTTCCGTCGGGCCCCCAGGTTCATGCGCGCCGAGGTCGCAGAAACCCGGATCGGCGACGAGCGGATGGTGCTCGCCCGGCCAACCACATTCATGAACGAGTCCGGGCAGGCCGTCGCCCCTCTCCTCCGCTACTACGACACCTCGCTCGACCGGCTGCTGGTGGTCCACGACGAGATCGATCTCGACTTCGGGGTCCTGCGGGTCCACCACGACCGTGGCTCGGGCGGGCACAACGGCGTCTCGTCGGTCATCCGCTCGATCGGCCAGGGCTTCTGGCGGCTGCGCTGCGGCGTGGGCCGCCCCCCGGGCTCGCGCGACCCCGCCGATTACGTGCTGGAGCGGTTCGGCTCGCGGGAGCGGGTCGACGCCGAGCTGATGACCCAGTACGCCGCCGACCTGGTCGAGGTGTTCGTCACCGAGGGCGGCGAGGCCGCTCGCCAGCGGGCCGGCGAGATGAACCAGCCGACCTAGGCTCGTAGCCATGATCAGGCGCCTGGGCATTCCGATCGTCGCCCTCGCCATCCTCGCCTCGTGCGGCGGCGGGACGGAGACGGGCCAGTCGACGACGGTCCCACCCACCTCCTCGACGACCGCCGCTCCGACGACGACCACGACGCTCGCCCCGACCACGACGTCGACGGCTCCGACCACCACGACCACGGTCGCCCCGACGACGACGGTCCCGCCGGTCACCACCTCGGCCCTGAGCGCCACGGTCTACGGCACGCTCGGCTGGTTCGACCCGGCCGCCGGCGAGTGGGTCACCGCCCCCACGCCGGACGATCTGCCCGAGGTGCCCGGCGCGACGTTCGACGTGGTCACGCTCAGTGACGTTTCCGAGGCGACGGCCGTCGATGTCGGCGTCTGCGAGACCACTGGGAACGCCTCGATCGAGTTCGACCCAGCGCTGCCCGGCGAGCTCCGGGTCTCCGGCTCGATCGCCGTGCTCGGCGCCACCTGGCCCCTGGTGCCCCGGCCGATCGTCGTCGGGGAACCGCCACCTGCCCGGCTCCAGGCGGCTCTCGACCACCTCGCCGCCCAAGGCATCGACGAGGCTGCACCGCCGTTCGTCCAGTACGTCGAGGCCGACCTCGGCGGCGAAGCCGACGTCGAGGCGGTGCTCGCCGTCGCCCGCGGAGAGCGGCTTGCCGGGCCGGGCGACTACAGCCTGGTCATGCTCTTCGCCGGGAGCGGTGCGTCGGTCGTCGCCGAGTCGTACGGCGACACCACGAGCCCGTACGTGCTCCACCATGTGATCGCCGCCGTCGCCGACCTCGACGGGAGCGGGAGCATGGAGGTGGTCTTCGACACCAGCTACTACGAGGGCTCGGGATCTGTCGCCTACGAGTACGTCGACAGTGGCCTGGTCGAGGTGATCGGCGGAGGCTGCGGCGCCTGACGCCACCTGACGCGCCGAGCCGGTATCCGCCGCCCGACCCAGAGGATGCCCGGTCGACGGCTGATATCATCGGCCGGGTACGCGGCGTCACCACGAGGGGGGCTCAATGGCGGGCGTGCCCGACCAACATCTGCCGGATGGCACCCTTCCTGGAGTAGGCGCGGCGAGCATCGTGCTCGCCGACAGCCCCGACGTCATCGACTCGCTGGGCCGCCCCGGGCTGCTCACCACGCGGGCCGGCGAAGCGGTGGGCACCGTGGTCATGCCCAGTGTGCGCAGTGACGTCCTGGTGCAACGCCTCGACGCCGTCCCCGGTGCGCTCACCGGCGACGTGCCCGCTGCCGTCGCCTCGTGGCTCGACGACTCGGCGTTCAGTGCGCCGACCGGTTCCTCGGTAGTTGTGCTGTCGCTGCTGGCCGAGCTGTCCGAAGCCGTCCACCGGCACGCCGAGACGGGGATCCTGATCCAGGCGCCGCAAGGCCCTCTCGATCCCGCCGTCGAGGAGTGGCTGGGGCAGCGGTGCGAGCCGGTCGGGCCCATCGACGAGCAGTCCACGGCCGCCAACCTCGTCCAGGTGGTCGAGGCCCTCGGTGAGGGCACCCGACTCGTCGTGTACAACCTCTCGACGTTCGTGCCCGACGGCGAAGACATCGAAGCCGCCATCGCCTTCGGCGACCGGGCCCAGCGCCTCGACCTCGCCCTCGCCCACGTCGCCGGCGACCACCCGGTGGTTGTGGTCGACGCCGATCGGATCGTCGCCGAACGCGGCGCCGGCGACCACGTCGTCGCCCCGGGCCGGTACACCGTCGAGGCGGCCGGTGACATCGCCGAGGAGGCGGTGGGCCAGATCGACGCCCTCCGCGTTCTCGACCCGATGACGTCTGAGCTGGCGCTGCTGCTGGTCCCCCGCTACGACCGGCGGACCACCGACGGCTCGATCACCCGATGGCACAAGCAGGTCGGGGACGCCGTCGCCCCCGGGGACGTCCTCTTCGACATCGAGTTCGGCGGGCTCGCCTCGCATCTCGGGGCCACCAAGGACATCAAGATGCAGTCCCGGGTGATGACCCTCGGTGTGGTCGCCGGTGAGCCGGGCCACCTCCTCGAGGTCTCGCCGACCACCGACGTCTCGGTGGGGTCACGGGTGGCGGTGATGGGTGCCCGTCCCGACCTCGATCCCGATGAGACAAGCGATCTGACCCCGCACTTCCGGGTGGGGCTGCGGGTGGTGGAGCGATGACCGGTCCGGTGAAGGACACCCCGACCAACCCGATCTCGCTGAAGATCGTGCGCAGGATGTTCGGCCGGCTGAGCGGGCCCGAAGAGGCGCTGCGCAAGGCGCGTAACTCGATGCGGCTGCAGAAGGGCGGGTCGCTGTACCGCACCAACGTCTACGTCGGCAACATCAGAGCGTCGCGGAAGGTCGGTATCTACGGCTTCGGCGGATGCGATCTCACCTTCCTGGCCGGCGCCGGGAGCCTGCTCCAGCCGCAACTCGACGCCTCGCTGGCCATTCATCGCGACAGCGCGGTCGAGGGCGCCCGCTCCGACTTCATCCTGCAGGGCCTGGCCGGGGTGCAGGGCCCGGTACTCGACGAGGTCGTCGACAGGCTCGACCTCGACCCGGCCAGCTTCACGTCGAACCTGTTCGACGAGCGCTTCCCGGTTCCCGACCACCCCCGCCTGGGGACCTACCCGAAGGACGTGGTGGTGTTGAGCATCGCCGCCGACCTGTCCCGCACCGTGTACCAGCACCGTTCCGACGGCCTACTGGTCGACCCGGGCGGCTGGTGGCTCAACGCCGACATGACCCAGGTGCTCGGCGACCTGGAACGGGTGAAGTGGTTCTCGGCGACGTTCAAGAAGCTCGGCAAGATGCCGATGGAGACCTACCTCGACAACCTGGGGCTGATCGTCAAGGAGCTGAAGGCGCGGACCGGCGCTCTCGTCGTGGTGTGCAACACGCTGGTGGTCGATCCGGGGGCGGCGGCGGTCGACTACCAGTTCGCCAACAGCCCGGCGACGGTGCGGCGCCGCCAGTTCGCCATCGGGTTGCGCGAGGCGGCCGGGGACCTGGGGTTCGTCGTGCTCGACGTCGACCGGGTGACCAAACGGGCCGGGATCGCCGGCCAAGCCGACTTCGTCCACTACACCCCCGACCAGAAACAGGCGCTCCGTCGCGAGTTCGTCCGGCTGCTGAGGGAGCACACCGAACTTCTTGGCTCCTGAGCGGCGAGCTCCGCCTGACGGCGTAGCCTCTGTCTTCATGCCCCTCGCCCCTCTAGCGGCGCTCGCCCGGCTCTGGCCCGGGGACCGCCTCCCCGACATCCCGGGACGGGTTGCGGTCCCTCCGCCGCTGCGGGCGTTGCTGCTGGCGGCGATGGCGGGGGACGACGACCGGCCCATCCTGGCGGTGGTGCCCGGCGAGCACGAGGCCGAGGACCTCGTCGACGACCTCGCCCTGTTCCACGACGGCGCCCTTCTGCTCCCCGCCTGGGGGACGCTGCCCTTCGAGCACATCTCCCCCAACGTGGGCACGATGGCTGCCCGGGCCGAGGCCCGCCACCGGCTGGCCGGTGCCGAACCGGGGACCGTGGTGGTGGCGTCGGTGCGTGCCGCCATCCAGCGGGTCAGCCCGAGCCGGGTGACCCCGGTCGTGCTCGCCGCCGGTGTCGAGGTGGACTTCGACGGTGTCGTCGACGAGCTGGCGGCGATGGGGTACACCCGCACCGACCGGGTCGAGGCGCCGGGCGAGGTAGCGGTACGGGGAGGCATCATCGACGTGTTCCCCGCCCAAGGCGACACCCCGCACCGCATCGAGTTCTGGGGCGACGAGGTCACCGACATCCGCACCTTCGCCACTGCCAACCAGCGGGCGCGCCAGTCGGTGCCGTCGGTGACCGCGTACCCCGCCCGAGAGCTGATGCCCGATGCCGGTGTGGTGGCGACCGCCGAGGAGCTGCTCGCCGGCGAACCATGGGCGGCGTCCACCTGGGACAGGGTCGCCGCCGGGGTGACGTTTCCGGGGCTGGAGAGCTGGCTGCCCTGGCTTGCTCCGGAGCGGTCCGTCATCGACGAAGCACCCTCCGCTCGCCTGGTCGTCTTCGACGCGGTCCAGGCCGGTGCCCGCGCCACCGAGCTGCGCACCGAGGAGGAGGACCTGGCCGCCGCCCTGGCCGGCACCTGGGGGGAGAGCGCCCCGCCGGCGGGGGAGCACCCGCTGCTCTACCTACCCCTTGACCGCGCCCTCGCCGCCCACCCCCACCTCGAGGCCCCGCCGTCCCCATCCCGCCCCGGAGACGAGGCGTACACCATCCGAGGGTTCGACGCCGTGGCAGGCGACCCGGACTCGGTCGGGACGGCGATCACCCGCTGGAAGCAGCGCGGGGTCGACGTGGTCATCGCCATGGATGGCGACGCCGCCGCCGACCGGGTGGCCCGGCTGCTCGGCGAGGCCGGGCTCCCCATCCCCAAGCTGGGCTCGCTCGACGAGGTGCAGCCTGCGGTGCTCCCCGTCGGCATCCACCGTGGCTTCGTCGCCGACTGGCTCGGCGTCGGGGTGGTGGGGGAGCAGGAGATCGCCGGTCGCCGGCGCTCCCACCGCCGGTACGGCGCTCGGCGCGTAGGCGAGGTCGGCGAGGGGTATCGCGACCTGCGTCCCGGCGACCACGTCGTTCACCACCACCACGGCATCGGGCGATTCGAGGGACTGGTCCATCGCGAGATCGGCGGGGTCGAACGCGACTACCTGTTGCTCGCCTACCACGGCGAGGACCGCCTCTACGTCCCCACCGACCAGCTCGCCGCCGTCCGCCGCTACACCGGCGGCGAGGTTCCCCGCCTCTCCCGCCTCGGCGGCGCCGACTGGGCCAGCACGCGATCCAAGGTCCGGCAGGCAGTTGCGGCTGTCGCCGAGCAGGTGGTCGACCTGCATCGGCGTCGGGCGCGGGCCACCGGCCACGCCTTCGCCGCCGATACGCCCTGGCAGGCCGAGTTCGAGGCGTCGTTTCAGTATGAGGAGACGGCCGACCAGCTCACCGCCGTCGCCGAGGTCAAGGCAGACATGGAAAACGCCGAGCCCATGGACCGGTTGGTGTTCGGCGACGTCGGCTTCGGCAAGACCGAGGTGGCGATGCGGGCGGCCATGAAGGCCGTGCAGAACGGCAAACAGGTGGCCGTGCTGGTCCCCACCACCCTGCTCGCCCAGCAGCACCAGGCCACCCTCGGCGAGCGGTTCGCCCCCTACCCGGTGCGGGTCGAGGCGATGAGCCGGTTCCTGACCCCGGCGGAACAGCGGGACGTCGCCTCCGGGCTCGGAGATGGGTCGGTGGACATAGTCATCGGCACCCACCGCCTCCTGTCCGGTGACATCAGGTTCAAGGACCTCGGACTCCTCGTCATCGACGAGGAGCAGCGGTTCGGGGTGGCGGCCAAGGACCAGATCAAGCGGCTGCGGACCTCGGTGGACGTGCTCACCCTCACCGCCACCCCGATTCCCCGGACGCTGGAGATGGCGCTCACCGGGATTCGGGACGTCAGCCACATCCGCACCGCACCGGTCGACCGCCATCCGATCCTCACCTACGTCGGGCCATACGACGAGCAGACCGTGTCGGCGGCGATTCGGCGTGAGCTGCTGCGCGAGGGCCAAGTCTTCTACGTCCACAATCGGGTGCAGTCGATCGACCATGCCGTCGCCCGGCTGCGTGCCCTGGTGCCCGACGCCCGCTACGCCGTCGCCCATGGGCAGATGAGCGAGGGCCAGCTCGAACAGGCGATGGTCGAGTTCTGGAACGGCGACCACGACGTACTGGTGGCCACCACCATCATCGAGTCGGGGCTGGACCTGCCCCAGGTCAACACGCTCATCGTGGAGCGGGCGGACCGTCTCGGCCTCGCCCAGCTGTACCAGCTCAGGGGGCGGGTGGGACGGTCGAGCCAGCGGGCCTACGCCTACCTGTTCCACCCGGAGGAGGAGCGGCTCACTGACGATGCCTATCGGCGGCTGGAGGCGATCGGGCGCTTCGCCGAGCTCGGCTCGGGCTTTGAGCTCGCCCTCCGCGACCTCGAGATCCGGGGGGCGGGGAGCATCCTCGGTGAGACCCAGGCCGGGCACATCGCCGCCGTCGGGTTCGACCTGTACGTCGAGCTGGTGGCGGACGCCGTCGGCGAGCTCAAGGGCGAGCCGGTCGAGGTGGAGGAACCTCCCCAGGTGAGGATCGACCTGCCCGTCGACGCCCACCTCCCCGACGACTACATCCCCGGCCCCGACGAGCGACTGGAGGCATACCGCCGGCTGGCGGCCGCCGCCACCGAGGCCGACGTCGACGACGTCGTCGTCGAGTGGCGAGACCGCTACGGAGAGCTACCCGATCCGGCGGCGGCCCTGGCGGACGTTGCTCGACTCCGGGTCGAGGCGATCCGGGTCGGGCTGGCGGAGATCGTGAAGCTGCGGCATGAGGTGCGATTGTCGCCGGTGACGCTGCTGGCATCCGAAGAGGTGAGGTTGCAGCGGCTCGCCCCGCGCGCCGTGGTGCGCGGCGACCTCCTGTTCGTCCCGGCCCCCCGTGCCGACCCGGTAGCCGGGCTGCTCGAGTTCCTTCGTAGAATGTGGCCCGTCCGGAGCTGAGTTGCGGAGGTGAGGCGCGTGCGGCGCGGGCTGGGTCGATCTATCGCAGTGGCGGCCCTGGCCGTTGCCGTCGCCGCCTGCTCGGCGGCTTCCGACCTGGCCACCGTCGACGGGGTCGGCATCACCCAGGACGATGTGCTCGCCATGCGATCCGAATCCGGTGACGTCGCCAGCTCGCCGGCGGCGCCGATCCGCCAGGACCTCACCACGCTCATCCTCGAGCAGTCGATCGCCTCCGCGGCCGAGGAGCAGTTCGGAGTCACCTTCACCGCGGACCAGGTCGACGCTCGGCTGGCGGACCCGCCCCCGCGCTACGTGTCCCTCTTCGAGCAGATCGCCACCGACGCCACCGCCGGCGAGCGCCTCCGGTGGCTCAACGCCCGGTTCACCCTGGTGCGTGACGCGGTGATCCCCGAACTGCTCCTGGAGGCACGCGGATCGTATGAGGCGGTGATCGAGGAGACCCCCGAACAGGTGATGCAGGCGTGCGTCAAGCACATCCTGGTGGGGTCCGAGGAGGAAGCCGAGGAGGTGATCGAGCGGCTCGAGGCGGGTGAGGACTTCGCCGCCGTCGCCGCCGAGGTGTCGCTCGACCAGCAGAGCCAAGGCGGGGTCCTCGGCTCCGAAGGCGACTGCGTCGTCCATCACTCCCAGATGGGCGAGGAGTTCGTCGCCGGGGTCATCGATGCCCCGCTCGGGGAGGTCACCGGGCCGGTGCAGACGTCGTTCGGGTACCACGTCATCCAGGTCGACGAGCGGGTGTTCCCCACGGCCGAGCAGCTCGCCGCCGATCCGATGGCGTACCTCGACCCCGAGGTCGGCACCGGTCTGATGGGCGCCTGGTTCACCGAGGCGGTAGCGGACGCCGACATCGACGTCCGCTCCTCCGTCGGAGTGTGGTCGCCGGAGACCTCCAGCGTCGTCGCCGCCTCGTGAATCCCGACGTTCTCGTCGTCGGCCTGGGCCCGGCCGGGCTCGACCGGCTCGCCCCCGCCACCATGGCGGCGCTCGACGCCATCGAGACCGTGGTGGCGCGCACCGGGCACCATCCGGCTGTCGCCGACCTCGCCGCCCGCCGCCAGGTCGTCACCTGCGACGACCTCTATACCTCCGCCGACGGATTCGACGCCGTCTACTCCGCCATCGCCGACCGGGTGGTCTCGCTCGCCGCCACCGGCTCGGTGGCATACGCCGTGCCCGGCTCGGCCTCGGTGGGGGAGCGCAGCGTGCCGCTCGTCGTGGAACGGGCCCGGGCGGCCGGCAATACCGTGGAGATCGTCCCCGGCGAGTCGTTCCTCGACCTGGTGTGGACGGTGACCGGTTGCGACCCCATCGCCGACGGGGCCCAGGTGATCGACGGCCGGGCCCTTCCCGACCCGCTCCAACTCCACCTCCCCACGGTGATCACCCAGGTGGACCGGCCCGAGGTGCTCGGCGACGTCGCCGCCGTGCTCGGCCGCGTGCTGCCCGACGACACGCCGGTGACCGTGCTCGACCGACTCGGCGAGCCCGAGCAACTCGTCGAGACGATGCCGTTGCACGACATCTCCCGACACCCGGTCGGGCCCCGCACGACGTTGTACCTGGTTCCCCCGCCGAACGGCTGGTTCGGGCTGGTGACCACCAACCGGCGGCTGCGGGCCGAGTGCCCGTGGGACCGCGAGCAGACCCACCACACCCTGGTCTCCCATCTCATCGAGGAGGCGTTCGAGGCGGTCGAGGCGCTCGGTGCGCTGCCTCCGACCGCCCCTGGCGAGTTCAACGACCCTGTGGTCTACGCCGAGGTCGAGGAGGAGTTGGGCGATCTCCTGTTGCAGACGGTGTTCCATGCCACCCTGGCCGAAGAGGCCGGGATGTTCGGTGTCGAGGAGGTGGCCGAAGGCATCCGGCGCAAGCTGGTTCGCCGCCACCCCCATGTATTCGGCGATGCCGCCGCCCACGACGCCGACGCCGTGCTGGCGCGCTGGGAGGTACTGAAGGCCGCGGAGAAGGATCGCCCATCGCTGCTCGACGGCATCCCGAAGGCGATGCCGGCGCTGTCCAGGGCGGAGAAGCTGCAACTGCGGGCGGCGACGGTGGGCTTCGACTGGGGCGAACCGATGCCGGTGCTGGCCAAGGTGGGTGAGGAGCTCGACGAGCTGGCGGCGGTGGTGGGCGACCCGGCGTTGCGGGCATCCGAGCTCGGTGACGTCCTCTTCTCGGTGGTCAACCTGGCCAGGCACCTCTCGGTCGACCCCGAGCTGGCATTCCGGCACGCCAACGACCGCTTCGAGGCCAGGTTCCGCGGGATGGAGGAGATGGCCGCTTCTGCCGGCGACGACCTGGCCGACCTGTCGCTCGAACAGCTCGACGACCTGTGGGAGCGCGCCAAAGAGCGAGTCAACGAGTTGGACAGGTAGCTCGGGCGTGACCAGGTGGGGGTCAGGGTCCGTGATATCTTCGCGGACGTGAAAACCGCGATTTCCTCGATTCGGGGTCGCCAGATCCTCGACTCGCGGGGCAACCCTACGGTCGAGGCCGAGGTGGTGCTGGCCGGCGGCGGCTTCGGGCGCGCCGCGGTCCCGTCAGGGGCGTCCACCGGGTCACTGGAGGCCAACGAGCAGCGTGACGGCGGCTCGAGTTACGGGGGCAAGGGGGTGCTCGGCGCCGTCGGGCACGTCAACGAGGCGATCGCCGGCGCTCTCATCGGGCGCGACGCCAGCCGCCAGGAGGAGATCGACCAGGTGATGCTCGATCTCGACGGCACCCCCAACAAGGCGAACCTGGGGGCGAACGCCATCCTCAGCGTGTCGTTGGCGGTGGCCCGGGCGGCGGCGTCGGCGGTCGGGCTGCCGCTGTTCCGCTACCTGGGCGGGTCATCGGCCCGGTTGCTGCCGGTCCCGTGTCTCAACGTCCTCAACGGCGGCGCCCACGCCAGCAACTCCATCGACATCCAGGAGTTCATGCTGGTTCCCGGCGGTGCCCCCAGCTTCGGAGAGGGTCTGCGCGCCGGGGTCGAGGTGTACCACGCCCTCAAGGGAGTGCTCGCCGCCGAAGGTCTGACCACCAACGTGGGTGACGAGGGGGGCTTCGCCCCCGACCTGCCCAACGATCGGGCGGCGCTGGAGCTGCTGTCCCGAGCGGTGGAGGCGGCCGGATACCGGCTCGGTGACGACATCGCCTTCGCCATCGACGTCGCCGCCACCGAGCTGTACCGCGACGGACGCTACGAACTGGACGGCGAGGAGCACCCGGTCGAGTGGATGCTCGACTACCTGGTCGGATTGGCCGACGACTTCCCGCTGGTTTCGATCGAGGACGGCCTCGGTGAGGCCGACTGGGAGGGTTGGGGGGCCCTGACCGCCCGGCTCGGCGACCGGTGCCAGCTCGTCGGCGACGACCTGTTCGTCACCAACGAGGAGATCCTCCGGCGGGGCATCGAGCAGGGCACCGCCAACGC
Source organism: uncultured Acidimicrobiia bacterium (assembly GCA_963714055.1). Taxonomy (GTDB): domain Bacteria; phylum Actinomycetota; class Acidimicrobiia; order Spongiisociales; family UBA5794; genus JACDBE01. Next base: position 2,669,097 of record OY970227.1, read on the forward strand.
CATCCTCGTCAAGGTGAACCAGATCGGCACCCTGTCCGAGACGATGCACACCATGGAGCTGGCGGCAACCAACGGTTACGGACGGATGGTCTCCCACCGGTCGGGAGAGACCGAGGACAGCTTCATCTCGCACCTGGCGGTGGCGACCAACGCCGGGCAGATCAAGTCCGGTGCGCCCGCCCGGGGCGAGCGCACCGCCAAGTACAACCAGCTGCTGAGGATCGAGGAGGCGCTGGGGCCTGACGCCCGTTACGCAGGGTGGGGGCCGTTCCGGCGGCGCCCATGACCGATCGCCCGGCTCCGCCGACGCGGCGGGGGAGGCGGCCGCGCCGCGGCGTATTGGTGGCGCTGGTCCTCGTCGGGCTGGTGGCCGGGATCCTCGGCGGGGTGTTCCCCTTCCGCCAGATGTTCGCCCACCATCGCCAGGTCGACGCCGCCGAGCAGCAGCTCGCCGACCTCCAGGCCGCCAACGCCGAGCTCGAGGGGGAGATCGCCAAGCTGCAGAGCCCGGTCGAGATCGAGCGGATCGCCCGCGAGCAGTTCGGGCTGGTGCGCCCCGGGGAGACCGGATACGTGGTCGAGGTGCCCGAGCCCGCCCCGGTGCTCGCCGACGAGACCGACCAGGCCGACCAGAGCGAGGCGCCGTCGGGGTTCTGGCAGGGCATCTGGGACTTCCTCACGGGCCGCGATCTAGAGCGAGATGGATGACCACGAGGCGGTGGCCGTCCAGCTGGGGCGGCCGCTGCGGTCGCCGGTAGCGACGGCAGCACGATGCCACCTGGCGATGCCGGTGGTGGTCACGGTTCCCCCGCTGCTCGACGACGGCACCCCGTTCCCGACGACGTACTGGCTGACGTGCCCGCTGGCGAGGCGCCGCATCGGCCGCCTCGAATCCGGTGGTGGTGTCGCCGCCGCCCAGGACCGGGTCGACTCCGACCCCGGCTTCGCCGACGGCTACCGGCGGGCGATGGAGCGCTACGCCGCAGAACGCGACCGGCTGGTGCCGGTCGGGCACCGGGGTCCCGTGCCTGCCGGCGGGGTCGGGGGGTCGTCTGGTGGGGTGAAGTGCCTCCACGCCCACTACGCAGACCATGCCGCCGGCAACGCCAACCCGATCGGCGAGATGGTCGCACCCGATGTGGAGCCGCTCGACTGCACCGTCCCATGCGTGGCAGATATCGACGGCGAGGTGACAGTCAACCCCGACTGGTCGGAACCGTGAAATGCCCGCCTCGCTGCGCTCGGCTCCTCCCGCAGCTGGGGCCCCAACCCCAGCGCGGGCCGTGTCTCTGCCCGCCTCGCTGCGCTCGGCTCCTCCCGCAGCTGGGGCCCCAACCCAGCGGGCCGTGTCTCTGCCCGCCTCGGTATCGTCCACGGCTATGAGGGTCGCCGCCGTCGATGTTGGCTCAAACACGGTTCGGCTGCTGGTCGCCGAGGTCGTCGACGGCGCGCTGCGTCGTGTCGACCGCCGGTCGATCGTCACCCGGCTGGCCCAGGGTGTCGATCGCAGCGGCCGGCTCGACCCGGCGGCGGTCGAGCGCTCCCTCGACGCCGTGGAGATCTATGCCGCCGCCATCGGGACCGCCGGCTGCGATCGAGTCGGAGTCATCGCCACCTCGGCGGTGCGCGACGCAGCGAACCGCACCGAGTTCACCGAGCCTGCCCACGCCCTTCTCGGCGTGGCCCCGGAGGTCCTCACCGGTCCCGAGGAGGCCGAGATGTCGTTCGCCGGCGCCATCACCGGTGCGATCGGCGACCCGCCGTTCCTCGTGATCGACCTGGGAGGGGGAAGCACCGAGTTCGTCCACGGCGTCGACCGGGTCGAGTCGGGGGTGAGCGTCGACATCGGCTCGGTCCGGCTCACCGAGCGCATGCTGCCCAACCGCCCGGCTCCCTCGACCGCGGTCGAGGCCGCCCGACGCTACGTGGCGGGGCTGTTCGCCGAGCAGGTCAAGGTGTCAGGCGAGATCGCCACGGTGATCGGGGTCGGCGGTACCTTCACCAGCTTGGCGGCCATTCACCTCGGGCTCGAGCAGCCCGACCCCGAGCGGGTACACGGGACGGTGGTACCGGTCCTCGGGCTCGACATCCTCGTCGACGAGCTGGCCCGCCTCGACCTGGCCGCCACCGCGGCCATACCGTCGCTCGATCCCGCCCGGGCCCCGGTGCTTCTCGGTGGGGCGGTGGTCGCCGCAACCGCGGTCCACCATGTCGGCGCCATCGCCGTCACCGTCTCCGAGCACGACATCCTGGACGGCCTCGCCCTGTCGCTGGCGACCACCGCCTCGTGAGCCACCACGGGTGGACGGCGGCGGCCGATCTGTGCGACCCTGTCGGGGAGAGGAGGTCGCCATGACCGTCGTGGTGGGCGTGGATTCCTCCCCGGTGACCGAGGACGTGGTTCGCAAGGCCATCGAGGAGGCGGAGCGCCGCGGCACCGATCTGCACGCGGTCCATGTGCTGCGCACGCCGGTCGTGTACGTCGAGACCGGGATGAACCTCGAAGTCCTGGCGGTGGCCGAACGCAAATCGGTCTGGGAGCCCTTGGAGGAGGTGCTGTCGGCCTCGCCGGTCCCGGTCACCAAGGTCGACCTCGACGGGTATCCGCCGGACACTCTGGTGGGTTATGCCAAGGACCTGGGCGCGTCGCTGCTCGTCGTCGGTACCCGGGGCCGGGGTGAGTTCGCTTCGTTGATCCTCGGCAGCACGAGCAGCCGGGCCATCCACCTGTCTCCGTGTGACGTGCTGGTGGTGAAGCTCCACGAGACCCGGTGAGCGACCGGCCTCACCCGCTCGCTTCGAGCACGCTCAGTCCGAAGGCGACGGCGAACCCGAGCACGGTGACGAACCCCACCGGTTCGCCGGCATCTTCGTAGGCCTCGGGCATCATCGAGGTGGCCAGCATCGTGAGGATCGCCCCGGCGGCGAAGGCGTACGTGAACGCCAGCGTCGCCGGTGGGGCGCCGTCGAGCAAGGCGTAGCCCAGGGCGGCCGACAGGGCACACACCGCCACGATCCCGGTCCACATCCACAGGATCGTCGAACGTCTCCAGCCGTGCTGCTCGAGCGTCGTGGTGGCGGCGACACCCTCAGGGATGTTGGAGACGAACACCGCCACCAACATGGCGATACCGACCTCTCCGGTCTGCAAGATGGTCAGCCCGAGCACCGCCGTCTCCGGGACCCCGTCGAGTAGTGCCCCGAGGACGATCGACAGGCCGGACGGGGCCTCCATCACCTCTCCCATGCTGTGCCGGCGGCGCCGCTCGAAGCGGCCGATGAGGACGTCCCCGAAGGTGAAGGCGGCGGCGCCGGTGAAGAGCCCGAGCGTGGCTCCGGCATGCCCGCCCACGTCGACGGCCTCTTCCATGAGCTCGAAGGCGACGGCGCTGATCAGGACACCGGCGCCGAACCCCATCACCAAACCGAGGAGCCTCTTCCCCGGTGGGCGCAGTGCCGCCACCGCCGCACCGAGGAGCAGCGACCCGGAGGCGACGGCGCCCCAGAGGAATGCCTCGGTCACGACGACGACCGCGGTATGTCGCCGCCAGGTCGATGGCAACTCACGGGTGACAGGCCTCCGGATGCGGGTCGGCGGGCGGCAAGCATACGCACGGCCCCCCGAAGGGACCGGGCACCGCTGGGGGTACCGAGCCGGTAGGTTTCGACCGTGGGTCTGCAGCAGCTGCTGGGTTACCAACCACCCCGTACTTCGAGGTGGCGGCGAGCCCTGGCCCGAGTGGCGGCGACCCGCCCGGGCACTTGGCTCTCCGCTCGGGTGCTCCCTCCGATGGACCGATGGTCGTTCCGGGCGTCCGGGGGCAGGGTCGCGCTCACCGAGTCGATCGGAGGGCTTCCCACGGTGATGCTCACCACCCGGGGCGCCCGGAGCGGGCTGGAGCGGACGGTGCCACTGCTGGCGGTGCCCAGTGGTGACGACCTTGCGGTGCTGGGAACGAACTGGGGCGGCGGCAGCTCCCCCGCTTGGGTGCACAACCTGACGGCGAATCCGGTGGCGGTGGTGGAGTACCGCGAAGCCAGGGTCGACGTCCGGGCGGAGCGACTGGAGGGCGCCGCCGCCGAGGAGGTGTGGCGTCGTGCGGTCGATCTGTACCCCGGGTATGCGGAGTACCCGCGCCGCGCCGGGACCCGCCTCATCACGGTGTGGCGGCTGGTCCCCGTTGGTTGACGGTCACTCCTTGGACAGCGAGGCGAGCACCCGTTCTCCAAGGTGCTGGGGCAGCTCGTCGTAGTGGTCGTGGACCGCCTCGAACGTCCCCCAACCCTGGGTGAGCGAGCGCAGGTCGATGGCGTAGCGCATGATCTCGGAGGTCGGCACCAGGGCGGTGATGACCTGCATCCCGCCCGGTCCCACCTCGGTTCCCTGCACCTGCCCTCGCCGCGACGACAGATCGCCCATCACGTCGCCCTGGTAGTCGGACGGCACGGTGACCGAGATCCGCGAGATCGGCTCGAGGATGATCGGACCGGCGTCGGCCATGGCCGACTTGAATCCGATCCGCCCCGCCATCCGGAAGGACATCTCCGACGAGTCGACCGAGTGGTACTTGCCGTCGACGCAGCGGACCCGGACGTCGACGACGGGGAATCCGTTGATTCCGCCGTCCCGCATCGTGTCCCTGATCCCGGCCTCCACCGCCGGGATGAACTGGCGGGGGATGGAGCCGCCCTTGATGGCGTCGACGAATTCGAAGCCGGTGCCGCGGGGGAGCGGTTCCACCTCGAGCATCGCCACCCCGAACTGGCCACGACCGCCCGTCTGCTTCTTGTACTTGCCCTCCGCCTTGGAGAGGCGGGTCACGGTCTCCCGGTAGGGGACCTGGACCTCCTCGGTGACCACCTCGACCCCGAACTTGCGCTTCAGCTTCTCGATGGTGATCGCCAGGTGCGTCTCTCCCATGCCCTGGAGGAGCGTCTGGTGCGTCTCGTCCGAGCGGGTGACCACCAGAGCGGGGTCTTCCTCCTGGAGGCGGCGCAGGGAGTTGGCCAGCTTGTCCTCGTCGGCCTGGTTGGCCGCCTCTATGGCGGTGGCGAGGACCGGTACCGGTCGCTCGATGCCACCGACCCTCACCGGCTTGGCCTTCGGGCCGAGCGTGTCGCCGGTTGCGGTGTCGTGCAGCTTGGACACCGCTCCGATGTCACCCGCCGGCACGGCGTCGATGACCTCGGACTCCTTCCCGACGAGGTAGCCGATCTTGTGGAAGCGCTCGTCGGCGCCGCTGCGCGGGTTGTAGAGCACGGCGTCGGGCTTGACCGTGCCCGAGAGCACCTTGAAGATCGAGATCTGGCCGACGTACGGGTCGGCCACCGTCTTGAACACGAACAGCAGAGGCTCACCCTCGGGCGTTCCGTCGACGTCGACCTCCTGGTCGCCGGCGACCACGGTGAACGTGTTGCGCTGCGCCGCTGAAGGGCCGATCTCGACGATGAAGTTGGCCAGCCGGTCGACGGCGATCGGCCCCGTGGCCGAGCCGCACACCACAGGGAAGACGGTGGCGTCGGCGACCCCGATCGCCATGGTCTTCTCGAGCCTCTCGAACGAGGGGACGACCCCCTCCAGGTAGCCCTCGAGCAGCTCGTCGTCGGCCACCACGATGCCCTCGATCAGGTCGTCGTGGATGCGATGCTCGAACTCCTCCATCTCGGTTGGGATGTCTCCCTCCACGCCCTTGCCCGAGTCGTAGAAGTACGCCCGGTCGGTGAGCAGGTCGGCGACCCCGTGAAACGCGGTCTCCTCGCCGATCGGGAGCTCCAGCGGAGCGATGCCGGCTCCGAACCGCTCCTGCAACCCCTCCAACGTGCGTTGGTACGAAGAGCGTTCCTTGTCGAGCTTGTTGATGAAGATCATCCGGGGGAGCTCGAGCCGCTCGGCCAGCCTCCAGGCGCGCTCGGTGCCGACCTCGACCCCCTCTACCGCGCTGACCACGAACACCGCCAGGTCGGCCACCCGCATCGCCCCGTACAGGTCACCGATGAAGTCGGCGTAGCCGGGAGTGTCGATGATGTTGATCTTGTGGTCGTGCCACTCCGCCGGGGCGTACGACATCGCCAGGGATATGCCCCGCTTGTGCTCCTCGGGGTCGAAGTCCATCACGGTGCTGCCGTCCTCGACCCGGCCCAGCCGGTCGACGACCCCCGCCCGGTACAGCAACGCCTCGGCCAGCGTGGTCTTGCCGGCCCCGCTGTGGCCGACCAGGACGACGTTGCGGATCTTGTCGGGTGGGTAGACCTTCACCGGGCTTGCCTCCGTCGTTGTCGAGGGAAGAGCAAGGTTACCCGAGGGCGTCAGAGCCCGTTCTGGCGGCCCCTCCACTGGTTACGCTGATCGACGCCAACCCGCCCGGGTGGCGAAATCGGCAGACGCGGCGGACTTAAAATCCGCTGTCCCCTCGTGGGGCGTGCAGGTTCAAACCCTGCCCCGGGCACTCGACACGTATGGGTTTCGGCCCTGACGCGGTGAGGCTGCCGGTGCCGCCCGCGGCCGTCTCGCGACCATCGGGTCAGTTGGCGCGCGCCCTGGATCAGACAGTCGTAGGCCGGTCGGCGAAGCGTGTCATGGCGAAGAGTTCCACGGAGTCCTCGAGTCCGCGCAGTTCGATCCGGCCGAGGCTCTCGCTTGCGATGTCGCCTGGCAAGTCGAGCGCCGAGACGACATCGGCCGACGCGAGAAACTCGCGTTGAAGCTCTCTGCATGCTTGTTGGATGCGCGCCGCTGCATTCAGCGTGTCGCCGAGGAAAGCGATCTCGTGTTTGATCGTCCCGATCTCGCCGGTAACGACAGGGCCGAGGTGGAGACCGGCCCAGAAGCGGGGCATGACACCGAAGTCGGTTTCGTATGCCGTGCGTGCTGCCTCCAGGGTGTCGGAGATGGCGAACACCGCCCTGACACAGCGGGCATCGAGGAGACCCTCCTCTGCGGTCCATGTCAGGATCACCTCGTCGCCTACGTAACGGTGCACCTCGCAGTGGTAGCGCACCACGCTCTCTGTGGCGTCGCTGATGAACCGTCTCAGGAAGGCGTGATAGCGCAGGTTGCCGAGCCGTTCGGCGATCTGAGTGGATCCGCGAAGGTCGATGAGCAGGAAGACACGGACTTCCTCCCGAGGCCGGTGGTACCGGCCGAGGATCAGGCGCACGAGCACCCTGCGGCCCAGGAGTCGGTTGACCTGGCCCACGAAGTTGAACAGCAGAGCGGCGACGAAGCTCACGGCGACGACAGTGGCAAATTGCTCATCCACCAGGTCCGCCAACGACAACCCAGCAACGGTGAGGAGCGGCAGGCCGATCCCAACGACGATGATCGCCAGCCATACGAGACTCCGTGTGACGAGCACCACGAGAAAAGGAGACTCACGCCAGCCACGGGGAATGAGCCCGATTACCCAGCTCACATCGAAGGTGACGATTCCTGCGGTGACCAAGAGACCGATCAAGGCTCCCGCCGCCATCGACTCGCCCGAGTCGCCGCCGATGAGCCAGCCGAGTCCGAGCCCGATCAGTGTCCCCATCGGGACCGTTACAGCTAGGACCTGCGCCAGGATGCGCCACTTCTCCGCTTCCGTCATCTGGCTACCAAACACCTCGCTTCGAGAACGCCAAGCGTAGAAGCACTCATGATCGCTGACGGATCGGGCCGTCGACCTTTGCCTCGGTCCACTTCGGCTTCGACCCCGGCAACCGGACATCGACGACGCCGCGTAGGTGTGAGATCGGGTCGCCCGCCCTACGAATTAGCGTCCAGCACCCGGTGACAATGGTCCGGACGTAAGCCAGGGGCCGCCGCCTTACCTGTGAGGGAAGAAGCGACGACCCCTAGGACCAGGGGGAAACGATACATGACTGAGCGCATCGAGCTCCTATTGCCGGAGTCCTGCTGATGCCGGCACCGCAGCGGGTGGTGGTGGTCCGCCCCATCAACCACATCCTCCACATCACGCTGTGTGTCCTCACCGGCGGCGTCTGGCTGCTGGTCTACATCCCGATGCTCGCTCACCGCGGCATGCAGAAATGAAGAACTGGATGAAGGTGGTCGCCGTCGTGGCGGTCGTCGCCGGGATCATCGCCGGCTGGCTCTGATAGCCGAAGATGTCGGGCCGTCGACGGCCGGGTGTCAGCCGGCGCTCTTGTCGCTCCCGTCGCCCGCGGAGGTGCAGGGGTCCTGGTCCTCGGTGGCTCGAGCAATAGAGCGACCACGGATTGCATCAGGAAACCTCCCAGGCCTCACCTCCTTGTCCTCTCGGACCGTCGTGTCGTGACCTTGACGACACGATGACGACACCGTGAATCTCTCGGTGCCGCGCCGCGCTGCCGGTAGGGTTTCCGTCGTGACTCCCGAGGTTGGGCAACTGCTCGCAACGGTTGACGGGCTACGCAACGGTGTCGTGAAGAAGCTGGCCGGGCTCAGCGATGCGGACGCCCGTCGGAGCACGGTTGGATCGGGCACGAACCTGGCGGGTTTGCTCCAGCACCTCACTTTCGTCGAGTCGCTGTGGTTCGAGGAGATCGTTGGCGGAAGAAGAGCAGCGCGGGGTGACCGGTCGATGCAGGTCGACCCTTCGGTCTCCCTCGGGATGCTGCGCGCCGGCTACCGCGCAGCATGTCAGGCCAGCAATGAGATCATCCGCGCGCTCGGCGATGCCGATGCACCGGTGATCCGCAACGGCAAGACGCACAACCTTCGGTGGGCGATGCTGGCTGTCATCGAAGAGATCGCTCGACACGCCGGCCACGCCGACATCATCCGCGAACAGATCGACGGCAAGACGGGACGCTGACCACCGCTCGAAGGATGCCCCCTACATCGACGCCCGGACCGAGGAATCGCGGAACGACCCCGGAGGCGGAGTATCCCCGGGGTCGTTCGACATGGTGCCAGGTCCCTCCCGTGGCCACGGGCCCGACCCGGCACCTGGAACCTACGCCACCGAAGCGAACCGAGAATGTCGGGTCGTCGACGGCCGGGTGACTTCCTCGGGTAGCTTCACCCCGCACACACACAGACACCGCCGGCCCGGAGGGTTCCTAGGACCCGGGCGCCGGCAACCGATCATCTCTTTCGGAGGCGCCCGGCGTGGATTCCGCCACCGTGAAGTCCCGAAGTCGCAGCCGGTGGACCACGAGAACACCGGCTGCGCTTGAGCCGCCCATGAGGCTGCGATCGCCGACGTGAGAGACGCCTTGACCGAGCGTTGCGCCGCTCTGGTCCGTGGGCGTCGGGTCGTCGTGGTCAGAGGGGTGGCCGCCAGCGCCACCGAATTGGTCCGCCAGCTCGTCGGGTTCGGCGCCACCGACGTGCTGATCGTCGCCCAGGGAGTCGGTACCGGCGAGCTGCCGGGCGGTGACGAGACGTCCATCGTGGTCGTCCCCGGCCGTGCGCCGGCGACCGTCACCGAGGAGGTTCGCTTCTCGATCGAGTTCTCCGACCATCCCCCGGCCGAGGCGGTGGCGGCGGTCGAGGCGTTCGATCCGGATGGCAGCGCCCTGTGTCTGCTGAACCCGGTCGCCACCACCGACCGCTACCTCGACCGGGAGACGCTGGGTGGTCGCCGGCCCGAGATCGCCGCTCTGGAGGACAAGACGATCGCCGACGGGCTCTGGGATGCGGCAGGGGTCAGGCGGGCGCCGTCGGTGGTGGTACCGGTCGATCGGGCGCTGCTGGCTGTGGCCCACGCCGCCATCGACCGGGGGAACGGCACGGTGTGGTCGGGGGACGCCGCCGAAGGGATGAACGGGGGCGCCGACCGGGTGCGGCTGGTGCGAGCCGAGGCGGACTTCGCAACCACCATCGAGTTGTTCCAGCCGTCCACCCGGCACGTCCGTGTGATGCCGTTCCTCGAAGGGGTGCCGTGCAGCATCCACGGGGTGGTCCTCCCCGACGGCGTGGCCGTCCTGCGACCGGCAGAGCAGATCGTGCTCCGCAGGCCGGGGACGGGTCGCTTCCTGTTCGCCGGGCTGTCTACCTGGTGGGACCCGTCACCGCAGGATCGGGAGGAGATGCGAGCAGCTGCCGGGCGCGTTGGAGAGCTGCTTTCCGACCGGTACGGGATGCGCGGCGGCTTCGCCGTCGACGGCGTCCTCACCTCTGAAGGGTTCCTGCCCACAGAACTGAACCCGCGCTTCTCAGGCGGGCTGGCCGTGATGGCGAAGGGCCTCCCCGACCTGCCGATCACCTTGGCGCAGGCGGCAGTGGCCCGCGATGTCGACCTCGGCGTCTCCGCCGCCGACCTCGAGCGACTGCTGGTGGGCGCCGCCGACCAGACTCGCTCCGGGGCGGCGTACTCCGTTACCGGCGACGTGCGGTCGTCCGAAACCGTGGTGGTGGCGGTGTCCGGCGGCCCGGACGGGCTCACCGAGGCATCGAGTGATGGGGCCGCGGTCGGCTCGGTCGAGTTGGGCCCCGCCACCATCGGCAGCCTGGTCCGCTTTCGGCCGTCGGAACCGTTCCTGGGGCCGAGGCTGGCGCCGTACGCGGTGGCGGCCTTCCGCTTCGCCGACCAACGGTGGGGCACCGGCTTCGGACCGCTCGAGATCGCACCGGACGCACGACTCGTATGACGTAGAGAGCCGGCCGGGGTGGGGCTCCCGGCCGGCTCTGGGTCGTCGCTCTTCTGCTCTCAGTCGACCAGGGCGTAGCCCCGCTCGTCGTGGACCGAGATGTCCAGCCCGTGGGTCTCGGACTCCTCGTCGACTCGGAGGCCGGCGATCCTCTTCACGACTTGGGCCAGTGCGTAGGTCGTCGTGAATGAGAACACCAAGACCGCGGCCACGGCGACGATCTGCTTGAACAGCAACTCGAAGCCGCCGCCGCCGAACAGGCCGTCAATAGTGCTCGGGTTGACCGCGCTCGAGGCGAAGAGCCCGACGGCCAGCGAGCCCACGATGCCGCCCACCAGGTGCACCGCCACCACGTCGAGCGAGTCGTCATAGCCGAACTTGTACTTGAGGCTCACCGCCCGGTAGCACACCACGCCGGCGATGCCCCCGATCGCCATTGCCGCCAGCGGAGTCACGAAACCGGCGGCGGGTGTGACCGCCACCAGGCCGGCGACCGCACCGGAGGCGACTCCCAGCGTCGTGGGGCGGCCGGTCCTGAACCACTCTGCTGCCACCCAGGCCAGAGCGGCGACGGCGGCGGCGAGCTGGGTGGTGACGAAGGCGTTGATCGCCAGGCCGTCGGCGGCGAGCGCTGAGCCGGCGTTGAATCCGAACCAGCCGAACCAGAGGATCCCCGTGCCGATCAGGGTCAGCGGCACCGAGTGCGGTTTCATCTCCTCGGCGCCGAAGCCCTTGCGGGGCCCGAGGGCGAACACCAGGGCGAGGGCGGCGATCCCGGCGTTGATGTGAACCACCAGGCCTCCGGCGAAGTCACGAACGCCCCAGGCGTACATCCACCCGTCCGCCGAGAACGCCCAGTGGGCGACGATCGGGTACACGATCAACGCCCACAACGTCGTGAACAGCACCCAGGCGGAGAACTTCATCCGCTCGGCGACCGCCCCCGAGATGAGGGCCGGGGTGATGATGGCGAACATCATCTGGAACACCATGAAGAGGAGGAAGTCACCCTCGACCCCGTTGAGCCCGATGAAGTCGAGCCCGCCGATCAGGCTCCCGGCGTCGGTGCCGAAGGCGATGGTGAAGCCGACCAGCGACCACACCACGCTGACGATGCCGATGGTGATGAAGTTCTTCATGAGCATGTTGAGGACGTTCTTCGACCTGACCATCCCGCCGTAGAACAAGGCCAGGCCCGGTGTCATGAACAGCACCAGCGCGCAACTGGTCAACACCCAGGCGATCGATCCCGAGTCCATCGCTACCCCTCTCCACGGCTATGTGATCGGACAGGAGGACCGTGCATCGCCGGTGTTTCGGCGGCGTTAACCGGCGGTGAACACCTCGGGTCGAGTCGGTTACGGACGTTTCGCCGGCTTCCTGAAGGAGCGGTTACCGACTGTTTCATGGCTCTTCGGCTGACGCCTCATCGCTGTGCGATGGGGGACCCCCAGCCCCCATCGCCGAGTCTCCGCCTGGCGGCGTAGCCTCTGTATTCATGGCTCTTCGGCTGACGCCTCATCGCTGCGCGATGGGGGACCCCCAGCCCCCATCGCCGAGTCTCCGCCTGGCGGCGTAGCCTCGATCGCATGTGGGACCAGCTCGCCGAGGGCGTCTACCGGAGGAACTACGAGTTCCTGGACTTCAACGTCGGGCTGGTCGTCGGCGCCGACGGGGCGCTGGTGGTCGACACCAGGGCGTCGAAGGTGGAAGCCGCCGAGGTCCTCCGCGACGTCCGGGAGGTGACCTCGCTCCCGGTCCGATGGGCGGTCGACACCCACTGGCACTGGGACCACGCCTTCGGCAATTCCGAGTTCACCGACGCCACCATCTGGGGGCATGTCGAGTGCAGCCGAGTGCTCGCCGAACGGGGCGAGGAGGCCAAGCGCGAGGTGGCCGTCCGCTACCCCGACAAGCGTGACGAGATGATGGCCGTCGAGATCCGGCTGCCCGACATGGTGTTCACCGACGAGCAGACGCTCGACCTCGGCGACCGGACGGTGGAGCTCCGCTACCGCGGTCGGGGCCACACCGAAGGTGACGTGGTGGTCGAGGTCGACTCCGTCGGAGTGTGTTTCGCCGGGGACCTGATCGAGCAGGGAGCCCCGCCGAACTTCGGCGACGGGTACCCGGTCGCCTGGCCGGGCACGTTGCAGCGGGTCATCGACGGCGGGTCGACCACGTTCGTCCCTGGGCACGGCGGCGTGATGACGGCGGCAGATGCGGCGGCCCAACTGGCGGAGCTCGACGTGGTCGCCACCCTGGCCACGGAGTCCCACCAGGCCGGCGTGCCGCTCGGTGCCGTCGACCTTGCCCGCTCGCCGTACCCGGCCCCGGTGACCGCAGAGGCCATGGAGCGCGCCTATCGCGAGCTCGACGCTCGCTGACGAGGCATCTACCCCTGCCCGGCTACCAACGATGAGGTGACGTCCCACAGGTAGCCTCTCCGGGTGATCCTGGTCCGCGACCTCTGTATCGACGCCGGCCCCCGCCGGCTCATCTCCGGCGTGTCCTTGTCGCTGCAGGCGGGGGACAAGGTCGGCCTGGTGGGCCACAACGGGGCAGGCAAGACGACCCTGATGCGGGTTCTCGCCGGCGAGGCGACTCCCGCGGAGGGGTCGGTGGTCCGCTCGGGAACCGTCGGCTACCTCTCGCAAGAGGCCGCTCTCCGAGAGCTCGAGGACGACCAGGTGACCGCCCTGGAGCGCATCCTGACCGCCCGGTCGATCGGGGCGCTGGAACGACGGATGGAAGCAGTCCGCCACTCGATGGAGTCGACCACGGGCGCCGAGCGCGACCGGCTGATCGGGCGGTTCTCCCGGCTCGACGACGAGTTCACCGCAGCCGGCGGCTACGTCGCCATCGCCGAGGCGAAGCGATTCGCCTCCTCGCTCGGCATCGGCGCAGACGAGCTCGACCAGTTGGTGGTGACCATGTCCGGCGGCCAGCGGCGCCGCGTCGAGCTGGCGCGGATCCTGTTCGCCGAGACCGAGACCCTGCTCCTCGACGAGCCCACCAACCACCTCGACCTCGACGCCAAGGCATGGCTGATGGAGTTCCTCGGCGCCTACCGGGGAGGACTGCTGGTGATCAGCCACGACCTCCACCTTCTCGACTCGGCCATCACCTCGGTGCTGGCGGTGGAGGACGGGTCGGTGGAGCCCTATCGCGGCAACTACTCGTACTTCCTTGCCGAGCGTGAGGCCCGCCGCCAGCAGAAGCTGCGCCAACGGCGCCACCAGGATGCCGACATCGCCCGGTTGGAGGAAGGGATCCGCCGTTTCAAGGGCACCACCGAGAAGATGGCGAAGCGGGCCCGGTCGTGGGAGACCCGGGTGTCCCGTCTCAAGGAACAACGGGTCGAGGTGGGGAAGAAGGGCGCCAGGGTGACCGTCCGGTTCCCGCAACCGACCCCGTCGGGGCGCACCGCGCTCACCGGCCACGGGCTGGCCAAGTCCTACGGCGACAACCTGGTGTTCGTCGACATCGATCTCGCCGTGGAGCGCGGGGAGCGGCTGATCATCATGGGCCTCAACGGCGCCGGTAAGACCACCCTGCTCCGCATCCTGGCCGGGGTCGAGCAACCCGACCTGGGGACGGTGGCCCTGGGGCACAACGCCTCGTTGGGCTACTACGCCCAGGAGCACGACCAGCTCGTCCCCGAGGACACGGTGCTCCACCATCTTCGTGCGGTCTCGGAGCTGCCCGACCTCACCCTGCGCACCCTGCTCGGCCACTTCCTGCTGGCCGACAAGGTCGACCAGGAGGCCGAGACCCTGTCCGGCGGGGAGAAGACCAAGCTGGCGCTGGCCCAGGTGGTGGTCGGTGCGCCCAACGTGTTGCTCCTCGACGAGCCGACCAACAACCTCGACCCGCAGTCCAAGGAGGCGCTGCTCGCCGCCCTCCACCAGTACGAGGGGACGTTGATCCTTGTCAGCCACGACACCGACTTCGTCGACGCCCTCGCCCCCGACCGGGCGGTGATCATGCCCGAGGGTGCCGCCGCCTACTTCGACGAGTCGATGCTGGAGTTGGTGGCGCTCGCCTGACCGGAGGCCGGGCCGTCCCTCAGCGCGGAGACCCGTCGACGGCGTTGGCAGGCTGGTCGACGAAGTAGCCACCGGTGGCTCGCTCGTCGTAGAAGCGGCCGTCGGCGACGAAGGCGGCATCCCCGGAGGGCAACTCCTTCTCCGCCGGCTGAGCCGGTCCGTCGACCAGTGCGGTATCGCCGATGCTGCCCGCCAGGTCGAGACAGCGAAGCAGGAGTGTGTAGCCACCGGAGGCTGGTGGCTCTTCCCCGCAGTCGTCTGCTGTCAAGACCGGAAGAGCAGCAACTTCGGCCGCCGAGAGTGGGTGGAGAGGCCGGTCGTTGACCTGGCCTCCCGCCACAGCAACGGCGCCTGCCGATACCAGTCCGGTGGCGACAGCTGCTACGACCCAGCCGGCGACGAGAAGGAGTCTCTGCCGCAATGCCCGCATTGTGCGCCACTCCTCCTTTCGGGCCAATCAACAACCTGTTAAGGATTGTATAAGGTGAGAGGGACAGAAGGCGAGGCAGGGCCGGGATTCCCGGTGAGACAGCGTGCGACAGGGAGCGACGGAGTGGTTTCGGTCGTCATCATCGAGGACGAGCAGAGGATCCGCCAGCTCGTCGCCGGGGTGCTCGCCGAGCGGGGCTACGACGTCACCTCGTCCGGGTCGGCGCTCGAGGGCCTGCAGGCGGTGGTCGGCGACTCGCCCGACCTGATCATCCTCGACATGGGCCTGCCCGACCTCGACGGCGCCGAGCTCCTCACCATGATCCGAGCGGTCACCAAGGCTCCGGTGATCGTGGCGACCGCCCGCGGCGCCGACAGCGACGTGGTGCGGACCCTCAACGCCGGCGCAGACGACTATCTGGTGAAGCCGTTCTCGGTGGAGCAGCTGGAGGCCCGGGTCCGCGCCGTGCTCCGCCGCGCCGTCGGCGATCGACCGCGGGGAGGGCCGGTGGTGGTGGGTGGGCTGCGGGTCGACGCCATGTCGCGGGTGGCAACGCTCGAAGGACGGGAGCTCGACCTCAGCCCGAAGGAGTTCGACCTGCTGCGGTTCCTCGCCGAGCGGGAGGGCGAGGTGGTGTCCAAGCGCGAGTTGCTGGCCACGGTGTGGCGCCAGCCGTACGGGGGGAGCGAGCGCACGGTCGACGTCCACCTGTCGTGGCTGCGCACCAAGCTCGGCGAGACAGCCGCCGACAGCCGCTACCTGCAGACCGTGTTCGGCGTCGGGGTCAAGCTGGTCGATCCGGGGTGATGCGATGAGGCGCCAGCTCGCCATGGTCTCGTTGTCGGTGACCGCCCTTGTGATGGTCGCCTTCCTCGTACCGCTGGCGTTGGTGGTTCGCAACCAGGCCGCCGACCGCGCCCTTTCCCGGGCGGAGCGGGACACCCAGGCGATCGCCGCCGCCCTGGCCGTCGCTCCGGCAACCATGGGCGCCGACATCAGCCTCGACCTGGCCGCCGACGTGCTCAGGGCCTTCCGGGGCGAGAGCGCCTTCACTGTCGTGTTCCCCGACGAGCGGACGGTCGGGGCTGAGTTCGACGAGTCGCCCGGCCTTGCCCAGGCGCGTCGGGGGGCCGCCTTCTCCACCGAGATCGAGGGCGGCTACGAGGTGCTGGTGCCGGTGCTCGACACTTTCGACGTGCCCACCCCGGGAGAAGTCGAGCCGCCCATCCGCACCGTGGTGGTGCGGACCGTGGTGTCCGACCAGGAGCTGCAACGCGGCGTCCCGATCGCCTGGGCGATGCTCGGTGCCCTCGGCGTCTTCTTGGTGGTCATCGCCGTTGTCGCCACCGACCGGCTGGGACGGAAGATCGTTCGGCCGGTGGCGGCTCTTTCCGAGGCGGCGCGCTCGCTGGGTGGGGGTGACCTGGAAACCCGGGTCGACCCGGCGGGGCCACCGGAAGTTGCCGAGGTGGGGGAGGCGTTCAATGTCCTGGCCCATCGCCTGGTCGGGCTGCTCAACGCCGAGCGGGAGTCCGTGGCCGACCTGTCGCACCGGCTCCGCACCCCACTGACCGCTCTCCGGCTGCAGGCGGAAACGCTCCGCGACCGGGACGAGGCGGCGGCGTTGAGCGCCGACATCGACCGGGTGGGGAAGGCGGTCGACCGGATGATCGAGGAGGCCCGCCGTCCCGCCGAGTCCGGGGTGCGGTCGACGGCCGACCTGGGAGCAGTAGTCCGGCACCGGGCGAGGTACTGGAAGGTGCTCGCCGACGAGCAGGGTCGCCCGACCTCGGTCGACACGCCGGACGGGGCACAGTGGGTGGGGATCGGCACCGACGAGCTGGGGGCGGTGATCGATACCTTGATCGAGAACGTGTTCGCCCATACCGCTTCGGGCGTCGGCTATCGCATCAGCGTTGATCCGGCGGACGGTGGAGTCGAGCTCGTTGTCGAGGACGATGGCTCCGGGTTCCCCGACACCGCCGTCGTCAGGAGAGGGGCGTCCGCCGGAGGCTCCACCGGGCTCGGGTTGGACATCGCCCGGCGGGCGGCGCAGCGCACCGGAGGCGACCTGGTGGTGACGAACCGCCCCGCGGGTGGAGCGAGGGTGACAGTCCGCTTCGGGAGCCTCGACTTCGTCGAGGTCGGCGCCGGCGGCACCCATGTCGGCGCCCCGGCCGGCTGACCGAGGGCTGCAGCGGCTCAGCCGCCGACGTCGGCCTTCCAGTCCTCGACCCCGCCTCCCAGAGTGCCTGGCGAAGAGATCGAGATCGCCTCGGGCGCCAGCTCGACCGAGGCGTCCCGGCTCCAGATGCCGGCTGCGTCGGCGGTCGCCTGGTTCAGATGCGGCCCGGCCCCCCAGGCGACGTAGTCGATCACGGAGTCCTGGTCGATCGGCGCGAGATCATTGACCAGCAGGAGCTCGCCTCCGGAGGCATCGATGCTGCCCAGTGCCGTTCCCAGATCGACGACCACTTGGACCCCCACGAACTGCGGCGGCGGCTCTCCGCCGAGCACGATCACCGCGGTTCGACCGGGCTGGATCGTGCCGGTGCCCGGTGGGTCGAGCTGGGCGCTCATGGTGCCGTTGACCAGCCACTTCCCGGCGAGGCCGACTGGCTCGTTTCCGACGTTGGTGACCAACGCGTAGGGGTCGGTGCCGAACTCGACCCGGGTCAGGGCCAATGTCCCAGGGACAGGGACGATCGTGGATGGGGGAGCGCCGGTCGTGGCTGTCGGAGTGGTCGTGCTGGTCGTCGCCGGGGGAAGCGTTGTGGCTGGGAACGTCGTCGTAGGAGCTGTGGTCGTCGTGACGGAACTCGTCGTCGAGGACGGGGCGGCCTCGGTGTTGTCGTCGTCGCCGGCGCAACCGCTGAGGATGACCGCCGCGGTCACCGCCACCACCAGCCCGGTCATGCCCCGCCGCATCGAGCCAGCCTAGGGACGCCCGCCGCTAGTCGACCTCACAGGCAAACTTTGAGCGAGTGACGCCATCTGGTGTAGTCAATCGCTCAAAGTTTGGGGGATGGGTACTCGGGGCGGCGAACCTTGAGCGACTGACGCCATGTGATGTAGTCAATCGCTCAAGGTTTGGAGTTGCGTCAGCCGCCGGGATCGTTACGGAGCTCGGTGCGGATCGAGACGACCGGCATGCTGTGGGTGTTGGCGACGACCACCGGGTCGTAGACGACCGGGAAGCTGGCCGACCCGAACCGGAGGTTGTCGGTGATGACGTATGTGCCTCGCCACACCGTCGCCGCCGAGATGGTGACATCGCCCAAACGGGTGTAGACGTGGGCGAAGGCGGCTCCATCGGCCGACTCGGAGCCACCGTCGTAGGAGTCGGCCGGGGCGGTCTCCGTGTCCGGGGGGTCGAGGGCGTATTCGTACCCGGCGGTGGAGAAGTCGGCCGCCATCCCCCGGAAGTCGCATGCCGACACGCAGTCCATGTCCCACATCACCCGGTCGACCCAGGCGCTGGTCTCGAGTGTCCAGGTGAACCCGAGGGCGGAGACCGACGTGGTGAGCGGCCCGACCTGATACGAGCCGGGGTCGGTGAAGTCGTACCACAGCCAGTGGTCGAGCTGGGTGAGGCCCCAGAGGGCCGGGTTGACGTTGACCTGCGTGTCGGGGGTGGCCTCGGACACCCGGCTGATGTCGGACGGCTCGAACAGCTCCACGCAGGCCAGATCGATATCGGACGACACCGAGGAGTCGAAGTTGTCGTACACGTCCCGCCAGTCGGTGCCGAACCCGTAGACCCATTCGTCGCTGTCCCACCGGTAACCGTACGACGCCGACCCGAGGAGCAACTCCCCGAACTCGCAGGTGGTCTCGCCCGACGACTCGATGCGGATCAGGTCGTTCGGGTTCGTGATCAGGTTGACGATCGACGCCGGCACCGCCAACCAGCCATCCTCCTGAATCGTGGAACAGAATGATGACAGCCGCACCGATAGGCTGTGCCGGTTCGCCGACTCGCCTGTTGCCCAGAGGTTCACCATTGCAACCTGGTTCGGCGGTGACCTCGACGTGGTCGAACGCGGCGAACATGCTCGCCTCAGTGCCGTCGGGCGGGTTGACCCAGGGTGCGGCCATCCAGGTAGCGCCTCGACGCACGTGCATGGACGCCGACACACTCGATCCATGTCACTTTGCGTCGCTTCGGCACCGCTCCGCCCTCCGTCGACCAAGCAGGACACCTTCCAGCCGATACGCGTCGAGCGAACCCGATCCCAACGGCGACAGCCGGCGGTGGGGCGCTCAGCACCGTAAGACCAACCACTGCCAGCCAGACCAGTCTGAGGCAGTCGGCGAGGGCCTCAAGTCGCGACGCTCCCTCATCAGCCGACCGACACTTCCTCACGCTCCTCGTCGAACAGCATCCACCCAGTCGACGTCGGTGACAGCACCGCATACGCCGCTGCCCTCCCAGGGGCCGATTTCTTCGACTACCTCACCGGTTCGGACGTTCATACTCCGGATACGGTCCGCCACGGTCGGCGAAGGCCAACGACAACGCTCCCATCTGGCAAGCTCGGCTAGCTCCGCCTCAGTGAGATGCGCCTCGCTCGATGGGTACGACTTCACCGTCGACGAACTCGTAGGTGTCGACGATCCCGGGAAACCTTGTGTCGGTACGGCACCAACGTCCGAGATCACTGCCCGATCGAGCGGCTTCGTGGACTCTCGGGGTGGTTGTATCGCCTCTACCCACGACACGTGTGGGCCGTTCTCCATGAGCCAGACCTCGAAGCGGAAGGCCTCGGCCAGGGCCATGACCGGATCGGGGTTGGTCAGATCGGGGATCGGCACGGGCTCGTCGTAGGTGATGTCGGCGGCGATCAGCCGCTCCAGCTCCTCGAACGACTGGCGCAACGCCTCGGGGTCGCCGACCAGACCGTCGTTGGTGGTGGTGGTCGGAGGGAGTGAAGTCGTGGTGGCTCGAGCCACGGTGGTCGTCGGGGCGGCGGCCGTCGTGGTCGACGTGGCCGGTGCGACCGAAGTGTCGGATGCCTCGCCCCCACCGCAGCCTGCAACCACCACCACGAACAGGGCGACGAGCGCCCACCTGGCACGTGTCGAAAGCATCAGCCCCCCGCAACCTGGCCCATCCACCCAACGTACCGAACGATACCGACGATTGGAACCGTATCGGCAGTCGGGCACGACGTGGCTCGATAGGATCCCCCGCTCCTTACAATCCCGGGCGATGATCCACCAGGAGCCAGTGCCGCTCCGCCCCCGCACCAGTCGTCGCCGCCGCGTGATCCTGCTCGTGGTCGTCGGCCTGATCGTGTTGCTGCTGGGGCTGCGGTCGATCGCCACGTTCTGGACGGACTACCTGTGGTTCGACTCGCTCGAGCTCACCGGGGTCTGGCGCACGCTGACACTCACCAAGGTGTGGCTGGTGTTGGCGGCGACGCTGGTGGCCGCCGCCCTCATCTGGGTCAACCTGTGGTTGGCCGATCGGCTGTCCCCCGCGATCTGCTGTCCATCGGTGGGCCCGACGACGAACTGCTCGAACGGTGGCACGAGTGGGTGGGGCCCCGGGAGCAGGTGGTGCGGATCGTGGTGGCGCTCGGCCTCGGGCTGATGTTGGGCCTGGGCGCATCGCTGTGGTGGCAGGACTTCCTCATGTTCCGCCACGGCGGCGACTTCGGGATCGTCGACCCGCTGTACCACAACGACATCGGGCTGTACGTGTTCGACCGGCCGTTCTACCGATCGCTGTTCGGGTGGCTGTTCCAGCTCTTCGTGGTGACGCTGCTGGTGGTGGCGGTCGTCCACTACCTCAACGGCGGGATCTCGATGCAAGGCCAGCAGCGACGCGTCTCCCCGGGAGTGAAGGTCCACCTCTCGGTGCTCCTCGCCCTGCTGGCGCTGCTCAAGGCGGTCGGCTACTGGCTGGACACCTGGGACCTGCTCTACTCGCAGCGAGGGGCGGAGGTGGGCGCCACCTACACCGATGTCAACGCCCAGCTGCCTGCGTTACGGCTGCTGATCCTGATCTCGATCGTGGCCGCCATCATCCTGCTGGTCAACATCTGGTTCCGGGGCTGGACGCTGCCGCTGGTGGCGGTCGGGTTGTGGCTGTTCACCTCGATCGTGATCGGCGGCCTCTACCCGACCATCGTCCAACGGTTCCAGGTGGTCCCCGACGAGGTGAACAAGGAGGAGACCTACGTCGGCTACAACATCGAGGCGACTCGTCAGGGGTTCGGGCTCTCCGCCGTCGAGGTGCGCAGCTTCGCCGCCTCCGCCGACCTCACTGCCCAGGACCTCGACGTCAACGAGCCCACCATCTCGAACATCCGGCTGTGGGACCCGACGGTGCTCGCCACCACCTACCGGGAGCTGCAGGACATCCGGACGTTCTACGGGATCAACGACGTCGACGTCGACCGGTATACGCTCGACGGTCGCCTGACCCAGGTGATGGTGTCGGCTCGCGAGCTGGCGGAGGACAGCATCCCGGGGAGCGGGTGGGTCAACGAGACGCTGGTCTACACCCACGGGTTCGGGGCGGTGCTCTCACCCGCCAACGACGTCAACTCCGTCGGCCAACCCGAGTTCCTGCTCCGCGACATCCCGCCGATCACGTCGGCGGAGGAGCTGGTCATCGACCAGCCCAGGATCTACTTCTCCGACACCGCCGACGCCGGCTACCTCATCGTCGACACCAACCAGGACGAGGTCGACTACCCGGTGGGGGAGTCGGAGGTCGAGCGCAACCGCTACGACGGGTCCGGCGGGGTCGACCTCGGCGGCAGCTTCCGGCGGGCGGCATGGGCGCTGCGCTTCGGCGACATCGACGTGCTGATCTCCGGCCAGCTGCGCGCCGACTCCAAGGTTCTCCTGGCGCGCAACATCAGCGACCGGGTGGCCAAGGTGGCGCCGTTCCTGCACGCCGACGCAGACCCGTACCTGGTGATCTCCGGGGGTCGCCTGGTGTGGGTCATGGACCTGTACACCGTGTCCGACGACTACCCGTACTCGTCGTTCGCCGATACCTCGCGGCTCAACCAGAGCGCCGGGCTGCCCGGGAACTTCAACTACATCCGCAACTCGGTGAAGGCCACCGTCGACGCCTTCTCCGGCGAGATGACCCTGTACGTCATCGACGAGGCGGACCCGTTGATCCAGGCCCAGCGGAGCATCTTCCCCGATCTCTTCACCGCCGATCCGCTCCCCGAGGAACTTCGCGAGCACCTGCGTTACCCCGAGGACCTGTTCCGGGTCCAGTCGGACATGTACCTGCTGTACCACATGACCGATGCCCGCGACTTCTTCTCCGGGGTCGACCCATGGGAGATCGCCAGCGACCCGTCGAACACGGCGCGGGAGGAGCTGCGTGGCGAGGGCGGGTTCGTCGACCCGACCTCGGGCGAGGCGGTGAGGCCGATGCTGCCTTACTACATGCTGATGCGGTTGCCCGACGAGGAGGAGATGTCGTTCCTCATCATGCAGCCGTTCACGCCGTTGTCCCGTCCCAACATGGTGTCGTTCATGGTGGCCAAGTCGGGGCCGGCCGACTACGGGCAGATCATCGACTTCCGGCTGCCGGCCCAATCGGCACAACAGGGGCCGGGCCAGGTCGGCCAGTTCATCAACCAGGACCCCGAGATCTCGGCGCAGTTCACCCTGCTCAGCCAGGGTGGCTCGGACGTCATCGAGGGGAACATGCTGGTGGTGCCTATCGAGGAGTCGTTGCTGTACGTCCAGCCGATCTACATCAGGGCGAGCAGCGGCGGTGGCGCTGGGATCCCCGAGTTCAAGCGGGTGGTGGTTTCCTTCAACGGGCAGATCGAGATGGAAGAGACGCTCACCGAGACACTGGAGATCATCTTCGGCACCTCGGCGGAGCCGACCGAGCCCACCGACCCGACGGAACCGACCGAGCCCACCGAGCCGACCGAGCCCGGTGGGGAGCTGCCGGCCGAGGTCGTCGCCCTGCTCGACGCCGCCGACGAAGCGTTCCGCGAGGCGGATGCCTTCCTCACCGCCGGCGACCTGGCGGGGTACGCCGTCGCCGTCGAGGAGGCCCAGGCCCTGGTGGCGGAGGCCCTCGCCCTCATCGAAGACGGCGAGACCCAGTAGGCGGGCGTCAACTCACCACCTGGTGGAGCAGATCTGCCAGCTCGGCCGGCCGGGTGAGGAAGGGCGAGTGGCCGCCGTCGATCTCCACCGCCGTCGTGCCCAGCTTTTCCCTGGCGACCCGTCGTGCCCAGTCGGCGTCGACCGTGCGGTCGTGGCGGGCGAGGATGTACGAGCAGGGGACGTCGGGCCAGATGTCCAGCGGGGTGGTCTCGTCGAGGATCCCGTAAGCCTGCGGTCGGAGACGGGCGTAGGCCCAGGCGGCCAGGTCGGGGTCGACGTCATCGAAGAAGAGCTGGGTGGCGGTGCCGAAGCCGAGCATCCACAGGCCCTCGCCGAGATCGGTGAACTCCGGGTCCTCGACGGTCACCGCCGCTTCGACCCGCTCCCGGCCCCTGACCTCATTGAAGCTCGAGCCGGGCTCGGGCACGAACGCGCAGAGGAAGACCAGCCGGCTCACCGGAGCCCTCGCCGGCACCAGTGGGATGGCCAGGCCCATCATCGAGTGGCCGACCACCACCGACTCCTGTTCGCCGATGGCCTCGGCGACGGCGGTGGCGTAGGCGTCGGCACGGGAATCGGGATCGTCGACGGGCAGGTCGGGGGCGGCGGTGACGTGTCCCCGCCGTTCCAGCTCGGGCACCAGGCGGTCCCAGCACCAGCCGCCGTGGTAGGCGCCGTGGACGAGGACGAAGCGCATGGGACCTCCAGTCGAAGGACGGCGAGACTACCCCGGCATCGGCGAGGGGTTGTGACGAGCCCGGTGCGTAGTCTGCCCGGCACCCGACACGGGGAGGATGCCGCCGCCGTGACCGAGCCGGTCGAGATCTCCCGTAGCCTTCCCATGGCTGCCGCCCGGGCCTGGGGCTTCATCGCCAGCCCGGCCGTCCAGGCCCGCTTCCTGGGAGAAGGGAGTTCGCTTCCGCCGCGGGAGGAGGCGTCGGTGCGGCTCGCCAGGTCTTCGGAGGGATGGCGAGACGGTGTTGTCGTCTCTGTGACCGGGCGGTCGCAGATCGTCGTCCGCCTGTCCGCCCCGGGCGGTTGGCAGGCGGGCCACGGAACCTCGACAGTGGTCACCGTCACCGTCGCCGCGGGCACAAACGACGGGCCGGCCGTGGTCACGGTGACGGAGACCGGCTTCGACGGTCTTGGCGGCGCCTGCGACGCAGTCGTGGCGGCCGCCGACGCCGCCGCGTACTGGACAGCGGCGCTCGACCGGCTGGCCGAGCTCGCCTCGGCCGCTCGGCGACGCCGGAAGAAGGTGGCCCAGGCGGTTGTGGTGATCCACGGCATCGGTGAGCAGATCCCCGGTGCGACCGTCCGGGCCTTCGTCCAAGCCGTGGCCGCACCCGGGGAGAGGAACCTGGTGGGGAGCCGGCCGGACACGGTGTCGCCCGGTTTCGAGCTGCGCAGCTGGCATCTCGACCCGACGGGGACGCGACCGGCCACCGACTTCTTCGAGGGGTACTGGGCCAACGAGGTGCGCGACACGTCGATGAGCCAGGTGCTGTCCTGGGTGAGGATGCTGCTGTTCCGTCGTCCGTCGACGGTGCCCGCCGGGCTGCGGACACTCTGGTGGGGCTCCTGGGTGACAGCCGTGCTCTCCATCGTCGCCATCACCCTGATCGCGCGCACCGACCTGGACTTGACCGAGCCGACGGGCTTGGTGGTGCTGGCGGTGCCCCTACTGCTCGGGCTGGTCAACGGCTTCCTGATACAGAGCGTCGGCGACGCCGCTCGCTACCTGTGGCCCCATCCCGCCAACGTGATGGTGAGGGATCGGGTACGGGGCAAAGGCGTCGCCCTGCTCGAGGCATTGCACCGCTCGGGCCGCTACGACCGGATCGTGGTCGTCGGGCACAGCCTCGGCAGCGTCATCGCCTACGACATCGTCAGCCACTTCTGGATCCGGGTGCATCGCCATCACGCCTCACCGGCCGAGGCGACCAACCAGGCGGCTGTGGCGCTCGCCAAGCTGCTCGCGGAGGGTGGAGCGCCGTCCGCCGTCGAGGGCCGTCCGCTGCAGTGGGAGGCATGGAAGGAGATCCGACGCAACACCGTGCCCTGGCTGATCAGCGACCTGGTGACCCTCGGGAGCCCGTTGGCGCACGCCGGCATGCTGCTGGCGCATTCACCGCCCGAGCTGGCTGCGGCTATCCAGCGGACCGAATTGCCGAGCTGCCCTCCGTCCCCGGCCGACGACATCTGGTACGACGGCAGCTACAAAGACCGTTTCGGCGCCCGCCACAACTTCCGGTTCTACACCAACCAGTCTCCCTTCGCGGTGACCCGGTGGAGCAACCTGTTCTTCCCGGTGAGAGCCGCCGTCTTCGGCGATGTGGTGGGTGGCCCGCTGGTCGACGTGTTCGGTCGGTGGATCGCAGACGAGCCGCTTCGCTGGAACGCCGGCAGGCTGAGGGGGCGAACGCCGCTCGCCCACACCAGCTACTGGCGGATACCCGGTTCGACCGACTCGGCGGCGTCGCAGCACCTGGCAACGCTCCAAGCAGATTAGGCGGTCAGCCGACACTCGGCACGGTGGTACAATCGGCGTCACACCGCGGGGTGGAGCAGTCTGGTAGCTCGTCGGGCTCATAACCCGAAGGTCGCGGGTTCAAATCCCGCCCCCGCCACCAACGAAAGCCCTTGCTGACGCAAGGGCTTTCGGCTTCCTGGGTTCCACGGCCGAAGTCTATGGCTATGAGCGCCGCCAGTGGCTTATGACTCCGTTGTGGGCCCATCGTCCTGTAGCCGGCTCCCACGTGAGGGCGAGATGGCCTTCCTTCTCCAGCTCACGGAGTCGTGATGCTACGTAGGCAGACATCGAGTAGTGCCCCGACGGATAGTCCGCATCGCGCCACTTGTGACCGTACCGCTCGAGGAGCTGTTGAGCTTCCTCCGGATAGCGTTCGAAGAGGCGATCCTCGACATCGCCGTAGGGGTGGATGTGCCCATCCGCGGGCACGCACTCGAGTAGCTTGTCCCAGATGCCGAGTTCCGCTCCGAGCCCATCACCCCTGAGGCTTCGACCGCCAGGCGGTGTTGGCTCCCAGACGTAGCCGTCACTTCCATGCTCGGGATCGGCGCACACCGCGAACACCCTGCCATCGTCGGTGCGGTCTTCCTTGGTGTGGTCGTCAGATGCGCACAGTGGACAGAACGCGGGCACATCCGCCTCTTCGTCGTGGGTGGTGCACTGTAGGACTTCGGATGGCCCGCCCCTATGTCTGGCCAGTGAGCCGCTGGCTGAGGGTCGGGATGATGATGGCTGCGGCGAGGAGGTGGGTCCCCACGAGAACGGCTTTGGTGGCGGTGTCGTCGGGAGCTGCGATCGCCGGGATGAGCGACAGGCCTACGGCGACCGTGGTGACGACGACGAACCGTCGGCGCTCGCCAAGGAACCGGGCCAACACGACGCCCACGGCGGCACCGACGAGGGTCCACCACGCGAACGCCGGAATCGGAATGGCTGTGGCGTCGACTTCGAGACTGACTCCGGCAGCGCGTCGCGGCGGCTGCCACGACGGTGGTGCAGACGGCAGCGATTGCGCCTGCGAGCGCTCCGCTTCGAACAAGACGGCGAGTGCTCGGTTGGGTGGACTGCACGCCCGAGGTCAGCGTTCCCATCGCTACGCCGCCTCGTTGAAATACGTGGCGAGGTTGTCGAGCATTGGGATCACGTCGGCGATCATCTCGGCGAAGAACTCGTTCTCCCAATCCGCTCCGCTTCCGTAGGCACTCGTGACGACGCGGATCACGCACTTGCCGCCGGACGCTGACTCGATGAGGAACTCGGTAGCGATCGGGGTGACCGACGACAGGTCGTGGTCGGTGGTCGGCCACGGTTCTGCGTAAGCGAAGCGCCTCGTGGGTGTGTAATCGGTGACGATGCCGTGCGACCAGAATGCGCCGACGTCGAACGACACGGCGCCGCCGATCTGCGGGTCCAGTCGGGTCGGCACCATCCAGGCCGAGATTCCATCGGCAGTGGCGATCGCGTCCCACACCTGTTCCGGGGTAGCGGCCACCTCATAGGTGCGCTCCATCCGGTGTTCGACACGGTCGGGTTGGTCGGGACTGGTCACGAGGGCTCCTTGGGTCGGGGATATGACGAAACGGTCAGACGGTGCGGTCGCCCGTCGTCGTGGTGGTATCGGGCGACCAGCGCGGCGACCGCTGATTGCAGGTCGGTAGCGAACGCGGCACGATCTTCAGGCGATCTGAACCCGATCACCGTGTCGACGGTCAGGGTCGGCAGACGCGTTCCAGTCGCCGCGCTGCTGGCGATCGCCCCTACCTCGGACACGGTCCGAGCGTTCACCGTGATCAGATACGCAGCCGAGAGACGATCGGCGACCTCGTTCGGATCGATGGCAGTGCTCTGCAACACGTCGGGAGCAACGACGAGGTGGCGCGCGGAACGACGCACGAATCGTTCGGTGATGCCGCCCCACGCGCGTTCCTTGGCCAACTCGACCAGCCCATGGGCCTCCAACGCCTTCAAGTGGTAGTTCACCTTCTGACGGGTCGACCCGACCGCCGCCGCAACCGTGGCAGCCGACCCCGGTTCGGTCAGCGCGTCGAGGATCGAGGCCCGGATCGGATCGAGCGCCACTTCCACGGCGGCAGCGTCAGCGAGCACTCGAACATCGTCCACGGACTCCAAGATAGGTCTTGACAGTAAATATTGTCAAGAACTTTCAGTCGCGCACAGCACCTGAGCAGGCGGTGCCCGCGTGCCTACGTGCTCCTGCAACGACCAGCTCGTGACGGCGTCCAACTAGCGCGAGCGGCCGGCAGGCTCACGCTCACGCTGTGGTGGCGAGGCGGGCTCGGGCGCCTTCCGGCTCCACGCCTGCACACCCCGAACGGCGAGGGCAAAGCAGCCGGCGCCGACGGCGACACCGATTACGAAGTCGGAGGTCACCGCGAAGACCACACCGCCCAACGCCAACGAGACCAGGGCCAGGATGATCTGCACTCGCCGCGTCGTCACAGAGCTCGCTGCCGCCGTCGCTCCCGCCGCCGGGGGCTCGAGTCGTGCTGGACCGGTCGCACCGTCGGCGTGGATCGGGGTGGGTGTGCCGCGCCACGCGTCGCCGAGACTGAGGGTCGACCCGGTGTGGAGGATGGCCCGGTTGTAGATGCGCCCACCGAGCGCGACGAGGCCGGCGATGGCAACGAGCGTGAGAGCGACGGCGACGAGGGGATCCCACCAGGTGGCCGCGCCCATGGCGATGCGGGTGGGCATGGCGAGCGGCGCGGTGAGCGGGAACCACGAGACCAGCTGCGCCCAGGTCGTGTCGGCGCTACCGATGGTGGCGAACGAGACCATGAACCCGAGCACGAGCACGATGGTGACCGGGCCGGTGACGCTCGATGCGTCCTCGGTGCGCGAGGCGAGCGAGCCGAGGGTCCCGAAGACGGTGGCATAGAGGGCATAGCCCAACAGGAACCAGACCACCGCCCAGGCGATGACGCTGTCACGGACCGCCGGGATGTCGACGGAGTCGACCATGCCGCCGACGGCGACTGCGACGATCGCGGTGGCCGCGATCTGAGCAAGGCCGAGCAGCCCGATGCCGGCGATCTTGCCGGCGAGGAGGTTGCGAGCCGGCATGCGGGCGAGGAGCACTTCGACGGTGCGGCTCGACTTCTCTTCCACGACGCCACTGAGGACCATGGCCCCGTAGGTGCTGATGGCGCCGAACAGGACGAGGGTCATGATGAAGGCGGCGGTCTCGTCGTCGGGACTGCGCCCGGCGACCTGCCCGAGCTCGACGCTGGTGACCGGCACCGGTGCGACCATGGCCAGCAGTTCGTCGGGGTCGATCCCCGCAGCGGCGGCCCGGTCGCGGATGGCGACGATCTGGATGGCGCCGGTGGCGATGGCCTTCAACTGCTCATCGGCATGGAGCTGCCATGCGAGACGACGGGCGTCAACGACGAGAACGTCGATCTCACCGTCGCGCACCGCGTTCTCGCCGGCGGCGACGGTGTCGTACCGGTGGATGCGGATGGTGGTGTCGACCGCGTCGCCCTGTGCTTCGAGGGCGTCGGGTAGCTCGGCGGGGATCGTGCCGGCGAGGCCGATGTCCTTGGCGCCCGGGCCGGTGTCGAGCAGTGCGGGGAGTGCCATCGCTGCGGCCACTGCGATGAGCATCAGTACGAGCGACAGGAAGAAGCCGCGGGAGCGGCCCCGCTCGCGGATCTCGCGCTCGGCGACCAGCCAACCCTGGCGGACACCGTTCATGCTGCTACCGCCTGCCGGAACACCTCCGACAGCGTCGGAGGCTCGTAGGAGAACGAGACCAGCTCGGTGCTCCGGCGGAGTGTGGCGACGATCGCCTCCAGATCGATACCCGGCTCGACGAGTAGGCGCGCCTCGCCGTCGACCGCCTCGACGAGGTCGATCGCACCGAGTTCCGACCAGTCGGGGCTGGTGCCGCGGTAGCGGACGGTCACGAATCGCTGCGGGACCTCGGCCCGGAGTTCGGTGAGGTCCCCGGATCGGACGATACGTCCCGCGTCGATGATCACGACGTCCTCGCAGATGTCCTCGACCAGGTCGAGCTGGTGGCTGGAGAACAACACCGTCGCCCCGGCTCCGGCGACCTCGGCGAGCAGCTCGGACATGGCGGCGATGGCGAGCGGGTCGAGTCCTGAGAACGGCTCGTCGAGGACGAGCAGCTCTGGCTCGTTGACCAGTGCGGCGATCAACTGGACGCGCTGCTGGTTGCCGTGCGACAAGGCGTCAAGGCGCTCCGTCGCTCGCGACTCCAGGCCGAGCCGGTCGAGCCATAGATCGACGCTGCGGCCCACGTCTGAGGCACTTCGCCCGCAGAGCCGACCTAGGTAGACGAGCTGGTCGCGGACACGCATGCGCGGGTAGAGGCCGCGCTCCTCGGGCATGTACCCGAACCGTGCCCGCTGCTGTGGGCCGATCGCCGCCCCCTGCCAGCGGACCGCTCCGTCGTCCAGGGCGACGAGGCCAAAGACCGCCCGCATCGCCGTCGTCTTCCCCGCGCCATTCGGCCCGAGGAATCCGGTGAGCCGCCCCGGCCTCGCCGCGAACGAGCAGGAGTCGAGCGCGACCAGGGCGCCGAAACGCTTGCTGGCGGCGTCGAACTCGAGCACGACTCACCTCCAGCCTCCAGCATGCGCTCCCAAGGCTCACTTGCCACAGGGTCGAATGGCCCAACAGGCCGGCCCGTCAGAGCAAGGGAGTCTCAGCGGGCTGTCTGCGTCGGGCCCCTTGCCTGCATGTGACCTCTGTCCCTACCGAGTCCGATCTGGTCCGGCTAATAGGGGTGGTAGCGGACATCGTTGACCCGTCGGGAGGAGGAGGAGGTGAGACCGGTGCCCATCATCGGCCTGACGCGCCGTCGCCCCAGCGAGGAGATCCCCACGTCGCACCGCGACCTCGTCGAGTGCCCTCCGGTGGCAGCCCTGACGACGGTCGGGCTCGACGGGTACCCGCAAACCTCGGTCGTGTGGTGCGACTTCGACGGCGTGTGCGTGCGCATCAACACCATGCGTGGCTTCGCCAAGGAGCGAAACATGCGACGCAACCCACGGGTCACGCTCCTCTGCTACGACCCGCGCCGGCCGCTCCGCTATCTCGAGGTTCGCGGCATGGTCACGGAGATGACCGAGGAGGGAGCCGCCGAGCACCTGGACGCCCTCGCGTCGAAGTACGCCGGACGACCGATCCGCTACTTCGGCGACGCCGTCCCTGCGCGGTTCGCCCAGACCGAGACACCGATCCTCTGCCTGATCCGCCCGACCCGTGTCATCGCCATGGACGCCACCAGAGACGAGGGTGCGCGATGAGCGCACACGTCACGTCAGAGCCGATGCCCATCCCCGCATCCCACCGAGATCTGCTGGCCAGGCCGCTGTGCGGCGTGCTGACGACCCTGGGTGACGACGGCCAGCCGCATTCGAGCCTGGTCTGGGTGGACGGTGACCAGTCATGCGCACGCGTCAACACGACACTCCAACGCCAACAAGGCCGCAACCTCCTCGCCAACCCCAAGGTCTCCCTGCTCGTCGTCGACTCCGGCAACACGGCCCGATTCATCCAGATTCGCGGCGACGCCGAGCTCATCGAAGACGGAGCCGTGGAGCACGTCGATTCGTTGACTCGCAAGTACACCACCCATCCCCGGTACTACGGATACGTCTACCCGGCCGACCAACAGGGCAACGAGACCCGGGTCATCTGCCGGATCCACGCCCGCCGGATCACCTTGGACGCCATCCACGCCTGACGATCCCGGGGGGTGCGAAGTCGCCGCGCCGCACGCAGTTCTCTCGGCGAGCAGTTGACCCGGCTGGGCATCGCGGTCGAGGTCTCCGAGTACCCTGCGCACATGGGTGCAGACCTCGATGAGCTGCGCCGGCTGCGGCTGGCCCGGGACCGGATGGACCGCGAGTACGCACAGCCGCTCGACGTTCCGGCGCTCGCCCGCACCGCGTTCATGTCGCCTGCCCACTTCAGCCGCCGCTTCCGCGAGGCCTATTCGGAAACGCCGTACTCCTACCTGATGACCCGGCGGATCGAGCGGGCGAAGGCGCTGTTGCGCCGCGGCGATCTGAGTGTGACGGATGTCTGCTTCACGGTCGGCTGCACGAGCCTCGGCTCGTTCTCCGCCCGGTTCACCGAGATCGTCGGCGAGACGCCGAGCGCCTATCGCGCCCGCAGCCACGACGAGCTGCGTGTCGTACCCCCGTGCGAGGCGATGGTGCTGACCCGGACGCGCCGGGTCAGGAGCCGGGGGCGCGCCGAATAGAGCAGTTTCTGAGAAGCAATCGTCGCCGTCCCCCCTTATGGTTGGGCCATGACTGTTTCACTCAGCACCGTGCATATCTATGTCGACGATCCGGATGCCGCCCTCGCCTTCTACCGCGACACGCTCGGCCTGAAGGTGACCAACGAGGTCGCCAACGACGGCTTCCGCTGGATCACCCTCGTCACCGACAGCCAACCCGAGGTCGCGATCGTCTTGTCGCAGCCGCACGCGGGACGCTCCCAGGAGGACGGGGACGCCCTCGCTGCCTTGCTCGCCAAGGGTGAGCTGCCCGGTCCGTTCTTCCGCTCGGACGATCTCGACGCCACCTTCGACAAGGTCGCCGCCGCAGCCGAGGTCGAAGTGCTGTCAGAGCCCGCCGATCAGTTCTGGGGCGTCCGCGACGCCGCGGTGCGCGACCCGGCGGGCAACATGATCCGCATCGAGCAGGGTTAGAGACGGATCATTGGCAGACGACCAGGACGTGTCGAGCACCGGATCGCCCTCGACGATCAGCTGGGGCGAGTTCGCCGAACGTGAGCCTGAGCTGGCGCGGTTCGGGGCAGGCCGGCTGACCGCGGCACCGGCGTACTTGGCGACGGTTCGTCGGTCGGGGGCACCCCGAGTCCATCCGGTGTCACCGATCTTCACGGCCGTCGGGCTGTACCTGTTCATGGAGCCGACCTCCCCAAAGAGGAGAGACCTCCGGGAGCGGGGATGGTTCGCCATGCACAACGGTGTCCCGGACAATGCGGGCTCCGGTGGCGAGTTCTGGGTCACTGGTCGTGGCTTCGCCGTTGACGATCGAGAGATGTGGTCCCACGTGGCGGACTCGGCCGGCTATGCGCCCCTCGACCGTTACATCCTCCTCGAGTTTCAACTGAGCGAGGCGCGCTGCAACGGGTACGGCGACGTCCCCTTGCCCTCCACGCAGAGATGGTCCGTCGACCCGTAGGTCGTGGCAGGAACCTATCGTACACTTGGAGTGACAAGCGTACGAAAGGCGCATGGTGGAACCTGCCGGCGTCGACGTCCCCATCCTATGGCGAGGGCGGCGGGCGAAGGCGTTCGTGCCCACCCGCCTGGCCGAGCGCGACCTGACGCTCGAGACTCGCACGGTCGCCCGGGCAGCCAGGGCGGGGGCAGCCGTCGAGCACGGCGCCGAAACGATGCCTGCCGACTATGCGGCGCTCGCCCGCCTCCTGCTGCGAACGGAGGGTGTGGCGTCGTCGTACATCGAAGGCGTCACCGCGCCGATCATCGACATCGTGGTCGCCGAGTCCAGCGGACAATCCAATCCTTCCGCCGCATCCTGGGTTGCGGCGAACCTCGCCGCGGTCACCGAGGCGATCGAGGAAGCAGGCGCAAGTCCTCTCACCGTCGAGCACCTGTGCCGTTGGCACCGAACTCTGATGACAGGTAGCCCGACGCCGGTGCACCACGTCGGGGCAGTTCGCACCGAGCAGGGATGGATCGGTGGAACATCGCCGCTCGACGCCCACCTCGTCACTCCACCACCCGATGAGGTACCTGGCCTGCTCGACGACCTCGTCGCCTATCTCGGGCGGGACGACGTCGACCCGGTCAGTCAGGCGGCGATCGCGCATGCCCAGTTCGAGGTGATCCACCCGTTCGCCGACGGCAATGGCCGCGTCGGGCGTGTGCTCGTCGCGTGGATCCTCGTACGGAGACTGTCCTTGGTGACGGCACCGCCGGTGAGCACACGTATCGCAGCCGACATCGGTGGGTACGGCTCGGGACTAGTGCTGTTCCGCACGGGCGACCACAACAGTTGGGTGCGATGGTTCGCGGATGCCGTCTCCGGTGCAGGCAGAGCACAGCAAGAGCTGGTCGCATCGGTGGAGCGGCTGCAGCGCGCGTGGCGCGACCGGCTGTTGGCCCCGCGCCAGGACGCCACGCGGCTCCGGAGCAACGCCGCCGCGTGGCGCGTGCTCGACCTGTTGCCGCGTCACCTCGTCCTCACGGGGCCTGTCGTTGCGGCCGAGCTCGCCATCCCGTCGAAGTCGGCGAACGCAGCGCTACGTGCTCTCGTCGGCGCCGGCGTCCTCGTCGAGCATGGCACCGTCCAGCCGAAGGGCCGCGGCCGACCGAGCCGGCTCTACACGAGCCCGGAGCTGCTCGGCCTCACCGGCGCCAACCCATTGCGGGCGTGAGTCGTCCGGCGCCGTTCCAGAGCTCTTCCCGCTTCGGCGGTCGGTCCACAGTGCCGACGGGCTACGTTCTCGCCATGGACGGGCACCACCACGGCGAGAACCCCGTCGATCACTGCCACGCCTTCGAGTCGCCGATGGCGGCGGAGTTCGCCGAGCTCGAAGGCGAGGTGTTGGCCGGGTTGGTGACCCAGGGGGTCTCCGTCCTGGCAGAGCTCTGCCGGCAGCGGGGCGTGAATGTCCGTCGCCTCATCGACATCGGCTGCGGGCCGGGCGTCGGCACCTGCGCGCTCGCCCGGGCGTTCGGTTCGGCGAGCGTGGTCGCCGTCGACGGGTCGGCCACGATGCTGGAGCACGTGACCGCACGCGCCGGACGGCTCGGACTGGCGGGACAGGTGGAGACCAGCCTGGTCGAGCTCCCCGCAGGCCTCGGGACGATCGGAGCGGCGGACGTCGTCTGGGCGTCGATGGTTCTCCACCACCTCGGAGACGAAGCGGGCGCGCTTCGTGGGATCCGGGGTCTGCTCCGACCGGGAGGGCTGCTCGCCGTGGTCGAGCAGGCAGGCCCGGTGCGCGTGGTTTCCGGCAGCACCGACATCGGACGCCTCGGCATGTGGGAGCGGCTCGATGACGCTTGGACCGCGTGGTTGACCGGTATGCGCGCCGACCTGCCGGGGGCCACACCGTCGGCCGGCCTCCAGGTGGAGCTCGGGGAGTCCGGCTTCGAGCTCGTGGCAGATGAGACGGTCGAGCTCGTCCTCGACTCACCGTTGGACGCCCAGGCCCTCCGCTTCGCCCAGACCAGTCTGCTGCGGACTCGGGACCAGCTCTGGCCCCACGTCGACGCCGCCGACCGGGAAGCGCTCGACGTGATGATCGACGAGGGCATCGCCGGCGGCGACGACATCGTGCTCCGCGCCTCTCGTCACCTGACCGTGGCCTGCGTGCCGGGTCGGTGACCGATCCTGTCAACCGCGTCGCCTCTGTGCCGATGGGATGATGGAGAGGTGGCGCCTGCCTGCACGGCGCGCCGCACAACGTGAGCAGCAAGGGATCGAGGCGTGGGCGACGAAGCCGATCAGGACGAGGTCACTGACGGAACCGGCAAGCCTTCGGCTCGCGAGAGGTTGCTGGAATTCGTGGCGGTCTCCCTCCTCGGCCTGGCGGCGCTGTCGACGGCGTGGAGCGGTTACCAGGCCTCCCTGTGGGACGGCATCCAGTCGAGCAACTACACGCAGGCCTCGGGGGCGCGTACCAATGCGGCGCAGCAGCGCACCGAGGCGAACCAGATCCGCATCGCCGACCTGACCCTCTTCGAGAATCACATCGACGCCTTGCTCGATGGCGACGACGAGCTGGCCGACTTCTACCTACAGCGATTCCCGCCGTCGTTCGCTGCCGCGTACGAGGCGTGGATGGCGCTCGACCCGCTGGAGAACCCCGACGCACCGGCAAGCCCGCTCGCCATGCCGGAATACCAGCTGGCTCCGGATCAGGAGGCCGAGGCGCTCGAAGCGCGTGCCGATGCGTTCTTCGCCGACGGCCAGGACGCCAACAGCCACTCCGACATCTACACGCTGTCGACGCTGCTGTTCGCCATGGTCCTGTTCTTCGCCGCCATCTCCGAGCGGTTCGAGGTGCTCCCGGTGCGGCTCACCCTCCTGGCGATCGCCGCCATCGGGCTGGTCGTCGGCCTGGTCATCACGCTCGGACAGCCGATCACCAGTGGATGAATCTTCCGGGTCCTCACTGACGGGAACTTCCTCTCCCACGAAACCTGGGGCAGCCTGCACGGCGGACCACCATCGTCGGTACGCTCCTGGTCCCTCAACAACGGGATGAGCCTGATGAGCCTGCCGACCTTCTACCAGCAGACCGCTCGGGGGCTGGTCCTTCCCGTCGCCGTTGCCATCGACCATCTGTCGAGGAGGAACCAGCCGCAATGAGTTTCAGCGGGCGCTACCAGGAGATGCCGATGAGACGGTGTGGGGCCAGCGGGGTGCTCCTGCCGGCGGTGACCCTCGGGTTGTGGCAGAACTTCGGGATCGATCGACCGTATGCGGAGGCGGCCGACCTCGTCTGGCGTGCCTTCGATATGGGCATCTTCCACTTCGACCTCGCCAACAACTACGGACCACCGTACGGCCACGCCGAAGAGGTGTTTGGAGAGATCCTCGCCAGCGGGCTCGACCAGCACAGGGATGAGCTGCTGATCTCGACCAAGGCCGGGTACGACATGTGGGACGGCCCCTTCGGTGATGGAGGATCGCGCAAGTACCTGACCGCCAGCCTCGACCAGAGCCTGCGACGCATGGGTCTCGACTACGTCGACATCTTCTACTCCCACCGCGTCGACCCCGACACCCCCCTCGAAGAGACCATGGGTGCCCTCGCCTCGGCGGTGAGCGCCGGCAAGGCCCTCTACGTCGGCATCTCCTCGTACTCGGCAGCCATGACGAAGGAGGCCTCGACGATCCTGAGGAGACTCGGGGTGCCGTTGCTCATTCACCAGCCGTCCTACTCCCTGTTCAACCGTTGGATCGAGGACGACCTCCTGGACGTGCTCGCCAACGAGCGGGTCGGTTGCATCGCCTTCTCGGTGCTGGCCCAGGGACTCGCCACCGGGAAGTACCTGGCCGGGGTCCCCGACGGTTCGCGCGCCGCCCAGGCCGGGACCTTCGACCAGGCGTGGCTGACCGAGGACGTCATCGAGCGTGTTCGCGCCCTCGGCGAGATAGCGTCGGAACGCGGCCAGACGTTGGCTCAGATGGCGATCTCCTGGGTGCTGCGCGATCGCCGGGTGACGTCCGCACTCGTCGGGGCGTCGAGCATCGCCCAGCTGGAGGAGAACGTCTCCGCGGCCGGCGCCACCGACTTCGCTGAGGACGAGCTCACCGCCATCGACGAGCTCGCCGTCGACCTCGGTATCGACCTGTGGGAGGCCTCGAGGATGGCCAGGCCCGTCTTCGACCTCTGATGGTGGGGCCCGGTCAGCTGCCGGCCCGAGCCCACCGGTCGTTGACCGCTCCCAGGCCCCGGGAGCTTCTCCTCGCCCGATCCCTTCGTCGTCCCGGGCTTCTCAACCGACTGGTTGACAACGTCAGAGGCATCTGATACGGTGTCGTCAACCAGATGGTTGAGGACAAGGAGGACCGAACGTGGCGGCTGACCAGCTCTCCCGGGTGTTCTCGGCACTGGCCGACCCCACTCGACGTGACCTGGTGGCCCGACTCACCATCGCCGACGCCACCGTTGGCGAGCTGGCCGCCCCGTACGACGTCAGCTTGCAGGCGGTCTCCAAGCACCTGAGGGTGCTCGAGGATGCCGGCCTGGTGTCCAGGACCAGGGATGCCCAGCGTCGCCCGGTGCACCTCGAAGCGGAGGTCTTCGACCTGATGACCAAGTGGATCGAGCGCTACCGCCGCCAGGCCGAGGAGCGCTACCGACGCCTCGACGACGTCCTACGAACCATGCCCGATGATGTGGACCCGATGCCCCAAGAAGGAGCAACGACATGACCGTCCGTACCCACGAGACCGAGATCATCCTCGACGCCGACGTCCCGCTGGTGCGGATCGTCCGTGAGTTCGATGCCCCACCGGAGAAGGTGTTCCGGGCGCACACCGACCCCGAGCTCCTCGTCCAGTGGCTCGGCCCCCGCCGCCACACGATGCAGGTCGACCACTACGACTGTCGCACCGGAGGGTCGTACCGGTACTTCACCGAGACGGACGGCGTGGAGTACGGGTTCTTCGGTTGCTTCCACGAGGTGCGGCCGTCGGAGCTGATCGTGCAGACCTTCACCTTCGAGGGGGAGCCGGACGGCGTCGCCCTGGAGCGAGTGACCTTCGAGGACCTCGGCGACGGCCGCACCCGGCTCACGGCTACTTCTCTGGTCGACTCGTTCGAGGATCGCGACGCCTTCGTCGCCAGCGGCATGGAGGTCGGCATCATCGAGGGGTACGAGCGCCTCGACGAGTTGCTGGCCGGCTGACACGCTGACCGTCGGTTGACCTCAAGCCGTCAGGTACCGGAGCATGACGACACCGTTGCCGAACCGCAGGGTGTCGACCAGGCTCAGGTCGACCCTGATACCGGTCGGGAAGAGCGGCTTGCCGGCGCCGATGGCGACGGGATGGACGTAGATCCGGTACTCGTCGATCAGGCTCTGGCGCATGAAGCTGGCCGCCAGGTCGGCGCCGCTGAGGGACAGGTCGCCTGAGGCGCCTGCCTTCAGCTGCCGGACCTCCTCGGGCACCACCTCCCGGACGATCGTCGTGTTCCAGTCGGCGTGCTGCAGTGTCCGGGAATATACGACCTTGGGCATGTCCCGCCAGATGCGGGCGAACTCCACCGTCGTGGCGGTGGCCGCCGGGTCGGCATCTGCGGTCGGCCAGTAGCCGGCCATCAGCTCGTGGGTGACTCTCCCGCTGAGAAAGCCGCCGAGTTGGCTGAGCGCCTCGTTGAAGTGACCGTGGAGCTCGTCGTCGACACGGTGCCAGGTGATGTCCTGCCCTGGCCCCTCGATGAAGCCGTCGAGCGACACCCCCGCCCACAGGATGATGTTCGGCATTCCGGGTTCCTCTTTTGAAGATGTGCGACCACGACCGACCGGGATTCAGTGCCACCGGCGTGTCACGGGTGAGACGTCACGGTCAGAACTCGTCGGCGTGCCGGACTCCATCCGGGCACCGGGCCGATGAGAACGTGACCGGCATCGCCGTCTGCAACAGTACGAGCGAGGAGGTCGCACACGATGAGCAGGTTGGACAGGGAGTTCTCGGCGACGCTGGTGAAGAGCCCGAACCCCGGCGGCTGGACCTACGTGGTCATGCCGGATTCCGTCGAGTACCTCGGAACCCGCGGCCTGGTCAAGGTGACCGGGACCATCGACGGGCACCCATTCCGCAGCGCCTTCATGGCGATGGGCGACGGCACCCACAAGCTGCCGGTGAAGGCAGAGGTGCGTGCTGCCATCGCCAAGCACGAGGGAGACACGGTGACCGTTCACCTCGACCGGCGGCTCGACGACTGATCTCGAGCCGGCCCGGCTCGATCAGGCCGACGGCGCCGGTCGCTCCACCCGGAAGACCGGGAAACGGTCGAGCCGTTCGAGGAAGTCGGCGACGTCCGGGTCGTCGGGGACGTCCATGTACCGGCGGGCGTAGCTCTCGCGGGCGTAGTAGGTCGCCACCACCTTGGCCGCCTCCTCGCCTGTGGTCTCGTGCGCCGTGATGGGAACGGCCTCGCCGCCTCGCTCCAGAGTCGCCTGGGGCCGGCTGCGGAGGTTCTTGACCCAGCCGACGGCACCGTAAGGGGCGACCAGGTACTCGGCGCCGTCGAGCTCGACGGGCGACACCGGGACCTGGTGCTCGGTCCCGGTCCTCCGGCCGACCGTGGTCAGGATGGTGGCCGGGCCCCAGCCCTTACGGGCGAGCCACGACATGACCCGGCTGATGATCCGGGTCATCGTGGTCGTCCGGTACTGCTTGGCCATGACGGCATCCTACGGACGGTGCCACCGAGGCCTCGCCGGGCGGCCGTAACCTGCGCCGATGAGCGCTGAACTTCCCGACACGGTGGGGCTGCGGACGGCGGCGGTGCACGCCGGCGAGTCCCCAGACCCGGCTACCAATGCCGCCTCGCCGCACATCGTCATGTCGACCACCTACGTCGTCGACCAGCCGGTCCCGTTCTCGGCAATGGACCGCGAGGACGGCGAGCAACCATTCGTCTACACCCGATGGGGGAACCCGACGGTGCGGCAGCTCGAGCGGAAGCTGGCGGCGCTCGAGGGCGCCGAGGACGGCCGGGCCTACGCCTCGGGCATGGCGGCCATCTCCGCCCTGCTCTTCTCCCGCCTGTCGTCCGGGGACCGGGTGGTGGTGAGCGACGTCGCCTACCCAGGGACCGCCGAGCTTGCCCGCCACACGTTGCGTCGCATGGGCATCGAGGTCGTGCTGGTCGACACCTCCGACGTGGCTGCGGTGCGGACGGCGCTGGAGACACCTGCCGCCCTGGTGTGGCTGGAGAGCCCGGCCAACCCGATCATGCGGTTGACGGACATCGAGGCCGTGGCGGAGGTCGCTCACGAGGCCGGGGCCGACGTCGCCGTCGACTCGACCTTCGCCACCCCGGTGGCCACCAGGCCGCTCGAGCTCGGCGCCGACTACGTGGTCCACTCCCTCACCAAGTACATCGGTGGCCACGGCGACGCCCTCGGCGGCGCAGTGCTGGGCAGCGCCGACCGGATGGCCGCCATCGACCTGGAGGCGACGGTCCATTACGGCGGGGTGATCTCCCCGTTCAACGCATGGTTGGTGATGCGCGGCGCCGCCACGCTCCCCATCCGGATGGCCGCCCACGAGGCCGGGGCGCTCGCCGTCGCCGAGGCGCTCGAGAACCACCCTGCGGTCCTCCGGGTCATGTTCCCCGGGCTCGAGTCCCATCCCCAGCATGAGCTGGCCCGGCGGCAGATGGCGTGCTTCTCGGGGATGCTCACCTTCCAGGTGGAGGATGGCGAGGCGGTGGCACTGCGAATGATGAAGGAACTGCGGGTGGTGCACTACGCCGTCTCGCTCGGCCACCACCGCAGCCTCGTCTACTGGCTGCCAACCGACACGCTCATGGAGAGCACATACCGGCTGGAGGGCGACCAGCTGGCGGCGTATCGCAGCTACGCCGGCGATGGCGTCTTCCGGCTCTCGGTGGGGCTGGAGGATCCCGCCGACCTCGTCGAGGACCTGCTCGCCGTTCTGTGACGCCGGCGATTTCGACCGGCCCGGTAGCGTCCAGGTCTGATGACCATCACCGATGATCCGGTGAGGACGGGGCCTGCCGATCGGCGGTTCCGGATCGTTGCCCGCCGTTTCATCGTCCTGGCCGTGGTGGTGCTCCAGGTGTCGCTGGTCGTCCGTGCCTACTCATCGGACCACGACCAGTTCGGGTTTCAGATGTTCCCCGAGTCGAGCACCTGGCAGGCCGACATCGTGCGGGTCGCCGCCGACGGCACCCGGGTCTCCATCGACGAGCCCTGGCCGGGTGGCTACCGGTGGGACGCGCTGGTAACGGAGGGCGGGCTCCGCCACCCGGCGGGCCGGCACCACGCCGACGCCGGCATCGACAGCCAGCTCGCCTTCCTCGCCGCCGCCCTCGACTGGGTGGCCGCCAACACCCCCGAAGACACCGAGACGGACCATCTCGAGGCAACGGTCACGTACTGGCGGAACGTCGACGGCCCGTTCCACCTGGTGCTGCGCAGCGACCGGAGGGCACCGTGACCTCGCCCGGGCAACGGCTCGACGAGTTGCTCGGCCGGCGGGTGTCGATGCGCGCCCTGGCGGTCCTCCGCATCCTGGCCGGCCCGATCGTGTTGTTCCACCTGCGGCCCTTCCTGGAGCAGGCGGCCGGCGGGGTCATCTACCGGGACGTCTTCCACCAACCGTACGCATCCTGGTATCCGGACCTTCCCCACTCGCTGTACGTGACCGTGCTCGTCGGCCGGTGCGGTGGGCGCGGTGGCGATGACGATCGGGCTCTTCACCAGGGCGGCGACGCTCACCGTTCTCGCCGTCGTCTCCTACAACCTCTTTCTCTCGACGACCCACTACCACCACAACCGTGGCTACCTGGTGATCGTGCTGGCGGCGCTGGCGGTCGTGCCGTGCGGGCGGGAGCTCTCGGTCGATTCGTGGCTGCGACGGCGGCGCGGCCTGCCCGCCCTCGACCCGTCGGCTCCGGGCTGGCCCCTGTGGCTGCTCCGATTCGAGGCCGCCACCGTCTACGGGGCGTCGGGGTTGAGCAAGCTGCTCGACGCCGACTGGTTCGCCGGCACGGTCACCTGGGACCGGATGGTGCGCGTGCAGGACCTCATGGCGGCACGGTCGGTGCCGGGCTGGGTGATCGATGTCGTCACCGACCGCGGCTTCCACGCCTATGCGGCCAAGGTGATCGTGATCACCGAGCTGTTCATCGCCGTCGGGCTGTGGTGGAGAGCCACCCGGTACGCCGCCGTGTGGATCGCCGTCTGCTTCCACGTGGCCATCGAGCTCACCGCGTCGGTGCAGGTGTTCTCCTACCTCGCCGTCGCCGCCCTCCTCATCTGGGCGGTGCCCTCGACCCGTGATCGGACACTCGAGGTCGACCTGGCGTCGCCCGCCGGCCGCCGTATCGCCTCGGTGGTCCACCGGCTCGACTGGCTGGCCCGCTTCGCCGTGGTCGACTCGCCGGATGGGAACACCCGGGAAGGGCCGGCCGGCGTCACCGATCGGGACGGCACCGTGTACGACGGGGTACCGGCGCTGGTCTTCATCGCCAGCAGGCTGCCGCTGACCGCCTGGTTCGCACTACCCCTCTTGCTGCTGCCGGCGGTGCGTCGCGCTCGACGTGAGCCGCCGCTCGTGCCCGCCACGGCGTAGATCCGCTCCAGTCTCGATCGCTCCCGGGTCACTCCTCCAGAGTTTGACACGATCAATGAACATTGATAAGTTAGCAGCGATCAGTGAACATCGGTCAGTCATCGACGGAGGGAGAGGTCATGAAGTCGCTCGGCGAGCTCATCGTCAGGTTCAGGGTGTGGGTCCTCGTCACCGGGGCTCTCGGCCTGGTGGCGGCCGGTGTCTTCGGCGGTGGGGTCGCCGCCTCCCTGTCCAACGGGGGATTCGAGGACGCCGGTGCCGAGTCCGTGCAGGCGGCAGCGCAGCTGGAGGACGACTTCGGGGTGCGTGACCCGTCGGTCGTCCTGGTGGTGTCCGCCCCGTCGGGGTCGGTGGACGATGCAGACGTGGCGGCGACGGGCACGGGCATCGCCGAGCAGCTCGCCGCCGAGCCAGGGGTGAGCGCGGTGAGCTCCTACTGGTCGTTGGGCTCGCCGCCGGGGTTGCGGTCGCACGACGGCGACCGTGCCTTGGTCTTCGCCTCCCTCGAGGGCGAGCAAAGCGAGATCGTCACCCGATCCGGAGAGCTCGCCGAGGAGTACCGTGGCACGTGGGGCCCGGTGACGGTGGCGGTGGGCGGCCAGGGACCGCTGTTCGCCGAGATCCAGGAGACGGTCGAGGGAGACCTCGTTCTGGCCGAGACCATCGCCTTCCCGCTGACCGCCATCCTGTTGATCATCGTGTTCGGGAGCGTGGTGGCGGCGTCGCTGCCGCTGCTCATCGGCGGTTTCGCCATCGTCGGCACCTTCCTGGTCCTCCAGGTCCTCACCGGGTTCACCGAGGTCTCGATCTTCGCCCTCAACCTGACCACCGCCCTGGGGCTGGGCCTGGCCATCGACTACTCGCTGTTCGTGGTGTCCCGGTTCCGCGAGGAGTTGGCACGAGGCTCGGCGACCGCCGACGCCGTGGTCCGCACCGTCGAGACGGCGGGGCGGACCGTGCTGTTCTCGGGGGCGACGGTGGCCATCTCCCTGTCGGCGATGCTGGTCTTCGATCTCGCCTTCCTCCGGTCGTTCGGCTACGCCGGCATCGCCGTGGTCGCCATGGCGGCCCTGGGGGCGGTCGTCTTCCTCCCCGCCGTCCTCGCCGTGCTCGGCCCCAGGGTTGACCGGCTGCGGATCCGCAACGTGTCCCCGCAACACGAGGGCGACGGGGTGTGGCACCGCATCGCCATGGGGGTGATGCGGCGTCCGTGGCCGGTGGCCACCGCCGCAGTCCTGCTCCTCCTGGTCCTCGGCACCCCCTTCTTCCGCATCGTGCTCGGCAACTCCGACGACCGGGTGCTCCCGGACACGGCGGCCGCCCGAGAGGTCGGCGACATCCTGCGGGCGGACTTCGACGCAAACGAGTCATCGGCGCTCACCGTGGTCGCCGGGGCGGTCGACGTCACCACCGACGGCGACGACGTCCACCGCTACGCCGCCGCGGTGTCGGCGCTCGACGGCGTCGCCCGGGTAGACGCTGTCACCGGGACGTACATCGCGGGAAGCCGCGCCGCCGGGCCCACCGCGGCCTCCGCCCGGTTCGCCTCTCCGGCCGGCACCTACCTCACCGTGGTCCCCGACGTCGAGCCGGGGTCGCCCGAAGGGGAGGCCCTGGTTGCGGATGTCCGCTCCACCGCCGCCGCCTTCGACACGATGGTCACCGGCGGCGCCTCGGCGCTGGTCGACAACAAGGCGTCGCTGCTCGGGTCGATCCCGTACGCAATCGCCATCATCATCGTCGCCACTTTCGTCCTGCTCTTCCTGATGTTCGGGTCGGTGGTGGTGCCCGCCAAGGCGGTGATACTCAACCTGCTCTCGCTGTCCGCCACCTTCGGGGCGATGGTGTGGATCTTCCAGGACGGCAACCTCTCAGGCGTGCTCGGGTTCACCCCGACCGGCGCCATCGAGATCACCATGCCGATCCTGATGTTCGCCATCGCCTTCGGGCTGTCGATGGACTACGAGGTGTTCCTGCTGTCCCGGATCAAGGAGGAGTACGACCGCACCGGCGACAACGTGGCCTCGGTGGCATCG
This sequence comes from uncultured Acidimicrobiia bacterium, assembly GCA_963714055.1. Lineage (GTDB taxonomy): Bacteria > Actinomycetota > Acidimicrobiia > Spongiisociales > UBA5794 > JACDBE01. The sequence continues at coordinate 2,713,664 of OY970227.1, forward strand.
GGCCTGGAGCGCACCGGTCGCATCGTCACCGCCGCCGCCCTGCTCATCGCCGTGGTGTTCATCGCCTTCGCGACCTCTGGGGTCACCTTCATGAAGCTGTTCGGCATCGGGATGACGATCGCCGTGCTGATCGACGCCTTCGTGGTGAGGGCGACCCTGGTCCCGGCATTCATGCGCCTCGCCGGCGCCGCCAACTGGTGGGCGCCCCGTTGGCTCCGCCCCGTCTACGAGCGGTTTGGGATCAGCGAGCACTCCGCCGCGGCGGCACCGACCCTCCCTACACTCGACGAGACCCCCGTCGAGGTTGGATGACCGCCACACCCGAAATCCTGACCCCGCCTGCGAGCCGGCGGCGCGCCCGTAAGGGCGAAGGCGAGCTGCTCCGTGAGGAGATCCTCGATGCCGCCGAGGCGCTGCTCATAGAGAAGGGCCATCCCGACGCGGTGTCGATCCGCGCGGTGGCCGCTCGCGTCGGGGTATCGCCGCCCGCCATCTACCTGCACTTCGCCGACAAGGACGAGCTCTTCTTCCACTGCTGCGCCCGGAACATGGAGGAGCTGGCCGACCGGTTGGTGGCGGCCGGTCAGGAGGGGTCGATGCTGGAACGGCTGGAGGCCATGGGCCGGGCCTACATTCGTTTCGGGCTGGAGCGAGGTGAGCGCTACGAAGTGATGTTCGTGGCCCGGCCACCGCAGTCCATCGTCGAGGACCCCGACGTAGAGCTCCCCGGTGTCCGGGCCCTGCGCGCCACCGAGGCGGTCGTGGCCGCCGGCATCGAGTCGGGTGAGCTGCGTGCCGACCTCGACCCCGCTGCCACCGCCGCGTCGTTGTGGGCCGCGGTCCACGGCACCGTGCTGGTCCTCCTGGGATCGGATGCCAAGCCCGGGTTCGAGATGCCGGCAGACGAGCAGGTCATCGCGAGCACGATCGAGATGGTGCGCTCCGGGCTCCAGGCGAGGTAGGGCCCCCGCCGGGGGAGCCCGGACGTGACCGGGTACGGTCAGATCTCGATCTCGCCGCTCACTGCGGTCACCGTGGCGCCGCCCACCCAGACGGTTCCCTCCTCCTCGTCGAGGTCGATGTGCACCCGGCCCGCCCGGCCCATGGCCGTCCCCTGAGCGGCGACGTACGGCGCCATCAACCGCCCGGTGCCGAGCAACCACTGTGCCAGCGAGGCGTTGAGGCTCCCGGTCACCGGGTCTTCCCTGATGTTGCCGTGCTCGTCGCTGAAGAAGGCCCGGACCTCCAGGGCGCACTCCGACCCGGGCGGGTATGGCCCGGCGACGCCGACGTCGAAGCTTCCTTCCCCCTCGAAGCGGGCGATCCGAGGCGACGTCTCCAGGACGAGGTCGGCATCGTCGACGAGGACCCCGATCCACCCCGGCCCGTTGTCCACCCATTCGACGGCGACCACCCGATCCGGGTCGAGCCCGAGCACCGAGACCACGTCGGCGGCGTCGGCCGGGTCGGCCGGTCCGGAACGGACCAGGGGAGGGGCGGCGAAGGAGATCACGCCGCCGGTGCGGCGCAACGGCACCAGGCCCGCCCCGCATTCCTGGAGGACCACGTCATGTCTCCGGGGCTGCCCGCCGCTCTCCAGCCAGGCGTGGCAGGCGCCCAGCGTCGGATGGCCGGCGAAGGGCAGCTCGCGCGCCGGCGTGAAGATGCGCACCAGGTAGTCGGCGTGCGGCTTCGTCGGTGGCAACAGGAAGACGCTCTCGGACAGGTTGGCCCAACGGGCGAAATCCTGCATCTGCTCCGTGCTCAACCCTTCGGCGTCGGCTACGACCGCCAGCGGGTTGCCCGAGAACGGTGCCGACCCGAACACGTCGACCTGGAGAAACGGACGGGCCATGGGTGGACGCCTCCTCTCACGGGGGATGCGCGACGCTACCCACAACCGTCGAGGTGGGTGCGTCGCACGGGTGCAAATCGGGTAGAAAGGGTGGAACACGCAACCCCGGAGGTACCCATGGCCGCCAAGGTCGTCCACTTCGAGATCCCCTTCGACGACGGCGAGCGGGCACTCGCCTTCTACAGGGGCATCTTCGACTGGGACATCCAGTCGATGCCCGACATGGGCTACAACATGGTGTCGACCGGCCCCACCGGCGATGTCGGGCCGACCGAGCCAGGGTACATCGGCGGGGGGATGCTGGAGAGGCAGGACCCGGTGACAGTGCCGGTCATCGTCATCCAAGTCGACGACATCGACGCCACCCTGGCGGCGATCGAGGCCGGGGGAGGGTCGACGGTACGCCCCAAGGAACCGGTGGCCGACATGGGCTTCGCCGCCTACTTCAACGACTCGGAAGGCAACCTGGCCGGCCTGTGGGAGTCCGCTTCAGGCTGACGCCCGGCGGTAGGACGGTGCCCGGCGCGACCCGGAAGGGAGCGCGCTCGGCCGTCGCCAAGCAGTCTCACCCTCGTCCCTTCTCGCCAGCTCGTTGTGGCTGTCCGACGCCGCCACGTCGCGCCCGGGTTCACAGCCGCAGCAGCACTTGACAAGTAATTTGAGTGATCTACACTTAGATAAAGATCCACGTGAATGATGAGATCGGATGAAAAGTCCGGTTCGTCACCGAGAGAGGAGCCAGTGCAATGTTGCGATTCACCGAGCCATTCGACGAGTTCGATCGCATCGTCGGTCAGCTCGGGGGCCGTTGGCGTGCCGGCATGATGCCGATGGACGCCTACGAGAAGGATGGGACCTACGTCCTGCGCTTCGACCTCCCCGGGGTCGGGCCCGAGCAGGTCGACGTCACCGTCGAGAACGGGCAGATCGTCGTCACCGCCGAGCGCTCGTTCGAGGACACCGACGATGTCACCTGGCTGGTGCGGGAGCGTCCCACCGGGACCCACCAGCGCCAGATCCGACTCGGCCGGCAGCTCGACAGCGGCGCCGTCAGCGCTTCCTACGACGACGGTGTGCTCACCGTCACCGTGCCGATGCGTGAGGAGGCCAAGCCGCGCAAGGTGTCTGTGGCGGCGTCCTCGTCGCAGGCGGCGATCCCGGCCGAGGTCCACTGACCCCGAGGTCGAACGTGAACAGAGCGAGCGCCTGACGGCGCTCGCTCTTTCGCGTGGAAGGCCGGCTGTGCGTCAGCGATGTGACTGTGCCGTTCTGGGCCGCCGGCGGGGCGCTCGCCGCCGGCGGTCGACCTCCGGTACCGCCGTGGAGCCAGGCGAGGACGGCCGGCGGTGCCAGAGTCTCCACTTTGGCTTGGTAGCGGGCGAGCGCATCCTCGCCGAGGACGGTGGCCGAGCCTCCCGACGAACCGCCCCGGAAGAAGGCGACCCGGTCCTTGAGGATGCCGGGTGGCGCCGGGGCGAGGTCGTCGGCGTGGGATCGCATGTGCTCGAACGACGCCGCCGCCACCAGCATCGGCCACGTCTGTTCCGGCACCTCGATGCCGAGACGGCCGGCGAGGCGCCGCATCTCGGCTTCGAGGTCGGCTGAGAGGTCGGCGTAGTGGAAGAGGAGCACGTTGCGCTCGTGCCGTCTCGACCAGGCGTCGGCGGCGTGCCACACCACGCCGGCGAGGGAGTCGAGGTCCTCGGTGGGCCCGGCACCGTCTTCGATCCAGCGCACCAGCCACTCGTCCAGGGGTGGCCGGGGCGGCGCCGGCTGGTCCGGCTCGGGAACCCCGATCACCTTCCGCCACGCCGGGCGGTCGATGTTGCCGCCGTGGTGGTACATCGACACGGCGGTGTCGAGCGGGTGGCGGGCCACTACCACGAAGGTCGCCCGCCTGTCGAGCGGGAGGCCGTCGAGCGGCGTGTGGGTCTTGATGAACCGCCGATGACGTTGAGCGTCGAGCCGGGCCAGCACCTCGTCGTGGGGGGTAACCAGCCAATCCAGCCAGGGTGACAGCTCGTGCAGCGGCGCCGGCAGCTCGGGCGTCTGGAACACGAGTAGGGCGCAGATCATCTGCATCCAGGTGGTGCCGCTCTTGGAGCGCGTGCTGATGACGATGTCAGCCGGGCGGAAGGCGAACCCGTCCCAGAGCGCGCTGTCGTCGTCGATCGACCGGTAGCGGGTGCGGCCTGCGGACATCCAAGCCAGCGTACCGAGGGCGACCTTCTCCGGATCGGCTCGGGACGACTGTTCCGTCAACTCTCCGGGAACGCCAACCCGCCGTCGTCCGACACGGCGTAGCCGTTGAGGAAGGCGTCGACGACCCGCCCGGCCAGGTCCTCGTCGAGGGCGCCACCGAACACCAGGCGGAAGTACACCGGGCCGACCAGCAGCTCGGTGGCGATGTCGACGTCGGCGTCCGGCCGAAGGTCGCCGCGCTCGATACCGCGGCGCACCACACGGGCGACCTCCTCGCGGCGGGCCTTCACCACGGTGTCCCGGAACGGGTCCCCGATGGTCGGGTTGACCGCGATCTGTCCGAGCAGGGCTTGGATTACCGGCCCGAACTCGGTGTCGGTGAGGGCGCGCATCGGGTTGGTGACCGCCGACATCAGCTCTTGTCGGGTGTCACCGGTCTCGGGCACGGCGATGTGGGGCGAGGCGAGCTCGTCGAGCAGGTCGGCGACCAACTGCTCCTTCGACCGCCACCGTCGGTAGATGGTGGCCTTGCCGACGCCGGCCCGTGCGGCCACGTGCTCCAGGTAGAGGTTGGGATACCCCTCCTCGATCAGCAGGTCCCGGGTGGCGTCGAGGATCGCCCGCCGCTTGCGCTCGCTCCGGGGTCGCCCCCGGTGCTTCATGCCGCCCACCCCGTCGGGCGGGGGCGGCGACGGTGAGCGATACGCGCCGTCTTGATATTCGGTCGCCATCCGATTATGATACGGAACGATCCGTATCAACGCAATCGTCGGAACAGATCTACAGGCAATCAACTGATCAGGCGGGCCAGGACCCGGCCGAGACAGGGGAGCGAAGCAGATGGAAGCCACGAACCACCGGCCGATGAGGATCGCCCTCGTTGCCCACGACAACAAGAAGGCCGACCTCATCGAGTGGGCCCAATACAACCGGGGCATGCTCAAACAGCATGACCTGGTCGCCACCGGGACCACCGGGTCCCTCCTCGAGTTCGAGCTGGGGCTGCCGGTCACCAGGCTGCAGAGTGGGCCGCTGGGCGGCGACCAGCAGCTAGGGGCGATGATCGCCGGGGGTGCCATCGACCTCCTCGTGTTCTTCTGGGATCCCCTCGAGCCCCAGCCCCACGACCCGGATGTGAAGGCCCTGCTCCGCATCGCCGTTGTGTGGAACATCCCGGTGGCCAACAACCGGGCGACCGCCGACTTCGTCATCGCCTCGTCCTTGATGGTCGACGGATACCAGCGGACCGTTCCCGACTACGACGGCTACCGCGGGCGGCCCGTCGACTCGCAGGTCCTCCAAGCGGTGAACTGACCCGGCCCGGACGGGATCTCACCCGGCTCGGAGCGGCGGCGTCACATCGATCCTTGGTCCGGTGCGATGACCGACTATGTTCCCCGGGCGCACCGCCCGGAGGCGTCGGCGTGGCCGATCGGAGGCACCCATGGACCAGGGTCCGGAGCCAACAGAGGCGACAGAGACCGCAGACACCGGCCAGGATCGACGTCGATGGGTCATCGCCGGCGCCGCGGGGGTGGGCGCCGTGCTTCTCATCGCCATCCTGATCGCAGTCTGCGGCGACGAGGCGGAAGCCACCGAGCCGGCCTTCTCGTGGATCCAATTCGTCCCGGCAACGACGACTACGACCGGTGCCACGTCGTCCACGACATCGACGACGGCCGAGCCGACGACGACTTCGACATCGACCACCACGACGGTGGCGCCGACCACCTCGACGTCGACGACGACTTCGACGTCGACGACCACGACGGCTGCGCCGACCACGACCACCACCGCACCGCCGACGACAACGACGACGTCGCCACCGACGACCACGACCACCACGGCTGCGCCGACCACGACCACCACCGCACCGCCGACGACAACGACGACGTCGCCGCCGACGACCACGGTGGCACCGACCACCACGATGCCTCCGACGACCACCACGACGACGCCGGCCGGCCCGCCCGAGGCGCCGGCCGAGGTCCAGGCGCTGGTGCAGGCGTTCGTGGTCGCCTTCAACCGGGCGACCGCCTCAGGTGACACCGATTGGCTGTACGACCACTTGGCGCCAGCAGTCATCGAGGCGTATGGCGAGGATGTCTGCCGGTCCCACGTCGACGACGTGATCGTCGAGGTGCGGGACCTGACTGTCCAGGGCCCCGTGCTCGGCCCGATCGGCCAGGAGGTCGAGGTGCCCCGCCCCGGCGGCTCGGTGGTCATCGATCTGACGTCCCTCTTCTCGGCGGACATCACGTTCGTGTTCGGAGGGGAGACCCGTGCCGAAACCGGTTGGGTGCAGCTGGTAGACGATCCGCAGTCAGTCAGCGGCCAGAGCCCGGCGTACTTCGCCCAGTGCGCCCCGGCCCCCTGAACCCGCCACCGCCATCGCCCCTCAGGCGGGGCCGTCGCTGAGCAGGTCTTCCGGGAGGTCTCCGGAAGCCGCCGACCGTCCCGCAGCCATGAGGGCGAGCCGCGCCAGGTCGGCGGCTCGGTATCCGGGCCATCCGTGCAGCACCTGCCGCCACGACGGGGGGACCGCCGACGCCCCGTGAGTCGCCCCGAGCAGGCCACCGGCGATGGCGGCCACGGTGTCTGTGTCGTTTCCAATGCCGACTGCGGTGCGGAGGGCGGCTTCCAGGTGGGAGGCCGGGTGCGCCAAGTCGCCCGGGGTCTGCACGATGGATGCCCACGCAGCCTGGAAGGCGGTGACGACGAACCCGTTCGGCGTGAATGATCCAGGCGGCTCCACTCCCGCTCGGATGATCGCTTCCGCCCAGGAGTCGCGCCGGCCGGGATCGACACGCTCCAGGCCGGCGGCGACGTCCGGGATCTCGCCGGTTCCGATGGCGTCGTCGATCGCCAGGCACCACAACACGCAGGCGTCGCCGGCCAGGGGGTCGCCGTGGGTGAGCAGCGACATCTCCATGGCGACCTCGGCGATGCGCTCCGCGTCACCCAGGTGGGCGAGGGCGACCGGGGCAGTGCGCATCAACGACCCGTTCCCCGCCGCACCTCTCGGGTTACGGGCGAAGTGCTCGGCCGCCCGGCCGCGCAGGCCGGCGCCGGACGAAGCCCCGTCGAGCACCGCCCGGGTCTGCATGCCGACGTCGCGCGCCTCACGCACCCACACCAGGAAGCGCTCGCCGACGGCGACCGGATCGAGCGACCCGGTGGCCGCCTCCTCGGCGATGCAGATCGCCATCTGGGTGTCGTCGGTCCATTCGCCCGGCTCCCAGCCGAACGGGCCACCCCCCTTCATCGGGACGATCTCGGAGGGAGGCGGCCCGAACTCGTACCCGGCCCCGAGCGCGTCGCCGGCAGCCAGGCCGACCAGGGCACCGGCGATGCGGTCGCCGGTGCCCTGGCCCGTCATCGGTTGTCGCCGTTCCGTTACGGCAGCTCGCAGGCGGTGATGCTCGGGCCGTTGACGCACGTGTCGCGGCCCGAGCCGCCGTTGATGGTGTTGGTCCCCGACCCGCCGTCGATGGTGTCGTTGCCGTTGCCGCCGACGAGGGAGTCGTCGCCCCCTTGGCCGGTCAGGGTGTCGCTTCCGGAGCCACCGTCGACGGTATCGGCCCCGTCACCGGCGGTGACGGAGTCGTTGCCGTTGGCGCCGTCGATGGTGTCGTCGCCGCTGCCGGTGGTGATGGTGTCGTTGCCCGAGCCACCGTCGACCTGGTTGACGCCGTCGCCGGCGTCGATGACGTCGTTGCCGTTGCCGCCGGCGATGGTGTCGTTACCGTCGCCGCCGTGCAGGGTGTCGTTGCCGTTGCCGCCGGTGATGGTGTCGTCGCCAAAACCGCCGCAGACCACGTCATGGCCGTTGCCGGAGTTGACGATGTCGTCACCGCCGCCGGCGAAGATGACATCGTTGCCGTTGGTGCCGTTGAGCACCTCGCCGGTCGGCCCGCCGACGATGGTCGCCTCCAGCCCGGCGCAGAGCAGCGCCCCCGCTCCCGGGTCCAACCCGACGATCACCGGATCGTGGTCGGCGGACCGGTAGGCGTTGGGCTCGAAGAGGGCCTCCTGGGCGGGCTGCTTGAAGGACATGTCGTAGTCGAGCAGGCTGGGCTCGTCGGCGTTGATGTGCCACTCGGCCACCCCGGTCACCTGGGGTGCCAGTGAGGCGCTCGCCAGGGCATGGTCGAGGTAGCCCACCTGCCCGTCGAACACGAACGAGTAGGCATGCTCGCCGAGGTACTGCGCCACCAGGTCGGTGTAGCCGCCGGCGAGGATGGCGTCGATCGGGTCCTCCTTGTCGTACGAGTTGAGGTCGCCGATGATCAGCGAGTCGGGGTCGCCACTGCCCGTCGGGTCGGTGGCCAGCCAGTCGACCAAGGCCTGGGCGGCCAGCGTTCGGGTGCCGTTGCAGTTGCCCGAGCCGTCCCCGGTGTCGGGGTCGCCGACGTCGTTGCAGTCCGATCCCTTCGACTTGAGGTGGTTGACCGCCACCGTGAACCGGCCTCCGGTGGCGATCTCCTCGAAGGTCTGGGCGAGCACCGGCCGGCTCTTGGTGTCGATGAACCGCGGGTCGACCGTCGAGTCGAGGATGGCGTGGCTGCCGACCGGCACCACCGTGGCGGTGCGGTAGATGATCCCCACCTTGATGGCGTCGGTGCCGATGGTCCCGGTATCGATGGTGGCGTAGGTTCCCGCGCCGAAGATGTCGTTGAGCCCGTCGACCAGGTTCTGGGCGGGGTCGACGCCCGGAGTGTTCTCGATCTCATTGAGCCCGATGACGTCGGCGTCGAGCTGGCTCAACGCTGACAGCAACTTGACCCGCTGCCGGTCGAACTCCTCGGCGGTGTCGGCGCCGCGACACTCGAGGGTCTGCGCCGGGCCGCAGATGTCAGGCCCGAGGTCGAGGGTGGGGAAGAAGTTGAGCTGGTTCATGGCGGCGACGGTCACGCTCCCACCCACGTCCGCCGGTGCCGGCGGCCTGGCATTGACCACCGAGTAGGTGCCGTACTGCGTCGGCTGGACCCGGTACAGGCCGAACGTGTCGTCGACCACGCCGGTGATCCCGGTGATGGTGTCACCGCCCCGGAACCGGTTGCTCAGATCGAAGACGTTCCCGTTGCCGGAGTGGATCGCCGGGTCGAGGTTCTGGGCGCTCCGCCCGTCGTCGATGGTGATCCGCCGCTTGGCGTACTCGGCGGCGAGGGCGATGGCGTCGGGCCCCGGCTCGACCACGGCCGTCGGGGTGAACAGCCGGTCGAGGCCGGGCATGGGCAGCGTCACCACGATCTCGTTGAAGCGACCGAAGTTGAAGTACTCGCTGATCACCAGCTCCTGGGGCAGCGTGGTGAGCATGCCCTCGTACGACTCGATGTCGTCGGCCGCGGCCACCGGGAAGGCTCAGGTCGGTGGGAGTGACGGCGACGGGGTCGACGGCACACTCGGCCACGGTGGCACCGGTCAGCTCGGTGAGGCTGGACAAGCCGCCGCTGGTCTCGAACTCGGAGACGGTCGCCGAGATCCTGACCACGTCGCCGACCGCCACGCCCGCCGGGATGGCGGAGAACACGAAGACGCCCTCGGACGTCGCCGGGTCGGCGTCGACGTCGGCGTCCTCCTCCTGCACGTAGAAGCCGGAGAGCCCGGGCATCGAAGCGGTGACCGCCGCTTCCACCACGACCGCCTGGCCTTCCAACGGGCTGGTGGCGCCACTGCCCTGAACGGCCGAGATCAGGGTGAGCGTGGCCGGGCCCTCGCACGAGAACGGGGGCGGCCCGTCCCCGAAGGTCTGGCCGGTGTTGGCGGCGCCGAAGGTGTTGGGGGCTTCGGTGGCCCAGGTGAAGTCTTCGTAGGTGGTGCCGGTGCCGGTGAGCTGCAACGAGTTGCCCGCCGCACCGGCCCCGTTCTCGGAGACACCGATGTCGACGCTGGTCATCCCGGCGGCGGGACCATTGGTGGCGGTGAGCGTCCCCTCATAGGACAGGAACTGCACCACTACGCTCGACGGGTCGACCAGGGCGATCCCGTCGGAAGGCCCGTTCTGGATGCCGTTGGCCGGGTAATTGACGACGGCGACCCCGAACCCGTCACCCAGATCGGCGATCGGCCCGGCGGGCAGGGCGTCGGTGTCATACGTGGCGCCACCGGTCTGGTTGTACAGCACGATGGTCCAACCGGTCAGGTCGGTCCCTGCAGGACCGGCCACCTCGATCGACTCGCCGGCGTCGGTGCCGGCGTTGTCGTAGTGGAACTCGTTGATCCACGGTGGCGGCCCGGCCCCGAAGGTCTGGCCGGTGTTGGCGGCGCCGAAGGTGTTGGCGGCCTCGGCGGCCCAGGTGAAGTCCTCATAGGTGGTGCCGGTGCCGGTGAGCTGGAGCGAGTTGCCCAGCGCCCCGGCTCCTCCCTCGGAGACGCCGATGTCGACGCTGGTCATCCCGGCGGCGGGACCGTTGGTGGCGGTGAGCGTGCCCTCATAGGACAGGAACTGCACCACGACGCTCGCCGGGTCGACCAGGGCGATCCCGTCGGACGGCCCGTTCTGGATACCGTTGGCCGGGTAGGTGACCACGGCGACCCCGAACCCGTCTCCCAGGTCGGTGAGCGGCCCGGCGGGCAGCGAGTCGGTGTCGTATGTGGCGCCACCGGTCTGGTTGTACAGCACGACGGTCCACCCGGTGAGGTCGGTGCCGGCGGGACCGGCCACCTCGATCGACTCGCCGGCGTCGGTACCGGTGTTGTCGTAGTGGATCTCGTTGATGAACACCGAGGTCTGCGCCGCCGCCGGGGCGGCCATGACCAGCGGGAGCGACCCCACCAGCAGTCCCATCGTGAACATCGCCGCCAACCGCCGGGATCGAAGCCTGATCGCGCCCACGCCGTCCCTCCTGTCCTCTCTTCAAGGTCCGGGGGACCGGATGACCGCTCGGTCGACGTCCCCTGCTCCCACTGCTCGCCATCCTGAACGTACACGATCGGCTCTTGCCGTTGTCGGGCCGACCGTCCTGCGGCGAGGTACCGTGGCTCACGGCTCCAGCAGGAGGCTCCGATGGAACGCACCACCCCGGCGTTCATCTTCGACCTCGACGGGACCCTCGTCGACAGTGTGTACGAGCACGTGCTCGCCTGGCAGCAGGCTCTGGCCGAGCTCGGGCTCAACATCTCGGTGTGGCGCATCCACCGCAAGATCGGGATGAGCGGGGGGTTGTTCGCCACCGCGCTGGCCCGGGAGACCGGTCGGGACCTGACGCCCGATGAGACGGCGCGGCTCCAGAAGGCACACGGCGCCGCCTACGCGGCGCGCTCGAGCGGGGTCCGGCCTCTCCCCGGGGCCCGGGAGCTGCTCGGGTTCCTCACCGAGGCCGGCGTCCCGTGGGCGATCGCCACCAGCGGCTACCGGGAAACGGCGGGCCCGACGTTGCGTGAGCTCGACGTCCCCGACGACGTCCCCGTGGTCACCCGAGACCAGGTGGCGCATGCCAAGCCGGACCCGGACCTGTTCGTGGCGGCGGCGGAGCGCCTCGGCGTCGACGTCACCCAGGCCATGGTGGTGGGTGACAGCGTCTGGGACCTGCTGGCGGCGCGGCGGGCCGGGGCGATGGGAATCGGGCTGCTGTCCGGCGGCTACGGCCGGGAGGAGCTGGAGCGCGCCGGGGCCTTCCGCGTCTACGAGGATCCCGCCGACCTCCTCGCCCACCTCGACGAGGTCGGTGTCCGTCGCGCCTGACGCCATCCCGCCACGAACTCGAGAGAATCGGATACCGCTGCGGTACCTCAGGACCTCAGGTTCGCCGGGATGTCCTCAAAGCGGGGTGCCGGGGTCGGGGCGGAACGGGGGTCCGTGCCCGGGGATGACGACGTCGGCGATTGCCAGCACCCGCTCCCGCGACGCCCGCAAGACCTCCCGGTCGGGGGCGTAGGGGTCGTCCGCCGGCCCTTCGGCGGTCCACCACAGGTGGGTCGCCACGGCGACGCCGTCCGGAGTGGCGATCACCGTCGACAGCTCTTCGGCGGCGTGGCCAGGGGTGCGCAACAGCTGCACGGAGGCAGACAGGCACAGGCCCTCGCACTCGCGCGACTCCCACTGGTCGCCGCGGTATACCGCCCAGTGGTCGTGGACGGCGGCATCCGGGAACAGCGCCGCGTTCACGGTGTGGTCCGGGTGGTGGTGGGACAGCACGACGGTGTTCACGTCGCCCGGCTCGAGCCCGAGCACCCGCAGCGGTTCGAGGATCGCGGCCTGCGAGGGGGCCAACCCGGGGTCGACCACGGCTACCAGGTCGCCGTCGCGGACGAGGGTGCAGGTGCTGCGCACACCGGGGCGGAGCGAGCCCTCGAGGAGGACGTCGAACCGGGCGTTACGTTCCGGGGGCAGGTCGGGCACGGCCGCTCGACCTTAACCCGCCGGCGCCGGCATCGTGGGTGGCAGCGCCGAGTCAGCACGAGCCGGGCCGGTCGGTCTCCACCGCCCGGCCCTGGTTGTCGAAGGCGACGCCGAAGGACCGCTCGGTGAGATCTTCGAGGATCCCGGGCCCCGAGTCCTCGGCGACCACGGGACGGCCGTCGACGATGCGCACCGGGAGGGCGCTGAGGCCCGTGCCCGCCTCGGCGACCTCGAAACGAAACACGGCCGTGTACGAGGACTCCTCCCGCGCCGACGGGAAGGCGAAGTTGCCCGTCGAATAGAGCACCCAGGCATCATCGAACCTCTCCACTCCCTGGAGCACGTGGGGGTGGCTGCCCACAACGAGGTCGGCGCCGGCATCGACCCAGGCACGGGCCAGTTCCCGCTGGTGGGGCTCGGGGCAAGCCTGGCGCTCGACTCCCCAGTGGGCCATCACCACCACGAGGTCGGATCGGGCGGCGGCGCCGGCAACGGCGTGGACGGTGGCGCCGACGTCGGCAGGGCAGGCCCAGGCGATCTCGGGGATGAACGTCTCGCCCGGCTCGGGCCGGTCGCAGGGGACCCGGGTGAAGGAGAGGACTGCCACACGCCATCCATCGACCCGGAGTCCGAGTGCCGGCGTAGGCGGCCCCCGGACCGCGACCGGTGCCGGCGGTGGCGAGACCCGCCTCCTCCAGGATCTCGATGGTGCGCAGCACCCCGTCCCGCCCGTAGTCGAGAGCGTGGTTGTTGGCGAGGGCGGCGACGTCCACTCCGGCTCCGGCGAGGATCTCGGCCGAGGCCGGTGGCGACTTGAAGACGTACACCTTCTCGATCGGGGTACCAACCTCCTCCTCGGCGATCACCGTCTCCACGTTGACGAGCGCCACGTCACCCTCGGTGAGCACCGGGGCGATGTCGCCCAACGGGTCGCGCTGGTCGAGCCCGTGGGTGAACGAGGTGTCGCCGGCAACGACGACCGAGATCGGCGGCAACGGAGCCCCCGTCGTCGTGGTGGTCGGCGCCACCGTGGTGGTGGGCGGCGGCGGGTCGGTGGTGCTGGCATCGACCGGGTCAGGCGGCGGCGTGGTCGGGCTCGTCGACGTGCCGGCGGTACCCAGCCCGCACCCGGCCACGACCAGGGCGAACGCGATCAGTGGGGAGGCACGAACCATCCCGGAAGGTTAGGAGCGGCTCGGGCCGGGCCGGGGAGAGCGGAGACTCCCCGGGCCCGGCCACGGTGAGCTCGTCAGCTGCGAGTGAGGACGACCTTGAGCGCCCCGGTCTCGGCGGCGTTGCCGAACACCTCGTAGGCCTCCATGAACTCGTCGAGGCCGAAGTGATGGGTGATGAAGCGCCGGGTGTCGATCTGCCGGCTGGTGAGGAGCCTGAGCAGCGTCGGTGTCGAGTAGGTGTCCACCAACCCGGTGGTGATCGTCACGTTGCGGATCCACAGGCTCTCCAGGTGGAGCGTCGCCGGCACGCCGTGTACGCCGAGGTTGGCCACATGGCCCCCGGGACGCACCAGCTCGGCGGCCAGCTCGAAGGTGGCGGGGACACCGACTGCCTCCATCGCCACGTCGGCCCCGAGCCCGCCGGTGAGCGAGCGGACCGCCTCGAGGGCGTCCTCACGGCCGTTGTTGACGACAACGTCCGCCCCGAACTGCTTGGCCGCCTCCAACCGGGAGTCCGCCAGGTCGATGGCGACGACATGGCTCGGGCTGTAGAGGCGGGCGCCCATGATCGCGGCCAGCCCGATCGGGCCCGCCCCGACGATGGCGACGACGTCACCGGGACGGACGGCCCCGTTGAGGACGCCGACCTCGTACCCGGTGGGCATGATGTCGGCGAGCATCAGGATCTCCTCGTCGGAGATCCCGTCGGGGACGCGGTACGTGGAGGTGTCGGCGAACGGCACCCGCACCAGGTCGGCCTGGACGCCGTCGATGCGGTGGCCCAGGATCCATCCGCCGCCGCCGAGGCATTGCCCGTAGGCTGCCTCACGGCAGAACCGGCAGGCGCCACAGGCGGTGATGCACGACACCAGCACTCGGTCGCCGATTGCCACGTTCTTCACCCCGGGGCCTATGTCGACGACCGTTCCCACCGCTTCGTGACCGAGGATGCGCCCCTCGTCGACGGTGGGTACGTCGCCCTTCAGGATGTGCAGGTCGGTGCCGCAGATGGTCACCGCGTCGACCCTGACGATGGCGTCGGTGTCGGCCTGCAGGGTGGGGTCCGGGTGCTCTTCCCAGCTCTTTCGCCCCGGACCGTGATACACGAGCGCACGCATGGCGCATCCTCCTTGGTGTGCGAACCTCTCCTGGACCGTACTCGGTGGCCGGTTGGCCGGCGAGGGCCGAAGGTCACTTCACCCATGATGTGCTTGGATTCGTCGCCTCATGACCTACGTCGCCAGTGGTCGGACGATCCAGATCACCCACCCCGACCGGGTCCTGTTCCCCGAGGATGGCTACACCAAGGCCGACCTGGCGCGCTACCACCACGCCGTTGCCGAGGCCATCGTGCCCCACCTCGCCGGCCGGCCCCTGATGCTGCAACGGTTTCCCGAGGGGATCGCCGGCGAGGGCTTCTACCAGAAGGAGGCGGGCCGGGGCGTGCCGGGGTGGCTCCGCACCGTCGAGGTGGCCAAGGAGGGAGGTACGGTCAACCACCCGGTGGTCGACGACGAGGCCGGCCTGCTGGCGCTCACCAACCTGAGCACCGTCTCCTTCCACCGATGGCCCAGCCGGGCCGACCGGGTCGAGCGACCGGACCTGCTGGTGGTCGACCTCGACCCGTCGGGCGACCAGTTCGACGAGGTGCGCCAAGCGGCCCGCTGGGCCAGGGCCGTTCTCTCCGACCTCGACCTGGTCCCGTTCGTGCAGACCACCGGATCGCGGGGGATCCACGTCGTCGCCCCGCTGGACCGCTCGGCGGACACGGCGGCGGTGGCGGCCTTCGCCGACGACGTGGCCCGGGTGCTCGCCGCCCTCCACCCGGAGCAGCTCACCGTGGCCACCCGCAAGGCGAAGCGGGGCGACCGCCTCTACGTCGACACCGCCCGGAACGCCTACGCGCAGACGGTGATCGCCCCGTACTCGGTGCGACCCCGAAGGGGCGCCCCGGTTGCTTCTCCGATCACGTGGGAGGAGCTCGACGATCCCGACCTGCGCCCGGACGGCTGGACGATCGACACCATGCCCGGGCGACTGTCAAAGGTCGGTGACCGCTGGGCGGGCATGTCCCGCCGGGGCCGCAGCCTCGGAGCCCGCCGTCGACGCCTCCTCGACCGCATGTTGGCGGCCGCCGGGGTCGAGTCGCCGCCGCCGTCGACGAAGCAGGCCTAGCGCGCCGCCCAGTGGGCGGTGAACAGGGCGATGAGCTCCCGGTTGAAGGCAGGGATGTCGTCGACGACACGACCCCATGCCAGGTTGCGGTCCCGGAATGCCGGTAGGTCCACCCACACCCCACCGGCGTTGACCAGGTCGTCCTTGATCCCCAGCGACCCGGTTACCGGGGTGCCCGGCTCCACGATCCCCGCCGAGATCGCCACCAGCCCGGCGTGGCAGATGACCCCGACCGGCTTGCCGGCGTCGTAGGCGGCCTTGACGATGCCGGTCACCTCGGGGTAACGCCGCAGCTTGTCGGGCGCCCACCCGCCCGGTATCACCACCCCGTCGACGTCGGCGGGGTCGATGTCGGCGGCGAGGACGTCGGCTGTGGCGGTGAGGGCGTTCTTGCCCTTCACCTCGTCGAGCGATGTCCCCACCGAGACGACGTCGGCTCCCTCCTCACGCAGCCGCATCACGGTGACCCAGTACTCCAGGTCCTCGACGCCCTCGGCGACGAAGACCACGACCTTCATCCCTTCGAGGCTCCCTGGCGAGGCGATGGTGTCGGGCACGTGATGTCCTCCCGGATGGTCGTGGCCGGTCCCCATTCTCGCGCCGGCTCCGAGGGGGGCGGCGATAGCATCCGACGTGGGCGCATCGCCGTCGCCGGTCCGGAGGCCCGCGTTCATGACCCACACCGGCCATCACGAGCACCCGACGACCGGTCGCCACGGTGGCCACGATGGCGACCACGGCGGCGGTGGCCACGATCAGCACGCCGGCCACTCGGTGGCGATGTTCCGCGACCGGTTCTGGCTGTCGCTGGCCTTGACCGTCCCGGTCGTGCTCTACAGCGAGATGGTCCAGGAGTGGTTCGGCTACACCGCCCCGACGTTCCCCGGGTCCGACCTGATCCCGCCGGTGCTCGGCACCGTCGTGTTCCTCTACGGGGGCAGCCCGTTCCTCCGGGGTGCCGTGCAGGAGATCCGCCATCGCACGCCGGGGATGATGCTGCTCATCGGGATGGCGATCACCGTCGCCTTCGCCGCCTCGATGGCCACCGCCCTCGGCTGGTTCGACCTCGAGTTCTGGTGGGAGCTGGCGGCACTCGTCACCATCATGCTCCTCGGCCACTGGATGGAGATGCGCGCCATCGGCCAGGCGCAGGGTGCCCTCCAGGCACTGGCCGAGCTGCTCCCCGACGACGCCGAGCGGATCATCGAGGGCCGGACCGAGACGGTGCCCATAGGGGCGCTCGCCGTCAACGACCTGGTGCTGGTCCGGCCGGGGGGGAGAGTTCCGGCCGACGGCGAGGTGGTCGAGGGGACCGCCGAGATGGACGAGTCGATGATCACCGGGGAGTCGCAGCCGGTGGCCAAGGCTGTCGGCGACCGGGTGGTTGCCGGTACGGTGGCCACCGACTCGGCGCTGCGGGTCGAGGTGCGCGCCGTCGGTGACGACACCGCACTGGCCGGGATCCAGCGGCTGGTTGCACAGGCCCAGGAGTCGCGATCCCGGGCCCAGGTGCTGGCCGACCGGGCCGCCGCCTTCCTCTTCTACGTCGCGGTGGCGGCGGCGTTGGTCACCGCCGCCGCCTGGCTGGCCGCCGGGGACCCCGACGAGGCCGTGGTCCGGACCGTGGCGGTGCTGGTGATCGCCTGCCCCCATGCCCTGGGTCTGGCCATTCCGCTGGTCATCTCCATCTCGACCGGGATGGCCGCCGGCGACGGGATCCTGGTGAAGGACCGGCTCGCCCTCGAGCGGATGCGGACCGTCGACGTGGTGCTCTTCGACAAGACCGGCACGCTGACCAGGGGCAGCCACGTCTTGGTCGATGTGGCGGCTGTCGACGGCGACCCCGACCGGCTGCTGGCGACGGCGGCCGCGGTCGAAGCGGACTCGGAGCATCCGCTGGCCAGGGCGATTGTCGCCGCCGGCGCCGAGCGGGGATCCGTGCCGTTCGCCGACGGGTTCCGGGCGATGCCCGGCCGCGGTGTCGAGGCCTCCGTCGACGGGACGATCGTTGCCGTGGGCGGTCCGGCGCTGTTGCGCGAAGGGGCACTCGACGTGCCGGAGACGCTGACGGCTCCGGTGGGCAGATGGCAGGCGAGGGGTGCTTCCGTGCTCTACGTCGTCGCCGGCGGCGCCGTCGCCGGGGCCCTCGCCCTCGAGGACGAGGTGCGGCCCGAGTCACGCCAGGCGGTGGACCGGCTCCACGAGCTCGGGGTCGAGGTGGCCATGGTCACCGGCGACTCCCGGCAGGTGGCGGGTGCCGTCGGCACCGAGCTCGGCATCGACCGGGTGATGGCGGAGGTCCTTCCCGGCGACAAGCACGCCGAGGTGGCCAGGCTCCAGGAGGGCGGGCTCGAGGTGGCCATGGTGGGTGACGGCGTAAACGACGCGCCCGCCCTGGCGCAGGCAGACGTCGGAATCGCCATCGGTGCCGGCACCGACGTGGCCATCGAGTCCGCCGGTGTCGTGCTCGCCTCGGACGACCCGCGCGGCGTCGTGGCGGTGCGTCGCCTGTCGGTGGCCGGTTACCGGAAGATGGTGCAGAACCTGGTGTGGGCGGCCGGGTACAACATCGCCGCCATCCCGCTGGCGGCCGGGGCCTTCGCCTGGGCAGGGATCACCCTTTCGCCGGCAGTCGGCGCCGCCCTGATGAGCATCTCGACGGTGGTGGTGGCGATCAACGCCCAGCTTCTCCGTCGCCTCGACCTGCGCCCCGGTTGAGCCGGCCGGGTCGGAGGCGAACCCTCCCTGCCTACCAGGCCTGGTCGACCACGGTGACTGTGATGAACTGCAGCCCGTTGTTGGCGTAGCCGCCGAGGTTCCACACGGCCCGGTCGGGCTGGGTGTTGCCGGCGGCGTCACGGCATCGGGTGGTGAGCCGGTGATCGCCGGGCGCAGCCTCCCATGGGTAACTGAAACGACGCCAGGCGTGCGGGCTCGACCGGGGGTCGAGATCGGCGGGAAGCCAAGTGGCACCGCCGTCGACGCTCACCTCCACCGCCTCGATCGGGGCACGCCCCGACCATGCTCTCCCTTCGAGGAGGCAGCGACCGGAGCCCAGCAACCGCTGGCGAGAGGAGAAGTCGGGAACTCCCGGCGGGATCATCAGCGAGCGGGGCGCCATCCTGGTTACCGGTGTGCCCGGGTCGCCTGGATCATCCCGCAGCCGGTACGCCACTGCGTTCTGGTAGCCCTGGTGGGGGTCGGTCACCGCGGTGATCCCGGTGAGCCACTTCACGTTCGCCATCCCGTACCAACCGGGGACCACCAGGCGGACGGGGTGCCCGTGCTGGGGCGGGAGCGAGGCGCCGTTCATCTGGTGGGCGACGACGGCACCGGCGTTACGTGCGTCGGCGACGGTCAGGGCACGCGAGTAGTTCTGCACGACCCCACCCTGGTGCCCGCGGTCTGCCCCGGTGAAGACCAGCTCGACGGCATCGTCGTCGACGCCCGCCTCGTCGAGCAGGTCGTCCAGGGCGACGCCGGTCCACCGTGCCGTCCCCACCGCCTCCAGCAACCACGGCTGGGACACCGCCCGGGGGCTGAACAGCGCCCGCCCGTTACCGGCGCACTCCATCGTCGTGGTCACCTCGACCTGGTCCCGCCGGCTCAGCCCGGCGAGATCGACGGTCATCGGATGGGCGAGGGCGCCACTCAATTCGAGCCGCCAGCCGGCGCCATCGAGCGCCGGGATGTCGTAGTGGACGAGCACGAAGTGGAGGCCGGGTGGCGTGATGTCCCAGCGCATCGCCTCGAGCGGCATCCCGTGGTTTCGGGTGGCCAGCGCCAGCTCGGCTCTGCTGATCGATTCCTCGGTGGTGGGCGCGTCGGGCGGGGCCGGGATCGGCATGGGCGCTCCGGTCTCGAGCGGGCGGGCCGGTGTCGAGGTTATCGGCCGCTTGCCTTCGCCGCTCGACCAGAATCGGGTGAACGACGAGAGGAGCCCCCCGATGGAACTGCCCGACGTGATCAACCAGGCCCGCGACGCGATGACCGTTAAGCGGGTGTTCGGCGATCCCTACGAGAAGGACGGCGTCACCATGATCCCGGCCGCCAAGGTTCAGGGAGCGGTTGGCGGTGGCGCCGGCCAGGGTCCCGAGGAACAGGGATCGGGCTCCGGCGGCGGTTACGCGGTGAACGCCCGGCCGGTGGGGGCCTACGTCGTGCGCGATGGCGAGCTCACCTGGCAGCCGGCCCTCGACCTCAACCGGGTCATCCTGGGCGGGCAGGTGGTGGCCATCTTCGCCCTGCTCGTCATCGGTGCGGTACTGAGGGCGCGCCGTCGGGCCTAGCGCCTGGGGTGCGGCATGGGGCCGCTCACCGGGTGAGCCGCGTGCTTCAGCCTGGCGCCAGCAACCGGCGGTAGACGGCGGCCGTGGCGTCGTCGAAACAGACGAAGCGGACCAGCTCGACCGCGGTCGGCGTCGCCGAGACCGTGGTGACGGCGATCTCGGCGGCGGAGGCGGGCGGGTAGCCGTAGGCGCCGGTCGATATGGCGGGGAAGGAGACGGCGGCGGCCCCGACCCGATCGGCCGCCTCCAGGCTCCGGCGATAACACGAGGCGAGCAGGTCCGGCTCCCCGGCCGACCCACCCCGCCACACCGGCCCCACCGTGTGGATCACCCAACGGGCGGCCAGCCGGAACCCCGGGGAGACCTTCGCCTGCCCGACGTCGCACCCGCCCAGGGTCCGGCAGAACGCGAGGAGCTCGGGCCCGGCGGCCCGGTGGATCGCCCCGTCGACGCCGCCGCCGCCGAGCAGCGACCGGTTGGCGGCGTTGACGACGGCGTCGGTGGCCTCGACTGTGATGTCGCCGATCACCGTCTCCAGTGATGGAGCCGCCATCACCGTCGACCGGGTGCGGCGGAAGGGGCGCCCCGCCGGTGAAGCATGGGCGCCCCTTCGACTGTCATGCCCGGTCCGTCAACTCGCCAGTGTGATCCGGTCCTGCGGCCCGGGTGCGATCGGGGAGTTGAGCTCGAAGTAGGTGACAAGGGCGTCGAGGTCGACCTCACCGCCGAGCCGGTCGGTCCCCGAGATGAGGATCGGGAACCGGTCGCCGCCGTCGGCGAGGAAGCTGTTGACCGTGACCCGGTACGAGGCCGCCGGGTCGACGGTCACCCCGTCGATGGCGATGCTGTCGGGGTCGACCCGGTCACCGATCGCCGCCGCCGCGTCCCAGGTGTAGGTGAAGCCTTCCGACACCTGGAGGACCCGGGCGCCGATGGCGTCCCACTGCTGCTCGAGCAGGGTCTCGATCTGGGCTCCGGTGAGGGTCATCGTCACCAGGCTGTTGCCGAACGGCTGCACGGTGAACGCCTCGCCGTAGGTGACGTTGCCGTCACCCTCGCCCGCGAGGCTCCCGGCGAAGGTGAAGTCCGCCCGGATGCCTCCCGGGTTCATGAACGCCGCCACCGCCTCGCCGCTGGTGGCCGACTCGGTGGCGGCCAGTTGGGCGTCGGCGATCACGTCGCCGAGCGCCGATTCGCCGGCGGCGTTGGCGGTGCGGGTGATGTCGGCAGTGATCGAGCCGATCACGGCGTTGGCCAGCGGGGCTGACAACGCGTCGTACTTGTCGATGATGGCGGTCACGCCGGGCTCGGCGGTCACCGCCGCCTGGTAGGTGGGCACGTTGTCGATGGAGACCACGGTCATGTCCCGGCTCTGCCGGTCGAGGGTGACGTCGATTTCCGTGAAGAGGCGCCCGGCGTTATCGGCCATGGTGACCCACTTACCGTCGACCTCGCACGAGAACTCGTCGTTGACGTGCCCGGCGATCACCAGGTCGACGGCA
Source organism: uncultured Acidimicrobiia bacterium (assembly GCA_963714055.1). Classification (GTDB taxonomy): domain Bacteria; phylum Actinomycetota; class Acidimicrobiia; order Spongiisociales; family UBA5794; genus JACDBE01. Next base: position 2,735,206 of record OY970227.1, read on the forward strand.
TCGTCGAAGCCCTCGACGATGGTCTTCAGCGGGTCGGTGAGGCCGTCGAGGCAGTCGTCGCCCTCGGGACCGCCGTTGGAGAACCCGCCCTCGTGGAGCAAGATGACGAACGACTCGATACCCCGCCGGCGCAGGTTCGGGATCAGGGCGTTCACGGTCGCCACCTCGTCCCGGAAGGTCAGCCCGGCCACACCCGACGGGGTGACGATGGTCGGGGTTCCCTCGAGGGTCATCCCGATGAAGGCCACCTGGACGCCGTTGTACCGCTTGATGGAGTACGCCGGGAACAGGGTCCTCCCCGTTGCGTCCACCACGACGTTGGCGGAGAGGAACTTGAAGTCGGCCCCGTCGAAGCCGTCACCGTCGAGGTCGCCGTCGACCGGGTGGCTGCCGCCGTTCTGCATCCGCAGCAGCTCGGCCGGGCCCTCGTCGAACTCGTGGTTGCCGACGCCGGCGAGGTCGAGCCCGATCTCGTTCATCGCCTCGATGGTGGGCTCGTCGTGGAAGAGCGCCGAGATCAGCGGCGAGGCGCCGATGAGGTCACCGGCTGAGACCATGACCGAGTTGCGAACGCCCTCCTCGGCCTGGCGCACGTAGGCGGCGAGGACATCGGCCCGGCCGACGCTCTGGCCCAGCCAGGTCCCGGTGGTGGCGATGTTGCCGTGGAAGTCGTTCACCGCCAGGATCTGGAGCTCCACGGGAGGAGGCGGTGGTGGGGCGGCGGCGACCGATGGGCCGCTGCGTGTCGTTGCCGAGACCGGCGCCGCCAGCAGCGTCCCGATGACGGCAGCGACGGCGGTCAGGATCAGTGCGCGCCCTCGGGCGCGCGTGTGGGTCTTCATGGATTCCCCCTCACGTCGACGTTGCAAGGCCGGGGGCAAAGGTACTGCGCCGGCGGCCGCGCTGTCGAATGCCGGAGCGACGTGGTGGCCAGTCACGTCGCGGCGCCCGGTACGAGCCCGGCGTCGCTACCCTCGCCGCGATCCGACCGGGCCACAGGGGGGCACAGTGGATGACCTGACCGCCGTCGAGCACGCCATCGCCGCCCTCGAGTCGCAACGCGCCGCGCTCGGCGACGCCGTCGCCGACACGGCGCTGCAGCCGCTGCTCGAGAAGCGCGATCGGCTGCTGGCGGCCCCTTCCGGCGAGCAGCGCAAGCTGGTCACGGTGCTCTTCGCCGACGTGGTCGACTTCACCGTGCTGTCCGGGCAGCTCGACCCCGAGGACATGCGCGAGATCATGAACGAATACTTCGCCGCCTGGCGCTCGGCCATCGAGGACGAGGGCGGCGTGGTGGAGAAGTTCATCGGTGACGCCGTGGTGGCGGTGTTCGGCCTCAATCGCGCCCACGAGGACGACCCCCACCGTGCGGTGCGCGCCGCCTTGGCGCTGGGCCGGTCACTCGAGGATCTGAACCGTCGCCTCGACCGCCGGTACGGCATCGAGCTCTCGATGAGGGTGGGTATCGACACCGGCGAGGTCGTCATCAGCACGCTGGGCGAACGCGGCGACGGCGACTACGTCGTGGTGGGGGACCGGGTCAACCGCGCCGCCCGGATCCAGGCGTCGGCGCCGCCCGGCGGCATCCTCCTCTCGGCGGACACCGGGCGCCACATCCGTGGCTCGTTCGGGTTGCGGCTGGTCGAGGGTCTCCAGCTCAAGGGCTTCGAGGAGGCGGTCGACGCCTTCCTCGTGGTGTCCGGCGAGAACCAGGGCTTCTGGCTGGAGACCCGCGGCATCGAGGGCGTCGCGACGACGACGGTGGGGCGCGAGCTGGAGTTGGGCCGGCTCGACAAGCTGTTCGCCGACGTGGTCGACGACCGGTCACACCTGCTGGTCACCGTCCTCGGCGATGCCGGGATCGGCAAGTCACGGGTCATCAGGGACTTCGAGAGCAACCTGGCGAACCTCCCCGACGGGGTGTGGCTGCTGCGGGGGAGGGCAGCCCCCGCCACCGAGCACGTTCCCAACGGGCTGATGCGCGGGATCTTCGCCGAGCGACTCGACATCCAGGACAGCGACGACCCCGACACGGTCACCGAGAAGTGGCACGCCGGGGTCGCCTCGCTGCTCGGGAGTGGCGACGCCGGTGCCAGGGCGGCCGACGTCCTGGCCACCTGGCTGGGTTTCCAGCTGGGACAAGGGTCGCGGGTCGAAGTGCTCAAGCTCGACCCGGAGGCCTTGCAGCGCCAGGCCCACCAGACGGTTCTCGAACTGCTCGCCCGCATCGGCGAGCGGGCCCCGGTCGTCGTGCTGCTCGAGGACCTCCATTGGGCCGACGACGCCACGCTCGACTGGCTGGAGAGCTTCAACCCGAAGGGCACGTCCCTGCTCATCGTGGCCAGCGCCCGTCCCGATCTCCTGGCCCGCCGGCCGCACTGGGGCGAGGGCCTGGACCAGCACACCTCGGTGAGGCTGGCGCCACTGTCGAATCGGGAGAGCCGCCAGCTCGTCGACGAGATCATGTCGCGAGCCTCGGCCGTGCCCGAGTCGTTGCGGTCGCTGGTGGTCGAAGCCGCCGAGGGCAACCCGTTCTTCATCGAGGAGTTGGTCAAGTGGTTCCTCGACACGGGCATCATCGTGGAAGACGGCGAGGGATGGACGGTCGCCGACGACACGGTGGCCGGCGTCGCGGTGCCCGGCACCCTGCGCGGCGTGCTCCAGGCCCGGCTGGACTCGCTCGACCGGGGGCACCGCAGCGTCATCGACCGGGCGTCGGTGGTTGGTCGGGTCTTCTGGGACGAGGCGGTGGCCGAGCTGGGCGCCGACTCGGGCCCGCCGCCGCCAGACGCCTACGAGCGGTTGCGCGCCAACGAGGTCGTGTTCCAGCGCCCCACATCGATGTTCGAGGGGACCCGGGAGTACTCGTTCCGGCACTCGTTGATGCGGGAGGTCGCCTACGAGAACGTGCTCCATTCGTCGCGTCGCCGATACCACGCCCGCGCCGCCGAGTGGCTGGAGCGGGTCAGCTCCGCCAGCCAGCGGCCCGATGAGCATGCCGCGGTGATCGCCGGCCACTACCACGAGGCGGGGGACGGCCCGGCCGCCGCCCGTTGGTATCTCACAGCCGGACGCCACGCCGCCGGGACCTTCGCCAACAGGGACGCTCTCCGCCTGCTCGAGTCGGCGGTCGAGTTGACGCCGGAAACCGATGTCGACCTCCGCTTCGACACCCTCATGGCGTGCGAGGCGGTGCTCGACCGGACCGCCGCCCGCGACGAGCAGCGCAAGGTCATCGAAGAGATGAGAGAGATCGACGGTGTCGACGACACCCGTCTGGCCCGGCTCCGCCTCTGCGAGGGACGATGGCACTTCAACCACGGCGAGTACGCCACCGTGGCCCCCATCGTCGTTGAAGCGGCGGAACTCGCCGGACAGGCCGGCCAGGTCGAGCTCGAGCTGGAGGCGCTGGCCCTCGGAGCGAAGAGCCTGGCCTTCGGTGCCGAGCACGACGCATCCCGCTCCATGTCGAACGAGTTGGTGGCCAAGGCGAGTGACGCCGGGAACCAGCGGATGCGGGGCGAAGGGCTCCGCCTCCTGGCGGTCGTCGCCACCAACCTCGGGGAGACGAAGGACGCCGTCGCCCTTCTCGACGAGGCGCGCGCCGCTCATCACGCCATCGACGACCTGGAGGGCGAGGCACTGGTGGTGGGCCAGCTTGGGGCGACCTACATCCAGATGGGGGGGCACCTCGACGAGGCGAGGCGTGTCAGCGAAGAGGCGATGGCGATGTTCGTCGCCACCGGGCACCGGCTCCGCCTGGGCATCGTCCAGGGGAACCTGGCGGCGATCGCCATCGAGCAGGGCAGGCTCGACGATGCCCTCGAGCTCGCTGTCGACAACCTGGAGCTGGCCACCGAGGTCGAGGACATGGAAGGGGTCGTCTCCGCCCACCAACGGCTGGGGGACATCCGGCGATGCCTCGGCGACAACGGCGAGGCGCGGCGACTCCTCGAGGAAGGGATCGCCATCGGGCGCCAGCTGGCGCTCCACTACTTCGTCACCTTCTCACTGGCGGCTCTGGTGCAGGTGGACCTCGCCGAAGGCCTCGTAGCTGCAGCCGTGGCGCACGCCGCCGAGGCCGAAACGGCGGCGGCCCTCGCCGAGGCTCCCCATCCCGAGGTCATCGCCCTCCAGTGCTCCGGGATCGCTCTCCACCGGTCCGGGGATCTCCCGGCGGCGGAAGCCAAACTGCGCCGGGCGGCGGACGGCTACCGCGCGATCGGCCGGCCCGACGAGGCCCAATGGGTGGAGGCGGTGCTCGCCGAGGTGCTGCTCGACGCCGGTGAGGTCGACGAGGCGCTCCGCCTCGCCCGAGGCGTCGTCCCCCTGGTGGAGCGGGACGTGTACAGCGAGGTCGACGGCGCCCCGTTCCTCATCTCCCTGCATCGCGTGATGGAGGCACTCGACCCCGAGGCGGCGACCGAGGTCGCCCGGGGAGCGGGTCGCTTCCACCGGAGGTGCGCCGGGCAGATCGCAGACGAGGAGGTACGGGCGGCGCTCCTGTCGACGCCCGGCTACCGCCGGCTGGCCGAGCTGGCGACAACCGTTTCCCCGTCCCCTTAGGAAGAGGGGACCGAGAGGCAACGAGCCGGCACGACTGGGCTGTGGGCTTCCCCCTCCTCGTCTGCCGTGCCGGCCTTCGGACCGTGCGGCAGCCACTCCTCCCCCCAGAGGGGGAGGAGAAAGAGGTCACAGCTAGCCGCCGTCTCCACGGTGCTGGGCGGCGAGGTCGACGAGGGCCTGCCGGTCGAGCTCGTCGCCCTTGGCCACGGCCACCTTCACCGGCGTCTCCGCCCGCAGCGTGGCGGTCCGCCTGCCGCCCTCGACCACGGCCATCTCGCCGAGGATCGTGCCCGGTCCGACCTCGGCCACCGCCTCGCCGTCGATGTCGACCGACAGCATCCCGTCGAGGACGAGGTAGAGCTCGTGTCCCTCCTCGCCCTGACGCACCAGGTCGGTTCCCTGGGCGACGCGACGGATCTCGGGCTTGCGGCCGCCCTGCATGATGACCTCGGAGAGACAGCGCTCCAGGTCGCTCTCGGCGTCGGCGATCTTGAGCTCGTGCTGGTAGTCGCCCCACGGGGACCGATCACCGAACATCTCGCCGGCCCAGCCCTTGTAGTCGGCGATGCCCGACTTCTTCACCAAGGCGCCGGAGCCGTCGTAGAACCAGTGACGCGGGAACGGGCTGGCGCCGACGATCTCGTACTCGGAGCTTCCGTCGGCGCGGATGGTCAGCGCCAGCGTCGTCCACACGGACGGGGCGGTGATCTGCATGTAGGGGGGCCGGTTGACCCGTCGCGGCATGGGGGCCCCGGTGCGCCCCCCGGTGGTCTGCACGAACCGGGCCCAGCTGTCGCCGACCTCGGGCTCGGCCCTGAGGTCCGGGAAGGCCACCGGCGGGATGGCCCGCTCGGTCGACGCCCAGCTTGGTCACGGTGGACGAGATCAGCCCGTGGCCCTCGTATCCGGCGTCGACGACGGCGCCGTCATCGACCTCGATCCACGCCCGCAGCGGGTTGGCGAAGCGGAATGCCCCGGCGGCGTGGAGCGCTTCGAGGTCGTCGAGCCGCCCCGGGGGCGGCGGGTCGTAGTGGCTGATCCCTAGCACCATCGGGATCTTGAACAGCCCCGGGATCGCCTCGGACGGGATCCACGACACCGAGGTGAAGGATGCACTGTGCCTGACCACGCCTTTCCCCTTTCCGTTGTCTGGGCCGGGGCACCACGCCGTCGGGCGGCCCTCAGCCCCGCCGGTCCGAACGCTACACGACCCGGCGTCGCCCGGTCCGGGACGGGCGGTCCGGCAATGGAGGCGCCGCGGTCGCAGGCGGGGATCCCGCGGCGTGCCGCCAACGGCACCGGCACCCCCGGGCGGCGTAGGCTGTGCAGCCTGGACACGGGAGAGCTCGATGCTGAAGAAGGGTCAACACATCGAACAGCTCACCAGGAAGGTGGGTCAGCGTCCCCGGACCGGAGTGGTCGTGGACGCCCATAAGGGTTCCGTCGAAGTCCGGTGGGACGACGGCCACACCTCGGTCGTCTCCGGGGGGCTGCTCCGCCCCGCCGCCGCCACGCGGAAGCGTTGAAGGCGAGGGCGGAGGGCGAGATCGCATCGGAGACGAGACAGGGTGACGAGGTCGTGTCACAGGCCGTTCGGCCCGCCTCGAGAGGACCTTCGTCCCGAGCCGGGCGCCCGTCCCCCTTCCTAGGCTCGTCGCCATGACCGAGCCCTCCTCCACACCGCCCGGTGGCCGCGACGGCCTGTCCATCGTCTCGGTAGTCCTGGCAGCGTTCGCCGTGCTGGGAGCCGCCATCGCCGTCGGGCTCGCCGTCGGGGCGTCGGCGAGCGACCAGCCGGCGGTCGCCCCCGCGGCCCCCGGGACCACGCTGGCGGCGACCACCACGATGCCCGCCGGCGGCGCCACGACGATGCCCGCCGGCGGCGCCACGGTGTCGATGACCGAGTTCGCCATCACCCCCGCCACCGCCGAGGTCGGCGGCTCCATCCACGTGATGAACGAGGGTGAGGTCCTCCACAACCTCGCCGTCGACGGCACCGAGCTGACTACGCCGGACCTCGACCCCGGGGACATGGCCGACCTTGAACTGGCCGATCTCGAGGCAGGCAGCTACACGATCTTCTGCGCTGTCCCCGGGCACCGCGAAGCGGGGATGGAGGCCGAGCTGACCGTCCTCGGTGAAGGTGAGGCCCCGCCCGAGGGTGGCGGGGCCGGCGACGACATGGACTACGCCGCCATGACCGCCGCCATGCTGGAGACGTTTGCGGCGTTCCCTCAGGAGACCGAAGGCGTCGGCAACCAGGTGCTCGAGCCCACCGAGATCCTCGCCGACGGCACCAAGGTGTTCGACCTCACCATGCAGCTCGGCGACTGGGAGGTCTCCGCCGGCGACGTGGTCGAGGCGTGGACGTTCAACGGGATGGTGCCGGCGCCGATGCTGCAGCTCGATGTCGGTGACAGCGTCCAGGTGCGGGTGCTCAACGAGCTGCCCATCGCCACCGACGTCCACTGGCACGGAATCAACGTCACCAACGCCAACGACGGGGTGGCGCCGATCACCCAGCCCCTCATCGAGCCGGGCGAGACCTTCACCTACGAGTTCACCACCGACGAGCAGGCGGTGGCGATGTACCACCCGCACGCCCACGGCCACATGCTGATCCCCAACGGCATGTTCGGCTCGGTCCTGGTCGGACAGGTACGGCTGCCGGTCGGGGAGACCATCGGGTTGGAGGAGATCCCCGCCGACCTCGAGGTCTCCCAGGAGATCCCGATGGTGCTCAACGACGCCGGGGTCATCGGTTACTCGCTGAACGGCAAGAGCTTCCCCGCCACCCAGCCGTACACCGGCGCGCCTCGGGGACTGGGTGCTCATCCACTACTTCAACGAGGGCACCCAGATCCACCCGATGCACCTGCACCAGTTCGACCAGATCGTCGTGGCCAAGGACGGCTACCCGTTGGACGAGCCGTACACGGTGGACACCCTCAACGTGGCGCCGGGGGAGCGGTACTCGGTGCTGGTCAACCTGGACGAACCGGGCACCTGGGTCTGGCACTGCCACATCCTCCCCCACGTCGAGCGTGAGTCGGGGATGTTCGGCATGGTGACCGCCTTCGTCGTCAGTTGAACCGCCCTGGAAGGGTCGGCCAGCCGCCGTTCCGCCTGTTTGGCCCGTGATCGCGGTCTTGACTAGGGTCCGTCAGACGAAGCAGTGGGGACCTCGTCGCGGATGCGCGGTGGTCCGTCCGTACAATCGAAGTGGAGGGGGATTCCACGTGTCACGACGCTTGCTGACGCTCCTGTCCGTACTGGTTCTCGCCGTCGCCATGCTGTCACCGGTAGGTGGCGCCGGTGCGGCCGACTCGGACCTCACCTTCGGTGGGGCCCAGAAGCACCAGGTGCAGGAGAGCACCACCGGAAGCTACGTGGTCATCATGGCGGCTGCGCCGCTGGTGGGGACCTACGACCGCAGTGAGCTGAACTCGGCAGGGGCGAGAGCCGACCGGGCGCGGATCCGGGAGAGCCATCGTCAGGTGATGCGCGACGCCGGGGTGTCGGAGGCCGACAAGGTCGTCGAGCTCACCAACGTCGTCAACGGCTTCTCGGCGATCATCTCCCACGAGGAGGCGCAAGCCCTGGCCGCCCAGCCGGATGTGGCGCTGGTCATGCCGGACGTCATGCGGCAGCCGACCACCGACTCGAGCCCCGACTTCATGGGCCTCACCGCACCGGGCGGGGCCTATGACACCGGGCTCGACGGCAGCGGCGTGGTCGTCGGCGTCATCGACACCGGCATCTGGCCGGAGCACCCCAGCTTCGCCGACGACGGATCGTTCCCCGAGGCCGATGTCGCCCCGGGGATCCCGTGCGAGTTCGGCAACACGGCGCACAACCCCGCCGACGCCCCGTTCCGGTGCAACAACAAGCTGGTCGGCGCCCGGCAGGTGCTCCCGACGTACCGCGCCCTCATCGGGGCGGAGGACTCCGAGTTCGACTCGGCCCGTGACGACAACGGGCACGGCACGCACACCGCCAGCACCGCCGCCGGCAACGCCGACGTCGCGGCGACGGTCTTCGGGCGGCCCCGGGGCACGGTCAACGGCATCGCCTACCGGGCGCACGTCATCGCCTACAAGGGCCTCGGCGCCCTCGGTGGCTTCAGCCTCCGACCTGGCGCTGGCCATCGACACCGCCGTCGCCGACGGCGTCGACGTGATCAACTACTCGATCGGCGGCGGCGCCGGCCTCACCGGCCCGGACGACCTCGCCTTCCTGTTCGCCGCCGACGCCGGCGTGTTCGTGGCGACGTCGGCGGGCAACAGCGGCAACGGCTTCAGCACCATCGGCGGTCCCGCCAACGTGCCGTGGATCACCACGGTGGCGGCGAGCACCCAGAGCCGGTTCTTCCCCGGCCGGGTGGTGCTCGGCAACGGCCAGTCGTTCCTGGGAGCCTCCATCACCCGGCCGCTCGGCAACCGTCCCCTGGTGGACGCCGCCGACGCCGGCGGCGACCTGTGCCTGCTGGGCACGCTCGACCCCGCCGTCGTCGAAGGGGCGATCGTTCTCTGCCGCCGGGGCACCAACGCCCGGGTGGAGAAGAGCCAGGCGGTGCGCGAGGCCGGTGGCGTCGGGATGATCATGTACGAGAACACCGACGACAACAACCTGTTCACCGACAACCACTTCGTGCCACGGTCCACGTGGACAACACGCCGGGCCTGGCGATCAAGGACTACATCGCCAGCACGGCCAACCCGACGGCGCGGCTGCGGGTGCCGCTCGCGACGACCACGTGGGGGCCGGCCCCGTCGATCACGCTGTTCTCGTCACGGGGCCCGGTCCCCACCGGGTTCGGCGAGGACATCATCAAGCCGGACATCACCGCCCCCGGCATCCAGATCCTGGCGGGCAACTCGCCGTACGCCCGCCCGGCGGTCGAGCTGTTCCAGGCGATCGCCGGGACCTCGATGTCGAGCCCGCACATCGCCGGGGTCTACGCCCTGCTCAAGCAGGCGCACCCGGACTGGTCGCCGGCGGCGGCCCGCTCGGCCCTGATGACCACGGCGCGCCACGACGTGGTGGACAACGACCGGGTCACCCCGGCCGACCCGTTCGCCACCGGCTCGGGTCACGTCAACCCTGGCCTCCCGGGGGCGGCGGGCTCGATGTTCCAGCCCGGGCTGGTGTACGACGCCGGGTTCAACGACTACCTCGGATACCTGTGCGGGACCGCACCCGAGGTGTTCGCCGACCCGGATGCCACCTGCCCGGCGCTCGAGGCGGCCGGCTTCTCCAACGACCCGAGCAACCTCAACTACCCGTCGATCGGCGTCGCCCAGCTCGCCGGCTCGCAGACGGTCACCCGCACGGTGACCAACGTCGGGCCCCGTGCCACCTACCGGTCGTCGGTCGATGCGCCCGCCGGGTTACGACGTGACGGTGAGGCCGCGGAAGTTCACGCTGAACACGGGCGGGACGCAGCGGATCCGGGTGACGATCACCAACGACGGCTCGGCGCCGATCGGCGAGTGGTCGTTCGGCTCGTACACCCTGACCTCGGGCAGCTACTCCGTGTACAGCCCGATCGCGGTCAACGCCTCGCTGTTCGGCGCACCCGCTGGAGATCACCGGTGAGGGCACCGACGGCAGCGCCTCGTTCGACGTGTCCTTCGGCTACGACCGGTGACTACACCGCCGCCGCCCACGGGCTGGAGGCGGCGGCGATCACCTCCGCCACCGTGGTGCAGGACCCGGACCAGACGTTCGACCCGGATGACGGGTTCAGCAACGCCCACGAGTTCGACCTGACCGGGGCGGCGGTGTTCCGTCTCGCCCTGCCACCGGACTCGACCGAGGCGGATGCCGACCTCGACGTCTACGTGTTCGACCCGAACGGCGACGAGGTCGCCTCGAGCACCGCGAGTGGCACCAACGAGCTGGTGACCATCTACGACCCCGAGCCCGGGGTGTACACGGTGTGGGTCCACGGGTGGCAGACGGTCGGCGCCGACGCCGACTACGACATGTCGACGTGGACGATCTCGGCGACCCCGGGTGGGAACCTGTCGATCGACAGCGCTCCCACCGAGGCGGTGCTGGGTACCGTCGGCACCGTCGACATCAGCTGGGCCGGTGCCGAGCGGCGTGGAATCTGGGTGCGGTCTCGCACTCCGACGCCGACGGCGTGATCGGGCTACACCCTGGTCGAGGTCGACGCCCGGTGACGGGTCGCTGACCGGCATTCGAGCAGGAGGGGCGCCCGGCGGGGCGCCCCTCCTCTCATTGCGGGCACTCGAGGTGCCGGGGCCATCTCAGCCGAGCGGCTCGGCGGGCTTCTCACACAGGAAGGGCTCGCCCGACCCTTCCACGTGGTAGACGTAGACCTCGCCGTCCAGCCCGAGGGCGACCCTGGTGCCGTCGACCAGCGCCTGGGTGTACATCATCCCCTCGATGGGGCAGCCGATGCTGCCGTCCCGCCACACCACCTCCTCGAAGCCGATGACCTCGATGTCGCCCGGGTCGACCCCCTTCGCCTCGGCGAGCATCTCGACGGCGGCGGTCGACGTAGCCGACGGAGGCGGGGTCGACGCCCTCGGGGATGGTGGGCAGCGGGACGTCGGGCAGCGACGGGTCGGGCTTCGACGGGGCGGCGGTGGGCCGGGGAACGAGGGACGTGTCCGGCGGCGCCGTGGTGCCGGCGGCGGCTGTGGTGCCGGGGCGTCGGTGGCCGAAGGGTCGAGCCCGCCGCCCCCGCAGGCGGTGAGGCCGGCGACGAGCACGGCGGTGAAGGCCGAGATCTTCATGGTGCGCGATGTCATGCCGGTTCGACGTTAGGAGCCGTCGCCCGGTTCCGAGTCCCTCCCTTCACGGCCATACTCCCGGCATGCCGTCGCGCGACGACCACGACGGATCCGGCCGCGATCGGATCACACCGTTCGGCCTCTTGGCCGCACCGGGCGCGGCGCCACCGCACGGGCGCTCTTACTGGGTGGTCGAGGGACGGTTGGCCGGCGGCGCCTACCCGTACCAGCCGGACCCGACCGATGGTGAGTGGCACCCTGCGCCTCCTGCGGTCGGCCGGCATCACCGCCTTCGTCGACCTGACCCAGGCTCGGCTGCCCGGGTCGTGGGAGTCCCATCTGCTCGACTACCACCCGTCCGCCCGCTCGTTGGGCCTGGAAGTGGTTCGCCGTCCCATCCGTGACATGGGTGTCCCCACGGTCGGCGAGGCGATCGGCACGCTCGACGAGATCGACCGGCTCCTCGCCGACGGCCAAACCGTGTACGTGCACTGCTGGGGCGGGATCGGCCGCACCGGGCTGACCATCGGCACCTGGCTCATCAGGCACGGGGTGGCGACCGGGGAGAGCGTCCTGCATCTGTTGGACGAGCTGCGGGCCGCCGACGAGGGAGCGGGCCACATCCCGGCCCCGCAGACCAGGGAACAGCGGGCCTTCCTGTACGGCTTCGCCGGCGGTGAGCCGCCCGTCGACTGGCTCGCGGCCGTCCGGTCGGCGGTGGATTCGTCGTGCGTCGCGGTTGTAGCCTCGTGCGGTTCGCCCGGGCACCCGGCGGACCCGGCCCGGTTGGGAGGGCCGAGCCTGGCGACCGAGGACACGTCACTGATGCGGTGGATCAGCCTGAAGAGCCGGTTGCTCGGCCGCCCTCTGGCCTCGAGCGAGGCCGAGCACCAGCTGCTCCGCAAGGCCTTGGCGTTGCCGGTGTTCGCCTCCGACCCGCTTTCTTCGGTCGCCTACGCCACCGAGGAGGCGATGCTGGTGCTGGCACTCGCCGGCGTCGGCGCCTACGTCTACCTCACGCCGGTTTCCCTGGCCGTCGCCTCGCTGCTCGCCATCGTGGTCATCTCGTATCGCCAGACGATCCGGGCCTACCCGGAGGGGGGCGGCGCCTTCGGAGTGAGCTACGAGAACCTCGGGGTGATTCCCGGGGCGGTGGCGGCATCTGCCCTGCTCACCGACTACGTGCTGACCGTGGCGGTGTCGGTGTCGGCCGGGGTGGCCGCCATCACCTCGGCGGTGCCCGAGCTTCTGCAGTGGAGGGTGCCCTTGGCGCTCGGCTTCGTCGTCATGGTCACCATCGCCAACCTGCGCGGGGTGAAGGAGGCGAGCACGCTCTTCGCCGCCCCCACCTACCTGTTCATCGGGACCATCTTCACCATGCTGATCGTGGGTTTCGCCCGCTGCGCCGACGGCGTGTGCCCGGACGCCATCTCGTCGGGATCCGAGATCGAGGCGGAGGTCGGCGCCGTCACGCTCTTCCTGCTGCTCCGTGCCTTCGCCTCAGGGTCGACCGCCCTGACCGGGGTCGAGGCAGTCGCCAACGGGGTCCCGGCATTCCGTCACCCGAAGGCGAAGAACGCCGCCGCCACCCTGGGCATCATGGGCATCGTCTCCATCGCCATGTTCCTCGGGATCTCGTCGCTGGCGCAACTGTTCGACGTGCGGGTGAGCGAAGCGACCATCGACACCTATGGCACGGTTCTCTCCCAGATCGGCCGGGGGGCCTTCAACGAGGGGATCGGTTTCTGGGTCCTCCAGGTGGCGACGGCGGCCATCCTGGTCCTCGCCGCCAACACCGCCTACCAGGACTTCCCCCGGCTGTCGGCGATCCTCGCCGCCCATCGGATGATGCCCCGCCAGTACCGCAACCGGGGCGATCGCCTCGTCTTCTCCAACGGGGTGGTCACCCTCGCCCTGGGAGCCGGGCTGCTGATCGCCATCTTCGACGCCGAGGTCAGCCGGCTCATCCAGCTCTACGTGGTCGGGGTCTTCCTGTCTTTCACCTTGAGCCAGACCGGGATGGTGCGGAGGTGGCTGCGCACCCGCGAGCCGGGGTGGCAGCGATCCGTGGTACTGAATGCGGTCGGCGCCGTCACCACCGGTCTGGTGCTGGTCATCGTCGCCGTGGTCAAGTTCTCCCATGGGGCGTGGATCGTCCTCATCGCCATCCCGCTCCTGGTGACCCTGATGCTGGCGGTGCGACGCCACTACCTGAGCGTCGCCGCCCAGCTGCGCCAGCTGCCACCCGCCGGCCCGGCCCGGGACAACCGCATGCTGGTGCTGGTGGCCCACTCCGACGAGGCGGCCGAGCGGGCCATCCGCTACACACACCTGGTGCGCAGCGATCACGTCCAGGTGGTCCACGCAATCGAGCCCGACAGTGAGGACCTCATCCACACCTGGGACCGGCTCTACCCCGACCACCGGCTGGAGGTGATCGACGGCGAGGACGAGTCGGTGGTCGGCCGGCTGGTCGCCAGGGTCCGGGAGGAGCGCGACCGGCATCCTGAATCGAAGGTGACCGTCGTGGTGTCGGAGCGCTTCAAAAGGCGCTCGCGGATGGCTCTGCTCAGCCACCCCAACCTGCTGCTCCTGAAGGCGCGGCTCCTGTTCGAACCCGGCATCGCCGTCACCGACGTGACCAGCTTCAAGCGGCGCCAGCGCAGCGGGTTGCCCCAGGTCCCGCTGCGACGGGTGGAGCTCGTGGTGCTCGTCTCCGACCTGACCCGTCCCATCCGCGACGCCATCGACTACGCCCAGGCGTTGGGACCTCCGGTGCGCACGGTCCACATCGACGTCGACGACGTCCAACGGGACAAGCTCATCGGGGAGTGGGCGAACGCCAGCTACGGGTACGAGCTCGAGATCGTCCCCAGCCCCTACCGGGAGGTGACCACCCCGCTGGTTGCCTATGTGCGTGACCGCAAGCGGCTCGGCCTCCCCGGGACCCTGGTCAACGTCGTCATCCCCGAGTTCATCGTCCCCGGCCGGGTGACCCAGGCGCTCCACAACCAGACCGGGCTGGCGGTGAAGGCGGTCCTCGCCCCGGAGCCGGGGGTGGCGGTCACCAGCGTCCCCTTTCACCTGTCGATCGACGCGCCCGCGGCGGTCTGAGCGACCACTCTCACAGGTTTCTCAGCAGGCCCTCACGTTGACCACATCCCGGGTCGGCACGCTCATGTGCTCAGCGACGCCGCAGCCAGGAGAGTCCTTCGTGCCCCAGCCCTGTCAGACCACCTCCGGGTCCGCTCTTCGACGATCGGTGTGCTGGGCGGCGCCACCGCACCGTCCCGGCCGCGCCGAAGTCGCCTGCCGAGCCGGCTCGGTCAGCGGATCGACACCACCTCGACGACGGCGTTGTAGTCCGGGATGCCGGCCTGCGGGGAGCGGCGCCGCCGGTCGATGAGCACCTCGGCCTCGGGCCAGTGGACCTGGAGCGTTCCCACGGCGACCGGGGCCTGGAACACCCGGGCCGGCATCTCGCCGACGTCGTTGCGCAGCATCACCGCGTCGCCGTCGGCGACACCGAGCCGGACGGCGTCGGCCCCGGCCATCAGCACGGTCTGGCGACCCGTGCCGCACAGCGGATCCGTGTCCTCGTGGACCATCGAGTTGAACTGCTTCCCTCGTCGGGTGGCGACGACGAACCAGCCCTCCGGTATGTCGCGGTGGGGGAGGGGCACCGTCGTGAAACGGGCCCGTCCGTCAGGGGTCGGGAATCTCCACTGCCAGCAGAGGTGCGGCCCGCCGTACTGGAACTGATCCCCCTCGGCGGCGAGGTGCTGGATGCCTTCGTAGAGGGGCACGGTGCGGGCGATGTCGGCACGCATCTCGGGGGTGCCGGCGAAGCGGACCCGGTCGGCCAGGTCGGGTCGTGCCCGTGCGGCGATGTCGCCGAGGACCTGCCACTCCGGCCGGGCTTCGGCGATGCGGGGGCCTTCGATCTCGGGACTGAAGATCACCCGGCGCTCGGTGGAGGTCTCGGTGCACCCGCCGGCAAGCTCGTAGCGGGTCGTGGCGGGGAGGAGCAGCACCACGTCGGCCGGCTCGGTGAGCATCTGGGTCGAAACGACGATGTCCATGTGGACCCGCAGCGGGATCCGCCCCAGCGCCTCGTCGACGTAGTCGGGGTCGGGGAGGACCTCGAGGAAGTTCCCCCCGATGGAGAACAGCACATCGAGCTGCCCCTCGTGGGCGGCGTCGATCATCTGCGGTGCCGTCTTGCCCGGGGTCGACGGCACCGGGAACCCCCACAGCCGCGACAACGCAGCCGCCGACTCGTCGCCGATGGGTGCGCCACCGGGGAACGCCGTCGCATAGGCACCCATCTCGGCGCCGCCCTGGACCCCGGAGTGACCTCGGATCGGCATCAGGCCGCACTTGGGCCGCCCCAGGAAGCCCTTGGACAGGGCCAGGTTGATGATGGCCCGCACCCCGTCCTCGCCGAAGGCGTGCTGGGTGACCCCCATCGACCACACCAGCACCGCCGACTTCGCCTCGTGGAGCATCTCGGCGAAGGCCACCATCTCGCTCCTGGGGAGCCCGGACCCGGCTTCGAGGTCACCCCACGACTGGCCGGCCAGGCTCTCGGCCATTTCGTCGAACCCGGTGGTGTGGCGGTCGATGAAGTCGCTGTCGACCCAGCCACGATCGACGAGGTGCTTGAGCGTCCCGTTGAGGAAAGCGACGTCACCGCCCACCGACACCTGGAAGAACCGGTCGGTGATCTTGGTCCCGAACAGGGCGCTCTCCAGGTTGGAGGGCACCCAGTAGCGCTCCATCCCCGGCTCCCGATAGGGGTTGACCGTCACCACCTTGGTGCCCGCCTTGCGGGCGTGGTGCAGGTACTTCATGCCCACCGGCTGGTTGTTGGCGAGGTTCGACCCGATGAACACGACGAGGTCGCTGCCGATCCAGTCGGAGTACGAGCACGTGCTGGCGCCTACCCCCAGGGCCTCCTTGAGGGCGATCGTGCTCGGCGAGTGGCAGATCCGGGCTGCGTTGTCGACCGAGTTGGTGCCCAGCGCCCGGACCGCCTTCTGCACCCCGTAGTAGTTCTCGTTGGGCATGCCTCGGCTGGTGAGGTAGAAGCCGAGCCGGTCAGGGGTGGTGGCGTTGATCCGCTCGGCCACCAGGTCGAGTGCCTCGTCCCAGGTGATCCTGGTGAAGCCGGCTTCGCCACGCCGGCGGACCATCGGGTGGGGGAGCCGGCCCAGCTCCCTGAGCTCCTTGCCCGACCGGCGGCGCAGCGCGGCGGCATCGGCCATCACCTCGGGCGCCAGTGCCGGCTGGGTGTTGAGGCGGAGGAGCCGGAGCCGGATGTTGCACAGATGGATCTCGTCGAGCGTCCAGTCCCTCATCCCGGCGGTGCCGAGGGCGCAGCCGTCGCACACCCCGTGGTCGAGGATCCGCCAGGCGTAGCCGAGCCGGTCCTTGTTCTCCCAGGTGGCCCTGGTCAGCTCGTGGTAGTTGTTGGGGCGCTGCTCGCCGATCCCGAACGGCTTCTTGCTCGCCCACAAGCTCGGGCTGATCCTCCTGCGGGGTGTCGGCACTCTGCTCGCCCTCCGGCCGTTGCTCAGTCCGACGTTACCCCAGGCCGGTTTGCACCATCATGCGACGGTGCGGACCATCACCGGGCTCGGGCTGCTGATGGCGGCGTTGACGGCGTGCTCCTCGGGGGTCGAGCCGGCAGCCACGTCCACGCCGGCGTCGCCGCCTGCGAGAGCATCGTCGAGCTCGACGCCTCCCGCGGCCGCCGCACTCGACGCTTCGGGTTGCCCGGTTGAGGACGCCGCCTTCTGCGCAATCGCAGCCGATGTGGGGAACGCCCTCGTCGAAGGGGACATCGCCGACTTGATGGCGCTGAGCCGGATCGACACCATCGTCTGCGCCGACGTGTCTGTCGAGTACTTCCCCGGATGTGCCCAGGCGGACACTGTCGTGGGCCACGGGGTCAGCGATGCCGGGCTCCTCGTCACCATGCTCGAATCCGCCGAATACCGCGACCGGCTGCGAGCCGTGGTCGGGGCCGTCGACCCGACGTTCACCGACGAATTCGGCGAGGGAGCCGCGCGGTTGCTCGGCGTGGGCACGTGTGGGCCCGACGTGCCGGGCCGCCGTTCCTACCACCTGGCGTGGACGGCGGCGATCCGATCGGATGGGGAACCTCGGCGGATGGTGGCCAGCTTCGAGTTCACCTACGCCGACGACTGGCGGATCGCCCTCTGGTACCTCGACCCATACGAGTCCTGGGTCGCCGCCGGCCAGAACCCGCTCCGCGACGCATTCTGCGAGGCCGGCCGTCACCCGTGGGGAGGTTGAGACAGCCCGCCGCACGACCCGGTGACGCGGAAGCCCGGTGAACGGCCCGGGCTACAGAAATGTCCAGTCGGGTTGCTTGCGCGCCTGGGAGGCGTCGTAGGTGGCGACGCCGTCCTCGAGGTCGGCCAGCTTGGGCAGCACGTACCCGGCGCGGTCGGACGGGCACCATCCGTCGAGGTGGGCGGCGAAGTCGGCGGGGAAGGCGCGCAGCACGCTCGACACCAGATTGCGTTCCTGCACGGGGAGGAAGCAGCGGTTGCCGTCGGTGACGACCCGCAACCGCTCCTGGATCAGGTCGAGGTCGTGGTCCGACCCGGTCCCGTCCCGGATGCGGTCGAGGGCCCCGGTGATCTGGCCGGTGCCCAGCTTGCACGGCAGGCACTGCCCGCACGACTCGACGTAGAGGAAGCGGGAGATGAGCGAGGTGACCTCGACCATGCAGGCGGTGTCGTCGTACACGATCAGGCCGCCGGCACCGAGCCCGGAGCCGACCTGCTCGAAGTCCTCGTAGGTCAGCGGGATGTTGAGGTCCGCCGGCGGTGAGCACCGCCCCGGCCACCCCGGGGAACGCCGCCTTGAAGGTGCGGCCCGTCGCCGAGCCCGCCGGCCCGGTCCAGCAGTTCCGTCAACCTGGTCCCCATCGGCACCTCGAACACCCCGGCGCTCCGCACGTCGCCGACGATGGTGGCGAGCACCGTCCCCGGGGAGCGCTCGGTGCCGGCGCCGCGGAACGCCTCGGCGCCGTTGGCCAGGATCCACGCCGCCTGGGCCAGCGTCTCGGCGTTGTTGACCAGTGTCGGGTTGGCGCCCATCGCGGGTTCGGCGGTCGCTGCGCCCCGACGTGCCGGAGCGCGGCGACGACCTCCCGGCTCAGGCGGCGGCTCGGCCGCTTCCCAGCCCAGCTGCGGTGCGGTGGCGAACAGCCCGTGCAGGTAGGGCGGCAGCCACCGGGGCAGCGGGTCGCCGCCCTCGATGACCTCGAGCAGCGCCTTCTCCTCGCCGAACAGGTACTCCTCGGGGCCGGTAACCAGATGGATCTCGATGTCGGCGAGGAAGCGCTCGGCGGCCATGTCCGCCATCGCCTCGCCCAGCCGGGCGATCTCCCGGGCGAAGCCGGCCTTTACCGCGATGTAGGCCTCGGTGGCGCCGACCGTCAGGGCGCCGATGACCAGTCCCTCGAGCACGGCGTACGGGTTGGACCGGATGAGCGCCCGGTCCTTGAAGGTGCCCGGCTCGCCCTCGGCGCCGTTGCACACCGCGTACCGGGTGCCTCCCCCGGCGCCGGCAACCGACCTCCACTTGACGGCGGTCGGGAACCCGGCGCCGCCGCGGCCCCGGAGACCGGCGGTCTCCAGCTCGGCGATGGTGGCGGCCGGACCGAGCGCTCGCGCCCGGTCGAGCCCGGACCCACCGCCGCGGCCGACGTAACCCTCCAGCGTCAGCGGTGGGTCGACGAGCAACCGCGGCGCCGGCCGGTCGTCAGCACCGGCGCGGTCGGTCATCGCTCCGGTCACTGATCCGGCATCCCGGTCACCGCCTCCGTTCGCCCCGACGCCGAGGGTAGTGGCCGGCCGCCGGCCGCCCGCCCCGGTCCCGGGCTCCGGGATACAGTGACGCCGTGGAGACCGCCGACCTCGGGTTCATCGGTTTGGCCGTGATGGGCCAGAACCTGGTCCTCAACCTCGCCGACCACGGCTACCGGGTCGCCGTCCACAACCGTACGCCCTCGGTCACCGAGGCGTTCACCACCGGCGAGGGCGACCGGCCCGAGATCATGCCAGCGGCCTCGCTGGAGGAGCTGGTGGCGATGCTGGCGCCCCCGCGCAAGGTCATGCTGATGGTGAAGGCCGGCGACGCCGTCGACGCCCTCATCGACTCGCTGGCGCCGTTGCTCGAGCCCGGCGACATCGTCATCGACGGCGGCAACTCGCTGTTCACCGACACCATCCGCCGCACCGCCGCCGCCGAAGCCGCCGGCCTGCGGTACATCGGCACCGGCGTGTCCGGCGGGGAGGAGGGTGCCCGCCACGGGCCGTCGATCATGCCGGGCGGCTCCGCCGCCGCCTGGCCCGAGGTGGAGGACATGTTCACCGCCATCGCCGCCACCACCCCGGACGGCGTCGCCTGTTGTGACTGGGTCGGCGCCGACGGCGCCGGCCACTACGTGAAGATGGTCCACAACGGCATCGAGTACGGCGACATGCAGCTCATCGCCGAGGCGTACCACCTGCTCGGTGCCGGGTTGGGGCTGTCCCATCCGGAGATGGCCGCCGTCTTCCGCGACTGGGACCGAGGAGTGCTGGGCTCGTTCCTCGTCGAGATCACCGCCGACATCCTCCAGGTCGTCGACGAGACCGGGCCGCGGGTCGAGCAGGTACTCGATGCCGCCGGCCAGAAGGGAACCGGGAAGTGGACGGTGATCTCCTCCATGGAGCTGGGGGCGCCGACGACCCTCGTCGCCGAGGCGGTCTATGCCCGGGTGGTGTCGGCCTTTCCGGAGGATCGGGCGCGAGCCGCCGCCGCGCTCACCGGGCCCGAGCCCCAGATCACCGGAGGGGAGGGGTTCGTGGAGGCGGTGCACGACGCGCTCTACGCCTCGAAGATCGTCAGCTACGCCCAGGGGTTCATGCTGATCGCCGCCGCCGCCGAGGAGCACGGTTGGGACCTCGACCTGGGCAGGATCGCCCAGCTGTGGCGGAGCGGGTGCATCATCAGGGCCCGATTCCTCGACGACATCACCGCCGCCTTTCGGCGCGATCCCCGGCTCCCCAGCCTGCTGCTCGACCGGTTCTTCGCCGACGCCCTGGCCCGCTGCCAGGACGGTTGGCGGCGGGTGGTGTCGGCGGCGGCGGTAGCCGGGATCCCAGCTCCCGCCTACGCCTCGGCGCTGGCCTTCTACGACGGCTACCGCAGCCGGCGCCTGCCGGCCAACCTCATCCAGGCACAACGCGACTACTTCGGCGCCCACACGTACGAGCGGGTCGACCGGCCGCGGGGATCGTCCTTCCACACCAGGTGGACCGAGGACGGCGCTCCCGAGGTTCCGGTCCGTTAGGGCCGGCGTCGCTCACCGCGGGGTCACCAGGTAGGAGCAGTTGAAGGCGCCGGCGACCATGTGGTCGGTGCGCTCGATGGTGGCCTCGGGGAGCACGGCACGGATGAACTCGAGCTCGCTGCCGCAGGCCTGGCCGTAGCGCATGGCGATCCCGAGGATGGCACAGTTGTGCTCGATGACTCGGTACGAGCCGTCGCCGACCGGCACCATCTCGGCGAGGTAGCCGTCGTCGTCGAGGATCCGGGCCAGCTCGGTCAGCTTCGCCTCGAAGGACTTCCCGGCGAGCCGGACGACGGCGTTGTCGATCCGGCGCTGACGGCGGCGGGAGAAGATCTCCTCGACCAGCTCCGGGTCGGACTCGCCGACGTAGTCGAGGAGCTCGTTGGTGAGATCGGCGTAGGCACGCGGGAAGAGCGAGTCACCGGCGGAGGTGAGGCGGTAGCGGTGGCGGGGCCGGCCCACCCCGTGCTTGACCTCGTCGAACGTCACCAGGCCGTCGCGTTGCAGCGCGGTGAGCTGCTGCCGGACCGCCGAGGTGCTCAGCCCCATCCGGCCGGCCAGCTCGTCGGCGTTCACGGTTCCCTGCTTCTTCAGGAGGTTCACCAGCTCTCGCCTCGTGACGGGTAAGGAGGCGAGCCCGGATCGGTGGCCAGGGTCGCCCGGCGGTTCTCCCGATCGGCTCGTCGGCGCGGTGGTCATCGTGCCTGATCCTAACTCTCGGAGCCGTCCTAATTTAAGCAGATTATCCTTGTTATATCGTCGGCGATCCGGTACGATCCGCTCAATCCACCGGTTGACGGGAGGGTGCGGCGATGGGCAGGGTTGCTCTGGTTACCGGCGGGTCGATGGGCCTCGGGCTGGCGCTGGTCACCGCCCTCGCCGAGGACGGGTGGACCGTCATCGTCGACGGCCGCGATCCCGACGATCTCGCCTCCGCCGTCTCCGGCGTGCCCGGCCCCGGGTCGGTGGTCGCCGTGGCCGGAGATGTCACCGACCCTGGCCACCGCTCCGCCCTCCGCGCCGAGGTCGAGGCCCGTGGTGGGCGCCTCGACGCCCTGGTCAACAACGCCTCGGTACTGGGACCGTCGCCCCAGCCCGCCCTGGTCGACTACCCGCTCGACGTGCTCAGGACGGTCTACGAGGTCAACGTCGTCGCCCCGCTGGCGCTCGTCCAGACCCTGGCGCCCTTCCTGGGCGACGGCGCCGCCGTGGTCAACATCACCTCTGACGCCGGGGTCGAGGGCTACGAGGGCTGGGGTGGCTACGGCTCGTCGAAGTCGGCGCTCGAGCAGCTCTCCAACGTCCTGGCCGCCGAGCATCCGGGGTGGAGGGTCTACTGGGCGGACCCTGGCGACATGAACACCCGGCTCCACCAGGAGGCCTTCCCCGGCGAGGACATCTCCGACCGGCCCGATCCCTCGGTCAGCGTTCCCGGGCTGGTGGCGCTCATCTCCGGGGACCACCCTTCGGGAAGGTACGAGGCACGGTCGGTGCCGCTGCCGTGACCGTCGATCATGCCGTGCAGAATGCGCCGGTGAGCCAGCGTCAGAGGTTCTCCGCCGACTACTGGCGCTTCTGGACGGCGGCGGCGCTGTCGAACCTCGGCGACGGGATGACGTTGGCGGCGCTGCCGCTGGCGGCGGTTTCGATCACCCGGGAGCCGCTGGCCGTCGCCTTGGCAGCGGCTTTGGCCTTCCTTCCCTGGGTGCTCGCCGGGCCGGTGGCCGGGGTGGTGGTCGACCGCGTCGACCGGCGAAAGCTCATGATCATCGGGCAGCTCGCCCGAGGGCTGGTGGTGGGGACGCTGGCGGTGGGGATCGCCGCCGGGGACCTCTCCCTGACGGTGCTGTACGCCGCCGCCTTCCTCCTCGGGCTCGGCGAGGTCTTCGTCGACACCGCTTCGCAGGCGGCGATCCCGATGCTCGCCCCTCCCGGCCCCGGAGGCCTGGAGGCGGCCAACGGCACGCTGATCGCCGCCGAGACGGTCCTCAACGACGTGGTCGGCGCCCCGGTGGGCGCCTTCCTGTTCGCCATCGGCGCCGCCGTCCCGTTCTTCGGTGACGCCGCCTCGTTCCTCCTCGGCGCCGTCCTGCTCTCGATGGTCCGCTCCCCGCTGCAGACCGAGAGGCTCGATGCGCCGGCGCCGGTGCTCGACGACATCCGCGAAGGGCTGGTGCTGTTGTGGCGGGACCACCTGCTCCGTGGGCTCGCCATCGGCGTCTCCTTGATCAACGTCACGCTGTCCGCCGCCGCCGGGGTGCTGGTGCTCTTCGCCGTCGACGACCTCGGCCTCAGTGAAGCGGGGTTCGGGCTCCTGCTCGGCGTCGGGGCGGTCGGGGGTGTCGTGGGATCATTGGTGGCGTCGTCGATCGCCCGTCGCCTCGGTCGCCCCGCCGCCATGTCGATCACCGGGTTCGTGGTGGCGGTGGCCGTGGGTTCGGTGGCGTTCGCCCAGACAGCCGCTATCGCCGCCGCCCTCCAGTTCGTCACCTTCCTGTCGGTGGTGGTGTTCAACGTCATCGGCCGCTCGCTCCGTCAGGCGGTGACCCCCGACCGGCTGCTCGGTCGCATCGTGGCCAGCTTCCGGGTGATCGGCGCCGTCGGTGTGCCGGTCGGCGCCGTCCTCGGCGGCGTCGTCGCCGGGCTGACCTCGGTGCGCACCGTGTTCGCCATGGCGGGCGTCCTCTGCCTGGTACCTGCGGTGGTGATCGCCGTGACCACCCGCCACATCCCGGTCGAGCACCGATGACCCTGGCCGTCGACTTCGAGCTGCCGGTCGACCTGGAGGCGGTCGCCCCGCCCGAGCGCCGCGGCGTGCGGGCGCGACGGGGTCCGGATGATGGTCGGCTGGCGGTCGTCGGGGATGGTCCTCGACCAGGTGTTCGCCGACCTGGTCTGCCATCTCGGCGCCGGCGACGTCCTCGTGGTCAACACGTCACGGACGCTTCCCGCCGCCGTGCCCGCCCTGACCAGGGACGGGGTGGCGGTGCTGGTCCACTTCTCCGCCCCTCTCGCCCCCGACCGGTGGACGGTCGAGGCGCGCAGCCCGATCCGCCACGGCTCCCGCCAGGCGCCGCCGCTGGAAGCCCAGTCGCTGGCGCTCCCCGCCGGGGCGCGGGCGGTGCTCCGTCATCCGGTCGAGGGCGCCGGCAGGTTGTGGGTGGCAGACCTGGTCGGCACCGGCGAGGTCGTCGACTACCTGTCTGCGCACGGGCGGCCGGTGCGATATGCCTATGCCGGCGGTGAGTGGCCGCTGTCCGACTACCAGACGGTCTACGCCCGGCAACCGGGGTCGGCGGAGATGCCTTCGGCGGGGCGACCCTTCACCGCCGAGCTGATCACCGCCCTCGTCGCCAAAGGGGTGCTGGTGGTGCCCGTTGTGCTCCACACCGGGCTGGCCTCGCTCGAGGCCGGGGACCGTCCCCAGCCGGAGTGGTTCGAGGTGGCCGCCCCGACGGCGGCGATCGTCACCAAGGCACGATCCCGCGGAGGCCGGGTGGTGGCGGTGGGCACGTCAGTGGTTCGGGCACTGGAGTCGGCCGCCGACGGCGCCGGTGGGTTGGTGGCGGCGTCCGGGGTCACCGACCATGTCGTCACCGTCTCCGGCGGCGTCGCCGTGGTCGACGGGTTGATCACCGGCTGGCACGAGCCGCGGGCGTCGCACGTCGACCTGGTCGAGGCCGTGGCTGGGCCCGACCTCACCGGGATGCTCTATCGACACGCCCTCGACCAGCGCTACCTGTGGCACGAGTTCGGCGACAGCTGCCTCATCCTCCCCTGAGGAACCGGCACCTCACCGGCAACGTCCCATCGGCATGGCCCATCGGCTTCCCGCCCTCGTGCTGCCGGTCGTCGTCCTTGCCCTGGTCTCCGCCTGCAGCGACTCCATCAGCGCCGGCTCGACCACGACGGCACCACCGACGCCGACGCTGCCGCCGACCACGACGACGCCACCGACTACGACGACGCAACCGCCCGGCATCGAGTTCGTGCAGAGCGGGGGATGTGGGGACGCCTTCTTCTGGGCGGCCAACGACGACGCCACGGTCGCACTGTTGGTGTACGTCGACGCGGTCGATCGTTCGACCAGCGATCCCACCGTGATCGACTTCACCCTGCCCGACCCGCAGGTCACGGTGGAGGTGCAGCGTGGGTCGTTCCTGACCGAGGCCTTCTGCAACGACGTGCTGGAGAACCATCGTCTCGACGAGACGGTCCCGGTGGTCGCCGGCGGCGGCTCGATCACGTTGGCGCCCGCCGGCGAGCGGTTCGGTGACTGCGGCAAGGAGGGGCGGCTGCGCTTCGACGGTGGCGTCGCCGACGACACCACCGTCGAACCCATCGACATCCGCACCGACGCCATCGGCTGCTACGCAGGCTGAGCTCGACTACCCGTCGAGCTGCGATAGCGTCGCGGGATGGGATCGAGGCTCTCCGCCACCATCTTCGTGCTCAGCGCCGCCCTCGCCGCCTGCAGTGGGGCAGAAACCACCGGACCGACGTCGCCGCCGCCGACCGGCGCGTCGGCGTCGGCTTCGACTGGCGGCCCGCCGAGCACGCCACCGCCGGCCGCCACGACCATGGCCACGTCCTCGACGACGACGGTCGAGACGACCGTGACCACCGAGTCGCTCCCGGCGGGTGTCACCGACCCGCCGGACTGGCTGGGCACCCGGCCGCTACCGGTCACCGAGGCCGGGTTCGGCGAGGTTCAGCCGACACCACCCGCCCTGGTCGACCGGCGGTTCACCACCGAGGACGTGCTCGTCCCGCCGGAGGACGGCGAGTTCGCCGCCAGCATCGAGCCGGTTCCGGAGGAGGTCGCCGCCCGCTCCACCTGGCACGAGGGATGCCCGGCGGCGCTCGACGACCTGCGGTACGTCACCGTGTCGTTCCGGGGGTTCGACCAGCGGGCGCACACCGGGGAGATCATCATCTCGGCCGAGTACGCAGAAGAGGTCGTCGGGGTATTCGAGACCCTGTGGGACATGCGTTACCCGATCGAGGAAATGCGGATCACGTCGGCGCAGGAGCTCGAGCTGCCGCCCACCGGCGACGGAAACAACACCGAGAGCTTCGTGTGCCGCCCGGCCACAGGAGGGACCTCCTGGTCACGTCACGCCTACGGGCGGGCCATCGACGTCAACCCGTTCCACAACCCGTACCACCGTGGCGACGTTGTGCTCCCCGAGCTCTCCTCCGCCTACCTAGACCGAGAGCGGGACCTGCCCGGGATGATCGCCCCGGGAGACCCAGTGGTGGAGGCGTTTGCCGCCATCGGGTGGGAATGGGGCGGCTACTGGTCCACGCTCAAGGACTACCAGCACTTCTCAGACAACGGCAACTAGCCCAACACCCCGTCTGCGAAGGCGGCCATCGAGGTGAACCGCCACTTCGGATGCACGTCACTACGCGGGGGATGGGTGGCGCCGAAGCCGTCACGGTCGAAACGGCGGTGGATCCACACCGAGTCGATCCCGGCCTCGGCCGCCGGTTGGTGGTCGTGGTACAGGCTCTCGGCGACGTGGAGCAGGCGGCTCCGCTCGGAGCCCATCGCCTCGACCGCGGCGAGCAGGGCGTCGAACATCGCCCGGTCGGGCTTGTAGGTCCCGACGTCCTCGGCGGTGACGATGCGGTCGAAGACCGCCCCGAGCTTCCGGTTGCTGGCGGCGAACGATCGGCGGTCGACGTTGGAGAGGATGACCAGCCGGTACCGCCCGCCCAGCCGGGCGAGCGCCTCGGCGGTGTCGGGGAAGGCGGGCCAGTCACCCACCGAGGCGCCGAAGGCGGCCGCCTCTTCATCGATGACCGGCGCTCCCAGGCGTTCGCCGATACGGCGCATCACCTCGGCCAGGATCTCGGGGTAGGGGTCGGTGGGCCGCTCGCCCTCGACGACGCCCTCTGTCTCACCGAACGCGGCCACCAATTCGTCGTCGCCAACCTCGAGCCGGTTGCGGTCGGCCCACGGTCGGAGGGCGGCGGCGATGCCGGTCTCCCAGTCGATCAGCGTCCCGTAGCAGTCGAAGCTCAGCGTGTCGTAGCCGTCGAAGTCGCCCATGTGCCTCCTCGTCGCTCCCGCAGTCTGGCCGATCGACGGGGCGGCGATGGCAAGGGCTACGCTCACCGGGATGGACGAAGAGCAGAGGATCGCCCTCTTCCTCGACTACGAGAACCTGGCAATCGGTGCCCGGGACAACCTGGGCGCCAAGTTCGACCTCAAGCCGCTGGCCGACGCCCTCGCCGAGAGGGGCCGGGTGGTGGTGCGGCGGGCGTACGCCGACTGGTCGCTGTTCGACGACGATCGCCGGATGCTCACCCGGGGGCACGTCGAGCTGATCGAGATGCCCCAGCGAATGGGCACCAGCCGGAAGAACGCCGCCGACATCAAGCTCGCCGTCGATGCGATCGAGTTGAGCTACGAGCGCGACTACCTGACCACCTTCGTCATCGGCACCGGCGACTCCGACTTCACGCCCCTGGTCCACAAGCTGCGGGAGATGAACAAGCGTGTGATCGGGGTGGGGGTGAAGGATTCGACCTCGGCGCTGCTCCCACCGGCCTGCGACGAGTTCATCTTCTACGACACGCTCGAAGGCGTCGAGGTCTCGGAGCGGGTGGGAAGAAGGCGCCGCCCCCGTCGCGACGACGAGACCCGGCCCGAGGTCGAACCCTCCGAGGAGCCCGCCGGCGCCGGTGAGGTCGTTGCCCAGCCCGACGTGGACGACCTGGCCATCGTGATCGCCCAGACCATCGCCGGGCTGGGCAGCGCCAGCGAGGGGCGCGTGCTGGCGTCGAGCGTCAAGCGGACACTGCTGCGCAAGGACCCGACGTTCAACGAGGCCGACTACGGGTTCCGCGCCTTCGGCGAGTTGTTGGCGCACCTCGCCGACGGCGGCGTGGTCGAGTTGAGCGACGGGCCGGCGAAGGGGGATCCGGAGGTCTCGCTACCCGTCCGCACCGGAGGCGAGGACGAGGCGTTCGCCATCCTGCGAAGCGTGGTGGCCGAGCTGGAGGAGAAGGGTGGGTCTCCGCTCCTGTCGGGTCTGAAGAACCGGGTGCGGAAGCGGCAGCCGGACTTCAGCGAGAAGAAGTTCGGATACCGCGGCTTCCTCCAGTTCGTGAAGGCGGCACAGACCCAGGGCTTGGTGACCCTGGTCTGGGACGACGAGGCCGAGGACTACTACGTGGGCGCCGGCACCGCCCGCTAGGAGGGTGCTGAAGAAGCGCTGGACCGGTTCGCCCGACACTCTCGCTCTTCACCCATTGTCGCCAAGATCCCTCTCTCCTCGAACCGGAGAGTCCATTTTTCAGCACCCTCCTAGGCCCCGGCGGACTCCCAGAGGGCTGATCTCCTCGGCCCAGCGCAGCCGTGAGTGTGTACTCTCACTCTCCATGAGGGGTGCCCTGCGAACAGTGGCAGTGAACATGGGGCCCATCGGGGGATGACCCGGGCGACGCTCCTCAAAGGAGGCTGGGTGCTGTCGCTCGACCCGAGGGTGGGCAACCTGGCGGCGGCGGACGTGCTGATCGAAGGTGATCTGGTTACCGAGGTCGGGCCCGGGCTCCGGAGGCGCGACGCCGACGTGGTCGACGTCGCCGACTGCATCGTCATGCCGGGCTTCGTCGACACGCACCGCCACGCCTGGAAGTCACTGTTTCGCAACGTCGGCGTGTCCGGCCCTGGCGCCGAACCCGTCGCCACCCCGGACGTGTACGGCCCGCACTACGACGCCGACGACGTCTACGCCGCAACCCTGATCGGGCTGCTGGGCGCGGCCGAGGCGGGTATCACCACGGTCGTGGACTGGTCGGACATCCACGTCGACGACCGGTACATCGATGCCGCCCTCCAGGCCCATGCCGACTCCGGACTGCGGACCGTGTTCGTCTGTGCCTCGCCCCCATGGGCGGGGAGCGACGCAGGGCGTCTCGCCGCCGCGCTGCCGGCCGCAGGCGACCGTGCCGGATCGTCGACCACGGTCGCCCTCGGCCCCGCCTCCTTGGGCCGGTCGGACCTCGACCGGGTCGCCGCCGACTTCGCCGCCGCCCGTGACCGCGGTCTCCGCATGCACACCCACGCCGGCGTCGAGGAGGCGGACCGCGGAGTCGTCTCCGAGCTCGGAGGGAGGGGGCTACTCGGCGAGGACGTCACGCTGGTCCACTGCTCCAAAGTCGATGACGGGGACCTGGCCGCTATCGCCAACTCGGGGACGGCGGTCTCGTTGACCCCGGCGAGCGAGATGACCGGCGGTCTCGGCTCGCCACCGCTGCAGCGGCTGATAGACAAAGGGATCCGTCCCGGGCTCGGCATCGACTCCGAGGGGATGGCTCCCGGCGACATGTTCGCCCAGATGCGAGCGGTGATCTCACTGCAACATGCCACCTACTTCGACCAGAAGCTGGCGGGCAGGGCCGGCCTTCCCAACCTGTTGACCACCCGTGAGGTCATCCGCTACGGGACCGTGTACGGCGCCCGGGTGGCCGGCGTGGGTGACGTGGCCGGGTCCCTCGCCCCGGGCCGGCAGGCCGACGTCGTCGTGCTCCGTGCCGATCGCCCAAACATCTGGCCGATCAACGACCCGGTCGGGGCAGTGGTGTGGGGCATGGACACCTCGAACGTCGACTGGGTGCTCGCCGGGGGCAAGGTGTTGATGCGACAGGGTGTCCTCGAGGGTGACATCGCCCGGGCCCGCCAGTCGGCGATCACCTCCCAGCACCGGGTGGCATCCGCCGCCGGCCTCGTCTCCGGGACCGTCGCCGGGGGAGCGGGATGACCGTCCCGGCGGCGAGAGCCCCCTCGGCGGCGGTCACCCGGTTCGTGGTCGGGTCCCGCTACATGCCGGTCTACGTGGCGTTGGTGGTGTTGGTCATCGTCGCCGCCATCTGGGCACCCGCCGCCCTGAGCAGTGTCGCCCTCCGGGCGCTGGCCCCCTACGGGGCACTGCTCGGGATCACCGCCCTCGGGCAGATGCTGGTGGTGATGACCGGGGGGATCGACCTGAGCGTGCCCGGCACCATGTCCCTGGCGGCGGTGATCATGGTCGGCGTGGGCGCCGGCGCCGACGAGCTGATCCCCGTCGCCGTGCTCACCGCGCTCACCGCCGCCGCCATCGTCGGCCTGGTCAACGGGTTGCTCATCGGTGGCCTGAAGCTCAACGCCCTCATCGTGACGCTGGCCGTCGGTCAGCTGGTGATCGGCGTGGTCAACCGCTACGGGCGGACCTTCCCGGTGCAGCGCCCGGTCCCCCCGGGATGGTCGGAGTGGACGTCGACCCGGATCCTCGGGGTCAGCCCGGTCTTCTGGATCGGGCTGGCGCTGACCGTGCTGCTCATGGTCGGCTTCCGGTACACCACGACGGGCCGCCGGTTCCAGGCGGTGGGGGCGAACCCGGTGGCGTCGCACGTGGTCGGAGTCCGGGTCAGCGTGAACCAGATCTCGGCCTACGTGGCGGCCGCCATTCTCTACGCCTCCGCCGGTATGGCGCTGGCAGGGTTGATCAACACCCCCGGTGTCTCCGTCGGTGGCGAATACCTGCTCGGGCCCATCGCCGCCGTGGTGATCGGCGGCGCCTCGCTGACCGGCGGCCTGGCCAGCCCGCTCTCCACCTTCGCCGCCGCCTTCTTCCTCACCGGCCTCAACCAGATGATGCTGGTGATGGGACTTCCCACCGCCCTCCAGTTCGTGGTGTTCGGCCTGGTGATCATCGCGGGCATGCTGGTTTCGGGCGACCGGATCATCAAGACAGTGGAGCGGGTGCTGCGCGAGCGACGAAGACCCAAACACACCGATCACGTCCAAACACCTCTCGGCGCCGAGCCGTGAGGCCTCGAACAAGGAGAATCCGGATCACGAACCGAATGGAAACACAGGCAACGAAACGAGGAGCGACATGAGAAGGTCAGTGATGATCATCGGGCTCGTCGCCGCCTTCACGCTGCTGGCGGCGGCGTGCGGCGGGGACGACGACGACACGGGGACGACGGCGGCGACCGAGGGCACGGAAGCCCCGGACGGCACCACGGCGGCTCCTGACGGGACCACGGCAGCCCCTGCCGCCACCACCGCCGCCCCGGACGCGGCCGGCGCGCTCGCCGAGTTCGGCGAGTCGACCGACGCCGACCCGGCCCTGGTCGACAAGGCCCTCGGGCCGGTGGAGCCGTCCGACGAGGCGAGCTGGAACATCGTGCTGGCGTCGATCGCCCGGGCGGAGCAAGAGCTCGACCAGGCGACCATCGACAAGGCGATGGAGTGTTGGGCGGCCCAGGAGTGCGAGACCGGCACCGGCGGCGAGCTGGTGATGGGTTACGCCGACGGCGGGGGCAACGACGTCAACGTGTGGCGCTCGGTCAGCCACATGGAGGCTGTCCTCCAGGCGCTCTCCTACCCGGAGATCGGTGCCATCGTGTCGACGGCGGCCAACTTCGACCCGGACCCGGCGGTGGCGGCCAACGACATCCGCTTCCTGATCAACCGGGGCGTCGACTTCATCGTCGGTTACCCGGACCAGGGCGTGGCCATCGCCGATGCCATCCTGGAGGCCGAGGCGGCAGGCATCGAGTACATCCCCTTCTCGGCGGGCTGGGTCGGTCTGCCCGATCAGGAGGGTGCGCTCGTTCCCGGTGAGGACTATTTGACCGTGGTCGGCGAGGACCTGTGCGCCCTCGGCACGAGTTTCTCCGACACCCTCAACACCGGGGTCGGCACCGGGAAGGTGGCGTTGCTCGGCGGCACGCCCAACAACGCCCTGTCCCTGGGCTGGCAGCGTTGCACCATCGACACCATGAGCGGAGAACTGGAGCTGGTGAACCCGCCGCCGAACGAGAACACCACGACCGGGGACACCAACTGGTACAACCCGATCATCCCCGACGTGTTCCGCGGCCTGCTCACCGCCGATCCCGACATCGCCGGCTACGCCTACGAGTACGCCGACGGCATCCTCGCCGGGCTCCAGGCATACGAGGATCTGGGCATCCCCGTCCAGAACCTGACCCTGGCGCTGCGGACCGACGAGCAGAGCCTGTTCTGCGACTGGGTGGACCGCGCCGAGCCGACCTACCGGATCTACTACTCGGCGGGCGGCAACTTCCAGTCCCGGATCGGGGTGACCGCGGCGATGCTCGACGAGCAGGGCGCCGACGTCCCCGCCGAGATCGTCGTCCCCCACGTGATGCGTGAGGTGAGCGAGGCCGACTGCGACCCCAACCGGCCCAACCCGGTGGTGTCCGGGACGTCGCTCGTCCCCGACGAGATCCTGGCGATGATGTTCTCGGAGGGATGACCACGAGCGGTCCTGTTGGGGGGTCGATCCCCGGGCCGGTCCTCGAACTGGCGGGCGTTTCCCGCCAGTTCGGGGCGGTCCGGGCGCTGACCGACGTCAGCTTCGATTGCCGCCCCGGCGAGGTCCATGCCCTCGTCGGTGAGAACGGCTCGGGGAAGTCGACCCTCCTCGGGATCGCCAGCGGGTTCGTCGACACCGATCTGGGCACCGTCCGGATCGGGGGCGAGCTGCTTCGTCGGGACTCCCCGGCGATGGCTCGGAAGCTGGGCCTGGCGATGGCCTACCAGGACACGTCGCTGGTCCAACCCGAGCCGGTGAAGAACAACCTCTTCCTGGCGGCGCCACCCGACCAGCGCCCCTCCTACCGCGGGCGCAAGCGGTGGGCTCGCCGGCTCCTCGCCGAGTTCGACCTCGATCTCGAGCTGTTCCCCGACGCACCCGCCGGGGCGCTCACGCTGTCCGAACGACAGCTCTTCGAGGTGGCCAAGGCGCTGGTCACCAACCCGAAGGTCCTGCTCCTCGATGAGCCGACCACCGCGCTGGGACCGGACGAGGTGGAGGCGCTGCACCGCACTGTCGTCGCCTGCCGGAACCGGGGCGTCGGGGTTGTGTACGTCAGCCACCGCCTCCCCGAGGTGCTCGAGATCGCCGACCGGATCACCGTGCTCAGGGACGGTCGCAACCGGGGCACCTTCGAGGCGCGGGCCACCACCGAGTCGGAGCTGGTCGAGCTGATCGTGGGCCGGCCCTTCGAGGCGGCGTTCCCGTCGCCTGCGCCCGCCGCCGCCGAGAAGCGCCAGGTGCTCGTGGTGGACGGGCTCCAGGGCCAGTCGTTCGGCCCGGTCAGCTTCACCCTCGACGCCGGGGAGATCGTCGGCATAGCCGGCGCCGAGGGCAACGGGCAGCCCCAGCTGTTCGACTGCCTCGCCGGCAGGGTGCCCCCGAAGGCGGGGCGGGTCGTCTGCGACGGCAAGGAGCTGTCGCTGATCTCCACGCATGAGGCGGTGAACGCCGGGATCATGCTCCTGCCCGGCGACCGCAAGCGGGAGGCGTTGATGCCGGTCCTGGGCGTCAGGGTCAACGCCACCATCCAGTCGCTGCAACGGTTCAGTGTCTTCGGCTTCCTCCGTCGAGGCGCCGAGGGCAAGGCCACCTCCGCGCTCGTCGACGAGCTCGAGATCCGCACCCCGTCTTTGGAGCAGCCGGTCGAGTTCCTGTCCGGCGGGAACCAGCAGAAGGTCTCGGTTTCCCGGTCGTTCCTCAGGGAGCCGTCGGTGATCCTGGCCTACGAGCCCACCCAGGGGGTCGACGTCGGTTCCCGCTTCGACATCTACCAGGCGCTCCGCTCCCGGACCGACGGCGGCGCCGCCATGCTGGTGAAGTCCTCCGACCCGATCGAGCTCTCCGGCCTCTGCGATCGGGTGCTGGTGATGTCCCGGGGCGCCATCGTCGAGGAGATCCCCGGCGACGAGCTCGACGAGCAGCGGATCACCGAGGCGATCGTGCGGGGCCCCGGCCTGTCCCGCTCCGGACGGTCGGCGTTGGGCGTGGCCATGCCCAAGGCGCCGTCGTCGCGGACGTCGTCGTGACCACACGGGTCGAGCGCGCCCGGCAGCTGGCCCGCAAAGGGGTGCGCGAGGCCAGGGACAAGAACCGGTGGCGCAGGATCGTCAGGGTGCGGCTGTGGATGCCGGTGGTGCTCCAGGTCCTGTTGGTCGTCGGCCTCGCCTGGTACACCGAGTCCCGCTTCCCGGGGTTCATCAGCGCCACCAACGTGACCCAGATCCTGATCCTGGCGCTACCGCTGATCGTCGCCTCATTCGCCCAGACCCATGCGCTCCTCGTCGGGTACATCGACCTCTCGGTGGGGGCCATGATCAGCCTCGGGGTGGTGGTCGCCTCCTTCCTCATCGGCGCCGAGGCGACCCTGGTCGAGATCGGGCTCGGCATCGGGGCGATCTTCCTGTGCGCCGTGGCCCTCGGCCTGGTGAACGCCGGCCTCATCAGGGGGGCGAAGATCCCGTCGATCATCGCCACGCTGGCGACGCTGAGCATCCTCGACGGGATATCGCTCACGCTGCGCCCGAGCGCCCAGGGGGTCATCAGCGGGGACATGGTCGCCTGGCTCACCGCCAGCCTCGGCCCGATCCCTATCGCATTCCTGGTGGTCGTGGCGGGTGCCGGGCTGCTCGATGTCTGGCTGCATGCCTCAGGGTCCGGGCTGCAGGTGCGGGCGGTGGGGTTCGACGAGCGGTCGGCGAAGCGGAGTGGGATCTCCACCAATTGGGTCCGGGTGAGGGCTCTCGTCCTCTGCTCGGTATTCGCCGCCGCCGCCTCGTTCCTGGTCATGGCCCGGTCGCCGATCGGCAACGCCCAGATCGGGTCGACGTTCGCCTTGAGCAGCATCACCGCCGCCGTGCTGGGTGGGGCGTCGCTGGCCGGGGGAAGGGCGACCTTCCTGGGCGGGTTGGTGGCGGCGATCCTCCTCGCCCTGATCCTCACCGTCCTTCCCTACCTGGGGCTGTCGAACAGCGACGGGCTGATGATCATCGGCATCCTGGTCCTGGTGGGGATCATCCTGTTCCAGTTCGGGGACCTCAAGGAGCTGGTGAAGCGGAACTACAAGCGGGCGCGGCGCCTCATGGTCGGGAGCAGGCTGGCGCCGGTCGCCGAGCTGCCCGCGTTCTACCCGGCCGGCACCGAGTTCGCCGTGTCGCCGACGGGGAGGAAGCTGGTCCGCGGTGGGACCGTGCTCAGCCTCGACACCGACGTAGGCGACTTCGCCGTCGGCGACGTCTTGATCGAGGGGGACGAGATCGTCGCCGTCGGCCCCGGCCTGGAAGCCGCCGGCGCCGAGGAGATCGACGCCTCGGGAATGATCGTCATGCCCGGCTTCGTGGACAGCC
The DNA here is from genome assembly GCA_963714055.1 of uncultured Acidimicrobiia bacterium. Classification (GTDB taxonomy): domain Bacteria; phylum Actinomycetota; class Acidimicrobiia; order Spongiisociales; family UBA5794; genus JACDBE01. The sequence continues at coordinate 2,770,100 of OY970227.1, forward strand.
ACCGTCACATCTGGGAGGGGCTGCTCCGCAACATCGGGACCGACGTCCCCCTCGAGGGCAGGACCAGCTACATCTCGTTCGTGCTCCACAGGCTGGCGCCGGCATTCCGCCCGGAGGATGCCTACGTGGGCAACCTGGTCTCCGCCCTCGGCGCCATCGACGCCGGGATCACCACCCTGCTCGACTGGTCGCACATCCAGGGGTCGCCGGCCCACACCGACGCCGTCATCCAGGCCTTGGAGGACTCGGGGCTGCGAGGGGTGTTCGCCTACGGGTTCCCGTGGTGGGGCAAGTGGGAGGAGCGGCAGCCCAGCTGGTTCGTCCGCGCCGCCACCGAGCACTTCTCCACCAAGGACCAGATGCTCACCCTCGCCCTGGCGGCGCCCGGCCCCGAGTTCACCGACTTCGAGGTGTCACGGGACCACTGGAAGCTGGCTCGGGAGACCGAGGCCCGGATCACCACGCACGTCGGGGTGGGGAGCTACGGCCAGGACGCCAAGGTCCAGCGGTTCGGGGAAGCCGGTCTGCTCGGCCCGGACACCACCTACATCCACTGCACCACGCTCAACGACGTCGAGATCCAGATGATCGTGGACACCGGGGGGACGGTGTCGCTCGCCTCCCCCGTGGAGATGATGATGGGCCACGGGATGCCGCCTATTCAGAAGTTCCTCGACCGCGGATTGAAGCCCAGCCTCAGCGTCGACGTTGAGACCAACGTCCCTGGCGACATGTTCAACCAGATGAGGTCGGTCCTGGCGCTGCAGCGGGCGATGGCCTGGGCGGAAGAGAAGGTCCCGGTGTCGGCCCGCGAGGTGCTCGCCTACGCCACCGTCGAGGGGGCGAGGGCCAACGGCCTCGACGGCAAGGTGGGGACGCTGACCCCGGGAAAGAAGGCGGATCTGATCCTGCTCCGCACCGACCGGATCAACGTCACCCCGCTCAACGACCCGGCCACCGCGGTGGTGGCAGGTATGGACACCGGGAACGTCGACACCGTGCTCATCGCCGGTCGGGTCATGAAGCGCAACGGTGAGCTGCTCCACGTCGACTGGCCGGCGGTGAGCAGGATGGCCGCCGAGTCCCGCGACCACGTCATCGAGAAGTCCGGCTTCAAGCTGCCCAAGCTGTAGGACAGGCCCAGAGCACTGGCACGGCCCGCGATGGGGTTGGGGCCCCATCTGCGGGAGGAGGCGAGCGCAGCTCGCCGGGAGTTTCCAGCCGCGATGGGGTAGGGCCCCATCTGCGGAGGAGGGCGTTTCTGCTGGGGATGTGTCCCGGGTGTCCTTGGGGGTCGGAATCGGCCGGTACAGCGACGCGGCGTTCTCAGATCCTGGTGCGGTGGGTGAAGTGCGGCCGTGGCGGATCTGTTGGCGGCCCGTGGGTTCACGGTCAAGGATGTCGAGGATGTGACGGATTCCCGAGCGGAGCAGGAGCTGATCAACGCCCTGCCGCAGGGTGGCCTCGTGGGTGGTGCGTTGGTCGTGTTGTGGGCCGGACACGGGGAACGTACGCCGACCGGCGACCTGCGACTGATCACGAAGGACGCCAAGCCGCAGGTGGCGGCGACGCGAACCGCGCGTCAGGCGGCGGATCTGGCGACGCGGACGCGTCGTTGTCCGGCCCGCAAGGAGTGCCAGCACGCCCGGGAGTCGACCTGACTGCACCCTGGGAACCAACCGTCGGATCGGGGACGATCAGGATGTCCCCGCACAGGAGGTCCTGCAGTGTCCAGATCCCGATTCATCGCTGCAGCGGTGGCGGTCGTGCTGCTCGCCGCCTGCGGCTCGGACGACGACTCGTCGAACGATGGCCCGGAAAGGACCACGACCACCTCACCAGACACGACGACCACCATCTCCGCCGCGGCCGAGGCCGAGTCGCAGATGGTCGACATCGGGGGAGGCAAACAGCTGTTCGTCGAGTGTCGCGGCGATGGCTCGCCAACGATCCTGCTCGAGGCCGGCGACGAGTCGGGCCACGGGGACTGGCAGGCGGTCGTCGCCGATCTCGGCGCCGAGACTCGCACCTGCGCCTACGACCGCCTGGGCACGGGCGAGAGCAGCCCCGCCGAGGGCTGCCGGGGGATCGACGAGATCATCGGTGACCTCGAGGCGCTGCTGGAGGCGGCGTCGATCGAGGGCCCGTACGTCTTCGTGGGCGCCTCCGGCGGGGGCTACCTCGCCGCGGAGATGGCCACGCGGCACCCGGACGACACCGCGGGCCTCGTGCTCGTCGAGACGCCCCAGGCCATTGTGGACATCCCGCCGGACGTCGCGCCTCTGCTGCCGTGCGACGCCCCGACCAACATCGAGCGCCGCGACTACGTCGCCGTCGAGCACGCCGTGTGGGACGACAAGGCGGAGATCGGCGAGTTCCCGGTGGTGGTCATCAGCGACGACAGCGAGGACCCCACCAACGTCGAGGCCCAGCAGGGTTGGCTCGTGCTCAGCCCGAACGCCGATCAGGTCGTCGTCGACAGCGGCCACGACGTCCCGATCAACGAGCCCGACCTGGTCGTCGAAGAGATTCTTCAGGTCCTCGACACCGCCAGAGCCGGCTGACGCCCCGCAGTCAGTCGGCGGTCGTCCTTCACGGGCGTGAAGACACGACTGGCAGAGTGTCCCGTGCCCGTCGACGTCGACACAAGCCTCCCAGCAAGTGGCGACATTGGCAGCTTCGTTGCGAGCGTCGCATCCGAAGCCGGAGGGAAGCCCGGTTGCTCGAGGTCGAGGTAGCCGGTGCAGTGGCCCGACGCGACCGACGCCATGAACACCTGCCATGCGACCATCGACGTGCCGACGTCTCGTGGCCCCGTGACCAGGATTGCTGAGGAATCGTTGATCACTCGTGGCGGAAGAGATGCGGGAACCTCGGTGATCGACGCCGGTGGCCATGGCCCGAGTAGCCGCACGAGCTCGGCGGCGACCTCGTCCACGCCAACGGGATGGGTGGTGATGTCCGGCCATCGTCTGTTCGCCGCCCGTTGCCACGGCGTCGTTTGTGGCCGGCGACGTCGGCCCGGGTGACAAAACAGTTCGATCGGCGGATCGCCGTACCGTCGGGTCGCCCGTAGGATGGCCTCTCATGTTGCGCAACGCAGACCGGGCCCGGGGCCGTCGCGGCGATCCGGTCCGTAACCCCACGGCCGACGACTTCGGGCAGCTCCGCAAGCTGTTCCGCTATGCCAAGCCGTACCGGGGCGCCTTCTTCATCGGGTTGTTCGGCGTGCTCGTCTCCACCGCCGCCGGGCTGGTGTTCCCGAAGGTCATGGGGACCCTCATCGACACGATGAACTCGGGGGAGGGGAGCAACGAAGCCCTCAACCGCACCGCCCTCATCTTGCTGGGGGTGTTCTTCATCCAGGCCGTGTTCGCCTTCGTCCGCACCTACTACCTGTCCCTCGTCGGTGAGGGGATCGTCGCCGACCTCCGCTCGGGCACCTACAAGCACCTGATGACGCTCCCGGTCGGCTTCTTCGACACCCGCAAGACCGGGGAGATCACCTCGAGGCTCACCAGCGACGTCGCCGTGGTCCAGACCACGATGTCGACCTCTCTGGCCAACGCCGTCGCCCAGAGTGTCACGCTGGTCGGCGGGGTGGCGCTGCTGATCATCACGAGCCCCCAGCTCACCCTCACCGTCGCCCTCATCCTGCCGGTGGCGATCCTGTTCGCCCGGATCTTCGGTAAGAAGCTCCGCAGGGTGTCCACCCAATTCCAGGACAAGCTCGCCGATGCGACCGCCGACGCCGAGGAGACCATCTCGGCGGTGCGGGTGATCAAGTGGTTCAGCGCCGAGGAGATCGAGGTGCGCCGCTACCACGGTGCGGTCCAGGCGGCTTACCGGGTGGCCCTGCGCCGGGCCCGCCTGCGGGGTCTGCTCAGCCCGATCGTCACCTTCGTCGCCCTGGGCACCGTGGCGCTGGTGCTGTGGCAGGGGGGCCGGCAGGTCATCGCCGGGACCATGCAGATGGGTGACCTGGTCGCCTTCCTGCTCTACACGGTCACCGTCGCCGGCGCCATCGGAGCCCTGTCGGGCATGTACGCCGAGCTCATGGAGGCGCTGGGAGCCTCACGCCGCATCTTCGAGCTGCTCGACGCCACCAGTGAGCTCCACGAGGCCGATCACCCGGTCTCGTTGGGCAAGGTCGAGGGCCGGGTCGCCTTCGAGAGCGTCGGCTTCCACTACCACGACCGTGCCGTCGACGTTCTGTCCGACGTGGACTTCGTGGTCGAGCCTGGCGAGGTGGTGGCGCTGGTCGGGCCGTCCGGGGCCGGCAAGTCGACCATGGTGCAGCTCATCCCGCGGTTCTTCGACGTCGCCTCGGGCCGGGTGTTGATCGACGGTGTCGACGTCCGCGACGTGCGGCTGCGAGGAGCTGCGCTCGCACATGGCGGCGGTGCCGCAGGAGACCCAGCTCTTCTCGGGTTCCATCGCCGAAAACCTGCGGGTGGGCAACCCCGAAGCCAGCGACGAGGAGCTCTACGCGGCCGCCACCTCGGCCAACGCCCACGACTTCATCTCTGCCTTCCCCGACGGCTACGAGACCATCGTGGGGGAGCGGGGCATCAAGCTCTCCGGCGGGCAGCGGCAGCGGGTGGCGATCGCCCGGGCGATCCTCAAGGACCCCAGGATCCTGATCCTCGACGAGGCCACCAGCTCGCTCGACACCGAGTCGGAGGCAGTGGTCCAGGAGGCGCTCGAAGTCCTCATGCAGGGCAGGACCACCCTCGTGATCGCCCACCGGCTCTCCACCGTTCGGAACGCCGACCGCATCCTCGCCCTCGACGGCGGCAGGATCGTCGAAGAGGGCAGCCACGACGAGCTGATGGCGCTCGGCGGGCTGTATGCCGACTTGTACTCACGTCAGCTGATCGACACCGCCACCGAGGACGCCCTCGATCCCGCCGGCACCGAGGAGTCCCCCGCCGCCGAGCCAGTCGGAGGCGTCTGGGACGGGGTGTAGGCGCCGGCAGTTCCGCCTCGCGGGCTCGGCTCCTCCCGCAGATGGAGCCCCTACCCCATCGCAGGCCGTCAGCGCATCGACTCCGCCATCTTGGCCTCGATGGTGGCGTAGACCTCGGCCATCGAGTCGGCGAAGGCCTGGACCCCTTCGGTCTGCAGCTCCCGGGTGACCTGGTCGTAGCTCACCCCGACCTCCCCGAGCCCGGCGATCACGGCCTCGGCGTCGTCGAGTCCCTCGGTGAGGGTGGACGCCACCGTGCCGTGGTCGTTGAAGGCATCGACGGTGGCCGGCGGCATGGTGTTGACCGTGTTCGGCCCGATCAGCTGGTCGACGTACATCGTGTCCGGATACGCCGGGTTCTTGGTGGACGTGGATGCCCACAGGACCCGCTGAGGGCGGGCGCCGCCGGCAGCCAGCCGGGAGAAGCGCTCACCCTCGAACAGCTCCTGGTATCGGCGGTAGGCCAGCTTGGCGTTGGCCACCGCGCTACGACCCCGCAGGGCCATCGCCGCCTCGGTCCCGATCTTGTCGAGGGCGGCGTCGGCCTTGGTGTCGACCCGACTCACGAAGAACGACGCCACCGAACTCACCGACGACGGGTCCTCGCAACGCTCCAGCCCGGTGATGAAGGCGTTGGCCACCGCCTCGTAGTCGGCCAGGGCGAACATCAGGGTGATGTTGATGTTGAGCCCCTCGGCGGTGAGCTGCTCCACCGCGGGGACGCCCTCGTCGGTGGCGGGTACCTTGACCATCACGTTGGGCCGGTCGACCCGCGACCACAGGCGTCGTGCCGCCACCATGGTCCCTTCGGTGTCGTAGGCGAGATCGGGGGCGACCTCGATGCTGACGAAGCCGTCGGTGCCCTCGGCCTGGTCGTAGACGGGGCGGAGCACGTCGCAGGCGGCCCGGATGTCGGTGACGGCGAGATCCTCGAACACCGATTCGGCGTCCGGTTCCCTGCCCGAGCCCGTGGCAGTGATGATCTCTGCGATCTGGGCGTCGTAGTCGTCCGAGCCTCCCACCGCCTTCTCGAAGATGGTCGGGTTGGAGGTGACCCCCCGGATGCCGGCGGCCACCTGGGCGGCGAGCTCCCCGTCCGGCCCGAGCACTCCCCGGCTGATCGAGTCGAGCCAGACCGACTGGCCCACTTGGTTGAGCTGCTGGATCCTGTTCACGACCCAAAGGCTACCCGGTCGTCGTGATGTTCACTCCTGCCGATCAGAACCGCTTGAGGACTTCCTCGAGCCGGGTCCTGGGGTCGTCCTCGAGGTCCGAGCGGGACAGGGCGAAGGCGACGTTGGCTTCGAGGAAGCCGATCTTGGTGCCGCAGTCGAACCGCGTTCCGCCGAGCCTCACCCCGTGGAACGGCACGTTGCCGACGAGGCGGGCCATGGCGTCGGTGAGCTGGATCTCGCCTCCGGCTCCGCGCTCGGCGTCGTCGAGGACCTCCATGATCGCCGGCTGCAGGATGTAACGGCCGACGATCGCCAGGTTGGACGGCGCCTCCTCAGGGCTCGGCTTCTCCACCAGCCCCTCGACGGCGACCACCCGGCCGTCGTCCTCGCCGGGAGTGATCACCCCGTACCGGGAGGTGGCCGCCGGGTCGATCTCCATCAAGGAGAGCACGTTGCCGCCCCGCTCCTCGTGGACCTTGACCAGGTCGACGAGGGTCGGCGGCTCGGACATGATCAGGTCGTCGGCGAGCAGCACGGCGAACGGCTCGTTGCCGATCAGGCGACGGGCACACCACACGGCGTGGCCCAATCCGAGCGGCTCGCCCTGGCGGACGTAGGCGATCTGGCCGGGGACCGGCCGCGACCGCTGTACCAGCTTCAACGCGGCCTTGCTCTCCCGCCGGTCCAGCTCGCGCTCCAGCTCGGCGTTGCGGTCGAAGTGGTCCTCGATCGCCGACTTACCCCGCCCGGTGACGAAGATGAACTCCTCGATGCCGGCGGCTCTCGCCTCGTCGACGGCGTACTCGATGAGCGGGGTGTCCACCACCGGGAGCATCTCCTTGGGGAGCGCCTTGGTGGCGGGGAGGAACCTGGTGCCGAGGCCCCCAACCGGGAACACGGCGGTCCGAACCGGCTTGTGCATGGTGTCGCCCCCTGGTTTCGGCGTCGACCTCGGCGGTCTCCGCCACGGATTCTACCGGGACCCTGGGCGGCGACGCCTTCAGCCGGTGGCGAGCTCCCGGGAAACCCGCTCGGCGTGCCCACCCGCCTTCACGTTGTACCAGGCGCGCTCCACGACACCGTCGCTGCCGATGACGAAGGTGGAGCGGATGATGCCCTCGTACTCCTTGCCGTAGTTCTTCTTCGTGCCCCAGGCGCCGAAGGCCTCGGCCATGGCGTGGTCCTCGTCGGACAGCAGCGGGAAGGGCAGGCCGTACTCCGTCCGGAATCGGTCCAGCTTCCCCACCGGGTCGGGGCTGACCCCGATGATGTCGTACCCGGCGGCGACGAATCCCTCGTGCCGGTCGCGGAAGTCGCACGACTCGGTGGTGCATCCGGGTGTGAACGCCTTCGGGTAGAAGAACACCACGAACGGCCTACCGGAGAAGTAGGCCAGATCGACCTGGTTCCCGTCCTGATCGGGCCGGCTGAAGGCGGGAGCGGCGTCGCCCGGCTGCAACTGCATGGGCCGGAGCGTAGACCCGCTGATCCAACCCGGGTGTCGAGGGTGCGCAGCGGTTCAGCCGGCGCGGATGCGGAGCTGACCGCAGGCGGCGTCGATGTCCTGGCCACGGGTGTCGCGCAACGTGACGTTGGCGCCGCCGGCGCGAACCTCGGCGAGGAACTCCTCGACCTTCTCGGGGGTCGGCGGGAGGTCGGCGGTGAGCGGCGTCGGGTTCAGGGCGATCACGTTCACGTGGGCGCGGAGATCGCGGGCGATCGCAGCGAGCTTTCGGGCCTGGTCGGGGCCGTCGTTGACACCGGCGATCAGCGTCCACTCGATCGACACCCGACGGCCCTTGCGGGCGGTGTAGGCGGCGGCCGCTTCGATGACCTCCTCCAATGGGTACCGGTCGTTGAGCGGGACCAGGCGGGAGCGCAGCTCGTCGTCGGCGGCATGGAGGCTGACGGCAAGGCCCACCTGCCACGGGCTGTCGGTCAACCTCCGAATCCCGGGGACGAAGCCGACGGTGGACACCGTGATCGATCGGGCGCCGATGCCCATCACGGCGATCATTCGCCGCAGCGACTCGGACACCCTGTCGAAGTTGGCCAGCGGCTCGCCCATCCCCATGAACACCACGTTGGTCACCCGCCCCGGTGCCCCTGGCATGCCGCCGGTGCGCAGGAAGGCGGCGGCATAGGCGACCTGGGCGACGATCTCGCCGGCCTCGAGGTGTCGCTCGAAACCGAACTGGCCGGTGGCGCAGAACGTGCACCCCATGGCGCACCCCGCCTGTGACGAGATGCACAGGGTGGTGCGGCGCGGGTAGCCCATCAGCACCGCCTCGATGGAGGCGCCGCCGGCGGCCCGGAACAGCCACTTGCGGGTCGTCCCCCGCTCCGCCGACTGGGTGATCTCGACGGTGAACGGGTACAGGTGCTCGGCGAACCGCTCCCGCAACGGTTCGGGGAGGTTGGTCATCGCCGCCGTCTCCAGCACCGGCGTGCGGTACAGCCAGCGGCGGAGCTGGCCGGCCCGGTAGGAGGGCTCCTCGGGGATCAGCTCGCCGAGGGTTTCGGGCTCGGCGAGGTAGAGCACCGCACCACTCCGCGGCTCAGGCCGAGGACAGCCGCTCGGCCTGGGCGATCCAGTCGGCCACGGCATCGGGGCGCACCCCCGCGGCGGTGGCGATGCGCTCCGGGTCGGCGGAAGCGAGCTGGCGGAACGAGCTGATCCCGTTCTCGACGAGTCGGGCCGCGTAGATCGGGCCGATCCCGGCCACGGCGGTGAGGTCGTCGGGCGTCGCCGGCACCGGTGGCCGGGGCGCCACGCCTCGTATGGGTGCGGGCGCCGGCTCGATGGCCGGAGGGGGGAGCAGGCGGTCGCGCAGAAGGTAGATCGCCAGGCCGGCAAGGCCCAACGTGACCAGGGTGCGAAGGAGGGCCTTCATTCCGGCGAGTCTAGGAGCGAGCTCGGTCGTGCAGGTCGGCGAAACGGTGCTACGGCTGGCAGTTCCACTGCGACCAGGGGCTGGTGCTCGATCCCGACAGCCAGGCGGCCACGGCGATGTTGGCCTCGCCGTCGAACACGTCGGCACCGGACCACCCGGCGCTGACGCTGGCGCTCGCCCAGGTGCCTGGAAGGAACTGGAACAACCCTGACGCCCCGGACGCCTCGTTGTAGGCGTTCGGGTCGCCCTTGCTCTCGCACTCCATCACCGACAGGGCGTCATCGACGAGCCCGGCCGGCCAGTACTCCTCGACGAGGGACCGCCATGCCTCGACCCCGCCGGTGTGGACCGGAGGCGACTCGGTGGTCGTGGTGGTGGGCGGCGGAGGAGGGGCGGGGGTCGTGGTCGTCGCCGGAGCCGCCGTGGTCGTGGTGGCCGCCGCTGTTTCGGCCGGGGCGGCGGTGGTGTCGGGAGCCGCGGTGGTATCGGGGGCGGCGGTCGTGGTCGTGGTAGTGGCTGCCTGCGCTGCTGCTCGGGCCGCCGCCCGCGCCGCCTGCCGCGCTTCGACCTCGAGTCGCAGCTGGGTGGCGTCGGCGGTGATCGCCGAGGCGATGGCGGCGGCGGCGATGCGCCCCGAGGCGTCGACCGGCAACACGACCCCTTCGGGGGTGGTGGAGGTCGCCGTGGTCTCGGCGGAGAACGCGGCGAAACCGACGACCGACAGCAACAAGATGACCAGGACGCCCACGAGGGCGAACGGGGACCGGGACCGCATCGGCGACATCACTCCGCTCTGTGTTGTCCGCTGCCGGTGGCGGACGCGGCCGTCAGCGCTCGGCCGCAGCGGGGCAGGGTAGGAAGTCGCCGATCGCACCGCCAAACGATCTGCCAGGAACTGGGGGGCTCACGCCACGCCGACGGCGGCGGTGGAGACCCTCGGGTCGGCCGCCCCGGTGACCGCGCCGGCGTCGACCGAGATGACCGCCACCGGGCCCCAACCGACCTCCCAGGGGCCGGCGGTCGACACGACGTGACCGCGGGCTTCGAGGCCGGTCACGATCTCCCGGCCCATCCGGCTCTCCACGTGCACGACGCTCCGATCGGCTTCCTCGTCGTCGACCACCCAGCGGGGCCGGCGAATCGCCTCGGCCGGGTCGAGCCCGCTGCCGAGGATGAGGTCGATCAGCTGGAGGAGGATCTGCGGCTGGAAGGAGCCGCCGCGCGTCCCGAGCAGCATCCGCAGCCCACCACCGACGGTCCACAGCGTGGGCGACAACGTGTGTGCCGGCCGGCTCCCGGGGGCCAGCTCGTTGGCGTGGCCAGGCACCAGGCAGAACCCGGCGCCCCTGTCGTGGAGGAACACGCCGGTGTCGCCGGCCGACAAGCCGCTGCCGATGCCGTGGAAGTTGGACTGGATCAACGAGACGCCCATGCCGGCGCCGTCGCGACAGCACAGGTAGGTCGTGCCGCCGGCAGCGGGCGCCGGTGGCGGCCAGAATCCGGCGGCGTCGGAGTCGATGGCGTCGAGCAGCGGCCGGAGACGGTGGGCCGATACGAGATCGGAGGCGTTCCGCGGGATCCTGGCGGGGTCGGCGACGAGGTCGACGGAGTCGGCGGCCACCGCCCGGTAGGCCTCGATGAGGTGGTGGGTGCGCAGGGCAGACCCGGGCGTCGAGCCCAGCCGCTCGGCGACCCAGCCGGCGGCGAGGGTGACGTAGCCGCGACTGTTGGGTGGGACCGTCCACCCCTCCCACCCGTGCACCGTCGTCCCGACCGGGTCCACCCAGTCGGCTTGCACGGTTGCCAGGTCGTCGGCGGTGACGAGACCCCCGGTTGCCTCGGTGATGGCGGCACCGACCGCCCCGTCGTAGAAGCCCGCGCGGCCGTGCTCGGCGAGGGTGCGCAGCGTCTCGGCCAGGCGGCGGCGCCGCAGCCTCGCCCCCGGTGCCGGCGCCTGCCCGCCGGGGTAGAGAACGCCGGCGGAGGGTTGTCCTGAGAGCAGCTCGGTGGTGGCGCCGAGCGAGGCGGCCAGCTCCGGTGACGCCTCGAACCCTCCCTCCGCCACGGCGATGGCCGGGGCGAGCACGTCGCTCAGCGTCCACGTGCCGAACCGGGCGAGCAACGCCTCCCATCCGTCGACGCAGCCGGGGACGGTGATCCCCTCGGGTCCCCGGAAGGGGACGGCGGTCAGGCCCTCTCGGCGGAGCCGCTCGGGGTCGGCACCGGACCCGGCTCTACCGGACGCGTTGAGCGCGGCCGGCACCGGATCGCCGGGTCGGTGGACCAGAGCGAACAGGTCTCCGCCCGGTCCGCATGTGTCGGGGAGGACGACGCCGACGACGACGTTGGCGGCGACGGCGGCGTCGACGGCGTTCCCGCCGGCGGCGAGCACGCCGGCACCGGCCCTGCTGGCCAGCCGGTGGGTGGTGACGACCAGCCCGTGCCCGGCGTCGACCGACGCTTCGGTGGCGTCGTGACCGACGTCGTCCGGCTCGGTGACCGCGGGCATCGGCCGATGATGCCACCCGTCGGGGGTCCTTTGCCCGCGGGCGGTCGCCGGTTACCTTGGCCGCCGCGATCGCTCCTCGGAGAGATCGGCCCCGGGTGGAGCGCCGGGCGAGGCTCGATCCTCGCGGTGTCGGGGCAGGGCGGACCGCTGACCTGTGAGCACCCACGTGCCCGTGACCAGTCGGCCGCCAGATGGAGATCCTCGAGATGCAGACCCTCGATCGCACGGCGTCGGGTGACTCGAACGTCCTGACGCTGCACCCCGACCAGGCACCGGCGGCACCCCTGCCGGCACCTCCGAACGTGTTCCCCGGCCCGGCCCGGCCCGTCGAGCTCGACGTCACCGAGGCCATCCGACTCCCGCTGGGGCTCCTCGCCCTCGTCGGTGCCGCCGGGGTCGTCCTCCTCCAGGCACCGCCGACACCGTTCGGCGGGTGGTTGCTGCTGGCGGCTCTGTATTTCGTGGTGGAGACGGCGCTGGCGGACAAGGGCCGCCCGTTCGGGGAGGCCGGGTGGCCGGCGCTGGTGGCGATGGTGCCGCTGCTCGCCCCCGAAGGCGTCGTGCTCGGCGCCACCGTCGCCGCACTGGTCGCCGGGACCGTCCACCGGGTCCGCTTCGGTGAGCCGTTCTCGGTTTCCGGTCGCTTCCTCGCCCACGTGCCCGCCGTCACCGCAGGGGCGGCGACCCTCGTGCTGATACCGATCGACAGTGCGTGGGTGATGGTGGTGGCCGGCTTCGTGGCCGGCTCCGTCGTCCATCTGCAGCGCTGGGCGCTGCCCCGCACCACCGGCCGTCCGGGACCGGTCACCCCCTCCCATCTCCCGTCGTGGTGGGTGCCGGTCGAGATGACGGGATTGGGCGGCGCCGCCGCCATGATGGGCGGGCTGCTCGCCGCCTCCGGATGGGTGGCGGTGCCGATCGCCATGGTCGCCGTGCTGCTCGTCGTCGCCGCCGACCATCTGCGCGGCGCCGAGGTCGAGGGCCCGGCGGGCATCGATCGACAGCCTGCTGCTGGCGCTGGAGGCCAAGGACCTCTACACGAGGGGCCACTGCGAGCGGGTGGCCGCCCTTTCGGTGGAGGTGGGTCGGTCGATGGGCCTCCGCGGGCCGGCGCTCCACGTCCTCGAGACGGCGGCGTTGCTCCACGACATCGGCAAGCTCGCCGTCGACCGGAACCTGTTGCGCAAGCGGGGCCGCCTCTCGCTCGACGAGTACCGCCGAGTGCAGGCGCACAACACGGTGGTGGGCGACGTCCTCGACGGCATCGGCTTCCTGGAAACGGCCATCCCGATCATGGTCGAACACCACCGCTACTTCGACGGCACCCCGTACGGCGACGGGCACGGTGCCGGGGACGGCCCCGCCGGCGCCGACCCCCGCGGCGACAACTTGCCGCTCCAGGCGAGGATCCTGGCGGTGGTGGACGCCTACGACGCCATGACCACCCACCGCCCCTACCGGCGGGCGCTCACCCGTCGATATGCCTTCCTCGAGCTGCGGCGTTGCGCCGGCACCCAGTTCGACCCTGACGTGGTCGAGGCCCTGATCGAGGTGGTGCATCGATCGGGCTGGAAGGTCGACGCCTACGGTTTCGAGTCGGACGAGATGGCGAGACGGCACGCCGAACGGGAGGTGAGCCATGCGTGACGTCCCCCATCGCCACGTGGTAGCCCCATGGCTGGCCGTGCAGACGCATCGCGACTGGTGGCTGGCGCTCGGGGTCCCCGCGATCGTCCTGGCCGTCGCCCTGATGTGGCCCCACATCGGCTGGTGGTCGCTGGGTGTGGCCCTGGCCGCCTACGGGTGCGGCTATCTCGCCTACGAGCGCTACCAGGCGACCCGAGCGCTAACGGCAACGATGGCGAGGACGCTGGGACGGCTGGCAGAGCTCGGCGGCGCCTCGACACCGGGTCACGCCGAGCGGTCGTCCACCGTCGCGGTCGCCGTCGGCCGGCGTCTCGGTCTCGAGGACACCGCCCTGGGCACCGTCGAGCATGCCGCCCGCGCCGCCCATGTCGGCCGGGTCGGGCTCGACCGACCGGCTGACGCCCGAGTCGGGTTCGATCCGATCACGGTGGCCGAGTGGAGCGCCGCCATCCTGCGCCGGGCGCCCGGGCTGGCCGGGGCGGCAGACGCGGTGGCACCGGTGTCGCCCGACCCGAACGACCCCGTGCTCGGGTCGGTGCGCAGCGTCGTCCAGGTCGCCGCCGCCTTCGACGAGGCCTCGTCAGGGAACGGGCTGGCCGCCGACGAGGCGCTGGCGATGGCATCGGGCACCGCCCCCGACGACTCGGATGACGCCCTGCGGGCGCTCGGCGAGATCTTCGGCGTCGTCCGGGCGTGACCGAGCCGGTCGGCGCCGGTCAGCGCTGGACGGCCGACCCGGACACGCTGGCCGCCTGCCGGCTGAACAGGGGCGGATGACGGCGGGTCTGTTCCTCCAGGAACACGGCCAGCCCGATGGCGAGGAACACGTCGCCCAGCGAGATCACGCTTCCCGGTACCGGGATGACGTCGCCGAGGAAGGCGACCACCGTGTCGGGGGTGAGCAGCACGTGCTTGCCGCCGATCGGGGCGGCTGCGCTGCCGCCGGCGATCTCCACGGAGGCGGGGAGCACGGGCATCCCCCCGTTGAGCGAGATGACGACGAAGTTCATCAGGATCCCGATCCCGGCGATCCACATGCCGGGGGCGTTGCGGTTGAGCCACACCATCAGCAGGATCGCCACGTACGAGGCGAGCAACAGTCCCACCGCCAGCGACCGCCTCCCGGCGGGCAGGTAGTCGGCGACGACCTGCAGGATCAGGCCGATCAGGAGCAGCCACCACGCCCGGGCATGGGCGCCGGCGAGGTTCTTGACGCGCCCGCCCCGAAGCCGGCCGACCAGGATCGCAGTCGCCAGGATGACGATCAGCCACGTCATGGACCTGACGTTAGTGACGGGTGGCCGGCGGTATGCTCGCCGGCGTGCTCCGTCACGAGACCAGAGACGCGGTGGCGTGGCTCACCATCGACGACCCGGAGCGCCGCAACCCGCTGTCCACGGCGATCATGGCCGACCTGGCGGCGACCATCGGCATCGCATCAGCCGATCCCGACGTGCGGGCGATCGTCGTCACCGGAGCCGGGGATCGGGTCTTCTCGGCCGGCGGTGACCTGTCCGGGGGGTTCGTCGACGATCCCCTCGGCGCCCACGCCGCCCGGGGCGCACTGGCCGACGTCTTTCGGTCGATCCGGCTCAGCCCCAAGCCGGTCATCGCCCGGGTGAACGGTCATGCCCTGGCCGGAGGTCTCGGGTTGGCGGCGGCCTGCGACATCGTGATCGCCGTCGACACCGCCCAGTTCGGAACTCCCGAGATCGGGGTCGGGCTGTGGCCGATGATGATCGGGGCCGTCCTGCGGCGGGTCATGCCACCGCGGGTGGCGCTGGAGCTGATGCTCACCGGCCGTCGTATCGATGCCGCCGAAGCCGTTCGGCTCGGGGTGGTGTCGCGCGCCGTTGCCGCCGAGCAGCTCGACGCCGCCGTGGCCGAGACCATCGACGGCATCCTGGCGAAGAGCGCGGCGGTGGTCGCCCTCGGCAAGGCCGCTTTCTACGCCGCCGAGGACCTGCCGCTCGACGCCGCCCTCGACCACCTCCAGCTCGGCCTCACCGCGGTGGCGATGACCGACGACGCCGCAGAGGGCGTCGCCGCCTTCCAGGCCAAACGAGCCCCGGAGTGGACCGGCCGCTAGTAGGGACCGGCCCGGACGATCACTCGAACAGGGCGAGGTCGGCTTCGAGGCTCTCCCGGGTCACGACGCCGAAGAGCCGCTTGACGATGGTGCCGTCGGGAGCGATCCAGAACGTCGCCGGGAGCCCGGTGACGTGGTAGCCGACGGTCACCTGCTCCCGGTCATCGAACCCGAGCGGGTACGAGATGCCGATCTCGTCGGCGAACTCCTCGGCCAGGACGATGTCGTCGAGGACGGCGACGCCGATCACAGCGACCTCAGGATGGTCGGCGGCGAAGGCGTCGATCTCGGGCATCTCCTGGCGGCACGGCGTGCACCACGACGCCCACAAGTTGACTATCAACGGGCGACCGTCGCTTTCCAAATGGTCGGCGAGGCTGAAGGCGCCTCCCCCGAACAGCTTCACGTCGAAGTCCGGGGCCGCCTCGTCGACGGCCGGGGTGTCCGGGGCCTGCTCGGCGAGCTCCTGGAGGCTCCGGGCGCTGTCGATCGGCGCCGCCGTGTCGTCGGCGCCCGGCAGGGTGAGCGTGTACCAAACGGCGGCCCCGCCGACCACCAAGGCCAGCAGCACCCAGGGGAGCAGACGCAGTGGCCGGCGCGGCGAGCGGTTCGAAGAGGAGCCCATGAGCGCGCGGAACGTTAGGTGTCGCCGGGGATTG
Source organism: uncultured Acidimicrobiia bacterium (assembly GCA_963714055.1). Taxonomy (GTDB): domain Bacteria; phylum Actinomycetota; class Acidimicrobiia; order Spongiisociales; family UBA5794; genus JACDBE01. The sequence goes on from OY970227.1 coordinate 2,786,042, forward strand.
TGCGACCAGGAACGCCCAGAGCCGTCGCTACCCTGCCCGCACCGTGGACTTCCTCGCCCGCAAGCGCGCCGACCTGATCGAGGCCGGCATCGACCCCGACCGGGTGCCACCCGGCCAGTACGTCACCGACCGGTTCCCCGTGTTGCACGCCGGAGTGGTGCCCGACGTCGACCTCGACACGTGGCGGTTCACGGTCGACGGCCTGGTGGCCGAGCCGAGGACGTGGACGTGGGCAGAGATGTCCGCCATGCCGACGGCGACGCTGACCGCCGACATCCACTGCGTCACCAAGTGGACCAAGTTCGACACGGTGTGGGAAGGCGTTGCCGTCGCCGACGTGTGGGCCCAGATCCGGCCGGACCCGACGGCGACCCACGTGCTGGTGAACGCCTACCACGGGTTCACCGCCAACCTGCCGATCAAGGACCTGCTCCGCCCCGGCAACCTGCTGGCCCACACCTACGCCGGGTCCCCGCTCGAGGCGGAGCACGGGTGGCCGATGCGGCTGGTGGTGCCCCACCTCTACTTCTGGAAGTCGGTGAAGTGGGTGACCGGGTTCACCCTGCTCGACCGTGATCGCCCGGGCTTCTGGGAGAGCAACGGCTACCACATGTACGGGGACCCGTTCCGCGAACAGCGGTACTGGTGAGCCGGGCGCCGTCTGAGGAGGTACCACGATGCGCCCCGGGCGGTTCGAGGCGTTCAGCGACGGGGTGTTCGCCATCGCCATCACCCTGCTGGTGCTCGAGCTGACGGTCCCGACCGACGCCGGCGAGGACCTGTGGGAGGCGTTCCTCGCCCAGTGGCCGGCCTACCTGGCGTACCTCGTGGGGTTCTCGACGATCGGTGCCACCTGGCTCGCGCATGCTGCCATCACCCACTACCTCGTCCGGATCGACAGACTCCTCGTCCGGTTCAACCTGCTCCTGCTGATGCTGGTCTCCTTCATCCCGTTCCCCATCCGGCTGGTAGGTGAACACGTCGACGACCTCGACGCCGAGCGGGTCGCTGCCACGCTGCTCGGGCGTGAACCTGCTGCTGGTGGCCGTGACCGTCTCGTCGATGTGGGGCTACGCGATCCGTCGCCGGCTCATCGATGCCGACGTGGACGACGACGAGGTCCAGGTGCTCACCGTCAAGTTGAAGCCCGGTCTGGCGGCCTACGTCGCCATGATCGCCCTGGGGCTGTTCTTCCCACTCGCCGCCGTGTTCGGCTATCTCGCCATCGGGCTGCTGCTGATCATCCCGTTCGGGCACAGGGAGATCGAACCGTTCGGCGAGTGAGGTGTCGGGCAGGCGGCGGCCGGCCGGGGGTCAGAACTCCCCGGTGTCGCCTTCGCGGTCGATCTGCCACTGCGTCTCGGCGTCGGGCGTCTCCCCGCGACGCTCGTCGAGGTCTTGGTCGACCGGTGCCGGTGCTCTCGTACGCATGGTGCCAGTGTGGACCCCCGGCGGTGAGTGGTCGATGGGTCGACCGGCTCACCATCGGGCTGCGGTCGAGTGCGGGCGCCAAGATCGAGCTTTCTTAACCACGGCGGCAAGGGCGCCGTCGGGCGCCCCGCAGGACCGGGCGGAGCCGGCCGGTACGATTGGTGTAATGGTGGGAGCAGCGAGAGCGCGAGGTTGAACCGATGACCCACGACCCGTTCGAGGCACGCACCACCATCGACACCCCCCTGGGGGAGCGCGTCATCCACAGGCTGGACGCCCTCAACCACATCGGCGACGTGACGGCCCTGCCCTACACGATCAAGGTCCTGCTCGAGTCGGTGTTGCGCAACCACGACGGGCACACCGTCACCGACCGCGATGTCACCGCCCTCGCCCAGTACGACGCCTCGAAGGTCGAGGAGACCGAGATCGCCTTCACCCCTGGCCGGGTGGTGCTCCAGGACTTCACCGGGGTCCCCGCCGTGGTCGACCTGGCGGCGATGCGGGCCGCCATCGTCCGCATGACCGGCGACCCGGCGGCAGCGTCGAAGGTCAACCCGCTGGTGCCCGCCGACCTGGTCATCGACCACTCGGTCCAGGTCGACGCCTACAACTCGGGTATGGCCCTGCAGATCAACTCCGAGCGTGAGTTCGAGCGCAACCGGGAGCGCTACGAGTTCCTCAAGTGGGGCCAGTCGGCGTTCGGCAACTTCCGGGTGGTGCCCCCCGCCACCGGGATCGTCCACCAGGTCAACCTCGAGTACCTGGCCAAGGTCGTGTGGGACCACGAGGGGGTCCTCTACCCGGACTCGCTGGTCGGCACCGACTCGCACACCACGATGATCAACGGCCTGGGTGTCGTCGGCTGGGGGGTCGGCGGTATCGAGGCCGAAGCCGCCATGGTCGGCCAGCCCATCTACATGCTGCTCCCCGAGGTGGTCGGGTTCGAGCTCACCGGGCGCCTGGCCGAGGGGGCGACCGCCACCGACCTGGTGCTACGGGTCACCGAGATGCTCCGCCGGCACGGCGTGGTGGGCAAGTTCGTGGAGTTCCACGGCACCGGGCTGGCCGACATGCCCCTGGCCAACCGGGCGACCATCGCCAACATGGCCCCGGAGTACGGGGCCACCGTCGGCTACTTCCCCGTCGACGAGCAGACGACCCGGTACCTCCGGCTCACCGGGCGCTCCGACGAGCTCGTGGAGACCGTCGAGCAGTACTGCCGGCTCCAGGGGCTGTGGCGCGACGACTCCCGGGAGACGGTCTATTCGGCGGAGCTCCACCTCGACATGGGCACCGTCGTCCCCTCACTGGCCGGGCCCAAGCGACCCCAGGACCGGGTGGCGCTCACCGGGATGAAGGACCAGTGGCGCCAAGATCTCGACATCGTGTTCGGCAAGTCGGACCGGGCGGGCACCGGGACCGTGGGGGAGATGGTCGACGAGGGCGGCCCGGCCATTCCAAGGCGCGGCAGCAACGGCGGGTCGACCCACGTCGCCTACGACGGCGCCGAGTTCGAGCTCGACCACGGCCATGTCGTCATCGCCGCCATCACCTCGTGCACCAACACGTCGAACCCCGACGTGATGATCGGAGCCGGGCTGGTGGCCCGCAAGGCGAGGGAGCGCGGCTTGACCCGCAAGCCGTGGGTGAAGACGTCGTTGGCGCCGGGCTCCAAGGTGGTGACCGACTACCTGGAGCGTTCCGAGCTGATGGACGACCTCGAGGCCTGCGGGTTCTATCTCGTCGGATACGGGTGCACCACCTGCATCGGCAACTCCGGTCCGCTGCCCGAGCCGATCAGCGCCGCCATCGACGCCGGCGACCTGGTCGTTGCTTCGGTGCTCTCGGGGAACCGCAACTTCGAGGGCCGCATATCACCCGACGTGCGGGCCAACTACCTGGCGTCCCCGCCGCTGGTGGTCGCCTACGCGCTTGCCGGCACCGTGGACATCGACCTCACCACCCAGCCGCTGGGCCACGATCCCGACGGCGACCCGGTGTACCTGGCCGACATCTGGCCCACCCAGACCGAGGTCGACCAGCTGGTGGCGGCGTCGGTCACCAGCGAGCAGTTCCACCACGAGTACGCCTCGGTGTTCGAGGGGTCCGAGGAGTGGAAGGCGATCCCGACCGAGGGCGAGGCGCTGTTCGCCTGGAACCCGGACAGCACCTACGTCCAGGAGCCGCCGTTCTTCACCGACCTGGCGCCGCAGCCGCGGCCGCTGCAGCCGATCACCGCTGCCCGGGTGTTGCTCAAGCTGGGTGACTCGGTGACCACCGACCACATCAGCCCGGCCGGGTCGATCGGGCCGGACACCCCCGCCGGACGCTTCCTGTTGGACAGCGGGGTGACCCAGGAGATGTTCAACAGCTACGGGTCACGCCGGGGCAACGACCGGGTGATGACCCGGGGCACGTTCGCCAACATCCGCATCCGCAACGAGCTCGCCCCCGCCACCGAGGGCGGGTTCACCACCGACTTCACCGACGGCACGGTCAAGACCGTCTACGAGGCGAGCCTCGCCTACCAGGCGGCGGGCATCCCGCTGGTGGTGCTCGGCGGCCACGACTACGGGATGGGCTCGTCCCGCGACTGGGCGGCCAAGGGCACCTTCCTGCTCGGGGTCAAGGCGGTGATCACCGACTCGTTCGAGCGGATCCACCGGTCGAACCTGGTGATGATGGGGGTCCTGCCGCTCACCTACGCCGACGGCGCCTCGGCGCAGTCGCTCGGCCTGGACGGCACCGAGACCTATGACATAGCCATCGACGACGATCTCCAGCCCCGCCAGCCGGTCCAGGTCACGGCGAGGCGGTCGGACGGGTCGACAGTGACCTTCACCACCACGTGCCGGTGCGACACCCCGGTCGAGGTCGAGTACCTGCGCCACGGCGGCATCCTCCACATGGTCCTGAGGAGGATGGCGGCCGCCGGCTGATCGATCGGCCGATGGGTTTCCGGCTGGGGCTCCGTCCACACATGCGACCATCGAATCAAGCCGGACCGAGGAGGTCAGCGTGGGCAGGATCGTGTCGAACTTCTTCATCTCGCTCGACGGGGTGGTCGAGTCACCCCACGAGTGGCACTTCCCGTACCTCGACGACCAGATGGGGGCTGCGATAGACGCCGGGGTGCAGTCCAGCGTCGCCTTCCTGATGGGGCGGGTGCTCTATGACGAGTGGTCGCAGTTCTGGCCGAACGCCGATCCCGGCATGGACTTCGCCTCGTTCATCAACTCGGCGCAGAAGTACGTGGTGTCCAACACGCTGGAGCGCGCCGACTGGAACAACACGATGGTTGTCTCGGGTGACGTCGCCGGCACCTTGGCGGCGCTCAAGGACGGGACCGACGGCGACATCACCATGTCGGGCAGCGCCACCACGGTGCGCTGGCTACTGGCGAACGGCCTGCTCGACCAGCTGAATCTGCTGGTCCATCCCATCGTCGTCGGCCACGGGCAGCGGCTGTTCGAGGACGACGCCACCTACCCGCTGCGGCTTGTCAGCCACGAGGTTTTCGCCACCGGGGTGCTCAACCTTGCCTACGTCCCCGATCAGGCCGGCTGAGCGTTGGCATGACCGACGGCGAGGGCGCCGCAGCCGCCGACCTCGGTTTCCGGTGGCGGCGGTTCAAGAACGGGGATGTCGAGATCAGCAGGGATGGCCGGGTGGTGACGGTGTTACGCGGTTCAGCCGCCGATCGCTTCGTTGCCGCAGTTGATACAGGCGACCCACAGCAAGTCATGGCGCGTGCCACCGGCAACTACCGCAGAGGTAACGAGGCGCGGGCACAAGCCGCGGTGAACGATTCCTCGCTATCGTAGATTCCCCTTGACAATCGAACATGTGTTCGATACAATGGCCTCTACTTCCCCACTTGGTAGGCGCTCTCCGCAATGAGAGCGTGAGTTTGGAAGGATGGGTCGTGGTGGATTCCCTGGGTTCGGTGATCGACGGGATCGGTGAGGTCGATCCCGCGTTTGTCTCCGATGACGAGTTGGAAGGCGGCGTGGCGGCGTTCAGCCGCGCCGTATCCCGGCTGGAGGCGCTGACGGCGCGATGGGCTGGGGAGGCGAAGCGCCGCGGGTCGTTCCAGCGTCATGGGTTGGTGTCGTTGACCCGGTGGTTGGCGTACCACGCCGATATGGACAACGGCCATGCCCGGGCGCTGGTCGGGTTGGCGAACACCATGGAGGCCCATCCCGACACCGGCGCATTGGTGGCCTCTGGTGGCCTGTCGGGCACCAGGGCGAGGGTGTTGTCCCGGGCTGCCCAGGCGCATCCCAAGTTGTACGAGCGGGACGAGGTGTTGCTGGTGGGGTTCGCCCGGGAGCAGTCGCTGCGGGATCTGCACCGGTCCGTTGGTTACTGGAGGCACTGCGCCGACGACACCATTGCCGAACGGTCCGCGGCCGAGCAACGAGTAGCGGCTTACCTGAAGGCTTCGGTCACCTGGGCGGGGATGGTCCGTCTCGACGGGCTCCTCGACCCCACCACCGGGGAGGCGGTGCTCACCGCGTTGGATGCCGCCACCCGGCCGCCTGTGGACGGCGACTCCCGGTCCGGGTCCAACCGCCGGGCCGAGGCGTTGGGTGCCATCTGTGAGCAGTGGCTGCGCAACGGCACCATCGACGGAGGCCTGCGCGCCGCCGTCACCCTCACCGTCGATCTCGACACCCTCGAAGGCCGCTACGGCAAGCGGTGTGAACTGGACCGCACCGGTTCGGTCACTGCTGAGACCGCCCGCCGCATCCTCTGTGACGCCGACATCACCCGGGTGATCACCCGAGGCGACTCCGAGATCCTCGACCTGGGTCGCGGCACCCGGGTCCCGTCACCGGCCATTCGCAAGGCGCTCCACCTGCGCGACGGTCACTGCCGCTTCCGCGGCTGCGACCGGCCGGCGGTCTTCTGTGACGCCCATCACGTTGTCCACTGGCTGAGAGGCGGCGACACCTGCCTTGAGAACCTCATCCTCCTGTGCAGACACCACCACAGCCTCCTTCACCAAGGCATGGCGTACGTCTTCGGCAACGACGTGCTGCCCGTCGCCGAGGAGGCCGACCGGGTCACGGCGGGCGGCGTCCGGTACGAGGATCGAGCGCAGCTCGTCACGGCTGGCACCCTCCGACGGTGACCTGCCACCTCGGTCAGACCGGAATCGACCTGGAACGCGCGCTATCCGGCCGGCGTGACGTCGATACGGATCAACACGATGTGCGGCATGATCCGCTGGATCTTGTCACGGGTGATCTCGTCCTTGGCCAGTCCATATGCCTTGGCATCGATGGGTCGCTTGGCGAGGTACCCGACCATGTAGTCGAGCGTCTCGGCGTCTCCGGCCTCGATCTGCGCCTTGCCGGTGTATGTGTGACCGGCCAGCCTCAGCTCGACTTCGGTGGGGGTCTCGAAGTTGTGCCACCATCTCCGCTGTCGCTTGGTGATCACGGTGACGACGTCCCCGTCGCGGCTGTAGCTGACCGGCACGGTATAGGTCTTGCCGGTCCTCCGTCCGGTGAACGTGAGCAGGGCGACGCCTTTTCCGACGAGACCCTGGATCCCCGGTGCGGTGAGTGCCCACTTCATCATGGAGTTCGCCCACGCGGGTGGCCGGTCGTCGGGAACGCGGACGTCGTTGTGTACGGCCTCGGTCATGGCTATCTCCGATCTTCGATCGAGTCCATCGTCGCCCCACCGGGGGGCGGATAACCAGGGGAGAAGGTCACCGAGGCCGGGCGCGGGGCGTCCCTAGCTCGGGACCGGTTCGACCTCGCCGGTGATGCTGTCTGGCGCCTCGATGCTGTGGCCCTCGACGTCGATGTTGGGGAGGATGCGGTCGAGCCAGCCGGGAAGCCACCAGTTCTTGTCGCCGAGCAGCTCCATCGTTGCCGGCACCAGCAGCATCCGGACGATCGTGGCGTCGAGCAGCACGGCCGACGCCAACCCGACGCCGAACAGCTTGATGATGCGATCGGGCTCGAGGATGAACGACCCGAACACCACCACCATGATCGCCGCCGCAGCCGTGATCACCCGGGCGGTGGCCGCCAGGCCGTCGGCCACCGAGGTGCGACTGTCACCGGTGCGGAGCCACTCCTCGCGCACCCGGGATAGCAGGAACACCTCGTAGTCCATGGACAGCCCGAAGACGATGGCGAACATCATCATCGGCACGAACGGCTCGATCGGGGCCGGCTCGATGCCGAGCACGTCGCCCGCCCAGCCCCACTGGAAGATGGCGGTGACCACGCCGTAGGCGGCGGCAATCGACAATAGGTTCATGACCACCGCCTTGAGCGGGACCAGGACCGAGCGGAACGCCAGCATGAGCAGCAGGAACGACAGCCCGAGCACCACGGCGATGAACCACGGGAGCCGCTCGGTCAGGTAGTCGGAGAAGTCGACAGCGGCGGCGACCCCTCCGGACACGGCGATGTCGAGCCCGGTGCCGTCGGTGGCGGCCGGGATCACCTCGTCGCGCAGCCGGTCGACCAGCTCGGTGGTGGCCTCGTCCTGGGGGGCCGTGGTCGGGTAGAGCCTCCACACCGCTGCGGTGGGTGCCTCCGGGTCGTTGGGGAACCCAGGCGTGACGAAGGCGACGCCGGTGTCGGCGGCGAGGGCGACGGTGACCGACTCGAGTGATGCCGGATCGGTGCCTGCAGGGAGCTCGGTGGCGAGCAACAGAGGCCCGTTGAACCCAGGGCCGAAGCCGGCGGCGAGCAGGTCGTAGGCCTGTCGTGTGGTGGTCTCCTCCGGGTAGTTGCCCTCGTCGGAGAAGGCGAGGCGGAGGCTGAAGTAGGGGATCGCCAGGACGAGGAGGATGGCGACACCGCTCAGCGCCATGGTCCACGGCCGGTGCTGGATGAAGCGGCTCCACCGATAGGGGACCGTCTCCCGCAATGGCTTCGGTGCGGGGCGGGGCACCTCCCGGCGCAACGGGGCGACGGCGAAGCTGAGCAGCAGGGTCAGACCGGCGAGGACGGCACCGCCGATCATCAGCCACTGGAGGCCCAGGGCGAACCCGGCGAGGGCGATCGCTGCGAACAGGGCGGCGAGCAGGCCCCGCCACCGGGTCAGCTCGACCCGGCTACCGGCGAACCCGAGCAGCGCCGGGAGCAGGGTCAGCGAGGCGATGGCGGTGACGGCGACTACCGAGGCGGCGGCGATGGCGAGCCCGGAGATGAATGCCAGGTTCATCAGCAGCATGCCCAGCAGCGAGATGACGACGGTGCTGCCGGCGAAGGCGACCGCCCGGCCGGCGGTGTCGAGGGCGATGACGGTGGCGTCCTCGGTGGAGGCGCCGGCGTGGAGGTTCTCGCGGAAGCGAGTGACGATGAAGAGGGCGTAGTCGATGCCGACGCCGAGGCCGAGCATGACGGCGACGGTGGTGGCGAAGTCGGGGATCGAGAGGACGTTGCTGAGCAGCCCGGCGAGGATGGTGCCCACGCCGATGCCGGCCAGAGCGACCCCCACCGGGAGCCCCATCGCCAGCACCGAGCCGAAGGCGAGGATCAGCACGATGATGGCGAATGCCAGCCCCAACGCCTCCGAGCTGGGGACCTCGAACTCGGCGAAGATCTGCCCGCCGATCTCGATCTGGACGCCTTCGATCGCCGGCATCAGCTCGTTCATCTCAGCGGTGATCAGCGCCGCTTCTTCCAACGTGATCTCGCGGGGAACGCCGATGACGGCGTAGGCGATCTTGCCCGCCTCCGGCCCGGCAGCCGAGATCTGTTGGGCGCCCTCTGGGGAGTAGGGGCTGGTGATGGTCACCTCGTCGATCTGGTCGACGGCGGCGAGGAAGTCGGTCATCGACGCCTGGACGACGGGGTCGGTAACCCCCTGCTCGGCGCGGAACACGATGGTGCCGCCTTCACTCCCGGCCGAAGAGTCGGCGAAGTGCTCGTCGAGGATGTCGAAGCCGGTTCGGCTCTCGACGTCGGGGAGGGCGAACTCGGTGCTGTACCCGGTGCCGATGGCACTCATGAGGGCGCCGCCACCTACGAAGACGATCAGCCAGGCGACGGCGACGACGACGCGGTGGCGGTAGCACCAGCGTCCGAGGCGAGCGAACAAAGGGGGGCTCCTTCGGAGATCGGGACGGGTGAGCCTATACCTGGTCCCGGGCCCTCGAATACGCGCCGCGGGCCACCCACCACCCGAGAACGGTCATGGCAGCCAACCCGGCCAAGGCCCACCAGGCGCCGGCCCGGGCGACCCAGGAAGCGAGGGTGCCCTGGATGGCAGCGGCGGCGTCGACGATCGGGTCGGTGGAGTCGCTTCCCGCCAGGATCCGCAGCTCCCACCACCCGTAGTAGGCCACGTAGCCGCCGGCGACCACCAGCAGCGCCCCGCTGACCCGGTTGATTTGGGGCAGGATCCGGCGGGTGCCGGTCAACAGGCCCTCCTTGGCGAGGGCGACGGCGACGGCGACCACCCCGATCACCAGCCCCATGCCGAGGGCGTAGCCGACCATCACCAGGATCCCGCCGGCGACGCTGCCCGCTCTCGTCGTCGAGGTGACGATGGCGAGGAACGGGGCGATGGTGCACGACAGGGAGGCGACCGCGTAGACCACCCCGTACCCGGCCATCGAGCGCACCGACCCGTCGAGACCGGCACCGCCCAACGCGGGGATCGGCAGTCGCAGTTCACCGCCGGTGAGCAGTCGCACGCCGATCGCCACCAGCACGATGCCGATGACGACGGTCGCCCAGGGCAGGAACCGCTCCAATGACAGCGCCAGCGGGACGGCGACGACGGCGAACAGCCCGAACACGGCGACGAACCCGGCGGTCATCGCCGCCGTCATTCGCAGCGCCCGTCCCAGCGCCGCCGAGGAGCCGGTGTCGCCGGGATCGAGGATCAGCAGCGACAGATAGGCGGGAAGGAGGGCGAACCCGCAGGGGTTGACGGCCGCCAGCATTCCGGCTGCCACCGCCAGGGCGAAGGGGGCTTCCGGCACCGGCCCGGGTCAGCCGAACTGCTCGTCGACCAGAGCGGCGATGTCGACCTCGCCGCCGTAGGCGGGAACGACCTCGACCTCACCGTCGGCGGACACGAAGGCGAAGGTGTGCTGCTGCACGACGCCGAACCTGGTGTAGACGTCGCCGTCGATGTCGGCGATCTGGTCGAAGGCGCCGACACCGTGGTCGGCGACGAACTGCTCCATCGAGGCGGTGTCCGAGCTGAGCCCGGCCACCCCGACGAAGGTCACGCTCCGGGTGTGCCTCGGTCGCGGCCAGGACATCGGCGGAGGCGGCGGCGCAGGTCGGGCACCAGGGCGCCCAGAACCAGAACACGGTGTCTTTCCCGGCCAGCTCGGCACCGGTGAGCTCTCCACCGCCGACGAGGCCGGCGGTGAAGTCGAGCGCCTCCGGCACCGGAGCGGCGGAGGAGTCGGCCGGGGCTTCGGTTGCCGGTGACGACGGGTCGACAGGAGCGGGAGTCTCGGGGGTACCCGTGGTGCCCGCAGCCGCGGTGTCGACCGTCGCTCCTCCGGTCGCGCGGGATGCGTCGTCGATCCCATCGGCGCCACACGAGGCCACGACGGCGGCCACCACGGCGATCGTAGCGATACGCAGGTACATCGGTAGAGAGCTCATGGGGCGGCGTCACCTCCGGTCCAGATCATGGCATCGGTCGACCGGGCAACCCGCCCGGTTTCGACAGAGTTCACATCTCGGTGACGCACACCTCGTCGACGGTGTCGTGAGGCGTCACCAGGGCAACGCCGGGCTCGTGCGCCGCCTCGAGGAGTCCCTTGACGATGCCCTGGTCGATGCGGCACACGATCTCGGGGTGGTTGGCCGCCGTCTGCCCGAACGGGCAGAACCGGGTGAGCAGGGCACGGTCCTCCGGCCTGGCCTCGGTCTCGAACCCGACACCCATCATCGCCCGGGCGACGGCGGTGACGGCGACGTCGAAGCCGGCGTCCTCGGGCAGGCCGACCTCGTCGGCCAGCTGGCGCCCGTACTCGCGGCCGATCTCCTCGGCCACCTCGGCCGCCCTCAACGGCTCGAGCCGCTCCAGCACCTGCACCAGCAGCTCGGAGAGCAGCTCGTAGCGCCGCCTGGGGAACTCGAGCGAGACCTCCTTGGCGGTGGACTCGTAGTGCTTGGCCGGCCGGCCGGCACCAGGTCCACCACGGTCGGCGTTGCGGCGGTGTGTCACCTGGAGCCATCCGTCGGCGACCAGCCGATCGAGGTGATGCCGGGCGACGTTGGGGTGGAGGTCGAAGAGGACCGCCACCTCGGAGACCGTCATCGGGTCGCCCGCCTGCCGCACCGCGATGTAGACACCGCGCCGGGTGGTGTCACCGAGTGAGGCGGTGAGCGCCCCGACCTGGCTGTCGAAGGCGGTGGTGTCCATCCTCGCCTCCCTGGCGGCGACCTCTCTGGTGGCCGATCTGGCCCGGTCTGAGCCGATCAGGGGATCAGTATAGTTTTGAACCTTCCTCAGACAGGAGCCAGGCCTTGGTCGACATCGATGCGGTACGCGCCGCCATCGGGGCAGTCGAAGATCCAGAGATCCATAGATCGCTCGCCGATCTCGGGATGATCCGATCGCTCGACGTGTCCGCCGACGGCGCGGTGACCACCTTGATCGCCCTCACCATCCCCGGATGCCCGCTGAAGGACAAGCTGGACAGCGACATAACGGCGGCGGCTCGCAAGGTCGACGGGGTCACCGCGGTGAAGGTCGAGTTCACCTCGATGACCGACGAAGAGCGAGCGTCGCTGGTCACCGACATCAGGGGTGGCGGTGCCGCCCGCGAGATCACCGTAGGCGGCCCGGGCAGTCGCACCAGGGTCATCGCCGTGTCATCCGGCAAGGGCGGGGTCGGCAAGTCGACGGTCACCGCCAACCTGGCGGTCGCCCTCGCCCGGCTCGGCAGGACGGTCGGGGTGATCGACGCCGACGTGTGGGGCTTCTCCATCCCCCGGATGCTCGGCTCCGACCGACCGCCGACCGTGGTGGGCGAGACGCTGATGCCCCCCGAGATCCATGGGGTGCGGGTGATGTCGATGGACTACTTCGTGCGCCCCGACCAGGCGGTCATCTGGCGGGGCCCGATGCTGCACAAGGCGATGGAGCAGTTCCTGGCCGATGTCTACTGGGACGACCCGGAGTACCTCCTCATCGACATGCCTCCGGGCACCGGCGACATCGCCCTGTCGCTGGCCCAGTTCCTCCCGAGGGCGCAGGCGGTCGTGGTGACGACACCCCAGCCGACCGCGCAGCGCGTCGCCAAGCGGGCGGGCCTGATGGCCCGAAGGGTCAACCAGGAGATCCTCGGGGTGATCGAGAACATGTCGTGGTTCACCGGCGACGACGGTAAGCGCTATGCCCTCTTCGGCGACGGTGGCGGCCAGGAGCTGGCAGACGAGCTCGAGGTCCCGCTGCTCGGCCAGATCCCGCTGGTGCCTGCGATGCGTGAAGGGGCCGACGCCGGGCTGCCGGTCACCATCGCCGACCCGGGTGGCGAGGCGGCCAAGGCGTTCGAGGAGCTCGCCGCCGAGGTCGAGGCGCGCAAGCCACGGGTGCGTGCCCATCCGGAGCTGGTGGTTCGCTAGCTGGCAACCGCCGGCGGCTGGACGACAGGAGGATTGATGGCGAACTCGGTGAAGATGCGGATCGGGCTCGAGGGCGCCCGTGAGCTCGAGCTCGAGGTGGAGGACGCCGAGGCGGCGCGCACGGCCATCGAAGAGGGGATCGACGGAGGGAACGCCCTGGTGTGGGTCAGCGACGTGAAGGGGAACCGGTTCGGGCTGGTCACCGACAAGTTGGCCTTCGTCCAGATCGAGGACGGATCCGACCGAACCGGTTTGGGGTTCGGGGTGTGACCCGGGCGGGTCAGGACGCCTGGCGCTGGCGACGCCGTTCGGCCAACCACCGCTTGCGCAGCCGGCGACGCTCGTCCTCGGGGTAGCCACCCCAGACCCCGGCCTCCTGGTTGGTCTCGAATGCGTACAGGAGGCATTCCTCGCTCACGGAACACGTACCGCAGATCGCCTTCGCCTTCTCGATGTGCTCGACGGCAGGGCCGGTGGTCCCGACCGGGAAGAAGAGCTCGGGATCCGAGTGCCGGCACGCGGAGAGATCCCTCCAGTCGGTAACGGTCAACATGCTGCTTCGTCGCTCCTGCGTTCAGTGGGGGTGTTCATCTCCGCCCGGGGGCGGTCGTGTGATCGTGAGTCGAGTATTCGTTGTGCCTGCACTTGTGAATAGGTTCACAAAGCGGTCCATCAAGAAAGCCGCTGAGCGGCTGTGCTTTCAAGAATAAACCGACGAGCGCGTCCGGACAAGGGTTTTTTCGATTTCTGGTCAAACTCGCCTGGAGGGCCATGCCGGCCCGCAGTGGTTGAATGGGGGCATGGCGAACGACACCATCCAGGCGGAGCTGAGGAGCCAGCTCACCGACGCCATGAAGAGCGGGGACTCGCTGCGACGCGACGTGATCCGGCAGATAGAGACCGAGATCTCCCGGGCGAAGGCCGATCCCGGCTTCTCGGGCGTCGTCGACGACGAGCTCTACCGCCAGGTCATCGGCGGCTACGTCAAGCGGATGTCCAAGGCGCGTGGGGAGTTCGTCGACGCCGGGGAACGGGGCACCGCCCACGCCGAGCGGCTCACCGCCGAGATCGACTACCTGTCGCGGTGGCTCCCGCAGACCGCCGGGAGAGAGGAGACGCTCGACCTGGTGCGGCGGGCGGTCGCCGAGGTCACCGCCGCCGAGCCGGACACGCCGCCGGCCAAGCTCACCGGCCGGGTGATCGGCATGGTGATGCGGTCGGGTGAGGGGCTGGACGGCGGCCTGGTGCAGGAGCTGGTACGTCAGGAGCTGGGGGCATAGCCCCACCGGACTACCCGCCGATGCTGGCCACACAGTGGCCTCGCATCTTCGCCCAGCCCGACTGGGTCTACGAGCTGAAGTGGGACGGGGTCCGGGTCATCTACACCTGGGACGGCTCGACGGTCAGGCTCAGGTCCCGGCGGGGCAACGACGCCACTTCTCGGTATCCGGAGGTGGCGGTGCCGGCAGCCGACCGGCCGTTGGTGCTCGACGGCGAGGTCGTGTCGCTCGACCCTTCGGGGCGCCCGTCCTTCCAACAGCTGCAGCAGCGCATGAACCTGGCCGGGGGTGCCCGCATCGCCGCCGCCCAGACGGCGGTCCCCGTGGTCTACGTGGTGTTCGACGTCCTCTACGACGGTGAAGAGGTCATCGCCGAGCCTTGGGAACGGCGTCGCCGGCGATTGGAGTCACTCGACCTGCAGTTCCCGCTCGAGCCGTCGACGGTCGTCGACGGGGACCCGACCGCGTTGTGGGAGCTGGTGAAGGAACGAGGGTTGGAGGGCATCGTGGCCAAGCACCGAACCTCGGTGTACCGACCAGGGATGAGGTCCACCGAGTGGCGGAAGATCACCCGCTTCCGGACGGCGCGGGCGGTTGTGGGAGGCTGGCTTCCCGGCGAACGGGCGAGAGCAGGTACCTTCGGGTCCCTCCTCCTCGGTCTGTGGACCGACCGCGGCCTGCAGTGGGTGGGGGCGGTGGGATCGGGGTTCAGCGATGCATCGCTGGTCGCCATACGGGCCGCCCTCGACGAGATGCGGGTCGAACGGTCGCCCTTCCTGCCCGACCCCGGGATGCCCCGCAACGCCGTCTGGGTGGAACCGGCGCTCGTCGCCATGGTGCAGTACAAGGACTTCACCGATGTCGGACGGCTGCGCGGCCCGTCGTTCAAGGGTTTCACCGACGACCCGCCTGGGTCGGTCACCTGGGAAGTCGAGGGACCTAGCCCGCTTTCTTGACCTTGGTGGCCTCGACGCTGGCCTTCAGCGCCTCCATCAGGTCGACGACGCCGGTGGGCGCCGGAGCTTCCGGGGCGACGATCTCCTGGCCCTCGACCTTCTGGCGGGCGGCGGCCTCGACGGCCTCGCGCGACTCGTCGTGCCACGCCTCGGGGTCGAAGGCACCGGTGAGGTTGTCGATGATCATCTCGGCCATCTTCGCCTCGTCGGACCGGACCTCGACCTCCTCGTCGAGGCTCTCGAAGACCGGCTCACGGATCTCGTCGGGCCAGTACATGGTCTCCATGATGATGACGCCCTCGTCGGCGCGCAGCGTGGCCAGGTACTCCCGCTCACGGATGGCCACCTTGGCCACGCCGACCATGTCCCGGCCCTCGAGCGCCTCCAGCAACAGCCGGTATGCCTTCACCCCGGTCTTCTCCGGGGCCAGGTAGTAGGAAGACCGGTAGTAGATGGGGTCGATGTCGCCCTGCTTGACGAACTGGACCACGTCGACCGTGCCCGCCGTCCCGCCGGACATCACGGTTTCGAGCTCCTCGGGCGTGAACACCACGTACCGGCCCTTGTCCACCTCGTAGCCCTTGATGATCTCCTCGTAGGGGACCTCGACGCCGTCGGCCTCGGCCACCCGCTTGTACTTGATCGGGCTGTGATCGGACTGGCGCAGCTGGCGGAACTTCGGACGGCGGTCCTCGGTGGCCGAGTAGAGGCCGACCGGGATCGTGACCAGCCCGAACGAGATGGCTCCCTTCCAGATCGGTCGCATGCACCCACCTCCGAGAGTGTTCGCGAAACGCGATCCTACCCGGTGGCACCGGCAGGCCCGGACGTTTCTCGCCGGTGCCGCCTCCCGTTGCAGCCATACACTGGCGCCGGTGACCGACACCCGCCACCGGCTCGCCCCGGACCGCCTCATCGGCGCTCCGCTCACCCCCGAGGACCGCATGGCGGCGATCGTGCTGCTCACCGCAACGGCGCTGCTGCTGGTCTTCGAGTACTGGGGGCGCCCCGGCTTCTACCTGTCGTCCGGCCTGCGCGACCGGGTGGCCTCGATGGAGAGCGATCAGTTCTCCGACCTGGCGGACGCCCTGGGCTATGTGTGGTGGGGCCTGTCGTCGGTGCTGTGGCGGGTGCTGGTTCCTCTCGGTATCGGGGTGTGGGTCCTCCACCTGCGACCCGCCGACCTCGGCTACCGGCTCGCCGGGATCGGCCGCCATCTCCCCGCCTACGGCATCGCCTACCTCGTGATGTTGCCCCTGCTCATCTGGGTGTCCGGGTTCGAGTCGTTCGGCTCCTACTACCCGTTCTACGAGCGGGCGGTGGAGGGCGGCGCAGGCCTGTGGGTCTACTGGGCGGGCTACGCCCTCCAGTTCGTCGGGGTGGAGGCGTTCTTCCGCGGTTACCTGACGTTCGGCCTGGCGCCGCGCTTCGGCTGGCTGGCGGTGCCGATCATGACCGTGCCCTACACGATGATCCACTTCGCCAAGCCGATGCCGGAGGCGGTGGCGGCGATCGGCGCCGGGCTGGTGCTGGGCACCATGGCGCTCAGGTCGCGCAGCTGGGTACCCGGGGTGTTCCTCCATGTGGCGGTGGCGCTGACGCTCGACATCCTGGTGATGGTCCGGGCCGGCGCCATCGACCTCTTCTGATCCGAACCTCCGCCGTCAGGATTGGTCGGCGGCGATGTCGGCGAGCAGGGCGTCGATGACCTGCATCTTGGGGAACGGATCGCCCGCCTGGATGACGACGGCGAAGAACACGCGGCGACCGCCGGCGGTGGCCATCACCCCCGACAGTGCCCGAAGCCGGTCGATGGTCCCTGTCTTGGCCCGCATGTTCCCCTCGGCGGCGGTGTCGAGGAAACGCGACTCGAGCGTCCCGGTTTCACCGGCGACGGCCAGCCCGTCGATCAGCAACGGGTACCAGCGGCGGGCCTGCGCCTCCTGGAGGAGCATCCGCCAGTCGCGGGTCGAGCGGCCGTTCGAGTCCGACAGCCCCGACCCGTCACCCTGCGGAGCCGCCGACGGACGCGAGCAGAGCGCCAGCGCCACCTCCTCGGCGGCGGCGACGCCGTTGCGGGTGGAGCCACGCCCGGAGGCGACCAGCCCGATCTCCTTGGTGAGGAGCTCGGCATAGGTGTTGTCGCTCTCGGTGAGCATGTGCGCCACCAGCTCGGACACCGGGGCGGAGCGCAACTGGACGATCGTCTCGGTTTCCTCCGGCGCCATGCCCATCTCGGGGCGGGCGCCGACGACGACCCCGGCGGCGGACAGCATCTGCCCGAACATCCGCCCGTTGTGCAGCGCCGGGGAAACGAAGAAGGGGATGTCGCCGCGGTACTCGTTGCCGTCGACGGTCAACGCAGACAGGGAGCCCACCGAGCCGGGGAAGTCGTCGAACTCCCAGCCGTCGGCGTCGCGGCGTGAGTCGAACCGCGACTCGTCCACCACGACGCCGCCGGTGATGGTGGCGATGCCCCGCCGTCGCACCAGTTCGGCGAGTCGTTGCAGCGAGTGCCCTCCCCGTGACGCCAGGCTCGGATCCCCGCCGCCGACGAGGTACAGGTTGCCTTGGAGCGTGCCGTCGACGACCGGGCCGCTCCGCACCACCGCCGTGGACAACCGACTGTCGGGTCCGAGCACTTCGAACGCCGCCATCGCGGTGAGGATCTTCTGGACCGACGCCGGGCGGAGCCGCCGGTCGGGCAGATGTGCCGCCACCTCTCCGTAGCCCTCCACCCATATCGACACCGCCACCTGGCCGCGGTCCATGCCCGGAGCCGACAGGTGACCGGCGATGAGGTCGGTGAGGCGTGACGGGACAGGCTCGGTCGGTCCGGCGGCGGCGTCGGGATGGGCGGGACAGGGCGAGCCCTGGGCCAGATCCTGTCGGGCGACTGTGGCGTCGCCCGACGCCGGCGGCAAGAGCCCGGTGAACAACGCCACGGTGAGGACAGTGAGCCGGTGCCGTGTCTTCACCCGGAGAACCTACCGCCGGGCGGATCGTGCGCCAGGCATAAGTACGTGCCCCAGGCAGGATTCGAACCTGCGCACCCGGCTCCGGAGGCCGGTGCTCTATCCCCTGAGCTACTGGGGCGGGCGTCGCCGGCCATCTGGGCGACCGGGGACGGCGACGATTGTACCAGCGGGCGGGCCGGCCCTTCGGGGCCTCCTATCCTCGACCGACCGCCATGACCTCCATCACCCAGCATCTCGGCGCCCGTTTGGGTGCCGCCTTCGCCTCGCTCGGCCTCGACCCGTCGTTCGGGGCCGTGGCGGCATCGCAACGCCCCGACCTGGCGGACTTCCAGTGCAACGGCGCCCTGGCCGCCGCCAAACAGGCCGGCCGTGCCCCCGCCGACCTCGCCGCCGCCGTCGTGGCGGCGGTCGAACCGGGAGAGGACATCGCCTCGCTCGTCGTCGCCGGACCCGGTTTCGTCAACATCAGGGTCGGCGACGGTCGCCTCGCCGGCGTGGTGGCCGGGATGGGAGCGGACGAGCGGCTCGGGATCGCGCCGACCGGCACGCCCCGGCGCACCGTGGTGGACTACGGAGGGCCGAACGTCGCCAAGCAGCTCCACGTCGGGCATCTCCGGCCGGCCATCATCGGGGAGTCGATCAAGAGGTTGCTGCGGTTCGCCGGCCACGACGTCGTCGGCGACGTCCATCTCGGTGACCGGGGGGCGCCGATGGGCCAGCTGGTCGCCCTGCTGCGGCGCCGGCAGCCCGACCTCCCGTACTTCGACCCGGACGCCGCCGCTCCATTCCCGGACGAGCCCCCGGTGACGATGGACGACCTCGAGGCGCTGTACCCCGAGGCGGCGGCGCTGGCGGCGACCGACCCGACCTTCGCCGAGGAGGCGAAGGCGGCGTCGCTCGCCCTCCAGCAGGACCGTCCCGGCTACCGCGCCCTCTGGCAGCACTTTCGCAGCACCTCAGTCGATGCGATGCGGCAGGTCTACGACCTGCTCGACGTGGATTTCGAGGTCTGGTACGGCGAGGCCCAGGTGCAGGCCCGCATCCCGGCCATGATGGAGCGGATCGAGGCGGCCGGCGTGCTCACCGAGAGCCAGGGCGCCCTCGTGATCGAGGTGGCCGAGCCCGACGACACCGCCCCCATGCCCCCGCTGCTCCTGGTCCGCTCCGACGGCGGCTACCTGTACGCCACCACCGACGTGGCCACCATCGAGGAACGGGTCGACGACCTGGGGGCCGAGGCCATCCTCTACGTCGTCGACGCCCGCCAGACCCTCCACTTCGAGCAGGTGTTCCGGGCGGTGCGCCGGGCGGGGATCGCCGGTCCGGACGTCCTGCTGGAGCACGACCCCTTCGGCACGGTGAACGGCAAGGACGGCAAGCCGATGAAGACCCGCGACGGCGGTCTGCCCGCCCTGCAGGCGCTGATCGACGACGCCGTCGCCCGGGCCACGGCACGGCTCGATGAGAACGACCTCGCCTCGGGCTATCCACCCGACGAACGTCGCCGGATCGCCGCCATGGTCGGCGTTGCCGCCCTCAAGTACGGCGACCTCTCCAACCATCGGACGTCCGACTACGTCTTCGACCTCGACCGGTTCGTGTCGTTCGAGGGCAAGACCGGCCCGTACCTGCTCTATGGCGCCGTGCGGATCCGCTCCATCCTCCGCAATGCCGCCGAGCAGGAGATCCTCTCGGGGCCGCTCGCCCCGCCGACGGAGCCCGCCGAGCGCAGACTGATGCTCCGGCTCGCCCGCCTCGAGGACGTCGTGGAGCGGGCGACCTCGCTGCGCGCCCCGAACCACCTGGCGGAGTATGCCTACGAGGTGGCGACCGACTTCAACCGGTTCTACGAGGCCTGCCACATCCTCAGCGAGCGAGATCCCGCCCGGCAGGCGTCCTGGCTGGCGTTGGTGCAGACGACGCTCAAAGTCCTCGAGCTGCTGCTCGACCTGCTCGGCATACCCGTCCCCGAACGGATGTGACCCGGGCGTGACCGGCGCCCATCCCATCGCCGCCGTGCTGGTGGATGCCGCCGAGGGTCGGTTCCCACCGCCGGACGGGTCGGTCGAGATCATGCCACCGGACGCCACCGGCACCTGGGCGGTGATCGAGCTGACCGGACACGGCTATGTCCTCGGGCAGGTCTCGGCTCCGGCGCTCGATGCGCTGGGGGCCGACGGCTTCGGAGGGGTCGCCCACCCCGACGTGCTCCGGTTCCTGGCCGGCCCCGACGGCTGGATCGGTTGCCATGACGCCGTCCTCGCCCGTCGGACGGGAGAAGCCGGCGTGCCCCCTCTGGCAGCGAGGGACGACCTGGCCGACCATCCGAGGGTGGTACGCGCCAACAGCCACCGCACCGACGTCGTCGTGCTCGGTGACGAGTCCGGGCTGGCCGTGATGGGACGGGGCCTGGCGGGTCGCCTCGAGCTCGCCGTCGAGCTGCTCGACTCGGCGGTGGCGGGATCGGGCGCAGGACGGCGGCTCATCCGGGGCGCGCTGGCGGCGATGGCGCCGGGGGAGTGGTGCTTCGCCCAGGTGTCGCCCGGCAACGCCGCCTCGCTGCGGGCGTTCCTCGCCTGCGGCTTCACCCCGATCGGCTCGGAGGTCCTGATCCGACCGACGATGGGTGCCCGAGGGACAGAGGTCCCCGAGGGTTAGGATCGCCGCCCACATGGAACCCTCGGTCAACACCATCGGTATCGGGGTTCTCGGCGCCGGCACGGTCGGCGGTACCGTCATCCGCCGGCTGGTGGAGGACCACGCCGCCATCGTCGCCAAGACCGGGCTCGACCTCCAGGTGCGGAGGGTGGCGGTGCGGGATCCCGACAAGGCCCGGGGCTTCGAGATCCCGGCCGACCTGGTGACCGCCGACCCTGCCGAAGTCGTCAGCGACCCCGAGGTGGCGCTCGTCGTCGAGGTGATGGGTGGTCGCCACCCGGCCGGCGACCTCGTCCTCGCCGCCCTGGAGGCGGGAAAGCCGGTGGTCACCGCCAACAAGGAGCTGATCGCCGCCCGCGGGCCGGAACTGATCGCCGCCGCCGAGCGGACCGGGGTCCCGCTGCTGTTCGAGGCGGCGGTGGGCGGAGGCATCCCCATCATCCGCCCGCTGGCAGAGACCTTGGCCGGGGAGCAGATCGAGCGGGTCACCGGGATCGTGAACGGCACCACCAACTACATCCTGACCCGGATGGCCGACGGCGAGGACTACGCCGACGCCCTCGCCGACGCCCAACGGCTCGGTTACGCCGAGCCGGACCCGACGGCGGACGTCTCCGGGGCCGATGCCGCAGCCAAGGCGGCCATCCTCGCCTCCCTCGCCTTCGGCACCTGGGTGGGGATCGACGACGTCCCCTACGAGGGCATCGACCGGCTCCGGTCCGCCGACCTGGCGTGGGCCCGGTTCCTCGGCTACGAGGTGAAGTTGCTCGCCATCGCCGACCGAGGGCCGGACGGGGTGAGCGCAAGGGTCCACCCGGCGATGATCCCGACCGACCACCCACTGGCATCCATCCGGGGCGCCACCAACGCCATCTTCGTCGCCGGCCCTTCGATCCACGAGCTGCTGTTCGCCGGGCCGGGCGCCGGGGGCGAGCCCACCGCCACCGCCGTGCTCGGCGACGTCATCGATGCCGCCCGCCAGGTGCTCGCCGGCGCCCAGGCGGCACCCCGCATCCGCTTCTCCTCGGAGGAGCTCGCCGACTTCGCCACCGTGCCCACCAAGTGGTACCTGCGGCTCGAGGTCGCCGACGAGCCGGGGGTCCTCGCCAGCATCGCCGGGGTCTTCGGCGAGGCAGGGGTGAGCATCAAGTCGGTGTGGCAGGAGGGCGAGGGGAGCGAGGCGATGCTGCTGATCGTCACCCACCGCGCTCCGGAGCGGAAGCAGCGCGAGGCGGTCGATGCGTTGCGCCGGGTGGAAGCCGTCCGCCAGGTGGCAGCGACGATCCGTGTGGAGAGTCCCGACGCGTAGGTTGTTTGCGGTCGCCGCCCGAGCAGGTACAATGACGGCTCGTTCTCCCCTCCGGGCCGCATCGACGCTGTCGTGCTGCGTGCGAGGGTGATGTCGGGAGAGGCCGAGGCCGATCTCGACGGTGACCCCGGCGACGCACACGCATGGAGGGGAGGGCTCCCGAAAGACCGGTGTCACCGGCTCGTTTCCGAATGCCGAAGGGGGCATCACCCGAAATGACCACACGGGCCAAGCTGCAGGAGTTGGGGCTCGACGACCTGCGTCGCGTGGCGGGCCAGGTCGAAGTCGATCACGACGGGCTGCAGAAGTCCAAGCTGATCGCGGCGATACTCGAGTCCGACAAGTTCGACGCCTCGATGGTCCCCGACGTCCCCGACGTCGCCGACGCCCCCGACCCTTCCCGCTCCGGCGAGGAGGGCGGCGACGGCGCCGGTCAGGGTACCGACGGCCAATTCTCGGACAGCCGGTTCTCCGACGGTCCGCGCGGCGACGGCGACGGATTCGGCGACCGGCAGGGTCGTTCCCGGCGCCGCCGCAACCGAAGTGGCAACCGCCCCGACCAGCAGCCGATCGACGAGAGCGAGCTCGAGGTCCGCGAGGGCATCCTCGACATCCTTCCCGAGGGTTACGGGTTCCTGCGGTGCTCCGGGTACCTCCCCGGCGACAAGGACGTCTACGTGGCGGCCAACCTCGTGCGCAAGTCGCGGCTGCGCAAGGGTGACATCTGCAGCGGGCCCATCCGCCCCGCCCGGGCACAGGAGAAGTTCGCCGCCGCCGTCCGCATCCTCAAGGTCAACGGGCTCGATCCCGAGGAGGCCGCTGACCGGCCCCGCTTCGCCGACCTCACCCCGCTGTTCCCCGACGCCCGGCTCCGGCTCGAGGTCGAGGGCCAGACCAACCACATCCTCCCCCGGATCATCGACCTGGTGGCCCCCATCGGCAAGGGCCAGCGCGGTCTGATCGTCTCGCCCCCCAAGGCGGGCAAGACCACGGTGCTGAAGGAGATGGCCAACTCGATCACCGCGAACAACCCGGAGTGCCACCTGATGGTGGTCCTCGTGGACGAGCGGCCCGAAGAGGTGACCGACATGCAGCGCTCGGTGAAGGGCGAGGTCATCTACTCGACCTTCGACCGGCCCGCCGAGGAGCACACCCAGGTGTCCGAGCTCGCCATCGAGCGGGCCAAGCGGATGGTCGAGGGTGGCACCGACGTGGTGATCCTGCTCGAGTCCCTCACCCGCCTCGCCCGGTCGTACAACCTGGCCACACCGGCCAGCGGGCGGATCATGTCCGGCGGCGTCGACTCGACGGCGTTGTACCCGCCGAAGCGTTTCTTCGGCGCGGCACGCAACCTGGAGGAGGGGGGCAGCCTCACCATCCTCGCCACCGCCCTCATCGAGACGGGATCACGGATGGACGAGGTGATCTTCGAGGAGTTCAAGGGCACGGGGAACATGGAGCTGCGGCTCGACCGGAAGCTGGCCGACAAGCGGATCTACCCTGCCATCGACATCGAGGCGTCGGGAACCCGGCGCGAAGAGCTCCTCTTCACCCCGGACGAGCTCACCGAGGTGTGGAAGCTGCGTCGGGTGCTGCTCGCCCTGGAGCCCGGTGCCGCCCTCGAGCTGCTCATGGACCGGCTGAAGAGCACCAAGTCCAACGCCGAGTTCCTGGCCACGGTGGCCAAGAGCGGCCAGTAGGCGGCACCGCGCCGGCCGTTGCGGCCGGCCGACCGGCTACCGTCCCCTTCGACCCGCAGGAGCCAGATCGTGAAGCCCGACATCCATCCCGAGTACCGAGAGGTCGTCTTCCAGGACACCTCGTCCGACCTCGCTTTCGTCACCCGCTCGACCATCCACACCAACGACACCATCGAGTGGGAGGACGGCAACACCTACCCGCTGGCCAAGGTGGAGATCTCCAGCGCCAGCCACCCGTTCTACACCGGGAAGCAGATCCTGGTCGACAGCGGTGGCCGGGTTGAGCGCTTCCGCCGTCGCTACGCCAAGGTGGGCACCGGGAAGAGCGGCTCCACGGCCGGTTCCTGATGTCACGGCCGCCGGGCGCCACGGTCGGCGGTCAAGCCGTCCTCGAGGGCGTCATGATGCGTGCCCCGAGCCGGTGGGCGGTGGCGGTGCGCCGTCCCGACGGGATCATCGAGGCGATTCGCCATGAGCTCCCCCGGCTGGCCTCCCGGTCGTGGGCGGCCCGGGTGCCGTTCCTGCGGGGCGTGATGGTGCTGCTCGAGTCCCTCCAGCTCGGCTTCCGAGCGTTGTCCTGGTCGGCGCAGAAGTCCGGTGAGGAGGATGAGGAGCTCACCCGGGCCCAGGTGGTGACCACCATGGTGATCGCGGTGGCGCTGGCGCTGGTCCTCTTCATCGGTGCCCCGGTGGCCGCCGCCTCGTTCCTCACCCGCTTCTTCGAGGAGTCGAGCGTCGCCTTCGTCGTCATCGACGGGCTGGTGAGGATCGGGTTGATCGTCGCCTACATCTGGGCGATCTCCCGCACCCCCGACATCAAGCGGGTATTCGAGTACCACGGCGCCGAGCACATGACCATCCACGCCTACGAGGCAGGCGACCCGCTCGGGGTCGAGCAGGTGTCCGTCTACAGCCCGCGCCACCCCCGGTGCGGCACGTCCTTCATCGTGATCGTGGCGATGGTGGCGTTCGTGGTGTTCCTCACGCTGGCGCCGCTGCCGCTGTGGTGGCAGATCGTGGCCCGCCTGGCGCTGATCCCGGTGATCGCCGGGGTCTCCTACGAGGTGCTCAAGGCGGCAGCCGACACCCGCTGGCTGGCGTGGGCGAGCAGACCGGGCATCTGGTTGCAGGCGATCACCACCAAGGAGCCGTCCGTCGACCAGATCGAAGTCGCCATCGCCAGCCTGCTCGCCGCCCTCGACGACGACGAGCGGACCGAGGTCGACGGCCGCGGGCCGGTGGCTGCGGGTGCCCTCGGCGCGGTGTACGACCCTGCCTCGGACTGAGCGGGCCGTCATGGACGCCACGCTGCGGCAGCGGCTCGACGAGGCCGAGGAGGCCTACCGGCGGACCATCGAGGAGCTCGCCGATCCCCGTCTGCTCGACGACCAGGATCGGTACCGGGAAGTGGCGATCCGCCACGGCGAGCTGCGATCGCTCATGGAGGTGTTCGACCGCTACCGCGCCGCCGAGGGTGAGGCGCAGGCCGCCGCCGAGCTCTCCTCCGCCGAGGCCGACCCCGAGATGCGGGCGTACCTGGAGTCGGTCACCACCACGGAGATGCGATCGCTCGACACGATGGAAGCCGAGCTCATGGCGATGCTGCTGCCGGTCGACCCCAACGACACCAAGGACGTGATCGTCGAGGTGCGCGCCGCCGCCGGAGGTGACGAGGCGGCGCTGTGGGCGGCAGACCTGGTGCGGATGTACCACCGTTTCGCCGAGCGTCACGGGTTCTCGATCGATGCCATCGACACCTCGCCGACCGAGGGCGGCGGGGTCAAAGAGGCCACCTTCGCCGTCAAGGGCAAGGGCGCGTACTCCCGGCTCAAGTTCGAGGCGGGGCCCCACCGGGTCCAGCGGGTGCCCAGGACCGAGTCGGCGGGGCGCATCCACACCTCGATCGCCACCGTGGCCGTCCTACCCGAGGCGAAGGACGTGGAGGTCGCGCTCAACGACAACGACCTCGAGATCGAGACGTTCCGCTCCCAGGGCCCGGGAGGCCAGTCGGTGAACACCACCGACTCGGCGGTGCGCATCCGCCACCTGCCCACCGGCATCGTGGTGTCCTGCCAGGACGAGAAGTCGCAACTGCAGAACAAGGCCAAGGCGATGCGGGTTCTCCGGGCCCGGCTGTACGAGCGGGAGCAGGCGGCCCTGGCCGGGGCGCGGGGCTCGGTGCGCCGCGCCCAGGTGGGGACCGGGGAGCGGTCGGAGAAGATCCGCACGTACAACTTCAAGGAGCGGCGGGTGACCGATCACCGGGCCGGCCTTACCATCCACGACCTCGACGGGATCCTGGACGGCGACCTGGACGCGTTCCACGACGCCCTCCAGGCCGAGGAGGTCGCCGCCGGTCTGGCGGGATGACCGGGTGAGCTCGCAAACCCCGGCCATCCTGCTCGGCGGCGCCGCCGACCTGCCCAGGCACGAGGTCGAGCGGCTCCTCATGGCCGCCACCGGCCTCGATCGGGCCGGGATCCTGCTCACCGGGGCGCTCCCCGACGAGGAGGTGCACCGGTTCGAGGCCCTCGTGGCCCGCCGGCGCGCCGGGGAGCCGCTGCAGTACCTGGAAGCCACCGTCGACTTCGGCCCGGTGACACTGCACATCGACCACCGGGCGCTCATCCCGCGGCCTGAGACCGAGCGACTCTGGGAACTGGCCACCGAGCTGCTCGGCGCCGGCGACGTGACAGTCGACGTGCCAGTGGATGTCAAGGTGATCGTCGACCTGTGCACCGGGAGCGGGAACCTGGCGCTGGCCTGCGCTCGCCATTGGCCGGGGGCTCGGGTCCTGGCGACCGACCGCTCCACCGCCGCCGCCGCGCTCGCCCGGGAGAATGCCGACGCCCTGGCGTTGCCCGTCGAGGTGCTGGTCGGCAACCTGTTCGACCCGCTGCCCCCGGCGCTGGCCGGGCGGGTCGACCTACTGGTGGCCAACCCGCCCTACCTCTCCGAAGCAGAGCTCGAGCAGGTACCCGCTGAGGTCCTCGCCGAGCCACGGGATGCACTCGTGGCCGGGCCGGACGGGATCGAGGTGGTGGCCCGGATCGGTGCCGAGGCAGGCCGCTGGCTGGGTCCGGAGGGAATCGCCCTGGTTGAAGTGTCGGAGCACCACGCCGGCCGGGCGGCGGCGCTCTTCGCCGGCCTCGACGCCACCGTGTGCCACGACCTGACCGGCCGCCCCCGGTTCGTCGTGGCCCGGCGCCCCGGAGAAGAGCGGTGAGCCCCGTACTACCTTGGACCCGTCGCCTAGAGCGGGGTGGATGCCACATGAGCGTCGACGCAGCCGTCCGTGCCCTGAGACGAGGCGAGATCGTCGGGGTGCCCACCGACACCCTCTACGGACTCGCCGCCGACCCTTTCAAGGAGGATGCCCTGGAGGCGATCTTCCGGCTCAAGGGGAGGCCCCAGGAGAAGCCGATGGCGCTCCTGGTGGCGTCCCTCGAGCAGGGCATGACGCTGGCGTCGTTCACCGAGCAGGCGCTGGACCTCGCCGAGGAACACTGGCCGGGAGCGCTCACCCTGGTGCTGCCCCGGCTCGACACCGTCCCCGAGTGGCTCGGCGACCGTGTCCGGCGCACCATCGGGCTGCGCTGCCCCGACCACCTGGTGACGCTCGAGCTCCTCGAGAAGGCCGGACCGCTGGCGGTCACCTCGGCCAACCTCAGCGGGGACGAGGCGGTGATCGACGATGCCGAGGCCCGGGAGCTGTTCGGAGACGCGGTGACCGTGTACCTGGAGGGGGAGGCTCCCGGAGGCCGGGCGTCGACGATCATCGACCTCACCGAACCTGCCCCGCTCACCCTGCGCCGGGGCCCGGTGGCGTCCTAGGCTCACCGGGTGACCGCTTCCCCTTCCCTGCTATCCGGGCGCCTCGCCGACGTCGATCCGGAGATCGCCCGCCTGATCGACGCCGAGGGTCGCCGCCAGCACGACTCGATCCGCCTCATCGCCAGCGAGAACTACGTCTCCCGGGCGGTCATCGAGGCGACCGCCAACGTGCTCACCAACAAGTACTCGGAGGGCTACCCGGGCCGGCGCTACTACGAGGGCCAGCAGGTGATCGACCAGGTCGAGACGCTGGCCATCGAACGGGCGAAGGCGTTGTTCGGCGTCGAGCACGCCAACGTCCAGACCTATTCGGGCTCGCCGGCCAACCTCGCCGTGTACATGGCGCTGGCGTCCCCGGGCGACACGGTGATGGGGATGGCGCTGCCCGCCGGGGGGCACCTCACCCATGGATGGAACGTGTCCGCCACCGGCAAGTGGTTCCGGGCGGTCCAGTACGGCGTACGGCGCGAGGACGGCATGGTCGACCTGGACGAGGTTCGGGCGATGGCTCTCGCCGAGCGGCCGGTGTTGATCTTCTGCGGAGGCACCGCCATTCCCCGCACCATCGACTTCCCGGCCTTCGCCTCCATCGCAGCCGAGGCCGGCGCCGTGCTCGTGGCCGACATCGCCCACATCGCCGGGCTCGTGGCCGGGGGTGCCCATCCCACGCCGGTGGGCCATGCCGAGGTCATCTCCACCACCACCCACAAGACGCTGCGAGGCCCACGGGGGGCGATGCTGATGTCGACCGCCGAGCATGCCAAGGCGATCGACCGGGCGGTGTTTCCCGGCCTCCAGGGCGGTCCCCACAACCACACCACCGCCGCCATCGCCGTCGCCCTCATGGAGGCGGCCACCGAGGAGTTCATCACCTATGCCCACCAGATCGTGGCCAATGCCAAGGCGCTCGCCGCTTCCTTGACCGAGCGCGGGTTCGACCTGGTCACCGGCGGCACCGACAACCATCTGATCCTGGTCGACCTCACCGGCAAAGGTGTCGGGGGGAAGCCGGCGGCGCAGGCGCTCGACCGCGCCGGCATCGAGCTCAACTACAACTCGGTGCCGTTCGACACCCGTAAGCCTTTCGATCCTTCGGGCATCCGCCTGGGCACCGCCGCCGTCACCACCCGAGGGCTCACCGAGGATCACATGGCCCAGATCGCCACCTGGATAGACGACGTCGTGGCCGTCGCCGAGGGTGGCGACGAACAGGTGATCGACCGGGTGCGCGGCGAGATCCGTGAGTTCGTGGAACCGTTCCCGATCCCCGGGTGGTCAGCATGATCTCCCTTCCCCTGTGGGGGAAGAGAGGCTGCGGCGCCGAAGGCGAGGAGGGCAGCCCGGCAACGGGGCCGGGTCAGACAGTTTGGGGGAAGGGGCTTGTGAATCCATTCACAAGCGGCTACCGTCCCCGGTGAACGACATGCCCGAAGAGGAACGAGTGCCCGAACCTCTCTACCCCCCGGCGACCGGGTCGCCGAGCTCGCTCACCGCCGCCGCACGGGACCTTGGCGGGGGCAGCGCCGGCTTCGACTTCTTCTCGTCGGCGGTCGCCGGCCTACTGCTCGGGCTCGGCATCGACTGGCTCGCCGGCACCAGCCCCTGGTTCACCATCGTCGGTGTGGTGGCCGGCTTCGTGTCGGGCTTCACCAAGCTGTGGGTGTCTTCCCGGGTGCTCGAGGAGCAGGCAGCCGAGCGCCGGGAGCGACGGCATGGCTGAACGGCTGAGACGGGTCGCCGGTTTCGACACCGACGAGGTCGACGAGGAGACGCTGGCTGCGGAGGCGCGGGCCAAGGCGTCGCCGATCCCGCACGGTCACGACGTGGAGCAGCGGTTGGCGTGGAACACCGCCAGGAGGGCGCTCGTGGTGGGGCCCGTTGCGGCGGTGGTCGGCGGGCTGTTTGCCGGGTGGGACGGCGCCGTCGCCGCCGCCCTCGGCACGGCGATCGTCGCCGGCAATTTCGTGCTCTCGGGAGTGCTGCTGTCCCGATCTGCGCGCATCAGCCTGAGTTTGTATCATGCCGCCGCCTTGTTCGGTTTCTTCCTGCGCCTCGGGCTGATCATGGCGACCATGTTCGCCCTCGCCGGGGTCTTCGAGATCGACCGGAAGGCACTTGGGATCTCCGTGGTGGTGAGCTACCTCGCCCTGCTCACCTGGGAGACGGTGAGCGTGTCACGCGGCGGTGAGAAGGAGCTGGAGTGGAGCTGATCCTGGCGGCGTCCGAGTGCGACCCGGCCGAGGAGATCATCTGCGTCCCGGCGAGCGTCAACGAGCTCTTCGAGCTGCCGTTCGTCGGTGGCGTCAACCGGACGATGATCCTCATCGGGTTGGCGGCTCTGATCGTCATCGCCCTGCTCTGGTTCGGGCTGCGCCGCCGGTCGCTGGTGCCCTCCAAGTTCGAGGCGGCCATCGAGGCGGTGGTCGTCTACATCCGTGACGAGGTGGCGGTGGGGATCATCGGCCCCAAGGACGGGGCGACCTTCTTCCCGTACCTGCTCGCCATCTTCATGTTCATCCTGGTCGGCAACCTGTTCGAGATCTCCCCGCTCATCAACTTTCCGATCACGTCGCGCATCGCCCTTCCCGCCTTCATGGCACTGCTCACCTGGGTGATCTTCATCTTCATGGGCTTCAAGCGGCAGGGCCTCGCCTACGTGGGTCACATCGTGTGGCCCCCCGGCGTCCCGACCGGGCTGAAGCCGCTGGTGGGGATCATCGAGTTCGTGTCGGTCTTCCTGATCCGGCCCTTCTCGCTGGCGGTCCGGCTCTTCGCCAACCTGGTGGCGGGCCACGTCATGCTCACCCTGCTGCTGGTCTCCGGCTACGTGTTCATCACCAGCGTCGGGGACATCGGGGCAAAGGCGCTGGTCGGGGTGGGCTGGTTCGCTCTCGGGCTCGGCATCTACGCATTCGAGCTGCTGGTCGCCGTCCTCCAGGCGTACATCTTCACGCTGCTGTCGGCGGTGTACATCCAGACCTCGGTACATCCCGAGCACTAGTCCGGTCGCGTCCACAGGAAGGAAAGGCAAGCAATGGAAGAAATCAGTGCCCCCCTGGCCCTCATCGGCTACGGACTCGGGGCCATCGGCCCCGGCATCGGCATCGGTCTCGTCGCCGGCAACGCCGTGCAGGCGATGGCACGCCAGCCCGAGGCCGCCGGCATGGTGAGGACGACCATGTTCCTCGGCATCGCCTTCGCCGAGGCGCTCACCCTGATCGGGTTCGTGCTCTTCTTCCTGGCGTAGGCGATGCGCTCGACACTCGCCACGAGCATCGTGCTCGCCGCCGAGGAGGGCGGGGAATCGTCCGGCGCGGACCTTCTCATCCCCCACGCCTCGGAGCTGATCGCCGGGATCATCGCCTTCGCCATCGTCTTCTTCGTCGTGTGGAAGTTCGCCGGCCCGGCGATCAACCAGACGCTGGCGAACCGACAGGCGGCGATCAAGGGCCAGATCGAAGCGGCCGAGCAGGACAAGGCCGAGGCGGCCACCCTGCTCGAGGACTACCGCGCCCAGCTCGCCGGCGCCCGTGGCGACGCCGCCCGGATCATCGACGAGGCCAAGCAGGCCGGAGAGGGCGTCCGCTCCGAGATCATCGCCAAGGCCAACGCCGAGGCCGAGGACATCATGGCCAAGGCGCGCGCCGAAGCCGACGGCGAGAAGGCGCGGGCGCTGCAGGAGGCGAAGTCGGACGTCGCCAACCTGTCGCTCGACCTCGCCGAGAAGGTGGTGCGCAGGTCCATCGACCGTGATGCCCAGCGCGGGCTGGTCGAGTCCTACCTCGCCGACCTGGACGGCCTTTCGACCAATGGGACGGCCAACTGACGATGGACGCCGACGACCGTATCAGGGGCTACGCCGCCGGGTTGTTCGAGATCGCCCGCGCCGAGGGCGAACTCGAGCGGGTCGAGGCCGAGCTCCACCAGGTTGCCCGGGTGTTCGAGTCCTCGGAGGAGCTGCGGAACGTCATCGCCGATCCCGGGGTGCCCATCGAGCGCCGCACCGGGATCATCCACGACCTGCTCGGGGGACGCGCCTCGGACGGCACCGTGGCGGCGATCAACTTCGTCGTCGCCTCGGGCCGGGGACGTGACCTCCCCGCCATCGCCGACGGGCTGGTCCGGGTGGCCGCCGCCTCCCGCCAGCGCGAGGTGGCCGAGGTCCGTACCGCGGTGCCGCTCGACGACGACCAGGTGACGCGGCTCGAGCAGGCCCTGGCCAGGGCCACCGGCAAGCAGGTCGAGGTGAAGGTGGTCGTCGACCCCGACGTGGTCGGTGGGGTGGTCGCCCGGGTTGGCGACGTGGTGATCGACGGCACGGTGCGCCGCCGGCTGGACTCGCTGCGCACGGCGCTGCGGGCCGGCACGGCTCGAGCGTCCTCAGCGAGGACCATGGAGGATTCGTGAGCACTGAAGGATCGAGGAGAGGACGACGATGGCCGAGCTGACCATCAGCGCCGACGAGATCACCGCCGCCCTGCGGACGAACCTCGAGGGGTGGAGCCCCGAGGTCGAGCGGGAGACGGTCGGGTACGTGACGTCGATCGCCGACGGGGTGGCCCGGGTGCGGGGGCTTCCGAGGGTCATGGCGTCCGAGCTGCTCGAGTTCTCCGACGGGCTCATCGGGGTCACCCTGAACATCGACGAGGAAGACCTCGGGGTGGTCGTCATGGGCGACGCTTCGCACATCGACGAGGGAGCCCCGGTGAGGCAGACCGGCAACGTGCTCTCCGTCCCGGTGGGCGACGCCCTGCTCGGCCGGGTGATCGATCCACTGGGCAACCCGATCGACGGCAAGGGCCCCATCGACACCACCGAGCGCCGATTGCTCGAGACCCAGGCTCCTTCGGTGGTGGAGCGCCAGCCGGTGAAGGAACCGCTGCAGACCGGCATCAAGGCTATCGACGCCATGACCCCGATCGGCCGGGGTCAGCGCCAGCTGATCATCGGCGACCGCCAGACGGGGAAGACCGCCATCGTTGTCGACACCATCATCAACCAGAAGGCAGAGGGGGTGAAGTGCATCTACGTCGCCATCGGCCAGAAGGCGTCGACCGTCGCCGAGGTCGTCGACTCGCTGGAGCGGGCCGGTGCCATGGCGTACACCGTGGTGGTCCATGCGCCGGCGTCCTCGTCGGCGGCGTTGCAGATGTACGCCCCCTACGCCGGGTCGGCCATCGGGCAGTACTGGATGTACAACGGGGAGCACGCCCTGGTCATCTACGACGACCTGTCGAAGCAGGCGGTGGCCTACCGCGAGATCTCGCTGCTGCTGCGCCGTCCTCCTGGCCGCGAGGCGTACCCCGGTGACGTGTTCTACCTCCACAGCCGGCTGCTGGAGCGGTGCGCCAAGCTGTCCGACGCCCTGGGAGGCGGCTCGCTGACCGGGCTCCCCATCGTGGAGACCAAGGCCAACGACGTGTCGGCCTACATCCCCACCAACGTGATCTCGATCACCGACGGCCAGATCTTCCTCGAGACCGACCTGTTCTTCTCCGGGATCCGCCCTGCGGTGAATGCCGGCATCTCCGTGTCGCGGGTGGGTGGCAACGCCCAGATATCGGCGATGAAGAAGGTGGCCGGGCCGCTGCGGCTCAACCTCGCCCAGTTCCGCGACCTGGAGGCGTTCGCCGAGTTCGGTTCCGAGCTCGACGCCGCCTCGCTGGCCCAGCTGGAACGGGGGAGGCGCGTGGTCGAGGTGCTCAAACAGGGCCAGTTCGCCCCGGCGCCCGTGGAGGAGCAGGTGCTGTCGATCTGGGCGGTCACCAACGGCCACATGGACGACGTCCCCATCGGGGACATCTCCCGGTTCGAGAGGGAGCTGGTCGACTTCGTGCGCACCCGGCACGGCGACCTGCTCCGCGGGATCCGGGAGTCGGGGGCGCTGCCGGACGGGGACGCCCTCGAGGTGGCGGTGTCCGCCATGAAGGAGTCGTTCTCGACGGGACACGAGGGGTAGCAGCCCCGCATGGCCTCCGCCGAGCTGCGTGACACCAGGCGTCGGATCAGGTCCGTCCAGGCGACGGCGAAGATCACCCGCGCCATGGAGCTGATCGCCGCCTCCCGCATCCCGAAGGCGCAGGCCCGGGTCACCGCTTCAAAGCCCTACACCACCAAGCTGATCGAGGTCATCCGCAACGTGGGCAAGGCGTCCGGAAGTGCCAGCCACATGCTGCTCGAGGACCGTGAGGTGAAGACGGTCGGCGTCCTGGTGATCTCCGCCGACCGCGGGCTGGCCGGGGCCTACGCATCTTCGATCATCCGGATGGCCGAGGCGGCGATGATCGCCCACCGTCGGGCAGGGCGGGAAGTGAGGCTGTTCGCCGTCGGCAAGAAGGCGAACAGCTACTTCGATTACCGCGGCTACGCCATCGAGCGGTCGTTCCTCGGGGTGACCGACACCCCGGGCTACGGCGATGCCCGGGCCATCGCCGCCACCGTCATGGAGGCTTACGCCGCCGGGCGGGTCGACGCCGTCGAGGCGTACTCGACCCACTTCCAGTCGCTCCTCACCCAGACCCCGTCGAGTTCGAGCTGCTCCCGGTGCAGCCCCCCGGGGCCGACGATTCCGATACGCCGGTGGCCTACTCCTACGAACCGGACCCGGAGGAGATCCTGGAACGACTCCTTCCCCGGTACGTCGAGGCCATCATCTACAACATGCTGCTGGAGAGCTCCGCCTCCGAGCACGCCGCCCGCCGCCGGGCGATGAAGGCGGCCACCGACAACGCCGACGAGTTGATCAAGGTCCTGACCAACGTCGCCAACCGTGCCCGCCAGGCCGAGATCACCACCGAGATCTCCGAGATCGTCGGCGGCGCCGAAGCACTCACCAAGTAGAGAACGAGGAAACCGTGGCAGAAGCAGCGAGCATCGGGCACATCACCAAGGTCGCCGGCCCGGTCGTCGACGTGGAGTTCGCCCCCGAGGGCCTTCCCGAGCTCAACCACGCCCTCGAGATCGACTTCTCCGTGACCGGCGAGGCCCGCACCGTGATCGCCGAGGTGGCCCAGCACCTCGGCCACAGCCGGGTGCGGGCCATCGCCATGGCGCCCACCGACGGCCTGATCCGCGGCGCCGAGGTGCGCAACATGGGAGAGCCCATCTCGGTCCCCGTGGGAGACCAGACCCTGGGGCACATCTTCAACATGTGGGGCGAGTCCCTCGACGCCCCCGACCTGGAGTTCGGCGAGCGCTGGCCCATCCACCGCCAGCCCCCCGACTTCGAGGACGTGCAGCCCACCAAAGCAGATGTTCGAGACCGGGATCAAGGTCCTCGACCTGCTCTGCCCCTACCTGCAGGGCGGGAAGATCGGGCTGTTCGGCGGCGCCGGCGTGGGCAAGACGGTGCTCATCCAGGAGATGATCAACCGGGTGGCCACCCAGCACGGCGGCGTCTCCGTGTTCGCCGGGGTGGGGGAGCGGACCCGGGAGGGGAACGACCTGTTCCTGGAGATGAAGGACGACCGGGGTCATCGAGAAGGCGGCCCTGGTGTTCGGCCAGATGGACGAGCCCCCTGGGGTGCGGCTCCGCGTCGCCCTGTCGGCGCTGACCATGGCCGAGTACTTCCGCGATGTGGCGCGCCAGGACGTGCTGCTCTTCATCGACAACATCTTCCGCTTCACCCAGGCGGGCTCCGAGGTGTCGACGCTACTGGGACGGATGCCGTCGGCGGTGGGCTACCAGCCGACCCTGGCCGGCGAGATGGGCTTCCTCCAGGAGCGGATCACGTCGTTGAAGGGGCGGTCGATCACCTCGTTGCAGGCGATCTACGTCCCCGCCGACGACATCACCGACCCGGCCCCGCACACCGCCTTCGCCCACCTCGACGCCACCACGGTGCTGAGCCGCCCGCTGACCGCCCTCGGCATCTACCCGGCGGTCGACCCGCTCGACTCGAGCAGCCGGGCGCTCGACCCGCAGATCGTCGGCGACGACCACTACTTCGTCGCCACCGAGGTGCAGCGCATCCTGCAGCGCTACAAGGACCTGCAGGACATCATCGCCATCCTCGGCATCGACGAGCTGTCTGAGGAGGACAAGCTGATCGTCGGCCGGGCCCGCCGCATCCAGCGGTTCCTCGCCCAGCCGATGTTCGTCGCCGAGCAGTTCACCGGACAGGCCGGCGTCTACACGCCGCTCGAGGAGACGATCAGCTCGTTCAGAGCCGTCATCGACGGCGAGATGGACCAGTTCCCCGAGCAGGCCTTCTACATGGTGGGCGGCCGCAGCGACGTGGAGCGGCGAGCCGCCGAGATCGCCACCGAGGGGGCGGCGGCCTGATGGCCAAGCCGTTCCGGGTGGACATCGTCTCGCCCGACGGTCTCGCCTGGTCGGGTGACGCCGAGTTCGTGGTGGCCCGGACCCCCGACGGGGAGATCGGCATCCTCGCCGACCACGAGCCGGTGATGGCCTCATTGGTCCAGGGGACGGTGTCGGTCGACGCCGTCGGTGGTGGCCGGGTGCAGGTGGACGTCGAGGGCGGCTTCCTCCAGGTACTGGCCAACCAGGTGACCCTGCTCACCGACCGCGCCGTCATCACCGAATAGCCCCATCCGCCGAATGCCGCGGTGATCGCCTCCGGCGAACCGGTTCGCCCGCGCTTGCGTATCTACGCGTGGAGGGTGCCCGGACCCGGGTCCCCGGAAGGGAGAGACATGCGACGACTGGTGATGGTTGCGGTGATGGCCGCACTCATGACGATCCTGGTCGCACCCGCCGAGGCGGCCGACCGTCGCCCTGACTTCAGGGTGCCGCTGTCCGGCGCCAACGAGGTCGGAGGCGGGGACCCCGACGGTACCGGAGTGGCCCGGGTCGACTTCACCGGCGACCAGGTGTGCTTCGACATCCGGCTCAGCGGGGTCGACGACGTGATCCTCGCCCACATCCACGCCGCGCCGGCCGGTGTCAACGGCCCGGTGGTGATCGACTTCATGTTCCCGGAGAACGGCCTCGACGGGTGCGTCACCGCCGACCGCAACCTGATGCGGGCGATCCGCCGCAACCCGGCGGGGTACTACGTCAACGTCCACTCGGTGGAGTTCCCGGGAGGGGCGGTGCGCGGCCAGCTGGGCTAGCGCGACACCTGCCACCGACGGGCAAGGTCAGCCGGAGCGCCGCCCCGGAGGGGGTGGCGCTCCGGCGTCACAAGGAGGCGGCGAACTCGTCGACCTGACGGGGGAGGCCGCTGCTGACCGCCTCGGTGACCACCGGGAAGAAGAGCGTCGACAGCATCCCCCGCGAGGTCACCACCAGGGTGACCGTCACCGCGGTGCCACCACCGGCAACCGCCACCAGGTCGGCAGATGAGCGACCCGGCGATCTCGCCGGCATCCAGATCGAGGTGCATCCGGTTGGCGGAGGCTTCTCGCACCACCGCAGTCCCCTGGTAGGACGTCGGCCCGACGGTGGTGCGCCACGAGAACGAGCGGAGCGAGCCGTCGACCACCACCGGGTCCCACACCTCCTCGACCGGCCCGATCCGCGACCAGGTCTGCTCGTTCTGCAGCGCCGTCCACACCTCGTCCATGGACCGGTCCGTGTGGGCGGTGTGGGCGAACGAGGCGGTGGGCATGGACGGCGAGGTTACACAGGGGGCCTCCGCCCGCCGCGGGGACGGCGGCCACGGGCTCCAGCCCGTCCGTCGGCTGGGAAGTCCACCGGTGGTAGCCCTCGCCGTACCTAGAATCGCCCGATGCGCCGCCGGATCCTGCTCTCGGTGCTCGTCGTCGACGCCGCGTTGCTCGCCGTAGCCTTTGGGCTTGCCACGTGGACGACGCTCGAGTCGCCCTTCCCGTGGCGGATCAGCCTCAGCCCTTCGGCGCCCACCTCGATCTGGCCGTTCGCCGCCATGCTGCTGGCCGGCCTGGTGATCGGCTCGTTGCTCACCGTGGGCACCGCCGGGGTTGCCGTCCCCCGACCGTCGTACGGACGGGCCTTCGCCATCGCCGGCATCACCGGCGCCTTCACCGCCGCCGCCGTGTCCGTCACCCGGGTGTACCACTCCAACACGGTGCTCGCCCTCAGCCTCGCCGCCTGGCTCTCGCTGGCGTTGGGCCACAGGTACGCCCGGCGCCGCAGCCCCTGGACCGATCGGATGGTGCTGGTCACCGACGAGAAGGGCCTCGTCGACGACCTACGGGCGACACGCCATGCCGACGTCGTCGCCGTCTTCGACCCGACCGGTGAGCCGCCCGAGATGGACTTCTCGGACACGTCGCTGGTGATCGACCTGCGGGTCGTGCTCTCCGACCGGATGGCACAGTTCGTGTCGTCGTGGAACCTCGCCGGGTACCCGGTGCGGACGCTGACTGCGGTGTACGAGCAGCACACCGGGCGGCTCCCCATCGTGCACCTCGCCGAAGGCTGGGAGCTGAGCGGCCCGGTGGCCGCCAACGGGTACGCGCCATACAAGCGGCTGGTCGACCTGGCGCTGGCGCTGGTCACCGCGCCGGTGTGGATTCCGATCGGGCTGGTGATGTGGGCGGTGGTAAAGGCTCGACTCGAGAGGCCCGGCCATCTTCCGGCAGGACCGGGTCGGACTGCACGGTGAGTTGTTCACCGTGTACAAGTTCAGGACGATGGAGGTGGATGCCGAGCGCGACGGCCCTCAGTTCGCCTCGCTCAAGGACGAGCGCCTCACCAGGACCGGTGGCTGGATGCGGCGGAGCAGGCTGGACGAGATCCCCCAGATGTGGAACGTCCTCACCGGAGACCTCAGCCTGGTCGGGCCCCGCCCGGAGCGCCCCGAGTTCACCGAGCGGTTCGAGCAGACCATCCCCTTCTACCAGTACCGCCATCTGGTCCGGCCCGGGATGACCGGATGGGCCCAGGTCAACCACGGCTACGCCGGCGGCGAGGCGCAGACCGTCGAGAAGCTCACCTACGACCTGTACTACATGAAGCACATGTCGCCCGGGCTCGACGTCGAGATCCTCGGCAAGTCGATCTGGACGATCATCTCGGGGTTCGGTGCACAGTGAGCGCGGGGGCCTCGACGGTGGTGCCGGGCGCCGCCGCACACTGACCCGTGCCTGACCGGGTGGCGCCGTTCGTGACGGCCATCGTGGTGAACCACCGCCACGCCGACGACACGCTGCGGTGCGTCGGCGCACTGGCCCAGTCCGACCACCCAAGGTTGTCGATCGTCGTGGTCGACAACGACTCGGGGCCCGACGTGGTCGACCGCCTCGTCGACGGGCTGGAGGCGACCACCAACCTGATCCTGTCGCCGGAGAACGTCGGATACGCCGCCGGCAACAATCTCGGCATCCGGCGGGCCCTCGGGCTCGGCGCCGATCTCGTTTGGCTGGTCAATCCCGACGTGGTGGTCACCCCGGAGACGCTGCCCGTGCTGATCGACGCCGCCAGTGCCCGCCCGGCCGCCGGCATCGTCGGCTGCAAGGTCCTCGAGGGCGGTTCCCGGCCGGCCAGGGTCCTGTTCAACGGCGGGTTCGTCGACTGGGAGCGGGGGGGCGCAGCCATCCATGGCGACTCGGGCGATGTGTACGACGCCGATGCCGACCCGGGCCCGGTCTTCGACGTCGACTACGTCACCGGGGCCGCCATGATGGTCCGTGCCGGCGTCTTCCGGTCGGTCGGCCTGCTCCCCGAGGAGTATTTCCTCTACTTCGAGGAGACCGACTTCAACCTGCGGGCCGCCGGGGCCGGCTGGGAGGTCGTGGTGGCACCGTCGGCGGTGGCGTGGCACTTCAAGCGATCCACCGGGAAGCTCCCCGAGCCCTACTACATCTACTACTACGTCCGGAACCGCATCGTGTTCGGGAGCCGGTACTCCTCGGTCGACCCGGTCGACATCGTGCTCGACCTGGACGAGTTCGTGTACCGCTGGAGGGGCGCCGTCGAGCGCAACGCCCCGGAGTGGCTGCCGGTGTACGAGGAGCTCGTGGAGACGGCGATCGCCCACGGGCTCGCCGGCCGCACCGGCCGGTGGGGAGAGCTCGAAGCCGTCGCCGGGTCGGCAAGGGTGGCGTGATGGATGGCCGGGACCAGGAGCTGCAGCGGCGGCTCGAGGACCTGACTGCCCGCGCCGCCGCGTTGGAAGCCGAGGTGGACAGCCTGCGGGCCGCCTTGGAGACGACCACGGCGATGGCCGAGCGGAACGAGGCGGATACCGCCATCGAGGCCCGGCAGGCGGTCAACGCGCTGCAGGCGGACCTGGTCAGGGCCCGACGCCGCGCCGAGGCCGCCGAGCGGCGAGCCGACCAGCTCGCCAAGGAGATCCTGGAGATCCGCGACAGCTTCACCTGGAAGGCGGGTCGGGCGGTCAAGCGGGCCGTCGAGCCGGCGATCGCCGCCCGCGACGCCGTGTCCCACCGCCGCTGGAAGCCGCCGGCACCCCGGCGGCGGCGCCCGGCGACCTCGGCCGGCAGACCGCCGAGGGCAGATGAGGGCGACGGCACGCCGGTGGAGTCGGGATCGCTGGCGGCGAGCTACCCCGTGACCGATGACCCGCTCCGGGCGACGTACGAGCGGGAGGTGCGCTGGAGCGACTTCAGCGGCCAGTCAGGGGAAGGTCCCAGGGTGGCGATGGCGGTTTCCACTACCGACTTGTACGAGGGCCGCGGGGACGTGTACGTGGCGGCCGGCATCGGGCGGCAGCTGAGGGCGAGCGGGGCCGGCGTCGCCTATGTGCCCGTCGACGACTGGGGCGCGGTGCCCGACGGAACCGACGCCGTGGTGGCGATGCTCCCCGGGTTCCGGCCCAGCCT
Source organism: uncultured Acidimicrobiia bacterium (assembly GCA_963714055.1). Lineage (GTDB taxonomy): Bacteria > Actinomycetota > Acidimicrobiia > Spongiisociales > UBA5794 > JACDBE01. The sequence goes on from OY970227.1 coordinate 2,826,499, forward strand.
GGTCCCGACCGCGGTGCGCTGCGTCGCCTGGGTGCGCAACGAGATGGACGCCTGGCTGGCCCACCCCGAGCTGGCCATGTTCGACGGGATCATGGTCTCCTCGGAGCAGGCGCGTGCCGCCATCGCCCGGGTCTACGACGGGCCGACGACGGTTCTGCGCATCGGGGTCGACCCCGAGCTGTTCTCGCCGCCGCTTCCCGGCGGGGACCGGCACGGGGTGGTGGGGACGGTGAATTACTGGGGCAAGGAACGCGACCTGCACCGGGCGTTGCAGGCCGGGCCGACCACGGTGCCACTCGCCCTTTTCGGGCACGACCGGGCGCTGCCGCCCGCCCTGACCGGCTACTCCGCCGGACCGGTCAGCTTCTTCGCCCTGCCCGGCCTGTACCGGCGGGCGGCAGTGGTGCTCGACGACTTCAACCACACCACCGTTGGCTGGGGGAACGTCAACTCCCGGCTCTACGAGGCGCTTGCCTGCGGCGCGCTGGTGGTGACCAACACCGATCGAGGGCTCGCCGAGGTGGGGCTGAGCGACATCCCGACGTTCGGTGACGGCGTCGACCTCAACGCCCTGCTGGAGAGCCTGCTGGCCGACCGCGCCGGGACCGCCGACCTCGCCGCCCGACTGAGCGCAACCGTGCGCACCCGCCACGCATACCCGTCCCGGGCCGCAGAGCTGCTGCGCTTCCTCGAGGAGCTGGGCACCGAGCCGCGTCCGAGCCCGACCGTGGTGGCGTTCTATCCAGGCGACTATCACGAGACCAACCCGTACCAGGACATGCTCTACGGCGGGCTGGGAGAGATGGGCGCCGTCGCCGTGCCAACCATGGAGGCCTTCGACCCGGCCGGGCTCGGCGACTTCACCCGCGCCGACGCCAGGGTCTTCCACATCCACTGGACGGCGCCCATCCTCGGCCCGGCGACGTCCGGTGTCGACGCAACGGCACGGGTGCGGGAGGCCCTCGCCGGCCTCGACGCCTTCCGCCGAGGCGGTGGCCGGCTGATCTGGACGGTGCACAATGCCCTGCCCCATGAGTGCCGTCACCAGGCCCAGGAGGTCGAGCTCCGCCAGGGCCTGGCCGACCGTGCCGACGTGGTCCACGTCATGTGCGCCTCAACGGCGGAGGCGGTGAGCAGCCTCTACTCGCTGCCGGCGGATCGGACCGTGGTGATCCCACACTCCAGCTTCCTCGGGGTGTACGGCGACGCCCTCGACCGCGCCACCGCCCGGCGCTACCTCGGGGTCGACAAGGACGACATCGTCCTCCTCGCCATCGGCGGGATCCGTCGCTACAAGGGGATCGATCGCCTCCTCGATGCGTTCGACCAGGCGCTGCGAGCGGAACGGCGGCTGAGGCTCGTGGTGGCGGGACGCCCCGGCCGGTTCGACGAGGTCGGCGAGCTCGAGATGCGCTGCCGGCAACACCGCCGGGTCATCTCACGTTTCGAGAGGATCGAGGACGCAGACCTCCAGGTGTACCTGAAGGGATCGGACGTCGCCGTGCTGCCCCACCGGGCAGTGCTCAACTCGGGAAGCCTGCTGCTGGCCTACACGTTCGGCCTGCCGGTCATCGCCCCGGCCACCGGGTGCCTCGCCGACCTGCTCGAGGCGGGTGCTTCGATCGGGTTCGATCCCGAGGACGACGCCGGCCTGCTCGATGCGCTGCGACGGGTGCGTTCATTGACAGGCCCGGCACCACGCCGGGCCGCCAGGGCCGTGGCCGAGCGGTACACGCCTCCCGAAATGGCCGCCGACTTCACCGCGCTCCTCCGCCGTCTGGTCGGGTGACCGGGCATGCTCTGCCCGGCCTGCCTGGCCCGACCGCGTGGGTTCGCCCCGGGCCCGGGTGGGCGTCCCGAGGCGCGCTGCCCATCGTGCCAGGCGCTGGAGCGGCACCGGTTCCTCGCCACGTTGCTCGCCGCCGTCCGGCAGGAACATGGGACTGCGGGGTTGGTGCTCGAGGTGGCTCCCACACCGGCGGTGACCCGGCTGCTCAGGCGAAGCGACGCTGTCTACCTCGGGATGGACATCGCCCCGGCCGCCGACGGGCGGACGGTGGGGCTGGTCGCCGACCTGTGCCGGATGCCCCTGGCGAGCCGTACCGTCGACCTGGCCGTGGTCTTCCACGTGTTCGAGCACATCCCCGACGACACCACCGCCATGGCCGAGCTCGCCCGGGTGCTCGCCGGCGGGGGGCTGGCGCTCATCCAGGTCCCCTGGCGACCGCACCAGCACACCGACGAGGACCCGGCGGCGCCCGAACGGGAGCGGATCCGGCGTTTCGGCCAGGCAGACCATGTCCGGTTCTACGGCGCCGACTTCGAGGACCGTCTCCGCCGCAGCGGCCTCGCCACCATTCGGGTCCGTCCCGAGGACCTCCTCCCCGACGACCTGGTGGCGTCACTGGGCCTGAGCGACCCGACACCGGTTTGGCTCGCCACCGCCGGCGACGGCCCGACGCCGTTCGGCCCGCAGGAGGGCGCCTTGGCGCCTTGCGGCACCGCCTCGAGCCGGACGCCGTCGCCGAGTGGCGACGCTTGTCGGCGTTGCCGCCCGGCCCGGCACCGCTCCCTTCGTGGGTGCGACGGCTCGCCCGGACCAGGGCCGGGCGTGCGATCCGGCGCCTCGGGCCGTAGGGTCGCGCCGACACATCCGTTCCTCTTGGGCGCACGCCCGGGCACGACGCGAGAGAAACGAGCGACAACCGATGGGACGCAGCTACCTGGTGACCGGCGGCGCCGGCTTCATCGGCTCCAACTTCGTCCGCTGGGTCCTCGACCACGAGGACGAGGCGACGATCACCAACCTCGACCTGCTCACCTACGCCGGGGTGCGGGCCACCGTCGACGAGCTCGACCAGGATCCCCGGCACCGTTTCGTGCAGGGGGACATCAGCGACTCCGCACTCGTCGACGAGCTGGTCCCCGGCCACGATGTCGTCGTCAACTTCGCCGCCGAGAGCCACGTCGATCGCTCTATCGCCGGCCCGAGGGTCTTCCTGGAGACCAACGTGGTGGGAACCGGGACCGTGCTCGACGCCGCCCGACGCCACCGGGTGCCGCAGTTCGTCCAGGTGTCGACCGACGAGGTGTACGGGTCGATCGCCGAGGGCTTCGCCCCGGAGTCGGCCCCCCTCGACCCGTCGTCGCCGTATTCGGCCTCCAAGGCGGCAGCCGACCTCCTGGTGCGTTCCTATGAGGTGACCTTCGACTACCCGGCGATCATCACCCGATGCACCAACAACTACGGCCCCTACCAGTTCCCCGAGAAGATGATCCCCCTCTTCGTCACCAACCTCACCGAGGGCCGCACGGTCCCGCTGTACGGCGACGGGCTCAACGAGCGCGACTGGTTGTACGTCGAGGACCATTGCGCCGCCATCCACCTGCTCGTCGATCGGGGCGACCCCGGGCAGGTGTACAACATCGGCGCCGATGCCCAGGTGACCAACCTGGAGTTGACCCGCAGGCTGCTCGCCATCACCGGGCGCGACGAAGCCGCCATCGACTACGTCACCGATCGACCGGGACACGATCGCCGGTACGCCGTGGACTCCTCCAAGATCCGGGCGTTGGGGTGGGCCCCCCGCCACTCCCTCGACCAGCGGCTGGAGGACACGGTGCGGTGGTACGCCGACCGCGGTGACTGGTGGCGGCCGATCCGGGAGCGGCACCCGTGAGCGGCCCGGGCCCGGGGGGCCGGCGGTGAAGGGCATCATCCTGGCCGGCGGGGCGGGGAGCCGGCTCGACCCGATCACCCGGATCGCCTCCAAGCAGCTCCAGCCGGTCTACGACAAGCCGATGATCTACTACCCGATCGCCACGCTGATCCAGGCCGGGATCAGCGACATCCTGGTGATCACCACCCCGGTCGATCGCCCCCGTTTCGAGGCGCTGCTCGGCGACGGGAGCCAGTTCGGGGTGTCGTTCCGCTACGCCACCCAGGCCGAGCCGAAGGGCATCGCCCAGGCGTTCCTGGTCGGTGCGGAGTTCCTCGCCGGCGAACCGGTCGCCCTCGTCCTCGGCGACAACATCTTCTACGGGGAGCTCGGCTTCGACGAGGCGGTGGCCACCTTCGTCGACGGCGCCTTGATCTTCGCCTACCCGGTGAGCGACCCGGTCCGCTACGGCGTCGTCGAGTTCGACGAGACCGGCAAGGCCATATCGCTCGAGGAGAAGCCGGAGCGTCCCAGGTCACGGTTCGCCGTGCCCGGCATGTACCTGTACGGGAGCGACGTCGTCTCGCTCGCCGAGAGCCTGGAGCCGTCTCCGCGTGGCGAGCTCGAGATAACCGACCTCAACAAGGTGTACCTCGACCAGGGCCGGCTCCGGGTGCGGACCCTGGGGCGGGGAGTGGCATGGCTGGACAGCGGCACCCATGACAGCCTGCTCGACGCCGCCAACTTCATCGCCACCATCGAGCACCGGCAAGGCACCAAGATCGCCTGCCTCGAGGAGGTGGCCTACCGAGCGGGCTACCTCGACCACGGGGGCCTTGCCACGTTGGTCGACAGCATGCCCAGATCGGGCTACCGAACCTACCTGGAGGAGATCCTGGCCGAGGAGAGGCCAGAGGCGCCCCGGTGATAGTGGTTCTCGGCGCCGGTGGCCAGTTGGGCACGGCCTTCCGATCGGTGTATCCCGATGCCCGGTTCGTCGACCGCGCCGGGCTCGACCTCACCGACACCGGCGTCATCGCCGACCGGCTGGCCCCCCTGTCGCCCACGGCGCTCGTCAACTGCGCCGCCTACACCGCCGTCGACAGGGCCGAGGCCGAGCAGGACATGGCGCACCTGGTCAACGGCGAAGCGGTAGCCGCCCTGGCCCGCTTCGCCGCCGCCACCGGCATCCCGCTGGTCACCTATTCCACCGACTACGTGTTCCCCGGCGACGGCACGACGCCCTATGTCGAATCCGACCCGACCGACCCGATCAACGCCTACGGCCGGTCCAAGCTGGCCGGGGAGATCGCAGCACTCGACCTGCACCCGGGAACGCTGGTGATCCGTACCTCGTGGGTGGTGTCGGGCACCCATCCGAACTTCGTCGCCACCATGCTGCGCCTCGCCCGCCGGGGCGAGCCGTGGCGGGTGGTCGACGATCAGATGGGGTGCCCCACCGTGGCCGGCGACCTCGCCGCCGCCACCGCCGAGGCGGTCGACGCCGGGGTGACCGGCATCCTGCACATGACCAACGTGGGGGTCACCACGTGGTTCGAGCTCGCCCGGGCGGCGCTCCACCTGGCTGGGCACGACCCGGGCCTGGTGGAGCCGTGCGCCACCGCCGACTACCCGACCCCGGCGCGTCGACCCGCCTATTCGGTACTGGGCAGCGAGCGGGCCGGGCCGGCGGGCCTGAGCGCCCTCCCTCGATGGCAGGACTCGCTGGGGGACGTCGTGGCCTCCCTCGAGCGCAATTTCGGCGGCTGACCGGTCAGCCGGGTACGACCCGGTAGTAGTCGTCGATGATGGCGCGCCGCTCCGCCCGGTATCGCTCCGACGAACCCGGCAGGAGGTGCTCGACCACCGGGCCGGAGGCGATGTCCTCGGCTGGGATGGTCTCGGACAGCACGAGCCGGCGCACCCCCGCCGCCGGCGGGGTCGCCGCCTCCTCATCGGTGATGGTCACCGGCAGCCGTCTCGCCGGGCCACCGGTCAGGGGACGGCGCAACACCCGGCGTGCCCGTTCGCCGGTTCGGTGGCCGATGATGCGTTTGGCCCGGTCCCGGGCCAGCGTGGCGAGGAGCTGGGATCTTCCCGCCAGGGTGGATGGGTGACGACCGTCCTCGACCGATCGGACCACCAGCTCGGCGGCGGCGACGGCGCCGCCACCGAGCGCCGACCGGGGGAGCGCGGCAATGGCGGCGGCGAGATCGGCGCGAACCGGACCGGCGGTGAGCCTCCGGACAGCCGATGCCACGTCCTCGGCGTCGTCGGGCCGAGCCGTGAGCGCCAGGCCGGCGCCGGCGAGCCATGCCGCCCTGGCCACCTGATCGTCGGTCCTCGTGTCCGGGTTGGGCAGCAGCAGCGTCGGCAGTCCTGCCGGGATCAGCTCGTGGACCGAGTTGTACCCGGCGGCGCTCACCGCCACGTCGAAGGCGGCCAGGTAGCGGGCGAGCGGGTACACCCCGACCAGCCGGATTACCCGGCTGTCCGGCATCGGCCCGTCGGTGGCCGTACCGGGACGGGTGACGCAGACCTGCCAGCTCGGGTCGTCGAGCAGGGTGCCAACCGCGCTCGCCCCGGGGGTGACGGCGTCGCCGAGAGCCCCGATCCCGAGAGCCACCAACGCCGCCGGTCGGTCGGGGTCGATCCCGAGCTCGGCGGCGGCGGTCGCCCGGTCGACCCGGTCGACGACGTCGATGAGGGACACCGGCGGCACCCTGACGGCATCGGTCCGTTGCGCCGTCGCGCCCCGATCGCCCTCGGCGGCGAGCTCGCCGGGCTCGATGACGAGGTCGAACTGGCCCGATCGGGCCAGCGAGAGGTCGGCCCCGCCTGGCCGCCACATGCCACGCCGGACCCACACCGCCGGCAGGTCGCCCAGGTCGGCGAGGGCGGCCACCAGGCCCGGGTATGGGACGATCCCATCGAAGGCGAAAACCTCGGCGTCGACCTCCCGCGCCAGGGCGACCAGCCGCCGGCGAAGGTACCCCTGCCACAGGTGGCGCGGCATGAAGTGGCGCTCCGGGCTGGGGCAGTACTCGCCGGTCAGGCCGTGACGGGACACGACGGGGAAGGCGACCGACAGCGACAGCATCGTGGCATCGAGGGTGTCACCGGCAGCCAGGGCGATCGAGAGCATCCGGCTCAGGTGGCCCATGCCGGTGCCGTTGCTGGTCATGAGGAGCGCTCGCACCGGCCTGGCCATCGCCGCATGCTATTGAGCGCTTCGTCCGGTCCGGCCGGGATCGAGCCGAACGCCCCGGGCTAGGGTGTCCGTTCCGGTGCGTAAGGCCCGGAGCAGTCAACGGCCGGGGTGGGGTGGGGCCTACGGACGGGCGGAGGCCCGAGGCGCGCCGGTTCGCCGGCGGCGGGACGGGACGACAGGACAAACCACTCAAGCGAGCCCGGTGACGGGTCGATGACACCTTCCATGAGGACCACTCGGGCATGAGAACCACACGAGCCTCCGTAGGCCGGCTGCGGCCCGTAGTCGTGACCGCGATGATCGCCGCCCTGGGCGCCATCGGCACGGGAGCGGCCCCGGCTGCGGCCGGTGCAGCTCCGGGTGACACGACTGTGCCGGGTGACACGACCGCTCCGGGTGACACGACCGCTCCGGGTGACACCACGCCGCCGGGTGATACGACTCCGCCGGGTGATACGACTCCGCCCAGTGACACCACTCCGCCGGGTGACACGACTCCGCCGGGTGACACCCCCGCACCCCCGGAGGGCGGCCGGCCGGAGAGGGACGGCTCCGGCGAGCTCGCCGCCGCCGACGACATCGTGATCGACGGCTCCGGCTGGGGGCATGGCGTGGGCCTGAGCCAGTACGGCGCATACGGCATGTCCAAAGACGGGCACACGCACGGCGAGATCCTCAAGAACTACTACAACGGGGTGAAGATCACCAAGCTCGGCACCGGAGGCACGACGGGGTCGCCGCCGATCTGGGTCAACCTCGAGATGGACTTCACCGAGCTCACCCTGCGGGTCGACGCCATCTCCGGCAGCGGGCACCGGGTCCGGGTGACCCGGGGCCAGAAGGAGTGGTTCGTTCCCGTGGGCGGGCACCATCAAGGTGAAGGGTCCCGGTCCCACCAACTGCTGGCTGGTGATCAACCCGCCCGGTGCGGACAACACCTATTCGACCGCGAAGGGCAGCTGCGCCTTCAACTTCCGCTGGTACGCCTGGAAGACCACTGCGCAGCCCAAGACGGCGCTCGCCATCGTCGGGTGCACGCTCGCCGACTGGCAGGTCTCGCCGACCGTGTACCGGGAGTGCCGGTACGCCAGAGGCATGCTGGTGGTGCGATCAGGCGACGGCGGCCTCGACCTCTCCGCCAAGCTGCGGTTGAACAACTACATCCTCGGCATCTCCGAGATGCCGTACGCCTGGGGCAACAGCGGCGGCATGGCGGCGTTGCGGGCGCAGGCGATCGCCGCCCGCTCATACGCCAGGGAGCTGATGATCCACCGCGGCAACCCGGCCAACAACCTGTGTGCGGCCTGGTGCCACGTGAGGGACACCACCTGGGACCAGCGATACGTCGGCACCGGCCACGGCCAATCCAACTGGGTGAACGCCGTCCGCCAGACCGCCGGCAAGGTGATGACGCACTCGGCCGCTCCCAACCAGGACATCGTGCGCGGTTACTACTCCTCGTCGAGCGGTGGCGCCACCGAGGACATCGAGGATGTGTGGCCGTGGTGGGACCCGGTGCCCTACTACGAGAGCGCCGATGACCACTGGGCGGTCGACGGCACCGTGAGTAACCCGAACGCCAGCTGGACGGTCACGCTCAGCAACGAAGAGGTGGCTGATGCGGTCGGCCTGTCCGAGATCACCGACATCTGGGTGAGCAAGCGCAACACGTCGGGCAGCGCCAACACGATCAGCTTCACCGACGGCGACACGACGGTGACCGAGACCTCGGCGTGGATGCGCTCCACCTTCCTGCTCAAGTCGATCACGTTCAGCCTCAGCATGAGCTGAGGCGGCGGGAGAGCCGGCCAGAGAACCACCGGCCGCCCTATGGCCCACTGCCGGGTCGATCCCTACACTCTCGGTGATTCCGGCAGTCCCCTCCAGATCTTGGAGCTCAATGCACGAGCGCGCCCGCTATTTCGCAACCGAGACCTGGACCGGTGGGGTCATCGGCCTGGGGTACGTCGGCCTGCCGTTGGCGGTGACCATGGTGCGCCGCGGGCTTCCCGTGGTCGGGTTCGACGTCTCCGCCGAGCGCATCGAACGGCTGGAGCGGGGGATCTCACCCATCGAGGACGTCACCGACGACGAGCTGGCCGAGGCGCTCGCCTCCGGGCTCACCCTCACCGCCGACCCTGGACGCCTCACAGGAGCCGACGCCCTCTTCCTGTGCGTGCCGAGCCCGCTGGGGCGGCACCGCGAGCCGGACATGTCGTTCATCGAGGCAGCCGCCGCCACCGTCGCCGCCGTTGTCCAGCCCGGGATGCTGATCGCCCTCGAGTCGACGACCTACCCGGGCACCACGCGCGACCTGCTGGTCCCGGCGGCGACCTCGGGGGGCTTGGAGCTCGACGAGGACGTCTTCGTGGCGTTCTCACCGGAGCGGGTCAACCCCGGTGCCGAAGTGAAGACCGGACAGATCCCGAAGGTCGTTGGCGGGGTGACCGCGGTCTCCACCGAGGTGGCGGCCGCCGCCTACGCCCGGATCGTCGATTCGGTGTTCCCGGTGTCGTCGGCGCGGGTGGCGGAGATGGCCAAGCTGCTCGAGAACACATACCGGGCGGTCAACATCGCTCTGGTAAACGAGATGGCCCAGCTCGCCCACCACCTGGACATCGACATCTGGGAGGTGGTCGACGCCGCCGCCTCGAAGCCGTTCGGCTTCCAGCCGTTCTACCCGGGACCGGGGGTCGGTGGGCACTGCATTCCGCTCGATCCCCAGTTCCTCGCCTGGCGGGCCCGCGAGGCCAACATCGCCACCCGGTTCATCGACCTCGCCGAGCAGGTGAACAAGGGCATGCCCAGCTATACGGTCGGCCGGGTCGCCGACCTGCTCAACGAGCGCCGGCTGCCGGTGGCCGGGAGCCGGATCCTCGGGGTGGGCATCGCCTACAAGCCGAACATCGCCGACGACCGTGAGTCGGCCTCGCTCGACGTGCTCCACCTGCTCCAGGAGCGTGGTGCGGAGGTCTCCGTGCTCGACCCGGTGGTCGGCCGGGAGCGCATCGCCGCCCACGGCTTCGAGGCGGTGGACGATGCCGACGACCTCTCCCGGTTCGACCTGGCGATCCTGCTCACCGACCACGACGTGCTCGACCTGGAAGCGCTGGCGAAGTCGGTGCCGGTGATCCTCGACACGCGCGGCGCCTACCGTCGCCAGGGGACCGTCGCCGACGGCGTCGTCGCCCTGTGACCCCCGGCCCACCGGGCGATTCCGCCGGCGCCGCCCGCCGGGTGTTGGTGGTCTCGTCGGTCCACCCGCCCGACGACCCCCGGATCCGGGCCAAGCTGGTGGAGACGCTGGCCCCCGTCGCCGCGGTCCGCTACGCCACCACCGCCCCGGGACCGGTGGCTGCCGACGGGATCGAGATCGTCGCCCTCGAGGGCAGGCGGCTGCGCCGTTCGGTGACCGCCTCCTGGCTGATCCTCCGTGGTGACTACGACGTCGCCTCGGTGCACGACCCCGAGCTGCTCCCTGCCGCCGTCCTCGCCGGGCTGCTCCGGCGCCGGGTGGTCTTCGACCTGCACGAGAACCTCCCCGCCACCATGGGGCAGAAACGGCGGATCCCGCGGCCGCTCCGCGGCTTGGCGACCTGGGTGGTGACCGGCCTGCTCCGCCTCGCCGACCGGCTGCTCCCGATCACCCTGGCGGAGGAGAGCTACCGCTCCCTCTTCGCCAGGGAGCACCCGGTGTTCCCCAACTTCCTCGCCATCGGCGATGTGCCGATCACCGACCCGGCAGAGCGGTCCGGCGTCGTGTACCTGGGAGATGTCACCGAGGAGCGCGGGTTGCTCGACGCCGTCGCCGCCGTCGGCCGGAGCCAGGCTCGTCAGCTCACTCTGATCGGCCGGGCCGGCGCCCCGGTGCGGGACTGGATCTCGGCGATGGCGTGGCAGCACGGTGTCGAGGTCACCTTCACCGGGTTCCTCCCGCCCGCCGAGGCCTTGCCGCTGATGGGCCGGCACGCCGTCGCCCTGTCCCTACTCCACGACCTCCCCAACTACCGCGAGTCGTTGCCCACCAAGCTGCTCGAGTACCTGGCGATGGGGGTGCCGGTGGTGGCCAGCGACCTGCCCGCCAGCCGGCGGGTGCTCGGCGAAGTCGCCGGGGTGGTGTGGGTGCCCCCGGGCGACCGCCAGGCCGTCGCCGCCGCCGTCGACCGGGTCATCACCGACCCGGACATCGCCGCCGCCGCGGTGAGCCAGGCGCCACGCATCCGGGACCGCTACCGGTGGCCGGCCGAGCAGGTGCGCCGCTTCTACGCCGAGATCTGAAGGGGCTACCCGCCGGCACGCTCTCGGCCGGGACCTCGGGCGGTCTCCACCAGGAACCCACCGCCCCAGGCGACGTGCATGGTCGCCACCGCCGCCGGCATCAGCAACGCCGCTGCGCCGCCGCCGCGGGCCAGTTCCACCGCCGCCCCTCCGGCGAGGGCGAGCCCGTAGGCGACCGGCACCACGGCGGCGACCCACCCGGCTCCGGCGGCGGCCGCCACCACGGACCCTCCCAGGGCCACCACCAGCAGCGGCGGGGCGAGTTGCCGCCACCGCAGCGACCGGGGGTGGAGCCGGAGCATCGCCCGCTTGCCCTTCCCGTACTCGAAGTACTGCCTCCACAGCGATCCCAGCGAGGCACGGGGCCGGTAGTCGACCACCAGGTCGGGGTCGAACCACACGATGCCCCCCGACTTGCGTAGCCGGTAGTTGAGCTCGTAGTCCTGGTTGCGCACCAGGGTCTCGTCGAACCCGCCCACCCCGTCGATGGCGTCGCGCCGGAAGACGCCGAGGTACACGGTGTCGACCGGCCCGGCGTCGCCGCCGTAGCGGAAGCGGGCGTCACCGACCCCGACCGGCGAGGTCATCGCCATGGCGATCGCCCGGCTGGTCACGTCGTCGCCGACGGCATGCTGGATGCCCCCGACGTTCACCGCCCCGGTCCGCTCCAGGGTGGCCACCGCCGTCGCCACGTACCCGGGGGGCAATACAGCGTGGGCGTCGCACCGCACCACCACCTCGCCCGACGAGGCCGAGATGGCGGCATTGAGGGCGGCCGGGGTCACCCTGGCAGGGTTGTCGACCATGCGCACCCTCGGGTCGGCAGCGGCCAGCTCCTCGATCACCGCCCTGGTTCCGTCTCCGCTCATGCCATCGGCGACGACCACCTCGATGGCGCCGTCAAACCGCTGCTCGAGACAGCTGCGCACCGCGGCGGCGATGGCTTGCCGCTCGTTGCGCACCGGGATGACGCACGAGACCGCCGGGGTCACGGGGTGCCTGCCCGGTGGCATGCCCGCTCCAACCAGCCGAGGCCGACCGACCCGAAAGGCTCGCCGCGATCGGCTACCCGGCCGACGAGCTGTGCCGCCGTGGTCCGGGCGGCGGCGACGACGTGATCCGGGTAGGCCCACTCGATGCGGTGCTGCTCGAACTCGTCCTCGTCGAGCAGCTCCACGGTTCCGTCCGAATCTCGTACCACGTCGAGGTCCAGGTCGATCATGGTCACCCGGCTCCGATCACCCACCCAGGTCGCCGGCGTGGCGACATCGACGTACAGCTCGCGCCCGTCCTGGTCGTCGTACCAGAGACCGGACCACCACCGGTCGGGTGTCACCAACACCACCCATACGGTGTGAGAGACCTGTTCCGGTCCCTCCGGGCGGGCGTAGACCGTGCCGGCAGGGGCCCACAGCCAAGTGCCGTGGTCGTCCGCACCGAGCGGGTGCATGGTGAACTGCCAGCTGCGCGTGTTCAGCCACTTGCGGATGTCCACGTGGACATCCGCCGGCACGTCGCATCCCTGCGGGTTCAGGACACCGTCCAGGTGCCGGCGGAGCGGAGCAGCTCGCCGAGGTCGCCGGGGCCCTTCTTCGCCTGGGCGTCGACGATCTGGCTCTGCACCAGCTCCTGGTAGCTGGGCCGTGAGATGCGCCGGAAGACCCCGATCGGGGTCGGCCCGGTCGGGCTGTGCGACAGCCGGCTCAGCACGTAGGCCACGCCACCGGTGTTCGCCGGGTCGTGGACGTGGATGGCGTCGATCCCGACGTCGGCGACGTCGACGATCTTGGCACCGTCCCGGTCGAGGACGATGCCCTTCTCCTTCTCCGCCCCGAACACGATCGGCTCGCCCGGCTCCAGGTAGATGCGGTTGGCGTCGCGCTCCTCCCGCCCGGTGAGCTGGATGAACGCCTTGTCGTTGAAGACGTTGCAGTTCTGGTAGATCTCGACGAAGGCCGAGCCGGTGTGCTCGTAGGCGGCCTGGAGGATGCGGGTGGCGTGCTCCCGGTCCATGTCGACGGTGCGGGCCACGAATGTCGCCTCGGCGCCGAGCGCCAGGCTCACCGGGTTGAACGGGTAGTCGATCGAGCCGGCCGGGCTCGACTTGGTCTTCTTCCCGACCTCGGAGGTGGGGGAGTACTGGCCCTTGGTGAGCCCGTAGATCTGGTTGTTGAACAGCAGGATCTTGATGTTGACGTTGCGGCGCAAGGCGTGGATGAGGTGGTTGCCGCCGATCGACAGCGCGTCGCCGTCGCCGGTGACCACCCACACCGTCAGGTCGGGGTTGGCGGTGGCGACGCCGGTGGCAATCGCCGGGGCGCGCCCGTGGATGGAGTGCATCCCATAGGTGTCGACGTAGTAGGGGAACCGAGCGGCACAGCCGATGCCGGAGACGAAGACGTGCTTGTGGCGGTCGACGTCGACCCCGGCGAGGAAGCTCTGGACGGTGGCGAGGATGGTGTAGTCCCCGCACCCCGGGCACCACCGCACCTCCTGGTCGGACTGGAAGTCCTGGCGGCTGTAGCGGGTTTCCGTGTCGGTCACACCCGCTCCTTGGCGTCGGTGAGCTCGTGGATCTTGGCGGCGATCTCCGCCGCCTTGAACGGCAGTCCCTGCACCTTGTGCAACCCGACGGCCGGGACCAGGTACTCGGCCCTCACCAGCTTGAGGAGCTGGCCCCGGTTGAGCTCAGGGACGAGCACGGTGTCGAACCCGGCCAGGATCTCACCGAGGTCGGGCGGCAACGGGCTGAGATGTCGGATGTGGAGGTGCGCCGCCCGGGTCCCGTCCCGGTTGGCGTTGCGCACCCCGGCCCGGATGGCCCCGTAGGTCGAGCCCCAACCGAGCACCAGGATGTCGGCGTCGTCCGGCCCGTACAACGTCGACGGGGGAATCGAGGCCCGAACCCTGGCCAGCTTCTCCTCGCGCAGCTCGGTCATCTCCTCGTGGTTGAGCGGCTCGTACGAGATGTTGCCGGTGAGGTTCTCGTGCTCCAGGCCGCCGATGCGGTGCTCCAATCCCGGGGTGCCCGGGATGGCCCATGGCCGGGCGAGCGTGTCCGGGTGGCGCTCGTACGGGAGGAAGGTGCCGTCGGGGTCGGCGGCGGCAAAGCGCACCGACAGGTCGGGCAGCTCACCTACATCGGGGAGCGCCCACGGCTCCGAGCTGCTGGCGATGTACCCGTCGGAGAGCAGGATCACAGGGGTCATGTGATGCACGGCGATCCGCGCCGCCTCGATGGCGGTGTCGAAGGCGTCGCTTGGCGTGGCGGCGGCGATCACCGGGATCGGGGCTTCTCCGTGCCGGCCGTAGAGGGCGGCCATCAGGTCGGCCTGCTCCACCTTGGTCGGCATCCCCGTCGAGGGCCCGGCCCGCTGCACGTCCACGATCAGCAGGGGCAACTCGACCTGGAAGGCCAGGCTGATGGTCTCGCTCTTCAGGGCGATCCCTGGGCCGCTGGTGCCGGTGACGCCGAGGTGGCCGGCGAACGAGGCGCCGAGAGCGATGCCGACGGCGGCGATCTCGTCCTCGGCCTGCACGGTGCGCACCCCGAAGTTCTTGTGCCGGGCGAGCTCCTCGAGGATGCCGGAGGCCGGGGTGATCGGGTACGAGCCGTAGAAGAGCGGCAGCTTCACCGCCTGGGCGGCGGCGATCAACCCCCATGCCAGCGCCTGGTTGCCGGTGACGTTGGTATAGGTGCCGGCGGGCAGGCGGGCGGGCTGCACCTCGAAGGTGTGGTGGAACTCCTCCGTGGTGATCCCGAAGTTGTATCCCGCCCGGAAGGCGGCGACGTTGGCGTTGCCCACCGGGTCGTCCTCGCCGTACTTGTCCGTGACCCAGTCGAACACCGGGTCGAGCGGGCGGTTGAACATCCACGACAGCAAGCCGAGGGCGAAGAAGTTCTTGGAGCGCAGGACGCCACGACCACGCAACCCGGTGGCCTCCACCGCCGTCTTGGTCAGGTCTTCCATGGGGGCGGTGAGGACGTGGTAGCCCTCGAGCGACCCGTCGGTGAGCGGGTTGGCGGTGTAGCCGGCCTTCTCCAGGTTGCGCTCGTCGAAGGCGTCTTCGTTGACGAGGAGCAGGCCTCCCCTGATCAGGTCGTCGATGTTCGCCTTCAGGGCGGCCGGGTTCATCGCCACCAGCACGTCCGGCGAGTCGCCGGGAGTCAGGATGTCCCAATCGGCGATGTGGACCTGGAACGAGGAGACGCCGGGGAGGGTCCCCGCCGGGGCCCGTATCTCCGCGGGGAAGTTGGGCAGGGTGGCGAGGTCGTTGCCGAACAGAGCCGAGGCATCGGTGAACCGGGTGCCGGCGAGCTGCATCCCGTCGCCCGAGTCACCGGCGAACCGGATGACAACCCGATCGAGTTGCTCCACGTCGCTGGACCTGATCAACGTGTCGTCTGACAGGGCATTCCTCCTGCGCATTCTCTCGGGGCGGCGCCCCATTCCCCACCGATGACGTATCGGGGATGACCAGGCTCATTCTATGTCCGCACCGTGATCACCCAGCCGTCATTCCCCCGTCGGCGGCACGCAACTTTGAGCGAGTGACGCCGTGTGGTGTCGTCAGTCGCTCAAAGTTTCGATCGACGGCGGTGGCGGTGTGGAGATCAGCCCGGCGTCCTCCAGGGCGATCCCCAGCTCGAGCAGGGTGTGGTCGTGGCGGCGACGCCCGATCAGCTGGATCGCCGGGGGCGGCGCACCCGGCACGTTCACCGGGGCGACCAGGGCGGGGTGGCCGGCATGGTTGACCACGGCGGTGAAGCAGCTCAGCGCCGATCGGTACCCCTCGTCGGTACCGCCGACCGGGATGGTGTCGACCCCGATGACCTTGCGCATCGCCGCCACCGCCGGGGTGATGACGGCGTCGCACCCGTCATCGAGGGCTCGGTCCAGGGCGTCGGCGACGCGCCGGCGCCACGCCAGCCCGTCGACGTAGTCGTCGAGCGTGTACTCGAGCGTGGAGGCGACCCGGTCGCCGACCTCCCTGCCATAGAGCTCCGGCTCGGCCATGTAGCGCTCGGCGTGCACCAGGGCCACCTCGGGGTAGACGGAGGCGAGGATGTTCCCGGGGTACTCGAGCTCGGGGAGGTCGAGTTCGACGACGGAGATCCCGGCTGCTGCGGCGGCGTCACGAAACCAGGTCCACCCGGAGGCGACCGCATCGTCCAGGAGCCGGTCCACCCAAGGGTGGGGAATGCCCAGGGTGATGGAGCCCGGCGAAGGCGCCTCCCCGACCGTCCCCGGTGGTTCCACCCTCGACCAGGGGTCGGCCGGGTCGTGCCCGGCGAGGGTGGCGAACATCAAGGCGGCGTCGGTGACGGTGCGGGTGATCGGCCCGATGGTGTCCAACGAAGCCGCCAGGGGGAACACCCCGGTGGTCGGAATGGCCCCGTGGGTGACCTTGAGCCCGACGACACCACACAACGCCGCCGGGACCCTCACCGATCCACCGGTGTCGGTGCCCAGCGCCACCGGGACCATGCCGGCGCCGACGGCGGCGGCCGACCCGCCCGACGAGCCCCCGGGCGACGTGGCGGGGTCCCAGGGGTTGCGCACCGGGCCGAACCACTCGTTCTCCGACGAGAAGCCGAAGGCGAACTCGTGGAGCCCGGTGCGTCCAACGATCACCGCCCCGGCGGCGCGGAGCCGGGCGATGACGGTGGCGTCGGAGTCGGGTGTCATCGGTGGGAATCCCGACCCGGCGGTGTTGGGCACCCCCGCCTGGTCGATCAGATCCTTGACCGCCACCGGGACACCGGCCAGCGGGCCGGGATCCTTCCCGGAGGCGACTTCGGCGTCGACCGCGGCGGCGTCGGCGCGGGCGGCGTCGGCGATCAGGGTGAAGGCGTTGAGCGGGTCGTCGCCGATCCGGTCGAGGCAGCGGTCGATCTCGTCGACGGCGCGCCGCTGCCCGGTGCGGACGGCGGCTGCGATGGTGGCGGCGGTTTCGGGGGCGGGGTGCCCGGTCGAGCCGGTCTGGTCGCCGGTCCGGGCAGTCATCGGCGGGTGGAGGCCCTCACTCCCAGGTCAGCGGTTGCTCATCGGGGAACACCGATACCCAGAGATAGCCGGCGGGGAGCTCCATCGGCCGCCCGTCGGCCCTGGTCAGCGTGAAGAAGTCGGTGATCTCCTCGCGTTCCCACGTTCCCTCGACCACGGTCCCGTCGAAGAACAGCAGCGCCTCGCCGGTCCCGGTGGTCTCGGCGGCGGGGACGCACGAACCCGAGCCCGACGGGCACGAGGTGTACTCGTTCGCCTTCAGCACGAGGAGGGTCTCGGCGGCGATCTGCTCACCGTTGCCCTCGACGTCGACCCAGCTGTGCGACTCCTCGCCGTTGAACCTCAGGTAGCGCTCGCCGTCCCAGACCCAGTTGACGTCGGGCCAGTTCCCGTCCCAGGACAGCGTCACCGTCTCGGCCGTAGCCGTTGAACGCCTCGGCTCGCCGAACTCGAACCAGGGCTGCGCCGGCGGCTCGTCGGGGAACCCGCGGGCATCGGCCACCTCACGGACACCGAGCGTGCTGCCGTACAGGGTCCGCTCGTAGGCGCGGCCGTCGGCGGGGATGCGGAAGGTGCTGGACTCGGCCTCGGTCAGGTACGGCACCCCGGCGGCGCTGATGATCGACTGGACCCAGCCCTGGCCACCGGATATCTGCAGAGTGGCGCCGAGCGGGGCGACCATCGTCGGGTCGGTGGGGCGGCCGGAGCGGATCGGGCCGACGTACTCGGAGTCGGTGCCGTGGAAGAGGGCGATGAACCGGGTGATGCCCCCTTCGACCAGGATCTCGACGACGGACTCGGCTTCCTGCAACCCGGATTGGGGCCGGGCGTCGGGGTGGTTGTCGATCTTCATGGCGACCACGCGACGGTCCAGGTCGGCGCCCACCTCGAGGGGGGCCCCGTTGAGCATCGAGGTCGGTCCTACCGCCTCGGTGGTCGTCGTCGGCGGCACCGTGGTGGTGGTCGAGGTGCTGGTCGAAGACGTGGACGTGCTGGTGGTGGTGGTCGAGGCCGCCTCTTCGTCCCCGCCGCAGGCACCGGCGAGCAGAACGAGGGCGAGCACGACGAGGGCGAGCGCGATCAAGGGCAGGCGCGAAGTTCTCACGGTGGCGGGAGTGTAACCCCGACCGGGACCTACCCGACTCATGGCTCTTCGGCTGGCGCCTCATCGCGTTGCGATGGGGGACCCCCAGCCCCCATCGCCGAGTCTCCGCCTGCCGGCGTAGCCTCTGTTCTCCGGTAGCGTCGGCGGACCGGGACAGCCCGGGGGCCCTTGGGAGATGGCGAATCGATGGATGCGAGCACGTGAGCTGGACCCCGCCGACACCCGAGGAGCGCCGCGCCTACTGGGACGAGCGCTTCGGGACGGACCGGACGGTCTTCGGTGTCGAGCCCAACCGGTTCGTCGCCGAGCACCTCGCCGGCCTCCCGCCCGGGATGGTGCTCGACCTCGGCGCCGGCCAAGGCCGGAATGCCGTGTGGTTGGCAGCCCAGGGCCACCGGGTGACCGCGGTCGACCTCTCCCCGGTTGCAGGGGACCAGACGAGGGAGGCAGCGGTCGCCGCCGGGGTCGACGTCGAGGTGGTCACCGCAGACCTGACCGCCTGGCAGCCGCCTCCCGCCAGGTTCGACCTGGTGCTGCTGTCGTACCTGCAGCTGGTCGCCGAGCAGCGCATCGTCGTCCACGCCGCCGCCGTGGACGCCCTCGCCCCCGGGGGCATGCTGTTCCTGGTCGCCCATCACGCCGACAACCTCGAGCACGGTGTGGGCGGCCCCCAGATCGCCGAGGTGCTCTACACCGAGGCCGACCTGGCCACCGACTTCGCCTCACTCGAGATCGTCACGCTCCAGCGGGTGCTGCGACCCGCCACCACCGCCGCCGGTGTCCCCGGGGAGGCCATCGACGTCTTGGTGGTTGGTCGTCGTTCGCAGTCCTAGCTCGCTGGACACACCCGGCGAGCAGAGCTCGCCTCCTCGCACAGATGGGGCCCCTACCCCATCGTGCGACTGGACATTCCCGGCGAGCAGAGCTCGCCTCCTCGCACAGATGGGGCCCCTACCCCATCGTGCGCTGGACACTTACCCGGCGAGCAGAGCTCGCCTCCTCGCACAGATGGGGCCCCTACCCCATCGTGCGCTGTAGCCGGCTGCGCCATCCTCCTACTTCGAGCGGCGACGGCCGTACCTGAAGAGGACCCGCCAGGCGAGGGATTCCACCAGGGTGGGCCCGGTGGCGCGCGAGTCGCCCGACGACGACACGCGGTCGTCGCCGAGCACGAAGACGTGGCCTGCCGGGATCAGCCAGGACCCGTCGGGCGTGGTCGGCCCCCGGCCCCACCGGTCGGCCTCAGGTCGGCCGTTGACCACGACCCGCCCGTCGGTGACGGTCAAGGTCTCACCCGACAACCCGATGACCCGTTTGACCAGGTCGCGACCGGGTTGCTCGGGGTCGGCGAAGATCACGATGTCGCCGCGACGCGGTGGGCGCCGTGCCGCCACCGCCACCACGTAGTCGCCAGGAGAGAGCGCCGGCCTCATCGAGCGCTCGGCGATCTCGTAGCGTCGGATCCAGGGCATCGGCGGGGGAGTGTAAGGGTTGGTCCCGGGTGGTCGGGGTGGGTGGCAATACGTGGTCGGGGTGGGTGGCAATACGCGGTCGGGGTGGGTTGGCGAATAGCCGGTTGGGGTATCGTCAGCGGGACGTGCCGAAACCATCGAGGAGGTACCCCGTGGGTCTGTTCCAACCGAGCCGGATCGCCTACGCCCACTGCGACCTGTTCTGCGGGGTCTACGACCCGGCGCAGGCGAAGATCGAGGCGATGTCGGTGTTCAAGGCAGCCCAGAAGTACCAGGACTCCGACGACGAGGTCTTCCGGGCCAGGGCCATCGCCATCAAGGAGGAGCGCGCCGAGCTCGTCAAGCACCACCTCTCGGTGCTGTGGACCGACTTCTTCACGGCCGAACATCGCCAGGAGTTCCCCCAGCTCGATGACCTGTTCTGGCGGGCCATCCTCCAGGCGGGCAACGCCAAGAAGTCGGTCGACCCGGCCGACGGGCAGAAGCTGCTCGACCTGATCGAGGAGATCGCGGACATCTTCTGGCAGACCGCCAAGGCCAAGGACGCCGGGGTCTACCCCCCGTCGGTCTGACCAACGCTCATTCGTCGAACTTTGAGCGATTGAAGCCGTGTGGTGTAGTCAATCGCTCAAAGGTTTCATCTCGGGGGCGGGGTCGTCGCCGACGAGCGTCACGGCCTGTCGGCGTCGGGTGTCGACCGACAGTTGAAAGACGTCGGGTCGGTTGTAGTGGCCGACAGGGTCGAAGAGGCGTCGGGCTGAGTCGACCTGAGACGGGTCGATCTCGGCGGTCAGGATGCCTTCCTCGTGGCGCAGCGGCCCGGCGACGATCTCCCCGTTGGGGTTGCAGATGACGCTGTTCCCGGGCTCGACCCACTGGGCCTCGCCATCCGGGTCGTCGTCCTCGAGCACCCTCCACACCCGGTCGCGATCGGGGAAGTCGGCCGGGATCTGGTCGACGTGGACACACGGGTTGACCCCGACCACCCAGACCCGACCCTCCCTGGCGATGTGGCGCATGGTGGCGATCCAACCGTCGCCGCGGGCGAGGGTGGGCGCCACCCAGACCTGCACGCCTTGGGCGTACAGGTGGAACCGGGCGAGTGGCATGTAGTTCTCCCAGCAGATGAGCCCACCCAGGCGCCCCAGGTCGGTCTGCACCACGTTGAGCGTCGAGCCGTCGCCCATCCCCCACACGGTGCGCTCCGAGCCGGTGGGCATCAGCTTGCGGTGCTTCTCCAGCAGGCGGCCGTCGGGGCCGAAGTACAGCAACGTGTTGAAGATCGTCGACCCGTGCTGTTCCCGTTCGTCGACTCCCATCACCACGTATGCGCCGGCCGCCCGGGCGGCGGCGCCGATACGGTCGGTGGTCGGGCCCGGGGACGACGACCGCCTGGTCGACCAGCCTGGCGAACCATGCTTCGTCGCCGTCCCAGATCGGCACGCTGTCGATCCAGATCGGCGTTCCCGGCACGAACGCCTCCGGGAACACGATCAACTCCGCCCCCGCCGCCGCGGATTCGTCGATCAGCGCCTCGACCTTGCGGGTCGTGGCTTCGCGGTCCATCAGCACGTACGCCGCCTGCACCGCCGCCACCGTGAACGTCCGAGCCACCGCGACCTCCTCTGCCACCGCCGAAACAGGATCGTAGATCGCTGTTCGACGGTCGCCCGGCGCCCGAGGGCGATCACCGCTCCAGGTTCGGCTCCGGCGTCACCGTGGGGTCAGATGAGCCGATCACCGGCCCGGGCCCCATCCGGTCGTGGAGCACGCTGCCACCTGCGAAGGCGACGGCGGCGAAGGCGGCGGTGCCGGCGAGCACGACCACCAGCCCGGCCCACCACCCGTCGCCGATGGTCGAGGCCACCAGCCAGGAAACGGCGTAGGCGGCGAGCGACCCGGCGATCACCAGAGGCAGGCTCCGCAGCGGCCCGGCGAGCATCGGTCCCACCCGGCCCGGCTCACCCACCCGGCGGTACCACGCCACCCCGAGGGCCACCGTGTAGAGGGTGAGGATCACCGATGACGCCCCGGCGACGCCGAGCAGGCCCCAGCGATCCTGCATCAGGATGAAGAGCGGCACGGCGACGACAGAGGCGATGGTGCCGATCACCACCGGGGTCCACATTTCGCGTCGGGCGTAGAAGCCGCGGCTGATGATCTGGAGCGCCCCCCACACCGGGATGGCGAGGCCATAGACCACCAGCGCCGAGGCGGTGGCCACCGTGTCGTCGGGGGTGAACGAGCCTCGCTGGAAGAGGGTGCGGATCACCGGCTGGCTGAGGGCGATGGTGAGCCCGGTGGCGCCGAGCGACAGCACGATCAGGGTGCGCATGGTGCGGTCCACCGAATCGGCCAGGTCCCGCATCCGGCCCTCCGCGAAGAGTCTGGCCAGGAATGGGAAGGCGGCCACCCCGGCCGCCTGGCCGAGCACCCCCACCGGGACAAGCATCGTGCGTCTGGCGTACTGGAGGTGGGTCTGGGCCGCCTCGCCGGCCTGGTTGCCGAACACGCTCATGAAGGTCTCGTCGAGCACGACGATGGACTGGCCGATCATCAGCGGCAGGGCGAGGACGAGGTACTCGAGGACGGCAGGGTGGCGCCACGGGGTTCCCGGCCGCCGCCGCATCCCCACGCGCGCTGGCTCCCCACCATTGGAGGGCGAAGTTGCCGACGAAGGCGCCGACCACCGCTCCCCAGATGAACCCTTCGGGAGACGCCGGGTCGCCGGTCACCACCGGGTAGAGCAGCCCGCCGAGGATGATCCCCAGGTTGTAGGCGATGGGGGCGAGTGGTGGGGACGACGAACCGGCCCTTGGCGTACTGCACGGCGGAGAACAGCGCCCCCACCACGAAGAAGATCTGGGCCGGAAGCACGATGCGGGTCAACCGGATCGCCTCGGCGAGTTGCTCGGGCGAGAAGTCGGGGAACAGCCAATCCATCACCGCCGGGGTCGCCCACCACCCGATCACCACGAAGGCGGTGATGGCGATGGCCAGCGGGCGGACGATGGCGGTGAGCGCCGTCCATCCGCCTTCCTCGTCGTCGTCGGCCAGGTAGCGGGCGAAGATGGGGATGAAGGTGATCGACAGGAAGCCGCCGGCCAGCAGGTAGTTGAGGAAGTCGGGGAGGCGGAAGGCGGCGACGTAGACGTCGGTGTCGCCCGATGCGCCCAGCATCCCGGCGAAGACGATGTCCCGGACCTGGCCGAGCAGCCGGGAGATGAGCACCCCGCCCGAGACGATGAGGGCGGCGATCCCGACCCGGCGCTGGATGCGGTCGAGGCCTTCGGTCACGGTCGGACGCTAGTTGCCGACCCCTGTTCCGCCCGGGAGTGAGGTCTGGTGGCTCTCGGCGATCACACGTTGTCGCGGCGGGCCAGCAGCCAGGTGGTGACCGCGGTGCCGAGGGCGAGGATCGACCAGGGCCTTGAGCGGCGGCGCCACCGGCGCCGGCGGCGACATTGCTCGGCGTGAAGTCGCCCACCACGGCCTCGAACTCGACCGGCGCCAGCCCGGCGAAGGCGCTCAGCCCGATCCGCCACGGCGAGGTGGCGGAGAGGCCGGGCAGCGTGCCCACCACCGCCGTCTCCCAGATGAACACGTATGCAAGGCCGATCAGCGTCGCCTTCTCGAAGGCGTAGCCGAGCGGGACGAACAGGCCCACGTAGGCAGCCGTCCCCACCAGCCCGCCGACCAGGACGGGGAGCCAGCCACTCGAAGCCACCTCCGCGGAACGCCATCACCAGGTTGACGGCGACGGCGCCGAGACCGACCACCGCCGACGGCCGCGGCGAAGGCGCCGAGCATCTTGGCGACGGCGATCCGGCTCCGGCTCACCGGGCGGAGCACGAGGAAGGACAAGGTCTCCTCCCGGCGCTCCTCGCCGAGGCTGGACGAGGCGAGCACCAAGGCGGTGATCGGCACCACCAGGGCGAAGTACATGCCGCTCACGATGCCGACGAACGCGTCGGTGCGACCGGCGTCGTTGGTGCGGGCGGCGGCGAAGAAGAGCACCACTGCCGGGGCGAGGGCGAGCAGTCCGAGCATGATGAAGCGGCGCACCCCGAGGACCTGGCGCACGGTCATGGTGGCGATGGCGCGGGTGATGCCGGTTTGGCTGCCGGCCGTCATAGCTGTCTCATGGCTCTTCGCCTGACGGCTCATCGCGGTGCGATGCGGGCCCCTGCCCCCATCGCCGAATCTCCGCCGGCGGCGTAGCTTCGCTGTCTCATGGCTCTCCGCCTGACGGCTCATCGCGCTGCGCTGCGGAACCCCCGCCCCCATCGCCGAATCTCCGCCGGCGGCGTAGCTTCGCTTCGACACCAGGTAGCGGAACACGCTCTCCAGCGAGTCGTCCTCGGGGTGGAACCCGGTCAGCCGGACACCGAGCTCCTTGGCGGCAACCGGGACGTGTGGTTCCGAGGACCCGGAGGCTGGTGGTCTCGACGTGGAGCCTGCCGTCCTCGAGGCGCACGCCGGAGACCCCGTCGCCGCGGATGAGGGCCGACGCCCAGGCTGCGCACGTCGTCGGCGTCGACCACCACCCGGTAGGGGATGTGGGCCATGGCGGCCCTGATGGCGGTGATGTCGCCGGCGGCGGCGAGCTTGCCGTCGACCATGGCGATCACCCGGTCGGTCATCCGCTCCACCTCCTGCAGGATGTGCGACGACACGATCACGGTTCGGCCCTGGTCGCCGAGGGACCGGAACAGGCTGATGAGCCGGGCCCGCTGGACCGGGTCGGTGCCGTTGAGCGGCTCGTCGAGCACCAGGACGAGCGGGTCGTTGGCGAGGGCGGCGGCCACCTTGGCCCGCTGCCGCATCCCCTTGGAGAACTCGCCCACCTTGCGATCGGCGTCCTCCTCCAGCTCGACGGTGGCGATCGCCTTCCTGGCGTCGGCGTCGGGGTCGGGCCTCGGCCGGAGAGCCGGGCGGCGTAGCGGACCAACTCGAAGGCGGTGAGGTCGTCGTACACCGCGCTCTCCTCGGGCACGAGAGCGAGGGATGCGTACACCTTGGGCTGCTTGCGGGGCTCGAAGCCGAGCACGGTGACCCTGCCCTCGGACGGCACCGCCAGCCCGGTGAGCATCCGCAGCAGCGTGGTCTTGCCGGCGCCGTTGGGACCGAGGAGGCCGGTCACCCCTGGACCGAAGGAGCAGGAGAGCCCGGACACCGCCACCTTCTGCCCGAACCACTTGGACACGGCGTCCACCTCGACGGTGGCGTCGTCGACCAGCGCCGGGTTGTCGCCGGGACGGCCGGGGTCGGTCACATCAGCCTCCGGTAGCGGCGCAGCGACACCAAGGCGGCAGCGGCCACCAGCAGCAGGATGACACCGACCGACACCCAGACGCTCAGGTCGGCCTGGTGGACCACCAGGTCGGAGCTCTGGTCGTAGATGGCGTCGCGGATGGCGGTGGGATGGTCGATCAGCGCCAGGGGACCGGCGAATCGAGTTGCCGCTCTCCACCAATCCGGCGGCGACCCCCTCCAGCACGAACATGGCGGCGACGTAGACGCCGGAGGCGACCGAAGAGCGCTTCACCGTCGCCGCCACCAGCAACGCCGGCGCCCCGAACCCGGCGACGTACGCCAGGGCGGTCAGCGGAACTTGGGGATCTCGTCGAGACTGGACACCAGGTTGGAGGCGAAGCCGCCGTCCTGGAGGGCGGCGAAGCCGAAGTAGAGGAGGAGCTGGGGGAGCAGCATGAACCCGGCGAGGACGATGACGAGAGCGCCCGCCCTCGCCGCCAGGTAGTCGCGACCGGTGAGCGGCCGAGAGGCGTAGATGCTGAGCACGCCCTCGCTGCGGTCGGGGATCAGCAGCTCGGGCCCGGCCAGCGCCGAGAACAGCAGCACCGACACCGCCGCCAGGTCGAAGTAGGCCGAGTGGCTGGCGAACGGCGTATCGCCGCCCGTGTCACCGGTGAACTGGCTGGTGAAGAACACCAACCCGACGAACACCACGGCGGGGAGCAGGGCGATGGCGAACAGGCCCCAGGGGATGATCTTCCTGCGGAAGTTGCGCCGCAGCCCGAGGACCCGCCGCACCCCGTCCTTCACGGTGGCCTTGACCGCCGCTCCCCGGCCGAGGCGCGGGCCGTCGTGGGGCCGGTATCCGAGATCGAAGACGGCTCCCCGGTCGCTCATCGGTCAACCACTCCCGGCGGCACGTCGTGGTGCAGGAACACGTCCTCGAGGCTCTGCGCCCGCGATCCCATGCGGCGGATACCCATGCCGGTGGCGACCACGGCGTCGACGATCAGCTCGCTGACGTCGCCGTTGCGGAGCGGACACGGTGAGCCGGTGCCCGTCCTGCTCGACGACGCAGCC
This sequence comes from uncultured Acidimicrobiia bacterium, assembly GCA_963714055.1. Lineage (GTDB taxonomy): Bacteria > Actinomycetota > Acidimicrobiia > Spongiisociales > UBA5794 > JACDBE01. Next base: position 2,852,568 of record OY970227.1, read on the forward strand.
GGCGGCGCCGAGCCGCGCCAGCAGCGGCGCCGGGTCCTCGAACACCTCGATCTCGACGGTGTCGGTGGTCGAGCATCGTGCGGAGCGGGCCCTGGCGGAGCACGGCTCCCGGCGTCGAGCATCACCACCCAGTCGCAGGTGGCGCTCGATGTCGGAGAGCACGTGCGACGAGGTGACCACGTTGATCCCGAACCCGCCCAGCCGGCAGATCAGGTCGAGCATCTCGTCACGGCCCTCCGGGTCGAGCCCGGCGGTGGGCTCGTCGAGCAGGACCAGCTCGGGGTCGTGGACGATGGCCTGGGCCAGCTTGGCCCGTTGCTTCATCCCGGTGGAGAAGCCGCCCAGCGGGCGGAACCGCTCCTCGTCGAGCCCGACCAGGGTGAGCACGTCCGAGGCACGTTGGCGGGCGGCCTTGGGCGGTATCCCGGCCAGCTCGGCGGCGTAGATCATGAAGTCGGCGGCGGTCTGCGCCATCGGGAGGCAGTCGAGCTCGGGCATGTACCCGATCCGGGAGCGGACTGCCACCGGGTCGTGCAGCGGGTCGGCGTCGAGCACCGTGGTCTTGCCGACGGTCGGCCGGAGGATCCCGAGGAGGATGCGGATGAGGGTGGTCTTGCCCGCCCCGTTGGCTCCGACCAGCCCGATCCGGCCCGCGGGGATGGTGACCGAGACGTGGTGGAGGGCGACATGGTCGCCGTAGGCGAAGCCCAGATCCTCGGTGACGATGACGTCGCTCACCGGCCGCAGGGTAGGGGGGCCTCGTCGGCGTGTGCCGCTCAGCGACGCCCGGTGATCTTCTCGAAGACCGTCCTGAACCCGTCGCGGATCTGCCTCGACCACCGCTCCGCCCAGGCGAACTCCAACGAGAGGACGGCGAGGGCGGCCAGGATCACCAGGCTCCCGGCCCGGGAAGGGGGATGAGGGCGATCCCCAGCGCCGAGCAGCGGGACACCGATCAGCAGCACGCCGATCTTGCGGGACACCGACATCGTTCGCGACTGCCCCTGGGGCTTGCCCTGGCTCGAGCGGGGTATCGCTGGGTCGGGCGCCGATGTGGGGCGTTGGTCACCCGCCGATTGTACGAATCCGGCCGGTGATTGAAACGCCGGACGGTTCCAGGTCAACTGTGGGCGGCGACACGCCGCTCGGCTTGGTCGGTGAGCACCACGCCCGACCAGGATCAGTGCGCCGCCGACGACGATGCCCAGCTCGATCCGCTCGTCGAGGAGGATCACGCCGCCCAACAGGGAGATCAGCGGCACGATGTAGCCCGACAGCGACGCCATCGTCGCCGAGGCCCGCTGCAGCACCCAGTAGAACAGCAGGAAGGGCATCAGGCTGGAGAACAGGGCCAGTGCCGACGAGCAGCGCCCATCCCCGGGAGGTGATGCCCGACGGCACGCCCTCGAGCACCAGCATGAACGGGATCAGCACCAGCGCCACCGATCAGGAACTGGGTACCGGTGAGCGGCACCGGGGTGAACGAGCCCTGGTGACGCTTGGCGTACGCGGAGGACACCCCGACGGCGATCACCGCCCCCAGCCCGAGGACGATGGCGAACTCCGGTCTTCCCCGCTCGTCGAGCCCGCTGTCCCCGGAGACGAACAGCAGCACCACCCCGGCCAGCGCTACCAGCATCCCGAGCAGCTTGGGGACCGTGAGCGGCTCGTCGTGCACCGTGTAGTGGGCGAACGATGGCGGTGGCCAGCGGCATCAGCGCCGCCAGCAGCCCGACGAACCCGGCCGAGGCGTACTGGTAGGCGGTGGTGAAGAGGGCGAAGGGCACCGCCATGTTGAACAGGCCGGCGACGGTGGCGGTGCGCCAGAACTGACGGTCGGTCGGGATCCGCTCCCGCCGCACCCACAGGATGGCGAGTACGGCCAGCGCGACGATCCCGGCACGGACCACCACCATGGAGAGCGGCTCGACCCCCTCGCCCAGCGCCGACCCGCACCCCGACCCCGGCCAGCCCCCAACCGAGGGCCGACATCCCGAGGGCGATCAGGATCTCTCGGCGCTCCATGTCGGACCGCACCTTACGAGTCGAAACCATGCCCGCCCTGCGGGGCGGGCGCTGTGCCAACTCGTAAGATGCCGGGCATGGCCATCACGTCGGCGTTGCCGGTTCTGTCCGGGTCGGTGACCGCAGCCAGGCTGCGTAGCTACCTCAACGCCACCCCGTCGGTCGACGAGGTCGGGGTCGACCGAGCGGGTGGCGTCGCTGGGCACCCGCAGCATCAAGCACGGCTCCAAGATGGACGCCCTGCTGCTGGCGGTGCGGATGATGGACCTCACCACGCTCGAGGGCCAGGACACCAGGGGCAAGGTGCGCCAGCTCGCCTCCAAGGCGATCCGACCCGACCCACTCGACCCGTCGATACCGTCGGTGGCGGCGCTGTGCGTCTACCCGGCGATGGTGCCCACCGCGGTCGACGCCCTGGCCGGCACCGGCGTCCACGTCGCCTCGGTGGCCACGTACTTCCCCAGCGGCCAGGTGGCCACCGCCGCTGAAGATCGCCGAGGTGGAGGCGGTGGTGGGCGAGGGTGCCGACGAGATCGACATGGTGATCGACCGCGGCGCCTTCTTGTCCGGCGACTACCTGAAGGTGTTCGACGAGGTCGTCGCCATCAAGGAGGCGTGCGGCCCCGCCCACCTCAAGGTGATCCTGGAGACCGGGGAGTTGGGCACCCTCGACGACGTGCGTCGGGCCTCGATGCTGGCGATGGCGGCCGGCGGCGACTTCATCAAGACCTCGACCGGGAAGATCAGCCCGGCGGCGACGCTGCCGGTGACGCTGGTGATGCTCGAGGCGATCCGCGACTTCCGGGCGCTCACCGGCGCGATGGTGGGGATGAAGCCTGCCGGCGGCATCCGCACCGCCAAGGACTCCATCAAGTACCTGGTGATGGTGCGGGAGACGCTGGGCCCGGAGTGGCTCACCCCCGACCTCTTCCGCTTCGGGGCGTCGAGCCTGCTCAACGACGTCCTGATGCAGATTCGCTGGCTGCGCACCGGCCGGTACCAGTCGCTCGACTACTTCACCAAGGATTGATGTGGCAGCCACCGAGACGAGACCCCCCGCGGTCAAGGACGACTGGGACTACCTGCCCTCGGCGCAGACCTCCGAGATGGTGGCGATCGCCGACAAGTACGGGCTGTTCATCGACGGCCGGTTCCGGGCGCCGCGCTCCCGGAAGTACCTCGACACCATCAACCCCGCCACGGAGGAGCCTCTGGCCAGGGTCGCCGAGGCCGGCCCCGCCGACGTCGACCTGGCGGTGACCGCCGCCCGGCAGGCCTTCGAGGGTGACTGGGGACGGATGGGAGGCGCCGAGCGGGCCAAGTTCCTGTTCCGCATCGCCCGCATGCTCCAGGAGCGGTCGCGCGAGTTCGCCGTGCTGGAGACCATCGACGGCGGCAAGCCGATCAAGGAGGCGCGCGACGTCGACCTGCCGCTCGCCGCCGCCCACTTCTTCTACTACGCCGGGTGGGCGGACAAGCTGGAGTACGCCTTCCCTGGGGTGGCGCCGGAGCCGCTCGGGGTCGCCGGGCAGGTGATCCCGTGGAACTTCCCGATGATGATGCTGGCATGGAAGGTGGCGCCGGCGCTGGCCACCGGCAACACCGTGGTGCTCAAGCCGGCGGAGACCACCCCGCTCACCGCCCTGCTCTTCGCCGAGCTGGCCGCCGAGGCAGGGCTGCCGCCGGGGGTGCTCAACATCGTCACCGGGGCCGGCCGGACCGGTGCCGCTCTGGTCGAGCACCCCGGGCTCGACAAGGTGGCGTTCACCGGGTCGACCGCGGTGGGCAAGGGCATCCAGCGGGCGCTCGCCGGGTCGGGCCGGAAGCTCACCCTCGAGCTCGGGGGAAAGGGCGCCCACGTCATCTTCGACGACGCCCCCGTCGACCAGGCGGTCGAGGGTGTCATCAACGGCATCTTCTTCAACCAGGGCCACGTGTGCTGCGCCGGGTCGCCGCCTGTTCGTCCAGGAGAGCATCTACGACCACTTCCTCGACAAGCTGCGAAGCCGGCTGGGGACCCTCCGGGTCGGCGACCCGCTCGACAAGAACACCGACATCGGGGCGATCAACAGCGCAGAGCAGCTGCAGCGCATCGAGGCGCTGGTCACCGCCGGGGTCGACGAGGGCGCCGACCTCTATCAACCCGACTGCGAGCTGCCCGCCCGCGGCTACTTCTTCAGGCCCACCCTGTTCACCGGGGTGTCGCAGAGCCATCGGATCGCCCAGGAGGAGATCTTCGGGCCGGTGCTGTCGGTGATGAGCTTCCGCACCCCGGCGGAGGCGGTCGAGAAGGCCAACAACACCCCCTACGGGCTCTCGGCCGGGAGTGTGGACCACGAAGGGCTCACGCATCCTGTGGATGGCCGACCGGCTGCGGGCCGGGGTGGTCTGGGCCAACACCTACAACAAGTTCGATCCCGACGTCGCCGTTCGGCGGCTACCGGGAGTCGGGGTTCGGCAGGGAGGGCGGCCGCCACGGGCTGGCCGGCTACCTGAGGGGACCGTGGTCGTGAGCCGGCTCGCCGTCAAGAAGACCCACAAGCTGTACATCGGCGGGAAGTTCCCCCGCTCCGAGTCGGGCCGCAGCTACCCGGCGCTCGACGCCGCCGGCGAGGTGGTGGCCCGGGTGGCTTGGGCATCTCGCAAGGACCTGCGGGACGCGGTGCGCTCCGCCCGTGGCGCCCAGCCCGGCTGGGCCGGGCTCACCGCATACAACCGGGGCCAGATCCTCTACCGCGTCGCCGAGATGATCGAGGACCGCGCCGCCACCTTCACCGAGCAGGTCGCCTTCACCGGGGCCACCGTCGCCGAGGCGGAGGCGGAGATCGGGGCTGCGGTCGACTCCACCGTGTGGTACGCCGGATGGGCGGACAAGTTCGCCCAGATCCACGGCAACCTGAACCCGGTGGCCGGGCCGTTCTTCAACATCTCGGCACCCGAGCCGTCCGGTGTCATCGGGGTGGTGGCCCCGGCGCTGCCGTCGCTGCTCGGGCTGTTGCACCGGGTGCTGCCGGTGATCGTGTCGGGCAACACCGCCGTGGTCATTGCCAGCGAGTCCTGGCCGGTGCCGGCGGTCAGCCTCACCGAGGTCTTCGCCACCTCCGATCTGCCCGGCGGGGTCGTCAACCTGCTCACCGGGCCGCCTGCCGAGCTGCACCCCGTTCCTCGCCGGGCACATGGACGTCGACGGCATCGACCTCACCGGGGCCGATCCCGAGCTGACGGCGGCGGCGTCGTTCTCGGCCGCCGAGAACGTGAAGCGGGTGGTGGTCGGGCGCGACCCGCTCGACCGGAGCCCGTACTTCATCGCCGACTTCACCGAGACCAAGACGGTCTGGCACCCCAAGGGCCTGTGAACCCGATGCATCCGGCCCGTTGGGCGCTCCCGGTCGCCCTCGCCGTCGTGCTCACCCTGCCCTCGTGCACCGCCGATGAGGAGATCCCCGAGCCGGCGGCGGCGGAGAGCTGTGACAGCCTGGTCGACGTGGGGACCCAGCTGGTGCGTGCCTACGCCCGGCTGTTCGAGCAGGTTCGGGTGGAGGACCTCGCCGACGGCACCGAGATCCCCGAGCTCGACGAGCTGGAGCGGGTGGGGGACGAGCTCGACGCCTCGGTCGCCCGGCTGGGCTGCGACCCGGCCGACCTCAACACCAGGATCGCCGCCGAGGTCGGGGACCTCGCCGCCGAGTCGCCGGCGGCGTCGGTGCTGCTCGAGGTGGTCCGCCGCGGCGTGATCACTGAAGGCGCGACCGACGGACCGTCCACGACGGGCGGTGCGGGCTCGCCCTCGACGACGAACGGCTGAACCCTTTCCCTGTCCCAGACTGGGGAGAGGTGGCCACGTAGTGGCCTGGGACCTTTCCCCTCCCCAGAATGGTGTCCAGGGGAGGGGAAAGACGCTTTCAGGCGGAAGATGCGTTCAGCTCCTTGACGAGCGGTGTCGGGAACCGGGCGGCGACCACCGTGCCGTCGAGCCACTCGGTGAGCCGTGCCGCCTCGGCGTCGACCAGCCGGCGGGAGGCGGCGTCGATCCGGTCGAGCAGGCCGACCACCACCGTGCCGTCGGGTCGCTGACCCCAGGCGCCGACGATCCTGCCCGACACCAGCACCGTGTTCCCGGCGTTGCCGACGGTGTCGAACAGCTTCGGGACCATCCCGGGCTCCAGGTACCAATCGCGCTCCTTCCACCCCATGACGGTGGCATCGAGGCCGGGCAGCAGCGCCGCCCACTCCCGGACCGGTTGGGCGGGTTCGGCGTCGTCGGGCGCCAACCAGGCGGGCATGCCTTCGCCGAGGGTGACCTCGACGGCACCGACGGTCGCCAGTGCCTCGGTGATCGCCTTCTTGGTGAGACCGGTCCACCACCTGAGGTCGGTCATCGTCCCCGGGCCGAACCGTCGCAGCCACCGTCCGACCAGATCCGCCTGCGCTTCGACGGTGTCGCCGGGACGGAGCAGCTCCGGCGACCACAAGTCGGTGGCGGCGTACCGGTACAGGCTGGACACCCAGGACCCCAACGGCCGGGCGCGGATGATGGCGGTGTCGGCGGCGAGGAGGAAGAGCATCCGGGTGGACACGGCGACCTCCGCCGCCCACCTGCCGGTCCCCATGGTCACCTTGCGGTCGAGCTCGGGGATCCGGGAGGTGAGCTCCCTCGCCGTGGCGGGGCCGTTGGAGCGCAGCTCGTCGAGGATCAGCTCGGAGGTGGCGGCGATCCATGCCTTGGGGTCGTCGGTGACCCCGTTGGCCTCGAGGACCTGCTCGAAGCGGCGATGCTCCCGCTCCGAGACCAGGCGAGTGCAGGCGGCATCGATCACCGATCCCAGCTCCGGCGGCACCACGAACATGGTGCGTCGCATCCCGAGCAGCTTGAGGAGGGACCGCTCCTCATAGAGGGCGCTCTCCATCGCCGGCACCGTCGTCGCGGGAAACCGGGCCCGCGCCGACAGGTACACCGACACCGGGTCGGAGGCGTGGTAGCCGACCAGGTCGTCGGCGATCTGCACGATGCCCGGCCCCGGATCGACCAGATGATGCCGGGTGCCCATCCGGTGGCGGCGTTCGGCAACACTGACCTGACGCACCGTGGCCATTCAGCCGCGGTGGCGGAGCCGGCCGGCCGCCGCCTCGTCGAGGTACCAGGTGACCGATCCTGCTCCCGACGCCACCAGCTGCGCCGGGTAGGGGACGTGCTCGTCGACGATCTCGGCGAGCACGCCGGCCTTGTCCTCGCCGGTCACCACGAACCACACCTGGTGTGCCGACCACAGCAGGGGGAGGGTGGCGGTGAGACGCCACGCCTGCCTGGCGGGCACGTAGTTGGCGACATACCGGCGCTCACGCTCCTCGAGCGCCTCCGTCCCCGGGAACAGCGAGGCCGTGTGACCGTCGGGGCCCGATCCCCAGCAGCACCAGGTCGGGACGGCCATCCCGCTCGGAGAACACCTGGTCGAGCAGCCATTCGTACTCGGCGGCGGCGGCCTCCGGGTCACCGAGGTCGTAGTCGATCGTCGCCAGCCGCGAGGCCCCGGCCCCCAGGTTCCTGGTGACCATCCTGGCGTTCGATTCCGGGTGGTCGAGGGGGACCCACCGCTCGTCGGCGAGCCACAGCATGGCGTTCTCCCACGGGATCTCCAGCCCGGCGCACTCCCGGTACGTCGCCGCCGGTGTCGAGCCACCGGCCAGCCCGACCGTGGGAGCACCGGAGCCGGCGACGTGATCCGAGATGGCGGCGGCCAGGGTGACGGCCACGTCGTCTGCGGTGGGCCTGATGACGAATTCGGGGATCACGGGCCATCGAGCCTATACCGGAGCCACGACTCGCCATACTCGGGGACGTGCGGAACCTGACCATCGCCACCACCGGCGGCGACCGCCTCCCTGCCAGACTGATCGCCGGCGACGATGCCGTGGGGATAGTGCTCGCCCATGGCGCCGGCGCCGGCCAGGACCACCCGTGGATGATGACGATCCGCGACGGGCTCGCCTCCTCCGCCGGGGTCACCGTGCTCACCTTCGACTACCCGTACATGGCCGCAGGCCGGCGTGCCCCGGACCGCCCCGACCGGCTGCTGGACGCTCACGCCGCCGCGGTCGCCCGGCTCCGCCAGGAGTGTGGCTCGGTGGTGCTGGCCGGCAAGTCGATGGGCGGCCGCATCGGTTCGCACCTTGCCGGCGATCGGGGCGAAGACGTGGCCGGTCTCGTCTACTACGGCTACCCGCTGGTGGCGCCCGGGAAGGCCGAGCCGAGGGATGTGGCCCACCTTGCCCGGATCGTCGCGCCCCGCAGCTCTTCGTCGCCGGGTCCCGCGACCGGCTCTGCCCGACCGAGCTGATCCGGCCAGTGGTGGGAGCGTTGCCGGCGGCCGAGCTGGTCGTGGTCGAAGGCGCCGACCATTCGTTCCGGGTGGCGGCCGCCTCCGGCACCACGACGGCTGCGGTCCTCGCCGGGCTCGTCCAGCAGACCACCGTCTGGCTCGGCCGGGTCGGGTTGCGATAGGGGCTGCGGCGAATCGCCGAACCGGGCACCGAGTCGCTGCCCCGCACGACGGCCCATCGGTCACCATGCAACCCATCCACCCTCTCCGGGGTTCTCGATAGGGAAGGCCGTAAACCGCAGGCGATGGAGCTGGACGATGGCGAACCCGATCGGCGAGGTGTCGGCAGTGGCGGATCCGGCGCCCACTACCGTGCCCGGTTCCCCCGAGCCGAAGCCAGACGTGACCGCCGCCGAGCCCCTGCCGGCAACCAGATCGGACCGAGAGCCGTTCGCCCCTGTCGACTGGCTCCTCTTCGCCGCGATGGGGCTGATATGGGGCTCCTCCTTCCTCCTCATCAAGGTGGCCCTGGGGGCCTTCCACCCCGGCCTGATCACGTGGGCGCGGGTGGGCCTCGGCGCCGCCGCCCTGGCCTTCCTCCCCGGCGCCCGCACGCCGATCGCCCCCGCCGACCGGCGGTCGCTGGTCCTGCTGTCGATCGTGTGGGTGGCGATCCCGTTCACGCTGTTCCCGCTGGCCGAGGAGCACATCAACTCGGCGGTGACCGGCCTGCTCAACGGTGCCACCCCGTTCTTCACAGGGCTGATCGGGGCCGTGTGGTTCCACCGGACGCCCCGCGGCCCGCAGCGGTGGGGCATCGCGGTCGGGTTCCTCGGCATCGCCCTGGTCAGCCTGGGCACCAGCGTCGAGGGGGGCACCGCGGTGGTCGGGGTGGTCATGGTGCTGGCTGCGACGCTGTGCTACGGATTCGCCACCAACATGGCGTACCCGCTGCAGCAGCGGTACGGGTCGGTGGCGGTGATGGCGAAGATGCTGGCGCTGGCCACCCTGTGGACCACCCCGTTCGGCATCCTCGGGTTGGGGCGGTCCGAATTCGCCTGGGACGCCGCGGTGGCGGTCCTGGCTCTCGGCGTGGTCGGCACCGGGTTCGCCTTCGTCTTCATGGCGACGCTGGTGGGTCGGGTGGGCGGCCCCCGGGCCTCGTTCATCACCTACCTGATCCCGGTGGTCTCGCTGGCGCTCGGGGTTACCTTCCTCGACGAGACCGTCGCCGCCGTCGCCCTGTGGGGCGTGGTGCTGGTGATGGCGGGCGCCGTGCTCGCCTCCCGCCGCGAGCGCTGAGCGTCGAACAGCTTCCAATCAGATGGCGGGCGGGGGCAGGTACGCACCGGTCTTGACCCGGCCCTTGTGTAGCTCGAGATCCCATATCGAGCCCTTCTTCCACTCCAGAGGGCCGTCGAGGTCGACACCTTTGCCGGCCAGGATGCGGACCACCCCTGAGATGATGTCCCCGTGCGAGCACAGCACCGCCGAGGTTCCCTCCATCTCGGCGAGGAGGTCGATGGTCCGCTCCGGTGGCTGCTCCTCGGTCAGTGGCTTGCCGATGTCGACCGGGAGATCGAGGGCACGGCCCAGGGCGGTCACCGTCTGCTCGCATCGCCGGTAGGGCGACGTGAGGATGTGGGTCAGCGTCGTCTGGACCAGCCGGTTGTTGACCGCCCGGGCCTGGCGCCGCCCCAGTGGCGACAGTGGGCGCAGCTCGTCGTCGCCCGCCCAGGTGGCGCGGGTCCCTGCCTCGGTGTGGCGCAGCAGTTGGATTCGCGCAGACCGCGGCTCCCTCAGCCGACGGACCGCCGCGGCGATCACCGACCGGTCGTCGTCGTACGAGCTGAGCTTCATTGCCGCCTTCGGGGACACCCAGGCCACCTCGTCGACCTCGGAGTTCGGGCGGAACCGAGTGGACTCGGCTTCGACCAACCAGTAGCGCACCGCCTTGGGGCGTCGCTGCACCCGGTAGCCGATGGTCCCGACCAGAGCACCGAGCTCGCCGCTCACCCCGGCCTCCTCGGCCAGTTCGCGCACTGCCGCATCCTGGTAGCTCTCCCCGTCCTCGAGGTGGCCCTTGGGGAGCGACCAGTCCCCGTACTTGGGCCGGTGGACGAGGAGGATCCTGGTGTCCTTCCGGCCCTGTCGATGGGCGACGGCACCCGCCGAGCGGAGCGGTGCCAGCGGCTGGGTCGACATCAGCGCGGGTTCTCGGGTTCCTGGCGGTCGAGGGCGAGCCGTTGCATGGCGGCGTGGGTGTCGAGCCCGGTGATCCTGGGGAGCTTGGACCAGGTCTCGCCGGACAGCGACCAGGCCAGGGCGTCGTCCTCCAGCAACACCTGCAGATTCTCCTCGAGCCGGGCCTTCAAGCGCGGGTCCGTGACCGGGACCAGCGCCTCCACGCGCTTGTCGAGGTTCCTCGTCATCATGTCCGCCGATCCCAGGTAGTAGACGGCGCCGTCGTCGGGGTGGCCGAACCGGTAGATGCGGGAGTGCTCGAGGAACCGGCCGACGATCGACCGCACCGTGATGGTCGGGGAGAGGCCGGGTATGCCGGCCCGCAGCGAGCAGATCCCACGGACGATGAGGTCGATCTGGCAGCCCTGCTGCGACGCCTCGTACAACGCCTCGATGATGCCCGGGTCGTCGATGTGGTTGATCTTGAACAGGATCCTGCCCTCTGGTCCCCGCTCACCCTCCTGCCGGATCCGCTCGGTGATGCGGCGCCGCAGGGTCGTCGGGGCGACCAGCAGCCTGCGGTAGGCACTGGACTCCCCGTATCCGGTGAGCGCGTTGAAGAGCTCCGACAGGTCGCGCCCGATGTCAGGGTCGGCGGTGAAGATCCCGATGTCCTCGTACATGCGTGCGGTCTTCGGGTTGTAGTTGCCGGTGCCGATGTGCGAGTAGCGGCGCAGCCCGTCGCGCTCGCGGCGCACCACCAGCAGGATCTTGGAGTGCGTCTTCAGGCCGACCACCCCGTAGACGACGTGCACTCCCGAATCCTCGAGCATCTTCGCCCAGGTGAGGTTGGCGGCCTCGTCGAAACGGGCGGTGAGCTCGACCAGCACCACCACCTGTTTGCCGGCCTCGGCAGCCTGCATCAACGACCGCACCACGGCCTCCTCGCCGCCGATGGCGGGGTTCTCCGACGCCCAGGTGCGGTAGAGGGTCTGCTTGATGGCGAGGACCTTCCGGTCCTTGGCGGCTTGGGCGAGGAAAGCCCCGGTGGAGGTGGCGAACGACTCGTACGGATAGTGCACCAGCACGTCGCCGTTGCGGATGACGTCGAACATCCGCACCTTCTCCTCGCCGGCGGGGCGCAGCCTCACGCTGGTGGTGGGCACCCACGGGCTCTCCTTCAGATCGGGCCGGTCGAGGTCGTAGAGCGACCACAGGGCGCCGAGGTCGAGCAAGGCGGCCCGGTGGTAGACCTCGGCGGGGTCGAGCTGCAACTCGCGGCGCAGCAACTCGACCGTCGGCTCGCGTGAGCCCTCCTCGACCTCGAGGCGTATGGCCCCGGCGGTGCGTTGCCGGAAGCGCAGCAGCGAGTCGATCGCCTGGAGCAGGTCGTCGGCCTCCGCCTCCTCGACCGCCAGCTCGGCGGTCCGGGTGACCCGGAAGGCGAACGTGTCGACCACCGAGTGACCCGGGAAGAGCAGGTGGCAGTTGGCGGCGATCACCTGCTCGACGGGGACGAACCGGTTGTCACCGAGCGGGCAGAAGCGAGGTATCAGCGGCGGCACCTTGAGCCGGGCGAACTGCACCTGGTCGGTGTCCGGGTCGCGCACCACCACCGCCAGGTTGAGGGACAGGTTGGAGATGTACGGGAAAGGGTGCGCCGGGTCGACGGCGAGGGGCGTGAGCACCGGGAACATCTGCTGCTCGAACCGGTCCTGGAGCTCGGCGATCTCGTCGGCCTCCAGGTCGTCGTAGTCGATGAGATGGATCCCGGCCTCGTCGAGCAGCGGCACCAGCTCCTTGGAGAACAACGTGTCGATGCGGGAGAACAGCTCGGTGACCCGCTCGTCGATGGCGGCCAGCTGCTGGGTGGCGGTGAGCCCGTCCGGACTGGCCGTGCCCACTCCGCTGTCGACCTGGTTCATCAGCCCGGCGACCCGGACCTGGAAGAACTCGTCGAGGTTCTGCGTGACGATGGCGACGAACTTCAGTCGCTCCAGCAGGGGCAGGTCGGTGCCTTCCGCCAGCCCGAGCACCCGCGTCTGGAAGTCGAGGAGGGACAGCTCGCGGTTGACGAAGTGCTGCGGGGGCGCCGTCATCGACCGCATCGTAATGGCTGTGCCATGCCCGGCTTGCTGCGCTCGCCTCCTCCCGCAGATGGGGCCCCTACCCGTGACATTCCCGGCTCGCTGCGCTCGCCTCCTCCCGCAGATGGGGCCCCTACCCCATCGCGGGCCGTGCGGGCCGTGGCGCGTGCGGGGGTGCGAGCGTGCGGGTCCCGGTACCGTTGTGCGGTGCCCCGTTCTGCCCCGGCTGCCGTTGTCGCCGTTGCCCTACTTCTGGCCGGGTGCGGAGACGGAGGCCCGGACGCCCCGCCGCTGGGTGCGACCACCGAGGTCTGCACCACCGGGTTCTGTGTCTCGGTGCCCGGTGGCTGGGACGTGGTCGAGCAGACCGACGAGTTCATCTCGCTTTCCCACCCCGCCGACCCGTCGATCGGAGCGACGGTGAGCGAGGTCAACCAGGAGGCGCTGGTGACCGGGAACGGGCTGGCCTGGCCGCAGACCCCCGACGTGGCGTTGCGGAGCTTCTGGGCGCTGATCGACGACGGTGAGGCCGAGTTGCAGACCACCAAGCCGCTGGTCGACGGCTCCGTGACCTCCTTCGGCACGTACAGCGACGGCCGGATGTGGTTCCGGCTCGTACCCACAGAGGGGAGCCGGGGCATCGCAGTCGAGGTGCGCGCCCCCAACTCGACCTGGGCGGAGCATGCCGAGGCGATCACTTCCTCTGCCACCGAGGCGGCCGGATCCGGCGGTTGAAGAAGAGGCTGCGCCGTCAGGCGGAGACTCGGCGATGGGGGCTGGGGGCTGGGGGTCCCCCATCGCACCCGTGATGAGGCGTCAGCCGAAGAGCCATGAAACCGGATATGGGTCTCCCGCCCGTAACATCATGCGCCTGATGAACGAGATCCGCCTCGTCGGCGGGCGTCCCCTCCATGGCTCCGTTGCGGTGCTGGGCGCCAAGAACGCCGTCCTCAAGCAGATGGTGGCCACCCTCCTGGCCCCGGGCCGGCATGCCCTCGGCAACGTGCCCGGGATCCTCGACGTGCGGGTGATGGCCGACGTGCTCGAGCATGCCGGCGCCACGTGCGAATTCGACGGCACCGACCTCGCCGTCGACGTGCCGGAGGCGCCCTATCCCGAGGCGCCGCTCGACCTGGTTCGCCGGATGCGGGCTTCGATCCTCATCCTCGGAGCCCTGCTCGCCCGCCTCGGCAAGGCGCGGGTCGCCCTCCCCGGAGGCGACGACTTCGGGTCCCGGCCCATCGACATGCACCTCGACGGCTTGGAGGCGATGGGGGTCGAGTTCCGGCTCGACCACGGCGTGCTCGAAGCGATCGCCCCCGACGGGCTCCACGGTGCCGAGATCCCCCTGGACTTCCCGTCGGTGGGCGCCACCGAGAACGTCCTGATGGCGGCCGTGCTCGCCGAGGGCACGACCCTGATCACCAACGCCGCCCGCGAGCCCGAGCTTTCCGACCTGGTGGAGATGCTGGTGAAGATGGGCGCCAAGATCGAAGGGGCGGGCACGTCGACCATCGAGGTCCACGGTGTCACCGCCTTGCAGCCGACGTCCCACCGGGTGATCCCGGACCGGCTGGAGGCAGGCACCTATGCGCTCGCCGGAGCGATCAGTGGCGGCACCGTCACCGTCACCGACTGCGTGCCCGACCACCTGCGCATGGAGCTGCGCAAGATGCGCGACGCCGGCTGCACCATCGAGACCGGCCTGGACACCATCACGGTGACCGGCCCCGACCGGCCGGGCCCGGTCGACTTCGCCACCCTGCCCTTCCCCGGCTTCCACACCGACATGCACCCGCAGATGGTGGCCTTCCTGTCGGTCGCCGACGGCACCTCTCTGCTCACCGAGAACGTGTACGAATCACGCTTCCGGTACATCGGCGAGCTGGGTCGGATGGGCGCCGACATCCACGCCGACGGCCAGCACGTCGTGATCCGCGGCGTCGAGCGGCTCAGCGGATGCGAGGTCGACGCCTGCGACATCAGGGCCGGAGCCGCCCTCGTGCTGGCCGGGCTGCGCGCCGAGGGCGAGACCGTGGTCACCGCCGCCGAGCACATCGAGCGCGGCTACGACGGCTTCGTCGCCAAGCTGGCCGCCATGGGCGCCTCCATCGAAGCGCACTGAGGCACCCCATGGGGTGACGGGTATTACCGGTGAGGCTCTCTCTGTGGATAAGATGCCGGCGCCAGGTCAACGACCTCAGAGGAGTCCCTCATGTCCACGATCGCGCATCGCACCAACGCTTTCAGAGTGACGCTCGTGTGCCTTCTCGTCGCCGCGTTCACGGTGGCGGTGGTTCCCGACAGCGATGCCGCCGCCGCACCGACCTGCCACGGCAAGACGGCGACGATCTGGGGCGGCGGCGGTAACGACGATCTGTCGGGCACCGCAGGGAACGACGTGATCGCCGGGCTCGGTGGGCGCGACGACATCGATGGCAACGGGGGCGACGACATCATCTGCGGCGGTAACGGGGTCGACAGCATCGAGGGCGGCAGCGGCGCGGACATCATCCACGGGGGAAACCGCGGCGACGACATCTTCGGCGACGCAGGCAACGACCGGCTGACGGGCGGCAACGGCGGCGACGAGATCGAGGGGGACGTCGGTGACGACTACCTCAACGGCCGGGAGGGTCGCGACGAGCTCCAGGGCCAGGAGGGCGAAGACCTCCTGATCGGCGGCCCCGGTTTCGACACCGTCATCGGCGGCCCCGGTGTGGACCTCTGCTCCGGCGAGGTGTTCGCCACCTGCTAGGCGAACCGGCGTCCTCGAGGCGCTGACCACGGTTAGCGGGCACTTTGCTCCTGGTTAGTGGACCGCTTGGTACGAATGGTGGACACGTATCCGATAGGAGAGACACCATGTCCACCAGTGCCCGTTCCACCGTCTTCACGCGATTGGCGCTCGCCGGCCTGCTCGCCGCCGCGCTGTTGGTGATCGCCGCCCCCGACAGCGATGCCGCCGCCGCCGTCCTCTGCAACGGCCAGACCGCCACGATCGTGGGCACCGCCGGGGCCGACGAGATCGAGGGGACGTCGGGTCGCGACATCATCCACACGCTCGGTGGCGCCGACTCGGTCGACGGCCGTGGCGGCAACGACCTGATCTGCGGCGGGGCCGGGGTCGACGACCTCGACGGTGATGCCGGCGCCGACCGTATCTACGGCGGCAGAGGCAACGACGACCTCGAAGGGCAGATCGGCAACGACACCATCTTCGGCGGCGCCGGTAACGACGACATCGAAGGCCAGGCAGGCGATGACACCCTGATCGGCGGTCTCGGCTTCGACAAGGTCGAGGGCGGCGCGGGTGACGACACCTGCTCGGGTGAAGACGTCGAGACCTGCTAACGGCCGACACCGGGGCACACTGGGGATGTGCCCGGAGCTTCGAAGGCCAGGACGTTGACAGCCGGTGCCGTGGTGACGGGGATGCTCGTCACCACGGCACCAGCCGCGCCCGCTGCGGCCCAGCCGGATGGTCGGCTGGTGCCCGAGGCCGAGGCGCTCACCCTCGTACCGGCGCCGGGCACCGAGTTCGTGGTCGATGATCGCCGCTACGCCGGGGTGATCGACGTCACCGCCCACCCCGACGGGCTGGCATTGGTCGAGGAGGTGAGCCTCGACGACTACCTCGCCGGGATCGCCGAGGTCCCGTTCTCGTGGCCGGCGGAGACACTGCAGGCGCAGGCGATCGCTGCCCGGACCTATCTGGCGTGGACGCTCTCGCTGGGGCGGTCGAGCACCGCGGCGGCTCACGGGTTCGACATTTGCGCCACCGACCAGTGCCAGGTCTATGCCGGCGCCGGGCTGGTGGACCAACCCGACGGGCCGCGCTGGGTAGACGCCGTGGCCGCCACGTCTGGGCAGATCCTGGTCCACGACGGCGAGCCGGCGCAGGCGATGTACTCGTCGAGTGCCGGTTCCCGCACCCGGGCCATCCAGGACATCTTCGAGGCCGAGCCCAAGCCGTACCTCGTGGGGGCGCCCTCCCCGGAAGCCGAGGTGACACCGTTCGCCCGGTGGGAGGTGGAGGTGACCACCGAGCAATTCCGCATGATCATGGGGGCGGCGGGGCATCCGGTCGGGACGAGGATCGACGCCATACGGGTGCGGCGCCCGGCGCGGGGCGAGGGCACCGCTTCTGTCGTCGTCAGGGGCCTCGACCGGGTGGTCATCCCGGTCAGCGACGTTCGCGCCGCCTTCAATGCCTACGGGGCGGCGATCTACCCGGGGACTCTCCCGGCGGCGCGCGCCGACGGAGTGAACCTGCCCCAGGCGATGCCTTCGTACACCTTCGACGTCGAGTACACGGCGGCTCCGGTGTTGGGGCTGCCCGTGGGGATCCCCCGGGACGACCTGGTCGGGGTGGGTCGGGTGGTCTTCGTGGGCGAGGGCTGGGGGCACTCGGTCGGGATGAGCCAGTACGGCGCGTACGCGATGGCACTCGACGGGTCCACCGCCGGGGAGATCCTCGCCCACTACTACAACGGCCTGGAAGCGGAGCCCGGGGGAGATCTCGTCCCGGAGCGGGTCAGGATCGGGCTCGACTGGGGGGTTCAGGTGCTTCGGTTCACCGCCGATGGCCCCTTCGAGGTGTCCGGTGACTTCGCCGGCCGCGACATCGTCCTGCCAGCCGGTGCCTGGCGCCTCTCCTGGGAGAACGGCTTGGTCAGGCTCCGTCCCGCCGACTTCCCGCTCTTCGACCCGGATCTCACCTGGCGCATCCGGTTCAGCTAGCTAGCCGGTTCGCCGGCCTGATCGGCGGTGCCGCTTCGCGAATCGGGACCATTACTCCTATGCTCGTAGTGGGAATGCCATCGATTCGACCCCGGTTCCCATTCATGACCCATGACTGACACGCTCGAAGGCCCTCAGATAAGCGGTGCCCCATCGACCTCGGTGATCGAGGTCGGCCCTCCGGCCGACCCCGGCGACGCCGTCAGCGGGGTCACCGACATCGACCTCGGCATCCTCCAGGAGACCCTGGAGTACATCCGGCCTGCCCTGCAGTCGGACGGCGGTGACCTGATCCTGCTCGGCACCAACGGAGGCAAGGTCACGCTCCAGCTCGTCGGCGCCTGCGGCGGCTGCCCGATGTCGACGATGACCCTGACCGCCGGGATCGAGCGCATCCTGCGCGACCGGGTCCCCGGCGTCGAAGAGGTCGTCGCCCTCTGAGCTGCGCCGGAGGGTGGTCCGGCGGTGCCCGTCGGTATCCTCCGGCGCCATGCCGCCGCCCACGGATCCCCCAGGTCTCATCGCCGCGGCGCGCGACGGTGACCGGCGGGCGCTGGCACGGCTGCTCACGCTGGTCGAGGCCTACGGCGAGACGGGGCGGGCGGTGCTCTCCACGCTGTTCGCCGCCACCGGTGACGCCTGGACCACCGGGCTCACCGGGGCCCCGGGCGCCGGCAAGTCGACGCTGACCAGCCGGCTGATCGCACACGGCCGCGGTGCCGGGTCCTCCGTGGCGGTCGTGGCCGTCGACCCCTCCAGCCCGTTCTCGGGGGGCGCCATCCTCGGCGACCGGGTGCGGATGCAGGACCACATCAACGACACCGGCGTCTACATCCGCTCGCTCGCCACCAGGGGCCATCTCGGCGGCATCTCCGAGGCCACGCCGCGCTGTGTCGCCGTCCTCGACGGGATCGGGTTCGACGAGATCCTGGTGGAGACGGTGGGCGTCGGTCAGGCGGAGGTCGACATCGCCGACAACACCGACACCACGGTGGTCGTCGTCAACCCCCGCTGGGGTGACAGCATCCAGGCGGCCAAGGCCGGGCTGCTCGAGATCGGCGACGTGTTCGCCGTCAACAAGGCGGACCGGCCCGGCGTGGGGGAGACGGTGCGTGACCTGCGCCAGATGCTGGAGCTCGGCGACACCGCAGGGTGGCAACCGCCCATCGTTCCCACCGTCGCCGAGACCGGCGAGGGCGTCGGCGAGCTGTGGGCCGCCGTCGCCGCCCACCGTCGCCACCTCGTCGAGACCGGCGAGCTGGCCGAGCTGCGACGGGCGCGGTTGGTGCAGGAAGTTCGCGCCGAGGTCGTCAACACAGTGCGACGGCGGGTGCGCCGGCGAATGGACGACGCCACCTGGCAACGGACCATCGACCGGGTGGAGTCGCGGGAGATCGACCCGTGGACCGCCGCCCGCCAGATCGCCGACCTGGCCGCCCCCGGCTGAACGGCAGCCGATCGACCGGAGCGAGGCCCCGGTAGCCTCTGCCCGGTCACGCCGACGACTGGAGCAGCCGTGAGCCTTGTCGAGTATGCCGTCGAGGGCGCCGTCGCCCGGATCACGCTGGATCGCCCACCGGTCAACGCTCTCAACGCCGAGTTGATCGCCGACATCGACGACGGTCCTCGCCGATGCCGAGGATCCTGCCATCCGAGCCGTCGTGGTCACCGGCAATCGCCATTTCGCCGCCGGCGCCGACATCAAGCGGTTCGTCGACGCCTTCGACAGCGACGAGGGCGAGCCCCAGGCCAGCGGGCTCGCCGACGTCGTGCGCCGGCTGGAGCGCCTCGACAAGATCACCATCGCCGCCATCCCGGGCTACGCCCTCGGCGGTGGCCTCGAGCTGGCGATGGGCGCCGACTTCCGCTACCTGGCGGACGACGCCAAGGTGGGCCAGCCCGAGATCCTCCTCGGGATCATCCCCGGAGCGGGCGGCACGCAGAGGCTGCAGCGGCTCATCGGGTACCAGGCGGCCAAGGAGCTGAACCTCTCGGGTCGCCAGGTCGGCGCCGAGGAGGCACTCGCCCTCGGGCTTGCCGACAAGGTGGTGCCTGCCGACCAGCTGGTCGCCGTCGCCACCGAGGATGCGGCCCGTTGGGCGAGCGGGCCCACCAAGGCGTACGGAGCGGTGAAGAGAGCAATGGGGGAGGGCCACGGTCTTCCCATCGACGAGGCGATGGCGGTGGAGCGCACCGAGTTCGACAGGGTGTTCGGCACCGAGGACGCCCGCACCGGGATCCTCGCCTTCGTCGCCAAGGAGCAGGCGGAGTTCTCCGGGCGCTGAGGTGGCAGCGGATCGGGTGCCGTGATGTCCTACCAATCCGACTACATCCTGCGGATGATCGAGCAGTTCGCCCAGGCGATCGCCACGCTGCGCAACCGCCTGCTCGGTCGACGCCCGGACCGGGAACCGCTGGTCGGCGAGGTGAGGGCGATCGCCGATCGGGCGGACGTGGACCTCGACCTGGCCCGGACCGTGGACTCCGAGACATTGCGGATGTTGATGAGCGTTGGTGGTGAGCTCGACCGGGGACGGTGCTGGCTCACCGCCGAGCTGCTGGTCCTGGAAGCGCTCGAGGCGAGGCAGACCGGCGACTCGAACACGGCGAAGGCCGCCGCCGCCCGGGCACTCGAGTTGTACTCGTGGCTTCCCGAGCAGTGGCGCCCGCTCGCCGACCTCCCTCCGGTGTCGGAGAGGGTCGCCGAGGCTACGGCCTTGCTCGCCGAGCAGACCGACATGTCCCGGGGCCGGGGCTCCGTCCCTGGAGTCGACGCCAGGGGTGAAGGGTGATACCTTGGTGGTGAGGGCCGGATGGCACGGCCCGGACAGGGGGGTCCAGGGGTGCGCACCGTCATACCGTCGGCCGACCGCAAGATGTCGTCGTCCGCCGGCGCGGTCGCCTCGCCATCATCGCGGTCGATGGCGACCTCCCTCCACATGTTCTGCGGCCGCCGGGTCGGTGGGTCTGGCTAGCCCCCCTGACGGATTCCACCGACCCGACGGAAGGGGGCCTGTACCAACAGGCCCCCTTTCCTCTGTCCGACGAGCGCGGCGCCTGACCACCCCCCGACCTGGCAGACTTGGCCCGCCATGCCTGACCTCTATTTGGACCACGCCGCCACGACACCGCTCCGCCCCGGCGTGGCGGAGGCGATGGCTCCGTACCTGGGCGAGGTCTACGGCAACCCGTCGGGAGTCCATGCGGTCTCCCGGCGTGCCAAGAACGCCATGGAGGAGGCACGCGAGCGCGCCGCCGCCCTGCTCGGCGCCGCCCGGCCGCTCGACGTCGTGTTCACCAGCGGAGGCACCGAGTCCGACAACCTCGCCATCGCCGGCGCGGCCCTGTCCCCGAGCCACGGTGGGCCGGCCGTGGTGACCGCCGTCGAGCACGAGGCGGTGCTGGCCGCCGCCCGTTTCGTCGGCCGGATGGGCCGCCGGGCGGTGGTGGTGCCGGTCGGGCCGACCGGGGTCGTCGCCTCGGATGACGTTCTGGAAGCGATCGGCGACCGTGCCGCGGTGGTGTCGGTGATGGCCGCCAACAACGAGACCGGGGTCCGGCAACCGGTGCGCAAGGTCGCCGAGGCGGTGAAGTCGGCGGTGCCCCGGGCGCTGGTCCACACCGATGCGGTGCAGGCGTTCTGCTCGGACCCGGTGACCGTCGCCGAGACCGGCGCCGACCTCATCACGCTCGCCGGGCACAAGCTGGGAGGCCCGAAGGGGATCGGGCTGCTCGTCGTCCCGGCGGGTGTCGACCTGGAGCCGGTGGTTCACGGCGGTGGCCAGGAGATCGGTCTCCGCTCGGGGACACCGAACGTTGCCGGGATCGTCGGGATGGCTGCCGCCATGGAGGCCGCCGCCGCCGACCGGGAGCGCTTCGTCGTCGAGGTGGGTGGCGCCCGCGACGGCTTCGAGCGGCGGCTGGCAGAGCTGGTCCCCGACGTGGTACTCACCGTCACCGGCGAGGACCGCCTTCCACAGATGGCCCACGTTCGGATCCCCGGCGTGGCAGCCGACACTCTGCTGGTCCGGCTCGACGAGGCCGGGTTGGCGGCGTCGGCCGGCTCTGCCTGTTCTTCCGGTGCGGTCCGGTCGTCGCACGTGCTGCGGGCGATGGGCATGTCCGGCGCCGAGGCCGCCGAGTGCGTCCGCTTCAGCTTCGGCTGGCCCGACCGGCCCGCCGACGGCCCTGCCGCCGCCGATGAGGTCGCTGCGGTGATCGGGGCACTGCGATGAAGGTTCTGGTGGCGATGTCGGGCGGCGTCGACTCGTCGGTGGCAGCCGCCCTGCTCGTGGAGGCAGGGCACCAGGTCATCGGAGTGACCCTGAAGCAGTGGGAAGGGCCTTCGGGCGAGATGCCCACCGCCGGCTGCTGCACCGTCGGCGACGCCGAGGACGCCCGCCGGGTCGCAGCCCAGCTCGACATCCCCTACTACGTCCTCGACTACGTGGAGCAGTTCCGCACCACCGTCGTCGAGCCGTTCGCCGATGGGTACGCCGGCGGGGAGACGCCCAACCCGTGCATCGAGTGCAACCGCACCGTCCGGTTCTCGGCGCTCCTCGACCGCACCGAGGCACTCGGTTGCCAGCTGCTCGCCACCGGCCACCACGCCCGGGTGGAGCGGCGAGGAGACCGCTGGGCGCTGTGCACCGCCACCGACGCGGGCAAGGACCAGTCATACGTGCTCCACATGCTCGGCCAGGCGGAGCTCGCCCGCATCCGGCTCCCGGTGGGCCGTCTCACCAAGCCCGCGGTGCGCGCCAAGGCGCAGGCGCTGGGCCTGCGCACCGCCTCCAAGCCGGACAGCCAGGACCTCTGTTTCATCGGAGCCGAGGGCTACCGAGGATTCCTGCGGTCGCGCCGGCCCGAGCTGGCCAGGCCTGGGCCCATCGTCGACGAGACCGGCGCCACGGTGGGGGAGCACGCCGGCACCATCGACTTCACCATCGGGCAGCGCCGCGGCATCGGCGTGGCCACGACGGACGGGCCGCGGTATGTCACCGGCATCGACCCTGACACCGCAACGGTGCGGATCGGGCGCCGATCCGATCTCGAGGTCGAGGGGTGTGACCTCGCTTCGGTCGGCTTCGTGGCCGGGAGCCCCCCGGGGAGCGGGAAGATCGACGTCGATGTCAAGGTCCGCTACCGGGCTCGGCCGGTCACCGGCGATCCTGGGCCTTCACGGTGCGGACTGGCGAGTGGACTTCGCCCAGCCGCAGCTCGGCGTGGCACCCGGTCAGGCCGCCGTCTTCTATCGCGGAGACGAGGTGCTCGGCGGAGGCCGGATCACCGCCACCTATCGGACGGCGAAGGTGTCCTGAGTGAGCCCGACCGGCCTGGCCGCCGCCTGACCGGGAGCCTCTGCCCGGAAACCGGTGCACGGGGCGGACCGGGCATTCTTGGGGGATAATCACATCGTGCAGAGGGAACGCGCCACCAGCGAGCCCATCCCGGCCGAGGTGACCGAGAAGCTGGCCGACCGGCTCCACCACTTGTCGATGGCCGAGGCGGAGCGGGTGCTGGAGCGCGCCATCGCCCTCCAGTCGGAGGCGGAGGTGGCGACGCCGAACACCATCGACACCGAGATGTTGGGCCGGATCGCCGCCGAGCTCCAGGTCGACCCCGCTCATCTGCGGCAGGCGCTGGCCGAGGAGCTGCTGCGCCTCGATGCCGAGGAGCCCGGCTGGCTCGACCGGTTGATCGGCCCCGAGGGGGTGACGGCGCAGGCGGTCATCTCGGGCGATGCCGTCCACGCGCGAGCCGTCATCGACAACTGGCTGGCCACGCACGAGGGCCTGCGCAAGCGGTCGGAGACGGCCAGCAGCACCCGCTGGGAGCGAGATCCGAACCTTGCCACCGCCGCCCGGATGGCGCTCAACATGACGCAGGGGTCCGGGCGGCTGCGCGGCGTCGACGGGGTGACCACCATCGTCCGTCCCGCCACCGACACCCATCAGCTGGTCCGGATCGAGGCGGACACCGGCAAGCTACGCCGCCGCGGCATCGTGCTGCTCGCCGCCGCCGCCCTGCTCGGAGGTTTGGTCACGGTAGGCGGCACCGTCGACGGTTTCGGGTGGCAGGACGTCGCCGCCGGGGCCGCCTTCACCGCGGTGGGAGCGGGAGGCGTCCTCCTCGGCATTCGGATGTGGGTGAACCGCATCGAGGAGGCCGTCGGCCGGGCGGTCGACGCCTTCGCCAACCCCGACCTGGTCGGATACAGCGGACTGGCCGGGCTGATCGGTCGCTTCCTCGGTGGCAGCGTCTGGACGACGCGGCGCTGAAGCCTCGTTCCGAAGGAGTCCGGGCTAGGTGAATATCGAGGTGCCGCCCGGGCCGACGGCCAGGCCAACGAGGATGAGGATGATCCCCCAGAGGATCTGGCGCCGGACCAGCGCCATGATCCCCGAGACGACCAACACGACGGCGAGGATCCAGAGGATCAGTTCCATCGGCGAGTCTCCTTCTTCGGTCGACGGTTCCGTTCGCAATCGACGGACCGGGGTGCTTCTACCCGGGTGCGCCCGTGACAAACTGGCGGCCCCATGACCGCCGACCAGCCCTCAAACGCCGCCGCCGAGATCGAGCAGCTACGCACCTCGATCGACCACCATAACCACCGGTACCACGTGCTCGACGCCCCCGAGATCTCGGACATCGAGTACGACGAGCTGATGCGGCGGCTGATCGCCCTCGAGCAGGAACACCCCGAGCTGGTGACGGACGACTCGCCCACCCAGCGGGTTGGTGGCCCGCTCGACACCGCATTCGCCCCGGTGCACCACCGGGCACGGATGTTCTCGCTGGACAACGTCGTGTCGATCGCCGAGCTCGAAGCGTGGCAGGCACGGCTGGTGCGGGCGCTCGGCGAGGAGCCGGACGGCTACGTCTGCGAGCTGAAGATCGACGGTCTGGCGGTGTCGCTCACGTACGTCGACGGCCGGTTTGCCGGCGCTGCCACCCGGGGTGACGGCACGACCGGAGAGGATGTCACCGCCAACATCCGCACCATCGAGGCGGTGCCGCTGCGGCTCCAGGGCACGCCTCCGGCCGTTATGGAGGTGCGGGGCGAGGTGTACATGCCGGTCTCCGCCTTCGACGAGCTCAACGTCCGCCAAGCGGAGCTCGGCCTCCGACCGTACGTGAATCCTCGGAACACGGCAGCCGGCTCGGTGAGGCAGAAAGACCCGTCCAAGACCGCAGAAAGGAACCTCTCCGTCTGGGTGTACCAGGTGGGTCACGTCGAGGGAGCGCCCCGGTTGCGATCACATGCCGAGTCGCTGGCCTGGCTGACCGAGCTGGGGCTGCGCACCAACCCGGCTGCGGCGCGGGTGACCGACCTGGCCGGGATCGAGGCCTACGTGACCGATGCGTCCGCACACCGCCACGACCGCGACTACGAGATCGACGGGATCGTGGTGAAGGTCGACCGGATCGACCAGCAGCAGCAGGTGGGGTTCACCGCCAAGAGCCCGCGGTGGGCGGTCGCCTACAAGCTGCCCCCCGAGGAGAAGACCACGAAGCTGCTCAGCATCGAGATCAACGTCGGGCGCACCGGAGCGGTCACCCCATACGCGGTGTTGGACCCGGTGTTCGTGGGTGGTGTCTCGGTGGGCACCGCCACCCTCCACAACGAGAAGGAGCTGCACCGCAAGGACATCCGCCCCGGCGACACCGTCGTGGTGCGGCGCGCCGGCGACGTCATCCCGGAGGTGGTGGCGCCGGTCGTCGCCATGCGCCGCCGCGGCGCCCGCAAGTGGCACATGCCGAAGGTGTGCCCGTTCTGCGGCAACCCCATCGTCACCCCGGAGGGCGAGGCGCGGGCACGGTGCACCGGCGGGTACGCCTGTCCCGCCCGGCTCCGCGAGCACCTGTCCCACTTCGTCTCCCGCGGCGCCATGGACATCGACGGGTTCGGATACCGCACGGTCGACCTCCTGATCAACGAAGGGCTGATCGCCGACCCGGCAGACATCTTCGTCATGGACCCCGACCGCTTGTTGGGCTTCGACGGCTGGGGGGCGACTTCCGTGGAGAACCTGCGGCGCGCCATCGACGCCGCGCGGGACCGGCCACTGGCTCAACTGATCACCGCCCTCGGGATCACCCACGTCGGCGGGACCGTGGCCCGCACCCTCGCCGCCCACTTCCGGTCGATGGACGCCCTGCTGGACGCCTCGTTGGAAGACATCGCCGCCGTCGACGGTATCGGGCCGGAGATCGCCCGCTCGATCCAGGAGTGGACCGGGGACCCGGACAATCGACGGATGGTGCAACGGCTCGGCGAGGGCGGGGTGCGGCTGGCCGACGAGCCGGCCGAGCAGACCGAACGGTCCGACGAGCTGGCCGGGCTGACCTTCGTGATCACCGGGACCCTGGAAGGGCTCTCTCGAGAAGAGGCGACGGCCGCACTCGAGCAACGGGGAGCGAAGGTGACCGGCTCGGTGTCGAAGCGCACCGCCGCGGTCATCGCCGGCGAGTCTCCCGGGTCGAAGCTGGCGAAGGCGGAGGAACTGGGAGTACCGGTGCTCGACGGTCCCGGGCTCGAGCGCCTGCTCGCCGAAGGCCCCGGTGCGCTCGCCCCGCCCTGACCGCCGGCGCCAGAGTCCCAAACTTTGAGCGAGTGACGCCACCTGGTGAGTTCAATCGCTCAAAGTTCGCAGCGAGGAGCGGATCGGCGTTCGGAGCCGGGGGGAAGGCACCGGGCGCGGTAGCCTGATCGACCGTTCGCGAGGAGCCTGCTGACGAGCCACGCCCGGACCGCCCATCAGGTCGACTACTCGCGCAAGTGGTTCGTGATGGCGGCCATCGCCATGGGGATATTCCTCGGAACCATCGACGGGAGCATCGTCAACGCCGCCCTCCCGACACTCGAGACCGAGTTCGGCACCAGCTTCGCCGCCGTCCAGTGGATCGTGCTCGGCTACCTCCTGGTGCTGGCGACGCTCACCATGGGTGTCGGGAGGCTCGGCGACATGCGCGGGAAGCGCCCGATCTACACCGCAGGGTTCGCCGTGTTCACCGTCGCCTCCACCCTCTGCGGCCTCGCCCCGGGCATCGGATGGCTGATCGCCTTCCGGATCGTCCAGGGCATCGGCTCGGCGATGATCTTCGCCCTCGGCTTCGCCATCCTCACCGAGGCCTTTCCGGCATCGGAGCGGGGTCGGGCGCTCGGGCTGGCCGGCACCCTGGTGTCGATAGGGGTCGCCATCGGCCCCGCCCTCGGCGGGCTGATCATCGACACCCTGAGCTGGCGGTGGATCTTCCTGGTGAACCTGCCCATCGGCATCCTGGGGACGTGGACGGCGTGGCGATTCGTCCCCGACGTCGAGCCGCCGGGGGGCCAGCGGTTCGACTTCGTCGGCGCCACCGCCTTCGGCGTCACCCTGCTGTCGATGATGCTGGGCCTCACCCTCGCCCAGGAACGCGGCTTCGGCGATGCCGTGGTCATCGGGCTGGCGGTGGCGGCGGTGGCGGCGCTGGTCGCCTTCATCGCCATCGAGCGGCGGGTCTCCCATCCCATGATCGACCTCACGCTCTTCTCGAACCGGCTGCTCTCGGCCAACCTCGTCTCCGGTTGGCTGGTGTTCGTCGCCCTGGCCGGTTTCCTGGTGCTCGCTCCGTTCTACCTGCAGGACGTGCTCGGCTACGACACGCGGACGATGGGCCTGCTGCTCGCCGCCGCGCCCATCGCGCTCGGGGTGGTGTCGCCGATCAGCGGGGCGATCTCGGACCGCGTCGGGCCCCGCCCGGTGCTGGTCACCGGGCTCGCCGTCCTCGTCGTCGCCTATCTGGGGCTGACCACGCTCGGCGTGGACACGTCGGTGCGCAATTGGCTGCTGCTGGTCATCCCGGCGGGGCTCGGGGTGGGCATCTTCCAGTCTCCCAACAACAGCGCGGTGATGGGGGCGGTGCCTTCGCACCGTCTCGGGGTCACCTCGGCGATGCTCACCATCACCAGGATCTTCGGCCAGATCGTCGGGGTCACCGTGTTGGGCACCATCTGGGCAACCCGGGTGTCCGCCTACTCCGGCATCGCCGATCCGACCGAGGCAGCCCCCGAAGCGCAGGTGAACGGCCTGACCGACACGATCGCGGTGGCGGCGGCTGCCCTCACCGTCGCCCTGCTGGTTGCCATCTGGGGCCTGGTCACCGAGCGGCGTGCGGCGCGGGTCGCCTGAGCGCAGGCGTGACCGGTGCGCGGGCCGGGCTCGCCGGAGGGGGAGGAGCCCGGTGGCGGCGCCGGCTCAACCGGTCGCGGGCACCTCCGAGACCACCAGCTTGACCTTGGCGGCGTGGCCCGGCTCGCGCTCGATCCGATCGACGGCAACGACCGAGACGTCGATCCGAGCGCCTCCCGGTAGTACGGAGAGTGTTCGACCGCATGCTCCAGCAACCGGCGGAGGCGCCGGTCCTGGAACTCATCGAGCTTCTCTCTCGACCAACGATCCCGTCCCGGCATCTCCACGGCGTCCTTCTCGAGCACCTGGGGAGAGAGCGGGTCGACGGTGACGGCAGCAGCGGTCATGGCGCGTTCCTTTGTCGGGCCGGCCTCTTCACCGGCGGGCGCGGGGCAGTGGTCGCCGGCTCACCGCGCCGGGCCGACTCGGTGAAGACCCACTCGCACCTGGTGCAGTGCAGCCGCAGGGCGTGCGTCCGCCCGCTGGGGTCCTTCTCGATGGCGAGCACGTCGGCCGAGTGGTTGCCGCAAGGGGGACAGGCGAACCCGAAGGCCAGGTTCACGGCTTCCCGCTCCCTCGGTCCCAATCGATCAGGCCGTGGAGCATGGCGGTGTGTATCTCGGCGAAGAGCTCGGCGGGCATCGACGGATCCAGCTGGCGCTCGGCGCTGAACGCCCGGATGCGCGACGGCGTGGAGCGGCCACGTCGTTCACTGGACCCGGAACGACCATCGCAGCGAGCCGGGCGCAGGCATGCCCGTGGTGCGGTCCCAGGTGGCGACCACGTGGTGGAAGCCGGCGGTCCACTCCTCGAAGGCCTTCCCCGGTCCGGGCTCCCAGGTGTACCGGCCGCTGATGTCGTCGCCGACGATCTCGACGGCGGGCACCGGGACCCCGTCGACGGTCAGCTCGAGCACGTAGCCGGCCTCGAGGTCGACGACGATCTGGACCTGGCGGGCGACGTTGGCCCCGTCGACCGGGGAGTACGACTCGACGGCGTCGGGCAACCCGGGGTCGCGCCCGCTGGGGGCGAACACCACGGCGAACACGACGACAGCGATGAGCGCCAGACCCAACAGCATGAAGACGATCCGGTAGCGGGTGGTGGTCACGGGAGGTCGATGGTACGAGCATTGTCCGCGTTCCTTCCCCCCTCCGGGGGAAGGTGGCTGGACAGGGACGCCGGTTTCCTTCCCCCTCTGGGGGGAAGGTGGCTGGGACACGGACGCCACAGGCGAGGGTCCCCAGACGGAAGGGGGGACGGCCACTACCGTGGCGGTCATGCGGATCAACCCGGTGCTGACCCGGCTCGGCGACTATCCGATCGCCGCCGTGCACGAGAAGGTGGCCGAGCTGCGCAGCCAGGGGACGCACGTGATCGACTTCTCCATCGGCGACCCTCGAGAGCCCACGCCGCCGTTCATCCGCCAGGCGCTGATCGATGCGGTCCCCGTGTCGTCGCAGTACCCGCTCACCGCCGGGATCGCCGAGCTGCGGCAGGCGGTGGCCGACTATGTGAGACGGCGCTTCGACGTCGACGTCGATCCCGACACCCAGGTGATGCCCACCTCCGGATCCAAGGAGGCGGTGTTCAGCGCACCGCTCGCCTTCGTCGACCGTGACGGCGCAGACATCGTTGCCTACGGAACCCCCGGCTACCCGATCTACCAGCGCGGTGCGCTGTTCGCCGGCGCCGACATCCACGAGGTCCTCCTCCACGACGACTTCGTGCTCCGCGCCGCCGACATCCCCGACGACGTCTGGGAACGGGCGGCGATCGTGTGGACGTGCACCCCGCACAACCCGACCGGAGCCGTCACCGACGCCGCCACTCTGACCGACCTGCTCGACGCCGCCCGCGGGCATGGCGCCTGGCTGTTCTCCGACGAGTGCTACGCCGACGTCTACGAGCCGCTCGCCTTCCCGGACGGCCCCGGGTCGCTGCTCCAGGCAGCGGGCGCCGGCGCCACCGGGGTGCTCGCCTTCTTCTCCTGCTCCAAGCGGTCCGGGATGACCGGTTACCGCTCCGGGGCGATGGTGGGCGACGCCGCTGCCATCAGCGCCCTCAAGAAGCTCCGCACCGCCACCGGCACCGCCTCGCCCGACTTCGTGCAGGCCGCCGCCGTCGCCGCATGGTCGGACGACGCCCACGCCGCCGAGCGCCGGGACATCTTCGCCGCCAAGCGGGCGGTGCTGCGCAAGGCGTTCGAGTCGGTGGGCCATCGGGTCGTCGCCTCCCAGGCAGGGTTGTACCTCTGGGTCGACGTCGGTGACGACCTGGCGGTGAGCGCCAAGCTGCTCGCCGACGGCGTCGTCGTGTCGCCCGGGCGGGCATTCGGGCCCGGCGGTGAGGGCCACCTCCGACTGGCATTGGTCCCCACCCTCGAGGAGTGCGAGGCGGCGGTCGAGGTCGTGCAGGAGTGCCTGCGACGGTGAGCGACCGCGCCGCCATCGAAGCCGCCTACGCCGATCTCCACCTGCTCGGCGACGCCACCGACGCGGTGCGGCGCACCATCGCCGCCCTCGACCGGGGCGAGGTGCGGGTGGCCGAGCCGGTCGACGGCGAGTGGGTGGTCAACGAGTGGGTGAAGCAGGCCATCCTCCTCTACTTCCGCGTCGCCGGGCTGGAGACCACCGAGGCCGGCCCGTTCGAGTACCACGACAAGATCCCCACCAAACGCCATCTGGCCGAGGCGGGCATCCGGGTGGTCCCACCGGGGACCGTGCGCTACGGGGCCTTCTGCGAGCCCGGGGTGGTGGTGATGCCCGGCTACGTCAACATCGGTGCCTGGGTGGGGTCGGGGACGATGGTCGACACCTGGGCAACCGTGGGGTCGTGCGCCCAGGTGGGGCGGGACGTCCACCTGTCCGGCGGGGTCGGGATCGGCGGGGTCCTGGAGCCGCCGTCGGCCCGTCCGGTGATCATCGAGGACGGAGCCTTCATCGGCAGCCGCTCCATCGTGGTCGAGGGGGTGGTGGTCGGGTCGGGGGCGGTGCTCGGTGCCAACACCACCATCAGCGCCTCCATCCCGGTCATCGACGTCACCGGCGCCGAGCCGGTGGAGATCAGAGGTCGGGTCCCGGCCAACGCCGTTGTGGTGCCCGGCACCCGACCCAAGCAGTTTCCGGCCGGCATCTACCAGGTGCAGTGCCCGTTGATCATCGGGTGGCGTGACGAGTCCACCGATCTCAAGACGTCGCTCAACGAGGCACTGCGGGTGTTCGGGGTGCAGGCGTGACCTCGCTCCACGAGACGCTCGCCTGGCTGGTGGACATCCCCTCGGTCACCGGCAACGAAGGGCGGCTGTGCACCGCCATCGCCGAGCGCCTGCTGCCGTCGTGGAGTATCGACACGGTGACCCGGCTGGGTAACAGCCTGGTGGTGGGGCGCACCGGCGATCGCCCGCTGATCACTCTGCTCGGCCACATCGACACCGTCCCCGAGCAGGGCAACGGGGCCTCGCGTGTCGAGGGCGACCGGATGTACGGGCTGGGCACCAGCGACATGAAGGCGGGGGTGGCGGTGATGATCCACCTCCTGGAGAGCCAGGAGGTCGTCGACGGCCCCTACGACGTGGTCGGGGTGTTCTACGACAAGGAGGAGGGCTCGTCGGACGACAACGGGCTCGAGGACGTGCTCGACCGCGCCCCGTGGCTCACCGGGGCGGCGCTGGCCGTCGTGCTCGAGCCCACCGACCTGCGGCTCGAGCTGGGTTGCAATGGGGTGATGAACGCCGATGTCGTGTTCACCGGGACGGCGGCCCACAGCGCCCGACCGTGGATGGGGGAGAACGCCATCACCAAGGCGGGCGCCTGGCTCGACCGGCTCCATCGGATGGAGCCGGAAGCGGTCCACGTCGACGGGCTCGAGTACCGCGAGGTGTTCTCGGTGACACGGGCGAGCGGGGGAATCGCCAACAACGTCATCCCCGCCGAGTTCAGGCTGAACGTCAACTACCGGTTCCCCCCTTCGTACGACCTGGCCCGAGCCGAGGAGCGGCTGCGGGAGGTGTCGGCCGACGCCGACCGGGTCGTGGTGAAGGACCGGGCGGCGGCAGGTGCGGTGCCGACAGCGAACGAGCACCTCGACCGGCTGGTGGAGGCACTGGGCGCGGAGCGGTCGGCCAAGCAGGGCTGGACCGACGTGGCCCGGCTCGGCGCCCGCGGCGTTCCCGCGGTCAACTACGGCCCCGGCGACCCGGGACTGGCCCACCGAGCCGACGAGTCGGTGGCGCTGGGCAACCTCGACGCCGCCTATCAGGGTCTGGCCGGCTTTCTCACCAGAACGTGAGGATGCACAGCACCGCGGTCGGCAGAACCACCAGATTCATCGGGATCCCGATCCTGGTGTAGTCGGTGAACCGGTACCCGCCGGGGCCGTACACCATCATGTTGGTCTGGTATCCGATCGGGGTGAGGAACGACGCCGACGCCGCCACCGCCACCCCGAGGGCGAGGCCCCGCGGGTCGAGCCCGGTGGTGGCGGCGATGCCGAGGGCGATGGGAAAGAGCAGGGCGGCGGCGGCGTTGTTGGTCACCAGCTCGGTGATGAGCATCGTGGCGACCAACAGCCCGAGCACGATCCCGAACTCGCCGAACCGACCGAAGACATCGACCAACCCATCGGCGACGGTGGTGGCCACCCCGGAATTGAACATCGCCGACCCCAGCCCGAACGAGGCGCCGATGAGGACGATGACGTCGATGTCGATGGCGTTGCGCACGTCCGTTGGCGTCAGCGTTCGAGTGAGGAGCAGCACGGCGATGGCGATCAACGAGGCGTCGAGGATGTCGACGATCTCGAAGGCGGCCAACAGGATCACGGCGGCGCCGAGCAGCCCGACGAGCGGCGCCTTGCGGGTGGCGGTCGGAGGGGGCCCGCCCAGCCGGGCGATCACCAGGAAGGTGTGGCCGTCACCCCAGTCACGCCTGAAGTCGGGCCCGGCCAGCACCAGCAGGGTGTCGCCGGGACGCAGCTCGACCTCGCCCAGCTTGGCGCTCACCTTCTCGCCGGCCCTGTGGATCGCCACTACGGCCGCCTGGAACCGGCTCCGGAAGTCCGCTTCCTTGAGGGTCTGCCCCACCAGCGGCGACGCCCGACCGACCACCGCCTCGTAGAAGGTGTGCCCGGGGCTGTCGACCGCCAGGTAGTGCGGGTGCTCGGCGGAGCGCAGCCCAGGGGCCCGTTGCAGGTCGACGATCTGGTCGACCTTGCCGGCGAACACCAACCGGTCGTCGGCCTCGAGCGGTTCCTCCGGCGCCACCGGGGCGATCACCCGGCCGTCGCGCACGATCTCGACGAGGAACACGGCGTTGAGGTCGCGCAGACCGCCGTCGGTGACCGAGACACCGTCCAGCGGGCCGCCGCCGACCACCTCCATGGTGACGGTGAACTCACGGAAGTTCTCCGCTTCGTAGACACCGCGCCGCGCGGGTACGAGGCGGCCCATCAGGGCGATCATCACCACCAGCCCGACCAGCGCAACGGGAAGGCCGATCGGGGTGATCTCGAAGAGACCGAACGGCTCCCCGGTAGCCTCCTCCATCAGCCCGGAGACCACCAGGTTGGTCGAGGTGCCTATCAGGGTGATGACGCCGCCCAGGATGGCGGCGTAGCTGACCGGCATCAGGAACCGGGAGGCGGAGACCTTCTTGCGCTGTGCCCACGACACCACGTCCGGGATCAGCATCGCCACCAGCGGGGTGTTGTTGAGGAAGGCGGAGGCTCCCGCCACCGGGACGGTGAGTCGTGCCATCGCCCTCCGCCCGCGTCCGTCCCCGAGCAGCTTGGTCACCGCCGGGGCCAGCAACCCGGTCTTCTGGGCGGCGAACGCCAGCACGTAGAGGGCGGCGACGGTGATCGGCGCCGGGTTGGCGAAGCCGGCGAACGCCTCCTCGCGGGTGATCACCCCGGTGATCATGAAGGTCACGGTCGCCCCGAGGACGACGAGCGACGGCGGGAGCCGGTCGAGGGCCAGCAACACCAGCATCGCCGCGAGCACGACGACGGTGAACCATCCCTCGAATCCCACGGCACCCCCCGGTGAGCAGGCCCAAGTCAGGCCCTGTCGGCGACGAGGTTAGCGGCTTCGCACCATTCCGACTTGCCGGGTCGGGAACATCGGTCGCGAGCAATGGTTGGCGGGTGGACAGCCGAACGACCGACGCCAGGAAGGGCGGTCCGTCATCGGGAAGGCGCCCGTGATCTGCCGGATCGGCAGTCGTGGAGGGCAGGCCCTCTAACCTCCTTCGCCATGCCGGTCGACATCGACATCGCCAAGGTGGCCAGGCTGGCCCGGATCGCCCTCGACGAGGAGCTGCTCGAGCTGTACGGCGCCCAGCTGGGGCTGATCCTGGAGCACGCCGAGCGGGTGCAGGCCATCGACACCCAAGGGGTGCCGCCGACCGCCCACCCATTCGCCACCACGAACGCGTTCCGTGACGACGAGGTGGCGCCGTCGCTCGACCGGGAAGAGATCCTGGCGCAGGCGCCGGACGCCGTCGACGGCTACTTCCGGGTGCCCCGCATCCTCCACGAGGGTTGAGCGTGACCGAGTCCCCAGGCGATCCCGCCGACCTCACCATCGCCGCCGCCGGCTCGGCCCTGCGGTCTGGTGAGCTGGGGGCGGTGGAGCTGCTCGACGCCGTCCTGGCGCGCGCCGCCGTCACCGAGGCTCACCTCCACGCCTACCTCACCCTCGACCGCACCGGGGCCCGGGCCGCCGCCGAGGCCGCCGACCGCCGCCTGTCCGCCGGGGAGGCGCGCGGCCCGCTCGACGGGATCCCGGTGGCGCTCAAGGACAACCTGTGCACCCGCGGGGTCGAGACCACGTGCTCGTCGCAGATCCTCGCCGGGTACCTGCCCCCCTACGACGCCACCGCCGTCGCCCGCCTCCGCAGCGCGGGGGCGGTGATCGTCGGCAAGACCAACCTCGACGAGTTCGCCATGGGGTCGTCCACGGAGAACTCAGGATTCGGTCCCAGCCGCAACCCGTGGGACACCGAGCGGGTGCCCGGCGGGTCGTCGGGTGGGGCCGCCGCCGCCGTCGCCGCCGGCTCGGCGCTGGGCGGCTTCGGCAGCGACACCGGCGGCTCGGTGCGCCAGCCCGGCGCCCTGTGCGGTGTCGTCGGCATGAAGCCCACCTACGGGCTGGTCAGCCGGTACGGGCTGATCGCCTTCGCCTCCTCGCTCGACCAGATCGGGCCGCTGGCCCGAACCGTGGGCGACGCCGTCGACCTGCTGGAGGCGGTGGCCGGGCACGACCCGCGCGACGCCACCAGCATCCGGGGAGAGGTCCCGCCGATGCGCCGTTCGCTGGAGGCCGGGGTGTCCGGGCTGCGAATCGGCGTTGTCGAGGAGTTGACCGGGGAGGGCATCGCCCCGGCGGTGGCCGCCGACTTCCGGCGCACCGTGGACGCCCTCGCCGGCGCCGGGGCGGAGATCGTCGACGTCTCACTCCCCACCGCCCCCCACGCCATCTCGGTGTACTACCTGATCGCCCCGGCGGAGGCCTCGGCCAACCTGGCCCGCTTCGACGGGGTCCGCTACGGGCTACGGGTCGACGCCGCCACCACCGAGGAGATGATGGCGGCCACCAGGGCGCAGGGGTTCGGGCCGGAGGTCATCCGCCGGGTCCTGCTCGGCACCTACGCCCTCAGCGCCGGCTACTACGACGCCTTCTACGGGCAGGCGCTCAAGGTGCGCACCCTGATGCGGCGCGACTTCGCCGCCGCCTACGAGCGGTGTGACGCCCTGGTCTCTCCAACCAGTCCCACCACCGCCTTCCCGCTGGGTGAGCGCACCGCCGACCCGCTGACCATGTACTACTCGGACGTGTGCACGATCCCCTGCAACCTCACCGGGGACCCGGCGGTGTCGCTGCCCATCGGGCTCGACGACGACGGGCTGCCGACGTCGTTCCAGGTGATGGCCCCGGCGCTTGGCGAGGAGATGCTGTTCCGGGTGGCGGCGGAGGTCGAGCGACTCGCCGGGTTCGACGCCCGCCCCGCCCTGGCCACGTCGGCCGTGGTGGCGCCATGACGGACGAGGCGACCAGCGGGTACGAGGCGGTCATCGGCATCGAGACCCACGTCGAGCTGTCGACCCGGTCGAAGATGTTCTGTGGTTGCGCAGTCACCTTCGGGGACGAGCCGAACTCGGCGGTGTGCCCGGTGTGCCTCGGCCTGCCCGGGGCCCTCCCGGTGCCCAACCGCCAGGCGATCGAGGGCATCCTCCGCATCGGCGCCGCCCTCGGCTGTGAGCTGGTGGAGCACTCGGTGTTCCACCGCAAGAACTACTTCTACCCGGACCTGCCGAAGAACTACCAGATATCGCAGTACGACGTCCCTCTGTGCGTCGACGGGCACCTCGATGTCGACGTCGAAGGGGTGGTCAGCCGGATCGGGATCACCCGGGTCCACATGGAGGAAGACACCGGGAAGAGCCTCCACGGCTCCGAGGGCGGGCGCATCCACGACGCCGCCAGCTCGCTGATCGACTTCAACCGCTCCGGCGTGCCGCTGGTCGAGGTGGTGTCCGAGCCCGACCTGCGCAGCCCCGATCAGGCGCGGGCCTATGCCGCCGAGCTGCAGCGGGTGGTGCGCGGGCTGGGAGTATCCGATGCCAGGCTGGAGGCCGGGTCGATGCGGTTCGACGCCAACGTGTCGATCCGTCCCGTCGGGTCGGCCGGCTACGGGACCCGCGCCGAGGTGAAGAACATGAACTCGCTGCGGTCCCTGCAGCACGCCATCTCCTACGAGATCGCCCGCCAGACCCAGGTCGTCGCCGGCGGGGGGACCGTGGTCCAGGAGACGCGTCACTGGAACGAAGAGGCGGAAGGGACCATCGCCATGCGGTCCAAGGAGGAGTCCGAGGACTACCGGTACTTCCAGGAGCCCGACCTTCTCCCCGTCGAGGTCGATCAGGCGTGGCGGGCGGAGGTCGTCGCCTCGTTGCCCGAGCCGCCCGCGGCTCGGCGGGAGCGGTACTCCAGCATCGGGATCGAATCGTCGGCGGTGGCGGTCATCGTCGACGACACGGTCATGGCCGGCCTGCTCGACGAGGCCGTCGCCGCCGGTGCCGAGCCTCGCACCGTCGCCAACTGGCTGACCGGCGAGGTGGTCGCCTACCTGCGCCAGGAGGGCGGCTCGGTGGGCGACACCCCGCTCGACGCCGGGGCGTTGGTCGAGCTGGCGGCCATGGTGGGCGACGGCAACGTGTCCGCCTCGGCCGCCAAGGAGGTGCTGCGGGGCGTTCTCGCCGGCGAGGGAGCACCCGGCGAGGTGGCCGACCGGCGCAACCTGCGCCAGATCTCGGACCGGGCGCTGTTGGAGGAGACCGTTGAGGCCGTGCTCGCCGCCCACCCCGACGAGCTCGCCCGCCTCCGGGGTGGAGACGCCAAGCCGCTCGGCTACCTCGTCGGCCAGGTGATGAAGGCCACCGGTGGGCGGGCCGATCCCAAGCTGGTGTCCGAGTTGCTCAGGGCCAGGATCTAGGTCGGGCGACCCGTTCGATGCTGATCGGCGTCCGGGCCGGTCACGGTCGGGTACGATCGGGGCGGCGTCACCGCCAGGCACACTCGGGGGGGTTCACCAGCATGACCACGGACACGTCGCCGGTAGTGGCGCTCGACAACGTCCCGGTGTTCTTCCCACCTGAGGACGGCACCTACTTCGGGATCATCACCAAGCCGGCGAGCGGAGCCGCCAAGACCGGGGTGGTACTGCTCAGCGGCACCCAGTTCGGCACGACCACCGTCGGCAAGAACCGGATGTTCGTACAGATGGCGGCCCGGCTGGCGGCCGAGGGATACGGGTCGATCAGGTTCGACTACCAGGGGGTCGGAGAGGCCCTCGAAGGGGTGGTCGACTACCGGCTCGAGGAGCCGGCCACTCCGGCGATGCGGGCCGCCGTCGACGCCATGCGGGCGGCCGGCTTCGAGCGGATCCTGGTCACCGGCACCTGCTTCGGCTCCCGCACCGCCCTGGTCGGCACCGCCGAGGATCCCGCAGTGGCCGGGCTGTTCCTGGTGGTGCCACCGGTGCGCGACATGATCAAGGGCGAAGGGGGCAGCACGCATCTCGCCCTTCACCGCAACACCCTCTCACTCGTCGGCGAGGCGGTGAAGCCGTCGACGCTGCGCCGTCACGGGATCCGCAAGGTCTTCACCGTCGGCCGCACCGTCATCCGCTCGAAGTGGCGCCTGCTGAAGCGCCGTCTCCGGGGAGGAGGCCGGGAAGGCGCCGACACCCCACCGGAGCTGGCCGGCGTGAGCCCCCGCTTTCTCCAGCCGTTGCGGCAACTGGTGGAGCGCGGGACCCCGGTGCACATCATGTGGGGCACCGAGGACTTCCTCTACCGCGAGTTCCTGGACGGCACCGAGGGCAAGCTCGGTCAGATCCTGGCACGTGCCGGCGACCAGATAGACCAGGTCGTGGTCGAGGGGAAGGTGCGCGGCTTCGGGACGGTGCCGATCCAGCAGAGGGTCGTCGAGGAGACCGTCACCTGGGCGAGGCGGTTCCCGCGATGACCGCCACCAGGGTCGACCCGACGTCCGGCATCACCGAGGAGATCGCCTACTTCGGGCAGCCGCCTCGGATGTTCGGGGCGGTGCATCTTCCGGCCGGGGAGCCGAGGGCCGGGTTGGTGGTGTGCCCATCGATATACGGGGAGCTGGTCAACATCTACCGGCTCGAGGTCATCCAGTCGCGCCACGTGGCCGCCGAGGGCATCGCCGTGCAGCGCTTCCACTACCGGGGCGACGGCAACAGCGAAGGCGGCATCGAGCTGCTCGACCTCGAGGCGATGACCGCGGACGCCCTCGACGCCCAGCGGGCCCTGGTGGAGCGCACTGGTGTGGAGAAGGTCGGGTTCCTCGGGGCGGGCATGGGGGCGTTCGTCGCCGCCGCCGCCGCCGAGACCGTGCCGGGGGCGCCGCTGGTGCTGTGGCACCCGCAGCTCCACGGCAGCGACTTCTTCCGCGCCGAGCAGATGGTGGACAAGGTCGACGCCGACGGGTATCTCAAGCTGCTCGGCTTCACGCTTCACCGCAACCTGCTGCAGAGCCTGGTCGGCAGGGACCTCATCGACGTGCTGCAGACGCCCCGTCCGGTCCTGGTGGTGCAGATGACCGGTGGCGAGGAGCCCAGCGAGGAGATCACCGCGCTCGCCGAGGCGTGGCGGGGACGGGGCGCCGACGTCACCGTCGCCGCGGTGGGCGGTAACCAGAAGTGGTGGGACGCCCAGGAGAACTGGCAGTCCCACGAGACGAGGGGCCGGACCCAACGCACCCTCGATGTCGGCACCGCCTGGATCGCCGAGAGGCTGTAGACCGCAGCCGACGCCCCCTGAGGTCCCGGGCAAACTTTGAGCGAGTGGCGCCATCTGGTGTGTTCAATCGCTCAAAGTTGACGGCTGACGGCCAGAGCCCTCTGCAACTTTGAGCGAGTGGCGCCACGTCGTGTGTTCAATCGCTCAAAGTTCGTTTGGTGACCGACGCCGATCGCTCAGCGGGTGAGGACGAGGCGATCCACGGTGGCCCGAACCGACTCGGGGCGGCGTGTCACGTCGATCCAGCCGAAGCGAAGGACAACGAATCCGGCCGCGACGAGCCTGGCATCGCCTGCGGTGTCGCGCGTTACGTCCGATGGCTGACCGTGGAACCGTTCACCATCGAACTCGATCACCAAGCGGGCTGATCGAACGAGACCATCGACCTTCCTGATATACCCCTGCTCGTCCGCAATCGCCGCCTCCCACTCGATCCCCGGCACCGACCCGAACACCGCTCGGCCGATCGCTTCCAGCTCACTGGCGGTGGGGACGTAGTCGGTATCACGAGACTCGAGGACGGCGCGCATTCGTCGGGTCCCTGGTCGCCCGCGCCCTCCCAGCTCGGCAAGCACCCGATGGAGTGCCCCGATAGTGCAGAGCCGGGCTCGCAATACCTCCTCGACCGTTCGGTCGAGGAGCATCGGGCTCATGGAGCGTGCCAGGTCGAACATCGTTCGTTCCGGTCTCGTCACGGGAATGAGACCGATCGCGGTGAGGTGACCGGCGGGCAGTAGGGTCGAACGGTGTACGCGGACGCCGCGACGGGCAGCACTCAATCCGTTGGGCCGCGTCAGCTCGATCGGTTGCTCTCCCCCTTGCACTCGAATTCCCCACAGCCGCGCCGCGGTTCGATGAGACGCCCATACTTCGCCGTCGGTGGCCAAGACGGCTGCCAGAACTCTCGCCTCGAAGGTGTCGGGTGCGCCGGCGACGCGATAGGCGCCATGCCCTGCGGCGACGAGACGGCCCAATGCGGTCAGGTGATCGATCTGCCGCGTGGACAAGTCAGCCGTTGCCAACTCTGCGCGTGTGACCACGCCGTGCTGGTTGGCGACCAGGTTCATGAGGTCCGCCCATCGGGTCATGGCGGGCATGTTGCCTGCAATGAGCGACGCCTTCTAGGGGGTTCGCTCCTCGCCACCGTTCGGGTCGGGCGCACCCTGCAACTTTGAGCGAGTGGCGCCATCTGGTGTGTTCAATCGCTCGAAGTTCGCGGCTGAAGGCCGAGTTCCCCTGCAACTTTGAGCGAGTGGCGCCATCTGGTGTGTTCAATCGCTCAAAGTTCGTACGCTTTGATGCCCGTGCGTGCGGACTCGAGGTCAGCCGGTGTTGCGGAGGCCGGCGGCGAGGCCGTTGACGGTGAGCAGCAGCGCTCGCTGGAGCTCGGGGTCGACCTCACCGCTGCTGCGCCGCACCCGCGGAAGCAATTCGGCTTGGAGGTACGAGATCGGGTCCAGGTAGGCGTCGCGCACCCTGAGGGTACGTTGCAGTACCGGGTGCCGGTCGACCAGCCGCTGTCCTCCGGTGACGCTGAGCACTTCGGACATGGTGCGGTCGTGCTCATGCCGGATGACGTCGAAGACGTGCCGGTGCTCGTCGGGTACCAGCGCATCGACATACCGGGCGGCCACCGACAGGTCGGTCTTGGTGAGGGTCATCTCGACGTTCGAGATGAAGGTCCGGAAGAACGACCACTGGGCGTACATGTCGTCGATGACGTCGCCGTGGCCCGCCGATCGGGCCGCTGCCAGCCCGGTGCCCACCCCGAACCAGCCGGGGACGATCTGCCGGGACTGCGTCCAGCCGAAGACCCAGGGGATGGCCCGCAGTGAGCCGAGGTCGAAGCCCCCTCCCGGCCGGCGGGCGGGACGTGACCCGATGTTGAGCAGGGCCAGCTCCTCCACCGGGGTGGAGGCGACGAAGTACGGCATCAGGTCGGGGTGGTCGACCAACGCCCGGTAGGCGGTGAAGGCGGCGTCGCTCACCGCGTCCATGCACCGGTCCCACCGGTCGAGGACGTCGTCTGGCTGACGTGAGGTGCGGTGCAGTAGCGACGCCTCCAGGGTGGCCGCCAGCGCCAGCTCCAGGTTGGAGCCGGCGAGCGTCGGCAGCCCGTACTTGTCGGCGATGACCTCGCCCTGCTCGGTGATCTTGATCCGCCCGTCGACCGTTCCCCACGGCTGGGCCAGGATGGCTTCACCGGTCGGCCCGCCGCCCCGACCCACCGTCCCGCCGCGTCCGTGGAACAGCCGCAACTCGACGCCGTGGCTCCTGGCGGTGTCACGCAGCCGCCGGCTCGCCTTGTACAGCTCCCACTGCGAGGTGGTGATGCCGGCGTGCTTGTTGGAGTCGGAGTAGCCCAGCATCACCTCCTGCAGGTCGCCGCGCAGCCTGACCAGGTGCCGGTACTGCGGGAACGACAACAGGGTGTCGAGCACCGCGTCTGCGGACCGCACCTCGTCGATCGTCTCGAACAGCGGCACGAACCCGATACGGGCCACTTCGGCGGTGAGATCGACCAGCCCCGCCTCCCGGGCTAGAAGGACGGCGGCGAGCACGTCGTCGGCCCCCCTCGTCTCGGAGATGACGTAGCTCTCGATGACGTCGGGCCCGAACTTGTCGAGCGCCTGACGCACCGCGTGCAGCGTGGCGAGCGTGTCGGCGTCCTCACCGGCGAGCGGGGTGGCGGCGGTGGTCAGGGGGCGTGGTCCGGCCAGCTCCTCGGCGAGGAGGACGGTGCGCTGGGTCCGGTCGTCGGGGTAGGTGGTGCCGATCCGGGCGAAGATCCCGGCGAGCAGCCGGTGGTGGGGGACGGCGTGCTGCCGGATGTCCATGGTCGCCAGCCGGAAACCGAAGGCGGCGACCCGGCGGATGAGACGGTCGAGCGAACCGCGGGCGATCAGCTCCCCGTGGTTGGCAGACAACGACCGGCGCATCACCATGAGCTCGGCCAGCAGCTCTTCGGCGTTGAGGTAGTCCCTCCCCGGCTGGTGCGGGATGTCCTCGGCGTGACGGCGCCTGGTGTTGACCAGCCGCTGATGGATGAACGCCGCCTTCTGCCGGTAGGCCTCGCCGGCCGACAGATCGGAGAACACCTGGTAGGTGGCCGGGAGGTGCCGAGCATCCTCGACCAGCGACCGGGCCAGCTCGTCCGAGACCGGGACGATGCGTTCCGAGGGGGAGAGGTCGGTGGCGAGCCGCTCGACGGCGCCGATCGTCTCCCGCAGGGCGTGGTCGTGCTGCACCGAGAGGACCTGCAGGGTGACCGGGGCGGTCACATTGGGGTTGCCATCCCGGTCACCTCCCACCCAGGTGCCGAAGTGGAGCGGTCGGCTCTCCGGGCTCAGGTCGACGTCGAGCCGGCCGAGCTGGTGGGCGAGCTCGTCGAGCACCTCGCCGCAGACCTCGCGGAAGATCTCGCTGAAGTAGTAGATCACCAAACGGGCCTCGTCGATCGGCTTCGGCCGCTCCCTGCGGAGCTCGTCGGTCTGCCAGATGAGATCGATCATCTCCGCCAGCCTCCGTTCGATCCGTGCGGTCGCCGAGGGCGAGAGGTCGGGGTCGCCGAGCTGGTCGAGCAACCCGGCGATGCGTGTCGTCTTGGTCAGGATCGAACGGCGTGCCGCCTCGGTGGGGTGGGCGGTGAACACCGGGCGCAACTCGAGCCTGGCCACCACCTCGGCGACGGTGTCGGGCGACACGCCGGCGGCGACGACCCGGTCGACCGCCTCCCCCAGAGACCCACCGTGATCGGTGGTAGTGCCCTGCTGGTCGAGGCGGTTGGTCTGCTCGGCGACGTTCGCCAGGTAGAAGTACGTGGAGAAGGCGCGGACCAACTGGATGGTGGTGGCCAGGTCGAGGGTGGCCAGCAGCTCGACCAGCTCGTCGGCGGCGCCCGGGTCGGGGGTGCCGTCGTCACCGCCACGGATCCGCTTGGTGAGGGCCCGCACCGCCTCTACCAGGTCGAGCAGATCGTGTCCGACCTGACGCACCAGGGTGTCGCCGAGCATGTTGCCGAGCAGCCGGATGTCGGCCCGCAGCTTCGCATCCTGCGCGCCGGGTTCGTCGAGCATGGACGGCGAGGGTAGTTACCGCACCTTGTCGGCGGGCCAGACGGTCGATCCCGACGAGATGTCACGCATACGGCTCGCTGCGGGAGCGGAACTGGCGCTCCAGCGCCACCCACAGCACCTTGGAGTGGTTGTAGAAGGCGAGCGGCACCAGTAGCCCGCCGGCCACCCCGGCGGCGGTGACCGCGG
Organism: uncultured Acidimicrobiia bacterium; assembly: GCA_963714055.1. Classification (GTDB taxonomy): domain Bacteria; phylum Actinomycetota; class Acidimicrobiia; order Spongiisociales; family UBA5794; genus JACDBE01. Next base: position 2,895,692 of record OY970227.1, read on the forward strand.
TCCACGGGACCTCCGGCCAGGTGAGCACGATCCCCCCGACGATGACACCGACCACCACGAGGATGGTCATGAGCAAGCTGATGGTCATCGCCCCGAGCCAGTAGCCCTGCGACCGCTCGAAGTGCATGCCGCAGCGCGGGCAGTCTTCGACCATGGTGAGTCCCCGGAAGATGCCGGTCGAGCCGCACCGGGGGCAGCGGAGCATGAGGGAGCGTCTGAGGGCGGTGCCCGCACCCGGGCGGGGCCAGTCCATGGCACGCGACGGTAGTGCCGCCCGGTGTCGGTGAGGTCGTCTTGGCGAGGCCCACGAGCGCTGGCAACATGGGCCCTCCTACCCGAGGATGCCCGTTGGACCGGCCCGTGGTCGTCATCGCCGAACCGGTCTCTCCGGCCGCCTTCGCCGCCCTCGAAGCGGTGGCGACACCGGTCGACGCGTCCGGTGACGACCGTCCCACGCTGCTGGCCAAGCTGGCCGGCGCCCATGGGCTGGTGGTTCGCTCCGCCACCAAGGTCGACGCCGAGCTGCTCGCCGCCGCCCCGGTGCTGCGGGTGGTGGGCCGCGCCGGGGTGGGGGTCGACAATGTCGACGTCGACGCCGCCACCTTCGCCGGGGTGATGGTGGTCAACACCCCCGACGCCAACACGATCTCTGCGGCCGAGCACACCATGGCGCTGCTGCTCGCCCAGGCGAGGCGGATCCCCGCCGCCGACGCCTCGCTCCGGTCCGGGGTGTGGGACCGGGCGTCGTTCCAAGGTGTCGAGCTGTACGGCAAGACGCTGGGGATCCTCGGCCTGGGCCGGATCGGCACACTGGTGGCCCAGCGGGCGGCGTCGTTCGGGATGCGGGTCCTCGCCTTCGACCCGTTCGTGGGCGACGATCGGGCCGGCCGGATCGGGGTGCGGATGTGTCCGCTGGCGCAGGTGCTCGCCGAGGCGGACTTCATCTCCGTCCATCTGCCCAGGACCCGGGAAACCGAGGGCATGGTGGACGCCGCCGCCCTGGCGCTGACCAAGCCGGGGGTGCGCGTTGTCAACGTCGCCCGGGGCGGCATCGTCGACGAGCAGGCGCTCGCCGACGCCATCGTGTCCGGCCACGTGGGCGGCGCCGCCGTGGACGTCTTCGCCGTGGAGCCGACCACCGAGAGCCCGCTGTTCGGGTTGGAGCAGGTCGTGGTGACTCCGCACCTGGGGGCGTCGACGGTCGAGGCCCAGGACAAGGCAGGGCTGGCGGTTGCCTCGGCGGTGGCGGCGGCGCTCGCCGGCGACCTCGTCACGTCGGCGGTCAACCTCGACCTCGGGCCGACCCTCTCCGACGAGGCGCGTCCCCAGGTCGAGCTGGCCGAGCAGCTCGGGGCGACGTTCGCCCAATGGGCCCGCGGCCTCCCCGCCCAGCTCGTGGTGCTCGCCCAGGGAGGGGCAGCGGCGCAGTCGATCCGAGCTGTGGCGTTGGGGGCGATGAAGGGGGCGCTCCGGGCGAGCAGCGACGAGCTGATCACGTACGTGAATGCCCCGCTGGTAGCCGAACGGCGCGGCATGGAGGTGGTGCAGGAGTCGACGCCACACCGTGGCGACCACCGTTCGCTCATCCGCGTCACCGGCGAGGTCGACGGCCAGCTCCGCACCGTGGCCGGATCGGTCGCCGAGGACCGGGGGCCGGTGCTGGTCGACGTCGACGGCTACGTCCTCGAGTTCCCCATCAACCCCCACATGCTGCTGCTGGTCAACAGCGACACCCCCGGCGTGATCGGCCGGGTGGGCACCGCCCTGGGCGACGCCGGGGTCAACATCGCCGACATGGCCGTCGGTCGCAACCTGACCGGAGAGGCGATGATGGGGCTCAGCCTCGACCAGGACCCGGGCAGCGCCCTGGTCGAGCGGCTCCGCCGGCTCGAAGGGGTGCGCACCGCCAACTCCATCCACCTCGGTTGATCGTCGCCCAGGACGCCGAGCTCAAAGCAGGCCGGTCGCCAGCCAGCCGGCGGCCAGGCCGTAGAGACCGGCGACGACGTCGTCGGCGGTGACGCCCCACGGGGAGGGGAGACGCTCGGCGGCAGCCACGCCAGGGGCCACCTTGAAGATGTCCATCGCCCGGGCGACCACGACGGCGATCACCCAGGCGACCCCGGTGAGCCCGATCATCGCCACCAGGGTCCCCGCCACCTCGTCGATCGCCACCCAGCCGGGGTCGCCGGTCTCGGGGGCGGTCGCCCACGTCGACAGGGCGATGGCGGCGACGGCGATCGAGAGGTCGACCCACCATGGGGCGGAGAGCGCCACCAGCCCGACGCCAACGGCGACCAGCGCCCCCAGGGTCCCGGCGCCGTTGTCGCTTCCCCACAGCCTGCGGGCGAGCAGCCCGATGCCGAACCCGGCGGCGACGAAGCGGCGCACGTCTCAGGCGCGCTGTGGGGAACGCCTGCCCAGTCTGATGGGCAGGGCGAACACCAGCTGGTAGGCGACGGCGATGCCGGCGACCACCGCGGCGACGTACAGCACGCCCCACCAGCCCATCCCGGTGACCGTCTCCACGGTGCTCGGCGCCCGGGTCGCCGCCTGCCACACCGCCCCGGCGGTGGCGGCGGCATCGAACACCACGTGGATCCAGGACGGCGGGGTGTCGATGCGGGCGAAGCAGCCACAGCTCTGGATCGGCCAGCGACGGACCAGGGCGAGCACCACGAAGCCGGTGAAGCCGGCGTACATCGCCGCCACCGGGATCGCCCCGAGCCCGTTCCCCACGAGGAGCCCGGCCAGCCCGGCGGCGATCTCGGCGACACCGAGGTAGGTGACGACCCGGCCCGCGGTGTCGATACCGGCGGCATCGAGCGCACCTGCGGTCGGGGCCGGGTTGGACAGCTTCCCGTAGCCGGACACGATCAGCAGCCCCGCCACCACTGCGAACCAGTAATCCATCCCGGCGACGATACTTCCCCTCCCCTTCTGGAGGGGAGGGGTGGCAGCGGAAGGGGCCGAAGGCCGGGTCGGCTGACGGGGAGGGGTATGGCAACCCGAGATCCCGAACCCGGATCGGAACGTGCTTGGTTTCAACGCCTCCGAGAGGATGCGTGGGTGGCGGCGGGTAGACTCGCGCCGATGGAACCGACCAAATACATCTGGATGGACGGCGCCCTGGTGCCGTGGGAGGAGGCGACCGTGCACGTCCTCTCCCATGCGCTCCACTACGGGACCGGCGTCTTCGAGGGAATCCGGGCGTACCAGGCCGAGCGGGGCACCGCCGTGTTCAGGCTCACCGATCACATGGATCGCCTGCACCGCTCCGCCAAGGCATACTCGATGGACCTCGAGTGGTCGGTAGCCGATCTCACCAAGGCGTCCAAGGAACTGCTCGCCGAGAACGGGCTCACCGCCGGCTATGTCCGCCCCATCGTGTTCCTCGAGTTGGGCGCCGTCGGCCTCAACCCCACGTCCGCCAGGGTCCGCACCGCCATCATCACCTGGGAGTGGGGCGCCTACCTCGGCGAGGAGGGGCTGGCCAACGGGATCAGGGTGGCGGTCTCGTCGTGGCGCCGCTTCCCCACCGACTCGTTCCCCAACGCCAAGGCGACCGGCACCTACATCAACAGCATCCTGGCCAAGCTCGAGTCGCTCAAGGCCGGATACGACGAGGCGATCATGCTCAACTCCGACGGCGTCTTGTCGGAGGGGAGTGGGGAGAACCTCTTCGTGATCCGTGACGGTGTGGTGTACACGCCGCCGGTGTCGGTCGGGTGCCTCGACGGGATCACCCGCGACTCGGTGACCACGCTGCTGCGCGAGGATGGGCACACCGTCGTCGACAAGGTGCTCACCCGCTCCGACCTCTATTACTGCGACGAGCTGTTCATGACCGGGACCGCCGCCGAGGTCACCCCGATCCGCGAGGTCGACGACCGACCCGTCGGGGAAGGGGCGGTCGGGCCGGTCACCCGTCGTGCCCAACAGCTCTACATGGACGCCGTCACCGGGAAGAACGCCGACCACACCGAGTGGCTCGAGTACGTCTGATGGGCCAGCAGCCCAACATCGAGCTCGAGATCTCCGACCTGCCCCGACCGACCTCGCACCCTGCGGCGCCCAGACGCTGGTCGCCGACCCGGCCCGGCGAGCTGACCGGCCCCGACCAGATGCCCTGGGGCGGAGCGTTCGGCACCATCGGCCCGGACGCCGGGTACGTGATGCGGCTGGTGCGCCGGCGCCCCATCGCGCCGGCGCCGGGCGAGCACCTCCACAACGCCGAGATCGGCATCGCCGTCATCGCCGCCGCCCGCGCCTCGTACTTCGGCCGGGCGCCGATGCCCGGCGACGTCGACGTGGCGATGACCATCCTCGGGTACCTCCCGGAGGGCATGCCGGCCGAGTTGATCGACCGGCTCGCCGCCGATCGCGTGGTCTGGATGGCGAACCTGGGCCATGACGACGCCCGGGCCCGCCGGTTGGTCGCCTCCGTGCCCGTTGAGAACCTGGCAGCCCCTCTCGACGATCTTCGAGCCCGCATGGCCCGGGGCGAGTCGCTGATCCTCGGCTGACCGCCGGGAGAGCCGATGAAGATCGTCCGCGTCGACACCGCAACCGATGACATCGTCTACGGGGTGGTCGAGCCCGAGGGCATCCGGCTCCACCGGGGCTCGCCGTTCGTCGCCTGGGAGCCGACCGACTCGGTTCTCGGCTGGAACCAGGCCAGGCTGCTCGCCCCGGTGATCCCCACCAAGGTGGTCGCCGTGGGCAAGAACTACGTCGACCACGCCTCGGAGATGGGCGGCCATGTGCCCGAGCTCCCGCTGATCTTCCTCAAGCCGCCGACATCGGTGATCGGGCCACTGCAGGCGATCCGGCTCCCGCCGGCGTCCGACGAGGTGCACCACGAGGCCGAGCTGGCGGTGGTGATGGGCAAGGTCGCCCGCAACGTCGCCATCGAGGAGACGGGCGCCCACATACTCGGCTACACCGCCGCCAACGACGTCACCGCCCGCGACCTCCAGCGAGTGGATGGCCAGTGGACCAGGGCGAAGGGCTTCGATACGTTCTGCCCGCTGGGCCCGGCCATCGACACCGAGCTCGATCCGCTCGAGGGCCTGTCGATCATCTGCCGGGTCAACGGTGACATCCGCCAGACCGGCTCCACCGCCGACATGGTCTTCGGAGTGGGCGAGCTGGTGGCCCACATCTCCTCGATCATGACCCTGCTGCCCGGCGATGTGATCCTCACCGGCACCCCGGCCGGGGTAGGGCCCATCGAAGCCGGTGACACCGTCGAGGTGGAGATCGAAGGCATCGGGGTGCTCACCAACCCGGTAGCCGGATGACGGCACGGGTGCGGTTCGCCCCGTCGCCCACGGGGTTCCTCCATGTCGGCGGGGGTCGCACCGCCCTCTACAACTGGCTGTTCGCCAGGTCGGAGGGTGGCACCCTGATCCTGCGCAGCGACGACACCGACGTGGCCCGTTCCACGCGCCGAGTACGCCGCCGACATCGTTGCCAGCCTCCGCTGGCTGGGGCTCGACTGGGACGAGGGAATCGAGGTGGGCGGTCCCCACGGCGAGTACCGCCAGAGCCGCCGGCTGGAGCGGTATCGGGAGGTGGCGCGCCAACTGGTGGCCTCCGGCCTGGCGTACCACGGCTTCGAGACCGAAGAGCAGCTGGAGGCCTTCCGATCGGAGGCGCAGCAGGCGGGCCGGGCACCGGCGTACGACGGGCGGTTCCGCCTGGACGCCGCCGAGGCGAACCGACGGGTCGGGGCGGGGGAGAGCGCCCCGATCCGCTTCGCGGTGCCCCGTCCCGGCGAGACGCGGTTCGATGACGCCGTCAAGGGCGAGATCTCGTTCGACCACACCCAGGTGGACGACTTCGTGGTCCTTCGCTCCGACGGGTCGCCCACTTACCACCTGGCCAGCACCGTCGACGATGTCGACTTCGCCATCACCCATGTGATCCGTGGCGAGGACCTCCTGCCGTCGACGCCGAAACACATGCTCCTCACCGAGGCGATGGGGGCGGCGCCGCCGACGTACGCCCACCTGTCGTTGCTCATGGGGCCCGACGGGTCGAAGCTGTCCAAGCGCCACGGGCACACCGCCCTGGCCGCCTACCGCACCGACGGCTACCTGCCCGAGGCGATGGCCAACTACCTGGCGATCCTCGGATGGTCGCCCGGCGAGGACGACGAGGTGGTTTCTCTCGAGGACATGGTGGCGAGGTTCTCCCTCGGCTCGGTCTCCCGCAACCCGGCGGTGTTCGACCCGGCCAAGCTGGAGTGGATGAACGGGGTCTACCTGCGGGCGCTCGAACCGGGCGACTTCGTGGCCCGGGCGCTGCCCTTCGTCGAGACGGCGCTGGGCCGCCCACTCGAACCGGAGGAGACGGACAGGGTGGTCACCCTCGCCCCGCTGGTCCAGGAGCGGGTGAAACGGCTCGACGAGGTCGGGCCCCAGGTCGCCTTCCTCTTCGACGACGTCGTCTACGACCAGGCGTCGTGGGACAAGGTGATGGTCGGGCCCGGAGTGCCCCTGGTGCTGGCGCGGGCCATGGAGGCGCTGCGCCGGCTGGAGCCTTGGTCGACGGAGTCGATCGAGGAGGCGCTGCGCCGGGTGATCGACGAGCTCGGGCTGTCCGCCCGCAAGGGGCTGCAGCCGCTGAGGGTGGCGGTGACCGGCTCGGCGGTCAGCCCGCCCCTGTTCGAGTCGATCGCCGTCCTCGGCCGGGAGCAGACACTGCCGCGGCTCACCGAAGCCGGCAAGCGGCTGCTCGACCGGCACCCCACCCCGTCGTAGACGCGCCGTCAGCATCCATTCGGAAGGCGTTCTCCTCCCCCTCCGGGGGAGGAGTGGCGGCGACACGGGCCGGAGGCCGGCAGGGCCGACGAGGACGGGGAGGGTGGCACGCCGTCAACAACCGTTCGGCAAGCGGTCTCCTCCCCCTCTGGGGGAGGAGTGTCGGCGTCACGGGCCGGAGGCCGGCAGGGCCGACGAGGAGGGGCTGGGCGCGCCCTCAGCAGCCATTCGGAAGGCGCAGGTGGCGGTCGGCGCGGACACCGGTCACGGTGATCGGGTCAGCGCCGGGGGGAGTCACCACCAGGTCGACCTCGGCCACGTCACCGAGCCCGATGTGGGCCACCTGCTCGACGCCGGCGGTGTAGCCGACGGTGGCGACGATCTCGCGCATGCCGACGAGCCGAGCGGCATCGCCCGCTCCGCCGGCCTCGTAGGCGGTGACCACGGTGCCCACTCCGCCACCCAGTTCGGGGCTGACCGACACGTCGATCCAGTGGCCCGAGGCGGAGCGGTTGAGCATGAGGAGGGAAGGCAGCGCAGGCTCGAACTCGACGAGGAGCAGATCGAGCCGGCCGTCACGGTCGACGTCGGCGGTGGGACCACTCACCCAGTACTGGGGGGAGCCGAGGCCGGTCGGAGGCTCGAAGCGGGGAACTCCCCCCCGGACACCGGTGGCGTGGAACACCGCAGGAAGCGTCCCGCTGCCGGCGGACGCCGTGGTGAGGATGTCGGGCCAGCCGTCGTTGTCGAAGTCGACCACCTCGACGTGCGGCGCCTTGGTGGGGAGCCCGATCAGCCCGGCCTCCTCCGTGACGTCGTCGAGCACCGGATCGTCGCCGGCATCGCCGGTGCGGTTGAGGTACAGCCGGACCGGAGCCGGGGTTCCTTGCGAGAGGGTGCTGTTGTAGTGCTGGCCGACCACCAGGTCCGGCCAACCGTCCCGGTTCACGTCGGCGATGGCGGCGCCGGCGGCGTCGTCCTCGGGACCGGCCGGCGGCCACACGAGGTCGTTGCCGGTGACCTCGGCCACCCCGGTGCCGGTGCCGACGAACAGACGGTTGGACCCTGCCACGAAGAAGTCGGTCAGCCCGTCCCGGTTCAGGTCACCGGTCGCCACCCCCAGACCGGCGACGTCCGACGGCATGCCCCACGCCCGGGTGGCGTCTTCGAAGCGCAACCCGCCCATGTTGCGGTACAGGCGGCTCGACCCGTCGGTATAGCGGTCCTCGGCGATGACCAGGTCGAGCAACCGGTCACCGTCGACGTCGAGGACGCCCAACGACCGGCCAGCGAAGGTCGGGTCGATCCCCGGTTCGACCACGGTGAAGGCTCCGGCGTCGTTGGCGAACACCTCGGTGGAGGCCAGTCCCGGGTCGCGGTCGGCGACGTTGCGGGACAGCACGAGATCGAGGTCGCCGTCCCCGTCGAGGTCGGCCAGAGCTGCTCCGCTGGTCCGACCGAACCGTTCGGGGAAGCCCTCGGCGACCGCGTAGCCGGAGCCGGTGGCCAGTAACAACCGGTCGGGGGACGGGCCGGCGGCGCCCCGTTCCTCGTAGTGCTCGGTCGGGCGGCTGGCGAAGGTCCCGAACGCCAGGTCGGGGAGCAGGTCGCCGTCGACGTCCCCCCAGGCGGCAGCGTGCCCGGACATGCCGGTGAGCGGCTCCACCAAGCCCCAATCGGAGGTGGCGTCGACCAGGGCGATGCCCGGGTCGCCATCGGCGGCAGGCGAAGCCCAGCACGTGGTCCCCCCTGCGCCGGACAGGGTGATCGGCGGTCCGGTGCTGCTGGGCGAGCCCGTCGATCCGGCCGCGCCGGTCACGGTGGGCCTCGATGTCGACGCATCGGATCGGGCAGACGTGCCGCCGAGGCCGGTCGTGGTGGTGACGTCGGATGAACAGCCGGCGGGGAGCGCCATCGCCACCGCGGCAGCGAGCGAGGCGATGAGGCGGTTCCGCCCGGTCACGGCAGCGTGACGATCAGCAGCACCACCTCACCGAAGCCGTCTTCGGACCCCGGTGGTCCGGCATTCATCCCGATGTAGATGGTGTCGTCGCCCGAAGCCACCACGTTGTAGGTCCCCCCGAGGCTCAACCCCAGCCCCTGATCGACCAGCGGGTACAGCTCGACCAGGACCTCCTCGGCGCCGGTGGCGGTGTCGACGGCGACCAACGGGGTTCCCGCCTCGGCGAGCCCGCTGTGGGCGCCGGGCACCGAGAAGAACCTCGTCTCGTCCGCCGACAGCGCCAGGGAGGTGGTGTAGTGGCGGGCCGGGCCGAGCTCACGCACCGCACCGTCCGGCTCGAGGGCGAAGAACACGGGAGGCTCGTCGGTGACGGCATAGATGGTGCCGTCGGCGGCGGGGCGGGTCGCCGCCCGCAGTGTCGTGCCGGGCATGGCGACATCGGTCGGCGTCAGGGTGTTGGTGGCGGGGTCGTAGCGGGCCAGCGAGGTCTCGTCCCAGGTGACCCAGGCGCCGCCGTCGGCGTCGACGGCGATCGAGCGATAGCCGACGTGCTCCGGGCTCCCGTCGCTGAACACGGTCTCCCCGGTGACGGCATCGAGGGCGACGAACTCGCCGGTCTTCTGGCCGAAGGGGTCGGCGGCCTCGGCGTACAGCAACCCGCCGGCCGGCCAGGAGGCCATCGACGCCGACCCGCGCTCCTCGGCCAGCACCTGCGGCGCCTCGATCTGCCGAGTCTGCGGGTCGATCCGGATCAGGTAGTCGCCGGTGTAGCTACCGCCGTATTCGAGGCCTCGTCGCGATCCCCAGTAGGTGGAGGTGAAGACGTCGCCGCAGGGCCCGGCCACCATCTGGGCATGGATCTTGCCGTAGCCCCAGTCGCCCGAAGAGTGGTCGATGAGCGACAAGGCGTCGCCGATCTCGGTGAGCACGCCCGTCGCCGGGTCGTACTCGTAGAGGTACGAGTTCCCATCGGCGCCGCCGTGGTCGCCGATGGCGGAGAGGAACCGCCCGTCCTCCAGGGCGAAGCCCTGCCCCCACTGCGACCACGGCCGTCCCTCGTAGTCAGGACGGGGGTAGACAACCGCCTGCACGCCCACCTGGTCAGGCCCCGGCTCTTGCAGCGTGACCGCCTCTGCGGTGACGTCCTCGGTCCATGGCGTCCCGTCGGTGAGCGGCTCGCACCCGTCCGCCATCGGGGCGGTGACGCCGGTCGAGTCGTCGGAACCGTCGGTCGTCCCGTCAGGAAGGGTGGTGTCCCCTGCGGGCCCGGGCGAGGAGCCGGCGGCGCCCCCCGACGGGGACGACCCGCCACCGGCGCTCGGTGAGCAGGCGGCGACGAACAGTGCCGCGACGATGAAACCGGCCCTCCGCCTCATCCATACCCCAAGCGGGAGTCACTTCGTGCCCGGCCGAGGGTACCGGTCGCTCGGCGCTACCGGACGGGAAGATCTGGATGGGCGCCGCGGTTGCCAGATATGCCTGGCGGGCTGTGTCTGATGTGCCCTATCGGGCGATGTCTGATGTGCCCTAGCGGGCAACGTCCGGTATCCTTCCGGTCCCGGTCGGGGGTGGTGTAATCGGTAACACGCCGGGTTCTGGTCCCGTCATTGGGGGTTCGAGTCCTCCCCCCCGAGCCCACAGACTCGATTCACGGCTGCCCATGGCATCCGTCGCCGCGCCCATGCCCGGGTTGGTCGCGCGGCCATGCCGCTACAATCCCGGATCGTCCCGGCCCCGTCGTCTAGAGGCCCAGGACGCCGCCCTCTCAAGGCGGTAACGCCGGTTCAAATCCGGTCGGGGCTACCCACGGAAACCCTTGCCCAGCAAGGGTTTCCGCGCGTCTGGGCACCTCGCTCGAATCACGTCGGGGCGCGATGAGGGCGCGCCCAGTGGCACGCTCACAGTTGCTCACCAGCTTCCCTACCCCGACGAACACGATGGCGGGGCCAGGCTCCACCGCTCCAAGCGGCGGACGCCGGGCTCCATGGCATGGTGATGGCCCAGGCGCGGCATGCGACCTGCCCATCTCTGGACTTCTTGCGCCCCATTCCCAGGGCGCCACGCAGCCTGCCCCCTTCGCCCCGGCCCATCAGCAAGGGGGGACCACCCGGTGGGGTGGGTGCACCCCGGCACGCGGGCGATGGAGCGCGCACCAGATCGGGCACTATGCGTGGGTGTCGGGCCCGGGAGCGCTGTGGCCCACACGGAAAGGCGGAGCACTTCTCCGTAGTGTGTTCCGTGCGGGTAGCTGGAGGTATCGCGTGACGGATGTGAGTGTGGCGGTCGATGGTCGGGCGAGTGCGGCGCAGGCCGTACTGGTGACGCTGACGGCTGCGCAGTTTGTGATGATCCTCGACGCGTCGGTGATGAACGTGTCGATCGCGACGGTGGCGAGTGACCTGGGCACGACGGTCACGGGGATCCAGACCGCGATCACCCTGTACACGCTGGTGATGGCGGCGTTGATGATCACGGGTGGGCGGATGGGCGCGATCCTGGGCCGCAAACGTGCCTTCACGATCGGCTGTGTGATCTACGCGTGCGGATCGATGACGACCGCGTTGTCACCCAATCTTGCGGTGTTGATGTTCGGTTGGTCGTTCCTCGAAGGTGTCGGCGCGGCGTTGGTGATGCCGGCGATCGTGGCGCTGGTGGCGTCGAACTTCGAGAAGGTGGATCGACCGAAGGCGTACGGGATGGTCGCGGTCGGCGGTGCGATCGCGCTCGCGGTCGGTCCGCTCATCGGTGGCCTGTTCACCACGTACTGGTCGTGGCGCTACGTGTTTGTCGGAGAGGTTCTGATCATCGGGGTCGTGCTCCTGCTCAACCGACGCACCGCCGACACGCCGGCCGAGGAAGGCGCCGGTCTCGACCTGGTCGGCACCTCCCTCTCCGCGCTCGGTATGGGTCTGATCGTCTATGGGATCCTCCGTATGGGGACGTGGGGGTTCGCCGCACCGAAGCCAGGTGCGCCGACGTGGCTGGGGCTCTCACCAGTGGTCTGGCTCGTGCTCGGTGGTGCGGCGGTGCTGGTCGGATTCCTTGCCTGGGAGCGGCACCGTCGTGAGACGGGCCAGCCGGCGTTGCTCGACCCGGTGATCCTGCGGGTCCGGCTGTTGCGCAAGGGCTTGATGTCGTTCTTCTTCCAGTATCTGCTGCAAGCAGGTCTGTTCTTCGCCGTGCCGCTGTACCTCTCGATCGCGCTCGGGCTCTCCGCGATTGAAACCGGAGTGCGGATCCTGCCCCTGTCGATCACCCTCGTGATCGCCGCGATCGGGATCCCCAAAGCGTTCCCGCTGGCCTCACCGCGGCGGGTCTGCCAGCTCGGCTTTCTCGCCTTGTTCCTCGGCCTCGTCGTGTTCGTCGCCGCGCTCGAAGCCGGCGCCGGTCCCGAGATCGTCACCTGGCCGATGCTGCTCGCCGGTCTCGGCATCGGCATGTTGGCGTCACAGCTCGGTGCCGTGACCGTCTCCGCTCTCCCTGACGAGCAGAGCGGCGAAGTGGGAGGACTGCAGAACACGTTCTCCAACCTCGGGATCTCCATCGGCACCGCGCTCGCCGGTGCGATCCTCATGTCGGCGCTCACCGCTTCCTTCATCTCCGGCATCCAGAACAACCCTGACGTGCCCGAAGACCTCTCGTCACAGGCGCAGACCGAGCTGACCAGCGGCGTCCCGTTCATCTCCGACGCCGACCTCGAGGCCGCGCTCGAAGACGCAGGCGTCACTGGAGCCACCGCAGATGCCGTCGTCGACGAAAACGCGCAGGCGCGGATCGACGGCCTACGCGCCGCCCTGTCGATACTCGCCGTCCTCGCCGTCGTCGCGCTGCTCTTCAGCGGAAGCCTCCCCACAAACCCCATCGGAGCGCAAGAAGAGGAAAGCACCGGGACACCCGACACAATTCATGTGTAACTGCGACATCCTCAGCACCGAACCGCCGACCGGTGCCCGATCCCAGGTCGGTTTGCCGTCGGTGTCGGCCGCACCCAGCTGACCCATACGGTCCGGGCTGTAGCCGACCGGTCGCGACCTGCAGCCACGACCGTCCAGATCCAGTGACGCGATCATGCTGACCTCGGACGAGACGGGTGTGGCGCGGCGTCGGCCGAAGAACATGGTTTGGGTCCCCGGCGCGACTTCTTGATGGGTCTGAGGATTTCTCCCTGGAGGAGCGGGCGGTCCATACCGCCGATGTCGACGGTTCCTTGGATGGACGAGCATCCGGTGACTGCGGCTGGTGCGCGAACGCCTCAACCGCATCGAGGCCTGCTCACCGCTGAACAGGCCGAGCCGGTTGCACCTGTTGTGATCGGCGAGCCTGGTTCATGAGCCTGGCGCAGACCACGACCACGCTCGCCGAGGCTGGGCGTCGGGCATTGGCCTGCGCCTGCCGATCACATGCCAGTCGCCGGGTGACTTCGCGTCTCCGCGCCGGTGCGCGATTTCTGGTCTTCCGCCCGGTGCGCGAGGTACCGCATCACCAGCACGACCACGACGGTGGTGAGCACGCCGGACAGGAGCACCTCGTCGCGTGACAACCCGTCGATGTTCGGCTGCAGCTCCTCGGCGGTAGCCCAGCCGAACAACACCTCGCTCGTGATCAACCCGACACCGAAGCACGCGACGGTCGTGATCGTGGTCGTCAGCAGCCGGTATGCCACGTCCTTGCCCACGACCAACCCGGCGATCACGCCAAAGCCGAGCGACATGGCACCGAGCACAGCCAGTCCCTGAAGTCCCAGGTCCCATTGCATGACAGTGCCTCCTTCTGAGGTCTCATTCCCAGTGTCGGTCGGCGCCCTTGTCTGGCAAGAGGCGAAGTGCCCGATCCGCCTGGAGAGTCTTTCGACCCACCCACTGATCGGCTCGGTGCGCCTGGAGGACCCGACCGAGCCCAGCACCGCCGACCCCACCGTCGAGGGCGAGCTGGCCCGCTACGTCTCTCAAATGAGCGTTCTCTCCTCCTGTCTCGTGACGGAATGGAGCCGTGGCCCAGGCGGGGTCCGGATCGCCTTGAGAGCTGACCGTCGGCGATGAGCCACGCGGCGTGGGTGTTCCTCAGGTCGTGGATGCGGCACGGGGACCAACGGATTCGATGACGGCCGTGCGCCAGACCCGTCCGAAGGATCCTCGTAGCAGGAAGGCACCTTGCTCACGCATCGGCCGACGGCCACCGGGGTTGACCGGATGACCGGTCAGATCGCCTCAACGACGGCTCCGTATCGCTCCTGGGCGGCCTGGGCTTCTCGGGGCGCACTGGGGGCGCGACAGGAACGAAACGAGGGAAGAAGACGCGAAGTGTCGGAAGACGTGGTGAGGTTCGCGGTCAGCTGGAAACCGTGGTGAGGCAAGGGATATCGCTGGAATCTCTTGCATCGCACCGGAGACCCTTTCATCCCACATCTTGCGACTTCACGGAGACTCGATGAACGAGATCGAGCCGTTCTCTTCCACCACCGCCATGGCGATGTCCCGCAGGTCGGCAGCGGCCGGTCGTCGGGTGGAGTCGGCAGCGTCGAGGTGGACGACATCGACAGCCGACTACCCCGATCCAGCCATGCCTAATCGACGAGATCGCGGGACGGCCAGCCCAGGTGCCCGATCCACCTCGCCACCGGGCGAACGGGTGTCAGGGGCGACCGGCGGCCGGGGTACCATCGACGTCGTCGCCTTGGAGATCCCGTCCATGACCGTCACCGAACATGAATCGGCGGCCGCACCTGTAGCGGAACGGCTCGAGGAGCACCGCACCGAGCTCACCGGGTACTGCTATCGCATGCTCGGGTCGGCGTTCGAGGCGGAGGACGCCGTCCAGACGACGTTCATCCAGGCGTGGCGGGGCTACGACCGGTTCGAGGGTCGGTCGACGCTGCGGACCTGGCTGTACCGGATCGCCACCAACGTCTGCTTCGACATGTTGCGGGGCAGGGAGCGGCGGTTCCGGCCGATGGACTTGGGCCCGGCGTCCTCACACGAGACTGCCCTCGACCCGGGTCGGCCCGAGGCGACATGGATAACCCCGATCCCTGACGGGCGGGTGTTTGCCCTCGACGGTGACCCTGCCGAGCTCGCCGTCGCCCGCGACTCGGTCCGGCTCGCCTTCATCACCGCCCTACAGCACCTTCCGCCACGGCAGCGGGCCGTGCTCATCCTGCGCGAGGTGCTGCGGTGGAAGGCCAGTGAGGTCGCCGAGCTCCTCGACAGCACCGTGGCCTCGGTCAACAGCGCCCTCCAGCGGGCGCGGGCCACACTCGCTGCCGAGGGGGTCGCCGACTCCGAGGTGGTCGCCCCGCTCGATCCCGACCAGCGGCATCTGCTCGACCGCTATGTCGCCGCCTTCGAGGCCTACGACATCGACGGGCTGCTCCAGCTGATCCACGAGGATGCCACCCAGTCGATGCCACCCTACGAGCTGTGGCTCCAAGGCCAGGACGACATCATCGGCTGGCTGCTCGGTACCGGGGCCGGGTGCCGCAACTCCCGGCTGGTGCCCATCGTTGCCAACGGTTCGCCTGCTTTCGGGCAGTACAAGCCCGACCCGGCCGGAGGCCACGGCCCGTGGGCGTTGGTCGTCCTCGGAATCGACCAGGGGAAGATCACAGAGCTCGCCTACTTCCTGGACACCAGCCGCCTGTTCCCACTGTTCGGCCTGCCGCCCCGGCTCGACGCTGAGCCGGCACCGGCCAACTGACCGGTGGGTGACGCCGCCTGCCATCTCGACTCGGTGTGCCTGTCGTGCGGGCGGTTCGTCGAGGGGGTCGACCCTGGCGGGCGCTGCCCGCACTGCGACGATCCGACCGACGGGAGTCTCCGAGCGGGACCCGACGTCGACCCCATGGAGGAGCGACCGTGAACGTCATCGACACCTCGACCGACTTCGGGCTCAGGGTGAGCGGCGAGCTGGAGACCGAGCAGATCGTGTGGCTCACCACGGTTCGGTCGGACGGGACGCCCCAGCCGAGCCCGGTGTGGTTCCTCTGGACCGGCGGTGACGTGCTCGTCCTCAGCCAGCCGGGCAAGCCCAAGCTGCGTAACGTCGCCGCGAACCCACGGGTGGCGCTCAACTTCAACTCCGACCACGGCGGGCACCGGGTGACCACCCTCAGCGGCATCGCTCGCCTCGAGGACGCCGCCCCCACCGAAGCGGAACTGGCCGCCTATACCGCCAAATACCGCGAGGCCATCGAGGCGTTGGGTTACACGGCCGATCAGTTTCTCTCGGCCTACTCGGTTCCCTTCCGGGTCACCCCGGACAAGCTACGCGGCTTCTGATCCCGGCTACGTGAGCTTGATGCCGAGGGAGCCGGCGGTCTCCGGCCCGACGACGCCGTCTGCGGTGAGGTCGTTTTGTCGCTGGTGGTCGACGACACCGTCCTTGGTGAGCGTCCCGTAGATCCCGTCGATCGGTCCCGGGTCGCTGCCCGCCTGTTTCACCGACCGCTGGATCCGCCGAACCACGGGCCCGGTCATCCGCGGTCGTGCCACGAAGAAGATGGGCGTTCGCTTCTGCTTGCCGGGTGCCTGCTCGTGGTCCTCCTGCGGGTCGATGTCGGCCGGTGGCGTCGTGTCGTCCTCCCGGTCGGGGTCGTCGGTGCCGCCGGCGGGGACGCTCGCCGAGAAGGCGATCCGCGCCGTGTCCAGCAGGTACTCGCGCCACACCGTCGGAGTGCTGATGCTCCCGGCGATCTCCAGGCGTTTCAGGGCCGTGGCGACCGCCGCCGAGGTGCGGCTCCCGAAGTCGCCGTCGATCACCACGGGGAGGTCGTGCACGTGGTGGAGCGTCGCCTGCAGGAAGAGGACACGCGATTTCGACCCGGTGCTGAACCCGGGGCTGATGCTGGTGTCGATGTGGTAGTGGTCCTCGTGGTCGGCGTTGTAGAGGTAGTGCAGGGTGTGGACGAAATGCCGGTTGAGGATGGCACCGACACCGCAGTACAGCCGGGGGTCCCGGTTGAAGTCGATGGCGTAGAACTGGACCTCACGACGCTGGTCGGTGGCGTGCCAAACGATCCCGTCGAGGTCGAATGCCTGACCCTGGCCGTGCATACCGGGCTTGTTCACCAATGCTCCGGCGCTGATGACCACGTCTGCCTCCCCCAGCTTGGAGTGGGTCCACATCTCCTCGAAGCAGGCGTCCAGGGTGCGCTTGAAGGCGGCGGTCGACCGGAAGGAAGCCGGTCGGCCCTCGGTACGCAACGGTCGAGCCTGGTCCCTTCCGTAGTGGCTGGCCGCGCCGGCGACCTCGGTCCAGGACACGGTGTCCACCATGACTCCTCCCCAGGGGCGATGAGAGCGCCAAAGCTACACACCGGGCGGCGTCGGGTGCAGTGCCGGCTGCCCTGCCGACCGCACCGCGTACACCCGCCACGGTTCTGGGATGCCCTTCAGGTCGTGGACGCCCCTGTCGTCGAACGCCAGGTCCGATCCGACGACGAGATCGCGCACGGTGCTCGACACCAGGATCTGGTCGGCATCCGCCATGGCGGCGATGCGCGCCCCGATGTGCACCGCCAGCCCGGCCGGGTGGCCGTGCACGGTCTCGATCTCGCCGGTGTGTAGACCGACCCGGACCCGTAGCCCCAGGTCGCCGACCGCGGTGGTGATGGCGATGGCGCACCGGATCGCCCGCGCCGGGCCGTCGAAGACGGCGAGGAAGCCATCGCCGGCGGTGTCCGCCTCCTGGCCACGGAACCGGGCCAACTGCCGGCGGACGGCATTGTGGTGGCGCTCCAGCAACGAACGCCACGCCTCGTCGCCCACCTCGGCGAGCGTCTCGGTCGACGCCACGATGTCGGTGAAGAGCACGGTGGCAAGCACGCCACGGGTGTCCGCAACCGGCGCCGCCCCGGTGACGAAGCGCTCCAGCTCGGCGAGCAACGGCTCGGTGTCGCCTGCGTACGGCAGGTGGTCAACGCCCTCGAGCTCCACCAACTCGGCGCCGGGGATCGACGCCGCCAGGAAGCGGGCGTGGCCGACGTCGCGGTGTGCGTCGTGGCGCCGCTGGATGACCAGCGTCGGCGACGAGATGGTGGGCAGGAGGGCCCGGACGTCGACCTGCGAGTAGCGGCTCAGGAAGGCCAGCGCCGTCCCCGGGCTGGACATCGCCCGTTCGAATCGGTCCCACCAGTGGCGGAATTCGGGATCGGCGGCTACCGACGGGGCCACCTGGGGGAGAAACGTCCCCTCACCCCACGACTCGGAGACCTGCCGGATGTACTCCTCCATCCAGCCGTCGCTCCGTCCCCACGGGTAACCGTCGCGGCGCCTGGCGCTGGCATAGGCGGCGTAGAGGATCAGTCCGGAGACGCGTTCCGGATGGCTGGAGGCGAACAAGATTGCCATCGGGCCACTCTGGGAGATGCCGAGCACCGTCGCCCGATCGGAGCCGGCGGCGTCCATCACCGCCAGCACGTCATCGATCTGCTCATCGAACTCGGGGAGCTCGGCGGTCCGGTCGGACAGTCCGGCTCCGCGCGGGTCGAAACGGATCACCCGGGCGAAACGACCCAGCCGGCGGTAGAAGTCGGCGACGGTCGGCTGCTCCCACACCATGTCGAGATGGGTGAACAGCCCGGGCACGATCACCAGGTCGGGACCACGGCCGTATACCTGGTAGGCGATGTACACCGCGCCGCTGCGGGCGTACCTGGTGTCGGGCGCCTCGGTGGCCATCACGCTCTCCCACGGGTCGCGTCCCGGCTGATGGTCCACCCGGGTGTGAGTGAATCGTAAGCAGACGTACCGGGTTGCTCCACGCCGGTCAGGAGCCGTAGCCCTCCTCGAGGAGGACGTCGCCGTCGACGGTGCGGTAGTAGACCCGCCATCGGTGGTAGGCGGCCAGATAGTGGTCGTAGCGCGCCATCACCTCGGCGTGGGCCAGCACCGCATCCACGTACAGGTCGCTGTGGTTGTAGGCGTACAGGGCCGCGGGCAGGTCGTCGGGCGCGCCATGGGCCACCAGGTAGCGGGCGGCGGCCATGATGGCGTCACCGGGGTCTTCGATGTCCCCCTCGCCGTAGGCGTCCCACGTCGAGGGAAGGAACTGCATGGGCCCGCGGGCGCCGGCGTGGCTGTCGCCTTCGATGCGACCGAACCGGGTCTCTATCAGGTGGATGGCGGCGAGGATGTTCCACGGGGTGCCGGAAGCGGCTTCGGCCGCCTCGTAGTGACGGCGCAACTCGGCGAGCGGCGGCGGAGCGACGATCGTCCAGTCGGGGAGCTCGGGCTGTGGCTGGGTGAGCCGCCGGAGGAGCGTGCCCGCCCGCAGATTCAGGTCGAAAGCCGCCCGTAGGTCGGCCGGGACGAGCTCCCGAGCGGCCGGCTGCCAGGCGGGGTGGGCCACCAGGTCGCGCAGGGCCTGCTGTTGAGCCCACGCCCATCGGATGTGCTCGCCGGGTGGTGTCGTCGGGTCCGC
This sequence comes from uncultured Acidimicrobiia bacterium, assembly GCA_963714055.1. Taxonomy (GTDB): domain Bacteria; phylum Actinomycetota; class Acidimicrobiia; order Spongiisociales; family UBA5794; genus JACDBE01. Next base: position 2,914,838 of record OY970227.1, read on the forward strand.
CAGGGCGATCTCGGCGGCGGCCAGCGTCTCCGCCAGGGTGTCAGCTTCCGTGAACGGAGCCACCTCGGCGGGCGGTGTCGGCGCTCTGGCCGCTGTGGTCGTCGTGCCCGCCGACCGCGCTTCTGAGGTGGTTGTGGTGTCGGGCGCCGCAGGCGCCACGGTGCCGGCGGCGGTTGCCGTGGTCGGTGGCGCGGCGACATCGGTCGTGCCCGGGTCGCCGTTCTCAGTGCACCCTGACAGAGACAGCGCCACCGTCACCAGCCCGAGGAGCCCGGCTGTCGGGACGGTTCGGCCCACGGCGGCACTGTAGGCGGCCGGCGGTCCGCCGATCCCTCGAGCGCCGCCCTACCGGACCGCGGGTCACGCCGGGAGCGGTGAGGCGGCGTCGCCTGACGTGGGGTGGCGGTCAGTCGTGGGCGAGGGAGAGCCGCCACAGGGCGAGCGCGCCGAGCGCCAACCCGAAGTCACGGAGCGCGATGTCCAGGTAGCCACCGGCCAGGATCAGGGTGACGACGATCACTCCGAGCCAGGCGGCGACCACCGGAGCGAAGATCCGGGGCCGCACCCAGACCCCGATCCCGGCGGCGATCTCGATCACCCCGACGACTGCCATGACCGTGGTGCCGCTGACGGCGTCCGTGACGAAACCGGGGAGGTAGTCGACCCACTCGGTCATCACGTCGAAGAACTTGTCGAGGCCGAAGAGGATGGGGGCGACGGTGAAACCCAGCCGGAGGATGTCGAAGGCCCGCCTCGACTCGACGGCGAGGGTCGTATTCGGTGTGGCGGACGTGGTGTCCTGCATCTCTGCTCCCTTCTCTATCAACACTTGATTCATTTTTACGACGACTTGACTGTATTGTCAAGATGGACTGGTTGTAGAGTGCCCGCCATGGCCGCCAAGGACACCGCCGGGATCGAGGCGATCGGGGCACTGGCCGACGGCGTGCGGCGTGCCCTGTATGACGTCGTGATCGAAGCCGACCATCCGGTGGGGCGGGACGAAGCAGCCGAGGCCGTTGGGGTGGCGCGCCAGACCGCCGCCTACCACCTGGACCGCCTCGCCGACGAAGGCTTGCTCGACGTGAGCTATCAGCGGTTGAGCGGTCGTTCCGGGCCCGGGGCGGGGCGGCCGGCCAAGCTGTACCAACGCTCCGACGCCGAGCACGACGTGACCCTGCCACCACGCCGCTACCTGCTCGCCGCCCGCATCCTGCTCGAGGCGGTTACTGGGGAAGGGGCCGCCGACGAGGAGCTCGATCGGCTCGCCGGCGCCGCCCGGCGCACCGGCGAAGGACTCGCCAAGGCTGGGCTGGACGAGGCGCTCCGGGCCAACGGGTACGAGCCGGTGGAACGCGCCGGTGAGGTGCGTTTCCGCAATTGCCCGTTCCACGCCCTCGTCGCCGAGGATCGCAAGACGACGTGCGCCCTCAACCATGCCCTGGTCGAGGGGATGATCGCCGGCTCGGGGGACGACCGCCGACGCGGTGCTCGATCCCGAAGAGGGCTACTGCTGCGTGCGGATCCGGCCCGACTGAAGGTCAGGAAGCGGCGTCGCGCGCCGTGCCTTCGACCATGACCGGGTCGTACGGGTCGTCGGTGGCGCCCAGGTAGGTGCCCTGGAAGGCCAGGCAGTGGGCGCGGTCACCGGCGAGGAACATGAGGTAGGGCGGGAAGCTGGCCATCTGCCAGGGCCCGGCCCCGCCGGGTGTGGCTCCGACGTAGTCCTCGAACACCCCGGCGCAGAGCGCGTCGGCGGCCGCCGCCATCGGGGTGGTGTCACCGAAGCCGGACATGGCGACGGTGCCGATGGTTTCGAACTGGTGCGGTGCACCGCAGTCCACCACCTCGATGGTGGTGCGCACCTCGTAACGGGTGTCGTGGCGGACGATCAGGGACGACTGCGAGTCCTGGAAGCAGGTGCCCGGCTCCGCCAGCGACAGCGGCAGCCAGGGGTCGTTGTTGAGGTTCCACACGAACAGCGAGACGGCGGCGACGAAGGCGGCCACCAACGTCCCGCGCCGCAGCCAGCGCCGGCGTGTCTTCCTCCGGTAGTCCTCGGCGATCTCATGGGGATCGAGGGGGCGCCCCGAGAAGTGGCCGTAGCGCTGGGGGACGCCTACCCATTCGACGTGCGCGTCGGTGGCCGAGGTGGCGGCGCTGACCGACCCCTGGGCCGGCGCCGCCTGGCTCCGGAAGGGAGCGAGCGGGTCGTAGTCGGCCCCGGCCGTCGTGCTCTCGGCCGGGTCGAGGACGACCGGGTCGAGGAAGAGGTAGCCGCCGATCGGCCCGGGCACACCGGTGGTGTCACCGGCCGGGTCCTTGTTGCCACGCCGGTTCATGGCACCCATTCTGCCCTCCCCGCCGACCGGCCGTGGCGTTCAGGCCCCGGTGCCCCGTGCCGAGCCGGTGACCGTCGCCGGCACGGAATCGTCCCCGGCGAGCTGGACGAGCAGGCAGTTGACCGTTCGGTCCTCAGGCCAGCTGTCCTCCAGTGGCACCAGCGTCGTCACGTACCACACCGACGACTCGTAGTCGATCCCCACGTACGGTTGGAACTCGTCGACACAGGCGTCGTAGCCGACCTGGTCGACCTCCGTGGCGCCCGGGTACGGGCCGTCGGGCAGGACCACGTTGGCGAAGACCTCGAACTGGTGCGGTTCGCCGCAGTCCACGACCTCCACCGAGGACACCTCGGTGCCGTCGAAGTCGAGGAAGCAGTCGCCCGGCTCCAGGCTCTGGACGTCGGTGCCGGACTCGAGGAGGTTGCGGACGAACGACCAGCCGACGACGACGATCGCCACCAGGAGGACGGCGCGCAGGATGGTGCCCCACGGTGACTTCCTCGGCGGCGCCTCGGGGTCGGCGGTCAGCGGGACCGGCTCGGTCGGCTGCAACGGGTCCGAGACCCACGGCGGTTCGGGCTCGGCGCGGGCCTGGCCGTCGACCAGCCCGCCGGAGGCCATTGCCCCGGTGGCGGACCGGGCATCGATCGCTCCCGGCGTCACCGGGTCCGAGGCGGTGTCGGCGCGCCCATCGCTGTCGCCGGGGTGATCAGCGACCGGTCCCGGGCCGGCCCCGTCGTCGAAGTCGCCGTTGTCGAAGTCACGGGCGTCGAAGTCGCGGTCAGGGGTGACGACGCCCTCGAGCGGGTCGTCGTCGTAGACATCTTCCCTCGCCTCTCGGATCATTTCGTCCGACGACATGGGACGAATGTCGTCGGCGTCCTCCGGGGGGCGCTCGTCAGTCATGGTCATACCCCCCTGGCGGTCGGTGTGTCGCCGGTCAGGTCTGCCCGTATGCCGGGATGGCGGCGCCGTTGATCACACCCGAGGCCGGGCTGGAGAGGAAGTCGACCAGGGCGGCGATCTCGGCCGGCTTCGGCCAGTTGACGTAGTCGGCGTAGGGGAGGGCGGCCCGGGTGGCGGCGGTGTCGATGACGGCGGGCAGGATGGCGTTGGAAGTGATGTTGCTGCCCTCCAGCTCGGCGGCCACCGTCTTGACCAGGGCGACGACCCCGGCCTTGGCGACGTTGAAGGCCGCCTGGCCGGTGGGAGGGTCGAAGGCGGCCCGGCTGGCCACGGCGATGATGCGGCCCCATTCGGCTTCGAGTAGATGGGGGATCGCCGCCCTGACCGTGTAGAACGCCGATCGGAGGTTGAGGTCGAGCATCCGGTCGAAGCGCACGTCGTCGGTCTCTGCGACGTCGCGGCCACCGGCCCAGCCCCCAACCAGGCAGCACACCACGTTGATCTGCCCGAAGGTCGCCGACGTCTCCTTCATGAACCGGTTGACCGCCTCGCCGTCGGTGCAGTCGACGCGGCGGAGCAACAGGCGGTCGTCGTCGAGCTCGAGCTCCTCCTCGAGCCGGGTGGCCTCGTCGGGGATCAGATAGGTGACCGCCAGCCGGAAGTTGCGGCGGACCAGCATGGGCACCAGCGCTCGTCCCAGATGCCCGGTGCCGCCGGTGACCACGGCGACGTTACCGGTGTCGATTCCGGCGCTATCGCGGATGTCTGCGTCCATCAACCGCAGACTAGAGGCTCCTGCGCTCGCCGGCTGGTGCGCCGGGAGCCCTCGGCGAGGGGCGACCCGCCTTCGCAGCCGGCATCGCCGACCTGCCCGCCGGGGAGCCGAGAAGGCCGGCGAGCCCCGGGGGAGCACCGAGAGAGAGCACCGCCGCCAGATCGGCGGGCGTGTCGAGGTCGAGCGCCATCCCCGGGCGGACGACGACAGCGGCGCCCGGCGCTCGGGCGAGGTGTCGGGTGAAGCTCCCCGGGCCATAGGCGAAACGCATCGGGCCCGACCCGAGGAACAGGCTGGTGCCCCCGTCACGGGAGGGGGCGAGGACCGCCGGCGCATCGGCCTCCCACGCCGCCGCCAGGTCTGCAGGGCGGACGAGCGGGAGGTCGGCGTGGAGCACCGCCCACGACCGCGGGCTGGCGGCGACCACCGCCGCCGCCGCCCCGTCGAGCCCGCTCCCGGGTCGTTCGCCGATGACCTCCCATCCGGCGGTGCGGGCCCATGAGGCGACCCCGGCGTCGCCGGACACCACCACGGGGAGGGCTCCCGAGGCGGCCACCACGTTCAGGGTCTCGGCGGCGATCGCCCTTCCCAGCTGGGATCGGGTGGCGGCGTCGACCGCAGGCCCGAGCCTTCGCTTGGCCACCCCGAACGGCTTGACCGGCACACCCACCAGCGCCGGGATCATGGCGCGGTCCGGGCGCTGGGGGACATGGACGGGGAGCCTACCCACGCGCCTGTCAGCGGCCTCTCGCAGTCGGGGGACGCTGCGGCAGTTGCTACCGTCGCTGCGCCATGCGACCCGGTCCCGTGTCCCGCCTCCTCGTCCCTGTGGTGCTCGCCGCCGCGCTGGTGGGCGGGTGCGGCGGCGCCGATGTGACCGTCGACGAGACCGACACCGGGGGGAGCGTCGATCTCGAGGTCGGGCAGACACTGGAGGTGTCGCTGGAGGAGAACCCATCCACCGGGTTCGCCTGGAACGTCACCGAAGCCCCGGACGCCGCGGTCATCGCGCCGGTCGAGGACGACTTCGACATCTCCGATCCGTATTCCGACGGCGCCGGAGGCACCCGCACCCTGCTCTTCGAGGCGGTGGCGCCCGGGGGGACCGAGATGCTGCTCGACTACTACTTCGAAACCGAGTCCGACGACGTCTACGAGACGTTCTCGCTGACGGTCACCGTCGCTCCATGACCCGGCTCCGTCGAACCGGCATGGTCCTCGCTGGGGCCGTCGCCTTCCTGACCGGCGCCCTCGGGGCGTGCGGCGGCGACCCGGGTGAAGTGGTCGTCGACATCGACGACAGCGGCACCGTGGTCGAGGTCTCCCCGGACGAGACCCTGGTCGTCCGGCTCTTCGAGTCGCCGTCGACCGGCTACACCTGGCAGTGGGTGGAGGAACCGGACGGCTCGGTGCTGGCCGCCGCCGGCGACGACTTCGAGCAGGACGAGCCGGTCCAGCCGGGGAGCGGCGGGACGAGGGTGTGGAGGTTGGCGCCCGTCGCCGCCGGCGAGACCTCGCTGAGCATGGTGGAGCGATTCCAGGACGACGACGAGAGCACCTCGGCCACGTTCGAGCTGGGTGTCGTCGTCACCGACGGCTGAGATCGATGCCCGGGACCCCGAGGATAGAGGAGCCATGATGCGCTTCGGAGTGTTCGTCCCCCAGGGCTGGCGCCTCGACCTGGCCGGGGTGCCGGTCGAGTGGCATTGGCCGGTGATCGTCGACGCCGCGGTCAACGCGCAGCGTGCCGGCTACGAGTCGGTGTGGGTCTACGACCACTTCCACACCTCGCCTGCTCCCACCCAGGAGGCCACCTACGAGGCGTGGACGCTGATGGCGGCGCTGGCGGCGGTCACCGACACGGTGCGCCTCGGCCAGATGTGCACCTGCAACGGCTACCGGTCTCCCGCATACCTGGCCAAGGTGGCGGCATCGGTCGACGTCATCTCCGGTGGCCGGCTGGAGATGGGCATCGGCGCCGGCTGGTATCAGCACGAGTTCGACGGCTACGGCTACCCGTTCCCCGACGGGCCGGAGCGCCTACGGCAACTCGGTGAGGCCATCCAGGTCCTCCAGGCGATGTGGACCGGGGAGCAGGTGACCTTCGAGGGCGAGCACTACAGCCTCGACGGCGCCATCTGTCGCCCGCGCCCGGTCCAGCAGCCCGGCATCCCCGTCTGGGTGGCCGGAGGAGGAGAGAAGGTGACTCTGCGGTTGGCCGCCCGGTACGGCGACGCCACCAACTTCGGCGGCACGCTCGAGACATTCACCCACAAGTCGTCGGTGCTCGCTGCCCACTGCTCCGACCTGGGCACCGACTTCGACCGCATCATCCGCTCCGCCAACTTCAACGTGGTCTGCGAGGAGACCGAGGCGGAGGTTGCTCGACGCCTCGACTGGATCGAGGACCGCTACAGGGCCCTGGTGGGGGCCGACAAGGCGGCCGAGGTACGCAACCTGTACGCCGCCACCGCCGGCACCCCGGAACAGCTGATCGAGCAGTTCTCGGCCTGGAAGGCTGTCGGGATGAGCTACGCCATCATGTTCTTCGCCGAATGCGGGGTCGACCAGTCGGGGATCGAGCGCTTCGCCACGGACGTGGCGCCCGCCCTGCGGTGACTTCCCGACCGGCTCGCCAGGACGGTGCGGGTCGTGGCCCTAAGCTCAATGGGTGAACCGCAAGACCAAGATCATCGCCACACTCGGCCCCGCCGTGGCCTCGTACGAGGCGGTGCGGGACCTCGTCGCCGCCGGCATGAACGTCGCCAGGCTCAACTTCTCCCACGGTGACCAGCACACCCACGAGGAGTTCTTCAAGTGGGTGAGGAGGGCCGGCGAGGAGCTGGGCGAGGCGGTGGCCGTCCTCCAGGACATCCAGGGGCCCAAGCTGCGGGTGGGGACCTTCCCCGGCGGCGCCATCCAACTCGATCCCGGGGAGGAGATCACCCTCGTCCCCGACGATGGCGAGGGCGACGACGACAAGATCCACGTCGCCCACCTCGCCGACGCCGATCTCTCACCAGGCGCCCAGGTGCTCATGTCCGACGGGCTGATCAGCCTCGAGGTGCTGCGGCGACGTGGCTCGGACGTCGTGGTGCGCTGCCTCGAAGGAGGAGAGCTGCTCGACCACAAGGGCGTCGCCTTCCCCGGCACCGCGCTGTCGGTGCCGGCCATCACCCCCAAGGACGAGGAGGACCTCGCTTTCGGAGAGGCGCTGGGGGTCGACCTCATCGCCGCCTCGTTCGTCTCGTCTGCGGCTGACATCCGGCAGATCCGCCGCTTGGCACCGGGAACGCCGGTGATCGCCAAGATCGAGAGCGCCATCGGCTACGCCAACCTCGACGACATCCTGACGGAAGCGCATGGGGCGATGGTGGCCCGGGGCGACCTCGGCGTCGAGCTGTCGATGGAGAGCGTGCCCTCGGCCCAGAAGGACATCCTGGCGCGCACCAACGCCAAGGCTCGGGTCTCGATCACCGCCACCGAGATGCTCGAGTCGATGACCCACTCGCCCCGGCCCACCCGGGCCGAGGTGACCGACGTGGCAACCGCGGTGCGGGACGGCACCGATGCCGTCATGCTGTCCGCCGAGACCGCGGTCGGCGGATTCCCGATGCGGGCGGTGCAGATGATGGATCGCATCTGCAGAGAGGCCGAGCGCAGCCCCGAGTACCGGCGCGGCCCCGAGATCCACTTCCTCGAGGACCGGGCGCGGTTCGCCTCTGCCACCGCCCAGGCCTGCGTGGACGCCGCCAACAACCTGGGTCTGGCCGCCATCGTCGCCTTCACCGAGAGCGGGTCGACGGCGCGGCTCATCTCCAAGTACCGGCCCAAGGCCGACATCTTCGCCTACACCCCGCACGAGCGAACGTATCGACGGATGGCCCTCTATGCGGGCGTCACTCCGATGCCGTTCCAACCGGTCGACTCCACCGATCTGATGATCATCCACGCCGAGCAGAGCCTGGTGGCGTCGGGCATCCTCAAACCGGGCGACGGTGCGGTGATGGCGGCGGGGATACCCCCCAACCAGAGCGCCTCCACCAACCTGATGAAGCTGCACACGGTGGGCGAGACCACCGTCGGCGTACCCGGGAGCGACTGAGCCAACCGACCTTCGAGCCGGGGCCGACCGATGTCGGTACCATCCCGGCGGGTCATCGCCGCCGGGAGGCTCGATGGGGCAACCGATCGCCGTGAGCTACAGCACCGTGGAGGATGTGTTGCTGATCTCCGCCGACCGCAGCATCACGGGTCAGGACGGGGTCGCATACGGCAGCGCCGCCGAAGCCGAAGCGGATCCCCGGTTCCCCGGGGACCTGGCCGGCCGGCTGTTCGCCTCCGACCCTGCCATCGACCACATCTTCGTGGGGTCCAACCAGGTGGTGGTCCGCCGGCTCGGGGGGTGGGACGACGGATCGACCTCCACCGCCACCGGAATCGTCGAAGACTTCTTCCTCTACTACCGAAACGGCGTCTGAGAGCCTTCGTCGCTCGACACCGTCGGGCCGATCAGGGTGGGTCCGTCGTCGTCGAGGAGTCGTCGGCGGGCGGCTCGGTGGTCGGGGGAGCCGTGTACGAGCCGACCTCCACCGTCACCGCCGTCCCCCTGGCGACGTACTCCCCGGAGGAGATGCTCTGGCTCTGCACCAGGCCATCCTGACCCGAGCTGTCCACCGGCACCGTGCCCCCGTCCCCGATCGTCAACCCGGCATCGGCGAGGCGGGCCTGTGCCTCGCTGAAGGTGAGCCCGACCACGGTCGGGACCTGGACGGGGCACTCCTCGGAGCTCTCCGGCATGTTGCACGGGTGGACCCGGATGATGGTGGGGATCGGCAGATAGGTGTGGGTCCAGGTCTCGCTGGCCGATTCGCCGTCCGGGAGGGTGATGATGCGGGTCACGTCGACGGTCCACCCGTCGGACCCGTACGTGTCGACCACCTCGGCGGTGGGGCTCAGCGTGGGATCCTCCTCGAAGACCGTGGTGTACTCGGTGGGGTCTCTCCGGTCGGAACGCTCCGAGGTGCAGTCCTTGCCGCCGTTGTTGCCGTAGAAGGCGACCGAGACGCGGTTGTCCGAGGCGTAGGACTTGATGAGGATGAGGGCGTCGGAGTCGTTGCGGAACACGACGTCCGGGCTCGGCCACGAGATCGTCGCCTCCCGACCCTCCGGGTAGCGGGCGAAGTAGAAGCTGTGCGGGGTGTGCTCCACGATCTCGTAGCAACCGAAGAAGATGGCGTTGTAGAAGGTGGTGGCGAACTGGCTAACGCCTCCACCAACGGCGTCGACGAACTCGCCCTGGAGGATCTGCGGCGCCAGCACGTATCCCTTCTCCTCGGTGCGGGGCCCGACGAGGTCGTTGAGCGAGAACGTCTCGCCGGGCCAGACGATCGTGTCGGTGACCGCGGCGGCGATCGTCTGGATGTTCGTCACCCGGGGCTCGCAGCAGCTGTAGTCGGTGGCGAAGAACGACACCTGTGAGATCGGCTCCATCGCCTCGGCCTCGGCGGTGGTGAACTCGGGCCGGTCACCCTGGGCGAAAGGGAACGCTCCGCGGTCGGAGCCGCCGGAGGCGATGGCCAGGGCCTCGGCGACCAGCGGCACGTCGAGCAGCATCCCGCGGCGTGACTCCTGGAGGGCGACCGTCCCGTCCGACTGGACGAGGAATCGGGCATCGCGCGGCTGGCGTTCGATCTCGTCGCGGCGAGGGTCGAGGAACTCGGCGAGACCCTCTTCGTCGAAGCCCAGCACGATCCTGGCCGGCTCCCCTTCGGGCACGTCCGAGACCAGGTTCGCCGCCAGGAGGTCGACATCGAACTCGACCGCCAGGTCGGGGTCCTCGGCGGTCAGCGTCACCGGGCTGTCGATCATCCGGGTTCCCTCGATGACGGCGGCGTCGACGTCGGCGTCGGTCACCCTCGGGATGAGGGGAGCGGTGGAGATCTCCTGGCGGGTGCGTTCCGCCACCACGATCGCCTCCGCCACCAGCCGCCGCGCCTCGGCCCGGTCGAGCCCTACTCCCGCCACCGGGTACACCGGCTGGACCACGCCGTCGACCACTTCGATGGCACCTTCGTTGGCGGGCTCGCCGATGGCGGTCTGCTCCCAGGATTCGAACACCCCTTCGAGGGCGTCATCGTCCCAGGTGATGTCGGTGGGCACGTCGACGGTCGAGGTGAAGGAGCGCGCCCAGGCGGCGAAACGGTCGAAGAACCCGCCGTTGCGGCGGGCGGTCACCGCCAGGTCCACCGCCGCCTCGGCGTCGAGATCCAGGGCGACGACCCGCGGGTCGAGCTCGACGTCGGTCTCCTGCACCAGGAACGGCACCGGGGTCTCCCGTAGCGCCCGCTCGTGGAGCTGCATCGCTTCGAGGGCGTCCTCGGGGCTCAGGCCGCCGATCGGCACCCCGGCGGCGCTCACCCCCGGCGCGATCTCGCCTTGGTTGAGCGCCTCGGCGACGGCGAAGACCACGAGCGGCAGGAGCAGCAGGCCGGCGATGACCGCGCCGACCAGTGCCAGCCGATAGTGGCGATTCATGAGGTGGGAGACGTCAGGGGAACCGGCCTGCGCGGCCGATTCCGCCTGGCGGTCTTCGAGATCCGTCATTGCCTACTCGTACGCTCGGCCTCTTCGTGATCTTCCCGGAGCTGGCTCCTGGCCGCGACCTCGTGACCCGCACCACGGCTCCACCCGGACGCCAGGTCCGGCGTGCACTGCCGGCCGGCGTTCGAAGGGATCTTCGGCCCAGGGCATTTTCGCCGTTCCCGGCGCAGTCGGCGAAATTCAGCGGGCAGAGCGGGTCGTCGCCACGACGGTGGTCACCAGGCGCCACCGGGCAGGATACCCTCGCGGCCGTGTTGATCCAGACCCAATCACTGCTCGCCATCCACGCCCATCCCGACGACGAGAGCTCGAAGGGGGCGGCCACGGTCGCCGCCGCGGTCGCCGTGGGCGTGCACTGCGTGTTGGTCACCGCCACCGGGGGCGAGGCCGGCGACATCCTCAATCCCGCCATGGACCGGCCGGAAGTGAGGGCGAACCTGGCCGAGTTCCGGGCCAAGGAGCTCGCCGAGGCGGCGGCGATCATCGGGTACGCCGAGGTGGTCGAGCTGGGCTACCACGACTCGGGGATGCCCGACACCCCGGCCAATTCCCACCCGGGTGCCCTGGCCAACGCCGACTTCGACGAGGTGCTGGCCCGCGTGGTCACCGAGGTGCGCCGGGTCCGGCCGGCGGTGCTGCTCGGGTACGACGCCCACGAACGCTACCCCCACCCCGACCATCTCGTCGTCCACCGGTTGGGGCTGGCCGCGTACGAGGCGGCGGCCGACCCGATGCTGTTGCCGGAGGCAGGCGAGCCGTGGGCCGTCGACCGGCTCCTGGCGCCGGTGTGGACCGTCCGTCGCATCCGGGCGCTCCACGAGGCGGCCCTCTCTGCCGGGATCGAGTCGCCATTGGCCGAGCGGCTCGAGGGCCTCGATCCCGCCGAGGACCTGGAGCGAGACCTCTTGGCCGTCCCGGTCCACGAGACCATGGCCGTCGCCCGTGAGGCGCTGCGGGCCCACCGGACCCAGGTGGATCCGGCCGGCCCGTGGTTCTCCATTCCGCTCGACGTGGCTATTGCCGCCTATCCCTTCGAGGACTTCGAGGTCCTGGCGTCCAGGGTCCCCCTGCCACCCGCCGCTACGAACATCTTCGGCTGACCCGCCCACGCACCCCCATCATCGAACTTTGAGCGAGTGACGCCATGTCGTGTGTTCAATCGCTCAAAGTTGTGTCGAGCCGCACCCCCATCATCGAACTTTGAGCGAGTGACGCCATGTCGTGTGTTCAATCGCTCAAAGTTGTGTCGCAGCCAGGCAGCTCCGCCTGATCGAACTTTGAGCGAGTGACGCCATGTGGTGTGTTCAATCGCTCAATGTTGCTTCCGAGGGTCGGCGAGACGGCGGTGTGGTCTAATCAGCCGATGCGCACCCCCCCAGACCTGCGCCGGTGCGTCGCCGACCTGGTCGCCGCCCTCCGCCCGGTGGCGGTCGGCGACGGCGCCGAGGCTCGCCTCGCCGGCGACACCGTCGACCGGCTGGAGGCGCATACGCTGCCCCGGCTCGACCGGCCGTCGGCGCCGCCCACCGTCGCCCTGTCCGGGCTCACCGGGGTCGGCAAGTCGACGCTGGTCAACGCCCTCGCCGGTGCCGACCTCTGTGCGGTGGGGCCGATCCGACCCACCACCATCAAGCCCCAGGTGGTCGACGCCGGCGCCCTGTCCGAGCCTCCGCCGCTGCTGGAAGCGGCGACCCTGGTCGACCTGCCTCCCGGTCCCGGGGACGACCTGGCCCGGAGCGCCGACCTGCACCTCTTCGTCACCTCTCCGGCCCGCTACGCCGACGCCGAGGGCTGGGACCACCTCGCCCGCCTGACGTCCCGGGCGATCCCGACGTGGGTGGTCCTCTCCCAGGTCACCGGCGAGGACGACGTCGTCGTCGAGGACCTGCGGCGGCGGCTGGACGAGGCCGGACTCGACCTCCCGCTGCTGGCGGTGCCCGACGTGTCGGTCCCGGACGCCGTCGCCGGCCTGGGCGACCGGCTGGCGGCGCACGCCGCATCCCCGGTGGCGGCGGAGTCACGGGACCGGATCGCGGCGATGGTCGAGCAGGCGGATCGGGTGGCCGCCGGCCTGCGCCGGCTCGAGGCCGCCGACGACTCCCTCGTTACCGCGGTCGACTCGGCCTACGGCCCCGTGGTCACCGTGGCTGTCGAGCTGGCCAAGCCCGACGGTTCGGTCGACCGGCTCGCCGCCGCCGCCGACCGACCGTGGGACGAGGTGGTCGACCGCCTCGCCCTCGTGCTCACCCACCGCATCGGAGCCGCCGCCGAGGCGGCCGCCACCGAATGGGCCGCCGACCCCGAAGGCGCCAGGCTCCTCGAGGGCGACGGGGTGGAGCTGTGGCGGCACGGGTCGTCCACGACCGCCCTGGCGCGCGATCGACTGCTCGGCTGGCCCGGGGAGACCGAAGTGCTGGTCACGTCGCGGATGCGCCCCCGTCGCTGGTGGCAGCGCCCGATCCCGCCCGCCGAACTCACCGCCCTGGTGAAGCGGGCCGCCCTTGGGGGACCGGACGCCATGACCCGGCGGGAGCGCCGCCGCCTCGACACCACCGTCGACGAGGTCATCGACCAGGCGCGCGGGCTCCTGGGCAGGCTCGCCGTCGGCGTCGTCGATGCCGACAAACAGCGGTTCATCGACCGCCTCCGGCCGGTCGACCTCGCCCGCATCGTCGAGGTGGAGCACGCCGCCGATGCGGTGCGCGCCGCCTTGGAGCCATCGGACGGCGACGGTGCGTGACCTCCAAGAGCTGTTCGACGCCGCCGACCTGGTCATCGGCGCCGCCGCCGGCGTGGTGCCCGAAGCGTCGGTGGTATCCGCCGCCCAGGCGATGCGCCACCTGCGCGGGCGGCGGGGCTACCACGGTTCGACGTTGGTGGTGGCCCTGGGCGGCGGCACCGGGAGCGGGAAATCGAGCCTGCTCAACGCCGTCGTCGGCGAGCCGATCGCCACGGTGGGCCGGATCCGGCCGACCACCGAGCGGCCCCTCGCCTGGGTGCCCGCCTCGGCCGGCGCGGCGCTCGACCGGCTGCTCGACGACCTGGGCATCGAGGACCGTCACCGCCACGACCGCGATCCGGGGGTGGCGCTCATCGATCTGCCCGACATGGACTCGATCGCCTTCGCCCACCGTGAGCTGGTGGCCGACATGATGGGGAAGGTCGATGCCCTGCTCTGGGTGCTCGACCCCGACAAGTACCACGATGGTGCCCTGCACGACGGGTTCCTCGCCCCCATGGCGGCCCACGCCGAGCAGACGGTGTTCGTCCTCAACAAGCTCGACCGCGTCGACCCCGGGGTCAGGGGCGCCGTCCTCGCCGACGTCGAGGCGAGCCTCATCGCCGACGGCTACCCGGATCCTGGCGTGTTCCCGGTGGCGGCATCACCGACCGAAGGGCTGGCGGTCGGAGTCGACGCGCTGGTCCAGTTCCTCGAGACCGAGCTGGACCACAAGCGAACCGCCCACGGCAAGCTGATCGCCGACGTCGCCGCCCTGGTCAGGTCGCTGGCGGTTGAGGCACACGTGTGGGAGGGCGCCGAGGTCGGCGTGGCGGAGCGGTGGCCGGTCGCCCGCGACGCCGCCCTGGCCGCGCTCGACCCGGTGTCGGATCTACCCGACGAGGACGCGGTGTGCCGGATCGAGGACCTGGTGGCCGTCTTCGCCGTCGCCCAACCCGAGCTCGGCCCGCAGATCAGGGCTCGATTGGGACACGAAGTCGTCGACCAGGCGGTCGCCGCCGCCAGGGACGCCCTCACCGCCGTGAGTCCTGAGGCCGCAGCCGGCGTGCTCGACACCCTCGTCGCCGAGCCGATCGTCGAGATGAACCAGCCGCGGGCCCGCTTCGCCGCAATCGCTGCCTACGCCCACATCGGCGCCCGGCAGCTGGCCGCCCGGGACGGCGTCCTGACGTGGTGACGGCACCGGCACTCCTCGTGGTGACCCCGCTGAAGGAAGCACTGGCCCCCACGATCATCATCGTCCTGGTGGCGGTCGCCGGCTGGTTGGTGGTCACCTGGATCGGGCGCCGGTTCGTGCGGCGGGTGAGGAGGCAGGCCGACATCGACGGCTCCATCGCCGCAAACGAGCGGGCCAGGCGGATCGGCACGGTGGGGACGATGTTGCGCAACGTCTTCACCGCGGTGCTGGCGGTGGCGGTGATCCTGGTCCTGTTGACCATATGGGGCATCCCCACCACTCCGCTGATCGCCATCGGTTCGGCCCTCGGTGTCGCCGTCGGCTTCGGAGCCCAGGGCTTCGTGCGGGACGTCATCGCCGGGCTGCTCATCATCGGCGAGGGCCAGTACGCCATCGGCGACCGCGTCCAGATCGTCGGAGTGACCGGTCGGGTGGAGACGATCAAGCTCCGCACCACGATCCTGCGGGAGGTCGACGGCAACGTCCACCACGTGCCCAACGGCCTCGTCCAGGTGGCCACCAACCTCACCCGCGACTACGGGCAGGTGATCATCGACATCGCCATCTCCCACGACACCGACCTCGAGCAGGCGACCGCCTTGCTGCAGGACGAGGCGCGGCAGTTCTCCGAGGACGCCGAGTGGGGTCCTCTCGTGCTGGCGGCGCCGGAGATGCTCGGCGTCGAGGAGCTCGGATCCTCCTCGGTCAAGCTCCGGCTGGCGCTCAAGGTCGAGCCGAACTCGAAGTGGAAGGCGCGACGCGAGCTGCTGCGACGCATCAAGGTCCGCTTCGACGACGAAGGGATCGCCCCGCCTTCCTCCGGCTGAGCGGTCAGTCCTCGGACGGGCCGGGGACCATGACCCGCAATGCGTCGGGCACGGGGGTGATCTCGAGCCAGTCTGCGGTGCCGAGCAGCTCGCCATCCGCCTGGAAGCGGCTCGGCGGATCGGCCTCGATGACGACCTTGAACGGGTCGTGCCACACGGTGAGCCCGGTCACCGCGGACAGCTCCCGTCCCGACGCCGCCCGGGTGAGCACCCGCGGCACCCGCCGCACCGGCAGCGCCTCCACGGCGAGCACGGTGAGCCCTTGGCCGGGCGTGGGCGAGAGTCGCAGCGGCATGCGTCCGAAGTACGTGAAGGGGTCGTGGACCTGGCACATGACGGCGACGGCGTCGACCCGCTGTCCGTCGCAGTCGACGCGGAGGTTGGCCGGACGGTCGCGCAGCCTGGTGAGCAGGGCGGTGGCGGCCGAGCGGGCGTAGTGGACCGATCCGAAGTGGTTCTTCGACCTGGGTCGCTGCTCGGCGATGTGGACCATCTCGGCGTCGTACCCGATGCCGGCGGCAAACACGGCGAACTCGGAACGGGCCCCGTCGCCGCTGTCGGTGGCGATGTGGGCCAAGGTGATGGCGCGCGGCTCCGCCGTGGTGAGCATCGCGGCGGCACGGTCCGGCTTGGCGGGGATGCCGAGGATGCGGGCCACGACGTTGGTGGTACCGACCGGGATCACCCCCAGCGCGGTGGAGGTCCGGGCCAGGGCGTTGGCGACGTGGTGGACGACGCCGTCACCTCCCATGGCGGCCACACAGGCGAAGCCGTCGGCGACGGCCTCCGCGGTCATCCGACGAGCCTCGTCAGGGTTGGTCGGCCACACCGCGGTGACGTCGAACCAACCCGACAGCTCGTGGATCACCCGGCGATGCAGGGCGCCGGTGAAGCCCGAGGCGGACGGGTTGGCGATGAGCATGAGGCGGCGCACGGCCGGGAGGCTAGCGGCGGCGCACTCGGCTCCGGGGCGATAGCCTCGGGATCGCCATGGAACGCTACCGCGACCGGGTGGAGGCAGGGGAGCGCCTGACGGTCGAGCTTCGGCGCCTGTTGGGGGAGCTCGGCGAAGGGGACCCGCCCTTCGTGGTCTTGGGAGTGCCCCGCGGCGGGGTCGTGGTGGCGGCGGCGGTCGCCCGGGAGCTCGGTGTACCGCTCGACGTGGCGCTGGCCCGCAAGCTGCCCGCCCCCGGCAACCCCGAGCTGGCCATCGGCGCCATCGGCGAGGGAGGCGAGCCGTGGCTCAACCGGCAGCTGATCGACCGGATGCACGTCACTCCCGAGTGGATCGAAGCCGCCATCGAGCGGGAGACGGTGGAGCTGCAGCGCCGCGCCCAGCGGTACCGGTCGGGCGCGGCGCCGGTCGATCCGGCCGGCTCGGTTGCGATCGTGGTCGATGACGGGGTGGCCACCGGCGCGACGCTGGCTGCGGTTCTCGACGCGGTGGCGTTGCAGCACCCGGCGCGGCTGATCTGCGCCGTCCCGGTGGGTCATCCCGACTCGCTGCGGATGCTGGCCGGGCACGGCGCCGAGATCGTCTGCCCGCTGCGGCCCCGCAGCCTTGGCGCGGTGGGATGGTGGTACGACCGCTTCGACCAGACCACCGACGACGAGGTCGTCGCCGCGCTGCACGGCGCCTGACCTGCCCCGGTCGGGCGGCCGCCCGACCGGTATCCTGGGCGCCGACGCCGACGAGGAAGGCCGGGCAGCATGCTCCCCCCGTACCGCAGCGAGCCATACTCCGACTTCTCCGACCCGGCGGTTGCCGAGGGCTATCGCAAGGCGCTGGCCGGGGTGGTGGCGTCGATCCCTGTCGAGGCGCCGGTGGTCGTCGGGGGTTCTGCCGTCGACGCCGAGGACGACATCGTCAGTGTGGACCCGGCCGCCCCGGACCGGGTGGTGGGCAGGGCGGGGGCGGGCAGCTCGTTCCACGCCACCAGGGCGCTCGACGCCGCCTGGGCCGCGTTCGCCACATGGTCTCGGGTCCCGGCCGACGAGCGGGCCAGGCTGGTCCACGCCGTCGGCGACGCCATCGACGCCCGTCGCTTCGAGTTCTGTGCCTGGCTCACCGTCGAGGCCGGGAAGAACTACCTCGAGGCGGAGGCCGAGGTGGCCGAGGCGATCGACTTCTGCCGCTACTACGCACATCAGGCGCTGGAGATCGCAGAGCCGCTGCCCGTCGGCGACTTCCCCGGCGAGACCAACGAGTCCTGGCTGGTCCCCATGGGGGCCGGGGTGGCCATCCCCCCGTGGAACTTCCCGCTGGCGATCCTCGCCGGGATGACCATCGGCCCGGTGGCGGCGGGCAACACCATGGTGGTCAAGCCGGCGTCGAACACCCCGATCATCGCCGCCAAGTTCATGGAAGCGGTCGAGGCGGCCGGTATCCCGCCAGGGGTGGTCAACTTCCTTCCCGGAGCGGGTGGGGAGATCGGCGACGCACTGGTCGACCATCCCCGCACCCGGTTCGTCAACTTCACCGGCTCGAAGGAGGTGGGACTCCGGATCGCCGGCCGGTCGGCGACGGTCCAGCCGAGCCAGGTGTGGCTCAAGCGGGCCTTCATGGAGCTGGGCGGCAAGGACGCCATCATCGTCGACGAGACCGCCGACCTCGAGGCCGCCGCCGACGGCGTGGTGCGTTCCGCCTTCGGCTTCCAGGGCCAGAAATGCTCGGCGTGCAGCCGCCTGATCGTGGTCGACGCGGTTCACGACAAGCTGGTCGACATGGTCGTCGAGCGCACCGCCGCGCTCGAGATCGGCCCTCCATCGGACGACTACGCCGTCGGTCCGGTGGTGTCGGCGGCACAACACCGGAGCGTGCTCGAGGAGATCGACCGGGGCCGCTCCGAGGCGGAGCTGGTCCACGGTGGCCACGCCGTCGACCTCGACGGCGGCTGGTACATCGAGCCCACCGTCTTCGACGGCGTAGAGCCCTCGGATCGGTTGGGCCGCCACGAGATCTTCGGCCCGGTGTTGTCGGTCATCAGCGCCGACGACTTCGAAGAGGCGCTGGCCATCGCCAACGACACGGAGTTCGGGCTCACCGGGGGGCTCTTCTCCACCGACGAGAACCGGATCGAGCGGGCCCGCCACGGGTTCCACGTCGGCAATCTCTACATCAACCGCAAGATCACCGGTGCGCTGGTCGGGATCCAGCCCTTCGGCGGGTTCAAGCTTTCGGGATCGAACGCCAAGGCAGGAGGGCCCGACTACCTGAGGTTGTTCACCGAGATGAAGTCTGTCACCAGGCGGCTCCAGCCGTGACGAGAGGCGTGGTGCCCGCCCGCTGACTCGGTTTCTCCCCGGGTGGTGGGATAATCGGTGCCCGCCCGACCGGAAGCCATGCAGTCTCGCCGCATCCCGTTCCTCGCCAGTGCGCTCCTCGCCGCCCTCATCGTGGGCGCCTGCGGCGCCGCCGACCCCGCCATCGGGGGAGCGGCGGTGCGGGGTGTCACCGAGACCGGTCCCGGAGGAAGCGGCGCACCGGACGACGGCGGCGGCACGACCGGAGCTCCCGATGGCGACGGCGCCCCGTCCACGACACCTGCCCCGGTCGAGGCGGCGGATTCGGCGGTCGGGGTTGCCGTGGTCGGCGCCGACGGCGCCGACCTGGCTGCCAGCGCCGGGGGCGAGCCGGCGGTGCGGGCCGCGTCGGGGCTGCCACTCCCTGTGGTGGCGCGATCGGGCGAGTGGCTCGAGGTGGTCGACAGTTGCGGCAACCCCGCCTGGGTGCAGAGCACCGACGTCGAGCTGACTCCCCAGGAGGCGGGCGGCGGCACGCCCGGGCCCGGGTTCGACCTGTCGGAAGCGGTGGTGGTGGTCGACGCCGGTCACGGCGACCGCGACTGGGGCGCCATCGGCCCGGAGGGACTGTCCGAGAAGGTGCTGAACCTCGACATCGCCACCCGGGTGCGGGAGCTGATGCTGCGGTCGAACTCGGTGGACTGGACCACCGGCACGATCACCGACGGCTCCGACATCCCCGCCTTCGGGACCGTGTGGCTGACCCGTCCGCCGGAGGGCCCCCTGGGCGGCCAGTACGAAGCCGGCCTGGCCTTTCGGGCCGAGCTGGCCAACAGCGCCGGCGCCGACGTCCTGGTGTCGGTCCACAACAACACCGTCCCCAAGGTGGAGAGCGAAGCTCCCGGCACCCAGGTGCTCTACTCGGTGGGCAACGAGGACTCGGCACGGCTCGGGGCGCTGCTCTACGAGGAGGTGCTGCGCAGCATGTCGGCGTTCGAGGCCGACTGGTCCGCCGGCGACCTGGTCGGTGCCATCGCCCGATACAACCCCGACACCGGCGAGGATTACTACGGGCTGCTCCGTCGGGCCACGATGCCATCCGCCATCGTCGAGGGCCTGTACCTGTCCGAGCCCGAGGAGGAGGCGCTGCTGGCCACCGAGGAGGTCAAGCAGGCCTATGCCGAGGGGGTGTACCGAGGGGTGGTGCGTTTCCTCACCACCGACGACGCCGGTACCGGGCTGAGGCCTCCCGACCCGTATCCCGAGGAGCGCACCCCCACCGGCACGTCCGCCTGCGTCGTTCCCGCCCAGTCGTGAACGCTCCCCTTCGTCGCCAGCGAGCACCGTTGTGGCGGGCGTTGGCGCTGTGCGGTCTTCTCGCCTTCGCCGGTTCGGGATGCACCGGGGCGTCGGCGGTCGAAGAGTGGGACGCACGCGGGGTCACCTCGCAGCCGATCGCACCGCTTCCGAGCATCACCGTGGTCGCCGCCGGTCCGCCGACGACCACCAGGGCGCCGGAGCCCACCGGGCCGCCCCGGCCGGTCGCCGACGCTCCCGAACCGACGCCCCCGGCGCCCCGGCCGGGCAGCGAGCCCGGCTTCGCCGGCCGGGGGACCGTGGTCGTCGCAAGAGGCGGGGCGGAGTTGCGGCCCGAGAGGAGTGGCGAGCCGGTGGCCACCATCCGCGAAGGGGTCGTGCTCCCCGGGCTCGGCCAGAGCACCGACGGGAGGTGGACCCGGGTGCTCACCACGTGTGACCAGGAGATGTGGCTGCCCACCGCCCGAGTCCATGCGACCCCGCCGGCTCCGCCGGGGCCGATCGGCGCCGGGTTCGACTTCGGCGACGCGGTGATCGTCGTCGACGCCGGTCACGGTGGCCCGGTGAACACGGGGGCGCAGAGCCCGGGCGGCGTGGTCGAGAAGGAGAACAACCTGCTCATCGCCGCCCGGCTGCGCGACCTGCTGGAGCGGCCCTCGACCATCGACTGGGAGACCGGGGCCATCCACGACGGCAGCGCCATCCCGGCGGCGGGGCGGGTCATCATGACCCGGGTGGGCGACGGGCCCGCCGGGGACTACGAGGCCGGGCTCACCTTCCGCGCCACCGTCGCCAACACCGCCGCCGCCCATGCTCTGGTCTCGATCCACACCAACGCCGGCTGGGACCGGGACACCGAGATCCCGGGGAGCGACGTCTACTACCAATCGCAACGGGATGTGACCAAGGACTCACGGCGGCTGGCCAAGCTCATGGTCGAGGAGCTCCGCCGGGGGTTGACCCCGTTCGAGGCCGACTGGGTCGGCACCACGCTGATGGGCGCCAAATCCCGGCTCAGCCCGCGAACCGGCGGCCAGTACTACGGCATCCTCGACGACGCTTCGGTGCCGGCGGTGATCGCCGAGGGTGCGTACATCGCCAACCCCAGCGAGGGGGAGCTCCTGGAGACTCCCGAGTTCCAGCAGGCCTATGCAGACGCCATGTACCGGGCGCTGGTCCGCTTCCTCACCACCGACGACCCGGGCAGGGCGCCCAGCCACGACCCGGAGGTGTGGTACGGCGCGGTGTTCCGGGGCGGTCCCCAGCCCGACTGCGAGGTTCCCCAGCAGGATTCCTGAGCGGGTAGGAGCCGTGCGGAGCTCAGCGGAAACGTCTACGGCCCGCGATGGGGTAGGGGCCCCATCTGCGGGAGGAGGCGAGCGCCAGCGAGCCGGGCAGTTACACGGCCCGCAGTTGCCGTCCTCCGGAGTCCGCCCAGGACTGCCGGAGCGAATCGGTGAGCCGGTCGAGCGACCGCACCTGGGTGACGATCCCCGCTACCGCCAGCCCCAGGTACAGGGCGTACCACCACCAGTCGTCGTCGAGCCGTTGCGTGGTGGCCAGGGTCATCTGGTCGAGGTCGACGACACCGAACAGCAGCATCGCACCGGTGACGATGGTGCCTGCCCCGGCGAAGGCACTCAGCACGACCAGGATCACCATCGGCATGTTGCCGGCGAGGGCGAGAACGGCGAGGACGACGGCGAGGGCGATGCCGGCGAGCACGATCACCCACGACCAGGTGACCCCGAGTGCCACCAGCAGATGACTGGCCAGGGCGAACCCGATGGCGGCCATCGCCAGGACCACGGCCACCTCGTAGAACAAATAGGCCAGCGCCCCGAAGAGGATGGCGAAGGCGAACCCGACCAGCCACCCGGTCGCGGTCGACAGGAAGCCCTCGTCCCAGAACGAGGCGACCAGGCCGGCTCCGAACACGAACCCGGCGAAGGCTCCCCAGATGGGGATGATGATCCGCATCATCAGCCACCCGCCGAAGCAGAAGGCGGCCCCGATCGCGATGGCGAGCAGCCCGACGACGATGTCTTCCACGCCCGTTCCCTCCCGGGTTGATCACCGGATGCTAGAGACGCCAGGCGATCCGTCCGAGGATGGCTCCGGCGTCGTCGGCCGCCGGGCGAGGCTCACGGGTACACCAGCCGGTCGACCACCGCGCCCTCGGCGGTGAGGAGGAGGGCGGTGTCGCCGCCGTTGGACCACACCGGGGATTCGGCACACCAGAACCGCTCGCCCTGCCCCAGCTCCCCACATCCCGAGAAGACGGTGATCGAGGCGCCCGGCTCGAGCACGTCCTCTTCCTGGAACTCGAACCGGTTGGCGGTCGACTCGTCTCGCAGCACCCAGCCACCGAGCGCCACCATGCCGTCGCTCCGGTTGTCGATCGTGACGTGCTCCCCGTTGGGCGACCGGTCGTCCGGCCCCTCGGGGTCGGCGACCAGGTCGGAGATCTCTACGCCGTCCGGTGCCGGCCCGCACACGGAGGTACCCCACATCCCCAGCCGTCCCTCCCAGGCGGCGTCGCCGGCGGCCAGCAGCTCGTCCTGGCCGTCCCGGCCGGTGTGGATGACCATGGCGTACCCGTCCTCCACCGCCTCGAGGTTGAGCCACCGAGGCCCCACCCAGACGTCGCGCAGCAGCCGGTCGAAGTCGTCGGTGTCGCTCTCGTTGCCCACCGGGACCAGCGTCACCTCGGCCCCGGCGGCGTCGGTCATCCACCGGTGCGCCTCGGCCCCGAAGCACTCGTCCTGCTCGGGGGCATTGACCCCGGCGAGGCGGACCTCCCGCTCGCCGGTGTCGGTGTCGACCAGCATCGAATCCCCGTCGAACACGGTGACCACGCTCGCCGCGGCGCCGGCGGGAGCGGAGCCCCCGGCGGTGGCGTCCGTGGCGTTTCCCGAGACGGCGCACCCGCCGATGACCACGAGCGCGAGCAGGGCGGGCGACGCTCTGGGCATGGCGGCACCGTAGCCAGATGCGGCGGCGTACCCTCCAGCAGGACGAAGGAGGCAGGGGTGCGGGTGCTCGTGGTGGAGGACGAACAGGACCTGGCGGTGGCACTCGCCGCCGGGCTTCGCCGGGAGGGCTATGCCGTCGACCTGGTGGCCGAGGGCGAAGCGGCCATCACCAAGCTCGAGGTCAGCGAGTACGACCTGGTGTGCCTCGACCTCAACCTGCCCGACATGGACGGGATCGAGGTGTGCCGGTTCATCCGAGCCGGGAAGGCGGCGGGTGACGTGGAACCGCGGGTGCTGATGCTCACCGCTCGGGATGGGCTCGACCACCGGGTCGAGGGCCTCGACGAAGGTGCCGACGACTACCTGGTGAAGCCGTTCGCCTTCCCCGAGCTGCTGGCGCGGGCACGCGCCCTCGGCCGGCGGGGGTTCGCCTCTACCGGGGCGTTGCTCGAGGTCGGTCCGTTGACGCTCGACGCCGCCCGTCGCACCGCGGCCTATGCCAACTCGCCGCTCGAGCTGACCGCCAAGGAGTTTGCCCTGCTCCGCTACTTCATGCTCCACGGCGGTGAGGTGTTGTCGGCGGAGCGGCTGCTCGAGCACGTGTGGGACGAGCACGCCGACCCGTTCACCAACACGGTGCGGGTGACCGTGTCCAACCTGCGGCGCAAGCTGCGCAGCGCCGGCGCCGACGGCGCCATCGAGACCGTCGTGGGGGCGGGCTACCGGCTCACCGGGTCGCCGTGAGCCGACTCTCCGCCTTCTTCCGGTCGATCCGGTTCCGGTTGGCGCTGACGTTCTCGCTGGTGGTGTTCGGGATGGCCTTCCTGGTGATCGCCGGGGTGAACTATGCGCTGTCGCAGTCGCTGGACGACGAGACGGTGGCACAGATGGTCGAGCTCAACTCGTTCTTCGACCCCCTGGGCAACCGGGTGATCATCGCCGAGCAGATCGAGGGTCGCCTGGTGACTCTGGAGCAGCTGGCCAACGAGCGCGCCCTGGAGACTCTGCGCCGCTACTCGGTCATCGCCCTGCTCGGGATGTTCCCGCTGTCGATCGCCGCCGGCTGGGTGATCGCCGACCGCACGCTGCGCCCGATCGGCCGGATCACCGAGGTGGCCAAGGAGATCCAGACCGGGGACCTCTCCGAGCGGATCGACCTCGGCGGCCCCGACGACGAGCTCAAGGAGCTGGCCGACACCTTCGACGACATGCTCGGGCGACTGGAGGCGGGGGCGGAGGCGCAGCGGCGGTTCATCCAGGACACGTCCCACGAGCTCCGCAACCCACTGGCGGTGATGGCCACCAACCTCGACGTGGTGCTGTCCGATCCGGGGGCCGATGTCGACACCTACCGGAAGACCGCCGAGGTGGTGCGGCGCACCGTCGACCGGGCGGCGCAGACGGTCGACGACCTGGTGGTGTTCGCCCGCCGTGACGTCCCCGCCTCGGTGCGTACCCAGGTGTCGTTGCGTGAGATGGCCGAGGAGGTGGTGGCCGAGTACATCGGGCCGATGGAGGAGCGCCGCATCGAGGTCGAGTACCTGGGCCAGGACGCCGTCGTCAAGGTCGACGCCGAGGGGCTGAAACGCGCATTCGGGAACCTGGTCAACAACGCGGTGCGCCTCACCCGGGAGGGATCGGTCGTCGAGATCGGGTCCGGCCGGCACCTGGGGTTCGCCTGGCTGGGGGTCGCCGACCAGGGCCCCGGGATCGACGCCAGGGACCACGAGGCGGTGTTCCAGCGCGGCTGGAGCGCCGACGGCACCAGCCTCGGAGACGAGACCCGCAACGGGCTGGGGCTGGCCATCGCCCGGCAGATCGCCAAGGCCCACGGCGGCGAGCTGACCCTTCGCTCGGTGCGGGGCGCCGGGGCCGCATTCGTCATCTGGCTGCCGCTGGCCGCCGGCGCCGACCACGCCGACATCACCGAAGACGGCATCCACCCCGTCCACGACCCCTTCGCCGAGGTCTGAGTCGTCCTCCCGGCGTTCGTACCGGGCAGTCGTGGGTCGTGGGACCTGATCTGGGTCTTTAGCCCCGGTTTATCCGGACCTACGTACGGTGCGGCAGCCTGGACATCGAAATAGGAGTCGCCCGCCCCATGACGCTCGACACCGACCAGCCCTCCGCAGGGAACATCACGACCGGCCGTTCGTGGCGCGATCTACCCCAGTCACCGCCGGAGGTGGACGAGCCGGGGGCGATCCCGGATCTCGCCATGTCGGCGCCAACCGCAACGGCCACACAGCTGGTCGAGCCGCCGGCGGGCACCACCACCGTCGAGATCCCTCCTTCGTCACCGGACCAGGTCCCCGTCCAGCCGCGTCCCGCCTCCCCGCCCCCGGACAAGCCCCGCGGCTTCATGGAGCGGTGGGGATGGGCACTGGGCGCCGGCGGTGTCCTCGCTCTGCTCATCGCGTTGTTCGCCTGGGCGCCGTGGGATGACGACCCGAACGACGCCGCCCTCGCCGGCGTCGACGAACCCATAGCCGACGTTGCCGCGTCCCTGCTGCCTTCGGTGGTCCAGATCGAGCGGGCGGGCATGGTCGGCTCCGGGTTCGCCTACGCCGACGGCAGGGTGCTCACCGCCGCCCATGTGGTGGCCGGCGCCACCGAGGTCACCGTGCGCACCTCGGACGGGCGCGAGCTCACCGGCACCGTGCTCGGCGGCGACTCCGAAGCCGACGTGGCCGTGGTCGCCGTCGACGACGAGATCCCGGCGGCGCCGCTGTCCTTGGAGGACCCGGTCCGGGTGGGCCAGGTGGCCATCGCCATTGGCAGCCCCCTCGGGTTCGACCAGTCGGTGACCTCGGGGATCGTGTCCGCCGTCGACCGTGAGCTGGACGTCCCCGGCGGCGGTCACCTGGAGAACCTGATCCAGACCGATGCCCCGATCAACCAGGGCAACTCGGGTGGTCCGCTGGCCGACCAGGACGGGCGGGTGATCGGGGTCAACGTGGCCATCGCCAGCTTCTCGGGGGGCAGTGACGGGCTCGGGTTCGCCGTCGCCATCGACGAGGCGGTGGCCATCGCCGACCAGTTCTCGACGGACGACCCGCAGCCCGAGTCGCTCGACCCCGGCTCGACGGTGCCCGGGCTCGACGACTTCGGTGGCGCCGTGCCACCCGAGTTGCGTGACCTGCTCGACCAGTTCCTCCAGGACCCGCAGAGCATCCAGCCCGACGACCTCGCCCCGCTCATGGACGACTTCCTCGACCAGTTCGGTGACGACCTCGGTGGCTCGGAGTTCCTCGACGATCCGGAGCTGCGCGACCTGCTGGACGAGCTGCTCCAGGATCCGGGCGCCGTCGGGCCGGAGGACCTGGCCCCGCTGCTCGACGACTTCCTGCTCGGCGACGAGGTGGACCCGATGCTGGAGAACCTCCTCGACCAGCTCTACGACAACCTGTTGGGAGAATGACGATGCACGACGAGTTCACCAAGCGGTCGGCCCAGCTCGAACAGGCCCTGTTCGAGATGCGCCGGGTCGTCGTAGGCCAGGACCGCGTTCTCGAGCGGCTGATGGTGGCGCTGCTGGCGGGCGGCCACACCCTGCTCGAGGGCGTGCCCGGGCTGGGGAAGACCCTGACGCTGGCGACACTGGCCAGGGTGCTCGGCGGGAGCTTCTCCCGCATCCAGTTCACCCCCGACCTGCTCCCCGCCGACATCGTCGGGACCCGGATCTTCCTGGCGTCGCAGGAGAAGTTCGACGTCGAGCCGGGCCCGGTGCTGGCCAACTTCGTGCTCGCCGACGAGATCAACCGGGCGCCCGCCAAGGTGCAGTCGGCGATGCTCGAGGTCATGCAGGAGCACCAGGTCACCATCGGCGACCAGACGTTCCCCGCCCCGGCGCCGTTCCTGGTCATGGCCACCCAGAACCCGATCGAGTCGGAAGGCGTCTACCCGCTGCCCGAGGCGCAGCGCGACCGCTTCATGATGCGGGTGCCGGTCGGCTATCCGTCCGTCGACGAGGAGCGGGAGATCGTGCGTCGCATGGACGTGACCTCGTCCGCCGCCGAGCCGATCCTCGACCCGGCCGACGTCCTCGCCATGCAGAAGGTGGCCGGCGACGTGTTCGTCGACCAGAAGGTCATCGACTACGCCCTGAGGATCGTGACCGCCACCCGGCGTCCCGCCGACGTGGGGATGCCTCAGCTCGAGGGGCTCATCGAGTACGGGGGCAGCCCGCGGGCCAGCATCGCCCTCATCCGCGGTGCCCAGGCGATGGGGCTGCTCCGCGGCCGCGGCTACGCCTTGCCGCAGGACGTCTACGAGATCGCCTACGACGTGCTCAATCACCGGTTGGTGCTGTCCTACGCCGCCCTTGCCGACGGCGTCACCATCGACGACGTGCTGGTCGACCTGCTCTCCAAGCTGCCCGCCCCGCGCATCACCGTGACCGAGGCGCACACCTCGGCTACCTGGGCGGCAGCGGTGCCCACCCGGGAGGCGGCGCCTCCTGCCGAGGTGCGCCCGGGCAGCCCCGCCGACCTCCCCGACACCCCGCCGGCGATCGACGGCGTCCCCACCACATGATCACCGGGTCGGTGGTGGACCCGTCCCGACAGGCGGCACTCCGCACCCTGGAGCTGACCGTGCTGCGGAGGCTCGACGGCATCCTGCAGGGCGACTACCGCGGGCTGCTCCCGGGACACGGCTTCGACGCCGGTGAGGCGCGTCCCTATCTTCCCGGCGACGAGGTGCGCCGGATCGACTGGAACGTCACCGCCCGCACCAACGAGCCCCACGTGCGGGACACCATTGCCGACCGCGAGCTGGAGACCACGTTGGTGGTCGACCTGAGCGGATCGATGGCCTTCGGCACCGCCCTCGAGGAGAAGCGGGACACTGCCCTGGCCATCGCCGGCGCCCTCGGGTTCCTGGTGTCCAGGGGGGGCAACCGGGTGGCCGCCCTGGTCGCCGCCGGCCAGGACCTCGACTGGGTGCGGCCCCGCTCCGGTCGCGCCCACCTGATGGGCTTGCTGGCCCGGCTCGACGCCGTCGGCCGGGACACCGGGCCCGGTGACCTCGCCGCTGCCATCCACACCGCCCACCGCACCGCCGTCCACCGGGGCTTCGTCGCCGTCGTCTCCGACTTCATCGACGACGGTCCTTGGGAACAGGCGTTGCGAGCGTTGACCCATCGCCACGACGTGCTCGCCGTCGAGGTCGTCGACCCGCGTGAGTTGGAGCTCCCCGATGTCGGGATGCTCACCATGACCGACCCGGAGACCGGCCGGAAGCGGTTCGTCGACACCCGTTCCACCCGGCTGCGCACCGACTACGCCGCCGCCGCCCAGGAGCAGCGGGTGGACACCGCCCGAAGGATTCGCGCCACCGGCGCCGACCATCTCACCCTGCACACCGATCGAGACTGGGTGGTCGACCTGGTGCGCCACATCGTGCTCCGCCGTTCCGGCCGAGCGACCGGGAGGAAGCCATGACCTTTCTCGAACCGGCCCGGCTGGCGCTGCTGGTCCTGCCGGTGGCGGGCCTGTTGTTCTACCTCGCCGCCCTGCAGCGGCGCGAGCAGTACGCGGTGCGGTTCACCAACCTGGCGCTGCTCGACAAGGTCGCCCCGGAGACCCCGGGATGGCGCCGCCACCTTCCTGCTGCCGTGCTCCTGGTCGGGGTGCTCGCCCTGGTGCTGGCGGTGGCCAAGCCGGCGGTGGCCGTCGAGGTCCCCCGCGACCAGGCGACGGTGATCCTGGCCATCGACGTGTCGCTCTCCATGGACGCCGCCGACGTCGCCCCGTCTCGCATCGAGGCAGCCCGGGAGGCGGCGCGCAACTTCCTCGAGCTGGCGCCGCCGGAGTTGGAGGTGGGGATCGTCGCCTTCGCCGGCTCGGCGGCAGCGGTTCTGCCGCCCACCGTCGACCGCGATGCCGCCGAGCGGGCCATCGAGCGGCTCCAGCTCGGCGAGGGCACCGCCATCGGCGAGGGGATCTACGCCTCGGTGGACATGGCGCTGGCACACCGGGCAGTAGTGTCAGATGACCCGGCTGAGGGTGACGAAGGGGCGACCGAGGACGATCCCGAGGAGGGCGAGGAGGAGACTCCTGCCGAGGCGATCATCGTGCTCTCCGACGGCGAGACCACGATGGGCCGTCCCGACGCCGACGCCGCCGCGGAAGCCGCAGACGCCGGCATCCCGGTGTCCACCATCTCGTTCGGCACCGCCGACGGCGTCGTCTTCATCCAGGGTGAAGAGATCCCGGTGCCTCCCAACGAGGAGGCGCTCGAGGAGATCGCCACCACCACCGACGGCACCGCTTTCACCGCCGCCACCGCCGGCGAGCTGCAGTCGATCCTCGACACCGTGGGCAGCCAGGTGGCGGTCGAGGAGGAGCAGCGGGAGGTCACCGACTGGTTCGCCGGCGCCGGCCTCGCCCTCGTCCTGCTCGCCGGCGCAGGCTCACTCCTCTGGTTCTCTCGCCTGCCGTAGGAGGTGCGCCTCCGGCGCAGCTCCTACGGCGAACCTGAGGTTCCTACGTACCGTCTCGGTACCTCAGAACCTCAGGTTCAGCGGTGACTCTCAGAACTGGGCCTGCTCGGTCGATCCTTCGAGGGCGAGCGTGGAGGCGGTTCCGCCGGAGATGACGCCGGCGACGTCGTCGAAATAGCCGGCGCCCACCTCGCGCTGGTGACGGGTGGCGGTGTAGCCGGCACCCTCCATGGCGAACTCGCGCTCCTGTAGGGCGACGTAGGCGGTCATCCCCTCGGTGGCGTAGCCCCTGGCCAGCTCGAACATGGCGGCGTTGAGGGCGTGGAACCCTGCCAGCGTGATGAACTGGAACCGGTAGCCCATTGCCCCCAGCTCCTTCTGGAACCGGGCGATGGTGGTGTCGTCCAGGTGCCGTCTCCAGTTGAACGACGGCGAGCAGTTGTACGCCAGCATCTTCCCGGGGTGGCGCTCGTGGATGGCGGCGGCGAACAGCTCCGCCTCATCGAGGTCCGGCGTCGAGGTCTCGCACCAGATGAGGTCGGAGTACGGGGCATACGCCACACCGCGGGCGATGGCGGCGTCGATGCCGTTCCGGACGTGGAAGAACCCCTCTGCGGTCCGCTCGCCGGTGACGAACGGCCGGTCGGCGTCGTCGACGTCGCTGGTGAGGAGCGTCGCCCCCAGCGAGTCGGTGCGGGCGATCACCAGTGTGGGCACCGCCGCCACGTCGGCGGCGATGCGGGCAGCCTTCAGGGTGCGGACGTGCTGGCTGGTGGGCACCAGCACCTTCCCGCCCATGTGGCCGCACTTCTTCTCGGAGGCCATCTGGTCCTCGAGGTGGACGGCGGCGGCGCCTGCCTCGATGTACGCCCTGGTGAGCTCGTAGACGTTGAGCGCCCCTCCGAAGCCGGCCTCGGCGTCGGCGACGATGGGGAGGAGGTGTTCGGCGTCCTCGCCCTCACCCCAGGCGATCTGGTCGGCGCGGAGCAGGGCGTTGTTGATCCGGCGGACAAGCTCGGGCCCGCTGTTGGCCGGGTACAACGACTGGTCGGGGTAGACCTGGCCGGCGGTGTTGGCGTCTCCGGCCACCTGCCAACCGGAGAGGTAGATCGCCTCCAGCCCGGCCTTGGCCATCTGCACCGCCTGGCCGCCGCTCAAGGCACCGAGCGCCGGCACGTAGTCGCGCTCGGCGAGCAGCCGCCACAGCTTCTCGGCGCCGCCTCGCGCCAGCGTGTGGTCGACGACGGTCGGGCCCTGGAGGCGGACGACGTCGGCGGCGGAGTGGTCACGGGTGACTCCGTCCCATCGGGGATTCGAGGCCCATTCGGCCTCGAGGGCGGCCACCCGGCCGGCCCGGTGGTGGTTCTGGCTCATGTCATGCTCCTGGTCTCGAGGATTTCGTAGGCGGGAATGGTGAGGAACTCGGGGTAGTCGGGGTCGAGCGCCACCTGCTCGAAGAGCCGGCGCGCCTCGTCGACTCGCCTCTCCACGGATCGGTCGTCGCCCATCTCGGCGCGGAGCCGCTCGACCGTCTCCCGGCCGACGGCGCGCACGTGGTCGGCGTCGATGAGGTCGCCCTCGACGGTGGTGACGCCGTGGTGGGCCCACTGCCAGATCTGGGATCGGGAGATCTCGGCGGTGGCGGCGTCCTCCATCAGGTTGTGGATGCCGGCGGCACCGTTGCCGGCCAGCCAAGAGGCCAGGTAGCGGATGCCGACGTCGACGTTGACCCGGACGCCGGCTCCGGTGACGGTGCCCCCGGGGACCGTGAAGTCGAGCAGCGCTCCAACGGAATCGATCGCGTCGAGCGCGACGTCGGGGCGGAGCCGGTCGATCTGGTTGGGCCAATCGATCTGGTTGGGCCGGTCGCCGAGCACTTCGTCGAACACCTCGGTGGCCAGCGGCACCAGGTCGGGATGGGCCACCCAGGTCCCGTCGTGGCCTGCCCGCGACTCCCGTTCCTTGTCCTGGCGCACCTTGGCGAACGCCCTGGAGTTGACCTCGGGGTCGGTGCGGCTGGGGATGAACGCCGCCATGCCCCCCATGGCATGGGCACCTCTCCGGTGGCAGGTGGCGATGAGCAGGTCGGCGTAGGCCTGCATGAAGGGCACGGTCATCGTCACCTGGCTGCGGTCGGGGAGCACCCTGGTCGGGTCGTTGCGGAACTTCTTGATGATCGAGAAGATGTAGTCCCATCTTCCGGCGTTGAGCCCGGCGGAGTGGTCCCGCAGCTCGTAGAGGATCTCGTCCATCTCGAGGGCGGCCAGGATGGTCTCGATGAGCACGGTGGCCCGGATGGTGCCGGTGGGGATTCCCAGCGCCTCCTGGGCGGCGACGAAGACCTCGTTCCACAGTCGCGCCTCGAGGTGGGATTCCAGCTTGGGCAGGTAGAAGTAGGGGCCGCTGCCCCGGGCGACGAGGGCGGCGGCGTTGTGGAAGAAGAACAGCCCGAAGTCGAGCAGGGACGCCGCTATCGGGTCGCCGTCGACGAGCACGTTGGTGTCCACCAGGTGCCAGCCGCGGGGTCGGACCATCAGTGTCGCCGGGTTCTCACCGAGCGAGTAGTGGCGCCCGTCCGGCGTGGTCAGCTCGATGGTGCCCCGCACCGCGTCGACCAGGTTGATCTGGCCCTCGACCAGGTTGCGCCAGGTGGGGGAGCACGAATCCTCGAAGTCGGCCATGAACACCCGGGCGCCGGAATTGAGGGCGTTGATCATCATCTTCCGGTCGACCGGCCCGGTGATCTCGCAGCGGCGGTCGGCCAGGTCTGCAGGAGCCGCCGCCACCGTCCACTCGGCCGCCCGAATGCCGGAGGTCGCTTCGAGCAAGCCAGGGGTCTCCCCGGTGTCGATGCGGCGCTGGCGCTCCGTCCTCGCCGCCAGCAGTCGCCGGCGGGTGGGCTCGAACCGGCGATGGAGCGCGGCGGTGAAGGCGAGTGCGTCGGCGGTCAGCACGCGCTCGAAGCCGGGCTCCAACGGCCCGACGATCGTCACCCCATGGTCCCCGTGGTCGACGAACTCGTCACCCACACCGCCCTCCTCATTCGACATGGACAGGGTCGCGAAGATCACAAGGCCTTGCAAGCCGCTGACCACGCAATATCATGTGAAGTTCACAGGACGTTGAGAAGGGTGCAGGTTGTGACCGGTCGAGCGACGACGGCACAGACGGTCGACGGGGCGACCCTGGGGCACCGGATCCGCCATTTCCGCAAGCTGCGGGGAATGACCCTCGACGAGCTCGGGCAGCGGATCGGCAAGACGGCCCCGTTCCTGTCGATGCTGGAGAACGGCAAGCGGGAGCCCCGCCTCGGGCTGCTCAACGACATCGCCGCCGCTCTCGACGTCGACACGGTGGAGCTGATGAGCCCGCAGCCGCCCACCCGGCGAGCCGAGCTGGAGCTGGCGCTCACCGGCGCCCAGGACGACCCGTTGTACGCCGGGTTGGGCCTGCCCCGCCTCCGCCCGTCGGCCAAGGTCCCCGACCTCGTGCTGGAGCACCTGGTCGGGCTGTACCGGGAGCTGCGGCGCCGCGTGTTCCCCACGGTGGCCACCCGTGAGGAAGCTCGCATCGCCAACGCCGAGCTCCGCGCCGAGATGCGGGAACGGGGCAACTACTTCGCCGAGATCGAGCAGGTCGCCGCCGGCCTGGTCACCAGGGTCGGGTACCGGGGCGCCGCCCTCACCGAGGGCGACATGCGCGAGATCGCCGCCGCCCTCGGCTTCACCGTGCACCGGTCGCAGAACGTGCCGTCGACGGTGCGCTCGGTCACCGACCTGCGCCACCGGGTGATCCACATCCCGCAACGAGACGCCATGCCGACCGCCGGGGCCCGCTCGGTGATCATGCAGACGCTCGGCCACTTCGCCCTCGAGCACCGCGACCCGGTCGACTTCGCCGACTTCCTCCGCCAGCGGGTGGAGGCCAACTACTTCGCCGGGGCGGTGCTGCTCCCCGAGGTGGCGGCGGTGCCGCTGCTCGACCAGGCCAAGGCGGAGCGCGACCTGGCCATCGAGGACCTGCGCGATGCCTTCTCGGTCTCGTACGAGATGGCGGCGCACCGCTTCACCAACCTGGCCACCGAGCACCTCGGGTTGCGGACCCACTTCGTCCGCTCCGACGAGGCCGGGATCATCTGGAAGGCGTACGAGAACAACGACGTCCCGTTCCCGCGCAACTCGGTGGGTGCCATCGAAGGTCAGCGGCTGTGCCGGGAGTGGGGAACCCGGCAGGTGTTCGAGTCCGACGACAAGTACTCGATGCACTACCAGTACACCGACACCGCCGGCGGCACCTACTGGTGCGGCACCCACGTCGAAGCGGCGAGGGAGCCGGTGGCGGCGATCACCGTGGGAGTCGGGTTCGACGACGCCCAGTTCTTCCGGGGCAGGCAGACCAACCGCCACTCGGTCTCCAACTGCCCCGACGGCGACTGTTGCCGGCGTCCCCCTCCCGACCTGGCCGAGCGCTGGGAGGGGTGGGCGTGGTCGTCGGTGCGGCCCAACAGCCACGTCCTCGCCGCCATGCCGGTGGAGACCGTCCCCGGTGTCGACGTCACCGAGATCTACGAGTTCCTCGACCGCCACACTGGTGAACAAGTGAGCGAGTGACGACGCCTTGGCGGCGTCAGTCGCACATGGGTTTTCATGCGCCCAAGCCCTGGGCGTATGGGTCCGGCCAGGCGGCGAGGGTCACGGCCCCCCGGGCTGGACTTCAACCTCCGGTGGCTGCGTAGAGCCGCCAGGTGCCGGGCACGCCGCGCAGCTCCACCTCACCGCGTGGCTCGAACTCGAGCTCGGAGCCGACGACGAGGTCTCGCACCGTGCTCGACACCAGGACCTCGCCGGGCGCCGCCGCGCTCTCGATGCGGGCGCCGATGTGGACCCCGATGCCGGCGAGGTTCCCGTCGGTGATCTCCACCTCGCCGGTGTGGATCCCCACGCGTACCTCGATGCCCAGGCCGCGCATCGCCGCCGACACGGCCACAGCCTGCCCGGACGGCGCGGGCGGGCCCGTCGAAGCGCGCCAGGGTTCCGTCACCGGCCGTCGCCACCTCCTGGCCTCCGAAACGGGCGGTCTCCTTGCGGACCAGCTGGCGGTGCCGCTCGAGCAGCTCACGCCATCGGCGATCGCCGAGCCTCGCCGCCAGCCCGGTCGAGCCCACGATGTCGGTGAACACCACGGTGGAGAGCACCCGATCGGGCGTTGGCCCGGACCGCACCCCGGTGAGGAATTCCTCCACCTCGTCGACGATCTGGTCAGGGTCGATCCAGGGGAGGTGGTCGTCGCCGTCCAGCTCGACGAACCGGGATCCGGCGATGTGCGCCGCGATGTACCGCCCCTCGTCGACGTGGGCGTCGGCGTCGCCGACCCGGTGCAGCACCAGCGTGGGCACCTGGATCGTCGGGAGCACCCGACGGACGTCGATGCTGCTGTTCATGAGGATCAGGTCGCGGGCGGCACCCGGGCTGGCCGAGGCGCGGGCCCGAGCCGACCACCACCGGGTGAGGGCGGCGTCGGCCGAAGGGGCGATGGTCGAGATGTCGCTCTCGGCGCCCCAGACGCTCTCGATCCTGGCGGCCTCGGCCGTCCGGTTGGCCCGGGTCGGTGCCCAGGGATAGTCGTCGTCCGGGTCGACCCGCTTGGCGTAGGACCCGTAGAGGACGAGGGCGGAGGTCCGGTCCGGATAGGTGGCGGTGAATAGGACCGACATGGGACCGCCCTCGGAGTAGCCGAACAGAGCGG
Source organism: uncultured Acidimicrobiia bacterium (assembly GCA_963714055.1). GTDB lineage: Bacteria > Actinomycetota > Acidimicrobiia > Spongiisociales > UBA5794 > JACDBE01. The sequence goes on from OY970227.1 coordinate 2,949,936, forward strand.
CTCGCTCGCTGCCGACCGCATCCATGACGGCGCGGACATCGTCCATCCGGGTCTCCAGGTCGGGCAGGCCACCCGGGCGGTCGGACAGCCCCGTGCCCCTCTTGTCGAACCTGATCAACCGGGCGAACGAGCCGAGCCGGTCGAGGAAGTGGGCCGATCTCGGCTCCTCCCAGTCGACCTCGAGGTGGGAGACGAACCCGGGCACCAGCACGAGGTCGATGGGGCCGCCGCCGGTGACCTGATAGGCGATGTTGACCCCGGCGCTCCTGGCGTAGCCGACCTCGATGTCGGTCATCCCCTGCGACAGGTCCCCGGCCTAGTCGGTGCGGTCGTCGGGTGGCGTTTCCGTGTCGAGGGCGAGCGCCGCCGAGTTCATGCAGTAGCGGAGCCCGGTGGGCCGGGGGCCGTCCTTGAACACGTGGCCGAGATGGGCGCCGCAGTTGGAGCACACCACCTCGGTCCGGGGCATGAACAGCTTGAAGTCGGTGTGGGTGTCCACCGCCGAGGGATCGACCGGCTCGAAGAACGAGGGCCAGCCGGTGCCCGAGTCGTACTTGGTCTCGGACGAGAACAGAGGCTCGCCGCACACGATGCACCGGTAGACGCCCGGCGTCTTGGCGTCCCAGTACACACCGGTGAATGCCGGCTCGGTGCCGGCCTCCTGGGTGACGTGGTACTGCTCTGGCGTCAGACGCTCCCGCAGCTCGGCATCGGTCGGCTTGGCGTGGGCATCGGTCATGCCCGGATCGTACCGGGACGGCGACACCGCGACGACGGGTCAGCCCTGTGGCTGATCGGAGACGACCACCTCGGGGGTCAAGCCCAGCCGGCGCGCCTCCTCGATGTCGACGATCTCCCGCCCGAACGGGGTGAGGGCGATCGGGATCAGCTTGAAGTTGGCGAGACCCAGCGGGATCCCGATGATGGTGAGGATCATGGCGACCCCGGCTATCAGGTGGGCGAGGGCGAGCCACCACCCGGCGAGGACCACCCACACGATGTTGCCCACCACCGAGGCGACCCCGCGATCGGGACGGAGCAGCACCGTCCTCCCGAACGGCCACAGCGCGTACATCGCCAGCCGGGCGGCGGCGATCCCGAAGGGGATGGTGAAGATCATGAGGAACATGACGAGGGCGGCCAGGCCGTAGCCCAACGCCAGCACCAACCCGCCGAACACCAGCCAGACGATGTTGAGGGCGATGCTCACCGGCCTACTGCCCGGTCGAGGCGGCGACGGGCCACCGTGGTCAGCCTGCCGGACGGAGGAGGAACAGCCGCCGTTCGCACTCGGGGAGGGCTTCCTCGGCCTCGACGATGAACCGGTCGGCGAGGTACCGCCGCAGCGACTCCTCGTCGTAGTCCCCGTGGATCTCGTGGGGCCGCTTGTTCACCGACAGGAGCTCGACCATCGGGTCGCCGGGGGGCACGAACTCGAGGATCACCCGGGAGTCGAGGTCGGCCAGCCAGTCGACGACTTGGCGCAGCGGCACGTTGCGCCCCACCACCAGGTGGTGGATGACGGCGAAGCAGAGGACGAGGTCGGGTGACGACCGGTCCTCCATCCGCGCCCGCTCGCCGCCTCGCCAGCCGAGCCCGGGGGACGGCGCCGAGAGATCCTGGAGCATGGGAAGGATGAGGGCGTTGCCCTCGGCATGGAGGCTGCGGTAGAAGCCGTCGAGAACCTCCTCGTCGGCGTCGACGGCGAGCACCGAAGCGGCCACCGTCGCCGCCACCCGGGAGAAGTGCCCGTCGTTGGCGCCGAGGTCCCACACCACGTTCGGACGGTGCTCGGCGAGCACCTTCTCCAGGAAGTCGGTCTTGGGACCGCGGTCACGGGAGACGTGGCTGCACTCGTCGGCGTACCGGTTCCAGGTCGACCGGCCGTGGTCCCAATGGAGGCCTGCCACGGTGGAGCGCAGCCCGCGCACGTTGCTCTGGATGAGCTCCTTCTTGAACCCGGCGGCGCGGAACTCGGAGCGGAAGTCCCTGGTGCTGTCCTTGTAGCGGCGCTCGCCCCGGGCGGGCAGGGTCACGTGGAGCAGCGTCGCCTTGTGGGCTCGGTGGCGGAGAGGGAGCATCGCCGCCATCTGCTCGGCGGTGGGTCCTTCGGCATCGCCGCGCAGCCACGGCTGGTGGGGGACTCCCACATACGCCCGCAGCATCAGCGGGTAGAGGTACTGGCGGAGGAACTGCCGGTAGCCCACCCAGATGTCGCCCGGCTCGAGCGGCTCGAACGACCCGACGTCGATGAACACCGGCCTGGCGCCGACGAACTGCACGTTGTACGGCGTCGAGTCCTTCAGGATCATGTCCTCCGCCAGGGCGGCCTCGAGGAGGTCGAGCTGCAGGAGTGCTGCGTCACGCAGCATGGAGAACGTCCACTCGTATGGGTACGAGATGATCGGGATCCTCCGGTGGTGGAGCACCCCGGCCCACCCTCCCGGCGGCGCTCCCGCCGGTGTCGGGACGCCGGCGGCCGGCTCGGTGTCGACCACGTTGCCCCGGACCAGTTGCTCGCCGAAGAAGCGGGAGCTGCTCAACGCCTCCCAGGCGTCGAGGTTTCGCTTGTCGAGTGCCCGGTAGACCTCCCCGTCCACGGTGAAGACCCGGTTGCCCGGGTCGCGGAACGACCCCGGGTCGATTCGGGCTCCGGACGCGGCCGGATGCTCGACGGGGGTGGTCACGGGTGCTCCGGCGGTGACCGGCGTCTCGGCGCTACTCGGGCTTGGTGGCGGCGTCGATCTCGGCGGGCTCGGCGGCGGCCGGCTCGTCGACGGGCACGTCCTGCTTGCGCTTGAAGATCTGCTTGCCCTTCGCCTTGAAGAGGATGGCGACGCCGGCGGCACCGCCGATCACGGCCTGGGCGATGAAACTGCCGGTGCCGGGGTCGAGATATGCGATGAGCTTCACGGTGCCTCCGTCGGGGGCTGGGGGTATACGCCTGATGATCCGAATGAGCAGGTGATCTGGTGGACGGGCTTCCGTCCCTGGGCAGTGTACCCGCACGTGGCGTGAAGGTGACTCCACGGTGACTACCTTGCCCCGTCGGACCCGGGGTGATTCAATGCCACCCGAGCGGAGAGCACCGGAGGTAGCCGCCAATGCGCAACGTCCTGCTGGTCATCCACATCGCGGCCGCCGGGATCTGGCTGGGGGCATCGGTGACCCAGATGGTGGTGGCGCCGATGCTCACCCGGCAGTCCGGCGAGGTGGCGGCGGCCTGGATGACCGCATCGATGAACCTCGCCAAGCGGTTGTATCCGGTCGCCGGTGTGGTGATCCTCGCCGCCGGCATCGGCCTGGTGCTGGTGTCGGACGTTTATGGATTCGCCGATGTGTTCGTCGGCATCGGGATCGTGGTGATCATCCTGGCGGGCATCCTCGGCGGCCGGGTGTTCGGTCCGGCGGCGGCGCAGGCGGCAGACGCCTACCGTTCTGGCGACACCACAGCCGGGCGAGCGGCGAGCGTCAAGATCGCCCGCTTCGGGATCCTGGATGTCGTCCTGCTGCTGGTCGCCACCACCGCCATGGTTGCCAAGTGGGGAGTGTGACCGGGCTGACCCCCTCGGTTGCCGTCGAGGTTCCACTCCTCGGGGACGACCGCGGCAAGAACTGGGCGAAGGTGGTCACCAACGTCGACCCTTCGCTCGCCAGCGGCTGGGCCTACGAGGGCGAGTTCATCGCCTCGGGCGGCGTCCAGGACGTGCCGGTCGGGTCGGTGCTGCTCGTGTACGGGGAGCGGGGGAGCCGCGACCGGCCGGTGATCGCCGCCAAGGTGTTCACCGCCAACGGCGACGGCACCCTCACCGCCGAGGCGGAGGCGTCGGGCCGGGCCTGGGCCCGCACCCTGCGCGACCGAGTGGAGGACCTGCTGTCGGAACAGCTCGGCATCGCCGGGGACGGCGGCCTGCCATGGTCGCCTGACCTGATGGCCTGGAGCGACCAGGCGATCCTCGACGAGCTGGCCCGTCGCGGCCTGTCGACGTGAGGCCATGGTTCGCCCCGTGCCGGGACGAGGCACCCGACGAGAGGCCGGCGTGGCGCCAAGAAGGATCACGTGCGGTTTCGGTGCCGCCGAACGTCGGTATCTCGGGGACAGCGGTCGGATGGGCGGGTGACCTGTGCCAGTGATCGAGGTGCGGGGTGTCGAGCTGCTCTACACCGATGCCGGGTCGGGGCCGGTGGCGTTGTTCGTCCACGGGTTCCCGCTCGACGGGACGGTGTGGACCGAGCAGGTGGAGCGGCTCAGCGGGGAAGGGCGCCGCTGCGTCGTCCCCGACCTGGCCGGCTTCGGGCGCTCGGCGCCGGTGGTCACCGCTTCGCTCGACATGGAGCGCCACGCCGACGACCTCGCCGGGTTGCTCGACGCCCTCGGTGTCGACCGGGTCGACCTGGTGGGGCTGTCCATGGGCGGCTACGTCGCCCTCGCCTTCGCCGAGCGCCACCCCGGGAGGCTGCGGACGATGGCGCTGGTCGACACCAAGGCGACCGCCGACACTCCGGAGGGCAAGGCGGGGAGGGACGCCGCCGTAGCCCGGCTGATCGACGGGGGTCGGGCGGCGTTCGCCGCCGAGATGGCAACGGTGCTTCTCGGGCCCGACGCCGGGCCGATGCTCCATGCCCGGGTCCGGCAGATGATCGAGTCGACCCGCTACGAGACGATCGTCGCCGCCCTGGTCGGGTTGCGCGACCGGGGCGACCGCACCGCCGTCCTGGCGGGGAGCATGGTGCCGGTGGCGGTGGTGGTCGGGGAACACGACGGCGTCACCCCACCGGCTGCCGCCGAGGCGATGGTGGCGCTGCGCAAGGAGGCGACGCTCCATGTCGTCCCCGGTGTCGGCCACCTGACCCCCATCGAGGCACCGGACGCGGTGGCAGGGGTTCTGCAGGGGGTCTTCGACCGAGGGGCCTGAGCTCAGGCCCGGGCGTGCCCCCAGGCGGCCTCGATCCTGTCGACCAGGTCGTCGGGTGCTCCGAGGACGGTGTGGCCCAGGGAGAAGGCTCTGGTCTGGAGGCGGTGCCGGCGCTCCTCAACCGCACCGAGCACCCGGTCCCGCCACCGCTCGTCGGGGACCAGGTCGGGCTGGGTGTCGACGAGGGACTCCAGCACGGCCAGGTCGTGCTCGTCGCCGAGGACGTCGCCCAGCTCCTGGAGGCGGCCGGCCACGGCACCGAACAGCTCTTCCCACACCGGCTGCACGATCTCCATGTGGTGGCGCAGGTACTTGACATCCTTGCGCCACTGGTGCAGGAGATGGGCGGTCGGCCTCGCCTCGGCGACGTCCATGTCCGTCGCCGCGCGACGGGCGATGCGGGCCAAACCCGGGCGGATCGAGGCGAATTGGTCGGGGAAGGCGCCGTCGCCGACGACCGGGAATCGGGCCACTCGTGACCGGAAGGCCAGCAGTGTTGTCACGGTGTCGGTCCGCAGCTGCCGGTCGGACCCGATCTCCGTGCGCAGCGCGTCGGCGCGGGCGTCGAGGATCGCCACCAGCCGTCGCCCCAGCAACTCGCCGAACAGCTCGGTGTCATCGGTGAGGTCGGAGGCGACGCCGGCGGTGACCGCCGCCTCGCGCAAGGGCGACCAGCGGCGGGCGGTGTCCCGGATCACCACGTTCTCCTGGCGATAGCGGAACCGGCCCAGCTCGCCCCTCGTCAGGCGCAGCACCGCCCGCACCCGCTTCAGCGCCTTGCGCAGCTCGTGCACGCACCGGTCGAGGTCGGGCTCGTGGCGGAGCAGGTCGGTGCACCGGTCGACCTGCTCGATCACGATCCGGCGCATCCCCAGCGCCAACGGCTCGCCGACACCGAGGCGGAAGCCCTCGGCCGGCCGGAGCGGTGAGACGGCGGGCAGTGGAGCATGCGTTCGCTCGAGCTCGGTCACGTCGGCTCCTTCGGGGGAAGTGGCACCACCAAGGCTACCAGCGAGGGTGCTCCCGAGATGGTTGCCCGAGAGCACCGGCCGTCCGTATCGTCCCCGCCCGGAGGTGGTCATGGCGGCGATCGTGAAGAACGACAGGCGCACCGTCTTCGGGTGGGCCATGTACGACTGGGCCAACTCCGCCTACATCACCACCGCCGGAGCCATCGTCGCCGCCTTCTTCACCGGCGAGATCGTCCCGGAAGACGGCTACGCCGGCATGTCGGGCGAGACCCTGTGGGCATACGCCGTCTCGATCGGCTCGCTCGTCCTGTTCCTGTCGATGCCGGTGCTCGGTGCCGTGGCCGACTTCGCCGGGGCCAAGCGCGCCTTTCTCCGCGCCTTCGCCTTCATCGGGGCGGTGACGACGATGGCGGTTCCGTTCGTGCCGACCGGGGCGGTGCTGGCCTTCGTCGGAGTGTTCCTGGTGACGCAGGTGGGGTTCAGCGGCTCCATCGTCTTCTCCGACTCGTACCTGCCCCACATCTCCACCGACGACACCATCGATCGGGTGTCCTCCCGCGGCTACGCGCTGGGCTACGTGGGAGGCGGGTTGTACCTGTTGCTGGCGTTGGTCCTGATCCTGCTCAGCGGCGACGACGGAGCCACCGGCCTGTCCACCGAGACGGCCGCCCGGATCACCATCTTCGGCTCCGGGGTGTGGTGGCTGGGATTCACCATCTTCGCCCTGAGGCGCCTCCCCGAGCCGGGCAGGCCCGAGCAACTGCCCGCTGAGCTGCAGGGCGGGTCGCTCGTCGCCTTTGCCCGGGTCGGGTTCGCCCGCACCGTGGGCACCGCCCGCAAGCTGATCGGCTTCCGCCACCTGATGCTGTTCGTGCTCGCCTTCCTCTTCTACAACGACGGCGTGCAGACGGTGATCGACGTGTCGGGCGCCTACGCCGAGGACACGTTGGGGCTGGCCACCGAGGAGATCGTCATCGCCTTCCTCATCGTCCAGTTCGTCGCCTATTTCGGGGCGCTCGGGTTCGGCGTCCTGGCCGACCGGATCGGGACCAGGCCGGCGATCATGGTGGCGCTGGCCGGCTGGTCGCTCATCGCCGTCGGCGGCTACCTGCTGCCCGCCGGGGAGACGACGCCGCTGTACGTGCTGGCGGTGTTCATCGGGATCGTGCTCGGCGGGGTGCAGGCATTGAGCCGCAGCCTGTACGGGTCCATGATCCCCGAGGAGGCGTCCGCCGAGTTCTACGGGTTCTTCTCGGTGTTCTCCAAGTTCTCGGCGATCTTCGGCCCCTTGGTGTTCGCCGTCGTCTCCGATCAGGCCGACTCGGGACGGCCGGCGATCCTGTCGATCGTCGCCTTCTTCGTCATCGGGATGGCCATCCTGAGTCGGGTCGACGTCGGCGCCGCCCGGGCTTCACGCGGCGAGTGGCACTTCGCCGGGTCCGAGGTGGAGGTCTCCCGGGACTGAGCTTCTACCCGGGCCGACTTCGGCGGCTCACGCCGCCGAACAGACGCTGGTCGGCCCTCCTCCGCATGTGGGGCCCCTACCCCACAGCGGCCGTGCCGGCCGCATTACTAGCAGTCGTCGCTAGCTTCGATGAGATGCGGCGGCGTCGGCTGGCCGGGTTGGCGGTGTTGATCGTGGTTCTGGGCGGTTGCTCGGCCGCTCCCGAAGCCGACCCATCCACGACCGCGGTCGCTGCGGTGACTACGTCGACCGAAGCACCGGCCGCTGCCGTGACCACGACGCTGCCGCCCTCGACGACCGCCGCGCCGGGCACCACCAGCGTCCCGTCAACCACCTCGACCACCCGGCCACCGCCTCCCTCGCCCGGAGATCTGGTCCTGGTCCCGGTGGTCGATGGCCTGGAGCAGCCGGTCCTGGCGCTGGCGCCACCCGGCTCTCGCCGGCTCTACGTCGTCGACCAGGTGGGGCGCATCGTCACCGCCGGTGGCGAGGTGGTGCTCGACATCGCCGATCGGGTGCTGTTCCAGGGGGAGCAGGGCTTGCTCGGGCTGGCCTTCCCTGACGACTTCGCCACCACGGGGCGGCTGATCGTCAACTACATCGACCTGTCGGGGGACACCAAGGTTTCCGAGTTCACTGTCGGGGACCCGGACAGCGAGCGGCTGATCATCGGCATGGACCAGCCCGCCGCCAACCACAACGGCGGGATGATCGCCTTCGGGCCCGACGGCAATCTGTGGATCGGCATGGGCGACGGTGGCGGTGCCGGCGACGACTTCGGCAATGGGCAGAACGCCGCATCGCTGCTGGGTGGGATGCTGCGGATCGACCTGGACGGCGATCCGTACGCCATCCCGGACGACAACCCGGGCCTCGACGGTTGGCTCGCGGAGAAGTGGGCGATCGGGCTGCGCAACCCGTGGCGGTGGGCGTTCGACGGTGACGACCTGTGGATCGCCGACGTCGGCCAGGGATCCTGGGAGGAGGTCAACGTCGTCGACGTCGGCGACAGTGGTCGTGGCCTCAACTTCGGGTGGCCGGTGTTGGAAGGCACCCACTGCTACGCCAACGTCCCCTGCGACGACGCCGGGACGGTGGTCCCGGTTGCCGAGTACTCACACAGCGACGGGTGCTCGGTCACCGGCGGGTTCGTCTACCGGGGGAGCGCCATCCCCGGGCTCGATGGCCACTACTTCTTCGGCGACTACTGCGGGGGCTGGGTCCGCAGCCTGGTGCCGGCGCGCCGGGGGCTTCGAGGAGACGCAGTGGTTCCCGCCGGGGACGGTCACCGGTCTCACCGGGTTCGGTGTCGACGGTGACGGCGAGCTGTACGTCACCAGCGTCGACGGCTCCGTGTACCGGATCGAGCAGGGCTGAGCGGCGCAGTCCCCACGCCGGAGTCGTCGCCACCGATAGGCTCACCGGCCACATGACCGATCGCATCGTGGTGGTGGGCTCGATCAACCGCGACACCGTCGTCGGGGTCGACCGCATCCCGGTGGCGGGCGAGACCGTGCTCGGTCGCCACCTCGGCTCCTTCCCCGGCGGCAAGGGCGCCAACCAGGCGGTGGCGGCCGCCCGGCTCGGGCGTCAGGTGGCGATGGTGGGGCGGGTTGGGTCGGACGCCTTCGGTACCGCCGCCCTCGAGGGCATGGCGGCGGAGGGCATCGACACCACCGAGGTCGGGATCGACGCCGAGCTGCCCACCGGCTCGGCGACCATTCTGGTCGACGCCGGCGGGGAGAACAGCATCGTCGCCGTCCCTGGTGCCAATGGGAGGCTCGGCGCCGCGGAGATCGAATCGGCCGCCGCGGTGCTGGAGGCGGCGGCCGTTGTCCTCGTCCAGTTGGAGGTGCCGATCGAGGCGGTGGCGGCAACGTTGCGGTGGAGCGGCGGGACCGTGATCGTGCAACGCCGCTCCCGCCCGGCCGCTCCCGGAGGAGATCATGGGCGGCGCCGGTGTCCTCGTTGTCAACCGATCCGAGCTCGCCGTGCTCGGGGGCGGGCCCGAGGCGTCCACACCGGGCGAAGTCGTCGATCGAGCCGGTCGCCTCGGCTTCCACGGCTCGGTGGTGGTCACCATGGGAGCCGCCGGCGCGGTGGTGCTCACCGCCGCCGGGGTCACCGAGGTACCCTCGATCCCGGTCGACGTGGTCGACACCACCGGTGCCGGCGATGCCTTCTGTGGTGGGCTGGCCGACGGCCTCGCCCGGGGCACCACCCTGGTGGAAGCGACCCGGTGGGCGGTGCGGGTGGCGGCCCTCGCCACCACTCGCCTCGGTGCCCAGGAGGCGCTGCCCACCACCGAAGAGGTGGATCAGCAAGGAGCGTGAGCGTGCGGCGGATCATCATCGACACCGACCCGGGACAGGACGACGCCGTCGCCATCCTCACCGCCCTGGCGTCACCCGAGCTCGACGTGGCGGCGATCACCACCGTCGCCGGCAACGTCCCGCTCGAGCGCACCACCAACAACGCCCTCGCCATGGTCGAGCTGGCCGGCCGTCCCGACGTGCCGGTCTACGCCGGGTGCCGGCGACCGATGGTGCGGCAGCTGGTGACCGCCGAGTACGTGCACGGTCCCACCGGGATCGACGGGGCGGACCTGCCCGCCCCCGGCATCTCGGCTGCGTCGGGGCACGCCGTCGACGCCCTCGTCGACCTCCTGCTGGCCGCAGAGGCGACCACGGTGTGCCTGCTCGGCCCGCAGACCAACCTGGCGATGGCGATGGTGAAGGAGCCCTCGATCGTCGACCACATCGACGAGGTGGTGCTGATGGGCGGCGGCTTCTTCGAGGGGGGCAACACCACCCCGGCCGCCGAGTTCAACATCTACGTCGATCCGCACGCCGCCCACGTGGTCTTCTCCAGCGGCGTCCCCATCACGATGATGCCGCTCGACGTGACCCACCGGGCGCTGACCACCGACGCCCGCATCGCCCGGTTCCGTGGGCTGGGGACGGCGGCCGGCGACGCCACCGCCGGGATGCTCGACTTCTATGACCGGCACGACGAGGCCAAGTACGGCACCGAGGGCGGCCCCCTGCACGACCCGTGCGTCGTCGCCTACCTGCTTCGTCCCGAGCTCTTCACCGGCCGGCGGTGCAACGTCGCCATCGAGCACCGGTCGGAGCAGACGATGGGGATGACCCTGGTCGACTGGTGGGGGGTGACCGGCGCCGAGGCCAATGCCCGGGTGATGCGGTGGATCGACGCCGACGGCTTCTACGACCTGCTGGTGGAGCGCATCGGCCGGCTGTGACCGGACCGATCATCGACAAACTTTGAGCGAGTGACGCCACCAGATGGCTTCAATCGCACAAAGTTCGCCCAGGCGGGAATGTCGCTCCGCAGTGCCGGGTTTGTGTCACACCCCGTTCCTACCATTCCCACCATGACCGAGTTGTTCGTGGAGGCGTGGGCGCCGGAGTACGGGAATCCCTTCGAGGCCGATCTCGAGCTGGCCGATCCGTCCAAGGTGGACGACACCGTCGAGGTCGCATCGACCTGGGACCCGATCCCGGGCGTCGACGACGGGATCGCCACCGTGGCGTTCGTCGACGGGGTGCGAAGGATCGACGCCAGGCTCACGCTCGACGCGCCCGGGGGCCCGATCCCGGGCATCTGCGGGACCTACGCCGTCGGCGCCGCCACCTGGCGGCGCGACATCCCCCGCACCGACATCGATCGGGTGAGGGTCGACCGGCTGGCCGTGTTCGGGCACGGGGCGGCCGCCCCGGTGCCGGTGGCGGGGCCGCAGCTCGCCTACCGGTCGGAGTCGGTACCGGGGAGCGACGCCCAGGAGCTGATCCAGCGCTTCCACGGCGCCATGCGGAAGGCCGAGGCGGTCCTGTCGGAGGCGCTGGCCCAAGAGGGGTGCTTCGTCGTCGCCGACGGCCCGATCAACGATCTCTCCGCCACCGAGAAGGTCGGGTTCATCAAGACGCATCGGGCGCCCTACCTCCCGCCGGAGCGGATCCCGGTCGTCGCCGCTCTCCGGCGGGCGGAGCGGACCCCGCTGTTCCTCATCGGCAAGGAGGGGGCCTACCCGCGGTACTCCTGGTACCAGCGTCTCGCCACCCTGCCAGACGCGCACTCCTGGAGCGGTGTCGTCCGGTGCGAGGTGTCCAGCCATCTCGACCTGGCGACGGCACGGCGCATCGCCGACCGGACCGCCGCCATCCTGCCGCTGGTGGGCTCCGAGCCGCAGGTTGAGCCGCGAGCACCGCAGAACCTGGTGCCCATCGGGGCGCTCGAGCGGCACCTCCGTCGCCACATGGGTGAGCCCGGGTTCGTCAACCGTGCGCTACGGTCGGCGGTGACGCGACAGCGCCGGGCAACGGGGGTGACGGCATGAGCGAAGGTGGCGCCGGAGTCGGTCGTGTGCTCGGCACCCAGCACACCACCACCAGCGGGTTCCGCGTCGTGCTCGACGACGACGACTACCTCCAGCTCGACGATCTGGTGGTGGTCCGCACCCAGGTGCCGAAGGGTGGCGAGGTGCGCACCTACGGAGTGGTCACCGAGAGCGAGGCGATCTACGAGGGGGCCCAGTACGAGTCGGACACCCACCGGATCGCCGCCGAGGGCATCCTGCCGGCCGCCAAGGTGCGGTCGGCGCAGGTGGCGGTGACCCGGGTCGATCCCGAGATCTGGGTATCGCCGGATCCGGGGGAGGTGGTGGAGCGCGCCGCCGGCGCCGAGCGGGCCAAGGCCCTCTACCTCGACCAGATGGAGCGTGCCCTGCCCATCGGGCTGGGCCGCGACGGCGAGCCGGTGTACGTCGACCTCGACTTCTTCGACGGGAGGAAGGGCGGGCACATGTCCATCTCGGGTATCTCCGGGGTGGCGACCAAGACGTCCTTCGCCTTGTTCTTCCTCAGGTTGCTCAGCGGCCGGCCCGACATCGTGGGCGAAGGCGCCGCCAACCTCCGCATCCTGGTCTTCAACGTCAAGGGCGAGGATCTGCTCTGGCTCGACCGGCCCAACCGCTTCTTCGATCCCGAGGCGGCCACCGTCTGGGAGCGGCTCGGGGTCGCCGCCGGGCCCTTCCCCTCGGTGGCGTTCTGGGCGCCGCCGCGGTCGTCGTCGGGCGACACCGTGATCCCGGACATCGGGGGGCGCCTCGAAGGTGTTGCCGCCTTCACCTGGACACCGCGGGAGTTCATCGACGAAGGGCTGTTGCGGTTCCTGTTCACCGATGCCGCCGACTCCCGCAACCAGATCCCGTTCATCGAGGAGCGGGTCAGGGCGCAGCTCCGCCGGTTCGCGGTGGACGTCGAGGGCCTGCCGGGAGCGGTGGTCCTGCGCGACCCGTCGGTCGAGTCGTTCCGGCCCGGCGAGCGGGCGGTGGCCCACCAGGGCGAGCGGGTGATCACCGATCTGCGGACCCTGGTCGAGGCGGTCACCGAGTTCGTCGACCCTGATGACGGGTCGGAGCCCGATCAGAAATGGACCGGTCGGGTGCAGGCAGGCACCGTCTCGGCGTTCGCCCGCAGGCTCCACGCCGCGGTCAGTCGCCTCGGTCACCTGGTGCGGGCCGGGGAGAGCAGGAGGATCGACCGCGCGGCCGCCCAGGTCACCGTGGTCGGCATCCAGTCGCTCCACGACCTCGGCCAGCGCTTCGTCGTTGGGGCGCTGCTCGCCGAGACGTTCGCCGAGAAGGAGAACACCGGCCAGCGGTTGCCGTTGTCGGTGGTGGTGCTCGACGAGCTCAACAAGTACGCCCCCCGCGACGGGTCGAGCGCCCTCAAGGACATGCTGGTGGACATCGCCCAACGGGGCCGTTCGCTCGGTGTCCTTCTCGTGGGCGCCCAGCAGACGGCGTCGCGGGTCGCCCAGGAGGTGATGGAGAACGCCGCCATCCGGGTCGCCGGCCGGCTCGATGCCGCCGAGGCCGAGAGGGCCGAGTACGGGTGGATGCTCCCGTCGACCCGGGCGAGGGCGCGCCTGCTCAAACCGGGGACGATGGTGGTGAGCCAGCCTTCGATCCCGGTGCCGCTGGTGGTCGAGTTCCCCTTCCCACCGTGGGCCACCCGCAAGGAGGAGGTCGACGACCGAGACGTCGACCCGTTCGCCGGCCTGTGAAGGTCCTCCACACGTCCGACTGGCACGTCGGCAGACGCATCGGGCGCTACGACCGTTCCGAGGACCACCGCAACGTGATCGACGAGGTGGTGGGCATTGCCGACGCCGAGGACGTCGACCTGGTGCTCCACTCCGGCGACCTCTTCGACCGGCCCTTTCCCCCGGTCGAGTCGCTTCACATCGCCCTCGGGGGACTCGTCCGTCTCGCCGCCGGCGGACGGCGCCCGGTGGTGGTCATCGCCGGCAACCACGATTCGCCCGGTTTCTTCGAGGCGTTGGCTCCGTTCGTGCGCAGCACCGGCATCCACCTCGTGGGGGACGTCCATCGCCCGGACGAAGGCGCCGTGCTCGACCTCGAAACCGCCGCCGGCAGGGCGGTGGTCAGCTGTTTCCCGTTCCTGCGCGAGGGCCGCGCCTTCCACGCCTGGGAGCCGATCGACGAGCACTACAAGAAGTACGCCGATCGGCTGCGCGGCATATCCGAGGCGTACAGCGCCCACGCCTCGAAGGTGGCCGGCGCCGGCGCGGTGACGTTCCTCGTTGCCCACTTCCTGGTCGGCGGGGCCAAGGTCCACGGGCACGGGGCGGTCCGGGGAGAACGTGAGCTGCACATGGGCGAGGCCTATGCCGCCACCCCCGAGGCGATCCCACCGGGCCCGCAGTACGTGGCGCTGGGGCACATCCACGCCCCCCAGCGGGTGCCGGGCGCGAGGGTGCCGGCCGAGTACGCCGGGTCCCTGCTCGAGCTCGACTTCGGCGAGGCCGGCGAGCACAAGCGCGTCGTGGTCGTCGACGTCGAGCCGGGGCTGCCCGCCACGGTGCGCTCGATGCCGTTGTCCAGAGGGAGACGGCTGGTCCGGGCCAGGGGGGAGTGGGCCGACCTGGTCGCCCGCGACGACCTGAGGGAGGCCTACCTCGATATCACCGTAGAGACGGCCGGCCCCGATCCCGGCCTGGCGGAACGGGCGCTCGAAGAGTTCGACTTCGTGGTCAACGTCCGAGCGGAGTATCCCAAGGTCGAGGGAGAGCGCCCCCATCGGGCACATCGGACGCTCGACGACCTCTACGTCGACTACTGCACCGAAGGCGATGGAGTGGCGCCACCCGACGCCCTGGTGGCGGCATTCCGGTCGGTGATGGAGGAGGTCGCCGGTGCGCCCGCTTGAGCTGCGGCTGCGCAACTTCCGTTCCTACTTCGGCTCACAGGCCGCCTTCGACTTCCGCAACCGGTCGCTGGTCGGGATCGTCGGCCCGATCGGCAGCGGCAAGTCGTCGCTCCTCGACGGGGTCGCCTTCGCCCTCTACGGGCGGACGCCGTCCGAGGGCTCGGCCACCTCCCGCCTGATCCACCAGCGCGCCGGTGACGGAGGTGTCAGCCTGCGGTTCGAGGTGGACGGCGAGGTGTGGGAAGCGGTTCGGGTCCTGCGCCGCAAGGGACAGAGCCAGCACGCCCTCTACCGGTACGACGAGGACACTCCCGAGGCGGAGCCGGTCGAGAAGGTCACCCAGGAGCGCCAGGTGAACGACCGGATCAGAGACCTCCTCGGTCTCGATTTCGACACGTTCGGGCGATCGGTGCTGCTCGCCCAGGGCAGGTTCGCCGAGTTCCTCAAGGGAGCGCCCGCCGACCGCGACCGGGTGCTGAAAGGCGTCTTCGGTCACGACCGCATCGACCAGATGCGCGAGGTCGCCAAGGCCAGGTCGGTGGTGCTCGGCCAAGAGGTTGCCGCGTTCGACGGCAGGTTGGCCCAGGTTTCCGTGCTGGAGGCGAAACTGGCGGAGCGCGTCGCCGAGCTCGAGGACATCGAGGTGAGGCTCGAGGCCCTGGCCAAGGCGGAGCCTGCGGTCGTCGATCTCGAGCTGCGGATCTCCGCAGCGCGCGCCGGTGTCGAGAGGGCCACGGCCAGGCGGGAGGAGCTGGCTCCGCTCGGCGAGCGCCTGGCGTCCCCCGCCGCGGTCGCCGAGCTCGAGGAGCGTCTCGGCGCGCTCGAGGGAAGACGGCGCCGGCTCGCCGTCGAGATGGACGAGGCCGACGCCGCCCGGAAGGAGGCAGACGGTCTGCTGGCCGAGATGGAGGCGGCCGGGGAGCAGGATTTGATCAGCGCCGCCGAGATGGCAGTCGCCACGCACCAGCAGGTGACACTCCGCATGGCGGCCGCCGGCGACGAGTCCGCACGCGTTGCCGACCAGCTCGAAAGGGTGATCGCCAAGCACGGAGCCATCGTCACCCGCCGGGAGGAGGCCGTGCTCCTCGAACAGTCCGCCGAGGCCGCCCTGGCCGTCGCCGACCGGGCTCTGCGTCAGGCGAGGTCCGAACGGCACGATGCGGCGCACCGCAACATGGCGATCGAGTTGCGCAAGGAGATCACCGCCGGTGACGCCTGCCCGGTGTGCCGCCAGCCGGTGGAGACTCTGCCCGCTCCGACTGCGGCACCGGACCTCGACGCAGCCGAGGCCGCCGAGTCAGCCGCAGAGGATGGCCTGCGGGCGGCGCGGCAGCGAAGGGACGATGCAGCCGCTGCCGTCGTCCAGTTGGAGGCAACGGCGACTGCAGTCGACGATGAGGTCGTCCGGCTCCGCGCCGACGTGGAGCGGGCCGACGAGGCACGTGCCACCTCGACCCGTGCCGTCGCCGCGGCGGCGTCAGAGGTCTGCCGGCTCCTCGGCGAGGGTGACGCGTCCGAGTTGCTCGAGGCGCGGCGTCAGCGACTGGCCGCAGCCAGGGGAGCCGCCATCGAGACCCGCCGACGATTCGAGGCGGTGGATGGTGAGCTGCGGCGGGTGGTGGACGACGTGACTGCGGTTGCGGCCGGTGTCGGCGAGCTCCGCAGGGAGGCCGACCGGGTGGCGGGCCGTCTCGGCCTCGACGACGACCCCGGCGTCACAGAAGCCGAGGAGTTCGGTGTGTACCTGGCCCGCCTTCGACTGGCATGGTCGACTTCGCTGGCCGAGGCGTCGGCCCACGCCGACGCCTCTGCCGTCGAGCTGGCCGCGTCGACGGCATCCCGATCCGAGCTGCTCGCCGAATTGGGGGTGACCGGGGATTTCCACCAGGGGCTCGCCGCCGCCAGGGCCGATGTCGATCGGCTGGCGAAGGACGTCGCCGCCGATCGGCTCGAGGTCGCCGCGGCAAGCTCGCTCGAGGCGGAGCGCGAGGCGACGGCAGCAGACAAGGCCATCTACGACCGCATCGCCGGCGACCTCACCAACGCCAACTTCATCCGCTTCCTCCTCGACGACGAACGGGCACGGCTGGCGGACCTCGGCGGCGACCACTTCATGCGACTCACCTCTGGCCGCTATCGCTTCACCGATGACGGGGTCTTCGATGTCGTCGACCAGACGGCGGCGGGGGCGGTCCGCAAGGCCTCCAGCCTGTCCGGCGGGGAGACCTTCCTGGCATCGCTGGCGCTGGCGCTGGCCCTGGCCGAGATGGTCACCAGGACCGGGGGACGCCTCGACGCGTTCTTCATCGACGAGGGGTTCGGCTCGCTCGACCCGGAGCACCTCGATCTGGCGATGGAAGGGATCGGCAGCCTGGTCGCGAACGGATCGTCCCGCCTGGTGGTCGTGGTCAGCCATGTCCCCGAGCTGCAGGAGACCATCGGTGACCTCATCAAGCTGGACCGTGATCCCCTGACGGGCGACACCCGGGTGATCCGCGCCTGATGGTGCGTCCGGTCAACCCGTCCGTCACTTCAGGAGGAGCGTCGAGATCCGGCGTGAGGTGATGACGGCGCCCACCAGCCCCATCGTCGCCAGGACGGCGACGTGGACCAGCATCCCCCAGTCGAGCAGTCCGAGCGTCAGCCCGCGGATCAGCTCGGTACCGTGGTACAGCGGCGAGAAGCGGGCGACGACCTGCAGCCACTCGGGATAGACCGAGATGGGATAGAACGTCGCCGAGAAGAGGAACAGCGGCAGGGTGACCAGGGCGACGAGGTCGAAGTCCTGCCACGACTTCATGTAGGTGGTGGCCGCCATCCCGGTGGCGGCGAAGGCCAGCCCGATGAGCAGGGCCGCCGGCACGGCGAGCACCCCCCACATCGAGGGCATGAGGCCCATGGCGACCATCACGATGAGGAAGCACACGGCGTAGATGGCGCCGCGCATCAACGACCAGGTGATCTCGCCGACGGCGACGTCGCCAGGCCCGAGCGGCGTGGCCAGTACCGCGTCGTAGGTCCTCGCCCACTTCAGCTTGAAGAAGATGTTCATCGTCGACTCGTAGACGGCACCGTTCATCGCCGACGAGGCGAGCAGCGCCGGAGCGACGAACTCGGGGTAGGACACGACGTGCCCCCCGCCGACATCGACGTCGCCCACCAGGGCCCCGATGCCCACGGCGACCGCGAACAGGTAGAAGACCGGCTCGAAGAACCCGGAGAACACGATCACCCATATCCGGCGGTACACCAGCAGGTTCCGTTCGACCAGCCGGAGGGAGCGACGGCTCCCGAGCGCAGCACGGGGGCACCACCCGGGCGATGAGAGTGCCCGTCGTCATTTCTCCAACCTCCGCCGGAAGTTGTAGAGGGAGATGGCCGTTCCCACCCCGAACCACAGCAGCAGGTAGCCGACGTGGAGGCCGACCGGCCCCGTCGGCTCGATGTCGAGGGCGGCCGCCCTGGTGAGGTCGACACCGTGCCACAGCGGAGTGAGGTAGGCGACCGGCTGGATCCAACCGGGGAGCTGGGTGATCGGGAAGAACGTCCCAGAGAAGAGGAACATGGGGATGATCCCGAAGCGGAACAGCGAGCTGAGCCCGAACTCGTTCTCCAGCGACGACGTGAAGGCGGTGACCGCCCCGGCGAACGCCAACCCGGTCAACGCGGCCGGCAGGCAGGCGAGCAGCGCCCGGGGGAGCGTGGCGGCGTCGAACAGGACCATGGCGGCGGCGAAGGCGACCACCGTCATGGCCACCCGGGCGAGCACCCAGGCCAGATGCCCGCCGACCAGGTCGGTGATGCCGACCGGGGTGGCCAGGGCGGCGTGGTAGGTCTTGGTCCACTTGATGCCCGCCATGACGGGGTAGGAGGCGTCGGCGGTGCCGGTCTGCATCGCCGCCGCGGCGAGCAGGCCCGGCGCCAGGAACGCCACATAGGGGACCCCCGGGATCGGCTCGGTGCCCGTGCCGCCGTCGACCATGGTCCCCAGGCCCACCCCCATCGCCGCCAGGTAGAGCACCGGGTTGAGGAAGGTCGAGATGAGGCTCCCCCGGAAGGTGTGCCGGTAGGTGCGAGCGTGGGTCTCGAAGACGCGCAGGGTGGCGGAGACGGCCATCGGGTCAGTCGACCAGGCTGCGCCCGGTGAGCCGGAGGAAGACGTCTTCGAGCGTGCTTCGCCGCACCACGACCGCCTCCGGCTCCAGGCCGCGGCCGTGTACGTCGGCGACGGTGGCGTCACCGTCGTCGGTGTAGAGCAGCACCCGGTCGGCGAGGGTCTCGGTGCGCTTGGCCAGCCCGTCGAGCCGGTCGAGCACGGTCTCCTGCACCCCGACCGGGAAGCGCAACTCCACCACTTCCCGGGTGGAGTGCTCGGCGATGAGCTGGAGCGGGCTGCCCTCGGCGACGATGGCTCCCCGGTCCATCACCACCAGCCGATCGCAGAGTTGCTCGGCCTCGTCCATGTAGTGGGTGGTGATGATCAACGTGACACCTTGCTGCTTGAGCCGGTACAGACGGTCCCACAGGACGTGGCGGGCCTGCGGGTCGAGTCCGGTGGTCGGCTCGTCGAGAATGAGCAGGTCCGGCTGGTTGATGAGCGAGCGGGCGATGGTCAGTCGCCGCTTCATGCCCCCCGACAGCGATTCGACCTTCGAGGTGCGCCGCTCGGCGAGCTGGGCGAACTCGAGCAGCTCGTCGATGCGGGGCTTGAGCACCTTTCGGGACAGGTCGAAGTAGCGACCGTAGATGAGCAGGTTCTCCTCCACAGGGAGCTCGCCGTCGAGGTTGTCGTCCTGGGGGACCACGCCGAGCCTGGCGCGGATCGCCGCCCCGTCGACCTCCGGGTCCAAGCCGAGCACGCGCAGGGTCCCGGAGGTGACCGGAGACACGGCGCCGATCATCCGCATCGTCGAGCTCTTACCGGCGCCATTTGGACCGAGGAACCCAAACGCCTCCCCCTGGCGGACCTCGAAGTCGATGGCGTCGACGGCGACGAAGTCGTCGAAACGCTTGGTGAGTTGGCGGGCTTCCACCAGGGCGCGCATGGCGAGCACACTACCGGCGGCCCCATGGGCGGAACGCCGACCAAGGGGCCTGGAGCCGGAGTGCTACGGTCGCCGCGATGGGCCCGCTCCACGGTGTCACGGTGATCGAGCTCGAGGCGATCGGGCCGGTGCCGATGGCGGGGATGGTGCTCGGCGACCTGGGGGCCGATGTGGTGAGGGTCGACCGGCCGGGCGGTTCGGGCGACCCGCTGCGGACCCTGATGGGACGGAACCGGCGCTCGGTCGCCGTCGACCTCAAGCACCCCGACGGCGCCGGGGTCGTGGTGCGGCTCGCCGCCGAGGCCGACGTGCTCATCGAGGGGATGCGCCCCGGTGTCGCCGAGCGGCTGGGCGTCGGTCCGGAGGCGTGCCACGCGGTGAACCCGCGCCTGGTCTACGGACGCATGACCGGGTGGGGGCAGGAGGGCCCGCTCGCCGCCACCGCCGGCCATGATCTCACCTACATCGCGGTGGCCGGCGCCCTCCATCCCATCGGCGACGCCGCCGAGCCACCGCCACCGCCGCTCAACCTGATCGGCGACTTCGGAGGAGGAGCCCTCTTTCTGGCCGTCGGGGTCCTGGCGGCGCTGCTGGAACGGGAGCGGTCCGGCTTCGGCCAGGTGGTCGACGCGGCGATGATCGACGGGACGGGATCGCTCCTCACCATGTTCCACGAGCTCACCGCGATGGGGTTGTGGGACGAACGGCGTGGTGGCCAGCTGCTCGACGGTGGAGCCCCCTTCTACCGAACGTACCGAACCGCCGACGGGAAGTACGTGGCGGTGGGCGCGCTCGAGCCGCCGTTCTTCACCGCCCTCCTTGCCGGGCTGGGGCTCGAGGGCGAGTTCCCGGCCCAGCACGACCGATCGCGGTGGCCCGAGATGCGCCACCGGTTCTCCGAATGCTTCGCCCGACGCACCCGGGACCAGTGGGAGTCGACCTTCGCCGGTAGCGACGCCTGCGTCGCCCCGGTGCTGACCATGGCCGAGGCGACCACCCATCCCCAGATCGCCGGCAGGAACGGCCACCTGGAGGTCGGCGGCGTTCGCCAACCGGCGCCGGCGCCCCGCTTCTCCCGCTCCGTCCCGGCCACTCCCCGGCCGGCGGTCGGGCCGGGAGCGGACACCGACGGCGTGCTCGGCGCCGCCGGGTTCACTTCTGCGGAGGTCGCCGAGCTGCGCGCCGGCGGCGTCGTCGCCTGACCTCGGGGGCCGCTCGCCGGCGGGTTCCACATCGAGGCCTCGGGCTAGGAGGGTGCTGAAAAATGGGTTCTCCGGTTCGAGGAGAGAGGGATCTGGCGACAATGGGTGAAGAGCGAGAGTGTCGGGCGAACCGGTCCAGCACTTTTTCAGCACCCTCCTAGGCTCGGCGAAAGCCCCCCACGAGATAGGAGTGCCTGTGGCCACTCGTCTCAACCCGTACATCAGCTTCGACGGCGACGCCCGGCAGGCCATGGAGTTCTACCGCGATGTGTTCGGTGGCACCCTGGCCCTCAACACCTTCGGCGAGTACGGCGCCCCCGACACCCCGGAGGCCGACAAGATCATGCACGGCATGTTGGAGACCGACGCCGGCATCACCCTCATGGGAGCCGACACGCCTCCGGGGATGGAGCACAAACCGGGAGACAACATCGCCGTCAGTCTGAGCGGCGACGACGCCGACGAGCTGCGCGGCTACTGGGAGAAGCTCACTGCCGATGGCACCGTCTCGGTGCCGCTCGAGAAGCAGATGTGGGGTGACGAGTTCGGCATGTGCGTGGACCGCTTCGGTATCGGCTGGATGGTGAACATCGCCCAACCAGAGGGCTGAGCCTGGGCGTCTGCTTCAGTCGAAAAGGTCGGCGTTCGACAGCGACGGGGCCACCTGGTCCTTGGCCGAGAGGATCGGGGTCCCGTCAGCCGGCCACTCGATGCCTATGTCGGGGTCGTCCCAGCGCAGCGACCGGTCACTGTCACCGTGGTACAGGGCGGTGGTCTTGTAGAGCAGCTCGGCGTCGGTGAGCGCGACGAACCCGTGGGCGAACCCAGGCGGTATCCAGAGTTGGAGCTTGTTGTCGGCGGTCAGCTCGACCCCGGTCCACGACCCGAACGTGGGTGAGGAGCGGCGGATGTCGACCGCCACGTCGTACGCCGCCCCGATGATGGCCCGGACCAGCTTGCCCTGGGCGTGGGGCGCCAGCTGGTAGTGCAACCCGCGTAGCACACCGGCCGTCGAACGCGAGTGGTTGTCCTGGACGAACGTGGCGTCGACCCCGGTTGCAGCTGCGAAGTCGTGGGCGTTCCACGACTCGAAGAAGAACCCGCGATCGTCGCCGTGGACCGTCGGCCGGAGGATGAGGACCCCGGCCAGCCCGGTTGTGGTGACTTCGATCACGGCTCGACGGCCATCCGCTCGGAGAGGGTCCGGAACGGCAGGCTGACCTCCTCGGTCACCGCGATGAACCGTTCCACCGCGGGAGCCAGGGTACGGCCGGCGACGGTGGCGACAGCGATCGGTCGAGGCGGCAGCGGGGGCTCGATCGGCCGCACGACCACTTCGGGATCCTCGGTGTCGACGGCGAGCAGCGGCATCACCGCGCAGCCCAGCCCGCTACGCACCATGGCCTGGAGGGCCGCATTGTCGCTCGACCGGAACACGTACTCCGGTTCGACCCCGATGCCGGCGAGGCCCCGGTCGATGAGGATCTGGCAGCTCGAGGGCTGTTCCCCGATCAAGGGGAGCCCGGCGAGCTCGGCGGCGGTCATCGGCCCGACGACGGCGCCGTCGTCGCCTCGGGCGGTCACGGCGACGAACGGGTCGAAGAACAGCTCGGTGATGTCGAGCCGGGGGTCCTCGATCCGGGCCACGACGAAGGCGACGTCGAGCGAGCCGGACAGCAGCTGTTCGAGGATCGCCTCGTGTTCGTCCGACTCGTGCAGCCTGATCTCGACTCCCGGTCGTTCGGCCCGCATCGCCTTGACCACGGACGGCAGGATGCGCACCGAGACGCTCTGGAAGGTACCGACGGTCAGGTGGCCGGCGCTCCCGGTGCGGAGGCGGTCGAGATCGTCGGAGGCGGTGACGATACGGCCGAGGATCGCCTCGGCATGCTCCAGGAGGAGCGCCCCGGTCGGGGTTAGCTCGACCCGCTTGGGTCCGCCGGGCCGGTCGAACACGGGGGAGCCCACGGCGCGCTCGAGGGCGGCGATCTGCTGGCTGACGGCGGATTGACTGAAGCCGAGCCTGGTGGCGGCACGACCGAACGAGCCCTCTTCGGCCACAGCCTTGAGAGCGGAGAGGTGGCGGATTTCGATGTCTTGCAGCATTAGGAGAGCTTATCACATCGAACAGGGATCATCGTTGGACGTGATGGATCGGGTGTCGTACCTTGTAGATCAGGAGCAGAGGAAATCGAGTCGGAAAGGAGCTCCCGATCATGTTGGACCAACTCGCTTGGAGCATCTCGGCATCGGGAATCAGCCGTTTCGAGGACGAGGTCGCCGCCTACGTGAAGCGTGCGGTGCGCGCCGGCGCTCCCGGGCACCTGACCTCAGTGGTCTGCGACCGGTCCAGTCCCGATGTCGTTCGGGAGCGGGCGTTCGGCCGGCTGGCGGAGTTCCTGGCGGGTGCCAGGCTCGTCGCCGACCGGCGTCCCGCCGCCTGACCCCACTGCCCGACAACCGTCCGGAAACGACCCCCGGTAGGGGGTCGTTCCTCTTCTGACCCGGCGGCTGGCGCCGCCCTGCTCGGCGGGGGACCGGCCCCGCCGCCGGCGGGCGCCGTAACCTGACGGGCCCGATCGGAGGACCCGAGAGCAATGGAGTTCGGACTCATCCTTTCCCAGTTCACCGACCGCTGGGACCACGTCATCGGCGACGCCCGTCGCGCCGAGGCGGCGGGGCTGGACAGCGTATGGCTCGTCGACCACCTGCTCGGGATATCCGCCGACACCCCGGTGTTCGAAGGCTGGACCGCCCTGGCCGCCGTGGCCGGTGCCGTCGACCGGGTCCGGTTGGGCCACCTGGTCACCTGCGTCGGGTTCCGCAACCCGGGGCTGCTGGCCAAGATGGCGGCCACTCTCGACCACGCCTCGGCCGGACGGCTCGAGCTGGGCCTCGGGGCCGGGTGGTACCAAGCCGAGTACGAGGCGTTCGGCTTCACCTACGGCACCGCCGGCGACCGCCGCCGCCACTTCACCGCCTACATCGAGGCGGTGGCCGCCATGCTCGGCGGCGATCGCGTCGACTACGAGGGACCAGGCGTGTCACTGCGGCGGGCGATCGTCAACCCTCGACCGGTGCAGCCGCGGATCCCGATCGTGGTCGGCGCCGGGCGACGGATGATGCTCGAGGTGACCGGCCGGGTGGCCGACACCTGGAACTGCCCCGCCGGGCTCATCCCGACGCTGGAGGCTCCCCAGGCCGTCGTCCACGCCGCCGCAGCGGGTCGCCCGGTGCGCACCACGATCCAGGTGCCGGTGGTGGTCGGTCGTACCCGGGAGGAGGCCGATGCCGCCCTCGCCGCCTCCGGGCCGCTCGCCTGGATGGGCGACGTCGCCGCCATCGGTCTCCGGGGCACCGTCGAGGAGGCGGTCGAGAAGGTCGCCGGCTACCGAGACCGCGGTGTCGACGGCTTCATCGCCCAGCTGCCGGGAACCAGGAGGCGTCCCGACTTCATCGCCGCGTATGGCGAGCTGGCGGCCGCCTGCCGGGACCTGTGAGAGCCGTCGTCTCGCGCGTCTCGTCGGCATCGGTCGTGGTCGGCGGCGAGCTCGTCGGCGCCATCGGTCCCGGCCTGCTCGTGTTGGTGGGCGTTGCCGGCAGTGACTCGGAGGCCGAGGCCGACGCCCTTGCCGGCAAGCTCACCGGACTGCGCATCTTCGACGACGGGCACGGTCGGATGAACCGCTCGGTCACGGACGTCGGCGGTGGGGTGCTGGTGGTGAGCCAGTTCACCCTGCTCGCCGAGACGGCGCGGGGACGGCGCCCGTCGTTCACCGGCGCCGCCGACCCAGCCGTGGCAGAACCACTGGTGGCACGGCTCGTCGCC
Organism: uncultured Acidimicrobiia bacterium; assembly: GCA_963714055.1. Classification (GTDB taxonomy): domain Bacteria; phylum Actinomycetota; class Acidimicrobiia; order Spongiisociales; family UBA5794; genus JACDBE01. The sequence continues at coordinate 2,974,617 of OY970227.1, forward strand.
GCGGTCGACGCCACCGGGATCGCCACCGCCACCGGGCGGTTCGGCGCCCGGATGCAGGTGTCTTCGGTCAACGACGGGCCGGTGACCATCCTGCTCGAGGTCGCCGGCGGGCGGGTCCGCTGAGCCGGGTCACGCTCCGGCCGCGGCGGCGACGTGGCGCCGGCCGGCTTCGCAGGCGTTGAGGAAGTCGCATCGGCGGCACGCCTCGCCGGGGGTCGGGTCGAATCGATCGCCGGTGACCTGCGCCGCCAGTGCCTCGAGCCGGGTCCCGGCCGCCGTCAGCCACGCCGTGTCGGCTTCGTGCACCACCTCGTCGGCCGGGTCGGTGCCGAGGTACACGAACCCGGCGGTGATCCGCTCCGGGCGTCCCCCGACGACGCCTCCGCGGGCGGCGGCCACGGCGTAGGCCTCGAGCTGGACCACCGCGGTGGGATCGTCGGACCGGGTGCCCGTCTTCCAGTCGATGATCTCCCACCACCCCGGCTCGGGCTCGAAGACGGCATCGATCCGGCCCCTCACCCGCACCCCGGACAGTGTCAGGTCGATCGGGGTCTCGGTGAGCCGGGGCTTCACGGTGGCGAACCGGGTGGCCGAGAACGCATCGAAGGGGTCGCCGGCATCGTGGCCGCTCCCGCCGGCGACCTCGGCGGTCGGTGGCGCGTCAGGTTCCAGGTCGTCGAACGGCCGCACCCCCATGTGGTGCAGCTCGATTCTGCGGTGCACCTCGCTGCCCCGGCGCAGCCATGGGCCGGGGCGCCGGGGGAGCGGGTCGATCTCAGTCCAGAAGAACCGCTGGGGACACGATGCCAGGGTCACCAGCCCGGTCACCGACGTGGTGGGCGCCGGCGGGGGTGCGGCCGGGGGACCGGCGGGCAGGCCGTCGAGCATGAGCTCGAGCTGACGCCGGGCCGGCTCGGTGTCGGCGGCTAGCCCCACTTCGCCGCCTTCGACGGCCTCGAGCAGCTTCTGCGCGCCATCCGGAGGGAAAGTGCGGATCAGGCCCTTCGGCGCCGGCGGTGAGCGTCACGTCCTGCGGGCGCTCACCTGGGTCGTTCACCCATTCGATCTGGCTGGCCCCGGGCACATCCCGTGCCAGCGCCAGCAACTCGCCGGGGACGTACGCCGTTCGAGGGCGGTCCCAGGCGGCGCCGGTCATCAGCAGCCGCCGGCGGGCCCGGGTGACGGCGACGTAGGCGGTCCGCAGCTCGCTGTGGTGGTGGTGGTGCCGTAGCCGCTCGGTGATCTCGGCCTGTCTGCCGGTGAGGTCGGGAAGGTCGGCGGTGTCGAGTCGGAGCTCGTAGGGCAACCACCGCGACTTCGCCGTCGGGTTGTCGAAGCCGAAGGACTTTCCGGGGAACACCTGGTGAGCCAAGGCGGGCATGAAGACGGTGTGCCACTCGAGGCCCTTGGCCCGGTGCACCGTGAGCAGTGGGACGGCATCCTCCCCGCCTACGGTTGCGGTGTCGAGCTCGGCGGCGGCCCGATCCTCGGAGAGCAGGTCGAGGTAGCCGAGGAAGCCCTCCAACGACGGCCTACCCGCCAGCGGGCTCCAGTCCTCAGCCAGGTCGAGGAATCGGTAGAGGTTGAGCCGAGCGGTGAGCCCGGCCACCTCTGGCATCGCCTCGATCTCCGTCCATCCTTCGATGGCGTCGATGACCCGTCGGATGAGCTCGACCAGCGTGCATTGCTGGGCGGCCGCCAGTAGGGCCCGATAGGTGTCGCGGAAGTCGTCGAGCACCCCGGCGACCTCCGGTGAGGTGGCCCCCTCACCCCGGTCGAGCGCCTCGAGCATTGGATAGGGGAGCGCCAGGTCGGGATCGGAGTCGCCGCCGTGCCGGTGGCGCACCCAGCGGGCGAGCGGCGCCAGGTCGCCCAACCCGAGCCGGTACCGGCTCCCGAGCAGGATGCGGGCGAGCGCTACCGAGTCGTCGGGAGCGGCGAGGATCCGTAACCAGGCGTGGACGTCGGCCACCTCGGGCACCTCGATCAGCCCTCCCATGGAGACGACCTCGTGGGGGACGTCGGCGGCCGCCAGGGCGGTCCGCACCGGCCCGATCGAGCGGTGCCGCCGGAACAGCACTGCCATGTCCCGCCACTCGATGTCTTCTTCGTCGTGGAGGCGCCGGATCTCCCCGGCGATCCACGCCGCTTCGTCGGCGGACGTGCGGAACCAGCCGTAACCCAGGTGGTCGGGGACGGGCTCGGCGGGCACCAGCGGATCGGTGGCGGCCCCTTCGTGGAGAAGGTCCTTCACGGCGTTGGCGACAGCGAGGATCGTCGGTCCGGAACGGCGGTTGGTGGTGAGCGGGAGGCTGTGAGCCGGCTTGCCGTCGGTACGGAGGAAGTGTTCCCCGAACCCGGTGAAGTTGGTGAGCGATGCGCCGCGCCATTCGTAGATCGTCTGGTCGCCGTCACCGACGGCGGTGACGGGGAACCCGTGCCCGAAGATCGCCTGGAGCATCATGCGCTGGCCGGGGTCGGTGTCCTGGTACTCGTCGAGCACTACGACCCGGTAACGGTCCCTGATGCGTCCGGCGATCTCGGGATGGCGTTCCACGACCCGGTACGCCAGGTGCACCAGGTCCCCGAAGTCGACCACACCGAGACGGCGCTTGGTGGCTTCGTACGATGTGAGGATCCGGGCCAGCTCGAGCCGCTCCAGCCAGACGTCGTCGGGGTCGCTCGGAACAGCGGCGGCGATGTCGGAGGGGGCAACGAGGTTGGCGGCGGCCTGAGCCCCCAATGTCGCCGCCTCGTCGAGGCGTTGGGGGAGGGCGGTCATCTCGAGGTGGTCGTACACCTCGGTGCCGATGCTCTCGTGGAGCAGTTGCCGCACGTACCCGGCGCCGACCACCGCCAGGTCCCGCTCGACCCCGATCACCGCCCCGAACTCGCGCGAGTATCCGCAGCGCGAACCCGTGGTAGGTGTTGACCTCGACCTCGCGGCCGTCGGCGGCGTGCCTGGGCATCCGCCAGCGGAGCCGGTCGGCCAGCTCCTCCGCCGCCTTGTTGGTGAAGGTGATGCCCAGCGCCTCCTCGGGCTCGACGCCGCCGTCCACGGCGGCCACCAACCGCTCCACCACCGTTGCCGTCTTCCCGGTCCCCGCTCCGGCGGCGACCCGCAGTGGCTCGGGCGGGTGGTCGACCACCGCTTGCTGCTCCGGGGTGAGGGTGAAGGGAGCCGTCATGCGACGAACCCCTCGGCGCCCTCGGGCCAGGCCGGGCAGACGGTGCGGACCGGGCAGCGGTCGCAGTGATCGCCTGTCCTCGGGGTCCAGTCCTCCGAGGTTATGCCGCCGGCGATGGCGGACATCCGCTCGGCCACGGCCGGGAGGTTGGCCATGTCGAACTCCAGCCGCCTGAGGCTCTTCTGACCGCGGCTGGCCCACGGGAACCACATCTCGGCGCCGGTCACCTCGCCTCCGACGGCGACCTCGGGGTCTCTCCGGCCGGCGAGCACGTAGAAGCCGAGTTGGAGGGACTCCGCCGCCTCGGGTCTCGTCGGTGCGGTGCTCCCCGTCTTGTAGTCGACGATGACCAAGCCGGCGGGGCGACCTTCGATGAGATCGACCCGCCCCACCCACCTGGTCCCGGCATGGTCCATCTCCAGCTGCCGTTCGACCATGACCGATTGGCCGCCGACGGGCCGCTTCAGGTAGAGCTGCTCTATCACGATCCCGGCGCGCCGCCGCCACGCCGTTGCGTGCGGCTCGCCGCCGAACGAGTAGCCGTCGAACAGCCGGTCGAGCTCGGTGTCGGCGTCCTCGAAGGTGCTCGGCGGGGCGTCGGGAGTCTCGATCACGGCACGCTCGACGTTCTCCATGACCCTGTGCACCAGTGAGCCGAGCTCGGCGTGGTGGGAGCCGGCGTCGCCGATGGCCAGGCGCCGCGTGAGGGCGTGGCGGCGCGGGCACTGTTCGTAGGACTCGCCCTGGCTGGGGGAGAGGCGCAACGGGAGCTCGACCAACCCGGTGTCCGGGCCTCGGTGCCGGAAGCCGGCGAAGCTGGTGACCGGGCGCATGCCCCAGCGGGCGCCGTCGGCCAAGACGGCGATGGCCGCCTCACGCAAGGGACGGCCGGCGCGCACCACAGAGGGGCCGCCGCCGGCGACCGGCAGCTCCACCCTGGCCTCGGGATCGCCGGCCAGGCGCCGGAGCAATCCCTCCGCCTCGGCGACGGTCACCGGGGGATGGCGTGGTGGCTCGTCGACCGCTTCGTCGACGGTCTCCACGCCGGCGGCGAGGGCGAAGAACCGGGACGGCAGCCCCTGACCCATCTCGGACCCGGTCGAGGTGGCCGTCCACACCACCCGGCGCGAGGCGCGGGTCATCGCGGTGTAAGCGAGTCGTCGTTCCTCTTGGAGGCGGAAGCGGCGGTACCCCGGCGAGTCGTGAGGCACGTCGGCGAGGAGGTGGCGAACCCCGAGCAGGCTGTCCTGCATCCGCAGGTCGGGGAAGACACCCTCGACGGCGTCGGCGATGAACACGACCTCGAATTCCAGGCCCTTGGCCTGGTGGAGCGTCGTGATGGTCACCTGGTCTTCCTCCGGGGCCCGGTACGAGACCAGGGGTCTCGCCTCGAAGGACTCCTCGTCGAGCAGCGCCGCGTACTCGATGAGCGTCCCCGCGGGGTTGCGCTCGTTCCAGCGGGTGAGCACCTGGAGCAGGGACGCCCATGCCCGCCGTGACCGGCGGTGCTCGGCACCGGTGGTCAAGGCGGCGAGCTGGGGGAGCGACTCCCACACCTTCCAGGCGCCTTCGGCGGCGGCGGCGGCGGTTGCCCACCGGTCGTCGCCGAGCAGCCCGGCCAACTCGGGGAAGCGCGGTCGGAGGGTCTCCACCCAGTGCCCGGTGGCCGCATGGGCCCGTTCCACGTCGCGCACCTGACCCAGGGTGAGCCCGAACCACGACCCGAGCAGGAGGTGCCTGACGTGGCGGGCGAGCACAGGCGACTCCGGCGTGGTGGCTGCGGCGACCAGGTCGAGGAGGAAGCGGACCTCGGGCTGCTCGGTGGTGCGGCTGCTCGGTGGCTCGTGGGCGATGCCGCGACGTGACAGCGCCCGTGACAGCTCGGCGACGAACCTCCGTTTGCTGCGCACGAAGACCGCCATCGACCCGAAGCGCAACCCGTCGCGCAGGTTGAGGCGGAGGATCTCGGCGGCGATCCACTCGGCCTCGGCGGTCTGCTGGTGGAATCGGTGCAGATCGACTCGGCCATCGCCCGCCGCCGCCGTCACCGGACCCGCTGCTCCGGGGATGTCGGTCCCCGCCACCCTCTCGGCGGCGCGCAGGATCGCCTGCGGCGTGCGGAACGATGTGGTGAGCACCACCCGGCGCGCCGGTGACCCGACTCCGCCGAACGTCTCTCCGAAGCGGGCGACGTTCTCGACGGCGGCGCCCCGGAAGCTGTATATCGATTGGTAGGGATCGGCGGCGGCGGTGATGTTGCCGTCGGCGGCGAGGACCCGGAGCAACTCCACCTGGGCGGTGGTGGTGTCCTGGTACTCGTCGACGAGCACGTAGCGAGGTTTCAGCGGGTGGTCGGCGAGGACGGCGACGGCCTCGGCGAGGACCATCCCGTAGTCGATGCGGCCATCGGCGATCAGTCGCCTGCGGTAGCGCTCCATGAACTCGGGCAGGCCGCGCCATTCGTCGCGCTCCATGGCGGCGACGTCGCCGGCGTCATGGAGTTGCTCGCCGGCGCGCAGCAGGAAGTCGGTGACCTCGTCGGCGAACGTCCTGGTGCACAGCAAGGGGCGCATCGCCACCGACCACGCCGACGGTTCCTCTTCGGCGAGCAGACGGCGAACCAGCGCCGCCTGCTCGGGGCCGGTGAGGATCTGCGGGGGCCGGTGCCATCCACGGTCGCCGTGGTGGACCTCCACCAAGCCGGCGGCGAGGGCGTGGAACGTGGTCACCGTGATCGGGGGCGAGTCGGGCGGGGTTGTAGCGGCGATGCGCCGCTCGAGGTCGGCCACCCCGCGGCGGCCGAAGGCGACCACGCTGATGGCGTCGGCGGGCACGCCGGCCCCGACCAGGTGGGCGGCGCGTCGCACCAGGAACTCGGTCTTGCCGGTACCAGGGCCGCCGACGACGATCTGGGGCCCGTCGGTCGACGCTACCGCATACCCCCAGTCCTCGGGTCCCACCTCGATCTGTGCCTCGGAGCCGCCGCCCGCGGTCCTCTCGTTCCCGACCGTCTTCACAACCCTCCGTTCTGACGACCAGCAGTGGTGCCGCCCTCCTCGACCACCCTCGGTCACCGTATCAAACGGGGGTGACACGAACGCGGCTCGGCCCGGGCACTACGCCCGGGCCGAGCAATTCAGCCGAAGATCGACCGGTCAGAAGCCGTTGTCGGCGAGCCAGTCGGCGGCGATGACGTCGGCGTCCTCGGTGTCGATGTCGAAGCGCCGGTTCATCTCGGTGAGGCCCTCGGTGGTGAGCGCCGCCGAGATGTCGTCGAGCACGTCGGTGAGCTGGTTTCCATACGCCTCTTGCAGCTCGGTGGTGAGCACCGGGAGCACGTTGTCGGCGGCCAGCATCTGCTGGTCGTCCTCGAGGAGCACCCATCCCCGGTCGGCGATGATGCCGCTGGTGGAGAAGAGGATGGCGACGTCGATCTCGCCGGCATCCAGCGCCGCCACCGTCACCTGGCCGGCATCGAGCGGCTGGAAGTTGGCGCTCATGTCGAGCCCGTACACGGTGTTCAGCCCGGGGATGCAGAAGGCGTTGGTCTCACAGTCGGGCGGCCCCCCGAGGACCAGGTCGGCGCCGTTGGCGGCCAGGTCGCTGAGCGAGGCGAGACCGACCGAGTCGGCGGTCTCCTGGGTCACCACGAAGGCATTGGTGTCGATCGCCTCCGATGGCGCCAACGCCACCAACCCGATCTCGGTCAACCGGGCGTTGAGCAGATCGGTGGTCTCGGCGGCGTCGCTGGTCGCTTCCCCGGCGAAGTCGTTGAGGAACTCCAGCATCGAGGCGGCGTACTCCGGCGCCAGGTTGATGTCACCGCTCTCGAAGGCTGCCATCGACAGGTCGCGGAACCCGCCAACCGGCTGCACACTGGCGGTGAATCCCTCCGCCTCCAGCGCCCCCCGGTAGATCTCGGCGAGGATGGCGCTCTCCCCGAAGTCCTGGGCACCAATGACGATCTCCGGTCCCTCCACCGGGGCGGGGGCCGTGGTCGGGGCGGCGGACGATCCGTCGGCGGCGTCATCACCCGAGTCGCCGCAGGCGGCGCCCAGGAGGGCGAACGCCAGGAGACTCGCCCCGATGACGCGGTTGCGGTGCTTCCGCATGGGTCACTCCTTGTAATTAGCTGTGCCGCCGGAGGCGGCGGCGTCAAGCTAACCGACCGGGACGGCGTCGATGACGTCGCCGGGGTCGAGCGCCTCGGGCCTCCGCCGGCGCCCGGCGGGATGGCTGTGGTCGAGCCGGCGTTGGGCCCAGCCCAGCGTGCTCTCAGTGAGGATGGCGAGGAGGGCGACGGCGACTCCTCCGATGAACACCTCTTCGTACTTCCGTTGGGCGAAGCCGTCGATGATGAACCGCCCCAAACCCCCGAACCCGACCACGGCGCCGAGGGTGGCGGTGGCGATCACCTCGACGGCCGCGGTGCGCACGCCGGCCATCACCACCGGCGCCGCCAGGGGCAGCTCGACCCCGGTGAGCACCTGCCGTTCGGTCATCCCCATGCCCCGGGCGGCTTCGACCAGCGCCGGATCCGTGTGGCGGATGCCAGTGTGGGCGTTGACGAACATCGGCGGCAGCGCCAGCGCCACCAGCGCCACCAGCGTCGCCCAGAAGCCCAGCGGGGACAGCCCGAGCGCCAGGGTGATGGGGAAGGCGATGCCGACGATGCCGAAGGACGGGACCGCCCTTCCGATGTTGACCGCGGAGACGGCGAGCACACCGCCCCGACCGCGGTGGCCGAGCACGACACCGGCGGGGAGGGCGGTGGCCCCGGCCAGGATCAATGCCAGGCCCGACACCGCCACGTGCTCCCAGAGGCGGTTTGGCAGTCCGGAGCGGCCGGTCCAGTTGGCCGGATCGCCGAGCCAGGCCGCCACCTCGCCGAAGAAGTCGATCACACTGCCTCCGTCCTGCGTGCCCACGGCGTGATCCGCCGCTCGAGGGCGACGAGGGCGATGTCGGCGGCCACCGCCAGCAGCACCGACAGGACCGTCCCGACCAGGATCTCGGTGAGGAACTGGCGGCGGATGCCGCGCAGGATGAACACGCCGTAGCCGCCCTGGCCGATGAGCGCGGTCACCGTTACCAGCCCGATCGTGGAAACGGTGGCGATGCGGATGCCGGCGATGATCACCGGCACCGCCAGCGGCAGCTGCACTCCCAGGAACAGATTCCGGTCGGTCATCCCCATCCCCCGAGCCGACTCGAGGACCGGTTCGGGCACCCCGTCGATGCCGGCGACGATGTTGCGCACCAGGATGAGGAGGGTGTACGACACCAGGGCGATCTCGGCGGTGACCATGCTCAGCCCGAAGAAGGGGATGAAGAAGGTGAACAACGCCAGGCTGGGGATGGTGTAGAGGATCCCGGTGAACCACGTGATCGGCCCGTAGGCCGGGCGCCACCGGAGCGCCACCAGCGAAAGGGCCATCGCCAGCAGGAAGCCGGAGACCACGGCGATGACGGTGAGGGTGACGTGCTGGGTCGTCGCCTCCCACATGTCACTGAAGTGTCCGGCGATCCAACCCCAGTCGATCGTCATCGGCGGGACCCCACGACGGTCATTGCAGGATCGCCCGGCCGATGGCGTCGGCGGTCAACATCCCCAGGTACCGGTCACCGTCGAACACCGCCGCCACGTTGGTCCGTGAGCTCACCACCACGTCGAGGGCGTCGATCAGCGATTCGTCGACTGTCAGCCACGATTGGAAGCGCCGCAACGTCACGTTGGTGAGATCGTGCCGGTCGTCGAGCTCGGCGGCCGGGACCCAGCCGTCGAGCCGCCCGTCGCCGCCGACGGCGATCCAGTCGATCCCGTGCTCGGCCATCACCCGGCGGGCCTCCTCGACGGTCGCCGTCGCCGGAAGCACCGGACCGGGCTCGAGCGGCACGGTGCTTATCGGGAGCAGCTTGAGCCGCTTCAGACCCCGTTCCGAGCCGAGGAAGTCGACCACGAACTCGTTGGCGGGCCTTTCCAGGATGTCGGCGGGCGCGTCGTACTGCTCGAGGATGCCGCCGTTGTTCAGGATGGCGATGCGGTCACCCAGCTTGATGGCCTCGTCTATGTCGTGGGTGACCAGGACGATGGTCTTGCCCAGCCGCTCGTGGAGGTCCAGGAACTGGTCCTGGAGCCGGCCCCTGGCGATGGGGTCGACGGCACCGAACGGCTCGTCCATCAGCATCACCTGCGGATCGGCGGCAAGCGCCCTGGCCACCCCGACCCGCTGGCGCTGCCCGCCGGACAGCTCGGACGGGTAACGGTCTCGCATCGAGCGGTCGAGGTCGACTACGGCGAGCAGCTCGTCGACGCGGTGGTCGATGCGCCCCTGGTCCCACCCGAGCAGCTTGGGCACCGTGGCGATGTTCTCGGCGATGGTGCGGTGCGGGAACAGACCGATCTGCTGGATGACGTAGCCGATGCTTCGCCTCAGTTCGGACGGGCTCAGCGACGTGATGCTGCGGCCCGCCACCTCGATGGTGCCCGCGGTCGGCTCGATCAGCCGGTTGATCATCTTGAGCGTGGTCGTCTTGCCGCACCCCGATGGGCCCACCAGCACGGCGACCTCACCTTCGGCGACGTCGAGCGACAGGTCGGTGACCGCCGGGCCGTCGCCGCTCGGGTAGGACTTCGACACCCGGTCGAGCCGGATCATCGCGTCGGTAACGCCGCCACCTCCGGGTCGCCGCTCTGCCCACGCCGGGCACAGGTCCTTGTAGGCGCACCAGTCGCACAGCCGGCCCGGCCTGGCGGGGAACCGATCGGAGCTGATCGCCCGATCGATCGCAGCCCACAGCGCCACCAGCTGGCGCTCCATGGCGTCGAGCTGGACGTCGCTGACCGGTATCTCGTACACCGAGGGCCCGTTGAGGTACAGCAGCCGGAGCCTCGCCGGGGTGCGACCGGTGCGGTGCCGGACCAGCAGGGCGTAGATCTTGAGGGCGAAGAAGGCGGGAATGGCGTAGCGCTCGGGCGGCGCCTTCCCTGACTTGTAGTCGGTGATGACCAGCCCGTCATCGGTCTCGTCCATCCGGTCGAGGATCCCGCGTATGGTCATGTCGCCGAGCTGTTCGGCGAGCTCGAGCTCGCGGCCGGTCGGTTCGATCGTCGTCGGGTCCTCGACTCCGAAGTAGTTGGCCAGGATCCCGAGGCTCTCGAGGCCCCAACGCCGCTCGACGGCAACGTCATCGAACAAACCGGTGAACTCGTCGTCCTTCACCTCGACCCAGGCCTGGCGGAACAGGTCGAAGAGTCGGTCTGGAGTCCGTTCGTCGGCCGGGAGGTCGAACAGGCGTTGCAGCGCCAGGTGGGCGGTCGTGCCCCGCGCCTGGGACTCGGTCGGTGGATCGGGGATGCGGTCGATCGAGCGGAACTTGTACAGCTGCGGGCAGGTCTTGAAGTCGCTGGCCCGCGACGGCGACAGCGTCTCCAGTCCCCGGGGGGCCGCGATCTCGCCGGTGTCGATGTCGCCGGTGTCGATGTCGCCGGTGTCGATGTCGATCGCGGCCGTCGTCGTCGCCATGGTGGGCACTCTACGGCGCCGGGGTGACACAAACCACATGCATGTAGTTTCGCGTCGGCGGTGCCACCGGACCACGGTGGCATGGTACGGCCGGAGTGCGTGCTCGAACGGCCGGCAGGCCCCTTAGCCGGCACCGCGAAAACCAGGAAAGCGGTCGCGAAAACCAACCACCGTTCTCGTTTGACGCGCTCGGGACCCCGGGCCTACGTTGCCGCTCCCTTCGGGGCTTCGGCCCGGGAGGGGAGCACTCGGGGCGGTTCCTCGGAACCAAACCGGGACGGAGGGAGCCGCAAGGCGACAACCGACCCGGGTCCCGGGAGCAGCGGACCGGCTTCGGCCGGGACGCAGCTCGGAGGGCTTCGGCCGGAAGAGCACGGCGGGAGAACGCCCCTTCGGGGGCACGGGCGCCGTCCCGTTATCTCTCGCTTCCGTCGGAGACGGGGTTCGCCCCGGCGCCGGCGGACAGGAGAACCCCGAGAGGGTTGAGGCTTCGGCCGAGGCTCCCTCGGGGTTTTCCGCGTCGTTCGTCAGCCGCCGCGCTGGTCGGGTACGTCGAGTGCGGGGTTGGCGTCGAAGAAGCCTGCGGGATGGAGCTCGAAGCCGATCTGGCGTGTTGCCGCGACCGGGTACTGCTCGAGCACGGGGTGGTGGGTGAGGCCGGTCGTGAACCACACGACGAGATCTCCGTTGGACACGTTCTCCGGGGTCGAGGTGTAGGCGGCGAGGCCGTCGCCGGCGTTTCCCTGGTTGGGGTAGTCACCGGCGGCGTACAGCTCCCGCGGCTGATACCGCGTGACCCACAGCGGATGCTGGGCGAACGCCGCCCGTTGGAGAGGCAGGTAGTCGAGGCTGGAATAGGGGACGGTGGTGTCGGCGGCGGTGAGCATGTACGCCGTCGGTTCGCCGCGCCCGTTGTGGTTGGTGAGGCTCTCGACCATCCAGCTCCTCGCGGTGGCGGCGTTGGCGTCGCGTGACTGCTCGCCTGTCAGCACGGTGTGGTGGGCATGGAAGGCGTTGCCGGTCGGGCTGGCGACGGGCACCGTGTCGATCTCGACGAGGCGGTTGGCGGTCCCGTCGACGTCGAAGTCGATGCGGAAGTTGAAGAAGTGCTGGTGCGCCGGGGCGGCGATGTTGTCGGCGACGGTGGTCCCGAACTGGTTGCCGTCGGCGTCATCGCTGACACCCTGGTTGAGGGTCGTGCCGGTGAGCCCGACGCGTACATCGATCGTGCCGTCGAGCCGGAACGTGTAGGCGGTGGTGTAGGTGTAGTTGCCGATGTTGTTGGTCGCGGTGACGACCAACTCGCGGGCGAGGCGGGCGTCGCGCTCATAGGTCTCCGGGTCGAGGCGGTCCCACAGCACCCCGGCGTGTTGCTCGTAGATCGCCACTGCGTGCGGCAGGGCGTAGGTGCCGTCGACGCTTCCGGTGTCGGCGCCGACGGTCTCGTCGAGGAACACCGCGTTGCCGGGCACGTCGACGAGCCTGCGGAGATCCTCGGCGTACTGGCCGATGTCGTACTCGCCGACGTCGAACGCCGAACGCCACGCCCAGTTCTCGTCGGGGAGGGCGTAGGGGACGTAGATCTCGTCGAGGCCGATGCGGTAGATGATCGGGCGTACGACACCGTTGTCGAGGTAGCCGATCTGATGCAGGACGAGGCCCTCACGAGGGTTGTAGCCGACTCGGAACTGCCAGTTCTGCCACACCACCTGGCGGCCGTCGATCCGGAAGCTCGGACCGTCGGGCTGCCGGATGATGAGGTCGGTGAGACCGGTGCGCTCGTGGTGGCGTTGCCGGTGATGGTCGTGTTGACCGGGCGGATGCCGGTGTCGACGAACTCGACGACCTGCCCGGTGTTCATGTCGACGGTGACGATCACCCCCTCGATCGGCCGGTCGTACACGTTGGGGAGATCGCCGCGGTAGAACGACACCGCCCGCATCAGCCGGGCGCCGGGATCGCCCGGCGGGTCCGCGTCGTCACCGCGTGCCCACACGTCGAGATAGACGTCGTGCGGCTCGATCCCGCGGCGGCGCATCGCCCTGCGCCACCGCGGGTCGGCGCGCACGATCTCGTCGGCGACGGTGTACTCGGTCAAGTAGACGGCGGGCTGCACCCCGGGACGGGGATCCCACGACACGACCTGGCCGGCGGACAGGTCGACGACCACCTCGATTGCCCGGTTCGTCACCGGGTCGTACACGTTGGCGAAGGCGCGGCGCCCGATCGGCTGTCCCGGCGACCAGGCGAGCACCGCTGCCTTGGCCGGCTCCTGCAGGGTGACGATCGGGAAGTACGCCCCTTCAGGAAACCGCGGATCCGCCTCGATCACCTCGAAGGCGGTGTCGATCTCGACCGCGGTCAGGGGGTCGAGTGGATGCGACGGTGACGCGGCGGCGCCATCCGCCGATGTCCCGTTGACCAGCCCGGTGGTGAGCAGCGTCGCCAACGCCGATGCGGCGACGAGCGGCCCGGCGGGGAACCGTCGCCGCCGGCGGGACGCAGGAACCCCATTGGTGGACATCGGCAAGCTCCTCAGGTAGTGGGCGGGCACACGGCTGCTGCGGCGACCAGCCGCCTCGTCGCGTGGTGTCGCTCCAGGTTCATCGGGTCCTCCTGGTTCCTCGAGATCACGACGTGTGCGGAGCTTGGCTCGGCGCTGTTCCCGTTGTCACGGGGCGGGGCTCCCTTCTCTGTCGGGAAGAACACTAGGAGAGCCGGACACCGCGGAATGAACAGGGGCGCCCGCGGTAGGGTCGCGAAATTCAGGGACAAAGCGCGAAAACGATCTACCGATCTGATTTGCGCCGTCGCCGAACCACGCGTATGTTCACTCTCGAACCCCGAGGGGGTGGCGGCTTCGGCCGAGACTCTCTCGGGGTTCACTCGCGTCCCCACGACTTCTCCTCCCCGAATGGTGCCCGATGCGGCAGGAGTGGCCTCAGGGGAATCCCGCTGGACGATCTCCGTGGCTCGCGAAACATCGGGACGAGACGCGAAAACGATGTAGCGATCTCACTTGACGGCCCTGGGTCGCCCGACCTACGTTGCCCCCGTGCCGCAGCGGGAAACCGAGGTGGCACCGGGTGAGGGCCTTCGGGCGCTGACCCACCGGGACCGCCTTCGGGCGGACCCACCGTCCGTTCCGGACGCCACCCTTCGGGGTGGGTTCTCCCCTTCGGGGGAGAGGACGCCGGCCTTCGGGTCGGCGACGGTCGGGACAGACCGCCGAACGGGCTTCGGCCCGGGAGGCATCGGCCAGCCTTCGGGCTGACCGAAGGGAAAACCCCGAGAGGGTGGAGGCTTCGGCCGATACTCCCTCGGGGTTTCCCGCGTCGGGCAGCAGCCTCCGTATGATGCCGGCCATGACCTTCTCCGAACGCAACCTCACCGAGGGCGAGCAGATCATCACGAAGTTCCGCCCCCACTGGCGGTTGCTCTTCGTCCCGGTCGGCTGGATCCTGCTGGGGCTCGTCGCCCTGTGGTTGGTCTACGCGGTGATCCCATGGGAGAACACCTCGTTCCAGCTGGTGATGACCGGTCTGATCCTCCTCGCCCTCATCCCGTTGACCATCGCGCCGCTCATCACGTGGTGGTTCACCACCTACATCCTGACCACCGAGCGTCTGGTCACCCGAAGCGGGATGATCGCCAGGCGCGGTGTCGAGATACCGCTCGAGAACATCAACAACGTGCTGTTCCACCAAGGCCCGATCGAGCGGATCCTGAAGTCCGGCGACCTGCTCGTGGAGTCGGCCGGCGAGACCGGCCAGAGCCGATTCCGTAGCATCCCGCAGCCCGAAGAGTTCCAGACATTGCTGTACAAGACTCGCGAGGCTCGCTCGATGGAGCTCGCCCAACCGGCGGCGGTGGTGGCCCCCGATGTGACCGCCCAGCTCGACCGGCTCGCCAAGCTCCATCGGGACGGCGTCCTCACCGACGCCGAGTTCCAGGAGAAGAAGCAGAAGCTGCTCGACCAGATCTGACTCTGGCGTGCAGGAGGTCACGATGAGCGAGTACGTCAGCCCTTCGACCAGGCCGGCGGCGTACCCGAGCGACCTGGAGGTCCAGCTCCCGCTCGAGGACGGCCGGACCGTCCTGGTGCGCCCTGTGGTCCCCGACGACGCACCGATGCTCGTGCGGCAGCTGGAGCACGCCGATCCGGACACGATCTACCAGCGCTTCTTCCGCTACCCCGTCCACCTCGACGCGGAGACGCTCGACCACATGACCCGTCTCGACTACCACGACCGCTTGGCCCTGGCCGCCTTCGCCGCCGACGGCGAAGGTGTCGCCATCGCCCGGTACGAGATCATCGAGCCCGGCCTCGCCGAGGTGGCCGTCGTCGTGCAGCCCGAGTGGCGTCTGCTCGGGCTCGGGACCGCCTTGCTGGAGATGCTCGAGGTCGCCGCCCTGGAGCGTGGGATAACCAGGTTCACCGCGATCTTCCTGCCCGACAACCGCCAGATCGCCTCACTGCTGGAGCGGGTCGGGTTCACCTCTGGCGGCATCGACGGCGGGCTCGGCACCGCCTCGAAGGACCTCGCCGGCTGAGGTCTGCCGCCGATCGGCGAGCCGTCGCCATCAGGATGACGCTCGTCGCCCGCCAACGACTGGACCCGTCCGATCGCCATCGTCAGGCCGGAGAGCCTTCTTGTAGAGTCGCCGCGATGGTGCCTCGGAGTGACAGCCACCCGGTGCCCGGACCGGAGGCTGATCAGACGCCGTCCCGCCGGGGCACGATGCGTCGTGTCCTCGCCGTCCTCGGCGTCGTGCTGGTACTGATCGCCCTGTGGGAGCTCTACAAGGTGGTGGGCAAGGCCGCCGGCGGTGTCATCCCGTTCACCGACATCCGGCTGCGGCCCCCTCCGGACGACCGGTCGATGCCCCACGTCTGGGACATTGTCGCCGCCATGTTCGAGCCGTCGCGCCGCGGCGCCGCCCCGTTGTGGACGGTACTCGGCTCGTCGGCATTGTTCACCCTGCGCGAGGCGTTCGTCGGGTTCGTGATCGGGGCAACGGTCGGCTTCGCGCTCGGCGGTGTTGTTCGTGCGCTCCGGGCTCGCCGAGCGTGCCTTCCTGCCGTACGTGGTCGCCTCCCAGACGGTCCCCATACTCGCCATCGCCCCGATGGTGGTGGTGTGGGGCGGCCGCATCGGGTTTCCCCAGTGGCTGGCGGTGGCGACGATCGCCGCCTACCTCACGTTCTACCCGGTGACGATCAACACGCTGCGCGGGCTGCGCTCGCCGGCGGCGACCGCCACCGAGTTGATGCGGTCGTACGCCGCCACCGACCGCCAGCGGCTATGGAAGCTGCAGGTGCCCTCCGCCCTGCCGTACATCTTCACCGCCCTCAAGATCTCGGCGGCGGCGAGCGTGGTCGGCGCCATCGTCGGCGAGCTGCCCACCGGCGCCAACGCCGGGCTGGGTCGGGCACTCCTGTCGTATTCGCAGCAGTTCACCGCCGCCCCGGAGAAGCTGTACGCCACGGTGATCTTCTGCGGGTTGGCCGGCGCGCTGTTCGTCGGGCTGGTGACGCTGGTCGAGCGCCGGGTGGTGGGCCCGGGTGGCATGCCCCCGATCCAGACGGACCGCCAGAGCCTGCTGATGATGGCGGATGCGCCCGGGACGACCGGGGTGGCGGCGTGACCGGCACGGTGACCGGCGCCACCGTCCCGATCGCCGCGGTGGCCGCCGCCGGGCTGGGCAAGGTGTTCGAAGGCGCCGGCTCGGAGCGGATCGAGGCACTCACCGACATCGATCTCTCCATCGCCCCCGGCGAGTTCGTATCACTGATCGGGCCGTCCGGCTGCGGCAAGAGCACGCTGCTCAGACTGATCGGCGACCTGCTGGCCCCGACGGCGGGGAGCCTCGTGGTCAATGGCAAGACGCCCCACCAGGCCCGGCTCGATCGCGACTACGGGATCGTGTTCCAGCAGGCGACCCTGCTCGACTGGCGCACGGTGCGACGGAACGTCGAGCTGCCGATGGAACTGGTCGACGTCCCCAAGGGGGATCGGGCCACCCGGGCGGAGCAGATGCTCGACCTCGTCGAGTTGACCGACTTCGCCGACCATCAGCCCTGGCAGCTCTCCGGTGGGATGCAGCAGCGGGTGGCGATCGCCCGCGCTCTGGTGCTCGACCCGGCGCTCCTACTGATGGACGAGCCCTTCGGAGCGCTCGACGAGATGACCAGGGAACGGATGCAGCAGGAAGTCCTGCGCATCTGGCGCGCCACCGGCAAGACGGTGGTGTTCGTCACCCATTCGATCCCCGAGGCCGTCTTCCTGTCATCGCGGGTGGTCGTCATGTCGCCGCGCCCTGGTCGGATAGCACACGTCATGGAGGTCGGGTTGGGACCGCAGCGCGACGACGACACACGCGAGGACCAGCGGTTCTTCGAGGCGGTCACCGAGGTGCGCGAGGCGCTGCGCCGTCCGCGCGGGGTCTCTACCGGCCCACCGTTGCGGGAGGCCTCGTCGTGACCCGGGCGCGCCGCTACCTGCCGGCGGTGATCGCCTTCGTCGCCGTGCTGGTGCTGTGGGAGGGGCTGGTCCGGCTTTTCGACGTGCAGAGCTTCGTCCTGGCCAAGCCCACCGAGATCGCCGCTTCGTTCGTCGAGAACTTCCCGGTGATCTGGGGCGCCGGCCTCCGCACCCTGGTCGAGGCGCTGGGCGGGCTCGTGATCGGCGTCGTGCTGGGGGTTGGGGCCGCCCTGGCCGCCACCCGCTGGATCCCGGTTCGCCACGGCCTACTCCCGATAGCCATCGCCGCCTCGGCCATGCCCATCGTCGCCGTGGCCCCGATCATGAACCAGTGGTTCACCATCACCAGCCCGGTCTCCAAGATGATGGTGGTGTCGGTGATCGTCTTCTTCCCGGTGATGATCAACACGGTGAGGGGCCTCACCGAGGTCGATCAGAGCCAGATCGAGCTGATGCACTCGCTCGCCGCCCCGCCAAGGGAGATCCTCACCGGGGTGCGGATACCGTCGGCGATGCCCTACTTCTTCAGCGCCCTCAAGGTGGCATCGGCCCTGGCTCTGATCGGCGCCATCGTCGCCGAGTACTTCGGGGGCCCGCAGGACGTGCTCGGCCAGTACATCATCAACAGGGCCAACCTGTTCCAGTTCCCCGACGCCTGGGCGGCGATCCTGGTTGCTTCGCTGATCGGGATCGGGTCGTACCTGGTGGTGTCGGCGATCGAGCGGCTGGTGATGCCATGGCACGTCTCGATGCGGTCCGGGGCCGAACGGTGATCGACGTCGGTCGCGAGATTTCTGTCACTCGATCGTGACAGGATGGGGAGCCGGCGCAGCCGGCACAGAGAGAGAAGAGAGAGAGCACATGACACTGAGACGACACGGGCGCTGGCTGGTCGTGCTGGCGCTGCTCCTGGTGGTCGCCGCCTGCGGCGGGGACGACGACACCGACGGCACCGACGCCCCGGACGGCACCGAGGCGTCGGGCGGGACCGCCGCCGAGTGCACCGAGCCCGACGAGGTCCGCCTCCAGCTGCAGTGGGTGGCGCAGTCGCAGTTCGCCGGGTACTTCGCCGCCCTGGACGAGGGGTTGTACGAGGAAGAGTGCCTGAACGTGACCATCCTGGAGGGTGCGGTCGACATCGTGCCCCAGCAGGTGCTGGCCACCGGTGGAGCCGAGTTCGCCCTGGCGTGGGTGCCGAAGGCGTTGGTGAGCCGCGAGGCGGGCGCCGACATCGTCAACATCGCCCAGGTGTTCGAGCGGTCGGGCACGTTGATGGTGGCGTTCGCCGACAGCGGGATCGCCTCGGTCGAGGACTTCGCCGGCAAGAACGTGGGGAACTGGGGCTTCGGCAACGAGTTCGAGCTGACCGCGGCGATCGCCGAGGCGGGGTTGACCGACCAGGTCTCCCTGGTGGCGCAGGACTTCACCATGAACGCCCTGCTCAACGGTGAGATCGACGTGGCGGAGGCGATGACCTACAACGAGTACGCCCAGGTGCTCGAGGCGGTCAACCCGGACACCGGTGAGCTGTACCAGCCGGAGGACCTCAACGTGATCGACTTCAACGAGGTCGGCACCGCCATGCTCCAGGACGCGGTGTGGGCCGAGTCGTCATGGCTGGCCGACAACGAGGACGTGGCGGAGCGGTTCCTGCGGGCCTCGTTCCGGGGCTGGGTGTTCTGCCGGGACAACTTCGACGCCTGCGTCGACATCGTCCTCAACCACGGCACCACCCTCGGGGAGAGCCACCAGCGGTGGCAGCTCAACGAGATCAACGCCCTCATCTGGCCGGCGACGAACGGCATCGGGGTGATGAATCAGGAGCTGTGGGACCAGACCGTCGAGGTGGCCACTTCGCAGATCCCCGAGCTCCAGGGTGTGGAGATCCCGGCCGAGGCGTTCCGCACCGACCTGGCGGAGGCGGCGGTGGCGGCGCTCGAAGCCGAGGGCCTCGAGGTCACCGGCGAGGGGTTCGAGAAGATCGAGGTCGAGCTGACCGAGGGCGGTTCCTGAGGTCGGCGCCCGTAACGCGCCATTTGCGGTTGGTGGGGTCCCGGTGCGCCGGGGCCCCACCGTGCCGACCGTCGCTAGCGTGAGCTGCGAGATCGAGTGAGAGGAGGAGCGGTCATGGCCAACGTGTTGCGCGCCGCCATCGTGCAGACCGCCTGGACCGGCGACGTCGACTCGATGATCGAGAAGCACGAGAAGTACGCCAGGGACGCCGCCAACCAGGGGGCCCGGGCGATGTGCTTCCAGGAGTTGTTCTACGGCCCGTACTTCTGCCAGGTGCAGGACGACGAGCACTTCTCGCTGGCCGAGCCGATCCCCGACGGTCCCACCACCCAGCGGATGATGGCGCTGGCGAAGGACACCGGGATGGTCCTGTTCGTCCCCATCTTCGAGAAGGAGGACGACGGCTTCTACTACAACACCGCCGCCGTCATCGATGCCGACGGCACGTACCTGGGCAAGTACCGCAAGACCCACATCCCCCATGTCGGCGGGTTCTGGGAGAAGTACTACTTCCGGCCGGGGAACACCGGGTACCCGGTGTTCGACACCGCCGCCGGCAGGCTCGGGATCTACATCTGCTACGACCGGCACTTCCCCGAGGGGTGGCGGGCGCTGGGCCTGGCCGGGGCCAAGGTGGTGTTCAACCCGTCGGCCACCAGTCGGGGCCTGTCGATGTACCTGTGGAAGCTGGAGCAACCCGCATCGGCGGTGGCCAACGAGTACTTCATCGGGGCCATCAACCGGGTTGGCAAGGAGCCATACGGAGAGAACGACTTCTACGGGTCGTCGTACTTCGTCGACCCCCGTGGCCAGTTCGTCGGTGAGCCCGCCTCGGACACCGAGGAGGAGCTGGTGGTGCGCGACCTCGACCTCGACATGATCGACACGGTGCGCAAGACCTGGGCGTTCTATCGCGACCGCCGGCCCGACGCCTACGGCCCGCTGGTGGCGCCGTGACCTCAGCGAAGGGGATCCACGCCGAGCTCCATGCCCGTCACCGCCAGGTGTTGCCGTCGTGGCTGGCGCTCTACTACGAGCAACCGATCGCCCTGGTCGACGGCGACGGCCGGCGGGTGGTGGACGCCGAGGGCAACGAGTACCTCGACTTCTTCGGCGGCATCCTCACCACCATGACCGGGTACAACGTGCCCGAGATCGTCGCCGCCGTCCAGGAGCAGGCGGGGAAGATGGTCCACACGTCGACGCTCTACCTCATCGAGCAGCAGGTGGAACTGGCCGAGAAGCTGATCGCCCTGTCGCCGATCCCCGACGCCAAGGTGTTCTTCACCAACTCGGGCACCGAGGCCAACGACACCGCGCTGATGCTGGCCACCCAGTACCGGCGCTCCAACCAGGTGCTGGCGTTGCGCAACAGCTACCACGGCAAGTCGCATTCCGCCATCGCCGTCACCGGCAACCGGTCGTGGTCGGCCACCACGCTGAGCCCGTTCCAGGTGACGTACATCCACGGCGGGTACAAGTACCGCTCGCCGTTCGGGCACCTGTCGGACGACGACTTCACCGCCGCCTGCGTCGGTGACCTGCGCGACCTGCTCGCCATCGCCACCGCCGGTGACGTCGCCTGCATGATCGCCGAGCCCATCCAGGGTGTCGGCGGTTTCGTGGTGCCGCCCGACGGGTTCTTCGGCGCCATGAAGGAGGTGCTCGACGAGCACGGCATCCTGTTCATCGACGACGAGGTGCAGACAGGGTGGGGGCGCACCGGGGAGCACTTCTGGGGGATCGACGCCCACGGGGTGGTGCCCGACATGATCACCTTCGCCAAGGGTCTCGGCAACGGCCTGTCGATGGGTGGGGTGATCGCCCGCGCCGAGATCATGGACTGCGTCAAGGCAAACCACATCTCCACGTTCGGAGGGAACCCGCTGTCGACGGCCGGGGCGCTGGCCAACCTCGACTACTTGATCACGCATGACCTGCAGGAGAACGCCCACAAGGTCGGTCAGCAGCTCCGCAACGACCTCGACCGGCTGGCAACCGAGGTGCCCGAGATCGGCGAGGTGAGGGGCAAGGGGCTGATGCTCGGGGTCGAGCTGGTCGAAGCCGGGTCGAAGACGCCCGACGCCGCCATGGCGACGAGGGTCCTCGAGGCGGCTCGGGACGAGGGGCTGCTCATCGGCAAGGGCGGGCTGTACGGCAACGTGCTGCGCATCGCCCCGCCGCTGAGCCTCACCGCCGACGAGGCCACCGAGGGCTTCACCAAGCTCGAGACGGCGGTCAAGGCTGCACAGGAGACGTAGCGTCGTCGGCTGACGTCGGTCGTGCCGCCGACCGCCGCGAATCCGGGAACCAGCTTCCGTCGCGGTTGGTTGTTGGCCACGGTTGTCGAGCCGGCAGGCGAGGAAGGGAGTCCGCAATGGTGATGAACGCGCGGATGCAGGAGCTGAACACCATGTCGCAGTGGGACTTCAGCGACCTGCGGGCGATGATCGTCAACTGCACGCTGAAGCCGTCGCCGGAGGTGTCCAACACCGCCGGGCTGCTCGAGATCCCCAAGGCGATCCTCGAGGGCAACGGGGTGGCCATTGACGAGGTGCGCGCCGTCGATCACGAGCTGCCCCCCGGGGTCTACCCCGACATGCGGGAGCACGGGTGGGACCGCGACGACTGGCCCGGGCTGTTCAGCCGGGTGGTTGCGGCCGACATCGTGATCGTCGGCACCCCCATCTGGCTGGGGGAGAAGTCGTCGGTCTGCACCAGGGTGATCGAGCGGCTCTACGGCAACTCGTCGATGCTCAACGAGCACGGCCAGTACGCCTACTACGGCAGGGTGGGCGGGTGCATCGTCACCGGCAACGAGGACGGCATCAAACACTGTGCGATGAACATCCTCTATTCGCTGCAGCACCTGGGCTTCGTGATCCCCCCGCAGGCCGACGCCGGCTGGATCGGGGAAGCGGGCCCCGGCCCGTCCTACCTCGACGAAGGCTCGGGTGGTCCGGAGAACGACTTCACCAACCGCAACGCCACCTTCATGACCTGGAACCTGCTGCACCTCGCCCGGATGCTCAAGGACGCCGGCGGGATGCCCGCCCACGGCAACCAGCGCGCCGGTTGGGACGCCGGGTTCCGCTACGACTCGCCAAACCCCGAGCACCGGATGACCTGACGCCGGAACCGGTCACGCCACCGGGTCGTCGTCGTCGTCCTGGAAGAACACCCGGCGGGCCTTGCCGATCTCGGGCCGGGGAATGGTGCCCGGGTCCCGGACGTCCACCGCCACCCTGATCCGCACCCGGTCGTGCAGCCGGGCGGCGAGGCGGTCCCGGACCTCGTCCTCGCGGCCGGCGAGGCCCGTGTCGGCCATCTCGACGCGGGCGATCAGCTCGGGCAGGGTGCGACGGCGGTCGACGATGATGGCATAGGTGCCGGACACCGAGTCATCGTCGAGCAGCACCTCCTCGATCTCCCTCGGGTAGACGTTGATGCCGCGGATGATGAGCATGTCGTCGGAACGTCCCTCGATCCGGGCGATCCGCCGCGAGGTGCGACCGCACGGGCAGTCGCCGGGCAGGAAGCGGGTGATGTCGCCGGTGCGGTAGCGGATCACCGGCTGCGCTTCCTTGGTGAGCGTTGTGACGACCAGCTCCCCCCGATCGCCCTCGGGCACCGGGTCGTCGGATCCCGGGTCGACGATCTCCGGGAAGAAGTGGTCCTCGAACACGTGCATCCCGCCCTTGTTCTCCCGGCACTCGGCGGCAACGCCGGGGCCGATCACCTCGGACAGCCCGTAGATGTCGCAGGCGTCGTAGCCACCGCCCCAGGCGGCCTCGAGCTTCTGGCGAAAGCCCTCGGACCAGGGCTCGGCGCCGTGGATGCCCCAGCGCAGCCGGATGTCGTCCGACCGGCCCTCGGCGGCGGCCCGCTCCGCCAGCAACATGGCGAACGAAGGGGTGCAGGCGAGTCCGGTGGCGCCCAGGTCGGCGAGCAGGGAGATCTGGAGGGGCGGGTTGCCGCCCGACGCCGGCACGGTGGTCGCCCCCAACGCCTCGGCGCCGTAGTGGAGGCCGAGGCCACCGGTGAAGAGCCCGTACCCGTACGCAACGTGGACAACGTCGTGGGGCGTGCCCCCGGCGCAGCCCAGGGACCGGGCGTTCACCTCGGCGAACAGGGCCACATCGGCCCGGGTGTAGGCGATCACGGTGGGCTTCCCCGACGTCCCCGACGAGGCGTGGACCCGTACGACGTCGTCGAGCGCCGTCGCCAGCATCCCGAGCGGATAGGCGTCGCGGAACTCCGCCTTGCGGGTGAACGGGAGCCCTTCCAAGTCACCGAGCCCCGCGCTGGGCGGGACACCGCCCAGCTTGGCCGCCCACCATTCCCCGGACGCCCCCTTCAGCCGGCCGACCAGCGCTTCGAACCGCTCCGACTGGAGGCGGCGCAGCGCCTCGGGCGACATGGTCTCGACCGCGGGTAGGTACATGGTGTCCTCCAGCGGTCGTGCAGCCTATCGGTGGGACGCTACCTCCGCGAGGGCTACCCCGGTAACGTCTGGCGGTGGCCAGGGGAGTCTCGATCGTCGTCCTGTGTCTCCTCGTCGCCTGTTCCGCCGCCGGCGACTCGGACGGCAGAGCATCCACGGCCACACCAGCCGCTGCCCGCTCGACATCGCAGGCTCCACTCGATGACTTCGTCGTCGGTGGCGATCGCCCGGTGACCGTCGACGTGCCGGCGAGCTACGACGGCGCCGCACCGGCGCCCGTGCTGATCGTTCTCCATGGGTACGGCTCGGCCGGCTCGGAGGCAAGGGCCTACCTGATGCTCGACGATTTCGCCGAGGTCAACGGGATGCTCACCGCATATCCCGAGGGGACCCCTGACTCGGGCGGTCTCCAGTATTGGAATGCGACCGAGGACGACACGGCGACGTCGGGAGTCGACGACACCGCCTATCTGTCCGGCCTGGTGACGGAGATCGCCGAGGTCGCCAGCATCGACCCGGGGCGCGTCTATCTGATGGGTCACTCGAACGGTGGCGTCATGGCCTACCGGATGGCGTGTGACCACCCCGACGTCTTCGCGGCCGTGGTCAGCCTGGCAGGGACGATCCTCCAGACTCCGGCCGAGTGCACGCCCTCTCGCCCGATCACAGTGCTCGAGATCCATGGCGACGCCGACGATGTCGTCCGCTACGAAGGAGGGTCGCTGGGCACCGTCAACCACCCGTCGGTCGAGGAGGCTGCCCGCCGGTGGCTCGTCGACAACGGATGCGAGCCGGACATGCTCGACGCGGCCGAGCCGCTCGATCTCGACCGGGTGCTCCCCGGTCCCGAGACGGTGGTGCAGGCATCGACCGGTTGCGACCAGGGCGGGCACGTCGAGGTGTGGACCATTGTCGGCGGGGGCCACATCCCCGACCTGTCGCCGTCGTTCCCCGAGGAGGTGATCGGTTTCCTCCTCGCCCACTCGCGGCCGTGAGCCCGAAGGTCGACGTGGCGCGGTCGGTACACTCGGGAACAGGTCGCACCGGGAGGGTCGATGAAGCTGATCAAGGGCGGCACCGTCGTAACCGCCACCGAGACCATGCAGGCGGACGTGCTCGTCGACGGGGAGAAGGTGGTCGCCATCGCCTCACCCGAGCACCACCAGTGGGGGGAGTCCGCCGAGGTGGTCGACGCCTCCGGCAAGCTGGTGATGCCGGGCGGGGTCGACGTCCACACCCACATGGAGCTGCCGTTCGGGGGCACCTACGCCTCGGACACGTTCGAGACCGGCACCCGGGCGGCGGCCTGGGGAGGCACCACCACCATCATCGACTTCGCCGTGCAGACCTACGGCCAGGAGGTCATGCCCGGGTTCGAGGCGTGGATGGGCAAGGCGGAGGGCAACTGCGCCATCGACTACGGGTTCCACATGATCATCGGCGACGTCACCGAGGCGAGCCTCAAGGAGATGGACGCCCTCATCGGGGAGGGGGTCACCAGCTTCAAGCTGTTCATGGCCTATCCGGGCGTCTTCTACTCCGACGACGGGCAGATCTTCCGGGCGATGCAGAAGGCGGCCGACATCGGCGCCACGGTGATGATGCACGCCGAGAACGGGATGGTCATCGACGTCCTGCGCGAGCAGGCGCTGCAAAGGGGCGAGACCGATCCCCGGTTCCACGGCCTCACCCGTCCGGCGATCACCGAGGGCGAGGCGACCCACCGCGCCATCGCCATCGCCGAGCTGGCCGGCTGCCCGGTGTACATCGTCCACATGGCGGCCAAGGAGGCGCTGGCGGCGGTAGCCGAGGCCCGTGACCGTGGGGTCAACGCCTTCGCCGAGACCTGTCCCCAGTACCTGTACTTCTCACTCGAGGAGCACCTGTCGCTCCCCGGGTTCGAGGGAGCCAAGTACGTGTGCTCGACGCCGGTCCGCAGCCGGGCCGAGGGCCACCAGGACGCCCTGTGGCGCGGCTTGGCCACCAACGACCTCCAGGTCGTGTCGACCGACCACTGCCCCTTCTGCTTCAACGACCACCCCACGCTGGGCACCCAGAAGCAACTCGGGTTGGGCGACTTCACCAAGATCCCCAACGGGCTGCCCGCGGTGGAGAACCGCTTCGAGCTGATCTACCACGGAGCGGTTGGTCTGGGCCACCTGAGCCTCAACCGGTTCGTCGAGGTCGTCGCCACCACCCCGGCGAAGATGTTCGGTCTCTACCCGCAGAAGGGGACCATCGCCGTCGGCTCCGACGCCGACATCGTGGTCTTCGACCCGGGCACGCCGCATCTCATCTCGGCGGACACCCACCACATGAACGTCGACTACTCCTGCTGGGAGGGCTACGAGCTGGCGGGGAGCGTCGAGACCGTGCTGGCCCGAGGCGCCGTCATCGTGGCCGGCGGCGAGTACCTGGGATCGAAGGGTGACGGCAGGTACCTGCGGCGGGGCGAGAACCAGTACCTGATCTGATTCGCCGGCGCCGCCGGGCGAGCCGCATCGCACGAGAGAGGTCGAGATGAGACGCATCAACCACTGGATCGACGGGAAGGAGTACGCCCCCGAGCCGGAGCGGGTCGGCGTGGTGTGGGACCCGTCGACCGGCGAGCAGCAGGCCGAGGTGGCGTTGGGCGGGCCGGACGTCGTCGATGCCGCGGTGGCCTCGGCCAAGCACGCACTGGGCACCTGGTGGAACATGTCACTGGCCCGGCGGGCGTCGATCATGTTTCGCTTCCGTGACCTGGTCGAGGGGCACGCCGACGACCTCGCCCGGCTGCTCACCTCCGAGCACGGCAAGGTGCTCTCCGACGCCCGCGGTGAGGTGCAGCGCGGTCTCGAAGTGATCGAATTCGCCTGCGGCATCCCACAGCTGCTCAAGGGCGACTTCTCGGAGAACGTGTCCACCGGGGTCGACAGCTACTCGATCCGCCAGCCGCTCGGCGTCGTCGCCGGGATCACCCCGTTCAACTTCCCCGCCATGGTTCCCATGTGGATGTACCCGGTGGCCATCGCCTGTGGGAACACCTTCGTGCTCAAGCCGTCCGAGAAGGACCCGAGCGCCCCTCTGCTCGCCGCCGAGCTGTTCGCCGAGGCCGGGCTCCCCGAGGGCGTGCTCAACGTGGTCAACGGTGACAAGCCCGCCGTCGACCGGATCCTCGAGCACCCCGACATCGCCGCCGTCTCGTTCGTCGGCTCGACCCCGATCGCCCGCTACATCTATGAGACGGCGGCGGCGAACGGCAAGCGGGTCCAGGCGCTGGGCGGAGCCAAGAACCACATGGTGGTGCTCCCCGACGCCGACATGGACCTCGCCGCCGACGCCGTGGTCGGAGCCGCCTGCGGGTCGGCGGGGGAGCGGTGCATGGCGATCTCGGTGTTGGTTGCCGTGGGGTCCGCCGGCGACGAGCTCCTCCCCAAGGTGGAGGAGCGGCTCCACGCCATCCGCACCGCACCCGGGCTCGAGCCCGGCGCCGAGATGGGCCCGCTGGTGACGCCCGAACACCGGGACAGAGTCGTCGGGTACATCGAGACAGGGGTCGACGAGGGGGCGACGCTGGTGGCCGACGGCCGCAAGCTCACCGCCGAGCAGGACGGCTTCTTCGTCGGCCCGACCCTCTTCGACGACGTCACCCCGGACATGGCCATCTACCGCGACGAGATCTTCGGGCCGGTGCTCTCCACGGTGCGGGTCGACAGCTACGAGGCGGCGATGGAGCTGATCAACGCCAACCCGTATGCCAACGGGGTGGCGATCTTCACCAACGACGGTGGTGCCGCCCGGCGGTTCCAGAACGAGGTGCCGGTCGGGATGGTGGGGATCAATGTCCCCATCCCGGTGCCGGTGGCGTACTACTCGTTCGGGGGGTGGAAGTCCTCGCTGTTCGGCGACAGCCACATCTACGGCACCGAGGGGGTCCACTTCTACACGAGAGGCAAGGTGGTCACCAGCCGCTGGCCCGACCCCAGCCACCGCGGGGTCAACCTCGGCTTCCCCCAGAACGTATGAGCGCCAACGGGGATCTCAGCTTCGGGGTCGTGCTGCAGACCGACCCGCCGGTGTCGCGGGTGCTCGAGCTCGCTCGGCGAGCCGAGACGAACGGCTTCACCCACGGATGGACCTTCGACAGCCACGTGCTCTGGCAGGAGGCGTTCGTCGTCTACACGCTGATGCTGGCGGAGACGGAGCGGATGATCGTCGGCCCCATGGTGTCGAACCCGGGCACCCGCGACTGGACGGTGCTCGCCTCCATGTTCGCCACGCTCGACCAGCACTTCGGGCCGCGCACCATCCTGGGGATGGGCCGGGGGGATTCGGCGCTGCGGGTCATCGGGCGGAGCCCGAAGACGCTGGCCGAGACCGAGGACTCGATCCGGGTGATCAAGGGCCTGGTGGCCGGCGAGGAGGTCGACTACAAGGACACCCCGGTGCGGTTCCCCTGGGTCGCCGACGGTCGGGACCTCCCGGTGTGGGTGGCCGCCTACGGGCCGCGGATGCTGGACATGACCGGGCGCGTCGCCGACGGGTTCATCCTGCAGCTCGCCGACCCGCAGATCCTGGCCTGGACCGTGGAGACGGTGAAGGCGGCGGCATCGGACGCCGGCCGCAACCCCGACTCTCTGACCATCGCCGTCGTCGCCCCGGCGTACGTCGGCGACGACCTGCCCCATCAGCGCGAGCAGCTCCGCTGGTTCGGGGGCATGGTGGCCAACCACGTCGTCGACCTGGTCGAGCGGTACGGTGAGGACGAGTCGAAGGTGCCCAAGGCGCTGTCGGAGTACATCGAGGCGCGCCAGGCCTATGACTACAAGCACCACGGCAAGGCGATGAACCCGACCACCGAGTTCGTCTCGGACGAGATCGTCGACCGCTTCTGCATCCTGGGCCCGGCCGAGAACCACGTCGCCAAGCTCGAGGAGCTGCGCGCCCTCGGGGTGAGCCACTTCGGGCTCTACCTGATGCACGACGACCAGGAGGGCACCCTCGACGCCTACGGGACGTCTGTGATCCCGGCCTTCGCCCGCCGCTGAGCGTCGCAGAGGGCTGGAATCGGTCGCCGGACTCCGGCATCTTGGGAGCGATGTCCAGCCCGGAGCCGGCCCGCCACGCCCTGTATGCTCGCCTCGAGGAAGTGCTGGGGCCCGAGCATGCCGAGACTCTGATGACCCATCTACCGCCGCAAGCCGCCGGCGACCTGGCGACGAAGGCCGACATCGTCCGGCTCGAGGACCGGTTCGACCGGCTCGAAGGTCGGTTCGACCGGCTCGAGGAGCACTTCCATGAGCTGTCTGCGGAGGTGCGGGGCATGCATGGCGTGATGCGAGACCAGTTGCGGACCTACTCCCTCACCACCATCGGCGCGATGACGGCGCTCACCGGGGCGTTCGCTGCCATCGTCACGATCGTCCGCTGACCGACCGGCCCGGTCCGCGGGGCCACCACGGTGGCGTCCGGGTTCAGCTCTTCCGGCGCTGACCGAGTCCGACCAGTAGCGAGCCGAGCGCTATGGCGGCGGCGCCGATGCAGGCGAGGAGCAGCGTGGAGAAACCGGTGTAGGGCAGCGTTTCGGGCGACTCGGAGGCGGCGACCGTCGTCGAAGTCTGCGGCGGCTGTGTCGTGGTGGTGACGGTTGCCTCCGTCGACGGGTTCGCCGTGCAGGTCGGCTCGGCCGGCGGGTACTCGACGGTCACCGGGCCGTACCCCGTCGCGCCGGCGGTGGAGAGGAGCCGGGTGGAGCCGGCGACCGATGCTCCGATCTCGATGGTGATCGACACGGGTTGACGAGCCCACATGTACGGGTCGTCCGGGTTGAGGAACCAGGTGCCGTCGGCGTCCTGATCCCATCCCGGCCAGTCGATCGGGTTGCCGGCGGAGTCGAGGACGGCTCCCGGCCACAGCAGTCGGCCCGAACCGGCCGGCACCCGGTACTCGGCGGTCCCCCCCGCATTGGCGAACCGGACCGTGGCGTCGTCACCGAGCCCGTTGGCGTCGATGTCGTAGGCGAGCCAGGGGGTGTCGTTGTCGCATTGGGGACCCACGGCGGCGTCCATCGAGGGCGGTGGTGCGGTGGTCGTGGTGGTGTCGTCGGGTGGTGCGGTGGTCGTGGTGGTGTCGTCGGGTGGGCGTGGTCGTGGTGGTGTCGTCGGGTGGTGCGGTGGTCGTGGTGGTGTCGGTGACGAGCTCCGCCGAGGCCGACACGCACACGGACAGCCGGCCGACCGGGCGGACGACGATCGTCAGGGTCGTCGGACCATCGACGGTCACCTCACCGAGGTCGTAGACGAGCGCCGTCGTGGTCGGCGCCGGGAAGGTGCCGTAGCCGACGAACCAGAGCTCGCCCTCGTTGGCCGACTCGTTCTCGTTGGAGCCGTGGCCGGTCAATGCCCAGGTGCCGGGCCCGGGCAGCTCGACGGTCACCTGGGCCGGCTGGTGCGGCAGCACCTCGCCCCATCCGGCCGGGCACTCGGCACCCGGGTCGGTCGTGGTCGTGGTGGTCTCGCGCGCCGCGGTGGTCGTGGTGGTCTCGCCCGGTGCGATTGTCGTGGTTGTCTCAGGCGCCGCAATGGTCGTGGTGGTCTGGCGCGGGGCCCTGGTCGTGGTGGTCTCGCGTGGCGCCCTGGTCGTGGTGGTCTCGCCGCGCGCGCCGGTTGTCGTGGTCTCGCCCTCTCCGCGAGCCTCGGCGGAGGCGAGACCGGCGAGACCGTTGAGGCCGACGACGAGGACAGCAGTCACGACGAACGCCACCAACCCCGAGATGAAATGACCCTGCCGTCGCATGGCTGCCCCCCCGAGCGAACGATGGACGATGACTTCCTGGCAGCTACAACGTACCGTGAGCCACGAGGATTTGACATAGGGCGGCAGGCGGGTTATGCCGGGCCGGTCGCCGAGGCGCAGGCGCTCGTCAAACGCCGGCCGACATCATCGGGCACCCACTCCCGACAGGTTTCGCGAACTGACGTCTCAGCCTTGTGAAGCTTGACGGAGGGTGAACCGGGCGACGGTCTCGACGTGGAAGGTCTGCGGGAACTGGTCGACCGGGGTTGCGTGGTCGAGGTCGTAGCCGTGACCGGCAAGCGCCTTGGCGTCACGGGCCAGGCTGGCCGGGTCGCAGGAGACATAGACCACGGTCCGGGGCATGGCGGCGGTCACCGCCGAGATGCCCCCGTCGCCGAGCCCGGCCCGAGGGGGATCGACCACAGCAACGGTCCAGGGGTCATCGGGCCGGAGCCGCTCCATCCGGGACTTCACCACCGCGACATTGTCCTTGCCGGCGGTGTTGAAGCGCAGGTCGTCGGCTGCAAGCGGGTTGCTCTCGACCGCTACCACCCGTGCCACCGAGCCGGCCAGGGCAACGCTGAACAACCCGCCGCCGGCATAGCCGTCGAGCAGCACGTCGTCGTCGCTTGGCCGCAACGCGTCGTGTACCAGCCGAACCAGCGCTGCCGCCGCCGACGTCGAGTTCTGGAAGAAGGCATCGGCGCTGATCCGGAAGCGGTGGTCGATCACCTCTTCGCTGATCCATGGGTCGCCGAGGATCGCCTCGTAGCCGTCGTGGTGACGGCGGACCACCGACGCCCCCCAATCGGCGGCCTGCGCCGGCACCTCGCCGGTGAGCACCACCAGGGCTGCGCCGGTGGCGGCGCCGACACGCACCGTCAGCCGCTCCACCCCCTCGAGCGGACCGAGCCGGTCGAATAGGTCGGCGAGAGCCGGCTCCAGGAGCCAGCAGTGGTCGATCGGGACCAGCGACCTCGACCGGCTCCGGAAGAGTGCCGGCCGGCCGCCGTCGACCGAGAAGTCCATCCGGTTGCGGTAGCCGTATGGACCGGAAGGTGCCACGGTGGCCCGGACGTCCGGGTCGGCGAGCCGTCCCAGGTGACGGAGCTGGCCGGCGACGATCGACCGCTTCCATTCGAGCTGAGCGGCGTGGTCGGCGAACTGCCAGTGGCAGCCGCCACAGGTCCCGAAGTGGGCGCAAGGCGGGCGGACCCGGTGCGGCGAGGCCTCCTCGACCGAGCGCAGCTCGACACGACCCCATGCCCCCTTGTCGACGGAGATGTCACCGAGGACGCGCTCCCCTGGCATGGCGCCGCCGACGAACCAGGTCTTGCCGTCGACCCGGGCAACCGCCTCGCCGCCATGGGCCATGTCGTGGGGTGACAGCTCTAGCAATGCACTCCTTGTCGCGACGAGGGCCGGGCGGGTGCCCGGCCCTCGCTGTCGGAATTCGGAACCGCTAGCGGTGTCGCCACACGATCCGTCCCCGGGTCAGGTCGTAGGCCGAGACCTCGAGCTCGACCCGGTCTCCGGGGATGATGCGGATGCGGCGACCGTGCCGCATCCGTCCCGATGCCCGGGCGACGACCTCGTGGCCCGAGTCGAGGCGAACCTTGAAGTTCGCATCGCGCATCGTCGCGATGACGGTGCCCTCGGCCCTGAAGTAGTCCTCGCCCGATGCCACTTCAGCGCCGCGGCTGACGCGGCCGCGCCTCGTTGACGGTCAGGGGCCGTCCGCCGAAGTCGGCCCGGTTGAGCTGCTCGATTGCGTTCGGCGCCACCGAGTCCGGCATCTCCACGAAGCCGAAGCCGCGGGAGCGACCGGTTTCCCGGTCGGTGATCACCGCGGCCGAGGTGACCTCGCCGTACTCGCCGAAGAGCCGCTCGAGGTCGGCTGCGGTGGTCGTGAAGGGAAGGTTCCCCACGTAGATGTTCATTGGGCGACTCGCCTCTTCCTTGTCTCCTGGTAGCCGTCGTGGCCACCCCGTCGTCTGCCGGACTCCGACTCGTACTCGTCCGACCAAGTGGGGTACCAACAAGGGGGGGATCGCGAGTCACCGCCGAAGCAGCGGGGCGGAGGATAGCTACTGCGGGGCGCTGTCGTGGCCGAACCGGGCGGACCTGTCCCTCTAACCTCTGTTTTCATGGCTCTTCGGCTGACGCCTCATCGCGGAGCGATGGGGGACCCCCAACCCCCATCGCCGAGTCTCCGCCTGACGGCGTAGCCTCATCGTGCTCGGCTTCCACCAGGGTTGGTTCTGGGTCGCCGTCGTGAGCACCGGCTCGGTAGGGCTCTGGGGTGTCGGGTTGGCCGTCGCCCGGCGCCAGCCGGACCGGGCGTTCGGGCTCGCCACCGGCATCGCCTTGGCCGCCATGCTGGCCCAGGTGGCGAGCGGGCTCGTGCTCTACGCGCGGGGGATGCGGCCCGGCGACGGGTTCCACCTGTTCTACGGCGTGGTGATCGTCGTCACCCTCGCCATCGCCTATGTCTACCGCGCACCGATGCGGCGCCGCCCGGCCCTGTCGTACGGGCTGCTGCTGCTGTTCGTGATGGGCCTCGGCCTACGCGCCTGGTCGTATGTCGCGTGACCGGTTGCCACGTCTGCCAGGAGACCGGGAAGCCCGGCGGGCATGCCACGGCCCACGATGGGTAGGGGCCCCATCTGCGGGAGGAGGCGAGCGCTGCGAGCCGGGAATGTCACGGGTAGGGCCCCATCTGCGGGAGGAGCCGAGCGCAGCGAGCCGGGATTTCACGGCGCGCGATGGGGAGTGGCGAGCGGAGCTCGGCGGGAATGTCACGAGAACTCGCAGGCGATGAGGATCTCTCCGGTGAGGCAGCTGTCGGTCCCGTCACCACCGTCGAGGACGTCGACCCCGCCCTCGCCCCGCAGCACATCGTTGCCGTCGTTGCCGAAGATGAGGTCGCCGCCGTTCTCACCGACCGCGGTGTCGTTGCCGCTGCCGGCGAGGAGGAGGTCGATGCCGTTGCCACCGCAGAGGACGTCGTCACCGCCCAGGCCGATGAGGGTGTCCTTGCCGTTTCCGGCCCAGATGACGTCGTCGCCCGCGGTCCCGGTCAGCAGGTCGGCCTTGTTCGTGCCGACGATGGTGGCGTCCTCGACGTCGCACGTCGGCGCAGGCGGCTCGTCGTCGGTCACCTCGACGACGAGGCTCCCGGCGGCCGGGAACGTCCCGTCCTCGTCGGTGACGTCGGCCGTGATCGTCATCGTCCCCGGCGAGGTGTAGGTGTGTTGCAGGGTGCCGAGGATGCCGACCGTGTCCGAGGCCCCGTCGCCCCAGTGGACGACGTAGAGGAAGGCGTTGTCGGTGCCCGGATCGATCACCGGGCCCAGAGTCAGGGTGTAGGGCGAGCTGAGGGCGACGCCGGCGGCCCCGGTGAGGGTGATCGCCGGCATCACGTTGACCGCGGTGAACTCCTCGACCGTGGTGCCGCTCACCCGGCCATCGGGGCCGCGCACCGTGAGCTCCACCCGGTAGGCGCCGTCATCGTCGGCGGTGAACGCGAAGGTGGCGCCGTCCCCGACGGCGACCACGCCGTCGTCGCGCAGCGTCGTCCAGGCGAAGGTCGCCCCCGACACGTCGGAGGAGGCTGTGAAGGTGAGCGCCGAGCCCTCGGTGACCTCGTCGAGGTCCTCGTTGATCACCGCCGCCGGGGTGTCGCCCACCGTCCAGGAGATGGTGGCAACCGTGACCTTGCCGGTGCGGTCGGTGGCGGTGACCGTGAACGACCCGGCCGATTGTGTGGGCAGCGGGTCCCCCGGCGCCAGGGAGCCGACGCACGACTCGATGCCCGAGCCGGCGTCGAGGCAGGTGAAGGACACGGGGACGAACGCCCCGGTGGCGAACGTGGCCCCGTCGATGGGCGAGGTGACGTCGGGCGGCAGCGTGTCGATGGGGATGGTGGCGAAGTCGGTGGTCCCGTCCGAGGCCAGGGCGGTCAGGGTGTGGACCCCGTCGCCGGCCACCTGGAAGGCACCGGTGTACTCAACCAGCCCGGCGCTGTCGAGGTCGTAGGCGACGATTCCATTGGCCGGGATGACCAGCTCGACGGTGGCCGCCGGCGCGAACCAGCCCTCGACGAGGTCACCGGAGAGGGTGATGAGGTCGCCCGGCATCTCCTCCGGCTCGCTCAGGAACAGCTCGGCCTTGTTGGCCGAGACGGCGGCGTTGCCGGCGTCGTCGAGCGCCTGCACGTAGTACTCCTTCATCCCAGGCGGGGCGGCGACGGCGCCGCTCCACCGACCCGCCCCCTGGTCGATGAGGTCGACCGCGGTCCACTCGCCCGAGTCCCCGGCGGCGTGGAACAGCACCAGGACCCGGACCACGGCGCCTTCGGCGTCTTCGACGTCGACCTCGAACGTGACTCCGTCGGAGATCTCGACGGCGGATGCGGAGCGGATCAACGGAGGTGAGAAGTCCACGACCGAGGCCGGCGAGTAGAGCACCTGCGTCTCCACCGTGGTGAAGAGGCGCTGGATGCCGATGTCCGGCGCGGTGGCGCGGAACTGCCCGGGCACGATGACCAGCTGGTCCCGCTCACCGGCCGTGGTGGCGAACCGGCTGACGGTCTGCAGTTGGGAAGGGAACTGGCCGGTGGTGATCGGCTCCGGCTCGTTGTCGGCCAGGTCCACGGTGGGCCGGGCGATCAGGGGGCCGAAGTCGGGCACATCGGTCGATGTGAGGTTGGTGATCAGGGCGCCGTGGGCGACCAGCCCGCCGCCCTGGGTCACGTCGATCTCGACCTTCGGTTGCACCGGCCGGAAGGGGGTCACCTGCGTGGCGAGCTCTCCCGCCTCGTTCTGGGCGGCGAAGTACGAGCCTCGGTCGGTGTCGACCTCGACCAGCCCGGTGCCCACCGGCAGGTCGGTGACGATGGTGGCCACGTCCAGCCCGGTGACGCCGTCGACCGTCAGCGGTGGAGGCACCACCGGTTGGGGAGCAGCGCCGTCCCCGCCGACCCGGTAGAACGGCAACCCGTAGAACGTGGAGATCATCAGGACCTTGTCGTCGTAGGCGCCGAACAGCAGGTCGGCGCCGGCATACCGGTGCTTGGCCAGTTGCAGCGCCCGTCCCACGGTCGCTCCGCTGCCGAGGTTCTCGGCGAAGTAGGCCATCAGCTGCTCGGACAGCGCCACCGTCTCGGTCTCGCCGTAGCCGTATCCGGTGTTGCCCACGTAGCCGGCGCCCTGGGCAGCCATCGTCTGCGGCCAGTCGACGCCGAGCGGGTCGCCACCGATGTGCACGTCGGAGACGCTCAGGCCCGAGTGGCAGCCCATCGAGAACAACACGGCCTGGCTCAGTGTGTCCGGCCCGGAGCCGGACACGTCCTCGGTGGTGAACAGCCCGGCGGACGAGTCGGCGGGCTCGGCCCGGTTGTGGTCGAAGTGGGCGTTGACCGAGCCGATGCTCACGGTGCCGTCGAGGAGCCCGTCGGCGAGATCGGTCGCCGTCCAGTCGTCCGAGATGAGGTCGTCGACCGGCCGGCCGGTGGCGGCCAGCGCAGCGCTCACCTCCTCGGCGCCGTCGGCGAGGAAGTCGTACCCGCTGACGAACGCCGAGGACGTGGTGGCGGGGTCGAGCAGGCCGTTGAAGGCGAGGAACCGATCGAGCGCTGCCACGATGTCGGCCGGGGTCTCGACCAGCCTTCCCAGGGCGGCGTCGGGCACGTAGATCTCCCGGCCGTTGGCGAGTAGCGGCCGGGCGTCGGCGTAGGGGTCGTCGGTGAGGATGGTCCGGCCGGCGGCTGCCGCCCGCTGCGGGGTGAACCCGGCGCCCAGTGACGCCGCGTAGCCGGTCTCGTTGGCGATCGAGGTCTCGTCGGGGATGCGGAACTGCGGGATCTGGTCGTCGCCGCCGACGATCACGATGTACTCGATCCCGGGGTTGTCGGCCCGGTAGCCGTCGACCAGTTCGGCCACGGCGGCGGCGGCGCCGTTGACGGCGTCGATCGAGCACGGGTCGGCGTTCCACGCGTCGTAGGCGGTGGCGACGGCGGGGTCGCCCTCGACGGGGACCACCGCGCCGGTCACCCCGAGCCAATCGGCTCCGGCCACCCGCTGCAGGGCGGCAACCGCATCGTCCAACGCCGCCGCTCCGTGCGCCGCCGAGAACCGCTGCTGGTTGACGAGGAACAGCGTGTTGACCCCGGGCGGGAGGGTTGCGGGCAGGGTGCCGGCCGTCCCACCCGTGAGCGCCGGCGTCGCACAGGCACCGGGCGGGACCGCCGGCGTCACCGCGAAGCGGGCGGTGTAGGGAGAGATGCTGGTGGCACCGGAGTAGCCGCTGATCTGCACCACGTAATCCCCGGAGTCGGCGACCGGGCCGACGGAGATGTGCTCGTTCAGCGTCGACCGGTTTGTGGAGATCGCCTCGATCGACAGGTCCTCCAGTGGGATGTCGGCGATCACCTCGGGCAATCCCTCGGGTGGCTCCAACAGGTCGGGGATCTCGTCCTCGACCCCGATGATCTCCCGCTCCGGCTCCCCGCGGAGCGGTTGGCCGGTCGGCGCGTACAACACGAGGTCGAAGTCGTCGGGCAGGCTGCCCAGCGTCGCCGTGATGGTCGACCCGGCGGCGACGCCTTCGATGACGAAGAAGTCGAGGTCGGTGGCGGACCCGATGTGGCTGACGTATACCGTATCCAGCTCGGCGCTGAGCGCCGTCTGCGGCGTGTCGTTGGGCTCGATCGCCTCCCGCACGGTCAGGGCGGCGGTACCGGAGCCCTCGATCCCTGCGCTGGTCACGGCGACGTCGACGGTGGCGGCCACCGGGCCGAGATGGAGGCCCGTGGTGGATGTGAACGAGAGCGCGGTGGGTCCGTCCGGGATGCCGGTGAGGGTCCAGGTCAGGGTGTCGCCGTCGACCACCGGCTCGGACTGCCCCGGGTCGACCGCCGGGTTGAACACCGCCGAGCCGGCCTGGTACGACGATCCGGCCGGAAGAACGGCGGTGACGGTGAGGTCGTTGGTGGCCGAGCCGGTGTCGAGGTCGAAGGTGGCGGTGTACGTGACCGTCTCCGGATCGGTGTCGAAGGCGGCGAGCCGGGAGGCGTCGACGTCGAGCTGCTCCCACGGGTAGTCCTCGGGCGGGAGCAGTAGGGCGAGCAGGTCGGCCAGCGAGGTCTCGTCGGGGAGGCCAACCAGCAGGTCGGCGAGGGCGAAGCCGGTCAACTGGCCGGCGTCGGTGAGCACCTGGAGCAGCTGGCCGTAGGTGCCGGTCCATGCCTCTGCCGGGACCTCGCCGATGGTGTCGCCCGCCGCCGCCCCACCGGCGCAGTCGTAGACCGTGCAGTCGACGATCTGCTCGATCGAGTTGATCGGGATGGAGTTGATCGGGATGGAGTTGATCGGGATGGAGTTGATCGGGATGGAGTTGATCGGGATGGAGTTGATCGGGGTCCCCACCAGCCTGATCGAGTTGATCGGGGTGCCTGCCACCCAGATGGAGTTGATGGGGATGGAGTTGATGGGGATCGAGTTGATGGGGATGGAGTTGATCGGGATGGAGTTGATCGGGATCGAGTTGATCGGGGCGGCCGCCAGCGACAGCGACAGCAGGTTCACCCCGTCCGCCGAGGCCGGGTCACCGGGATCGACCCCGATCGTGGCGCAGTCGGCCGGCGAATTGGCGAGCAGGTCGCACCACGCGGTGAGCACCGCGGTGGTGTCTCCCGGGTCGATGCTGTTGATCGGGATGGAGTTGATCGGCAGCGAACCGAGGGCGATCGCCACCACCGGGATCGACCCGACCGCCGTGGCGGCGAGGCCGAGCTCGGACAGGTCGAGATCGGCGGCGGCGATGGCCTCTGCCGCCACCGGGTCGGCGAAGGCGTCGAACAGGGTGTACTGCTGCAGCGGGCCGGTCAGGGAGCTGCCGGCGAGGAGTGCCGGCCAGCCGCCGTCCACGGGCACGTCCACCAGGAGGATCGATCCGAGCGTTTCCCCGGCGATCGAGTTGATCGGGATCGAGTTGATCGGGATCGAGTTGATGGGGATCGAGTTGATGGGGATCGAGTTGATCGGGGACGCTTCCACCCCGGAGATGCCGGTGGTGGCGACGACCGACGCCTGGTTGGCGGCCGTCCCGACCGTCAGGGCGGTGGCCGGGATGTCGGCGACCGGGATCGACGAAACCGCTACCGGCGGGTTGGGGTCGTCGACGGCCACCGTCACCGTGACCTCGGGGTCGTCGGCGGCACCCTCGAAGGAGCCGATGTCGCAGCTGCCGGCCTGTCGCGTCACCCCGTTCTGTGACACCTCCTCGCAGGCGCCGTCGCCGCTTCCCGGGACGGCCGGGTTGCCGGCGTCGATCGCCGGGCTCCCCGCTGTCAGCGGGTGGCTCTCCGTGGCGCCTGCCAGGGCGAGCGGCCCGAGCAGCGGGTCGATCGGCGTGGACAGCGTAGCCCACCAGGTTCCCGTTCACCCCGTCGACCAGCCCGCACCCGGTGGCGTCGCCACCTCCCGGGTCGGCCACCGATCCGGCGCCGAGCAGGTTGTGGCCCAGGTCGGACACGGTGCCGGCGCAGTCGGGACCTGCGCCCCCTGCCGTGTTGGTGGCGATGATGGTGTTGGACACCCGCAGCACTCCGGTCACCTGATCGACGGCGATGCCTCCGCCGGAAGTGCCCGCCCCGTTGAATGCGATGGTGACGTTGTTGAGCGTCGTTTCCTTGTTGGCGCCGGCCATGTAGTGGAAACCGCCGCCCTGCTTGGTGGCGGTGTTGCCGCTGACGGTGGTGTTGGTCACCGACGAGACGCCTGCCCCGTGGTCGGAGATCCCCCCGCCACGGACCGCGGCGTTCCCGACGACGGTGCTGGAGTCGATGGTGCCGGTGTGGAAGTGGACTCCGCCGCCGGCGTTCTCTGAGATGTTGGCGCTGACGGTGCCTTCGGTGAGACGCAGGGTCTCCGCCCAGATCCCGCCGCCTTCGCCCGCCGACATGTTGCCGGTGTAGGCACCGCCGTCGATGGTCACCGTCGCCGGGGCCCACACCCCGCCGCCGTCTTCACCGGTCTCGTTGCCGGCGACCTCGACATCGATCAGGGTCGCCGGGCGGGTCAGAGCCAGACCGCCGCCGTCACCATTTGCGGTGTTGTCGACCACCGAGCCACCGGTGATCGTGGTGAGCGGGCTGGCGCCGCGCATCCCGCCACCCTCCCGGGTCGCCGTGTTGCCCTCGAAGACGGAGTCGGTGATCGTTACCGCTCTCGTGGTAGCGGCGAACAACCCGCCACCACGGGTGGCCGAGTTGGCGACGAGGGCGACGTCGGTCAGGGTGAGGGTCCCGTTGCCGCCGAACCGGATGCCCCCTCCGTCGGTCCCGTTGCCCCCGGTGAAGGTCACGCCGCTGATGACCAGGTCGACTCCGGCGGTGACCGCGGTGAGCACCGGCCCGGTCCCGGTCCCCTCGACGATCGACAGCCCCGATCCCGCCCCTTCGAGCGTGAGGTCCTTGGTGATGGTCAGGTTCTCGACGAAGGTGCCTTCAGGGACTGCCACCGTGCCGCCTGCCGGGGCGGCGTTGATGGCATCCTGGATGACCCCGGCCCGAGCCGGAACGGCCAATGGGGCGACGACGAGCGCGGTGGCCGACAGCACGAGAGCTAGGAGCAGTCGGAGAGGATCGGTCCATCGTCGCTGGCCGGTCCGCATCACTTGTCCCCCTGTCGTTCCTGTCGTGGCTCCACGCCGAACGAACCGAGCGCCGGTCGGGGGCCCTGCCAACGGTGCGCCCAGCGAGACTACACGGTGGCGAGGGCTTCCGTCCCTTCAGCTCACACGGAGATCCGTGGCGGCAGGTCGGCGCCCAGCTGGGTGAGGATGGCACGGGCGCGTTCGCCCCACTCGTCTTCACTACCGCGTGCCGTTGCGTGCCGGGACATGGCGTCGAGGGTGAGCGCCTCCTCGTAACGGGCGTCGGCATCGACCGCCAGCGCCAGCGAGTCGGCCCACGCCGCCCGCGCGCCCGTCGTCGTCTCCGGACTGGGAGAGGGCGAAGCCGCGCAACCGCTGCACCGCCGCCTGCAGGATCCCCATCCCGGGGATGGGCGACACTTCCAGCCAGGTGGCGTCGAGCATGTCGAGTGCCGGTTGCCACATCCCGGCGGTGAGGAGGCCCTCGGCCCTGCGTCGCTGCACGTCGATCACGCCGTATCGCGAGCCGACGTCGTCGAACAACCGCTCCGCCTCGTCCAGGTGCGTGTCCGCCGCCTCTGTCCTAGCCGGACCGGAGCTC
The DNA here is from genome assembly GCA_963714055.1 of uncultured Acidimicrobiia bacterium. Taxonomy (GTDB): domain Bacteria; phylum Actinomycetota; class Acidimicrobiia; order Spongiisociales; family UBA5794; genus JACDBE01. The sequence goes on from OY970227.1 coordinate 3,015,308, forward strand.
TATCCGGGCCAGGTTGGCGTAGCCGAAGGCGACACCGAGCCTGTACCCGGCACCGCGGAACTCGTCGAGAGCCCGGCGCAGCAGCTCTTCGGCTCGCTCGAGCCGGCCTTGGTCGATGTCGATCTCGGCCAGGTTGTTTCGCAGCGTTGCCGACAGCACGACGTTGCCGGAGCGATCCGCTGCTTCGGCGCTGCCTTCCCAGAACCGCGTGGCGTCGTGCCACTCCCCTCGGAAGTACGCCTCGGTTCCCAGGTTGTTGAGCACCTTCGCCTCGCCGCTCAGGTCGCCGAGCCGGCGGTAGATCTCCAGCGCCTGGTCGTAGCGGGTACCCCGGTCGGGGAGGTTCAGCCGGGTGTAGCCGTTCTCCACCAGGTAGCAGGCATGGGCCACGACGGCGGGGTGTTCGTGGGGGTCGGCTTCGGCGAGGACCTTCCGGCACCACTCCACGCTCCCGTCCGGGTCAGCCTTCCGGTTGAGGATCCCGGCTATGAGCAGCATCGCCTCGAAGCGCTCACGGTCGTGTTCGGACGATGAGGTGACGTCCGCCGAGGCAGGCGATGGCGGCCTGCGTCGTCGCCATGGCGTCCTCGTAGTCGCCGAGTTGCTCCTGGATGTGCGCCTTCTTGCGGAGGAGCCTGCTCTCGGCGAGCAGGTCACCGGAGACCAGGCCGAGCGCCTGCTCGTATGCGTCCCGCGAGGCGGTCAACAACCCGGCGGAGTCGGTGGCGTCGCCCAGGGCCTCGACGACGGGCCCGACCTCGGAGTCGGGGATGTCGCCTTCCGTGGCCTCGGCCGCCCGCAGGGCCCGCCGGTACAGCTCGGCCGCCACCGTGTGGGCGTACAACGCCCGCGCACGCTCCGCGGCGAGCAGTGCGTAGGTCCATGCCTTGCGATGTTCTCCCGCCTCGCCGAAGTGGAGGGCGAGCAGCTCGGCGAATCGCTCCGGGCGGGAGCCCGCCTGCCGCTCCAGGGCCTCACCGACGTTGCGATGGAGCTCGCCGCGCCGGGCGAAGGGGAGCCCGTTGTAGGCGACGTCGCGGAGGATCGGGTTGCGGAACCTCACGCGGCCGGTGGCGGTGGTCTCCAGGAACTCGCCGAGCCGTCCCCAGAGGCCCCGGTCGTCGAGCTCGGGTGCGAGGTCGGGAGCGGCCTCGACCAGGAGGTCGCGGGTGAACTCGCGTCCCAACACCGAGGCGTAGCGCAGCAGTCTCCGGTCGGGTGGGTCGAGGTGGTCGATGCGGGCCTCGCCGGCGGCCTCGATGGTCTCCGGGAGCTCTTCGTCGCCGTCGAGGGCGGCGGCGGCGAGGGCAAGGATGAAGGCGGGGACACCGCCGGCCCGTTCCACGATCTGCTCCCTGGTGGTGACGGGGATTGCGGCGTCACCCACGGCGAAGCCGACGAGCTGGCGGGCCGCCTCGTCGGGGAGCGGCCCCAAGCTGATCGCCTGCCGCTCGCCGGCGAGGCGCCAGCTCGGATCGACCGGCCAGGCAGACCAACTGTGGGAAGGAAGCCACGTCTGCCACGTAGCGGCGCAGCACATCGGCGGAGGCGGCGTCGGCCCACTCGGTGGCGTCGACCACCACGAGCGCCCCGGGCTCGAGGCAGCTGGTGAGCACGTCGGACACGACCTCGGCCGTCTTGCTCGCCTGGAACTCGTCGTCGAGGGCGGCAACCTCGGGAGTGTCGGGCACGCTCGCCCCGATCACCCGGGCGACCAGCGGCAGCCACGGTGCGAGCTCCGGCGCCCTGGTGGACACTTCCGCCGTCAACACCGCTCCCATCGTCGTCGGGTCGGTGTCGCCGGCGATGTCCAGGGCGCGCCGTACCACCTGGCCGGCCACGTAGTAGGCGGTCGAGGACTCGTACGGCTCGGCGGCAGCGGTCACCGTCTGGTGCACGGCGAGGTCGACCAGCTCCTGGACCAGCCTGGTCTTGCCCATCCCGGAGTCGGCGACGAGCTCGACGACGCTGGCCGATCCGAGCTCGGCGCCGGCGACGGCGGCAGTGAGGAGGTCGAGCTCGACGTCACGGCCGAGCAGCGGGTGGCGAGTGGACACCCCGGTCGAGGGCCCTGCCTCGAGCCTTCCCAGCTCGAACGGGGCGATCGGCTGGCTCTTGCCCTTGAGATGCATCGGGGCGAGCCGGGTGGCCTGGAAGACACTCGACGACCGGTCGAGCAGCAGCCTGGTGACCAGCGCCTTCCCCGCTCCGGCGCGACCGGCGAGCCGGGCAGCCAGGTTGGTGGTGGCGCCGATGGTGGTGTACACCCGCCGCGTCGGCGAGCCCAGGTCACAGGCGAACACCCGTCCTCGGGCGGCGCCGGCGGCGATCTCGATCGGGCTGTCGACGGCGGCGATCTCGGCGACGGCGCGGAGTATCCGCTCCTCTTCGGCGTCGGTCCGCTCCGGGATCCCCGTCGCCATCATCAACTTGGCGCCGTCGGTGGACACGTCGGCGGCGAGGATGCACACCCCGTAGCGATCGGCCGCATCCTCGATGGCGGTGACCACGCGGTCCAGCTCGGCGGCGACATCGTCGGTTGCCGAGATCGCCGCCAGCCCGGTCAGCCTGACGAAGGCGATGTTGGCCAGCCGGTGCAGGCCCTCGTTGAACGAGACGGTGAGGTGGTCGTGGAGCCGGCGGGGCACCAGCGATCGGTGGTCGATCGACGTCGGGCTCGCCTCGTCCGTGTCACGCTGGTGGACACCGTCGACACCCTCGGGCTCGGAACGCAGCAGGGTGCCTCCGTGAGCAGGCCCCTCGCCGGGCGCCCCGACCAGGGCGGCGGTCGAGGGCGCCATCAGGATCTGGCCGGCGTCGGCGGCGGCTTCCATGGCCAGCATCGTGTCGACGGTCGGGCCGGTGGCGACGAGGAACCTGGGGTCGGCTCCCGCCAGGTACACGTCGACGGCGCCCGAAGCGAGGCCCATCGACATGGTCAACGGCACCGGGCTGGTGGTCGCCTGGAAAGCGTCGAGGGCGTTGCGCATCTGGAATGCTGCTCTTGCGGCCCTTGGCGCGTGGTCGGGGCCCCGGAAGAGGAGGAAGAGGGCGTCGCCGCCGAAGTGGAGGAGATCGCCGCCCAGCCGGCCGGCGACGTCGAGCTGCTCGGTGAACGCCTGGTTGAGCACGATGGTGAGCTCCTCGGACCCGATGGTCCCGTGCATCGCCAGCTCGTCGGAGAGACGGGTGAACCCGCTGATGTCGGCGAAGAGCACGGTCCCATCGACCGTGGTGTGGCTGCCGGCAGCGGGGTGGGATTGCCACTCGACCACGAGTCGGGGCACGTACGGCGAGAACGGGTCGTCGCGTGCTGGGGCAGTCATGGCCGGCGGGTCGTCCTCCGAGGCGCCCGGCGGGTCAATGGTGCGCGCCTCACCGGATCGACCATACCGGCCCATCCGGGCGAGGACGGGCACCTCGCCTTCGGTAGCCGCCCCTAGTCTGGCCAGCCCGGCGTGAAGGGAGCACAGGCGTGCTGCTCGAAGGTAAGCGACTCGTCATCACCGGCGTCCTCACCGACGACTCCATCGCCTGGCACACCGCCCGGATCGCCCAGGAGCAGGGCGCCTCGCTGGTGCTCACCGGCTTCGGCCGGGGGCTCCGGTTGACCGAGCGGTCGGCGCAACGGCTGCCGGTACCCGTGGACGTCTTCGAGCTCGACATCAACGACCCGGCGCACATGGCGGCGTTGGTCGACGAGCTGGAGCGCCGGTGGGGGGCGGTGGACGGTGCCCTGCACGCCATTGCCTACGCCCCTGAGGACGCCCTCGGAGGCCGCTTCCTCGAGACTCCGGCAGAATCGGCGGGGACCGCCTTCCTCACGTCGGCGTTCTCGTACAAGACGCTCGCCGTGGGCCTCCGCCCGCTGATGGTGGCGGCCGGCGGCGGGTCCCTGGTCACGCTCGACTTCGACAACACACAGGCGTGGCCCGCCTACGACTGGATGGGGGTGGCCAAGGCGGCGTTGCAGGCGGTGACCCGGTACCTCGCCCGCGACCTCGGCGCGGACCAGATCAGGGTCAACGCAGTGTCCGCCGGGCCGCTGGCCACAGTGGCGGCCAAGGGCATCCCCGGGTTCGGCCGGTTCGACGAAGTGTGGCAGCAGCGGGCTCCGCTGGGCTGGGACGCCGCCGATCCAACCCCGGTGGCGCAGATGGTGGCGGTGCTGCTGTCCGACTGGGCACCGGCCACCAGCGGTGAGGTGGTCCACGTCGACGGCGGCTTCCACGCCATCGCCGCCGCGGTCGGGGAAGTGCCGGAAGCCTGAGAGAGGTCCTTCAGGTCAGAGCTTGACCACCGGGCAGGTCAGGGTGCGGGTGATGCCCTCGACCGCCTGGATCCGGGCCACCACCAGCTTGCCGAGCGAGTCGACGTCGTCGGCCTTGGCGTGGACGACGGCGTCGTAGGGCCCGGTGACCGCCTCTGCGGAGGTCACGCCCTCGATCTCGGCGATGGCGGTGGCGACCGAGGCAGCCTTGCCGACCTCGGTCTGGATGAGCACGTAGGCCTCGACCATGGAGATCCTCCAAGCGGGGGTGCAGGTGCGGCTGGCCCCGATCATACCGACGGCGGGCGCCAGGTGTCCTGAGGCCCGGCCGGCGGTCCGCGAGCGGTATGACCGATCGAAAGCCACCGCACCGCTGCATCGACCAACGAGTACCGTGAACCAGCGCTATCCGGCCCGGGTCCTGTTGGCGGATGGAGTGACGATGCGCGGAACGCTGATCTTCGTTCATGGCACGGGTGTCCGAGAGGCCGGGCTAGAGAAGACCTGGGCCAAGTTCCAGGAGCGGGCTCGCAAACGTGGCTTCGACGGGGTGAAGCTCGACCTCTGCGACTGGGGGCCGACCCATGCCCCGCATCTCGACCGGATCGACGCCGCCCTGCCGGAGACGGCGGCTCCGGACCTCATCGAGCCCTCCAGCGACAGCGCCGCCGCCTGGGAGTTGCTGCTGGAGCGACCCGCTCTTCGAACTGAGGATCGCCGCCGAAGCGGCGCCACGCGCTGCTCCTGGGGCGGTGCCCGGTGTAGCCCGCCCCGACGAGAAGGCGCGGAGCTTGATCGACAAGCTCGAGAAGATCGAGGAAGGGGACGTAGCGGCGGGTTGCTCGGCGTCGGCGGAGATCGATGGCGACGAGGTCCGTGAGGCCGCCTCGCTGGTGAAGGGGTCGAAGGAGTTCGGCCAGGCGGCGCTGACAGCGGGGGATGCGCTGGACGAGGAATTCCTCGAAGCAGTCGCCAGGGCCATGGTGGCGCACGTGCTGGTAGAGCACAGAGGACGACGAGCTCGGCGTGCAGCCCGAGCTGGCCTTCCAGCCGCAGCTCCGACGCGGACGTGGTCGACCTGGTGCTGACGACGCTCTTCTTCGGCGAGCACCCGCGGGGTCGGGACCTGGTTGCGGGGCAAGGTGGTCCGTTTCGCGGAGACTTTGGGAACCCATCTCGCCGGTGCCGCGGTCGCCCGGCGGCGCAGGCTCATGGGGTTGAGCAGCGCCGCCCTCGCCGACATCCTCTACTACCAGCGCCGTGGCGGGGACATCCGCGACTACGTGGCGCGCAGCCTGCTCGATCGGGAGCGCCCACTCACCGTGGTGGGTCACAGCCTCGGTGGCGTGGTGCTCGTCGACCTCCTCTCCTCCGGCTCGGCCCCTCGCGGTGGACCGGTTGGTGACCGTCGGCTCGCAGGCCCCGCTCTTCTACGCCATCGACGCCCTCGAGCACCTCCGTCCCGGAGCCGGGCTGCGCCGTTCACGCCATGGCTCAACATCTACAACGAAGCCGACCTGCTGTCCTTCTGCGCCGAGCGGGTCTTTCCCGACAACGAAGGGATCGGCGACTTCGCGGTCGACGCCCGGGTGCCCTTTCCCGAGTCGCACAGCGCCTACTGGGGTGTCGACGAGGTGTTCGACGCCATCAAGGCGGCGTGGCCCGCTGCGGAAGCGACATGATCCGCCATCCGGACGAGGAGGAAGGCGGGCCGGGTCACGAGGAAGAAGTCGTTCGCGACCCACATCGCATCCGAGCCCTCATCGTCGCCGTCGACAAGTACAACGCGTCGACGAACGCGGCGACGACCTGATCCCGGAGCTGAAGAGCCCGGTCGCCGACGCCCTGGACACGCTCCGGTGGCTGGGCGAGCTCGGTGTCCCGCGGGAGAACACGGTGGTCCACCTGGCGTCGCGGTCGCCTCACCGAGACACGCCCCGACCAGGAAGTCGCTTCGCCCTGGGAACACGAGTTCGACCGCCGAGCCCTCAACCCGAGGCAGGGGGCGGTGCGACTGACCGACGCACGCCGGGACTCGGATCGTCGCAGTCGGTGAGAGCATCTGATGGCGTCTCCGCGCCCGACGCCGCCGACGCCCTGATCGTCTTCCTGCTCGGGCACGGCTTCCAGATCCCCAGAACGACCCAATCGAGCCGACCACGCGGGTCTTCCTCACCGAGGACTATGCGCCGCACGCTCACCCGCCAACCATCGACGTCGAGTGACTCTGGCCGACATCCTCCGCTACACGATCGTCGTTCCGTCACGTGACCGATGGTGTTCGACGCCTGCAGCGCGCAGCCGTTCGGTGACCACGAGCGGCGAGACGGTCGCTCCGACGAACCTGAACGACCTCCTAATCGGTGCGCTGGAACCCGGCTACCGGGGCTGGCGCTGTGCTCGGCCTCGGGCGAGCTGGAACGGGCACAGGAATCCCTCGACGGAGGGAGAAGGGAGCGTGTTCCTGGCTGCGTTCCTCGACGCAACCGCCAGACCACATCGAGGACGACTCCATCGAGATTCGAGGGCGATGCAGCCGGTGACTCGACCTGAGGCGCGTCATGGGCCGATTCGTGATCCCGCGGGTGCAGGAGACCGGCGCAGGGGCAGAACCCCGAGTTGATCGCGCTCGGGGCATACAACCGACCGGGCGCCGACGGCCAGTTGCAGATGGTGATGCCTCTGTACCCGCTCGATCGGACGATCGACAAGGTCAACGGTTCCGCGGTCGAGCGGAGCGCTCGGCGAAGCCGGCCGAGCCGGTGCGCAACTGGGCGGACACCGCGCTCGACCGCCGGCAAGCACGTGGCCGCGCATCCGAGGGCTATGAGCTCGGCGACCGACCGCTTCCGGGAGGCGACGTGCGTTCGCCGACCGACGCGTTCCGACGGACTCGGACGGGCCGGCGATCTGCTGATCGACGCCTCTGCTCGTCAGTCGAATCGAGATCTCCGGCACCAGGCGGAAGCCCTCGGGACAGCGCGGATTGGACGGTCACCGCGTGACATGACGGACGAACTGCTCGCCGGCCGGTCGAGAACGTTGAGAACGGCCAGCGGAGCACGCCGACCGCGCTCGGGAGTCGGACGACGACCCCGTTCGAGTCGGCTGGCGCTGGCGCGGCCCGGGCGTACCAGGCGTGGCTCGCGGGACCTGCGCCTGGTGATGGAGGTCGCCTACGTCGAAGGCGGTGTGGGAGGCGCTGCGCAACGTGGTTCGACCGGACAAGCGGTCTGGACGCCGACGACGCGGTCCAGATCCTCGGCCAATGGGTCGCCGTCGCCGACGCCCCGCTGATCTGACGTCGAAGGCCGACGACATCGCCTCCCGGGTAGGGACCGAGCGACGGGTCACCAGGCCTGCTCCTGCTGCAAGCACCACGGCCGGCTGGAGCACGAGCAGTGGTGGATGAGGGAGCAGCTCGACCTGAAGGCGACGCACGATCGCCGATGACCTGGTCGGCTACCTGGAAGGGATCCGCGCCCAGGCGGATGCGCTCATGGGCGAGGCAGCTGCGCCGCTTCAAGACGCGATCCGCCGACTGCTCGACAGCATATCCGGCGGTCTCGGACGCCCTCGATCGCATCGTTCTCGAGGCGTTGAGCCGTCGAGCGAGCTCTTGGAAACGGAGGGCGACCGGATGAGCTCGGCGGCGAAGATCTCGCTCGATCTCAAGGCCTTGGAGGACCAGCTGAAGGACGGACGTCTCGAGCCCGCCGCCGGCATAGTCAGTGCCAACGAGCTCGCCGAAACGGTTGTCGGCTTCATCGCCGACCTCACGGTTGGTCCAGCGCCGCCGGCGGACATGCTGGACCAGGTGGCCGCAGCGGCGAGGCAAGCCCAGCAGGGCTACGAGGCGGTCCGGGATCGGCTTGCTTTTGATTCGCCGGAGCAGGACACGCTCGGTCTCCTGGCCGGTTACTGGGAGATGAGGGCAGTTGCAGCCGAGCTGGAGGCAAGTGTGGTGCGGAACCGGTCGGCGATGTTGGCAGCCGTGCCGGCATCCGAGCCATCGGCGCCGGCGCTCTGGCACGGTCAACGGCGCAGGGCCTGGGACCGCCAACGACGAAGGTGTCGACCGCGCCCACCGACCTGCCGGAGGTGGGGCCTGGGTGGAGTCTTCGCCCGGCGGCATCGGGTGATCGACCCGAGACGCGGCCCGGCGAAGTCCCGCCCGCAACCGTCGAGGACTTCGGCACGGGTGCGCAGGTCAAGCATGCGGCCGGCGCGACCAGTCGACCAGCCGGCAAGCTGAGTGTCGGCAAGACTGCCGCGACCCGAAAAGGGCACCGATCCGCTGGACCGGGTTCGGAAGAGACTGGGGTCCCAGGCGGCCCGTCCAGGAGAGGAGAGTGGAGATGGTGGATGACATTCCGGTCGACGCGGCACACGATACCGCGGTCCCCGCGACCGCACCCGATCAGTTTGCCGGCGACGCTCGGGCCGACCTCGTCGCCGCCGCCACGGTGTTCGTCGGCGCGCTGAGCCGCGACCCGGACCTGGCCGACACCATCGACGAGGTCCTCGAAGAGTATCTGGGGAAACCCGACACCACCGCGGTGGCGCGCCGGCTCAACTTCGCACTCAACCACATCATCGGGAGTCCCGGAGGGAACTACCTGATCTACTACATGGGGAGCAACGAGCCCGAGACCATCATCTCGGCGCTCGACGATGTCGACGCAACGGTGGAGGACCGCGAATTCGCCAACCGGGTGATGCGGCGGTTGCAGGCGATCTTCGGGTACGGGGTGTCGACGGTCGTTCAGGCAATGGACGAGAATCCGCACGACTGGGCGCGGGCCACGCGGAAGGTCTACTACGACGTGCTGGAGTCGAGGTGGGTGTTCGAGCTGGACTTGGAGAAGTACAACGGTGAACTGGTGCACCTCGTCATGAGCCCCGACGCCTCAACGAGGCTCGGCGCCGGCATCATCCTGGGGATCAACGCCGTCCAGGACAATGTCTTCGACACCGAAGGCGTCACCATGCTCACTGGCGAGATCGTGAAGTTCCTCTCGAGGTTCGACGCCACCGTCACCTTCCCTCAGGCGGCGGACGGCAGTGAGCCGATGACCGGCTCCAATCGGCTCGGCGACATCACCACCGATTCAGCGGACTGATCGGTCCGGCCGGCGTCGGCGCGCTTCGCCGCCGGATCAGTACTCGTCTGCGCCCGTGACCATGGATTCGATGGAGTCGGCAGCATTCGTCACCAGCGTCAGCGGGCTCTCGAACTCGTTGACGTCGAGGTTCTCGAGAGGAACGGAGTGCCGGAAGACGACCGTGTCCTGGATGACCGCAACGCCACCACACACGGCGTCTCCGGCTGCTCTGGCGGAAGCCTCGATCTGAGCCGTCGTCGCCTCGCAGATCGGCGACTCGATCTGCACCCAGTGCTCGCCACCCTCCATCTCTTGGTGGAAGAGATGGACGAATTGGGATCGCTCGTCTCCGACGGCGAAGAGCAACAGGATGTGGCCCGGCTCATCCGTCTTCAGCGAGTATGTGCTTCGCACGTAGTTGGCCAATTGGTCCCAGGTAGCCACGTCGCTCTCCCTCGATCGCAGGTCTCGGACGAGGCCTTTGACCGCAGTGTATTCGCCAAGGACCTGCGGCGACGGGTCGCCACGGTCGTCTCCTCGTAGCCTGAATGACCGAGTCGTTGATCGGCTCAGTAGCCGTCGGAGCCGAAGCGGAGCGTGGTGGCGATGCGGTCGCCGGTCTTCTCGGTGACCTCGAAGACGACCCGCTGGCCCTGGCGGAGGGTGCGGAACAGCGAGCCGTCGAGTGAGCCGGGACGCAGGGCCACCTCGGACCGGTCGTCGCAGACGATGACGCCGAATCCGGTCACGGGGTCGTACACCTTGACGACTCCTTGCACCGGTCTCAGGCCTTCTCGACCTTGCCCGCCTTGATGCACGACGTGCAGACGCGCATCCGCTTGGCGTTCGAGCCGTGCTTGACCCTGATCTTCTGGATGTTGGGCAGCCAGCGCCTGGACGACCGCTTGTGAGAGAAGCTCACCTGCTTGCCGACCCAGGGCTCCTTGGCGCACACTTCACAACGGTACGACAAAAGGGAGACCTCCTGAGGCCGGGCGCCAGTGTAGCAGTGGCCCGGTGACGTCCCGCTCCGAGTCGGCGGCGGCGCCGGGGTACGCTCGGCTCCCATGGCGGGACGATCCCTTGCTTATCTCACCACCCTTCCCACCCAACTCGTGAAGGGGATCGGTCCGGCGATCTCTCGGCGGTTCCACGAGGTCGGGGTCGACTCGGTGGCGGATCTCCTGCTCCATGTTCCCCGCCGCTATCTCGACCGATCCCAACTCTTCGATCTCGCCGGTGTGCCGATCGGCGAGGAGGTGACGGTCGGTGGGACCGTCGAGAAGGTCGACAGCCGCCGCCTTCGTGGCAATCGCACCATGACGGAGGCAGTCGTGTCCGACGGCACCAGCCGGATGCGGGTGGTCTGGTTCAACCCGTACCTCAAGTTGGAGGAGGGCGCCGAGGTCGCCCTGTCGGGCAAGGTCGAGCTGTTCAGGGGACATCTCCAGATGAAGTCGCCCGATGTGGAGAGGCTCGACCGCCCCGGCGAGCCGCTGGTGACCGGCCGGGTGGTCCCGGTGTACCCGGCCTTGGGGGGCCTGACCCCGGTGAAGGTGCGCCGTGCGGTCGACAACGCGTTGCGGCGAGCGAGGCCCATCGAGGAGGTGCTGCCTACCGACATGATCGAAAGAGGCGACCTCGTCGACCGTGACTCGGCCTTCGTCGGTGTCCACTTCCCCGATGATCTGGCCCAGGTCGGGCCGGCCCGCCGGCGACTCGTCTTCGACGAGCTCTTCCGGCTCGAGGTGGCGCTCGCCCTGCGAAAACGGCGCCTCGTCGACGACGAGCCCGGGCTGGCCCACGTGGTCGACGGGGCCTTGGTGCGCCGCTTCGAGGCGGCGTTGCCTTACCAGCTCACCGGGGCGCAGCGGCGGGCGATCGACGAGATCACGGCCGATCTCGCATCCCCGCACCCGATGCACCGGCTGCTGCAGGGGGAAGTGGGCTCCGGAAAGACCGTGGTCGCCTTCGCCGCCCTGCTCACCGCGGTGCAGGGGGGGTACCAGGGGGCGGTGATGGCGCCGACCGAGGTGCTGGCGGCGCAGCACTACCTCGGCATGGTCGACCTGGTGGAGGACGCCGGGATGAAGCCGTCGCCGGTCGACCCCGGTACCGCCCGCGGGCAGGATGGCCTGTTCGGCGGCGACGCCGCCGACGCCGCGCGGCCGGCGGTGCGGATGGCGCTGCTCACCGGAAAGCAGGCATCGGTCAACTTCACCGCCGGGCCGGTCCGTCCCGGAGACGTAGCGCGATGGATCGCCGACGGCACCGTCGACATCGCCGTCGGGACCCATGCGCTGATCCAAGAAGGCGTGGACTTCGCCCGTCTCGGGGTTGCCGTGGTCGACGAGCAGCACCGCTTCGGGGTACATCAGCGCATGGAGCTGCGCGAGAAGTCGGCGGACCATCAGCCCGACCTGCTGATCATGACCGCCACCCCGATCCCTCGAACGCTGGCCATGACGCTCTACGGGGATCTCGACGTGTCGCTGCTCGACGAGATGCCCCCGGGCCGGAGCCCGGTGGAGACCCGGGTGGTCGGCAAGGCGGCAGATGCGCTGGAGGACGTCTACCGGCTGGTGCGGTCCGAGGTGGGCAAGGGTCGCCAGGCGTTCGTGGTCTGCCCGCTGGTCGAGGAGAGCGACAAGACGGAGGCGGCCTCGGCCGTGGCCGAGCTCGGCCGACTCGAGGGGGTGTTCCCCGAGCTGCGACTGGGGCTGATCCACGGCCAGCTCAAGACCGATGAGAAGCATGCCGCCATGCACGCCATGAAGGAGCAGCGCATCGACGTGCTGGTGGCGACCACGGTGATCGAGGTGGGCATCGACATCCCCAACGCCACTGTCATGGTCATCGAGGACGCCGACCGGTTCGGGCTCAGCCAGCTCCACCAGCTGCGGGGGAGGGTGGGCCGGGGGGAGCACCAGGCCTACTGCGTCCTGATCGCCGAGCCGACGACGGTCGAGGCCGAGCAGCGGCTGGCTGCCATGGCGGCGACCAACGACGGGTTCGAGCTCGCCGAGGAGGACCTGCGGATCCGGGGGCAGGGAACGGTCTTCGGGGCCCGGCAGGCGGGCGCCAAGGACCTCAGGATCGCCGACATCCTGCGCGATGCCGACCTCTTGGTGGCCGCCCGCCGCGAGGCGTTCGCCCTGGTCGAGGACGACCCCGCCCTGGAGCGCCATCCCGAGCTGGCAGACGAGGTGAGGGCCATGCTCGGCCAGGAGGTCGATTGGCTGTTCAAGAGCTGATTTCGCTTCCGATGTCTTCTTTCCCCTCCCCCGAATGGGGGAGGGGTGGCAGCGGCACGGGCCGAAGGCCTTCAAGGATGACGGGGAGGGGTGCGATGGCCACCGGGTCGAGCCGATCCCGGGGAGGGGAAACTCCCCGCCGCCTGACGGCGGCACTCCTCCCCGATCCCGGGGAGGGGAAACGAGCCGGCCCGGGGGGATTGGACGGCCCGCGATGGGGTAGGGGCCCCATCTGCGGGAGGAGGGCCGACCGGTGTCGGTTCAGCGTCTGTGTCATGGTGACGGTGCCCTCGAGGTCGGCCCGGGGGGATTGGACGGCCCGCGATGGGGTAGGGGCCCCATCTGCGGGAGGAGGGCCGACCGGCGTCTGTTCGGCGCCTGTGTCATGGTGACTGTGCCCTCGAGGTCGGCCCGGGTATATCAATGAGGATCATTGCCGGGGTCGCCAAGGGTCGGCGACTGAACGGGCCGACGGGACGGGCCACCAGACCGTTCTTGGAACGGGCCCGCGAGGCCGTGTTCTCCTCGCTGGGGGCGCTGGTCGAGAACGCCGCCGTGCTCGACCTCTTCGCCGGCACCGGATCGCTGGGGTTGGAGGCGATGAGCCGCGGCGCCGCCACGGTCACCTTCGTCGAGCGTGACCGGAACGCCTTGGCCGTACTGCGCCGCAACATCGAGGCGGTCGGGCTGGGCGGCACCGTGGTCGCCGGCGACGTGGAGCGGTTCGTCGCCTCGTCCACGGGGGAAGGCGCGTACGACCTGGCCTTCGTTGACCCTCCTTACGACGTCCCGCTACCTTCTGTGGCGCGCATCCTCGAAGGACTGGAGCGCGCCATGGGGAAGGGTGCAGTGGTCGTCGTCCACCGGCGGCGCGGCGAGGAACTGCCCGTTCCCGCCGGCTACGCGGTGACCGACCGGCGCCGGTACGGAGACTCCGAGATCTGGAGGCTGGTTGTGGACGAGCGGGCGGCCGATGATCGTGGGGCATCGCCTTGACCACCGCCGCACTCATCCCCGGCAGCTTCGACCCACCGACCAGGGGCCACCTGGACGTGATAGACCGCTGCGTGTCGATCTTCGACAGGGTCCGCGTCGGGGTGATCGCCAATCCCGCCAAGGATCCGCTGTTCACCGCCGAACAGCGCATGGCGCTGCTGGTCGAATGCTGTGAGCAGTGGCCGTCGGTCGAGGTCGACCAGTTCTCCGGCCTCCTGGTCGACTACGCCGACGCCGAGGGGATCAGGATCATCGTCAAGGGCCTCCGCGCGGTGACCGACTTCGACTACGAGCTGCAGATGGCGCAGATGAACCGTCACCTGTCTTCCGACGTGGTCACCCTGTTCGTCGCCACCAAGCCGGAGTACGGCTACCTGTCTTCGTCGCTGGTCAAGCAGGTCGCCAGGCTCGGAGCCTCGGTGGAGGCGCTGGTCCCGGAACCGGTCGCCCTGGCGCTCAAGGAGGCGTTCTCCACGTGACCGAGGACTCCCGACCGGCGCCGCCGCCGATCCCGGGCCAGATCATCGACCAGATCGAGGATCTCATCGTCGCCGTCGAAGAGGCGCGACCGGTGCCGCTCTCCCAGAACGTCATGTTCAACCGCGACGACTTCGTGGACCGGCTGCGGGCCCTGCAGGAGGCGCTCCCCGAGGAGCTGCGGGCGGCTCGATGGATGGTGCGGCAACGGGAGACGTACATCACCAGGACGAACGACAAGGCGCGCGAGGTGCTCGCCGAGGCCCAGGCCCGCTCGGAGGAGCTGGTCAGCGAGCATTACGTCGTCGCCGAAGCGGTGGAGGAGGCCAACCGCCTGGTGCGAAACGCCGAGACGGAGGCGGAGCGGATCCGGCTCGAGGCCGAGGACTTCGCCGAGAGGCACCTGTCCGAGGCCGAGACCGTCCTCGGCGAGCTGCTCCGCTACGTGCGTGAGTCACGCGCCGAGCTGCACCGCACCCTGCCTGCCCCGATCGACCCGCCGGTGTCCGAATAGCGACATGGCGGCGACGTCCCCGTTCGTGGTACCGGTGGGAGAGTTGCTCCGTCACTCCGGCCAGGTGCGCCCGGTGCGGGTGGAGACGCCGGTCGATTGGGGGGTGGAGTACACCGTCACCCTGGCCGAGCCGCCGCTGGTCGCCGCGCTCGAGCTGACCGCCGTCCCCGGGGGCGTCGTTGTCCGTGGGTCGGCGGAGGTCACCATGAGGTCGACGTGCGCCCGCTGCCTCGCCGAGACGGACCACGTCCACCGGGTCGAGGTCGTCGAGCTCGCCCGACCCGCCGATGGCGGCTCCGACGATGCCGGCGAGGCCTACCCGCTCGATGGCGACCAGCTCGACCTCGAGCCGATCATCCGCGACGAGGTGTTGCTCGCCCTGCCCTTGCTGTGGCGGTGCGACCCACCCTGCCAGGGGCTGGTTCCGGGATCGATCGACCCGGAGCACCCGGAGGGACTTGGCGAAACCCCGCAAAACGACTTGAATACCGCCGCTCCGGGACGGCGGTCGGACTCGCCCTTTGCGGCTCTCCGGGACGTTTTCGAGACCGGGGATTAGATCTCCACAGCGAGGATGCTCCGCCATGGCGGTACCAAAGAAGAAGATGTCGCGCTCCAGGACGCGGCGGCGCAAGGCCACCTGGAAGGTCTCCGCTCCCGCCATCGCCACCTGCTCGCGCTGCGGTTCGGCGCACATTCCACATCGGGCCTGCCCCACGTGTGGCACGTACAACGGCCGAGCCGTCGTCCCCACGGTCTGATACGTGGCTCGGATCGCCGTCGACGCGATGGGCGGGGACCGGGCGCCGGATGAGATCGTCCACGGCACTCTCGCCGCGGCGCGCAAAGGCATCGACGCCGTTCTCGTCGGCGACCCGGACCTGATCACCGCTCAGCTGGCGGCGGCGGGAGCCGTTGACACCATCGGCGTGGTCCCCGCCACCCAGGTCATCGAGATGGGCGAGGACGCCGCCTCCGCCATCCGCGACAAGAAGGACGCATCGGTCACCGTCGCCGCTCGCTTGGTGGCGACCGGAGAGGCCGAAGGGATGGTGTCCGCCGGGTCGACCGGGGCGGCCATGGCAGCCGCCGTCTTCGTCGTCGGACGGTTGCGCGGGGTGTCCCGACCCGCCATCGCCACCCTGCTGCCGATCGGGAAAGTCATCATCGACGCCGGGGCCAACGTGTCCTGCCGGCCCGAGCACCTCGTCCAGTTCTCGGTGATGGGGTCGCTTCTGGCGACCTCCCACTTCGGCCTCCCGGACCCGAAGGTCGGGTTGCTCAACATCGGCGAGGAGGTGGGCAAGGGCCGCGACCTGGAGAAGGAGGCCCACGGCCTGCTCACCGAGGTCCCTGGGATCAACTTCGTGGGGAACGTCGAAGGCCGCGACCTCGCCGGCGACCGCGTCGACGTCATCGTCACCGACGGGTTCACCGGCAACGTGATGCTGAAGACCGCCGAAGGGGCGGCCCGCCTCACCATGCGGGCCATGCTGGAGGCGGTCTCCGGGCCCGAGTACCAGGACGCGCTGGCGGCGCTGGCGCCCCCGCTGATGGCGCTGCGGGCGAGGCTCGACCCGGAGAGCACCGGCGGCGCGTCGTTGCTCGGGGTCAGGGGCAATGTGGTCATCGCCCACGGCTCGTCGTCGAGGGTCGCCATCGAGAACGCCATCACCTTGGCGGCGGAGAGCGCCGAACACCACGTGCCCGCCGAGATCGAGAAGAGGCTGGCGGCGACGTCGTCGGTGGTGTGAGGTGGTCGATCCGGCGTCGATCGCTGCCGTCGAGGAGCGCCTCGGGCACAACTTCACCAACCGGCGACTCCTCGGCGAAGCCTTGACCCACCGGTCCTACTCGGGGGAGCACGGTGACGCCGGTGACTACGAGCGCCTCGAGTTCCTGGGGGATGCCGTGCTCCAGCTCGCCGTCACCCGGCACCTCTACGAGACGTATCCCGACCTGCCCGAGGGCCAGCTGGCAAAGGTCCGTGCCGCCGTGGTCAGCGAGCGCACCCTCCACGAGATCGCCCTGCAGCTCGAGGTCGGGTCGGCGCTGCTCCTCGGCCGGGGCGAGGAGGCCACCGGTGGTCGGGCCAAGCCGTCGCTGCTCAGCGACGTCGTCGAGGCGCTGATCGGGGCGGTGTTCCTGGAGGCCGGCTACGAGCCCGCCGCTCAGGTCGTCGTGCGACTGTGGGCGGACGCGATCACCGCCCGGGCGTCGGCGCCCGGGCAGCGCGACTACAAGACCAGGTTGCAGGAGATCCTGGCTCGCACCGACCTCCGGCCCGACTACGAGGTGGAGGAGTCCGGGCCGGATCACGCCAAGCGGTTCCGGGCGGTGGTGTCCGCCGGTGGCCGGCGGCTCGGCGAAGGTGGCGGCAGCTCGAAGAAGCGGGCCGAGCAGGACGCGGCACGCGCCGCCGTGGCCGCCCTGGGCGATCGCTGAACAGGGCGATGCCCGAGCTCCCCGAAGTCGAGACCACGAGGGCGTCGCTGGCCCCGGTGATCGAAGGCAGGCGGATCGAACGGGTCGAGGTCAGGCGGGAGCGGATGGTCCGCCACCAGGCCCAGCCGGGTGACTTCGCCCTTCGCGCCACCGGGCGCCGGGTGGCGAGCGTCGACCGAACCGGGAAGTTCATCATCGCCTCCCTCGAGGGTGATGGGGGAGAGAGGGACATGGTGTGGGTCACCCACCTGGGCATGTCCGGTCACATCGAGCTGGCCCGCCCGGGAACCGAAGAGGCGCTCCACACCAACGTGGTGGTGGCGATCGGTGGCGCCGGCGGCCTCGTAGAGGTGCGGCTGGTCGATCCGAGGACGTTCGGGTTCGTGTGGGCGCTCACCCCCGACGAGCTGGCCGAGTCCTCATTGGCGGCGCTCGGCCCCGACGCCCACACCGCCCTGCCCCGGTCGCCGGCGCTGGCAGCGGCCCTGGCCGGCAGGACGGCGCCGATCAAGGCGCTGCTCCTCGACCAGCGGATCGTTTCCGGGCTGGGCAACATCTACGCCGACGAGGCGTTGTTCCGCGCCCGGATCCACCCGACCCGGGAGGGCGGGTCGCTCACCCCCGACGAGGTGGCCCGGTTGCGTCGGGCCGTGAAGGTGACCCTCGACGCCGGCTTGCGGTGGGGCGGCACCACCCTCGACGACCTCGCCTACCTGCTCCCCGACGGACGGGCCGGCGACTTCGCCCGGCGGCTCATGGTCTACGGGAGGACGGGCCTGCCCTGCCGTCGCTGCGGCACCCCGATCGCGCGCATCGAGCTGCGGGCGCGGGGCACCCACTTCTGCCCGGTGTGCCAGGGGTGAGGAAACTGCGAGCCTGAGGCTCTGACCTATCGCTCCGATGTGCCCGAGCCTCAGGTTCGGGATCGCTCGGGCCGAGATCGCGAATCCCAGGGATGTGATTCGACCCCGGGTATGCTCGGCGGGCCGTGCTGCTCAAGACATTGTCGCTCGTCGGCTTCAAGTCGTTCGCCGGTCGTACCCGGCTGGAGTTCGACCCGGGGGTCAACGTCGTCGTCGGCCCCAATGGCTCGGGCAAGTCCAACCTCGTCGACGCTCTCGCCTGGGTGATGGGGACCCAGGCCACCAGCTCGCTGCGCACTGCGCGGATGGAGGACGTCATCTTCGCCGGCACCGCTACCCGCCCCGCCGTCGGCAGGGCCGAGGTCACCCTGACCTTCGACAACCGGGACCGCTTCCTGCCCCTCGACCTCGACGATCTCTCGATGACCCGCCGCCTGTTCCGCGACGGCACGTCGGAGTACGAGCTGAACGGGACCCCGTGCCGGCTGCTCGACCTCCACGAGATCCTGGCCGACGGGGGAGTTGGCCGGCACCAACACGCTCTGGTGGGCCAGGGCCAGATCGGCGAGATCCTGAACGCCCGCCCCGACGAGCACCGTGCCGTCATCGAGGAGGCGGCCGGGATCACCAAGCACCGAGGCCGGCGGGATCGGGCGGTGCGCCGAATGGAGCAGACCGGTCTCGACATCCTCAGGCTCACCGACATCCTCGATCAGGAGAGGAAGCGGATTCGCCCGTTGCGGCGGCAGGCCGAGGCGGCCCTGCGGCACGACTCGGTGCGTGAGGAGATCCGGGCCTTGCGGCTGTGGCAGGGCGGCGAACAGCTGCGAGAGCTGGACGGGCGGGGGGCCGGCGCCGCCGCACAGCGGGCCGAGGCGGAGAAGGTGATCGTCGCCTCCGAGGCCGAACTGGCCGACCTGGTCGGTGCCCTGGACCGCCTTCGCCGCCGGTCGAGCGAGGTCGGGCGGGTGTTGGAGGTGGACACCGCCGCCGCTGCCCGGTTGGAGACGGCGGCGGAGCGCTTCTCCCGCATCGCCACGGTGGCCCGTGAGCGGCGCCGCTCGTTGCAGGACAGGCTCGAAGGGGCCGACCAGCGGCGACGCGACGTGGCCGTCGAACACGACGCCGTGGTCGTCGACCTCGCCGAGCTCGACCGGCTCGACCCGGTGGTCAGGGCCGAGGCGGAGCGGGCGGAGCTCGAGCTCCACGCCCTCGAAGACGAAGAGCGCTCGTTGGCCGAACAGGCGCAGCTGCCTGCCGAGGGAGTCGTTGCGAACCTGCGGGGAGATCTCAGGTCGCTCGAGATCGCCGCCGAGCGTGATCGCCGTGAGGCCGAGCGCCTCGCCGGGCGGCGCCGCGAGGTGGTTGCCCGGCTCGCCGAGGAGAACGACGCGGCACAGACCGTCGTCGAGGAGATCCGCGAGGTCGACGCCGCCGCCGGTGCAGCCCGCGACCGGTTCGAGGAGGCGGTCGCCCACCGCCGCAAGGCCGAAGCGGAGAGTGAGTCGGCGGCGGAGCGTCACCTCGAGTCCCGGGTGGCCCTCTCCGAGGCGAGGGCCCGGGTGGAGGCGTACGAGGCGGCGTTGCAGGGCGTGGGCGACCCTGAGGCGATGCAGATCGCCGAGAGCGCCGAGGGGGTCGTCGGATCCCTCGTGGGACGCCTGGACGTCCCGCCGGGCATGGCCGTCGCCGTGGACGCCGCCCTCGGCGGTTGGTCGGCGGCAATGGTCGCCTCCGACCCCGAGTCCGTGCAGCAGGTCACCGCGATCGTCAAGGCCGCGGGCCGCGGAGGCGTGGGACTGGTGGTCGGCCACCGTCGCCCCATCGAGGCGCCGGCCCGGACGGTCGCCGCCGAATGGGGCGCCGACGCGCTGGTCGATCGCCTCGGGCCGGGGGCTGACGAGGCGCTGGCCACCCGTCTCCTCGGCGACGTGGTCGTCGTCGAGGGTTGGTCGGCGGCGTGGCGATTGGTCGAACGCCACCCGTCATTGCGCGCCGTCACCCCGGAGGGCGACCTCGTCTCGATCAACGGGCTCCGGTTGGGCGATGCGGACGGTGCCGGCCACGCCTTGCTCGAATCGGCCCGGGTGGTCTCGGAGGTAGCCGACCGGGAAGTGGCCCGCACCGCCAGCCTGCGCACCACTGCGGCCCGGGCGCTCGACGTGTCCCGAGCCTCCGAGGAAACGGCCCGGGCAACCCTGGAGCGGCTCGAGGCGAGGCTCGGCGGGCTCAGCGCGGCGCTAGCCATGAACGGCAGGGCGCGGGCCGAGCGCGAAGCGGAGCTGGTCCGGCTCGACGAGCGCCACCGTGCTCTGCTCGACTCCGATTCGGCCCGGGCAACGCGGATCGCCGAGACCCGTGAACGGCTGCACGGCCTGGAGGGCGAGCAACAGGCCCACCAGGAGGTCTGGGAGGCGATCAACGCCCGCCGCGCGGAGGTCACCTTGCTCCACACCGGCGCCCGCCTTCGCCGTGATGAGGCTGCCGCCGTGGTCGCCGGACATGACGAGCGGCGCCGTTGGCTGGAGGCCCGGCTGGCGACGATCGCCACCGACGCCGAGCGGGCCGGCGAGGCCCCCGTCGATCCGCGTGTCATCGAGCGCCTCGCCGAGGTCGAGCAGTGGGCCGGCAGGGCGGTCACGGAGAGTCGGAGCCACATCGAGCAGCTGCGGGTCCGCCAGCGGGAGTCACGGGCCGGCGCCACCGAAGCGGACGAGGCGTTGCAGAGCGCCTACGAGCGCCAGCGCCGGCTCGAGCGGGACGCCGGCGCCGCCCGCGAGCAGGCGTCGACGCTGGCGGTGGAGCTGGCCGAGATCCGGGTCACCCGCCAGGCACGGGTCGAGGCACTGCGCCGCGACGCCGATGCCGAGACCGACGAGGCGCTGGCGGCGCCGAGGCCGGCGCTCGAACCCGACGCCGACGCCGAGGCCGTGCTGGCCGCCCGGGAAGCCGAATTGCGCCGCATGGGCCCGGTCAACCCGTTGGCTGCCGCCGAGTACGAGGAGCTCTCCGCCCACGTCTCCCTCCTCGAGGGCCAGATGGCCGACCTCGAGGAGTCGAGGGCGCAGCTGCGCAAGGTCATCGCCGCCCTCGACGTCGAGATGGCGACGCTGTTCACCAGTGCCTACGAAGAGATCGACCAGCTGTTCGCCGAGAACTTCGCCTTGGTGTTCCCGGGAGGCAGGGGTCGGCTGCGGCTCACGGATCCCGACCGGCCATTGGAGACCGGGGTCGAGCTCGAGGCGCAGCCAAGGGGCAAGAAGATCGGTCGGCTGTCGCTGCTCTCGGGCGGCGAGCGGTCGCTGGCGGCGCTCGCCTTCCTCTTCGCCGTCTTCCGGGCGCGTCCCAGCCCCTTCTACGTGCTCGACGAGGTCGAGGCGGCGCTCGACGACGCCAACCTCCGTCGCTTCCTGCGGCTGGTGGAGACGCTGCACGGTTCGGCGCAACTGGTGATCGTCACCCACCAGCAGCAGACGATGGAGGCCGCCGACCTGCTCTACGGCGTCACCATGGAGCCGGGGGAGTCCTCCCAGGTGGTCAGCAAGCGCATTCGGGCCGGTGCCTCGATCCCGGGCTGACCCGGTTCGGTAACCTCGAAGCCATGGATCCGCTGGTCATCATCGTCGTTGTCGGGGTCGTCCTGCTCGCCGTGATCGGGCTCGTCGTCGGATGGCGGCGTCGCACATCCGCCGGAGCGGAACCCCTCGGAACGCCGGACCAGCGCGCCGCACGTACCGGTGCCGCGGTCGCGCCGGTGTCCGACTCGCTTCGCGGGCGGCTCGGCCGGACCCGGATCGACCTCGCCGAGCGGCTCGCCGGGCTGGTAGGCCGGAGTCGGCTCGACGCCTCGTTCTGGCCCGAGCTCGAGGACACCCTGGTGGCGGCCGATCTCGGGGTGACCACCGCCTCCGGCCTCGTGCAGACGGTGCGTGCCGCCCGACCGGAGGACGGCGTCGCTGCCCGGGCCGAATTGGAGAGGGCCCTGGTCGAGGTGCTGGCCGGCCGCGATCGCTCGTTGCACCGGGCCGGCAAGCCATCGGCGATGCTGGTCGTCGGCGTCAACGGCACCGGCAAGACGACCTCGATCGCCAAACTGGCTGACCATCTCCAGCGGGAGGGCTGGTCGGTCCTCCTCGGGGCGGGCGACACGTTCCGCGCCGCAGCCGTCGAGCAGCTGCGCACCTGGGGAGCCCGCGCCGGGGTCGAGGTGGTGGGTGGTGCCGAGGGGAGCGACCCGGCTGCGGTTGCCTTCGACGCCTACCGGACCGCCCGCGACCGAGGCGTCGACACGGTGATCGTGGACACCGCCGGCCGGCTCCACTCGAAGAAGAACCTCATGGCCGAGTTGGGCAAGGTGGCGAATGTCCTGCGCCGCGAAGCCGGCGAGATCGCCGAGGTGTTGCTGGTCATCGACGGCACCACCGGGCAGAACGCCATCGAGCAGGCACGGATCTTCACCGAGGCGGTCGGGGTGACCGGGATCGTCGTCACCAAGCTCGACGGGACGGCGCGGGGAGGGATGGCGGTTGCGGTCGAGCAGGAGCTGGGTGTCCCGGTGAAGTTCATCGGGGTTGGCGAGGGCATGGCCGACCTCGTCGCCTTCGAGCCGGTGGCATTCGTCGACGCCCTGCTGGGCGCATGACCGCGGCGCCATCTCCCACCGAGGCGGAAGCGGGGGCACTGCTCGACCGGGCACGTCGGGTGGCTGGGAACGCCTACGCGCCCTACTCGCAGTTCCGCGTCGGGGCCGTGGCTGTCTCAGACGACGGCGTGTTCGAAGGGGTCAACGTCGAGAACGCCGCCTACGCCAGCACGATCTGCGCCGAGACCAACGCGCTGACCGCGGCAGCCACTCACGGGATACGGCGGGTGCCGCTGATGGCGGTGGGCTGCCTCGATGCCGACGAGTGCACCCCTTGCGGCAATTGTCGCCAGGTCATGCGTGAGTTCGGGGTGGAGTGGGTGGTCTTCCAGGGCCAGGGCGGGCGCGTTCGACTCTCCCGGTTCGACGATCTGCTCCCCGACTCCTTCGGCCCGGAGAGTCTCCCGTGACATTCCCGGCTCGCTGCGCTCGCCTCCTCCCGCAGATGGGGCCCCTACCCCATCGCGGGCCGTGAACTCCCCGTGCGGTCTCTCCGTCGAGCGGGGAGGGTGGTCACGAGGTAGCCGGTAGGGGCGGACGCGGCATCCTCAGACCGGTTCGATGCCCATCGGCACGATCGAAGCCATGCGGTGGAGGTCACCGTCGGCGGTGAGCAACGCCGATCCGGTGCGGAGGGCGATCGCCACGATGAGACAGTCCACGAGCCCACGCGGCGTGATGCCGCCCGCCCGACATCGCCGGTAGATCCGAGCGGCGCCTTCGAAGTCGGCGGCGACGTCGATTCCGAGCCAGCTGAACGAGAGCAGCAGGCGTCTGAGGTCTTCGGTTTGTCGATCGCTGCGGGCGCCGGCGAGGACCTCCATCAGGACGGGCTCGGACACGCCGATCTCTCGGCCGCCAGAGGCGATGAGATCACTCAGCCGGGCATCGACCGCAGAGCCGGTGGCCCGGTCGTACTCGACCCAGGCCGATGTGTCGACCAGGATCACCGGGGGGCCGAGTCTGACGGCACCCCGTCGATAGCACCGGCTCCGCGCATCGCCAGCGCTTCGTCGATGGTCAGCGGTTGCCCGGCCAACCGCCGCAGCGCCATGTCGACCGCCTCGGTCTTCGTCCGCAACTGGTAGCGCCGCATCACGATGGCGAGCTGGGTGTCGTCGAGCTCGATGTTGGTCCTACTCATACACCAAGTATACACCTGTTGTGTATTGTTGGTGTAGGCGCTCCGTGGCGAGGCACCCAGTCAGCGGCGAGCCTCCAGAGCGGCGATCAGGGCCGGTACGACCTTGTGGACATCGCCGACGACGCCCAGGTCGGCGATGCCGAAGATGGGGGCGTCCTTGTCCTTGTTGATGGCGATGATCGTGGACGCGTCCTTCATCCCGACCAGGTGCTGCATGGCACCGGAGATGCCGCAGGCGATGTAGACCGAGGGCTTCACCGTCTTCCCCGTCTGTCCCACCTGGTAGCTGTACGGCACCCAGCCGGCGTCGACCACGGCCCGGGTGGCGCCGGCGGCCCCGCCGAGCAGCGCGGCCAGCCGCTCGACCATCTCGAAGCGGGCGGGGTCACCGAGGCCGCGGCCCCCGGCAACGACCACCTTGGCGGACTCCAGGTCGGGCCCTTCGCCGGCTTCGGTGTGCCGTTCGGTGACGGTCGCCTCGCCGGCGGCGCCGACGTCGGGGATGGCGACGTCGACGACCTCGGCGGTGGCGGCAGCGCCGGGCTCCGCCGGGTACGCCTTCGGCCGGGAGATGACGATGGCGGGCGCTTCGGCGGTGGTGACCACCCGTTCCGACCCTCCGAGGATCTCGTTGGTGGCGACGACGGTCCCGCCGTCGAGCTCGACGTCCATTACGTTGGCGAGCACCGGACGTCCCAGTCGCGCCGACAGGCGGCCGGCGACGTCCCGGTCGACGGTGCCCATGCCGAAGAGGACGAGCGATGCCTGCGAGGCTTGGAGCACACCGGCCAGCGCCGCCGCCGCTTCTGCGGTGGGGAGGGCGTTCGGCGTGTCGAGGTGATGGATGCGAGCTGCGCCGTGTGCCCCGAGCTCGGCGGTGCCGGCGTCGTCGAGCGGTCCCACGTGGAAGACCTCGACATCGCCCCATGCCCGTGCCTTTGTCAACGCCTCGAGGGCGGACCCGGCGATGCCCTCGCCGGTGCCGTCAGAGAAGACCAGGGTCGCCATCAGACCACCTTCCGTTCCTCGAGCAGGGCGACGATCCGGAGGTGGGCCTCGCCGTCGTCCTCGACGACCTCGCCCGCCAGGCGGGCCGGCACCGGCTCCACGCTGCGGATCGTCTGTGCGGATGACACCTCGACCCCCAGGTCACCGGCGGTGAGCGTCTCCACCGGCTTCGACTTCGCCGCCATGATCCCCTTGAAGCTGGGGTAGCGGGGCTCCACCGAACCGGCGGTCACCGAGAGCACCACCGGCGTGGCCGCCTCGACCACGTCGTAGCCGGTGGCGGTCTGGCGCTCGATCCGGACCCCGGCGTCGGTCTTCTCGACGCTGCGGGCGAACGTCAGCGACGGAACGCCGAGCAGCTCGGCGATCTGCTGCGGCACCACCCCGGTGTACCCGTCGGTGGACTCGGTTCCGGCCACGACCACGTCGAACCCGTTGCGGGCGATGGCGGCGGCGAGGACCCTGGCGGTGAGCAGTGCCTCGGCCCCGCGCAGGGCCGGGTCGTCCACCACGACGGCGGCGTCGGCGCCCATCGACAGCGCCTGGCGGATGCCTTGCATGGAGCCGGAAGGGCCCATCGAGTAGACGGTGACCTCGCCCGCCTCGCCGGCTGCGGCGGCCAGCTGGAGCCCGACCTCGATCCCGTAGCGGTCGGTGTCGTCGAGGACCTGGTCGGCGGGTCGGACCACGAAGTGGCTGGCCGGATCGAGGCTGTACGGCGTCGCCGGGTCCGGAATCTGCTTCACCAGCACGGCGATCTTCATCGGGCTCCTGTTGGGCTCGGTCAAGGCGATGTTGCCAGACGCCGCCCGGGTACTCCAATCCGCCTGCGGCCGGGATCAGACCGCCCCGCCGCCTATCGTGAGCGGCATGAGCGACCCCACGCAGGACAGGCACTACCACATCGGGTTCGGCGGCGGCGACCTCCCCGACGGCACCTCGATCGCACTCCTCTCCGGCGACCCGGCCCGCTCCGAGCTCATCGCCGGCGAGCACCTCGACGGGTCCACGGTGCTCGCCCGCAACCGTGGTCTCGACTCCTTCCTCGCCAGGCTGCCGGGCGGCGCTCCTGTGGTCTGTGCCACCAGCGGGATGGGGGCGCCGTCGATGAGCATCGTCGTCAACGAATTGGTGCAGACCGGCATCCGCACCATCATCCGGGTGGGTACGGCGGGCTCGATCCAGGACCATGTCACGGTCGGATCGGTGGTGGTCGCCCTGGGTGCGCTCGGCAACCAGGGGGCGGCCGACGACATCGCCCCGCCCCAGTTCCCGGCGGCCGCCGATCCATTCCTCACCGTCGCCCTGGCGGCCGCCGCCGCCCGGCTCGACGTCGACTACCACGTCGGGGTGATGGCCTCCACCGACACATTCTTCGAGGGCCAGGAGCGCTCGGCGTCGTCGGCCAACCCACACCTGCTGCGGCGCCTGAGAGGGAGCATCGACGAGTACCGCGAACTGGGCGTGCTCAACTTCGAGATGGAGGCGGCGACCCTGTTCAAGATGGGCCTGGTGTACGGCTTCCACGCAGGTTGCGTCTGCGGCATCATCGCCGCCCGGTCCGAGGACGAGCGCCCCCGGCTCGAGGAGAAGGACGCCGCCGTCGACAGGGCGATCCGGGTGGCGGTCGCCGCCGCCGACGCCTGGTCGTCGAGCGCCAACGCCTGAGGTGCTGACTGGCGCCGGTTACTGACGCCCGGCGACCCGACCCTTGGCGATCCTGACCCCCTCGGCGCGGAGCAGCTCGGCATGGAGGCGCTCATCGCCGGGAACCAGGCGTCCCTCGACCGTCACCACCCGCCACCATGGAAGGCCGGGCACGGCCCCCAACACGTTGCCGACCGCCCTCGCCGCCCCCGGGTAGCCGGCCTCGGCGGCCACCTCGCTGTAGGCCATCACGGTCCCTTTCGGTATGGCGATGATGACCTCCACCACGGCCTCGGTGAAGTCGCTCTCGGGTTCGACCGGCACCCGTCCACGGTACCGGCCGGCGCCGGCGCTCAGGAGCCGGCGAAGACGAGCCCGTTCTCACCCTTGGTCAGCCTGAGCGACTGCTCGACGATCTCGTAGTCGACTTCGCCGTCGATGACCATGGTCATCGACGTCTCGACCAGCTGGGCGTCGTCGCTGGTGCAGGCGCGACGGGTGAGCGCCATCGCCCCGAAGTCGATCGAGCTGGCGCCGACGGTCGCAGTGCCGTTGCCGATGTTGCACCCGGTGTCGACCTGGTAGGTGCCGTCGTCTCCGATGCTGAAGGTGGCCACCACCCCGCCAGGAACGGCGCTCACCGTGCTCCCACCCGCCGAGACCAGGTCGGTGAGGGTCCACACGGTGCCGATGAGGCCCGAATCGGCGGTTCCCGCCGCCGCATCGGCGAAGGTGATGACGGTGGAGCCGCTGGTGAAGGTGACCGTCTCGCCGTCGACGGCGACATCGACGCCTTCGCCGAGAAGGGCGCTGATCCAGGCGTCCTGGTCCATCCGTTCCTGTTCGCAGGCCATCATCGTCGAGGCGAGGTTGGGGGCGGTGAGCGTGCCGTCCTCGAGGGTGTAGGCACCGAACATGCTGTTGCACCCGGCGGTGACGCCGATGTTGCCCGGCTCCTCGAAGGAGACCTGGAGCTCGGTGCCCTCGACCAGTGGACGATCGGCGCCGTCTTCGGTCACCCCGGTGGCCACCAGGGTTCGCCCGTCGAGGTCGCCAGGGGTGGCTGGGGTGCCGGTCCCGCTGGTCGCCTCGGAGCCGGTCGTGCCCGGAGCGGTCGTGTCGGCGCCGGTCGTGTCCTCCCCGTCCCCGCAGGCGGCGGCGAGGGCGAGGACGGCGAGGACCAGGGTCAGGTGTCGAATGCGCATGGTGGTGGGACGACCTCGAGTGGAGAGGGGTTCCCGGGAGCATACGCACCGGTCGCCTCGCCTCGCCCCCCTGCGGTCTCGGGCGCGCCGCCCTCCTACACTTCCCGCCATGTTCGACGCCATCTCCGGCAGGCTCAACGACGTCTTCGGCCGCCTGCGCGCCAAGGGCCGGCTGACCGAGGCGGACGTCGACGCCGCCCTGCGCGAGGTGCGTCTGGCCCTGCTCGAGGCCGACGTCAACGTGTCGGTGGCCAAGGCGATGCTGGAGCGGGTGCGCGCCCGCGCCGTCGGCGTCGAGGTCACCGGCAGCCTCACACCGGGCCAGCAGGTGGTCAAGATCGTCCACGACGAGCTGCTCACCACGCTGGGCGAGGAGGCTCCGCTGGTCCGGCCGCCGGCTCCGCCGTTGGTGATCCTGGTCGCCGGGCTGCAGGGCTCGGGAAAGACCACCACCGCCGCCAAGCTGGCGAACCACCTCAAGGGGAAGGGCCGGCGCCCGCTGCTGGTCGCCGCCGACCTGCAGCGCCCCGCCGCCATCGACCAGTTGGAGACGCTGGGTCGCCGGATCGGAGTGCCGGTGCTCGCCGACCGCAAGAGCAAGCCGGCCCGGCTGGCCAAGGCGTCCCTCAAGTACGCACGTCAGGAGGGCCTCAACGTCGTCATCGTCGACACCGCCGGCCGGCTCCAGATCGACGAGGAGCTGATGAGGGAGCTGGCCGCCGTCGAGAAGGCGGCCGAGCCCCACGAGGTGCTGCTCGTGGTCGACGCCATGACCGGCCAGGAGGCGGTCAACGTGGCCAAGGGCTTCGGTGATCGGACCACGCTGACCGGGCTCGTGCTGACCAAGCTCGACGGAGACGCCCGGGGAGGAGCGGCGATCTCAGCCCGGGAGGTGACCGGCAAACCCATCAAGTTCGTCGGTCTCGGCGAGGGCCTCGACGACCTGGACGTCTTCCATCCCGACCGGATGGCATCCCGGATCCTCGGCATGGGCGACGTGCTCACCCTCATCGAGAAGGCGGAGCAGACCTACGACGAGGAGCAGACCGCGGTCACGGTGGAGAAGATGCGGACCGCCAGCTTCGACCTCGACGACTTCCTCGACCAGCTGCAGCAGTTGCGCAAGATGGGTCCGCTGCAACAGCTGGTTAGTATGCTGCCCGGCGCCGGCCAGATGCTGCGCGACGTCGACATCGACGAGCGCAACCTGAGCCGGGTCGAGGCGATCATCCGCTCGATGACCCCGGTGGAGCGCCGCGACCCCAAGGCGATCAGCGGGAGTCGCAAGCGCCGGATCGCCAACGGATCGGGGACTCGGCCCCAGGACGTCAACAGGGTCCTCAAGCAGTTCTCCGAGGCGCAGAAGATGATGAAGGCCGTCGCCGGCGGACGGAGCCCGATCCCCGGGCTAGCCGCACCGGCGATGGGCCGAAGACGGAAGAGGTGAATGGATGTCGGTGAAGATCCGCCTCACGCGGGTGGGCAAGAAGAAGCAACCCAGCTATCGCGTCGTGGTGATGGATTCGCGCCGTCCGCGCGACGGGGCCTACATCGAGCAGATCGGGACCTACGACCCGCGCCGCCAGCCGAGCCTCATCGAGATCGACAACGACAAGGCGGTTGACTGGCTACGCAAGGGAGCCCAGCCGACCGACCGGGCGCGCAAGCTGCTCGAGATCTCGGGCGCATGGACCCGTTTCCGGGTGGCCAAGGGCGACATTCACACTATTGGGCACACTATTGGGCACACTATCGAGCACACCACCGACGACTCCGTCGAGCCGGCCGTCGACGAGCCTGCCGACGAACCGGTCGCCGAAGCGGCTCCGGAGCTGGTCGACGAGGCTGCGACCACCGACGGAGCCGAAGCGCCGGCTGCCGAACCGCCGGTCGAGGGGCCAGGCGATGAGCCACCCGTCGACGATGCGGCGGTGAGCGAACCGCCGGTCGCCGAGGACGAGGTGGCCGCTTCCACCGATGGTGCCACCGGCGGAGACACCGCCTCGACCGAAGAGGAGCCGGCATGACCAAGCCCGAGATCGCCGAGCGGGTCCTGCGATACGTCGTCGAGAACATCGTCGACGAGCCGACGGCGGTCACCATCGACATGATCGAGGACAGCCCGACCGCCGCCACGGCCGAAGTGAAGACCGCAAAGGGTGACATGGGACGGGTCATCGGCCGGCGGGGCCGGACGGCCCGCTCCATCCGCACCATCATCGGCGCCGCCGGTGAGGAAGAGGGCGTTGACGTCCGCGTCGAGTTCCTCGACTGAACGGCCCTGCCGACCGACGGCCGGTGACCCCTTGACCGGTGATCCCTCGAACAGCCCCGCATCCTCGGGGCAGCGCATCACCGTCGGGCTCGTCAGGCGCCCCCACGGCATCCGCGGTGGCATCCTGGTTGCGCCCACTTCCGACGACCCGAGCCGCTTCGCCGTCGGCAGCGTGCTCCGCATCGACGGCGCGGCCGGGGATGTCGCCGTTGTCGGGTCGCAGCCACACCCCGAGGGCGTGATCGTGTACCTCGAAGGCGTCGCCGACCGGACCGCCGCCGAGGGTCTGCGCCGCTCGGAGCTCACCATCGCCGTCGAGGACCGGCGTTCCCTGGGCGACGACGAGTACTGGCCCGAGGACCTGGTCGGGCTCCCCGCCACCACCCCGGACGGCATCGTGCTCGGGCTCGTCACCGACGTGGTGCTGGGCGCCTCCCAGGACCGGCTGGTGGTGACCACTGCGGCCGGTGATGTCGTCGAGGTCCCGTTCGTCACCGCCCTGGTCCCCGACGTCACGTCGGCCTCGGTCACCGTCGACCCACCGGCGGAGCTCTTCCCCGGCTGAACGGCTCGCCGCTAGCTTGACCCGGTGGCAGGCGACATCACCGACATCGGCGGCTACGACCTGATCGTGGTCGGTGGGACCCTCGCCGGGCTTTCACTGGCAGTCAAGGCGCGGGACGCGGGTCTCGCTCGGGTGCTCGTCATCGAGCCAGACGAGTCGGTGGCGGCCCCCGAGGTGGTCGGCCAGCACGCCCTCACCGTCGAGTACCAGGCGTCACCCACCGCGGTCACCAGCACCGCGACCGGCGTCGAGGTGGTCGCCGACAGGTTCGTCGCCACCGCAACCGCCGCCGTGCTGGCCGACCGCACCGAGCTTCCCTCCCCGGATCCTGACTTCGCCATCCCTGCCTCCATCGCCGACCGGGTGCACCTCCTTCACCTCGACGCTCCGTCCGCGGGATCCGACGTGCTCGTCGTCGGCATCGACGACGGCGTCGCCGAGGAGGCGATCCGCGTTGCCGGCGCCGGCGCCCGCGTCGTGGTCGCCCTGGGAGGGGCCACCATGGCTGAGTTCTCCCGGTTGGCGTCTCGCAAGCTGCTCAGGCTGGAGGCGGAGCGCCGCCTGACCATCCTCTGGGGCGTCAGCCCGGTCGCGCATCGAGGACCTCGGCGGCTTTCCGATGGTCGACTTCGGCGACCGGAGGACCCCGTCGCTCCAGTTCGACCATGTCGTCTACCGGGTCCCGCCCGGCCCTCTGGTCACGTCCCCCGGCGAGGTCGATTCGACGGCTGCCGTCTTCGCCATCGGTCCCGCCCCGGTCGAGGCCGATGCGGTGCACCTGTCGCCGGGACAGGCGTGGGACGTCATCCGTACCCTCCGCTTCCCCGACCTTCCCGAGCCGGTCCCGTATGCGCCGGTGGCCGGCACCGACGAGGCGATCGAGGCGCTACGCGCCCAGCACTACAACGCGACCATCACACGCTTCGACCGCACCCATTCGGACCTGTGGTTGCTGCGGGTCAGGCCCGACCGCGGCGAAATCTCGCACCTCGCCGGGCAGTACGCCTCGCTGGGGCTCGGCTACTGGGAGCCGCGGGCGGACGTGGCCCGCGAGCCCAACCTCGACTCGGTGTGGGACAAGCTGATCCGGCGCTCGTACTCGATCTCCAGCCCGATCCTCGATCCTTCCGGATACCTCGTCCGAACGGACGACGAGCTGGAGCTCTACGTGGTGTTGGTGCCGCCCACCGGCGACCGCATCCCCGGGCTCACCCCCCGGTTGGCGTTGAAGGCCGAAGGCGACCGGATCTACCTCGGGCAGAAGATGGCGGGGCGCTACACGCTCGCCCACGTCACCGACCCGATGACCCAGGTCGTCTTCCTGTCGACGGGGACCGGGGAGGCACCCCACAATGCGATGATCGCCGAGTTGCTCGGGAAGGGCCACACCGGCGCCATCGTGTCGGTTGTCTCGGTGCGCTACCGGCAGGACCTCGGGTACGACGCCATCCACCGCCAGCTCGCCGAGCGCTTCGCCAACTACCGCTACCTGCCGGTGGTCACCCGGGACGAGGACGCCCCCAAGCGGTACATCCAGGACCTCATCGAGGACGGCACCATCGGCGAGGCCCTCCCCGCCGGGCTCGACCCGGCGGTCACCCAGGTGTACGCGTGCGGCAACCCGGCGATGATCGGGCTCCCCGAGGTGGTGGGGGACGACGCCGAGCTGCGCTTCCCGGAGCCACGCGGCGTGGCCGAGATCCTCACCGGGCTCGGCTTCACAGTCGACCGGAGAGGCGTGCGCGGCAACGTCCACTACGAGGAGTACTGGTAGTGGATCCGCACGACAGCCCGGCGGAGGCGGCCTTCCGCGCCGAGGCACGCGCTTTTCTCGACGCCAACGCCGTCCGGCTGCCCCCGACGGCCCTTGCGCTCTCGTCGATCGTGGCCGAGTGGAGCCCCGAGGAGGAGGCGGCCAGGCTCGACGAGGCGAAGCGGTGGCAGGCGGTGAAGCACGCCGCCGGGTGGGCGGGCATCTCCTGGCCCGAGGAGTACGGGGGACGGGGCGGCTCGTTGGTCGAGAACCTCATCTATCAGATCGAGGAGTCGGAGTTCGACGTCCCTCATGACGCCCTTCTCGTCGGGCTGGGGTGGTGCGGCCCGGCAGTGTTGCAACACGGCGACGAGGCGCAGCGCCGCCGCCTCCTCCCGCCGCTGCTGCGTGGCGACGAGGTGTGGTGCCAGCTCTTCTCCGAACCGGCGGCCGGATCCGATCTCGCCGGCCTCTCCACTCGGGCGCTACGCGACGGGGACGAGTGGGTCATCGACGGCCAGAAGGTGTGGACCACGTTCGCCCATCGCTCGGACTGGGGCCTGTGCATCGCCCGCCACGACCCCGACGCCGCTCGCAACGCAGGGCTCACCGCGTTCATGGTCGACATGCGCGCCGACGGGGTGTCGGCGAGGCCGATCCGCCAGATCACCAACTCGTCCAACTTCAACGAGGTGTTCCTCGACGGGGTCCGCGTCCCCGACACGATGCGGATCGGCGAGGTCGGTGACGGCTGGCGGGTGGTGGTTTCGACGTTCATGTGGGAGCGGTTCAACGTCATCACCGGCGGGTCCCGGGTGATCCCCGGGCTCGCCGACCTGCTGCGCCACGACGGGGGCTTCCACCGACCCGATCGTGCGGGAGCGGTACGCCGGCATCTACTCCCGCGCCGAGACCCTCCGCGGCACGCTGCTGCGCCTGATGACGACCCTGTCCCGCGGCCGGCTCCCCGGCCCGGAGGGATCGGTGATGAAGCTGTTGGCCACCGATCTGCTCACCGACATCTTCGATGTCGCCCTGGCCGCCCTCGGTCCCGCCGGGATGGGTGACGGCTCCGGCGACACCTGGCGACGGCCAGTGGCACTCGGGGTTCACCGGCGCCCCCGGTATGCGGATCGGGGGTGGTACCGACTTCATCCAGCGCAACATCATCGCCGAGCGGGTCCTCGGGCTGCCCCGCGACCCGCATTGAACTCGTCGTCGATCTGGACCAGCCTCGAGCTTTGAGCGATTGAACACACTGGGTGGCGTCAATCGCTCGAGGTTCGCATAGGGGCGGATGAGCGAGGGCCTCGGCTCTACGCTCAGCGGGTGCGCATCACCGTCGTCACGCTGTTCCCCGAGTTCTTCGCGTCACCGCTCGAGACCAGCCTGGTGGGACGGGCGATCACGGACGGCCGGCTGACGGTCGAGCTGGTCGATCTCCGTCGGTTGGGGAAGGGGACGTGCATCGCCAGGTCGACGATGCGCCCTTCGGCGGCGGGCCGGGGATGGTGCTCATGGTGGAGCCGCTCGCCGAGGCCCTCGACACCGCTCGCCGGCACGCACCAGGTGCTGCTCAGCGCCGCCGGCAGGCGCCTCACCCAGGCCGATCTCGACCGGTGGAGCCGGCTCGACGCCCTCTCACTGGTGTGCGGGCGCTACGAGGGAGTCGACGAGCGGGTGGCCGAGCAGCTGGTCGACGAGGAGGTCTCGCTCGGCGACTACGTGCTGCTCGGCGGCGAGGTCGGGGCGCTGGCGATCGTCGAAGGCGTCACCAGGCTGCTCCCCGGGGTGGTGGGGAATCCCGGGTCGATCGCACCGAGAGCTTCCGCGACGGGCTGGTCGAGGAGCCGCAGTACACGCGTCCCGCCGAGTTCCGCGGTTGGGCGGTTCCCGAGGTGCTCATCTCGGGTGACCACGGGAAGATCGAGGAGTGGCGCCGGGCGCAACGGCTGGAGCGGACCCGCCAGCGACGCCCTGACCTGCTCGGCGGGGACGAGGATTTCCGATCGTCTTCCGACAACGGGTAACATTCCGCCGCGTCCTTGCTTCCCCGTTCCCGCCGTGGAGACCCCTCGTGAACACGCTCGACCAGATCGAGGCCGCCCAGCTTCGCCACGACCTGCCCGACTTCGGTCCCGGCGACACCGTCAAGGTGCACGTCCGCGTCGTCGAGGGCGGTCGGGAGCGGGTGCAGGTGTTCGAGGGCGTCGTCATCGGCCGCAGCGGCGGCGGTCTCCGCGAGACCTTCACCGTCCGCAAGATCAGCTTCGGCATCGGCGTCGAGCGCATCTTCCCGGTGCATGCCCCGATCATCCAGAAGATCGAGGTGACCCGGCGCGGTGACGTCCGACGGGCCAAGCTCTACTACCTCCGCGACCGGGTCGGCAAGGCCGCCCGGATCAAGGAGAAGCGCACCTGAAGGCTGCGCGGCGAGTGCGGTTCGGCGGCCCGTGAGCCGCCTCCGGCACCTCCGACGGGGCTGGTGCTGCGGGTCGACGAGCAGACCCTTCGGCGCCTGTGCGTCCTGGCCGAGGCGGACCCCGCCCTTGCGGCCCTGTGGGACCGAAACGGCCCGCCACCGCTGTGGCGCCGTGACCCCGGGGCTTCCCCGACCTTGGTGCGGCTGATCCTCGAGCAGCAGGTGTCGCTGGCGTCGGGCCGTGCCGCCTTCGAGCGCCTCGCCACGGATCTGGGCGGTGTGGCGCCCGGCGCCGTTCCTCACCCTCGACGACGCCGAGTTGCGTGCCGTCGGGTTCAGCCGGCAGAAGGCGCGCTATGTCCGGCTGCTGGCGACCGCCGTTGAAGAGGGATCGTTCTCCTTCGAGACGGTGGCCGGACTCGAAGACGACGCCGCCGCCGAGATGCTGCTCGGCCTCACCGGCATCGGCCCGTGGACCGCCGCCAACTACCTCCTCTTCGCCGACCAGCGTGCCGACGTCTGGCCCCGCGGGGACAGGGCGCTGGTGGTCTCGCTCGGCCGGGCCATCGGAAGTGCCGAACCCCCCGCGTATGACGACGCCGACGTCATGGCGGATCGGTGGCGACCGTGGCGGGCGGTGGCGGCACGGCCTCTTGTGGCACGACTACCTCGGTGGGCCGGGGTACGACCCGGCCGAGTTCTCGTGATGACTGTCCCACATCGCTTCTCCCGGGCTTCCGGTAGGCTCGTGCGGTGAGCAACCATCCGCTCCCGGCCGGGCCAGGAGGCTCCGAGCCGATGGCCCGATCACGGCTGGACGACACCGTCGAGCTCCCCGCGGCCCTCGTGCCGGCTCCACCCGACCCGGGCATGCCGGTCGAGGAGCCGCCGGCGAGCCCGAGGCGACGCCCCGCCGGCGTCTGGATCGAGTTCCCCATCCTCGTCATCTCGGCGCTGCTCATCGCCGTCTTCATCAAGACGTTCCTCTTCCAGGCGTTCTGGATCCCGTCGAGCTCCATGGAGAACACCCTCGAGGTGTACGACCGGGTGCTCGTCAACAAGCTGTCCTATCGCTTCGGCGACATCGACCGCGGCGACGTGGTGGTGTTCGACGATCCCAACGGCGTCCCGACCGAGGAATCGGTGGTCGCCTCCGTCTTGCGCAACCTGCGGGAGTCGGTGGGGCTCTCCACCCCCAGGTCGGAGTTCATCAAGCGGGTGGTCGGCATCGGCGGCGACACCGTCGAGGTCAGCGACGGCGAGCTGCTCGTCAACGGCGAGCCGGTGGACGAGCCCTATCTGCACCCGCGGACCGACATGCCAGACTTCGGCCCGGAATCGGTGCCCGAGGGCTCCATCTTCGTGATGGGGGACAACCGCAATGCCAGCCAGGACAGCCGGGTGTTCGGCTCGGTCGCGAGGACGCCGTGGTCGGTGAGGCGTTCGTGATCATCTGGCCGATCGACCGCTGGGGCGGCTTGTGAGAATTGGTGATCCGCAGCCTCGGTGAGACCGGTTCTGTCACACCGAGCTGGTACAACCTCCACAGCGGTGCCCATGGCGTAACATCACGCCGGCCGTTCCAAGGAGCCACCGTGGGCGAGGAAGACCTCGAGCGATACGAGACCGACGTCGAGCTGCGCCTCTACAAGGAGTACCGCGACGTCCTCCCGATGTTCCGGTATGTCATCGAGACGGAGCGTCGCTTCTACCTCGCCAACGGTGTCGACGTGCAGACGTGCCAGGAAGACGGCGCCGTGTGGTTCGAGTTGGAGCTCGAAGACGCATGGGTGTGGGACATGTACCGGCCGGCCCGGTTCGTCAAGAGGGTCAAGGTGATGACCTTCCGCGACGTCAACATCGAAGAGCTGGAACCTTCCTCCCAGATCTGAGCGGCCTCGGTCGGGACCGGGCACGCCTCGGGGCGGTGGGCGAAGAGATCGCTGCCCGCTTCCTCGCCAGCCGCGGCGGGGTCGTGGTCGCCCGCAACGTCGAGGTCGGCGGTGGCGAGATCGATCTCGTGGTGCGCTGGTCCGACGGCCATGCTGCCGTCGAGGTCCGCACCGTCGGCCCGGACGCGACGGCCGAGGACCCCGTGGACCGGATCACCCGGCAGAAGATGGCCAGGGTGGCGCGGCTGGCCCGGCTGCTCGACCCACGCTATGGGCCGATGCGAGTGGACTTCGTGGGAGTGGGCATCGGTGTCGAACGGGTGACGGTTCGCTGGCTGGGCGATCTCGGCTGACCTCGGCGTCAGCGACGCACCGGCTCGATCGACTCCGGGCCGGTTCCGGGGGAACGCCCGACCCGACGTTGCTCCTTCCACCAGCAGCCACGGTGCCAGTGCCTCCGGAGATCGGGTGCCAACTCGGGCACGACGACCACGTGACCGATGCCCGGCTCGATCCAGTGGGAGCAGCCGGGGCAGAGATACGGTTTGCGGGCTTGATAGGGCTGGACCGACGAGACGACGTCCTCGCCGAACGGCGTGGCGCCGCCTTCGTGCCCGGGTGCCATGGGTCAACCGAAGAAGCCCCACGCCACCAGGGCCAGCGTGAGGACGACGAAACCTGCCACCAGGACGACGTCGCTGGTCGAGACGCGTTGCTTGCGGAAGGGGTTGAGGCCCATGGCGCCGAGGTTAGCGTCCGGAAACTCGGCGATGGCGGTCCCATCGCTCGATGAGGCGTCAGCCGACGAGCCATGCCGGTGGGCGGGTGCGTCGGGTCGCTCGGTAGGCTCCCGGCCCATGACGGCTCACGGTCCGCACCGTGACGTTGAGCAATCCCGGCCGGAAGAACGCCATCCCATCGGACGGCTGGGACGAGTTGACGGCCGCGTTCCGGGAGTTCGCCGACTCGGGACAGCGGGTGCTGGTGGTCACCGGCGCCGACGGTGACTTCTGCTCAGGTGCCGACCTGGCGGACGCCGGCTTCGGTCCCGGCGCCGGGGTGTCCGCCAACGTGGGTTGGATGCGGCGGCCCGGCGCCGCCGCCACCGCCCTCCACCGCCTGGCGGCGCCGACCATCGCCGCCGTCGACGGCATCGCCGCCGGCGCCGGCATGAACCTCGCCCTCGGGTGCGACATCGTGATCGCCACCGAGCGTGCCCGGTTCACCGAGATCTTCGTCAGGCGCGGGCTCACCCTCGACTTCGGGGGCACCTGGCTGCTCCCCCAAATCGTGGGCCGGGCCCGGGCCCTCGACCTGGCGCTCACCGGCCGGATCGTCGACTCGGCGGAGGCTGTCGAGATGGGTCTCGTCGCCCGGGTGGTGCCCGTAGACGACTTGGCGGCAACGGTGGCGGAGGTCGCCGAGGCACTGGTCGCCGGAGCGCCGCTGGCACAGCGGTTCATCAAGACCGGGATCGACCGCGCCGCCGCCATGACGTTCGAGCAGGGAATCGCCTTCGAGACCGAGGCCCAGGGTGTGCTGCTGTCGTCGGCCGACGCCGCCGAGGCCCTCGATGCCTTCCTGACGAAGCGAGCCGCCAACTTCGAGGGCCACTGAAGGCCGTCGCCGGCTGACCAAGACCGGGCAGACGGCGCGCGACCCCCGACTCAAGCGACGCAGAACTCGTTGCCCTCGGGGTCCTGCATCACGATCCACCACCCTGTCGGCTCGTCGAACCGGTCGATCTCGGTGGCTCCGGCGGCGGCGAGGTCGGCGGCGAGCGCCTCGATCCGCCGATGCCGCTCATCCGACTCCAGCTCGTGCCCGCCGGGGATGTGTACGTCGAGATGGACCCGGTTCTTGGCCGTCTTGCCCTCCGGGACCTTCTGGAACAGGATGCGGGGACCCTCCCCATCAGGGTCGACGAGGGCGTCCATCGCATCCCACTGGTCACGCGGGATCCCCCGGTCGACGGCGAACGCCTCCCAGGAGTCGTAACCGTTCGGCGGCGGCTGCCGCACGTAGCCGAGGGCCACGGCCCAGAAGTCGGCGAGCCGGGCCGGGTCGTTGGCGTCGAAGACGATCTGGATGGGGTGCTGCATGGCCGGACCCTACCGTCCGACGAGGTGTCCTCCGCGTGCGGTTCTTCGTGCTGGCACCCCTCATTTCTCCGTGCTGGCACAGATGTGGCGCCGGCCGGAGCGCAATACCTTCTCCGACGTGCCGCCAAGGCGGCGGCCAGTCCCGAGCGGAAGGGAATGCAGATGAAGCGCTGGTGGTCACTGGTCCTCATGCTCGGGGTGTTGGTCGCCGGCCTGGCACCCGCGTCCGCCGCGCAACCGGCGACACCCGACAAGGAATCGATCCTGTCCGCGGTGGACCCGAGGGCAGCGGCCCGGGCGCAGGCTCGGGAACGGGCGGCGGCGGCACCGAACGCGTCCACCACGCCGGGTGGGGCTGCGGTGATGGCGGCGGCATCGCTCGTCCTGGCGCCGTGCGACGACGACCCGATCTTCCTGTGCGGGACGCTGCCGGTCCCGCTCGACCGGCGCGATCCTGACGCCCGGGTGGTGAACCTGCACGTCGAGGTGTATCCGCACACCGGCCCCCGGGCGACGGCACGAGGCGCCGTGTTCGTGACCGAAGGTGGGCCGGGCTTCTCGGCCAGCTTGGCCCGGTACGACTTTGCCTTCTACTTGCTGGAGGCCGTCGCCCGCGACCACGACTTGGTGTTCGTCGACCAGCGGGGCGTGGGGCTGTCCGATGTGATCGACTGTCCCGATCTTCAGGACGAACGCATCTTCGCCACCCCGGAGCTCTACCCGGCTGCGGCGCGGTGCCACGACTCGCTGGGCGACGCCGCCAACCTGTACGCCACGGTCGACGTCGCCGCCGACCTGGAGGATGTGCGCCGGGCACTCGGCTACGGCCGGATCAACATCATTGGTGCCTCGTACGCCGGCGGCGACGCCATCACCTACACCGTGCACTACCCACAGAACGTGCGCTCGGTCGTCGTCGCCGACCCCGCCGCGGTGGATCTCGTCGAAGGTCCGGCCGGCTTCTTCGCCGAGGCGGCGCCGGGGGTCAGCGACATCGTCGGGTCGATCTGCAGCC
Organism: uncultured Acidimicrobiia bacterium; assembly: GCA_963714055.1. Taxonomy (GTDB): domain Bacteria; phylum Actinomycetota; class Acidimicrobiia; order Spongiisociales; family UBA5794; genus JACDBE01. The sequence continues at coordinate 3,054,902 of OY970227.1, forward strand.
GCTCCCCAGCCTGCGCAACCGCCAACCCCGACCCAGAGGACACGCTGGCCACGCTCGCCGCCCAGCTGCGGGGTCAACCCGTCTCCGGCATCGGCGTCGACTCCATGGGGGTCGCCCACCAGGTGACCGTGGACGAGGCTTTGCTCGCCACCGGCATCGCGCGTTACGAGGCTGGGTTCGTCGGCCCCGGTGAGATCACCCCGGCGGCGTCGGCGCTGGTCGCCGGCGACCCGGTGCCGCTGCTGCGATTGGCTGCCGACCTCCATCCCGACAGCTTCTTCTATGGCCATCCGGCACCGCGGGAGTTCTCCAATGGGCACGGTGTGGCCCGGACGTGCGTCGACTTTCCGCTCCAGTGGGACAAGGACGAGCCCGACCCGGCGGTCCGCCGTGCGCAGTTCGACACCGCCGTCGCCGCCCAGCCGCCGTTCTTCGGCCCGTTCTCCAGGGAAGCGTGGGCGACCCAGGGCAACCTCCAACCCGCCTGGTGCATCTCCTCCACCTGGGAGGACCGACCTGCCTTCACCCCGGGCACGACGGTGAGCGGGGTCCCGGCGCTGGTGATCCACGGCGAGTACGACACCGGCCTACCCGAGGCGTACTCGCGGTTCGCCGCCGAGATCCTCGACGCCGAACACGTCACCATGGCGTCCGCAGGGCACGCCGCCTGGTGGTGGTCGCCGTGCGGGCCTGAGTTGGTCGACCAGTTCATCCGGGCCCGGCGGGTGGTCGACGCCTCGTGCGCCGAGGAGCCGGCGTACTCCCCCTGGATGCCGGGCAGCTACCCGCTGACGGTGACGTCGGCGCCGTCAGCCACCCAGGTCGGCGGCCCACCGGCGAACACGGCGACCCGCCGGCTGGCCACCGCGGTGGCGTGGACGGCGATGGACGGTCTCAAGCACAACTTCATCGTGCCCGGCGACAGCGCCGGGCTCCGTGGTGGGGTGGTGGACTGGGACCCGATCGAGGAACCCGACTTCTTCCTGGCCAGGTGGTTCTTCGAGGAGGTCCGGTTCACCGAGGACCTCGGTGTCAGCGGTGAGATCACGGGGTTGTCGAACACGCTCGAGGGCGAGCTCGTTGCCGAGGGACCTGGCGATCGGCGGACGCGGGTGCGGTTCAGCATCCCCGGATTCGAATCCCCCGGCGCCGAGATGACTCTCGTTCTCGGCACCGGAGCCAACGCCCGGACATTCACTGTCCCTGCCCACTGAGCGGCCTGCCCGGTCCTCTCCACCGGGTGGAGGACCGGGATGAGCCCGCAGCCCTCGTGGTCGGCGCGGTCAGCCGGCGAACCCGTCGACGTAACGGGCGATCTCGTCCAGATAGCCGTCCCGCCGTTCGTCGTCGATCCAGGAGATGGCGAAGGAGTTCTCGGCGAGCGTCACCACCTCGGCGGGGGTGAGCGACGCCTCCTCGGCGAGGGCGAGGTAGTTGTCCACAACGTAGCCGCCGAAGTACGCCGGATCGTCCGAGTTGACGGTCACCAGCACTCCGGATCGCAGCAGATGGGCGATCTCGGTCGCCTTCATGTCGTTGCCGGCGGTGACCAGGCGGTTGGAGAGCGGACAGCAGGTGAGGCCGATGCCCTGGGCCCGCAGCTCGTCGACCAGGCTGGGATCCTCGACGACGTTGCTGCCGTGGTCGATGCGCTCGGCGCCGACGTCGTGGAGCACGGTGCGGATGTTGTCGATGCTGCCCACCTGGTCGACGTCGCAATGCATCGTCAGCCGGTAGCCGAGCTCCCGGGCACGGGCGAACACTCCGGCGAATTTCTCGGGCGGGCTGTCCCGCTCGTCGGAGTCGAGGCCCACTCCGATGATCCCGTCCCGGAAGGGCATCGCCGCTTCCAGGGTCTCGGCGGCACTCTCGATCGTGTGATCGCGCAGGAAGCACATGATCAGGTCGGCGTCGATGCCGAGCTCTTCTGCCTCCTCTACGGCGCGCCGGTACCCGGCGATCACATCTTCGAAGGGCACGCCGCGCGAGGTGTGTGCCTGCGGGTCGAAGAACATCTCGGCCCGGCGGACGCCGTCGGCGGCGGCGCGCACCAGGTAGGCGCGGGCCAGGTCGTAGAAGTCCTGCGCCTGCCTCAGCACCTCCATCGCCGGGTAGTAGGCGGCGAGGAAGCCGGTCAGCGAGTCGAATCGCCGGGTCGCCTCCGCCGCCGCCGTCGTGTCCTGACGGATGTCGATTCCGTTGCGTCGGGCGAGGGTCAGCCGGTGCTCCGGCTCGAGCGTCCCCTCGAGGTGCAGGTGGAGCTCGGCCTTGGGGAGGCCGGTGACGAACTCGCGGGTCGTCGTCGCCGGCAGCGGCACGTTCCTCCCCGTCGGGTGGCGGTTCGCTCCACACGCTAGCCAGGGGCCCCCACCAGACCCCTGGTTCGTGTCATACCGATCCCATACGGTGGCGCCATGTTCGCTTCGGTCACTTCCGTTGCCCTGGTCGGCGTCGAGCCACAGCCGGTGAGAGTCGAGGTCCATGTCGCCGGGCCAAGGGAGCGGTTCACCATCGTCGGGTTGCCCGACACCGCGGTGCGCGAGGCGCGTCAGCGGGTGTGGGCGGCGCTGTCGTCGAGCGGCTTCCGGCTCAAGGCGCGTTCGATCACGGTGAACCTGTCACCGGCCGACCTGCCCAAGGGTGGGTCCGCATACGACCTGCCCATCGCTCTCGGGCTTCTGGCCGCCAACGGAACGGTTCGCGCCGCCGACGTCGACGTGGTGGCGTTGGGCGAGCTGGCGCTGGACGGCCACATCCGACCGGTGGTCGGCGGCCTCGGAGCGGCGCTGGTGGCGGCCCGCACCGGCAAGCGGTGCCTGCTCGCCGACGGGACCGGTGACGCCTGGGCATCGGGCGCCGAAGTGACGACGGTGGCCGACCTCGCCGAGGCGGTGGCGGTGCTCCAGGGGGTGGAGGTAGGGCGGCGCCCGAGCCGGCCATCGCCGCCCCCGCATCGAGGCCCGGACCTCGCCGCGCTGCGCGGCCAGTCTGAGGCCAGGCGGGCACTCGAGATCGCCGCCGCCGGCGGGCACCACATCTTGCTCACCGGGCCGCCGGGGGCCGGCAAGACGATGCTGGCCCGGTGCCTTCCCGGCATCCTTCCGCCCCTCGACGACGGCGAGGCGCTCGACGTGGCGCTCGCCTGGGGAGCCGCAGGGCTCGACCGGGGTGCCGACCCGACGCCGCCCTTTCGCGCACCCCACCACACGGCGACCGTCGCCGGAGTCCTCGGTGGTGGCAGCGGGGTCCCGGTGCCAGGCGAGGTCACCCTGGCCCACCTCGGTGTGCTCTTCATGGACGAGTTGGGCGAGTTCCCGGTGCATCTGCTCGACGCCATGCGCCAGCCGCTCGAGGAGGGCCGGATCGTGGTTGCCCGCAAGGGCAGTGCGGTCCGCTTCCCGTGCCGGTTCCAACTGGTCGCGGCCACCAACCCGTGCCCCTGTGGCTACCACGGCGACACGCTCAGGGGTTGCGACTGCAGCGAGCCCGCCCGGGACCGCTACCGGCGTCGCTTCTCGGGCCCGCTGCTCGATCGCATCGACCTGCGGTTGAACCTGCGGCGGCTGGACACCGACGACCTGGCCGGCCCACCGGGTGAGCCGAGCGTCGAAGTGCTGCGCCGCGTGGTGGCGGCACGCAAGCGCCAGACGGCACGGGGAGCGCTCAACCGCGACCTCGACCGGGAGACGCTCGACTCCATGCAGTGGGAGCCCGAGGCGGTGGCCCGACTGAAGCGAGCGGTCGCCGAGCTCAACCTGTCGGCCCGGGGATGGGAGACGGGCGCGCCGGGTGGCGGTGACGGTGGCCGACCTCGCCGAGTCCGAGGTCGTCACCTCGAGCCATGCCGGCGACGCGCTGCGATTCCGGGGTGCCGAGTGAGCTGCCGGGGACGACCTCGCCCACGACGACCGCCTCCGCCTGGCCTTCGCCGGCCTGAACCCGGAGAAGCTGAGCCGGTTGCTGGCCGAGCACGGCCCGCGGCGGACCCTGCGCAGGCTGCTGTCGCACTCCGAGGGCGCAGCCGCGGGCGTGCGGGCTGCCGCCGGCGTCGACGCTGCCACCCGTCGCCACCAGCTGGAGTCGAGCGGCGTCGAGGTGCGCTTCAGGGGGGATCCCGGGTACCCAGACTCCCTGACCGGCACTCCCGACCCGCCCGACGTCCTGTTCGTCCGTGGCCGGCTCCCGACAGGCCAGGCGGTGGCCGTGGTGGGGACCCGCCGGTGCACCGCCTACGGGCGCCAGCTCGCCACCGAGTACGGACAGGCGATCGCCGGCGCCGGCTGGGTGCTGGTGTCCGGGCTCGCCCGCGGCATCGACGGGGCCGCTCACGCCGGCACGGTGGCCGCCGGGGGAGCAGGTATCGCCGTGCTCGGGTGCGGCCCCGACATCCACTACCCGCCGGAGCATCGGACGCTGGGCGACCGGTTGGTAGAGGCCGGGGGAGCCGTGGTGACCGAGTACCCGCCCGGTGCCGCTCCGGAGCCGTGGCGATTCCCGTTGCGCAACCGGATCATCAGCGGGCTGTCGTCTGCGGTGGTGGTGGTCGAGGCCGGCGTCACCGGAGGCGCCCTCATCACCGCCGGATACGCCCTGGCCCACGGCGTCCCGGTGTTCGCCGTGCCCGGTGACGTGCGCCGGGAGTCGTCGAAGGGCTGCAACCTGCTGATCCGAGACGGCGCCCACCCTGTTCTCGACCCCGACGACCTCATCGAGGAGTTGAGCCTCGTGCTCGGTCCGCCGGCCAAGGTCGCCCAGGCACCGGACGGGCCCGACGTGAACGTCGCCGCCGGCTGACCCGGACCGGTCATCCTCGAGCACGAGACAGCCGGTCGCCAGGGTCGTTGACGGTGCCCGCTGGGACGGGGAGCATGAGGCGATGCACGACACCGCGCCCGCAGCTCTCGACGAGCCTGACAGACATCTGTCAGCCGCCGGCGGTGCACCTCCTGCCACCACGGAGTCGCTGGCCGGGGAGGTGTCCGACTATCTCGATCGCTTGAAGTCACGCCGTCGGCTCAGCGAGCACACCGTCGCCGCCTACCGGGGCGACCTCGCCCAGTTCACCCGGTTCTGCGCCGGGCGGGGGGTGACCGGGTTGGACGACGTCGACCGGCGCACCGTCAGAGGCTTCGTGGCCCGGCTCTCGGACGACGGCTACGCCCCGCGCTCGGTGGCGCGGAAGGCGTCTGCGGTGCGCGCCTTCCTCGCCGATGCGGTGAGGAGCGGTCGGCTCGATGCCAGCCCGGCAGCGGGTCTGGCCCGTCCCAAGCGACCGGCAACCCTGCCCAAGGCGCTCCCGGCGAGCGCCGTTGCCGGAGCCCTCGATCGGCTCGGCGACCGCGTCGGGCCCGGTGGCGGCGGGGACGACCCGGTGGCGCTGCGCGACCGCGCCATCCTCGAGGTGCTGTACGGGACCGGGCTGCGTGTGTCGGAGCTGGCCGGGCTCACCGTCGACGACGTTCCGAGAGGCGACTTCCTCATGGTGACCGGAAAGGGTGGCAAGCCTCGCCAGGTGCCGTTCACCGGGGCGGCGCGGCGTGCCTTGGGCGACTACCTGGACCGCGGCCGGCTCCGCCTCGCCGGACCCAACGCCGGGCAGGCATTGTGGGTGGGCGTCAGAGGGGGCCGGCTCGACCCGCGCGGCATCCGCCGGGTGGTACAGGCGAGGCTGGGGACCTTCCCGCACGCCCTTCGTCACTCGTTCGCCACCCACCTCCTCGAGAACGGCGCCGACCTGCGCACCGTCCAGGAGCTGCTCGGCCACCGGGAGCTGGCGACGACCCAGATCTACACTGCGGTGTCCCGTCGCCATCTCAGGGCCACCTATGACCGAAGCCACCCCAGGGCGTGAGGCGGCTGCCCGCGCCATCGACGACTTGTGGCAGCGGCTGCGAGGCGATGGGGACGAGAGGGCTCGTCACGGGCTGATCCTGCACTACGCCCCACTGGTCAAGTACGTCGCCGGGCGACTCGGCTCAGGGCTGCGCCGGGCGGTGGACGGGGAGGATCTCATCTCCTACGGCACCCTCGGCTTGATCGACGCGGTGGACCGGTTCGAGCCGGAGCGGGGGTTGAGGTTCGAGACCTACGCGGCGGCTCGGATTCGTGGGGCGATCATCGACGAGCTGCGCCGGCTCGACTGGGTGCCCCGGCGGGTCAGGGCCAGGGGCCGCCAGCTCCAGGAGGGTCTAGCCGAGCTGGAGCACCGGCTGCAACGTACCTGTACCGAAGAGGAGCTCGCCGACCACCTCGGCGTCGGCGTCGGCGAGGTGCGCGGCACCCTGGCGGACATGGCGGAAGGCGGTCTGGTGGCGCTCGACGAGCTCACCGCCGGCGGGGCCCCCATCGGCGAGCTGCTGGCTGACCCCGCCGCCGTCGATCCGGAGGCCGCCGCCGAGCGCACCGAGCTCCGCCGGGTGCTCATCGACACGGTCCGCTCGCTGCCGGATCGGGAGAGGACCATCGTCGCCCTCTACTACTACGAGTCGATGACGCTGCAGCAGGTCGCCGGTGTGCTCGGGGTCACCGAGTCCCGCGTCTCGCAGATTCACGCCAAGGTGGTGATCAGCCTGCGGAACCGGCTCCTCGCCGCCACCCGGGCCTGAGCCGCCGAGCCAGGGGACTGCAGGCCGAATCGGGCTGGTCCCCCCGGCGGGCTACAATCGCAATCAACTACACACGTCCACCGCAATCCCCACGGGTCGGAGCCACGGCTCCGCTGGGGGCTCGAAGGGTGGGCGGAGGAACCAACCCCTATTGGAGGACCACAGTGTCTGTCGTCAGCATGCGGCAGCTGCTGGAGGCCGGAGTCCACTTCGGCCACCAGACGCGCCGTTGGGATCCCAAGATGCGCCCGTTCATCTTCACGGAGCGCAACGGGATCCACATCATCGACCTCCGCCAGACCCTGCAAAAGGTCGAGGAGGCCGCAGCCCTGGTCCGTGACGTGACCGCCACCGGCGGGGTGGTGCTCTTCGTCGGCACCAAGAAGCAGGCCCAGGCACCGATCCGTGAGGCGGCCACCTCGGCCGGCATGCCCTATGTCCACCATCGCTGGCTGGGCGGCATGCTCACCAACTTCACCACCATCCACAAGCGCATCCTCTACATGCTCGAGTTGGAGCGAATGGAGGCATCCGGTGAGATGGACGTGCTCCCCAAGAAGGAGCGCCTGCGTCTCCGCCGTGAGCTCGAGAAGCTGCAGACGGTGCTCGGCGGCGTCCGCGACCTGCACCGGCCGCCCGACGCCGTCTTCATCATCGACGTCAAGACCGAGCACATCGCGGTGACCGAGGCTCACCGGCTGAAGATCCCGGTCATCGCGGTGGTCGACACCAACTGCGATCCGGATGACGTCGACTTGGTGATCCCGGGGAACGATGACGCCATCCGCGCCTCCGAACTGCTGGCGGGGATCATCGCCGAGGCCGCCAAGGCAGGCACCGGTCTCTCCCAGGCGGGGCGCAAGGAGATCGACGCCGACGCCGTCGGGATCGGCACCGTGGGCGAAGGCGGATGACGATCTCCGCCAAGGACGTGCAATCGCTCCGGCAAGCGACCGGCGCAGGGATGATGGACGCCAAGCGAGCCCTCGAGGACGCCGCCGGCGACGTAGCCAAGGCCACCGAGCTGCTGCGCGAGCGAGGGCTGGCGGCCGCCGCCAAGCGGACCGACCGGGCCCAGACCGACGGTGCCATCGGCAGCTACCTGCACTCGCAGGCGGGACGCCCCGTGGTCGGGGTCCTCGTCGAGCTGGCCGCCGAGACCGACTTCGTGGCCAAGAGCGCCGAGTTCCGGAAGGCGGCCAACGACATCGCCATGCACATCGCCGCCGCCAGTCCCACCTGGGTACGGCGTGAGGACGTGCCCGAAGACGTCGTGGCCAAGGAGAAGGAGCTGATCGCCGCTCAGGCCCGCAACGAGGGCAAGCCCGACCACGTCGTCGACAGGATCGTCGACGGGCGGGTGGGCTCGTTCTACCGTGACAACGTGCTCTACGACCAGGCGTTCGTCCGCACCGACGACTTCGACGGTACGGTCGGCGACATGGTGCGCCAGCTCGGTGTCCAGATGGGCGAGAACATCTCGGTGGCACGGTTCTCCCGCCTCCAGGTCGGCCAGGGCGACGGGTGACGGTGGCCAACCGCGTCGTCCTCAAGCTGTCCGGCGAGGCGTTCGCCGACCCGACCCTGAACTACGGCATCGATCCGGCGATGGTCGACAGCGTCGCCAAGGAGATCGCCACGGTCCACGCCGAGGGCCATCAGGTGGCCGTCGTGGTCGGCGGCGGCAACATCTTCCGGGGGCTCAGCTCGGCGGCCCAGGGCATGGACCGCGCCAACGCCGACTACATGGGGATGCTGGCCACGGTGATCAACGCCCTGGCTCTCCGGGACGGCATCGAGCGCGCCGGCGCCGACTGCCGGGTCCAGACGGCGATCTCCATCCAGCAGGTGGCCGAGCCGTACATCCGGCTGCGGGCCGTCCGCCACCTCGAGAAGGGCCGGATCGTGGTACTGGCCGGGGGGACCGGCAACCCGTTCTTCACCACCGACACCACCGCCGCCCTGCGCGCCGCCGAGATCGGCGCCGACGCCGTCCTCAAGGGGACGAGGGTGGACGGCGTCTTCGACGCCGACCCTCGCACCAATCCCGATGCCAACCTGCTCACCGACGTCACCTATCTCCAGGTCATCTCGGAGAGACTCCAGGTGATGGATTCGACCGCCATTACGATGTGCATGGACAACGACCTCCCCATCCGGGTGTTCAACATGACCGAGCCCGGGAACATCGCCCGAGCGGTGCGGGGCGAGGCGGTGGGGACGCTCGTCCACTGACGAGCGTCCTCTTCGGCCGGCGACCACGGAGGTGGCGGTGCTCGAGGAGCTCCTCGACGAAGCGATGACGAAGATGGACCAGGCGGTCGCCCACACCGGCGGCGAGTTCGGCACGGTGCGCACCGGCCGGGCCAACCCTGGCCTCCTCCACCGGATACAGGTCGATTACTACGGCGCGCTCGACCCCCCTGCAACAGCTCGCCGGTTTCAGCGTCCCCGAGGCGCGGATGTTGATCGTCTCGCCGTACGACAAGTCGTCGATCGTCGCCATCGAGCGGGCGATCCGCGAGTCGGACCTCGGGCTCAACCCGTCCAACGACGGCAACGTGATCCGGCTCGCCTTCCCTGCCCTGACCGAAGAGCGGCGCAAGGAGCTGATCCGGGTGGTTCGCCACCTCGCCGAGGAGGGGAGGGTGGCGGTCCGGAACGTCCGCCGCCACACGAAGGACGACCTGGAGGCATTGGAAGGAGACGTCTCGGACGACGACATCCGTCGCGCCGAGAAGGAGCTCCAGGAGATGACCGATGCCCACGTCAAACGCGTCGACGAGCTCCTCCTCCACAAGGAGGAGGAGCTGATGGAAGTGTGAGCTGGCGTGACCGGCGACCCCCCCGTCGGCAAGGGTCCTGACCAAACGGACCCGGACGATCTCGGGTCGGTGTCCGGTGACGCGATCGACGCGGTGTTCGAGGTGGAGCACCACGGCGAGGACCCCGAAGCCGAGCCGCTCGATGACGACATGGAAGGCCCCGAGTCCGCCGCTCCCGGCGAGCACGCCGAGTTCACCGTCGATCCCCAGATGGGGGAGTCACCGCCGCCGGACACGCCTGACGCCGCAGCGGACGACGATGACGAAGAGGAGTGGCCGTGGGGTGATCCGGGACCGGCGGCGGTAGCCTCGATCGGTGAGCCACCGGCCGGCGACACCCCGGCAGGTGAGTCCACCGCGACGCACGACCCCCCCGACGAGGGCGATCCCACTGAGGAGGCGTCCAGCGTCGGCGGGCCCTCCCCAGCGGTCGAGCCCGACCGCCCGGATGGGACGTCGGTCGAGCCCGACCGCCCATACGACACTGCCGTCGAGCCCGGCCCTGACCTCGGTCTCGGCGCCGTCGCCGTGCCCGCCGACGACGCACCTGCGTCGGGTTCCCCGGACTGGGATCCCCCGCCGAGCACCGACGCCATGTTCGCCGCCGAGGAGCTAACCGCCGGTGCCGCTGCTCTGAGAGAGGACGACGACGCCGACGACGACGACCTCCTGGCGGTCGGCGACGTCCCGCCCGTCGACGCGCTCGGTGCCGCCGTCGCCGGCAGCGAGCTCGGCGACCCACTCGATGACTGGCAGACGGCGCCAACGGGCGATGACACTCCCTCGGGCGTCACCGCGCCGGCCCCGGAGGACGAGCCCGCCGACTGGGCGACGTTCACCGACGAGCACTACATCCGGGTGTCGCAACCGGACTACCTGGAGCTCGCCGACCTCGGCCTCAACGAGCCCGACGCCGCTCCCAGCGCCATCGCCGCCAACATCCCGGGTCTCGACTCCGGGGTGGTCGGGCTCGAGGACGTGGTCGACGAGCCGCCACCGGCGACGACGAGCGCCGCCCCGGCTTCCCCTGCCGCCGCCCCGGCTTCCCCTGCCGCCGCCCCGGCTTCCCCATCCGCCACCGACTTCGGGCTCCGGGCCATCACCGCACTGGGCCTGCTGGTCCTGTTCGCCGCCGCCCTGGTCCACCCGTTGGGCCTCACCGTGATCGTCGTGATCCTGTTCACCTTGGCGGCCGGGGAGTTCTACGCGGTGCTGGTGCGCACCGGGCAGCACCCGCTGTCCCTGTTCGGGCTGCTCGGGGCCGCCGGTGGGCTGATCGGCGCCGCCGTCTGGGGGTTGGGCGCCGTCCCGGTCGCCATCATCGCCACCCTCGTGGCCGTGGCGCTCTATTACGCCCTCACCTCGTCACATTCCGACCCGCTCACCGACGGCGGTCTCACCGTCATGGTGGTGGCCTGGGCCATGCTCGCTGCGTTCGTCTTCCCCATCGTCGACTCGCCCGAGTACCGCTGGTGGGTCTCCGCCGTGGTGATCGTGGTGGTGTCGATGGACATCGGGCAGTACTTCGTCGGGCGGAGCATGGGATCGCGGCCGCTCGCCCCGATGGTGTCACCGAAGAAGACGGTCGAAGGGCTCCTCGGTGGCGTCGCCGTCGCCGTGGTCGCCGCCATCGTGCTCAGCTTCCTCGGTCCGCTCACCCTGCCCAGCATGCTCGCCCTGGCGGGAGCGACCGTCGTCCTGGCGCCGCTCGGCGACCTCAGCGTCTCGCTGGTGAAGCGGATCATCGGGGTCAAGGACATGGGCACCATCCTCCCCGGCCACGGCGGCATCCTCGACCGGGTCGACGGCCTGCTGTTCGTGATACCGGCGGCGTGGGTGATCTTCGACGCGATGGGGTTGCTCACCTGACCGGGCCGGCCGCCCCGGTGGTGGTGCTGGGCGCCACCGGTTCCATCGGCACCCAGACGCTCGAGGTTGCCGATCGGCTCGGATTCGACGTGGTCGCCATCGCCGCCCGCCGGCTCTCGCCGCGGTTGGCTGACATCGCCTCCCGCCATCCCGACGCCGCCGTCGCCGTCGTCGACCCTCCCGACTCGGGCGCCGGTGTCCTCACCGAGTCCCTGGGGCGGCGTCTCGGCGTCGGCGCCGACGCGGTGGCAGGGCTGGCGGCGACGAGGGGTGCGGTGGTGGTCAACGGGATCGTGGGCGGTGCCGGGCTGGCGCCCTCCGTTGCCGCCCTCGCCGCCGGCAACCGGCTCGCCCTCGCCAACAAGGAGACGCTCGTCGCCGGCGGCGATCTGGTTCTCGCCGCCGCCAGGGCGGGCGGCGGGGAGATCGTCCCGGTCGACTCCGAGCACTCGGCGATATGGCAGTGCCTCACCGGCGAGGACACGGCGGCGGTCGCCCGCCTGGTCCTCACCGCCTCGGGTGGCCCGCTCCGCGGCCGGACCGCCGCCGAGATGGGATCGGTGACCGTCGACGAAGCGCTCGCCCACCCGACCTGGGACATGGGTCCCCGGATCACCGTCGACTCGGCCACCATGATGAACAAGGCCCTCGAGCTGATCGAGGCGCATCATCTGTTCGGCGTCGGCTACGACGCCATCGACGTCGTGGTGCACCCACAGAGCGTCGTCCACTCGATGGTCGAGTTCGTCGACGGCAGCATGAAGGCACAACTGGGCGAACCGGACATGAAGGTGCCGATCCAGTACGCCCTGACCGGCCCGGAACGCTGCCAGGGCGTGGTTGCTCCGCTGGACCTGAGCGGACGTTCCCTCACGTTCGAGGCACCCGATCGCGACGCCTTTCCCTGCCTCGACCTCGGTTACGCCGCCGGGCGCCAGGGGGGGATCGCCCCGGCGGTCCTCAACGCCGCCGACGAGGTGGCGGTGGCCGCGTTCCTGGACGGGCGCATCGGGTTCACCGCCATCCGCGAAGTCGTCGAGGCGACGCTCGCCTCGGTGGCGCACCGGGTGCCGGGCTCGGTCGAGGACGTGCTCGCGGCCGACGCCGATGCCCGCCGTGTCGCCACCGCCACCATCGGATAGAACCGCCGAGCGAGTACCGTTCCCTCTGTCCCTTCCTCCGGAGAGAGTCAGGCAATGGGCCCAGCGGTAATGATCATCGGAATCGTCCTGATGATCGTCATCCACGAAGGTTCGCACTTCGTCGCCGCCAAGTACTTCGGGATGAAGGCCACCGAGGCGTTCTTCGGCTTCGGGCCCCGCCTGTGGTCCACCACCAGGGGCGAGACCGAGTACGGCGTGAAGGCGGTCCCTCTCGGCGGCTACGTGCGAATCATCGGGATGAACCCGCTCGAGGATGTCGATGCCGAGGACGAGGGCCGCACCTATCGCGGCAAGCCCTTCTGGCAGAAGTCGATCGTCGTCCTGGCCGGCATCGCCAGCCATTTCATCGTCGCCTTCCTCCTGTTCTACGGCATCTCGGTCGGTTACGGGCGCACCGAGCCGACGACGACGATCGGCGCCGTCAGCGTCCACCATGTGATCGCCGACCTCGGTTCCGAAGCGGTCCCGCTGGTCCTCGAGGAGAGTGACGAGGTGGTCTCGGTCGACGGGGTGCCGTTCGACCGGCTCGATCCGGCCGCCGAGCCCGGCACCGCCCATCAGGTCGTCGTGATGCGCGACGGCCGCTCGGTGACGTTGACGACGACCGACGCCGTGGTGCCCGCTCCGGCGTCGCTCGTCGGCATCGAGACCGGAGACCGCCTGGTGGCGATCGACGGTGTCGCCCTCGACGAGTGGGACCAGTTCGTCGAGCTGGTCCACGACCGCCCCGGTGAAGAGGTGGTGATCGGGCTGGAGCGTGACGGCGAGCGCCTCGACCTGGTGACGACGCTGGCGGTGGCCACCGACACCGGCGCCGAGACCGGCTTCCTCGGGGTCGGCCCCGAGGCGTTGGCGGTGCGCTCCGGTCCCATTGCCGGGCTGGCCGTGGCCGCCTCCGATCTCGGCACGGCGACCACGGAGAGCGTCAAGGGCCTCGGTGGCCTGGTCACCAACTTCGGCTCGATCCTCGGGGCGACGGTCAACGACAACCCCGAGGTCCTGGACACGGTGCGCCCGATCAGCCCGATCGGCCTCACCAGGGTGGCCAGCTCGGTGGAGATCGCCCTGCTGCTGCTCGCCTGGGTGAACGTGTTCGTCGGCGTGCTCAACATCGTGCCGCTGTACCCGCTCGACGGCGGCCACTTCGCCGTCGCCCTCTACGAGAAGGTGCGGGGCCGGCCCGCCGACGTGCGCAAGCTGCTCCCAGTGGCGGCGGCGGTGTTCGCCTTCATCGTGCTGCTCGGGATCCTCGGGTTCTACTTCGACATCGTGAGCCCCATCGAGCTCCCCGGCTGATCCGATGTCTTCTTCTCCTCCCCCTTCGGGGGAGGAGTGGCTGCATCACGGGCCGCAGGCTGCACGGCAGACGAGGAGGGGGTCGCCGACCTCCGAGTCTCGAACACCGGCGTCAGGGACATGCACGTCTCCCCAGCGCCGTACCATTGGACCTGTAATGACGATCGCCCGCCGCGCCTCACGCCAGCTCCATGTCGGCGACGTCGCCGTCGGGGGAGGCGCCCCGGTCTCGGTACAGTCGATGACCACCACCAAGACCGCCGACGTCGACGGGACGCTGGCCCAGGTCTACGCCCTCAAGGGAGCCGGTGCCGACATCGTTCGCATCACCTGCAACGACGTCGATGCCGCCCAAGGGCTCGCCGAGATCGTGCCCAGGGCGCCGGTGCCCATCATCGCCGACATCCACTTCCAGTACCGGCTGGCGCTGGCGGCGCTGGAGGCCGGGGTCGCCGGGTTGCGGCTCAACCCGGGCAACATCCGTAAGCCGCAGCACATCAAGGCGGTGGCGACGGCGGCGCTCGACGCCGGGGTGCCGATCCGGGTGGGGGTGAACGCCGGGTCGCTCGACAAGGACCTCCTCGACAAGTACGGGGCGCCGGTGCCACAGGCACTGGTCGACTCGGCGGTCCACGAGATCCGGCTGCTCGAAGAGGTCGGCTTCCACGACATCAAGATCTCGGTGAAGCACAGCAACGTCCCTTCGATGGTCGAGTCGTACCGCCTGCTGGCGCAGACCGTCGAGTACCCGCTGCATCTCGGGGTCACCGAGGCCGGCCCGCCGCCTGGGGGCCTGATCAAGTCGGTGGCGGGCATCGCCACCCTGCTGCTCGAGGGGATCGGCGACACCATTCGGTTCTCGCTCACCGCCGACCCCGTCGAGGAGGCCAAGGCCGGTCGGGGGCTGCTCGAGTACCTAGGGCTGCGGGAGCGCAGGGGCCTCGACCTCATCGCCTGCCCATCCTGCGGCCGGGCCGAGGTGGACGTGATCGCCGTCGCCTCCGCCGCCCAGAAGGCGCTGGAGGCCGAGAAGCTGCCCATCCAGGTGGCGGTGATGGGGTGCGTGGTCAACGGGCCGGGAGAGGCCAGGGAGGCCGACCTGGGCATCGCCGCAGGGAAGGGGAGGGGCCACCTGTTCATCAAGGGCCAGGTGGTTCGGGTGGTGCCCGAGGCGGACATGGTCGACGCCCTCGTCGACGAGGCGCGCCGGCTGGCAGAGGAAGGGGTGGAGGCACGGCTGGCCGCCGCCGATGCATCGGCTGCCGACATTGCCGAGGAGACCGCCCTCGAGCTCCGTACGTCACAAGGCGACGTCAACCACACCGCCGACCGCCGCGCCGCCGTCGCCCGCGTCGCCCAGGAGTAGCGAGGCTCCCGGCTGGCCTCTCGATGCCGGCGTCCCGGTATCCTCCGCCACCGCTTCCCCCAGGAGCCCGACGTGCGCTGGTCCCAGGCCTTCATCCCGACGCTGCGCGACGACCCGGCCGACGCCGAGGCGGTGAGCCATCGTCTGCTGGTACGCGCCGGGTTCATCAGGCAGCTGATGGCCGGGTCGTACTCGCTCCTCCCGCTGGGGATGCGCGTCGCCACCAAGATCTCCTCCATCATCCGGGCGGAGATGAACGCCATCGGCGGTCAGGAGTTCCTTCTCCCCGTGGTCCACCCCGCCGAGCCCTGGAAGCGAACCGGTCGCTGGGACGACGTCGAGGGGATCCTGGTCAAGTTCCGTGATCGGCGGGGGGCGGACATGATGCTCGCCATGAGCCACGAGGAGATCTTCACGCCGCTCGCCGCCGAGATGCGCTCATACCGGGAGCTCCCGCAGCTCTGGTACCACCTGCAGACCAAGTTCCGCGACGAGCCCAGGCCCAAGGCCGGGCTCCTGCGGGTGCGGGAGTTCGTGATGAAGGACTCGTACTCGTTCGATGTCGACCGGGCCGGCCTCGATCACCAGTTCGACAACCACCACGCCGCCTACTCGCGGATCTTCGCCAAGTTGGGGCTGCCGGTCATCCCCGTCGAGGCGAGCTCGGGCTCGATGGGCGGCACCGAGTCCGTCGAGTTCACCGTCCCGTCCCCGGCGGGGGAGGACGACGTGGCGGTGTGCCCCACCGGCGACTACGCCGGCAACGTGGAGCGCGCCACGTCGCGACTCGACCCGGTCGAGGATCCGCCAGGCGACTCCGACATCGCCGAGTTCCCCACCCCGGGGATCCGCACCATCGCCGCCCTCGCAGAAGGCTTCGACTTCGCCGCCGCTCGCCACCAGATCAAGACGCTCGTCTACGTCGTGGACGGTGAGCCGACCTTGGTGCTGCTGCGCGGTGACCACGATCTGATGGAGCAGAAGCTGGTGGACGGTCTGGGCACGGCGAAGCTCCGTCCGGCGACGGAGGAGGAGATCCGCCCGCTCCTCGGCGCCGGCCCGGGCAGCCTGGGGGCGGTGGGCGTGACCGGGATTCCGGTGGTCGCCGACCCGGCGCTCCAGGATCGCCGCGGCATGGTGACCGGCGCCAACCGCGACGACGTCCACCTTCGCGGCGTCGACGTCGCCCGCGACATCGCCGTCGACCGCTGGCTCGACCTGCGCACGGTGCGGGAGGGAGACCCCTGCCCACTGTGCGGCACGCCTCTCCGGGTCGAACGGGTCATCGAGGTCGGGCACATCTTCAAGCTGGGCACGTTCTACAGCGAGCCCCTCGACGCCACGGTGCTCGACGAGAACGGGGTGGAGACGCCCATCTTCATGGGCTCGTACGGCGTTGGCGTCGGCCGCAGCATGGCCGCGGTGGTGGAGACCCACCACGACGACAAGGGCATCGTCTGGCCCGTGCCGGTAGCTCCCTACGAGGTGGTGGTCAGCCTGGTCAAGGTCGACGACGAGCGGTCGTCCGAGGCGGCCGAGGCGGTCTACCAGGGTCTGGTCGACGCCGGGATCGATGTCATCGTCGACGATCGCGACCTGCGTCCAGGCGTGAAGTTCACCGACGCCGAGCTGGTCGGGTTCCCGTTCCGGGTCACCATCGGCCCCCGCGGGGTCGGGGTCGGCGAGGTCGAGCTCACGGAGAGGGCTTCCGGCGAGACCGAGACGCTGCAGCTCGAGGACGCCGTCGCCGCCGTCGTCGAACGGGTGACCAGCCTGCGTTGACGTCCCGCAGCGGCTCGGAGCTGCCGAACCGCCGAAGTGGAGTCCACCACCCGGATTTCACTGTCCCTGGGCCGTTCGGCCCAACCGGCCCGGCTGGTATACTCGCCCTCAACTGAGATCGCCGCGTCGAGGTGGGCCCGGGGCCCGCCTCGTTTGGTGATACGGGCCGGTCGTGGCCCGGGATCGAAGGGACCGAGGACAGGAGCGAGCAGACCATGACCGCCGAACCGGCACAGCGCATGTGGGGCGTCATCGAGCCCTACCTGGCTGCCGAGGGGATCGAGCTCGACGACCTCGAGATCGTAGGCGGCAGCGGTGCCTCCCTGGTGCGGGTGGTGGTCGACTCCCCCGAGCCGATCGACGTCGACACCCTCGCCCGGCTGTCCCGCGGGGTGTCCCGTCTGCTCGACGATGACGGCGAGGGCGGCCCGGTGGCCGGCTCGTACACGTTGGAGGTCACCTCTCCCGGCCTGGAGCGGGCCTTGCGGCGGCCGCGGCACTTCGAGAAGGCGATTGGCCGTGAAGTGCGGGTGAAGACGAAGCGACCGGTGGGCGACTCGAACCATCTGCGCGGCCTCCTCGCCGAGGTGGGCGCCGATGAGCTCACCGTGGAAACGGACGGGGGGCAGGTCACGGTGCCCTTCGACGAGGTGGCGACGGCCCGGACCGTGTTCACCTGGGAAACGGCTCCGAAGCCGGGCGGACGCCGGTAGAGAGGATCAGCGATGGACTACAACCTGCTCGATGCCCTCGAGCTCCTCGAGCGAGAGAAGGGCGTGCCCGCCGACGTGATCCTCGACGCCCTGGCCAACGCCCTGGTGTCCGCCTATAAGCGCACTCCGGGCGCCGCCGAAGAAGCGCGGGTGACCATCGACGCCGACACCACCGAGATCATCGTCTACGGCCAGGACCTCGACGAGGACGGCAACGTGGTGCGGGAGTGGGAGGACACCCCGGACGACTTCGGCCGCATCGCTGCCCAGACCGCCAAGCAGGTGATCCTGCAGCGGCTGCGCGACGCCAAGCGCGAGCAGGTCTTCGAGCTGTACGAGGGCCGCGAGGGAGACCTGGTGACCGGCATCGTCCAGCAGTCCGACCACCGGTACGCCATCCTCGACCTGGGCAACGCGGAGGCGATCATGCCCGCCTCCGAGCGGATCCCCTACGAGAAGCTGGAGCGCGGCAACCGGGTGAAGGCATACATCCTCGAGGTCCGTGGCGAAGGCAAGGGACCGCAGATCGTGATCAGTCGAAGCCACCCCGAGTTCATCAGGTCGCTGTTCGAGCTCGAGGTGCCGGAGCTCGTCGACGGCGACGTCGAGATCAAGGCGATCGCCCGTGAGGCGGGCCATCGCACCAAGATCGCCGTGCTGTCCAACGATCCCAACGTCGACCCCGTGGGGGCCTGTGTCGGCGCCCGTGGCTCCAGGGTCCGCCAGGTGGTCAACGAGCTGAGGGGCGAGAAGGTCGACATCGTCGAGTGGCGCCCCGAGGCGGCTTCCTTCCTGGCCGAGGCGCTGTCTCCGGCTCGGGTCAAGGAGGTGCGTCTCGACGACGAGAACCGGGTCGCCACCGTGATCGTTCCCGACCACCAGCTGTCGCTGGCCATCGGCAAGGAGGGACAGAACGCCCGTCTCGCCGCCCGGCTCACCGGTTACAAGGTCGACATCCGCTCCGAGAGCCAGGACCTGGGCCTCGATGTGGAAGAGGTCGCCGCCGCGCCGGCGACGGGTGCCGCCGACGAGGGCGATGTCACCGCTGGCGGCGAAGAGACCGGCGACAGCGCCGACGCGGACGACAGCGCCGTCGCCGATGACGCGGTGGTCGCCGATGACGCGGCGTCGGATGCGCGGTCGATGACAGCGCCGTCGCCGATGACGCGGTGGTTGCGGATGACAGCGCCGTCGCCGATGACGCGGTGGTTGCGGATGACAGCGCCGTCGCCGATGACGCGGTGGTTGCGGATGACAGCGCCGTCGCCGATGACGCGGTGGTAGCGGATGACAGCACCGTCGGCGATGACGCGGTGGTCCCGGATGAGACCGGCGACGACGACGCCGCAAATGACGAGGTCGACGAGGACCAGCCCGCCGGCGCCTGACGGCCCGGTGGCACAATGCTCCCGTCCGGGGGCTCTTATCGGAGGTGACGGTTGGCGAAGCTACGGGTGTACGAGCTGGCACGAGAGCTTGGACACGACTCCAAGGATGTGCTGGCGCGTGTCCACGAGCTCGGCATAGAGGCCAAGACCGCCTCGTCCGGTCTCGACGACGATGCCGTCGCCCTCGTCCGCCTGGCGTACGAGGACGCCTCGGCAGGCGCCGTCGCCGGCGAGCCGGCGACCGGCGACCAAGTGCCGATCGCCACCGGAGACGAGGACACCGAGCCGGAGCCCGAGTCCGAGCCTGAGCCGGGACCCGAGCCCGAATCGGGACCCGAGCCGGAGCCCGAGTCCGAGGCAGAGGAGGACACCCTCATCTCCGTCAAGGAGGGCGTCACCGCTGCCGAGTTCGCCCGACAGATCGGGGAACGAACCGGTGAGGTCGTGAAGGCCCTGATGATGATGGGCGAGATGGTCCCGGGGGGTGGTGCCATCCCGGTGACGGCGCTCGAGCCCCTGGGGGCCCGCTTCGGGTACCAGGTGCTCGTCGACGAGGCGGAGCCTGTCGAGGCGGAGCCCGTCCGCGGCCCGCACCGCGTGGAGTTCGAGGACGACCCGGCCAGCCTGCGGCCACGGCCGCCGGTGGTCACCGTGATGGGCCACGTCGACCACGGCAAGACCAGGCTGCTCGACACCATCCGCACCACCAACGTGGTCGCCGGGGAGGCAGGGGGCATCACCCAGCACATCGGCGCCTACCAGGTGAAGGCCGGCGACGGCCAGACCATCACCTTCATCGATACGCCCGGGCACGAGGCGTTCACCGCGTTGCGCGCCCGCGGGGCCAACGTCACCGACATCGTCATCCTCGTCGTCGCCGCCGACGACGGGGTCAAGCCGCAGACCGTCGAGGCCATCAACCACGCCAAGGCGGCAGGGGTTCCCATCATCGTGGCCATCAACAAGATCGACCTGCCCGCCGCCGACCCGAACTCGGTCAGGGCCGAGCTCACCCAGCACGGCATCGTCGTCGAGGACCTCGGCGGCGACGTCGTGTCGGCCGAGGTGTCGGCGCTCGACGGGCTCGGGGTCGACGAGCTGCTCGAGATGGTGGCGCTGGTCGCCGAGGTCGGCGAGTTGCAGGCCAACCCGTCGGCATCCGCCGTCGGCACCGTCATCGAGAGCCAGCTCGAGGTCGGCAGAGGCCCCGTCGCCACCGTCATCGTCCAGCGGGGAACCCTGAAGCCGGGTGACGCCCTGGTCGCCGGGTCGGTCGCCGGGCGGGTGCGGGCGCTCTTCGACGAGAACGGCGTGAGGCTCATCAACGCCGGTCCGAGCACCCCGGCGGTCGTCATGGGGTGGGACGAGGTCCCCTCTGCCGGCGACATGTTCGAGGTGGTGAAGAACGAGCGCGCCGCCCGCAAGCTGGCCGAGGCCAAGGTGGGTGAGCAACGCAGCCATGACCTGATCGTCCCCACGGCCACCGAGCGGCTGGGCCAGCTCCTCGAGCAGCTCCGCACCCGCGACGACGCCGAGCTGCGCATCGTGGTGAAGGCCGACGCCCACGGATCGCTGGAGGCGATCCGTGATGCCGTGGCGAAGATCAAGCGAGAAGACGCCGCCGTCCACATCGTCCACGCCGGGGTCGGGGGCATCACCGAGAACGATGTCAGCCTGGCCGAGGCGTCGGAGGCGATCGTCTACGGGTTCAACACCCGCCCGGATGCCGGCGCCCGCACCGCGGCCAAGGATCGCGCCATCGACATCCGCACCTTCCTGATCATCTACGAGCTGTTGGAGGACATCGAGTCGCTCCTGGTCGGCGAACTGGCCCCGGAGGAGGTCGAGACCTTCCTCGGCTCGGCCGAAGTCCGGGCGACGTTCCGCTCGCCGCGGTTCGGCACCATCGCCGGGTCGTACGTGACCGACGGTGACATCAACCGCAACGCCAGGGCCCGGCTGGTCCGCGACGGAGTGGTGGTGTACGACGGGCGGATCGCCTCGCTCCGTCGCTTCAAGGACGACGTGGCGAGCGTGAGCTCCGGCTTCGAGTGCGGCATCGGTCTGGAGAACTTCCGTGACATCAAGGAAGGCGACTTCATCGAGTCGTACGAGATCAGGCAAGTCGCCCGTACCTGATCGCCCATGCACGCCATCGCGCTCCGCGTCGAGCTCCGGATCAGGGGAGCGCGGTCGCTGAAGGAGAAACGGCACACCGTGAAATCGGTCACCACCCAGCTCTCCTCCACGTTCGGCGTAGCGGTCGCCGAGGTCGACGACCAGGACAAGTGGCAGAAGCTCACCCTGGGTGTCGCCGCCGTCTCCGGGGAAGCCGGCCAGCTCACCCGGGTGGTCCACTCGATCGAGCGCTGGCTGGAGCGCCGCGACGATGTCGAGGTCCTGTCTGTCGCAGCCGGCCCCATCGAGTCGGTGGAATGAGGCGGGGCGATGAGACAACCCCGTTCGTCGAGGATGCGCAAGGTAGACGAGCTGTTGCGTGAGGTGATCGCCGAAGAGGTCGGCCGGCTCAAGGACCCGAGGATCGGCTTCGTGACCGTCACCGGCGTCGACACCTCGCCCGACCTCAGGCGGGCCACGGTCTTCTACTCGGCGATGGGCACCGACGAGGAACAGGCGGACATCGCCGACGCCCTCGCCCACGCCGCGCCACACGTCCAGCAGCGGGTAGCGGCCCAGGTTCGGATGAAGTTCACCCCGGTGCTCACCTTCGCCGTCGACGAGGCGGTGGAGCGGGGGTTGCGGCTCTCTCGCATCCTCCACGAGCTGGAACAGGAGCCCCCGATCGAGTTGGGCGAGGAATCCGAATGACCTCACAGGACGGGCCTGGGACCACCGGCGGCGCACGGAGCCGGCGGCGCCGGCGCGATGGCTGCGGTGGCGGCCGCCGTCACCGCGGCACGGACAATCGTCACCGTCGGCCACGTCGGCCCCGACGGTGACGCCCTCGGCTCGATGGTCGCTCTGGCTCGCAGTGCCC
Organism: uncultured Acidimicrobiia bacterium; assembly: GCA_963714055.1. Lineage (GTDB taxonomy): Bacteria > Actinomycetota > Acidimicrobiia > Spongiisociales > UBA5794 > JACDBE01. The sequence continues at coordinate 3,076,907 of OY970227.1, forward strand.
GTCTCACCGGGCGGGCGGCCTGGGCAACGTTCGGCGAGCCTTTCGTCATGCCGCACACGCTGCGCTTTCTCGACGCCGAGGTGGTCGAGCACCCGGCCGGCGTCCCCGCCGCCTTCGACCTCCTGGTGGTGGTCGACTGCGCCGAGCAGAGTCGGTTGGGGAGTGCCGCGCCACTGGTGAAGCAGGCGGGGAAGGTGGCCGTGATCGACCACCACCTCACCCATGACTCGTTCGGGGACGTCGCCTGGATCGACCCGACCGCCGGGGCGACCGCCCAGATGGTGGTGACGCTCCTCGCCCATCTCGGCTGGCCGGTCGACCGGCCGGTTGCGGAAGCGCTGTACGCCGGGATCGTGACCGACACCGGGCGCTTCCAGTACTCGTCGACCACCCCGGAGCTGCATCGCATGGCCGCCGGGCTGCTGGACGCCGGTGTCGAACCCGACCGGATCGGCCAGCATCTCTTCGCCGAGGTCCCGTTCGGCTATCTCGGCCTGGCTGCCGCCGTTCTGGGCAGGGCCGTCTTGGAGCCGGAGCGGTCGCTGGTGTGGTCGAGTCTCACCGCCGCCGACCTGGCGGCTGCCGGTGTCGCCTACGAGCAGGCCGACGGGCTGATCGACCTCATCAGGATCGCCGAGGAGGCCGAGGTGGCGTTACTGCTCCGCCAACTGGACGGGACGACCACCAAGGGGAGCCTCCGTTCCCGCGGCCTGGTCGACGTGGCGGCGGTGGCCACCAGCCTCGGCGGCGGTGGTCACCGGAATGCCGCCGGGTTCACGGTGCCCGGTACGATCGAACGGGCGATCGAGCGGGTGCGCGAGGCCATGGGATGAGCCGCCCCAACGGGTTCCTGCTGGTGGACAAACCACCGGGATGGACGTCGCACGACGTGGTGGCCAAGGTCCGATCGGTCGCCCAACAGAAGAAGGTGGGCCATGCCGGCACCCTCGACCCGATGGCCACCGGGCTCCTCGTGCTCGGGTTGGGCAGGACCACCCGGCTGCTCCGGTTCGTCACCGCGGCACCGAAGGAGTACGCGGCGACGGCGCGGTTCGGGGTGGCCACCGACACGCTCGACGCCGACGGGGCCGTCTTGTCGCGGGAGCCGATGGCGGTCAGCGAGGAGGACCTTCGGTCGGTGGCGCACCGGTTCACCGGCACCGTGATGCAGGTACCGCCGATGGTCTCGGCGCGGCGGGTCGGCGGCCGCCGGCTCTACGACCTGGCCAGGGCCGGCGAAGACGTGGAGCGCCAGGCGCGCCCGGTGACCATCCACGAGCTCGAGATCGTCGACTTCGCCCCGAGCGACTATCCGGAGGTCACGTTCCGGGTCACCTGCTCCACCGGCACCTACGTCCGCACGCTCGCCGACGACCTGGCCGGGGCCCTCGGTGGCCGCGCCCACCTCACCGCGCTCCGCCGGACCGCCAGCGGAGGGCATCGGGTCGAGGCCGCCCTCTCCGTCGACGCCATCGTCGAGGAGGCGGCCGCGGGGCGTCTCGGCGACCTCGTGTTGCCTGCCGCCCGCGGTCTCCCCGAGCTGCCCGAGGTCGTGGTGACCCACGACATGGCCGAGGGTGTCCGCCACGGGATCGCCTTTCCCAGCAGCGTCCTCGGCGAGGGCGTTCCCGACCACGGGCCGGTGCGCATCACCGACACAGCCGGGGGCCTGCTGGCGATCTACGACGTGGACGGTTCCCGCGCGCGACCCGAGGTGGTGTTGGGATGAGGCTGCTCGAGGGCCCGCACCGCTCGTGGCCGGTCCCGGAGCGCAGGTCGGCGGTCACCATCGGGGTCTACGACGGCGTCCACCGCGGCCATCGAACGGTCATCGCCGCCCTTGGCCGGGAGGCGGTCGAACGCGATCTGGCACTCACCGTGGTCACGTTCCGCACCCACCCGGCGGCGGTGCTCGCTGCTGACCGGGTGCCGCCCCGACTGACCACCCTCAGCCAGCAACTCGAGCTGTTCGACCAGCTGAGGGTCGACCAGGTGGCGATCCTCGACTTCGACGAGGAACTGCGCCATCTGCCCGCGGAGGCGTTCGTCACCGAGGTGCTGGTCGACGCGCTGGCTGCGGCCGTCGTGTCGGTGGGCGAGGACTTCAGATTCGGCTACCGCCAGCAGGGCGATTGCGCCCTGCTGGCCAGGATGGGAGCCCTGCATGGGTTCCAGCTGGCGCCGGTCGCCATCGTCGGTGACGGCGAAGGGGCGTTCACCGCCTCGGATGTCCGCGATGCGCTCGCCGACGGTGATCTCGGTGCCGCCGGGCGAATCCTCGGGCGCAGGTTCGCCGTGCGAGGCGTCGTGGTGCGGGGCGACGGGAGGGGACGCGCCATCGGCTTCCCCACGGCCAACCTGCGGCTGGTCGAAGCCCAGGCGCTCCCCAGGCGGGGCGTCTACGCCGTCTGGGTGAGGGTGGGAGACGGCGTTCTCCCCGGAGTTGCGAACATCGGGGTTCGCCCCACCTTCGACGGTACCGCCGAGGTGCTGGAGGCCCACCTGCTCGACGTGGCCGATCGGCCCGAAGGGGAAGGCAGCGAAGGGATCGATCTGTACGACCAGGAAGTCGACGTGGAGTTCGTGTCCCGCATCCGCGACGAGCAGCGCTTCGACGGGGTGGAGTCGTTGGTCGCCCAGATCGGGGCAGACGTCGCCGAGGCGAGGGCACGTCTCGACCAGGACGCCGGTTCATTAGGGTGACCCGTCGGTCGGTCCGCTCCGCCTCGCCCTTCGAGCCTCGCTACGGGTTCAGCCGGGCGGTCCGGGTGGGGGACCGGGTGATCGTCGCCGGGACGGCGCCGGTCCCTCCGGAAGGCGAGGATGTGGCAGTAGGCGCCTATGCGCAGATGCTGCGATGCGGCGAGATCGCCCTGGCCGCCATGGCCGAACTGGGTGCCGGGGCTGGCCACGTGGTTCGTACCCGGATGTTCGTCGTCGACCCCGACGACGCCGACGCCGTCGGCCGGGCCCACGCCGAGTTGTTCGGTCCCGCCGCCCCGGCGGCGACCATGGTGGTGGTGGCCGGGCTGCTCGATCCGGCGTGGCTGGTGGAGCTCGAGATCGAGGCGGTGGTCGACGGCCCGGCCCACTGACCGGCGGGCCCGGGTCAGATGTCGACCGGGGTGCCGATCTCGATAACCCGGTCGTTGGGGAGCTTGAAGTAGGCGGCGGCGCTCCGGGCGTTCCGGTGCATGTATCGGAAGACGTTCTCCTGGAACGAGCCGAGACCGACGCCCGGTGTGGCCACCGGCGACTCCTTGCCCAGGAAGTAGGTGGTGTGCAGCGGGTCGAAGGCGACCTCTGTCATCAGCTGCCGCAGCTCGAGCGGAACATCCGGCTCCTCCATGAAGCCGTAGCGCAGGGTGACCTCGAAGAACCGGCTGCCCAGGTGGACGACCTTCTCGCGGCGGGCGCGCGGCACGCGAGGAGTGTTCTCCACCCGGACGGCGAGGAACACCACCGATTCGTGGACCGCCTCGTTGTGTCGGAGGTTGGCGAGGAAGGCCGGCGGCACCCGCCCGGGGTTGGGGAAGAGGTACACCGCCGTCCCATTGATCCGTCGCAGCCCGGGCTTGCGCGCCAGGCTGTCGACCAGCGCCTTCAGTGGTTGCTCGCCCCTGCGCAGCGCCTTCGCCACATGCTCGCGTCCCGCCCGCCAGGTGCGCATCAGCCCGTACAGGATGGCGGCGAGCAGGAGGGGGAACCAGCCCCCGTCGGGGATCTTGACCAGGTTGGCGCCGAGGAACGCCAGGTCGACGACCAGGAACCCGCCCACCACCACCCGTGTCCTCGCCTTGCTCCATCCCCAGTGTTCCCGGGCATAGACCCCCATCAGGATGCTGGTGATGAACATGGTGGCGGTGACGGCCACCCCGTAGGCGGCAGCCAGGTTCGCCGAGGTCCGGAACCCCACCACCAACCCGACACAGGCGACGAGCAACCACCAGTTCACCGACGGGACGTAGACCTGGCCGAAGGCCGTCGCCGATGTGTGGCGCACATCCATCCTGGGGAGGAAGTCCAGCTGCACCGCCTGGTGGGTCAGTGAGAACACACCGGAGATCAACGCCTGGCTGGCGATGATGGTGGCCGCCGTGGCCAGAGCGATCAACGGGTACAGCGCCCACTCGGGGGCGAGCAGGAAGAACGGGCTCTCGACCGCCTCCGGGTTGTCGAGTACGAGGGCGCCCTGGCCGGCGTAGTTGAGCAGCAACGCCGGCATCACCACGGCGAACCAGGCACGTCTGATCGGCTTCACCCCGAAGTGCCCCATGTCGGCGTACAGGGCCTCCCCGCCGGTGACCACCAGCACCACCGATCCGAGAGCCAGGAAGGCCCGACCGGTGTGAGCAGAGAAGAACTCGACGGCGTACCACGGGTTGACCGCGGCCACGACCCCGGGGTTCCCGGCGGCGTTGAGCAGGCCGAGGACGGCGATCGTGCCGAACCACAGCAGCATCACCGGGCCGAAGACCCTGCCCACCACGTGGGTGCCCCGGTGCTGGATGGCGAACAACGCCACCAGGATCCCGACCGCGATCGGCACCACGAACCGGGCGAGGTCCGGGGCGGCGAGCTCGAGCCCCTCGACGGCGGAGAGAACCGAGATGGCCGGCGTGATCGCCCCGTCGCCGTACAGCAGGGCGGCGCCGAACAACCCGAGCCCCACCAGGGCCGTCCGACGCAGCCGCGCCTCGGGGGTCGGGGCGACGAGGGCGGTGAGGGCCAGGATGCCGCCCTCACCTTCGTTGTCGGCGCGCATCACCACTCCGACGTACTTGATGGCGATCACGATCACCAGCGCCCAGAAGATCAGCGACAGGACGCCGAGCACGGTGGTGTCGTCGACCGGGATGCCGTGGCCCTCGGCGAAGGTCTCGCGAAGGGAGTACAGCGGGCTGGTGCCGATGTCGCCGAAGACGACCCCGACGGCACCGATGGTGAGCGGCAGCAAGGCCCCCCGAGGACCGTGGGTGGTGGCTGGTCGGCGGCCGGGAGCGGCAGGGGCGTCGGGCATGCGGGAAGCGGCACCCTACTCGCAGGCTTGCGGTCCGAGCCGACGAGGGTCGGCAAGCATGCCGGCCACTCACGCAGCCGATTGGCACCGCGGTGAGTTGGAGGATCGGGCGGCGGAGACGACTCGCGGTGTTCGGTCGGGTTCGGGCTTCTCGGGACCGGCTATGCGGCGGTGGCGATGGTCGCCAGGTGCGGGTAGCGGTCGCGGAGGGGTGGTCCCGTCGTCTGCCGGGGGGAGAGGAGCCGCCGGCGATGGAGCGGTGACTCCGGATCGATGGTGTAGCCGAGTTGGTGGATGGCGACGTGGTGGTGATACCAACACAGGGAGACAAGGTTGTCGGGGTCGTGGTCGCCGCCTTGGTGTCGTTCTCGGATGTGGTGGGGTTGGATCCGGTAGCGGCTGTGACAGCCTTCGATGGAGCATTGACCCATGTCGCGCCACAGGACGAAGCGTCTGACCGCCGGGGGTATCACGTCGGTGCGGTCGGTGTAGGCGACGGGGTGGAGCCCATCGACCGCGATGACCCGGACCTTGCCGCCGCAGAGGATCTCGGCGAGCGTGTTGGGACCGACTTTGACCCCGGACGGCAGGGTGGCACCCGTTTCGCCACCATCCTGGGTGGCGAGGCCGGCGTCGACGAAGATCTCGGCGACGGTCACCGTCCCGGGCTGTTCCGTCTGCGATTGGTGGAGTCGGTGAGGGTGTCGAGGCAGATGGCGGTGAGGGCGTCGGCGCGGCGTTGCCCTTGCCCGTTGCCTTCACCGGGCAGAAGGGGCAGCTCGGTTTCCCGTCTGTGCAACGCGGCGGCGATGACCTGCCCGTCGACTCCGGGGAGGAGTCCCCATAGTTTGTAGGCGGCGTCGTCGAGGGAGGGTTGGATCACCAGGTACCGGTGCTCGAACCGGTATTCCGTTCTTCATCTTGGGTGAATGAGCGGACCCGTTCCAGCAACCCGTAGAGGCGACCGAGTGAGAACCCGGTGGCGGTGGCGTCACCCAACTGGCCGTCGAATACGTCGGCGGCGTGGAGCTTGACCAGCACCGCAGCCCGATCCAGGCCGCAGCGACCCGTCGGCCATCAGGGCGTCGAGCCCGGAGTCGCCGGCTCTGGCCAGCTGCCACAACCGGTTGGCGGTCTGGGAGGAGACGTCGAGGTGGGCGGATACCCAGTCGCCCATGGTGCGCATCCCGGCCCCCGCATCGACTTGGTGGCGGTCCAGCTTGCGGAGCAGTTGGACTTGGCGGGCGCGCGCCGGGTGATCTCCGTTTCGAGCTCGCGGATCTCGTCCTCCCAGGCTTCGACCCGGGCCGCAGTGGTGCGGGTACTGGTGGTGTCTGACGCTGTATCGAACATACGTTCGTTATACCACGGCACTGAGACAGAAACCACCCTTCCGATCCGCAGACGAGGAATCGTGTCTCCGAAATCTGTCAGACGTTGCCACCAGGTTCCGGGCTGTCGAGATCAGGAGTAACGGTGGCGACGTTGGAGGAGTTGGGACCCAAGGTCGGCGAGCGGCTGCGGGCCGCCCTCGACGCAATGCGCTTCGACGAGCCCGGAGTCCAAGGGAGCGCCGTCGAGTCGACTCCGGTCTGAGCGAGCGACGACCCCTGCCTCCCGGTGCCAAGGTTGGCGAAGCGGCCTGGGGCGGCTACAATCACCGCTCGGACGTTCGTCCGCCGCATCTCCGCGTGAGAGGCCAAGGCGCCGCAGCGCGACACCGAAGCCCCCGGGCCGGACATGCCCCCTGTCGTGAAGGACACGCAGTTGAAGGACAAGCAGACCACCATCGAAGAGTTCGGCTCGCACACCACAGACACCGGTTCGCCGGAGGTCCAGGTGGCCCTGCTGACCGAGCGCATCAACCACCTCACCGAGCACCTGCGGTCGAACCAGAAGGATCACCACAGCCGGCGAGGACTGCTGATGATGGTCGGCAAGCGGCGGCGTCTGCTCGGCTACCTGCGTAACCAGGATGTCGAGCGTTACCGCTCCCTCATCGCCAGGCTGGGCCTGCGCCGCTGAGGGTGCCACCGGTGGGACGATCGTCGTCCCGCCACACCGGAGATGCCTCCTCAGTAGGCATCCGAATGGAGCAGGGGACACCCACCAGTTGTCAGTGGCGGGCGCTCTCTCCCTTGCGAGAGCTCCCACCACTGCCAATTGGTCCGTGTCTCCTCTGACAACCAAGGAGAACACGCGTGGCAGAGACCACCGTTCGTGACCGGGTGGGCGACAAGGAAGTCGTCTTCTCGGCGGGCAAGCTCGCCCAACTCGCCGATGGGGCCGTTGTGGCCACCATCGGCAACACCCAAGTCATCGTCACCGCCACCGCCAGCCGGTCGGTGCGCGAGGGCCAGGACTTCTTCCCGCTCACCGTCGACGTCGAGGAGCGGATGTATTCCGTGGGCCGGATCCCCGGCTCGTTCTTCCGTCGTGAAGGCCGGGCCACCGAGAAGGCGACGCTGACCGCTCGCCTCATCGACCGCCCGCTTCGCCCGTCGTTCGACGACACGTACCGCTGCGAGACCCACGTGGTCGCCACGATCCTGGCCGCCGACCTGGTCAACCCGTACGACGTCCCCGCCCTCAACGCGGCGTCGGCGGCGCTCACCGTGAGCGCCATCCCGTTCCTCGGCCCCATCGGCGCGGTCAGGCTGGCGCTGCGTGACGGCGAGTGGATCGCCTTCCCGACCTTCGAGGAGATGGACGAGTCGGTGTTCGAGATCGTCGTCGCCGGGAAGCGCAACGACACCGGAGACGTCGACATCGCCATGGTCGAGGCCGGAGCCACCGAGCACGGCTACCGGCTCTTCCAGGACGGCGCCCCCGCCAGCGACGAGGAGACCGTCGCCCGCGGCCTCGAGGAGGCCAAGGGCCACATCGGCACCATCATCGACCTTCAGCTCGAGCTGCGCCGTCAGCTCGGCGAGCCGGAGCCGGTGGAGTGGCCGGTGGTCGAGGACTACTCGGCCGAGGTGTACGAGCAGGTCGCCGCAGCCGCCCGGCCCAAGCTCGAGGCGATGGGCACCATCTCCGACAAGACCCAACGCCTGAACACCGAGAAGCGGATCGCCGAGGAGGTGATGGCCGAGCTCGCCCTCCCCGAGGACGACCCGGCACTGGCCTCCGCCGCCAAGCGAGCCTTCCGGTCGATCCAGAAGAGCGTGATGCGCGACCGGGTGGTGCGCGACGGCGTCCGGCTCGACGGCCGCGGCCTCACCGACATCCGGCCGCTGCATGTCGAAGTGGGGGTGCTTCCCGAGGTCCACGGATCCGGGTTGTTCCAGCGGGGCGAGACCCAGGTGCTCAACGTGACCACGCTGGGCATGACCAAGATGGAGCAGATGCTCGACACCATCTCGGTCGAGGAGAAGAAGCGCTACATGCACCACTACAACATGGCGCCGTTCGCCACCGGCGAAACCGGCTTCATGCGTGGTCCCAAGCGGCGTGAGATCGGGCACGGCGCGCTGGCTGAGCGGGCACTGCTCCCGGTGATCCCGCCCGTGGACGACTTCCCGTACGCCTTCCGCCTCGTCTCCGAGGTGCTGATGTCGAACGGGTCGTCGTCGATGGCCTCGGTGTGCGGCTCGTCGTTGTCGTTGATGGACGCCGGGGTGCCGATCGCCGCCCCGGTGGCCGGCATCGCCATGGGCCTGATCGCCCACGAGGGCCAGTTCGTCACGCTCACCGACATCCTCGGCGCCGAGGACGCCCTCGGCGACATGGACTTCAAGGTGGCGGGGACGCACGACATGATCACCGCCCTCCAGCTCGACACCAAGATCGAGTCGCTGCCGGCGGACGTGCTCATCAAGGCGATGCACCAGGCACGCGATGCCCGCCTGTTCATCCTCGGGGCCATGGCCGAGGTCATCGCCGAGCCACGACCTGAGCTGGCCCCGAACGCCCCGAAGATCGAGTCGATCCAGATCCCCCGTGACCGGATCGGCGAGGTGATCGGGCCCAAGGGCAAGGTCATCCGCGAGCTCGAGGAGGAGACCGGCGCCACCATCGAGATCGACGACGACGGCACCGTCCGGGTGGGTGCGGTCGACACCGCCTCGATGCAGCTCGCCAAGGAGCGCATCCTGGCCATCGGGTTCCCACCGGAGGCGAACGTCGGCGAGACCTACCAGGGCGAGGTGGTGAACATCACCAAGTTCGGCGCTTTCGTCAACATCCTGCCGGGTCGCGACGGCCTGTTGCACATCTCGAAGATGGGTGGCGGTCGCCGCATCGCCCAGGTCGAGGACGTTCTCGCCCTCGGCGACGACGTCCAGGTGGTGGTGCGCGAGATCGACGACCGGGGCAAGGTCAGCCTCGACCTCGCCGACGGGGTCGAGCTCGAGCTCAAGCCCGGCGCCAAGCTGCTCGAGCCCGGCGACAGCGGCGGTGGCTACGGCGACCGTGGCCGCGACGGCGGGCGCGACCGTGGTGGTCGCGACCGTGACCGCGGCCGGGACCGCGGCAGCCGCGACGGCGGACGAGGTCGCGAGCGTCGCACGGACGATCGGACGTCGGGCAACCGGCACACTGACGAGGCTCGCACCGAGCCCCGCAGCGCCGAGCCGGCCGCGTCGTCGGGGTCACGCACCGTGGTGTCCTTCGAGGACGACTTCGAGACCGGCTTCTAGGAGCGACTCGTTCGACGTGTGAAGGGCCCTCCCGAGACGGGAGGGCCCTTCGTTGTCTCCTTGCTCCTCCCCCTCCGGGCAGGAGTGGCTGCAGCTCCGGCCGAAGGCCTTCACCGCAGACGAGGAGGGGTCCGACGCAGTCCGCCGTGTATTTGGTGCTGCGAGGGGTGCATGGGGGGCGGCGCCCACGTGTGTGTCAGTCCTCGAGGACGAACGTCAGCTTCATGTCGACCCGAAAGTGCTTGATGGTGCCGTCCTCGGCGAGCTCCACCTTGTGCTCGGAGATCCATGCCCCTCTGACATTGTCCACGGTCTTCTGCGCCTTGGCCAGGCCCTTGCGGATGGCGTCTTCGAAGGACCCGGGGGAAGTCGACGTGATCTCGATGACCTTGGCAACAGACACGAAGGAGCTCCTTTCGACATGCTCTTCCTTGCGCAGCGTACCTATGGCATCCCCGGCTCGCTGCGCTCGCCTCCTCCCGCAGAGTTCCTTTCCCCCTCTGGGGGAAGGTGGCTGTAGCGCGACGCCGAAGGCGGGCACCGCAGACGGAACGGGGGTCATGGCCCGGCCGGATCTCTCGTCCAGGTTCCACTTCAAGTCCCTTGCCAATCGAACATGTGTTCGACTAGGGTGTGATGCCCGACAGACGGGTGGAAGCGGTGTCAGGCACCATGGCGGCGACCAGAGCGGTGACCCCCTCCATGACCGGCGCGGGGTCGCTCGGGTCGCCCACCTGGCCGGGCGAGGTCACTTCGCTGGTCCCGGGGTCCGGGCAGGTGGTGGGGTTGCGGGGCGTAGCCGGCATGGGGCTCACCCGGCTGGGGCTGTCGCTGGTGGCCGGCGCCGCTCCCTCGGGGATGATCGCCTGCGTCGACGTGCGGGGCTGGCTGTGCCCGGCGGCGGCCTGGGAGGTGGGGATCGACCTCGACCGCCTGGTGGTGGTGCGCTGCGACGACCCGGTCACCTGGAGCCGGGTGGTTGCCGGGCTGCTCGACGGGATGGGTGCCGTCTACGCCGAGGTGCCCCGCCGGGTGCCGGATGCCCCGCTGCGCACCCTGGCCGGGACGGTGCGGCGACGGGGCACCCCGCTGGTGCTCAACCCGCTGTCCGGGGAATTGCCCGGCGGGGTGGCCCAACTCACGTTGGAGGGGCGCCGGGTGGCCTGGGAGGGGACCGAGGCGGGTCATGGCCGCTTGGCACGCCGGCGGTTGATGCTGGAGGCTTCGGGGAAGGCGGTCAGGGGGATGACCCGGATCATCGAGATGGAGGACCATGGAGCGGACGCTCTGCGTGTGGTACCCGGACTGGGCGCTGCGCCGGCCCGACACGCCGCCGGGTGAGCCCGCCCAGGCGATCGGCTCCGACCACCGGGTGGTGGCGGTCAACCGGGAGGCTGCCCTCGGCGGGGTGACCGTTGGGATGCGTCGCCGTCAGGCCGAGGCCCTGTGCCCGGCCGTCCGTACCCTGGTGAGCGATCCCACCGACGAGGCGATCAGGTTCGAGCCGGTGGTGCGGGCGATCGAGGGCCTGATCCCCAGGGTCGAGGTGGTGCAACCCGGGCTGCTGCTGGCGCCGGTCACCGGGGCGGTCCGCTACTACGGCGACGAGTGGTCGATGGTGGCCGGGGTGGTCGAGGCCATCGAGGCGGTGACCGGGCCTGGCCACCGGATCGGTCTCGCCGCCGGCCCCTTCGCCGCCCGTTGCGCCGCCGAGATGGCGGTCGGGGAGCCGCTGGTGGTCGAGGACGACCACGACTTCCTCCGCTCGCTCGACGTGGCATCGCTGGGTCGGGAGGAACTGGCCGCCACCTTCCGCTGGCTGGGGATCACCACCCTGGGTCAGCTCGCCGACCTGCCTCGCCAGGCGATGGTGTCGCGTTTCGGCGCCGAGGGGCTGGACGCGCACCGATTGGCCCGGGGTGAGGATCGACCTCCGCGGCCCAGGCAGGTCCCGGTCGACCTCGGGGTCGAGGAGGTGTTCGACCCTCCGATCGACAACCTCGACCGGGCGGCCTTCGCCGGCAGGGCACTGGCCCACCGGCTGCTGGCCGGGGCCGGCCGCCAGGGGTCGACCCCGTTCCGGGTCGACGTCGAGGCGGAGTCCGCCGCCGGTGTCATCCGATCGCGTGTCTGGCGCAGCCCGGACCCGTTCGATGAGGCGTCGTTGAGCGACCGGGTGCGCTGGCAGCTGGCCGCCTGGCTCGACGAGACCAGAAGGGGTGACGGGCCGGGTATCGAGGGTGGAGTGGTGCGACTGCGGTTGACCCCGGCCGACCTCTCCGACGAAGGGCGCCAGCTCGCCCTCGACGAGGACGCCGGGCGCGACGCCCACTCCCGGCGCACCCTGGTGCAGACCCAGGCGCTGGTGGGCCAGGACCGGGTACGGGTTGCCCGTCCCCAGGGCGGGCGGGACCCGGGCGACCGGGTGTCGTGGGCACGCTGGGACGACCCGCCCGCCTCCCCGGTCCGTGACCCCGCAGATCCGTGGCCAGGGGCGATCCCGGCACCGTCGCCCGCCCTGGTCCCCGACACCGCTACCCGTCTGGTGGTCGAGTGGGACGGGGGGATGCCGGAACGGGTCCGGCTGGGCAGTCGCTGGGAACCGGTGCTGTCATGGGCCGGCCCGTGGCGCCGGACCGGTCGTTGGTGGAGCGGCGAGCCCCCTGCCGACCGCTACCAGATCGTCACCTCGGCCGGGGCCTTCCTCTGCGAGGTGAGGGACGGGACCACCTACCTCACCGGCATCTACGACTGATGTCACGGTCTCTCCTCCTCCCTCGGGGAGGAGTGGCCGCAAGACGGGTCGACGGCCAAGCGGCGGACGAGAGGGGGAGGTCGGCGACCTCGGATCGAGTCCCCTGCCCGGAAGGTGGTGCGTCCCGGGATATCCTCCCCCCGTGCTTGTCGAGAGGGACCGGCAACTCGACCAGATGGCCGCGGTGGCCGGGCGGGCCGGCGACGGCCACGGCGGCGTCGTGCTGGTGAGTGGCGAGGCCGGGATCGGCAAGACGACCGTGGTCAACGAGTTCCTGGCTCGCCACCACGGGGCCGTCGTCCTGTGGGGGTCCTGCGAGGACCTGGCCACCCCACGCACCTTCGGTCCGTTGCACGACATGGCCCGGCACGATCCCGGCCTTCTCGACGCCTTGCGCGACGGGAGCCACCTCGACGTCTACGAGGCGTTGGTGGGCGCCCTGTCTCCCCCCACCGGCCTGGTCGTGGCGGTCATCGAGGACGCCCACTGGGCGGACCAGGCCACCATCGACGCCATTCGCTACGTCGGGCGCCGCGCCGCTCACGGGCACGGCGTGCTGGTGGTCACCGCTCGCACCGAGGCGTTGGTGGGAGACCATCCGCTGCGCCTGGCGTTCGGTGGGATCCCGCCGGGCTCGGTGGTGCGGATCGAGTTGCCGACGTTCACCCGAGAAGGCGTGGTGGCGCTGGCAGGGGCGCACCCGGTCGACGAGGTGCTCGCCATCACCGGCGGCAATCCCTTCTTCGTGACGGAGCTGCTCGACAGCGGCCTCGACCTGCCGCGAAGCGTGGTCGACTCGATCCTCGCCCGGGCCGCGGACCTTTCGCCGTCGACCCGGGACGTGCTCTCCGTGGTCGCCGTGGTGCCCGGTGAGACGGAACGAACGCTGATCGATGGCCTGATGCTCGATCTCCCGGCGGCGCTGGCCGAAGCAGAGCCTGCCGGGCTTCTCCTCACCACGACCACGGCGATCCGGTTTCGCCACGAGCTGGCGCGTCGAGCCTACGAGGCGTCGTTGTCCTCCGACCGTCGCCGGGAGGAGAACCGGCGGGTGTTCACCCACCTCGAGGGCACCGACGCCGATCCCGCCCGGCTCGTCCACCACGCCGAGCAGGCCGGGATGCTCGAGGGGGTCGCCCGCTGGGCGCCGGTGGCCGGACGTGATGCGGCGACCGTCGGCGCCCATCGTCAGGCGGTCGAGCACCTCCAGCGAGCCATCTCACTGCTCGACCGCCACCCGCCCGAGGAGCAGGCGCACCTGCTCGAGCTGCTCGCCTGGGAGCTCTACGTCCTGGGCCGGTTCCGCCTCGCCCGTCAACCGGCGGACCAGGCGGTGGCCATCAGGGAAGAGCTCGGGGAGCCGGTTGCCACGGGTAATGCACTACGCCTGTTGTCTCGGGTCCACTGGATACGAGGGGAGCGCCGGGAGGCCGAGCGGCGTGCCGAGGAGGCGATCGCCGTGCTCGAGCCGCTGGGCGAGAGCGGCGACCTCGCCCGGGCGTATTCGACGCGGTCTCAGCTGGCGATGCTGAACGCCGAGGACGAGGAGGCGATCCGATGGGGCACGGTTGCCGTGGACATGGCCCGGCGGGTTGATGACCCACAGGCGCTCACCCACGCCCTCAACAACGTGGGATCGGCGCAGGCGCACCAGACCGATTCCGCCGACGGGATCGAGCTCATCGTGCAGGCTCGCCGCCTGGCGATCGACAACGGGCTGGACGAGGACGCCGTCCGGGCGTGGACCAACGAGGCGTGGAGCCTGCTCCGGTCCCGGCGCCACCGGGAGACCGGTCCGGTTCTCGAGGCGGCGATCGGTTTCGCCCACGACCGACAACAGGACGGCTTCGAGGCCTACCTGACCGCCACCCGCTCGATGTACCGGCTCGCCATCGGCGATTGGGACGGAGCCGAGTCCGACGTCCGCTGGGTCCTCGAGCAGCCGGCGGTTGCCGGGACCAGCGACTTCCCGGCGGCGAGCACGTGGGGCACCCTGCTCGCCCGCCGAGGGGAGTTCGCCGAGGCCCGGGCCGTGCTCGAAGCCGGCTGGGAACGTGCCGTCGAGGCCGGTGAGCTGCAGCGGACCTTTCCCATGGCCACCGGGATCGCCGAGCTGGCCTGGCTCGAGGGGCGTCCACTGGATGGCTTGTATGCGCTCAGCCAGATCGCCGGGGAGCTCGCCGCTCGAGGCACGTCATCGGAGCGGGCGGAGGTGGCGATGCTGCAGCGACGGGCCGGGCTCGAGACCCCGGCTCCCGTCGACGCGCCGGAGCCGTACCGGCACTGGTTCGACGGCGACCACCGGGCGGCGGCGGAGGCGTGGCGCCGCATCGGCGAGCCGTATGCCGCCGCTTCCGCCCTGGCCGACTCGGACGGGATCCAGGACCTCGAAGAGGCGGTCGAGGTCATGGAACGACTTGGTGCGGTGGCGGCGGCCGCTGGCGCCGCCGCCGACTTGGAGCAGGCGAAGGCGCGACGTCGCCGGCTCGCCACCGTGCTGTTCACCGACGTGGTCGGGTCGACCGAGATGGCGGCACGGATGGGCGATGAGACATGGCGCGGGCTCCTCGACCGAGCACGATGCCACCACCGTCCGGGTGGTGGCACGGCACGGGGGCCGGGTGGTGAGCGGCACCGGCGACGGCGTGATGGCGAGCTTCGACTCCCCGTCATCGGCGATCGACGCCGCCGTGGAGCTGGTCCGGGAGCTGTCCGGCGCCGGGATCACCATCCGTGCCGGTCTCCACACCGGGGAGGTCGTTCCCCGCGGCGACGACATCGGTGGGATGGCGGTGCACATCGCCGCTCGCGTCGGGGCGGAGGCGGGTGCGGGCCAGGTGCTGGTTTCCAGCACCACCCGCGACCTGGTGGTGGGCGGCGGTCGGACCCTCACCGACGTCGGCACCCGCCGGCTCAAGGGCGTGGCCGACGAGTGGCTGCTCTACGAGGTGTCCGGCTGAGCCGTCAGCCGATGGTGCCGATCGGGAGGGCGGAGGCGACGGCGGCGTGCACCCGGTTCCTCAAGTCGTTGATGTCGAGCAACGTGAGCTCGGAGGTCGGGATCGGCTCATGGACGGTGGCCGTTGCCCGAGACGGGTACACCAGCTTGGAGCCGGGCGGCCACGCCTCCCACGTCCCGTGGATGGTGACCGGCACCACCGGCAGGTCATTGGCGATGGCGATGCGGAACGCGCCCTTCTTGAACCCGGCCAGCTTGCCGTTGTCACTGCGGGTGCCCTCGGGGAACACGATGATCGAGTGCCCGCGGCCCTTCGCCTCGGCGACGCCCTGGTTGATCTGGGCATGGGCGGCTGAGGACGCCTGCCGGTCGGTCTCGATGATGCCGATGCGCCGCATCGCCTGCGCCAGCACCGGGATGCTGAACAGCTCCTTCTTGGCGAGGAACCGGATCGGCACCGGGGCCGTCAGCAGCATGACCGGGATGTCGTAGTTGGACAGGTGATTGGCGGCGAACACGTATTGCCGGTTCGGGTCGATCCGGTCCCGACCCTCGATCTGGAGGTGCACCGGGGCGGTGCCCAGGAACAGCCGGCTCCACAGGCGGATGGTGGACTCGATGAGCCGGCTGTCCTTGTCGACCAGCGACATGATCAGCACCGACGGCGGCGAAGACCAGGGTGAAGGCGAGGAACGGCCCGAGCAGCAACACGGTGCGCAGCCCGGGGAGGAGTCGGCGGTTCACCCGGCTAAGTTACCCCACCGTTGGGAGGCTCCTCTATTCGGCCCGTCACGCAGTTGCAGGCGCGTAGCCACGCCCTCGCCGCCCAAGGCTTCGGCGTGCCCCGACCAGCGGGACGGATCGACGTCGCGCCACTTCAGGCGGTTGTTCGACACGGTGGGCCTCCTCCAGCTCGACTCGGTGAACGTCCTGACCAGGGCCCATTACCTACCCGCGTTCTCCCGGCTCGGGCCCTACGACCGGGAGGCTCTCGACCGGTACACCGTGGCCTCGGGCGAGGTGTTCGAGTACTGGGCGCACGCCGCCTCGCTGCTCCCCATCGACACCTTCCCCCTCTACCGCCACTTCATGGAGGAGCAGCCTGAGTGGCGGGCCATCCGCCAGCTCGAGGCCGAGCACCCCGGCTACGTCGAGTCGGTGTACCAGGAGGTGGCGGAGCACGGCCCGCTGACGGTGTCCGACCTGGCGAACCCCGGCGCCCGGACCGGCTCCTGGTGGGGCTACGGCCGCGGCAAGCTGGCTCTCGAGTGGCTGGTGATCAGCGGACGTCTCGCCACCTGGCGGGACCGCAGCTTCACCAGGGTGCACGACCTGCCCGAGCGGGTGTACCCGGCGGCGGCGCTGGCGGCCGAGGTGCCGGACCGCCGGGACGTCTACCGGGACCTGCTGCTGCGTGGCGCCCGCCACCACGGGATCGGGACCGCGGTAGACCTGTGCGACTACTACCGCATCCGCCTCCCCGAAGCGCGGCCCATCCTGGCGGAGCTGGTGGCGAACGGCGACCTGCAGCAGGTCGAGGTCGAAGGGTGGCGAGGGCCGGTGTACCTGCACCCCGAATCGACTCCGTTGCGCCGGCCGCGTGGCACCGCGCTACTCAGCCCGTTCGACCCGCTGGTGTGGCACCGCGACCGGACGGAGCGGCTGTTCGGGTTCTTCTACCGCATCGAGATCTACACGCCGAAGGAGAAGCGGGTCTACGGCTACTACACGTTGCCGTTCCTGCTCGACGGCGCCTTGGTGGGCAGGGTCGACCTCAAGGCGGATCGCAAGGGGTCCCGGTTGCTGGTGCAGGGAGTTCACGCCGAGGACGGCGTCGACCTCCGGCACGTGGCCGGTCGGCTGAGCACCGAGCTGGAAGCGATGGCTCGGTGGCTCGCCCTCGGTGAGATCTCGGTGGCGGCCAACGGGAACCTGGCCGGTCCGCTCGGCGCCGCCCTCTGACCGGCGGGCGGTTTCGATCAGAAGTCGAGGGACAGAATTCGACCCTGCGCGAAGGGGACCCTGGTGACCGACCCGCGCGACCAGTCGAGGAGGACCAGGTCCCCGGTCTCGTCGTCCTGAGCGGCCAGGTAGGCCCCGTCGCGGCTGAAGCCGATGGCTCGGTCGGCGTCGATCCTGGTGCGGACCAGGGCGTTGGAGTGGAGACGGGAGGTGGTCGCCTCGAGTCGCCCGTTGTTGCTGCTCACCATCGAAACCGCGCTCCCGTCCGGGGTGAACATGAACGCGATGCGCCGGGCGTCGACGTCCGCGTCGTCGACGAGGAACTGGGCATTGGTCGGTTCCTGATCTGGTCCCAACACCGCGATCTTGGTCAGGTGGAGGTCGGGCTCGCCGACCGGCATCACCTCGCCCAGGAAACCCAGTTGCCGGTCGGTGTGCCCGGCGGCGAGGGCCGCCCGGTAGGCGGCCACCCGTGACTGGATCACCATCTCGCCGTTGGGGCCGACCTCGAGCGGGATCCCCGGGAGCGAGAGCACGGGACGCCCGGAAGGGTCGAGTAGCAAGGTGACGTGGAGGAGCTCGCGGGCGCTGGTGTCCTCGGTGCCCGGCACCGTCACCTCCCACGCCCGGAGCGAGGGCTCGACCCGGTGCGAGAGGACGAATCCCCAATCCCCCCAGGCGACCAACTCGCTGCGGGGCGAGGTCGCATGCAGGTCGACGAGATCGGACACGCTTCCCACGCTGCCCACCGTGGCGGAGAACAGGTGATACTCATCGGTGCCGGGTACGCGGCCGATGAAGGCGATGCGGCCGTCGCCGGCCGAGTGCCAGGCGGCGCCATGCACGTCGATGAAGGCAGGCACGACGCTGCCCCTCCGGCCGACCCACAGCGTCGGGGCGGTTTCGTCGGTCACCGTCATCACCAGCCGTCCCATCGAGGCAACGGCGGCGCCGGCGCTGTCCGCGCCCCAGGTCACCCCCGGTGAGGGAGCGCCCGACGACGGGAACCACGCCGCCCAGGCGGTGGTGTCTTCGTCGGGGCGGTACACGACCGATCGCACATCGGCAAGGGCGGGTGGCGCCTCCAGCTCCGAGGGTGACACCGTGGTGGTGGGAGGGGCGTCGCCGGCGAGATCCGGGACCGTGGCGGCGGTCGGGTCGCCCTGGGCACTCGTGTCGGCGGGGCTGTCGAACAACCCGACGGCGGTGAGCACCGCGATGGCCACCCCGACCGCGGCGATCGGGATCCACCGCCGGTCGGGTGGCTCCGGCGACGGGCTCCCGAAGGAGGTCGGCGCATCCGGGAGGACCGGCGGCAACGTCCGAATCCGGCCCTGCTCGTCGGTCCCCTTCATGGTCGGAATGCTACCGGCGCACCGACTCCACGAGCGCCGGGCGTCTGGTCCGACCCCGTCCGAGACCTCGACCAGTACGTCGAGGGCGATCGTTGGTCCCGTAACCCGCACCGCTATCGTGCCCGGACCAGGAAGCCGGCGAGAGGTGACCGAGAGGTTGTTGGTGGACTACACCGACCGCGTGGCCGTGATCACCGGTGCCGGTGGCGGGCTTGGCCGCGAGCACGCTCTCCTGCTGGCTTCCTTGGGGGCCGCCGTGGTCGTCAACGACGCCGGCGGCGACGTCCACGGAGCCGGTTCGGCAGCCGGGGCAGCGCAGGCCGTGGTCGACGAGATAGGTGCAGCCGGAGGCGTCGCCGTCGCCGACGACCACTCCGTCGCCGACCCTGAAGGGGCGTCGGCGATCGTCGAGCGGGCGGTCTCGGAGTTCGGGCGGGTCGACGTGGTGGTCAACAACGCCGGCATCCTGCGCGACAAGTCCTTCGCCAACCTGACCTGGCCCGATCTCGATGCCGTCATCGACGTGCACCTCAAGGGCGCCTTCCTCGTGACCCGGCCCGCCTTCCTCCACATGAAGGAGCAGGGGTACGGTCGCGTCGTGCTCACGTCGAGCGGCTCCGGGATCCTCGGCAACTTCGGCCAGTCCAACTACGGGGCCGCCAAGATGGGCCTGGTCGGCATGATGAACGTGCTCAAGCTCGAGGGGGCGAGGTACGGGATCAACGTCAACGCGGTGGCACCCATCGCCGCCACCCGGATGACCGCCGACCTCCTCGGTGACTCGGCCTCACGGTTCGCCCCGTCCCAGGTGGCGCCGGCGGTCGCCTTCCTCGGCTCGGAGGCGTGCACCTTCACCGGCGAGGTCTGGTCGGTCGGTGGCGGGTCGGTGAGCCGCTTCTTCACCGGGCTCACCCCTGGGTGGTTCAAGCACCCGGACCTGGGTCCGATCTCCGTCGACGAAGTCGTCGCCAACCTCGACCTCATCCGCGCCGAGTCGGGATACGCCGTGCCGTTCTCGTCGGCCGACGAGTTCGTCAAGCTGGAGGCGCTCTTCGGTGGCTGACGACCGGTCATCGATCGACGACACCGAAGGCGCGGTGATCCCGTTCGGCCCCGCCGCCGACAAGGCAGCGTGGCGGGCGTGGGCCAGGAGGGAGCGGGCAGGGCTCGACTGGGGATTCCTGTCCGAGGCGGTGCGCGCCGCCCTTCGCACGTTCCCTCCGCTGCGACACAACGCCACGGTGCTCACCTACCTGCCCATGGACCAGGAGATCGACCTCGAGCCGATGCTGGAGGGCGGGCTCCCGGTGCACTGGGTGGTCAGCCGGACCCCGGACGAGGGCCCGCTGACCATCCACGAGATCACCCTGCCATTGGAGTACAACCGCCTCGGGTTCCGTCAACCCAGGGAGAGCGCCCCATACGTCGACCCGCACAACGTCGACATCGTGCTCGTCCCGGGGCTCGCCTTCGACCTCTACGGCACCAGGCTCGGTCGGGGCCTCGGCTACTACGACGAGCTGCTGGGGCGGATGCGAGCCGGCACCGTTTTCGTCGGGGTCACGCCGGCGGCGCTGGTGGCCGACCGGCTGCCCTCCGACGACCACGACATCCCCGTCCACTGGCTGGCGTCCGACGAGGGCGTGGTCGGCGTGGCCAAGTCGGCCGGCTGACACACTTCCGGGTGTCCTGAAACTTTGAGCGAGTGGCGCCATGTGGTGTGTTCAATCGCTCAAAGTTGGCAGCGGACGAACGCCCGTCCTGCAACTTTGAGCGAGTGACGCCATGTCATGTGTTCAATCGCTCAAAGTTGGCGGCGGACGAACGCCCGTCAGGCCGCCTCGCGCAGCTGAGTCTTGATGCGGGCGAGGATGGCGCCCATGCCCCTCATCCGGAGCGGGCTCACCACTTCCTCGATGCCCATCGCCGTGTAGAACGTGTCAGGGACCTCGAGGATCTCGTCGACCGTCGACCCGTTGAGCCCGGCGGCGAGGATCCCGGCGTAGCCCCGCATCGTCGGCGCCTCCCGGGGCACTTGGAACCACAACGTCACCCGGCCGTCCTCATCGATGCGGGAGGTCACGAAGAAGGGGGTCTGGCACTCGTGGACCCGCTCCAGGGCGCCCTCCTCGATCAACTCCGGTGGGGGATCGGGGAGGCGGTCGGCATAGTCGACCATGGCGGCCACCTTCACCTGCTTGGGGCTCGCCGCGAAGAGATCGACGAGGCGCTGCAACGGATCCGGCACCGACACGGGCCCACCTCTCTCGTCTGGTCCTTCGGCTTGCGCCTCTTCTCTAAACACTATGGTGATAGTGCTATTCACCGAGAAGGATAGGCGACAAGGAGACGCGTCATGGCACCGGTAGCTGCAGATCCCGGCTTCGCTTCGAGCGGTTATGCCAGCCCGGAGCGCCTGGTGAGCACGGAGTGGCTCGCCGAACATCTCGACGACCCTGGCCTGGTGGTGGTCGAGTCGGACGAAGACGTGCTGCTCTACGAGACCGGGCACATCCCCGGGGCCGTCCGGGTCGACTGGCACGTCGACCTGCAGGATCAACTCACCCGCGACTACCTCGACGCCGGTTCGTTCGCCGCGCTGCTGTCCGAGAAGGGGATCTCCCGCGACGACACCGTGGTGTTCTACGGCGACAACTTCAACTGGTGGGCGGCCTACGCCTTGTGGGTCTTCCGGCTCTTCGGCCACGAGGATGTGCGCCTGCTCAACGGCGGCCGGCAGAAGTGGGTCGAGGAGGACCGCCCGCTGACCACGGACGTGGTCGAGCGGACCACCACCGCCTATCCGGTGGTTGAGCGCGACGACGAGCCCATCCGGGCATTCCGCGAGGACGTCTCCGAGCACATCGGCGACGGCCTGCCACTGGTGGACGTGCGCTCACCCGAGGAGTACCGGGGAGAGCTTCTTCACATGCCCAACTACCCGCAGGAGGGAGCCCTGCGCGGCGGGCACATCCCCGGCGCGGCCAACGTCCCGTGGAAGCGGGCGGCCAACGACGACGGCACCTTCAAGTCGACCGACGAGCTGCGGGCCATCTACGTGGACGAGCAGGGCCTGGCGGCCGACGACGAGGTGATCGCCTACTGCCGTATCGGCGAGCGCTCGTCGCACACCTGGTTCGTCCTCAGCCACCTGCTCGGGTTCACCGACGTCCGCAACTACGACGGCTCCTGGACCGAGTGGGGCAACCTGGTGCGCGCCCCGATCGAGAAGCCGTAACGCTCCCTCCGTGCCGATGGACCTACCCGGCGCGGTGACGCGCTTCGTGTCGGCAGCCGAGGAGCTCGGCGTGGCGGTGGAACCGGTGGTCTACCCGGACGGCACCAAGACTGCGGCGGACGCCGCCGCCGCCATCGGGTGCCCGGTCGGGGCCATCGTCAAGTCGCTGGTGTTCATGGCCGGCGGCCGCCCCCTCCTGGTGCTGATGTCCGGCGACCACCGCGTCGACATGGCCCTGCTCGCCGCCGCCGCCGGCGTAGAGGAGGTGCGCCGAGCCACACTCGACGAGGCGAAGGAGCACACCGGCTACGCCGCAGGGGGCACACCCCCCATCGGCCATCCGAGCCCGCTGCCGGTGTTCGCCGACCGCACGTTGCTCCGCTTCGACCCGGTGTGGGCCGCCGCCGGCACCCCGACCGCGGTGTTCGAGGCCGACCTGAGCCAACTCGTCGCCGTCTCCGGGGCGAGCTGGGTCGACGTCGCCGAGGGTTGAGCCGGGCCGGGTCTTCGGCTCATCCGCGCAATCCCACCACCGATGCCGGGTCGAGCCTCGCTTCGACCCTGCTGCCGACCGGGACGGGGGAGGCGGTGATGCCGACGAGCGTGGTGGCGCCCACAGCCACCGTCGTGTCCCAGTGGCCACCCCGGTAGATGGACGCGGTCACTTCGGCTGAACCGTCCAGCGAGGACTCGATGGTCACCCCGGTCACCGGGACGAGCACGGTGCGGGCACCGCGGCCGACGCCGGATGGGAGGAGACCGGCCGTGATCAGCGATGCCGGGTCGAGCACGTTGGGATGGCCGAGGAGGCGGGCAACGAACTCGGTGCCCGGGTCCTCCCACAGTCGCTGGGGCGTGCCCAGCGCCGCCACCCTGCCGGCACGGAGGATGCCGACCCGGTCGGCCATGGCGAACGCCTCCTCGTGGTCGTGGGTGACGTAGATGGCGGTGATGCCCAGCGCGGTGAACAGGGCGCGGGTCTCGGTGGCCAGCCGGTCGCGGAGCTCGCGGTCGAGCGAGCCGAGGGGCTCGTCGAGCATGACCATTCGCGGCGCCGGCGCCAGGGTGCGGGCCAGCGCCACTCGCTGCTGCTCACCACCGCTCAGCCCCGGGATGCGGCGTTCCCCCAACCCGCTCAACCCGACCAGGTCGAGGACCTCGTCGACCCGGGCGGAGGCGCGCCCCGGTTCCCATCCCTGCATGCGCAGCCCGAAGGCGACGTTCTCCCCCACGGTGCGATGGGGGAAGAGGGCGTAGTCCTGGAACATGAGGCCGAACCGTCGCAGGTGCGGGGGAGTGGCGGTGATGTCGACGCCGTCCCAGGCCACGGTGCCCCGGTGGGGCCGGTCGAGCCCGGCGATGATGCGGAGGGCCGTCGACTTGCCCGATCCCGACGGTCCCATGACGGCGAGGACCTCGCCGGTGGCGACGTCGAGGTCGACGTCGACCAGGGCGTCGACACTCCCGAAGCTGATGGCGAGGTCGCGGCAGGCGAGGCTCAGAAGTCACCACCTCCCCCGGGACGGAACCGCTCGATGGCGATCACGGCGAGGGTGGTCAGCGCCATCAGCACCACGGCCAGTGCCATCGCCCGTCCTTCCAACACCTCGCCGGGCCGGGACAGCAACCGGAAGATGGCCACCGGCAACGTCGGGGAGTCGGGGCGGGCGATGAAGCTGGTCGCCCCGAACTCGCCCAGCGAGACGGCGAAGGCGAACCCGGCTCCAACCGCCGCCGCCCGCGCCATCAACGGTCCGTCGACCTCGAGGAACACCCGGCCCGGCGAGGCGCCGAGCGTGGCGGCGGCGTCGCGGAGGCGCTGCTGGACCTGCCGCAGGACGGGCAGCGAACTGCGCACCACGAACGGGATCGCCACCAGGGCGTGGGCGATCGGGATCAGCCAGATCGACGTGCGCAGGTCGACCGGGGAATCCAGGGCGATGAGGAAGCCGAACCCGAGCGTCACCGCCGAGGCTCCGAGGGGGAGCATCACCAGTGTGTCGAGCCCCCGACCGGCTCGGCGGCCGCCCGTCACCACCACCGACACCACGATCCCGATCACGACGGCGACGGCCGTTGCCAGCGCGGCGAACCGGAGCGAGTTGCCGATCGCCTCGCTGGGGGCGACGAACAGCCCCGAGGCGGTGTCCCGGGTCGCCAGCCCGGTGAAGTTGGCGATGCCGAAACCGTCGCCGACCTGGAAGGCCCGGGCCGTCAGCATGGCGATGGGGAGACCGATGAGCAGCCCGGCCACGGCGAGGTTGCCGCCTACCAGCCACCACGCCTTCCCCCGCGGGCGGATCCGTCGGTCAGCGGGTTCGGCTCTCAGCTGGGTCGCCATCCGCTGCTGGATCCGGCCGTAGACCAGCAGGGCAACCGTCACCCCGACCAGTTGGACGACGGCGAGGGCCGCCGCCACCCGCAGGTCGAGCAGCGCAGTCGCCTGCCGCCAGATCTCGACCTCGAGGGTGGCCAGCCCGATCCCACCGAGGATGAGGATGATGCCGAAGGAGGTGAAGGTGAACAAGAACACGATCGACGCAGCGGAGGCGATTGCCGGGGTGAGCAGCGGAAGGGTGACCTCGACCAGGGTCCTCCACCGACCGGCGCCCAGCGTCTGCGACGCCTCCTCCATGCGGCGGTCCAGCTGCTCCCAGGCGGTGCCCACGGTGCGCACCACCACCGCATAGTTGGCGAACACATGGGCGAGGAGGATGGCGGGTACGGTCCGGCGCAGGTCGACTCCGAAGGGACCGCCGGGGCCGAGCAGGGCGACGAAGGCGCTCCCGGTGACCACGGTGGGGAGCACGAACGGCACCACGGTCGCCGCCATCAGCAGGCGCCGCCCGGGGAAGTCGTAGCGGGCGAACACGTACGCCGCCGGCAGCCCGATCGCCAGCGTCAACGCCGTCGACGCCGTCGCCTGCCAGGTGGTGAACCAGACGATGCCGAGCAGCGACGGCCGTTGCAGGACGTCCAGCATCGGAGTGCCGCCACCCGAGGACTCGCCGGTGAAGGCGGTGGCGAGCACCGTCACCATCGGGAAGACGAAGAAGTAGCCGAGGAAGGCGAGCGGGACTGCGGTGAGGGCCACCAGGCCCCAGGGTCGACGCCGCGTCACCGCATCAGATCCGTCCACTCCTGGATCCACGCCTCCCGGTTGGCCTCGATGTCGTCCGGGGGCACCGTGAGCGGGTCGTCGACGCGGGCGGCGTGCTCCACGAAGACGTCCGGGAGGGTGGTGCCTTCCACCGCCGGGAACACGAACATGTTGAGCGGGATGTCCTCCTGGAAGGCCTCCGACAGCATGAAGTCGACGAGCCGGCGGGCCGCCTCCTCGTGCTCCGTCCCGTCGAGGATCCCTACGAACTCGACCTGGCGGAAGCACCCCTCGGTCATCGACCCGGTGGGCGCTTCCGCCGGTGGGACCTCGGCGAAGTACACCTCGGCCGGGGGAGAGCTGGCGTACGACACCACCAGCGGCCGGTCGCCGGTGTCGCTGGTCGCGGTGAAGGCCCCGTTGTAGGCCTCCTCCCAACCCGAGGTCACCAGCACGTCGTTGGTGTCGAGCGCCTCCCACCAGTCCTGCCAACCGTCGACGCCGTACTGGGCGATGGTTCCGAGGAGGAAGGCGAGGCCCGGTGAAGAGGTCGCCGGGTCCTCGACGGCGAGCATGCCTCGGTAGGCAGGATCGATCAGGTCGTCGAGCGTCTCCGGTGGCTCGACGCCGGCGGCGGCCAGGGCGGCGACGTCGTAGTTGACGCAGACGTCCCCGTAGTCGATCGGGGTCACCCGGTGCTCCGGGTCGAGTTGGAGTTCCTCGGGGATGCCGTCGACGCCGGGGGCTTCGTAGGGGACGAAGAGGTCGGCGTCGAGGGCCCTGGTGAGGAAGGTGTTGTCCACTCCGAACAAGACGTCGGCCACCGGGTTCTCAGCGGTGAGGATCGCTTGGTTGAGCACCACGCCGGCGTCTCCACCGGACAGGAGCTCGACGGTGATCCCGGTTTCCGCGGTGAACGCCTCCAGGACCTCGTCGGATACCAGGAAGGAGTCGTGGGCCATCAGGGTGATGGACACCGACCCGTCGGTGGCATCTTCGCCACCGGCGCAGGCGGCGAACACCAGGGCAGCGACCACGACCGACCCGACGAAGGCGCGCCCGATCCTCACGATCCGGACTCCTCGCCCGCCGGCTCGTGGATCACCAGGAGCGACCCCTTGCGCACCGTCACCGTCGCCCGCTCCGCGGTGAGCTCGTTGCTCACGCCGCGGGTCGAGCCGGCCTCGAGGACGGCGCCGTCGAGCGGCCACCGCAGCCCGGCCGTGGTCACACCAGCGGCGGGCCCGGCGGCGGCGAGCAGCGAGACGAGGTCGCCCGGCGCTCCTTCGACGACGACCTCCTGGCCCGGCCGTGCCACCTGCACATCGGTCGTGCCCACCATCCATCGGATCTCGACACCGGCATGGCGGCCGGCGGCGACCAGGGCGGCGTTGCCGAGCAGGTGGCTGAGCCGCCCGCCACCGCCGCCGAGGACGGCGCACTCGGTGAAACCGCCGTCGACCACCCGCTGGAGGGCGAGGTCGAGGTCGGTGCGGTCCTTGTCGACCGGGTGCCGCTCCACGGAGACACCGTCGGCCTCGGCTGCGGCGAGCCCTTCGGCCGACACCGAGTCGAGGTCGCCGATCAGGATGTCGACGTCGATGCCGGCCGACCGGGCCGTGTCGAACCCGGAATCGACGGCGACCACCGTGCCCGCGGCGGCGAGCCGCCGGAGCACCGCCCGGTCGACCCCGGCACCGCCGGCGATGAGCACGGCGAGGCGGCGACGAGCGATCGGAGCCGGGGCCGGCGAAGCGGCCGGCGGGGGATTGGTCATTCCACTCGCTCCCTCCGCTGGTGTGATCCAGATCAGGTTCCACGGGTCGGTGACGTTCGCCTGCGGCGCCGGTCACCCTCTCAGCTCGGCGTTCCCGAGCTCCCCGGGGTGGGTTGTGCCCTCCAGTGTAGCCGGCGCCGTTCGACGGATCCCCGATGAGAACGCGAAAAACGACCTGATGTCATCCCTTGACAAGACGACATCAATATGACATCATTTCGACATCAGAACCGCCACACCGAGATGTCAGGAGACGACATGCTGTGGTACAACAACCCCGACGGCATCACCGCCAGCCACCTGGCCACCATGGCCAAGCGGACCGCCACCGCCGAGCGACGGCGCCTGATGCGCCTGGTCGACGGCGGCGACGCCACCAGTCGGCGATAGCCCGTCGCCGGACGCTCGACACGAGAGGAACGGATGCACGTGGACACGAGGAGCATCATCAGCGGGATCGAGGCGGCGCTGGCCGATCAGCTCGCCTTCGCCGGTGGAGACCCGGTGGTTGCCGCCGCCGGCGAGGCCCTCGTCGCCGCCCTCCGCCCGGCGCTGAGCTCGGCGGTCATGGAGCTCGCCGAGCAGGCCGCCCTCGAGGTCGGTGCCCAGATTCCGGAGCACCAGGTCGAAGTCGTGCTCAGAGAGGGCGATCCGCACCTGGTGGTCCGCACCGAGACCGGTGTCGAGTCGTTCAGCACCGAGGACCTCGATGCGCGGATGACGGTGCGCCTCCCGCCCCGCCTCAAGAGCGAGCTGGAGCTGGCCGCCCGGTCGGCCGGGGACTCGATCAACGCCTACGTCATTCGTGCCCTCGCCGCCAAGGGAACCAGCGCCAAGCCGGGCAAGCGGGTCACCGGGACCTTCGAGACGTGAGCGAGCGCAAGCAGCGGTTCGAGGTCGGTACCTCGGTTCGGATCGAGGCGGCCACCAGCTCCGGTGACATCAGCGCCCGACCCGGGGATGCCGGCGAGGTGCTGGTCACGGTCAAGGGCCCAGGCGCCGACAACTACCAGATCACCCAGCACGGTGACACCATCCGGGTACTCCCCGAGAACACCGGGGTGTTGCGCCGGTTCAGCACCGCCGAGGTCTTCCTCACCACACCACCGGGAGCTTCGCTGCACCTCACCGCCGCCAGCGGGGACATCTCCGTGCAGGCTCCCGCAGCCGACGTCGAGGCAACTGCCGCCTCCGGCGAGATCAGGGTCGGCTCGGTATCGGGCGCCGGGCGGCTCCGCACCGCCTCGGGCGACATCCAGGTCGACTCCGTGAGCGGGCGCCTGTTCGTCGACAGCGCGTCCGGGGATGTACGGGTCGGCCGCGTCGGGAGCGACATGGCCGCCCACTCGGCGTCCGGCGACATCTCCGTCGACTACGCCGCCGGGGCGGTCGACGTCAACACCGCCAGCGGTGACCTCCAGGTTCTCCACGTCGACGGCGACGACGTCCGGGTCAAGACGGTCAGCGGCGACGTGCGGCTGGGGATCCCTCCCCGGCGGACGCTCGAAGTCGAGGTGCAGACCCTGTCCGGGGACGTGCGCAACCGGCTCCCCACGGGAGATGGCTCGCCTCCAGAGAAGCGGGTCGTCCTCACCGTGAAGACCCTCTCCGGCGACATCACCCTCCACGGCATCTGACGCGGGCGGCGGATCCGATCAGCGCCGGCCGGCGAAGACGGCGGCGTAGGCGATATGGCCGAAGAAGGTGCCGGTGTCGACCCGGCGGTGCGCTTCGGCCTTGAGCGCCCGCGCGGTGTCGTCACCGATTCGTCCGGCGCCGGCGAGCTGGTCCGCCCCGCGCTCGACCAGGGTGAGCATGTAGGCGGGCTCTGTGGACTCCACGTAGCCGTAGCTCCGGGAGGCGGTTACCTCGAACCCGGTCTCGGTGACGAGGGTGGGAAGGCGTCGCACCAGCCAGCGGTCGTGCACCAGATAGGCGATGATCGCATCGACACAGGGTTGGAGCGGGTCGAAGTCGCCGGTGGCGACGGTGGTGGTTGCGTAGTCGCCGTCGAACACCACGAGCACGCCGTCCCGATCGAGCACCCGGTGTGCTTCGCGCAGCGCCCTCTCCGGGCCGGGGATGTGGCAGAGGGTGGTGTGGAACACCACGATGTCGAACGAACCTTCCTCGTACGGCAGCGAGCGGGCGTCGCCGACGTCGAACGTCATGTTGTCGTAGCCGGTGCTCAGCTCGCCGGCCTTGGCGACGAACGTCGGGGAGGGGTCGACACCGGTGACCGCGGCCCCGGGAGCGTGCTCGGCGATCGCCCGGGAGACCGCCCCGGTACCGCTGCCTACTTCCAGCAGCCGGGCGCCGTCGCCCGGTGCCAGCTCGGCGAGGTACGAGTCACGCATCGCCTTCTGACGGGGATCGGCGGCGCGCAGCTCGAGGACTCGGGCCAGCTCCTCCAGCACAGCCTGGTCCGCCTCGGCGATGGTGGCGTAGACGTCGGGCACGGCGAGACACTCCAGGTCACGGGATCGCCAGGCTACGCCGCCCAGTGGCGGTTTGGACAGGTCTACCGCTTACGAGGTCGAATTCGCCTGGACCCAGGAGCAGGTGCGCTCGCTCCAGGCCGCCGAGGACGTGAATCGGGTCCTGGCCACGGTGATGTTCACCGATCTGGTCGACTCCACCGAGCGGGCGGTCGATCTCGGTGACCGGGTGGCGGTCGGCGCCACCCTACTGACCTGCCGGGACGGGCTCGCTCCGGCGATAGACGCTCAGCGCGAGCGTGTAGAACACGATCAGGATGCCGAGGATCCAGGCGAGGGCGGCCCAGATGTCACTTCCCGGGGTGCCGTCTGTCAACAGCGAGCGCATCGTCTCGATGATCGGGGTCATCGGCTGGTTTTCCGCAAAGCCCCTCAGCAGCGGTGTCATCGAGTCGGTCGGCACGAACGACGGGCTGATGAAGATCAGGAGCAGCAGGATGTAGGCGAAAGCACCGGCGCCTTCCGCCGTCTTGGCCAGCAGGCCGAAGAACATGGCCATCCACGTCATGGCGAGCGTGAGCAACACCAGGATGCCGATGAACCACAGCCACCCGGCCGTACCCGCAGGCGAGCGAAACCCGACGATGAACGCCACTACCAGCACGAGGACGCAGGAGAAGAGGTTCGACAGCGTCGACGACAGCGCCTGCCCGCCCAAGACCGACGATGGCGCCACCGGCATGGTCCTGAACCGGCTGATGATGCCTTTCTGCAGGTCCATGCTGAGCCGCGCGGCGGCATAGGCGATGCCGCTGCCGACGGTCATGATGATGACTCCGGGCGTGATGAAGTCGACGTACTCGATCGACCCGGTCTGCTCCCCGAGTGCGCCACCGAACACGTAGACGAACAACAGCAGCAACGCGATCGGCGTCAATACCACGGTGATGATCGTGTCGAGGCTGCGCGTCGTATGACGCAGGCTTCGTTTGGCCATGGTCCACGTGTCACTCAGAGCTCGCATGTGAGCGCTCCATCTCTTCGTCGAGGATCTTGAAGAACACGTCGTCGAGAGTGGTCTGCCTGGAGAACCGGGCAGGCTCGATCCCGCCGTCTCTCAGTCGGAGAAACATGTCCGCCATCTCGGCGACGGAACCCGTCGTGGCGACCACCAGCTTCGAGTCCGCCCGGTTGATGGGGTAGTGCTCGTCGAGAACAGATTGCGCCGCGGCCAGCTGCCCTTCATCGCTGAACTCCAGTTCGACGAGGCCGGCCGGCACCATCGTCTTCAGCTCGTCTGGTGACCCCTCGGCCACGATCCGGCCACCGTGGAGGATGGCGATGTCGTCGGCAAGCCGGTCTGCCTCCTCCAGATACTGAGTGGTCAGGAAGATCGTGGTCCCGTTCTCGGCCAGTTCCCGGATCGTCTGCCACATGTCGGTGCGGCCTTGGGGATCGAGCCCGGTCGTCGGCTCATCGAAGAAGATGATGGGTGCGTTGCCCACCAGGCTCATGGCGATATCGAGCCGGCGTCGCATTCCGCCCGAGAAGGTGAGCAGACGCCGGTCGGCCGCGTCGTTGAGGTCGAACTTGTCGAGCAGTTGCGCCGCGGTTCGTTTCGGTTCGGGGATGTGGCGCAACTCGCCCATCAGCACCAGGTTCTCGCGGGCGGTGAGCACGTAGTCGACCGCGGCGAACTGGCCGGTGAGGCTGATCTGCTCGCGAACCTTGGCGGGTTGCGCCGCCACGTCGAAACCGGCGACTCTTGCCGTGCCCGCGTCGGCCTTGATCAAGGTCGTCAGGATGTTGATCGTGGTCGTCTTGCCGGAGCCGTTGGCCCCCAGCAGGGCGAAGACGCTGCCCCGTTCGACGGTGAACGAGACGTCGTCGAGCACCGGGACCCCCTTGTATCCCTTCTGGAGGCTGCTCGCCTCGATCGTGTTGGTTGAATCCATGGCTCCCGGTCTCCTCGTCATGGTCATGGGCGTGTGGTCAGCCGATCGATCAGGCACGGTGGATCACGATGTCGCCGTACGCGGTGCGGGCACGGATCTCGACGGCCTCCTCGGACGGATCGGGGCCGCCGGTGGCGCCCAGGCTGTTGTGGACCCTCCCGAACCGGGAGTTGGCGTCTACCCAGGCAACGGTCCCGGGGCGGATGCCGACCTCCAGCCCACC
This sequence comes from uncultured Acidimicrobiia bacterium, assembly GCA_963714055.1. Lineage (GTDB taxonomy): Bacteria > Actinomycetota > Acidimicrobiia > Spongiisociales > UBA5794 > JACDBE01. Next base: position 3,108,329 of record OY970227.1, read on the forward strand.
TGCGGCGGTCTCGATCACCACGGAGCCACGGGCGACCTCTCCGACCCGGATGCTGCCGTTGGCGGTCTTGGCGCCGACCCCGGCATGCGCCCGTCCTACCGTGATGTCGCCGTTGGCCGACTTGACCCGGAGCGCCCCGGCGACCTCGCCCACCCAGGTCTTCCCGTTGAGGTTCTTGATGTCCGTCTCCCCTTCGATCTCGCCGAGGCGTAGGTCGCCGGCGGCGGTGACCTCGGCGGGGCCTGCGGCGTGGTCCACGGTGACCCGGCCGGCGCCGGTGGTGACGTGCAGCTCCGCCGTCTGCTCGAACCGGATGTCGCCGGCTCCGGCCTTGATCCGGACGTCTCCCAACCGGCCCTCTCCGCGGAAGTCGGCGAACCCGGCTTCACCTTCGAGACGGGAGCGGGCGGGCAACTCGATGGTCACGTCGACGGACCCGGCCCGGCCGGCGCCCAGGTAGCTGCCCAGCCCGCGCCGTCTTGGCGTCCTGACCAGGAGCCTGCCACCGGAGAACTCGACCAGGGTCTGTTCGGCGGCGTCGACGTCGTGCTTGCGCGACCGGTTGCTCGGGCTCACCACGACCACGGTGTCGACGCGGTCGGTGGCGACGAGCCGGACGTCGCCGGCGGCCAGCTCGACGGTGACGGAGATCGGCTCGGGGGTGTCGAACGTGGACATGGAAGCTCCTGTGGTGTGGCGGTGTCGTGGCAGGCGAACGGTGGCTGCGCCGCTCGGCTCCAGCTCGGTCTCGGTCATCGCACCCAACCGGTGTAGCTCTCGCCTCCACGAGGGTTGCGCCGCGTTGGGTTGGGGTCGACGGTGTCGGGGCCTACGGCGGCGGCGGCAGCGGCACGGACCAGCCAGGCGTTGAGCGACAGCCCCTCCCGGCGGGCGGCTTCCTCGACCCGGGCCTTGAGGGCGTCGGGGATGCGGAGGTTCAACCGCGACGTCCCGCCCTCGTCGTCGTCTGCCGCCGCGGCACGGACCGGCTGGCCGGCCGCTGAGGGCATGGTGCCTCCGGTCCACGGCCCCGGCTCGGCGGTGGCAGGCTCGCTCAGCCCGGCGGTCCCCGGTGGCGGCGTGACGACGAAGCTCGGGTCACGCCCGCGCAGCCTGAGCTCCACCGCGCCCGGCGCCAGCTCACGGGTGATCTCGTCGGCGGCCGCCGACAACACCTCCAGGAGGACGAGCCGGGTGGCCGACTCGAGCGGTCCGGTGAGCCGCTCCGCCAGGGCGCGGGCCTCGTCGCCACCCGCCTCGGCGGCTACCGCCAGCTCGTCACGCAAGATGTCCGTATAGAGAGAGAGGTCCATGTGAGCCAATATGGCACACATTTGGCACCTCGTCAATGCCAGAATGGCTCAGATCAGGCGCGGGCGATGAAGTACTTGGCCTGGGGGTGGTGGCAGAGGATCGCCGAGGTGGTCTGTTCCGGTTGGTACTGGTAGGCGGTGTCGGGGCCGACGTCGATCCCCAGGTCGGCGGCACCGAGCAACTCGGCGACGGTGAGGTTGTCCTCCAGGTTGGGGCAGGCGGGGTAGCCCCAGGAGTAGCGGCCCCCGCGGTACTGCTGGCGGAACAGCCCGGTGAGGGTGGGGCCGTCCTCGCCGGCGAAGCCCCACTCCTGGCGGATGCGGTGGTGCCACAGCTCTGCCAGCGCCTCGGCCATCTCGACCCCCAACCCATGGGTGAGCAGATACTCGGAGTAACGGTCGGCGGCGAACAGCTCGGCGGTGCGCTCCGAGACTCTTTGGCCCATGGTGACGATGGAGAAGGCGGCGTAGTCGACCTCGGGACCGTCGACCGGGCGGTGGAAGTCGGCGATGCACAGGTACGGCGCCTCCTTCTGGCGGGGGAACGAGAAGCGGGTCACCTCGGTGGTGCGTTCCCGGTCGGAGAACACCACCAGGTCGTCGCCCTCCGAGCCCACCGGCCAGTACCCGTACACGACCTGAGGCACCAGCAGGTCCTGCTCCTTCGCCCCGGCCAGCTCCTGGCGCAGCGTCGCCGCCAGCCGCTCCTTGAACTCACGGTCGCTCTCGCCCTTGGCGGGCCGGAATTGCCACTGGTTGCGATAGAGGGCGGTCTCGTTGAGGTAGGCGGCGATCTCGTCGATGGGCAGTCCCTTGACGATGCGCCGCCCCAGGAACGGCGGCTCGAACACCGGGTTGTCGGTCACCACGTCGGGGGAGCGGTCGGGGAGCGCCTCGCCTGCCGGCCGCTCCGGACGCGGCCTCCGCGCCGGGAGGGCCCGGCCGGTGCTGACCCGGCCGAAGTCGGGGTCCTCGGTCCCGGTCCGGCGCAGCTCGGCCAGCCGGTCCATCACCCGCAGCCCGGAGAAGGCGTCCTTGCCGTAGAACAGGGGCCCGTCGTACACCTTGCGGAGGTCGCCCTCGACGTACATCCGGGTGAGGGCGGCGCCGCCGAGCAGCACCGGCACCTTGCCAAGGCCGCGGCGCTCCAGCTCTTCGAGGTTCTCCCGCATGATCAGGGTGCTCTTCACCAGGAGCCCGCTCATCCCGATGGCGTCGGCGGCCTTCTCGTTGAACGTGTCGATCATCTCGCCGATCCCCACCTTGATGCCCAGGTTGTGCACCTGGTAGCCGTTGTTGGTGAGGATGATGTCGACCAGGTTCTTGCCGATGTCGTGGACGTCGCCCTTGACCGTGGCGAGCACGATCGACCCCCGCCCGTGGTCGTCGGCGCGGTCCATGTGCGGCTCGAGGTGGGCCACCGCCGCCTTCATCGTCTCCGCCGACTGGAGCACGAAGGGGAGCTGCATCTCGCCCGAGGCGAACAGGTCGCCGACGACCTTCATCCCTTCGAGGAGGATGTCGTTGATGATGGCGAGGGGAGCCATACCGGCTTCCATCGCCCGGTCGAGGTCGTCGGTCAACCCGTCGCGGTCACCGTCGACGATCCGGGCGGCCAGCAGCTTCTCCAACGGCCAGCCGGAGCGGTCCTCCTTCTCCACCGTCGCGGAGGTGACGTCGGCGAACACCGCCAGCAGTCGCTGCAGCGGGTCGCCGTCGTCGCGCCGGTCGTAGACCAGGTCGAGGCACACCTGCCGTTGCTCGTCGGGGATCTTGTTGAGCGGCATGATGCGGGCGGCGTGGACGATGGCGGCGTCGAGGCCGGCTTCGACGCACTCGTGGAGGAACACCGAGTTGAGGGCGTGGCGGGCGGCCGGCTTCAGCCCGAACGACACGTTGGAAACGCCGAGGATGGTCCACACCCCGGGCAACTCGGCCTTGATGCGACGGATCGCCTCCATGGTGGCGATGGCGTCGCGACGCAGGTCCTCGCCCCCGGTGGACAGCGGGAAGGTGAGGGCGTCGAAGATGAGGTCGCCCGGCTCCATCCCGTAGCGGTCGACGGCGAGGTCGTGGAGGCGGTGGGCGATGCGCAGCTTCCACTCGACGTCGCGTGCCTGGCCCTCCTCGTCGATGAGCAGGCAGATGACGGCGGCGCCGTGCTCCTTCGCCAGCTTGAACACCCGGTCGGCGCGGGACCCTTCGCCGTCGCCGTCCTCGAGGTTGGCCGAGTTGAGCACGCACCGTCCGCCGAGCCTCTCCAGCCCGGCCTGCATCACCGGCGGCTCGGTGGAGTCGAGGACGATGGGCACCGCCACCTGGGTGGCGAACCGGGAGGCGAGCTCCGCCATGTCGGCCACGCCGTCGCGGCCCACGTAGTCGACGCACAGGTCGAGCAGGTGAGCGGACTCCTTCACCTGGTCCTTGGCGATCTGGACGCAGCCGTCCCAGTCCTCCGCCAGCATTGCGTCGCGGAACGCCCGCGACCCGTTGGCGTTGGTGCGCTCCCCGACGATCAGGAACGACGTGTCCTGGTGAAAGGGGGTGAAGCTGTAGATCGAGGCGGCACCGGGCTCGACCTCGGCATGGCGCGGTGCCGGGGTCAGGTCGGCGCAGGCGGCCACCACCGCCTCGAGGTGCTCGACCGTTGTGCCGCAGCAGCCGCCGATCACGTTGACCCCCAGCTCGGTGACGTAGCCGGCGAGGTGGGTGGCGAGCTGGTCCGGGGTCAGGTCGTAGTGCATCTTGCCGTCCACCACCGAGGGCAGCCCGGCGTTGGGGATGCACGACACCGGGGTGCGGGAGTGCCGGGTGAGGTGGCGGAGAGGCTCGTGCATCTCGGCGGGGCCGGTGGCACAGTTGAGCCCGATGATGTCCACGCCGAGGGGCTCGATGGAGGAGAGGGCGGCGGCGATCTCCGTGCCGGGGAGCATGCGCCCGGTGAGCTCGATGGTCACCTGGGCCTGGATCGGCGTCTCCCTGCCGACCGAGGCCATCGCCCGGCGGCAGCCGTTGACCGCCGCCCGCAGCGAGAGCAGGTCGAACATGGTCTCCACGATGAACAGGTCGACTCCGCCGTCGAGCAGCGCCTTGGCCTCGACCTCGTAGGCGTCGCGCATATCGGCGTAGCCGATCTGGCCGAGCGTGGGGAACTTGGTGCCGGGGCCGATGGAGCCCGCCACCCACCTGGGGCGGGCGGGGGTGGAGAAGTCGTCGGCGACCCGCCGGGCGATCGATGCGCCGGCGGCGGCCAGCTCGTAGGCGCGGTCGGCGATCCCGTATTCACCGAGCGGGATGGCGAACGCTCCGAACGTGTTGGTCTCGACGACGTCGACCCCGGCGGCGAGGAAGGAACGGTGGAAGTCCTCGATGACGTCGGGGCGGGTGACGTTCAGGAGCTCGTTGCACCCCTCGAGGGCGGGGCCGCCGAAGTCGTCAGCGGTGAGCCCGGCCCGCTGCAGCGTGGTGCCGGTGGCGCCGTCGAATATCACCACACGGTTGCGCACCGCCTCCAGATAGCTCACGCCGTCACCGCCGGGACAGCCCTCACCGGGCTGGTACAAGAGGGTTCGCTGGATGGATGCCAAGTGGCCACGGTCGTCTCCCGTCTCGCTCCTATTCGCGCTCTGCGAGCGCCGCGAGCGGGGTTCCCGCTTCGGCTCTCATCGGTCAGGCATTGGCACCGTTCACGTCGGTTGCCGCGGCTTCACAGGGCCTGTCCCTCCACCGCTCTGGATGAGCGCGTTGTCGGGGAAACGGTACCACGCGAGGTGCCGTCGACGATACGTTCACAGCCGGCCCGGAACGCGCCGAGCGCCGATGTCTCGCACCAATACCGCGCTGGTAGCGTGCCGCCGTGAACCGTTGGATCCGGCTCTTCGGCGCCGTCACCATCCTCTGCGCCGCCATGGCAATGCCGGCATCCTCCGCACCGCCACCGGCGACTGCCGCGCCCGTCGCCACCGATGGCCGCGAGACGCTGCGGCCGTGCCCGGGGATGCGCCAGGTGCTCTGTGGCAGCCTCCCTCGCCCGCTCGACCCGGCGGACCCGTCGCAGGGCACCATCGACATCGCCTTCCAGCTGTACCCGGCCAGGTCGGGTACCGCCACCGGCACCATCGTCGCCGTCGAGGGCGGCCCCGGCTACGCCTCCACCGGGTCCGCCGACTGGTACCTGGAGTTGTACGAGCCGTTGCGGGAAACCCGAGAGGTGCTCATCGTCGACAACCGGGGCACCGGGGGATCGGCTGCGATCGACTGCCGTCGCCTCCAGTCGTACCGCGGCGACTATCTCGCCGCGGTGGGCGACTGCGGGGAGCAACTCGGCTCGACCAGCGACGTGTACGGCACCGCCTTCGCCGCCGACGACCTCGCCGCCGTCGTCGACCATCTCGGCATCGACAGGATCGACCTGTACGGCGACTCGTACGGGACCTACTTCTCCCAGACGTTCGCGGTGCGCCATCCCGACCGGATCCGAACCCTCACCCTCGACGCCGCCTACCCGGTGGAGGGCCTCGACCCGTGGTACCGGGACATCAACCGGGCGATGGTGGACGCCTTCCGCACGGTGTGCGACCGCGACCTGCAGTGTGCCGCCGCCGGAGGCGACCCGATCGATCGGCTTCGTCAGGTGGCCGACGCCGTCGCCGTCCGGCCGTTGACCGGCGAGGCCCGTGATGCCGACGGGGTGAAGCGGAACGTGACCGTCGACCTCCCGCTGTTCTCCTACCTGATGGGCGTTGCCACCTACGGACCGGTCGTCTACCGCGAGCTCGATGCCGCCGGGCAAGCCTGGCTCGAGGATGGCGACCCGGCCCCGTTGCTACGGATCGCCGCCGAGCAGATCTGGTGGGGCGACGGCGGCCCGGTGGAGGAGTACTCGGAGGGCCTCTACATCGCCGTTGCCTGCAACGACTATCCCCAGCTATGGGACGTGACCGCATCCGTCGACGTCCGTGAGGCCCAGTTCGATGGGGCGGTGGCTGCGCTGCGTGCCTCCGACCCCGACGGCTTCTTCCCGTTCACCGTCGACGAGTGGCTCACCTCCGACTGGGTGGAGTACACATCGTGCCTGCCCTGGCCGTCTCCCGACCCATGGGTGCCGCCCTTGCCCGAGCCGCACGCCTACCCCGAAGTGCCCACGCTGGTGCTGGTGGGCGACCTCGACTCGATCACCTCCCCCGAGGGAGCCCGCCAGGTGGCCGGCCTGTTCCCGGGTGCCACCTACCTCGAGGTGCCCAACGTCGGGCACGTGACCGCCCTCGGCGACTATTCGCGCTGCGTCTCCGACATCGCCGTCGCCTTCGTCGCCGACGCTGCGGTCGGTGACACGAGCTGTCTCGCCACCGAGTACCCGGAGGTGCGCACCGTCGAGGCGTTCCCGCTCCGCCTGGCCGACGTCGTCCCCGCCACCGGCGCCGCCGAGCATCCCGGCCGGGTGGCCCGGGCGGTCACCGACACCGTCGGTGACGTGTTCCCCCGGTGGCTGTCGGCCATCGGGTTCGACGGGGTGGGGCTGCGTGGCGGCCGCTTCACGTCCACCGGGCTCGACCAGGTGCGCTTCCGTCTCACCGGGCTCCGCTACGTCACCGACCTCAGGGTGAACGGGTCGATGAGCTGGGACCGTGCCACCGGCGCCATCGCGGCCGAGGTCCGGTTCACGCGGCGCCGCCTCGGGCCGGCTGACGGTCTCCTGGAGCGACTACGACACCCACGCCGTGGCGACCGTGTCGGGCACCGTCGACGGCGAGGCGGTCGACCTCACCCTGCCGGCGCCGTGACCTTCGAGGTCGAGACCGGCCGCTGGCCCACCGGGGGTGAGCGTCGTCCCGTCGTCATCGGCATCGCCGGGGGATCCGGGTCGGGAAAGACGACCATCGCCGAGGCGGTGGTCGACGAGGCCGGCTCCGAGTTGGTGTCGCTGATCAACCACGACGCCTACTACCGGAACAACACGCACCTCAGCTTCGAGGAGCGCGCCGCCATCAACTGGGACCATCCCGATGCATTCGAGACCCGGATGCTGATCGAGCACCTGCGGGCTCTCCGGTCGGGGCACGGGGTCGACGTCCCCATCTACGACTTCGCCGTCCACCTGCGGCGCGAGGAGACGATCCGGATCGAGCCGGGGGCGGTGATCATCGTCGAGGGCATCCTGGTGCTCGTCGAGCCCGAGCTGCGCGACCAGATGGACCTGAAGATCTACATCGACACCGAGGGCGACCTGCGGGTGCTGCGCCGGCTCCGACGCGACATCGTGGAGCGGGGGCGGACCATGGAGTCGGTGATGGCGCAGTACCTGGCCACGGTCCGGCCGATGCACTACCAGTTCGTCGAGCCGTCGAAACGGTACGCCGACATCATCGTCCCCGAGGGCTACAACCCCAACGCCGTGGGCAGCGTCAGCTCGATGATCCGCGACGTGCTGGCGAGGCGCTGAACCCAGAATCGACGATTGCGGTCGACGCGGGCGCTACCCGCCCCGCCGGGGGCCAGCTTCGTCGAGGATGCGGCGGAGCACGGGGAGCACCAGCCGGTCCTTCTCCCGACCGGCGGCTTCCTTGGAGCGAATGACGTCGGCGAGCGAGGCCACGTCGACCTCGACCCCGAGGACGGTGAGGTGGACGGCGTCGCGCTCGAGGTCCTCGAAGCCACTCGTCCCGCTCGGGACGAACGTCAGGTCGAGACGCCCGTGGTCGGTCAACAGGTTCCACACGGTCGCCCCGGCCAGCGAACCGGCGTCGTGGCGGAATGCGATGCCGTCCGGCTCGCTCGCTGTCCAGACCCGGGCATGCATGGCGTCGAGGGCGGCCGAGAGGCGACCCAGGTTCTCCTCGGAGCGCTCCGGCACCACGTCCACATCGGTGGTCAGGTAGGGAGACCCGTGGATCACCGCGGCGAACCCGCCGACGAGCACGAACCGGACGTCGTGATCCGCCAGCACGCCGAGCATGCGCTCGGGTGCCAGCTCAGGCTCCACGGTCACGTCCTGCCAGTGCAGCCCGCCCGGCGGATGCGAAACGCAGCGCCGCCTGGTGCTGCCTGACGCGGGCGTCCACATCGAGTCGGAGGTTGGTGCTGGCGACGGACCAGTCCGAGTCGTCGGCGATCCGCAGCGTCGGCACCAGCTCGAGACCACACGCCCGGGCGATCCGGGCGAGCCGTTCGAGGCTGGTTGCCGAGCGGTCGCTCTCCAGGCGGGCAACGGCGGACTGGGTGGTCCCGATGCGCCGGGCCAGCTCGGCCTGGGTGAGGCCCGACCGGCGCCGCGCCTCACGCGCCAAGGATCCCGCGGTCATGGTGGCAATATAGCAGATCCGCTATGTCGATGTTCAGGACCCGGACGTCACGGCACGGTCGGCCGGCTCGGCGACGGTCCCGTTCCCATCGACCGCCAGTGAGGCCCGCAGGCGGCCCAACAGCTCGTCGAGGACCGGGGCGGCGCCATCGGCGAAGACGGCGTGGCCCTCTGCCGAGGCGTGGAAGCGATCGCGGGCGAGCATCACCTCGGGGTCACCGTCGTAGAATGCCGCCCACTGCGGGCCCCACGCCGTCGACTTGACGACCTGGGGATGGCGCCGGACGACCCGGCGGATGGCGCCGTCGACCGCCAGCCCCCGTACCCTGGCGATGCTCCGAGCCAGCGTCGGCAGACGGGTCAGGATCCCCAGGTCCCCCACCCCGCTCACCCCGATGTGCGGGATGGCTCGCTCCAGGTCGGTGAGGATCCGGTCGTAGCGCTCCTCGAACGACCGTATGGGGGTGCCCCGCAGGGCGTCGTTGGCTCCGACCGACACGATGGCGATGTCGGCGTCGGTGGCGAGCGCCGCCGGGACCTGGTTGGCGAGGACGTTGGCGGCGCGCGCCCCACCGACGGCCACCGAGATCAGCTCCACCCGCCACTCGTCGGAGATGCGGTGCACCATGCGACGCGCCCAGGAGGCGTCGATCGGGTCGACGCCAGGGGCGGTCACCGAGCTGTCGCCGAGCATCACGATCCGGACCGGGGGCAGACCGGGGTCGCCGAACGTGCCCGACGGGTCCTGGTTGGGATGGGTGGGCAACCCGGAGAACTTGGTGGCACGCGCCACCTGCCAGGCGAGGGCCGTGGCGCCACCGAGCAGGCGGGGGATCGGGCTCATTTCGCCATCGTATTCCGTCGGAGGTGCGCTCCCGGCGGTGGTGCCCGAGCCGGCGGTCAGAGGTTGAAGCGGAAGTGGATCACGTCGCCCTCGGCAACCAGGTAGTCCTTGCCCTCGAGGCGCCATCGCCCCGCATCCTTGGCTCCCGCCTCTCCGTTGTGGGCGACGAAGTCGTCGTAGGCGATGACCTCGGCCCTGATGAACCCCTTCTCGAAGTCGGTGTGGATGATCCCCGCGGCTTCCGGGGCGCGCATCCCCAGACGGAAGGTCCACGCCCTGGCCTCCTTCTCGCTGGCGGTGAAGAACGTCCCCAGCCCGAGGAGGTCGTGGCCGGTGCGGATGAACCGGTGGAGGCCCGGCTCGTCTTCGCCGATCTCGGCGAGGAACTCGTCCTTGTCCGATTCGTCGAGCTCGGCGATCTCCGCCTCGTGGGCTCCGGAGATCACCACCACCGGGGCGTTCTCGCTGGCGGCGATCGACCGGACTACTTCGGTGTGCCGCTTCGCCTCGGGCGAATCGTCCACGTTGGCGACGAACATCACCGGCTTGGCGGTGAGGAGCCCGAGCTCACGCACGTGAGGGGTGGCGCTGGGCGACGGCTGGAGGGTGCGCACCGGCAACCCTTGGTCGAGATGGGCGGTGATCCGCTCCAGGTCGGCGGCGGCGGTGGCGGACTCGCGGTCACCGGAACGGGCCTTGCGTCGATGGCGGTCGAGCGCCCGCTCGGAGGTCGCCAGGTCGGCGAGTGCCAGCTCGGTCTCGACGGTGACGATGTCCGTGGCCGGGTCCACCGCACCTCGTACGTGCGCCACGTCGGGGTCCTCGAAGCATCGCACCACGTGGGCGATCGCCTGCGTCTCCCGGATGTGGGCGAGGAACTGGTTGCCGAGGCCTTCGCCCTCGGAGGCGCCCTCGACCAGCCCGGCGATGTCGACGAACTCCATGGCGGTGGGGACCACCGCCCTCGGGCTCACGATGGCGGCGATGCGGTCGAGGCGCCGATCGGGCACGAAGGCGACGCCGACGTTGGGCTCGATGGTGGCGAACGGGTAGTTGGCCGCCACCGCCCCCGCGGTGGTCAGCGCGTTGAACAACGTCGACTTGCCCACGTTGGGCAGCCCGACGATCCCGCACTTGAAGCCCATCGGCTGTCCTTCTCCGGTGCCCGGCGCCGGCGCCTCGCCTCGCCTCGCGCAAACTTTGAGCGAGTGACTACACCAGATGGCGCCACTCGCTCAAAGTTGAACGTCAGATGCGGCCTTCCGGCCGATCGGGGAGAATGGGTCGGTGCGACAACTCAACGTGCTCGGCGAGCCGCTCCAGGAGTGCTCGGGCGACCCGGTCACCGGCTACTACCGCACCGGGTGCTGCGAGAACCACGGCGACGACCCGGGCTTCCACGTGGTGTGTTGCCGGGTGACCGCCGAGTTCCTCGCCTTCTCGGCGGACCGGGGCAACGACCTGTCCACCCCGATGCCCCAGTTCGGCTTCCCCGGCCTGCTCCCGGGCGACCAGTGGTGCGTGTGCGCCGCCCGCTGGGCCGAGGCGCTCGAAGCCGGCGCCGCCTGCCCGGTGGTGCTCGAGTCCACCCACGTGTCGGCGCTCGAGTTCGTCGACCTCGCCGACCTGAAGGCGCACGCCTTCACCACCTGATCCGAAGCAGATGTGAGGGCCAGTCCTCAGGCCCGGCGGCGCCTGATCGCAAGCACGGCGAGCCCCCCGACCCCGGCTGCGAGACCGAGGGCGGCGATGACCAGCGCCGGCGCCGTCCCGGTGCCCCCCGATTCAGCCTCCGGGGCGGCGGCGGTGCCGGTCGACGATGTAGTGGAGGTTGTTGTCGGCCCGCCCGTCGAGCCCGTCGGGCCACCCACGGGCGACGACCCCTCCTCAGGGAGGGCGCCGGCTCCGAACGACCGGGGTACTCCGGCGGCATCGACCGCCCGGGTGCCACCGCAGAGATTCGCGTGGAGCTCGCCTTCGACACCCTGCTCGACCCAGTCCCCATCGTCGGTGTGGGCGAAGACGATGAACGGGCCGGGGCCGGAGATCTCGAGCCCGCAGCTCGCTCCGTCCCTCGCCGTGACCACGGACTGCTCGTCGAAGGCGGTGCCCTTGTACACGCGGTCGACGGCGAAGATGTAGCGCTCGGGGTCTCCCGAGCTGGTGATCTCAGCCGGAGGCGGGGGGAGGACCTCGACCAGCTCGCCGGTGAACACCACCTGGGCAGCGTCGAAGGCCTCCGCTTCGGTGATCACGGCGCACGAGCAGGCGACGGCAGGTCCCGCAGGGGCGAGCGCGCCGACGACCGCCAGCGGGGCGATGATCATGGCGAGGCGGGACAGTCGGCGGAGCATGGATGCTTTCTCCAGTCGGTCTCGCCATCCGACGCTGCCCAACGCCTGCGGGTTCCCGGCATCGCCGGCACGCTCGGCTGGAGGTAGGGTCAACGGACCATGGCCGAGAAGCACGGCGAGCCGATCGAGCTGGTGGTGGCCGGGCAGACGCTGTCGGTCACCAGCCCCGAGAAGGTGATGTTCCCCGAGCACGGCGACACCAAGGCCGACCTGGTGCGCTACTACGTGGCGGTGGGCGATCCGATGATGCGCGCCGTGCGCGACCGGCCGACACTGCTGCAACGCTGGCCCAACGGGGTGGGCGGCCAGTCGTTCTTCCAGAAGCGGATCCCGGACTCGGCGCCGCAGTGGCTGCACACCACCACCGTCTCCACCCCGAACGGGACGACCTCGCGGGCGATCGTCATGGCCGACCTGGCCCACGTCGTCTGGGCGGCGAACCAGGGGTGCCTGGGTTTCCACCCCTGGCCCTACCGGGCGGACAACCCCGACGAGACCGACGAGCTGCGCATCGACCTCGACCCGTCACCCGGGGTCATCTTCGACATGGTCCGCGAGGCTGCCGCCCTGGTGCGTGACTTCCTGCTCGAGGAGGGGATCCGCAGCTTCCCCAAGACCACCGGAAACCGCGGGCTGCACCTCTACGTGAGGGTCGAGCCCGGCTGGGACTCGTTCGGGGTGCGCCAGGCGGCGGTCTCCGTCGCCCGGGAGATGGAGCGGCGTCATCCCGAGCTGATCACCGGAGCGTGGTGGAAGGAGGAGCGCGGGACCCGCGTCTTCATCGACTTCAACCAGAACGCCCCGCACAAGACGGTCTTCGGGGCGTGGTGCGTGCGCGCCCGGGCGGGTGCCCAGGTGTCGACCCCGTTCCGCTGGGACGAGCTCGGAGCCATCCACCCCGACGACTTCACCCTGCGTAACGTCCCGGCGCGGGTCGAGGCCGACGGCGACCCGTGGGCCGAGATCGACGACCAGCCGCAATCGATCGCACCCCTCGTCGATCGCTACCGGGCAGACCTGGCCGCCGGCATCCCAGACGCCCCCTGGCCGCCGGTCTACCCGAAGATGCCCGACGAGGCCCCCCGGGTCGCTCCCAGCCGGGCCAAGAAGCCGACCTGATTCGCCCGATCCGGAAGAGACAACGGGGCCCGCGAAGTCGGTTTGGCACGGATACGGCCCGCGATGGGGTAGGGGCCCCATCTGCGGGAGGAGGGTCGACCGAGTGTCGTAGGTCGGCTGCTTGACACCTGTCACGTTGACTGAACCCACGAGGTCGGCCCGGGCATTTCACGTGACCGCGGGGCGCTCCGGTTCGACGAGATGCTTCCCCGATTCGACGATCTCGATCATGGCCTCGACGGCGCGGTCGACGTCGGCGAAGGTGTTGTACAGCGGGGCGATCCCGAAGCGTATGGCGTCGGGGGGTCGGAAGTCGGGCACCACGCCGTGATCGGCGATCAGGGCGAGGTCGATGGCCAACGCCTGGGGATGGCCGAGCGAGACATGTGATCCGCGCCGCTCCGGGTCCTCGGGCGTCGCCAGGGTGAAGCCGAGCGGTGCCAGGTCGGCACGCCACCGTTCGATCAGATACCCGGTGAGCGCCAGCGAGGCCGCCCGCAGCGTCTCCATCCCCGCCTCGGCCAGCATCGTCACCCCGGGCTCGATCAGCGCCAGCGACACGACCGGGGCGGTGCCGGTGAGGAAGCGGCGGATCCCGCCGGTCGGCCGGTAGCGACGGTCGAACCCGAACGGGTCGGCGTGGCTCCACCACCCGGCGATCGGGTCGGCAAGGTCGTCTTGGAGGTCGGTGCGCACGTACAGGAACGCCGGCGAGCCAGGCCCGCCGTTGAGGTACTTGTACGTGCAGCCGACGGCGAGGTCGGCATCCGGCTCCGGTCAGGTCGATCGGCACCGAGCCGGCGGCGTGGCTCAGGTCCCACAGCACCATCGCCCCGGTCTCGTGGGCGGCGACGGTGATCGCCTCCAGGTCGTAGCGGTAGCCACTGGCGTAGGTGACCGCCGACAGGCTGACCAGGGCGACGTCGTCGCCGAGCCGGTCGACGATGGCGTCCACCGGGCCGTGGATCCCGTCCGGCGACCCGATGACCTCGACCCGGTGGTCGCCGTCGCCGCGACGGGCAGCCGCCTCCAGCACGTACCAGTCGGAGGGGAAGTTGAGGTCGTCGGTGAGCACTACCGGTCGTTCTGCCTGGCGGTCCAGCGCCGCCACCGCCAGCTTGAACAGGTTGACCGACGTGCTGTCGGCGACGGCCACCTCGCCGGGCCGGGCGCCGATGATCGGGGCGATGGCGTCTCCGATCCGGAGCGGAAGCTCCCACCAGCCCTCGTTCCACGATCGGATCAGCCGATCTCCCCACTCGCCGGCGACGACTGCTCCGGCCCGATCGACGGTCGCCGTCGGGAGACGGCCCAGCGAGTTGCCGTCGAGGTAGACCAGATCGGGATCGGGGAAGGCGAACCGCTGCCGGAAGTCGCGCAGCGGATCGGCGGACGTCTTCCGGGGCGGGTTGGGACGCGGGTCACGGCGGCGGAGGGTAGCGACGAGGCCCGACCGGGAGCGGTCAGTCCTCCAGCCAGACATCGTCGTAGTCGGTCGCCAGCTCCCGCTGCGTCTCGGCGTGCAGCACCGACCCCGTCCACGACCGCGTGCGGGTGGGGGAGACCTCGACCGCCACGTCGTCGAACCGGTCCCATGCCCGGCCGAGGTCTTCGAGCGCCTCGGGCTTGACGTACTTGGCGCGCAGGCGGCGCTTCGCCACCGCCGCCTCGTCGCCGGTCAGCAAGCGGGCCATACCCTCGATCGACGTCATCAGGTGGCGACCGGTCGTGGCCGTGCCCTGCACCAGGATCGACACCCGACCGTCCCGGGACAGGTTTCTCGACCTTCTTGGTGACCGATGACGTCTCGAACCAGATCTGGCCCTGGTCGTGCAGGAAGATCACGTAGCTGAGGTGGATCGAGCCGTCCGGGTTGAGCGTGCCGACGGCGGCGCTGGTCCGCTTCGCCAACACGGTGTCGACCTCGTCGGTGGTGGGATGGTCGCGGTAGACGTCGAGGGCATCGGCCATGGTCCTCCCGGGGCCGGGATCTGCCTTCGACCCTATCCCGTAGGCTCGGATGGTGCCTGACGCCGATGTCCGCCGATTGATCGAGACCAGCGACCTCGACGGGCTGGTGAAGGCGATCGGGCGTATGGTCGCTGCCGGGGACTGGCAGGGCATCGACGAGCTCATCCTCCGCTGCGACGAGGCGGTGGAGCGGGGTAAGCAGGTCTGGGGGGCGCGGGAGTACGCCGAGTACCGCATCGCCCTCGACGCCCCTGCGGAGCGCGCCGCCAGGGTGCTCCACATCGGTGCCGGCCGCTTCGCCCCCGGTCCACTGTGGGAGGTGACCGCTTCAACGCACACCTGGGGAGAGCTGAGCGGGCACATCGACTCGACCACCATCGCCGTTTCGGTCTACCAGGAGCGGGCGCTGCGCGGCGAGCGGATCCCCGACGAGGACCAGCTGGCCGGAATCGCCGAGGTGCCGCTCTACCCGACGTCGTGGGAGCCGAACTACCTGCTGGCCACCTACCGGCCGGACGGTGTCGACGTCCCCGGGCCCGAGCTCGGTGACCTCGCCTGGGTCGATCTCGGCGACCCGGTCAAGCCCGTGGACGAGCCGGAGGCCTGTGACGCGCTGCTCGACGTGGTCCGTCCCTGGTTGGACGAATCGAGTGGGCGGGGCGAGGCGGTCGCCGTCGAGGGCGGTGCCCATCAGGCGATCCGAACCCTGGGCCCGCACCGGGTGCGGCTGGTCCCGATCACGCTGGCAACGGCGGTCCAGATGATGGCGTGGGCGGGGGCGAGTGGGGGCGCCTACGGTCGGCGCCGGGGCACACCAGGAGGCCGGGCCGCCGCCTGGTGGGCGTTGGCGTCCGTGCTCGGACTCGACGAGGACTGGCCGGTCGACCCCGCCGAGCTCGGGGAAGCGGCAGCCACCTTGCGCTGGTACGGCTGGGACCCGGGCGACCAGGCCGGCGGGTGGGCCTACCACCTCGCCGTCGAGGACCCCGAGGTCGGCGTTGCCTGGGCGGTCAGCGCGGTGGACGCGGTGTGATCGGAAGGCCGGGCGGCGAGGCTCAGAGGTACGGCGCCACTTCGGTGATCAGACGATCCATGAGCTCCGCCTGGCGGGGGGCGGGGAACGTCGGAAAGTGCGACCGAGCCACGAACTCGACCGGGGTACCGGCCTGACGCCGGAGATCGAGGAGCTGTTCGACGATCCGCTCGGGAGTGTCGACCAGGAACGACCGGGCTCGGAGCCTCGCCTCCAGGTCGCCCGGCGGCGGCGGAGGCGGGGGAGGGGGACCGGACCGTGTGGACGACGCCTCCATGTCGCCGTACTTCCACATCATCGTCCACACGGCGTCGGCCACTTCGGCCCAACCGTCGTCCGGGTCGTCGCAGGGGTACATCACCGAGTAGTGGATCCACCGGAAGCTCGACGGATCGCGGTCCATCGTCTCCATCTCGTCGAGCACCCATCCGACCTGCTCAGGGAAGGCGGCCGGGGCGACGTTGGCGAACAACCCGTCGGCGAGCCGTGCCGCCCGGCGCACCGCCGGTTCTGCGCTCCCGCCGATGACGATCGGGATGGGACGCGGCGGCGTCGGTCGCACCGCCAGCTCGGGGAAGTCGTACACGACGCCCTGGTGATGGAACGGCTCGCCGCTCCAGGCCCGGGGGAGCAGGTCGAGGATCTCCTCCATCGCCCGTCCCCGCAGCCGTTGCTCGATGCCGAGGGCGGCGAACTCGACCGCGCTCCAGCCGAGCCCGAGCCCGAGCACCAGCCTGCCCCCGCTGAGGAGCTGGACGGTGGCGGCGTCCTCGGCCAGACGTAGCGGGTGGTGCAGCGGGGCCAGCAGCACCCCGGTCCCGATTTCGATGGTGCTGGTGCGGGCCGCCATGGCGGCGCTGGTCACCAGCAGGGACGGCATGTAGCCGTCGTCGACGAAGTGGTGCTCGGTGGTCCACACCGAGGAGAAGCCGAGTCTTTCGGCGAGCTCGGTCTCGTCGAGCAGGCGGGCGTAGGCGTCCGACCAGTCCGAATGGTCGCCAGGTCGGAGCTGGGCGGACAGCAGGCCGTACCCGAGGCTCATGACGCCGCCGCCATGCGGACCGGGCGGTACCGAGCGTCCGCAGCGACCATGTGATCAGAGCGGACTCACGGTCTCAGACGGTCCTCATCGTCAAACGGAGAGGTGCTCGCGGGCCATGTCCGGGTCGTTCACGGCGAGGGCGAAGTGCTGCGTGTCGTCGTTGGTCCGCAACAGGTACATGGCATCGATGTTGATGCCGGTGTCGGCCAGGGACGCGGTCAGGTCGGCGAGGGCGTTGGGCCGGTTGGGCACGACGGTGTCGATCACCCGGTGCTCCTCCCAGTTGATCCCGGCGTCGTCGAGCACCCGACGGGTGACGGTGTCGTCGTCGGCCACCAGCCGCACCATGCCGAGCTCTCCGTTGGCGAAGGCGGCCAGGGCCTCGATGTGCACCCCGGCGTCGGCGAGGAGTCTCGCCAGGGTGGCCAGCTGACCGGGGCGGTTGGCCAGGTGCACCGTGAACTCGGTCATGCTCCGAGCATACGTGGTCACCGGCCCCCGATGTCGGGAGGGTCACAGGCAACGGAGGGGGGAAACGCCGCGCCGACGGTTCGGGGGCTGAGTATCGAGACGGCGAATGGGCTCGAGCCACATCTGCGGCGGTCCCCCTCCCCGTCATCCGTGCCGGCCTTCGGCCCGTGCCGATGCCACCCCTCCCCGCGAGCGGGGAGGGGAAACAGGCAGATCATATCGAACATACGTTCGATATAGTGGGGTCATGGGTCGCTATGCGGAGCTTCACTGCCACACCAACTTCAGCTTCCTCGACGGGGCGTCGCATCCCGAGGAGCTGGTCGGCCGGGCAGCCGAGCTGGGCCTCGAAGCGCTGGCGATCACCGACCACGACGGGTTCCGTGGTGCGGTCAAGGTGCACCGGGCGGCACGCCAGGTCGGGTTGCCCGTGGTGTACGGGACCGAGGTGGGGATGCCGCTCCATCCCGACGACACCGGGCGTGGCCAGGGAGAGGTCAACGCCCTTCCCGGCCTGCGTCCCGAGCCGGACAGCCACGTGGTCGACGCGGCGCGCCCCCGCCGCGGCCGGGTGCGGCGGATGCACGGCGCCAAGCCGTCGGAGAAGGAGCCGGCCCACCACCTGGTGCTGCTCGCCCCTGACCCCGACGGGTACGCCGCCATCAGCAGGTTCGTGTCGTCCGGGCAGTACCGGGGGAGGAAGGACCGCCCGGTGTACGGCTACGACGACCTGGCGGAGGCATCGTCGCAGGGGAGGCTGGTCGCCCTCACCGGGTGTCGCCAGGGGGCGATGCCCTCGGCCGCCGTCCGCGGCGACCTGGCCGGGGCGATGGCCGCCGCCGCCTCGATGCGGGAGCTGTTCCCCGACCGGCTGTACGTCGAGCTGTGGCATCACGCCATGCCGGAGGACGACCTGCGCAACGACGTCATGGCCGAGGCTGCCGCCCGGCTCGGGCTGCCGGTGGTGGCGACCAACAACGTCCACTACGCCGATCCCGGCGACGCCGATCTGGCCGAGGTGCTCGCCGCCGTCGCCGGCCGCCGGCCGCTCGATGCCGCCGACGGGTTCCGCCCTGCCACCGACCAGCGTCATCTACGCCGCCCCGACGACATGGCGCGCCGATTCGCCCGCTACCCGGGGGCGGTGGAGACCGCCGCCGAGCTCGGGGCGTCGCTCGCTTTCGACCTCGACCTGCTCACCCCCCGGCTCCCCGACTTCCCCATGCCGGGCGGCTTCGCCACCGAGGACGCCTTCCTCCGCCACCTGGTGATGGAGGGAGCCCGCACCGTGTACCCGGGCACCGGCACCGGTGGGATCGACCCGCCGGCGCTGCAGCGGATGGAGCACGAGCTCGGGGTCATCGAGCAACTCGGCTTCGCCGGCTTCTTCCTCGTCGCCTGGGACATCGTCCGCTTCGCCCGGTCCCGGGACATCTACTGCCAGATCAGGGGATCGGGCGCCGACGCCGCCGTGTGCCGCTGCATCGGGCTCACCCGGGTCGATCCGATCCGCCTCCATCTGCCCTTCGAGCGGTTCCTCTCCACCGAGCGTGGCCGGCCCCCGGACATCGACATCGACTTCGAGGCGGAGAGGCGCGAGGAGGTCATCCAGTACTGCTACCGACGCTACGGCCGGGAGCGGGCGGCGATGGTGTCCAACGTCATCACCTACCGGGCGCGGTCGGTGCTCCAGGACGTTGGCAAGGCGTTCGGGCTCACCGCGGCGCAGGTGATCGCCCTGACGAAGTACCTCGACACCCGTAGTCCGAAGGGGATCGGCGATCACCTCGATCTCCCCGCCGGGCTCACCACGGACCTGATCGTCGACGCCTGTGAACGGCTCGACGGTTTCCCCCGCCATCTCGGCATCCACTCCGGGGGGATGGTGGTGGCGCAGCGGCCGCTGTGGGAGGTGGTGCCACTGGAGTGGGGGAGGATGGAGGACCGGTCGGTGGTGCAGTGGGACAAGGACGACTGCGCCGCCATGGGCATCGTCAAGTTCGACCTGCTCGCCCTCGGGGCGCTCAACGGGCTCCACATCAGCGTCGACGCCATCCGCCAGGCACACGGAGTCGACATCGACCTGGCGTCCGTCGACCAGGAGCCCGCCGTCTACGACATGCTGACCAGGGCGGACACCGTGGGGGTGTTCCAGGTGGAGTCACGGGCGCAGATGGCGACGCTGCCCAAGATGCGCCCCCGAACCTTCTACGACCTTGCCATCGAGGTGGCGCTGATCCGCCCCGGGCCAATCCAGGGCCACTCGGTGCACCCGTTCCTTCGCCGCCGCAACGGCGAGGAGGCGGTCCGCTACCCCCACCCGTCGATCGAGCCGATCCTGGTGAAGACGTTGGGGGTGCCGGTCTTCCAGGAGCAGCTCATGGAGATGGCTCGCATCTGCGCCGGGTTCACCCCCGGTCAGACCGATCGGCTCCGCCAGGCGATGACCCACAAGCGGTCCATCGAGGAGATGGCCAAGCTGTCCGACGAGGTGTTCGAGGGGATGGCCCGCAACGGCATCGTGGGTGACGCCGCCGACGAGATCTGGGACAAGCTGCAGGGTTTCGCCTCGTTCGGGTTCCCCGAGTCGCACTCGGTCTCCTTCGCCTACATCGTCTACGCCTCGTCCTGGTTGAAGCTCCACTGGCCGGCAGAGTTCTTCTGCGGGCTGCTCAACGCCCAGCCGATGGGGTTCTACAGCCCCAACTCGCTGGTCCAGGACGCCGCCCATCACGGGGTGGTGGTGCACGGCCCGGACGTCAACCTCTCCGAATTCGACTGCGCCATCGAGCACTGGGACGCCGACCCGGACGACGTGGTCGAGCACCTGGGGATGCGGTGGCGGCGGGGGAGGGGCTCCATCGACGATGCCCCCCGCTCGGCGGTGGCGCTACGGATCGGGTTGCGCTACGTGCGCAACCTCGGTGAGGCGGAGATCGCCCGGATCGAGGTCGCCCGTGTCACCGGGGGCGGGTTCCGATCGGTGGAGGACCTGGCTCACCGCACCGGGCTTCCCGTGGACGCCTACGAGGCGCTGGCGGCGTCGGGAGCGTTGGGCTCGCTCGGGGTGGAGCGGCGGGAGGGCATCTGGTCGGCGGGGCCGATGGCGGCGATGGGCCCTGGCCGGCTGCCGCTGGCCACCGGCAGCGACCCCCCGCCGCTGTCCCCGATGACCCCGGTGGAAGACGTCCAGGCCGACCTGTGGTCGACCGGGATCTCGGTCACCCATCCCATCGCCTTCGTGCGCGAGCGGCTCGCCGCCTCGGGGTGCCTCACCGTCTCGGAGGCGTTGGCGGTGCGTCGCCATGGGACCAGGGCCGGGGTCGGCGGCATGGTCACCCACCGGCAACGACCGGGCACCGCGGCGGGGGTCCGTTTTTTCAACCTCGAGGACGAGACCGGGCTGCTCAACGTTGTGGTCCTCCCGCCGATATGGGAGGCCAACTACGAGATCGCCCGCAAGGCGGCGGGGATGGTCATCATCGGGGTGCTCGAGTACCGGAGCGGGGTCACCAACCTGGTTGCGCACCGGTTCGAGCCGCTCCCCGTCCCCGCCCAGGTTCCCTCACGCGACTTCCGCTGAGCGTGGCCATGCCGTGCCGGCGGGACGGTCCGGAGAGACCCACCTGGCGAGATACCGGTCGACCGCGCCGATGTCGGCGGCGTCACCCACCACCGCCACATATCCGTCGGGACGCACCAGCACCACCTGAGGCCACTTCCGGCCCCTCCGTCCCCGTGCGACCGGCCGATCCACTCCGTGGACGGTCAGCACTGCACCATGGCGATCCTCGAGGTCAGCCACAGTCGCCAGGGGCACGCTGTCGTCGAAGACGAGGAGGTGGAAGGCGGCGGCGTCGATCGGGAAGTGATCCCCGGGTCCATCGGCCGACCCGAGGTATGGCAGGCGACGGCCCGGATGGACGCCGCCCCACCGCACCCGGGCCCGGTCGACGGCTCCCGTGCGGTACCGGACGTCCAGCCCGGAGACGACCCGGGCGACCCGGGAGAGCAGCCTGGGCCGTCCCAGCAGCAGGGCGGCGACCGGCCGGGCGACGAGGCGGCGACCTACAGAGAGCAGCCGGTTCTCGGACACCTCGAGGGCGTAGGCGAGGCGGGTGAGTCGGATGACCCGCCGGGCGACCGGCCGGCGTTCCCGCTCGTAGGTGTCGAGCAGGGCGTCGGGCGCCCCGGAGGCGGCGAACCCAAGCTTCCAGCCCAGGTCGACCGCGTCCTGGATCCCGACGTTCATGCCCTGCGCGGCGGCCGGGCTGTGGGCGTGGGCGGCGTCGCCGGCGATGAACACCCGGTCGGCGCGGTAGCGGTCGGCCAGCCGGTGAACCGGGGTGAACGACTCCAGGTGCTCGATCTCGCTCACCCGCGCAGACCCCCCGGTGGCGGCGCCGACCAGGGTGGCGACGTCGGGTTCCCTGTTCCCCCGGTGCGGTGCGATCAGTCGCCACGCCCCCGACGGCAGCGGGAAGAGGAACAGGATCCCGCCACCGCCGATGAAGGCATGGGCCGCGCCCGGCTCCACCCCGGGTGACAGCCGGACGTCACCGACCGCGATCGTCTGCCGGTGGGTTCCTCCCGGGAACCTGATCGCCGCCGCCGGGCGGACCGTGCTGTCGCGCCCGTCGCAGCCGACCAGGTACTGCGCACTGAGTGTCTGTCGCCTGCCGTCTGCCCCTCGCACGTTGACGGCGACCGAGGACTCGCCCTGTGCCAGGCCGACGAGCTCCGTCCCCCACTCGACCTCCACCCCGAGCCCGGCGAGGCGCCGGCGCAGCACGTCCTCGACGACGGGCTGGGGGGCGAAGACGATTCGCCGGTATCGGGTGTCGGGGAGGTCGAGGTCGTGCATCCGACCGCGCAGGGTGGCACCGGCCACGTGCACACGGAGATCTACGTGGTCGACGCTCCGCTGCAGCAGCTCGTCGGCGACGCCGAGGCGGTCGAGGGTCTCCAGCGTTCCCGGCTGGACGGCGAGAGCCGGCGCCCAGGGCCGCGGGCCGGGGCACCGCTCCACGATGCGGACGGTGGCGCCGCTGAGCGTCGCCTGCGTGGCCACCGCCAGCCCCACCGGACCGGCTCCGACCACGAGCACGTCGAGATGATCCGGCGACGCCCCGCGCTCACGGGCCGCCACCGGTGCCCGACACAGTGGACTCGGCGACCGGGCGCCACCAGCCGTCATCCTTTTCGCCGGCCGGCGCCGGCCAACCGGCCAGGTACGGGGCCCGATCCGGCGCGGCGACGACCCGGTAGTCGAACGACCCCTTCTGCGCCCAGGGTGCGAGCACGACCCGGAGGACCTCGGCGTACGTGACCGCGGCGTCTCGGCCCGACCATTCGTAGATGCCGCGGTAGACACCGGTGTCGAGGTCGGTGATCCACAGCTTGGTGCGGAACCCGGTGTGGCCGGCGAACAGGACCGTGTTCAGGATGGACTCGGCGCGAAAGAGGGCGTGGAGGAGGCGGTTGGTCCCGACCAGGCGCAGCCGGAACTTGACGGCGATGACGGTGTCCGGATCGGCCGAGCCACCGACCAGCGCGGTCTCCCGGTACACGGTCGAGGTGGAGCCGTCGGCGAAACGCACGACACGGCCCACCTCCGCCGTCGGCAGCTTCAACCTGCCGGCGGCGAGAAGCGACACCGTCCGCAGCGCACATCGGAACTCGGCGAGCGCCACCTGCAACAGGCGGCCGGCGCCGGACGGCGTGTCGCTCACAGTCGGTCGCTCCATCGTTCGATCCCCGAGGCTGATTGTCGCCACGAGTCTGATTGTCGGATACGAACGTGGACGCCGACAGGGGAGAACGTCACCTGGGCAGCGAGTCCTGTCGGGAAGGCTCCGGGCTCAGGTCACTGGGACGCCGGGGGTGCAGGCCATCACCTCGAAATCGCCGGCTGCCTCTTCGATGAGCTGCTCGGGCGTGCCGGCGAGGATGGGGAAGGTGCCGTAGTGGATGGGCACAACCGTTTCGACGCCGAGCAGGCGAGCCGCCTTGGCCGCACCCACCGGCCCCATCGTGTAGTAGCCCCCGATGGGGAGCAAGGCGATGTCGGGCCGGTGTAGCTCACCGATCAACGCCATGTCGCCGAATACCGTGGTGTCGCCGGCGTGGTAGACGGTCGGGCCACCCGGGATTGCCAGCACCCAGCCGGCCGCCTGGCCGCCGTCGGCCACCCCGCCCGATGCGAAGTCGATCCCCGAGGAGTGGACCGCCTCGACCATCGTCGCCTCGATGCCGCCCGGCCCTGGCACGGTGCCGCCCTTGTTCGAGCCCACCGCGGTGGAGACGCCGTTGGCGGCGAGCCACAGGCTGATCTCGTGGATGGCGTGGACCGGCGCCTCGTGATGTCGGGCGAGGTCGGGGACACCGGAGAAGTGGTCGCCGTGGCCGTGGGTGACGTAGATGGCGTCGACGCGATCCTGCTCCACCTCGGCGGCGGGACAAGCCGGGTTCCCTTTCAACCAGGCGTCGATGAGCACGGTGGTGCCGTCCCCGAGTCGGAGCCGCACCGCCCCGTGGCCGAGCCAGGTGAGTTCGATTCCCTCGAGGTCCATCCGCTCCCTCCGCGTCGGTGCACTTCCGATGCTACGCGGCGGTGCCCCCGGCTCGGGAGGTCACGCGACCTGCCCGCTCCGCCAGCGCGACGTTGACCGGATTGAGGTCCAGGAATCCGGAGCGGAGGTCCTCGTCGTCGATGGCGGCGGACCAGTGGTCGAAGTAGACGTCGATGGCATGGCGCACCGCGGTGGCGGGGTCCGACCCGGCGCCGGAGAGCACGTCATGGCACGACAGCAGGACACGTCCTGGGTCGAGGCATCCCGCCAGGTCGGAAGGCTCGAGTCTGCCGACCAGAGCGCCGGCCCGGGCCACGGCCTCTCCGGACCGGCCCAAGGCCATGAGTGCAGCGGCCACGGCGGCCTCGCTCTCCAGCACCGCGGAGGCGACGTCCAGTTCGGCGCTCACCACCCGGGCACGCTCCAGCGGTTCAAGGGCGGCGGCGGGATCGCCGGCGGCGATCAGCACCAACCCCTCGACCAGGCGAGCTCTCCATTCGGCGCCGGGGATCCTCGACTGGGTGGCGGTGTGCACGGCCTGGGCCGAAAGCTGCTGCGCCTCGTCGAGGGTGCGCTCGTCGATGGCGATCAACGCCCGTGAGGCGAGCGCCCGGACCACGATGGCGTCGGCATGGATGGGGAGTGCGATATCGATCGCGCTGGCGAATCGCTCGTGGGCGAGGCCATGATCTCCGGTGAGCCGGGCGACCTCGCCCAGCAGCATGTGCATCTCGGCCTGCCCCTCGACGTCGCCGATGTCGACGCATATCGCCAACGACTGGCCGGCCCGGCGGCGGCCTTCGGCGAGCCTGCCCCGGATTATGGCGAGACCGGCGATGTTGCCGATGATGAGCGCCTGGGTGAAGCGCCGGCCCAACCGCTCGTCCATCTCCAGCGCCTCGCCGTAGACCTCCTGGGCGGCGTCGAGCCGGCCCATCGTCTCGAGCACGTATGCCATCTGGGTCACGTCCATGCTCTCCAGGTACAGCTCGTGGTGGTCCCGATGGATGGCTCGCGCCTGTTCGGCCAGGTCGAGCGCAGCGGGGTAGTCGCCCGTGTTGACCGCAACCGACGACTGAATCCGGAGGCTGACGCCGACCAGGGACGGTTCGCCGGCGGCGGTGGCGAGATCCTGGCCGCGCACGAGGGCGGCCCGTGCCGCGTCATGCTCGCCGCTCCAGGCCAAGGCCGACCCCAGCCTGTTCAGCGACTCGGCCTCGAGTCGGGTCGACCCCGCGGTCTGGGCGAGGGCGACGGCGTCGGCGGAGACGTCGGCGGACGTGTCGTATTCACCGTGAAAGTAGAACCAGCGCGCCTCGGCGAGCAGGATCGTCGCCGTTCGCACAGGGTCGGTCCCGTCGTCGGCGTCACCGAGGGCGTCGAGTACCGTCCGTTGCGCCTCCCGGTCGCCGATCCGGTCGAGCACGCCTTCGATCGCCAGAAGGATGTCGATCCGGAGGCCGAGCTCGTCGGCGGCCGCCAGCTGTTCAGCGCGGCGGAGCAGCGTGACCGCCTCGGTGTTGGCGAAGATGGCGGCGGCCCCCTGGCCGGCGCGTAGGTACCAGTGCGCCGCCTCGGCCTGCTGGCCTGCCTCGGCGTGGTGCTCGGCGATGACGGCGGCGTACTCGTCGCCGCGGCCGGTCTCACCTGCCAGTCCCTCGAGCCACTCCGCCACCCTTCCGTGGTAGATGCGGCGGGTGCCGCGCAGCAGGCTCTCGTAGGCGACGTCGCGCAGCAACGCATGGCGGAACGAGAATTCGGTGGAACCGGAGAAGGCGGAGCTCTCCCGGCGGAACACGATCTCCCGGTTCCGCAGCCGGGCGAGGGCGTCGTCGGCGTCTGCGTCGCCGGTGGGGTCGAGGTGTTTCACCGCGCCGTCCCAGAAGACCCGGCCCACCACCGCCGCCCGCTGGACGGTGGCCCGTTCGTCGGGGGCGAGGGCGTCGAGGCGTGCCTGGATGACACCTTTGAGCGTCGCCGGCACCCGGGTGCGGTCGAGCGCTTCTCCGGAGACGCTCCAACGCTCGGTCGACGTGTCGACGACGCCTTCGCCGACGAGCCACTTGACCAGCTCCTCCATGAAGAACGGGTTGCCCTCGGACGTGGATGCCACCAGGTCGATGATGGCGTCCGGCACGTCGTCGGCTCGTTGCAAGATCTCGCCGACCAGCTTGACGCTGTCCCGCCTCGACAGGGGCCCGAGGCGGAGCACGGCGTGGGCGTCGAGGCCCTCCCCCCAGTGGGGGCGTCGCTCGAGGAGGGACGGTCGGGCCGTCACCACCACGAGGACCGGCCGATCCCGCAGCCATCGGTCCAGGTCGATGAGCCAGTCGAGGGTGGCGTCGTCCGCCCAATGGGCGTCCTCGAGGAGCAGGACCACCGGCGTCTCCTCGCTCAGCCGCACGAGGTAGTCGCCCAGCGCCACCAGCGCCCGGGTCCGGAGACCCTGCGGGTCGGCGGACAGGCCTTCGAGGTATGGGCTGTCGGTCAGTTCGAAGCCGAGCCAGCGGGCGAGCAGGTGTGCCGATCCCGTACCTCCGTTCCCGGCTGAGCCGAGGTCGTCGGCGATCTGCTCCCACTTGGTGAGGACGACGTCGGGTGGATCGCCGGCGTCGATGCCGAGGCGTTCGGTGAACACGCTGCGGAGGAGGCCGTTGGGCACGGCCTCCGTGGTCGGCGCGGCACGACCGCGCAGCACCCGGATGTGGTCGGGTCGCGCCGCCAGCCACGTCTCGAAGTCGCGGAGCAGTCGCGACTTGCCCACCCCGGCGTGTCCGATCACGCTGGCCACGGCCAGCCCACCGGGGTTGCCGTCGCCATCAGGGCCGGTGCCGGCGACGTCGTCGAACGCCTTCTGCAGCCAGCCCAGCTCGAGGTGCCGGCCGATGGTCCTGGTGCTGACCCCTTCGAGCCCACGCGTCTCCGGCCAGAACGCCGAAGCCCCGCCGGCCAAGGCCAAATAGGCCTCGACAGGGTCTTCGATGCCTTTGAGTTGCAGTGGTTCCGCCCGTCGCAGGGCGAACGAGCCCTTCACAAGCTGACAGGTGTCGACGGACAGGAGGATGCCCCCGGGTGGGGCAGCAGACTGGAGACGAGCGGCGCGGTTGACGACTTCGCCAACCACCACGGCATCGCCACCGTTGCGATCGTCAACAGTGCTCACCACGACGTCGCCGGTGTCGATCCCCACCCGCATCTGCAGCGTGATGCCGTGGCGGTTCTCCAACTCCTGGTTGAGGTCGCCCAGCCGATCGTTCATGGCCAGCGCCGCTCGCACCGCCCGGTGCGGATCGTCCTCGCGGGCTCGGTGCATGCCGAACACTGCCATCACCGCGTCGCCGATGAACTTCTCGACAATGCCGCCTTCGTCCTCGATGCAGCGTGCCCACATGGCGAAATACTCGGCGATGACCGTGCGAACATCTTCCGAATCGAGCTCACTCGAGAGCACGGTGAAGTCGACCAGGTCGGAGAACAGGACGGTCACCTGTTTGCGCTGGTCTCCAACGGTGCCGGCGACTAAGCGGTTGCGACGTTCGACCAAGGGGGCCAGCACCAAGTCGACCATGGCATCACCGATCGCCGTGCGCTGTTGCTCGAGCGCGGCAATAGCGTGCTCGACCGACTCCAGCTCTTCCAAGGCGCCCTACCCCCCTGCGACTCCTTCTAGACGTTACCCAAGTTGGTGCGCTTTCGAGCTCTGTTCGCCGAGCCGGAGCCCCCACAGCTCGTGACCGAGCCGAGTGATTTCGACTCCCCTCGAGATCCATCCGCTCCCTCCGCGTCGGTGCCGCGCGGAAGCTACGAAGCGGCGGTACCCGCGGCGCGGGTGGCCACGCGGCCGGCCCGCTCGGCGAGAGCGATATTGACCTGGTTACGGTCGAGGAAGCCGGCACGCAGGTCGTCGTCGTCGATGGCGTCAGCCCGAACCGACAGGTATCGGGCGATGGCGTCGGCGACGACCCGCACCGAACCGTCGTCGCCGGCGGCGGCCGCCAGCTCGGCGCAGGCGAGCAGGACCCGTCCCGGCTCGGCACATCCCTCCAGGTCGGCTGGTTCGAGGCGATCGAGGAGCGGGTCGAGCCGGGCATGCGCTTCGGTCGATCGACCGGCCCGGTGCTCGGCCAGCGCCAGCGCCGCCTCGGACTCGCGCACCCGGTGATCGACTCCCAACTTCGCCCAGCGTGTCTGCGCCTGCCCCAACAGGACGGCGGCGTGCTCCGCCTCTCCGGCGTCGAGCTCGACCAGACCGGCCACCAGCAGGGCATGGGCCTCGGAGGCGGCCACCCCGGATCGAGCGGCGCGCTCGACCGCCTGCCGTGCGCCGGCGATGGCGGCGGCGCCGTCGCCCTCCGTGGCGGCGATCAGGCGCCTCGGCGGCGACGGCATTGACCACGATCCAATCGGCGTCGACCTGGTCGGCCAAGGCGACGGCGGCGGCGAACCGGTGGCGGGCGGTGGCATGGTCCCCGCAGAGGCGGGCCACCTCGCCCAGCGTGTAGAGCGGCTCCGCCTGGCCCTCGACGTCTCCGATGTCCTCGCAGATGGCCAGCGACTCCTCGGCGCCGGCACGGGCATCGCCCAGCCTGCCCTGGGCCAGGGCAACGCCGGCCATGTTGCCCACCAGCATCCCCTCGCCGAATCGGTAGCCCAGGGTCCGGATGCCGACGAGGGCGCCCTGGTAGGTCGCCAAGGCCTCGTCGTAGGCGGCCCATCCCGTCCAGGACGACGCCCTTCTGGCTGGCGAGCAAGCTCTCCTCGAAGGCGTCGGGACGACGGCTCAGCTCGGCGAGTCCCTGCTCCACCCGGTCGAGGGCTCCGGGTAGGTCGCCGCGATAGAGACTGATCACCGACTGGAAGCGCCGTGTCTTGGCTGCTATTCGAGGATCGCCGACTTCGGCGGCTCGCTGCTGGGCGAGCAGGAGGATGGGGTCGGCTTCGTCGAAGGACCCCTTCCAGATCAGGCTCTTGGCCGCGACGATGTGTGCCTCGGCCTCGAGGGTGGCCAGGCCGGCGGCGGCGGCGAGGGCGGCCGCCTCGCCGGCGTCGGCGACTGCGGAGGCGTACTCGCCGTGGAAGAACGCCCAGCGTGCCTCGGCGAACCGCACGGCGGCACGGTTTCTCGGTTCGAGGGCGAGCCCGCCGAGACGGTCGAGGACCGTTCGCTGCTCGGGGCGGTCACCGACCCTGTCGAGGACCGCTTCGATGGCGAGCAGGGTCTCGACCACCAGATCGGAGCCGGCCGGGGCGAGACGTTCCGCCCGACGGAAGAGGTCGATCGCCTCGGCGTTGGCATACGCCCCGGCGGCGCGGTCGCCGGCGCGCAGGTACCAGCGCGCTGCCTCCTCCCCGCGCTCCGCAGCTTCGAGATGGCCGGCGATGGCGGCGGCGTACTCGTCGGCTCGCCCGGTGCCTGCGGTGACCTCTTCCATCCATTTGGCGGCAAGGCCGTGGTAGCTGCGGCGGCTCGCCTTCAACATGCTCTCGTAGGCGACATCGCGCAGCAGCGAGTGGCGGAAGGAGAACTCACGGGAACCGTCGAAGGCGGAGTGCTCCCGCTGGAACACGATCTCGGCGGCGCGCAGCCCCGGGAAGGGGTCGGCACCGTTCTCGACCGTGGGATCGAGCCGGCGGACCGCCTCGTCCCAGAACACCCGACCCAACACCGAGCCCCGTTGGGCGGCGGATCGCTCCCGTGGCGGCAGCGTGTCGAGACGGGCCTGGATCAACCCCTTGAGGGTGGCCGGGACCCGGGCCATGTCGAGCGCCCGGTCGCTCACCGCCCACCGGTCCCCGGTGGTGTCGATCACTCCCTCGGCGACGAGCCACTTGACCAGTTCCTCGACATAGAACGGGTTGCCCTCGGCCGTCGAAACGACGAGGTCGGCCACCGAATCGGGGATCACCGGGGCACGCTGCAGCACCTCGCCGACCAGCCGGCGGGTGTCCCGGGCGGAGAGCGGGGGAAGGCGCAGCGGGGCGTGGAAGTCGAGGCCTTCGCCCCAGTGGGGTCGGCGCTCCAATAGCACCGGGCGGGCGGTGGCCACCACCAGCAGTGGGCAGTCGCCGAGCACGCCCCCCACTTCGGCGAGCCAGTCGAGCGACGCGTCGTCGGCCCAGTGCACGTCTTCGAGCACCATCACCACAGGCGCGCGCTCGGTCAGCCGGCGGAGGTAATCCCCCAGGTGGGCCATGGCGCGCTCACGAACCCCTTGCGGGTTGCTGCTGAGTGCCTCCAGGTGAGGGCTGGGCCCGATCTCGAAGCCGAGCCACCCGGCCAGCGTGTGGGCGGCGCGCACCGAGTTGGGACCGGCGTCGAGGACCGAGTCGACGCCCTGCTCCAGCTTGGCCCGGACAGCCTGGGGATCGTCGCCCGGCGAGACCTGCATCCGGTCGGCGAGCAGGTTGCGCAGCAGGCCGTTGGGCACGTCTTGAGTGGTGGGCGTCGCCCGTGCCCGGAGCAGCCAGACCGGGTCGGGTAGGGCGGCAAGCCACGTCTCGAACTCGCGCACCAGCCGCGACTTGCCCACCCCGGCGTGACCCACCACGGTGCCGACGGTGAGCCGGCGCGATATTCCGGCGTCGGGCACGGCGACCTCGTCGAACATCTTGTGGAGCCAGCCCAGCTCCAGGTCGCGCCCCACCATGCGGGTGGTCACGCCCTCGATCCCGCGGGTCTCCGGCCAGAACTCGGTTGGGCCGGCGGCGAGGGCCAGGTACGCCTCGACCGGCTCGGCGATACCCTTGAGATGGAGTGACTCGATGCGCTGGAGGGCGAACGATCCCTTCACGTGCAGGCAGGTGTCGGCGGAGATCAGGATGCCTCCCGGGGGAGCCGCCGCCTGCAGCCGGGCCGCCCGGTTCACGGTCTCGCCCACCACCACGAAGTCGTTGTCGGGTCGATCGCCCAGCGTGCTCACCACCACCTCGCCGGTGTCGATGCCCACCCGCATCCGCAGGTTGAGCCGGTGACCAGACTCCAAGCGGGCGTTGAGCGCGTCCAGACGATCGGTCATGGCCAGCGCCGCCCGCACCGCGCGATGCGGGTCGTCCTCGCGGCTGCGGTGGATGCCGAACACCGCCATGACCGCGTCGCCGATGAATTTCTCCACGACGCCGCCCTCGTCCTCGATGCACCGGGCCCACACCGCGAAGTACTCGGCGACGATGGAGCGGACATCCTCGGGGTCGAGAACCTGCGACAGCACGGTGAAGTCGACCAGGTCGGCGAACAGCACCGTGACCAGCTTGCGCTGCTCGCCGGCGGTGCCTGCTCGCAACCGGTTGCGGCGCTCCACCAAAGGGGCCAGCGCCAGGTCGACGACGGCGTCCCCGATCGCCGGTCGCTGTTGCTCGAGCGCGGCGATGGCCTGCTCGATCGACTCCGCTTCTTCCAAGATGGCCCTACCCCCTGCGATCCAACCGGGAGGTTACCGACGTTTGGGGCGTTTGCGGGCTCGGCCGGCGCCTACATTGCGGCCTGCGAGCACCGCGATGAAGACGATGTGGAGGAACATGGCAGTCGATGTGACCACAGCCACCCTCGTTGCCTGGGGGGCGGCGGCAGTATTGGTGGGGTTCGCCCTGGGGTGGGTGCTGCGCCCGTGGGCGATGGCCGACCGTCTGAATCGCGAGCAGGCCGAAGCGCTGGCCGCCGAGAAGGAGCTGCGGACGGCGGCGGAGACGGGCCTATCCGCAACCCAGGTCGAGCTGGATTCCTCCACCGTCG
The DNA here is from genome assembly GCA_963714055.1 of uncultured Acidimicrobiia bacterium. GTDB lineage: Bacteria > Actinomycetota > Acidimicrobiia > Spongiisociales > UBA5794 > JACDBE01. The sequence goes on from OY970227.1 coordinate 3,140,077, forward strand.
ACCTCACCACCGCCCGTGGCGAGATCGTCGACTTGCGTCACGAGTTGGAGACCACCCAGCTGTCACTCGCCGAGGCGCAGAAGCGACTCGAGGAGGCCGAGGCCCGCGCCGCGGGCGCCACCACCACCCCTCGCTGATCGGCGGATGCTACGAGGGCGCGACTGCCTGCTCGATGACAGTCAGCGCCCGGTCGATGCCGGCGGCGTCGACCCCGAGGTTGGCGACGGCGCGGATCCGGGACACCGACATCGGCAGCACCAGCACTCCATGGTCGGCGCAGCGGTCGACGAGCTCATTGGCTGGCATCACCGCAACGTCGAAGTAGACCATGTTGGTTTCCACGGTGGCCGCGTCCACCACGATGCCGGGGACCTCGGCCAGCCCGGCGGCGAGCCTGGAGGCATTGGCGTGGTCATCGGCCAGCCGCGGCCGATGGTTGTCCATGGCGTGGCGGGCCGCCGCCGCCATCATCCCTGCCTGGCGGAACCCGCCACCGAACATCTGCTTGAAGAACCGGGCCCGGTCGATCAGGTCCTGGCGACCCACCAGAGCGGACCCCATCGGCGCTCCGAGGCCCTTGGAGAAGCAGACGCTCACCGTGTCGAACCCGGCGGCCAGCTCGGCTTCGGATCGTCCGGTGGCGACGGCGGCATTCCACAACCTGGCCCCGTCCATGTGCGTGGCGATGCGGAGCCGTTTCGCCTCGGCGGTGACGGATGACAGCAGTTCCGGCGGCCAGACGGCGCCCCCGGCGGCGTTGTGGGTGTTCTCCACCCACAACAGGGTGACCGGCTGGAACAGGGAGGCCGGCAAGGACGGCGACGGCTGCGGGATGGCGTCGCTGACCTCGGCCGGTCCGAAGGTCCCCCGTTCGCCGTCGAGGAACTGGATGGTGACCCCCGACAGCACGTACGGGGCGCCCATCTCGTGGATGTGGACGTGGGCGTCGACCGGGGCGAGAACGATGTCGCCGGGCTGGGTGTGGACGCGCAACGCCGCCTGGTTCGACATCGTGCCCGAGGGAACGTACATCGCATCGTCCTTACCGAGCAGGTCGGCCACCCGCCGTTCCAGGGCGAGGACCGACGGGTCGTCGTGGAACACATCGTCACCCACCTCGGCTTCGGCGATCGCCCGACGCATCGCCGCCGTCGGCTTGGTGACGGTGTCGGAGCGGAGGTCCACGACGGGCTCGGACATGGGTCAGCCTGAGTAGTTGGACGAGGCGCGGAACGTTTCGGCGATGTGGACGTCGACCAGCGCCGGCAGACCGCTGGCCCTCGCCCTCCCCAGCGCCGGGACGATCTCGGCAGGGTCGGTGACCTGCTCGCCGTAGCCGCCCAGTGCGGCGACCACGGCGTGGTAGGGGCGGCGCCCCAGGTCGGAGGCGACCACCCGATCCGGGTAGAAGCTGCGGTGGAAGGTCTTGATGTTGCTCCACACCCCGTCGTTGCCGAGGACGCCGATGACGGGTAGACCGTGGCGGACGAAGGTGTCGTACTCGAACCCGTTGAACCCGAACCCGCCGTCGCCGAACACGATGCCCACGGTGCGCTCGGGATGGACCACCTTGGCGGCGAGGGCGAACCCGGGGCCGGTGCCCAGCGTCCCCGCCGGCCCCGGCTCCAGCAGATGTCCCGGGGTCGAGACCCTCAGCCAGCGGGCGGTGGTGGCCACGATGTCGCCACCATCGACGGCGACGATCGAGTCCTGGCCGAAGAAGCCGGCGACATCCCGGGCGAACCGTTGCGGGGCGACGGGCACCGCGTCGCTTTCCGCCGCCGACTCGCCTTCGGCGCGGGCCGCCGCCTCGGCGGCGCGGATCTCGTCCGACCACCCGCCGCCCGGGCGGCTCCGCCCGGCCTTGGCGATTTGGGCGAGCACCCGGCCCGGGTTGGCCACCACGGCGACCGGGGCGGGCCGGTTCCAGCCCAGCTTGGTCGGCTCCGGGTCGACCTGGACGACGGTGGCTTCCGCAGGGATCTTCCGGCCGTACCCGGTGCGGAAGTCCCAGTCGACCTGCAGGGCGAGCACCACGTCGGCCCTGGCGAACGCCTGGGAGCGGGCCAGGCTCCCCAGCAGTGGGTGATCGGGCGAGAGGGCGCCCCGTCCGCCGGAGTTGGCGAACACCGGAGCGTCGAACATCTCGGCGACCGCCGCCAGGGCCTCGGCACCGCCACCGCGGAGCCCGCCGCCGGCGAAGATCACCGGACGGTCGGCCCCGGCGAGCAGGTCGGCGATCCGGTCGACCGTGTCCGGGTCGGCGCCGGCCGGCTCGGTGGCTCGATAACCGGTGGGGAGCGGGGTGTTCTCGTCGACCAGGCCGGACTGGACGTCGAGCGGGACATCGAGGAACACCGGCCCGCCCCGGCCGGAGAAAGCGTGCCTGGCGGCGATGGCGATGTAGTCGGCGAGCCGCGCCGTCTCCCAGGCGGTCGTCGCCAGTTTGGTTATGGACGCGAAGATCGGGGGATGGTCGAGCTCCTGGAGACCGCCGATATGCTCCTGGCGGATGAGGTGGCGGCCGCCGAGCACCAGCATCGGGGTGCACGACAGGTGGGCGTTCATCACCGCCGTGGCCAGGTTGGTCACCCCCGGGGCGGCGGTCACCGCGGCGACTCCGAGCCTTCCGGTCAGCCGGGTGTAGGCCTCGGCGGCGTGCCCGGCGGTCTCCTCGTGGCGCACGTCGACGATGCGGATGTCTTCTTCCACGCACCCGTCGAGGATGGGGACGATGTGGCCCCCGGTGAGGGTGAACAGGGTGTCGACACCCTCGGCCCGCAACGCCCGGGCGATGAGCCGCCCACCGTGGATCTTTGCCATTCCGCTCCCGCCGGCTCGTGGCGCGGCTGCGCCTAGTCGGTCTCGCTGTCCATGAAGTATCGCGGCTGCAGGAGCCCGGAGAGCTCGCCGGCGGCGTGACCCGCGGGGTCGCCGCCGATGTCCCACTCCCGTCCCACCATCAGGTCGATGACGGCGACGCTGGCGGTTCTCATCGCCGCGGCGGCGCCGGTGAGCCGCTCGACCAGGGCGCCCCAGGTCGGTTGGTGACCGACCACCATCAGCCGCTCCACGTGCTCCGGTGTCTCGGCGATCACGGCGAGCACGCCGTCGACGTAGCTGTCGTAGAGGCGCTCGTCGGTGACGACGGGGGAGGACCAGCCGCCGGCATCGGCGGCCAGCGTCGCCGTGGTGTGCGCCCTCACCGCCGGCGAGGTGAGTACCAGCTCGGGCTCGAGCCCGAGCCTGGCAAGTGCTGTCCCCATGACCTTTGCGGACGAGATCCCGCGCCGGTTGAGCGGGCGCTCGTGGTCCGACGTCCCGCCGGCGTGCCAGTCGGACTTGGCGTGCCGCATCACCAGGAGCTGCTTCACATCGGCCTCCTATTGCAGCGAGGCTACGCCGTCAGGCGGAGACTCGGGCGATGGGGGTTGGGGGTCCCCCATCGCACGGCGATGAGGCGTCAGCCGAAGAGCCATGAGCACAGTGGCTACGCCGTCAGGCGGAGGCTCGGGCGATGGGGGTTGGGGGTCCCCCATCGCACCGCGATGAGGCGTCAGCCGAAGAGCCATGCGTGAGCGGGTAAGCGGAGACTCGGCGATGCGAACCGGTACCACCTCGATCGGGGTACGCTCCCTGCCGCCGCCCCCCCGCCGGCCGGAACGCATACGAAGACCTCCGAGGAGTAACGATGACCCGACCGAACCTCCGCCTCACCGGTGCCGTGTTCCTCGCCCTGGCGCTCGCCGCCTGCGGCGGCGGCGGCGAGGTGACCGCCGAGGACGCCACCACCCAGGCCTGCGACGCCCTGGCGGAAGCCGCCGACTCCGTGGCCACGCTCGCCGAGGGGGCGGCCGCCGGGGTCGAAACCATCCGAGAGGCAGGAACGGAGCTCCGTGACCGGGTCGCCGAGATCAACGAGGACGTCCAGGCGGCGCTGGGGAGCGCCGAGGCCGAGGCCGTCACGACCTTCATCGCCTCTCAGCGCGCCTATCGCAGCACCACGAGCGGGGCCGAGGACCAGGCCGGGCTCGACGCCGTCGCCGACGAGTTGGACGCCGCCGGCGCCGACCTGCAGGCTCGCTACGAGGAGGCGGTCACCGCCCTCGGTTGCGGTTGATCGGAGCCTGCGGGCTACAGCTTGGCCACGATGTGGTCGATGGCGGCGGTCAGGGTTGCCACGTCGTCGGGCTCGATGTTGGGGAAGCACGAGATGCGGAGTTGGTTGCGCCCCAGCTTGCGATAGCCGAAGGTGTCGACGATCCCGTTGACCCGCAGCACCGCTTCGATGGTGTCGGCGGAGACCTCGGGGACGAAGTCGACGGTGACCACGGTGGGGCTCCGCATCGTCGGGTCCACCACGAACGGTGAAGCGAAGTCGCGGCTCTCGGCCCAGTCGTAGACGGTCGACGAGGAACGCGAGGAACGGTCCATCGCCCAGCGCAACCCTCCCGAGCCGAGCATCCGCTCGATCTGGTGGGCGAGCAGGAAGACGGTCGCCAGCGATGGCGTGTTGTACGTCTGGTCCTTGCGCGAGTTCTCGACCGCCTGCTGGAGGCTGAGGAACGCAGGGATCCAGCGACCCGAGGCGGCGACCGCCTCGATCCGGGCCACGGCGGCGGGGGAGCAGAGCGCCACCCACAGGCCGCCCTCGGAGCCGAAGGCCTTCTGCGGCGAGAAGTAGTAGCTGTCGAACTGCTCGGGATCGACGGCGATGGCCCCCGCCGCCGAGGTGGCGTCGACCAGCACCAGGCCGTCGGCGCCGTCGGGTCGGGCGATGGGCATCGCCACCCCGGTCGAGGTCTCGTTGTGGGTGAGGGCATAGGCGTCGACGGCATCGCTCGCCGCCGGGAGCGGATGGGTGCCGGGCTCGGCGATGATGACCTCGGGGCCCTCCAGGTGCGGCGCCGCCTCGGTGACCTTGGCGAACTTGGACGAGAACTCGCCGAAGGAGAGATGCTGGCTGCGGCGCTCGATCAGCCCGAACGCAGCGCACTCCCAGAAGGCGGTGGCGCCCCCGACTCCGAGCACGACCTCGTAGTCCACGGGGAGCCCGTAGAGCTCGCTCAAACCGCGGCGCACCCGACCCACCATTTCGCGCACCGTCGACTGGCGGTGGCTGGTGCCGAGATAGCCGGCGCCGGTGGCGGCGAGGGCCGCCACCGCGGCGGTGTCGACCTTGGACGGCCCCGACCCGAACCGGCCGTCGCCGGGGATCAGGTCGTCGGGCAGGGTGATGGAGGGGATGTCGGCCATGGCTTCCTCGGATGTCGTGACGCCAAGGCTAACGGGGCGCCGGCCGCGGCCGGTAGGGTTCCGGTCATGACCGAGCTGGCGCGGCGGGTTGCCGCCATGGACGAGTCGGCCACCGTGGCCATCACCACCAAGGCCAATGCGTTGCGCGCCGCCGGACGCCCGGTGATCGGCTTCGGGGCCGGTGAGCCGGACTTCCCGACACCGCCGGGCATCGTCGAGGCGGCACGGGAAGCGGCGCTCGACCCTCGTCACCACCGGTATTCACCGACGGCGGGCCTGCCCGAGCTGCGCACCGCCATCGCCGCCAAGACGGCCCGCGACTCGGGGCTGGTGGTGGAGTCCTCGCAGGTGGTGGTCACCAACGGCGGCAAGCAGGCCGTGTACCTGACGTGCCAGGTCCTGCTCGACCCGGGCGACGAAGTGCTCCTACCGGCTCCCTACTGGGTGACCTACCCCGAGGCGGTCCGACTCGCCGGAGGAGTTCCGGTGGTCGTCGACACCGCCCACGACACCGGCTATCGGGTGTCGGTCGATCAACTCGAGGCGGCCCGCACCGACCGCACCAAGATGCTCATCCACGTCTCGCCGTCGAACCCGACGGGTGCGGTGTACCCGCGGGACGAGGTCGAGGCGATCGGGCGGTGGGCCGCCGACCACGGCATCTGGGTGCTCACCGACGAGATCTACGAGCACCTGACCTACGGGGTGGACGCCCCGTCGCTGCCGGTGGTGGTGCCCGAGGCGGCCGGGCGGACGGTGGTGGTCAACGGGGTGGCCAAGACCTATGCGATGACCGGGTGGCGGGTGGGCTGGCTGATCGGGCCGGTGGAAGTGGCCCGGGCGGCGACCACGGTGCAGTCCCATCTCAGCTCCAACGTCGCCAATGTCGCCCAGGTGGCGGCGCTCGCCGCCGTCTCCGGGCCACTCGACGCGGTCGCCGAGATGCGGGCTGTGTTCGACCGGCGACGGCGAACGATGCACCGCATGCTCAACGACGTCCCGGGGGTGGAGTGCCCCGAGCCGCTGGGAGCCTTCTACGCCTTTCCGTCGGTCACCGGGTTGCTGGGCGGGCCGGTGGGGGACGCCGAGCCGCAGACGTCGATGGAGTTGGCCGCCGTGTTGCTCGACGAAGTCGAGGTTGCCGTGGTCCCCGGCGAGCCTTTCGGGGCGCCCGGCCACCTGCGTCTGTCCTATGCCCTGTCCGACGACGACCTGGTCGAGGGACTCACCCGAATACAGAAGCTGATCGCCCGCTCCGGGTGACGGTCCACGCTCACAGCGAGGCGGCCACCTGCTGCCACGCCTCGCTGGCCGGGTCGAGCACCGAGAAGTGGTCGATGTCGGGGTACACCGCGGTCACGTCCGCCCCTGTGGAGGTCGCCGTCTCGGCGTACCGGGTTGAGAACTCCACCGGGACGACGGTGTCGCCGACGCCGTGGACGATCAGCTGGCGGGCCCGCGGGGGGTGTGCCATCGGGGATACGTCTCCCGTCGGGTCGATGCCATCGACGAACTGCTCCGGGCTGGGGGCGCCGGTGCCCAGCTCGATGGCCCGGGCCAGGTCGGTGATGGGTGCCATGGCCACGACGGTGTCGACGATCGGCGCCCGAGCCGCCACCAGGGCGAGCTGGGCACCGGCGGAATGGCCCACGAGGGTGATCCGGTCGGTCCCGGTGTCGCCGGCGACCCGGTCGACCGCCGCCGCCACGTCCTCACCGGTCGCCGGCCACCCGCCGTCGCAACCCAGCCGGCGGTATTCGACGTTGGCGGTGGTCCATCCCCGCGCGGAGAGGTCGACGGCGAGGGTGTCGATGGTGTCCCGCCCCCACTCGCGTCGCCAGAAGCCGCCGTGGAGGAACACGGCGACGCCGGTCCGGTCGCCGGGGGCTCGGCGGACATCCATCACCTGCTCGGGGTGGTCTCCGTAGGAGACCGTGTCGTAGGGAGCAGCGGCCCGATTCACCAGCAGTCGGAGGGCGTCGTGGTACCCGATGGTCCCCCTGCCGAAGATCGAGCGGACGACGGCGGGAGCGACCAGCGAGACCGCCCGCCACGGCTCCCGGGCGTGGATGTCGGACAGATGGACTTCGACGGCGGGTAGCGCCACTCCGAGCAGGGCGTCGTGGACGGCGTATGAGGTGTGGGTGAGGGCCCCGGGATTGATGACGATCCCGTCGGCGTCGGTGCGGGCGGCGTGGATCCGGTCGATGACGGCACCCTCGTGGTTCGACTGGAAGGTGGTGACCTCGACGCCGAGCCGGTGTCCCCACTCCACCACCCGCTCGTCGAGTTGCTCCAGTGTCTCCCGACCGTAGATGTCCGGCTCCCGCACACCGAGGAGGTTGAGGTTGGGCCCGTTGATGACGGCGATGCGGAGCGGCATGAAGAGAGGTTACGGCGTCAGCCGGAACCTCGGCGATGGGGGTTGGGGGTCCCCCATCGCTCCGCGATGAGCCGTGAGGCGAAGAGCCATGATGAGGTGGTTACGGCGTCAGCCGGAACCTCGGCGATGGGGGCTGGGGGTTCCCCATCGCTCTGGGATGAGCCGTGAGGCGAAGAGCCATGATTGAGGTGGTTACGGCTTCAGCCGGATGGTGATGGTGGCTGGTGGCCGGCGGCGACAGCGACGATGTGCGGATCGAGGGGTGCCGGCACGAGGTCGAACCGGTCCTCGAGGGCGGCAACCATCGCTTCAGTGGCAGCCTTCACCGTGACCGAAGGGTCGACGTCGGTGAGGGCTCCCGCCGTGGCCGGGTCCCACTCCAGGCCCATCGCCCGGTACACCGGCACCAGGGCGCGCCGCACCAGGTCGGGGCGGCCCACCACGATGACCCCGCCGACGTGGGCGGCGTGGCGGGCCAGTCGCTGGCCGACGCCCATCAGCTTGAGGCGGCCGTCGTGGTGCACGCTCCAGCCGCCAGGGCAGTACTCGCCGGGGATCTCCCCGATCTCGGACGTGATCCCCAGAGCCGCGCGAAGGCGTCCACGACCACCTCGTCCAGGGCGGCGAACCTCGCCGTGATCCCGGGCCGGGGGTCGGAGTCGGGGATGGTCCAGGCGAACGACAGGGTGTGCTCGGTGAACACGGCGGCCCGGCCCCCGGCCATCCGCTCCACGGCGGCGAAGCCGGCGTCGGTGGCCGCCTCGACCGCCTCCGGGTAGCGGCGGTCGATGGTGTCCCGCTTGCCGAAGGCGACCACCCGGCCAGGGACGTGGATCCTGAAGGTCTCGGTGATCGACCCTTCGGACGCCGCCCGCAGCATCGCCCGGGAGATCTCGGTGTCGAGCGAAGGCGGTTCGGGATGCCCTTCGGTGACCAGGTGCACGGTGCGAGGCATCGGGCGAGCGTACCGAGGGATCGCTACCGGGATAGCGGGGGACCGCCGTTAGGCTTCTTGGGCACGCCCCGGATCCGTTCCAGCCCCCGTGCGAGGTGGAGCCGGGGGGTCCACGGGGGGCGGTGCTCCCCGTGTGCGAGGCCTCGAAGAAGGTGCCGGATGACGTGGCGAAGGCTCGCCCTGGTGGCGGTCGTGGCAGCTGTGCTCGCCGCGTGCAGCGACAGCCAGCTCCTCGACGAGCTGGGTGAGCGCTCCCATCAGTACGTCCAGGGCACCACCACGATCCCGCCGGTGACCACGGCTCCCGGTGACAGGCAGGGGGGGATCGGGGTCAAGGACATCGGGCGCAATGTGAGCTGGTACAACGAGGGCATCGAGACCGGTCCCACCTTCGAGACGGCGGTGGTGATCTCGGCGGTGTGGCAGCGAGGCAACGGCCAGGACCGGTTCATCCAGGCCAGCCCCCGGGAGGTCTCCGCCGCCCTGCCCGGCGTCCAGTTCCCGTCACTCGTGCCCCGCACGACGGAGTCGATCACCAGCCAGCTGGTATACGACACCGCCTCCGCCACCCTCGACGCCGGCGTGTCCGCCGCCTTCGGGCTGTGGTCCGGCGAGCCCTACCGAGCCCAGGACGACCAGGTCGGCGTGTTGCGCATCGGGCAGGAGCTCACCGTGCGCCGGCGTGACGGCATCCGGGTGATCGAGGTCGAGGACGGGATCAACCTGCTGTGGACCGATGGGGCGTACCAATACGAGCTCTTCTGCCACGAGGAGCTCGCCGAGGCACAGTGTCAGCGGCTGGCCCGTTCCTTCGTGCCGCTCGAGGTGATCGTCGGCCCCGGAGTGCCGGAGGACTGACCCCCGGTCGCCGTACGACTCGCCCGGCCCGGCCGGTAGCGTGCCCGTGTGGTTTACGGCCCATCGGCCTGGTCCTACGTCCGATTCGACGACACCGGCCCGCCTCCCCAGGTGGACAGGGCCCTTCTCGGACGCGTCCTCCGCTACGGCACGCCGTACAAGCGCAAGATGGCGATCGTCCTCGCCACGATCCTGGTCATCTCGGTGCTGGCGCTGGCGCCGCCGCTCATCATGCGCACCCTGATCGACCAGGCCATCCCCGACGAGGATCTCGGCCTGGTCACCCTGTTGGGGGTGATCATGGTCGCCGTCCCGTTGGTCAGCGGGCTGTTCGGCGTGCTGCAGCGGTGGGCTTCCTCGGCGGTGGGCGAAGGGATCATCTTCGACCTGCGCAACCAGCTGTACGAGCACGTGCTCGGGATGTCGCTGGGGTTCTTCACGGCGACCCGCACCGGCGAGCTCATGTCTCGTCTCAACAACGACGTGGTGGGGGCCCAGCAGGCGGTGACCGGCACGTTCATCTCGCTGGTCTCCAACATCGTGGCGGTGGCGGCCACCCTGGTGGTGATGCTCCGCCTCGAGTGGCGTCTCACCCTCCTGGCGGTGGCGATCTTCCCGCTGTTCATCTATGCCTCGCGCCGGGTTGGGAAGTTGCTGCGGGTCGTGCGGCGCCACCAGCTGGAGCGGAATGCGGCGATGAACTCCCACATGCAGGAGACGCTCGGGGTGTCCGGGGCGCTGCTGGTCAAGCTGTTCGGCCGGAACCGCGAGGAGGAGGCCAAGTTCTCCACCGAGGCGGGGGCGGTGCGCGATCTCGGGGTGCGCCAGGCCACCATCGGTCGCTGGTTCTACATGGCGCTCGGCGTGATGGGGGCGCTCGGCTCGGCGGTCGTGTTCTGGACCGGGGCGGTCCTCGCCATCAACGGCGCCATCACCGTCGGGACCATCGTCGCCCTTTCGGCGTACCTGGGCAGCCTGTACGGGCCGCTCACCGCCCTGTCGAACACCCGGGTCGAGTTCGCCACGTCCCTGGTGTCCTTCGAGCGGGTGTTCGAGGTGCTCGACATGCGCCACGCCATCGTGGAGGAGGCCAACCCGGTGCGGCCCGGTCGGTTCGCCGGGGCCATCGAGTTCGACCACGTCTGGTTCGCCTACGGGGGCAGCTCCGGTTTGGAGACGGTGGAGCGGATCGGCCGGGGCCCGCTCCAGGTCACCGACGCCGTCCCCGTCGGGCGCCCGGTCGAGTGGGCGCTGCGGGACGTGACCTTCCGGGTCGAGCCCGGAGAGTTGATAGCTCTGGTCGGCCCTTCCGGCGCCGGCAAGACGACCACCACCTACCTGGTTCCCCGCCTGTACGAAGTCGACCGGGGTGCGGTGCGCATCGACGGCCACGACGTGCGCACCCTCGACCGGGAGGACCTCGCCGCCGCCATCGGCGTCGTCACCCAGGAGGCGTACCTCTTCCACGACACCATCGCGGTGAACCTGCGGTACGCCAAGCCGGACGCCTCCGACGAGGAGCTTCGGGTCGCCGCCGGGCTGGCCAACATCGCCGCCCTCATCGACGGCCTCCCCAGGGGGTACGACACGCCCGTCGGCGAACGGGGCTACCGCCTGTCGGGCGGCGAGAAACAGCGCATCGCCATCGCCCGCGTGATCCTCCGCGACCCGCAGATCCTGATCCTCGACGAGGCCACCTCACACCTCGACGCCCACAGCGAGGCGCTCATCCAGGACGCTCTCGAGAAGGTGATGGAGGGCCGCACGTCGCTGGTCATCGCCCACCGCCTGTCGACGATCCTGTCCGCCGACCGCATCCTGGTGATGGAGTCGGGCAGCCTGGTCGAATGGGGGACCCACTCCGAGTTGCTCGCCGCCGGCGGGCTCTACGCCTCGCTGTACCGCACCCAATTCGCCACCACGGCCTGACACGGCACCAGGCGGCGGTCAACGTGTGACTACGGCGCACGGTTACGCTGGCACACGTGACGCCAACCGCTCGTCGAACGGGCTGGGTCCCGGTCAGCGCGATCAGGCTGGCGGGGACGGTGACGGGGCTGGCGCTGGCCGCCCTCCTCGCCTCCTGCAACAGCTCGCCTCCGACAGCCACCGGGTACTTCGAGGAGCTCTCCGGGCAGCTGACCGACCTCTCCGAAACGGTGACCGCCCGGCAGGCCGACTTCGGCGAGGATCTGTCCGCCCAGCTCGCCGACCTTCACGGCTCGACGGATTTCGCCGACCTGGCGGCAATGGCGGCGTACTTCGACCAGGCCGGTGAGCTGGCCATCGTCAAGACCGCCGATCTCTTTTCCCAGACCGGCTCCGAGCTGCGCAGCATGGTCGACGGGCTAGAGGAGATGGAGCCGCCCCCCGAGCTCGAACTGGCCCATGAAGACCTCATCACCGCCGGCTCGGACCTGGTGGCCGCCATCCCCGCCGCCACCGAGACGGTCCGCAGCCTGGACTCGATCGACCAGCTGCGTGAGTCGCTCGACGGTTCCGATTTCGCCGCCGCTTCACAGCGGTTCGCCATTGCCTGCACGAACCTGGCGACGGCGGCCACCTCGGCCGGGGTGGCGGTCGAGCTGGAGTGTCCCGACCTGCTGGCTGTCACCCAGGTGTCGTGACACCGCGGGTCCCCCCGGGGATGGCCGACGGTCTCGTGCTCCCCATCGTCTCGGCGCTGGTGTACTCATCGACGGACCATGGGCACATCTTGCTGCAGCGAAGGGACAAGCCGGGCGAGCCGGTGCAAGGCCTGCTCGAGCTGCCCGGCGGCCGATGGGAGGCGGGGGAGCGACCCGATACCGCGGTCGCCCGTGAGGTCCTCGAAGAGACCGGCGTAATGGTGACCGCGGTAGCCGCCGCCGTCACCCTCGGGTCCCGGCCCGGCGGCGGCAGCGCCACCGCCATCCCGATCGCGGTGGTGAACGGCATCGGCGACGGCTTCCCGTCCATGCACGTCCTGTTCGAGTGCTACGGCGAAGGCGACCCGCGGCCGGTACCGGGCGAGACCGCCGACCCGCGGTGGTGGCCGGTGGCGGAAGTCGTCGCCCTGCTCGAAGCCGACCCCGGCGCCTTCGTCCCCCACACCGAGGCGATGCTGCGGGCGGGGCTGGGGAGGGTCACTCCTCTCCGGGAACCTCAACCCTGACCGGAGGAGGCAGGACCAGCACCGGGCGGGCGCACTCCAGCGTCACCCGGGCCGAGACGCTCTCCCACGCCTCCTGGTGGAAGATGGGGCGCGTTGCCCCGAGTACCACGATGTCCGCCTCGAGCTTCGTCGCCAGACCCGAGATGGTGGCGGCCGGGTCTTCGCCTTCGAGGTAGACGGCGTCGGCGTGGACCCCGTCCTCGGCCAGCGCCTGGAGCAGCGGCTCGCACATCCGCCGGCCCCGCTCCTCGACGTACCGCTCGACCACCGAGTCCTCGGTGTCGCCGTCGCCGCCGGTCGCCGTAGGGCTCCAGTCGTCCGAGCCGAGTTGGTCGAGGAAGCTCCTGGGCACCTCGATCACCGTGGTGACCGTCACCCGGCCGTCCTCGCCGACCAGCCTCTTGGTGAACTCGACGACCTGGCCGGGGCCGAGTACCCCGGACGTGGCGATGAGCACGTGCATGGGGTCGATGCTACGCGCTCACGGGGGCTTGGGCTACGAGGCGGGGCCGGCCGGGTCGGCCGTTAGTCTCCTCGGGCACTGGTACAGGACCGGCGACGGAGGTGGCGGTTGGCCTCATCGGTGACGGCGGAGACGCTCAACAAGGTGCTGTGGCGCATCCCCAATGTCCTGTGCCTCATCGGCTCCCGGCACGGCGACGAGTGGAACGGGATGACCCAGAGCTGGGTGACCCAGGTGGCCATGGAGCCCGTGCTGGTCGCCGTCTCCATCGATGCCGGCGCAGTCACCAACCGCTTGGTCAGGGACAGCGGCGTGTTCAGCGTCAACCTGTGGCCCCGGCACGACACCCGGCCCTTCGTGAAGTTCTCCAAGCCGGCGGTCAAGGAGGACATGACGCTCAACGGCCGCCCCTTCCGCGAGGGTCTCACCGGGGCCCCGGTGTTCACCGAGGCGGCCGCCTTCATCGAGTGCACCGTGTGGCGGGAGATCCCGTGCGGAACCCACGACCTCTTCCTCGGCGAGGTCGTCGACGCAGGGTTCGGCGACGGTGGCGAGGACACGCTGGTCGCCCGCATCGAGGACACCCGCATGAAGTACGGCGGGGTCAAGCGCGGCGGTCACTAGGACGCCGTTGCCGCCGTCTCCGGTTGGCCGTCGACAGGTTGGGGCTCGATGGCGATGCCGGGCATGCCCTCGGCGACCCAGTGGTCGAACGCCTCGGCGTTGGGGATGTCGCGGCCGGCGGCGGCGCCATCAGGTAGCGGTGGTGGAGGAAGTCGCAGTAGAGCTGGACGGTGTCACCGTCACCGGCGCAGGCGGCGATCTCGGCCAGCAGGGGCTCGAACACCTCGACCCGCCACCGGATGGCGCGCACCGACTTGCCGGTGGCGCTGGTGCGCTGCTCCACCGCCTCGTAGTACTGGAGGTCGGTGAGGATCTGGCGCGCCTGCTCCTCGGAGGCGTCGATCCCGGTGAGGTCGCGCAGCCGTGAGCTGTGGAAGGTCCGACCGCCCACCGACACCTTCACCTCGAGCCGTCTCCCTGGGCCGCCCTCGTAGGGGAGCAGGTCCATGTCGCCCACCTCGAAGCCGAGGTTGTTGAGCCGCTCCACCCTCTCCTGGACCCGGTAGCCCTCCTCGGCGCCGATGACCACCGGCTCGGTGAGCTCGGCCCACAGCGCCCGATACACCCGGGCGACGTCCTCGCCCAGCGTCAGGTCGGCGTCGTCGAGGTCGAGTCCCTGCTCGGCGGCGATGTCGGCCATCCCCCCGGCCAGGTTCACCACCATGATGTCGAGGTCGTGCTCACGCTGGCCGGCGCTCAGCTCGTCGTGGAGCTCGCTGGTCTCGGCGTCGATCATCACAGCCTGGATCGCCCCTGCGTCGTACCGGTACAGGAGGTTGGAGAGGGAGCAGTCGCCCCAGTAGCAGCCGGCGAGGTGCAGCTCCACCAGCAGCCCGGCCACGGCGTCGAGCATCTGCCGGCGCCGCGGACCGAAGTTGCCCCCCGAGATCAACTCCCGGTAGGTGAAGGTGTACTTCACGTAGCGGGTGATGACCGCCGCCGACGGCTCGCGGTCCGCGGCGATCCAGCTCCGGTCGACCAGCCCGGCGGCCTGGGCGACCGGGCTCACCCGGTTCTCGAGGGCGCGCAGCGTGTTGTACTCGTGCCGGGCCACCCGCCGGGGCAGCTCCTTGATGGCATAGATCTCGTCCTCGAAGGCCACGAAGCGGACCACGTGCCGGTGGAGGCCGGTCGGCACCTCGACCAGGTGCGAGTCGTCCCATTCCTCGATCGGCGTGGCCCACGGCAGCTCCAGCAGGAAGGGGTGGCCGGGCCGGATCGACAGCGTCGGAGTGGTCACGCCGAGACGGTACCGCCGTGCCCGGGCCTCGCGCCGACCCGGACGACGCAGCCGACAGCGCGGCGGTATGGTGGCGCCATGGCGACGTTCCCGCAACGCATCGAAGTGGTCGACGGGACCCGGGTGGAGATCACCTGGGACGACGGGACCGAGAGCACCTACACGGCCCGCGACCTGCGAACGGCCTGTATGTGCGCAGTCTGTCGGGAGCCTGCCGGGGCGGCGGCTCTGGAGGCGATCCTGGCCGGTGACGAACCGGTCACCATCAGTGACACGTCGTTGGTGGGCGGCTACGCCCTCCGGTTCGTGTTCGGCCCCGACGACCACGGCACTGGGGTCTATCCGCTCGAAGATCTCCGCGCCATGTCAGAGGCCGACACTCCCGCCTGACGGAGATCGGCGAGATTGCTGCCCTGGCCGGGCCGGATCACGTCTCCGCAGCCGGGCACGTCTCCGATCGAGGTGGCGTCGACACTCGTCGACGGTGAGCTACCGGGTCACTCCGCCGTGGGCGTATCGCCACGAGTGAGATATCGGGTCGACGGCGTCCCACGACCGCATGCTGGATTGCTCGACCACGGTCGCAGACGATGCTGTACTGCACTAATGCGTACGACGTTCACGTTGGATCCCGATGTCGCAGCCGCCGTGGAGCACCTTCGCCGCGACGAGGGGCTCGGGATCAGCGAGGTGGTGAACCGTCTCATACGGCGCGGCCTGATCGCCCCAGCCGAGGCGAGGCCCTACACGCCACGCTCGGCGCCGATCGGCCTCCGGGTGGACGTGTCCGACATCGGAGCGGTGTCGGACCTTCTCGACGAACCCTGATGCTGCGGGGACGCCCACCTGCTGCTGTACGCCGCCGACAGCAGCAGCGATCGCCACGCCGCCGCCGGCGATTGGCTGACGGCGGTGCTCTCGGGGAGTCGACGGGTCGGGATTCCCTGGCAGACCATCGAGGCCTTCCTCCGCATCAGCACCCATCCACGGGTTGCCACCAACCCGTTGACCGGCGCCGAGGCCTGGCAGTTCGTCACCGACTGGCTCGACGCCGACCCGGTCTGGATCCCTCCGGCGACAGAGCGAACGGCAGAGGTGCTGTCCGAGCTCATCGATGCGGTGCCGATCACGGGCAACATCGTCCCCGACGCCCAACTCGCCGCCCTCGCCATCGAGCATGGCCTGGCTGTGTATTCCGCGGACACCGACTTCGCCCGGTTCCCCGGCCTGACGTGGGTCAACCCGCTCGCCGGCTGACGACGCTCGGAGCGTCCACCGCCCGGACGGGTGGAGCTCGTACGCGACCCGGTCACGGCCGGCGACGGTGGCCGGGTGCCGCGCTGAAGGTGAGGCCGCGGTAGCCGGGGGCGAAACCGGCCACGGTCAACGCCGGGCCGAGTGCGGAGCCGGCGACGGGGTCGCCGTCCACGGTGGCGACGGTGAGTCGCCCACCGACGGCTTCGGCCAGCTCGACGAGCCCGCTGACCACCGGCTCCGGATCGTCGCCGTACGTCGACACCGACCGGCCGCTGCCCTCGACGAACGCCACCAGCAACCCGTCGAGGAGGATCACCCACGCCCCGCTGCGCCGGGCCGGCCGGGCGGTGGCATGCTCCGGCCATGACACCGTCGACCCGTACACGTTGGCCGGGTCGGCCGCCGCCAGCAGGAGCACGCCGGGCGAATCGGACCTCCTGAGCCGGTCGACGGCGCCCGGTAGGGCGAACTGGGAGCCGCCAAGCCCCTCGATGAAGTAGCCCCGCCGCACCCGGCCGACATCCTCGAGGGCGGTGAACACCGGGTAGAGCCCGGAGAAGCCCCCGGGGACGCCCTCGCCGAGCACCGTGTCCCTGGTGACCACTCCGTGTCGGTCGAGCAGCACCTCGGCGATGGCTCCCGCCCGCTCCTCGGCGGAGACCGGCCCCGAGCCGGTCACGAGGTCGGCGGTGAGATACCAGCGCCCCGACGCGGCCGGCGGCATCCCCGTCATCGGTCGCGGTCGGCCGGTGCGGGCCGTCCGTTTCCGCCCGAGGAAACCACGCACCGGAGCGAACGTGTCGTTGGTCACCTCGCCTGCCCACACCAGGTCCCAGATCGCCTCGAGCACGTCGTTGTGAGCCGCCCCGCCTGCGGCGGCGACGAGGTCGTAGAAGAACGAGGCGCCGCGGGAGGCGAGGGCGGTGCGCAGGGCCTCGTGGACAGGGCCCTCGGGTGGCTCGACGTCGAGTGCGGTCGCCAGCGTGGGCACCTGGCTTCGCAAGTAGAGGGCGACCCTGCCGTCCTTGCCCGCCAGCGACCCTCGGCCCAGCCACACCACGTCACCGGAGGCGAGCAGCGCATCGAGCATCGCCGGTGAATAGGCGAGCCGGCGGGGGAACACGGTCGACTCGAGGATTCCGGCGGCGATGGAGGCGCCTTGAAGTTGGCGCACCACCTCGTGGAGTCGCTGGGGCGTGCCCGATGTCGTGCCGATGCCCTGCCAGGCGGGCAGGAAGCGACCGAGCGTGGCGACGTCGACCGCCTCGACCTCGGCGCGCAGCACCGCCAGCGATCGCCTCCTGATCCGACGCAGCACTTCCACGTCCACCCACTCCGCCGTGGCCGCCCCGCTGCGATAGCCGCCGCTGGTGACCCGGCCGGCACCGGCGAGCCGGTCGAGCACCTCGGCCACCACGGCGGCAGGGATGCCCAGGGCGGCGGCCGCCTCGAACACGGTGAAGGGCCCGTGGGTGCGGGCGTACCGGCCGACCAGGTCGCCGAGCGGGTCGGACGCCGGCTCGAGCAGGGCGGTCGGCATGCCAGGGGGCGGCGCCACCCCGAGGGCGTCGCGCAGCCGGGCGATGTCCTCGACGGCGGCGAGCCGCGGCGACCCGTTGACCACCACGGGTGCGATCCGGCGCTCACCGACGAGACCGGCGATGAGCCCATCGGCCTGTTCGGGCGGTTCCACCCGAGCCCGCAGCTCGTCGCGGGTCAACGGCCCCAGGTGGCGGAGGGCATCGTGGACGGCGTCGGCGGAGCGCGCCTTCCGTTCCGGGTCGAGGAGCTGGAGCTCGAGCTCGACCTGGGCGATCACCGCCGGGTCGAGCAGGTCCCTGAGGTCGGGATCGCCGAGCAGGTCAGCCAGCAACCTCCGATCGAGGGTGAGCGCCGCCGCCCGCCGCTCCGCCACAGGGGCGTCGTACTCGTACATGAACGAGGCGACGAAGTCGAACATGAGCGAGGAAGCGAACGGGCTGGGGCCGTTCAGCTCGAGCTCGTGGACCCGGACCCGGCGGGCGGCGATGTCGCCGAGCAGCTCGGTCAACGCCGGGAGGTCGAAGTGGTCCTGGAGCACCTCGCGGTAGGTCTCCAACACGATGGGGAAGTCGGGGTGTTTGGCGGCGACCTCGAGCAGCCCGGCGGCTCGGCGCCGCTGCTGCCACAGCGGGGTGCGCGACCCTGGACGGCGACGGGGCAGCAGCAGGGCGCGGGCCGCCGCCTCGCGGAACCGGGACGTGAACAGGGCCGAGTCGGCCACCTCCTCGAGCAGGAGGTCTTCGATCTCGTCGGGGGAGGGCACCACCGCGGTCGCCGCCGGGGGCTCGTCGAGGTCGGGGAAGCGGAAGACGATGCCGTCGTCCGACCAGATGACGTCGACCTGGCTCCCCACCTCGGTGCGAAGCCGGTGCCGGGCCGCCAGCGCCCACGGGGCGTGGACCCTGGCGCCGAACGGGGTGAGCACCACCATCCGCCAGTCGCCGATCTCGTCGCGGAACCGCTGCACCACCACCGTGCGGTCGGTGGGCAGCACCCCGGTGGCCTCCCGCTCTTCGTCGAGGAAGGCGGCGAGGTTGTCGGCGGCCCACGGGTCCAGCCGGTACCGGTCGACCAGCGTGGCGCGGGCCTCACCGGCGCCGAGCCCGCCGAGGCGACGGACGAGCTCGCCGACCGCACGCCCCAGCTCGACGGGCCGGCCGGCGGCATCGCCGTGCCAGAAGGGGAGCTTGGCGGCGGGTTGGCCCGGGGCGGGGAGCACGATGACCCGGTCGTGGGTTATCTCGTCGATCCGCCACGACGTCGATCCGAGGACGAACACGTCGCCCGGCCGGCTCTCGTAGACCATCTCCTCGTCGAGCTCTCCCACCCGACCACCACCGGCCAGCATCACGGTGTAGAGCCCGCGATCGGGGATGGTGCCCGGGTTGGTGACGGCCAGCATCTTGGCGTTGTCGCGGGGCCGGACCGTCCCGGTGGAGCGGTCCCAGACGATGCGGGGGCGGAGCTCGGCGAACTCGTCGGACGGGTAGCGGCCCGCCAGCATGTCGAGGACGCCCTCGAAGCTGGCTCGACCCAGGTCCCGGTATGGGGCGGCGCCGCGGACCAGGCCGTACAGCTCGTCGGCGGTGGCCGGCCGGGCGGTGACCATGGCCACCAGCTGCTGGGCGAGCACGTCGAGCGGGTTGCGGGGCACCACGGTCGCCTCAACCGCCCCGGCGAGCATGCGGTCGACCACCACGGTTGCCTCGAGCAGGTCGGCGCGGTGCTTGGGGTAGATGCGGGCCACGCTGGGCGCGCCCACCTGGTGCCCGGCCCTGCCCACCCGCTGCAGCCCGCTGGCCACCGACGCCGGTGACTCGACAAGGAGCACCAGGTCGACGGCGGCCATGTCGATCCCCAGCTCGAGCGTCGAGGTGGCCACCACCGCCCTCAGCTCTCCCTGCTTCAGCTTGGTCTCGATGGCGACCCGTTGCTCGCGCGACACCGAGCCGTGGTGGGATTGCGCCAGCTCCTCCC
This sequence comes from uncultured Acidimicrobiia bacterium, assembly GCA_963714055.1. Classification (GTDB taxonomy): domain Bacteria; phylum Actinomycetota; class Acidimicrobiia; order Spongiisociales; family UBA5794; genus JACDBE01. Next base: position 3,159,786 of record OY970227.1, read on the forward strand.
CGGCCAGCCGGTTGAGCTCGGCGGCGAGCCGCTCGGCCGCCCCCCGGCTGTTGACGAAGATGATCGTCGACCGGTGCCGGAGCACCTGCTCGAGCAGGCTGGGGTACACCGCCGGCCAGATCGACCGTGGGGTGGCGCCGTCCTCACCGACCGGGACCGATGCCTCCGGCCGGGTCATGTCGGCCACGGGGACCACGATCTCCAGGTCGAACGCCTTGTCCCCGGGAACGTCCACGATGGCCACCGGCCGCGGCCGCCACCCGCCGTCGACGACCTCGCCCCCGCCGAGGAACTCGGCGATGGTGGCCAGCGGTCGCTGGGTCGCCGACAGCCCGATCCGCTGCGGGGGTACGGCGCCCGGTGAGCCGGCGACCAGCTCGTCGAGCCGTTCCAGGCTCAGCGCCAGGTGAGAGCCACGCTTCGAGGACGCCACCGAGTGGACCTCGTCGACGATCACCCAGCGCACCGAGGACAGCACCGAGCGCGCTTGTGAGGTGAGCATCAGGTAGAGCGACTCGGGGGTGGTGATGACGATGTCCGGAGGATGCCGGAGCATCGCCTGACGCTCGCTGCTGGTCGTGTCACCGGTGCGCATCGCCACCGACATCTCCGGCGGCTGCTCACCGAGCCGGGCGGCGGCGAGCCGGATGCCGGTCAACGGTGCCCTCAGGTTTCGCTCGATGTCGTAGGCCAGTGCCTTCATCGGCGAGACGTAGAGCAGGCGGCACCGTTTCGCCTCGTCCGGCACCGGCTCGCCGGCGAGCCGGTCGATGCCCCACAGGAAGGCGGCGAGGGTCTTGCCGGACCCGGTGGGCGCATGGATCAGGGTGTGGCTTCCGGCGGCGATCGCCTCCCAGCCGAGCCGCTGGGCGTCGGTCGGGGCCACGAACGTCGACTCGAACCAGGCTCGGGTGGCCGGGGCGAAGAAGTCGGGGAGGGTCATCGGCGGGTCATTCGGTGGCGGAGGGTCAGCGTACCGGCCGGGTATGACACGGATCGCCGCCCGCCGACGGCGAGTGCGGACGAGCATGGGTATGTCAGAAGGGTCGACGGCCTTCCAGGGGTCGCTCCGGTCCCTGCCACCCACCGTTCGCCCGCCAAACTTTGAGCGAGTGGCGCCACGTGGTGTGTTCAATCGCTCAAAGTTCGCCTTCTAGGAACGGAAGCCGCCCGGTCGGCCCGTCCGGCGGGTCGTGGCGCGGGTCAGCGGAGGTGGCGCCACGCTTCCGCGTGAATGGCGAGGAAGTCGCCCAGCGTCTGTGCAGGGTGCCCGGTGATCCGCGCCACAGTGCCGCTCACCGCCTCGAGCTCGCCGGCGGCGATGGCGGTGTAGGAGGTGATCCACCCCTCCTTCTCCCAGTCGGGGGCGTCGTACCCGGCCCGGGACGCCCACGCTTCCTCGACGGTCTCCGGCTCGTACCGCACCGGGGCGCCGACGGTGGCGGTGAGGATCGACGCCGTCTCGGCGAGGGTGATCGCCTCCGGCCCGGTGAGGTCGAGGGTGGAACCGTCGCCGGACTCGTCGAGGAGCACGGCGGCGGCGACCTCGGCGACGTCGTCGCGGGTCACCCAGCTCACCTTGCCGTCGCCGGCAGGGCCCCTGATCGCCCGGTCCTCACCGACCAGGTAGGGGACGATGTCGGCGTACAGGCTGTCGCGCAGGAAGACGAAGGCCATCCCGGACGCCCTGATGTGCTCCTCGGTCAGGTGGTGCTGCCGGGCAAGGGTGAAGACGGCGTCGGGGGCGGCGCCGAGGAACGAGGTGTACACGATGCGCTCCACCCCGGCGGCGACGGCGGCGTCGACGGCGGTGCGGTGCTGCGCGACGCGGTCCTCTGCCTCCCTGCCGGAGACGAGCAGCAGAGACCGGGCGCCGGCGAGGGCGGCCCGGAGAGCCTCCCCGTCGGCGTACGACCCGGCAAGGGCGATGGTCGCTCCGGGGACGTCCGGGCAGCGGGTGGGGTCGCGGGCCACCATCCGGATCGGGACGCCGGCGCCGGCGAGGTGACGGCACACCCTGCTGCCGATGGCTCCCGTCGCCCCGGTGACGGCGAACGGGGCGTCACCCATGCGGCGGCGGGTCGTGCTCGGTGGCACGGTGCCGCTCGAACGCCTCGTTGATCACCCGGGCGGCCACTTCGGCATCGTCCCAGCTGCCGATCTCGGTGCTCTTGGCCGGCTCCAGCGCTTTGTAGACCTCGAAGAAGTGTGTGATCTCGGCACGGAGGTGGCGCCGGAGATCGGGGAGGTCGATGAGGTGCGCCCAACGCTCGTCCCGGGCCGGCACCGAGAGGATCTTGGCGTCGGGCCCGGCCTCGTCCCTCATCCAGAAGACGCCGATCGCCCGGGCGAGGATGTGGCATCCCGGCACCGTCGGCTCGTCGAGCAGGACGAGTGCGTCTAGAGGGTCACCGTCCTCTGAGAGGGTGCCGGGGATGAACCCGTAGTCGGCGGGGTAGCTGGTGGCGGTGAAGAGGTGACGGTCGAGCCACAGCGCACCCGTCTCATGGTCCATCTCGTACTTGTTGCGTGACCCCTTGGGGATCTCGACGACGACCTCTATCTCCACCGCCACCTCCCTCCGGGCCGCTCATTCAAGCGCCCCGAGCCAGCTCATGCCGGAGAGGTTTCAACCCTCGATGCAGTGTGGAGGTGGCTGTGAATGACAAAACCGTCTTACCCACACTCCCTACATAAGACGTTGAGCCGTGTCGGATACCGGGCCTCGGGGCCTGGGGACAACTTCACGTTGTGTCCGGCGCCAACAGTCGACCTGACATCGAGACTGTGTGAACCGCCCGTCGAGGGTGGCGGCGAAGGGTGGTGCCGGTCAACCGGCGGCGGCGACCATCGCCTTGGCGAGGACCGGATCGACCGGGTTGGTGGTGATCCCGTCGACCTTGATGGCGGTGCCGACGATGGCGCCGTCGGCGGCGACGAGGAAGCCGGCCAGGGAATCCTCGGTGACACCCGAGCCGAGGAGGACCGGGGTCCCCGGCACCGCGGCGCGCACCTGTCGTACCGTGGCGATGTCGGGTGGCCGGCCGGTGGCGGTGCCGGAGACGATGACGGCGTCGGCCCCGGCGCGGTCCACGAGCTCCTCGGCCGCCTGCTCGATGGTGGCACCCGGAGTGGGCGTGGCGTGCTTGACGAACACGTCGGCAAGGATGCCGACCTCGGGGGCGATGGCCGATCTGAGCCGGGTGACCTCGGCGGCGCGACCCACGATCGGCCCCTGGTCGGTCCACATCGTCCCCGCCAGCACGTTGACCCGGATGAAGGCGGCCCCCGAGGCGGCGGCGATCGCCACCGCGGCGGCGGCGTCGTTGCGCAGGACGTTCACCACCAGCGGCTTGGCGGTCACCCCGGCGACGGCCCCGATGGCCCGGGTCATGGCGGCCACGGTCACCTTGGGCACGTCGTCGGCGAAGAAGGGGGCGTCACCGAAGTTCTCCACGCCGATGGCGTCGAAGCCGGCGTCGTCGAGGCGGAGGGCGTCGTCGACGGCAGCGGCGATGACGGCATCGAAGTCACCGGCGAAGCGGGGCGACCCGGGCAACGGCCCGAGGTGGACCATACCGGTGAGGCGAGGGACGGTGCGCACCAGGCCTAGGAAGGTTCTGAAAAGGCGAATGGACCGGTTCGCATGGCTACGCCTGGCATCGCCCGAGTCCCGCCTGAACGAGTCGACCGAACCGGCGAACCCATCTTCAGAACCCTCCTAGTAGGCGCGAAGGAGGCGCAGGGCGGTCTCGGCGTCGGTGCCGATTGCCTTCAGGTTGGTGTCGGTCGCCTTCATGCGATGGACGGCGACCCGGCAGAACTCACCGGCCATGCCCTTGATGACGATGTCTGTGTCGTCGGGCCCGAAGTCCCACCGGGAGTACTTGGGCCCCATCAGCTGCACCCGGATGCCCTGGCTCGGGTAGGGCTCGCCTGCCTCGGAGAAGGCATAGGGGAGCATGCGGTGGGCGAGCCAGGCGACGTGGTAGAGGCGGGGGCTGTCGGTTTCCGGCTCCTCGTCCTCGGCCACGGGCAGCTTGCCCTCCATCGAGGCTCGGACGTCGAGCCCGTGGGCCCAGGTCTCCATCAACCGGAGCGAGGCGAACGCCTTGGCGCTCACCGACCTGTACAGCCAGGGGATCCGGTCGCCGGCCTCCATGTGGGAGAGGGCGTCGACCACGTCGGCCCTGCCGTTGCGCCACCACTCGATGACTTCCTGGTAGCGCTTTCCCCGGCCGATCTTGACCCCTTCGGCGGTCCAGGCGTCGATGTCGGAGACGTCCACGCCGTCGAGTGCCGACTGCCCCTCGGCGATGACCTTGGCCGCCAGCGTCTCGGTGGACGCGAGGTGGCTCACCGTGTCGTGGATGGTCCAGCCCTTGGCGGGCGTGGCGGTCTTCCAGTCACGCTCGTGGATCCGCTGCAGGAACTGATCGAGTGACTGCTGCTCGGCGACCAGGTCGGAAAGGATCTCGCGCATCGGCTGGATTCTACCGTCGGTCCGGAACCGCGAAACCGCCGAAGGGTCAGACGCGGGGCCCGGGGAGGACCTCGGCGGGGGCGGCTTGGTTGATGTGGTCGATCATCTGCCGGAGCCGTCCCAGCCGCCTCCGGTCGAAGTGGAACCGGATGCGGGAGAGCTCGGGATGGTCGTCGTCGCGCACCTCGCCGGGCGAGGCGACGGTGCGCTCGATGCGACCGTCGACCACCACGTCGCCGAACTCGGCGTTGAGCTCGTCGAGCAATTCGGAGGACGGCTCGTGGAGCAGCCGCAGCACCAGGTGGCCCTCGACGAACCGCTGCGAGTGGTAGCTGCGGTAGAAGGTGACGATCTCGGCGATGGCGGTGTCGAGGTCGGTGGTGTGCAGGTACAGCTTGCGGTCGGCGGGGCTGATCATCCGCTGCCGCTCGAGGACGTCGACGAAGTCGAGCCACGCCTCCCAGTAGCCGGTGCCGGGCGCCTCGAGCAGGACGACCGGATGGAGGTCGGACTTGCCGGTCTGCATCAGGGTGAGCAGCTCGTAGGTCTCGTCCTGGGTGCCGAACCCTCCGGGGAAGATGGCGAACCCGTCCGACTCCTTGACGAACATCAGCTTGCGGGTGAAGAAGTACTTGAAGTTGATCAGCCGGCTCTCGTGGACCCAGGGGTTGGCGTCGGCCTCGAACGGGAGCCGGATGTTGACGCCGAACCCGTACTCCCGGCCGGCGCCCCGGTTGCCCGCCTCCATGATCCCCGGGCCGGCCCCGGTGACCACCATCCAGCGGTGCAGGTCGGCCATCGCCGTGGCGAAGTCGCTCGCCAGCGCGTAGTTGGGGTCGTCGTGAGGGGTCCGGGCAGAGCCGTACATGGTCACCTTGCGGGTGTCCCGGTACTTGGAGAAGACCAGGAACGAGTAGCGCAGCTCCTTCAGGGCGGTGTTGACCAACTTGAGATCGCCCCGGTCGGTGTCGTCGCGCAGCAGCTTGAGGGCACTGACCATCATCTCGGCGGCCAGCTCGACCTCGTGGTCGTGGGCCTCGTGCCCGTCGACCGACACCGCCTGGCGCACCAGCTCGGCGATCTGCTCGTCGAGACCGTCCCCCAACCGGTAGCCGCGCATGATTCCACGACGGTAGTCAGACCGGTCGCCCATGCCGGCCGGGTAGATTCGCGCGATGCCCACATTCGACGTCGTCTCCCAGATCGACCGCCAGGAGGTCCGCAACGCCGTCGACCAGGCGCGGCGGGAGATCGTCAACCGCTTCGACTTCAAGGGGACCAACACCGAGATCACCGCCGACCGAGGGCGAGCTTGCCGTCGAGTCCTCGGCGGAGGGGCGGCTGGACGCCGCCATCGACGTGCTGAAGACCAAGCTGGTCAAGCGCGGGGTGTCGCTCAAGGTGCTCCACGGCGGCGACCCGAAGCCTGCCGCCGGGGGCCGGGTCCGGGCGACGCTTCACGCTGGTCGAGGGCATTCCCCAGGACGCCGCCAAGGAGCTGGGCAAGACCATCCGGGACTCGAAGCTGAAGGTCCAGGTGCAGGTCCAGGGCGACCAGCTGCGGGTCCAGGCCAAGCAGCGCGACGACCTCCAGCAGGTCATCGCCCTGCTCAAGGGTCTCGACTACCGCCTCCCGCTTCAGTACGTCAACTTCCGCGAGTGATCGAGGCCGCGCCCGGCTCAGGCGTGCGGCATGGCGAGAATCCGGCGCAGATGATCATCCAGCTCGTGGCCCTCGCCCCGAGGCGTACTCACGGTGACCGTGGCCCAAAGGCAATCGGTCTCGCTGAAGTTGGTCTCGTCAGGCAACCGGTTCATCGACGACCGGGGGCAGGACCGGTGGCATGAGTCCTTCGGGCAGGTCCTCTTCGGGAGCTTCTGATCTGCCGTCCGCCAGCCGACGAGCGGCAGCACGAGCATCAGCGAAGGCGCGGGTCATCGCAGCCTCTCGGAATTGACTCATATCCGTCGGTTGGGCGTACACGAAGTCGATGTCGTAGATGCCGACGAACCCGAAGATGGCTCGCAGATACGGCTCCATGAAGTCGTATGCATTGAACGGCGAATCGGCGGAGTAATCGGCGCCTCGTGACGTGATCACGACCATCTTCTTGCCGTGGACCATGCCTTCGGCGATGCCTGACTCGTTGTACCGGAAGAGGTATCCGGGCTGGACGATGGCATCGATGAAGTATTTCAGCGAATACGGGATGCTGAAGTTCCACATCGGTACCGACATCACGTGGACTTCGGCGGTCAGGAAGCGCTCGATCAAGGCTTCGATCTGCGTCCACGACTGCGCCATAACAGGGTTCAGGGGCGTCCCCGTCATGAGTGTGTACTTGGCTTCGATGTTGGTGCCGGCGACCTTGGGGAGGTCATCGGCGAACAGATTGAGGGTCTCGATCGAGCAATCGGGCGCAGCTTCCATGAGTTCTTGGAAGAAGGCATCCGCCACCTTCATGGTGTTCGATGCCTCCGCTCGCGGCGTCGCCACGATGTGCAAGACCCTCATGCTGCCTCCGGTCGGATGGGATGGGCGGCGATCCTAGACATCGAGGTAGCGCCGGCGCTGATGGCACCGGTGCCTTCGACAGGTTGCCGAGACCTACCTGGGAGGCAGCTCCCCGAGCTTCCCTGGATCAGGGATCGTCGGCAACTCGGACGGGACCTCCGTGTCCGGCATGCCGGGCACGTCGGGGATCTCCGGAGGCGCTTCGTCCGGCGTCTCCGGGTTCTCCGGGTCCGGGTACGGTGGCACCTCTGTCGGCAGATCCGGCTCGGGTACCTGGGTCTCCGGGTCGGGCAACCCGGGCGCACCGTCCGGGACGTCCGCGGGCAACTCCTCGGGCGAGCGACGGGTGGGAGCTTCGGGTAGCACCGGGTCGGGAGGCGCGTCGGATGGATCCGGCGTGTCGTCGGGGTTCGGGTTCATGACGTTTCGGCCTCCGGATCGGGGAATGGCTTCGGGTCGGTCGGTCGATGGCTCCCGACTTGGGCGTGCACATACCCGGGAGGGGCGCCGCCCATGCACCGATCGACGAAGGCGTGGCGCCAGGCAGCGGCCGCTCGGGTCGTCAGAGCCAGTTGCGACGTTTGGCGACGTAGAGAGTGGCTCCCGCCAACGCCGCCATCACGGCGATCACCACCCAGAAGATCCAGGCATGCTCGAAGAACCCGACCTCGAAGTTCATGCCCATGATGCCGGCGATCACCACCGCAGGCAGCAGCAGGACCGAAACGATGGTGAGGCGTTTCATGATGTCGTTGGTCGCTTGTGCGGTCCGGGTCATGAAGACGTCGAACGACCCGACGATCATCTCCCGCGTCCTATCGATCTCGTCGAGTGCCTGCTGCAGGCGTTCCTCGACCCGTTGGTACACATCGGCGGCTTCGGTCCCGACCACCGTCCCGGAATCGGGATGGCTGAGGAGGCCGAGCACCTGACGATGCGGGCCCAGGGTGCTTCGCAGTCTCCGCACCCGGCTCCGCAGGCTGATCAAGCGGTCGAACAGGTCCCGCTCGTCGGGCCGATGGTGCAAGACGTGCTCGTCCAACTCGTCGATCTCGGCTTGAAGGTCCTCGATGACCGTGAAGTAGCCCGAGATCTGCCAGTCGAGCACGACGGACAGGAATCTCGGGCCGTCGAGATCCCCCAGGCGCGTCTCCCCATCGAAGGGCTTGTTGAACTCGTCGACCAGGTCCAGCTGCCCGTTGTGGACGGTCACCACCCAGTTGGGCCCGACCAGGCAGTGCAACGGCACCGGCTCGAAATCGGAGCCGTTGCCCAGTGCGGTGACGGTGAGGCGCAGCGCGTCGTCGTGTTGCGTCAGCGAGGGACGAACTCCGGCTTCGGCGATCCCGTCGACCAACCCGTCGACACCGAGATGGTCCCACAACCTGGCGACGCCATCGGCGCAATCGAGGTCGACGTCCGCCCACAACACCTGGTCATCGTGAGGATCGGGCAGTGGCGCGTCGAGATCCAGCGAGGTGTCCACACCGTCCCCGCTGTACAACCAGATCCGGCACCCGCGCGCAGCGCCGCCGGCATCCCCCTTCGAGGCGTTGCCGACGGGCGCGTCATCTGTGAAATCAGAAACGAGAGACCCCTCTAACGGCAGCGCACCCTCTACCCACGACCGTGGGTCGTCAAACGTCCGCTGCCAGCGTCTCACGTCGATGGGCAGGCGGGGTAGGGCTGGGACCGTGGGGGAAGGGATCCCGGCGAGAGCCGGTGCGGGTCGGGGTTCCGCCGAACCGGGCCGTAAGCTGCCGGGAGTGACCGTCACCGACGACATCGACGCCTACCTCGCCGGGCTGCCCGACGACCAGCGGAGCGCGCTCCAAGGTCTGCGGGAGAGCATCGCCGCTGCTGCTCCGGGCGCCGAGGAGGGGTTCAGCTACGGGGCGCCCGCCTTCCGCTACCGCGACCGGCCGCTGGTGTGCTACTCGGCGGCCAAGGCCCACCTGTCCTTCTTCCCGATGAGCCCCGAGGTGATCGAAGCCCATCAGGCCGAGCTGGGGGAGTGGTCCACATCGAAGGGGACGATCCGGTTCAAGCCGGACCATCCGCTACCGGCCCAGCTTGTCGAGACGCTGGTCCAGGAACGGATTGCCGAGCTCGACGCCGCCGCATCTCGCTGAAAGGCGGCGCCGAACGCCGGCACCGTCCTCTCGTCTCGAGGGAACGGCTGCTTAGCTCCCCTGTGCCTCGAGCTCTGCCTCGACCGCCGCCTGTCCGATCGGCCCGGCGGGCACGTACTTGTCGTAGCCCTCGAGGATTTCTGCGGTGTAGTCGAGGAGGAGCTCGACGTCAGCCGGTCGATCCAGTAGCCGAGCGAGCGCGGTGAATGTCTGGTTCAGGTCTTCGCAGCCGCCCTCGAAACGAGGCGCGTCGCCCTCCAGGGAGACAATGCGTTCCACGATCCACCTCCCTTCGCTTCCCGAAGGGTGTGGGTCGACGGCAGAGACGACGTGAAACGCCGCCAACCCGTTGCGATCGGCCAGAGCCTGCGCCGGTTCGACCGAGTCCGCTCGGGTGTCTTCGTACATCATCAGCGTGGCGGCCGAACCCGGAGCCAGAGCCGGCATGGGACCAGCGCTGTTCGGTGGCGGTGTCCCATCTGCGATCTCCACGACCGTGATCTCGATCGCGGAAAGGGTCCGGTCCTCGCCCGCGTCGTACGACGAGTCGGACGGCACCCCCGTCTCGATGGAGCGGACGCGACCGACGATCGTGCCGGTGATGTTGGCCATGACATGCGTCATCGAGCAGTCCCAGGGCTCGTCGCTGTCGCTTTCGTCGATCACGGTTCCGGTGGGTGGCACCAACGTATCGCCCGGCCCCTGGCCAACGGGACCTTGCGTTGCCGGCTCGGCACCCGGAGCCGAACAGGAAGCGATGCCGAGGACCGATGCAGCGATGCACATTCCTGCGTGGCCGGTCAGGTTTCTCATCGTGCCCAACGTTATGTCGCCGACCCGCACAACGGCGCTACTTCTTACCGCCACAGCTCCAGGCCTGCAGACCTCGCCTTGGGCGGCGGGAGTCGCTCACCCGTACGCCGGGCCTTTCGGGCCCTTGCGGGCCACGGCCGACCACACGGTCTCGTAGTGGTCGCGGTCGAAGGGGTCGATGTGGGGGAGCACGAACTCCTCCCACGAGCGACGGAGCGGGTCCTCGGCGTCGTCGTAGACGCGCAGGCCGGCGGGGATGCGCTCCAGCACCGCCCTGAGGCTGAGCGGGGTCTCCACCCGGGTGCGGGTGTCGACCGCGGTGAAGGAGGCGTTGACTTCGACGGCGAGCTTGGCGATCAGCCCGACGAACTCGCCCTTCAGCGAGGTGTACCGGCGCTCCAGCATGCTGCGCAGCTCCTCCTCGGTGGGGAAGCTCTTCTCCCAGATGATCCACCGGTCGGCGAACGCCTTGTTGAGCGTCTGGGTGCCGGCGTAGTCGCGCAGGTCGGTGGGATTCAGCGTCCCGAAGATGCGGACGTCGTCCCGCAGGTGGATGGTCTCGCCGGTGGGCAACTCGAGCGCCCGGTGCCGGTCGAGCAGGCCGTGGAGGGCGAACAGGGTCTCGGCGCCGGCGGCGTTGAGCTCCGACAGGTTGAGCAGCGCCGGGCCCCGCAGCGCCCGGGTGATGTCGCCGTCCTCCCAACGGCTCTCCGTGCCGCCCCTGCCGTCCCCGTACAGCTTCACCGACCCGATCAGGGTGATGTCGCGCACCTCGCCGGTCAGCGGGATGCGGTAGTGGGGGAGGCGGAGCAGGGCGGCGAACTGCTCCAGGTCATGGTCCTTGCCCGTTCCCATGTGGCCGCGCAGCGCCATGTGCAGCGGGCTGTCGTCGAAGTGCTGGCGACGGACCTGCTCGAGCTGCGCCAGCCGGTACAGCATCCCCAGGTCGACATAGAACGGGTCGGGGTCGGGGATGTGCTCCATCCGGGCATCGTGGTCGTGGAGGTCGGTGGGGGTCTCCACCGTCTCCAGCTCGACGGGCTTCCCGTCGCCGGACGGGTCGGTGAAGGTGACGGTCTCGGCCATGTGGTCGGCTCCTCGGGTCAGACGGCTATGAGTTCGGTGGGGGCCGACCACCACGTGGTGCCGCCCATGGTCATCAGCGTGCGGTGGAGCGCGGAACGCACCCCGTCCACCATCGCCCTGGCCAGCTCGTCGGGTGTCTCCACCACCTGGTTGCGGGCATAGGCCGCCTGCACGGTGGTGTCCCCGATACCGATGCCGAGCACGGTGGCGCCGGCGTGCTCGACGGCGTCCACGGAGGCGGCCAGCGCCTCCACGGAGCCCCGGGTCATCCCGTCGGCGAGCACCACCAGGATGCGGGTGGCGGCCCGGCGGTTCGCCAGCCGGGTGGCGGCGTAGGCGACGTTGAACTCGTCCACGTTGGACGCCTTGTCGAACATCGACACCGGGGGAGCCAGCTCGGGCTCCTGGCGGGCCACCCGGGCAGCCGCCGCCGGCATCGCCGCCGTGTAGAACAGCCCGGCCATCACATCCTGCGACGAGCGCCACCGGGCGTCGAACGACTTCACCAGGTAGTGGTTGACGGTGCGGGTCAACCGATCGGCGGCGCCCCCCTGGCGGCGGCGCAGCCCGCCGGTGGCGGCGACCCGCCTGGTGGAGAAGCTGCGCTCGCTGTCGTCGTCGGCGGCGGGGAAGGCCCGGTTGAACAGCGCCACCTCGAACTCGATCTGCAGCTCGTTGCACAGGTGGGCCAGGGTCCACGCCCCCAGGGTGGCGGCGGCCATCGCCCACGGCGACTTCCTGGCCTCGGGGCCGGGTCGCGGCTGGAGCATGCTGGCCGACCCGTCGACGAGCACGCTGACCGCGTACGACCGGCGCAGCGGCAGGTCGCGCCGCTCGAACATCCGGTCGTACAGCCCGGCGCCGAGCAGCAGGGCGGCGTACGGGGACAGGTCGCCGGCGTCGTAGCCGCTGCGCAACCCCCTGCGCTGGTTGGCCAGGAACAGCGGGTACAGCTCGCCGGACACCCGGCGCTGCGCCACCCCCCACCGGGCGGCGGTGTCCTCCAACAGAGCCCGGCCGTCCGGCCCGAAACGGCGGAAGCGGTCGGGGAAACCGGCGACCACCAGCTTGCCGCCCTGCCCGGTCGGTAGGTAGACGGTGGGCGCCTCGCTGATCCGCACCACCTGGTCGGTGGCGGGGTCGCCGGCCTGCTCCGCCTCGCCCTTGCGGCCCTGCTGGGCGCTCACCGACTGGGCGCCGCGCCGGGTGTCGTCGTAGCCCTCGGCGTCGCGCAGCGGGCGGCTGACGATGCGCATGGCGTCCACGGTCTCGCTGATCGCCGCCCGGTCGTCCCGGTCGGCGGCGCGTTGCTGGGCGGTGGTCGGCGTCTCGGCTGCCTCGGTGACCAGCCCGTGGATGCGGGCGACCTCGAGGAGCTGCAGGGCGATGCCGGCCACCACCCACGGGTCGTCGACGTCCCCGATCGGCTCCAGGAAGGCCATGGCGTCGTCGACTGCGGCCGCCACATTGGGGGCGACCCGGCGCTGGACGGCATCGCGGTCCTCGTACCCGCCCACCAGGAGGAAGCAACCTAGGGCGAACTGGCCCAGCGCCGGAGCCTCCCGCAGCGCATCGCCGATCGACGACCGGTACAGGTCGGAGAGCACCGAGCGGGCGCCCCCGTAGCCGGCGAAGTAGGCGGCCTCCTGGCGGGCGTCCTCGATCGACAGGAACAACGCCTCGGCCGCCTCGCCTCCCGCCTCGGAGAGGGCGTCGAGGAGGAAGAACGTGGGCGGCTCCTCCCCGGGCTCGACCTCCGGAAGCGGGACGCGTTGGTGCGGTGCCCACTCGGTCGGGAACGGGCGACGCTCGTCGAAGTCGGTGGCGATCAGGTGGATCGCCTCGTGGAGGGCGGTGGTCAGCGCCACCTCGGCCGGGGTGACCGGGGCGCTGCGGGCATAGGCGGTCTGGAACACGCCCGGGTCGAGCACGATCTCGTCGGGCCCGGCGGTGGCATGCGACCCCAGCCGAACCTGCAGGGCATCGTTGCCCGCCAAGGTGCGTGCAAAGCGGGTGACGGCAGGGGCGACCCGCTGGTACCGGGCGACCACGGCCTCGATCGCCCGGTCTTCCGGCGGGAGGATCTCGTGCAGGGTCGACTGACGTCTCTGAGGCATAAGCCGCCGATTGTCCCACACCGATCCAAAGCCGCAACCGGCCGGCAGGCGCAGCTGGTCGTTCTTCGACGTCTCGTCAGCCGGGCAGCACCGACATCCCCTCGCGCTCCGCGGCCAGGCCCAGGCGCTGGTCGAGACAGACGAACGGAAACCCGGGCTGGCCGCCGGCCACCAGCAAAGCAGCGCCCAACTGGGCCGCATCGGCAGCACGGAGCGGATGCCGAGCGAGGAGGTGCACCGCTCGGCTGCGTACCGCGACCAGGTCGGTGACCTCGTCCCAGCCGCGCGTCAAGGTCTCGAAGGCGTCGAGGAGTTGGCGGCGCTGTCGACGACTCAACGCGCCCTCTCGGGCGCGGCGCTCGACGGCGCCGGCCAGCTCGACGCTCGTCCAGCCCCAAGTGACGATTTCGAGGTCGTCACCGAGCAACTCTCTGACCCGAGCCGTCGTCGGCTCCTCGACGACGAGCGGCACGAGCGCTGACGTGTCCCAGTACCTCATGACCGCTCGGCGCGGTCTTCCTCGATCGCCTCCATCAGCCGGGTCGTCAGCTTCAGCGGTGGTGTCGCCAGTACGGCCGAGACATCGCCCTCACCCGGGCGGAGCACACCGTCCCGGATCAGAGCTGTGCGGCGTCCGGCTCGCACCGAGTCATCCGCGCCGAGCCCGACGAGACGGGCGACCGGAACGCCCCGATCGAGAATCTGCACCTCGCCCCCGCGCTTCACTTGACGGATGTACTCCGACAACCGTGCTTTCAACTCAGAGATCGAAACCGTGGCAGCCATGTGACCAATCTAGTCAGGTAGCGCCGGTCGGGCTCGCGCCACCTCCGAGCTACGCCGCCCAAGGGCGGGCGCTGACCAGTCCCTATGATCGGCCGATGCACTACCAGCTCACCACGCTGCCCAACGGGCTCCGCGTCATCACCGAGGACATGCCCTCGATCCGCTCGGCGGCGATCGGATGCTGGGTGGACACCGGGAGCCGCGACGAGATCGGCCCCGAGGCCGGCACCAGCCACTTCCTGGAGCATCTGCTGTTCAAGGGGTCGGAGGCCTGGTCGGCGCAGCGGATCAGTGAGGCGTTCGACGCGGTCGGGGCGCGCAACAACGCCTTCACCTCGAAGGAGTACACCGCCTACTGGGCGAGGCTGCGCAACGTGGACATGCCGCTGGCGGTGGAGATCCTGTCCGAGATGCTGGAGCGGCCCGCCTTTCGCCAGGAGGAGATCGACTCCGAGCGCCACGTGGTGCTGGAGGAGATCAACATGAACGAGGACGACCCGACCGACGTCGCCCACGAGCTGTTCATGGAGGCCCTGTGGGACGACCACCCGCTGTCGCCGCCGATCCTCGGCACCCGCGACTCCATCCTCGAGATGTCGCGTGACACCATCGCCGGCTACTGGGGACGGCGATATTCGCCCCGCTCGACCGTGGTGGCGGTGGCCGGGCGGGTCGACCATGCCGAGGTCGTCGAGCTGGTGGGCGGCTCGATGGGCGACTGGGAGGGCGATGAGATCACCCGGGAGACGACGTCCCCGACGCCGGAGCGCCGGATCAACATCCGCCGCCGCGACACCGAGCAGGCCCACCTGGTGTTCGGTGCAACAGGGCTCAGCCGGGGGGACGATCGCCGCCACGCCATGCTGGTGGCTGACCACATCCTCGGTGGAGGGATGTCGTCGCGCCTGTTCCGCGAGATCCGAGAGCAGCGCGGGCTGGCGTACGCGGTCCACAGCTTCCGGCTTCCCTTCCTCGAGACAGGGGCGGTGGCGATCTACGTGGGCACCACGCCCAGCCAGGCGCCCGACGTGCTCAAGCTGATCCATGCCGAGCTGGAGAAGCTGATGGAGCACGGCCTCACCACCGAGGAGCTGGAACGCGCCAAGGGCCATGTGCAGGGCTCGCTGGCGCTGTCCCTGGAGGACTCGGACAGCCTGATGACCCGACTGGGGCGCACCGAGCTGACCGGGATCGAGCACCTCTCGGTGGACGAGATCGTCGCCAGGATCGAAGCCGTCACCGAGGAGGACATCCTGGGGGTCGTGCGCGACGTGTACTCGGGCCCGTACGTGCTCGGTGCCGTCGGGCCCTTCGACCCTGAAGACCTCGAGGCGTTCGTGGCGTGACCAGGGTCGCCGTCTCCGGTGCGGCCGGGGCGATGGGGCGGCTGACGTGCGCCGCCGTCGTCGACGCCGAAGACCTCGAGCTGACCGCTCTGTACAGCCCGTCGGCGGCCGGCCAGAAGATCGCCGGGATGGCGGTGTCCCGAGACCCGTCGGTGGTCTGGGCAACCGACGTCGTGGTCGAGTTCACCCGACCCGACGTTGTGATGGGCAACCTCGCCCGGTGGCGCGAGCTCGGCGTGAGCACCGTCGTGGGGACTTCGGGCTTCGACGCCGCCCGGGTCGACGAGGTGCGCTCGCTGTGGGGCGACGGTCCGGCTCGTTGCCTCATCGTCCCCAACTTCTCCATCGGAGCCGTGGTCGCCATGCGAATCGCCGAGCTCGCCGCCCCTCACTTCCCGGTGGCGGAGGTCATCGAGTTCCACCACGACACCAAGGTCGACGCCCCTTCGGGGACGGCGCTGGCCACCGCGCAGAGGATCGGCGCCGTCTCGCCCGACCAGGCCCGCGAAGGTGGAAGGGGTGTCGTCGCCACCGGGGGCGCTCGGCGCCGACGTGGCCAATGTGCGGGTGCACTCGGTCAGGCTCCCCGGGCTGGTCGCCCACCAGGAGGTGCTGTTCGGCGGCGCCGGCGGGGAGACGTTGTCGATCCGCTACGACACCTACGACGGGGCCGCCTACATGCCCGGCGTGCTGCTCGCCATCCGCCGGGTGGCGTCGCTGGGGGAGCCGGTGACGGTCGGGCTGGAGGGCCTGCTCGGCATCTGACCGCCGCCTCGGGGACGTTCGACCAGTCCGCACCTGCTGCCGTTACGCAGGATTTGCGTATCCGCAGTAAGTGCGGTATCATCTCGGCCATGGCGAGCACCAACCGTGGATCCACGACCGGGAGCCCCGTCGCCAGGGCGCTGGCGGCGGCGCGTGCCGAGCTCGACCAGGTGGACCCCGACCGGCCCGACGAAGCGCTGCCCCTGCTGCGCGCCGCCCAAGAGCACCTGACCATCGCCCTCGACGAGGCCATGGCGGCGTCGGTCGTCGACGGCGGCAGCCTCCGCTCGGTGGGGATGCTGGCCGGGCTGTCCGAGAACGCGGTGGGGCCGCGCCTGGCCCACACGAGGCTGCTCCGTGCCTACGGCGACGACACCGGCCGGGTCACCGCCAGTGCCGTCGTCCGGGCCCGCTACGACATGGAGCAGGGACGGCACCTCGAGGATGCCCAGCCCGGTGCCGAGCAGCCGAAGCCGATGCGGTTCCGGGCTCGCCGCAACACGTGACCGTCGCTCCGGCTCGCCGCCCGAGAGACCACGAGAAGACCACCTGACGGGCGCCGCCCGTCCAGGCCACGAACCCGGATCACCGGGCCGACTCCGAGGGGGAGCCATGACCGACACCGACCTGACCCACATCTACTTCCTGCTCGACCGCTCCGGCTCGATGCAGTCGATTCGGGCGGCGACCATCGAGGGGTTCGACACCTTCATCGCCGAGCAGCGCAACGCCCCCGGTCGGTGCCGGGTGACGCTGGCCCAGTTCGACAACCACTACGAGGAGGTCTACACCGACCTGCCCATCGCCGAGATCGGCGGCCTGGTCCTCGAGCCGCGGGGGAGCACCGCCCTGCTCGACTCGATCGGGCGGCTGGTGACGACGGCAGGGGAGCGCCTCGCCGCCCTGCACGACGGGCAGCGCCCGGGCACGGTCATCGTCGGCATCATGACGGACGGCCACGAGAACGCCTCCCACGAATACCGGTACGCCGACGTGAAGGCGCTGATCGAACGCCAGACCGACGAGTTCTCCTGGCAGTTCCTGTACATGGGCGCCGACCAGGACGCCATCGAGGTCGGTGCCCGGCTCGGGGTGGACGCCGACCACTCGCTCACCTACTCGCGGGCCAACGTCGGCCAGGCCATGAGGGCGACGTCCGACAACATGCGGACGTACCGGGGGGCGAGGTCGACCGGGGCGACACCGAAGGAGGCCAGGCGCCGGTCCCGCTACACCGACGACCAGCGCCGTCGCTCCGGCAGCTGACCGGGCCCTCTCCCCTCCCAGGCCACTTCGTGGCTTCCCCCGATTGGGACGGGAAAGCCGGATACGATCGAGGCGTGATCAGGTTCACCGGACGACACCGGTGGCGCGGGTGACCGGCCACACGCACGGGAGCGCCTCCACCCGGGCCGGTGCCCGCCACGCCGGTCGGCTGTGGTGGGCATTCGCCCTGGTGGGGACGGTCTTCGTGCTCGAGGCGGTGGCCGGGATCGCCACCGGATCACTGGCGCTGCTGTCCGACGCCGGCCACATGCTCACCGACGTGGTCGGCCTGGGTATGGCACTGGCGGCCATCCACCTCGCCAACCGCGCGGGAACCGGCGGCGGACGGTCCTTCGGGCTGTACCGGCTGGAGATCCTGGCCGCCTTCGCCAATGCCATCCTGCTCTTCGTTGTCGCCGGCTACGTGCTCTTCGAGGCGGTGAGCCGCATCGGTGACCCACCCGAGATAGCCACCGGCACCGTGCTGGTGGTCGCCTCCATCGGGCTGGTGGTGAATGTCGTCGCCTGGCGGCTGCTGCGCCCCGGCTCCGCCGAGAGCCTCACCGTCGAGGGTGCCTACCTGGAGGTGGTGGCCGACCTGATCGGCTCGCTCGCAGTCATCGCGTCGATGGCGATCATCGCCCTCACCGGTTGGGAGTGGGTGGACGCCTTCGCCGGTGCCGTCCTCGGGGTGTGGATCCTGCCCCGGGCGTGGCACCTCGGTCGGCAGGCGCTACGTGTGCTCCTCCAGGCGGCGCCCCCCGGGCTCGACCTCGCCGCCGTCCGCTCCGACCTCGCCGGGGTCGACGGCGTCGTCGACGTCCACGACCTCCACGTGTGGACGCTCACCTCCGAGATGGACGTCGCCTCGGCGCACGTGATGGTGTCGGCCGGCACCGACGCCCACGCCGTCCTCGACCGGGCGCGCAGCATCCTGGCCGACACCTACGGGGTCTCCCACGCCACCCTCCAAGTGGAGCCAGACGACCACACCGGCTGTGAGGAGGTCACCTGGTGACCTTTCCGCCGCCGGCTCCGTGATGCCGGCGAGCTTGCCCGGGGACGGCCCTATCGTCGGAGCCGACCATCGAGAAGGACGACGATGACCAACGCCGGTGAGCCGGTCTACGACAGCCCGACCAAGTGGGTGGCCGACCACATCCACGAGTACGTGGAGAGCGAAGGCGAGAAGGGTCATCACTGGCGGGGCACCAACGTCCTCTTGCTCACCACCCGCGGCAGGAAGACCGGGAACCTGCGCCGCAGCGCCCTCATCTACGGCCGCCACGGCGACAGCTACGTAGTCGTGGCATCGAAGGGTGGCCACCCCCACCATCCCGCCTGGTACCGGAACCTCGTCGCCGATCCGCGAGTGGAGCTGCAGGTCGGCCCCGAGGTGTTGCCGGCCACGGCCCGGCCCGCCGACGGCGCCGAGCGCCAGGAGCTGTGGGCGCAGATGGCGCGGATCTGGCCCGACTACGACAACTACCAGAAGCGCACCGACCGGCAGATCCCGGTCGTGGTGCTCGAACCCGCCTGAGCGGGGCCGGAACGGCCATGTCCTCCGGACCGGCGGCGGGAGCCGGGTTGAGGTCGGAGCGGGCGACGCTCTTCCTGAGCGCGGCGGCGATCACCGCCCTCGCCGTAGCCCAACCCCTGCTCGACCTGCTGGGGAGGTCTCCCGAGTTCTTCACCGCTCGCGCCGCCCCGGCGTCGGACGTCGTCGTGCTCGGCTTCCTGCTCGGGCTCGTCATCCCGTTGCTGGTGGCCGCCGTCGTGCTGGCGGCCCACCGCATCAGCCCTGCCGCGGGACGGGTTGTCCATGCATCGGTAATCGTCGTGTCCGGCGCTCTGCTCACCCTGGCGGTACTGGCGCACACGCCAGCGGCGGAATGGCCGGCATGGTCGTTGTCGGTGGTTGCAGTCGCCGTCGGGGCCGGCCTGGCCCTCGCCTTCCAGAGATCGGCGGCGACCCGGGAGGTGCTGCGCTACGCCGCCGTCGCCCCGGTGGTGGTGGTCGTCCTCTTCCTCATGGTCGCCCCGACATCACGCCTGGTGTGGGGGACGGCCGGGCAGGCGATGGCGGCCGGGCCGGTTGCCGATCCGGCGCCGGTGGTGATGGTCGTGTTCGACGAGTTCCCGGTTGCCACGCTGATCGACGGCGCCGGCGAGATCCGTGCCGACCAGTTCCCCGGCTTCGCCCGGCTCGCCGCCGCCGGCACCTGGTTCCGCAACGCCGTTGGGGTCCACGAGCGCACCGAGGAGGCGCTGCCGACGATGCTGACTGGGGTGCTGGCCCCTCTCGACGAGAACGTCCCCAGCGCCGCCGACTACCCAGACAACCTGTTCACGTTGGTCGGGGACGGCTACCGGGTGGAGGCGGTCGAATCGGTAACCGCCCTCTGCCCCCCCACGGTGTGCGTCGACGGCAGCCGGCCCCGGCTCTCTTTCGGCACCAGGTGGCGCAGCTTGGGCAGCGACCTGGCGGTGGTCGCCGGGCACGTGTTCCTCCCCGCCGACGTCGCCGGTGAGCTGCCATCGATCGACCAGGGGTGGGGCGACTTCGCCGCCACTGTCACCCCGCCCTCCTGGGACCTGAACCGCCGATTCAACGACGCCGTCGACGCCGATCGCCGGGTCGGCATCAACGCCTTCCTCGACGGCTTCGACCAGCCGTTGACCGACGGCGAGCTGCGCTTCGCCCACGTCCTGCTGCCCCACAGCCCATGGGACATCCTCCCCGACGGGCGCGGCTACGCCGCCCCCCGGGTGCCACCGGGGGAGTGGACGGTGTGGACCGACGACGCCTGGGTCGTGGAGCAGGCCTACCAGCGACATCTGCTCCAGGTGCAGTACGTCGACCGGTTCGTCGCCGACCTCATCGACCGCCTCGAGGCGTCGGGCAGCTACGACGACACGCTGCTGGTGGTCACCGCCGACCACGGCGTCGCCGTCCGGCCGGGGACGGATCGGCGGGTGATCACCGAGGACAACGTGGGTGAGGTGGCGGCGGTGCCGCTGTTCGTCAAGAAGCCCGGGCTGACCGGAGGCGAGGTCTCGGACTACCGCGCCGAGTCGACCGACGTCCTCCCCACCATCGCCGGCCTCCTCGGGATCGACGTCCCGTGGCGAACCACCGGTGTCGACCTCTTCGCCGCCGACCTGCCTCAACGGACGTCCAGCACGATGCTCAGCTCGGAGGGGTCGGTGACGTTCGGGACCGGAGGCGAGGAGAAGCTGGCGGTCGCCCGCTACCACGAGGACTGGTTCGCCGGCGGAGACCCGTTCCGGCTGGCTCCCCCCGGCCAGCACGACCTGCTCGGAGCGGACGTCGCCACCCTCGATGTCGTCGACGCCCCCGGGGTGGACGTCACGCTCGACCAGCGGTACCCGATGCCCGATCCAGCCGCCGGCCTGGTGCCCGCCGTCATGAGCGGGGTCATCACCGGCATCCCCGCCGAGGACCGGGTGGTGGCGATCGCCGTCGACGGCCGGGTGGTGGCGGTCACCCGGACCTGGACGCAGGGCGGAGCGGTCGAGTTCCAGGCGATGCTGCCCCCGGCGGCGTTCGAGTCTCCGAACCGCCCCGACGCTCTATCTGGTCGACGGCTCGGGCTCGAGCCGTACGCTGGCCGTGATCGGCGGCTGATCGGACCGTCCGCCGAGGCGCCCGAAGTCGGCCGGGAGGTGTGATGGGCTCGATGGCGAACACGATGTGGAAGATGGGCAACTCCGTGGCGGTGTCGCTCTACCGGATGACCGGCGGCAAGCTCGGTGGCAGCGTCGGCGGAGGGAAGGTGATGCTGCTCACCGTCCCCGGCCGGAAGACGGGGATCGAGCGAACCGTGCCGGTGAGCTACGTCGAGCACGATTCCGGCTATGTCGTGGCCGGTTCCAACGGGGGCCGGCCGGTCGATCCGCAGTGGTTCAAGAACCTGCGAGCCGCCGACCGCGCCACCGCCGAGCTCGGCAAGCGCACGGTCATAGTGCGCCCAGAGATCCTCGAAGGCGACGAACGCGACGCCATGTGGCGGGACGTCTTCGTCGCCCAGATGCCCATGTTCGCCAAGTACGAGGCGAAGACGACCCGGACCATCCCGCTCGCCGTCCTTCGACCTGACAGCTGAGACCCCCTCCGGTCCTGGAAGGGAGTGGTGGTAGCGGCACACACCGAAGGGCGGCCCGCCGACGCCCGGGCCACGCGGCTCAGGAGCCGACTGCACCCCGGATGACATCGAGGATGGCGTCCCCGTAGGTCTCCAGCCTGGCCGGTCCGATCCCAGGGCAGCCGGCCAGCTCGCGCTTGGTCGTTGGCCGGCGTGCGGCGATGCCGGCGAGGTGCCGGTCCCACATCACCACGTAGGCCGGCACCTGGTCGGCGGCGGCCCGCTCTGCCCGCCATGCCTTCAACGCCGCAGCCACCGGGTCGCTGGCGTCGATCGACGGCCTGGCCTCCGCTTTGGCGGGCGGCGCCGCGATCACCTCACCGTGCTGCCCTACCCCCGCCGGCCGATGCGAAGCGGTCCCGTCGAGCTCGGAGAGGAAGGGTGACGGTCGGGACTCGTCGAAGAGCACCACGGTCTGTGTCGAAGACCGGGTGATCGCCACGTGGAGGATGCGTCGTTCCTCCTCGAACTGGGCAGGCCCTTCGGCCAGCCGGTGCGGCAGGATCCCCCCGTTGACCCCCACCACCGCCACCATCGGCCACTCCCGCCCCTTGACGCGGTGCACGGTCGACAGGGTTACGCCGCCGGCGGTGCGCTCGACGGTGAGCGTGCCCGCCAACCACGCCCCGAACCGCGCCGGGTCGGGGTGGAGGTCGGCCACCTGGAGCAGGCCCTCGAGGTCGTCGAGGTGCGACGCCGCCGCCACCCCGGTGGAGTCCAGCAGCGTCATCGCCGAGCCCAGCCCGATGTCGTCGCGCACCGCCGAGAGCAGCGTCCGTGTGGTGGCGCCTGACGAGGCCAGGGCCGCCAACTCGGCCAGGTCGTCGGCCAGCTTCCCCAGCTTGGGCGCCACCTTGACGTCGTCGAGGCGTTCCGCGGCGCGGTGCACGTCGTCGATCGAGCGGCACCGGCTCAGCCACTTGTCGATCCACTGGGGGAGGCCCCTGCTCGGACGGCGTTGGACCTCGACCAGGTCCGCCGGGTCCACCCTCTCGGGATCGGTGGCGATGCGGAGGTAGGCGAGGGCGGCACGGACGCCGAGTCGCCCGAGCACGGTTCGATCGACGATCGAGTCGACCGGCACCCCGGCGTCGGTGAGGGCCACGTGGGGACCGAGCAACAGCGACTGGACCCTGGCCAGCACGGCTACGTCCTCGCTGACCGCGCCTTCCTCCTGCCACCCGGACACGAGCCGGGCCACGGCCGCCGCTCCCTGGTCAGGGGGATGGCTGCGCACCTCGAGGCCGGTGGCCGCCGTCGCCACCGCCTGCCCGGACCTGATCACCTTGTCGACCCGGACCGTGTTGTACCCGAGCAGATGGGCCGCCGCTTCGGTGACCGGCCGCGGGCAGCGGTAGTTGACCTCGAGGGCATGGTGGGTGGCCGCCGGGAAGTAGCCGTCGAAATCGACCAGGAAGCGGGGATCGGCCCCGGCGTGGCTGTAGATCGTCTGGTCGTCGTCTCCCACGGCGAAGACGTCGTACCCGGGACAAGACAGCAGCCGGACGAGCAGCACGTGGGCCGGGGTCAGGTCCTGGAACTCGTCGACCAGCAGATGGCGGTGCTCGGCCTGGAGCGAACGGCGCAGCGTCCCGTCTCCGAGGAGGGATTCCAGGGCCAGGTAGACCTGCTCGTCGAAATCGACCACCCCACGGGCGCGCAGCTCGGCGCGGTACGGGACGAAGGCATCGGCCAGACCGGGCACGTCGCCGAACTCCGCCTCCACCTGCTCGGGCGAGCGGAGCCCGAGTCGGATGAGCGAAAGGCCCTCGAGATAGCGGGCGTACGGGTCGGTGTTGACCCTCCGGGCAGGACGGGGCACCAGACCCTCGACGATGGCCCGCATCGCTCGCTCCTCGATCACCTCGGGCCTGGTGCCCTGGATGCGGGCAACCAGCCCGTAGCCCCAGGCGTTCAAGGTCTGGATGCGGGCGCCGAGACCGGTGGTGCGCGACGCCATCTCGAGCTGGGCCTGCTTGTTGTAGGCGAGGGCGAGGACGCCGCCGGTCTCGTAGCCCCGGTCGGCGATCAGATGGCGGAGCCGCTCGGTGAGCACCCGGGTCTTTCCCGACCCGGCAGGGGCGATCACCCGTGCCGGGCCGGAGTCGTGGTCGACGGCAGAGAGCTGTTCGCGGTCGAGCGCCGCCGTCGGCGTGACCCGGGCGGGGACCGGGTCGAGCCGTCCCGCCTCGACGGTCTCGGCGTGGACCACAGCCTGGTCGGTGAGCGGTCGGCTGCTGCGGGGCCCGCCGTCGACCCAGGCCGGCGCCCCGTCGGGCAGGGTCACGTCGGCGGTGTCTGCGAGGCTCGCCCCGGCCTCCACCGCCTTGCGCCCCCACCACCAGACCGGATCACCGGCGCGGGCGTCGTAGTTGTTCGCCCACACCAGGTAGTGGAGCCGGTCGAGCCACGGCTCGAACCCGGGAGCGACCCGCCACGGTTCGATCTGGTGGTCGACCGGTCGGCGGAGGTCTGCGGCGTCCACCCGGAGGTCGATCACCACCGGCTGGCGTTCCGCCCAGGCCCGGTGCAACGGCTCGACCGCCGTCACGGGGTCGTCGAGCGTTGCCCCGTCGATGGTGACCCGGGGGACGGCCGCCCATGGCGACGGCGGATCGACCCCGGCGACCACCACAACGCCGCGTCCCAGATCCCTCGGCCCCGGCGCAGTCACGTCCGGGAGCGTAGGCGGGAGACCGGTGTGTTCCCGCCGTCGCGTCTAACTTCCCGCCGTGTCCCCGGAGACCAGATACGCCCGTTCGGACGCCGGCTACGTCGCCTATCAGGTCTTTGGGACCGGGCCGACCTCGGTGCTGTTCATCACCAGCTGGTTGCAGAACATCGACGTGATGTGGGAAGAGCCGACCCTGGCCGCCTACCTCGACCGTCTCGGCTCGTTCAGCCAGGTCGTGTGCTTCGACAAGCGCGGGTCCGGGGTGTCCGACCCGGTGCCGCTGGGTCGATTGCCCACCATCGAGGAATGGATGGACGACGGCCGGGTGGCGCTCGACGCCGCCGGCATCGGGCAGACGGCCGTCATCGGAGACACCGAGGGCGGTCCCATCGCCGCCCTGTTCGCCGCCACCTACCCGGAGCGGGTGACCTCGCTGGTGTTGATCAACACGTTCGCCCGATGGAAGCGCGCCGCCGACTACCCCGTCGGCATGCCGGAGGACACCGTCGAACGGCTGGTCGACCGCTACGAGCAGAACTGGGGGATCACCGCCACGATCCTCGACCTCACCGCCCCGGTGGCGGCCCGGGACGCGAGGTTCCGCGCGTGGTACCAGCGTTATCAGCGACTGGCGATGCCGCGGGGGGCCGCCGCCACCATGTACCGGTGGGTCACCGATCTCGACGTGCGTTCGGTGCTCGGCTCGATCCGGGTCCCCACCCTCGTCTTGTCACGGGCAGGAGCCCGACACCATCGCGCCACGTTCGGGCGCTATCTCGCCGACGCCATCCCAGACGCCACCTACGAGGAACTCCCGGGGACCGACACGTTCCCGTTCAATGCCGGCGACTACGGCCCGGTGCTCGACGCGGTGGAGACGTTCCTCACCGGGTCGAGGGCCGAGCCGGTTCTCGACCGGGTGCTGGGCACCATCGTGTTCACCGACATCGTCGAATCGACGTCGACCGCAGCCGCCAGGGGCGACGCCGCCTGGCTGGCGCTGCGCGGGTCCCACGACCGGGTGGTCCGCGAGAACCTGGGGCGGTACCGAGGGAGGGAGGTCGCCCACACCGGCGACGGGTTCCTGGCGGTGTTCGACGGCCCTGCCCGCGCCGTGACCTGGGCGGCCCGGATAGTCGACGAGATCGGCCGGCTCGGGCTGGAGATCAGGGTCGGGGTCCACACCGGCGAGATCGAGCTGCTCGGCGACCAGATCGGCGGCCTCGCCGTCCACCTGGCCAACCGGGTCATGGGCACCGCCGAGCCCGGGACGATCGTGGTCTCCTCCACCGTGCGCGACCTCGTGCTCGGTTCGGGCATCGACTTCGCCGACCACGGCAGCCACCAGCTGAAGGGCATCCCGGAGCCCTGGCATCTCTACCGGGCGATCTCCGTCCCGTGATCGGATCACGATCCGCACCGGTTCGCAGGCCAATGACCTGAACCTGAGGTTCTGACCTATCGGAGCGATAGGTGATCCTCTCATCCTGAACCTGAGGTTCTGACCCCTCGGAGCAATAGGTGATTCTCTCGAGTTCGTCCGCCCCGAGGCCACGACGTCGAACTTCAGGCGATTACCTATCGGAGTGAAATGCCAGAACCTCAGGTTCGGGGTTCTTGCGCCGCGACCACCTCGATCTCGCCTCTCATCCCGTACTCGTAGTGGCGGGGGAGGTGGCAGGCGAACTCGAACACGCCGGGCTCGCCGAACTGGTACGTGGTGACCGCGGTGCCGTTCGGGTCGACCGAGACCTCCCCGGGGATCGAAGGATGCTCGGCCTCGGTGCCGGCGGCGTGGCGGATGTGCACCTCGGGAGGCCCGGTGATCAGCTCGTGGTGGATGGGGTCGCCGTTCACCACCACGAACCTCACCCGGGTGCCTTCCACCACCGTGAGGTGGTCGGGTTCGAAACGCGAGTGGTGGATGTCGACCTCGATGGTGACGTCACCGGGGCCTAGCGCGGCCGTCGCGCCCGCGCCACCGGCCACGGTGTACCCGATCCCAGCCACCATCACGGCGATCGCCAGCGGCAGCAGAAGCAACACCGGCCATCCCCTGTTCGGCTTCCCCTCCCCCATCGGGGGAGGGGTGGCCGAGTCACGCCGAAGGCGAGCCGGGAGACGGGGAGGGGCCTCGGCCGTCATTCCGGGTTCCCGGCCGAGCGGGCCAGGTCGTCGCGCCGCACCCAGGCCAGGACGGCGGCGAAGGACAGGAACCCGGCGCCGATCCCGGCGAGCAGCGGCCAGCGGGCGAGCCCGGCGTCGGCGCCCACCGGCAGCGCCTGCGGTGCGGGGACTCCCGTGTCGGCGAAGTCGGCGGTGACGCCCGGCGTTGCCGAGATCGCCAGGTCGTAGTCCAGCTCGGCCGCCGGCGACGCAACCTGCAGATAGCTGAACCACATGTCGTCGGGTAGCCACTCCATCCCTACGTCCGAACGCAGGTCGTCGAGCAGCAGATCGCCGGCTCCCTCACTCCGCACCAGGGTCAGTCCGGTGCCCCCGGCGAGCAGCGATGGCTTGTCGTCGGTGAGCACGAACACGTCGGCCTCGATGTTGTCATCGGGGGCGGCGCCGAGGCCGAGGATGCGAACCGGGACCCACGGGTCGTCGGTGGGGATGGTGGCCATGATCGGCGTGCTGTCACCCGCCTGCTGGCCGAGGTCGGCGGCCCGTTCGGCGTTGAACCGGGCGGCCATGAACACCGGGCTGCGCTCCGCGTAGAAGTCGAGGACCTCGGGGGCGTCCGGGGTGAGCAGGAAGCCGTGCTCGGCGGCCCACTGGCCGACGGCGTCTCCGCCACCCCGGAGCACGGTGATGTCGAGAGCGTCGATCTCCACCTCGAGGATCACCTCCGCCTCGCCGGCGGCGGCGTCGTCCGCGGAGAGCCGCAACGCCTCGGGCTGCGGTGGCGCCACCTCGAGAGCCAGTCTCTGCAACGTCCAGTCGCCGCCCCGCTCCACCTTGGTGGGAATGTCGGGCAGCGGGATGATCGACCCGACCTCCTCGCCTTCGCCGGTGAACTGGAAGGCGGTGACGTACCGCTCGACCCCGTCGGTGTAGGCGGCGAGCGTGGTGGTGCGCACCAGCTCGATGGTCCCGTTCTCGCCGATCAGCCCTCCGCAGGCCAGTGCCGGCGCCGCCCCGATGGCGAGCACCAGCCCTACCGTCGCCGCGACGAACGCACTCCGTCGCAATCTCCGAGTTCGATCCTGTCTCCGCCGCATGGGCCTCTCCCTCCGTGACCCCTTCCTGCGAGGTGGGACGCGCCGGAGTGCCGGCTCGGTTCCCGGGCTCAGGTGAGGGGCAGCGGAGGCTGCAGCCAGGACGGACGGTCGTCGGGCTCCACGGAGGTGACCCACTTCACCCACCAGTAGCCGCGGCGACCGGGGGCGATCAACCGCACCGGCGCACCGTGACCGGCCCGGAGCGGCTCGCCGCCGTAGCCGACGGCCAGGTACAGGTCGCCGATGGCATCGGTCGCGAACAGCCGGTCGTACCCGGTCGTGGAGCCGACCCGGATGCTGCGGCCGCTCGGGTCGACCAGCAGATCACCCAGCGGCACGGCGTCCCACGACTGGTCGCTCCACCACCCGCCGGTGCAGTCCAGCCGGGCCACCACCGGCCGGGCACGTCGCCGCAACGCGTCGACCGAGATCGGCGTTCCGGCGACGACCAGCGGCCAGGTCGCCTCATCGATGTCCCCGGGCTGGCGGTCGTCCAGCCAGATCGTCTGCGGCATCGACGCCGGGTGGAAAGACGCCGTCTCGTGCGACCCGGTGAGCCGCCGGTCGCCTCCG
The DNA here is from genome assembly GCA_963714055.1 of uncultured Acidimicrobiia bacterium. Classification (GTDB taxonomy): domain Bacteria; phylum Actinomycetota; class Acidimicrobiia; order Spongiisociales; family UBA5794; genus JACDBE01. The sequence continues at coordinate 3,187,732 of OY970227.1, forward strand.
GCGAGCCCGGCGGCGCCGGCCACCGCTCGCTGGGCGACGTGGACGGCGGCGGCGCCGGCGAGCACCAACCCGCCTCGCAGCGCCACCCGCCGGTCCATGTCGAAGGCGCGGGGACGGACCGGGCGACTGGCGAGATGCCAGGCGAACAGGGGGATGAGCATGAAGGCGAGCAGGCAGTGGACCCACAGGGCCGACCAGTAGCCCACGCCGTACCAGAGGCCGGTGGCGTGGGCGAGACCGACGACGACGGTGCCCAGCACCAGGATCCCGAAGCCGGCGGAGACCCAGCGGGTGGCGCGCCCCCGCCGGAACCCGGCGGCCACCGGGCCGCGCAGCTTGGCCGGAACCAGCAGCAGCAGCGCCAGCCCGACGACGCCGTGAGCGACGGCGAGCGGCCCGTTCCACCGGTCGCCGGCGGCCCACGAGCCGAGCCCGGTGACTATCGCAGTCACCACGAGGAGCTCGAGGAAGAGGTTGACCTGGCGCCCGGTCAGCGGTCCGAGGCCCCGGGTCTTCGCCACCGCAGGCCGGTCGCCGGGCGCCTCAGTAGAGCGCCGAGGCGAGCTGGCGGCGGTACAGCGCGGTCAGCGGGTGCTCGTTGGAGAGCACCTCGAAGATGTCCAGCATGGCCAGTCGCGCCGCGTCGGCGGCATCGCCCTTCTCGCGGACCACCGCCAGCATGCGGTCGAGCGCCGGCTCGTACTCGCCGTGCGAGGCCAGCGCCCTGGCCAGCGCCAACCGGGCGGCGCCGTCGGTCGGGTCGGCAGCGACGGCTCGCTCCAGCTCGGACACGTCGGTGCTGCGGGCTTGGGTCAGCCGGGCGGCGGCCTGGAGCCGGTCGACCTCGGGGGTGGGCACCAGCTTGCCGAGCACGATCAACGCCTCGTCGGTGTCGCCGCGGGCGATGAGCAGGGAAGCGAGCCCGGTCCCCGCCTCGGGATGGTCGGCACGGGTCTCCAGCACGGCTCGGAAGAGGTACTCGGCCCGCTCGGCGTCGCCGGCGAGGGCGGCGTCACGGGCCTCGTCGACGGCTCGGTCGAGCTCCGAAGGGACGATCTGCTCCAACCACTGGCGCACCGCGGCCTCGGGGATGGCTCCCGTGAAGCGGGAAACCGGCGTCCCGTCGCGGAAGGCGACCACGGTGGGGATGCCCTGGACGCCGAGGCGGTCGGACAGCTCCTGGTTGGTGTCGACGTCGACCTTGACCAGCTCCCAGGCCCCGTTGGCCTCGGCGGCCAGCTTCTCCAGCACGGGGCCGAGGACCTTGCACGGGCCGCACCACTCGGCCCACAGGTCGACCACCACCGGCACCTCCCGGCTGCGCTGGACGACGGCGGTGGGGAAGTCCTCGGTGGTGACGTCGGTGACGTATTCGCTCGCCATGATTCCAATCGTAGATTACGCGCTCGGGTTGCCCACCGGTCCCGAGCAGGCCCAGTGCTACCGTGGCCCGCCATGGATGCCCGACGCGGACCGTTCGGGTCGCTGCTCACCGCTGTGATCACCCCGTTCGATGGCGACGGCGCCGTCGACTACCAGGCGTTCTGGCGGCTGCTCCTCCATCTGCATGAAACCGGTACCGACGCCGTCGTGGTGTGCGGGACGACCGGCGAGGGCCCCACGCTCTCCGACGAGGAGAAGCTGGCGCTGTTCTCCACCGCGGTCGACGCCGCCGCAGGCACCGGGGGGACGATGAAGGTGGTGGCCTCGACCGGCACCTACGACACCGCCCACTCCGTCGAGCTCACCCGCCGGGCCGCCGAGATCGGCTGCGACGGGGTGATGGCGGTGACCCCCTACTACTCGAAGCCGCCGCAGGAGGGGCTGTACCGCCACTTCGTCGCCATCGCCGACGCCTCCGACCTCCCCGTGCTCCTCTACAACATCCCGGGCCGGACGGCGCGCCTCATCGACGTCGACACGCTGGTCCGTCTCGGCGGCCACCCCAACATCGTCGCCGTCAAGGACGCCGTCGACGACCTCGACTACACGAAGCGGTCGCTGGCCGAGCTCCCGGATGACTTCGCCGTCTACTCCGGTTCGGACGCCTTCACCTTCGACAGCATGCAGGCCGGGGGGGTCGGCGTCGTCTCGGTCGCCTCCCACCTCGTCGGCCTCCGCTTGAAGGCGATGATCGAGGCGCTCCTCGAAGGTCAGGTCGACGCCGCCTCCGGAATCAACGCCGAGCTGGCGCCGCTGTTCGAGGCGTTGTTCGTCGAGCCCAACCCGATGCCGCTCAAGGCCGCCCTCAACCGCTGGTGGGGGCCGGTCGGCGACCCGCGGCTCCCGCTCATCCCGGCGTCGGACGAGACAGTCGCCCTCCTGGAGGCGGCGCTCACCCCCGTCGCCGTCGTATGACGGTATCGCTCAGCTTCCTCGGAGGCCTCGGGGAGATCGGGAGGAACTGCGCCGTCCTCGAGGCCGGGGGCAGGCTGGCGCTCATCGACTGCGGGCTGATGTTCCCCGAGGAGGAGATGCTCGGGGTCGACCTCGTTCTCCCCGACTTCTCGTGGGTGGTCGACCGCCGTCGCGACGTCGCCTGCGTCGTCCTCACCCACGGCCACGAGGACCACGTGGGTGCCCTGGCCTATTTCCTCCGCCAGGTGCCGGTGCCGGTCTACGGCACCCCGCTGACGGTGGAACTGGCCCGCAGCAGGGTGGAGGAGCTGAACATCTCCGCCGACTTCAACGCGGTCAAGCCGGGGGAGTGGATCGAGCAGGGACCGTTCCGCTTCGCCCTCGTGGCGGTCGCCCACAGCGTCCCGCAGGCGACGGGGGTCGTGTTCGACACCGACGAGGGGCTGATCGTCCACTCCGGTGACTTCAAGCTCGACCCGACCCCGATCGACGGGACCACCACCGACCTCGGCGCCTTCGCCGGGTTCGGGAGGATGGGCGTGAGGCTGCTGCTGGCGGACAGCACCAACGCCGAGGTACCCGGCTTCACGCCGTCCGAAGCGACCATCGGTCGCCCGATCGCCGAGCTCACCAGCCGGGCGGAAGGACGGGTGATCATCGCCTGCTTCGCCAGCCACGTGCACCGGGTACAGCAGGCAGTCGACGCCGTCGTCGGGGCGGGTCGCAAGCTCGCCTTCCTCGGCCGCTCGATGCTGCGCAACACCGAGGTGGCGGGCCGGCTCGGTCTGCTCGACGTGCCCGACGGTGTCGAGCTCCCGCTCGACGAGCTGCTCGCCCTGCCCGCCGAGCAGACCGCGGTCATCTGCACCGGGAGCCAGGGCGAGCCGTTCGCCGCCCTGTCGCTGATGGCCCAGGGCGAGCACCGCTCCATCGACCTGACCGCCGGCGACACGGTGATCCTGTCGGCGACGCCGATCCCGGGCAACGAGACCAAGGTCTACCGGGTGATCAACAACCTGGTGCGGCGCGGGGTCATCGTCCATCACGGGCGCAACGCACCGGTGCACGTGTCCGGGCACGCCGCCCGTGACGAGCTGGCCACCTTCATGAACGTGGTGGCCCCCCGGGCGTTCGTTCCGGTCCACGGCGAGTACCGGCACCTGGTGGCCAGTGCCGAGCTGGCCAGGACGGTGGGTGTCGGCGAGGTCGAGATCTGCGAGGACGGCGATCGGGTGGTCTTCGCGCGGCGGGAAGCTCACCGTGGAGCGCGGGGCCTTTCCCGCCGGGTACGTCTACATCGACGGCTCGGGGGTCGGCGACTTGGACGGGGTGCTGCGCGACCGGCGCCATCTCGCCGACGACGGGGTGCTCATCGTCACCGTCGGCGTCGACATGGCCAGCGGGGAGATCGTGGTGGGGCCCGAGGTCGACAGCCACGGCGTCACCGACGATCCCAAGGACCTGCACCGCGAGATCGTCGCCGCGGTGGAGAAGGCGGTGGCGGAGCTGGCCACTCCCGTCGACCGCGACGGGCTGCGCCGCACCATGCGCACCGAGAGCGGCCGGGTGGTCAAGCGGATGCTGGCGCGCCGCCCCGTTCTCATCCCCGTCCTGTTGGAGGTCTAGGGGCGGCAACCTCGCCAACTTTGAGCGAGTGGCGCCATGTGGTGTGTTCAATCGCTCAAAGTTGCACCGGGTGGGGGACGCGCGATCGAACTTTGAGCGAGTGGCGCCATGTGGTGTGTTCAATCGCTCAAAGTTGCGCCGGGTGGGGGGACGTGCGATCGAACTTTGAGCGAGTGGCGCCATGTGGTGTGTTCAATCGCTCAAAGTTGGGAGGTTCGGGGGTCGTTTGCGGAGAGGCCGGCCGGCGGTAAGGTGCGCGTCCCATGCCGACACGGTCACCAAGCCGTGGGGCCAAGGGGCGGAGGACGGTCAGCAAAACCCAGCAGCGGCGGAAGAGCCTGGGCCTCGTCGAAGCGCTACGACGGGTCAAGGAGCGGTTCCGCAACCGGCTCGGTCGTCAGACCGACGACATCTGGGGCGTCCTCGTCATCGTCGTCGCCATCGTCGGCGGCCTCGCCTTCGTCGGTGCCGCCGGACCGGTCGGCGACGGGGTGGCCGACGGGCTCGCCATCTTCTTCGGGATCGGGTCGTGGTTCATCCCGGTGCTGATCGCCATCATCGGCGTTGCGATGGTCGGGACCATGCCCCGGGCCGACTACGCCAGGCTGACCATCGGGATCCTCCTGATCTTCGCCTCGGCCCTGGCCCTGGTCCACCTGATCGCCGGCAGCCTCCCGCTCTCGGCGGGGATTCCGACGGTCATGGAACGTGGTGGCGCCGTCGGGTCGCTCGTCTCCTTCCCGCTCCGCCGGCTGATCGGGTTCTGGGGTACCTCGGTGGTGTTGTTCTCGGCGCTGTGCGTCGGCGTGCTCATCGCCACCAAGGCGACGGTGCGCGACGTGCTTCACGCCATGGGCGACACCTTCACCTGGGCGCGCCACCGGGTCGGGCTGCCGCCCGGCGTGACCGGCGTGAGGGTGACCACCCGTCCCGCCGCCCCCACGCCGGCGCCGCAGGCGCAGAAGGGCCCCGCCATCGCCAAGCCCGAGGCGAAGACGACCGCCCCCCGCAAGTCCAGGCCCCGCCAGCCGGCGGCGCCGATGGCTCGGCCCACCAGGTCCGGCGGCTACCAGCTGCCGCCGCTCGGGCTCCTGCACCGCAGCGAGTCGGCCGGGCACAATCGCCGGGCTCTGGAGCAGGCCGGGGTCGAGTTGCAGGACGCCCTGCACCAGCACGGCGTCGACGCCCGCCTGGTGCGCATCGTCCCCGGCCCGACGGTCACCCGCTTCGAGATCGAGCTCGCCCCCGGGGTCAAGGTCTCGCGGATCACGGGGATGGCCAGCGACATCGCCTACGCCATGGCGTCGGCGGACGTCCGCATCCTCGCCCCGATCCCCGGGAAGAGCGCCATCGGCATCGAGGTGCCCAACCGCCACCGCGAGCTGGTCACGCTCGGTGACCTGCTGGTCTCGGCCGAGGCCGACGACCCCGACCCGATGAAGATCGCCCTCGGCAAGGACATCTCGGGGGCGACGCGGCTGCTGAAGCTCGACGAGCTCCCCCATGTGCTCATCGCCGGAGCCACCGGGGCGGGCAAGTCGTCGTGCATCAACGCCCTGGTCACGTCGCTGCTGATGAGGGCCACCCCCGACGACGTGCGGCTGATCCTCGTCGACCCCAAGAGGGTCGAGCTGGGCCAGTACAACGGCGTGCCCCATCTGCTCACCAAGGTCATCACCAACCCGAAGCGGGCCGCCGAGGCGCTGCAGTGGGCGGTGGCGGAGATGGACCGCCGCTACTCGCTGCTGGCGGAGGCGGGGGTGCGCGACATCATCAGCTACCGGGAGATGTTCGACGCCGGCGCCCTCGACGAGGACGGCTTCGACCGCTTCCCGTACATCGTGGTGATCGTGGACGAGCTCAACGACCTGATGATGGTGGCGGGCCGGACGGTGGAGGACTCGGTGGTGCGGATCGCCCAGATGGCCCGGGCGGTCGGCATCCACCTGGTCCTGGCGACACAGCGGCCGTCGGTGAACGTGATCACCGGGGTGATCAAGGCGAACGTGCCGTCGCGCCTCGCCTTCTCGGTGGCGTCGCAGACCGACTCCCGGGTCATCCTCGACAGCGCCGGCGCCGAGAAGCTCGTCGGGCTGGGCGACATGCTGGTGGTGACGGCACGCGACCCCAAACCGGAGCGGATCCAGGGTGCGTTCGTCTCCGAGGCAGAGGTGAGGGCGGTCGTCGACTGGGCGAAGCGTCAGGAGCAGGTGATCTACCGCGACGCCGACGTGTTCGAGGTCGCCGCCAGGGCCGCCGAGGTCGAGGCCGACTTCGAGGGCGAGGACCCCGAGGTCATCCGGGAGGCGATCGAGCTGATCGTCCGTTCCCAGCTCGGCTCGACGTCGATGCTGCAGCGCAAGCTCCGCATCGGGTTCGCCCGCGCCGGTCGGGTGATGGACATCCTGGAGAACAAGGGCATCGTCGGTCCCTCCGAGGGCTCCAAGGCCCGGGAGGTCCTGATCACCGAGGACGAGCTGGCGGAGTTCCTCGTCGACGCCTGATCGCATTGCGGACGTTCCCTGACCGCCAGCGCGGCCTAGTGTCGCGGGCGCATGGCGCGGTTCACCGATACGGACGAGTTCGCAGGGGCCGAGTTCGTCCACGTCGACATGAGCAGGGCTCGCTTCGTCGACTCGACGATGGAGAACGCCTGGCTGCGCGCCGTCTACCTCGACGGGGCGGTCATCGAGGCGACCTTCCTGAACGAGGGCACGCTCCACATCAACGGCGTCGACGTCGTGCCGCTGGTCGAGGCCGAGCTCGACCGTCGCAATCCGGGGCGGTCGCTGATGCGGAGCACCACTCCGGACGGGCTCGGCGACGCCTGGGCGGCGGTGGAAGCGACCTGGGCAGCCACGCTGGAGCGGGTCGCCGGGATGCCGGACGGCACGGTCGACGTGTCGGTCGAGGGGGAGTTCACGTTCGCCCAGACCCTGCGCCACCTGACGTTCGCCGTCGACGCCTGGCTGAACAAGGGCATCCTCGACCTGGCCGAGCCGTTCCACCCCTACGGCCAGCCGCATCGCGGGGCGGCGGAAGACGGCTTCGACATGTCGCTGCTCACCGACGAAACACCGCCCTACCCGGCGGTGGTCGAGGTGTTCCGTGAGCGGCAGGCGATGATGGGCGAATACCTGGCCACCGTCACCGATGCCCAGCTCGCCGAGGAACGCCCCTTCGTGTGGGGTCCCGAGCACCGGATGCCCGTGCTGGACTGCGTGCACGTCGTCCTCAACGAGTCGTGGGAGCACCATCGCTACGCGGTTCGCGACCTCGACGCCATGTCGGTGGACGAGCCCGGCTGAGCGCCCGACAGAGCGAAGCAACATCCATCGTCGCCAAGGGCTGACGACGGCGCCGGTACGCTCGACCGGCGATGACCTCGGCCCGATTCGACGACCTGACCCCCGGCTCCGAGCACGCCTTCGTGTTCTCCGGCCCGGTCGACGAGGTCGTCGCCCACCGGCCCGACGAGGTGGCGGCGGCGATAGCCGCGATGGAGGAAGCCACCGGCCGGGGGCTGTGGGCGGCCGGGTACTTGACGTACGAGGCCGCCGCCGGGCTCGACCCGGCACTCCCGGTCCATCCGCCCGTCGACGATCGTCCGCTTCTCCACTTCGACCTCTACCGGAGCCGGATCGAAGTACCTCCGTTGTCCCGGCCCGCCGCCGTAGCCGGCTACGAGGTCTCGGATTGGGAACCGGGAATGGACCAGGAGACGTTCACCGGCGCCGTCGCCGCCATCCACGACGCCATCGCCGCCGGCGACACCTACCAGGTCAACCTCACCTTCCCGCTGCAGGCCCGGTTCGCCGGCGATCCGGCGGCGTGGTACGCCGACCTTGCCGGCGCCCAGCTGGGAGCCTTCAACGCGCACCTCGAGTTCGGCGACCGGCACCTGCTCAGTGCCTCGCCCGAGCTCTTCTTCTCGCTCGACGGCGATCGCATCACCACCCGACCGATGAAGGGCACGATCCGTCGGGGAAGGTGGACCGAGGAGGACGTCGCCCTCGCCGCCCGGCTGGCCGGGTCCGAGAAGGACCGTGCCGAGAACGTGATGATCGTCGACCTGCTCCGCAGCGACCTGGGCAAGGTCGCCGAGGTGGGGAGCGTGGCGGTGGATCGCCTGTTCGCCGTCGAGCGCTACGAGACGGTGTGGCAGCTGACCTCGACCATCTCGGCGCGGCTGGCTGCCGGTGCCACGCTCACCGACGTTCTCCGGGCGTTGTTCCCGTGCGGTTCGGTGACCGGGGCCCCGAAGCGCAGCACGATGCAGATCATCCGGGCGCTGGAGACCCGCCCAAGGGGCCCGTACTGCGGGGCGATAGGGTTCGCCGGCCCGAGGCGGCAGGATGGCGGGATCCACGCCATGTTCAACGTGGCCATCCGGACGGTGGACCTCGACCTGAGCGCCGCCCGGGCAACCTACGGCGTGGGATGCGGGATCACCTGGGGCTCCGAGGCGGCGAGCGAGTACGAGGAGGCCCGTTGGAAGGCGCAACTGCTGACGGGACGGCGTGCCGACTTCGACCTGGTGGAGACGATCGCCTGGGACCCCGACGAGGGCTTTCGCCACCTCGATCGGCACCTCGAGCGCCTCGACGGGTCGGCGGGCTACTTCGGGTTCGCCTTCGACCGTTCCATCGTGGAGCGGTCACTCGACAGCACCGTCGCCGGCCTGTCCGAGCCGCTCCGGGTGCGCGTCACCGCCGCACGCTCGGGTGATGTCCACGTCGAGGCGGCGCCGCTCGACACTCTGGCCGTCGAACCCGTCCGGTTCGCCCTCGCCCCGCTCCCGCTGCCACCGGACGACGTCCTCCTCTTCCACAAGACCACGGCGCGGGAGCAGTACCGGGAGCCGCGGCGACTGGCTCCCGATGCCGACGACGTGCTGCTGGTCAACGACCGGGGTGAGCTGACCGAGTTCACCGTGGCCAACGTCGCCCTCCTCCACGACGGCGTCTGGTACACCCCGCCGCTCGGGTCCGGCCTGCTGCCCGGCACCTACCGAGCGGAGCTGGTCGACCAGGGTGCCCTCACCGAGCGGGTGCTGACGGTCGCCGACCTCGACGCCGCCGAGGAAGTCGCCTGGTTCAACTCGCTGAGAGGCTGGCGCAAGGCGCAGCCGATCGGCAAGGCTGCGTTTCCGGCGGCACCGTTGCGGTAGGGTGCCGCCGCGACGGGTTCGGGGGAAACGACACGTCGAAAGGCGGAGGACGAGTGCCCCGGGTGACAGCCGCCAAGTCCGTCGACCGCAAGGGCATGTCCCTCGTCCCCGGCGGCACCTTCGCCATGGGATCGGACCGTCACTACCCGGAGGAGGCGCCCGTCCGGCAGGTGACCGTGGACAGCTACTGGATCGATGAGCACCCGGTCACCAATCTGGAGTTCCTGCGCTTCGTCAAGGCCACCGGTCACGTCACCCAGGCGGAGCTACCACCGGATCCGAGCCGGTACCCGGGTGCTCAGCCGGAGTTGCTCTTCGCCGGCTCGGTGGTCTTCCAGAAGTCCACCGGCCCGGTCGACTTGAGCAACCACTACAACTGGTGGGCGTGGCGCCGAGGGGCCGACTGGCGTCACCCGGAGGGGCCGGAGAGCACGCTCGACGGACGGGAGCGTCACCCGGTGGTTCACGTCGCCTTCGATGACGCCGCCGCCTACGCCTCGTGGGCGGGAAAGCAGCTGCCTTCCGAGGCCGAGTGGGAGTTCGCCGCCCGGGGCGGGCTGGACGGGGCCGAGTTCGCCTGGGGTGATGAGCTCATGCCGAGGGGAAAGGCGATGGCCAACACCTGGCAGGGCGAGTTCCCGTACGAGAACACGCTCATCGACGGATACGAGGGCACGTCACCCGTCGGTCGGTTCCCCGCCAACGGCTACGGCCTCTACGACATGACGGGGAACGTGTGGGAGTGGACCACCGACTGGTACACGGCGAGCCACCAGGCGGTGCCGTCGTGCTGCGGCAGCGACCCGCGGGCGGCCAGCGTCGACCCGGGCGACCCGTCGGCCATCCCGCGCAAGGTCATGAAGGGCGGGTCGCATCTGTGTGCCCCCAACTACTGCCGCCGCTACCGACCGGCGGCGCGCATGGCGCAGGCGGTCGACACCTCGACCAGCCATCTCGGTTTCCGCTGCATCGTGCGGACGTCGTGAGCCGACCCTGACCGAAAGGAGCACACGGTGCCGAAGGGCAAGCCCAACATCCTGGTGATCTGGGGCGACGACATCGGGATCACCAACCTCAGTTGCTACAGCGACGGGCTCATGGGGTACCGCACCCCCAACATCGACAGGGTCGCCGACGAGGGGATGCGCTTCACCGACGCCTACGGCGAGCAGAGCTGCACCGCCGGGCGCTCGTCGTTCATCACGGGGCAGAGCGCGTTCCGCACCGGGCTCAGCAAGGTGGGCATGCCCGGCGCATCCGTGGGGTTGCATGCCGAAGACCCCACCATCGCCGAGCTCCTCAAGAACCACGGGTACGCCACCGGTCAGTTCGGCAAGAACCACCTCGGCGACCGCAACGAGTTCCTGCCCACGGTGCACGGCTTCGACGAGTTCTACGGCAACCTGTACCACCTGAACGCCGAGGAGGACCCGGAGGACCCCGATTATCCGAGCAAGCACGGATTCGAGGGCTTCCACGACCGGTTCGGGCCCCGAGGAGTCCTCGAGTGCCGCGCCACCAACCGCGACGACCCCAAGGAGCACCCGCGCTGGGGCCGGGTGGGCAAGCAGAAGATCGAGGACACCGGCCCGTTGACCAGAAAGCGGATGGAGACCTGCGACGACGACTTCGCCAAGGCCGCCGGCGACTTCATCGCCCGGCAGCACAAGGCGGGGAAGCCGTTCTTCTGCTGGGTGAACTTCACGCACATGCACTTCCGCACGCACACCAAGACGAGGAGCCTGGGGAAGGCGGGCCGCTGGCAGTCGCCCTATCACGACTCCATGCTCGACCACGACAAGAACGTGGGCACCCTGCTCGACCTCATCGACAAGCTCGGGCTGGCGGAGGACACCATCGTGATGTACGGCACCGACAACGGGCCGCACATGAACACTTGGCCGGACGGGGCGATGACCCCGTTCCGCAGCGAGAAGAACACGAACTGGGAGGGTGCCTTCCGTGTGCCGTTGATGGTGCGCTGGCCCGGCAGGATCCCGGCGGGCGTCGTCTCCAACGAGATCGTCCAGCACCACGACTGGCTGCCCACGTTCCTGGCGGCGGCGGGCGAGCCCGACATCGTCGACAAGCTGAAAGAGGGGCACGAGGCCGCCGGCAAGACCTTCAAGGTCCACATCGACGGCTACAACCTGCTGCCGTACCTCACCGGAGAGGAGGAGAGCAGCCCGCGCCGAGGGTTCATCTACTTCAGCGACGACGGGGACATCGTCGCCCTCCGTTACGACAACTGGAAGATGGTGTTCATGGAGCAGCGGCAGAGGGGCACGCTGGCCCTGTGGGCCGAGCCGTTCACCACGCTCCGGGTGCCCAAGTTGTTCAACCTGCGGACCGACCCATTCGAGCGTGCCGACACGACGTCGAACACGTATTGGGACTGGTACCTGTCGAAGGCCTACATGATCCTGGCCGCCCAGGCGATCGTGGCCGAGTTTCTCGCCACCTTCGAGGACTTCCCGCCACGCCAGAAGGCGGCCAGCTTCACGATCGACCAGGCAATGGAGAAGATGTCCGACGCCGTCAGCGGGGCCCGAGGATGATCGGCGGCTGACTCCTTGCCGGCGTGTTGTTCGACGATCAACCCCACCAAGCTCAGCAGCCGGCGGCGAATCGATAGGCGAGACACACCTCGTCGAGTCGCTCGTCGGGGAGTCTCGAGATGAAGCTCTCGAAGCGCGCCCGGTGCAGCGTGAGCAGGTTGTCGAAACTTGCTGCCGAGCGCGAGGGAAGGCCATCCTCGGCGCCAAGCGTCACCTCGGTGGGGATTCGCCGAACCGCGGTGGTCACCGGCGCCACCAGCAGCGAGGTGAGCCGAGGGATGAACCTTTCACGTGTGAGCACCAGGACCGGCCGCCGCGTGTCGCCCGGGATGGTCGCCCACCACTGGGGGACCCCCAGCCCCCATCGCCGAGCCTCCGCCTGACGGCGTAGTCTCTCCTGCCGTGTCAGCCCCCTCGCCGTACCGCCTGCTCGACGTCGACGGCACCCTCCTCGGCGACAGCCCGCTCCCGGTCGACCGGGTGGCGGACCTGTTCCGGCGGATGGTGGCCGCCCGCACCTATGACAAGAAGGCGACGGCGATGCAGAAGCAGGGGCGGCTTGCCACCTACGCCCCGTTCCACGGCCAGGAGGCGGCGCAGATCGGCTCCACCGCCGCCCTCGAACCTCGGGACTGGGTGGTCGGCACCTACCGCGACGCCGCCGCCATGTGGGACCACGGCTACCCGTGGGTGAACCTGATCCTCGGCCGCACCGGCGACGAGCGCGGCGGGCACCCTCCCGAAGGGGTCAACGTGCTGCCTCCGTCGATCACCGTCGGCGGGCACATGATCCACGCTGTCGGCATCGCCTGGGCATCGAGGCTGCGGGGCGACGATGCGGTGGCGATGACCTTCTTCGGCGACGGAGCCACCTCGGAAGGCGACTTCCACGAGGCGATGAACTTCGCCGGGGTGTTCACCGCCCCGACGGTCTTCGTCTGCCAGAACAACGGCTGGGCCATCTCGATGCCCCGGGAGCGCCAGACCGCCTCCGAGACCATCGCCCAGAAGGCCGGGGCGTACGGGATGGCGGCGGATCTGGTCGACGGCAACGACCTGCTCGCCGTGTACGACGTCGCCGCCAAGGCGGTGACCCGCGCCCGCCAAGGGGGCGGCGCCACGCTCATCGAGGCGCTCACCTACCGCATCGGCCCCCACACCACCACCGACGACGACAAGCGCTACCGCAGCGAGCATCACATCGACGAGTGGCGCACCGCCGATCCCCTCGATCGGGTGCGTCGCTACCTGCAGGCCAACGATGCGTGGTCGGACGAAGGGGAGCGGGAGATCGAGGAGGCGGAGAGCCAGGCGGTCGAGGACGCCGTCACCGAGGCCGAGGCACTGACCGCCTTCGACGCCGGGGAGATCTTCGACGGGATGTTCGCCGAGGCCACCGGCCCGCTCCAGGTCCAGCGGGACGAGTCCACCGGGGCGCCGGCGTGACCGAGCGCAACCTGGCGCAGGCGCTCAACCAGGCGCTCGACCTGGCGCTGGCCGACCCCGACGTCGTCCTCCTCGGCGAGGACGTGGGCACCACCGGTGGAGTCTTCCGCATCTCCGACGGGCTCCTCGAGAAGCACGGCGAGGACAAGGTGATCGACACCCCTGTGGCCGAGTCGGGCATCGTGGGCGCCGCCTTCGGGATGGCGGTGGCCGGGATGCGGCCGGTGGTCGAGATCCAGTTCATGGGGTTCTCCTATCCCGCCTTCGACCAGGTGATCAGCCACGTCTCCCGCATCCGCAACCGCTCCCGACACCGCTTCACGTCGCCCCTGGTCATCCGCATCCCGTATGGGGCGGGGATCGGGGCCGCCGAGCACCACAGCGAGTCCGCGGAGGCGATCTACGTGCACACCCCCGGGCTCAAGGTGGTGGTGCCCTCCACCCCCTACGACGCCAAGGGCCTGTTCCTGGCGGCGGTGGCCGACCCGGACCCGGTGATCTTCCTCGAGCCGATCCGCCTCTACCGGTCGGTGAAGGGCGAGGTGCCCGACGATGCCTACGAGGTGCCGTTGGGCGTGGCCGACGTCGTGGCCGACGGCGACGACGTCACCTTGATCGGCTACGGGGCGATGATGCGCGAGATCCGCCGCGCCGTCGAGATGCTCGCCGCCGAGGGGGTCGGCGCCACCGCCGTCGACCTGCGCACCCTGTCACCGCTCGACGTCGAGACCATCGTGGAGACCGTCCGGCACACCGGCCGGGCGGTGGTGGTGCACGAGGCGCCCCGCACCGCCGGGCTCGGTGCCGAGGTCGTCGCCCTGATCCAGGAGCACGCCCTCTACGACCTGCAGGCGCCGGTGGCCCGGGTGACCGGGTGGGACACGGTCGTGCCGCTGCGGCGGGCCGAGCAGCACTACGTGCCCACGGTGGAGCGGATCGCGGCGGCAGCTCGAGCAACGATGGAGGCCTGATGGCGACCGAGTTCCACCTCCCCGACGTCGGTGAGGGCCTCACCGAGGCGGTGATCGTGCACTGGCACGTGGCGGTCGGCGAGGCCGTCGCCCAGGACGGCCCACTGGTCGAGGTGGAGACCGACAAGGCGGTTGTCGACATCCCGGCTCCGGTGGGTGGGGTCCTGCTCCATCAGGGAGGCGCTGCCGGCGACACGCTGCCGGTGGAGTCGTTGCTCGCCGTGATCGGCGACGAGGGCGAGGCGTGGGAACCGGGCGCCGGTCCGCCACCTGCGGCGCCGGTTCAGCCCGAGCCGGCGGCGCCCATCGTCGGCAGGCTCAGCGACTCGGCGGAGACCGTCGGCTCGCACCGGCCGGGGATGCTCCCCAAGGTACGACGTCTCGCCGAGCAACTCGGTGTCGACCCGGGGCTGGTGACCGGCACCGGCCCCGGTGGCCGGATCACCGAGGACGACCTGCGCCAGGCCGCCGCCGGTGGGGGAGCCGGCGCCCCGACCGCGGCGACGGCCGGCCCGGAGCGCCGGATGAAGATGTCGCCCACCCGGAAGGCGATCGCCGACAATCTGGCGAGGTCGTGGCGGGAGATCCCCCATGTCACCACGTACGCCGAGGCCGATGCCCAGCCGCTGCTCGACGCCAGGGCTGCCGCCGGCAAGCCACCGCTGGAGGCCCTGCTCATCGCCCGTCTCGTGCCGCTGCTGCAGCGGTTCCCCGACTTCAACGCCGCCGTCGAGGGCGACGAGATCGTCCACCGGCTCCGCTACGACGTCGGGTTCGCCGTCGACACGCCCGACGGGTTGCTGGTGGCGGTCGTCCGGGGAGCGGATGGGATGGACGTGGCTCGGCTGGGGGAGGAGATCGCGCGGCTGGCCACGGCCGCCCGGGAGCGCAAGGCGAAGCCCGACGAGCTGCGCGGCCAGACGTTCACCGTCTCCAACATCGGGGCGGTCGGCGGACGCTACGGCACCCCGCTCGTCCCCTACGGCACCACGGCGATCCTGTCGGTGGGCCGCGCCGATCCGACGCCCGTGGTGCGCGATGGCGAGATCGTCGTCGGACGGGAGATGCCGCTCAGCCTGTCCTACGACCACCGCGCCATCGACGGCTCCACCGGGCGCGCCTTCATGGCCGCAGTTGTGGAAGCTCTCGAAGCCTGAACGCGGCCGGCGAGCCGGCGAACTTTGAGCGATTGAAGCCATGAGGTGTGTTCAGTCGCTCAAAGTTGCGTTGGATTCAGGCCGGGGCGCTCAGGCCGGGGTGCTCAGGCCGGGGGTGGCGGCGCACAGCCAGACCCTGGCCTCCCACAGCAGGCGGGAGCCCCGCTCGCTGAGCTGGACGATGCCGTCGTCGAGCAGCCGCTTGATGCTCTTGGCGTCGGCGAGGGCACCGGCCAGCGGGATGGGACGTTCGGTGAGCTTCACCAGGCTGGAGAACGCGGAACGCGCCGCGTCGAGGATGGCGTTCTCGTCCTGCAGCGTCCCGGTCGGGAGGAACAGCCTTCCGCCCTCGGCGAGGCGCCGCTTGGCCTGCTGCAGCATCCGGATGGGCAGCTCGGACCCCCGGGGGCCGCCGCCGGTCTTGGACGGGAACCAGCCGCTGTCGGCGGCCAGGTCGTCGGGGATGCCGGAGACGTCGCCGATGATGACGTCGGCGGTGATGTCGTCCCCGAGCGGGGAGAACAGGTCGCCCTGGAAGAACTCCATGCGGTCGGCGACGCCGTGTGCCCTGGCGTTGGCGGTGGCCACCTCGACCACGTCGGGGCTGGCATCGACCCCGTACACCTTGGAGGCGCCCAGCTTGGCGGCGATGATCCCGAGGACCCCGGTGCCGCAGCCGACGTCGATGACGATATCGCCCGGCTTGACGTCGAGCACGGCGGCCATCAACTGGGAGATGGTGGACGGGAGGAACGTGGTGTCCGAGGCGGTCAGCTCCATGGGACCGAGCCGGCCCTTCCAGGTGATGGTCTGCATCAAGGGATTATGGCCGGTCTGGGCGCCTGTGGAAAGACGAGATCTCCTTGTACGCTCGGTTCGTGGACGGCCAGAAGCAACGAAACGCGCTGACCGCTGCCGAGCAGGCCCTCCGTGCGCTGGCCGCCGATGACGCCGAGAAGGCGCAGAGGGCGGCGGCGCGGGCCGCCGAGCTCGACCAGATCTCCCTCTACGCAGCCCTTCCGGACGCGGTCGCCGCTGCTGTGGCGGACCTCGACGGCACCGGGTCGATCGGTGCCGGCACGCTGGCCGGGTTGCGCGCCGCCGTGGGACCGGGCCCGTTGCAGGGCCTGGTCGACGAGCTCGACGGATAGCCCCGGGTCGGGATCCGGCACCCCTAGGGTGGCGGAATGAGCTCAGGCGCCATCCACGACGAGCATCCCTTCGTGCCCCCGCCGGACCAACGCGACCCGGTGCGCCTGCTGCGGGGCCGGCTGATCGCCCCGGTGACCATCTTCACCGCAGGGAACGACCCCGACGGCTGGACCGGGCTCACCGTCTCCTCGCTGGTGGTGGCGGAGGGCGACCCGCCGCTCCTCTACTGCCTGCTCGGCCCGACCACCGACCTGGTCGAGCGCATCGCCCAGACCGACCGGTTCCTGGTCCACGTCTGCGAGTCCGGCCATCGTCGCATCGCCGATGTCTTCGCCGGTTTGGAGCCGAGCCCGGGCGGGCTGTTCGCCGGCCGCCAGGTGACCCAGACCGCCCACGGCCCGCTGCTCGACGGCTTCCGGACGACCGCAGGGTGCACCGTGGTGAGCCGCCGTGAGGAGAGCTTCAACGTGCTGGTCACCGCCCGCATCGACGAGGTCGGCACCGACGAGGTGCGCGATCCGCTGACGTACTTCCGCGGCGGGTACCGACGCCTCGGGGAGTGACGTGCGGTACCTGAGCACCCGCGGGCGGGATGGCTCCCGCCGGGTTCGGCGACGTGCTCATCGACGGGCTGGCACCCGATGGCGGGCTGGTGGTGCCCGACTCGGTGCCGGTGATCACTGCTGGGGAGCTGGCCGATCTCCGCTCGGCGCCCTATCCCGAGGTGGCAACGGCGGTGCTCACCCGTTTCGCCCCCGACCTGGACGCCGCCGACCTGGCCCGGGCGGTGGAGACCGCCTACGGTCCCGACCGGTTCGACCACCCCGACGTGGTGAGCCTCCGCCCGTTGGGTGACGGGCTGGTGCTGTGCGGGCTCTCCCACGGGCCCACCCTGGCGTTCAAGGACATGGCGATGCAGCTCCTCGCCGAGCTGTTCGACCTGGTGCTGACTCGAGGGCAGCGGCTCACCGTGCTGGGGGCGACGTCGGGCGACACCGGGTCGAGCGCCGAGCACGCCTTCCGGGGCAGCGCCAAGGTCGATGTGTTCATGTTGTCGCCGCTGGGCAGGATGAGCCCGTTCCAGGCGGCCCAGATGTACACCGTCGACGACCCCAACATCCACAACCTGGCGGTGCGGGGGGTCTTCGACCAGTGCCAGGACCTCGTCAAGCAGGTGACCGCCGACGCCGCCTTCAAGGCGGAGCACGGCATCGGGGCGGTCAACTCGATCAACTGGGGGAGGGTGGTCGCCCAGGTCGCCTACTACCTGTACGCCTCGTTGCGGGTTGCCGCCCCCGGCGGAGAGGTCTCCTTCGCCGTCCCCACCGGGAACTTCGGCAACGTGTACGCCGGGCACGTCGCCCGGAGGATGGGGGCGCCGATCCGCCGGTTGGTGGTGGCCACCAACGAGAACGACGTCCTCGCCGAGTTCTTCGCCACCGGCCGCTACCGGGTGCGCCGGCCCGAGGACGTCCACGCCACGTCGAGCCCGTCGATGGACATCGCCCGGGCCTCCAACTTCGAGCGCTACGTGTACGACCTGCTCGGTGGGAACGCACGGCACGTGGCGGATCTATTCGGCGGTCCCGCCGGGTTCGACCTCGGGGACGTCACCGATGCTGTCGCCGCCACCGGTTTCGCCGCGGGCAGCTCCACCCACGCCGACCGCATCGCCACCATCCGTGACGTCCACCGGCGTTGGGGCGTCGTCGTCGACCCGCACACCGCCGACGGGATCACCGTGGGCAGGCGCTTCGTCGAGGACGGGGTGCCGATGATCTGTCTGGAGACCGCCCAGCCGGCCAAGTTCGCCGCCACCATCGTCGAGGCGCTCGGTGCGCCGCCACCGGTACCCGATCGGCTGGCCGGCTTGCTCGACCTGCCCCAGCGTTACGAGGTGATCGACCCGACGCCGGATGCGGTGAAGGCGGCGATCGTCGCCGCCGGCTGAGGTCGGGCCGCGCCGGGTCTTTCAGACCGGCGCAGGCCCGGATGCCGGGTACCATCGCCGGCGCCGCACACCTTGGAGTCACCTGCATGCGCGGGATCACCGTCTTCGGCGGGACCGCTCACCCGCACCTCTCCGAGGCGATCTGCCGCCATCTCGGTGAGCCGCTCGCCCCGAGCCGCCTGGTCCGGTTCGCCAACGACTGCCTCGAGGTCCGCCTGGAGAGCAACTGCCGGGAGCGTGACGTCTTCCTCATCCAGCCGCTGGTGCCACCGGTCCAGGAGAACCTGGTCGAGCTGCTCCTGATGGTGAACGCCGCCCATGGCGCCTCGGCGGCCCGGACCACGGTGGTGGTCCCGTACTACTCCTACGCTCGCGCCGACAAGAAGGACGCTCCCCGCATCTCGGTGGGCGGGCGCCTCGTTGCCGACCTGCTGGTCGCCGCCGGGGCCGACCGGATGCTCACCATGACCCTGCACGCACCGCAGGTGCACGCCTTCTTCAGCGTCCCGGTCGACCACCTCCACGCCCTCAGAGAGCTGGCCGAGCACTTCTCCAGGCACGACCTGACCAATACCGTTGTGGTATCCCCCGACCTGGGCAACGCCAAGTCGGCTTCGGCGTTCGCCCGTCGGGTCGGGGTGCCGGTGGCGGCGGGCGCCAAGCAGCGGTTCGACGACGAGAACGTTCAGATCACCTCGATCATCGGTGACGTCGAGGGTCGTGAGGTCATCGTGCTCGACGACGAGATCGCCCGGGGCAGCACGGTGATCGAGGTGCTCGACCGGCTCGCCGAGCGGGGCGCCGGGCCTGCTCGGGTCGCCACCACCCACGGGCTGTTCGCCGCCGGGGCGCTGGAGCGGATCGGTGACCGTGACGACGTCGTCGAGATCGTGTGCACCGACACGGTGCCGCTGAAGGTCTCCCACCCCAAGCTCACCGTGTTGTCGGTCGCCCCGGCGCTGGCCGAGGCGATCCGCCGCATCCACGGCGGGGAATCCGTCAGCGCCCTCTTCCACGAAGCCTGACGACGGCGACCTCGCAGGCGAACTTTGAGCGAGTGGCGCCATCTGGTGTGTTCAATCGCTCAAAGTTGCACGGACGGTTGCCCGGGCTGATCGAACTTTGAGCGAGTGGCGCCATCTGGTGTGTTCAATCGCTCAAAGTTGCCGAAGAGGGTCGGGTCGATGGAGGCGGCCGGTACCCTCACGGACGATATGACCACCTCCGGAGCCGCCTCCAACCCGACCGTCTACCTGGAGACGCTGGGTTGCTCCAAGAACGAGGTTGACTCGGCCAAGGTCACCGCCATGCTCGCCTCCGCCGGGTACGTCACCGTCGACGACGCGGAGACGGCCGACGTCGTCATGGTCAACACGTGCGCCTTCATCGAGTCGGCCCGCCAGGAGTCGATCGAGACCATCATCGACCTGGCGGACACCAAGCGCCCCAACGCCAGGCTGGTCGTCATCGGCTGTATGGCGCAGCGCTACGAGACCGAGCTGCGCTCTGCCCTGCCCGAGGCGGACGCCGTGGTCGGGCTCGACCGCTATCCCGAGCTGGTCGGCACCCTGGACCGGCTCGTCGAATGGCACCCGCTGACCATCCGGCCGGCGGTATCCCCGAAGATGGACATACTGTCGTTGGTGGCCCGGCCAACGCCGACCACGCCGTACGGCTACGTGAAGGTGGCGGAAGGCTGCGACAAGCCGTGCACCTTCTGCGCCATCCCGCTGTTCCGGGGCAAGCAGCGTTCCCGCTCGCCGGTGAACATCCGCGAGGAGATCGCCATGCTCACCGGCGCCGGCGTCTCCGAGATCGTGCTGGTCGCCCAGGACCTCGCCGCCTACGGCCGCGACATCGACGCCCCCGGCGGCATCGTCGACCTGCTCGGCTTCGTCTCGGACGTCGACGGGCTCCGCCGGCTCAGGCTCTACTACCTGTACCCGCGGGAGATCCGGCAGCCGCTCATCGACGAGATCGCCGGCAACCCGCTCATCGCCGACTACTTCGACCTGTCCCTGCAGCACGCCTCCGCCGGCCTGTTGCGGGCGATGAAGCGACCCGGGAGCGGCGACCGCCACCTCGAGCTGGTCGGGCGGATCCGGGCGGCGTCCCCGCAGGCGGCGACGCGGTCGTCGTTCATCGTCGGCTTCCCCGGCGAGACCGAGGACGACGTCGACGAGCTCGCCGCCTTCCTCGAGGAGGCACGTCTCGACTGGGCCGGCTTCTTCCCGTACTCGGCCGAGGAAGGGACGGCGGCGGCCGGCTTCGACGGCCAGCTCCCCGCCGGCGAGATCGCCGCCCGGCAACGCCACCTCCTGACGATCCAGGAGGACATCACGTCGCTGGCCAACGCCTCCCAGGCCGGCCGGGTGCTCGACGTGCTCGTCGACCAGGTGGAGGACGGCACCCCGGTGGGCCGGTCGTACCGGGAGGCGCCGGAGATCGACGGCGTCGTCGTGCTCGACTCCGGGGCGCCGGGGGAATGGGTGAAGGCCGAGATCACCGGCGGGTACGGCACCGACCTGGTGGGCCGGGTGCTCCCGGGATGATCGTGGAGATCCTGGCGGTCGGCACGGAGCTGCTGCTCGGCCAGATCGTCAACAGCAACGCCGCCGACATCGGGAGCCGGCTGGCCGACGCCGGGCTGGACCACTACCACCAGGTCGTCGTCGGAGACAACGTGGCGCGCATCGCCGAGGCGATCTCGGTGGCGGTGGGTCGGGCCGATGCGCTGATCATCACCGGGGGGATCGGCCCCACCCAGGACGACGTCACCCGGGAGGCGCTGGCCGCCGCCACCGGTGTCCCCCAGGAGTTCTCCCAGTCGTACGCCGATCGGTTGGACCGCTGGTGGGAGGAGCGGGGCCGGGTGATGCCCGAGTCGAATCTCCGGCAGGCGTGGCATCCGCAGGGGGCGACGATGATCCCCAACCCGAAGGGCACCGCCCCCGGGCTGCGCATGCGGGTGGGGGACTGCCGGGTGTTCGTCCTCCCCGGAGTGCCGGCGGAGATGCTGCCGATGGTGGACATCGACGTGATCCCGGAACTGCTGGCCGGCGGTGAGCAGCAGGGCGTGGTGGTCAGCCGGATCATCCGCACCTGGGGGGAGTCCGAGTCGAGGATCGACGAGCTGCTCTCCGACCTGTTCACCGGGTCGACCAACCCGACGGTCGCCTACCTGGCGTCGGCCGCCGAGATCAAGGTGCGCCTCACCGCCAAGGCATCCGACCGGGACGCCGCCAAGGCGCTGATCGCCCCCGTGGAGGACGAGGTCCGGCGTCGACTCGGGGCACGGGTGTTCGGAGCCGACGACCACACCGTCGAGCGGATCCTCCTCACCGAGCTGGAGCGTCGGGGCTGGACGGTCGGTACCGCCGAGTCGGCCACCGGCGGGATGATCGCGGCGGCGATCACCTCGGTGCCGGGGGCGTCGACGTCGTTCGTCGGGGCGGTGGTCGCCTACGACCGGGCGGTGAAGGAGTCAGCGCTCGGGGTGCCGGCGGCGCTCATCGACGAGCACGGGGTGGTCAGCGAGCCGGTCGCCCTCGCCATGGCGAACGGTGCCGCCCGGGTGCTCGGCGCCGATGTCGTCGTCTCCACGACCGGTGCGGCAGGCCCCGACCCTCACGGGGCCCCGGTGGGGACGATGATCCTGGCGGTGCGGACCCCGGAGGCGGCGAGGGCGCACACGCTGAGGATGCCCGGGGACCGGGAGCGGGTGCGCACCTACACGGTCACCGCCGCCCTCCACCATCTGCGGCTGGCGCTCGCCGGCGAGTGGTGGGAGTGACCGAGCCGCCAGTCGCCGAACGGCCAGTCGCCGAACGGCTGTTCCTCGGCGTCGCCCTCGACGACGACGCCCGCCACGCTCTCGCCGCCCGCCTCGCCGCGATGGCGGGCGACGGCCTCCCCGGGAAGGTGGTGCCGCCGGGCAACTGGCACCTCACCCTGCGCTTCCTCGGGTCGACTCCCGCCGTCCGTCGCGACCTGCTGCTCGCCACCCTCGAGGAGGACCTCGACCAGCCGTCCTTCAAAGTACGGCTCGCCGGCCTCGGTGCGTTCCCGCGCCCGAAGGCGGCCACCGTGCTCTGGGTCGGGGTCGACGATCCGGCGAGCGGGCTGACCGGGATCGCCGAGGCGTGTGAGGCGGCGGCCCGCACCGTCGGGTTCGATCCCGAGGAGCGCCCGTTCCACCCCCACGTCACCCTGGCGCGGATCCGCCCTCCCCGGAACGTCGTCGCCCTCGTCGAGGAGTCGGAGCCCGCCGGGGTGCGGCTCGCCGTCGGTGAAGTGACGCTGTACCGCTCCCGACTCGGCGGGCGAGCAGGATCGAGCTACGAGGTCGTCGACACGATCGAGCTGGCCCGGCGGTGAGACACTCCGATGTAGCTCACCCCGACCGGTCCGGCTTCCGATCGTCGAGGAGCCCGGCTCTGCGACGCATGATCAGCTCCGCCTCTGCGACCGATCGTGCCACGACCTCTCCGGCAGGCTCGATGCGATCGATGAGACCGGCGCTCTGTCCGGCCCAGACGACGCTGCGGTCGGTGTCGCCGGCGCCACGGGCGGCGACTGCGTCGTGGAGGAGCTCCTGGCGCCGGGCCCGCAACTCACCATCGCGGCGTGTCCACATCTCGACGAGGCGGTTGCGCACCACCCGGCCGTGAGCTCCCGGCCACATGGCCCCGGCGAGGAGATCGGGCACCTCGGACAGCACGGTGTCGTGCCCGTCGCTGTCGACGAGGACCTGCTTGTAGGCATCGGTCACCGGCGCCTCGGTCGTCGCCAGGAAGCGGGTCCCCATCAGCACCCCGTCGGCGCCCAGCATCAGGGCGGCGGCGAGGCCGGCACCGTCGGCGAACCCTCCGGCGGCCAGGACGGGCACCGGGGCGACGGCGCGCGTCACCTGGGGCACGATGACGGTGGAGGCGACCAGCCCCACGTGCCCGCCGCCCTCGGTTCCCTGGGCGACTATGACGTCCGCCCCGGCTTCGGCGGCGCGCTCGGCTTCGGCCAGGGTCGGGACCATGTGCATCACCACCGAGCCGGCGTCGTGGGCTCGGGCAAAGATCTCCCTCAGGTCCTGGTCGGCGGTCGGCCAGGCCGTGGAGAACACCGCCGGCCCGGTCGCCACCACCGCATCGACGGAGTGTTCGCTGTCCCACAGCAAGAGATTGAGCCCGAACGGGCGATCGGTGAGGGAGCGCACCTCGGCGGCGACAGCCCCGATGGCTTCGGGCTCGACATGGCTCACCCCCATGACCCCGAGCCCGCCGGCGTTGGAGACGGCCGCGGTCAGTGTCGGGTCGGTGAAACCGCTGCCCATGCCCGCCAGGACGACGGGGTGCTCGATCCCGAGCACCTCACATGCAGGTGTCGTGATGATCTGCCGCCTCCTCGAGGGCGCAGGCTCCGAGTATGGCGCGCCATCGACAGGGCCGCCCGGTTGGCTGGGCGCGGTACGATCGGCGGGAGCCAGCGGGAGCGTGGGTCATCGACGACGTATCAGAAGAGGCGCCGGTCGGAGCGGCGACCGAGAAGGACGAGCCCTATCGCGCCACCTTCCGAGAGTATGTCGAGGCCATCTACGAGCTCCAGGAGGAGGGCATCGAGCCCATCCAGGCGCGCATCGGCGAGTGGCTCGGGGTGAGCCGCCCCAGCGTCTCCGAGATGGTCCACCGGATGGAAACCGAGGGCCTGGTGGCGGTCGACCGGGCCATCACCCTCACCGCCGAGGGCCGGCACCTCGCCGAGGTCGTGGTCCGCCGCCACCGGCTGGCCGAGCGGTTCCTCTCCGAGGTCCTCGGGCTGCCCTGGGTCAAGGTCCACCACGAGGCGGAGACGTGGGAGCACATGATCTCGGCCGATGTCGAGGAAGCGATGTGGCGGGTGCTGGGCGATCCGAAGACCTGCCCCCACGGGAACCCGATCCCCGGTGCCGGTTACAAGCCGCCCCGCATGGTGGCCATCTCCGACATGGGCATCGGGACCACGGGCAAGTTGGAGCGCATCTCCGAAGAGCTCGAGCTCGACGACCGGACGATGGACTTCCTCGACCAGGCCGGGCTCCGCCCCGGTGCCGAGGTCCACGTCGCCGGCCGGTCCCCGCACGGCGCCTCGACCGTCCGGGTCATCGGACGCGACCCGGTCGGCCTGGACGACTACGTGGCCCAGCGGGTCTTCGTCGCCGCCGGCTGAGTGTCGTGACGGCCGCGATGCCCGATGCCTTCCGTGAACCGAATTGCCGGGATTTCGCCGGGTCTCCGTTCGCGGAACGAGTCCGGCCTCCTCCCACAGACGGCGTTCCGTGACCCCATCGCGGGTCTTCGCCGGGCGAATTCCGTTCACAGGAAGCCCGACGGATCCTTGGCGTCGAACGTCTGTTCGCCTAAGCGTCCGATCGGGTCGAGATCGAGGTGATTGACGCGTCGTCCCGAATCTGTCATACCGGCGAGATAGGTTCGGACTCACCGATCAGGTCGAGGAGAATCACCGGCGGTGAGGCCGCCGAGGCCAGCGAGGAGACCCCGTGAGCATGGACAACATCGACAAGGAGAAGTCACTCGAGATGGCGATGTCGCAGATCGAGCGGCAGTTCGGCAAGGGCGCCATCATGAAGCTGAGCGACGGCACCGTGCGCAACGTGTCGGCTATTCCGACCGGTGCGCTGTCGCTCGACCTCGCCCTCGGCATCGGCGGGCTGCCCCGGGGCCGGATCGTCGAGATATTCGGGCCCGAGAGCAGCGGCAAGACGTCCCTCGCCCTGCACGTGGTGGCCGAGGCGCAGCGCAACGGCGGAGTGGCGGCGTTCATCGACGCCGAGCACGCCCTCGACCCGGTCTACGCCAAGGCGCTCGGGGTCGACGTCGACGAGCTGCTCATCTCCCAGCCGGACACCGGGGAGCAGGCGCTCGAGATCGCCGACATGCTCATCCGCTCCGGTGCGCTCGACGTGGTCGTCGTCGACTCGGTGGCGGCGCTGGTCCCCCGCGCCGAGCTGGAGGGCGACATGGGTGACACCCACGTCGGCTTGCAGGCCAGGCTGATGTCGCAGGCGCTGCGCAAGCTGGCGGGCACCATCAACCGATCCGACACCACCGCCATCTTCATCAACCAGCTCCGCGAGAAGATAGGCGTGATGTTCGGCTCACCTGAGACGACCCCGGGCGGGCGGGCGCTCAAGTTCTACGCCAGCGTCCGGCTCGACGTGCGTCGCATCGAGTCGATCAAGCAGGGGACCGACAACATCGGCAACCGGGTCAAGGTCAAGGTGGTGAAGAACAAGGTGGCGCCGCCGTTCCGGGTGGCCGAGTTCGACATCATGTTCGGCGAGGGCATCTCCCGCGAGGGCAGCCTGCTCGACGTCGCCGTCGACCACGGCGTGGTCAAGAAGGCCGGCGCCTGGTACACCTTCGAGGGCGACCAGCTCGGCCAGGGCCGGGAGCGGGCCAAGGAGTTCCTGCGTGACAACCCGGGGATCGCCCTCCAGCTCCAGGACCAGGTGCTCCGTCTCGTCGGGGTTATCCCCACCGACGAAGGGGAGCCCGGCGACACCGAGGAGGCGCCGCCGATGGTCGACCGGGAGACCGGGGAGATCATCGAACCGGCCAACGACATCGACGGCTGATCCTCCCCGCGCCGGGCGACAGGGGATGCTCTGGGCTATCCCGGTGGGGCGGTACCATCGGGTCGAGACCACCAGAGCCAACGACCTGGCTCCCATCGCCTTCGTCGGCGCTTCTCGGTGAGAACCGCCGGTGGACGGTCGGGTGCCCGGGTGGAGAGCGGGAACCGCCATGGAATGGATCACCACCGCTGCAGTGGTCCTCGTCGTGGCCGCAGCCGCCTTCCTGCTGGGAAGAAGCGGCCGCCGGGGTGGGCCGTCCGAGGCCACACCCGATGGGTTGACCGCCGAGGCCGAAGAGGCCCTGGAGCGCGCCGCCCGCCAGCGGGAGCGGGCCGAGGCGGCCCTCGACCAGCGCCAGACCGAGCTGGCGTCCTTGGAGGACCGGCTGACCGGCCGGGAGTCGACGCTGGCGCAGCGAGCGGCCAACCTGGCCCAGCGCGAGGAGAACCTCATCGACCGTGAGGCCGATGTCGATGCCCGGCGCAAGGCGGTCACCGGCCTGGAGGCGGAAGCGCGGGCGACGCTGGAGCGGATCTCCGGCGTGGACGCCAAGTCCGCCAAGGATGAGTTGCTCCGCAACGTGGAAGACGAGGCCAACCGCCACGCCGCGGTGCTGATCCGCGACATCGAGGTGAAGGCTCGAGAGGACGCCGATCGTCGGGGACGGCGGATCCTCGCCACCGCCATCCAGCGCCTCGCCGCCGAGGTGGTCACCGAGGCGTCGGTGTCGGTCGTTGCGCTGCCGTCCGACGAGATGAAGGGCAGGATCATCGGCCGCGACGGCCGCAACATCCGCACGTTCGAGGCGGTCACCGGGGTCAACCTGGTGGTCGACGACACTCCGGAGTCGGTTTCCGTCTCCACCTTCGACCCGGTGCGGCGCGAGATCGCCCGCATCGCCCTGGAGCGGCTCGTCGAGGACGGCCGCATCCACCCCGCCTCGATCGAGGAGGCCTACGAGAAGGCGAAGTCGGAGGTCGACCAGACAATGGTCGACGCCGGGGAGTGGGCTCTGCTCGAGGTCGGCATCAGCCGGATGCACCCCGAGCTGGTCGGGCTGCTCGGCCGGCTCCGCTTCCGCACCTCTTACGGGCAGAACGTGCTCAACCACCTCGTGGAGAGCGCCCACATCGCCGGGATGCTCGCCTCCGAGCTCGGGGTCGACCCGGCCGAGTCGAAGCGAGCCGCCTTCCTCCACGACATCGGCAAGGCGGTCTCCCACGAGGTCGGCGGGTCGCACGCCCTCATCGGCGCCGAGATCGCCCGGCGCTTCGGAGAGGACGCCGCCATCGTCCACGGCATCGAGGCACACCACAACGAGGTGGAGCCCCGCACCCTCACCGCCATCCTCGTCCAGGCCGCCGACTCCGTCTCCGCCGCCCGGCCCGGCGCCCGCCGCGAGGCGCTCGAGGGTTACGTCCGCCGCCTGGAGAAGCTGGAGCTGATCGCCGGCGGCTTCGCCGGCGTCGACCGGGTGTACGCCATGCAGGCCGGGCGCGAGGTGCGGGTGGTGGTCGACCCGGGGTCGGTGGACGACCTGGCCGCCAACCAGCTGGCACGGCAGATCGCCCGCCGGCTCGAAGAGGAGCTCCAGTACCCGGGCCAGATCGAGGTCACCGTGATCCGGGAGTTCCGGGCCACGGACTACGCCCGGTGACCGCGTCGGGGGCCTGGAGATGACACCGGCAATGACACCGGTCGGGACGCAGTCGATCTCGTTGGGCACGCCGGCGGTGCGCCACCGACGGGTCCCCACCCGACAGGGCCAGGGCTACTTCATCCGCACCTTCGGCTGCCAGATGAACGAGCACGACTCGGAGCGGATCGCCGGGCTGCTCGAGGCTGACGGGATGGTCCCCGTCGACCGTCCCGAGCGCGCCGACGTGGTGGTGCTCAACACCTGCACCATCCGGGAGAACGCCGACGAGCGGCTGCGCGGTTATCTCGGGGCGTTGCGCTCCCTCAAGTCCGATCGCGCCGGCATGCAGATCGCGGTGGGCGGGTGCATGGCGCAGAAGGACGGCGACACCATCCGTGCCCGCGCCGACTGGGTGGACGTGGTCTTCGGCACCCACAACACCCACCGGGTGGTCGATCTGCTCGACCACGCCGCCGAGTGGGGCCCGGTCACCGAGATCCTCGACGAGACCCGGTCGGTCGACGATCTCCCGTCGATGCTGCCGGCGCACCGGCGCTCCCCGCACACCGCCTGGGTGACCATCACCATCGGGTGCAACAACTCGTGCACCTTCTGCATCGTCCCCGCAGTGCGGGGGCGGGAGATCTCCCGCCGTCCCGGTGACATCCTCGGCGAGGTCCGCCAACTGGCCGAGGCGGGAGTCACCGAGGTCACCCTGCTCGGCCAGAACGTCAACTCCTACGGTCGCGACCTGGAGATCAACGGGAGACGGCCGCTGTTCGCCGACCTCCTCCGCCAGGTCGGCTCCGTCGACGGGATCCGCCGCGTCCGCTACACCAGCCCCCATCCCAAGGACTTCCGCCAGGACGTCGCCGACGCCATGGCGGAGACCCCGGCGGTGTGCGAGCACCTCCACCTGCCGCTCCAGTCGGGGAGCGACCGGGTGCTCGCCGCCATGCACCGCGGCTACACCGGTGCCCGCTTCCTCGACAAGCTGGCGATGGCACACCGCACCATCCCCGACCTCACCGTCACCACCGACATCATCGTCGGCTTCCCCGGCGAGACCGAGGCGGACTTCGCCGCCACCCTCGACGTGGTCGGCGCCGCCCGCTTCGACAGCGCCTTCACCTTCCAGTTCTCGCCCCGCCCCGGCACCCCGGCGGCGACCATGGAGCGACCAGATCCCCAAGCAGGTCATCCAGGAACGGTTCGACCGGCTGGTGGCGCTGCAGGCCGAGATCTCCCTGGAGCGCAACCGCCGGCTGCTGGGCCGGCGGCTCGAGGTGATGGTCGAGGGACCGTCGCGGAAGGACCCCACGGTGGCCACCACCCGGACCCGGGGCGGGTTGCCGCTCCACGTCGACATCAGGCCCCGGCCCGGTGCCTACCTCGAGGTCGAGGTGACCCGGGCGGCGCCGCACCACCTCCACGGGAGCCTGCGACCCTGACCCTCCTCGCCGTCGTCGGTCCCACCGCCTCGGGCAAGTCCGACGTCGCCATGCGGCTGGCCGAGGAACGCGGAGCCGACATCGTTTCGGTCGACTCGATGCAGGTCTACCGCGGGATGGACATCGGCACCGCCAAGCCGGACGCCGGGGACCGGGACCGGGTCCGCCACCACCTGCTCGACCTGGTCGAGCCCGAGGTCGAGTTCACCGTGGCCGACTACCAGGCAGCCGGCGTCGACGTGCTCGACCGTCTCGCCTCCGCAGGTCGCCCGGCGATCCTCGTCGGGGGCTCCGGCCTCCACTTCCGATCCCTGGTCGACCCGATCCACCCTGCTCCGACCGATCCCGAGTTGCGCGCCGAGCTCGAAGCCGCTTCGGTGGACGACCTCGTCGACGAGCTGCGCCGCCACGATCCGCACGCCGGCGCCGTCCTCGATCTCGCCAACCCGAGGCGTGTCGTCCGCGCCGTGGAGGTCCTCCGGCTCACCGGGGCAACGCCCACCCAACGAGCCGGCGCCACCCCCGACCTCGTCGGCTACCGGCCGGCCCGACCGTTCGTCGCCGTCGGGCTCGACCCGGGCGATTCGCTGGCGAGCCGGGTCGACCGGCGTCTGGAGGCCATGGTCGATGCCGGACTGCTCGACGAGGTCCGTCGCCTCCGTCACCGGCTGGGGAGGACGGCGCGGCAGGCGGTCGGCTACCGACAACTGCTCGCCGTGGTCGACGGGGCGGCATCCGTGGAGGACGGCGTGGCCGCCGCCCGCCGGGCCACGGTGGCGCTGGCCCGGCGGCAGCGGACCTTCTTCCGCCGTGACCCCCGCATCCGATGGGTACCGTGGCACGACGACATCTCCGTCCGGGTCGATAGGTCCCGGGCGCTGCTCGACGGGGAGCCGGCGTGGACTTCGTGAAGATGCACGGGCTGGGCAACGACTTCGTTGTCGTCGAAGGCTCCCGCCAGGTCGCCCCCGAGGAGGTGCAGGCCTGGTGCGACCGGCGCCACGGCATCGGCGCCGACGGGGTCCTCGAGGTGACCGCCCAGGGGGACGGCAGGGTCGGGATGCGCTACTGGAACGCCGACGGTGCCGCCGCCGAGATGTGCGGCAACGGGCTGCGGTGCGTCGCCCGGCTCGCCTGGATGCGGGGAATGGTGCCCACGCCGGAGTTCGTCGTGGAGACCGCCGTCGGTGACCGTCCGGTGTCGGTGCGTCCAGATGGGACGGTGCGGGCGCTGCTCGGCGCCGTCTCGACCGAGGGCAACGCCACCGAGGTCCTCGGGGCGCTGATCCACCCGGTGAGCATGGACAACCCCCATGCCGTCCTCTGGGTGGACGACCCGGCGCACGCCCCGGTGGCCACGCTGGGTCCCCAACTCGAAGCCGACGCCCCGGACGGGGTCAACGTCGAGTTCGCCACCGTGCTCTCCCCGGACCGGATCAGGCTGCGGGTGTGGGAGCGCGGGGTGGGGGAGACGCTCGCCTGCGGCACCGGCGCCGCCGCCACCGCCTACCTGGCGCACTTCCAGGGGGTCACCGGTCCCCGGGTCACCGTCGAGCTTCCCGGTGGCGAGCTGGTCGTCGACCTCGACGGCAACCAGGCCTGGATCGAGGGACCGGCCGAGGTGGTGTTCGAGGGCTCGCTCGCCTGAGGGTTACGGCGGGCGTGCGGTCGGGGCCTACTCGACCCGGCGCAGCACGGCGACCACCACGCCGAGGATGTCGACGCCCCCGGAGAACACCATCGGCGGGAAGTCCGGGTTCTCCGACCGGAGCACCACCCGCCCGTCGATGCGCTGCAACCGCTTCACCGTCGCCTCCTCGCCGTCGACGAGGGCCGCCACCACCTGGCCGTCACGGGCGTGGTTCTGGCGGCGGACCACGACGTAGTCTCGGTCGTTGATGCCGATGTCGATCATCGAGTCGCCCCGCACCTGGAGCATGAAGGCCGGGTCGTCGCCCACCAGGTCGGTGGGCAGCGGGTAGATCTCCTCGATGTCCTCCTCGGCGAGGATGGGGGAGCCGGCGGCGATGCGTCCCACCAGGGGAACGTCCCGAACCGGCGCCCGGGTCAACCCGGCTTCGGGCTCGGCCATCCCGAGCACCTCGATCGCTCGGGGCTTCGACGGGTCGCGGCGCAGGTATCCCTCGCGCACCAGGGTGGAGAGGTGGCTGTGCACCGTCGACGGCGAGCTCAGCCCGACGGCGTCCCCGATCTCGCGGACCGACGGCGGGTAGCCGCGGGCGCGCACCGTGGTGTCGATCAGGTCGAGGATCTGCTGCTGCCGGTCGGTCAACGTGCCGTGAACCATGCGCCCTGCCCCTTTCGCTCGCTGGGTGCAGGGTAGCGGGATTCCGCCGCGGCACCAAACATATGTTCGCCTTGACGAACGAACAGATGTTCGATATGGTGCCTACGTCGACGAACGTGTGTTCGGGGCGGCTGCCAGATCCGAATCCCAGCAGATTCCGAATCTGTCACACCCTCCCGATACGTTCCTAGACGGAGAGCGATCTCCTGACAACCGATACACGCCAGGCGTCCCCGACCCCTCCACGCAACGGGACGCATCGACGAAGCAACGAGAGGAGCGCCGCCGGTGTCGATACAGCCCACCGTCATCAGGACGATGGTCATCATCTCCACGGTCGTGCTGGCGGTGCTCCTCTTGGCTTCGTCCGTCCGGGCGGTGAGCCCGCCCGACGCCCCGCCGAGCGACGCGGTCGAGTACACGGTGGCCGCCGGCGACACGCTGTGGGCGATCGCCGGTCGCCTGACCGGGCCCGGTGAGGACCGGCGCCCCGTGGTCAGCGAGATCCAGCGGGTCAACGGCCTCGAGGGAAGCCTCATCCACCCCGGCCAGACCCTCCTGGTCCCAACCGACTGACCCGGGAGTTCCCCTCCCCAGGATGGG
The DNA here is from genome assembly GCA_963714055.1 of uncultured Acidimicrobiia bacterium. Classification (GTDB taxonomy): domain Bacteria; phylum Actinomycetota; class Acidimicrobiia; order Spongiisociales; family UBA5794; genus JACDBE01. The sequence goes on from OY970227.1 coordinate 3,219,752, forward strand.
GAGTTTCCGCCCCGGATGGCGGCGAAGAGGGAAGCGACCTGAGGTTCGGGCATATCGCACTCGATAGGTGATTCGCCGAAGTCCGCTGGCGGCCGGCGACCCGGACGCGCCGAGCGATGGGCCGACGCACGCCGACAGAAGCCCTCATCTCTCTGACGTACGGCCAGTAACTCGAGGCTCACCGGATGCCTCACCGCGGTTACCCTCAGCGGGATGCGATGCCCCTTCTGCCCGGCGAGCGACACCCGGGTGGTCGACAGCAGGTCCGCCGACGGCGGTGCCTCGGTGAGGCGGCGGAGGCTGTGCACCGAGTGCGAGCGCCGCTTCACCACGTACGAGCGGGCCTCGATCGTTCCCCTGGTGCGCAAGCGGGACGGCCGGCTGGAGCCGTACGACGGGGAGAAGCTGCGACGCGGCGTGGTGCGCGCCGTCGCCGACCGGCCGATACCGGCGAAGTCGGTGGACCGTCTGGTCGAGGAGATCGAGAAGGGCGTCGCCCGCGATGTGGTCTCCGCCGACGAGATCGGCCACGCCGTGCTCGCCGGATTGCGCGAGCTCGACGAGGTCGCCTACCTCAGGTTCGCCTCGGTATACAAGGAGTTCGCCGGGGCCGAGGACTTCGAGCGGGAGATGGCCGAGCTGGAGGAGTCCCCGGACGCCGATCGCGGCGTCAGGAACCCTCGAGGCTGGTGAGGCTCTGGTCGATGCTGGTGGCCAGCTCCACGATCTCCGAGTCGACCTCGGTGCGGACCCGGGCGAGGGCGCTCACCAGCAGGGCGTCGAGCTCGGCGCTGATCGCCTCCCACTCGGCGACCAAGGTCTCGGCCAGTCTCCGCCGGCCCAACCGCATCGCCTCGGCGTACTCGACCTGCCAGTCGGTGAACCGGGTCATCGCCTCGCGCACCGCCGCTTTGTGCTCGGCGTAGGCGGCGTCCTCGGGCAGTTCGTCGAGAGCGGTGGCGCTGTCGCCGGCCACCGTGGCCAGCTCCTCGGTGAGCGCGTTGACGTCGGTCCGGCTCGGCCGCGTCGGCAGCTCGTCGATGGCGAAGAGCCGCTCGGCCGCCGCCCGGTAGTCGAGCAGGTCCTCCAACCTCCGGGCCACCGCCTCCGCCGCCGTCCCCTGCACCGACAGCGTGTCGCGATGCGGGGTCAGACGGGTGAACGGCTCGGCCGGCGCCAACGGGTAGGGGCGAGGGATCGGCGTGGTGGCCAGCACCAGGGCGTCGCCGGCGTGGGTGCGCACCTGGGTGATCACAGCGGAGCTCTCGCCCTGTTCGGCCGCCTCGGTGCTCGGGTCGGTCAGTGTGGCGAGGACCTGCTGGGCAGGGGCGAGATCTTCGTACAGCGCGGCGTACGCCAGCTGGTAGCTGGTGGCCACCTCGGAGGCGCGTGCGGTCGACGTCCCCGGCAGCCAGAGCAACGCCCCGGCGACGAGGGCGACGATCACCAGGGCCGCCGCCACCATCGGCCACCGGAAGTTCCGCCTGCGCTGCACCGTCTTGCTCAGCGCCTCCGGCGACCACGAGGAGAGGTCCTCCTGTCCCGTGTCGGCGGCCCACAGCTCACGCACCAGCTCGGAGGTCGACTCGGCGTCCAGGGCCACGTCGCCGAGCTCGGTGGCGGCGGTGTCGACCCCGGCGGCCTTGAGGAACCAGCGCCCGTCGTTGCCGGGCATCCGGGATGTCGTCGTCACGGAGTGCTTGTCGGCCATTGCTCGGGTCGGTCTCCTTCGGCCGGCGCCGCGGCCGGGGCGTGGTGGTGACTCGTCTTGCCGCCTCCGCCGTGCCTGGCGAGAATCGGCGACGAGATGAAGATACCGCTCCTCAGGCTCGACCCGGCGCTTCCCGTGCCCGGGCCGGCCCACCCGGGCGACGCCGGGGTCGACCTCTACGCCAGGGTGACGACGAGCCTGGAGCCGGGGGAGCGGGGGCTGGTCCCGACCGGTGTCGCCGTCGCCATCCCGGAAGGCCACGTCGGGCTGGTGTCGCCGCGTAGCGGCCTCGCCATCCGCAACGGCGTCTCCATCGTCAACACCCCGGGAGTGGTCGATTCGGGCTACCGGGGCGAGCTGCAGGTGATCGCGGTGAACCTGGGCGACGAGCCGGTGACCTTCCACAGGGGCGACCGCATCGCCCAGCTGGTGGTCGTCCCGTTCGTGACCCCGGTGTTCGAGGCGGTGGCCGAGCTGCCCGGCTCGGCCCGGGGCGCCGACGGCTTCGGCTCCACCGGTGGGTTCGGCCCGACCGGTGTGGATCAGCCCGGACCGGAGCCGACCGATTCCGGCGAAGGGCTAACATGAGGTGGGTCAGGCGGACGTAGCTCAGCTGGTAGAGCGCAACCTTGCCAAGGTTGAGGTCGCCGGTTCGAACCCGGTCGTCCGCTCCCCGGTGGGCGGTCTGGAGACCGCCCACTTCTGCGATGGGACCGGGCATGGCGCCGGTCACCGTGGCAGCTCCGGCGACGTGGCCGAGTGGTTAGGCAAGGGTCTGCAAAACCCTCTACCCGGGTTCGATTCCCGGCGTCGCCTCGGACAACCGGCGGCCCAGAGCGCATCTCACCGTCGTAGTATCCGCCACCCACACCGGGCGCTTAGCTCAGCGGAAGAGCGCTGCCCCGACACGGCAGAGGTCGCTGGTTCGATCCCAGCAGCGCCCACGACCCCATCGTTCCAGGCCCCACCCTTCACCAAACGGGGTATCGACCGTCCGTACCTTTGTGGAGCCGCTCGAGGGCGTAGGCCACCACCTCGTCGACGGTCATCCGCTTTCCGTCCTCCCATGCCGAGTTGAACGCCTCCTCGGGCCGGTCGCCGCGATCGGAAGTTCGGCCCGGGACGCCCAACTGTCAGGGCACTAGCCTTGAGGGTCACTTGACCCCGAGGAGATCCGTGCCCTACGAGACGATCGCCCACAAGATCCTGAAGAACGGCGACCGCATCGGCCACCTGCCCGCCTACCACGCGAAGACCGGGACCGCCTGGGTGCCGACCACGTGGAAGACCTACGCCGAGCAGGTTCGGGCGGCGGCCAAGTCGCTCATCGCCCTCGGCGTCGCGCCGGGGGACGCGGTGACCATCCTCAGCTTCAACCGGCCCGAGTGGACGATCACCGACGTGGCGGCGATGGCGGCCGGTGCGGTGCCCGCCGGCATCTACACCACCAACTCCCCGACCGAGTGCCGCTACATCATCGGCCACAGCGAGGCGCCGATCGTGGTGGTGGAGAACCAGTCCCAGCTCGACAAGATCCTCCAGGTCAGGGGCGATCTCCCCGACCTGCGCCACATCGTGGTCATCGACGGCGAGGCCCCGGACGACCCGATGGTGATGACCTGGGACGAGTTCATGGCCGCCGGCGCCGAGGTCGACGATGCCGCTCTCGAGGAGCGGATGAGCGCCCTCGAGGGCGAAGGGCTGGCCACCCTCATCTACACGTCGGGGACCACCGGCCCTCCGAAGGGCGTGATGCTGTCCCACGACAACCTGGCGTGGACCCCGGCCCAGGTGATGGCCCCGCTGGGGATCTCGGTGGACGACCGGGTGCTGTCCTACCTCCCGATGTCGCACATCGCCGAGCAGCTGTTCACCATCCACGCCCCCGCCGTCGCCGGCTTCCCGGTGTACTACGCCGAGTCGATCGAGAAGCTCGCCGACAACCTCAAGGAGGTCGAGCCCACGGTGTTCTTCGCCGTGCCCCGTGTCTGGGAGCGGTTCCACGCCGGGGTCGACCACGAGCTGTCCCAGGCCACCGGGGCGAAGGCCAAGGTGCTCGCCTGGGCGCGCGGCATCGGCACCAAGGTGACCGACCTGCGCAACCGGGGCGAGGAGCCCGGTGGCCTGCTCGGCCTCCAGTACAAGCTGGCCGACCGGCTGGTGTTCTCCAAGGCGGCCCACGCCCTCGGGTTGGGCAAGGCCCGCATCCTCATCAGCAGCGCCGCCCCGCTCGCCCCCGAGATCAAGGCGTACTTCGCCACCCTCGACCTCAACATCCTCGAGGTCTACGGGCAGTCCGAGGACACCGGGCCCACCACCATCAACCTCCCCGGCCGCAACCGGGTCGACAGCGTCGGCCCCGCCTTCCCCAACGTGGCGGTGAAGATCGCCGAGGACGGGGAGATCCTGGTGAAGGGCCGCAACGTGTTCCTCGGCTACTACAAGGAGCCGGAGGCCACCGCCGAGACGATGAGGGACGGCTGGCTGTACTCGGGCGACCTCGGCGAGTTCGACGCCGACGGGTTCCTCCACATCACCGGGCGCAAGAAGGACATCATCATCACCGCCGGCGGCAAGAACGTCGCCCCCAAGCCGCTCGAGTCCGGCCTCAAGTTGCACTCGTTGATCAGCGAGGCGGTGGTGATCGGCGACCGGCGCAAGTTCCTGTCGGTGGTGGTGACCATCGACGAGGAGGTGGCCACGGTGTTCCTGGCGGAGCGGGGCATCGACGGCCCGGCGCACACCTCGGCCGAGGTCGCCGCCGAGGTACAGGCCGCCATCGACGAGCTCAACAAGGACTTCGCCCGGGTGGAGCAGCTCAAGAAGTTCGCCATCCTGCCCCGCCAGCTGTCGATCGAGGGGGGCGAGCTCACCCCGACGCTCAAGGTGAAGCGCAACAAGGTCAACGAGCACTTCGCCGAGGAGATCGAGGCGATGTACATCGACTGACGGGCATGGCGCTCCCCGTCGGTACCATGGAGGCCGATGACGTCCTCCACCACTGACACCACCCAACTCGACGCCGTCCTCGAGATCACCGAGGAGGCGCTCGGCCAGATCGTCGCCCTGCGCGACGAGGAGAACATCGAGGGCCTGTCGCTGGGGATCCGCATCTCCGGGGTCACCCCCAACGGGTTCACCTACGAGACCGCCTTCGTCCGGCCCGAGGACGTGCTCGCCACCGACCACGTCGAGGAGCACGGCGGGCTGCGGGTCGCCATCTCCCCGGACTCGGTCGACGACCTGCGGGGGAGCGTGCTCGACGTCTCCTCCGACCCCAATGCCCCGGGCCTGGTGTTGCGCAACCCCAACCAGCCGTCCCCGGTGGGTGGCGGGGCGCCCGAGATCCCCGACATCGAGCTGTCCGGCACCGTCGAGGAGCGGGTGGCGCAGCTGCTCGACCAGGCGATCAACCCGGCCATCGCCGCCCACGGCGGGTACGCCCGGCTGGTGTCGGTCGAGGACGACACCGCCTTCCTCCAGCTCGGCGGCGGCTGCCAGGGTTGCGGGATGGCGGCGATGACCCTGCGCCATGGCATCGAGACCGCCATCAAGCAGAACGTCCCCGAGATCACCGAGATCGTCGACGTAACCGACCACGCCTCGGGCGAGAACCCCTTCTACGAATAGCCCGGTCCCTCCGATCCCGGTCTCCCTCTCCGGCCGGTTTCTGCCTCGGCTCTGGTTCCCCGCCCATGGCGTGCGTTCCCCTCCCACGGGGTCTTGTTTCCCCTCCCACGAAGTGGGAGGGGTGCCGCCGTCAGGCGGCGGGGAGGGTTGCTGGTCGAGTCCGCAATCGTGCCGACCCGATCCGCGCTCGGCGATCCCACACCCCGGCGTGCGAACGCACCGTCGCCGTCCACCACCGGTGAGCCCGCAGCTCAGCTCCAGCCGATCTCGTCGCAGCCGGTCGTCGTCGATCCCGAGGTGGTGGCCCAGCTCGTGGAGCACGGTGCGCCGGATCTCGTCGCGCAGCTCGTCGTCGGGCAGCCCCAGCGCCAGGTGAGAGCGGCGGAAGATGGTGATCGTGTCCGGCATGGCGGCGTAGTAGTCGTTGCCCCGATCGAGCAGCGACACGCCCTCGTACAGACCGAACAGGCCCTGCCCCTCCGGGTCTTGCTGGCGGGTCGGGTGCTCGGCGACCACCACGGCGAGGTTGTCGATCCGGTCGAGCACCCACTCGGGCAGCGAGTCGAGCACCTCGTCCACCACCCGCTCGAACTCGGCCATGGTCATGGTCACCGGCGGAGGTTACGTCGGCGGTGGATCGGGGCGGGCTCGGGTCCTTGCATCGGCTGGCCCGGCACCCGTACCATCGCCTCGATGACCCCCCGAGCCCGAGGTGGACGCCCATGATCCGGTGGCTGATTTCGATCGCACTTCACCTGGCCGCCAACGCCCTTGCCCTGTTCGTCGCCGACCTGGTGCTCGACGACCTGAGCATCGAAGCCTCGGCGTTCATCACTGGCGGTGCTGCTCTTCACCCTGGTCGAGGTGCTCGTCCAGCCCATGCTCACCCAGGCGGCGCTGAAGGGTGCCTCGGCGCTCCGGGGCAGCGTTGCCCTCATTGCCACCTTCATCGGACTGGTGGTGACCGCCCTCATCAATGATGGGTTCAACATCGACGGGCTGTGGACCTGGATCGGGGCGACGGTGATCGTCTGGGCGGGCGGGCTGATCGCCGCCATGATCCTCCCCCTGATCTTCGTCAAGGAGAGGGTGGGGGACGAGAGGGCTGCCTGACCGGCGGCCGTGCTGGCCGACGTTGACAGGTCCGGGTCCGGTCGGTAGCTTCGGCGGCCAGATGCCGTGGCACGTGTGTCCGTGTTCGTGTTCCCGCTCTCGGGTGGACCACCCGAGTGCCCGCACGACCCGTGCCCCGCACTCCTGACCTAGCCCGCTCCACCACCCGAGAGGCCACGCCACGCCCGGCGTGAACGGAGCGGACTTCCCGCCGGCGATCGATGTCGCCGCCCACCCAGGAGTGCCCGCCCATGTCCCTCTCCGACCAGTCCGCCCCGCCCGAGGCGGCGCCGACCGACCTCCGCGTCGACGTGAACATCCCCCGCTTCAACCAGGCGGCGGTGGCCCTGCTGGTGGGCCTCGCCTTCCTGCTGCAGTGGTGGCCATTGGTGGCGATCACGGCCGTCGTGCTGGCGCTGACCCGGATCGGCGGTCCCCGGCTCGGGTTGTTCACCCAGGCCTACCTGCGGCTGGTCCGTCCCCGGTTGTCCGGGCCGGTCCAGACCGAGCCGGCCGCTCCGCCCCGCTTCTCGCAGACCCTCGGGGCGATCTTCCTCGGCGTGGCCACGCTGTCCTTCGTGGCCGGTTGGACCACCGCCGGCTGGGTGGTGTCGCTGCTGGTGTTCGCCCTCGCCACCCTGGCCGCCGTCGGCCGCATCTGCGTCGGGTGCATCTTCTACGAGCGGGTGATTGCCAGATGACCGGGCTGTTCCTTCGGGTGATCGTGCTGGTGGTGACGGTCTTCGGCATCGGTCTGGTTCTCCGTCTCGCCCTCAACGCGGGCCGTCGCCGAGTCGGCCTTCCGACTGGCCTCGTTCTGGTGACCGGCCCCGACTGCAAGCTGTGCGCGCCGGCGCTGCGTGCCCTGCAGGCCGCCGGCGCCGATCCCACCGTCATCGACGTCTCCGACGCCCGTGAAGTCGTCGGGCTGGTGACCTCGCTCCCCACCGCCCTCGTAGTCGCCGACGGGGGAGCGGTGCTAGCCCGTCGCGCCGGCCGGTCCGTGATCACCGACTCCGAGACTCTCGCCGCCGCGGCGGCCTCCCTGGCACAGCCGGCGTCTCCACCCGTCGTCGCCCCCCGGTCCCTCCGGCGTTGAGCTCACGATCAACCACGGCGCCATCCGCCCGCTTAAGCCAGCCGAGTAGCCGAGGCAGTCGTTCGGTCCGGCCGGTGCCCGCCGCGCTACGAGGGCGCACCGATACCTAGCCGGGAGTCGCCGACGGCGCCGGTTTCCCGGTCGAGCACCGAGAGGGTGTCGCGATAGATGGCCCGAGCGGAAGCGAGGTCCTTCGCCACCGCCACCAGCCCGAGCTTGCCGTAGCGGGACAGCGCACCCATCAGGTGGAACACGACCCCCTGCTGGGTGGTCGTCTCGAAGTGGAGGCCGTGATAGACGACGAGGTCGACGAGGTCGTCGGGGGTCAGGCCCCTGTAGGCCGGGTTGTGGACGTTGTCGGACGACACGTACCACCGGGGCTGACCGGCCGCAGTCACGTACTCGCCACGTTCCAGGTCGTACACGCCGTCGGTGAGGAACTCCAGCATCATGTAGGGCAGCGTGGTGCCGCCCTTGCGCAGGTTGATCTCGAGGGCGGCATGGCGCCACCACCCCTCCTCGGTCCTCGTTGAGATGAAGTCGACGCCGAAGCGGCCCAGGACACCGAGACCCGCCAGCCGCCGCCCGACCTCTATGCCCATCTGGTGCAGCTCGTGGCAGTAGGCGGGATCGGCGGGGAAGCTGGCGCCGAGGAACACCTGACCGGAGGGCCCGCCCAGCGTCTGGTCGTGGGTGGAGATGACTTCGACCTCACCCACGGGGTTGACCCGGCTCTGCACCGAGGGGGAGCGCTTGTCGGCCCCGTCGACGAACACCTCGACGATGCCGGCCATCCGCCCCAGCTTCTCGAGGTACGGGTCGTAGGTCTCCCCGGTCGACTCGAACCTCAACCCGGTAGGCAGGGCTCGCTCGACCCAGGTGCGGAGACCCGTCTCCGGCGCCTCGGCGAACGAGAACGAGGCGTTGCCTTCGCCGGAGAAGCCGTCGTCGAGCTTGACCACCGCACCCCCCAATCCCGGATGGGTGCGCTTCAGGTCGACGAGCGCCTCGACCAGCCCGCCGGCGTCCACGATGTCCTCGTGGCCGTAAGGGACGGTGAGGCCGATGTCGCGCAACAACCGGCGGGACCCGCTCTTGGTGCCCAGGTGCGAGAGGGCCGGATCGCACGCGTAGAGCGGGATGCCGAGACGCACCGCCAACGTGCGTTCCAGCTCGGTGGCGTTGAAGCAGGTGAGATGCGCCGAGGCCCGGTCGGTGATCGCTTCGACGATGCGGTTGACCAGCCGGGGGCGGGCGAGGATCTTCTCGGTGAGCGCGCCCAGGGACCCGTCGGCGCAGTCGAGCATGGTGAGACGTCGGCGGGCGTGCCGCGCCGGGACCCCGGGGAGCAGATGGAGGTAGTAGTCGATGATGGCCGGGTGGATGGGCTCGCTCGTCACGTAGACCACCTCGGTGCGGGGGAGGCGCAACAGCATGAGGAGGCAGAGCATCCTCTCCTCGTAGTGGGTCACCCCGGTGACCTTGGCCAGCTCCGCCCGGTCGAGAGACAGGCTCGGCACCACCACCACGGTGCGAGGCTGCTTCGGGTCGGAGAACACCCCGCGGTACATGGGGGCCAGCCGGGCCTGCAGGTCGGCGAAGGCGGCGAGCTCGGCAGGCGACCCGGGCAGGGGAGGCGACGGCTCGCCCGCCAGCGACCCCCGGTCGGGCAGTCCCTGATCCGTCCGCTCCGCCATGGTCTCCATCGTCACCTGCGCGTTCCTCCCAAACCCGACGCGACGTCGATCCCGTGGTCGACGTTGACTGCTGACGCGGGGCACGTCCAGTGCCCAGGGTCCCAGTGGTGCCCGGGGGTGTCAACCCGACACTGAACCGGCCGCGCCTCGCGCAAGGCCCGGATACTGGTAGCCGCAGCGACCGCTCGATCGCGGCGCGGCGCAACGATGGACGCTTCACGATGAGGAGCGATCGATCCAGGTTGCCGGATCGACGCCCGTACGCCGGCGGTTGGTACAATCCTGCCCCCGGGGCGCTTAGCTCAGCGGAAGAGCGCTGCCTTCACACGGCAGAGGTCAGTGGTTCGATCCCACTAGCGCCCACCCCAAAACCCTTACGTGCGCAAGGGTTTCCGCCCGTCCCAAGCTCGCGAAATCCCAACTACCCCCTCCAGGACGCGCTCAGGACGCGCTTTCGGCGGAGACTCTGTGTGCTGCTCCGGTTCATGATGGACATCGTGGCTCCGGTAGGTGGGTGACAGGTTCGGGACGCGGTTCCGGTTCCTGGGCGACAGTGGTTCCGGCTCCTGGGTGACACCTCGGTCCATGCTTCTCCCGTGCTGGGAGGAGGTTGGTGTGGCTCTTGTGGAGCTGGGTGTCGTGGAGCAGCGTTCCAGGCGGTGTTGGAGGTGTTGGGTGGGGCGTCGGTGAGTGATGTGGCGCGTGTCGTTACGGGGTGGCGCGTTGCCGCCGTAACACGGCGGCCACGCTGAGGGCCGCACCGGACTTACACCACGCCACGGACACGACCATGCCTGCCCCGCAGGAAGACGTCTGACCCGACAGGCTCGTACGGCATCCGACAGCGATGCTGCGGTGGCGGGGCGGCGTGTCATCCGCGCTCTGGCTCGTGTCGGTCATCTGATCGGGAGGTCTCTTGCCGAGACGGGTCGAGGTGATGGTGAAGATCGGCACCTGACGACACCGTCACGGTGCTGTGCCGCCTCGAACGGCCCCACCGAGGCGTCAAGAACCTCGCCAGCGCATCAAGCGGGTCGCCTTCGGATGACCATACTTCCGGATCAACCGCATCCGAGCCCTGCTCTACGCCGGCAGAACCGAACTGGGACCTACTCGGCACTTCACCCCGCTGAAACGTGGAGTGCCGGTAGCGTCCTTGCTGACGGAGTCGCAGCAGACTTGGGAGGAGTCTTGACCGTCGATCTGGCGACAGCACTACTGCCGGTGCTTCACAGGTCGTTGGAAGCGCGCTTCAACGTCTTCGACGTGATGCATCACGGAACCCACGAGAAGCAGATTTCGAACGTCTTCAGGTGGCTGCTGGAGACCGAGGGCAGTCACCATCTCGGCGACATGTTCCTGCGCATCTTCATCGATGAGGTGAACCGAGGTCTCGTGGAGACGTGAGCCATTCGCGCCGGCAGCGTACTTGGTCCTCCAGGAGGTCAACACCTCTGACGCCGGAGACGGGCAGGACATCGCTGACCTGGTCCTTAAGAACGACGACGCGGTGATCGTCGTCGAGAACTACTTCACCTCCGATGGGCACGGCCACAGCTACTGCCGCTACTTGAGATACAGCCAGCGCGATGGCCGACAGGGTGCGGTCGTCCTGTTGTGCCACGATCAGGACAGCTCGCTGCAGACGGAGGGGTGGGAGAACGCGTCAGTCGTCACGTACGGCAGGTTGGTGGACAGGCTGCGGCATGCGGTTGAGAGCGACCGTCAGTACCAGCGGAAGCATCCGGAACCCTACTCATTCATCGACCAGATGCACCGCAAGTTCGTCAAGGGGAGAGGTCCGCGTGGAAGACCAACAGGTGCTCGACTTCGTCATTGCGATGTGTGCGACGGGAGAGGCGGGGCGGTACGGCGGAGCAGCCGCACGCCTCGGCCGCGGAGAGGTTCGCCAACGACGTGGCGGAGCAGGCGCGCGAACGCTTCGGAGAAGGCCGCGAACTGCTGCAGCGCGTCAAGGGTCGGTTGAGGAACTTCAGTGCGGAGATCCTTGAGGAGACAACTGAACGCGACCTTGGGTGACGGGTTCGTGAGCAAGGTGAGTGCACGGTACGCGGGCACGTACCAGTGGACGGTGAACTTCGACCTGCCGGACGCGGGAGGAAGTCGGTGAGCACAAACTCCAACTGAAGTTTGGGCCTTCCGCCTGGTACGCGAACGAGCGAGGATCCCGACTGGAAGCGCGAAAGTCGATCCAGGAGTTGCCGATTACTCACGTCTCTTCCTCACGATGGGCGAAGACCAAGGAAGTCCGCCAGTCGGAGGTGACCCTTCAGGAGGTCCTCGACGGCCTCGCGCCCAGTGATCGCAGATTGCACGACGAGATCGTGCAACTCCTGAGCGACAGCGACTGACCCGCGTCATCAGATCAGACAGCTCAGCCTGGGCGTCCTTCCGATCCATGGGGCTGATCGACGCAGCGCAGACCGCCCCCACCCGCTACGGCACAAGGGACCGCGCGAAACGCCGGGAAGCCCTCACCGGAAACCTCGCGTCGCGGAAGCTGCGGTCAGCTCAGTTCGTAGCGGTCGGCGAGGTAGCGGAAGTATCCCGGTTCAGGTTCGGGGCCGGCGATTTAGACGCCTGATAGTGAGTTGTTGGTAGGTCATGGCTGAGAAGTCGACTTCACCGGCCACCTGCCCGGCGAAGCCGGGCGATCTCGTTTCGGTCTAGCCGAGCCACTGCAGTCGCGGTTGCGACGGCGTGAGCCTGGACGCAGGGACGGGGCCGGGAGGGAAGGCTGGACGACCCAGTGAATTGTCACACCATGCCCGTACCATCCTGGTGACGCGGGTCAGTGGACGTGAAGCGGCATTGGACGGTCACCGTCCCGGGTCGACGCGTGTGGTTAAAGGGGTTGCGGCGGGAGTGTGGATCGACAGGACGGAAAGCTGCAGCAGTGAAACTCTACGACCGCGTCCAGCGGCTGAGCACAAGTGAGCTCGGGATCATCGTCGCCCTGAGGGCGGGCGATCTCGCCGAGGTCCTCTTCCAATCTGGTGAGGCTCTCGTCCACGTCGACGACCTCGCGCTGATGCCGGGCACCCCCGACGAGCAACTCGCCGCTGGCCTCCTGGGCGACGGCTTCGCATACGGCCTCCGCCTCCAGGCGCTGTACCTGAGGCACGCCTACCGCTACGACCCGCTCTCCGGTCTGTCGAATGCACGGATCGAGCCGAAGCTGCACCAGGTCTTCGTCGCTCATCGCGTCACGAACAAGCTGCGCCCGCGGATGATCCTCGCCGACGAGGTCGGGCTCGGGAAGACCATCGAGGCGGGGCTGATCCTGAAGGAGCTTCGTGCCCGCCAGTCCGTCGAGCGTGTACTCATCGTGTGCCCGGCCTCGCTGCAGTACCAGTGGCAGTTCGAGTTGAAGTCGAAGTTCAACGAGGACTTCGAGATCGTGGATGGCGCGGCGGCGACCTTCCTGGGACGTGGCGGGCAGAATCCCTGGACGCGTCGGAGCCGTGTGATCACCTCCATCGCCTTTGCGTCGCGCCCTCCCGGGCGGATCAGATCATCGATGCGGATTGGGACCTGGTGATCTTCGACGAGGCGCACCGCGTGAGGCGACACTTCGCCGGACCGGGTCGCTACCGCGCCACCCAGGCTTACGACCTGGCCGAGGAGCTCAAGGACCGGGTCCATGGGCTGCTCGCCTTGACCGCGACGCCGATGCAACTCCACCCGTTCGAGCTGTACTCGCTGATCGAGCTCATCGAACCTGGGCTCTATCCGTCGTATGAGGCCTATGACCGGCGGCGAGCCGACCTTCCGGTGTTGAACGAGGCGATGAAGACGCTGATGGGTTGGCCCACCTTGGCGCCGGCTCTTCGGTCGGCCGCGTTCGAGCAGCAGCCGGAGCTGTTCGCCGAGCTCGGATTTGCCAGTCTCGACGCATTGACGGGTCTCGACGACCCAGGGGTCCGGACCGAGGCCATGGAGAGCTTGACGGCGAAGCACCCACTATCAGAGGTGCTGATGCGCAACCGTAAATCCCAGGTCGGTGGATTTCAGCCAAGAAAGGCCACGCGGCATCTGGTCGAGTCGACTGCCGAGGAGATGGACCTCTACGCAGACGTGACCGAGTACCTCGGGACGGCTACAACCGCGCCATCGTAATGCCGCTATTTTTTATTTTCGTATACGCATTCCGGACACGCCTGGCGGACGCTGTTGTCAATCTTTTTCATGATACACAGGAACAAATACTATTTATCCTCTTTGTAATTATGTTTGCTGCTATCACCTTGTTCTCATTGACTAAAAAGTTATCCCTTATCCCTGTTCTGGGGATGATTTGTTGTCTTTATTTAATGATTGAAATACCAACCAGCAGTTGGCTGGTATTTTTTGGATGGATGGGCTTTGGACTTATATTTTACTTTTTGTATGGCTACTGGAAAAGTAAACTCGCTACTCGCTAGTTCGAAGTTTGAAGTTCGAGGTTTGAAGTTCTCCAAGAACAGACTCAACTTTTATTCACCACAGAGGCACAGGGCACACGAGGTTACCACGGAGAATGCTTTCTTTCTTTGTGAAACTCTGTGTTCTCTGTGACGCTGTGGTTAAAATTTCAACTTGGTTTGAAGTTTGAGATTCGAAGTAAGGTTCGAGATTCGAGGTTTGAAGTTCTCCAAGACAGACTCAACATTTATTCACCCAAAGACACAGGGCAAACAAGGTTACACGGAGGATGCTTTTTTTTCTTTGTGAAACTCTGTGTTCTCTGTGACTTCTATATAACTAGTTGGAATTTTTAGCGCAGAGTCCGCGGAGGAATTTGCGCTGAGAAAAATCCAGAGAGCTAAGTCGACGCTCAGCGACCTCCCTGTATTTTCCTCGGTATTCCCTCAGCGCCTGCCTGCCGTAGCCGGCGCAGGCAGGCTAAAAAATATCTTGATGCAACGGGCTTTTCTGACTCCACGTTCTTTTGTCTTGACCGTGCCTTCGCCGAAGCGGCTTCGCGCAGGCAGGTACAAAAGAACCAAAAAATCAAGAGCCAAACCGAAGGCATTTGCGCATGGAGGTGCGTATGAGGTTCACGAAGGGAAGTGTGCATGGATGCGGGTATGAGTAAATATGCTTCCGCCCGCATTGGCCGGGCCACCCCCGCATTTGGCTCGGGCCAACGCGCCGGCACGGAAGTAAGTGTTGCGAGATGAATTAGACCCTTACCAGGCCAATATAGGTCAAGTCTGCTACGCAACATATCGGCTAGTTATATAGAAGTCCCAGAGCCACGGAGAAATCACGGAACCTTTCCTACGAAGGACGTATCGACCTACGGCTTGGCCGTCTCTGCGGTCTCGTGTCGAGTAGATTTGCCCGAGTAGTTTGCAAGGAGAGTTAACATATTTTTTGTTGAGCCTATTCTCAGCGTAGCTCTGCGTTAAAATTTCGACGCAAATGGTCAATTTCAAACGACACTTAGCTACCGGATCTGATCATCATTCCCTGCCCGACGGTCAGGCAGGGATGTTGGATATTTCTTGTTGGATATCCATTTTTCATCACCAATTAAATCGACCAAATCAAAGTCCCTAATCTGAGGCGGAAAATAAATTGATCGATCTTAAGTTTTAGTTTCGAGGTTGTACACCACACCTCGCTCTTTCAAATAGTTCAGGATAAATGAGAAGTTCGCCTCATCTTCGCCAAGAAACTCTGGCGGTGAAATTCCTTTCCGAATAAATTTTCCATCCAACACCAGGTTAACGGCTGCGGTACAGGTATAACCGGTTGTGCGGGCCATCGATAATGTATTCGTTGATTTGTTGGTTCTGTCAAGCAGGTTGTATTGATATTGTTTTGACTTTCCTTTCTCTTCTCCGCTTATGCGAATTCGCATCACTGTAAATTCCTCTTCACCCGGTTTTAGTTTCCATTTGGGAAATAACAATTTGGCGGTAACGTCGATAGGTCTGACCTTTGACCCCCTTTACCTCGACCTCCTCGTAGGAAAAAAAACCAGACTCGCGCAGGACCCTTAAATATTCAATACATCCAGGATAGCGAAGCGTCTTCTCAATCATGTTGGGGATATTCGGCATGGTCTTGATCAAAGAACGAAGTCCGTCGGAGTTCCAGGATTCTAATGTTCCCACATCATCAAAATGAACAAGCTCAGGGTCAGAAAGCGCTTCCTTCACAACAACAACACCACTTTGAACATACCTTGCTGGTCGTGTATACTCTTCAATGACATCAATTGGCGAAAAAACGGCCTTGTATTCGTACGGCCACTCTCTAACAACAGGCAATCCTCCTACCAAACATTCATAGTCCGAAACCTTCATTCGCTTGTTATGATATCCTAAAATAACATTGCCCATTCCCGGAGCCACGCCACAATCCGTAACCACAGTCACATTTTTTTGCTTGGCAAGGGCGTCTAATTCGAATGGATCTTCTGGAAAAAATGAGATATCAACCATTTTTTGCCCGACTCTATTACACGCTTTACCGTCTGGAAACCTAAAAATCCAGGAACCGCTCCCACTACCAAATCTGCTTCTGTTATAATATTTTTCAGGCGCTCTTCATTGGTAAAATCTGATCGTTGTGTTTTCACTCCCTGCCTGGCAATGCGATCCAATGCGTCCTCATTGATATCAACTGCGGTAACGTCAAACTTTCCCGAGAGATCAATGGCCATCTCTTTTCCGACTAAGCCAGCGCCCAATACAATTACTTTCTCCATATTCTTTTATTTCAAGATTGAGCACAAGTTATTAAAGGAAACTGTTTTCTGTTTAACTTCCGATAAAACAATACGCCATATGCTTTCCTCCAGCTTTATTGAGCGAGCAAAACATTCTCGATTTTACCTGTGGCTGCTAAACGTGGGCCTTTTAAGGATGATACCGTTCAATAAGCCTCATGGGTTTAGAATCATCGAGATCGGTGATTATGATATTAAACTTCTACTCCCCTATAAACGCAAAAATCTAAACCACATTCGGGGTCTTCATGCTTGTGCGTTGGCTACCATTTCCGAAGTATGCGACTGGTCTTCTGCTGATTTCGAAGCTTGGATTTGACACCTATAGAATTATCATGCAGCGACTGGAGATGGACTATCATTATCAGGGAAAAATGGATGCAACCGCTCACTTTTCCATCTCGGAAGAATGGCTTCGGCAACATATTCTCGAGCCACTAAAATTTCAGGAATCAGCGACAGTAATTTGCGAAATAAAAATTTACGACACAAAGTCCAATCACCTAACCACTGGAAAAGTCCACTGGCAGATAAAGGATTGGAAGCGAGTAAAAACCAAAAGTTAGGAGTAAATTAGTAAGGCAAATATTTTCGTATATGCGCAAAATCGATCAGCTCTTTGAAGAGTACGGTGAAAGTCACCAAAATTCAACTAATAAAAGCGATTCACTGGATTTGTGTTCCTTTGATTTTCTTTAGCGTTGTTGGACTCGTCGCATCAATCCCCTCGCAACCAGTTCAATCCATTTTAGGCATCGGCAATCCCTACGCGAATTGGGCAGCCGTTGGGTTGATCCTGGCTCTGATCTATTACGTTTCATTATCAATTCCGTTAAGCATTGGTATGATGTTGTTCGCCGCGTTGTGTCTGTTTGTCATAAATCTTATAGGACGAACGATCAATGCGCCACTCTGGGTAGTAAGCCTGGCTATTTTTTTTGTGGCATGGGTTGGCCAGTTTTACGGTCATAAAGTAGAAGGGAAAAAACCTTCCTTTTTTAAAGACCTTCAGTTTTTATTGATCGGGCCAGCATGGTTAATGCATTTTATTTACAAACGCTTGGGGATTCCCTATTGATTTTTCATGATTACCAAACCGCATCTTATCAAAGTACCTCAAGTAGCTAGCAAATCGGGAACTCTATCTTTTATGGAAGTAGACGGAACGTTACCCTTTGACATAAAACAATTGTACTGGATTTATAATATCGAGGATGAAGCCCATCGCGGAAACCACGCACACGTAAATACCGACCGCGTGATCATTTGTGTTTCTGGCGTTATTGATGCTGTCGTGGAAAGCATACAAGGTGAGCGATACGAATTTCAACTGAACGATCCATCAACAGTACTTTATTACCCTAGACTACACTGGATAAATTTAAAGTTCCACAACGGATCTGTAGCTGCTGTTGGTGCATCAGACGTTTTTAAAAATGACATAACCGTAAAAGATTTTGATGCATTTAAAAAACTAACGGTGTAGCGTGGATAGTCCAGCTTCTACTTTTTTATTTCACAAGCCAGAATTTATTTTCAGGTATCCTGAAAACCAAATCATCAATTTTGAAGAGTGACGAATCTAAAATCCACTTTTCCCGCATAGGCAATTTATTGATAAGCCTCGACAAGTCTCCCTTCGGTAGTTTCGTAATCACGGCAAATACCACGCAAAGACAAGTTGACTTCACTAGTTGAAAAAATTGACGACTGGTCCAGGCAGGAGGGAATCGCAAATTTGTTGATTCGATCTTTTCCAGAGATTTATGAACCAGAACAGAACGCTTTAATCAAGGAAACATTGATCGGATCTGGCTTCAGCATAAAATATGAAGACATTACGCAGGTGATTCCGGTAACAGAAGATTCAATGAATTTGAATACGCATAAAAAGCGACGGTTGCGTCAGGCAGAGTCCCTTGACTTTAGCTTCCGGGAAATAGCATTGAATCATCTGGAGGAGGCCTATTCTCTCATTGTCGAAAGCAGAGAAAGCAAAGGGTATCCTGTTACAATGACGTTCGAAGATCTTGAAGCAATGTTCAAACTTTTCCCCAGCGATTATTTGTTATTCGGGGTATTTGACAAGAACAAATTGATTGCAACGTCGGTGTGCATCAAAGTGAACGATAAAATATTGTATTGCTTTTACATTGGTGACGCGCTTGCCTTTCGACCGCATAGTCCGATCACATTATTAATTAATGGGATCTACGACATATTGCCAGACAAACGATTTTAAAATGTTGGACCTGGGGATATCAACGGACAAAGGGATACTCAATAAAGGCTTGTATGCTTTTAAGAAAACGTTTGGAAGTTTTGACTCTTATAAACTAACCTTTCTGAAACAGTTTTGAAGGCCACATTTCCAAAAATCTCTGTCATTTGTACATGCTTCAATCATGCGCATTATGTAATTGAAAGTATGCAGTCCGTTCTTAGTCAAACCTACAAGAATTACGAACTTATTGTGGTCGACGATAAAAGTACTGATGAAAGTCCAGCGATCATCGAAAAATTCCAAAAGCAACATCCGGAGATCACTTTTATCAGGCTTGAAAAAAATGAAGGAATTTGTAAAGCCTTTAACACAGGATTCAAAATTTGCAGCGGCGACTTTATCATCGATCTCGCTGCCGATGACATTCTCCTTCCCGAACGTTTGGAGCGTGGCGTAAAAATATTTGAGACATTGGATGATAGTTATGGCGTTATTTTCGGCGATGCAGAATGGATCGATGCGCAGGGAAAACGGCTGTGTTTCCATTCAGAAAAATATCCTCACAATACAATACCGCAGGGTAACATCTACCAACCTCTCATTGAGCGTTATTTCATCTGCTCTCCGACGATGATGTTTCGTAGATCGGTTATTGAAGCGTTGGGCGGGTACGATGAAACCCTTACCTATGAGGATTTTGATTTTTGGATTCGTTCATCAAGAATTTTCAAGTATCATTACGAACCCGACGTACTGGTTAAGAAAAGAAAACTCAAAAATTCACTATCGCATAACCAGTTTAAAATTTTTAATAAACACAACTACAGCACGTACAGGGTCTGTACTAAAATTTTGGATTTGAATAGAACTGTCAAGGAGCAGGACGCACTGCGCAAGAGAATCCAGTATGAAATCAGGCAAAGCATCAGGACGTTAGACATTTCCTTAACCTACAAATATTGTTTACTTTGGGTTAAGAACAATTCCCGGCAATATTTATGACCGAAATTCAGGAGCATTGCCTTAACTGCGACACTCCATTACAAGGTAAATTCTGTCATGCTTGTGGCCAAAAGCAACTTGAACCATCGGAACGTACCTTAAAGTATTTTGTCAGCGAGTTTTTGGATCCGCATTTCTCCTCGAAAAAAATTTCCTGAAAAATTTATGGCAAGTGCTTGTCAAACCAGGATTATTGGCAAGGCATTACGTTGAAGGGAAACGAAAGCGGTACATGCCTCCATTTTCAATTTTCCTGCTAATAAATTTTTTCTTCTTTATTTATAATCCGCTAACTGATTTTAGACTCCCTTTGCGGGATCAATTCTATCAACCCTATGGATCATTGGCTAAAAAAATGGTTGATCAAAAATTAAAGAAAGAAAATATTACGTTTGAGGCGTATGAAGATGAATACTGGGACGAGTCATCAATGTTAACAGAATCGCTGATCATTTTAAATGTCCCCATTACGGCATTCTTTTTATCAATATGGTTCTACCGGAGAAAAATGTTTTTCGCTGATCATTTTATTTTCGCTCTGTTTCTGTATTCTTTTGTCCTGTTGTTTTCCATGCTGTATTACCTTGTCGCGCTTCAAATCTTTACGCCTTACGAGCGCTGGATGCATCTGGTATTTAATTTGACCCTTACCATCTACATTTTTTTTAGCGTAAGACGATTTTACAGTTCTCCCTTCAAAGTCAGTCCCTGGATTAACACCTTTGTAATCCTGGTCATCCTCTTAATAACTCATTTTATTTATAGGGGAATATTGTTTCTAACAACCTTTGCCTTAACGTAGTACCTATTTTCTATTGTCCTCTCCCATTATCATACTCACATAATTCTCATATCGGCTCAATGCGATTCTGCCTTCTCTAACTGCATCTACAATAGCACAGGTAGGTTCATTAATATGAATGCAGCGGGCCCCAAATTTACAGGTCAACCTAAGGTCTCGCATTTCGGGAAAATAGTCGGAGATTTCCTGACTATTCATATCAACCAATCCCCATTCTTTTACCCCAGGGGTATCGATGACAAAAGTTTTTTTATCCAACGAAAACATCTCAGCAAAGGTGGTCGTGTGTTTGCCTTTTTCTGAAAAATCCGAGATATCGCCGATGCTTTGTTTGATGTGTGGTGAAATTTTATTCAGAAGCGTTGACTTTCCAACACCCGAATGTCCAGCGATCAGCGTGGTTTTGTTCTTAAGAATTTGAAGAACCTGCGGTTGATCTTCGTGCTTTGCAGAGATCGAAAAGCAAGTAACGCCAATGCTAGTGTAAAGCTTGGTTAACTGTTTCAACATTTCCAATCCTTCATCATCGAGAAGATCTTTTTTGTTAAACACTAAGACCTGCGGAATTCGGAAAGCTTCCGCACTTACAAAACACCGGTCAACAAATCCGAGCGAAGTTCTGGGAAGCGCAAAAGTGACCACCAACATCACCTGGTCAACGTTTGCCGCGAGTACATGGGAATGAGCGGCTTTCTTCACCGATTGCCGCAGCATGTGATTGTGTCGCGGGAGAATTTCTGTAATGGAACCAACGTCCTGTTCGATATCCATTAAGACATGATCTCCCACTGCGACGGGGTTGGTTTCCTTGATGCCCTCCAATCGAATTTTGCCACGAACTCTACAGTTGTATTTTACACCATCCGTACCCAGGACATCATAAAAAGATCCTGTAGAGCGCATCACAATTCCTTGCATCACTTTAGAAGTTTACGGCAATACTCCATAATCTTTTCTGTGGCTCCAAGATTTTCGATAACATATGCACGTGTCACCTCGCAGGCCGGCAGAAAATTCTCCGGCAAGTTGAGCATTTCAAATTTTTCTTTCAACTCGGTATGATTGGCGACTGCAAACGCGCCTCCACGATGAATAAGGTCTGTCGCTTCCTGAAAACGCTGATAACTTTTATTGCCGAAAAAGATGGGAATACCATAACAAGCGGCTTCCAGTATGTTATGGAGGCCCTTGCCAAATGCCCCGCCAATGAAGGCAAACTCTCCGTATCGGTAGAGCCGTGAGAGAAGGCCGACATTGTCTATTATTAAAACTTGATAATCTTCTAGATTCTGGTTTTCAGCCTTTGAGTATCGCATTGACTTTACGCGAAGAGTACGTTCAATAGTCTGTAAAAATGTCTCGGTTATTTCATGTGGCGCTATGATAAATTTATTTTTTCCTTCATTGATCAGCGGTGTTAACACTTCCAGGTCTTCTGCCCAACAACTCCCCACAACAATGGTTTTTTGGTTTGCTTTAAAGGCCTGGGCTACGGGGATCGCTTCTCCATTCTGAACAACGGCATACACACGGTCAAACCGTGTATCGCCGGCTAACGTACATTGGTAAATCCCGATTGAATTCAAGAGCGTCGAGGGAGGTTTTATTCTGGACAAAGAAATAACTGAAGTTTTTTAAAATCCGCCTGTAGAAACCACCACTCTTCCTAAAGAAAAGTTGCTCCTTGCGAAAGATGGACGAAATGGAGATCGTTGGAATATTTCTGGATTTTAGTTCCGTTGAATAGTGGTACCAAAATTCATATTTGACAAAGATTGCAACGGTAGGATTAGTTGCTGAAATAAATTTCCTGGCGTTCGACGAAGTATCCCAGGGCAGATAAAATACATAGTCAGCCTCTTTATAATTTTTCCTCACTTCATAGCCGGAAGGTGAAAAAAAAGTGAGCAACACTTTTACAGCTGGGAATTCTTTTTTTAACGACTCGATC
This sequence comes from uncultured Acidimicrobiia bacterium, assembly GCA_963714055.1. Taxonomy (GTDB): domain Bacteria; phylum Actinomycetota; class Acidimicrobiia; order Spongiisociales; family UBA5794; genus JACDBE01. The sequence continues at coordinate 3,241,723 of OY970227.1, forward strand.
ACAGGTCGTCCCTGTTCAAATTCGCCCAACGAAGCACAATGCACCCAAACCAGTGGTCCCTGATGACCTTGAAATGCTTTTTGAATTTTTTCAAATAAATTTTTTCTGCCATTGACAAAAGCTTCGGCTTTTGGAAGGAATAATGCGGCTACACGATATCCTAGTCGTAAAAAAGATAGGCCAATATTGTAGAGTAAAGTCATTCTGCGCTAAAAGTACAAAGCATGGTGGGCATTTCAATCCAGGAAATTTTCACAAGGAGGGGTTCCAGCATCGGGTAAAACGTAAGTGGCAGCCTTTATTATTCTGGTAATTTTACATAAAAGACCTCTTTAAAAACGTTAAGAAATAATGTTTTTAGGCCGAAAAATAAAGCCTTGTCGACGGCTGTTATTATTTCAAGGGATTTTGAATACATGCCTCCTTAAAGCAACTCTGTAATATTTTGGCAGAACTTGCGAAATAGGTGATTTTTAAAAGCTCTTATTTTAAACCATTAAATGTCCAAAGAAATGAACTCACAGTCCATTCGTTCTTTTTTAATAAAGAGAATATTTGTGGTGCTCCTCGTTGCGGCGCCAGGTTGGACATTTGCTCAAAGTGAATCAGACCTCATAAACTTCCTGGAAGCAGGAAAAAATGATGCCTCCAAACTTATGGGCGCATACCTGAACCCCATGATAGAAGGACTTTCCTACAGTTTTAACGGCGGATGGTATCATACAGCAAAAGCACATAATTCATTGGGTTTTGATTTGGGGTTCTCCGCCAATGCAGTGTTCTTACCCAGCTCAAAATATTATTTTACACCTTCCACTTTAGGTCTACAGAATACTAGTTCTGACTGACCCGACATCAGGGAAGGCACCGACGATAGTAGGACCTGATGAATCAACTACCTACCAATCTTCAATTGATACGAACGGAGATGGCATTCCAGATCAAACATTTAGTTTCGACGGACCTGAAGGTTTAGACTTCAAAGAAAATATTAAGGTTAGTGGTGTCCTGGCACCTACTGTCCAACTTGGTATTGGTATCATAAAAAACACCGATCTGAAAATAAGATGGATGCCCGAAGTAGAGACCGGTTCATCACGGGTAAAACTTCTTGGCTTTGGAATTATTGCATGATGTCAAACAACATATTCCCGGAATGAAGACCTTGCCTTTTGATTTATCAATGTTGGTGGCCTTCACTAACATCCAAGGATCAACGTCGACTGAAGGTGTATTTGGGAAACCCCAAAATGATCCGCGCGAGCAACTACTAGACTATAGCATGAATGCCTGGCTGTTTCAGGCTTTGATCTCCAAAAAGATTTCAGTCATTACGTTTTATGGAGGGATTGGTTATAACACCATTAATACAACATCAGACTTGAAAGGATCTTATACGATTGTTGACAATCCAACGGAAACTGACTTCGTTCTTACGGATCCGGTGTCACTACAATTTAAAAACAATAGTTTTAGACTTACTGCGGGAGTCCGCCTGAAATTGGGTCCCATTTATTTGAATGGTGACTATTCGATACAAGAATACAATACGCTGAGCGTTGGACTGGGGGTTGCAGTCCGATAATTTTTTGCTTAAGGAAGGTAGAATTCAAGTTCTACTTTCCTTTGTATTCTGGCCAAACAACCCCTTTGATTGAAGATCTTGAAAAAGAGAAAAGCCTCCTCCTGAGCAAAAGAGGTAGGCTTTTCAATCAAAAGGCAAACTTTATTCAAGGATGCTTCGTCCTATTCATTCAAAAAACTTTTATTACGTAACCCTTTCGCTGTATTTTTGCAGCCTGTAAACACTTAACTTATTGTGGATCAGATGACTAGAGACAAAATAAAAGTACTTTTCGTGTGCCTGGGAAACATTTGCCGGTCGCCGCTGGCAGAGGCCATTTTTAAGCACAAATTGAAGAAAAAGAGTCTTGAACGCTTTTTTGAAGTGGATTCCTGCGGAACATCAAATTATCACATCGGTGACTCACCCGATTCAAGAACGATAGCAAACGCGGAAAAAAATGGTGTAACGATCGAGCATTGCTGTCGCCAATTCACCACAAATGACCTTAATGATTTTGATTATATATTGGCGATGGATCACAGCAACTACCGCAATATTTTAAGACTGCTGAAAGATCAATCACACACAGAAAAGGTAATGCTCATGCGCGAATTCGACTCTATTGGCAAAGGGGAAGAAGTACCAGATCCGTATTATGGTGGAGAAAAAAATTTTCAAGAGGTATTTGAAATTTTGGATCGTTCAACCGAAAATTTTCTTAACCACCTTCAGCAAACTATTTTGCAGCGCTCCTCGCTTGAAGCGCCTGGTGAATCAAGACCTTAATTTTCTCGGAGACCGGAATTTTGGCAGCCTCTTCAATAGCACGAGGTGACATCTTTTTTAAAGTCTTTTGCAGGATGTCGATCACTTTTGGTGGTTCATGTTTTTCTGCAAATTCTTCCAGGTAGTGTTCGATAAATACAAGGCAAATCACGTCTTCCAGTACTTTTGTATCAGGATTGGTGAAGAGTTCCTTTTTTAAGAGGAGGAATTTCACCTTCTCAATGGTAGCTTCATCGTATCTGCAACTTATGAGAATTTGTTCGGCTAGCTTAGCGTGATGAGTCTTCAACACATTTCTCCATTGTAAGTAGCCTTTTTTATCCATCGGGTAAGATTCACGGGGTATTTCCCAACGGCCAATATGCTGGCAGTGGGCAGCTAACTTAAGATACTCCGGCGCACTGGGATAAAAATCGTCCAGTCGTGCACTCATCCTTTGTGCATAGAGACCTTCTTTCGAAACCAATTTGCCTTCAACCTCCTCCTGATGCGGGTCATTCAGATTGTACGCGTCAAATGTGGTTATTGCTTTTTCAAATTGGTCGGTCATAATCATGGAAGGGAATTGAAGAATTCACATTAAAGCTAGTCATTCTTCGGCAATGACTCTACTATTATTGACAGTGACTAATAGACTGGCAACATCGCTTTCGTTCACAACTTTGCCAACAACAATAACCGCCGGAGAAGTGATATTTGATTCGATTCCACGTTGAACAATATCCCCGGCTGTCCCAATAATTATTTTTTGATGCGCGCGTCGTGGCTTGTTGAATAAGAGCGATAGGTTCGTTGTGAGCACGAAACTGTTGAAAGAGCCTGGCAATTTTGGCCAGGTGCGTCATCCCCATTAGTATTACAACCGTAGCGGTAGATTGCGCGGCCAGCGCAATATCGTTTGATATTTCTCCTGAAGATAATGTGCCTGTGATGACCCAAAAACTTTCATTGACTCCCCGTTTTGTTAAGGGAATTCCCGCAGCCGCCGGTGCTGCCAAAACACTGGAGATTCCCGATATCACCTCCACAGAAATTCCCCTTCGCTTCACGTACTCCATCTCTTCATGACCGCGTCCGAAGACGTTTGGATCTCCACCTTTTAACCGAACTACACATTCAAACCGGACTGCATAAAATACGATGAGCCGATTGATCTCCTCCTGCGGAAATTCTTTGTGCCCTTTTCTTTTTCCTACATAAATTTTTTTGCAGCCCGAGGGTGCATAATCCAATAACTCCGTCGAAACCAAAGCATCATATAAGATCACGTCGGCTTTCTGGATAGTCTTTAATCCTTTAACAGTAATTAATTCCGGATCTCCCGGTCCCGCACCCAGTATCCAGACTTTCGATGTCACGCTTCTCATAAGTATAAACTTTAAAAAAATTTACGTAATTATACGTATAAACTGTATTGAAATTCAGATTAAAATACGTATTATTACTTAAACTTTGTCCAATACTTACTTAAATCGTTTGCAATGAGTCGTGTTATCGTAGTGGGAAATGGAATGGTCGGCTACAAGTTTTGTGAGAAGCTACGAAGCCGGTCCAAACAGCATGAAATTATTGTCTATGGAGAGGAGCCTCGCCCTGCCTATGACCGGGTTCACTTCAGCAGCTATTTTTCCGGTTCAACTGCCGATGATCTTTTGATGGCACCTGCTTCATGGTATGTGGACAACAATGTGGAATTGTTTATAGGTGAGTTGGTAACCGAGATAAACCGGGAAAATAAGACCATTAAAACCCATACCGGCAGGGTTGATCACTATGATTACCTCGTACTGGCTACCGGATCAAGTGCATTTGTTCCGACCGTTGAAGGTGTTGAGCGACACGGCGTGTTTGTTTATCGCACCATTGAGGATCTGAACCAAATTATTGAACTACGGAAAAAAAGTAAAAAAAGCTGGCGTGTTAGGCGGAGGGTTGTTGGGACTGGAAGCTGCAAAGGCGCTGCTTGACCTGGGATTGGAAACACATGTTGTAGAATTTGCCTCACGACTGATGCCCCGGCAGATCGATGACGCAGCGTCTTCAGTGCTTGCACATAAACTTAACCAACTCGGTATTACAATACATACCAACAAGAATACTAAAAAGATCGCGGGCAATGGAAAGTTAGAGGGCCTTGAATTTACGGATGGAAGTTCCTTATCACTTGAAATGTTGGTGATCTCTGCGGGTATTCGTCCGCGCGATGAACTCGCAAAGGCAAACGGCATAAAAATTCATGCAAAGGGTGGTGTATTGGTGGATAACCAGCTTCGTACTAACGATGAATCCATCTTTGCCATCGGGGAAGTGGCCGTACACAATAATATGATTTACGGATTGGTCGCACCGGGATATGAAATGGCCGATATCGTTGCCAAACAAATTGCCGGCGATGCTTCAAGGCAATTTACCGGTTTTGACATGTCGACCAAGCTGAAACTCATTGGCGTTGACGTGGCAAGTTTCGGAGATCCTTTTGGTGAAGCGGCCGGCTGCGTTCCTATTGCTTTCCAGGACAAACGTAACGGTGTATATAAGCGCATAAACATTTCGGAAGATGGAAAATATTTACTGGGCGGTATTCTTATCGGTGATGCCAGTCAATATAATATCTTCCATCAGATGGTGGTTAATAAAATGCTTTTACCAGCGCAGCCGGAATCATTAATTATAGGTACCGGTGGAAAGACCGAGGTAGAAGGAGCCGGTGTAAAAGTCTTCCTGACACGGCGCAGATTTGTTCTTGCGAAAATATTTCCAAAGGTGACTTAGTTTGTCAAGTAACGGATCACGGAGCAACAACCGTCGACGACCTTAAAAAGAAAACAAAAGCTTGCACGGGTTGTGGCGGATGTACGCCCATGGTCAACGATATTTTAAAAATCACCCTTGAGTCATTGGGTCATAAAGTAAAGAAAACGCTTTGTGAACACTTCGATTATTCACGTCAGGAGTTGTATGATATTATCAAGGTAAAAGGCATCAGAACTTACGACATTCTGCTGAGCACTACTGGAAAAGGTGATGGCTGTGAAATTTGCAAACCTGCCGTAGCTTCCCTGCTGGCCAGCATTTGGAATGAACTGATTGCAGAACAAGATACCATTCAGGATACCAATGACCGTTACCTGGCGAACATTCAACGCGGCGGTACCTACTCGGTCGTGCCCCGCATCGCAGGTGGAGAAATTACGCCTTCAAAACTTATGGCTATTGGAAGGATTGCCCAGAAATATGGCTTATATACCAAGATTACCGGTGGCCAGCGAATCGACATGTTCGGTGCGCGAGTAGATCAGCTTCCAGAAATATGGGAAGAATTAATTAACGAAGGTTTTGAAAGCGGCCACGCCTATGGAAAAGCGCTTCGCACCATAAAAAGCTGTGTAGGCTCTACGTGGTGCCGGTATGGTGTTCAGGACTCTGTCTCATTCGCCATCTTCGTCGAAGAGCGGTACAAAGGACTACGGGCACCTCATAAGTTGAAAGGCGCTGTTTCAGGATGTATTCGCGAGTGCGCGGAAGCCCAATCAAAAGACTTTGGAATTATTGCGACAGAAAAAGGCTGGAATCTTATACGTATGTGGAAATGGTGGCGCTCGTCCTCAACACGCTAAGTTGCTGGTAAATGACGTGGATACCGAGACCTGTGTGAAGTTGATCGATCGTTTCCTCATGTTTTATATCAAGACCGCTGATCCGCTAACACGTACAGCCACCTGGTTAAATAAAATGGAAGGAGGCCTTGATTACCTACGTGACGTCATTGTCAACGATTCGCTGGGAATCGGCGAGGAGCTTGAAATGGAAATGAAGGAACTGATTGCCAACTATCATTGCGAGTGGAAAAAGGTAGTGGAGAACCCTGCTCTAAGAGAACGGTACAGACATTTCATCAACGACGACGACCAAGATTCAACGCTCTCATTTGTAGAGTTGAGAGATCAAAAAATCCCTATTGACTGGAATAAAAAAATAAAATGATTGACCTATGATGGATGGAATAACTAATTCAAACCTTGCAAAGCACCTATCTACGATGGACTTGGTAAATAATATATCAACTCAGCATAATAACATTAAAGTTTGGTTCAAAGCAGCCCGTGTACAAGATTTTCCGGAAAATGGCGGCGCTTGTGTAAAGTATAAAGACTTGCAGGTGGCGGTTTTCAATTTTTCAAGGAGAAACGAATGGTATGCCTGTCAAAATTTGTGTCCTCATAAAATGCAAATGGTGTTGTCGCGTGGGATGATCGGATCTCTTCAGGGAGAGCCGAAAATCGCATGCCCTTTTCACAAAAGGACTTTTTCACTTAAAACCGGAGAATGTCTGAACGCGGAGGAATGTAATATTACCGTTTATCCCGTTCGCATAGAAAATGGTTACGTTCATATCGGCTTCACAGCCTGACCTTCGTAATCTAAATTTCTTCGATAACATTGCCCAGGCAAATTCTGCAATTCATTTAAAATCGAAATTAAAACGTCTTGCGTCATAGTGGAGATGACCTGGCCTATGTAACTTCGCATCCAAATGACTCTAGATTTTAATCCGGAAAGTAAACTGACTTTCAATCGCTTTAGCAAATTAGGCGTGTGGTACATCTCTGCGCTAAGTGTAATCGCTACAGTATCTATTGTCGGTCAGTTCCTCATTCAGGATCACCTGCGAAATCAAACCAGCGATTCAAGAGTTGTTAATCTCGCGGGAACCCAACGGTATAAAAGTCAGTGGATCGTTAAAATGTCTTTGCTCGTTTATACTGACATTGATCATAAACATTTTCCGGACAAAATCAGCACACTTACAAATTTGCTTGAGCAATGGAAAGCTGGTCATTACGGATTGCAACATGGAGATGCAAAGTTAAATCTTCCAGGCGCTAACAGTGAAAAGGTGATCAGCATGTTTAAGGATCTCGAGCCTTATTTCATGAATGTTTATAACAGTGCTAATCATATCATAGAATATAAAAAGGGAAATCTGTCTGATACAACAGACCTTAACGCAAACCTTAACGACACTGCTGGACAATGAAACAATTTTTCTTCGAAAAATGGATGACATTGTTTTCCAGTATGATGCTGAAGCACGAGCGAAGGTTGCTACGCTGAGCAAGCTCGAATACATTTTGATGTTTGTTTCCATTGTTGTGATCCTCTTGGAAATACTTTTCGTGTTTCGACCGACAACTGTTCAGGTAAATAAAACCGTCAATCAATTGATTACATCTGAAAAAAATGCCAAGCAGCTTAGCAAGGAAATTGGCGCTTTATATACGTCATTGGAAAAATCCTACGAACAGATATCCAACATCAACCTACCCGTTGAAAACCCTCGCCTTTTTGCAAAGGCGGACAAGGGAGGTAACATCACGTTCGTCGCGGATTTGATGGAAGAACTTTCAAAAAGAGAAATAAAAGAAACGGGAATGCCGCTCTCCCAACTTTTCGAAGGAATGGAGAATCCGGGGGATTGGATGGATGAAGTGGTTGATACTGTTTCGGAAGGTAATCATTGGCAGGGAGAAGTTTATTTTCACGATGCAAGAGGAGGAGATTGCTGGATCGACATGACCATAACGCCCGTGTACAATGAACAAAACGATATAGAAGAACTTCTTATCCTGGGTACCGATCTGACCATGCGCAAACAGGCCGAACGGAACATGAATGTAAAAAGCAGGGCGGAAATCGAAAAGAAAATAAACCAGCAGAAATTTCGTTCAGTCTTGATTCTTGAAGGCCAGGAAGAAGAACGCAAACGTATTGCCATGGATATTCACGACGGCATCGGGCAAATGCTGACGTCTTTAAAATTTCAAATCGAATCCATCAATTTAAAGGAGAGTGAAAAGGCACAAACCAAGATTTCTGAGATTGATGTGCTCATCAAACAAATCATCAAAGAGGTCCGAAAAGTCACCTTTAACCTGAAACCAACTGTACTCGGTGACTACGGACTCCAGGCGGCCCTGAATGTTTTTATCCAGGAAATTGGAAAACTTATCGATATTAAATTAATTTATAAAACCGAAGGTGAGTTGTACCGGCTTCCTCAAAAAATTGAGAATAACATCTTCAGGATTATTCAGGAGGCCATTAACAATGCAATCAAATACTCGGAAGCAGAGATTATTGAAGTATTTCTCCGTCAGTCAGATAATGATTTGACCATTATGGTGAAGGACGCAGGAAAGGGTTTTGATCCTAAAATTGTGGAAGCCCGAAGCGTTAATATTGAGTCCGGTCGTGGTTTTTTCAATATGTACGAACGAACTGAATATGTAAATGGACGACTGGAGATAATTTCCGATCCGGGTAAAGGCACAACGGTGCAGTTGACTGTTCCGATGCGCAATGCTGTACTAGTAGACTAAATGCTTTGAATACTATGGAAAAAATAAGTGTAGTTTTAGCTGACGATCATGTGCTGGTGCGCAAGGGGATTAAAGCTATGCTTGAGTCCGATACAGAAATCAACGTGGTAGGCGAAGCCAGTAACGGAGTGGAAGCTTTACAAGTAGCAGGTGCGTTAAAACCCAACATTCTTATTCTTGACATCCGAATGCCTGAAATGACTGGGCTGGAAGCTGCGGCCAAATTGGATACTTTTGCACCCACAACAAAAGCAGTGATTCTTTCCATGCATGACTCAGAAGAGTACGTGCTACAGGCGCTCGACGCAGGGGCATATGGCTATTTATTAAAGGACACGGACAAGAACGAATTTGTCAAGGCCCTCAAACAAATCCACTCCGGCAACAAATATTTTAGTGGTGCGGTATCGAACGTGTTAGCCAACAGGTTGCTTAAAACAAAAACCCCCACCCGTCCTGCCCTCATTGAAGACCCATATAGTCTAACACGCAGAGAAAAAGAAATTTTACGTATGGTAATCGATGGTCAACACAACAAACAGATATCAGAATCCTTCGGTAAGAGCGTGCGCACCATAGAGACACATCGGTTCAATATCATGAAGAAATTAGGGGTGAATAATGCCATTGATATGGTGAATAAGGCTGTAAAGGAGAATTTGGTTTAGTCCGTTATCAGTTATCAGTTAATCGTTATCAGTTATCAGTTTTTTCACCCATCCGTTGGTCGTGTCGACCGATTCTGAAATTCAATGCCGCGCTCACCGACTGGTTTCCTGCATTCACCTACTGCCTTCCTTTACCTGCCTATTAGCAATACCCGCAAACGAGGATTCTCCCGTTATTTGAATCATAAATCAAGCAAAAATGGAAACTCAAAACAGCAATAAAAATCTTGAACCCATAAAGAATGACGGATTTAACAAAGGCCGCGCATTGGGTGGTTTAATCGTCGTCGCCGTGGGTACAGTGCTCCTGGCGAAGCAAGTAGGCGTGGATTTCCCTTATTGGTTTTTTTCATGGCCTATGCTACTCATAGCGATCGGTGTTTATCTTGGATTCCGTCATTCATTCAGGAATCTGGGATGGTTGTTTCCGACGGCCATAGGCTCGGTTTTTTTGATAAACGACATTATTCCTGAACTTGAATTAAAACAATTCCTATGGCCCATCATCATTATCTGTATCGGCCTGGTGATGATCTTTCGTCCGCGCGGACGAAATCGAGGTGCGGAATATTGGAAACAACGGTATAACCAGGGGAACAATTCGGAGTATCTTTCAAACAATGCTTTTGAAACGGTAACGATCTTCGGCGGTGACAAGAAACAAATCATCTCCAAAGATTTTAAAGGCGGTGAAAGCGTGTGTGCTTTTGGTGGCGTCGAAATAAACTTAACACAATCTGATATTAATGGAACCGCAGAAATTGAAGTAGTACAAATGTTTGGCGGCACAAAAATCATTGTTCCTCCACACTGGAAAGTACAGTCCGACGAGCTCGTATGCATCTTCGGAAGTCTTGAGGATAAACGTCAGGTAGCGGGCAGCACGGTTGATCCAACCAAAACGCTGGTTATAAAAGGCACATGCATCTTTGGTGGAATCGATTTGAGAAGCTTTTAAAGGTATGTATATCGTTTTAATTCTTATTCAAGTATTACTTATGAACTGGTACATCACAAAAATAGTATTCAACATCACGGCAGAACAAAGCAGCAATCAATTTGACGAACAGCTGAGGTTGGTACATGCTGGAAGCAAGGAAGAAGCGTTCTTAAAGGCGCGCACGATCGGTCTTCGCGAAGAGGATACTTTTTACAACGACAAGATGAAAGAGGTGAAGTGGGAGTTTGTTAATGTATCAGAGATCATCCCAGTGAACAACCTGGAAGATGGCACTGAATTATATTCGCGGATTCATGAAACTGCGGAAGCAACAAAGTATATTCACTTCGTTCATCAGAAAGCCATAGCCCTTCGTAAAAACTCAACTTTATTTTATTAATTAATGCAAGTCCCGGGAGTTCGGAATTTCTCAACACGGTATCTGATCCTGATCTATTTCGGATGGTGGATCATCTGGATGGTTCTTCAAACACTGGTGTTGTTTAATGCCGAACTCTTAACATTGGACATAGCGATAAAAGACGCCGCGATCACCACGGTCGTGCTGGCGTTCGCGGGATACATCATGATCACCAGCATGCGATTCTATCACCCACGACAAATTTTACAGTTGACGTGGAGTATAGGACTGGCAATCGCCTGCGTGTTCCTCATCCGCTGGATTGCAACACAGTGGCTCCAGGGAGAAGAAGGATATCTGGAATTCCTTGAAAAGACTTTGGTGGTGCGGGGACTGTTTTCGTGGCTGATGATCAGCATCATCACCATCGTAGCCTGGGTTTGGTTCTACATACGGGGAGCAACAGGAAATTGAAAGCAGAAAGGCGACGACCGAAAAGCTGGCCCGCGAAGCCGAGTTATCATCTCTGCGACAGCAGCTTCAACCCCATTTTCTTTTTAATAGTCTGAATTCGATCAGTGCACTGATAATTCTAAAACCGGAAGAAGCACGTAAAATGATCCAGCAACTTTCGGATTTCTTACGCGGAACAATCCGGAAAGATGATCAACTGTATGTATCCCTGGAAGAAGAAATAAAACACCTGCACCTCTATCTTGAAATTGAGAAAGTACGATTTGGGCACCGCTTAAAAACGGAAATTGTTTGTCAGGACGAAGCAAAGAAAATGATGTTGCCGTCTTTATTGTTACAACCACTGGTTGAAAATGCTATTAAATTCGGCTTGTATGATACCATTGGAGAAATCACCATTCGACTGGAAGCAAAGTCGGCAGAAAACCTTCTTCATATCCGCGTTGAAAATCCATTTGACCCTGAAACGTCACAGACAAAACCAGGTACAGGATTTGGATTAAATTCGATCCAACGGAGACTATATCTGCTTTATGGCAGAAACGATTTATTATCCACACACCAAAACTCAGTTATTTTTACCACCGAACTTAAAATTCCCCAATCCGCATGATCAAGGTTATCGTTATTGATGATGAGCCGCTAGCACAAAGTATTGTCAGAGAATATCTGCAAGGTTATTCACAGTTCCAGGTTGTACAATCCTGTAACGACGGTTTTGAGGGTGTAAAGGCCATAACACAACACAAACCCGATTTGATTTTCCTGGATATCCAGATGCCAAAGATCAATGGGTTTGAAATGCTGGAATTGATCGAACAGCCTCCCGCAGTAATTTTCACTACTGCCTTCGACGAATATGCGATCAAAGCATTCGAAGCCCATGCGATCGACTACCTGTTGAAACCTTTTAGCAAGGAGCGTTTTGACAAGGCCATTCAAAAATGGCTGCAACAAAATAGTCAAACACAACAGAAACCTCACGCATCGGCCTTGTTAAGCGAAGAAGTGAGACAACCAGAAGAACGCAATCGGATCGTTGTAAAGGAAGGAAGCAATATTAAAATCATTCCTGTACATGATATTCAGTACATCGAAGCTTACGATGATTATGTAAAGATCTTCACACAGAAGGAGATGTTCCTAAAAAAGAAGACGATGAGTTTTTATGAGCAAAGTTTAAATCCTTCACAATTTGTGAGGGTACATCGCTCTTACATCATTGCCTTGCAACAGCTCACGAAAATTGAGCCTTTGGAAAAAGATACACACCTTGCCCTCCT